>NZ_MPDJ01000001.1:0-70516 GCF_001881565.1 Eisenbergiella tayi
CCGTGGCAGTGGGTCAATGCCAGCTCCAGCGGAAGTGACGTGATTTTTCTTATCCACGGGGTAACCAGCTCCGGCCCGAAGCCTGTATCAATAACCAGCGCCGCCCTGGTGCCTTCCACTACATAGACTGTCTCTTATACCCCTCTATATGTGTACAAGAGACAGCCGGGACCCAGGGAACCGCTCCGGATGCGAAGGTTAAAGGAGGTATATATGCCGGAAGATATTCGTATTATACAATTATCGAAGAGTTATCATGAAAAAAAAGTGTTGAAGGAACTTTCCTTTACAATAAGGTATGGTTGTATAACTGCACTGATGGCTCCTTCGGGGGCCGGGAAAACTACTTTGCTTCGGATACTGATGGGGCTGGAGGAGGCGGATTCCGGTTCTGTTGAGGGGATTCAGGGGATGCGGCTTTCAGCCGTTTTTCAGGAGGATCGGCTGTGCGGCAATTTGAGTCCGGTCTCCAATATACGTCTTACTGCGGGATCGCATTTTCCTAAGCAGACTATTTTAAGGGCTTTGGAAGAAACGGATCTGCTTTCCTGTGCTTCGCAGCCGGTGAGAGAGCTTTCCGGCGGGCAGAGCCGGCGTGTGGCGCTGCTTCGGGCTTTGCTTTCTCCTTATGATCTGCTTTTGCTGGATGAACCTTTTAAGGGGCTGGATACGGATACCCGTCTTCGGATTATGGATTATACTTTGGGCTCCGTCAGGCAGGCCGCCGCCGCGGGTAATGCCAAAACCGTGCTTCTCGTGACGCATGAGGAAGCGGAAGCTTCTTATATGGCTGATGAAATTATCCGGCCTTTTTAAATTCATTTTGCTTTTATAAATAAGTATTCCAAAAGCAGCGTTTTTCTTTCTGAAAACGCCTCCGTAAAATTACCAGATATTGTCATAATAATTAAATGAATTCCGCAAATAATAACATCAAGATAAGCGACGGAAACAAACGAAACGCCGATATGCAAATTCAGACATCCCCCTGGATAAGCGGACGGCCAACGAATGTCGCCGCCCGCTTATCTAAAAAAACTAAGAAAAATAGAAACAAGAATTACGGAGGTGAATTCAAATGGCAAGTTCTAACAGATCTAATAGAGTAGAGGTCCCTGAAGCAAAGGCAGCAATGGATCGTTTCAAAACTGAGGTTGCTTCTGAATTAGGAGTTAACTTAAAAGAAGGCTACAACGGTGACCTTACTTCCAAAGAAGCTGGTTCTATCGGCGGAGAAATGGTTCGTAGAATGATCAAGAAACAGGAAGAGCAGATGAAATAACTTTTTCTGTAACAGGAATCCCGGCAGCATAGCTGCCGGGATATTTGTTTTTCTATTATTTGGCCGCCTGTACCATTGTCTTAATTTTATCGGCAGCCGTGCCGTCATACTTCCTTTTTTTCAGTTCATCGATCAGATACTGGATAGCATCCTTTCTTGTGACAATTCCAATAAAAACCTTATCATCATCCACAACGGGAACAAAGTTCTGTTTCATTATCCGTTCCATCAGCCCTTCCATATCCACATTAATATGTACGGGTTTATTGTCCCGGTTCCTAATCATTTCCATGACAGAAATATCTTCCATTTCATGAAGTTCCGGAAAACCTTCTTTTTTCAGCTTCCAGAGGACATCCCCTTCCGTTATTGTCCCGATATACTTCCCCCCGGAAGATAACAGCGGGACCGCTGCATAGCCGTGATGCTCCATCTTTTCCAGGACCTGACGAAGGCTGTCATTTTCATCTACATAGGCCACTTCGCTTTTTGGGGTCAGAAAAAATAAAATATTCATTCGTCGTTATAACTCCCTTTTCTATTCCTTATCTGCTGTAAACAATTTTTTCCGCAAGCTCGTCCGCCGCACTCTTTCCCTTAAAGTGCTCTACTATAGCGAGTCCGAAGGGAATTGCACAGCCCATTCCTCTGCCGGTAATGACATTTCCATCCACGATTGCGGCTGCTCCGGTAACATCGGCGCCCTCCAGATGGCTTTCAAAATCCGGATAAGAGGTTGCCTTCCTTCCCTTCAGATAACCTCTGTGTCCAAAAATACTGGGGGCCGCACAAATAGCGGCTATATACTTTCCGGACGTGTAAAATTCATCCAGCTTTTCCATCAGCGCTTCACAGTCCTCAAGCCCTTTTGTCCCCGGCATACCTCCGGGAAGAACAAGCATATCCAGCTGAGAAAAGTCTGTTTCCGCAAGCGTTCTGTCCATTTTTACCGTTATGCCATGAGAACCTGTTACTTCTCCTGCTTCTGTAACTGAGATCATGTCAATGGAGATTCCCGCCCTTCTCACCAGGTCCACTACAGTCAGGGCTTCTATCTCTTCATATCCTTCTGCAAAAAAAATTCCGATTCTGCTCATTTTTGCTCCCATCCGTACGCGTTGGCGCACTTATTATACAACTGTTGTTCTTTCAGGCAAGCTTTTCTTATATCCTTGTTCATTGTACCAAATAGCCACCCAATATCCAATAAAATTTCTGTGAATATTTCCTTAATTTTATAATGGAAAGGAGGACAGCAGAACCAGGAACCGTGACTTATACGGCGGCATTGCCTTAATTGCGCAAGCATCCGCCTTGTACCATACGCTGCCCTGTGTTACACTGAAAAAAAAGAGGCCATGAATAAAAAAATCTGCCGGCCCAAGGCCTATACAGCGCATTACTGTAATATTCATGCAGCGCCGTACCATGCAGGAGAAAAGAGGAATACCGATGGAAATAGAAAGAAAATTTACAGTCAGACAGCTGCCGGAAGATCTGGCCCGGTATGACAGCCATCTCATTGAACAGGGATACCTGAATACAAACCCGGTTGTACGTGTCCGCAGAGAGGACGATACCTATTATCTCACCTATAAGGGAAAGGGGCTCATGGCCAGGGAGGAATATAATCTTCCTCTGAATGAACAGGCTTATAACCACCTGGTTGCCAAAGCCGACGGAAATATCATTACAAAGCGCAGGTATCTTATCCCGCTTCCTCCCTATACCATCGAGCTGGATGTTTTTATGGAGCCATTCGCGCCTTTGGTCATTGCGGAGGTGGAATTTCCCACAGAAAAAGAAGCGGAAGCTTTTATCCCGCCGGAATGGTTTCTGGAAGATGTAACTTTTAACCCGGAGTATCATAACTCCACCCTGAGTACAAAACAATTTTAGTCCATAACAACAGGGAGGCTTAATTTTAAGCCTCCCTGCTTTTTTCAGCCGCTGATCTGCAGCAGCTTTGTTTTCAGTTCGCTTTCCATACGTGCCATTTCCACTTCCGCTTCCTGGCGCTTCTGCCTGCCCTCCTGCTGGATACGCATTACCTCGTCCAGCGTGGAAATCAGGGATTCATTGGTAATCTTCAGAGTCTCCATATCCACGATTCCGCGTTCGGATTCCTTGGCGGTCTCAATGGTTGCCGTTTTCAGTGTGGCTGCGTTCTTGCGAAGCAGTTCATTAGTCATATCCATAACCTGACGCTGTGCAGCAGCCGCCTGGGTGGAGTGTTCCACACCCAGCGCCAGAACCATCTGGCTTTTCCACAAGGGCACAGTATTGACGATAGTAGACTGAATCTTTTCCACCATCAGCGTATCATTATTCTGCACCAGACGGATCTGAGGCGCCGTCTGAATGGATATCATACGGGTAAGCTCCAGATCGTGAAGCTTCTTCTCAAAACGGTTGCACATGGAATCCAGGTCTCTTGCTTCCTGGGCATCCTCAGGCAGCCCTGACTGCTGGGCCTTTGCCGTAATCTGTGCCAGCTCGCCTTCTCTGACCTCTTTCAGCTTTTTCTTTCCGGCCAGGATATACATGGACAGCTCTTTGAAATACGTTTTGTTCAGCTCATACATCTTGTCCAGAGTAGCAGCATCCTTCATCAGCTGTACCTGATGTCCCTCCAGGACCTGGCAGATTTTATTTATGTTAGTTTCCGCCTTGGCATATTTTGCCTTCATGGCGGTTATCTTATTTGCAGATTTCTTGAAGAATCCGAAAACGCCTCTTTCCTCTTCCGCATCAAAACTCTTTAATTCAGAAACAACGCCGCTGAGAAGATCTCCGACCTCTCCCAGATCCTGTGTCTTTACATTATCCAGGGCTTTTTCAGAGAAGTCCGCCATTTTCTTCTGTGCGCCTGCACCATACTGCATGATCAAATTGGAATTTTTCAGATCTATCTGTTTGGAAAAATCCACTACCATCTGTTTTTCTTCAGCGCTGAGCATGCTGTCATCCCAGCCTGCTTCATTGGGCTGGACACGGGTTTCCTGCGCCATTGCCGGCACCGCGCTTTCTTCAGCCACCGGGTTCAGTGTCAGTGTGGGCGTTGCCGTAAAATCTTTGAATTCTTCACTCATTTTTTATGCTCCTTTTATCTCTCTTTGCAGTATCAGTCTTTTGCTTTCATACCGGATTCCGTCAGGCCTTCCTGCGCCAGCATGGTATGCAGGACGGAAATATCGGTTGCAACATCCCAGGCCGTATCCTCAAACAGGCTGTCCAACAGCTTTTCAAACGCCACATTCAGCGTATCCAGCGTTTTCTCAATCTCACCCTTCCCATTTGTGATATTTTCTCCCTGTACGGGCTGTTTATCCAGTTCTTCATAGGCATCCAGAAGTTTTACTGTTGTAGGAAGATAATATTCCATAAATTTGTGAAGATCCGGGGCAAATTCAGGATGTTCCTTCACCCTCTGGAAAATCTTTTCCACAATCATCTGCATGTGGGATATCTTTTCGGAAATTTCCTCTCCCTTGATAGCGTCGTTGCTTTTCTTAATCTGGATAATATATTCATTTCCCGTCCGGATCATTTCCTTCACTTCCCCGGAAAGTCCGTCCGTTGCTTTTTTCATTTCCAGTTCCCTGGCGCTTTCCTGCTTCTGGCGTTCGTCAAGCCGCAGCTGTGTTTCCTCATACTGTTTGTAGGTTTCATGGCTGACAATCAGGCATGTCCCCATACGGTCCATATGCCCCTGCTTGAACCAGCCCATCTTTATCAGCTTCTGCAGGTCATTGCGGACATACTTTTCATTCTTGCCGACGGCTTCTGCCAGTTCCCTGACGCTGCAGTAGGTCCTTCCCTTCAGCCCGTCCACATATTTACGGAATCTTTTTACCCTTCCCAGGATACTGGTCCCTTTCCAGGCCATAATAGATGAGCCGCCCAAAACCACCGCAAGAATGGCTATGGCCACGCTCATGCCGCCCACCCAGGTACTGGCAAGCCCTACCAACGCGGTTATCAGTATTCCCACCGCAGAGCATCCCGCAATCGTAAAGCCCACTGCGGACAAGGCTGTCCCTCCCGCCTGAGAGCCAAAGGTCTTGGCATAGAGCGGATGCTGCATCAGGCTGTTCCTTGCCGATGAAAAAGCATTCTGCACCGCCGTGCCCGCGGCATTCTGGGGCGGACGGTTATACTGCCATTGTCCCGGCGCATTATTTCCATAAGGAACACCATTCTGCGGTCTCCAGCCCCCTGCCTGTCCGGGATTCCCCTGAACCGGATTCCCCGGCCCGGGATTGCCGCCATTCCCCTGACGCCAGTTTCCGGCGCCGTTATTAGGAAAAGGCCCTGCAGGGTTCGGTCCCTGCGGCTGTCCGGGCGGCACTCCGGGGCCGTTTGTATAATGGGGTCCCCACTGTCCGTTATTATTCTGATAGGGGCCGTGCGGATCCCCATATCCCAGATTTTTCTTTATACTTCTGCTGATATTGTCAAGCCCGTCCGTCACGGTACGGCAGATATTTTCATTCAGTTTTCTGAAGTCCTGTGACTTGACAGCGTCATCCACCATGTCCCTGATATCATTCCCCAGGTCTGTCCAATCTTTATCACTCATATTATTCTCCCAGTCTCTATCAGTTCCCCTCAAGATAAACGTCTGGATAAATTATATATGATATGTTATAAAAAATCAACGAAACCGACGGTTAAATTCCTAAGGATTTTCTTAAGAAAGCCTTCGGAAACAATTCCGGAGGCTTTCCTGGTAACTTTCAGGGATATTTTTCATGGAAATTTCAGAACTGGCTGCTTCTGGCACAGAGTCCGGCTTTGCCGAAATATCCCAGGAAGGAGGGTTCCTCACACATCCGGTCCGGCGGCAGTTCTTCCTTTTTCACCTTGTCGCTTCCGAAGATATCGCACAGCTCCATCATATCCTGCACGACCTCCCTGCCCAGAGGATTATAGGGCGACGGATTATAGGGCGTTCCGAAAGGATAGCCTCCCTCCTGTTCCATATGCCCTCCCAGGAGCACATAGTCGTCCATCTCCTCCAGCCGTTCATACAGACGTTCCAGATTCTTCTTATATTCCTTCAGGGATATCACCGGTTCCAGCTGCAGGAGCACCATCTGTCCGGATCCGATGGCGTCACCCGTGAAGATCACCTTATGGGTATGATCGATAAAAAGTACGCTGCCCGGCGTATGCCCCGGCAGCTCCATCACTTCAATCCCCAGGCCGCCCAAATCGATCACGGTGCCGTCAGGAATATCCTGAAGGGAATCATAGTCGATGTCTCTGCCTGCGAGCATGGTCTTTTTCATTCTCTCCAGCGGTTCCTTTTCTTTGGCGGACAGATATACGGTTTTGAATTCATCCGCATGATACATATGATCCCCGTGGCAGTGGGTCAATGCCAGCTCCAGCGGAAGTGACGTGATTTTTCTTATCCACGGGGTAACCAGCTCCGGCCCGAAGCCTGTATCAATAACCAGCGCCGCCCTGGTGCCTTCCACTACATAGAAGGAGCTTCCCGTATAATCCTGAAGCTTCCAGACGCCGGGACGGAGCATATCGATACGGTAGCCCTCTCTTTTGCTCCGGACAAACATCCACTGTACGGCCTCTTTGTCCTCCAGCAGTTCTTCTCCCGTCATTTCCGGCTTGGGGGAATAAAGCACTCTTTCGTTTCCTGCCGCCCTCAGGCTTCTGACCAGTGTAAGGCAGCCATGAAGGAGTTTTCCCTGGTCCGACCAGATCTGTCCGCCCGCCGGACAATAGCTGTCATTCTCACGGCCGAATATCCATGCCGGCACATAGGATGCCCTTCTCACCTTCCAGGTCTGTCCCGCGCCTCCGGAAACAGCCACAGCGGCGAATAAATCCGGATATGCACCCATCATTTCCCAAATCACATTCGCGGCTTTTCCCGCTCCTGCCCCGTAGATCCGGCTCACATCAACAGGATATTTTTCCACAAGGGCACGCATCTGCTCCGCAATGTCCATATGCTCCGTGTCCTTATCCACGGAAACCTGCCAGAAAAAACAGGGATATTTCTCCTGATCCCAATGCAGCCTTTTCCCATCATCTTCCGCATAAAGAAGGAGCGGATAACCGTCTCCCGCTTTTTCCCTGCTCCAATCCACGGGTTTTCCCAAATAAGTCATTTCCTTGTTTTCCATCCCCATACCTCCTGGTCGTTTGACTTCTGAGCTGTTTGTTTTCCTTTCCATACTGAAGCTATGTAAAGACAGAAAAAACCGCCCTGCGGCGGTTTTTTCTATATTATACTGCTTATCTGCCGTACAGTCTGGTCATCGTGCGGATGTGCTCCGCAAGCTCCTGGCTGCACTGGCCTTTTTTCAGGCGCCACTTCCAGTTCTCCCCCAGAGTGGAGGGGGTATTGATACGTGCCTCGGCACCCAGGCCCAGCCAGTCCTGAACCGGTATTACAGCAGTGTCGGAAACGCTGGAAAGCGCCGCCCTTACCATGGCTTCCGGCACGTCCTTGCTCCTTTTTACATTCAGATATTGTTTGGCAAAAGCCCGATCCTCTCTGCCAATTTCTTCCACCCAGGCCGTTGTCGTCTGGTTATCATGGGTCCCCGTATATACCACACTGTTCTGGGTATAGTTATGAGGAAGATAATCGCTCTCTTCCCTGGGATCAAAAGCGAACTGAAGTACCTTCATCCCCGGGTAGCCTGTTTTCTTTACCATCTTAAGCACCGCAGGGGTCAGATAGCCCAAATCCTCCGCGATCACTTCCTTTGCGCCAAGCTCCTGCTTCAGCGTACGGAAGAAATCATAATCAGGCCCTTTTTCCCAGTGGCCGAACTCTGCCGTGGGATCTCCGTACGGTATCGAATAGTAGGATTCAAATCCGCGGAAATGATCGATACGCAGGATATCGTACAGCTTATAACAATAGGAAATACGCTTCATCCACCAGGCATAGCCTGTTTCCTTATGGTATTCCCAACGGTAAAGAGGATTTCCCCAAAGCTGCCCTGTTGCGGAAAATGCATCCGGCGGACAGCCGGCCACTGCAAGGGGCGTACAATCCTCATCCAGCTGGAAAAGCTCCGGATTGGCCCAGGTATCCGCTCCGTCCAGCGCCACATAAATAGGAATATCCCCAACAATAAGGATCCCCTTCTTATTCGCATAGCTCTTCAGTGCGAGCCACTGCTTCGTAAACAGGAACTGCTGGAACTTATAAAAAGCAATTTCCTTCGAAAGCTTCTTACGCCATTCCTCCAGGGCCTCTTCCCTGCGGAGCTTAATATCCTGTTCCCAGGTCAGGAAGCTGGCTCCTCCAAGGGAATCCTTAATGGCCATGTATAAGGAATAATCCTCCAGCCAGAAAGCATTTTCTTTCACAAACTCCTGATATTCAGGATTTTCCTCTATGCCGCTTTTATCAAAAGCCTTTTTCAGGATCCGGAAACGGGAATGATACATCTTTTCATAATCGATATAGCATTCGTCCTCTCCAAAGTCCATTTTATCACATTCGGCGCGGGTGATCCAGCCTTCTTCCACAAGGCTTTCCAAATCAATAAAATACGGATTTCCTGCAAATGTGGAAAAGGACTGGTACGGGGAATCCCCGTACCCGGTGGGGCCAAGGGGCAGTATCTGCCACAGCTTTTGCCCCGCGCTTTCCAGAAAATCCACAAATTCATAAGCTTCCTTCGAAAAGGATCCGATTCCATACTCCGAAGGAAGGCTGGAAACCGGCATTAATATACCACTTCTTCTCATTTATATACCCCTCTGCAGGCGTTGCACACCTGTTTTCCAATCAGCTCAGCTTATCATTTTAACTTCCAGATATCCCTGTTATATTCCCTGATTGTCCTGTCAGAAGAGAAGAAGCCGGCTTTGGCAATATTAACAAGCATCATCTTTTTCCATTTTTCCCTGTCTTTATAATCTTCCAGCATCTTATCCTTAACAGCGATATAATCCTCCAGATCCAGAAGCGTCATAAACCAGTCTTTGTTCAAAAGCTCTTTGTAAAGGCGTTCCAGATTTTCCTTATGGCCGGCCTTCATCGCCTGCTCACCTATAATGAAGTCCACCGCTTCCCTGATGACAGGACTCTTCTTATAATAATCCTTCGATACATAATCTGCCTTTTCATAATGCTTAATGACCGTTTCGGAATCCTTTCCGAAAATATAGATATTGTCGTCACCAACCAGATCATGGATTTCCACATTGGCTCCGTCCGCTGTTCCCAGCGTCACCGCACCGTTAAGCATGAATTTCATATTGCCGGTGCCGGAGGCTTCCTTGGAAGCGAGGGATATCTGCTCGGAAATATCACAGGCGGGAATCAGCTTCTCCGCATAGCTTACATTATAATTTTCCACCATGACGATCTTCATATACTTGCTGGCTTCCGGATCCTTATTCAAGATTTCCTGCAGAACAAGGAGCAGATGGATGATATCCTGTGCAATGACATAAGCGGGTGCCGCCTTGGCGCCGAATATATAGGTTACCGGAACGGAGGGCTTCTTTCCTTTTTTAATTTCCAGGTATTTATGAATGATGTACAGCGCATTCATCTGCTGGCGCTTATACTCATGAAGCCTCTTGGCCTGGATATCAAATACGGAATCAGGGTTGATTTCCACCCCTTCTTTTTCCTGTATGAAGGCCGCCAGTTTTTTCTTATTATCCATCTTGATGGCTTCCAGACGATTCAGGAATTCTTCATCATTTTTGAATTCCAGGAGCTTCTCCAGTTCATCCGCATCCTTCTTGAAGCCGCAGCCGATCCCTTCCTCAATCAAAGAGGTCAGTTCCCTGTTACAGGAAAGCAGCCACCTGCGGAAGGTTATGCCGTTTGTCTTATTATTGAATTTTTCCGGATAAATCTCATAAAAATGATGCAGCTCCGTTTCCTCAAGGATCTGGGTATGAATAGCCGCCACACCGTTTACTGAGAAACCGTAGTGGATATCCATATGGGCCATATGGACCCTCTTATCCTTGTCGATGATCTGTACCTTGGGATCCTTATATTTTGCCTTGATCCTTTTATCAAGCTCGTCGATAACAGGAATCAGCTGAGGCACAACCTTCTCCAAATAAGCATAAGGCCATTTTTCCAGGGCTTCTGCCAGAATCGTATGGTTTGTGTAAGCACAGGTTTTGCTCACCACTTCAATCGCTTCATCTATGGTAAAGGCTTTCTCCTCCACCAGGATACGGATCAATTCAGGGATGATCATGGAAGGATGCGTGTCATTGATCTGGATTACCGCATGCTCATACAGCTTGCGCAGATCATAATGCTTCTCCCTCATCTCCTTCAGAATGAGCTGGGCCGCATTGCTCACCATAAAATACTGCTGGTAAATACGCAGTAAATTTCCTGCTTCGTCCGAATCATCCGGATAAAGGAACAGAGTCAGATTTTTTTCCACGTCCTCTTTATCAAAGGTAATGCCGTCCTTCACCAGGCTCTCATCCACGGACTCCAAATCAAACAGACGCAGTTTGTTCACACCGCTGTCATATCCAATCACATCAATATCGTAAAGTCTGGACGTCACCTTTTTCTTTCCAAAATACACATCGAAGCTGGTATCGGTTTTGGTGAGCCAGGACTGTTTTTCCAGCCATGCGTCCTTTTCCGCCGTCTGCAGATTATCCTTAAAGGCCTGTTTGAAAAGGCCGAAATGATAATTCAGGCCGATTCCCTCTCCGGGAAGCCCCAGAGTGGCGATAGAATCCATGAAGCATGCCGCAAGCCTTCCCAGACCGCCGTTTCCTAAAGAAGGTTCCGGCTCCGCTTCTTCGATTTCCGCCAGATTTCTTCCTTTCGCCTTCAATATGCTCTCCACCTTGTCATAAACCCCTAAATTTATCAGGTTGTTGGAAAGCAGCTTTCCGATAAGGAATTCTGCGGAAATATAATATACCTTTTTCTTTCCGTCTGTAGGGATGGTTGCACTCATCATGCCTTTTGTCAGATTCAGTATCACATAATACAAGTCCTTATCTGATATTTCCGCAATCCTTTTCCCGTACATTTCCTGTGACAGAGCTTCCATTTCCTGCTCCAGCCGTTCCTCGAGAATTTCCCTTTGAATTGTGTCCATTAACGCCATTATTCCTTCCTCCTAGCTTTTACAATAAAAAACATGTTTATTTAACATATAATATCCAGATATTGCATTCTTATGATTGAATAGTCCAGCAGGATTTCCCGTCCTTCCCCGCCTTCCAGAAGCCTCGCCATCTCTTCCATGGCTTCCGCGGAGATCCTGTAAAAATCCTGTCTCACCGTATTCATCTGTTTTCCTGCATATCCCATTAACGTGATTCCGTCAAAGCCGCAGACAGGCCTGAATATATCCATTTCCTGAAGCGCTCTCATAGCGCCGATGGCCATTAAATCCGAAGCGCATACAACGATGTCCCTGCTTCGGGCATACTGGAAGGCCAGCTGTCTGGCTTTCTTTTCACTGAAATCTCCCTGACGGACAAGCAGTGAAAGCTTTTCTTCTTCCGCAAGGCGCTTCATGCCGTCAAGCCGGTCTTTCGTGACAAACCCGTTCTTTTTCCCTGCAATATAAAGGATTTTATTTCCCTTATTTTCAAGGATTGTCTTCTTCGCCACATCATACTGCGCCTTTTCATGGTCTATCTGCACCGAAGAGGTGTTGGGATTCACAAACGGGGCATCGACCACCACAATCCGGAAATGCTGTTCCTCGATCAGCTTATGAAGAATCTTATCTTCACGGCTCATTCCGTAAATAATAATGCCTTCAATGCTTTGTGCCCTTAAATAATTGACAATTCCGTAAACATCCCGATCTTTGATCATGGAAAAAAATACAGTTATGACATCCAGCTTCATTTCCTGGGCCTTATTAATGGCTCCGGAAATATACTGCATATCAATTTCGTCAATCGCCTGGGTCTGGGTATTCAGATTCAACAGGAGCGCCACTCTTCCCGCCTGCTTGGACGATAATGCGGAAGCTATGGTATTGGGTGTGAAATTCAGCTCCCTGATCGCCTCATTTACTTTGGCTTTCGTTTCTTCACTCACATTGGGATATTGGTTGAGCACCTTGGAAACGGTAGAAATTGCAACTCCCGCCTTCTGTGCCACATCCCTGATGGAAGCCATCTCATCCCTCCTTTACATATCCGTTTTCCCTGCCATGTCCGGAAAACGTTTTCCCTGTTGTTCAAATCATACTCCATCCTCCCTTTCTTGTCAAGAACAGCTGGTAAAAAAAGCGTAAAAATGGCTGTAGGTAAAGCAGCGTCTTACGAACACCGCCTTCCCTACAGCCACATTATATTCCACACTCTATGTAGATGGAATTTATACTCTTGTTTCTTTCGAATTATTCAGTGCATCCTGAATCTGTTTCTTTGCTTCCGGATCCGCTTCCACCATTAGCTGGTGTCTTACTCTTGTCTTCATATATTCCGTATCAATAACCAGTGCTGCCTTGCAGGCGGCAACTCTTACCTTTGCATCCTCATGCTCCAGATAATGGGTTATCTGGTTAAATGAATCCTCATCTCCGATGATTCCCAATGCTTCCAGCGCTGCTACAAGTACATCACTGTCTGCCTTGCCCATCATTTTAATAATACCAGCCGTTTTTTTCTTTTCCGCAAATTTTTGGATTTTTGCTAATTCTTTCTGATCACTCATTTTATATGCCTCCTGAATTTTCTCCGGGCTGCGGCTTTTATTATTTCCGTCATCTGCCCGCCCTGTTTGTAAAGCGCCTGCTATTCTGGCTTTTATTCAGGTCAGCACAGCCGGTGTCTTACTTCATATATATAACTGTATACCTCAAATGTGTCTAAATTGTGTCCATGTTCTAAAAATACTATAAATCCGACTAAAAAAACACTGTCTTATATATAAATTGTACGAAAACGGACGCTGATTCTGAGAAAATCAAAGGATACGGTTTTCAAAAAATAAAAAACGGTACCGGAAGAAATCCCGGTACCGCCTTTTCTATAAACATATTTATTTTCTTACAAGATGACGGGGAACACCGTTGATGAACAGCGGCTGCAGTTCGCCCATGATGAGAGGTCTTGCATATTTCTCATAGCCTTCGTTTACATCGCAGCCGTCTTCGGTAATCCATTCAGCCGGAACAGGTCTTTCCACATTGGCGATTGCATGGATATCGTAAGCGCTGGTACCGCACTGGTAAGGATCGTCTCCATTTCTGTCCAGAGTGATCATCATGCCGGTCTTTCCTTCTTCTGCAGCAACTACTGCGTCATGTCCTACCTGGAATGCTTCGTTGATATCTGTCAGGGAAGCGAGGTGGGTAGCCGCACGCTGCAGGGTGGAGAATTCTACCGCACGGGTCTTGAGTCCTGTTTCTGCCGCTACCTTGTTAGCCAGAGTAGCCGCACAGCCGGAAAGCTGCTTGTGTCCGAATGCATCCACGAAATCGGAAGCATTGCCCAGTTCGCATACAAAACGTCCGTCAGCCAGGGCAATTCCTTCGGAAACTGCGATTACAACGGAGGATTTGGTTGCTGCCAGATGCTTTACCTTCTCCATGAACTTGTCCATATCAAAAGTAACTTCCGGAAGATAGATGGCATCCGGTCCTGTACAGTCATCGCCGCGGCTTAATGCTGCTGCTGCTGTCAGCCATCCTGCATGGCGTCCCATGATTTCAACGATACAAACGGTGGGCTTTTCCACACCGAAGGACTCGTTGTCACGGATGATTTCCTTCATGCTGGTTGCGATATATTTAGCTGCGGAACCGTATCCCGGGCAGTGATCGGTTACCGGCAGGTCATTGTCAATTGTCTTGGGAACACCCATGAAGCGCTGAGGCTTATTGTGAGCAGCCGCATAATCGGACAGCATCTTCACCGTATCCATGGAGTCATTTCCGCCTGCGTAGAAAAGACACTCAATATCATGCTTTTCCATGATTTCGAATACTTTTTCATACACTTCTTCATGTCCTTCAATCTTAGGCATTTTGAAACGGCAGGAGCCTAAAAATGCGGAAGGAGTTCTCTTCAGTAATTCGATACCTGTTTCGTCATCCAGATACTCTCCAAGGTCGATCAGGTTGTCCTGTAAGAATCCCTGAATACCATGAACCATACCATAGATTTTCTTTACTCCAAGCTTCTTAGCTGCGGCATATACGCCGGCAACGGAAGAGTTAATTACGGCTGTCGGTCCGCCGGACTGTCCAACTACAATGTTTCCTCTCATTTTGACATCTCCTTTTAAAATTCTCAATATATAGATTTTTCCATAGTCCGCTAAAATTATAGCAGATTCATTTCCCTATTACAAGTACAAGTCTCAGAAAAAGTTGAACGCACAGTAAAGGGCATAACAGCCTAAAAGCACGGCCCCCTGGACACGGCTTCCTTTTTTCCGGAAAAGGATGGGGAGGATGAGGATACCCATGAGCAGGGCACCTAAAGGAGCATCCACACGTACTGTCTGTGTCTCCAGCTTCATGCCGGTGATCGTGGCAGGAATACCGATGACAAGCAGCAGATTCAGTATATTGGCCCCTATGATATTTCCCAGGCCCACGTTTTCACAGCCCTTGACCAATGACATAATGGTGGTTACCAGCTCCGGAAGGGAGGTTCCCAGCGCGATGGCCGTAACGGCGATCACTCTTTCCGGGACACCCAGGTAACCGGCGATTATAATGCCGTTATCCACAAGAAGGTTGGCGCCGAGGAACAGAAGCACCGCACAGAAGGCCAGCATCATCAGATTCCTGGGAAGAGAAATCTTCTTCAGCTCCTCCAGGCTTTCCTCACTTTCTACCGTCACCTCTTCTTCCGATTTGGCACGTGCCATATTCAGCCACGCATACAGGACAAACAGGCACAAAAGCACAATTCCGCTGACTCTGTCAAAACTGCCGGTAAACCAGCCGTATGCCGTCAATGCCAGAATCGTTGCGAAAAAGAACAGACATCTCCAGGCCAGAGAAGTGAATTCCACCTTTTTTGCCGGGCGGATAAGCTGTCCGAAGCCGGCGATTAAAGCGGTATTACATATGATGGAGCCGAAAGCATTTCCTGCGCTAATTGCGGCGGAACCATCAAACGCGGCGGTTGTGGATACCAGGATTTCGGGCAGCGTCGTACCGATGCTCACGATGGTTGCCCCCACAACAATCTGCGGAATCCCTATTTTCTTAGCCAGGGCCACGGAAGAATCCACCAGCTTGTCCCCTCCGAAGCAGATAAGAAACAGCCCCAATATAAATAAAAGAATTACTGAAATCATTTACTGATCCTCCAAATTATCTTTAGTCATATGCTGACGAGCAATTTTCAGTATACCTTTCCGCCATCCTATCCGTCAAGTAAATCAAACGCCTATTGAGTTTCAGGAATAAACACTTTATAATAGGTAACAGACGCCGTCAGGCTGCTATTTTTTTGCGGTAAATTGTCCGCCTGTTAATCCTTGCCAAAGGGCGTTCAGGCAAAAACACGCAAGGCTTTAAACCAAATTATACACCCGAAAAAGCGGGCAGGAGGTTTTATGAAAAAACAGACAGCAAATCAAATTACGGAAGGGGTTATCTGGAAGCAGCTTCTGCTTTTCTTTTTTCCCATTCTTTTCGGCACCTTTTTCCAGCAGCTGTACAATACTGCCGATGCTGTTATTGTAGGCAATTTTGTGGGAAAAGAGGCTCTGGCCGCCGTGGGAGGCCCTGCCGCCACCCTGATCAACCTTCTGGTAGGCTTCTTTGTAGGTCTGTCTTCAGGCGCTACTGTTATTATATCCCAATTTTACGGAGCTAAAAACAATGCTGACGTAAAAAAGGCCGTACATACCTCCATCGCTCTCTCCCTTGCAGGCGGTGCCATTATCATGATCCTCGGGCTTATTTTTTCCGGCGCAGCCCTGCAGCTCATGAATACGCCCGATGATATCATGAAGCTCTCCCTGACCTATATGCGTATATACTTCCTGGGAGTCATTCCTTCTTTAATATATAACATGGGATCCGGTATTCTCCGTGCGGCAGGAGATGCCAAACGGCCTCTGTACTTTCTGATAATTTCCTGTTTTATTAATATTATCCTGGACATATTTTTCGTGGTTGTCCTGAAGCTGGGTGTGGCAGGCGTTGCCATCGCCACCACCCTTTCCCAGGTGGCAAGCGCCGTCATGGTTCTCGCCGCACTGATGAGAACCACCGATTCCTATAAATTATATATAAGGGAAATCCGTTTTGCCCCGGCTATCCTGAAGCACATCATCCGCATAGGCCTGCCTGCCGGGCTGCAGTCCACCATGTATTCCGTTTCCAATCTGATCATCCAGGCCAGTATCAACGCCTTCGGGACGGATACGATTGCCGCCTGGACCGCCTATGGAAAGGTGGACGGTATTTTCTGGATGATTATGGGGGCTTACGGTGTTGCCATCACCACCTTTGCGGGCCAGAATTTCGGCGCAGGCAAATACGACCGGATTCATAAAAGCGTCAAGGTCTGCCTGGGAATGGCCGCCTTTACCAGCGTACTGCTCAGCGCGGTTGTGCTTCTCGGCGGCAGGATTTTCTTCCGCCTGTTTACCTCCGATGACAGCGTAATCGATATCGGCCTGCATATGATGGCCGTCATCTCTCCAAGCTATATTACCTATATCTGTATTGAAATTTTGGGAGGCACAGCCAGAGGCTGCGGGGATTCCATCATCCCCATGCTCCTCACCTGCTTCGGCATCTGCGTCCTGCGTGTTATCTGGATCCTAGTCATCGTCCCCCTGCGCCCGGATGTTTCCACTGTGGCCTTCAGCTATCCGCTGACCTGGACAGTAACCTCTGTCATGTTCATTATTTATTACCTGAGGGGCAATTGGCTGAAACGCAGGCGGGGGCTTCAATAGAAAACAGGAGGGAAAACGATATGGAAATATGCACGGAGCGCTGCCTGATACGCCGGTTTGAATCGCCGGATATTGACGATTTTATGGTATATAGAAATGATATGGACTGGATGAAATACCAGGGATTTAAAGGGCTGACAAAACAGGAATATGAGGACGCTCTTCTCGGTGAGCATACTTTTCAGGACGGGGTTCAGCTTGCTGTCATTCATAAAAAGTCCGGAAAATTAATTGGTGATGTGTATCTGAAGCAGGAAGGAGATTCCTTTTGGATAGGGTATTCCGTCTGCCGTACCATGTCTTGTCAGGGCTATGCCTGTGAAGCGGCTGCCGCCGTAATCTCTTCCTTAAAAGACAGAGGAGCCGCATGTATCAAAGCCGGAGTCGAGGGCGGGAATACGGCTTCCATTGCCTTACTTGAAAAACTGAATTTTTGTTATGCCGGAATCGACAATGACGAAATGATTTATGTTTTGAAGCTGGGATAAGGTGGCGGCATACTTTTCGGCGGTGTAATTTTTTAAGAAAAAGAAAATCGGAACAGGCAGGTGCATAAAGATGAATATCAGAAAAGCCGGGACAGAAGACATTTCCAGAATCGCAGAAATATTAGTGTTTACAAAAAGGATGAATTATCGTTCGATTTTTCGTGACGATAAATTTTCCTTCGGTAACCTGCAGGTATTATCTGCAGCACGGGAATATATAAATAACCCCCATCTTCTGGACAGCATCTGGGTTTATGACGATGAATTCGTCAAAGGCCTGATTCATATAGAAGGCCATTGTGTAAAGGAGCTTTATGTAGACTGTTTTTTTGAGGGCCAGGGAATCGGAGGAAAGCTTCTGGAATTCGCAATGGAAAATCATGCGGTTACATATCTATGGGTCTTAAAGAAAAATGAAAGAGCCATATCTTTTTATGAAAGACATGGTTTTCTCTGTAAAGGAATATGGCGCTATGAAGACGGAACGCCGGAAATTCTTCTTAAAATGGAACGATAATTCGCCTCTTCCCCTGTTTTCTGCTCTTTCCAAACTTACTTTTTTGCAGTATTATAATAGTAGGAAGGTAACTTTTGACGTATGTTTTTTCATATAGAAAAGGGGGCTTTTATATGGCAAATACAATTATTACGATCGGCAGGCAGTTCGGCAGCGGCGGTCATGAAATTGGTAAAATTGCCGCAAAGGAACTGGGAATTGAATGCTACGACAGCAGGCTGATTCAAATGGCTTCCGAAAAAAGCTGTATCGGGATGGAACATCTGAAACCGGTGGATGAAAAGCGTGCCAATCCCTGGCTGTATACCGTTCCTTCCGATTATTCCAACGAAATGACCGGCTTTGGACTTCCCATGAACGACATGCTGTTCAATGTACAGTCCCAGGTGATCCGGCAGCTGGCCGACAGGGAATCCTGCATCATTGTGGGAAGATGCGCCGATTCTGTTCTGGAGTCCTACCCTAATGTGATTTCCGTATTTATCCGTGCAAATATGCCGGAACGAATCAAACGGATTACGGAACGGCAGAACATCTCTTCACGGGAAGCGGAAAGCCTTATCAAAAAAAGAGACAAGGACAGAAGCCTCTATTATAACTTCTTTACCGACAAAAAATGGGGGCGCGCAGAGAGCTACGATATTGTTTTGAACAGCACGACGCTGGGTGTGGACAGATGTGTTCAGATAATCTGCTCCTTAGTAAAATAGACCGTATAAGAAACAGTCCATATGGAATTACAAGGCCTTCCGGGAAACAGAAAATCCCGGAAGGCCTTCTTTTTTGGCGACATTTTAACCTATGTAAAAAGTATGTAAAAAAGACCGTTCCGCCATGGTTTTTTCTTTTCCTTCTATATATAATGAGCCATGTAAATTATATGTTTAATACATGTTAAGAAAGGGTAAAGAAATGACTATAAGCTTCTCTGCTTTTCTTTCACAGCTCGTGTCTAATCCCGCTCTTGCCGTCACTGTTCTTCTGACTCTCGGTGTTATCCTGGTCAACGGCTGGACAGATGCTCCCAACGCCATCGCAACCTGTGTTTCCACCAGAGCCATCCGTCCTGAAAAAGCCATAATTATGGCCGCCGTTTTTAATTTTCTGGGAGTCTTTGTCATGACCATGATAAATGCCGGCGTAGCTTCCACGATTTATAATATGGTGGATTTTGGAGGGAATACCGACCAGGCGCTAATCGCTCTGTGTGCCGCCCTTGTGGCAATTGTGGCCTGGGCTACCGCGGCCTGGTGGTTCGGGATTCCAACCAGTGAAAGCCATGCCCTGATCGCAGGACTTTCGGGAGCGGCTATCGCCATGCACAACAGTCTGGCCGGAATCCAGCTTTCCGAATGGATCAAGGTTATCTACGGACTGATCCTGTCAACTCTGCTGGGCTTTCTTTTGGGATGGCTGTCTGCCAAAGGTGTGGAATTATCCTGTCGGAATATGGATCGGCGTCGGACAACCCGTTTTTTTGGAGGCGCACAGATCGCCGGAGGTGCGGCTATGGCCTTTATGCATGGAGCGCAGGACGGACAGAAATTTATGGGTGTATTCATGCTGGGAATTTTTCTTGCAGGCGGACAGGACAATGTAACCTCCTTCCAAATCCCGCTGTGGCTTATGATTCTCTGCAGTCTGGTAATGGCGCTGGGGACTTCTATCGGAGGCTACCGCATTATAAAAGCAGTAGGCATGGATATGGTAAAACTGGAAAAATACCAGGGTTTTGCCGCGGATATGGCAGGCGCCGCATGTCTTCTCTTTTCTTCCCTCACCGGGCTTCCGGTCTCCACCACTCATACCAAAACCACAGCCATTATGGGCGTGGGCGCCGCACGAAGGCTTTCCGCCGTCAACTGGGGCGTGGTGAAGGAAATGGTCCTGACCTGGGTTTTGACCTTTCCCGGCTGCGGAATTATCGGCTTCCTGTGTGCAAAATTGTTTTTGTTTATCTTCTGAGCAACACTCTGCTGCAGCGCGTCTCTTACCACCGTCCGGAAAAACCATTTCATGGATCACAACTTAAAGAAAGGATACCGTCATGGCAAGAAAAAATGAAAATAATTATTTTAAAATGTTTGCAGAAGCTGTCAGCTATTCCTGTACGGCAGCGGATATGCTGAAGGAGGATTTTACGGATTTCGATCCTTCCCGGCTGGCTGTCCGGATTGAGGAAATGCATCATATTGAACATACGGCTGACATTGCCAAGCATGAACTCATGGAAAAGCTCATGAAGGAATTTATCACTCCTATTGACCGGGAGGATATCCTGGAGCTTTCCAATGCCCTGGATGATGTGACCGACAGCCTGGAGGATGTCCTCCTGCAGCTGTATATGTTCGGAATCATCTCCCTGCGGGAGGATTCCTTAACCTTTGCCGCCATCATCAATGACTGCTGCCATGCCCTGAAAAAGCTGATGCAGGAATTTGAAAACTTCCGTAAATCGAAGGTTATTAAAGACATGATCATTGAAATCAACCATCTGGAAGAAAATGGGGACCGTCTGTACACGGAGGCCATGCACCGGCTTTATACAAATACGCCGGACACTCTTGAGGTGCTTTCCTGGACTACCATTTATAACTGTATGGAGAAATGCTGTGATAAATGTGAAGACGCGGCGGATGTCGTGGAGGCTGTTATCCTGAAATACAGTTAATGGAACATATAAGCGAAGAACATTTTCTTTTCCCGCAGGCTCCACCTACGCACCCAAAGCATATACAGCTGATTCAGGGTATTTTTCATACCTCACCCTTGACAAGCCTGAAATTCTCACGGTATAATATACACCGTGACAGCATATCAGATGCTGTGTTTTGCGGTTATGGCGGAATTGGCAGACGCGCCAGATTTAGGTTCTGGTGGGAGACCGTGCAGGTTCAAGTCCTGTTAACCGCATTGCTTAAAAGTCCTGTATTTACATGTTTTCCTGTAAATACGGGGCTTTTTTATATTAAAATATTATTCTGACATAATAACTTTTTTTTAATTCCCCTGATAAACTTTTTTTAGCAAGCTTACAAAAAAGTAAGCTGCATTTCACCTGCCCGTAAGAAAAAAGGGCTATTCTTTAATCGGAAAGGCAGGTTATTATTATGAATACGTCTAATGTAAAAAATAAGGAAAACCAGGATCACAGCCCAATCATGAAAAGCTATTTAAGCCTCGTCTCCCGGTATGGAAAAATACACAGAAAAAATGAGCGGATATCTGTTCTGTGTATTGTTCTTGCCGTATGTCTTGTTACTGCGATTTTCAGCATGGCTGACATGGGACGGCGTGCCCAGGAAAATTATTTTATCAGGACAAATGGAAAATATCATATCAGCTTAACCGATATTGACCAACAGCTAATTGCCATGATAGCCATGAGGCCCGACGTAGCCCTGTCCGGCTGGGTATACCAGGGATGCAGCGGTTCGTTAATGGGGAAAACGGTCAGCTTTGCAGGTGCCGATGAGAAAACCTGTTCAGGACTAACAGAAATGAAGCTGGCTGAGGGAGCTTATCCGGTTCTGCCTAACGAAGCTTTGCTTAACAATTCCGCTATGGAACAGTGTGGTCTGTCTATAGGCAGTACTGTCCTTGTAACCATACCGGACGGCATGGAACAGAAATACAAAATTACAGGAATTCTTGAAGATACCGGAAGTCTTCAAAAAGCAGATGTTTATGGCATGGTTTTAAGTGAAGAGGGATTCCGGTCAATTGCAGATGAAAACGCAGCAGAAGGCACCACCTACCGTATCCAGTTCAAATCCGGCGCCAATGTGCAGCATGCAATTACGGAAATCAAAGAAAATTATGGACTGTCAGATCATCAGATATCCGAAAACACAGCATTATTGGGACTGACCGGTCAGAGCAAAAACAGCCTCATGCAGTCGCTGTATCTTGTCGCAGGTATACTTGTCTTTCTGATTCTGCTCGCAGGAACTGTTATGATTTCTGCAAGCTTCCGTACTAATGTCCGGGAACGTATTCAGTTTTATGGCCTGCTCCGCTGTATAGGCGCATCCGAAAAACAGGTCAGACATTTCGTCGTACTGCAGGGACTGCGGCATAGCATAAAAGGGGTCCCGATCGGCTTGCTGGCCGGGCAAATCATCACATGGTGCGCGTGTCTGCTGCTTAAATCAGTAAGCGTACAGCGTTTTTCCGAAATCCCCTTATTTCGTTTCAGTGCGATCGGCCTGACAGCCGGTGCCTCAGTGGGCTTTTTAATCGTTCTGCTGGCATCGCTGTCTCCTGCGAAAAAAGCATCGGAAGTTTCTCCTGTGACAGCTGTAAGCGGCAGCACACTTCAACTCCGTACGAAAAAGGCGGCAAACACCAAAATTTTTCCTATTGACATCGGCATGGGGATTTTTCATGCAACGGCCGACAGAAAAAATTTATTTCTCATGACCTGCTCTTATGCAATCAGTATCATGCTGTTTCTCTCTTTTCATGTTATGGTCGTTTTTTTGAATGAAAGCATGCCCGCATTAAAACCTGACGCGCCCGATGTATCCATCATTATGGGAGGCGCCGTACTTGACCGTTCTCTGGCTGAGAGGATACAAAATATCCCCGGAGTCAAAAATGTATACGTCGATAATGGGGAACCGGTATGCACGGAACAGACTTCTGCCGATATTTCCGGTTACGCAGATTATACTTCAATTGACATACAGCTTGAAAAAAATGCTGACGACAACGCTATCTCTTCCATACGCGGCCTGCTTCCTCCGGGCTGCAGCATTTCCGATAAACGTCTGTCCAACGCGGAAGCACAGAGTTCTTTTTACATCGGCGCAGTCTTTATCTATGGATTTTTAATCATCATAGCTTTAATAACTATATTCCAGATCATCAACAGCATGAACGCCAGTGTTTCAGCCCATATGAAACAATATGGCATTATGCGCTCCATGGGTATGAGTTCCAAACAGCTGCGCAGAATGATAGCAGCACAAGCTATGAGCTATGCCCTGTCAGGCTGCATAGCCGGCTGTCTTTTGGGACTCCCTCTGAATAAAATGATGTTCCGGTATCTGATTGCGGAAAAATGGGAAACCGGCTGGCAGATCCCCTTCGCTCCTCTGCTGCTGATTCTTCTGTTATGCCTTGGCTCCGCCGTCTTGTCCATGCTGCGTCCTGTCAGGCAGATTAGTCAAATGTCTGTCATGGAAACAATTAAACCCCGGGACTGATAATATCCGATACCGGAGGAGACAAAAAAAGGATCCGGGTAATTACCAGACGGTAAAATACCCGGATCCCATTTAGTTCAGCCCGCCCCGGGAGTTGGGGGACGCCCGGGCGACCACGCCCTGCCTGGTGTCAGGTTTTGGACGATTTCCTTGTGCAGGTGCCGTTTCCTGCACAATTTTCTCGGCAAGCATATCTTAACACAAATACCCCGCTCATTCCTAGCAGGGTATTCTACTTTTTACCTATATTTTACATTTTCAAGACATAGATTTTATCAAATAAGTCAGTCCGTTTTTGTTATGAATTTCCCTGCCGTTGATCCTCATCAAAAACCTTGTCCATCTCCTCATACAGACTGGCAGCGGAAACCGGTTTGCTGATATGTGCGTTCATTCCCGCCTTCCTGCTCTTTTCCACATCCTCTGCAAAGGCGTTTGCAGTCATTGCAAAAATAGGCACTGTTCCCGCATCCTTACGCTTCATGGATCGAATGATGCCCGATGCTTCGTAGCCTCCCATTTCCGGCATGAGGATATCCATAAGAATCAAATCATAATATCCTTCTTCCGATGCGGCAAATTTAGAAACAGCTTCTTTTCCGTTTCCGGCAATTTCCGCTTCGGCCCCCGTCATACGGATAAATTCGGAGGCAATTTCCTGATTCAGTTCATTATCCTCCACAATAAGGATTCGTTTTCCCTTAAATGTCTTGCTTTCCGCTCCGGCTGTGATGTCTGATTTCTTTCCCCCGTTATCCTGCTCCCGGGTATTTCTTTCCGACAGCTTTTCTTCCGGAATCTTTTCCATTCCCTCCGTATTATGCTGTGCGCCCTGAAGGACAGCCTCTGACGCCTCCGCTTCCCGGAAAGGGATTTCCACCGTAAACAGGCTGCCTTCCCCGGGCCGGCTTTCCACTGTGATCCTGCCGCCCATCAGCTCGGCAAGACGTCTGCTGATTGCCAGTCCAAGGCCTGTTCCACCATAGATTTTCGCCGTTTTGCTCCCTTCCTGTTCAAAGGGACGGAATATCTTTTCCAGGTTTTCTTTTCTTATTCCGCACCCGGAATCCTTCACGGAAAACTGCATCCAGTGCATATTCTCCCGGACTTCCGTTTCCCGTACCCGAAGCTCTACCCGTCCTCCCGGCGGCGTAAACTTAAATGCATTGGAAAGAAGATTATTTATGATCTGGCTGACACGGAGGGAATCTCCCATGAGAGACAAGTCTCTGTCCAGACTGATATCCATACGGAAATCAATATTCTTTTCTGCTGCCTGGGAGCCTGCAATCGCCGTAAGCTGATCCAGCATCAGGCTGAAATCCATTTTCTCCACGCAGAGTTCAATTTTACCGCTCTCCACTTTTGTCATATCCAGCACATCATTTAAAAGGACAAGCAGCTGTTCGGAAGATATTTCCACCTTTCTGAGACAGTCCTGCACTTTTTCCGGATTGTCCAGACTATGCATGGCTATATGGTTCATGCCGATAATACCGTTTAATGGCGTACGGATTTCATGGGACATCCGGGAAAGGAACTCACTCTTGGCAAGGCTGGCCTCCTCCGCCAGGCTCAGCGCCTGTTCCGTTGAAGCCTTCTCCCGGGTAAGAAGCCTGTTCTTCTGCCGGATAACCACGGCATATCCGGTAAACATGCTCAAAAGAACCGCAGTTATCATCAGAATTACTATTATGGCCATCCGGGCCATAACATCGCTCAGTCCGCTGATTCTTTCATCCAGCTTTCCATAGGGCATGCTCACACACATATACCAGCCATTCAGAGACAGCGGAATGTAATAAAGATACTTGTGTACACCGTCAAGCGTATACGCCGTTACTCCTGTCTTTCCTTCACTGATTTCCCTGCTCAGCAGGTTTGATGTATATCCGTTGTCAAATACGGCATTGCTTTCCAGGAAATCAAAAACATTTTCGCCGCTGTCCTCTTTGTTCCCTTCATATACCAGGATATAGTTGCCCTCTTTGTCTATGATATTGCCGTAGGCATTGGCGCCTTCCCTGTACAAAGACAGCCTCTGGCTTAAAAAAGAGGGTTCCATTCCCACTACTGCCGCAATCATATTGTTCTCTCCGAACTGGACTGGCTTCATTCTTGCCGTTATCAGGATTATCTGCCGCCCCAGCAGCTCCTTATTGGACTCTATACAATTTTCTTCTCCGTCCAGAAGAGCCCGGGCGCTTCCGATAAGCCCCTCCGCGGGAAAGCAGCCGTCCGCCGAATAAAAATTACCTTTATCATCCAGCATTGCGAGAAAAACAAAGTTGTTTTTCTGCCGCTTTTCTTCTATAAAATGGCTCAGGGTTTCCTGAGACTCCAGATCGCCGGGTGTAATATTGGTCATCACACTGCCGACACGGGTAAACTGGCCCGCCATGGTCGTATCAAAATGACCTGCCATCTGATCCGCCATTTCCGCCAGATAAATATCACTGATCTCCAGAATAGTCCTGTTGGTTTCTTTCCTGTCCACATATACCATCCAGACCAGCAAAGACAGAATCAGCAGTACCACCACGGTTCCTCCCGCAGCCATAACCATGGTTTGTTTCCTGTTTGAAATTTTACCTTCCTTCATTCCCTGCTCCGTCAGATTTATTCTACCATTATTCTTCCCTGAATCGATAGTTTATTCTCATCTTACCATTCCAAACAGGGAAAAACAAGCCTTTGACTGTCAAAGGGGTGCATATAAAAATTCCGGGCGCATGCCGCCGTGTCTCCTGCCGTCCGCCTGTGTGCCGCCGCCCTGCAAGGTTCCTTTCAGGGGACACTATCGTCCTTCTTTATATTTTCCCGGCGGGCTGCCTGTCCGCTGACGGAAGAGATTGGAAAAATAATGTTCATCGGAAAACTGCAGGCGGTAAGCGATTTCCTTGACGGTAAGGCCGGTATTCCTGAGAAGGAGGCAGGCGGTGTCGACTTTGCGGGACAGGATATATTCATAAGGCGTCTGCCCGTAGGCCCGACGGAAAACGCGGGTGAGCTGCGAGGGGGAGAGACTGGCTGCTTCCGAAAGCTGCCGTATTGTCAGCTTTTCATAAATATGCTCGTCCACATATTTTCTGATATGTACGGCGGTTTCCGGCAGCGGTTTTTCCTGGCTGCCCCCTGCAGCTTCATGTGCCGCAAGATTCAGCAGGATTTCATGAAACAGCAGGGACGTGCGTTTGGCCAGTTCTGTTTTGCTCCCCTCCTTCTTTTCACAAAGCTGGACAAATTCTCTGAAAAGAGGGTAAATACTGCAGTTTTTAAACAATACCACGTCCCGCAGCCCGTAACCGTCCACAAGGGTGTCACAGAGCGTCCCCCTCACATTCATCCAGATTTTCTGCCACGGGTGTCTCGGGTCCGCCCGATAGTCCTGATATTTCCCTGATGCCAGGAGATATACATCGCCTTTTTCGGGATGGTAAATCTCCTCTCCGATCTGCACCACTCCCGTTCCTTCCATAACATATTCCAGGCAGTAAATGAGGGAATTTTCCCTGACGATATGATAATGGCTGTCCGGATAGGTAATTCCTGTCATTTCTATCCCGAAAACCTCTTCTCCCGGCAGCTGTCCGGGAAGGAATGTAATAATATGCTCCATGACGCTTGTTTTCCTCACTTTTTTGCGCGTATAATCCATTTATCAAGGTATATTATAGCGGTATACTACAAGAAAAACAAGAAATGCAGGCAAAACAGGCATAACGGCCGGTATTGTCTTGGATCGTACCGCCGGTTATCCGGCAGAATGGAGGTTTTTATGGAAACAATGCCCAGAGCGGAGCATCCGTTCCCGCAATTTGTGAGAGAGGACTGGACAAACCTGAACGGGACATGGGACTTTGCATTTGATTTTAACTGCAGCGGCCTGGAGAGGGGCTTCGGAAAGAGTACGGAATTCCCGGACAAAATCCTGGTTCCCTTCTGTCCGGAAAGCAAGCTGAGCGGCATCGGCTATACCGATTTTATTCCGGCAGTGTGGTATCACCGTACTATAAATATTACTTCCGAACAGCTGAAGGGAAAGGTTTATCTGCATTTCGGCGCGGTTGATTATGAGTGTATGGTCTTTGTCAACGGAACGGAAGCCGGAAGCCATAAAGGCGGTTATGTTTCCTTCGCACTGGAAATTTCTTCGCTTCTGAAGGAAGGGGAAAACCATCTTGTGGTTTATGCCCGCGACGATACCAGAAGTCCCATGCAGCCCATCGGCAAGCAGAGCGACCGGTATTATTCCTACGCTTGTTCCTATACCCGTACCACAGGCATCTGGCAGACCGTATGGCTGGAATTCACTCCCCAGTCCCATATCCGCAGCGTACAGTACTATCCCAATACCGCTGATGGTTCCGTTACCATCAAAGCTGTGGTGGAAGGGGAAGGCACCTTCTGCGCATCTGCTTTTTATGAAGGGACCGAATGCGGAAGCGCCATGGCGGAAACGATTTCCGGGAATGTAACCGTCACCATCCCCTTAAGTGAGATTCATCTTTGGGAAGCCGGCGCAGGCCGTCTTTATGATCTCCGTCTTACCTTCTGTGAGGATAAGGTAAGCAGCTATTTCGGACTTCGTGAAGTAAAGCTTGACGGCTATCGTTTTCTCATCAACGGAAAATCTGTTTTCCAGCGTCTTATCCTGGATCAGGGCTTCTATCCCGATGGCATCTACACCGCCCCTTCCGATGAAGCGCTGGAAAATGACATCCGCCTTTCCATGGCGGCTGGCTTCAACGGCGCAAGGCTTCACCAGAAGGTATTTGAGCCCCGTTTCCTTTATCATTGTGACCGGCTGGGCTATCTGGCCTGGGGTGAAATGGCCAACTGGGGCTTTGACCACTCCTCCTATTCCGGCTATGAGGCCTTTATTCCCGAGTGGATCCAGGCTATTGAAAGGGATTTCAACCATCCCTCCATCGTAGGCTGGTGCCCGTTTAATGAAACCTGGGATTATGAAGGAAGAAAGCAGGTGGACGGTCTGCTTGCCCTCACCTGGAAGATCACCAAGCAGTATGACACCACACGGCCCTGTATTGATACCAGCGGCAATTTCCATGTGGTTACGGATATTTTTGACGTACATGATTACGAACAGGATCCTGAAAAATTCGCCGCCACCTATCAGCCCTTTAAGGATGGAACAGGCGTCTTCTATGACCGTTTTGCCGATAAGCAGACCTATCGGGAGGGCCAGGCCATGTTTGTCAGTGAATACGGCGGAATCAAATGGGCTCCGAACAGCACGGATGACAAGGCCTGGGGATATGGTAACGGCCCTAAGACCGAAGAAGAATATGTGGCCAGATATAAGGGGCTTACGGATGCCCTTCTGGATAATCCGAGGATGTTCGGTTTCTGTTATACCCAGCTCACCGATGTGGAGCAGGAGCAGAACGGTATCTATTACTATGACAGGACAGCTAAGATAGATGTTAATCTCTTCAAGGAAATCAACAGCAGAAAAGCTGCCATTGAAGATTAAGCCCGATACATACAGAAAGCAGGTGCGTCCGCGCACCTGCTTTCTTCTATATATGGCCTTCCATAATGATATTCTGAGGCTTCATGCCCAGGGCCTCATAAAAGCCCATGGCAGATTCATTGAATGCCCAAACCTTAAGCTCCACCTTCCGGATTCCCATAGGCCTGATCCTCTCCGCAAGAGCATCATACAGCGCCTTTCCCACTCCCATATGGCGGAAATCCGGCAGGATGCAGATATCGTCAATATAAGCATATCTGCGCGGCAGCACTACAGGATGTACCGGAGCCTTTTTCAGCTTCACATTGCACATGCCCGCCGCTTTGCCGTCCACCTCCGCCACCAGGAAGAAGCTGTTTTCATCCTCCATAATCAGGCGGAAATCTTCCGGCCCGAAAGGGCTTTCTTCCAGATCCGCAAAAATATCAGGGCGGTTCATGGCATGGATATGCTGTTCCTCCCCGATTCCGTCGCGCAGAATCCAAAAATCATCCCAGCCGCCTTCTCTGACGGTTATCTTCTTTTCGCTGTTCATGATTTATTCTTCCGGCATCAGCACCGGCTCTCCTATTTTACTGATAATTTTCCTGTTAATCCTTCCATAGAAGAAAAGCGTCATGCTTAAGGACATGAGCTCCGCTATGGGGAAGGCCCACCATACGTTGTTCACATTTCCGGTAAGGGAAAGCAGATATGCGGCGGGAAGCAGCACGATAAGCTGTCTTGCCACGGAAACAACAAGACTGTAAACACCGTTTCCCAGAGCCTGGAACACACTTCCCATAACGATACAGAATCCGGCAAACATAAAGCTTATGCTTATAATGCGCAGCGCCGGAATGCCGATGGCCAGCATGTTTTCCGAAGCATTGAACATGGCCAGCAGCTTGTCCGGGAAGATCTGGAATACCAAAAGCCCAATCAGCATAATGGATACCGCATAAGTAATACTCAGGCGGGTTACATGCTTCACCCTCTTTTTGCTGCCCGCCCCGTAATTATAGGCCACAATAGGCACCATACCGTTATTCAGCCCGAATACCGGCATGAAAATAAAGCTCTGTACCTTGAAATACACACCGAAAACCGCCGTTGCGGTGGATGTGAACTGAATGAGGATTAGGTTCATGCCATAGGTCATTACCGAGCCTATTGCCTGCATGATAATAGAAGGTACGCCAACGGCATAAATCTTCCCGATCATCATCTTATCCGGCCTGAATTTCCGGAAATCCAACTGGATATCTTTATTCACCTTTACATTAAACAGGATGGCAAGGGTTCCTGCCACAGCCTGGCCGAAAACGGTGGCCGCCGCCGCGCCGGCCACTCCCAGCTCAGGGAACCCGAATAAACCGAAAATCAGAATAGGGTCAAAAATAATATTGATAACAGCCCCGATGGACTGCGTAACCATGGTGTACATGGTGCGTCCGGTGGACTGCAGCAGCTTTTCAAAGGTCATCTGTGTAAACATACCTATGGAACAGATACATACAATGGTCAGATAGGTCACCCCGTAGGAAACGATTTCTTCATTCTTTGTCTGACTTAAATAAAAAGGCTTTGCAATAAGCAGGCCGATAATCAGAAAGAGTATGTAAGATACAATTGCAAGAAATACTCCGTTTTCCGCAGCCTTATTTACATTCTCCTGATTCTTTTCTCCCAAGCTCCTGGAGAGCACCGCATTGATACCTACGCCGGTTCCCGTGCTCAGGGCAATCATAAGGGACTGGATGGGAAAGGCAAGGGAAACTGCGGTCAGCGCATTTTCGTTGATCATGGAAACGAATACGCTGTCCACGATATTATAAAGGGCCTGTACCAGCATGGAAATCATCATGGGAAGCGCCATGGATAAAAGCAGCTTATTCATAGGCATGGTTCCCATCTTATTGGTCATTACCCGTTCTCCGCTTCCGCCTTCCCGGACCGCAGCCCGTTCTTCTCCTGTTACACTGTTCTTTTGTTCTTCATTCATAATAACACCACTTTCTATCTCTTAACTAGCTAACTGTTTAAGTATAATAGAAAGAACAGTCGGTTGCAAGTAATTTTTACTCGTAAAACAATCCGCTGTTCTTTCCATATTCTATAAGCACAATAACCAAATGTGCCGTTATGCGTGAGGGATATTGGTGAATTCCGAGATTTCACGGCTGATGGTGCACAAATCCCCTGTATTCAAATCATGCAGTCTTTGATGGCCGGTTATCCTGGCAAAGGTCTTCAGCTCCGCAAGGGAACAATTCAGGTAGTTGGCAACGCGGGCCGCCGCCGCATCCACCTTCAGCCTCGCCCTGAGCGTTTCATCCTGAGTCGCCATCCCTATCGGACATTTGCCGGTACCGCAGATACGGTACTGCTGGCAGGCCGCCGCCATCAGCGCACCGGAAGCCACGGCAACGGCATCCGCGCCCATAGCCAGCGCCTTTGCAAAATCGGAGGATACCCGCAGCCCGCCGGTAATCACCAGGGAAATATCCGATTTCACGCTGTCCAGGTATTTCCTTGCCCGGTACAGGGCGAATACGGTAGGGACACTGGTGGAATCTCTCACAAGCCTGGGACTCGCTCCCGTGGCTCCCCCTCTTCCGTCAATGGTTATAAAATCCGGCCCTGCAAATACACAATATTCCAAATCCCGTTCCAATCGTCCGGCCGCAATCTTGATACCAATAGGCCGCCCGTCGGATTCCGCCCTCAGCTTATCCACCAGAGCCTTCAAATCCTCTTTCGTTGCAATCCCCGGAAACCGGGAAGGACTGATCACATCCTCACCTAAGGGCTTGTTCCGCAGCGCCGCAATTTCCGGTGTCACCTTGCCTCCCGGCAGATGGCCGCCCATCCCGGGTTTGGTGCCCTGGCCGATTTTAATTTCCACAGCGTCAGCCCTGCGCAGGTTTTCCGAAGTGACGCTGTACAGATTGGGCACATATTCGAAAATATATTTTTCCGCCGCCTCTCTTTCCTCCGGCAGGATTCCACCCTCACCGCTGCACATGGCCGTATGGGCAAGCGCGCTTCCCTTTGCCAGAGACACCTTGGCCTCCTTGGACAAAGCGCCGAAGGACATATGGGATATGTACACCGGATTGCTCAGCACCAGCGGCTTTTTGGCATTCGGCCCAATCACCGTTGTGGTATCCACAAAAGCATGCTCATCCAGCGGAAGCGGATTCAGCTGGGCCCCCAGGAGAAGGATATCATCCCACCCTGGCATGCTCATCCGCGTCCCCATCGCTTCTATAATAGGCTGTCCGGTCACCGCCATTTCATGGATTTGATCCATGTAGCGGACAGAGCCATCCATCCGCCTGTATTCCGTTGGATAAGATAAATCCTGACTCTCTTCCGCCTCCGGCGCGGCTGTCTCCGGCCTCGCCGGTTCCGGAACGGCTTCCTGTCCTCCGCTTTCCTCCACCAGACGGAATTTATCCATGCTGCCTCCGCAGACCGGACATTTCTCCAGATCAGAAAACTCCTTCTCTTCCGCGTCCTCATCAAAGATGTAACCGCAGATTCCACATTGGTACCTTGCCATACGCTGTTCCCCCTTATTTCTTTATTTGATCTCTTACTTCTTCAATCCCCTGATCTTTATTTTCCAGGGGCTGGATCCACATGTGACTGTCCGGGTTCTGCACATCCTGGCAGATGGGCACCCGCCCTTCCAGATCCCTTCCTTCAAAGGTCTCAAAAACGCCGTTCTTCGCTTTTCCCTTCCACTCCTGCACATTTTTTTCCGTATTCAGGGTATTGATATACATATCGCCGTCATACAGGCCATCCTTGAAGTTTCCTATTATATTCTGAAAATAACGGCTTCCGGGTTCTGCCTTTCCCACATCCAGATCATAGCGCTCATGCCCTTCTCCGTTAGGAAGGTTATTCAGCCAGGCGCCTTCATAGCTGTGGCTGACAAAAGCCGGATCGACATCCGCGGCTTTTCCGTCTCCGTAGTACATTTTAATCCACATGCCCTGTCCGCTGCGGAAACCGTCCTTCCATTCTCCGTAGTAATATTGATCCTCCCCGTAAACAGCAATGCCTGTCCCCTCCGGACGGCCCTCTTCATTCCTGTCTCCATAGTAATAGAAGTATGCGGAGCTTTTCAGAGAAGCGGACATAGCCCTGTAATGCGCCAGACCACTTAAATCCTCCACGGCCTCCACATTATTCCCGGACCAGTAATCCATCATTTCCGCAAGCATCTGGGAATTTGTTTTCTTCACCACCGTAACACCGGTATTGCCACTCACCTGGGCTGCGGGAGGAATCCCTGAGCCGGATACCGTCCCCTGTCCGGCTGCCGACGGCGTTTCGGCAGGCTCTTCCGCCTCCAGTTCTATGGTTTCCTGAACCTCCACAGGCTCCTTATCGGGCACAGTTCCGTCATTTTCTTCACTGCCTGCCTGTTCCCCGGTTTCTTCCTGTTTAGGAACCGTGCTCTCCGCCACAGTTTCCGATGCTGTTTCCGTTTCTTCGGACGCTCTTTTCCCTCTGGCGCTCACCACACACAGAATCAGGATTACAATGATAAAAAGAAGCAGTGCAATGATCGGCACCAGCTCCCTGACCAGTTTGTTATTTTTCATTCAGATATTCTCCTGCCTTTTTGTCTCTCCGGAGCTTACTGCCGCAGGAATGCTGTAATCCTGGCGGCTGTCCGGCGATATCTCTTTTATTCTATCACACTTGTACCTGCTGTCACAGAAAGATTTTCTTAATTCTTCCTTTTCTTCTGTACATAGATCTCCGCCCAGGCGGGAAGAAAGCCTGAACGGACAGCCACATTCCTGGAAACCCCATGGGATTCGCTGGTTCCGTAAAAAGGGATCTTCCCCCTCCGCAGAATCTCCCGCTTCAGAAGAGTGACCAGCCCCGCCGCCAGCCCTTTTCCCTCAAAAGCGGGGAGGACATCAATCCCGATCTGCCACATAAGAGGGCTGTCCTCACTGGCTCCGGCCACCGCCACGGTTTTCCCGTCCAGCACCGCTGCCGCCGCAATCATATCCGGCATCAGCTCCGCGCCGCATATGGCATGGCGGAAGGCCGCCCCTTCCTTCCAGTCCGCAAGCTCGTCCTTTTCATACCATCGGATTTCAAAGGATGGCGGCAGCACAGCCTCCTCTTTTCCTCCCGGCAGGAAATAAATATGGGTATCCGCAATACGGCGGCCAAAACGGGCCAGCTGCCGATCCAGCCTGCGGAGGTTGGAAAACTGACAGAACCACTCCGGCGCGACCCCGCCTTCCTGATATTCCCGGCAGCACCAATCGTAGATGGCATCATCCGCCAGAAGATAGCCCTTCCCGCAAAATAAAACGGCACGGAAAAACAAGTCCATCCCCTGATAAACCCTGGCTCTGGAAGCGATCCCATAATCCAGCCCTGCCGCCGCCTTTTCCATGCATTCCCTGACCAGGTATCCATAAGAAACATCCGTCATAAAATCCTGTTCCGGCATCCCGGGCTTTTTCCCAATCAGATATCCCTGACGTGTCCCCGCACTTTCCGGCGGAAGGGCACAATCCATAAGGAACTGAGCCTCTGCCTGCTTTATCATATCTTTTCCAATCCTCACGGTGGTATCCTCCTTTTCATTCCGTCACTTTATTTTCGTTTTTATGTGAAATTCTTTCCATTTTATAAATAATTCCCCGCTTCTCTTGACAGTTTTCACCGGTCTGACTAGAATGTAACAAGAATATGGGGGAAAAGCGATTTTTATTATATATCAATTTGCGTCCTAAGAAAAGGACTACGAGGTGCGACATGAAATTTCTTAAAAAAATAAAGGACAGTAAGCTGAATTTTATTCTGATGCTTCTCTATCCGATTGTCACTTTTTATCTTCTGGAGTGGTTCACTCATAATCCCTGGAAAACAATGAAGGCTACTCCGCAGGTTCTGAATATCATCATGTTTGAGCTCATCGCCCTGCTGCTGTTCGCCGCCATCGGAAAGCTGCACGTGGCGCTGATGACGGAAACCTTATTTTTCTTCCTTTACGGGCTGGTGAATTATTTCGTGCTGAATTTCCGTTCGGTACCCATTCAGCCCTGGGATCTTTTTTCCATCCGCACGGCGGCCAGCGTGGCGGATAACTACGAATATACGCTGGATAAACAGGCCGTACTTGTCATTCTCGGCTTTCTGATCCTGCTGGCGCTGGAGTTTTTCTGCCGTTATTCCCTGAAAAAAGGGACCTGGAAGTTCCGTGTACCCACCGCGGCTGTCATCTGCGGTATGCTGGTTGCCTTCGGCGCCATGTTCCATTCCGATGAAATCGTACAGCAGAAGCTTCGTCTGTACGACAAGCTTTTTACGCCTACCACCATCAGCTTCAAGAACGGCACCGCCCTGGCTTTCGTCATGGAACTGCGTTATATTTCCGTAGACAAGCCTGCGGGCTATAATGCGGGTACGGTACGGGAAGAGCTGGAGGCTTATTCCGCGCCGGAAGAAACGCCGGAAAAAACTCCCAATATTATCGTAATCATGAACGAAGCGTTTTCGGATCCTGCCGTCCTTGCCGATTTCCAGACAAATGAGGACTATATGCCCTTCATGCACAGTCTGATGGACGGAGCCGACAATACCATATCCGGCTGGCTGAATGTTTCGGTGCTCGGCGGGAATACCGCGAACACGGAATTTGAATATCTGACCGGCAATACCATGGCTTTTCTTCCTACGGGAAGCATACCTTATCAGCAGTATATTACCGGAGAAACCCCTTCCATGGCCTCTTACCTCGCCTCGCTGGGTTATAAGACCGAAGCCATGCATCCCTATAAGGCCACCGGCTGGGACAGGGATAAGGTATATCCCTTATTCGGATTCCAGGAAACCCATTTTCTTCCGGATTATAAAAATCCCGTCCTGGTAAGGGATTATGTCAGCGACAAATCGGATTTTGACAAAATCATAGAAAGCTTTGAGCAGAAAGAGGAAGGCCAGCCCCTTTTCCTGTTTAATGTCACCATGCAGAATCATTCTTCCTATACGGAAAGTTTTGACAATTTCCATCCGGATATCAAGGTAGAGGGAACGGATTCCGCCGCCCTTAATAATTACTTGTCCCTGATGAAGCTCTCCGATGAAGCGCTTCAGGAGCTTATCACCTACTTTGAAGGACAGGATGAGGAAACCATTATCGTCTTTTTCGGCGATCACCAGCCCACCAATTCCGTCGTGGAACCGGTCTGGAAGCTTAACGGCAAACGGAATTCCACACTGACTGAGGAAGAGGTGTCACGCCGCTATAAGGTTCCCTTTATTATCTGGGCAAACTATGAAATAGAAGGCGCGCAGAACGTGGAGACAAGCGCCAACTATTTGGGCAGCAAAACCCTGCAGGCCGCTGGGCTTCCCCTGCCCGCCTACTTCAGCTACCTCACCGCCTTTTCACAGGAGGTTCCCGTCATATCCGCAAACCATGTGGATTTAAAGGACGGCACCTTCACCAATGCGGAGGAGCAGGAAAGCCTGCTGTTACAATATAAAGGTTATCAGTATTATCAGCTCTTTGATTCTTCCGATAATTAATACCCCGGAGGTATAACGACAAATGAAATTTGCGCAAAACATGAAAGCGGGCCTGACGGTCCGGAAAAAGGGTTCACAGGCTGCGGACGGTTCGCCTTCTTTCCGGTCCCGCATCCGCAGCAATTGGGTATGCCTGCTTTCCTTCGCCATACCGTTCCTGATCATGCTCACCATTTTCATCATTAACGGTATTTTCCCTTTCGGTGACGAAAGCTTTATGCATTCCGATATGTATCATCAGTATGTTCCTTTTCTTTCTGAAATGCTGAGCAAGCTGCACAGCGGGGACAGTATGACCTATTCCTGGAATGTGGGTGTGGGATCCAATTTTCTGGCCCTGTATGCCTATTATATGGCCAGCCCCTTTAACTGGCTCGTCGTACTCTTCCCAGCCAAGTATCTGATCGAATTTATGTCTTATCTGGTGATCCTGAAAATAGGCTTCTGCGGCTTTACCTTCGCCTGGTATCTCACAAGGCATTTCAAAACAAGAAGCGCGGCTGTCGTCCCTTTTGCCGTTTTCTATGCCATGTCAGGTTATCTGGCTGCCTACAACTGGAACGTGATGTGGCTTGACTGCATCTTCCTCTTCCCGCTGATCGCCCTGGGTCTGGAAAAGCTGGTGACCGAAGGAAAATACAAGCTTTACTGCATCAGCTTAGGGCTGTGTATTCTTTCGAATTATTATATTTCCATTATGGTCTGCATCTTCCTGGTTCTCTATTTCCTGGTACTGGTGCTGACAAACTGCCATACCTTCCGTCATATGGGGAAGGCTGTACTGCGTTTTGCTTTATTTTCCGCGCTGGCGGGGGGAATGGCCGCCATTCTGCTCATTCCCGAATATTCAGCGCTGCATCTGACAAAATTCAGTGATATCAATTTCCCCTCCAAGCTGACCTTTTATTTTTCCACCATTGATATGCTGGCACGGCATTGTATGGATGTGGCCGTGGAGACCGGGCTGGATCACTGGCCCAATATTTACTGCGGAGTCGCCATTTTCCTTCTGGTTCCTCTGTATCTTTCCAACAGTAAGATTTCCCTGCGGGATAAGGCGCTGCGTATCGGCCTGCTGGCCTTCATACTGGTGAGTTTTTCCACCAACATGCTGAATTTCATATGGCACGGCATGAATTATCCGGATTCCCTGCCCTGCAGGCAGTCCTTTATGTACATTTTCCTGCTGCTCACCCTCTGCTGTGAGGCGGTTATGCGCATCCGGGAATGTTCCTATAAGGCGCTGGGCGTCAGCTTCTGTATTTCCATGGGCTTTGTCCTTCTTTGTGAAAAAATCATCGACAATGAAGAGGCCTTTCCCGTGGAAACCTTTATCCTTACTGCCGCCTTTTTATGTCTCTATGGTGTTTTCCTGTATTATTATAAAAAAAGAAGCTTCAGCCTGAAGCTTCTTGCCATCCTGACTCTCCTTGCCGTGACCGCGGAATCCGCCGTAAACATGTACCAGACCAGTGTTTCCGTCACCAGCCGCAGCAAATATCTGGAAAACCATGATAATTACCGTATCCTGGTGGAGCGTATCCGTGAAGAGGATCCGGATTTTTACCGGTTTGAGAAATTCAGCCGGGTGACTAAAAATGACGGGACTATGATCGGCTATCCCACCGCTTCCCTGTTCTCTTCCACGGCAAACGGCCATGTGGAGGAATTTTATGAAAAGCTGGGAATGAGCCACAGCAAGGTATTTTACTGTTTTGACGGGGCTACCCCTTTTACCTCTTCCCTTCTTTCGGTGCGATACATGTTTTCCAAATCCTCCCAGGAGGATCCCAATCTGTACACCCTGATTGACAGCCAGGGAGATATTTACCTGTATGAATGCAAGTATACCCTGCCTCTCGGTTTTATGGTAAATAATCATCCCGGCTTCAATATTTCCTCCGGGGATTCCCAGATGGCTTCCGGGGAAGTCGGCGAAGGAAGTTCTCAGGAACAGACCGGTACCGAAACGGAAAACGCAGGGGCACTGGATGAATTTCTCGGAAACATTGAGGACACGCAGACTGATGTCCTGGAAAAGGTACTGGACCGCGAGGGCAGCAATCCGGTGGAAACCCAGAACCTGATGGTCCGGGCACTGGGTCTTGATGAGGCGCTGTTCTCCAGCGTGGGCACTGAGCAGGACGGGGCGGCCACGGTCATTACCGCACAACAGAGCGGACACTATTATGCTTATGTAAACGACAGTAAAGTGGATACTCTGAAAATGGAATCCGAAGCCCTCTCCAAATCCTTTACCAAGCTGAAATACCGTTATATCTGTGATTTGGGCTGGCATGACGAGGGAGATGTGATTTCCCTGCATTCTGAAGACAGCACTTCTTTGAATGTATCCGCCTACCGCCTGAATGAAACAGTCATGGCCGGCGCGATTGACATACTGAGCCAGGAATCTATGACTGTGGATTCCTTTGATTCCACCCATATAAAAGGCCATATTGATGTGAGCCGTCCGGGGGAACTGATTCTCAGTGTCCCCTACGAACCTGGCTGGAAGATCCTGGTGGATGGAGAAAAAGTCCAGGCAGGCCTGTTTGACGATACTTTCATCAGCCTTTCTCTGGAACCGGGCGAGCATACCATTGAAATGCATTATTATCCCACCGGGTTGGCCCTCGGCATTGTTATCAGTTCTCTTTGCCTGGCAGGTTTCCTTCTTATTATTGTACTGGAAAGGCGCCGCAGACGCGGTTTAGAGCAAAAAAGCAGCAGACAGGAGTGATTTTCTATGAATGCCCGTTCCCGTTATTCGGTTCTGGATCTGGTGAGGGGGCTTACCCTCATCAGTATGATTGCCTATCATGGGACTTATGATCTGGTTTATCTTTTTTCCATAAAAATACCCTGGTTCCATGGGGAACCGGGGTATCTGTGGCAGCAGAGCATCTGCTGGACATTTATCTTTTTGTCCGGCATGTGCTTTTCACTGGGCCGCCATCCTGTGAAGAGAGGTCTTATACTCACGGGCTGCGGCCTGATTATCACTCTTGTTACTGTGCTTGTCATGCCGGAATCCATCGTAATTATGGGTGTCCTGAACTTTTTCGGGTTTGCCACCCTCATAACCGCTTTCCTGCAGCCTTTGCTCCGCCGTATTCCGGCTTATGCAGGCATACCGGTAAGCTTTCTGTTGTTTCTGCTGACCAGAGAGGTCCCGTCCGGTTATCTTGGCTTTGAAGGGCTGCGCCTGGCGGCGCTTCCCCGTTTTCTTTATCAGGGAAAGCTGATGATGGTTTTGGGATTTCCGTATGACGGATTCTATTCCACTGATTATTTTTCCGTGATCCCCTGGCTTTTTCTGTTTCTTACCGGATATTATTTCTGGAAGCTGCTGGAATGCGCAGACAGCTCCTTTCCTTCTCTCCTGCGCCGGTCATTATGCAGGCCGCTTGAGCTTATCGGCAGAAATACTCTTCCTGTTTATATGCTGCATCAGCCGGCGCTGATGGCGGTGTTTACTGCACTTGACCTGATTGGGATGATTTGACGGCAGAGGGCAGGCTGAATGGAAAACGTAACTCTGAGGATTCCCTTTCTCTTATTGCTCCAGCAGCCGCGTCTGTGTACACCGCACGTTTCCGTACTCCACAAAAATTCCTACCTCACCGATCCCGATCTCATAGCATCTGCAGGCAAGCGCAACATCATCCACATATACCAGCATAATATTTCCGCTGACGATCAGTTTTACTTCCGCTTTGTTATCCCGGAATACCACAGGCCTCTCATCCAGATAATACTGGTCGCCATCCACACGGTTATACCGATCCATCAGGATTTTCCCATGACGTACTTCCAGGCGGAGCTGGCACCACTTCCTCAGTTCATCATCCGTATGTATCATCAGTCCCACTGCTTCTGTGCCTTCGCTCCAGGAAAGAGTCGTCTGAAGGAGACAGGTTTCCTTCAGCATTCCTAATCCAGCCCAGCCGAATCCGTCAGGGACACTGCCGGTGAGCCCTTCCTTATCCTCCGCAAAGCTTCCCTGTCTGGGTGAAAGAGTCACAGGAAGCTCTTTCCGGAAGGAATCCTCTATCGTTTCCGGCAGGCGGACTCCCAGGCTTCCGTCCTCTCTCTGTACAAGTTCATGCACCAGCAGATTGCCTCCCCAGAGATGCCGTCCGTTGTCACGGCAGTCTTCCCGTATGGATTCCCAGCCAATCATATAGCGTTTCTTCCCGTCCGTTACGGATTTTGCCGCATAGAATTCCCTTCCGTCAAACATATCGTCTTCAGCCGGCACCCGCCAGGGACCGTCAAAGCTGTCAGCGACACGATATCTGGTCTCCCACCAGCGGGAATAATTGGAAAAGGTCAGATACCATTTATCCCCCATACGGAAACAGTCATGGCACTCATGAGTAATAAAGGTCCGGGGCGCATAGAGCGTCTTGTAATGCTCCCAGTTTCTTACATCCTCCGATACGTAAACAGCGGTGCAGCCAGTCCGAAGATATGCCCCTTCCTTCTCGGTTGCCGTAATCAGCATACAGAATTTCCCCAGCTCTTCGTTCCAAATCACATGAGGATCCCTCCAGTGAAGGTTTCCGTAATATTCGGTATCGGGTCTGAAGAAAAATTCCTTATCCTTTTCCCAATGCTTCAGATCTCTGCTTGTCGCCCGTAAAACCACCTGTACATTTTTTCCTTCCACACCATTATTCCCTTCACAGAAGCCGGTATAATGGAAGGTAAACAGGCCGTCGTGTTCAAACACGCTTCCGGTGCCGATATGCCAGTCCTGATCATCGGGAGACCCATTCTGCAGAACCAGATACGGCTCCCCGAAGCTCACAAAATCTCTTGTCTCCACGGCATAAACACAATATTTATATAAATAAAACAGATAATAGGTTCCTTTCCAGAAGAAGGGCATAAAGTCACCGCACATCTCCCCATGGGGCATTCCCGGATACTGCTTTTCCGGTGTATAAAAAATATTGTAATTTCCTTTCATCTTGCAGACCTTCCCGGATGTAACATCCTTTTGCTATACTTTGATTTATTCCTACTTACTGCGGGCGGATATGCCTTACATGCACCATCCGCCCCTCCTTGTAACATTTCAGACCTGTCTGAAATGTTACTCTTACTTAAGTTCTCCGAATGTGGTATTATACCAGTCGTTTACTTCTGTGGTGATTTGATCACCGCCCAACTCCTTCCAGCTTTTTACAAAATCATAAAAGGTATCCGGTTCCTGTGTTCCCATTATGATATTGACATAGGTTTCCGCCTGCATTTTGTCCATGGAGGAAAGGTTCGTACTCATAGTAGGAGTAGGGGCTCCGAAGAATACGGACTGTACCAGCTTATCATTCGCTTTGTAATCATTGATAATGGTGTTCCAGCTGCCTTCCGGCCCGATGAATTTATAATAATTCCAGCCCAGGGAATCCGCACCCTTATCGCTTCCGTTATCCAGGAAGTTTTTGATGACATTATAGTATCTGGCTGCTTCCGGATGAATATCCTCTACCTTGCTTTCCCCATTCAGGGTTTCCTTGATTTCCTTATAATAGGTATTACATTTTTGAATGGCCGGATCCATGGCGAATGCCGCATATTCCGCAAAGTTGATTCCTGTGGAAGGATCCACGCCAAAGGTATTCAGTGTTTCTTCTGTTGCATCCAGGGAATTGATTTTATCCTGGAATACGTTCGCTATTTTCACCAAGGCTTCAGGATGTTCACATTTGGCGTTTGCCGCATAGTAACGGGAGATCCTCACATAGGTAATGGGCTTTGCAGGCTCCGCTGTAGCGGATACGATGGGATAGCACTGCCAGTCCGCTTCCGGGTCATTTTCAATATTGCTCTTACATGCGCCCCAGGGCATTCCTTCCAGGCCATAGAACATACCCACTTTGCCTGCTGCAATGTCTTCTCCCAGCTTTACGGTATCCTTAACTCCGAATTCCGGATCAATCAAACCGTCTTCATACATCTGATTCAGCTGTGCCAGCGCGTCCTTCATTCCCGGGTTGATGCCGGAATAGGATATCTGACCGTTTTCATCCTTTACCCAGGCTTTGGCATATGCGCCGTAGGCTGCAAAGAAGCCTTCGTAGCTTCCGGGGCTTGCGCCATCCTCCTTCACGATATCCTTCTGGAAGCCGATTCCCCAGGTATCATCCTGACCGTTTCCGTCCGGATCGTCATAACGGAATGCCCTTGCCACTTCAAGAAGCTCATCCATCGTGGTGGGCGCCTTAAGTCCCAGGTTATCCAGCCAGTCGGTGCGGATCCATAAAAGGTCACAGGTACCGTCCGCTGCGGACAGCTGGGGAAGTCCGTAAAGCTTTCCGTCCACCTTGGCGGACGCCAGCTGGACTCCGCCGTCCACTTCAATGGTCTCCTTAAGAAGATCGGATGCATAAGTATCATAAGCTTCTGTAATATCTGCCAGCATTCCCGCATTTGCCAGCTCGGAGAATTCCTCCGGAGGCAGATCCATCAGATCCGGAAGATCGTTGGATGCGATTGCCATGGTCAGCTTCTGGGTATAATCGTCCCCGGCTGCAGCAATGGTATATTTCAGGGTAATGCCCAGCTCATCCTGATAGCACCTTGTATACACATTATTGTTGATATCATCGCTTCCCACGTATTTTTCCGTACCGTTAAGCTTGTGCATGTAGGTCAGTTCCACATTCCCGCCGTCATCAGCCTGAGCGCTCCCTTCCGTGCTTCCGGCGCCCTCCGTTCCGGAAGCGGCTCCCGTACTCTGCCCGCTTCCTCCGCAGGCCGCCAGGGATACTGTCATTGCTGCCGACATAAGCAGCGCCGTCATTTTTTTGATTTTCATAAAAAACCCTCCTTAATCTATTCCTTTACACTTCCCATAACCACACCTGCTACAAAGTACTTCTGCAGGAACGGATACACCAGAAGAATCGGAACCGTGCATAATAAAATCAAAGCCCCCTTGATCCCCCTTCCTGTCACTTCCATCAGATGGGGATTGAGCATCAGCTGCTCCGAGGTAATCTTGGTAACATCAAACTTCAGAACCACAGACTGCAAATAGGTCATCAACGGATATTTTTCCGGCAGATTCATATAAATCAGGCCGTCAAACCAGGCATTCCAGTGATTTACAATCACAAACAGGGAAACCGTTGCCAGGGACGGTTTGGACAGCGGCAGGTAAATTTTCCACATGGTCACAAACCAGTTCGCCCCATCCACCAGAGCTGCTTCCTCAATAGCTTTCGGAAGTCCTCTGAAAAAATTCATCATGATGAGCACGCAGAACATCGGCAGGGCCTCCGGCAGAATCAATGCCATAAAGGAATTGATCATATGCATTTTGCTCACCACGAGGTATGTGGGGATGAGCCCTCCGTTAAATACCATTGTTACCAGGAAAAACCAGGTATAGTATTTTCTGCACCGGAAGATTCTGGGATCATCCTTGGACAGGGGATAAGCCACAAGGATAATCAATACCAGGTTTATGATCCAGCCCAGCACCACTCTTGCTATGGTAATCCCAAAGGACTGGAAATACTGTTTATTGGAAAGTATGTATTCATATGCCGCCGTATTGAAGCCTTTGGGCCAGAATGTTACCGCATTGGCATCCACCATGGATCTTGCGCTGAAGGAAATGGCAAACAGATTGATAAGCGGCAGCAGACAGGTAAGGCTCAGAAATCCCAAAAGGAAGTAGTTAAAAAACATGAAAACCTTTCTGGATGGTGATTCTTTTATTTTCATTCCTCATTCCTTTCCGTATGCTAAAATACTTTGTAGCCGGCCAGCTTATCCGCCAGTTTATATCCCATAATAATCAGCACAAAGGATATGCCGGACTTGAAAAGCCCCACGGCGGTAGCCAGATCAAATTTTGCTTCAATTACACCAATACGGTATACATAGGTATCAATGATATCTCCTGTGGAATATACCTGAGGGCTGTACAGGTTGAAGACCTGCTCAAATCCCGCCTGCAGTACATTTCCCACGCTGAGCACCATCATGAGCAGAATCATGGGAAGGATACTGGGTATGGTCACATACAAAACCTGCTTGAACCGTCCTGCCCCGTCCATTCTCGCCGCCTCATAATAGGTGGGATCAATTCCCGTTATGGCCGCCAGATACACAATGGTTCCCCATCCCAGCTCTTTCCAGATATCCGTTACCGCCATGGTATAGGGGAACACCGCGGAATTTCCGAGAAAGAATACCGGCTTCAGCCCTACCGCCGACAGAAGCTGGTTCACAATGCCGCCCGACGGAGAAAGAATGTCTATGAAAATCCCGGCCAGCGCCGCCCAGGATATGAAATGCGGCAGATAAAGTACGGTCTGTACGGTCTTTTTAAAATGTCTGGCCCGGATTTCATTCAGCAGCAGAGCCACCAGCACCGGGAAAATCAGGTTTCCCACCAGCTTCATGACCGCAATGAATATAGTATTCCAGATGACGCTTCCGAAGCCCGGCAGGGAAAAGAGATATTTGTAATTATCCAGCCCTACCCATTTCTGATCAAACAGTCTTTTCAGCGGGGTGTAATCCTCAAAAGCCATGGTGATTCCCACAAAGGGTATGTATTTAAAAATAAAGGTAATTATCACCGCAGGCAGAAGCATGAGGTGGAACGGTATCTCCTTCCGAAACCAGCCTTTTCTTTTATTCACAGCAACAGCTTTCATATCATCCCTCCCTTTCTGTAATTCCACTATATCAGGAGACAAAAGGGAAAAATATAAAACGATTGATACTTTTATAGTAAAAAAAATAGGTTTTTCTGTTTCAGTATGAAAAAATGCCGTACAGGCAAAGCTTTTTCATTCTAAACGCTTTCCCGTACGGCATCCTTTTCTTTTTATTACCTCATATCTCTGCATTCCTGCGGTGTCATTCCGAAGTGTGCCTTAAATATTTTTATAAAATAGGCGGTATTCTGATAACCGCATTTCTCTGAGACTTCATAAATTTTCATCCGTGAATTCTGTATCAGGCGCATTGCCATATCCATACGGCAGTTTTCAATATATTCCCGGATGCTTGTCCCTTCAAACTGTTTGAAAATACGGGAGAGATAAACCGGATTAAAGCCGATTGCCTGGCCTATGACCGTCAGCGACAAATCCTCGCTCAGGTGAGAAAGGCAGTAGGATTTGGTCCTCTCTGTAATACTCATCATCGTATTCTGCTGGGTTTCCATGCATATATCCCGGATAGCGTCCGTAAGCCGCCTGATGTAAGCCGCAGCCTGCTCCCAGGTGACAAAAGATCCGGGATCGAAAAGCTCCATGAGCTGGATGCGGGAAGCAAGTCTTGGGCGGATATTCTTTTTGTTGATAAAGGTAATCAATATATTTCCCAGGGAATAATAAATTTCCAGGGCATACATGGAGTGCCTTTTGGACTTTTCCAGAATTTTCAGGATATCTTCCGTGTCTTCCATAAATGCCGGAAAATTTTCTCCCATGAGGAATTCTTCCATAACTCTGAGTTTTTCCGTAATGGGCGCCAGCATCTGTTCAAAATCCGATTCCTCTCCATTAAAGGAATCACTGATGGACAGCTCTCTTCGTTCCAGGATAATACTGTTCTCTTCATTGATGGCCTGACGCTGCATTTCCGTCCACAGACTCCCATAGCCTGCGCTCAGCCCTTTCCAGGAAACACTTTCCCTGGCTATCCCAAAATACATCAGCAGTCCAAGGCGCAGCTGTATCATCTTCTGGATATCCAGCGCAGTCACAAACAGAAGGGCCGGCAGCTCCTCTTCCTCTGATTCAAGCAGCCATACAAAACTTTTTCGATATATCACTTTATGGATGTAGGCTATCTTATCTCCATAGGCTTTCTGAAGGAGGCCCACCACTGTTTCCAGTATGTTTTCCTGAGTCATATGGGTAACTTTTTCCTTCAGCGTCCCGACAAGCAGAAGCATTTTTTTCTGTTCAGGCAGGGGATTTTCCAGTTCTGCCATGGTATCCTTAAATTCCGCCTCTGTGGAAACCGAACCATCCAGGATATGGATGAGCGCCTGCTGCTTGAAGGCCGGCGCCATATAGGTAACCTTGGTCTGAGCACTCTTAAATTCCTCCATAAAAAGAGTTTCGGAATCCAGAAGCTCCACCATTTTCCTCATAGCCTCCACAATAGTGGCATCCCCCTCTGTTTTCAATATATAATCATCTGCATCCTGTTTTATGGCAGAATATACATAATCAAATTCATCATAACCGGAGAGGAAAAGGACGTGGATATCCGGCTTTATTTTCCGCATTTCCTCCGCCATTTCGATTCCGGTCATCTTCGGCATTTTCACATCACTTACCACAACATCCGGCAGACGGAACTTAAAAAGCTCAAGCGCCTTTTTGGGATGATAACAGTTATATACCTGAAATATATCCGGGAACCCTTCTTCAAACAGACTTTTCAGCCCATCAGATATAATAGGTTCGTCATCCACTACAAGCAGCGTATATTTCTTCTTTTCACCCATCCGTGCTTCCCCCTCGCCTTACGGCATCGTCCTTTTTACAGATTCAAAATTCGCACATGCCCTGTCCCCTCCGGCCAGTGATTTTGGAGCAGCTGTCCGGTCTGGATTCTCTTCCTTCCCTCTGCCGGCTATGCAGGGTTTCCTGTAAGGGGCGTATAAACTCGCCGGTCCTTAGGCCACGTACTTTGTGGCCTTAGTACCGCTGCGTGTTTATCCGAGCGAGAGCGTCCCCTGTAAGGATCCCTGCATAGCCGGCAGAGGGAAGGAAGAGAATCCAGACCGGACAGCTGCTCCAAAATCACTGGCCGGAGGGGACAGGGCATGTGCGAATTTTAAGTTACAGATTCACATGAAGTGTTACCCGAAGCCCTCCCAGCAGGGAACGGTTCACATCCAAAGGCTTTTCTTTTTTAAAGAATACCTGGAGTCTTGCATTAATATTCATCAGTGCGGTGATATCCGAATTTTCTTCCGTATCTTTCAATTTCTTACGGATAATCTCCAGCTGTTCTGCGTCCAGCTTTCCGGAATTTTCCACATGAATCAGAAGTTCTTCCCCTTTTTCTTCATAGCTTACCCTCAGGCAGATTTCCTCTTCCTCCTCCATTTCGCTCACCACATATTTGAAAACATTTTCAATTAAAGGCTGTATTATCAGGCGGGGAACCTCAATATAGTGATAACGCGCAGGCAGTTCCGGGAAATCCACATGGATGATCCCTTTATAACGGTATCCCTGAATTATGGCATAGGAGCGCGCATGGCTGATTTCATCCTCCAGGCTTTTATTTTCTCCGGAATCCCTGTTGATATATTTAAAAAAACGGCCCAGGTTTTCACAGACAAGAAGGCTTCCTTCTTTATCACCGCTCTTAATCATGCGATACAAAAGGAAGTAACTGTTATACATGAAATGCGGATTGATCTGGGCCTGCAGATGCTTGAAATTAGCCTGATTAACCAGAATTTCCTGTTTCAGTTCCCTGGAAACAAGAGTGTCTATGCGCTCGGCCATATAATTAAAATTCTGATACAGATTGGTGAACACTCTGTTTTTCTCCGTTACAGGAATCCGATAAGAAAGGTTGGACTTCTTAATCTGCGCAAAAGCATCTACCAGCAGCACCTCCAGAGGCCGGAACACTCTTCGGTAAAAGAGGGCGAACGCCAGCAGTATGGTCAGGACAATAATTCCGGCAAACAACAGAATGCTGGTTATCATTTTATTCTGGATTAAATGAAGGAAGCTCTGATCCTGCATATAATACAGCCCGAAAAAATGCCCGTCATCATGGGAACTCATAAAAAGATATTCCTCTCCGTCCAACAGAAGCTTATTAGGCTTCTCCCCCTGTTTCAGGTTTTGATAGATGATATCTCTTGTGGAAAAATAAACCGTTGCATTATCAGGGCTTACCATAAAAAGCACATCATCATCCATCATTTTAGCATACTGCAGTTCCTGCCGGATCAGTCCGGTATTCAGCTCAATCACAAAAATACTCAGGATATTATCCCTGGACCATTTATCCAAAAGATAATTTTTATTAAGAATCTCGATAATATAGGCTTTGCCGTCTTTTATGGAAATCAGTTCATTCTCCTTGTTTTCCAACACGAAAGCATACGCCTCTTCTTCTACAAAATCATATCCGTCCCGGCCTATCTTAAGATTTTTCTCCGGAAGATAAAGCCAGCTGGAGGAAACAAAGGAATTCAGGTTGTCAATTTCCATACACCGCTTTCGGATAGCCTCCATCAGTTTGCTTCTTTCATAGCTGTTTACATAGTCATAGCGGCAGTACAGATCCTGAACGATTTCTTCTTTCACAGCTATATTGGCGGTAATCTTCAGATTCGTGAGTTCTTCATTGATGTTTCTGGATAAATAATTGATTCTCTCCTGCTGTTCCTGCTCTATAATGCGGGAATAATACTGTTTTTCCCTCATATAGGTAACCAGGTTAAAACAGATACTTACCACCGCAAAAACCGTAAATATCAGAAGAAGCCATTTAAACAGATATCTGACAAAATCACTTTCTCTTTTCATCTCCATTTTCTCCACCGCTTCTTCTCCTTCCGGCTCTTTTCCTGTTACCGGCAGTATTCGTCAATAACGGCAATCACATCATCCACCGCCGATTTTTCAGCCAGGAAATCACTCTGGCCATCCTTTATAATCAGATAGTATTCCTCATTATAAGGAATGTAACTGATTTGTGTATTCTTTAGTTTATCAGTATTTCTGGAGAATGACAATTGAAGCGCCGGCTGACCTGAAGCTGTACTGTCTTCTGCCTCTTTTGCAGCGACAATGGAAATAATGGAAGAATACATTTTCTTAAATCCATCCTCTTCCAATACCTGTCCCTCTTTTATAAATACCTGATTTCTGTCCTCATCTGTTTCCACTAGGAAAACAGCAGCTGTTTCCTTCGTTCTGATTTCCAGTTTATCCACCGTCGTAAGATAAACCAGATTCGCTATCCCCATAATGAAATCATAAGGCCTCAGCCCTGTCATAGCCTCTGTCTGAGTCCCGTCGATCTCATACAGCCTGCCGGTTCTCTCCTCTTTTACATAATAATTTCCGTTTTTATTCTTCTGTCCGATTAAAAACCTCACCGTGCCGCTGTCTGTAAAGCTTTCTTCCACCGCCAGGCCGGAGTCCCTGAATTCCACATTTTCCGCCTGATTCAAGTAATCCCAGGCAGCATAATGCTCCAGAAATGCATAGAGATCGGATACGTTAACCAGCTGCTTGTTTTTATACGGGCTTGTGACATACCATTCTTCAAAATCCTCCTGGTTTTCTGACGGTCCTTTTTCCATGGCAAATATTATACTTCCGTTTTCGGTGACAGCCAGCCGGTTCATAGTTTCCCTGTTTCCTGCCTGTATTTTATTTTTGCCTCTGGTTTCCAGATTAAGAACCGCTTCCTTGGAAGAAGGAGGTATCTTGCCGTTTTCCATGTCTGACGTCCTTGTTTTAATCCTGTTATAGCCGCTCCCTGTAATGATTATTGCTGCTGTCAGCAAAAATGCTGCTGCCCAAAGCCTTTTCATACCATGTTTCCTCATAGCTTCTCCAATCTGCAACTGCCGCGAGGGTTACATACCCCGCTGCCTGCGGCGGAATATTTGACTGTTCTTTACTTTATTGTAGCTTTCGGAGATGCTAAAAAATATACAAATAAATTTACTTGGATAGCAAAATCCATACTTTCGGATAAGCAGGGAATATTTAAGCTGAAAAGAAATTGACATTTTGACAATAATAAAGTAACATAATTATACTCTTACATTTATCTTTTGTTTTTGAACATTCTGGCGTTTTCTGCCCAAAATCACACTTATGAATAAGGCAGGTAAATCGGTCATAGCGGTCATTTAGGCCATAATGCACCCACCAAAGGATAATTCGCAATAGAACGGTAAGTTTAGATTTGCAGTGTTAAAAGGAGGCAGGAAGTTATGAATTACTCTATATTCACAGATACAATGGCTGATTCAGACTGGAGGGAGATAGAGAATAAAGGCAGGCAGAAAGTGCCTGTTTTATTTCCATTAGGTGTTATTGAGGAACATGGACCACATCTTCCTTTAGGAACCGACATTTATTTAAGCTATGCCATTTGCAAAAAGATAAAGGATACGGTACGTGCACAACAAGGAGATTGCCTGATTGCACCTCCATATTATTGGGGTGTCAATCATTGCACCGGATCATTTCCAGGCACATTTTCTCTCAAGCCTGAAACAATGATAGTTGTTTTAACTGAAATTTTTGGAAATCTGCATCAGTTTGGATTTGATAAAGTGTATTGCATAAATCAACACGGAGATGCAGTTCATGTGAAAACCATAATTGATGCAATAAAGGCAGCAAATAAAAACTTTGACATGCATATAAGACTGTTAATGGAGCCATTTGATTTGCCTCAGCAGGGGCTGTCCGGTAAAGAAGATTATATTTTGCTTGATGAGGCAGAGTATTCACCGGAGCTGTTTGCCGAGGATGATATAAATGAAAAGACTTTATTGGATATCCATGCCGGTGCCTTGGAAACAGCGGCAATGTTAAATTTTTATCCGGATGCTGTATGTCAGGATACTGCCAAACAATTGAAATCATATTCTTTGACGGAAAGCAGTTTGGATGTTTGGCTTACAGGCGGAGAAAAAGTAAGAAGTGTTGTTCCGCTAGGGTATGCGGGAAATCCGGCAGGATATGAAAAGAAAATTTCAACCGCGAAAGTTATCTTTGAAAAATTAGCAGATTACTGCGCCCAAAAAATTATGGAAGATAATCTGGCAGAATGAGCGATTCCCTTTGAATCGGAGCGGTGGAATTGTTGTCTCCCGCATGAAAGCTGACTTTATTTTTCAGCGGTGCAGGGCCTACGATAAAGACTTCCTTGCCAGGTTAGCATCCCTCCACCGCTTTCTAATCATCCATCTTCATCCGTTCCTCAGCCAATCAAACAGCTCCTTCAGAAATTCCCGTGAGCTATTATCATGAGAAGCGCTGATCGCACGATACATTTCACTGTCCTCCCCTTCCGTTTTCTTCATCATTCCCCGGAACATGAACATCAGGAATCTATCCGCGCCTCCCATTTTCTCATAATCCAGGCCGCTCTGCAGATAAAAGGTTTTCAGCTGCTTCTTTTCCTCAGGTGTGAAGTTCTGCTTCATTGCCTTTTCCGCCTCCGGTGTATTGGCAGGCGTGGAGCCTGTCGCAAATACGGCAGTTTTCTTTCCGGACAGTTCAGGCAGCTTTTTTTTGAACCACTTAAGGCCGCCGATGGTTCCCGCATAGAATCCGCCTCCGTACAGAATCGTGTCATAGCGGGAAAAATCCACCTTTTCCCGCTGTTCATAGGGAAACAGGTCACACCCCGTTTCTTCCGCAATCCACTGGGCATATTTACGTGTAAACCCTGTTTTTGATTTATAGATGACTGCTGTTTTACTCATTATGTTCCTCTCTGCTCTGTGCACAAAAGGCATGATACGCCTTTTCCAGCCGATCGCTTATCTCTTCCTCCGGTATATCGGAACCCATTGTGGCAAGAATCGATGCGATACCCATTGTGTAAATGATCATGTTAAGGTGCAGCTCCCTGGCCTTTTCCGGACTGATCTGCAGGGTTTGGGAAAGATACTCCCCCATGTCCGGACTGCCTTCTTTCGTATACAGCTCCTGCAGGGAACTGATGTCCTGGCGGCGGCGCAGGAAATACATTTTGAACAGGTTTGGTTCCTCCTTGGCAAAATGTATCTGGGCCTGCCCCATGCTCCAGAAATAGTTGGTCCGCTCCAGCCGCGACGCTATATAATCCTTCATAAAAGCCCGGGTACGTTCCACCAGTTCCTCCCGAAGCCCCTCCATATTGGAGCAGTAGCTGTAAATGGGCTGGACGGAACAGCCCAGCCTTTCCGCAATATTTTTTACAATTACCTTTTCCGCCCCTTCCTTACGCGCAATCTCAAAAGCGGCTTCCACTACCATTTCTTTTGTAATTCTCTGCTTTGGCAAATAACCTCCTCCTCTCTTATAAACTAGTTATATAAACCTTTTATATAACTAGTTTATATTAACCCTTAGGTTTTGTCAATTTCTTTTCTATCCTTCATCCGCCTGATCCCGTCTCTGTATCCTTCCTGAATGAACCAGCTTCCAGCATCAACCCTTCCGGCCATTCCTTCCTGCAAAGGATTCTCATACACACAAAAAAAGGCGGCCCTCCGGTCAGAATTCCCTCTGTCCGAAGACGCCGCCTCATTAAAGCAGGCATTATAACTTTTTCATTACCGCTATCGTTCTTTCTGTTACTTCCTCCACAGAAAGTCTCGTATAGCTGTTAACACTGGAACAGATAATCTGCTTTACAGGTTCCGTCCACCGGCTGTCTATTCCTCCGCATCCAAGGGCAATGCCCACCACGGAACCTACGGTCGCCCCATTGCAGTCTGTATCAAAGCCCGCAAGAACCGCATGGATAACAGCCTGGCTGTAATCCGTGCCGAAACACAGAACACAGGCCGTTACAATCAGGGCATTGGGAATCGCCAGGCACCAGTCGAAGGAGTTGGATTCTTCATATTTCCCATGGATCGCTTCCAGCAGTTCCTCCCAGGATGCACCCTTTTTCCAGGAATCCAAAAGCTCCTTCAGGGCGGCGTACAGCCTGCAGTTACGTGGGATCTGCTTCATTGCTTCCTCCACCCATCCGCTCGGTTTTGGCAGAACAGGCGCAGATGCAATGAGCGCTGCAATATACATTGCGGCATATACCCCGTTTTTCGTTTGAGCCACCACCGCGTCACGCCAGGCCATTTGTGCAGCAAGCGCCGGATTTCCTGCCGCTATGTATCCGTAAAAGTCCACCCGGATCTGAGCCCCTATCCATTCCCGGAAGGGATTGGCAAGAATGCCGGATTCGGGAGGCAGAATCCCGTGCATAAGGTTCCTGTAGGCAACCCGTTCGGCAGTGCAGGTATGGAAGGCAGGCAGGCCGAACAGCCATGACTGCGCCACATCCTCCGAAATAAAATTGCTTCCGCTGCGTTCCAGGACACGGAGGGAGAGAACCGTATAATTCATGTCATCATCCACGGGATAGGTATCCATGTTATTGATCCAGCAGATGTTCTGGCGATCATATGCCGTACCTTCATCCACGTCCTTCACGCCGTATTTCTCCCTGACCTCCCGTTCTGTATCGGAACGGATATAGCCTTCCAGCGGATACTGGCCGCTTTCTTCCAGATATCCCCGGATTTTCTCTCTGCTCCAGCCCTCCACCGGAACGCCCAGCAGGCACCCGGAGGCCCGGCCTGTCCAGGCACCCCGGATTCTGTCCTGCAGTTCTTCCTCCGGTATCTGTAAGTGAATCCCGTTTCCTTCACAAGCCGCAGCAAGCTTCTCCCACTCCACCGGTTCCTCAAAAGGAAACGCCTCATCCACAGGGCAGTTTTCCAGCTCCAGAAGAAGCTGTCTCGCACAGCTTTCTTTCTCCGATCCCTCTTCCATGCTCAGGATTTCCTCCGCCCGGGGAAGGAGACCGGATATCATCCTTCCCTCCTCCCTGCACTGGCGGATTTCATCCCGGATGTTTTCGCTGTCCTTCATCCACAGCATCTTATCTTTCAGCATAACCCTTCCTCTCCATTCTTTTTCTTTCACTATAAAATAATCCGTCAGAAGGTTCAATGCAAAAATATAGGAATTTATACCATTTTCTTTACTTCTTTAGTAATCCTTCTTCTTTGCCCGGCTTACAGTGCATGAATGGTCTCCACAATATCCATCTCCTTTATCTTTCGGGCCGGCCTTCTTACTGCCAGCAGTGTGGTCACAACAGTAACTCCCACAATCACCATAAGCTGTCCGTATGGTACCCGCCATGCGGTCCCCCATCTGGAGGTCACCAGCTGCTCATACACAAAACGATGGGCCGGCAGGCCCATAAGAATTCCTGCCGCCGCTCCGAAAAGAGCATATACCACAGCCTCCGCCCTGACCATATGGAGAAGCTGTTTCCCCTCCATCCCGATGGCCCGCATCACACCGCACTGGTTCATTCTTCCGGCAACACTCATATTGATATTATTGATAATATGCAGTACGGATATCAGAAGAATTACCGCAAGGAAACCATAGACAAACACGGAAAAGGAAAACTTTATTGCCTGTGTTTCTTCTTTGTCTTTTCTGGAATCGGAAAAATTAAGCCCCAGCTTCAATGCCTCATCCCGCAGCTGTACCGCCGCTTTTTCGCCATTCCCTTTTTTCAGACGCACATCAAGGATGGTATAAGCATTTTTCCCTGTGATCGACCGGAACGTTTCCTCCGAGCAGATAACAATCTGTTCTCCGTCCTCACTTTCAAAAGGACAGCTGCCCAAAATGCCGGCTATCTCAGCTGTCCTGCCGTTTCCGTCAGGATAAAGGGAGAGGGTTTCCCCCACCTGCCAGGGACTGTCTCCCCGGGATATGACCAGCAACTTCCCCGGTTCGTTCATGACAGCTTCTATACTCCCGTCCACCAGCGAATCCCGGGCCCATCCGAACTGATACTGTTCATAGGATATCAGGCAGGCCTTTTCCTGTTCTCCTCCGTTCGTCCTTACATAAGGGACTTCATAATCAAACATGCGCCCGTAAACCTTATCCGTTTCCGGCATGGCCTGCAGTTTTTCATACACACCTATATCAATGGAACAGCTGTTGTCAGCGCTTATCAGGGAAATATCCGGCGACCACGGGCGCAGGGGCCGTATCGCGTGGTTCATAAAGTCGATCAATCCTGAAAAGCTCATGAACATGAGAATGCTGAAGGCAAAAGATGCAACCATCAATACCAGGTTTTTCCGGTTTTCCAGCGCATGATAAATACCAAGTGTACTGTCTATTTTCCTGCCGCTGAACATACGGGTGTTATTCATTACAGTACTTTTGCCGGCATTGCCGCTTACCGCCGTAAGAGGCGAAACTGCCGCCGCTTTTTTGGCAGGGGACAGGGAAGCCAGAAGGCAGGATGCGATCCCGACCGCGGCTCCTGCCAGGATACCGGGAATACTGAACCCGAATACAGGCATGTCTGCAAAATACTCCGGGCTCAGACCCCGCAGCAAACCGCTGAGCCCCCAGATTACCAGAATACCCACGGCCGCTCCGGCCGGTATTGCCTTTTTGCAATAGGTCAGCCCTTCCTTAATCACAAACCTTTTGATCTGTTTACGGGAAGCTCCCAGGCAGCGCAGCATGCCGAAAAAACGAATCCGTTCCGAAACACTTGTCTGAAAACTGCTGCTGATCATCAAAACGGCTGCAATCAGTACAAAAAGGAAAAGGATAACGGCTGTACCATACATGGCCAGGAAGTAAGAATCCCCGCTCTGCCCCATAGCCGCCAGCAGATAGACATTATCCTGTATCTGCTCCTGTGAGATGCCGAAAGCCTGCTCTATTTTTCCTTTTTCCTCCTGGATATTGGTGAAAGGCTTAAATTGAATATAAAAACGTTCCGTATAGTCTTCCGGCGGAATCGTATCATAAAATCCCTGTATTGTCATGACAATCCCAGCCTGATCCGTCTTCAGAATGGCGGCGGTATCCTCTGCCAGTGCTGTAATTGTCAGCGGGATTATGCCGCCGTCAGGCTTCTTTATTTCAATCTTATCTCCAGCCTCTATTCCCAGCGTTTGGGCCATGGACGCGGTAAGCACCGCTTCCCCTGCATTCTGCGGATATCTGCCTTCCGTCAGGCGGATCCCGATCTCTCCTGCCATCTGCTCACCCGCCCCCATAATATTGGCGGCTTTTCCGTCCAGAAGATACCCTGCCAGCCCTCCCGTAACCCCCACATAACCGCTCAAAGCGGCCTGTGGACGCAGTGCCAGCAGTTCCGCCTGTTCCCCGGATATATCCCGGATATTAATATGCCAGTTCCCATACTGTTTTTTCATGCTGCGCTGCTGGGTCTGCATCTCCATGTCCGCCATTCCGAAAATAGTGGCTACCAGCGCAACAGCCAGAAGGATAACAAACAGGCTCATCCGGTTTTTATTCTTATGCTTTTTGGCATATTCTTTTACCAGATCCAGATAACTATTCATGAAAGGCCTCCCTTCCGGAATTCACTTCCTCCAGACAGCCGTCAGTCACCCGGAACACCCGGTCCGCATCCGCCGCAATATTCATGTTATGGGTTATCATCAAAACGCTCTGCCGGTATTTGCGCGACATCCCGTGAAGCAGGGCAATCACCTCCCGGCTTGTTTTGGAGTCCAGGTTTCCTGTGGGCTCATCCGCCAGTATTAATGCCGGATGGTTCATCAGGGCGCGGCCGATTGCCACCCTCTGCTGCTGTCCGCCGGAAAGCTGGCTGGGCAGGTGCTTTCTTCTCTCCTTCAGCCCCAGGCTCCCCAGCAGTTCCTCCACATAGTCCATGTCAGGCTTCTTATAGTCCAGCAAAACAGGAAAGACCAGATTCTGCTCCACCGTAAGCTCCGGAATGAGATGAAAGCCCTGAAAAATAAATCCTATGTTCCTCCTTCTGAAAACCGTCAGTTCCTTTTCTTTCATGGCAAACAGATCTTTTCCGTCCAGAAACACTTTTCCTGCATTCGGTGTATCCAGTCCGCCCACCAGATTCAGCAGGGTGCTCTTTCCGGAACCGGATTCCCCCACCACCGCGGCAAATTCACCTTTTTCCAACGTGAGGGAAACCGCTTTAAGCGCCTCTACTCTTGCATCTCCTGTACCGTATGTTTTACACAGCTTATCCACCTTTAATATTTCCATGGTATACTTCCTTTCCTTCTGTTCTCTTCCGCCGCATTTCCCACGCTGTACATTTGCGCTTCCGGATACGGCGTAAATAACCTTACTGTTTTACTACGAAAGTAAGTATATCGGAAAAAGCTTACTCCCACATGTCTGCCACCTTACAGTTCTGTAAGCTTTTAATGGCTGAATCTACCGATTATCCGGAAAGAAAAGTGTGAATACCGAGCCCTGTCCCGGAACACTGTCCACTCCGACGGTACCGCCGTGGCCTTCCACAATGGCCTTTGTCAGAGGAAGCCCCAGCCCTGCCCCTTCCCGGTCATTGGAAAAGCGGCTGCGGTAGAATCGTTTAAAAATCGAGTACATATCCTCAGGATGAATTCCGCTTCCGTTATCCTCCACCTGCACCCTCATGCCCACTCCGGTTTCTTCCCAGGAAATTTCCACCCGGCCGCCTTCTTTTGTGTGATCCAGCGCATTCTTCACCAGGTTGGATACCGCCTCCTGCATCCAGTCCCGGTCACAGATCATCCGGCTTGTCTCATCACCAGTCAGAATGATTTCCTTTTTTTCCTTCTCCGCTCTTGTTTCCAATTCTGCCTTAATATCTTCCAGGAGTTCACGGACCTTCACATTCTGTCTTCGGAAAACTATCATGTCCGCATCAAGGCGCGCCATCTTTAAAAGGTTAAGAATCAGCGTCTGCATCCGTTCCAGTGCCTTCACAGACTTTGCTGCAAATTTTTTTACCGTTTCCTCTTCTCCCGGGTCCTGCCGGATAATATCCTGATACATAAATAACGCCGCAAGAGGTGTTTTCAGCTGATGGGATATATTGGTTATGGTATCCTGCAGGAAATCCTTCGCTTTTTTCTGTGCCTCTCTGTGGGCGTTCAGGGAAGACGCCATTTCATTCACAGCCGTGGAAAGAAGGGCAAAATCCCCCTCGTCCTCCGCAGGAATCCGCTGTTCAAAGTCTCCCTCCATAAACCGCCTGACACTTTGTTCCATTTCATAAAGCTTCTTGTGCTGTCCTGCCAGAAGCCGGTAAGTAATTCCGCCTGAACTTAAGCTTATAAGACCGCCGAAAATAAGAAAACACAGCCCCCAGCGGAATCCTATTTTTCTCAAAGGAGGAATCAGGCGTATGGACAAAGGGTCTTCGTAACCGGCGCTGTGCATCAGCTGCCTGCCCTCTTCCGCCATTTCTGCCCGGATTTCACCGCCCAGAATCCGTGCTGCCTCCACAGGCTCTATTCCGGCCTGAAGCAGCGCTCCCGCCGCCTCGGCCTGCTGCTGCAGATACAGGCTTTTTACATCCTCCATATGCACATAATATAAAAACGCTCCGGTTATTATCATACAGACTGCAAAGAAGCCGCCTGCCCTTATAAACCTGCGCACATCCCGATCCTTATACAGACTCTCCATAACAGAATACCTCCCGGATTCCTCTTCATTCCTTCCATTGATACCCCAGTCCCCGTACCGTAACCAGATGGGACGGGGAAGAAGGATCCGCCTCGATTTTACTCCGCAGCCTTCTGATATATACCGACAGAGTATTATCATCCACAAAATCACCGTTTCCATCCCACAGCCTGTCCAGAATCTGCTCCCTTGTGAGAATCGCTCCCGGATTGAGAAGGAAGAGGCAAAGCAGCCTGTACTCCTGGGCCGTAAGCTCCAGCGGCTGTTCTCCCAGATATGCTCTGTTCGCATGCAAATCCACATGTATATTCCCTGATTCCAGCCTTCCCCGGTCTTTTTCTTCCTCTTTTTTATCCTTTTTCCCCGCTCTGCGCAGCAGGGAATGAATCCGGGACAGCAGCTCATTAAGCCGGAAGGGCTTGGACACATAATCGTCCCCTCCCATATCCAGTCCCCTCACCACATTGAATTCTTCGTCTGCCGCAGTCAGAAATAAAATAGGTACCTCCGATTCCTTCCGTACCTTTTCGCATATCTCAAATCCGTTTCCATCAGGGAGCGTCACATCTAAAAGAAGCAGGTCATACTTCCCTTTCTCATAAATATGCAGGAATTCCTGCACGTTTCGGGCAATATCGACCAAAAATCCATCTTTTTTCAAAGAATACTCCAGCCCGTCTATCAGGCTGCCATCATCCTCGACCAGTAATATTTTATAAATTTCCATCTGAGGAACCTCTTTTCTTCCATAAAATCATTTTCTCAAACACCATAAACGGCCAATCGCCTAAGGACATCCTTATTATAAGAGGAGAGAGGGAAAAGCACAACTTTTTGTTACCCTTCACAGCCCCCCTGGATCCCAATCCGCTGTCCTTACGCTGCCCCGTCCCGTCTGATGTCTCTTCTAAATATGCAAAACTATCATAGCTAATACGTACACCTATAATCTGTCCATCCACAAACCCACAGCTAACGCCCCACGACTCAAACGTGGCATTTGCCTTTCCACAGGATAACTAACTTATCATAGTGGTTGGCGAACCTACACTATTATATCATTGGAGGTTTTTGATTGTAAGCTTAAGCAACTGTGGACTCACCTGCATAGCAGGTGAGTTATTAAAAGATGCTATCACCAAAAAAGCATGAAAGGAAAATCCTTCCATGCTAATATACATTATTATTAACAATAAGACCTGCAACTACAGGAATTCAAACCACGTCCCTTAAAAGGACTATTTATCTTCCGCAATCACTATAGTTTCATTGGATCAGAACTTTTCTCTACATATTTTTAAGCACAAATGTAATAGGCATCTCAACTTTTGAAAACATAACTTCGTTCCAGGAGCAAAATTCGTCGTCCCCCCAGAAAGCAACTGCGCAAGCATTATCAAACAACCCTATATACCAACTGAAACATTGTTTCAAAGTGGTATGGAAATTTGTATAAGATTTGATTATCCATCACCAGATAAAACGAAGCCTCCTTAAAATCCTTACGTTCATCTGGTGATGGTTCACCGGATACAAATGTGACATCTCCCCGTTCCTCTAAAAAACATCAAATAACTGCTCAAGTATCATATACTTGTTTATTTTTCTATGGAGTCACTTTGAGTTGCATCCGTTTTCTCCGTATTTGACTGTATATTTTCATCTTTTTGATTTTTGAGTTTACTTTCATCAATCATACTTTCTTTCACATAATATACTATCCCATCCAAATATCCGATTTCATAGATACTGTCATCTTGATAAAAAGAAGTGCTATAAATTTCATTATCATTTGAAAATTCCTCCAAAAATGGACTGTTGAAAATATTTTCAACTTCCGCCCTCGTCATTCCAATCATAATCTTTCCATTCCTTGTTCCGTAAGCACCATAATAGAAAGCATTCAGTTTCAGCTTATCATCAAAGCAAAATCTGAAATATTGATCCTCTGTTACAATTTCATATACCTTCTCTTCATCTGAAATCCCATCCACAATTTTATAATTAATTTCCAAATTACTCAAAAATTCCTGTACTTCTTCTGCCGGCATTCCGTATTTTAAATCTTTAAATTTGAGTTGTGGTTTCCTATCCTTTTCACAAAACGCAACCGGTTGGAATATATCTGAATAAACCACCGTAACCGGCTCAAATTCTACTCCGCCATTCATCTGGTCAGGTGTTCTAAGTATATCCCCATAAAGCATATAAGACCAGCTTTTACTTCCCTCTCCTTCTACCTCATAGCCACAGGCTACCAGGCTTCCATCTTTTTTTTCTGCAAACGTTACATATGCATAATTGCATTCATAAGGACTTATCATTCCATAACTTAACCGGTTCTCTATAGAATCAAATCTTACTTCATCCATCCAAACCATTTTTACATCTTCCAATACCTTGACCGGTTTTTCAATAAAATCTTTATCTCCGCTATCAAATCCGCAGCTTCCAAACGTATTATTTCCCCATGTCCATAATGTTCCATCTTCTTTAATTGCAGCCGCACAAAAATTACCGCAGGTTACATATATAGCATCCTCTAACATTTTTTCAGGTTCTGCATATCGTACACCTACCGTATCCTTTATATTTTTAGCAGAAGTAGTTCTAATCTCTCCCCACCACCAAACAGAACCATCCTTTTTCAATGCAGTGATTCCTCTTATTCCGGCGCGGGCATATTTAACGTCCTGCATCAAACATACCGGTTCAGATACAACGGTTACAGCCGGATTCGCAACATATTCTTCACTTCCTGATACGTCTATCCCCATTACTCCATTTAAGTTTGCACCAGCACCATATAATTCTCCCTTATCTGTCAGAAAAATCATGAAATAACCGCCGAAATCTACATGAACCACATTTTCTGCAATTTTATAAGGAGTCATTTCAAAACCGTTATCATAATCATTTTGAGGAATATATTGTTGACCATTACCCAATTGTCCATATGTATTATCTCCATATCCCCATAAATTGTTGTCAGAATCAATGTAATAATGATTCTGATATTGATATTCATTCCTGATAAAATAATTACTTATATTAAATTCTGCACTGCCCAGTTTAAGACTATCCATATTTTCCACCTGATAAACAGGGCATTCCCTACTGTTATATCCTTCCTCTGTTTTTTGTTCAGTATCTGCCAAATTTCCACATGCAGGCAGTAATGATACACATACCAGTGTGCTAACCAATAAAATAAGTATTTTAATATTTTTTTTCTTTTTCATGTTTACAATATTCCCTTTCATCTCTTTTTATTAGTATGTAGACATTGATACCAAAATAAAACTCAAAAATTTAAATCAAGGAGGTAATGATATGGCATATCATGCAATAATTGAAGGTTCCAGTTTAACTGTCTATAGACAGTCAGATTGTGCAAGTAATTCAAAAATTGGAACATTGTACAGTGGAGAAGTCTTCACATTCATTAAAGAGCATAATGGATATTTTGGACATTACGAAATACGTTTTTTAAACAGTAACGGACAGTACGGCATCGGCTTTATTGATATCGGTAGTGGATTTGGTAATCTCGCTTATTCAGGACAATCTGTTACTGAAAGTAATTTGGGTTCTTCACCATGCTATCGTTTTAAATTAAGAAAGGGGCTAAATGTTGTTAAACCCAATGCTTCTCCATTAACATCATTAAATGCCGGTGAATACGTTTATACACGAGGAGCAACAGCCGGTTCCTCAAATCCTGCTAATATGTATATCTGCGGTTATAAAAAAAGCTCCGGTGCTGTTACGCCCTGCGATGCATTTGTTACCCTGGATTACACGAGCGGTTCTATGTTTGCAAGGAATTTCTGTTTATACAAAGCTTAATGCAAAATGCAATAACTGGTATCACATTCGTCTACAAAAGAATATATCCATTCTACAGCTGATTGAATTAACGTAAAACTGTTATTTTTTTACTAATCCAAAAAATTCAATCAAACTCTTTAAGATACAAAGGGATATGACTTCCCTTTGTATCTTTCAGTATATATATTGCTTCTATAAACTATAAATAAATATAGCAAAAAGAAGCTACAAAGACTCGCTTCTATCTCTCTTATAGTTTCTTTTTTATAATCAGTACCAATCTTACTCAAAAATTTTATCAGCGCCAGCCTTATTAATCAAGTCTACCATTTTGAGCAATGCTCCTCTTTGAATTCTTTTCAGGGTACGTTCAGAACGGCTATTCCAATTTCCCCATTTTTCCTCTATCTGTTTACTGGTTTCATCCCATGTGTTGTGATTAATCACATGGCTTGTAAATAAAAAAAGTTCCCCTTTGTTTAGAGTTTTCAAACAGATATTCATAATATCAAGTCTTTTGGCCATTATCTGCAGTTCCACCGGCATATCTGTTTCACCCTTATACCCTGCAGACTTCTGCCATATTTCTAATTGAGCTGCCATTTCTTTGTAAATGCTAAAGAAATATTTTAGTTTTTCATCTGTCATAAAAGTAACTCCTGTAATTAATAGATAATATAATAAACGATATTGTTCGGCATTTTTCTACACAATGACACGAAATTGACATTTTCTTGTCACTTATTTTTCACTAATATTTATGTTATTTTAACAATAAAATAACGGCTATATTGTTTATATTTCCAATTTCTCCATTTTCTCCCTTTTAACCTAAAAAAGGAGAAAATGAGATGAAAGTAAATGAACTGGTTCAGTGTTATCTGGAGACAAAAGATGAACAATATTTCAAGGAATTAATAGACATATTTGAGCCACTGATACTGTCTTATGCCCACAGACTATACTATCTGGAAAAGGATGACAGTGTGCAGGAGCTAACTCTTGCATTGTTCGAATCCATCTCAACGATTCATGATACAAGTGATACTGCTATGTGCTTTTCCTATATTCAGTCTGCTATATATCATCGTTTTTGTAAGTTATATTACAAAAGCAAAACAGCGAAGGAACAAATTGACAGACATGTGTATATTGAAAACATGGAGGCTCTCGGGCAACGAAGCAACGATATCGATGACTGTCTTTTTCGTTTGGATTTAGATAAGAAATTGAAGAAAATGGACCCAAAAAGAAAACAAATTATTTTACTATTAATCCAAGGATGGTCTGATGCAGAAATTGCCAATATACAAGGCTATAGTAAACAATATATCAATCGGATTAAAAAAAATTTGCTGAAAAATACATAAAACCTGCCAAATAGGGTAATTTTCTGTTTAGCAGGCATTAAAGGTGCGCTGCAGAAATTCCTGCAACGCACCTTTCCTACAGGCTGTTGACTTTTTCGCTTAAATCGTCTACTGTATTTTTTATTTCCTTTACTACAGCAAGACTTTCTGTAAGCTCTGACAGCATCTTCTGGTATTTTTCTTCCCGGGCATCCTGCTGTTTATCCAGATTGTCATTTTTTTTAATCGTATATAAAAGTAAAAAAACAAACAGTGCCGCCCAAATTCCCTGGGAATCTACCATACGGAGAATAATTTCCTCCATCAAAATTCCTCCTTTCTTATTTATTCACCTGTTAATAGACGGCTTTTTAAAATATGGGAAACATAATCCAATATTATTACTTTTAGTATTATATCCAATACCAATAGTTACTGTATGCTATGCCGCATATTCCGTATACTTAAGCTAATACTGTAAGTATTATTGTTAAGACTGTGTGAGGTATAAAAATGGAACAGTATAAAATAGGAAAACTTATTCAAAAGTATAGGGTACAGGCCAAACTGAGCCAAGAAGAATTAGCTGAAAAAATAGACAGAAGTACAATTTTCGTATCATACCTGGAACGGGACGTTAAAAACCCAAGCATCGAGACTATCGTAAGGCTTGCAAATGTCTTAAACGTTTCTGCTGATATGTTACTTGGAATTATGACCAACAAAGCTTTATCTCCCCGCCTGCACCATATCGAAACTTTATTACAGCAATTACCTGCTAAATCACAAATGCGGATACTGGATATTTTAGAAGCATCCATAGCAGTTGAAATAAACTACCGTGAATAGAGGGACTACAAATGATTCTTTTTGTATTTGATACCGAAGAAGAGCGTGATAAATTTATATACATCTATGATAAATATAAGAAAACAGCAATATATACCATCAAGCTTTTTATCTCTGATAATTACATCGTTGAGGATCTTCTCCAAGACATATTTATTATCATAGCAAAAAATCTCCAGAAAATAGATGAAACAGATGAAAAAAGGACCCGCAACTATATCATAACCATCACGCGCAATTACTGCAAAAGTCATCTCAGGAAAGCAGCACGCAGTAAAGAAGATTTTATTGAAGAAGTTGAAGAATCCTATTCCTTTTCCACCAGTCAAAACCGTGAAGATATCTTAGACGGGATTTTACATAAAGAATCCTACCAACGCCTGGTGGAGGAAATAAAACAATTGGATGATAAATATAGAATTGCACTGGAATTAAAGTATATAACAGGTCTGGATGATGTACAAATCGCCAAGATCGTAGGAACGACCAAGAAAAACATACAAATGAGAATATACCGTGCAAAACTTATGCTCCGAAAAAGATTAGAGGATTTATATGTATAAAAAGTATAAAGACGACCTGTTTGATTCCCTGCTCGCACTCGCCTTATATGAGAGCAGCCTGTCTGAATCAGAAAATTACCCTGAAGATGAAATAGAAAAAATAACATTATCTGAGGAATGCGATACAAAAATCAGGAAAATGGGCAGAAGGGTAAAATATACCCGATTTCTCAAATCATCTGCCAGATCTGTTTCAAAGGTCGTTGCCGGTATCGCAGTAGTAATGGGGATTTCTTTTTGTACTCTGCTCTTAAATAGCGAAGTACGCGCCGCTTGCTACAGTGCCATCGTGACCTTTTATGAAAAATATGTGGAAATACTTATCCACCCTTCTGCACAGGATGAAAAGCCAGAAATAACAGTTGGATATATTCCAGAAGGGTATAAACTCACAGACAGTGATAACAATGAATACATGTCAACTTTAATATTTTATAACGATGCTGGACATCGTCTCTTTATCCAGCATAGTCAGATAAGCACAAATCTACAGGCCGATATGGAACACTACCAAATAAGGGATATCGTTATTCATACCTATCCTGGTAAACTTTTTTTAACATCAGATCCAGATTTCACTAATATGCTGGTTTGGTATAAGGATGAGGGTACCTATACCATAATAGCTGACCTTCCTGAAGATGTGTTAATAAAAATTGCAAAAAATTTAAAGTAAGCTGTAGTATTTATCTCAGAATAAGTGTTTATTAATATGAAAGATATTTTAAATTTGAAAGGAGAACATTTTATGAAAACGAAGAACCTATTAATTGTAGTCCTTGTATTATGCCTCTCACTGGGAGGAAGTATTACTGCATTTGCCGCGGAGGTGCCTGAACCAAATATAGAATATCTGAATCCTTCCCCGCGGTTTAAATATGTAATGACAGCTTCTGTGGGTTTAAAAGTAAGCAGTTCAGGTGCGGGTTATACCGTAACAATTAATGGAATTGATTCCGTTAATCATATCGTAGGTACAGTTACTCTTTACAAGGGAAGTACATATGTGGACAGTGCAAATATTAATGTTTACTCCAATTACGTCAATAAGAGCGGTAGTTTAAAAACAACTGGAACGGGCAATTATAAACTGACATTTGTAGGTACCGTTTATACCAATAACGGCTCAGAACCCCTTTCCCTGGAAATAACAGATTCCTATTAATTACATAGGATAATATTATCAAATATGACAACTCATCTATGTGCCAGAATCTATGCAGTACAGGCCACCTGCAGTACAGGTGGCCTTTTCAATGCAATATCATCAATGACATCTTGATTCGACATATTCCTCGCTGTTTACAAGAAATTATAACGAAAATATATCATTTAAAATCATTCCCGATAAAACTTATTTCTTCTGTATTCTCTTTTTCTGCAAAAATAAGTTTCCAAATCACTCAATACTCTCCTTTTATATTAGTGTACCAGATAAAAAATCATATTTCATGAAAGGAAAGGTGTATTATGGAAACAAGAGCTTATGTAGCGGAAGGAACGAAGGTTTCAAGTGTATCTGAAATGAGGGAAAAGTGTTCTCCTACCGATTGCCTTGCACGGATGATTTTGGGAGAAGCCGGAAACCAGCCGCAGAATGAAATGATTGCTGTTGCATACACTGCCAACAACAGACTGCAGTTTCCTGATAAGTTTGGGTCCGACATTAAATCTGTTGTTCTGCAGGGGGATGGCGGCCAGTTCAATGGCATAAAATCCGCAGCAGCATTAAACCCGACCTCACATTCTGCATGGTCAACTTGCTTAAATGTTGCAAAAACCTTCACTTCAAAAACAAACCAGATTGGTCACTGTCTCTGGTTTAACACCACAAGTACATACAATGCAAACTTAAAGGCAAACGGCGGCAAATATAAGTTTGCTGGTACAACTACCGCCCTGGAAGTGGTATCAGAAGTGAACCTTGGCAATGCCCATACGTTTTTCCTTGTTGAAGGCTACGATTTTTAACCTACATCCTTTATTTAAACAGTTAATCTTGCAAAAAGGGGCGGCGGACTAGGCTGTCCCCAATAAAGAAATATTGCTACAATGAGCGACATAATCAATTTTGCCTATGCCGTTTTGTTATCTATTTCGTTGGTGTACGGTAGTTCAATCATGCTGAAACAGCTATAGCTGATTTCCGGCTGCTGAACACATTTTCGGATTCTTATCTGGGGCGTATACAAGGATTTTTCTACAAGTTCATTTAAAATGGCGGTCGTCAGCTTTTCTATCCCGATGTACTTCTTGACGATGACGAAGGAGCATTCAAGGTTCAAGTCTACACTTTTTAACCACCCATCCCGTCTAAAGAAAGGGTGGATATTCGGCCGAAAAACGCTCTATTTCTACGCTCTCGGAAATGTGGTAGAATAATGGAAAGAAGAAAAAGGAATTATATGCAAGTGATACAGATTGTCTATTGGGAATATTTTATCTGGAGAAGAAAGACTATCAACAGTCAGCAGCTCATTTTGAAGAGAGCTTAAAGCGCTTTTATACTATGGATAAGCCAGCATTCTCCAATTATAATGCTTGAGATTCCTGGAACAATTGGGGAAATGTCTGTATGCTTATGGAACAATATCCTGTTGCTCTGCGTAACCATATCAACGCGCTGAACTTTGACCTGGAATTGTGGAGCGCATGGAAAATGGCAAGGCTTGCTCTTCAAATACTTGGTCAGAAATCGTTAGACGAAGAATTCCTTGCTGTCAGTGAGCGGCAAGATAATTCTGATGGAACGTTTCTTTTGGAACGGTCAAATATAATCCTGCAACGCTTGTGGGAGAAATGAACGCTAATAAGAGCAAAAGTATTGCAAAGCCAGCCCTCCCTGCGCTTGAGGCTTCCGTCCCGCAAGCACAGCCTGTTTTTCTACCGCTCAATGATGGGGCGTGCAGATGATTATAAAAGGCAGCCACTTAGCCGCCTTTTACTGTTATCGGTCTATAATAATGCCGCACTAACTTCACACCAGTCAGGAATTCCATTTACTTATTTTTTTCTATATACTTAATTTGATTATCACTGTATGTACAGAACCTCATATCATCCACATGGTAGCTGTCGCCTTCCAAACAATACTCCAGCTGTATATACCCTAAATAACAAGCTGGTGATACCTGGAGCGCTATGTCACAATATATTTTATCCTCGTATATATAATATGCTATATTTCCGCCATACCCAATCAGGTCAAAAAGATTTGACAACGTTTCAATTTCTGCAACATGAAATTCTATTACTTTATCGCCTAAATCCAGAACGGCTATTCCATCATCCCTTATTACACTGCTTATGTTCCGATCCAGGTATCCGATCGCTTCTTCATACGGAATTTCTAACATATCGTCTAGTTTAATGACATGCAGATTCGTGATAAAAAGCCCTGTCCCTTCTTCTTCTATTAACACTACAGCCAAGTTGGAATCGGCTTCAAATAGGGTTAGTGACGGGGCGAAAGCAGGATTTGACAGATTTTTACCTGACAGGGCAAGGTATTTATTTTGGAAAGAGAGATAAATATCATCAAAATAAACATCCTCCTCTTTCCCATAGTAAAGATATAAATTCTCTTCAGGAATAGAAGCAATGATATTAAACGGCTCTGTATTGTTAGTGTCCTCTTGCTCCGGAAGTAACGTATCAGAGGGATTTATATCTTCTTCTGGTTCTGAAGATGCTGCTTCTATAGTTTTAGTATTGCTTTCACGGGCAGCCTCTTTTATATTAGTATCAGCTTTTGTGCAACCTGATACTAATAGAAGAAAAAGTGAAAATATAATAATTTTTTTACTCTTATGTTTACAAACCATTTATCCCCTCCATCTTTCAATCATACTGTTTAGCATGAGATATACATATAAAAAGCATCTCAGGGTAATGTATTTATATTTAAAGTATACCATAATTGTCACGTTTTTGTATATGATTTAGTTCCGATATAATACCGGCATATTAGGTGATCTGTTAAAACTAATAATACAAATTTATCCAAAAAGTATAATCCGTTCTTTGGCCGCTTGGTCCAGATTTATTCCAAACTACCGTTCCTTATGCATTTCTCTCATATCCAGATATTATCCAAACAACTATTTACTTTTATACTGACTTCAAGTTTACAAATTATATTTTTTTGCCTTTTATAATTTAAAAATACTTAATAGAAAAGAGGCAGGATTTTATGTTACTAATTCAAGGAACAACCGGAACAAATGTTAAATATCTCCAATATGGTTTAAAAATTAAATGTTTTAACCCAAAAAGAACCGACGGTGTTTTTGATGCCAATACCACTTCCGCACTAAAGCGTTATCAAACCTTTAAAAGACTTACTGCTGATGGTAAAGCAGACGAATTAACTTGGGCAACCCTTAAAGAAGATATTAAGCTTATACAGGCTTCCCTTCAAGCCAAAGGCTATTATACTGGCAACATTGACGGCATTGCCGGAAATAAAACCTATAATTCCCTTATTCATTTTCAATTAGACAATGGCCTTGCCTCAGACGGAATGGCAGGGAATGCCACTTTAGGAAAGCTGTATGATATGTCAGGTACAAAAATAATACCCAATTTTTCCAGTGATGGTGTTTTAAAAGAAATGGTTGAAAACATGGTATGTGTGGCTTTAGCTGAAGAATTTGCAGATCGTTTTGAAGGGTTGTCTGAAACTGACAGGGGCAAGGAGAATTATAATAAATATTTAAAATGGTATCCCTATCAACAGGGCAGCCCGTGGTGTGCCTGCTTTGTTTCCTGGTGCGCATACAAAGCGGGAATTCTGGATATTGAAGGCCAGGCAAGAGTTGTTCCCCGTTCAGTGTCTGTTGCTGCCTACTGCGATTATTATATCAAAAATTCAAGGATAGGATATCCTGGCAAATATATCCCCAAAAGGGGGGATGTATTTATCCTCAAAAAAAGTGGTGCTTCCCACGTTGGTATTGTAACGGGATATGACATTTCTGTACAAAAATACTCTACTATCGAAGGAAATACCGAAAGGGATACTGTTGCTCAGAAACTACGCAGTATTAACAGCAGCACCCTTTATGGGTTTGGCATAAATACCGATGGAGGAGACATATGAGTTAGATAAATTCTGGCTCATTGTCCGCTCCTTCGGGTGTGTCAAATAAACTGTGTATCACTTGCAGATTATTCGACACACCTCTTTTTTGAATAGGTATCAGCATTACTGACAATACTGCATGTAAGTGGAATAAATTGGTAAATAAATT
>NZ_MPDJ01000001.1:70537-125944 GCF_001881565.1 Eisenbergiella tayi
GTCGTATTTTGGAAAAAACCGTCATGCAAACATAGGTAAAACCAAATCGCGGAGTGCCGAAAAAGGGAACCGGGTACATACCAATTTACGACAATACACAGTTATATAGACAGTCTCGCTCCTTCAGCCAGAAGGTCGTTTAGTTGCTGCAGCAAAGGTCTTTGTCTGGAGCCTGGATGTTTTGATGCCTGACATGGACGGCTGTAAGATACGCCATATCATCCAGAACAATCCCACTGAATCATGAGTGATGCATCGTTTTTATTACATCCAAAGGGATTCCTGTAATTATTAAGAATCAAGATCATATCATCACCATAATCATCATTGCTCTCTACAGAAATTGGTTCACAATCTGTTTCTTCATTTTTCATGCAGTTCGTTTCGATTCCATCCTTCTTCTGCACTATAAATCCTTTTTTCCGCTACTTGCTCGATAAAATACATATACTTCATTACTCTTCTGCGCTTGTGTCACCATATAAAATACCCCCTTTGTAAGTGCTATCCTCTCTTTTTTCCAAAAATTATTGATTGCAACCGGTATCTCATGTTTACTTCCAATTCAACATCTGAATCTACTATGTATATGTATACACGTCTAGCAATTACATATTTACCAAATTACATCTTTTCTTAATATCCCTAGCGCAAGTCAAACCATAATACTCTCCGGACTGCTCCCGCGTACTTTTATGCATTAAAAAATTGAGGATATTTTTGTACAATGTAATTTCCCCCATTATTGGTGCTTGTTCACAGGTAGAATAATCCGATCTTCTACTTTAAATGGAACCATTATATCTATGGGTGCTGTAAACTTAATGAAGGCAAGAAAAGAATTTTCTTTTCTCTTCATTTCATTCCATTCAGAAGAAAGTTCATAATCAAATGTGACTGGTATCCCCTGCACACTAAATCCGTCGTCATAATAATACGGATTTCCATAGTTATTTATCTAGTATTCTACTCCATTATCCTCCAGATAATTTTTATTTTTTTCCATCAGTCCCCCAGTGTTACTTATTTTTCTAAATGTTTGTAATTTTGTTTCCATTTAAGAAAAGCAAGTACTACTAATAACTGTAACTAAAAGATATGCAACGAAGGAGGTCTACTATGGACAAGATGGTACAGGATGTACAGCAATGGTTAAACGACACATGGCCGAAAAAATTTAAGTATGATGAAACGGGCGTTACTTCTGGAGAATTTCCTGTCAAACCGGATGGTATGACAGGAAATACCACTGTCAAAGCGCTTGTCATGGCGCTGCAGCTTCATTTTAATCTTGGAGCTGATGGAATTTGGGGAGGTGCTACAGATAGTGCATGCCCTGTCATTAGTATCAATACATCGGATGAAATACTGCTGCGTATAGTGCAAGGCGGATTTATTTGCAAAGGGTATAACGCTGGCGGATTTGATGGAGTTTTTGGACCGGCTCTCCAGTCTGCAATCAATCAATACAAAACTGACCTGGGAATTCCGGAAAATAACAAAATGGAACCGGATGTCTTTAAATCTTTATTGACTACGGATCCTACGGTAAAAGTATCTGGTGGCAGCGATGCGGTAAGGGCTGTTCAGCAATATCTGAACAGAAACTATTACAGTGTATTTAAAAAAAGCCTTGGTTATCTGCCAACAGGAGGTATTAATGACAGGAAAACAAGTAAAGCCCTTATTTTCGCATTTCAGGATGCAATTGGAACCGCAGCAGATGGTTCGATTGGTAATAATACATACCGGGCTATGCCGAGTATTGGCAAGGGGGTATCGAATTCAAGGCTAGTGAGCATTTTACAGTGTGCCTTAACTTGCAATGGATATGAAGTCAGTGTAAATGGTAACTATTCAGATGAAGTAGTTACTGCAGTGACAAATTTCCAGAAGTTTATGTGCTTAAACCTTGATTCCATGGTGACAATGGGGAGTGTAAACAGAAGGACATGGTCTGCTCTGCTCCACAGCAAGGGAGATCCAGAACGTGATGCCAATGCCTGTGATTGCGCAACAATATTGGATGCGCCCAAAGCGGCATTACTGGTAGAACATGGATATAAAATTGTTGGCAGATATCTTACAGGTACAGTAACAACAAATGGTGTCCGTGTAAGCAAGGCATTGACGATCGAGGAGATTCAAATTACATCGGATGCTGGACTGAAAATTTTTCCCATCTATCAGGATGGAGGTGCCGCTTCAACATATTTTAAGTATGATCAGGGCTATTCAGATGCAAAGAAGGCTGTTATAGCAGCAAAGGCACTTAGAATTCCATATGGGGAAATCATATATTTTGCCGTAGACTACGACTTTAATGAAATACAGTGCCGAGATCAAATCATTCCTCATTTTGAAGGTATTGCAAAATATATGGCTGAGACAGGGGCTGATTACAGGGTCGGCATTTACGGCTCCCGGAACATCTGCACCACTGTTTCCAATAAAAATCTGGCCTGCAGCAGTTTCGTAGCTGACATGTCAACAGGATATAGCGGGAATTTAGGATTTAAAATGCCTGCAAACTGGGCTTTTGACCAATTCCATGAGTATGGAATTCTTGGTTCGAATTTACAGTTCCCGTTGGATAAGGATATGGCATCTGGCAGATATGAAGGCTTTAATGCAAATACAAAATGCGGGCATGATAAATACAAGGATTGTACAAAGCATAAAATGCGTGCTGTCTATGAGTTGGGGCAGCATAATTCAAAAAAACTGCTGTACTATAAATGCCCGATCTGCGGATACAAAGTTAAGGCACCATATCAGCAGGATAAGGAAATACTCACGGATAAAGAGTACATGTGTATCCAGGCAGGATATCTCCTTCTTACGTATTTCAGCGATTTAACGAAGAAAGGTGTTTGGTATAGTAATGTCAATGTGATTAAGTCATTAACACTTGGAATGCAGCTGATCCGTTTACCTTACCAGAACAGATATGAATATTGTGATGGTGATGGACGGTGCCTTGAAGAAACTCTTATTGTTCCAGAGACATCTGGAATGCCATATATTCCACAATCAGGGAATATTCTCGATATTAAACAGGCGATAGTTGATGGGCTATTTGCTGAGTTTGCAGCGGGAATTGGGGAAATACTTGCATGTTTTGCTTTTCCGGAGTTGGCTCCATTTTTTGCATTGGAAGAAGTCAGTGAAGTAATTATGCATCCGAACAAATTCTCCGAAGATGGTATATCATTCATATTCAAACAAATTGCGGGAACCGCTGAAATGGAGGCTTTAAATGTCATTTTAGATTTACTGACAATCGGAATTGACCTAGAAGATGATGGTAATATTAACTCTAAAATCAACATGGGGGATTATATAGTCGAATTTACAGCATGTACATATCCTGGAATAAAAGCATGCAAAGTAGTATTCGACAAAAACTCACTGAAAGTAAAAGGGATAGCATGCGATTATTATAATGCATAGCATCATAATAGGAAATGTAAAAAGCCGACTGGCCGGAGTTTTATTTCTCCGGCCAGTTCTTTGTGGTAACTCTTTTTTTACCCCCAAGATGGATAAAAAAGAAACAGGAAAAGGAAAACAAGATTAAAATACATATAAATTCAGGTAAATTGATTGAATAATCATAAAAAATTGGAAATAGGTTTATATAATGAAAGATAATAGGACCTAACACCAATTCGTTATAATAAAATCCTATATAGTCATTCCCTAAGTGTCCAAATCCTGACAGTTGAAATAAAATTATTTCTATGGAATAGAAAACGGTAACTGTGCATAGGAAAAGAAAAAATATTTTTGTTATTATCTGGTTATTTCGGTACTGATACATAGTATAAATCCAGCAGAAGAATTCGACTGCTGACAATACAGCATAAACGACAAAACCTGCTGACAGGGTTGATAGTTTCAATGTGCAGCAAGTTACAATTGTTAAAATCATTAGCATTTTATTACTTCTGACCTTTTCAGAGCCAATTAATCTTGTGGCTAAGAATAAAGTAGTGAAAAGATAAACAATGAAAGGGATCAATGCTAAAAGCAAATTAGCTATACGAAAATACGAGAAGTAATGTAAATCAGTAGGGTAATTAATTGCAATGTAGGGATTTGGTGCATTTAGAAATGCTAAAAGTTCTATAAGTCTTGTGCTTAATGGATTTAGACCACTAATCTGTAAAGCAGAACCGATATTCCAGCAAAGCATAATAAGGGAGAAGATGAATAATATCATTCTTTCCAGCTTTGTTACAGATAGAAGCGTGGTAGCGATGATTAGTCCAAAATAGACCACAATAATTAATATACTTGTATTATCAGTTGGGAGGAGCCTTATATCTCTAAGTATATATGCAGATCCATAATGCCAGCATATTATTAAATATAGTATAAAGAATATAGGTAGTTTTATTTTTTTTACTATTTTCATATTTCCTCCAAATATATAGATTATATTATTCTATTTTTATCATTATATCACTAATATGACTTGGAATAAAGTGTCAAATATGTGTCATTTAGTTTGCAAACAAATTATTTATACACTATATGTGTAGTTTTTTCAACTTATAGCTTTGGCCATAAGTTATGTAAAAATCCTGAGTAAACAGGTAACTGTTTCTTATTTTAATTATAGAATATAGTATTCTATAATTTTTTATGAGATGAAAAGTACCAGTTGGAAAATTTCTTCAGAGGAAATACTTGGATAATGCAAGGTGTCATTTAAAAATGGAGTGGCACCTTTAAAGGTTGAATTATTTTTACTGCGTTCATTGATATGTTTAATAAAGTTACATAAGACTATGACAACGTTCACATCTATGATAAAGATGGGCATTTATTTTTTTAATGATGAAGAATTGAATCAGGTTCTTCTTGTGTTTGTTGATACTATCTATTCATATGATACCAAGCAAAAAAAATTTTTTGGGGGTACAGATAAATATATGACTGAAAAAGAATATCAAAACTTTCGACCAATTACTGAGTTGAATTCTGAGTCCGAAGTAGAAAAAGAGCCTAAACCAATTATTTCATCTCTCTTACAGGCCGGCGCGGCCCAGGGCAGAAAGCAGGACGGTGGGACCGTTTAAAAACAGGACGGGGCAGCACAAGGACAGTGGATTGGGAGCCAGGGGGCTGTGAAGGGTAACAACTTTTTATCTTCATACGGACAGAACTTTTTATCTTCATACAGACAGATATAATTGACATCCTCATTCTGCTGGATTATGATAGGAAAGGACTATTGTCAGGTCAAATGCCATCCGTAATTCCGGGTATATTTGACCTTGCTGGCAGCTTATTGATGACCATACATAATCACTTGGTCTGCTGCCTTTGCATGAATCAAAAGTGGGAGGTATATCCGGCCAGTGGAACCGGAGAAAAAAACATGGAAAATTTGAATATTCCTAAAAACTACCAGTCTGCCTTATCCCTTCATGATACCCAGATCGGTATTAAGACGGTAAAAGATTTCTTTCAGACCCTTCTTGCAGAACGGCTGAACCTGCTGCGTGTATCCGCTCCTCTTTTTGTGGATCCGGCTTCCGGGCTGAACGATAACTTAAATGGTGTGGAACGTCCCGTCGCTTTCGGGATCAAGGAACAGAATGATTATGAAGCGGAGATCGTGCAGTCTCTGGCTAAATGGAAGCGTTATGCATTAAAAAAATACGGATTTATGCCCGGCGAGGGCCTGTACACCGATATGAGCGCTATCCGCAGAGATGAGGTTACGGATAACATCCATTCCATTTATGTGGATCAGTGGGATTGGGAAAAGATTATTACCAAAGAAGAACGCACTCTGGACACGCTGAAGGATGTGGTGCGTATTGTATACAAGGTGCTTCGGAAAACAGAAAAGTTTATGTCCATCCAGTACGATTACATAGAGGAAATCCTTCCTCATGATATCTTCTTCGTAACCACACAGGAGCTGGAGGATATGTTCCCTGACAACACTCCCAAGGAAAGGGAATATTATATAGCCAAGGCCAAAGGCGCTGTCTGCATCATGCAGATCGGTGATGTCATGGAATCCGGAGAACGCCATGACGGCCGTGCGCCGGACTATGATGACTGGTCGCTGAATGCGGATATCGTGGTCTATTATCCGGTACTGGATATCGCACTGGAGCTTTCCTCCATGGGTATCCGTGTGGATAAGGACGCTCTTCTTTCCCAGCTTCAGAAAGCCGGATGTATGGACAGAGCCAGCCTCCCCTTCCAGAAAGCCATTATTGAAGAAAAACTTCCTTTTACCATTGGTGGAGGTATCGGACAGTCCCGTATATGTATGTTCTTCCTTCGGAAAGCCCATATCGGCGAGGTACAGTGTTCCCTCTGGCCGGATGATATTACAGCGGAAGCGGAAAGCCATGGCGTCCATCTTCTGTAAATGCCAGGCTTCGAAGGACAGGAAGAATACCTGCCTTAAATAAACAGAAAAGTTTACCTGCATCCTGCCGTTTTTACGGCAGGATGTTTTCTACAGGGAAACGCGTTCCTTCCTCCCTGCTATTCCTTTTTTTCCTCAATCCTGATCATAATCTGCGTGATATAATCATTCTTGTCCGCGATCACAAATTCGTTCAATCCCAGTTCATAAGCATACCCAACGAGCTTAAAGCCATTTTCTTCCGCAAATGATACCATCCTGGCATACATCAGAGGTAATTTGTCCCATGCTCCTTTTTGGTAACCGCATAAATACTTTCCCCTGGGTTTTATTGCCCTCTGCGCTGATGAAGAACCGCTCAGAGCAGGGGTATAGATACCGTCATAATCATCAAATTCCTCATTCAAAACCTTATCAACAGAAATAAAACCGCCGATTCCCATACGGATTTGTTCGATGCTCCATACATCTTTTATATAGGTAAATAAATCAGAGAAATCATCATCTGAAAAATCATACGGAAGAATCAAATATTCTTCTTCCTCACATTCTGTTATTCTGATTTCCTGCTCCTGCAACGTATCGCAAAATTTTACCTGTTCCTTTTTAGCATGCAGTATCTTTCTTACCCTCTTTAAATTTTGTATCTGAGCATCTATTTCTTTTTCCTTTATTTCAGCGATTTTTATAAAGCTGTCAGAATCAGGGGTATGTAAATACTTCTGTATTTCTTCAATACTCATATTCAGATCTTTCAGCATCCGTATATACTCAAAATCTATACTTTGAGAAAAATTATAATATCTATAACCGTTATCTCCTTTTGTATCGGGTGAAAAAAGGCCGATCGTATCATAGTAATGCAGAGTCCGTTTATTCACCTCATGTAATTTGGCAAATTGAGCAGTGGTTAATTGGATTTTACTTTTTTTCATTTTTTCAGATCTCCTTATTGACTTTACAGTTACTGTAAACATTATCATTCGAATTGTAAACTAAAACTTTACAGCGGCTGGAGGTCATTCGGCACCTGGGGAGTTTTCGTCAGAAAAAAATGACAAGGAGAAATAAATATGAAGATTACCTTACGAGAATATCAAAAAGAGGATTTTCAGGAATTGGAGAATATGATTCGGGAGACATGGCATTACGATGAATTCAGCAGTTCCGAGACGGCTGCCCGATTAGCCCGTGTCTTTTTAAACAGCTGCTTAACCAATCACACCTTCTCCCGTGTTGCGGTATGGAATGGCAAACCAGTGGGAATTATTTTGTGTAAAATTACAGCCGGCTATAAATGCCCCCTGAAATACAGGGCAGCACAAATAAAATCCATTCTGTCTCTGTATTTATCCAAAGAGGGCCGAAACGTATCAAAAATTTTCGGGAATGTAAACGGTATTGATAAACAGCTTTTAACCGATGCCGGGAAATCTTATCCGGCTGAACTCGCACTGTTTGCCGTCGATCCCTCCTGCAGGGGAAAAGGAATAGGGAAGATGCTGTTTCAGGCTGTTCTGGATTATCTGAAGGAACAAAAACTTGATGAATTTTACTTATTTACCGATACAAGCTGTAATTATGGTTTCTATGAACATCAGGGGATGAGACGGCACTGCGAAAAAGAACATATTTTCAATATTAACGGACAAACCGCAAAAATGAGCTTTTTTATTTACGAATACCATTGTTAAATGCTGAATGCCTCCCGTAAATGATACCGATCGATTGACTTTCAGGCAATAGCATAATATGATTAATAAGTCTTGAACAATATGGATTCGCGGAAATACGGCAAATGTCTCAGCAGGCAGGAGAACCTTTGGTTCTATGCCATCGTGCCCGTTTGGCCCGTTTCCTGCGGGAATAAAAGGATGCAGAATATATGGATGGAAAATTAAGATGCATGACTTCCGTTTATCTGTCAAAAAGCAATAAAATGCTTTTGCTTTACCGTCAGGGAAGCAGTGTTGTAAATAATTTATGGATTGGTTCTGCGGGAGGCCATTTCGAGAAAGATGAGCTGAATGATGCAGGTGCATGTGTTTTAAGGGAATTGGAAGAGGAAACGGGACTTACAGCAAGTGAAATTTCCGAGCTTTCCTTAAGATATGTCACTTTAAAGAGAACAAAAGGGGAACTGAGGCAGAATTATTACTTTTTTGCCGAATTAAAGGAGCATGTGGATACAGATATTATATCCAACGAAGGAATCTGTAAATGGTTTGATTATGACGAATTAAATTCATTGGAAATGCCTTTTACCGCTCAGTATGTGATCAGGCATTATCTTGAAACCGGAAGACTGAATGATAAAGTATATGGCGGAATTGCGGATGGGGAAAAGGTGGTATTTATTGAAATGCCGGAGTTCTGACTTTGTAAAAGGATTGACTCTGAAATTTTTGTCATACATAAAAAGCTGGAATAAAATCTCTACCCCCCTCTCTTTACAAACAGCCACCTATTTCATGAACAGGAGCATATCGCATGCAGATAATTGAATATTTTGAAGATGGACAAAAAGAACACTGGATAAAGGAAATAGAAGGCTTCAGCTGGGGCGCCGCTAAGTATCTGGCGAAATTATTAAGAGAAAACAGCTTTGAAGACACACTTGGAAAAAATGGAAAGCTCTTTCTCCTGATCGACGGAGAAAAAATAGTTTCCTTTGTCACCCTTACCCATCAGGACTGTATCGCAGATGAATCCCTTTTCCCATGGCTTGGCTTTGTCTTTACAGCGCCGGAATACCGCGGCCGCCGGTACAGCGAACTGCTTATCGAACATGCCTGCGGTGAGGCGGGAAAGGCCGGCAGCCACACCGTATATCTGGCAACAGATCATATTGGCTTCTACGAAAAATACGGATTTGTCTATAAAGAAAACCGTCCGGATACAGGCGGGGAAGACAGCCGGATATATTATAAACAGCTATAGTAAGCAAAAGACCCGCAGCCTGCGGGAATAACCATCATTTCAGGAGGTAACAAATGACAGCCAGTCAACTGCTTCTCCGTCCTCTGACGGAGGATGACATTCCTACCATTTTTTCTCTCACATCCGATCCCGAAGTTGCCAGGTTTATGCGCTTCTCTACACACAAAAGCATACAGGAGGCGGAAGATTTATACCGGGAATATACGTCTCCCGGTAATTACGGATATATGATCTGCCTGAAGGACGATCTGACCCCCGTAGGGGTTGCCGCTCTGAAAAAAGAGGAAAACGAGGAGTACACCCGTTCCATGTCTGTCTATCTTTATCCCCGTTTCTGGAACCGGGGCTACAGCACGGAAGTAATCCTGCATTTAAAAGAAACTGCTGTCCGGGAAGGCATAAAATGCCTAAAAGCCTATGTGGTCCAGGATAATACCGGTTCCTGCAGGGTTCTGGAAAAGCACAGGTTTTCTCTGCAGGAAGTCCTGCATTTTCCGGATCTTCCTTCGGGGCTTTGCATTTATACTCAGCAATTATAATATCATACTTTATCTGTCTGCAAAAAACGCCCGGAGCAATCAGCCCCGGACGTTTTTCATATTTTCAAATCTACTGTGTTCTTTTCCCCGACATTGTCTGGGAAACCACACTTTCCATCATATCGGCACTCAGAGCGCCGGATACATAACCGAACACATTCCCGTCCTTGTCAATCATAAAGGTAGTGGGGAAGGAACGGATACCGTACTGGTTGAATATTTCGCCGGTGGTATCCATTACTACCGGGAAGGTATAGCCATTATCAGTGAGGAATTTTTCCACCTCTTCCTGTGTGCCGTCCTGGTTATAAGGATATCCGTCCGTTTTCGGATTGGCTACCCCAAGCACCACCAGATCCTCTCCGTTGTTTCCATACTTTTCATACAGCTTCTGGATATCCGGCATTTCTCCCTTACAGGGCGGACACCAGGTAGCCCAGAAATTCAGGAATACGGTTTTTCCTTTATAATCGGAAAGCGTATGCGTCTCCCCATATTGATCCACCAGGGTAAAATCAGGGGCCCCTATTTTCTCTTCTTTGGAAGTCTCCTCGGCTGCCGTTTCTGCAGCAGAAGCATTTTCCGTATTTCCATCCGTTCCGGCTGCTGCACCATTTTCTCCCGAAGCCTCCGTCCCGTTATCTGCGGACTGCGTTTCCTGTATCTGCTGTGTTTCGCCTCCCAGCTGAACCTTGGACAGATAGCTGGTAATTCCGTTCATAAAGCCGGTCAGGGTCATAACACCCATAAGAATCAGCAGGACTGCTCCGATCTTGACCGTATATTTGACCACATTCCTCTTTTTCTTAAAGAAATCAAGGACAGAGCCGGTGAAAATACCTACAAGAAGGAAGGGAATGACAAATCCAAGTGTATAAACACCTACAAGAAGGAATCCTTTGGCTGAAGATGCGGAGGAAGATGCCATCAGCAGCACGCTGCCCAGAGTAGGCCCTACGCAGGGAGTCCAGGCAAAGCTGAAGGTAAAGCCGAGAATCAGCGCCACCAGCGGATTCATGGAAAAACGATCCAGCCGGAAAGGCAGCCTGTGCTCTTTTTCAATGGTTTCCGAGCGGCCGAACAGCCCCAGCTGATACAAACCGAACAGTATCATGATGATGCCGCTGACCCGCGCGAACCAGGCACGGTTGCTGGTAAAGAAACGGCCCATGGCGGTAAAGCCGAATCCCAACAGGAAAAAGGTAAAGCTGACGCCCAGTACAAAAAACAGCGTATTCACCATCACCTTTTTACGAGGGTAATGTACGTTTCCATTTTCGTCCACCGTCTTGGTTCCCCCGGCCAGATAACTGACATACAAAGGAACAAGCGGCAGCACACAGGGGGAGAAAAAGCTGAGAAGCCCCTGTATAAATACGGTAATTACCGGAATTCCGGTTTCAACTGACAGACCCATAATCATCTCCTATAAAATAAATATTAGTTAACTGCTGCAAAGAAATCATTGAATGTTTCACTCATGGTAGGATGGTTATATATATTATCCCGAAGAACTGTATACGGAATCTTTGCATCCATGGCAAGCTTAATCAGATTAATCAGTTCATGGGATTCGGCACAGTAAAAATGTGCTCCCAGAATCTGACCCGTACCGGCATCGATCACTGCCTTCAGCATACCTGTCGTGGCTTTCAGCACACGTGCCCTGGGAGCCGCTGCGGTCATCATACGGGCAACCTTCACCTCGAAACCTGCTTCGCGGGCCTCTTTCTCCGTCATGCCGGCCCTTGACAGCGGGGGATCGAGAAATACACTGTAGGGTACTGCCCCTCTGTTCTGTGTGGTACGGCTTCCGTCTCCCAGAATCTGGGATTTTACAATACGGCTGTCATCCAGGGAAATATAGGTAAACTGGAGGCCGCCTGCCACATCTCCCATAGCCCAGATGTGGGGTACCGAGGTACGCAGCCCTTCGTCGGTTTGGATGGCCCCCCGTTTCGTCAGCTGGATTCCTGCGTTTTCGGGATGAAGGCCTTCCACGTTGGGCCTTCGTCCGGTGGCGACCAATATCGCCTGCACGTGAAGCGTCTCTTCCCCGTCTCCGGTTTTCACCGTTACCTCTGCCCCGTCGGTACCATCCTTTACCTCAGTGACTTCCGAACTGCGCAGAATACGGATTCCTGTTTCCGTCATATGGGCGAGCACCGATGCGGCCACTTCCTCATCCTCTCTGGGTATAAAGCGTTCTCCATCCTGGATAACAGTTACTTTCGAGCCAAAATTCGTATAATAGGATGCAAACTCAAGACCGATATAACCGCCGCCGATAATGAGAAGCCTCTCCGGCAGCTCTTCCAATTCCATCATTCCTTCGCTTGTATAAGCATAACGGCTTTCCTTCAATCCTGCAATAGGGGGAATAAAGGGTTTTGCACCTGTATTGATAAAAATTCTCTTTCCATATAATTCTTCCCCGGTTCCATCGGGATAAGACACCTGAATTTTATGGTCATCCAGAAAAGATGCTGTCCCTGTGATCACTTCAACGCCTGCTCCCACGGCCTTTGCCAGATTCTTCTGACGCAGATCTGAAATGATCTGTCTTTTTTCTTCTATTGTCCGCCGATAACGCGCTGCTTTTTCCTGAAAGCTGCCGCCGGCCTCCGCGGAAAGTCTCGCACTGTTTTCCAGAAATTTGCTGGGAATGCAGGCTACATTGATGCAGGTGCCGCCATACATTTTATCGGAACGCTCGATAAGCGCTGTCTTCTCGCCTTTTGCAGCCAGGGCACCGGCCAATGTTTTTCCGCCCTTTCCAAACCCTATAATGATATTATCAAATTCCTTCATTTCGCTTCCCCTTTTCTTTTTCTTGAAAATAATTGCTTCTCTACCTCTCCCACTGTAATCTGTTTCAGATTATCCAGACATAAGCCATTCAGTTCCAGGTAGATGCCGTTCATTACCTCTGCCATTCCGGAGGCGATAAGACAGCTCATATCGCTGTCCCCGCTGCGCCAGGATGCATCCACAAACCGGATGGAAAGAGCTTCGGTAATCCGGTACAGAGTAATATCGCCGGCCTTTTCCACAGAGGAATAACCGCCTACCTTTCCTTCCTTCGTCTGTACAAGTCCGGCCTTTTTCAGTCTGGCCATCACCTTTCTCACGCGGGCAGGATTGGTACAGATATTCTTCGCCAGCTCCTCACTGGGAACCATATCGTTCTTATGCTTCAAATATACCAGCCCATGCACAGCCACACAAAAATCACTGTTCAAATCCGCTCTCCTTTCTGACTTTTTAACTGTAATTATTTTCTTTACATTTGATACTGTAACTATATCATTTACAGATAATGTTGTCAACACTATTTTTCGGATTATTTGACAATTTCATCTGCAGGCACTAAAATCAGAATTACAGAATAAAACAAGGAAACTGATAAGGAGGCTATATATGCTTCAGATAAAAGCTTTGCAGGAAACGGATCCTCAGTGGGAACAGGTTTGTGCGTATGCGGTTGCCTGCTCCTGGAAAGCCGGGCCTTTTCTTGCAAAGGATATGACAGAGCATTTATTTACCGGCTGGGAAAGAGTCTTTGCCGCCTATATCAATGAGGAAATTGCGGGTTACTGTACTCTGGCCCGTAAGGATTGTATCCCTGATGTCCCTTATTCTCCCTATATTGGCTATATGTTTGTGGACGAAAAATACCGCGGCAGACGCCTGAGCCAGAAGCTCATCCAATGCGCCATGGCCTATGCCGGGGAACTGGGTTTCTCAAGGGTCTATCTTGTCAGCGGGGAAAAAGGATTGTATGAAAAATATGGATTTACCAAATTAGAAGAGAGAGAAGATATCTGGGGAAATAAAGAGCAGATTTTTTCAGCGGCATTATAAATAGAAAAAGTACAGGCAAAATTCTTCCGGCCGGAATCATTGCCGGAAGAATTTTTTTTTTATGTTTTTTCATTTTATATGGAAGGCACAGGTATTCTTTTGCCATCTGTTTCGCAGTTGCTCCTGTTTTCCCTGTTCATAGCCTTGTTTTCCGTTCCCAGAAGGAAAGGACAGATATCCCTGCACCGATGACAGCTGATCCGCCAGTCTCCCTTCACTTCACCGAAAGCATAATCCCAGCATGCATTTTGATTCATTTCCGGACTTTCCAACGCATTGACCGGACAGATCTCAACACAGAGGTTACAGTTATTGCAGATATCCGCCTTCAGCTCATCAGCCTCCAGCGCAAGCTCCGTCAAAATCACGCTGAGCCATACCATACTCCCATATTCCAGGGTAAGCAGCAGTGTATTCCTTCCAATCGTACCCAGTCCTGCCGCCTGGGCGGCATGCTTGGCGGAAACAATGCTCCTCCATCTCCCCGTTTTTTCATCCATCTCCGATCCGTTCGTCCTCAGAGGCACCGCCAGAACATGGAACTTTTCCATTTCGGCGCAGAATTGGACTGCCATTTTATCCATTTTGTCCGACAAAATATTCCGCACTACCGTATAGGGTACCCCTGTTTTACAGGCCAGAGTCCCGGCCGGGAACCGGCAGGCGAAGACAATTACCGATTGGCAGGAAGGCAGCACATCCAGCGGGTGATACCCCTCCGGCGCTTCACCGAACCGATCAACACCCGCTATACCGCACAAATCTGCTCCCAGCTCATATAACCTTTCTTTTATTTCCTTTTTTGTTATCTCCATAAAAAAGTCCTCCTTGTCATTATGCGCCGGCTTTACTTTGAAAGCCTTTTCTTCATAATAACAAGCACATGCGACAGCTATATGTCGTAATTAGAGAGAAATTTCTGTGCGGTAAGAATCAGATCCGCCTTATACTCCTCCGGCCCCACTACCCGTACCCTGTCGCCAAAACTGAGAAGCAGCGCCTTCCACAGCCGTTCACCGGGCGGTACATAAATAAACGTCCTGCACTGCCCATCCGGCAGCCTTTCTACAGCACAATCCGGAAAGAATTCTTCCATAAGATCGGCTTCTTTTTCATGAAAATGTATCTCTATGGCAATGCAGGTCCGGTAATATTCCTTTTCCGATTCTTTCATCCGTTCCCGGATATCTCCATGATCTCTTACCGCTTTCCGTTCTTCTATTGTAATATCCCGCATCCTGGCTATTTTGTAAGTCCGGTATGCCTGCCTTTTTTTCGAATAAGCAAACAGATACCAGGCATACCATTTATAATGGATAGCCAGCGGTTCCACACTTTGCTGTGACTGTGTTCCGTCCGCCTTTTGATAAGAAAACGATACAACGTTTTTGTTATGAATCGCTTTTTCCAGAAGCCGATTGGAATCCTGAACCTTTTTATTCTCCCTGGATACGCCAAAATCCCAGAAAACCTTCTGTCCGCCTTCTTTTTCCACGATAGCGTTATATTTCTCTATCAGCCCGTCCAGCGTATCACTGGTATAAGATGTGGCAAGGCTTTCCAGCGCCTTCCGGATCATCTGCTGTTCATCCTCCCGGATATTCAGGTTTTTCATCTTATAAGTCGGCAGAATGGAATAGCCCCCGTATTTTCCCCCGGCAGCGTATACCGGTATTCCGATAGAAGAAATGCTGACTATATCCCTTTGGATCGTCCGGACGGATACGCCGAAACGTTCCGCCAGATAACGGGCGGAAACGTTGTCATGATTGACTAAGTAGATTATGATTTCCAGCATTCTGTCAATTTTCATACCCTCTCCTGTTCTTTTTTATATAAATACCTGTGTAAAAACCGCAGGGAACGTTGGTATCTTATCAATCACGTTCACCTGCGGCTTTCCTATGTTAACCGTATTTATATTCTTAATGCCGCATCAGCGCTGAACTCTTCCTGATGCATCTCCGCCTGCCAGCTTCATCACTTCATCTACAGTAACCATATTGAAGTCCCCTTCAATGCTGTGCTTCAGACAGCTTGCCGCCACCGCGAATTCAATAATCTGCTGAGGCTCCATATTCTGCAGACAGCTGTAGATCAGACCTGCTCCAAATGAATCCCCTCCGCCTACGCGATCCACGATATGCATGAGATAATTCTTGCTGAAATAATAATTTCCTTCATCATACAGCATTGCCGCCCATTTATTGTCATTCGCGGATATGGAGCTTCTCAGGGTAATGGCAACCTTGCTGAAACCGAAACGGTCGGCCAGCTGCTTCGCCACATCCTTATAGCCTTCATGATTCACCTGTCCGCTCGTTACATCCGTATTGGCAGCTTTGATGCCGAACACATCACCGGCATCCTCTTCATTGGCAATACATACATCCACATATTTACAAAGCTCACCCATTACCTGGCCTGCTTTTTCCTTGCTCCAGAGCTTATTTCTGTAGTTCAGGTCGCAGCTTACGGTAATGCCTTTTTCTTTTGCCTTCTTCACCGCTTCCATACAGATCTCTGCAATATTATCTCCAAGGGCGGGAGTAATTCCTGTAAAATGGAACCAGTCCGCGCCTTCAAAAATCTTATCCCAGTCAAAGTCCTCCTTAACCGCCTCTGCGATGGAGGATCCCGCACGGTCATAAATAACCTTGGAAGGACGCTGGCTCGCTCCTTTTTCCAGGTAATAAATACCCACACGGTTTCCGCCCCTCACAATATCCGAGGTGTCCACACCGAATTTACGTAAGGAATTTACGCCTGCCTGTCCGATTTCGTTTTTGGGAAGCTTGCTTACGAACTTGGAATCCAGACCGTAATTTGCCAGGGAAACAGACACGTTTGCCTCGCCGCCGCCATAAGTGGCAACATATTTTTCCGCCTGCACAATACGGTAATAGCCTTCCGGCGCCAGCCTCAGCATAATCTCTCCAAATGTTACTACTTTGCTCATGATTTCCTCACCTTTCTTTTTCAGCCTTCACTTCCGTTATCCTGTTTTATTTCTGTACCAGATGTACGGCAAAGCCGCCAATCTCTTCCTTCAGGTAAATAGCCTTCAGATTTCCTTTGTCATCATACTTCGCGCTGGAAGGGTTAAATTCCACGCCCTGATTTTCCAGATAGTTCACCGCTCTGTCAATATAGTTGGTACGGATTCCGATATGGCCCTTCGCTCCCAGTCCGGGTGTCTTCATCACCTCTACCGCCGTTCCTGCGAATACAGAGCCGGATCCTGTTTTCTTCTCTAACCCGAAAATGGATTCGAAGCGTCCTGCGGTCTTGTCCGCCGCTTCCTCATCCGTCTCATTAATTCCCACATGAGCCAGTTCAAAGCCCAGCATCTGCTCAACCGCTTCCCTTGTCAAAGCCTCAATCTTATCAAATTCACCGGCCTTAATCAAATCATCCTTTACCATCCAGCTGCCGCCGCAGGCAATGATCTTATTAAAACTCAGATATTCATTCAGATTCTTGGCGCTGATGCCTCCGGTAGGCATAAATTTCATATTCACATAAGGAGCGGACATCGCCTTGATCATGGCAAGCCCTCCTGCCGCTTCCGCCGGGAAAAACTTCACCACATCCAGTCCCAGGGAAATAGCCTGTTCAATATCGCTGGGATTGGAACAGCCGGGCGTTACCGGAATTTTATTATCCACACAATACTTCACAACCTCAGGATTCAGCCCCGGGCTGACAATGAAGGTTGCTCCTGCTTCCATCGCCTCATCCACCTGCTTTGTGGTGAGAACCGTTCCGGCTCCCAGCAGCATGTCCGGAAAAGCCTTGCGGATAGCTGCAATAGCCCCTGCCGCCGCTGCCGTACGGAAGGTCACCTCCGCACAGGGAAGTCCGCCCTTACATAAGCTTTCCGCCAGCGGAACCGCATCCTCCACCCTGTCAAGCTTCACAACAGGCACAATACCGATTTTTCTGATTTGCTCCAAAACTTCATTCATTCTGATTCCCTCCCTTATTCAGGTCATCCTATGTTTTTCTATCCCATTATATCATGTACTTCATACTATTTACTATAACATCTTCTTTCTTCCAGGTCTTGTTTCTTTTTTTCGGAAATATGGGTTTTTTTGAACTGTAACTGTCGGAACACGAAATGCTGTAAATTAATCTTGTTTTTTATCGGAATATCTGGTATTCTCGTATTACGATAATTTCAAAATGTCTTTTGAATCTTTGAGAAATCTCTCTGTAATTGTTCATTCCCCATTTCCACCTCGCGTATCCCGTCCCTTTCTTCTGTCCCCTCCTGCCATTCCCTGGATTTTATCCGGCGGCGTACTCCATGGTCCGGCTGCTGCATCTCAAAAAAGGGAGCTGTTTCTTACTATTTTGTTCCAATGCTCCACTGCCTGTCCTTAGCAGCGTTTGTTTGACGACCGCAGGGAGGAGTTCAGCTGCATTGGCAGGGGAGTATGGGTACAAAATAGTTAGAAACAGCCGCTTTTGTTGTCTGTAGCAGCCGGACCATGGAGTACGCCGCCGGATAAAATCCAGGGAATGGCAGGAGGGGACAGAAGAAAGGGACGGGATACGCGAGGTGGAAATGGGGAATGAACAATTACCTCTCTCGGCAAATCCTTTTATTAAAAACCAAATTATGATTGATTTTCTACGTCCAAAAGTATTATAATGATAGGAGAATTATATGGGGAAAAAAGATATCCTCCTGAATGATTTTATGTCAAATCCGCATATTTTCGCTGACCTGATAAACGGATGCTGCTTTCATGGGAAACGTATGATACGTCCGGAAGAGCTGCTGCCCCTGGACAGTGTTCAGCCCACAAAAAGCAATCAGGGCGTTTACAGCAAACAGCTCCGGGATATTAAGAAGCTGCTCTTTTGCCGGGCGCCTGCCGCCATATTAGCCGTGGAGAACCAGGAACACAGGGATTTTCGTATGCCGGTACGCTGTATGCGCTACGATGCGGATGAATATGGCCGGCAGATTAAAGCAATCATGGCAGAGCATAAGGCGGAAAAAGGAATGTCCTGTTTCGCAGAGACGGATTTCCTGCTGCCGGTTCTTTCTCTTGTTATCTATTATGGGAAAGAAGAATGGACACATCCGGAAAATATTCATGATATGCTTGATTTTTCCAGGATCCCCGAATCGCTGCGCCATGAGATTCCCGACTACCCCATTCGTATATATTCAGTAAGAAAAGATATCGATATTGATTTGTTTTGCACCGAATTGAGAGAGGTTATGGGTATCCTGCAGCGAGTTGATGATAAAAATGCAATGAAGCAGTTTTTTTATGAAAACAGGGATGCCTTTTCAAAAATGACAGAAGCGGGATTTGAAGTGATTATCACATGTACCAATTCCCGTAAGCTGAGAAAATACATGTCAGATAATTTAGAAGGAGGTATTGTGGATATGTGTAAAGCGTTTGATGAATGGATGGACGACTGCAGGGCAGAAGGACAGTCTATCGGTATTAAAAAGGGGGAAACCAGGTTTGCTCTTCTCATCCAAAAGCTGGCCGAAGAAAACAGGATGTCTGAAATTCTGCGGGCAGCTGAAAATGCTGCCCTGCGTAAAAGACTTTATAAAAAATATGGACTGTAGCCCGTTATAGTTCCTCATTTGCCTTTTATATAAACCAGCGCCCATACATAAAGCACCGGAACCGTAAAACGAATAAATTTCCCCCTGTCTGTTTCGAAACAGGTATATGCCAAAGGCTTCATGGCTGCACCAATCCCCGATCCGTCTCCTGCCGTTTCTCCGTCAGGGCTTGCTATATATACGCCTTCTGTTTCCCCATCTGTAAGTACCGTAAGTTCCAATTCTTTCTGTACTTCAGGTCTGTATTTTCCTTTATTCCAGCAGTCATCCCCGCACCCGCACAGGTTAATAAGACTGATGCTCTTTTCTTTTCCGCCTTCTCTGGCTATCATCCATATTCTGTCTGCCATTCCGTCACCGCTGCAGGGAAAGCCGCACTGGTATTCATAATTATCCCAGCCCATATGGGTCATGGTAACCTCCTGCATTTCCTCACAGTAAAACAGATTCATATAGCGGATCAGGAAGTCATAATAGCTTCTCATCTGAGCCTTCAGTGTTTCAGACATTTTTGTATAATCGGGATAATAGCCCTGTGTCAGAACACAGCCGTCTTCCCCCATAAGAAGATGGGATGCTCCCAGCGAAATGATTGCCGCCGTCAGTATCCTCGCACTGTAACCGGCCTTCTCTTCCACCGGAGGCTCTTTCCCTCCGCTTGTCCGGAAGGGTTCCAGATATGCGGCCAGAATTACCGGTTTTGCTTTCCCGCAGGCGGATTTTGCTTCTCTGATAATTTCCCGGATATGGTGATACCTTTCATAAGGAGGCCATACTTCTATATATACCGCATCCACAGGCGCGGCAGCCGCGGCTCCTACAGGCCAGTTCCCGACATTATTGAAAATCAGATAATGCTCACCCGGTTCCTGAGACAATCGTTCCTTCGTATCCTGTATCAGCCCGGGGAATTCCTTCTGCAGCTCTATTCTCTCCCTATCCATGGAAAATGCAGTCTTGGGGAAGCCATAGGTATCCATATGGATCCCGTCAAAGCCTGCTTTCTTCACTGCTTCCGCATATTCTTCAATAATATGATAATGCCATGGGTTGTCATTCTTAATATTCATAATGTAAAAGATATCTATAAAACGGAAAGGCTCCCCACAGGAGGTATACAAAGCCTGCTCCGGATGTTCCCTGTAATAGCTTTCACCGGCGGCATACACAGCCCCGTATCCAAGCGTCTTCATTCCCATACGGCGGGCTTCTTCCATCTTTTTCCGTATTACCCCAAAATCCTTCCTTTTGCCCATCATATCTTCATAAATATCTTCTTTGGGAACGAGGGAATCATGCCGGAAGGACCAGTCATAAAACTGTATCATATTTATATGATACTTCCTTAGAAAATCCAAATCTCCGCCGTCGTCCCCGTCCCGGGAATCAAAATCACTGAGGAAGCCATATCTGATGGAACGGGACGGCTTATCAACCACATCAAACGAAGTTGATGCAATACAAAACTCCTCAGTGAGCCGGGCATCCCCCGTTCCCTTCTTCCACAGCTCTGCTCCATATCCGGCAAACTCCGATTGAAAACATCCTGCCTGAATCGGTATACAGTCATCGTACATCTGTACTGCTACTGTCCTTATCTGCTTTTCCAGGAAAAATATGCGAAGCTCCAGCAATTCGTTCATTCCTGCAGGCTGACCGTCAAAAGGCATAACATCTGTCTTCTCCGCGATAAGCAATACCTCTTCACCAGTCAGGTACTGCGCTTTTTCAGGGTATAAATCCATTTTCATACACGATTTCCTATCCTTTCAATGCGCCGTCAGTCAATCCGCGCATCAGATTTTTCTGAAAGAGTAAAAAGGCTGCCACTACCGGTATAACGGCTATTACTGCAGTAGCCGCCATCAGATTCCATTTTGCTCCAGCAAACTGCTGGAAATATACGGAAAGCGCCTGCGGTACATTATGCTTCCTGCTGTCCTGCAGAAAAAACACCGCCTGGGAATAGTTATTCCAGATCCCGAAGGCATTCAGAATCACTACCGCTGAAATAGAGGGCTTTAATAACGGGAAATCAATATTCCAGAAAACTCTCGTCCAGGAACAGCCATCTATGACAGCCGCCTCCTCCACCTCTTTGGGAAGGGCTTTGATAAATCCGGTAAATACGAAAACCGCCTGCGGCAGAGCCGTTGTTGCACATACACAGGCCATGCCCCACAGGGTATTCACTGCATTTATTTTTATCATCAGCGTATAGAGAGGGACCGTATTGATAATTCCCGGAACCATCATACAGCACAGCAGCACCGAAAAAATACCTTTATTCATTTTTATTGGGAACCGCGCTATGGCAAAGCCTGCCATGGATCCGAGAAGTACAATCAGCAGAACCGCTTCCAGCGTGATGATCCCGGAATTAACCATAGCCCTTCCAATGTTTGATTTCTCCCAGCCCATAGCAAAATTAGCAAAATAAAAATCCGGAATCAGCATATGTCCTTCATAAAAATTTCTCTGGGGCGTATTCAGGGACAAAATCAAAAGGATGAGAAAGGGAGTGAGGCAAAGCAGGCAGATTAAAATAATAGCCAGATATCTGCAGCTGTTCAGTACTTTTTTCATAGAAACCTCCCTCTATTCTTTTTCCCGGGTCAGCCTTAATGCGGCCAGAACCGGTATCAATATAATAAAAAACATAATAACCGCCACCGCGGTAGAGTAACCGGTCTTGCTTCCATAACACATCCTCATAATATAGATGCTCAAGGTCTCCGTCTGATATCCCGGGCCGCCTCCGGTCAGAGACATGACAATGTCAAAGACGGACAGAGAACCGATAATGTTGGTAATGACATTGATCCGGATAGAAGGCCCTAAGAGCGGTATGGTAATATACCGGAAAGCCGATATACCGGAAGCGCCGTCCATCTTTCCCGCTTCATACAGCTCCGTGGGAATGGACTGCAGACCTGCCAGGTAGATCACCATAGTCATGCCCGCATACTGCCATACATTGACCAGAATCAGCACAAGCATCGCGCTGCCGAAGCTTCCCAGCCAGTTTCCGAACCAGGCACCTTTTCCCATTTTATCAAGCAGATGAAACAGGAAGCCTCTTCCCGGCTGCAGCAGCAGATACCAGATATAGCCCATGATCAGCGGGCTGATTATCGCCGGCATATAAATAAACATTCTTGCCAGCGATTTGCCGCGGAATCTTCCGTTCATCAAAAGGGCATAACCCAGTCCCACAATATTCAGCAGCGGGGCGCTTCCCAGCGCGAACAGAAGCGTATTGCGGATATCTCCCATAGCTCTTTTATCCGTAAAAAAGGAACGGAAATTACCCAGACCTATAAACTCAGCTTTACCGATCCCATCCCAGTTTGTGAGGCTCATCTGCAGCCCTCTTCCTAATGGATACAGGAAGAAAACAGCGAACAGCAGGAAGGCCGGTATTGCCATAAAGGTATGTATTCCCCAGGTTTTTTTCTTCATGTTTTGTCTCCTCTTAAAGAAAAGGTACCCTAAGCTGCCTTAAGGGTACCTCCCCGTTTCTTTTATTCGCCGCCTGTATTCATTCCGTCCTGCCATGCCTGCTCATAGGCTTCTGCAAATTCTTCCGCCGTATACTGCCCGGCAAACAGTTCCTGAAGCATTCTTCCTGCGTCATCTCCTGAAAATCCTGCCGGCTTTTCATTTGTGTATCCAATATTTACAGCACTGTCAACCGCTGCAGACACTTCTTTCACAATTGTTTCCGGAGCCCAGTCTGCGGTTACATCCGTAAAGGCACTGGGAGCCTTGGCCGCTTCACTGTACTTCTTCTGGTTTTCCGGAAGGAAAAGGAAATTCAGGAATTCAATGGCCTCTTCCTTATGCTCTGTTGTGGCTGAAATAGAATATCCGGAATCCTCCGCGCTCAGTACCACAGGCTTTGAATCAGGCATATACGCCGGGTAGGGGGCAAAACCGATTTTATCCGCCATATCAGGATTGGCTTCCAAAAGGCTGGAAATCACCCACATGCCATTGCTGAACATCGCTGCCTTTCCATTTACAAAATCCTGGACACAGTTATCGCTTGTAGCCGTCAGCACATCCTCATTGATCAGCCCCTTATCCTGAAGCTCCAGCATTTTGGATGCAAAAACCGCCATCGGGCCGTCCGGTTCGCCGAAACGCAGACTGGACTGATCATTATTCAGCATCGCTTTTTTCGCATCGATTGTACCTAAAGTTGATTTCACATAACCATGAGGAATAAATTCAATCAAATGTCCCAAATGCCATGCCTCGCTCCCGAAAATAAACCAGGGAGTGACATCCGGTTTCTCCTTTTTTATCGTTTCCAGGACAGTTACAAAATCATCCCACTGCCGGGGTATTTCCAGTCCCATTTCATCCAGCATTTCCTTATTGTAGAAAAAGCCGGCCATGGTCATATTGGTACATACTCTGTACTGGTTTCCTGTTTTCACATCCGTACAGGCTTCCTTCATGGATGGGGAAAGACGATCCCACCACTCCGACTGCCCGGAAAGATCCAGGTACTTGCCTTCATCCACAAACCCCTGTTCATAGGTGGTCATGATATCCGGCACCTCTCCTGAAGCAAATTTGATTTTAATGATATTACTGGCATCCTTCTGGTATTCCTGTTCCACCTCAATCCGATCCTGGGATGCGTTAAAATCTGCAATAATATCATCCATCACATCAATCGTTTCGATTTTGCCGGTAAAAAGCTTTATTCTGACTTTCTCCCCTCCGGCCTGTTCACTGCTGCCTGTTTCCCCGGATACGGTTTCCGCCGCCTCCGTTTTCCCGGCGGATTCCTGTTGTGCTGCCGGCTTATCCGATGCGCCGCATCCGGCAAGCCCCGCTGTTGTCACCGCCAATGTCATCAGTACTGCCAACCATTTTTTCATTTTCATAAGTGCTGCCTCCTTTGTAATTCCAGCATAGCACGACCTGTTTTTGTTTAAAATACCGGGGTTTTTGGAAATGGGTTCCTCATTTTTGGCTGTTTTGTGAAACCCTTGCTTCTATATTTCCAGTTCATTATAATTAGTGTAACATAAAGACCTGGAATTCCTCACCGTCCCCTGCGGCTGTGGTGCCTGCCCGGTCCTGGCTCCTCTTCTCCCGGCCGTTCCCGGCGGTAAAGAGGATCCTGTAAGGGGCGTCATAAACTCGCCGGTCCTTAGGCTGCGTCCTTTGCAGCCTTAGTACCGCTGCGTGTTTATCCGAGCGGAAGCGTCCCCTTTAAGGACCTCTTTACCGCCGGGAACGGCCGGGAGAAGAGGAGCCAGGACCGGGCAGGCACCACAGCCGCAGGGGACGGTGAGGAATTCCAGACAGTATCAGTGTAACATAATCAGCAGGAAAAGGATTATAGTCCGGAAAGGATTTCGTATGAAAGGGAAGCATAGAACAAAACTGCATCTTAATTTTAAGACGAAGCTTGTATTGATGATATCTCTGTTTAATATAAGTCTGGTATTGTGTGTTTCCTTTTTTAATTATCTGTGGCATTCCCAGCAGCTTACCAGGCAGACTATCAATCAGACACAGCAGATCATTGAGCAGACAGGGGTTAATATCGATAACTATATTGATGAGTTATACCGGCTTACTCTTTCTCCGTACTATAATGATGAAATCATGGAGGAAATCGCCTCTTCTCCCCGTACGCCGGAGGAAATCCTTACTAAGAAAAGGACGATTGAGACTTTTCTTTCTTCGGTAATGACTCTTCCCAGGGATGAAGTGCTGCGGGTTTATATACTGACTGATGATGATATTTATTCGTATACGCGGACGCCTTATCAGATGGAGGATTATGACAGCTATAAAGAGGCTGCGTGGTATAAGGAGGCTCTTTCCACGAATAATCCGATTTATATACCCATCCATTCTGAAAAGGCATTCGGGGAGAGGCGCACTCAGATTTTTTCTGTGGCGCGGCGTCTGCGGAGTAAGGAGAATAACAATTATATACTTGGAGTGATAAAGGTTGATGCCAACTATACGGGTATTAAAAGTATCTGTGACAAGGTGAAGCTGGAAAATCAGGGAGCTCTTTTTGTAATCAATGAAAATGAAGAAGTGGTATATGCCAAGAATGATCTGGCGGACAGCAGTCTTTTATATGAACTGTCTCTGCAGACAAGAAACGGTGATTTTTCCTGCTATATCAATAGAGAAAAATATATCGTGAACGTAACCACGCTTCAGGAATCGGGCCTGCGGATCATAGCGATTCATTCTTACAATAACCTGACAAGCCGGGCGAAGGCCAACCTGAGCCGGACCGTTTTTCTTGCCTTCATCTGTATCGTGGCCTCAATTGGTATATTCATTTTGTTTATCCGACGGTTTCTACATCCGTTATACCATATCATTGACTCCATGAAAATCGTACAGACCGGCGACCTGACTGTGCAGGTGCCCATTGAGCAGAATGATGAGATCGGTTATCTTGCCAGTTCCTTCAATACGATGACCAGCAATCTGAAAAATGTAATAGACCGCAACTCCGAATTGATAAAAAAAGTGTATGAGGCCCGTTACCTGCACAAAGTGTCTCAATATGACGCCCTGTGCAGCCAGATAAAGCCGCATTTTCTGTATAATACGCTGAATACCATCAGCCTGCTCATAAAATGCGGGGAATCCAGGGATGCCATCCTGTGTATCGAGGACTTGTCCCGTTTTCTCCGTGGCATCATGAATACGGATAAAGAAATCCCTTTAAAGGAAGAGCTTTCTCTTGTTTCCTCTTATCTGAACCTTCAGAAAATCCGTTACGGAGACCGGCTCTCCTATGATCTGAAGATAGAAAAAAATACGGAGCCAGTGTTGATTCCGGCTCTTTCCCTTCAGCCCCTCGTTGAGAATACGATCAAGCATTGCTGTGAGGCGAGCCGGACTCCTGTCGCGATTACGATTACATCCGTCATCCAAAAAGACCAGCTGCTTATCCGTGTTGCGGATAACGGTCCCGGTATCCCTGAAGCTATCCTTCAGCGACTGATAACCGGCCTTGACAAGGAGGGGGAGGAAAATAATCTGGAGGCCAGCATCGGCCTGATCAATGTACACAGACGGCTGCGGCTGCGCTTCGGTCCCGCCTCCGGCCTGCAGATAACCTCCTGCGCCGAAGGGACCTCCGTTACTCTCGTTATTCCCCTGCTTATTTCAAAGGAAGAAGGTATTTTATGTACAGAACACTTATTGTAGATGACGAACCTCTTATGAGAACCTATCTGGCCAATAACCTCACTGCAATCTGCCCTTTTTTCTCTGTTACAGGCATTGCCAGCGATGGAAAGGAGGCCATGGACTGGCTGCAGAAGCAGCGCTTTGATCTCGTTATCACGGACATCCGGATGCCTGAAATGGATGGCCTGGGGCTTTCCAAATATATTTATGAAGCCTTTCCCCGGACAAAGGTTATCATTCTTTCCGGCTATAATGAATTCGAATATGCGCGCAATGCTCTGAAATACCAGGTTACCGACTATCTTCTCAAGCCCCTGAATGATAATGATCTGTCCGATGTACTGATGAATGTCCGGGAGCAGCTGGACGGAGAACGTCAAGACCATCCGGGTTCCTCCGTTACGGGACGGGAAATGGATTTCCATGATTTGGGAGGGCTCTTTCTGTCTGCTGTCATTGAGGAAAATCCGGGACAATTCTATGCCTTATATGAAGAACTTGAGAAGGCCTCTTTTACTCTGGAAGGAAAATACAGCTGCGTCATGCTGCTCTCCCTTGACGGGCCAGGCCTGCTTTTATCTGACGGCACAGCCCTGGATATAACCGTCTGCCAGTTCCGGCTTTGGAAGCTGTGTCAGGATTATTGCCGCACCAACCATATCCTGGCCTCCAAAAACAATAACGGGGATATTTATTTTCTTTTGACAGCCGACGGTACACAGGAACTGCATGAGCTGGCACTCCGGATCTTCCGGGAGCTTACCGGAACAGTCCTCCCCCATCGTTTTCCCCGGATTCTTATTTCCTGCGGCCAACCGGTCAGCGATATTCCTGAGCTGACCTCCTCCGCTTCCAATGCGTCGCTGGCAAGTGCTCTTTCTCTTCTTGGAGAATATCCGCCTTACTTTTATGAAGGCTATCTGCAGAACCAGTATTTAATCACACAGCTGCAGGATATCTGCAGCGGCATCTATCGGGATTACCTTTCTTCCGACCGGGAAAAGCTTTATGTGGATTCGGCTTCCTATGCCGCATTTTTTAAAGATTCCCTCAATGCGGCGTCTCTTCTGCGGTACGGGACCTACCTGCTGCACTACCTGTGCAGCCGCTCCCATATCAAAATCCACTATCGCAAAGCCGCTTATGAAAAGCTCTTTACCTCCGTTGACAGCTTTCTTTCCACCGGCAGCTTTTCCGAAGAGAAGGTAACGGAAGCCCTCCATGCTTCTGTCTGTTCCCTGCTCAGCCCGAACAAGCCCCTGCAGCTCTCCGAATCCCGGCAGATAGCGGAGAATGCTCGCAAATATATCCTGTCCCATTACCAGGAACAGATCAGCCTTTCCCAGATCGCTGAAGAAATCGGCGTTAACAGCTGCTATCTGAGCGATATTTTCCATAAGCATATGGGAGAGCCTTATTCCCGTTATCTCCTACGCATACGAATGGAACAGGCAGCCCGGCTTCTGAGGGAAAACCCGGGAGAAAAAATCTACAAAATCGCCGAGCGGACCGGTTTTGTCAGCTCCAAGCATTTTATATCCGTTTTCAAAAAATATTACGGTACGACACCTGCTGCCTACACTCCCAAATAGGAGGCCGCTATTTTTCATCACTCTCTTTTTCAAAATACTTATCCCTCCACTTCCTGCCGATTTGCTGGAGACGGATGGCTGTCTGCGCCAGCTCGTCATACTGGCGTTTTGCCTGGAGAAGCTGTTTCTCATAACCTTCTTTGCATTTGGAGAGCTTTTCTTCGTACTCGCCCCGCAGCCGGTTTACCTTTCCTTCGTATTCTTTCCTGCATTGGATGAGACGTTCTTCTCTTTCCTGCTGGAGCTCTCCCAGTTTGGCCAGGGCTTCCGCCTGTATTTCTTCCTTCTGCATCTCCCAGCCTTCACGCTCTTCCTGCCAGGCCGCCTGAAGGCTGCTCAGTCTGCGCCCATGCTCTTCTTCTCCCATCTGCCTGCGTTCTTCAAAGACAAGCTCCGCTTTCCATTCAAATACCCTGACCTCTCCGCTGTTTCTGTCCACACAGGTCAGTACGGCGCCGGTATCCGTCTGTACAATCCGGTAATCCACAGGCACAAAAACCGCTTTCCCCGCAGATGTGGTCTTGACATTTTCCCCATTACCGCCGTCTTCCGCCTTTATCCCTTCATCCCCGGCGCTTTCTTTTTCAAAAATAACCCCGCGCCGGTTTTCCTGATAGGGCATACACACGTACAGACCATAGCCCTTGTCTCTTCCTGAATAGGCCTGGTAGAACAGATAAAGCTCCCCTTCCCTGACTGCCAGCCGCAGGTTGCAGAAGCCGTATCCCAACGGTCCTGCCGTAAGAATAATTTTTGCAGGCCCGGCACCCAGCGTATCCAAAATAACATTATGCTCCAAATCCTCATATACATAGCATACCGTATCACGGAAGACACCTGCCTCAAAATGAGCCAGATAATCCCTCCTCACCTCCGTAGGTATCATGCCCCTTGCAAAAGGCATAAAACAATATAATACGGAATTTCCCTGTGCATATAACGCCATTCTTTGTCCGTCCGCCATCTCCAAAATCTGGTAAGCCATGCATCGTCCTCCTTTTCCTCTGCTCAGGTATAACAGCCCGGATCTGTCGGAACTGCTACTCTCAGGTTTCCAATCTCCTGATACCCTATCATAAATATATTTCCATTCCCGAACAAAAAGAAGCAGAGTGCATAGGATATAGTAAGTATTTTTATAAGGAGCATTCTATATGCCTAACTGCAAATCCAAAAGCTGTAAATGCTGCTCAAAGAGATATGTGAGCTGCGGCATTGACAAAAAAGGCAAATGTCTGGACGTCTGCACGGATCCCATCTGCGGTGATCCCGATTGTCTTACAATCCTTACCCCAGTAGTATATGATGAGCTTGGCATCAATCTCTGCCGGAACATTCCTCTGGAGCTGCCTGTAACCAATGTAGACAGCATTTCCGTACAGGTTATGGATATTACTTTTGATACCACAGGTGATACGGCTGTTACCGCAGTCCCCATCAATGGCCGTCCAAACTGCTATCTCATAACTCTGACAAATCTGTCGGTTACTTTTTATGTGACCTTATACGACTGCGCAAAAAGGGTGCTGGGAACACAGACAGTTACCGCCAATTACCTTCCTGCTGATGATACCTCTGCAGATTACGATTATATGGATGAAGACACCAATCCCACCTCTGTGGAACTGGAAATATTTGCCCCCTATGGGGTAGCCCATTCAGATGCCACCGGCCTTCCGGCCATTATCCATGTTATCGGCTTTGGTGAAGATAATACCGCCCTGTCACAGGGCCTGAACCTGCTGGCAATACCCAAAGTCCTGAATTTTGATCCACAAGACAGCACAGTAACCGTAGGATTGAGTGTTATTCTCAAATCCGTTTATTTCTCACAGTATAAAATCCCGCACCACGGAAAGGCTATTGTTCCTAAAGCCTGTACCCGTCCTACCGATGATACCATCTGCCTTGACTTTGTCTGCGGAGACCTGCTCGATCTTGCAATCAAGCCCCTGGAGCTTGGGCCGCCCAAATACGAAGAGACCCTTAAGGATGCCTGTGACGTCCCCTGTGATCCCTGCTGCAATCCTCCGACAAGTACGCCGGTTGTTCCCGATCCGGATAATCCCGAGGAAAACGCATAAATTTTGGCAGCGAAAAAGGTGCTGTCAGACCGTGAAAAACTGGCTGCAGCACCTTTTACACTGTCTCTTTCCTTAAAACTATGATAAAATGGGGCTGTTAATACTATTTTGCTCCTGCGGTATATTGCCGCACGCCAAAAGAAAGGACATGTTATGACCTTAAACGATAAAATAAAATATCTATCCACGCCGCTTCCGGAAGATATTCAAAGCTGCATCCAAAGCGGTTTTTTTGACCAGGCCATTTCCCTCATCGACAGCCGCCTTGCCTCCGGCTGCCCGGAAGCGCTTCAGGGCAGGCTTGAACTGGAAAAAATCAGACTTATCCACCTTCCGGAGGATTTTCCCTATTCTTATCCCCAGGCGCTGGCCCTTATCCGGGATACTATCCCCTCTTTTACGGAGGAAGAATTCCGGACACTGGAAATGGCTGGCAGGATAGATTTTATTTTTGTTAATGGAGAAAAAAGATATTTCCGCCGTTTTTTTGAAACACTGACTGCCACACACCCGGATATTGCGGCCCGTTCCAATCCGGCCCTTGCCGCGGAGTCCGCCCGGACAGCCGAATTCCGGCGTGAAACCATCCGCCAGATCAAGCAAAAGGGAATCCTGCAGTATCACATCCACATACAGGCGGGACTTGAAGTCAAAGATGGTTACTTCCGGCCCGGCAGGGAAATGGTCGTCCATCTGCCGGTTCCCAAGGAGGAATATCCTTCTTCCAATGTGCGTATCCTGCGCACCAGCCATATTCCTTCTTCCCTGGAGCCTGTCCATGCGCCTGCCAGGACTGTTTCCTTCCGGGAAAAACTGATGGAAAATGAAGGGTTCTGGGTGGAATATGAATATGACAGCACGATCCGTTATCAGCAGCCGGATCCCGCTCTCGTATCTTCCGAACAGCCGGATTTTGAAATACAGGAGCTTCTCCCCCATATTCAATTCACTCCCTTCCTGCGTTCACTCGCTGCGGATATTATCGGAGAGGAAACCAATCCTCTGGAAAAAGCCAGAAGGATCTATGATTACATAACCACAACCATAAAATATTCCTATATGAAGGAATACTTTATGCTGCAGTGTATTCCTGAATATTGTGCTGTCAACCGGAAGGGTGACTGCGGTGTACAGGCCCTGCTTTTCATTACCTTATGCCGTATCGCAGGTATTCCTGCACGCTGGCAGTCCGGCCTCTCGGCCACACCGGATTCCATCGGCCCTCATGACTGGGCGCAGTTCTATATAGCCCCCTTCGGCTGGCTTCATGCCGACCTCTCCTTCGGAGGCAGCGCTTTCCGCGCCGGGGATGAAGAACGCCGCCGATTTTATTTCTGCAACCTGGATCCCTTCCGGATGGTGGCAAACACCGAATTCCAGGCGCCTCTCAGCCCTGTCAAACAGGGACTTCGGGCGGATCCTTATGATAACCAGGTAGGCGAATGCGAAATTGACGGCATCGGCCTGTACGGCACCCAGTTTGACTATTACTACAAGATGATCGATATTCATCCCATACCTTAAAATACAGGAAAACGCCTGCATCCCCTGCCGGGGTATTGAAACCTCCCGGCAGCATGAGATGCAGGCGTTTTCCTGTATATAAGAATGGCCCGCGCAGCGTGGACTCCTTATGGTTATATCAATGCCAGCGTTTTCAGTATAAACAGCCACCCTGTCAGAGTAAATGCGCTTAAGAATGTGGTCATCATAACAACGCTGGAGGTCAGAACCCCTTCATGGCCCATATTTCTGGCCATCACGAAGCAGCTCACCGTAGTGGCGGAACCCGCCATTACCAGAATAGCCACCAGCGCCTCATTCCGAAAGCCCAGGCCGACAGCTGCAGGCAGAAGTACGGCGGCAAAGCCCACCAGCTTCAGGGCGCTGCAGGCCAAAGCAGGCTTAACCATGGCAAAGGCCTTTTTCCATTCAAAGGACGCTCCCATGGCCATCAGCCCCAAAGGTGTGGCAAGAACGGCAATATTTTTGACCGTCTTTTCCATTATCACGGGCTGGGGCAGCTTAAGCAGCGCCCACAGAAGCCCCGCCGCAATTCCCAGAATAATAGGGTTCGTTACAATCCCTTTCCCGGTTTTCTGCAGCGTTTCCCGGCTCAGCTTTTCTCTTTCCGGCTTCATCAGGGATAATACCACCACCGCCATCACATTATAAAGCGGCACGGTGCCTATTATCATCAGCGGGGCCATTCCTGAATTTCCGTATATATTCTGGATAAAGGCGATTCCCAGAATCGCGGCGCTGCTCCGGTAAGATGCCTGGACGAATTCTCCCTGCAGCTCTCTTTTTTTCATAAAAAAGGATAAAGCCACGGACAGCAGGATGCATCCCGTAGTGGCCAGAAAACAAAAACCCACAAAACTGCCGTCCCATGCGGTCGCAAAGTCCTCCTGGGACAGATCCTGAAACAGCAGCACCGGCAGGGCGGCTTTGAATACAAATTGATTCATCTTTTCCACGAAATTGTCATTAAACAATCCCATCTTCCGAAAAAGCAGCCCTGCCAGCATCATCAGGAAAATAGGAATGGTGGCATTCAGACTGAATATCAGATTTTCCATTTCCTTCTTTCCCCGATCTTCCTCAGTCCAGATGGAAAACAGTCTGCAAATCAATGCTTATCGGGCTGTTATCCGGATTGGTTTCCATGATATCAGCCATATAGTCCCACCATTTCCGGTTGATTGCCGTGTCCGCGCCTTTCGCCCAAAGCTCCTCGTCCTCGATCTCAATGCAGCCAAAAAGCGTCAGGGTCTCTCTGTCCAGAAAGATGGTGTAATTTTTCCCGCCATGCTCATGGATCATATCCTTCATTTCCGGCCAGAGCAGATTATGGCGCCTTTCATATTCCGCTTCCTGCCCTTCAAACAGCTTCATTTTGAATCCCTTAATCATATTTCCTCCATTTCCACCCGGAACCGGCATTTTCTTGTCCCCGGCTTTTCTTTGTCCGCCGGCACCTCCCAGGTTATACAATATACCTCTTCCTCTGCCCCCCTGTGATTGGAATGCTTTTTCGTCTCAAAGCCAATGCTTCCTTCCAAATCCTCCACGGTTATCCGGCAGCCATATTTTCTTCCCGCTATATGTATGGCATTTCCCACGATTACAGGCTTATATTGTGTCACCAGATTTTCCTTCATGGAAACAGGATTTTCTCCCGTCTCCCTGTCCTCCAGCACATCTTCCGCCTGAAGGCTTTCCTTCGCCGGATCATAGCACAGGCTTCTCGTCAGCGACTTCACACGTTCTGTTCCATAAGCCTGCCCAAAGGAAATACCGGTTCTGCCGCTGCCGTCCGCTTCAAAATGACTGCATGCATATTCCGTTCCTTCCTTCTGTCCTTTCCCATCAATAACAGGAACTGAGTGACCAAAGGAATGGTTGCACAGGATATCATACCTCTTTTCGCCGAAATAGTCCCGGGTATATTCCCCAGCTCCCAAATCCGTTAAGAGCATTTCATCCCCCGCCAGATACAGGAAGCTTCCCACATCATTGTGATTATGGGATTCCCCGTTATTTCCGCCCTTTGCCGCCATGCCTCCGCCGGATAGACCTCTGCAGATACTCCACTGGGCTCCGGGCAGCACAAGACAGTCCGCTGCTCCATCGTCTTCCTCAGCGGGAAGCAACCCTTTTTCCGCCTGCTCCAGATATTTCCGGGTCCAAACCACATCCCTGTAATTAGCCATAAACCGATAGCAGCTGTCCTCATCAAAACCGCCGGCACAGGATATGGGAGGTATTTCCACTCCAGCATACCGCATGGCCAGAAAGCATGTCAATCCCATCTTATAGGTATCCCTGCTGTCCCCGTCCGAAAAGCTGAGCGTCCTGCCGGAAGGGAAATAGCACTTCTGCTGGAACATGGCTATCCGCCTGCATTTTTCATCTTCCATCAGATCGATCGCTCCGTCCGTATACCGGTACAGCATATCGGCAAAGCCGGTATAATAGGTCATCCCATATGTGAAATACCCCAGCCCTTCCATGCAGGCTCCATCCTCGGAAAATCCGGCGATATAAGAATCCAGTGAACAGACAATACGATCCAGAAGAGGTTTCAGGAGCTCCGGCTCGTCCTGCATCAGATAGATCGCCGCACAGCCGATGCTTCCACAGCATACCGCATTCCAGTTATTGTCTCCGCCTTCCCACTTTGCATAAGGTGCCGCTGCATTCATAAACGGGGTTAAAACTCTCCGGAATACATTTTCTCTCACCTTCTCACAAAGTGCCGAAGGCAGGCGGCCCTTAAGCCCGCTTATGATTTCAGACAGCGCGTGGGCCGTTTCCGAAGCAAATAAATCCACACAAATACGCCACTGCGGATCCTCTTTTCGGTTGATATGGGCAGGAAGCGCCCAGCATTCTTCCTCACAGATACCGTCCAGGACTTCTTCCAGTTTCTTCAGATATTCAGGCTTTCCCTCCAGAAGCGAAAGGCACCCATAGACCGCCAGCATCTTACGTCTTGCAAAGTATACCGACTCATATTTCAGCCGATTCCCTGTTGTCTCATACAGGGCAAACAGCTCTTCATCCGCTGCAGGCATGGGTTTATCCATCAACTCTTCCCCATGGGCCTGCATACAGGCAATATATTTCTGCAGATAACTCTCTATTTCTCTTGTACTAATCTGCTTCATTGATTTACTCCTATCTGCGGGCTTCCGCACGCGTACAACTCAGCGTTCCTCCACTCCCTGCTCTTTTCCGTATACCTCGATCTGGGTAAGCGCCGGGAACGGGGACGGGTCATCTGCCTTTATCAAATCTCCCATTTCCAGCCAGGTAATTGTTTTCTTATCAAAGGTAAACGTATGAGGAAGGACCGATTTTTCCATGGGAAGCTGCATCTGGCTGCCATCTGAAAAAGTTATCCTGCCGTCCACCCACCAGTTATCGTGAGGGAAATCAGCCCGTGTATACAGCATGATGGTGTCCACCTCCACCGGGCGACCGAAATCCAGCCGGATTTTGGCATCATCCTGCCTGTTTATTCCCCAGGAAGCATAGGGCCACTCCCCGTGGGAACGGTTTTCCGTTACGCCGTCAATGGCATTCATTGCCGCAAAAACAGACTCTCCCCTGGTTTCCACATTAGCGGATGCCCTCGGATAACACACCTTATTTCCATGCTGATCGTTTACATTCACCGCCAAGTTACGGTATGCGTGAATTTCAAAATCCTTTGCTTTTTTAGCCGACAGCAGATGCCTTTCCCCGGAAAATACCTTCGGAGAATAACAGACTCTTTTTTCACCGAAGGGAATGGTATATTCATAATTACCGGTAAGGTACACCAGCGATTTCCCCAGGGCATCATCCAGCTGAAGCCATAGCCAACAGGGGCTTTCCGTAGTTTCCACAAGGATTTTATCCCCCTCCAGATAGGCGCAGGATACTGCCAGATTCGTTTCCGCCTCTCCGCTGCTCATGGCTTTTACCTGATTGTCCTTATCTATTACTTTTAAAATCAGCACCTTTCTTTCCTCCCGTCTGTTCTGAAATTTCCACTATAGCAACAGGGGCCTTCCCCGCTGCGAGCGCAGGAAGGCCCTTCAAACTACCTTTTATTGCCGGAATCCCGGCTTTTCTGATTCTTTTAAATTGGATTCTTACAAATCCGATTTCCCCGATGATTACTGCGGCTGCTTTCCGATATAAGCCAGAATACCGCCATCCACATAAAGCACATGTCCGTTTACAAAATTGGAAGCGTCGGATGCCAGGAAAACAGCGGGCCCCTTCAGATCTTCCGTATCTCCCCAACGGGCCGCAGGAGTCTTTGCAATAATAAACTGGTCAAAGGGATGTCTGCTTCCGTCAGCCTGAAGCTCACGCAGAGGAGCTGTCTGAGGAGTAGCAATATAGCCGGGGCCGATACCGTTGCACTGAATATTGAATTCCCCATACTCGGATGCGATATTTCTGGTAAGCATTTTCAGACCGCCCTTGGCTGCTGCATAAGCGGAAACCGTTTCACGTCCCAGCTCACTCATCATAGAACAGATATTAATTATCTTGCCGTGTCCCTTTTTGATCATTCCGGGAATAACAGCTTTGGAAACGATAAAGGGTGCATTCAAATCCACATCAATTACCTGACGGAACTGATCCGCGCTCATCTCCAGCATCGGAATACGCTTGATAATACCGGCATTGTTTACCAGGATATCAATAACGCCAACCTCTTCCTCAATCTTCTTAACCATGTCGCATACCGCCGCTTCGTCGGTAACGTCGCACACATAGCCGTGGGCCTCAATCCCTTCTTCCTTATAGGAAGCAATTCCCTTATCCACCAGTTCCTGCTTAATGTCATTGAAAACGATGGTAGCTCCTGCCTGTGCGTAAGCCGTCGCAATAGCGAAGCCGATGCCATAGGATGCCCCCGTTACCAGTGCCACTTTGCCTTCCAGTGAAAAATCATTCAAAATTCCCATTTTCTATTCCTCCTTATATACCACATCAGTTTCCTTACATCAGATCCGTCATTTTAACGCCGTCCATGTCGTCAAAATCCTGGTTTTCACCAACCATGCCCCAGATAAAGGTATATGCCCTGGAACCGCTTCCTGAATGAATGGACCAGCTGGGTGAAATCACCGCTTCTTCATTTCTTACAACAATATGTCTCGTCTCTGTAGGTTCTCCCATATAATGCATGACGAAAGCGTCCTCAGGGAGATCAAAATACAGATAAACCTCCATTCTTCTGTCGTGAGTATGGCAGGGCATCGTATTCCATACACTGCCCGGCTTAAGGGAAGTCATTCCCATAACCAGCTGACAGCTTTCCACCTGTCCGGGAAGAATATATTTACATATAACCCTGTGATTGGATTCCTCCAGGCTTCCCAGCTCCACCTTATTTTCATCCTTAATAATAACTACTCCATCCTCCGGCGTCCCTTCTCTCTTGATCAGTACCGTGGGATATGTGGTATGTGCAGGAGCGCTGTTCAGATAAAACTTAGCAGGATTTGTACCATCCACGCTTTCAAAGCTGATATCCCTGGCTCCCATTCCGACATACATTCCTTCTCTGGGCGCCACCTCATACACTTTTCCGTCAATTGTGATTTTACCTGCGCCGCCGATGTTGATAACTCCCAGTTCTCTTCTCTGAAGGAAATACTCCGCACGAAGCTCCTCCCCTGCCGTAAGCTCCAGCTTCTTTCCAACCGGGGTTGCCGTTCCTGTAATAATACGGTCGATATGACTGTACACAAGTTTGATTTCATCCGCTGCAAAAAGCCCCTGAATCAGAAATTCCTCACGCAGTCTTTCCGTCGTATAATGCTTCACATCCTTTGGCGATGATGCCGTTCTTAATTCCATTCCTTCCATACCTCCTGACCTTTATAACCCGTTGATGTCTCTTTTATTCCCGGAACCTCTTCCTGGCCATTCCGGGAATACTACGTTACTGCAATAATCATAGCATTCTTTATATTCCGGTTCTTGTGTTATTTTCTCTAAAATCTTGCTTATTCTGAACTTATGTCGTATACTGTACAAAAAGGGGGATTATGCTGTCTCCACAGGCCGCATAATTACCATATTCTCTGTAAAAAGTCCGCAAAACAGAGGGATCTTTTACTAATCAGAAGAAAGGAAAAAGTAAGGGAATTATGAAAGAATACAGTTCCTGCAAATCAGCAATTCAATCCTGTATAGAAAATAAAAGTTTTGCGGTAGCTCATTTATACAATGACGAGAAACCCATGGATATGCATATCCATGACTGTTATGAAATTTATTATTCCATCTCCGGCGGCAAACAATTTCTCATAGACAACCGTTTTTATGACATCCAGCCCGGGGATATTTTCTTTATCAATCAATACGAGAGCCACTACCTGTCCCAAATCGATCAGGCTGTGCATGAACGGATCGTCCTGTCCATCTATCCCGACTTTTTAAAAAGTCTCTCCTCCGACGTTACAGACCTGAATAACTGTTTCCACCACAGAGGCAGCGATATCTCTCATAAACTCCATCTGACCGAAGAAGATCAAAACCGTTTCCGCTATTTCGTCCATAAACTCACTGGTTTTACCGGCTTCGGGGCCGATTTGGAGGAAAAGGCTGTCTTCACCGAACTCATGGTTTTCCTGAACCGCATCTTTTACAACAAAAGCTCTGCCGATCTCCTGATAACAGACAGCGCTGCCTACCACACCCAGGTTGATGACATCCTCACCTTTATCAACCAGAATATCGATTCCCAGCTGAGCATCGACGACCTGTCCGGCCATTTTTATCTGAGCAGTTCATACCTGTGCCGCATTTTCAAAGCCGCCACAGGCACCACCATAAACAAATACATCACTGCCAAACGCATCACTGTAGCCAAGTCTCTCCTGAGCACCGGCTATTCCGTAACAGAAACCTGCGAATTATGCGGCTTCAACGACTACAGCAATTTCCTTAAAGCCTTCACCAAGGCTGTAGGGATTTCTCCCAAAAAATACGCTCAATGCTCCGCAAGCTGAATTTCAAAACTCCCGGCGCTGATTCCGACCAAATCTTTCACTGTAGCAGCGCCGGTATATCAATCAGCTTTTCACAAATCCAATCCGCTTCGGAATCAACAGCTGCATGTACCAAAATGGTTCCCATACCAGCGTCCCTTCCTCCCTGTATATCTGCTATCGGATTATCCCCAATCATATAACTGACTTCAGGAAAACCTGCCATTTTCAACGCTTGCTGAAATATCTCCGACCTGGGCTTTTCATACCCAATCTCAGAAGAAACAATATAATCCTTAAAATAATTTCCCAGTCCCAAAGCTTTCACAATATCCGCTAGTTCCGGAAAATTATTTGATATCATAAAATTCTCATATCCCATCTCCCTGCATTTTTCCAAAACCTCTTCCGCATCTTCATATAAATGATATCCCCCAAAATCCAAAATACGCCCCTTAAAATATCCATTCATCTGAGTCCAATTCGATTCCGGTATTCCACACTCCCTAAAAAAACTCATAAACTTGCCAAACAGGCTTTCCCACCATCGTTCTCCAATCTCATTCGGGTAAGATACCTCAGGTACGTACCATGTACAAGCCGTATGCAGAAACTGTCTAATCTTTTCCCTCTCAATTTCAACCCCAAACTCTCTGACCGTACTGTCCAAAGCATCTAAAAAAGACTCATTCGGATAAATGATCGTACCATCGAAATCCCAAAATAAAACCTTCTTCATAATTTCCCCCATTAATTATCTATAAGTTCTTTTATCCTTTTACGCAAATCGCCTATCGTTTCAAACTCATATGATTTCCCGATATCCATTTCAATGACCTCCGCACCAAAATTATGAATCAAAATCCCGCTCAAACAAATTTCAGCCAGTTCATCAGAATCCAGATCCCCGAAAAAACCCTTTAACAGATACTTATCGAATCTGAAAAAATCAATAGCCACGAGGGCATACTCATAACAAACCGGAGCCCGCACCGCATCTGCAAAATCAATGATATAAAACCTGCCATCACGACCCAGAATACAATTTTCCCCAAATAAATCACCATGAACAAAAACCTTCTCACCGTATTCAAACGTCCGAATATATTCCAAACGCTCTTCCCTGAACCTCTCCCCAAACCTTTCAAACCTGCTCTTTACGTAATTCCCATCCAAAATATCTATACCATTAAAATCATCGCAAGGCACATTCATACCGTCCGCAAGCCTGCGCAGTTCCCTCCCAGCTTCCACTTTCTGCACCCCGGACATCCTTTTTACCTCATCATTAAACTCCCTTCCCTCTACATAATCCGAAACAATATAATGGAACACATACTTATCCTTATACGCCCCGCTTCCCACCAATCTCGGAGCCGTAACTCCATGCTCAACTGCAAATTTTAAAGCAAATACTTCCGTCTCAAAATCCCTGTTCTGCCCTCTCCCACACTCTTCAGGCGCAAAGATTTTTAACACATACTCCCCCACCCTGAAAACCGCATTTGTCCCTGGTGTAAGATTATAAATTCTATCAAAAGCCAGCTTCTCCTCTTTCATAATAGCCCCAACCAAAGGTTCAAAAACAGCAATTGACTGAAAAACCCTTCCCCAATCCTCCCAACTGCCGATATCCTCATTAAACAAATACACTCCCCATCCCCTCCTTATGCTTTTCTGCAGTTCCCCATTCCCCCAGCCCCTGGATAAAAAAATGCTCTTGCCGTCAGGCGAGAAGTTCCCGAGGGTGGATCCCTTCTGACCAGCAAGAGCATTTTTCTCATCCGGGGAGCGCCGCCTCACTGCGACAGCTGCGCCTGCTGAAGACGGTAATAAAACCCTTTTTCCCCCATCAATTCCTTATGGGTTCCCCGCTCCACAATTTCCCCTTCATGAATGACCAATATCAAATCCGCATTCTGTATTGTGGAAAGACGGTGGGCGATAGCTATAATAGTTCTGTTCCCCGTCAGACTGCTGATAGCCTTCTGTATCTGCCTCTCTGTCTCCACATCCACAGAGGCCGTCGCTTCATCCAGAATAATGATAGGCGACTGCCGCAGTATCGCCCTTGCAATTGCCACACGCTGCTTCTGCCCGCCGGATAGACGAAGCCCTCTTTCCCCCACCTTCGTATCATACTGCTCCGGCATGTGCATAATATCATCATGAATATTCGCCGCCCTGGCCGCCGCTTCAATTTCTTCCTGCGTGGCATCCGGTTTTGCATAACCGATATTCTCGGCAATTGTCCCATTAAACAAAAAGGTATCCTGAAGAACGGGGGATATATTCCGGCGCAGGCTCTGCAGGGTAGCCTTTCTGATATCCGTTCCGTCAATCCGTATAGTCCCCTCCACGGGATCATAGAACCGGGACAGCAGCTGAGTCATTGTCGTCTTTCCCACACCGGTAGGCCCTACCAGGGCAACCATCATCCCCGGCTTACAGGAAAAGGAGATATCCTTCAGCACAGGTATTTTATTGCCATAGTGGAAGCTTACATGCTCAAATGCAATACTGCCCTTCACATCTTTCAGCTCCACAGCATCTTCTGCATCCTGTATTGCCGAAGGCGTATCCAGAATCAGTGTGACACGTTCCGCCCCTGCCAGGGACTGCTGCAGATTCTCCAACAGATTTGCCAGACCGGATACCGGCGCATAAAATAAAGATAAGTACAGAACGAAAGCCACTATATCCTCTACCGACAACTGCCCTCTGTACGCAAGCAGACCGCCGAAAAATACCACCAGAACCGTTCCCACCGAAGAAAGGAATTCCACACAGGGATGGAACACAGCGCTGGCCCGCAAGGCCCGGAGCATAGCCCTTACCTGCTCAAAATTCTTCTCCTTCACCTGCCCGCTTTCCAATTCCTCCTGCCCGAAGGACTGTATTTCATGAAGCCCCGACAGGTTATCCTGCAGCTTGGCATTCAGTTCTCCCATACACTTCTGGGAAGCTTTAAAAAAAGGTCTTACCTTTTTAGCAAAAATCACTCCGGAGAACAAAATCAGAGGAATAGGGCAGCAGGTAATCAATGCCAGACGCCAGTTAATCACCAGCAGAATAATAAGCACCCCTGCAAAGGTCACAAGATTTGTAATCATTTCAGGAATCATATGGGCATAAAGCAGTTCAAAATCCCTGGTATCATTTACCACACGGCTCATCAAATCGCCGGTCTGCTTGTCATGGAAAAATCCCAAATCCAGACTCTGCAGTTTATCATACATCCTGCTTCTGAGATCCCCCACAAGATACCAGGCTGCCTTATGTGCCAGATAATTGCTGAGGAACCGGAAAACCACCCGGAAAAGATACAGCGCCAGCAGCAGCAGCGTGAGCCTGATAATAACCTTTAAAGACTCTTCCACCATTCCTTTTTCCACAACTCCCGTCATGGTTGACAGTACCTTGGGCGCCGCCAGATTTACTGCCGTCAGGCAGAGAGTGGATATAATGGCAAATATATACAGTACCTTATACCTGGATGCTTCCTTAGTCAGTTTCCATAACATTTTCATTGCCCGTACACTCCTTTGCTTTAAGCCTTATGTAATTTCAAGTATACTTAACAGTATACAGCCTTTCCTAATTATGGGAAAGACAGAATTTTAAACCGACAGTCTTTCATTTTCGATAAAAAGGAGAATTAGATTATGAATGAAAAAAAGTACGAATTCGATGCCCTTATTCTGAAAGTCCCTGATATCGACGGAGCCTATGTAGAATTCCCTTATGATGTCAGGAAAGAATTCGGTAAAGGCCGTGTTAAGGTTCACGCCCTTTTTGACGGTGTTCCCTATGACGGAAGCCTGGTCCGGATGCAGACTCCGGGCCACATCATCGGCCTGCGGAAAGACATCCGCAGCCGCATAAACAAACAGCCCGGAGATACCGTCCATGTAATAATCACAGAAAGACAATAAGTTTTGTGACATCGTCACGGAAGCTGCCGCATATAAAAGTTACAATGAAACCAGAAAAACAAAATATGAAAAAAGGAGTGAACATTATGTCAGTAACAAACATTACAGCAGAAAACTTCAACACAGAGGTATTAGAATCAGAAAAACCCGTTCTTCTGGATTTCTGGGCTCCCTGGTGCGGCCCCTGCCGCATGTTCTCCTCCACTGTTGATTCCGTGGCAGAAGAAAGGAATGACATCAAAGTAGGGAAAATAAATATTGACGAAAATATTGACCTCGCCAATCAGTTCGGAGTCGCCAGCATTCCCACCCTTGTTCTTGTCCAGGACGGCAGGAAGAAAGCCTCCAGTATAGGCCTTCGTTCCAAAAAAGACGTTCTCAAAATGCTGGATGCCTGAGTACTCCGAATCATTTGTTATCAGGTCAAAAAGGCATCAGACATTTTCCGTCCGCTCTCACCTTCCGGCATCCGGCCGCCCCTTATTCCCCGGGTCTTCTTCAGGGGCCGGCCGGATACCCTGCACTGCGGCAGGGTCATCTGAAAATCACTGCTGCTTTCCCCATTTCTCATAAAGCGCACAATATTCCTCTTCCGTCAGATTCAGCACACTTCCATGCCTTTTCTTTGTCCTTCCCAGATCATATTCCTGCTCCTCCGGAATACGGAAGCATCCGCTCCCGAAATCATCGCTTAACAAGGGCAGATATCCTTTTCCTTCCGCAAATCGATCCACCATCAGACACCATTCCTGCCGGTCATTAAACGGAAAAGAAGCCGGGCCTTCCACTCCGATCAATTCATTCAGCACCGGCGCCTGTACCTCAGTAAAGCTCTCCTTATCCAGACTTTTGCTCTTCTCCAGCCTGATGTTCTTAACCGTTTCATCTTTGGAAAACCGGAAATAATACTCTCCCGCCTTCAGGATCGTGGTATCAATAATATGATTCATTCCTTCCTGGTACTTTTCAGCCTTTGTATATGTATGAAAATCCCTTGTATGGGAAGCGTAAATACGCTGCCTGGCTTCCGCCTCCCCTTCTTCCCTTACTTTGGATGCCCAGAATACAAGAAATTCCTGCCTTACTTCATCCCAAATTGCTTCCGGTGCCCATACACACCCCGCCCCGGGGATTCCAACCTCGTGGCTGAAGGGGCCGTCCCAATGAATCAGATCCTCCGACTCCCATACGATGAGATTCCTGCTGCCGGCTTCCTCTGCCGCCTTCCAGCCCTTTCCGGCCTCAATCCGCAAGTCCGTGGCAATAATGACATATCTCCCGTTCAGCGGATTACGCAGAATAAAGGGATCCCTGACCCCCTTTTCACCGATATCCGACAGCAGTACGGGATTCCCGTTATTCAGATCCATCCAATGCAGACCGTCTCTGCTCAGCGCAAAATAAATCTGCTCTCCCAGCTTCTCTTCCCCTGTAAAATGTACAAATAAATATCCAGTGCAGCTTTCCATTCTCATCTTCCTTCTTTCCATTCTTTTCTTCTATAAACCATACTTCCTGTATAAACGGTTCCTGAGTGACGCATCCTCCGCCACCCGGAGAATATCTGCGGTTCTGCCTTCGGCCCCAAGAGTTAAAATAAGCTGTGAAAGACGTTTTTCGCCCTCCTTGATTCCTCTTTTTTCTCCTCTTTTTTCTCCTCTTTTTTCTCCGCGTAGCCGTCCGCGCTCTTCTCCGATCTTAATTCCCCGTGCTTCCCCTTCTTTTCTGCAGTCCTCCATCCACTCATCAAAAGCTCTGCACATATCTACGTTTCCTCCTTCCGTATTTTTCAGAATATATTTCCGCAGCTTCCGGGAATTGGTACTGCAGATAATCACCTCGAAGCCTCTTTCCGTCATCCGCGAAAAAGCCTGCCTGTTCTCATCAAAAAACCTTCTCATTGCTTCTTTATCATCCGCACGCTGTAATATTCCCATAACCTCCCTCAGCTCCGTGCGGAAAAGTTCTATATCAATATCCGTCCTGACCGACAGAATCTGTACCGGATAATCCGGAATACGCCCCCGGAACGCCTGTGCGTTCCTGAAGTCCAGCACATCAAAAAGAGTGCGCGGCCGCTTCCATTCATCCCTGCCATAATATAAAACAAGTGTCAGAACCGGAAGAATTCTGTCCTCCTCATCAAAATAGGAAATCCCATCCTGCTCTTTATGCCTGGACATGATCTCTTTTATCTGGCGTTCATATTCGTCCGCATCGTAACGCATGCATCTGACCGCCATACGGTAATCCGTATACTCCTGGTTCTCCACCGCCAATACGGCTGCCGGTGACTGGCAGTATAAGAGCTTTTTTATATCCCTTGCCCTTTTTCCCGGTGTTCCCCGGTTATCTTTTGTACACTGGACGCTGTCAAGCGGGCTGAGCTCCTCCGCATGAATGACCTGCTCTCCGCCGAAACAGCAGCCATTGAAAAGATCCGCAAATATATACGGATCCCCAAGAAAATCCTGCAGGGTAATATCCTTTTTCCCCATCTTTCTCTCCTGATTATTATAATACTCTCATACGTAAAAAATCAATTGTTATTTAGTTCTAAAATTTAATTTCTGCTTGGAATTTATGAGGGATTCCTCAATGAATTCAGAATGATCAATGAAATTACGTTTGTAATGACACTATAGCAGAAATCCTTCCCGAGGACAAGAGTTTTATAATAAAAATCAGATAAAAATGGATGGAAAAGAAAAAACAAGATGTCTTAAAAGAAAGAAACCAAATGCACATCAGGGACAGGATCCGCATAATACACGTACCCTGTCCCCTGTTTTTTCATTATTCCTGCCTGCAATTTATGCCGTAATGGTTCTGTTTTCCCGCTCTGCGGTGATCTCTTCCACTGTTTTATCGCGGATTCTCACAGCGCCCTGATATCCCTCCCTGGTGGGAAGGAGAGGGCCTTCGGCAAAGCGTTTTTTAGCATCGGCAATTGCTTCTTTATACTGCGGAAGCCACTCTTCCTGGGCAATGAGCATTTCATCTATCATCTGCCAGATTTCAGGAGGGTTGCACACGGCTCCCGTGAGAGGATCCATGAGCGCCGCCTGCTTCAGCAGATTCACATCACCGGCAACGGCAGCCTCTACAGCCAGACGCTGTACCCAGATGGACTGGGAACAGACAGCCGCACAGCCAAGGGGAAGATCTCCCAGCTTCGGAACGGATATGCCGTTTCCGTCCACATAACAGGGCACCTCTACAACGGATTCATAAGGAAGGTTGGTGATACAGCCTTCATTCATCACATTGAAATGGCCTCTGTATTTTCTCCCCGTTTCCAGAGATTCCATAATATAGGAGCAATGCTCCTTTCCGCGCTGGCTGCCGTCGTATTTCTTAGGAGGCTCCGCCACGATTTTGGGATATTCTGTTTCAAACCAGTTGCGTTCTTCCCTTGTCACACGCAGATATCCGCCTGTTTCCCCGTTAATCCAGCTGTCGGTATTGATCCAGTCCTGGATTTCATCCGGACGTTTCCGATACCATGCCACATACTCGGACAAGTGGCCGTTGGATTCGGTGGAATAATAGCCGAAACGCTTCAGGATATCGATTCTGACCTTTTCTTCTTCCCTGAATTTCTCATGAGCCTCAAAACCGGCGAGCAGCTTATCCTTTAATTCTACGCCCTTATGCTTCACGCTCACATACCAGGTCTGGTGGTTGATTCCCGCACAGGTGATATCCAGCTCTTCCCTGGGGATTCCCAGCACCTCGCCAATCTGTGTCTCCCCGTGGATTTCCCCATGGCACAGGCCGATGGTTTTTACCCTGCCGTACTTATTGCAGGCCCAGGTAGCCATGGCATTGGGATTGGAATAGTTCAGCATGATGGCTCCCGGCTCAGCCACTTCTCTGATATCCTTACAGAAATTCAGCATTTCGGCAATGACACGCTGTCCGTACATGATGCCGCCGGTGCACAGGGTATCCCCCACGCACTGATCCACCCCGTATTTTAAGGGGATATCCACATCCATTTCAAATGCAGGAAGTCCTCCTATACGCACACAGTTAATGATGTATCTGGCATTGCGGAAAGCTTCTCTCCTGTCCGTGGTTGCCTGAATGGCAATGGGTATGCCGTTGCTGTCCAGATCACGCTGGCACAAGTGCGTCACCTTCTCCAGGTTATCCGGATTAATATCCGTAAAGGCTACCTCAATGTCGTGAAACTCCGGAACGGACATGATGTCCGTAAATAATGTCCTGGCAAAAACCAGACTTCCCGCCCCAATAATTGCAATTTTAAAACTCATAAGAAACCCCTTTCCTTATCTTTTTTTCAGAAGGTACAGCTTCGCGCCGTGGGCCTTCACGCTTCCGGTTACTTTTCCATCCTTACATTCCGCAGTTTCGCCTGTCCAGAGTTCTTCTGCAGTCAGTTTTGCTCCTTCTTCGTTGGCAGCGGATACCGATGCATACAGATCCTCCAGAGATACCGAAACCTCCGTTTCTTCCTCGCAGAAGTTGAACAGGGCCGCATATACCCTGCCTTCCTTTTCTTCCCTGCCGGCCCATACCGCATGTGTTTTATCCCGTTCCACCTGTACGCCGTGATGGCCTTCCTTCAGAAGATCCAGCACCCTTTGATTGGTAAGAAGAGAAAGCGTCCAGTCATCCAGCTTTGTCATCTCAGCGCCCAGCATCAGAGGGGAACGGAAGATGCACCAAAGCGTCATCATGGTAACCTGTTCATCTTTTGTAAAGTTTGTCTGCCTCTCTTCTCCGAAGCCTTTTCCCAGGAATCCGAGAGGAAGCATATCACAATCCGGGAAACAGCCTTCCTTCACATGGTTCTGCCACAGTTCACAGCGTTCAAACATATTCAGGAGCAGCTCCCATTTATCCCAGAAATCATCGGTTATCCGCCACATATTGGCATATTTTTCATAATGCCAGGCCTTTTCGATGAGGGCCGGTCCCGGGGAAAGGCTCAGCACAACGGGCCTGCCGCTTTTTTCAATGGCCTTATGAAGCATTTCAATTTCGTGGGCCGCGGAATACGGATTTTCTTTATACAGGTTAGTGTTGCATATATCATCGCATTTGACATAATCCACCCCCCACTGTGCATAAAGGGCAAAAAGGGAATCATAGTAAGCCTGACTGCCTTCTTCCTCCCTGCGCAGGCCGTACATGTCCGGATTCCAGCCGCAGATAGAGGACGGATTAGCAATCTCATCCGCCGTCTGGCTGCTTCCCAGCACCGGAAGATGCTGCTGCGCCGCCGCCCGGGGAATCCCCCTCATAATATGAATGCCGAATTTCAGCCCCAGGCTGTGTATGTAATCCGCCAGAGGCCGGAAGCCCGCTCCGCCCGCTGCCGAGGGAAAACGCTCAGGACAGGGGAGCAGTCTTCCGTATTCGTCCATTTCCAATTTGCTGAAAGGAATATACTGGTGCTTATCCCGCATGCTTCCCGCACCGTACGCATACCACTGGATATCCACCACCACATATTCCCAGCCATACTGCTTCAAATGGGCGGCCATATAATCCGCATTGGCCTTCACCTGTTCCTCATTTACCGAGGTATCATAATAATCATAGCTGTTCCAGCCCATGGGCGGTGTTTGGGCAAATTTGTTTTTATCCATGTAAGAGCCTCCATAATAGTATTTTTTTGACACTTCCTGTTTTCTGCCGGAAATTATTGTATTTCCCGTTTAACTTGATTATAATATTCCCATATCTGTGATACAAGAATAAAAAAACGATACAGGAGGGTAATTTTTTGACCATACAAAATTACGGAACATTCGGCTTTCTCAATCCCGGCCAGCTGCCGGACGAGCCCCTGCTTCTTCTGGATTTCGGGATTGAAAAAAGACAGGCGGAGCCCTATGATTTCGACAATAATGACAGGGACTACGACGGCTATCTTTTTCAGTATACCTTTCAGGGAAGAGGTATTTTTGAAAGGGACGGCATATCCAGCCCTCTGCTGCCCGGCACCGCTTTCTTCTCGCTGATACCCGAAAAAAGCAGATATTATCTGCCGGAAGAGGAACTGGATAATTGCTGGGAGTATTTCTATGTCCATTTCCAGGGTCCTGCCGCCCTGCCTTTTTTCCGGAAAATCAGGGACAGCTTCGGGTACCTTCTTTCCCTTCCGTCGGACAGCGTTCCTGTACAGATGTGGCTGAACCTGCATGAAGATATGGGGAAGGGACGGCAGCTGCGGCGGTATGAGGGAGGGGAACTGGTGTACCGTTTCCTCTCTTCTCTGCTGCGCACTCTGGAATCTCCGTCTATGCCGGGCCTCTCCGCCTGTGTGGAGGACAGTATTCTTTATATGAAGGAACATTTTTCCGAGCATTTTTCCATTGAAGAGCTGGCAGGGCTGAGGGGACTTTCGTCCGCTTATTTCACCCGCCTGTTTACCCGGGAAACCGGGCAGGCACCCTTAAGCTATCTCACGGATCTGCGGCTGACCCATGCTCTTTCCCTTCTTTTAAATACCTCATTATCTGTGGAAGCCATTGCCAGGGCCTGCGGTTTTTCCTGCGGAAATTATTTCTGCAAGGTATTCCGGAGGGCATCCGGTTGTTCACCGGCGGAATACAGGAGACGGTATGGCGGGTAGGACGGATTTTGTTGCCATTCACAGCCCCCTGACGCCCCATCGCTGCCCCTGGGTTTCCCCGTCCTGCTTTAGCCCGGTTGTCCTCCCTGTGCCGCGCCGGCCTGCAAGGTTCCTTACAGGGGACACTTCCGTTCGGATAAGCACGCAACGGTACTAGAGTGTGTTTGAAAATTGCTTTCCGTCAGATGTGCGTCACACTTTGTGGGAGATTTGGTTCCAATGAGGGAGGCGTAGCGGGCTACGTTGACCGAATTGGAACCAAATATACCTCAAAGTGGGGCGTACAGATGGCGGGAATGAATTTTCAAACACACTCTAAGGCTGCAAAGAACGCAGCCTAAGGACCGGCGTGCTTATAACGCCCCTTACAGGAATCCTTGCAGGCCGGCGCGGCACAGGGAGGACAACCGGGCAAAGCAGGACGGGGAAACCCAGGGGCAGCGGATGGGGCGTCAGGGGGCTGTGAATGGCAACAAAATCCTGGTACAGCGTTGCGTTATGAGTGCTTGATATTCTTGTCAGCATAAGGCGGAGGAGGGAGGCGATGCGGTTGCATCGTTGACTGTCGACAACGCGGTGCTGGCGGGAATAGCGAGTGCTCATTACTGTGATATTGATGCAACGCTGTACCAGCCAGCCAGGAAACTGACCGGTAAGAAAAAGTCGCTAAAAGATAAAAGCAGGACTCTCTTTTCCATTGTTTTCTTCTGCAGATTTATTATACTGGGGAAGAGTTGGAGCAAAACAAGGAGGGAAATCCCTCTGCTCGTCAGAGGACAAATTTCTAAAGAAATTACATTTTGCTCCGCAAAACAAGGAGGGAAATCCCTCTGCTCGTCAGAGGACTCGCATTTTGCTCCGCAAAACAAGGAGGGATTGGCATATGGATTATATGGATTCTGTAAAAATTGATTTATGTGAACATTGGAAATTTCATCTGGGGGAAAAGGAAGAGGCCTGGTATAAAGGCTTTGATGACAGCGGCTGGGAAGAGGTTGCGCTGCCCCATGACTGGTCGGTGGGGCTGCCTTTTTCAGAAAGCAATTCCAGCGGTACGGGATATCTGTCGGGCGGAATCGGCTGGTACCGGGTAAGATTTTCGCTGCCCGAGGAATATCGGGGGAAAAAGATACGGCTGCTGTTTGACGGGGTTTATAAAAACAGTCAGGTATGGTGCAACAGTTATTATCTGGGAAAACGTCCGAACGGATATGTTCCTTTTGATTATGACATCAGTGAAAAGGTATTTTTCGGGGAAATGGATAATGAGATCAGCGTGAAGGTGACTCATACGGATATCGCAGATTCCCGTTGGTTTACGGGTTCCGGCATCACAAGAAAGGTGACGGTGCTGGTGGAGGAGCCTGTGCATCCTTCTCTCCACGGCATCTTTTTTTTCACGCTTTACGGGGATGACGGAAAAACGGCCCAGGTGGAAATTTCCCATGAACTGCTGAATGAAAGCGATAAAAAAGCGGAGGTTTCGCTGGTAAGCCGTCTGTGTGACGGGAACGGGAAACAGGTGCTTGAGGTTAAGGCCGACGCACAATTCGCACCGGGAGAATGCAAAACCATTTCCCTGAATGGATGTGTGAACAGGCCGAAGCTGTGGTCCCCCGAAAATCCGGAGCTTTATGTGTTATCCACCTGCTTTTCAGTAAATGGCGGTAAGGAATATAAGGTTTTCTCAGAAAAAACAGGAATCCGCACCTTCCGTTTCGATGCGGACAAAGGTTTTTTCCTGAATGGGGAAAACAGAAAAATAAAAGGGGTCTGCGTACACCATGACGGAGGCTGCCTGGGAGCCGCCATGACCCGGGAGGTCTGGGAAAGACGCCTGGCGGCACTGAAGGAAATGGGCTGCAATGCGATCCGTACCAGCCATAACCCGCACATGCCGGAACTTTATGAGCTTTGCGACGAAATGGGCTTTCTGGTTATGGATGAAGCATTTGATGAGTGGGAAAATCCGAAAAATAAATGGTCTACGGGCCACAATGTATATCCGCCCAGGCATCAGGGATATTTTGAGGATTTCCCGGAATGGCACGAGAAGGATCTCGCAGCCATGGTCCTGCGGGATCGGAATCATCCGTCGGTTATCATGTGGAGTATCGGAAATGAAATCGATTATCCCAATGATCCCTACTGCCATCCTTTATTCGGTGAAATGACAGGAAACAACGATGCGAACAAACCGGCTTCCGAACGGATGTATAATCCGGATAAGCCGAATATGGAACGGCTTGCGCCTGTTGCAAAAGAGCTTTCCTCTATTGTAAAGCGATATGATTCCACAAGGCCGGTGACCCTTGCGGCGGCATTTCCGGAGCTCTCATCCCGGCTGCATTATTTCGATGCGCTGGATGTGGTGGGCTATAACTACAAAGAACATTTGTATGAAGAGGATCATAAACGGTTTCCGGAACTGCCTTTTCTGGGAAGTGAAAACAGTCACAGCTATAAAGCCTGGAAAGCGGTAAGAGATAACGATTATATCAGCGGACAGTTCCTGTGGACGGGTATCGATTATCTGGGAGAAGCCCATGGATGGCCCATTCATGGTTCTTCTGCAGGCCTTCTGACCCTGGCAGGATTCCCGAAGGCACGCTTCTATCAGCGGCAGTCCTACTGGGCGGACAAACCGGTGCTCCATCTGGCCACTGTTAAATATGAAGACAGTCACGATGAATGGCTTCCTGTGACGGAAACCTGGAACTATGAAGTGGGAGAAACCGTCCTGGTGCGGCTGTTCACCAACCAGCCTGAGGCGGAGCTTTTCCTGAATGGCCGGTCTTTGGGAAAGAAAAAAGGCCTGTCCGAAGAGGGCTGTATGGACTGGATCGTGGACTTTGAACCGGGTGAACTCCGTGCAGCCGCCGGAGAATTGATCTCCCCGCAGGATAAGGGATGTATTTCTTCTTCCCTGCAGACAACGGGAGCTGTTGATGTGCTGCAGCTTTGCGAGTGGAAGGCCCCTGTCGGCAGGAACAGTGTTGAGAAAGCCGGAACCCTTTTTACTCATCAGGTGGAAATCCTTGCGGAGGATTCCTGCGGACGACGGATTATGGATGCCGCCTTCCCTGTTACCGTACAGGTTTCCGGCCCAGGCGTTCTTAAGGGATTGGAAAATGGGAATTTGGGTGACAATACCCCGTATACCTCCTGTTCCCGGAGCATGCTGGAAGGACGGCTTATTGCCTACATACAGCGCACAGGCAGCGGGACCGTCACGGTGAAGGTTTCTTCAGAAGGACTTCCCGAAGCGCAGCTGAGCCTGGAAATCCCTGACTGAATATACGGAAATCGAGGAATTGACATCTTATGAACATTCGCACCCGGGAACTGAAAAAATTTAAGTTCTATGACAAAACCTTAAGTCATATCGAAACACCCCAGGGTACCCTTACGCTGGTATCGGTTTTCCTCCCCTTTCTGGTGGAAATGCTGCTTACCAATTCCATGGGTACGGTGAATACACTGGTGTTAAGTCATTATTCCGATGAAGCGGTGGCCTCTGTAGGGGCCGCCAACCAGCTGATGGGAATGATCTTCACCTTTTATACCGTAATCAGTACGGGAGCCAGTATTTTCATCAGCCACCGTCTCGGCGCCAGACAGAAGGAAGCGGCCTCCGATGCCGCGTTTACTTCTATTTTCTGCAGCCTGGCGCTCAGTCTTGTGGCCGGCGGCATCCTTTCCCTGTTCGCCCACAGATTTATGGAAATGATGCAGCTTAGCGGACAGGTGCTTGAGGATGCCGCGGTATATTTCCGGATCTGTATTTCTTTTTCCTTCTTTCAGGCTCTGATATCCGCAATTTCCGCTGTCTTCCGCAGCTATGGCCTGCCTAAAATAGCGGTATGGGTATCTTTATTCATGAACTTTCTGAACGCGGTGCTGAACATTATTGTTATTTTCCGTCCCTTTGAAACACCTCTGCATGGTGTGCATGGGATCGCAGTCACCAACGTGATCAGCCACGCGGCGGCATTTATCCTGATTGTTATCTGTCTGCTGAAAAGTTCACTGGAGCTGAATTTCCGTAAAAAAAGCCTGAAAACGCTGAAATGTATCGGCAATATCCTGCATATCGGCCTTCCGGGCGGGATCAGCTCGCTCTCCTATTCCACCTCCCAGGTGGTATCCACTTCCATCCTGGCTGTTTTGGGAACGACAGCCATATCCACAAAAATATACCTCTCCACCATCTTTTTCTATGTGTATGTCATCGGTATGTCCCTGGGGATGGCCACCTCCCTTATCATCGGCTGGATGACAGGCGCCGGAGAGTACGATAAGGCCTATCGGCTGAACCTGCAGAACCTGCGGATCGCAGTGCTTCTGAATGCGGCGGGTTCCACCCTGATCTGCCTTTTCGGCAGCCCTCTTCTGGGGCTTTTCACCGAAAACCCGGAAATTCTCACACTGGCCCGGCCCATCCTTCTGATTGATATTTTTGTAGAAATCGGCCGTGCCTTTAACCATATCGAGGATAATTCCCTGAGGGGCGCCGGAGATGTGATTTTTTCCATGGTGGTATCCATCATTTCCTGCTGGACAATGAGCATCCTCTTTTCCTATATTCTGGGAATCCGTCTGGGCTTAGGCCTGACAGGCTGCTGGATCGCGTTCATGATGGATGAGCTCTTCCGCGGAATCACCTTCTTCTTCCGATGGCGTTCCCGCCGGTGGACGCTCCGTAAAGTTTAGCCTGCAGGTACAATAGTTTAAAAATACGCCTCCGGAAAATCCCATTCAGGGATGTCGGGGGCGTATTTTCTCTGTAAAACAATTATTTTCCATCTATCGGGATAATCGGTTCCTGATTTTGTTTCTGCTCTCTGCATTCCCGCAGAATCTTTTTCGTTTCTTTCAGGTATTCGGAAATTGCCCGGATTTCATAGGGCTCGCAATCCTTCAGTTCTTCCATAAATTCCCGGGGAAGCGCCGGTTCCGTCCGTTCCACCTCATCATACAGGAATTCATCCACGGATACCCGGAGCGCATTCGCAATACTTACCACAGTTTCCAGGCTGGCATTCGCCTTTCCGGTTTCCACATTGCTCATGTAAACCGAACTTTTCCCCACCGCGGCCCCGAGAGCCTCCTGGGAAAGCCCAGCCCGGTTCCTTGCGGCCTTTATCCGTTTTCCCATCTTCTTTTTATCACTTGACACAGATACATTATCCATTCCGGGCTTCTCATTCATTCGGCTGCTTCCCCTTTTTCCGATCCCACTGTCTGATGGTTTCCTTCAGTTCTTCATCCTCACGCAGAATCCGCTTGAAAAACTTCAGATGATACAGAAGGGCTGTTCTTTCCCCTTCACTGCAGTCTTTTATGGTTTCCATGATCTCTTTACGGAATACCCAGTCCGATTCCCTGACATTGTCACACAAAAGCTCTCCTATCCATATAGATAAAGCATCCGCTATCTCAAACAGTTTATCCAGGGACGGACAGGAATTTCCGGATTCCGCATTTGCCACATAAGAGACGGTTACGCCGGCCCCTTCCGCAAGCTCTTCCTGCGTAAGATGCCTTTTAACCCTTGCTTCTCTGATTCTTTTTCCGATTTTCTTATTATCAATGGTCACAAAGGCCAGCCTCCCTGCGATCTTCAGTGTGTTGTTAAACCTATTGTAACCTGCCGTTTTGTATATTATAATAAACAATACCATTATTTTAATACTATAGTTTATTTTTAATTTTTACCGTAATAAATAACCTCTTTCAGGGAATGCTTATATAGGTATTCTTTTTTTGCCAACTCAAACATCGCACAAGCCCCTGTCCCTTCCGGCCAACGATTGGGGGACTGCTGTCCGGATGGATGCCTTCCCTTCAGCCGGCTATGCAGGTTTTCCTGTAAGGGGCGTATAAACTCGCCGGTCCTTAGGCCGCGTATTTTGCGGCCTTAGTACCGCTGCGTGTTTATCCGAACGAAAGTGTCCCCTGTAAGGATCCCTGCATAGCCGGCTGAGGGGAAGGCATCCATCCGGACGGCAGTCCCCCAATCGTTGGCCGGAAGGGAAAGGGGCTTGTGCGATGTTCGAGTCACCACTACATAAAAATCATTCGTAAATTACTCCGGCGAAAGGACACAGCATGGAATTTTATTCATTGGAAATCCGCAG
>NZ_MPDJ01000001.1:125965-568249 GCF_001881565.1 Eisenbergiella tayi
ACCGTCCATCTGAGCCAGTGTCAGGTTATAATTTGTAAGATAATCAGTCCAGGGAATGAAGTAAATCTCCAGTTCCGCATTTACTTTCTCGGTAAGGATTTTGTTTAATTCGGTCATAATTTCCTGTCTCTTATACACATCTAGAGGTGGATAAGAGACAGGGATTCCTGCATAGCCGGCTGAGGGGAAGGCATCCATCCGGACGGCAGTCCCCCAATCGTTGGCCGGAAGGGACAGGGGCTTGTGCGATGTTTGAGTCACCACTACATAAAAATCATTCGGAAATTACTCCGGCGAAAGGACACAGCATGGAATTTGATTCATTGGAAATCCGCAGGCTCTTGGCAGCCCTTACGGATCGTACACGAAAGGGGGCGCTTCACTGGGAGGTGATGGAATACGATCCCATCTGCTTCATGACGGAAATGGGAATTGAATTTGATGGATCGGAAACGGAAAATTTTGCACAGAACATTGCTTTCAGCTGCCGCCTGAAAAAGGGGCGCTCTATCTGGCTTGAAGTATATGAGTCCATAGGATTTCCTTCATCAGGCGGCTTCCCTTCCCTGAAGGAAGGCCCCTCACTGCGGGGGCTGGGCTTCTATACCATGCGCTTTCTTTCCTCCTCGGGAAAAGTCATGTACCAGTCCGAACGTATCGTCTGCAAAAGGGAACAGCAGCTTCTGATCTGCTGCCTTGTCGATGCCGTTTTTCAGGATACGGAACCTTTTTTCCTCCGTGTTTCCAGGAATAATACGATACCGTTTCAGAAATACCTGCGGCACCATGATCCCAGCGGCGGGCTGGAAAACCATCCCCTGGCCCAGCTTATGAAAAGATTTTATCACGATAACCGGTGCATGGACTTTCATCTGCTGGCAATGAGCTGCGCGAACGGAAGAAAAAACGGGAAATAACCTTTCGGTCACTTCCCGTTTTTTCTTCCGTTCATTCCTTCCCTGGCATATTCCGTGGGGGATTTTCCGGTATATTTTTTAAAGACTCTGCTGAAATAATACTCGTCAGGGAATCCGACACTCTCTCCAATCCTGGACATCTTCAGAGGTGAATTCAGAATAAGCGCCTTGGCATGATTTATCCGAACCCGGTTCAGATATTTAAAGATGGTCTGTCCCGTTACCTTCTTAAACGTCCGGTTCATATAATCGAAATTGCCGCCGAACTCTTTTTCCAGGGACTGTCCTGTAATATCTGCCGCATATTCCCTGTTCAGGTAATTCAAAAGCTCCTGCACATTCCGGTAAGAACGGGGCTGCTTCTCCACATAGGCCACCGTTTCCTCCGTCACGCAGCTTCTGCTTATTTCCACGAAGGCCTCCAGCACCTTACAGGCCAGCAGAATTTTATAATTTTCCAGCTGGGTGATATTCCGCTCCATCGCTTCATTCAGAAGCTCCGTCACCTTCACCAGGCTGCTGTAATCATGGATATGATAGCTTTTCGGAAGGTAAAGGCTCTGGCCTTCACACTTTTCATAGCTGAAAATATCACTCTGGACAGAAGCCTGCCTGTTTTCCAGCAAAAGCTTCTGCAGTCCTTTTTCTGTCTCTTCTTCAAGGGGCTCCATATCCGGATGCCGGAAATGCACGTAGAAATACTCACACCAGGAGGCCTTCACACCCACATGGATATATCTTGGGTCCAGCACATACATATCCCCCGGCTGGAGCGTTACCGTTTCTCCGTTTTCCTCCAGATACATGACCCCTTTTTTTATCAGATATACAATATATTCGTCTGCCTTTCTGCGCCTGTGCACATAGGGCGGCTCAATCACCACCGAATCTGCCAGTCTGACCGAAGGCAGATACTGCAGGTTTATCCGGTAAAACATATAAACCATTTCCCTTTCCCGGCCGGTTGAAGCGCTCGTTCCGTCTTCACTTCAGCTGTTTGCAGGAATCACGGATTACCAGGCCCGACTTCACCATCTGTACCCGGGGAGGCTCTTCATTATGGATGGCTTTTATCGCCGTTTCTATCAAAAGCTTGCCGAATAGCTTATAATCATAACCCACGCAGGTCAGCCTGGGCATGCAGGTTTCCGCAATATAGGTATTATCAAAGCTCACCACGGACACATCCTCCGGTATCCGCATGCCCTGCTCCCTGAGCGCCCGTACAATCCCCACCGCCGTGAAGTCATTGATGGCGATGATCGCGCTGGGCATGGGGTGATCCTCTCTGATAAACCGGTACATCGCGGCACTGCCGCTTTCGATATCATAGCTGCTTCCATCTACAATGTATTCCTCTCTGACAGGAATTCCATACTTCCGAAGCATCTGACGGTAACGCAGCCTTTTATCCAGTGTGGATTTAACATTATCACGTCCGCCCATCAGAGCGATATCCTGATGGCCGTTTTCAATGAGAAACTGCATCAGCAGCTCCATGGACTGCCCCTCGTCGATATTCACCTGGTAACAGTCCGCGCCGTCCAGCTTACCCGTAATCAGAATCGGCGTCGTGTTTGCCACTCTGTTGATGTTTTCCACATAGCTGGTATCGGATACCAGCTCATCCACTTTTCCGCCGATCTGGATAATAGCATCCACCCTCTGCCCCGAAAACTTTTCCAGATAGGAAACCTCCATCTCGTTGCTCCCCAGGGAATTGCACAATAAAAGCAGATAGCCGTTTTCATTCGCCGCTTTTTCGCATTCCACCGCCATAGTCGCATAAAACGGGTTCCGTATGTCGGAGACCATCAGGCCAATCATCTTGGTCTCCACACTGCTTAAGCCTCTTGCCAGCGCGTTGGGCCTGAAATCATACTTCCTGATCAGAGCCTCCACTTTGCTCTTCTTTTCTTCACTCACCTTCGCATTGCCTGTAAGGACTCTGGAAACCGTGGCCGGTGATACGCCTGCTTCTTTTGCAATTGTATATATACTGATCGTTTCTTTTTCCACTTTATTCCTCCCCCGTTTTCAGTTTTCCTGCACAAATTACCAATCTGCGCCTTTTTGAAACCGGTATCATTACTATTTTTATTATAATACATACCCGGGAATTAACCAAGTCTTTTCAGAAAAAAATCGGTAAAATACAAATTTTCAAAAAATCCTGCTCTTGTACGTTATTCCGGCACGCTTACAGACAAATTTGAAGGTTTTCCGAACAAAGCTTCCATTACCATTCCTGATTTTATCCTATATCCGGCTCCGCCTTCAGGCTGATCTCAGGAGCCGTCTTTCCATCTGTTTCAAATAAAATAATTTCATTCCTGCCTTTTTTAAGCAGCGGCGCAGGAATATACAGCCGCTTCTGCGGCCCTATTTCCCAGAACCGTCCCAGATTGAATCCGTTGAGGAAGGCACAGCCTTTTCCCCAGCCGCCGAAATCCAGGAAGGTGTCTCCAGCTTCCTCCACCTCAAAAACAAACTTATAAAAGCCCGGTGTCCCTTCTTCATAGCCTTTTGAAAAATCCAGCTTTTCCAGATTATTAAACGGCAGTGTATACATTTCCCAATTATAATGCATATGGCCGTTGAGCTGCACGCAGCCTGCAATTCCTTTGCGCTGGGATTCCATGAGGGGACCGAAATTCACACGGCCCATATTTTCCACCAGAATATCCAGAAGAGCGCCGGATTCAAAATCTGCCTTTACCTCCGCTTCTTTTAGCAGTTCCCTGTCATAAAGAGTGATCAGCGGCTTTTGATCCACAAAGATATTCGCTCTGTCATTCGCTCCCCACAGACGGATTTTTTCCAGGTTCTGCTCTCTTTCCAGCGCTGAACGGTACAGGATGTAACCGTAGCTCTGATCCAGTTTTTCCATGGGAATCGGGAACGTATTGCTTACGGGTGAGGAAAGATCGTCAAGTACCCGGAACAGGCTTACCTTCTCCTGTACCTTCAGGGCGCCGTAATCTTTCTTTTTTATATCCGTTGAAAAAGTTACCTGGGGAAGCTGTGTGTATTTTCCGATAACTTCTCTGTATTTGTCATATTTAACGGTAAAATCTCCGGCTTCCGTCAGCACCGCATCATAATCATAGCTGGTGACATCCGGGGTCAGTTCATCATAATAATTGGAGCCATTCATAAAACCGAAATTGGTTCCGCCTTCAAACATGTAGATATTTACATGTCCCATCTCCAGCATTTTATCCAGATCTTTTGTGCTTTCTTCCAGGTTTCCGCGCATGTGCCCGCCGTTTCCCCAGTGATCGAACCAGCCGACCCAGAACTCCGTGCACATAAGAGGGCCGCCCTCTGTGTACTTTTTAAGCACCTCAAAACGCTCTTCTGTCTTGGAACCGAAGTTTCCGGTGGGCAGCACGCCGGGAAGCCTTCCGCAGGAAAGCGACTCATCCATTGGACCGTCGGAGGTTACCAGCGGTACCTCGGCGCCATTATCCAGCATAAGCTGTTTCATGGTTTCCATATACCGGGTATCATCGCCATAGTAGCCGTATTCATTTTCCACCTGCATCAGGATAACAGGGCCGCCGTGGTGAATCTGCAGGGGAACGAGTATGGGAAACAATACGCTGTAGTATTCACGGACGGCTTCCAGAAATGGTTCATAACAGCCGCGAAGCCGCATGCCGTCTTCCTTCAAAAGCCAGGCAGGAAGGCCGCCGAACTCCCATTCCGCGCAGATATAAGGGGAAGGGCGGACAATGACATATAAACCCAGCTCCTGGGCAAGCAGGATAAACCTGCTGATATCCAGCATACCTTCGAATACGAATTTCCCTTTTTGGGGTTCGTGCATATTCCAGGGGACATAGGTTTCCACTGTATTCGCCCCCATCGCCTTCAGCTTCTCAAGCCTGTCACGCCAATATTCGGGAACGATTCTGAAATAATGAACCGCTCCGGATATTATTTTAAAAGGTTTGCCGTCCAAATAGAAATCATCCCTGATTTCAAAAACTCCTTTTTTCATTTCCACTTCTCCTTTTCCCTCTGCTGCCATCTATTCTAAAGATAATGAGGATACCGGGTTCCAGAGGACACAGATATTCCATATTATCAGTCTTATCGAATTCAAAAGTTTTCCCTGCCTTTAAACAGCCGCTTATTATGCAAATTGCCGGCTGCATACCGGAGTATGCGGCCGGCAATAGGCTGCGTGCTGTTAATCAGAAGTTTCCTTCTTATTTATACAGTGCATCGAACTGTGCCTGCAGTTCTGCTGTTACATCTTCAATACCAGCCTGTTTCAGGGCTGCCTGCATTTCTGCAACGATATCTTCAGCGGATCCGGAATATTTACCGAAAGCAATCTGTTTCATATAGTTTACATATGTTTCATTTACATTGTTGATCTTTGCCTGGATATCATCTACTTCGGGAACGAACTGGCCATAAGGATAGTCAATCTTAATGGAATCATATTCGTTATAAAGTGCATCGATCTTATCCCATGCTCTTGTCGCGTCTCTGATTTCCAAATCATCATTACGTCCCCACCAGAAATTGGTTGTTCCGTTGATGTTGTCTGTATCTGCATTGTATCCTTCAGGTTCAACACGGAGACCTTCGTCATTTACATCCCATGACACACCCTTAATACCATAGCAAAGCAGCTGATAGCATTCCGGATCATTTCTCAGCAGGTCATAAACCATAAGTGCTCTTTCCGGGTTGGCGCTTCCTGCTGAAACTGCCATTGCACCGTGAGTAATGGACAGAGCGGTTACGTTTCCTGTCTCTTCACCGAAATAGAAGAAACCGGATTCTGCGTTAGGATCATCCTGATAAATCTTATTCTGGCTGGTAGGGCTTACTAAATCTGTCCAGGTCTGGGTATGATGCTGATCCGCTGCGGTCTTGCCGACACGATAGTCATCACGGGCTGTGGTAGAACCAACATTCAGAACGTCTGTCCTCCAGACACCGATATTATCCCATTCCTTCATCGTCTTTGCAAACTCAACCATCATATCTGTATCTGTATAAGCGGGAGTTGTAACTGTATACAGGTCATCTCTTGTACCGCCCCAGAGTGCGCCGGTGCTGATACCGTCAATGGCTACAAAATTAGTATGGGAAGAAACCCAGCCGCCTGCCAGCTGTGTATGATGTGTTCCATCGGAATCCCAGGGGATCATGTCAGGATAAGTTTCCTTTACATAACGGAAGTATTCTGTCATATCTTCCCAGCTGTCAACCTTATCCAGTCCTGCAGCTTTCGCCCAGTCAAGACGGTAAATGAAACCATGGTTGGTCCACTGTGCATAGTTATCTTCCGGCATCAGATAAATCTCGCCGTTATATCTGCACATATCCCAATGTTCAGGGCTTACGCTTTCCCATGTTTTAGGAGCATAGGTTTTAAGCATATCTTCGGACAGTTCCAGGAATGCGCCGTTCTTGGAATTCGGCCATGCATCCAGCCAGTCGGAAGCAGTTCCGACCAGGTCTACGGTACCGTCCATCTGAGCCAGTGTCAGGTTATAATTTGTAAGATAATCAGTCCAGGGAATGAAGTAAATCTCCAGTTCCGCATTTACTTTCTCGGTAAGGATTTTGTTTAATTCGGTCATCATTTCTTCGTATTTTGCTTCTGTTCCTGAAGGCCTGTCACCAGTTGTCATATAGGTGATCTTCACATGCTCAGATGTGTCCACATTTGCCCACGGGTCAGAAGAATCTGCTGATGTACCGGCACTTGCCGAATCATCTGCTGCTGCGCTGTTATCGGCTTCTGCCGTATCTGCTGCAGCCCCGTTATCCGTAGTTGTCTGGGAATTGCTGTTTCCACAGGCGGCAAGGCCTGTTACCATAGTGGCCGCCAGTAAAATTGCGAGTAATTTCTTTTTCATACTCTACCTCCGTTTCCATTCGTTAATTGTTCCTTTATATGATCTCTGCTCACCTGCAGAGTAAGAACCGTATTCTTTTAATATGTAAATTAACCTTTAACCGCACCAACCGTAATACCGCTTATAAAATATTTCTGTACAAACGGATACAGGAGAATGATAGGGCCTGTTGCCAGCACGGCATTCGCCATTTTAACACCTTCCTGAGGGATATCCACTACGTTAACAAACTGTCCGGCAACTGAGTTCTTCAAAGCGTCGATTTTGTTAACAACCTCGTACAGTGTATACTGCAGCGGCTTAATAGCCACCTTTGTACTGAGGAACAGGGAAGACTGGTACCATTCATTCCAATAGCTGAGGGCAAGGAACAGGCCGATAGTAGCCAGTGCAGGCTTAAGCATGGGGAGTATCAGGGCTGTGAAAATTTTCATATCCCCGGCGCCGTCAATTTTACCCGATTCCGTAATCTCATGGGGTATCGCCTTTACGAAGTTTTTCATCAGTATTATCAGCCACGGTGACATCATCAGGGGCAGCAATACTGCCAGATAGCTGTCTTTCAAATGATATGTCTGTGTCATCAGCAGATAATAAGGAGCCAGACCTGCTGAGAAAAGGCTTGTAAAATAGATATAGAAGGAAATCGCATTACGGAAAGGGAAATCCTTTCTCTGGAGCGCGTAGCCTGTCATGGAAATAATAGACAGCCCCAGGAAGGTACCCACCCCGGTCATAACTATAGTTAATATGTAAGATTTCCATATGTTTCCGTTTTTTGTAACCATCTGATAAGCTTCCAGAGAAAATCCCTTGGGAATGAGCTGTACCCCTTCTGCATGGATGATGGCTTCGTTTGTAAAGGACGTTCCTATAATAAGCAGGAATGGAATGATACAGGCCAGTGCATAAATGGTGATTAATATATAACCGGCCCCTCTGATTACTATATCTGATTTTCCGAGCTTGACCTTAGCTCCGGACATCTGTAAATCCATATCTTGTTTCTTTGCCATGATTGACCTCCATTTTTACTTAGAACAGGGAATAATCCGGTTCAATTTTCTTCACAATATAATTGACTACCATAACAATTACAAATCCGATTATGGACTGGTACAGGCCTACCGCAGAAGCAGTCGAGAAGTTGAAATCTGTCATGGTTGCCCGGTATACGAAGGTCTCAATAATATCTGTGGTTCCATACAAAATGGAGTTGGATCCGATTATGTTATAGAATAAACCGAAGTTGCCTTTTACAATGCCGCCCAGCGCGAACAGTATGAGAATTACAATCGTGGGCTTCAGGGAAGGAAGGATGATATAGCGGATTTTCTGGAATCCGTTGGCTCCGTCTACTCTTGACGCTTCAATCATTTCGGCATCAATACCCATAATAGCTGCAAAATATACTACGGAGTTATATCCGGTCTGCTGCCACAGATAAATGATTACCATCAGTACCGGCCATACTTTCGGGTCGGCATAGGGCTGCCATTTTTCCATTCCCAACGTAGTCAGGATACTGTTTACAAAACCGGTATCAAAGTTCAGGAGGCTGTATACAAGCAGGCCTACCAGAACCTGCGATATAAAGTAAGGAAGAAACATCATCGTCTGTGATACTTTCTTAAACCATTTGCTTCTCATTTCATTCAGCAGTATCGCCACAAATACAGCCAGAAGATTTCCAAGCAGAATGAATGCCAGGTTATAAAGCAGTGTGTTTCTGGTAAGTGTCAGCAGCTTACCTGACTGTGCCAGGAATTCGAAGTTCTGCAGACCTACAAATTTGCTTCCGAAAATGCCGTTTCGGTAGTTATATTTTACGAAAGCCACCCAGATTCCCGGCAGCGGCATATAGCTGAATGCGAAGAAAAATATAATCGCCGGAAGACACATAAAAATCAGTACCCGATAACGGACAACATTTTGGAAAAACGTCCTTTCCTTTCTTCTTGGCGCGGCAACTGTCGCTTTCGATTTCTCTTTACTCAATCTCTTTTCCTCCTGCTACTCATAAATTCCGATAAGCTTACTAATGAATCTTTTCTTGAAACCCATTTCATGAGATAATTATATGTAATAGCTTTCTAAATGTCAACAGCTTGCACATAATATTTTTTGTTTTTTATGTTTTTTGTACATTTGGTATAAAATCATGTGTTTTGCAGAGCTTAAAGGGCGTGTTTTTTGTTTATTTTTTAGTATTTATTCTTTTCAAAAGTTCTGCTCTGTAAGAAAATCGGCTTTATTTCAGAAACCGATTTCATATCATCACCTATCTTATCTCTTTTTGAACAATACTTTTTCTGAAAACTGGTACTTTGATTACCTGATAGTAAAAAAACACCGTAAATTCATATTTATAATGAATTTACGGTGTTTATAAGTCCTCTATTTCGTCAACCGGGTGAAATAGCAGTTCTGCAACTGATTTCATCCGTATAAAAGGCAAGAAACATTATAGCTGTTTTACCAGTACTGTTCCCAATCCTTTGACAACCTGGTCAACGCCTCCATATAAAAATAATCTCCCCAGGAGTTGCATTCATCCACACCGCAGTGGTTGCAGGTATTGTAAGGAGAATGGTTGGAATAGGTGCTGTGGAGCACCAGGCCGTTGGAAGTTTCGTGATCCTTTACGGCATAATTGTCATAAATGGATTTCATGATTTCAGATGCTTTTGTCCTGTAATAGTCAGCATCTTCTTCCGGCAGGTACTTCGCCATTTCCAGCATACCGCAGGCCGCTATGACAGCAGCGGAGGAATCCCTGGGCTGATCGGAACCGTCGGTAAATTCAAAATCCCAGTAGGGTACCAGATCCTCCGGCAGGTGTTCCAGGAAATAGCCGGTTACGGTACGAAAAGCATCCACATATTTGGCCTCTTTGGTGTACCGGTAGCCCAGCGCCGTTCCGTAAACACCCCAGGCCTGTCCTCTTGCCCAGGCGGATCCGTCTCTGTAGCCCTGGCAGGTAGCCCCGTGATCCGGTTCTCCGGTTTCCATATTGAAGAAAAAGGTATGCCAGGTGGAACCGTCCTCGCGGATGACATTGGCTAAAGCGGTATGGATGTGTTTTTCTGCTATATCCCTGTACTTGCTGTCACCGGTTTCTTCGGATGCCCAGTACAGAAGCGGGAGGTTCAGAAGGCAGTCGATGATCAGGCGGTAGTTTTCCGGGGCATTCATAGCGCCCCAGGCCTGGATGAATTCTCCTTTTTCATGAAAACGGCTGATGAGCTGGTCTGCGGCTTTGATCGCCGCTTCTCTTCCTGTCCGGTTTCCTGTGAGTTTCCAGGCTGCAACGCAGGACGGGGTGTATAAAAAGCCCATATCGTGGTGGTCTACCATGATTTTGTTATCGATGCGGCGGAGGTAGTCCTTTACCTGTATCTCCGCCGCTTTCCGGAAGGCCTCATCTTTGGTATGTTCATAGGCAAGCCATATTTCTCCGGTCCAGAATCCGTTGGTCCAGTCCACGTTATCGATGGGCTCGTAGAAATGATTCACGCTGTAGGCATTCTGGAATTTATCCGTAAACTGCGGCAGATACTTTTTTATCTGCGCGGCGGAAAAATCCAGCGCCTGTTTGATTTCCCCCTGGGTTAATTTCTGATAATCCATAAGCTTCTCCTTTTCTTCTTTCCGTCAGAGTTCACAGCAGCCCTATGCATCGTATATTCCTCCGGCCGGCTTGCCTTCCCGCTGCGTTTTCCCTCTCCGGCGGGTCTATATACCTGCGCAGGCACGTTCTCACTCTGCTAAAAACGCAGCGGTACTAAGATTGTACAAAACACAATCTAAGAACCGGCGTTTTTAGAAGGCCTTTGCAGGGTATACAGACCCGCCGGAGAGGGAAAACGCAGCGGGAAGGCAAGCCGGCCGGGGGAATATACGATGCATAGGGCTGCTGTGGACTCTGACTTTTTTACATACTGCAGCAATTGGTTGCTGTAATGATAATTGTATCATATCATCTTGCGGTGTCCGGTGTCCAGAGTGAGGCTGAAAATGAAGTGCGGATGAAATAGGGGCGAATGAAAAGGCTTGAAAATGCCTTCGGCGGCGGGGATGGGCGGGAGGCGGGAGCGGTTAGTGATGACAATATTTAAGAGGAATTATTTTTATGTGCTTGACATTGGCTGGGGGGTGAGTTATTGTATTATTATATTAATACAATAACTCAACAAGCAAACTTAAGGAGGTTCTTTATGGATATGGTATCGATGTTTTTTAATGTGATTTCTCAGGTTCTTATGTTCTCTCTGATTCCTTTTATATGGTGGCTGGTTACGGCGAGACGGAAGGAAAATTTTTTCTCGTGGATCGGGCTGAAGGGTGTCAGGGGCAGCTGGCTGGCTGTGGGCGGGTGTATTTTGTTTTTCTTCGTGCTTTGTGTTGTTTCGCAGGTGTGGTGGATTCCTCATCTGCTGCCGGCGAATGCTACGGTGCAGAGTTCTTATGCAGGGATGGGATGGAGCGCTTTTCCCTCTGCCTTTCTTTTTGGGATGATTCAGACGGGGCTTTCGGAGGAGATTTTGTTCCGGGGGTTTATTGGGAAAAGGTTGATTGCTAAGTTTGGGTTCGCTGTGGGGAATGTGGTCCAGGGGCTGTTGTTCGGGGCGCTTCATGGGGTTATGTTTTTCTTTGTGACTACGCCGTTGAAGGCTTTGGTAATTACTTTGATTACGGGGTTCAGCGGGTGGCTGCTGGGGTGGCTGACGGAAAAGGGATCCGGAGGATCTATTGTGCCTGGGTGGATGGCGCATGGGGTGGGGAATCTGGTGCTTTCTATGGTGCAGGCGTTTGGGTGGCTGTGATGATAAGGGGAGACGGGCAGGGGCGCTGGCGCTGCCTGCCGTTCCTTTGGGTTTGCATCCGCCCATTTAATCCGCTTTCGGGGATGGGCGGATGTTCTGCGGCCACTGGTTTAACGGCTCCGCTGCCGTGCAGCAGGTGCACGGCAGGGTCTGAACGGTAACCGGTTGCCTGCCGCCGCGGTTTACTCTCCGTCTGACGCAGTCAGCAGCTCTAATATGGCGTTCACCTCGTCTAACTCCAGATAGCAGGTTATCATGGTATAGTAGCAGGCTCCATCGGACCACTCGGAAACAATAACCCCTTCTGAAGGGCCGGTCATTTGAGCTATTTCCACGTTTATCCCGTTATGTTCCACGGGTTGGAAATCTTCATCGTCAAATTCAGTTTCTCTTTGGCGGCCGGTGATAAGATCAATGCTGGTATATACAAGGCCGCATTTATATGAAATAAAACCGGATTCGGTGTCGTCCGTAATTCCGAAATACACAGGCTCGAAATGGTCGTAGCCTTCGGGGAGTTCCAATATGGCAATTCCTAATTCTTCCTCTAGCTGCTTCGTATCCTCCCGGGGGGTGGTTCCGGGATAGGTTCGTTCAAAGCCGATCTGTTCCAGGTAATTTCGCTGTGACATCTGGCTGAGTTCGTATATGTATTCATTGATAAAGTCGTTTTCATTGATGCCCGTTACGGTAACGGCGTAGGAGTAGTCAGCGTCTTCCCACCATGCGATGAAGGTGTCATCTGATTTCCCGTAATGGCAGGGCATGCCGTCGTATTCCAGCTCTTTATAGGCCACATCGTACCAGCCGGTAATGTCTCCGGAGCCTTCCTGCTGGCGGATGACAACGTCTCTGCCGGCAACCTTGCATTGGATTTCTCCCAGGGTGCCGTCAATTATGTAGTAGTGAGGGTCTTCTTCTGCGTAGTAGGCGGGAAGGTCCAGCATGGTGAAGGAGAGCGTGGACTGGAGTTCCATTATATCCGACATTTCTTCCATGGGGTTGGGGAGGGTGATTTCGTTGGCGGGTTGGGTGGAAGGCGATGAGGATATGGGTTCCTGAATTTCCTGAGTTTCCTTCGTTTCCTGAGGGATGGGCTGGGCGGAGGCAGGGGTACAGGCGGGGAGCAGAAGGGGGATAAGGAGGAGGGGGATAAGATGAATGGGACGGGGGGATGGGGTGGGGGTGTTTTTAGTTTTTTTTCATAGGGGGCTCCTTTCCTATTTTGGTTTTTGGGTTTTGGGGTTAATGGTATTATAGGGGGGAGAGTGCACCAAAAGAGTATCAAAGGGAAGCGGGCAGGGGCGCTGGCGCTGCCTGCCCTGGGGAGGTGGGGTGTTGGGGGAGGCCGGCGGTGTACAGCCTATGAAAACAACGGATGGTCCGCAGAGCGAGCCATCCGTTGTTCAAGAAGCGAAAGGAAGGACCGGAGGGAGAGCGAGCTCTTCCTCCGGTCCTTCCTTTCGCTTCTTTTCGCACCGCCTACTGGGGCGACACGTTTGTATACCCCATCAGACTCTCATCAACTTCTCTTGCTGCTTCTCTGCCTTCTCTTATGGCCCACACGACAAGTGATTGACCTCTGTGCATATCGCCTGTAACAAATATTTTATCAGCGTTTGTCTTATACTTTCCGTCTTCCGTCTTAACATTAGTGCGTGCATTGAGTTCTACTTTAAATGCGTCGGTAATGTATTTTTGGCTTCCCAGAAATCCGGCTGCGATGAGTACGATGTCGGCATCGAGTATTTGTTCGGTGTCGGGTATTTCTTTCATGTTCATTCTTCCGGTTTTTGGGTCTTTTTCTTGTTTTAGTTTTACGATTTTAACGGCCTTGAGGTTTCCGTTTTTGTCTTTGATGAATTCCTTGACTGTGGATTCATAAATTCTCGGGTCGTGGCCGTAGAGGGCTATTGCTTCTTCCTGGCCGTAGTCGGTTTTGCAGATTTTGGGCCATTCGGGCCAGGGGTTGTCTTCGGCTCTCTGGTCGGGGGCTTTGGGCATCATTTCTATTTGTGTCACGGATTTGCAGCCGTGGCGGATGGATGTTCCCACGCAGTCGTTGCCGGTGTCGCCGCCTCCGATGATGATGACATTTTTGCCTTTTGTCTCCACGTATTTTCCGTCGGTGAAGTTGGAATCGAGGAGGCTTTTGGTGTTGGCAGTAAGGAAATCAACGGCAAAGTAGATTCCTTTTGCGTCGCGGCCGGGGGCGTTCAGATCTCTGGGGTTGGATGCTCCGCAGGCAAGTATGATGCGATCGTATTCCTTCAGGAGCTGGGAGGGTTTGATGTCTTTTCCCACGTCAATTCCGGTGAGGAAGGTGACGCCCTCTTCTTCCATGATTTTTACTTTGCGCTGTACGATATCTTTTTCCAGTTTCATGTTGGGTATTCCGTACATGAGCAGGCCGCCGATACGATCGGAACGTTCGTAAACGGTGACTGTATGGCCTCGTTTGTTGAGCTGGTCGGCGGCTGCCAGGCCGGAGGGGCCGCTTCCTATGACAGCCACTTTTTTGCCGGTGCGCTGTTTAGGTGGTTTGGGGGCGGCATAGCCTTTTTCGTAGGCATTTTCAATGATGGCGTATTCGTTTTCCTTGGTGGAAACGGGTTCGCCGTTGAGGCCGCAGGTGCAGGCCGCCTCGCAGAGGGCGGGGCATACGCGGGCCGTAAATTCGGGGAAATTATTTGTCTTTTTCAGGCGTTCGTAGGCCTGTTCCCAGTTTCCGGTGTATACCAGGTCGTTCCATTCCGGCACCAGGTTGTGCAGAGGGCAGCCGGACGCCATTCCGCAGAGCATCATGCCGGACTGGCAGAAGGGCACGCCGCATTCCATACAGCGTGCACCCTGAAGCTGCTGTTCCTCTCTGGACAGGTGCTGGTGGAATTCATTAAAGTGTTTGATTCTGCTCGCCGGTTCTTCAGCACGGCTTACTTTTCTATCATAATCCATAAATCCGGTTGGTTTTCCCATGTCTTCCTCACTTTCTGCCGCTGGCTGCGGTATTTTTCCATGAAAATGACTGTTCAGTCTTTTCACAGTATGAAAATCATGTTGGCTATTTTCTCATGTTGGCATAGAAGGCTTCTATCTGTGCCTGCTCGGCGCTCAGGCCTTTTTCCTCCATCTGTACGATGGTGGTGAGTACCCGTTCATAGTCATGAGAGATGATTTTCTTGAATTTAGGCAGGTATTCTTCGAAATGCTCCAGTATTTCCTTTCCTTTTTCGGAATTGGTATAGGCCACATGCTCCTGGATCATTTCCTTGAGTTCCTGTATGTCATATTTGGAGGTGATTTCATGGGAGGAAACCATTTCTTTATTCAGGCGGATGTAAAGGTCATTTCCTTCATCCAGCACATAAGCGATGCCGCCGCTCATGCCCGCCGCGAAGTTCTTGCCGGTATGGCCCAGAACCACAACGCGGCCTCCTGTCATATATTCACAGCCATGGTCTCCCACACCCTCCACTACAGCCAGACAGCCGGAATTGCGGACAGCAAACCGTTCTCCTGCCACACCGTTCACAAATACCTTTCCGCTGGTGGCCCCGTACAGGGCTACGTTTCCGATGATGATATTTTCTTCGGACTTGAAGCGGCTTCCTTTGGGAGGGTATACGATCAGCTTGCCGCCGGAAAGCCCTTTTCCGAAATAGTCGTTGCTGTCGCCTACCAGTTCCAGTGTAAGGCCCTTGGGAATGAAAGCGCCGAAGCTCTGGCCGCCTGCGCCCTTGCACAGAACGCGGTAGGTATCATCCTCCAGTGAGGTTCCGAATTTTCTTGTGATCTCGGAACCCAGTATGGTGCCGAAAGCGCGGTCGGTATTGGCGACGTCCACTTCTATGCTGCGTTTCTGTCCGTTCTCCATAGCCTTGGTCATTTGTTTCAGAAGGACTTTTTCATCCAGTGTCTTTTCCAGGGCAAAATCATATACCTTTTTCGGGTCGAAAATGGAGCCCGGTTTTCCGGCATAGGGATTGCCCAGAATTCCGCTGATGTCTATTTTTTTCTGGGCCGGGGTCAGGTTTTCTTTTTGGGCAAGAAGATCCGTTCTTCCCACCAGTTCGTCAACGCTGCGTACACCCAGCTTCGCCATATATTCCCGCAGTTCTTCCGCGATGAAACGCATGAAGTTGATGACATATTCCGGTTTTCCGCGGAACCGCTTGCGCAGCTCCGGGTTCTGGGTTGCCACGCCCACGGGGCAGGTGTCCAGGTTGCAGACACGCATCATGACACAGCCCATGGTGATGAGGGGCGCTGTTGCAAAACCGAATTCTTCCGCACCCAGGATTGCGGCAATCGCCACATCCCGGCCGCTCATCAGCTTACCGTCGGTTTCAATGCGTACCCGCTGGCGCAGGCCGTTCTGGATAAGGGTCTGATGGGTTTCCGAGAGCCCCAGCTCCCAGGGAAGTCCCGCATTATGGATGGAGCTCTTGGGAGCGGCTCCTGTTCCTCCGTCATAGCCGGAAATCAGGATGACCTGTGCGCCGGCCTTGGCAACGCCTGCCGCTACGGTGCCCACTCCTGCTTCGGATACCAGTTTCACGGAAATTCTTGCATATTTATTGGCATTTTTCAGATCATAGATCAATTGCGCCAGATCCTCGATAGAATAAATGTCATGGTGCGGGGGCGGGGAAATCAGGCCGACGCCGGGTGTGGAGTGCCTTGTTTTGGCAACCCATGGGTATACCTTTCCTCCGGGCAGATGGCCGCCTTCGCCGGGTTTTGCTCCCTGCGCCATTTTGATCTGGATTTCCTGAGCGCTTACCAGATACTGGCTGGTAACGCCGAAACGGCCGCTGGCAACCTGCTTGATGGCAGAACAGCGGTTTAAGCCGTCCGGGCCTACGCTGAGGCGTTCCACGTCTTCTCCGCCTTCGCCGGAATTGGATTTTCCATGAAGGATATTCATGGCAATAGCCATCGTTTCATGGGCTTCCTTGGAGATGGAGCCATAGGACATGGCACCGGTTTTAAAACGGGTGACAATGGAGTCCACGCTTTCCACTTCCTCCAGGGGAATTCCTTTTTCCGGATATTTGAAATCCATCAGGCCCCGCAGGTTTTTGATGGAATTTTCGTCATTCACCAGGGCCGTATACTGCTTGAAGAGTTCATAATCCCCTCTTCTGGTGGCCTCCTGCAGTGTATGGATGGTGGCAGGATTGTAGAGATGTTCATCGCCGCCGCTTCTCATTTTATGATGTCCCGGGCTGTCCAGAGTGAGATCTGTGGCAAGGCCGAGGGGGTCGAAGGCCATGGAGTGGAGGGCATCCACTTCCTTTTCCATATCCTCTAAGGAGGTGCCGCCAATACGGCATACTGTGTTCGTAAAGTACTTATTTATCACATCCTCATCAATGCCGATGGCTTCGAAAATCTGGGAGCCCTGGTAGGACTGGATGGTGGAAATTCCCATTTTGGATGCGATTTTTACAATACCGTTTAAAATGGCTTTGTTATAGTCATTCACTGCGGCATAGTAATCCTTATCCAGCATTTTGTTGTCGATGAGCTCTTTAATGCTCTCCTGGGCCAGATAGGGATTGATGGCGCAGGCACCGTAGCCGAGAAGGGTTGCAAAATGGTGGACATCCCTGGGCTCGCCGGATTCCAGAATCAAAGCCACGCTGGTGCGTTTTTTCGTTTTGACAAGATGCTGGTTCAGTGCGGATACGGCCAGCAGGGAAGGAATTGCCACATGGTTTTCGTCCACCCCTCTGTCGGAGAGGATCAGAATGTTGGCGCCTTCCCGGTATACCCGGTCCGCTTCCACAAACAGACGCTCAATCGCCCGCTCCAGCTTCGTATTTTTATAATAGGTAATGGGAACAACCGCCGTTTTGAAGCCGTCTTCCTTCATACTTTTTATTTTCATCAGATCCGTATTGGTCAGAATCGGATTATTTACTTTTAATACATTGCAGTTTTTCGCCTTTTCTTCCAGGACATCTCCTTCGGCTCCGATGTATACGGTGGTCGAGGTCACGATGTGCTCACGGATTGCATCGATGGGCGGATTGGTTACCTGGGCAAAAAGCTGTTTGAAATAATGGAACAGCGGATGGTAGGTTTTGCTCAGGAAAGGCAGAGGAGTGTCCACACCCATGGCAGCAATCGCTTCCCCACCGTTTTCAGCCATAGGAAGGATGCTGGTTCTCATCTCATCATAGGTGTATCCGAATGCCTTCTGAAGACGGTGCCTCTCCTCCGCGGAGAACTCAGGAACCCGTTCATTGGGGATTTTCAGATTTTTCAGCTCCACCAGGTTATTATCCAGCCATTCGCCGTAAGGCTGGCGGGATGCATAGGCTTCCTTGAGCTGGTCATCGTCAATCACCTCACCCCTCCGGGTATCCACAAGCAGCATCTTGCCGGGGCGCAGACGTTCCTTTACCTTGATTTTGGTAGGCTCGATATCCAGAACCCCCACCTCAGAGGAAAGGATCAGCTGATCATCCTCTGTGATCAGATAGCGGGAGGGACGCAGGCCGTTGCGATCCAGAATGGCTCCCATGATATCCCCATCAGAAAAAAGTATGGAGGCCGGGCCGTCCCATGGCTCCATCATGGTTGCATAATATTGATAAAAATCCCTTTTTGACTGGGACATGGTCTTGTTGTTTGCCCAGGGCTCGGGAATGGTGATCATGACGGCCAGAGGCAGATCCATGCCGCTCATCACCAGAAATTCCAGTGTGTTATCCAGCATGGCGGAATCGGAACCGTTGGGGTCAATCGCCGGAAGCACCTTGTGAAGGAGGCCATGAAGATGCTCGGATTCCATATTTTCCTCACGGGCCAGCATCTTGTCATAGTTGCCCCGGATCGTGTTAATCTCTCCGTTATGGACGATAAAACGGTTGGGATGAGCCCTTTCCCAGCTGGGATTGGTGTTGGTGGAAAAACGGGAATGCACGATTGCAATAGCTGATTCGTAATCCTCGCTCTGCAGATCCGTAAAAAAGGTACGGAGCTGCCCCACCAGAAACATTCCTTTATATACAATCGTCCGGCTGGACAGTGATACTACATAAGTGTTGTCGCTGGACTGTTCAAAAACCCGGCGCGCCACATAGAGCTTCCGGTCGAATTCAATCCCTTTCGGCGTGTTCGCAGGCTTCTTAACAAACCCCTGCATAATGCACGGCATACACTCTACCGCCCTCTGTCCCAAGACATCAGGGACACAGGCCACCTCGCGCCAGCCCAAAAATTCCAGTCCTTCTTTTTCCACGATGATTTCAAACATCTTCTTAGCCTGGTTTCTTTTCAGCTCATCCTGCGGGAAAAAGAACATGCCTACGCCGTATTCCCTTTCTCCGCCCAGCTGAATCCCCAGAGGCTTTGTCACTCTTTTAAAAAATGTATGAGGCACCTGGGTCAGAATTCCCACGCCGTCGCCGGTCTTTCCTTCAGCGTCCTTTCCGGCACGGTGCTCCAGGTTCTCCACAATCTTCAGGGCATTTTCCACGGTTGCCCTGGATTTGGTTCCTTTGATGTTTACGCAGGCACCAATGCCGCAGTTATCATGCTCAAACTGCTGTCTATAAAGCGGTGCTTCGGGAACTTCCTTTTTCACATCAAACATAATCTTACTCCTCTCCCTGTGCGTTTTAATCTCTGCTCCTCTGTCATCACGTATCCTCAGGATACGCAAAAAAGGCCGCAAAGAGACTTAAATCCGCCTCTTTGCGACCTGTGGGTTATTATAAAGCAATTTTTATCATTTGTAAACAGGAAATTTTTTTAAATTATCAGATAATTTGATAATATCTTATTTTCGCATAAATTATCTGACAATTTATACATATGTATCCATTATTACTGTAGTTATCTGATTTCATACTCCTTTTGAAATCATTCAGGACGCATCCTTTCCCACTGTCAGTTCGGAAAGCTGTTCCAGGACACTTTTTCCGCCGTTCAGTGTAATATTACCCACCTTATCACAGATTTTCTCCAGATATTCCATTTCCTTAAGGCGCATGAGGGTCTTGTTTTCCTCCATCAGCCTCGCCGTATTCAGAAGGCTGCGTGTGGAAGCCACCTCTTCCCTGCGCATAATGACGTTGGCCTGAGCCTTTTTCTCCGCTACAAGCACGGTGTTCATAATATCCCTGATTTCACCGGGGAGGATGATGTCCTTAATTCCTGCGTTTACAATTTCCACACAGTATTCTTCCTCATTGGCCTTCATTTTTTCCAGAATGATTCCCGACAGCTCCTCTTTCTGGGAAAGCAGTTCATCCAGGCGGTATCTGCCCACATGCTCCCGGAGGATGAGCTGGGCACGGGTATAGAGCAGCGAAGCCACACCGTCCACCTTTTCCACCAGCTTTTCCGGATTGGTAATCCGATAATTCATCACCACATTCAGGCGCACTCCCACTTTATCCGCGGTAAGGATTTCCTGGCCGGTAATGTCCAGCTGCTGGATTTTCATATTGAAAATCTTACAGCTCACCTCCCGGCCGTAGTTCCAGAAATAATACGTGCCCGTGCCCAGACGCTTTTCAAAACGCAAATCATAGTACAGAAGGCCTGTTTCTCCGTCCTTAATCGTAATCTTCTTGTAGTATTTAGCAGGCATCAAATCCATGTAAATACGGGGAAGGGTATCCTCCATACAGGGCTGGGTAATGTCCACCATCTGGAATTCGTTCTTTTCATATACATTCCAGAACAATGTTTCCGCCCGGGTGAGCACCTCCCGGTAAGCCTTATTCACAAAACGGAGGGCAATACATTCATCAGGAATAACTGCCTTTACCACCCGTGATGCGAAGCCTTTATCCTGCATGAGAATTTCCTCGGGGATGCCGCAGGTTTTTACCTCTCCTGTCATAGGGACGATTTCCACCGTATAGCCGAAAGCCCTGGGATATGTATATTTACCGGCTGTAAGCAGACGCAGGAATTTACCGTTCCTGCACAGATAGCCGCATTCCTGTTCTTTGATAATAAAGTTTGTCATGTTCTCTTACTTCCTTTCTTGTCTTACTTGTGAAAAAAGCATCCTGCTCCGCTTCCTCACCCATTGGCGGGTCCGATTTTCAGCTTCTTTGAAAGCGGGAGGGTGGCATGCGCCGTACCCGGCGCCGCCTGCCTCACGCCCGCCGAAGCGGTATCCAAAGGGACACTGGCCGCAGAATGAGACTGCGAAGACGGAACAGTTTCTTTTTTCTGTAATGTGATCGCTATACCCGCTTAGCTACGTGTTGTACACGGTGGGATTCGAACCCACGACAAATCATAATCTTTCGGACTTTCCTGACAGGCAGGAATTTATCCTTATGCAAACTGTCCGGAATACCTTTCCGCCAGAGGCGGAGGCACCGGTGAGGCACGCCGTGTCATCCGGTTTCCCGAAAATACACGGCCCTGTAAACCTCCCACAGTTTCATCCTTTAATAACGCCAATGGTTTTCAGCCGTTTTACAGGCACCACCAAATCGGTCTGGTTATCCATGACGTCTTCGATATTTTTATAGGCAAACCGGCTTTCTTCCGCCACATCCGCCTTTCCCTTTTTTCCCAGAATAACGCCCTGCTTCTGCAAATCCAGCATGACTTCTTCACAGGTGAAGGCCGCCATGGCTCCCTTCCGGGAATACTGCCGTCCCGCCCCGTGAGAGGAAGAGCAGAAGCTTTCCGGATTTCCTTTGCCCATCACCACATAGCTGTAGCTTCCCATGGCTCCGGGTATCACCGCCAGTTCGCCGTTCCTCGCCCTGACCGCACCTTTCCGGTGGACCCATACATTTTCTCCATAATGATTCTCCAGGGCGGCATAGTTATGGTGGCAGTTGATATCGCCGGAAAATTCCAGGGTGAGATCGGTATATTTTCCGATCCATTTTTCCAGGATTGCCTTCACGGCCAGCATCATCTTTTCTCTGTTTTCTTTGGCAAAATCCATGGAAAGCTGCATCCAGTTCAAATAATGCGCCCCTTCCTTTGTATCCACCGGCAGGAAGGCCAGCCGGTATTCATCGGGCACCTGGCTGTACCATCTCTGATTGAGTTCACGCGCTTTGGCATGAAAATAATCGCAGACGGATTTTCCAAAATGCCGGCTTCCGGAATGAAGCATCACCGCAAGGTATCCGTTATCATCTTCCTGAAGCTCGATAAAATGATTTCCTCCTCCCAGCGTCCCTATCTGAAAATATCCCGCCTCCAGTTGGCCCAGAAGCTCGGCATCCTCTTCATAACGGTCCATTTCCTCAAACGCGACATCCAGGGTGTAACAGGGCATTTCTGTTTTGTGGTGGGCAAAGCCTACCGGAATATTACGCATGATATCCCCGACAATGGCCTGAATCAGGCTGCCATTTCCGGTCATTACATTTCTGATGTCCTCTACCCGTATGTTCGTCTCGGTATAAGCCATGCCGCAGCCGATATCCACGCCTACGGCATTGGGAATCACCACGCCTTTGGCGGCTATGACTCCTCCGATGGGCATGCCCATTCCGGTATGGGTATCGGGCATCAGGCTTACCCATTTATGCAGAAAGGGAAGACGGGATAAATGATATGCCTGTTCCATACACCCCTTTTCCAGATCCTTTTCCTCCTTAAGCCAAACCCTGACCGGAACCTTCATGGTGTCCGCATTATACATTACAAACATATCCTCACTTCCTTTCTGTTCATTGATCCGGAATACAGGATGTGTATTGTTTACAGATGCCTGCACCGGTTTTTGTATATTTGCAAATGTATCTTGGTTACAGGTTTATCATAAGGGGAAAATTGGTAATTATCATTTAAAAAAAGTTGCGAGGTTATGGAGAGAAAGAAAATGCTGGTTATACAGGGCTGATTTTTATCTGTAAACAGAGGGATTTTAAAGAAGGATGGGTACTCATTTTCACTTGCCTGAAATAAAGTTCGAATTTGTGAGTATAAGAAATGCATATTAATTCGTCCATTTTTATTCCGACTATAAGTTTTAAACTATATATACTCTTTTAATAGCATTTGTTATAATAAATTTATGAAATAACTTTTATTCAAGGGGGTATGTTTATGCCGTATGCTCTAGTAGGATATTTTGATAAAGAAACGGATCATAAGATAAAAAATTTATGGATGTGCCTTGCCGATGCTGGCATTGATGATTATTTATCTAATTCAGAAAATAATCCTCATATAAAATTTATGATGTATCAAAATGCAGATATTGATAAAATAAAAGAAGTTCTGTTTAGTCTATCGAAAACTATTTCCAAATTCCCTATTCATTTTAAGACATATAATTTTTATCCTAACGAAAAACCCTTTATTAGTATAGATATGGCTGCTGCAAAGCAAATTCTGGATTTACAAACCAAAATCAGAAGTGAATGTGATCGATATGGTGAATTATTTGGTTTTGATGTATTTAATGAAGGAATATGGAAACCGGACTGTCAGTTGACCATAGAAATCAGTAAAGAAAAACTGCTTAAAGCAATAGCTATTTTATTAGATACTGAATTACCTTTTAATGGCACACTAGAACGAATCGGTGTGATAGAGTTTCATCCAGCAAAACAATTATTCTCTTTTGACTTACAATAAACCGTACGCTCCCACTGTTCAGCGCAAAAACGCCGCCCGGTAATGATAAAAACCACTGCCGGGCGGCGCTGCACTTTATGAATTATCAGTTTTTTAGTGTTTCACTATCTTTTTCAGGTTTCCTCCCCGCTGTATGCTACATCCTCCGCCACATCAGCCGCACGGTCATCAATGGGATATAAATTTCGTCTTTCAACCACTACCTGAGCCAGCCGTTCCACGCGCCCCCGCAAAGCGGCGCAGAGAGCGTCTGCACGGGTCGTATCGATAAAGAGGGAGCCTTTTACCAGTTCCCGCAGTTCTTCGTCAATTCCTGCCAGTGCGTCAATATCCAGCCAGTCAAAAGAGGACACCAGCTTAATCTGCTCGTCATGAGTGGTCTTAAACGGCTTACTGGCTGCCTTTGCCCCGGCGCTTATCATCGTCCATGGCTTGTCAAACCAGAGGGACGTACCGCTGTCGTAAATCGGCGCACAGCCCGTCCATTCTAATGTGTTGACATTACGGACAGCGCCAAAATTATTCAGATGTCTGTCCTCGTTGACGATCAAATAATCCAATACCAGCATACGATCAAGACTATCCCTTACGCCGGGGATACCCAACGCTTCACAGCAGTTCAGATAATGCTGATAAACCGAAACGTGATTGGGTTTTGGCTGTGTCTGATAAATGTGCCATGCCGTTACCAGCTCCGTATCCGGATCAATGAAATCCTCGCATACACTGTATGGGTAATCCTCCGGTACGGCCAGTGTATAAGGTACATGAGGAATATGCAGCCGCTCCATGATTCTGCTTGCCAGCACCTCGTTGTACGGCTCCTGCTGAGTCGCGCCGCTGCCGCCTTTAAGCAGAAAGCGTTTTCCATCCATGATCGTCCATTTTTTCTTTAACCAGCCATCTGAGGTATTATCCGGTGACATCAGGCTTACCTCTCCTCCGCTGGATGGGTGCCCAAACAGGATATTACCAACATCTTCAGTAAAGGAATTTTCAAAGAAATTAACTTCATGCCATGAAACCTGTCTGTCGACAGGGCAAATCCAATACTGGTCCGACAGGGAAAGCCCAAGGCATTTCTCCAATAACGCATGCGGGGAACTGATGTGCAGTTCCTCCAGCGCATGGCGCAGACCGGATCTGCTTGCAGGGATTGCCCGTCCCTGCCACCATGCATTGAGCGCAGCGCGGTCAATTTTACCCTTTTTTACAGGGATACCCACCGGAATATGGGCCGTGTCAAATAACTCTACAACAGCGGAAACAGAGGCAGTCGCACTGTCCAGACGGATTTTGGCCACAGGGATTTCCTTATGCATTAAAATGTATGTTTGAATTGTTTCTACCATTTTTCTAACTCCAGTCTTTTGTAGTGTTATTCTAACGAATTGCAGAAACTTAAACAAGCTGTTTTCCACATCAGCGCTCTACCTTTATCATAGCTTTTCCGGATCCGGTTATCAATGATACAATAAACTTTTTATATTAATCTTCCAGTATCTCATGAACCTCTTCCGGAGTAATTCCGCATGTCTGCGCGACTTTTGCTTCACTCATGCCCTCCGCAGAAAGCTTTATTACTTTTTTAGTCAGCAGAATCCCTTCCCTGAGGCCCTGCTTCTTCCCTTTTTTGATTGCATTCTCTTCAATCGCTTCACTCAGATTGCACATTTCACTCAGCTCCTCTCCCAGTTCATATTCCATTTTCATTCCGTAATCCCGCTCCAGCGACTCTTCTTTTTCCTTCCTGTCCATTTCTGGTGACAGAAGCGTATTCAGAAAACCATGGAGTGTTCCTTCGGTCCCCTTCTTAAGTTTATCATACTCGGAATTCGAAAATTCCCGGTCCAGCTGTTCAGACAGCATTCTGGCTCCATAAAATATCCCGCGGGTTACAATACGGTATTTTACATAAAATTTCTTCTGGGCCTCCACGTTAATCAGCAGCTTGATTTCCGTTTTTTTGTTCTTGCCCGGCAGAAAAGCACGGAACCGGATATCGTAGGTTATCGTTCCCTCTCCCGGAACCTTGCTTTCCGTGTTCTCCCCGTTTATGAGCCGGTCATCCATTTTTTCTTCGCCGGGACACAGCGGTACGCTGGCTATTTCGATATCAGGCTCAATCCAGAGAGTTATTTCCTCCGGGGAATAAGAACGGTACCCCTCAATCGTACCTTTTAATATCCGGGCCAGAACCTGCCGGCTCCCCAGGATACGTTTTACATGCTCGTCATACTGTGCCTTTATCCCGGCAGTGTCCAGCTCCCGGGATATCCATGTCTTTCTCTTCATCCATACCTCCTTGATGCGGCAGGGATCGAAAAAGCCATTTCGCCGGACTTCTGTTTCAATTCCTGCCATGTTCATAAAATGTGATTCGTGGCAGAAACTGCCGGAATGTGCGAACGCACGTGTTTATATAAGACTATTATTATGATACTTTATCATTGTTAGAATGTCAACTTTTCTTTAGATTTTTACCTTTTATTTTTGTTCCTTATATTTTCTGTCTTTGTGCCTTCACAGGCCTTTAACACTGACAGGGCATATATCCTTTTCAGTCGGAATATCAAGCATAAAATCATTAAACAGAACCTCTGCAAAGGGAAACAGGTAAGGTGCACAAAACAGCACCCTACCTGCCAAAATTCCCGCTATTCTCCCGTTTCGCCGCTTCCGGCCATTATCTTCAGCGTACACTCCGCCTTCCCTGTCATACCTTCTATAAAAATCCTCAGGCTGCCTGTTTCCCCGACCGTCCGAACCCAGAAAGAAGAGCTCCCGCCGATCAGCGGGAAACGTGCCGGCCCAATCAATCTGCCCGGGCCTTCCAGCGTCACCTCCACGCACTCCTGAATAAAAGGCATCCGATTGCCCATATTATCGATGGCCTCCACCGTGATTCTCGTGGCGTCATAGGTATCCCCATCCGTGAAAAGAACGGTGTCATCCGCTTTCACAGCAATTCCCGCGGCATATTTTCCTTCCCCGATTTCACGCCGGCAGACAGCCCTGTCATCCAAATATCCCTCTAGCACCAGATTATTCGAAGCGTCACCCCAGCCGCCCGCAGATTTAATCACAGTTGTGACCAGCCCTCTCATATCAAGGCCATACTTCTGCGCCATTTTAGCCAGATAAGCGATATCCTCCTGCGTTAATCCGGTCAGTGTCCCTTCCTTCATTCTCTTTCCCAGATATTCCTGAAACTGCAGTCTGTCTTCCTCAGAAAAAACGGAAAGCACATCCGCTTCCATCAGATGCACAATCATCACCGGCGGATGCGCAAGATGAGGAAACTCCTCCTTCTGGGGATAAAAATCCGCAACCTGCTTCCCGTTTTTATATACCCTGACAAAATCACAATTCGTCATCACATAAAAAGGAACCATCCCTCCGCCATCTTTTTCCCCGCGGCTTGCCGCCGTAACAGGCTCCATCACAATCTGCCGCTTCGGATCCTTCTGAGAGGAATAGGCATATGCCGCGTATTTGGGATTACGGAACATATCCATGACACCATGATAACAGATCTTATCGCCCGACCCGAAGCATCCATGGGTATGGTAATCGAATGCGCACCAGCTTATGCCGCCTGCCAGATCCTCTCTGCCCAGGCTTTCGTTGATCACCCGCAGATGCCGGAGCGTATGTTCTGTCAGACGCTGTTCCTGATCAAATCGTTTTGTGGGATACATATGCCCGTTACTCTCGGTAACCAGGAGCGGCACCGGGTATTCCAGGCCGGTTGTATCCGGCTGGGGACGAAAGACCTCTTTCCCGCCGTCATGTGTAAAATCATTATAGGTATATACATCCTCCAGCAGCTCGCTGCGCTGGATATACCGGGTTCCTCCCGTCTGCCTGCCGCCATCCAGACTGTGAGCCAGCGCATTTGTCCGTTCGTAAAAGCTGTGGTCGTCCTGCGATTCATTGATGCGCACTCCCCAGAGCACGATTGAGGGACGGTTGTAATCCCGGATGATCATATCCTCCAGTTCTTTCAGGGAACGTTCCTTCCACGCCTCGTCACCGATATGCTGCCAGCCCGGAATTTCCTCCATTACCAGTAAGCCCAGCTCATCACAGGCATCCAGGAAATGCCTCGACTGCGGATAATGGCTGGTCCTTACCATGTTGCATCCCAGTTCCTCTTTCAATACCTGCGCATCCTTCCGCTGTATCCGGCGCGGCATGGCATAGCCTGCATAGGGCCAGGACTGATGGCGGTTCAGGCCGATCAGCTTCATTTTCCGTCCGTTCAGGAAAAATCCCTCCGGCGTAAAACGCGCGAGCCGGAATCCAAATCTCTCACGGCAGATATCCCGCTCTTTCGAAACCGCAACTTCGGCTTCTGCCGTATACAGCGCCGGCGTATCCGGCTCCCATAATTCGATTCCTTTCAGATCCGAAAGGGTAACCAGATATTTTCCTTTCCCCTGCTGCAGGGCAACTTCTTCCGTCTTTTCCCCAACCCTGTCTCCCTGCGGGGAATACAGCGTCACCTTCACCATAGCTTTACACGCCTGCCGGGCCGTGATTTCACAGCTGCAGTGCAGCGTTTTTTCTTCCTCCAGCGGTTCGGGGCAGTCCAGAAACAGCCGTGACAGATGCACCGGTTCCGCCGCGGTCAGCCATGCCTCCCGGTAAATGCCTCCATAAGTCAGGTAATCCACCACATTGCCAAAGGGCGGGATATCCTTTCGTTCCGTAGAATCCACCTTCACGATCAGGATATTCTCTTCCCCCGGCTTTACCGCTTTTGTCAAATCCACCTGAAACGGCGTGAAGCCGCCTTCGTGTCCGCCAACAGGAATCCCATTGCACCAGACTTCGCAGGCCAGCATCACTCCTTCAAATTCCAGCAGAAGGGTTTTATCCTCCCATTCCCTTTTCACCCGGAAAATCTTCTTATAGCAGCTGATAAACTGACACTCCGCTTCATCAAAACAGTTATAGGGAAGAATTTTGTTGGTATGCGGCAGCTCCACCTGTACATATCCTTCCGTTTCCGCCGCACCAAACGGATCCGCAGCGTCAAAAGAGGGCTTGTAAAGCCAGTTGTCATTAAATGCAGTTCTTTCCTTCAATTCTCTTCCTTTCTCCGCAGGCGCCGGATATTCTGGCGCCTGCAGTTTCCGATTTTATTTTCCAGCAACTGTAAAGCCGCAATGCAGTCTTTTTTATCTATAGGATTATTTATCGCTTTCCTTCTGTGCACGGCGTTCCTTGAGCTCCTCCATGATCTGCGCATGCCTTTCCTCCGTCAGGCTGTAGAAGAACATGGGAATCGCGCCGATCATCATGACAATGCCCGGCAGGAACGAAACCACAAAGTGGAAGGCTCCCATTGTCTGTGCGGACTGTGCCACGTTGGGCACGTAGCCGGTCATGGTTAGGACCGCAGCAACGGCAACGCCGACCAGTGCGGATGCAGCCTTTGTAATCAGGGTACGTGTGGAGGTGATCACGCCTTCATTTCTCTGTCCGGTCATCCATTCCCCATACTCAATCGTATCCGCCGTCATGGAGCTGATTACAACAAAGGATGCTCCTACGCAGAGAATCTGCAGCGCTCCCATTAAGAGGACAAGGGGAATGCTTCCATATCCCACCAGCCAGAATATCGCACTGATTACAAGGTTTGCGATCATCAGCCCTAAAAGGGTCTTTTTCTTTCCCACCAGCTTTGTCAGGAAAGGCGCTGCCGCCGTTCCCAGAAGTATGCTCGGCAGGGTGATCAGGCTCATCAGCGACATCAGCTTTACATCTCCCAGTGTATAGGTTGTATAATAATAATTCAATGTCATCTTCATGATAAATGCCAGGTTTATGACAAGGTTGGTAATCATGATACAGAACAGGGGCTTATTGGTAAAAAGAGATTTGAATGCCAGCGCAAAGCTGAACTTTTCCGTAGGGGCCTGCACATGCTCACGTACCAGCCCGAAACAGGTCAGATACAGAGAACAGCCGACAACCGCGAATATGACTGCGGTCATGAAGTATGCATGGGCACTGCCGGTTCCGCCGAAAGCTACCAGCAGGATCGGAATGAGCATATTGCCCACTGTGGTTGCCAGATTGGTTCCCAGTGTCGCTGTTGTAAATATTTTCGTCCGTTCCGTGGGATCACTCGTCATGGCCGCAGGGAGGCTCCAATAGGGAATATCCACGCTGGTAAAAGCCATTCCCATCAATATGTAGGTAACCGCTGCATAAATAATATTTCCCATCGTTCCGAAATGGGGCACGGTAAAGTTTAAAACCAGGCAGGCCGCCACAACGGCCGGCATCCGCAGAAGCCAGCAGCGGTAACGCCCAAACCGGCTTTTGGAGCGGTCGGCCATGATTCCCATCATAGGGTCATTGACCGCATCCCAGATCCTGGCAAACAGGAAGATGCCTGCCATCACCGCCGGATTCATGCCGAATACATCCGTATAAAAAGCCGTGATAAAGCCGCTCCACAGTGCATATACCGTATTCTGTCCCACGCCGCCCAGGGCGTGCCCAAGCACTTCCTTTCCCGATGCCATGTTTTTGTGTTTTACCGGTTTTTCCATATCCGAACCATACTTGTTCCGGGTCATTGTTTCACTCATAAGAAATCCTCTCCTTTTTATAGATTACCGGCAGGCCCCGGCACTGCTTCCCCCTGCCTGCCACAACGGTTACTTAAATTCCGGCAGCCAGCTGCCATGCGCCTCGATCAGTTCATCCACCATGCTGCGTATTTCATCCATGGTAAGCTCCGCAGCCGTATGGGGATCCAGCATCGCCGCCTGGTAAATACATTCCCGGCTTCGTGTCAGCGCCGCGTCCACGGTCAGCTGCTGCATTCCGATATTGCTCATATTCAAAGCCGCCAGCTGGTGCGGCAGGTTCCCCACATGGCAGGGCTGGATTCCCCCCTGTCCCGCCACGCAGGTCACCTCCACACAGCAGTCCTTCGGCAGGTTTTCAATCAGCCCGTCATTCATGACGTTTCCTGCGAAGGTAAAGGGCTTCCCTGTCTCCAGCGCCTCCAGAATATAGGACGGATATTCATGGGTACGCGTATGGGTCAGCTTCTCATTGCCCACCAGCTGATTTTTCAGCTGCTTCCAGTGTTCGATTTGAATCCGGCAGCGCCGGGGATATTCATCCAGGGGGATCTGGTATTTTTCGATCAGCTCCGGATGGTTTTTCCGGATAAAATACGGCATGAATTCGGCGTTGTGTTCGCTGGATTCCGCGACATAACAGCCGAACTGCTTCATGATTTCAAAACGGACCAGATCATCATGCTTCTCAGGAGTAAACTCATAATCCGGATACAGCAGCTGAGGGTAATCCTTCAGCATTTCTTTCGTATAGGGTTTGTAAACAGGGCCTTCCTTAGCGCGTCTTTTGATTTCCGGATAATAGTCCTCTCCGTTCCGCGTGATTTCCAGCAGCCAGGCCATATGATTGATTCCTGCTATCCTGTACTTCACATGATCCTGGGGCAGTCCCAGCCGGTAAAGCAGCTGCGGCACACACACCTGAACGGAATGGCAGATTCCAACCGTCCTTATGGAGGATGACCGGAGCATAGCCATTGTGAGCATGGCCATGGGATTCGTATAATTTAAAAACAGGGCGTCCGGACAGACCTCTTCCATGTCCTCCGCAAAGTCCAGCATCACAGGAATCGTACGCAGCGCCCTGAAAATCCCGCCGATTCCCACCGTGTCCCCGATAGTCTGGCGCAGACCATATTTTTTCGGAATCTCAAAATCCGTCACCGTACAGGGTTCATATCCGCCCACCTGAATGGCATTGATCACATACCTGGCTCCCCGCAGCGCTTCGCGGCGATCCCTGTATTTGACGATCCTCGCTTTCTGCCCGTTGGAATTTTTATTGATATTCGAAAGCATCAGATAAGATTCCTCCAGACGCTCCGGATCAATATCGTACAGTGCATACTCAAATTCCCGTAAAGGCTCCGTCATCATACAGTCTCCCAGCACATTTTTGGCAAAAACGGTGCTTCCCGCTCCCAAAAAAGTTATTTTGTCCATCCCTTCCTCCTTTTCCTTCTTTTTGTTTTGTATATTCTGTACACCAAATATAGCACCGTACAAGGAGCTTTTCAGTATCATGAACAGATAGACAAAAACAGGGTGGTTACCGATTCAGACTTTCTGAAATCTAACCACCCTGTTTTCTCTTTTGGGAATCTCTATTATTTTGTTATTGTTCCTTCCGGTATGCTCCGGGAAGCATGCCGTACATATCAGAGAACATCCTGTTAAAATGTCCTTTATTGGAAAACCCAAGTCCATGGATAATATCATTGACACTTTTATCCGTGTGCTTCAGCTCTTCTGCCGCCCGCTGCAGCCGTATCCGCCGAAGATTGGAAGAATAATTTTCTCCGGTCATACGCACCAGGAAACGGTTCAGATAATCCGGGTTGAAATGAAAGAACGCGGCAAGGCCCGTCCTGTCCACATCGGCAAGATGGTCCTCCATATACTTCAATATTTCAGCCACCAGGTTTTCCTCAATCTCACTTCGGCTCTGATAATGGCAGACGTAATTATGGTTTTCCGCCAACAGCCCGAACAGACGGACCAGATATCCTTTTATCACCAGATGATGCCCCGGAAGCTTCCTTTCATCCTCTTCCACAATCTGCTCCAGAAGAGCCTGCACCGGTGCGAAATTCTTCCGTCCGAACCAGATATACTGCTGATCCGTGCGGCCGTACTGGTTTTCCATAAATGCGGCTATTTCCGGATGAGGCGCAAAAAACCGGGTCAGTTCGCCTTTCAAAAAGCCGGAGGACAAGCCCATAAACAAAACCCTGTCCTCCATCCCGGATATTTCATCCCTGTGAATCACATTCGGATTGAGCATACATACCTCTCCGGCCTTCAGCTCATGCAGAACCCCATTTATGGACTGGACATATTTTCCCCGCAGCACGAAAATAAGCTCCAGGTAATCATGCCGGTGATAAGGCATCTGATAATGTCTTTCTCCTTCCGGCTGCGGAGACGGCGTTGCCGGATTCATAAAAAAATCTTTTCTGATCACATTGATTTTCTCTTCCGGAAGAAGCCCCTGCAAAAAACCGGCTCCGCTGTAGCTCTGCAGAATATGCAGCCGGGAAAGATAATCCGAATTTCTGATCTGCCATTCCAGCCTCTGTTTCTCCCCGGGCGCCGCTTCCCGGTACTCTTTGACCAACTGCCCCAGCTCTATCGCCGGGGCGAACCATGTTTCCATATCCATACCTGTATTTCCCCCCGCCCACTGCCGGACATTGACTGCTCCGGCAGCCTGTGCCAGTAAAAACCGCTTTACTGATGATGCTTAATCATTCCTGCCGCCTTGGCAATTTCCAGAACAATAATAGGAATTAATGCCAGTCCCAGGGCAATCAGATACAGATGTCCGGGAAGGGCTGTCAGGCCGAACACAAGGGCAAACGGAGGGACAAAGGTTATCAGCGCAATCAGGAACAGGGACAGCGCCGCCGCGCCGTTCAAATATTTATTGGTAAAGAAGCCGGTTTTGAAAAGGGAATGGTTGGAACGCATATTAAAAGCATGGAATACCTGTGTGCTTGCCAATACCATAAAAGCCATGGTACGTCCGGCCTCTATCGTGCCGGTTTCGTTCCAGCCGAGCCAGAAGCCGAATAAGGTCAGCGCCGCAAACATAACACCCTGAAGCACAATCCGGACTCCCAGCCCATGAGCGAAGATTCCCTCATTTTTCGGCTTGGGTTTCTTCTCCATCACATCGTCAGGCACCTTTTCCATTCCCAGCGCAATGGCGGGAAGGCTGTCGGTTACCAGGTTAATCCATAACAGCTGCATGGAAAGGAGCGGGCTCTGCTTCCAGAACAGCATGGAAAGAAATACGGTAAGCACCTCTCCGATATTGGTTCCCAGCAAAAAGGCAACCGCGTGTTTGATATTCCCGTAAATTCCCCGGCCTTCCTTCACTGCGGATACAATCGTGGTAAAGTTATCGTCCGTCAGCGTCATATCCGCCGCGCCTTTTGCCACGTCCGTTCCGGTAATTCCCATTGCACAGCCGATATCGGCCGCCTTCAGTGCAGGCGCATCGTTCACGCCGTCACCGGTCATGGCGACAATCTCACCCTGATCCTGCCATGCTTTCACGATACGGATTTTATCTTCCGGAGACACTCTGGCATATACGGATATATGGCGCACCTTTTCGGTAAGCTCCTTTTCACTCATTTCTCCCAGCTGAGCACCGGTAATGGCCTTATCTCCTTCTTCCAGGATCCCCAGATCCCGGGCAATGGCAGAAGCGGTAACCACATGATCCCCGGTAATCATCACAGGCTTGATGCCCGCCTTCCTGCAGACGGCAACCGCGTCACGTACCTCCGGACGGGGCGGATCAATCATACCCACCAGTCCCATAAAGGTAAGGCCGTTTTCCAGCTTCTGTATGGTCGGGTTTTCAGGCACCTCATCAATCTCCTTACAGCCGATCGCCAGCACACGGAGGGCGTCGGAACTCATGGAGTTTACCAGCTCCTGTGCTTTATCCATATCTCCTGAGGTACAGATAGGAAGCATGGAATCAAAGGCGCCCTTGGTAATCACCACATTTTTTCCATCTATCCTGCACACCACCGTCATCAGCTTCCTGTCGGAATCAAAGGGCAGCTCGGTAAGCCTGGGATATTCCTGCGCGAGTTTTTCCTTGGGGCTTCCGTTTTTCATGGCTGCATAAACGATACAGGTTTCCGTAGGATCTCCGATATGCTGGATCTCTCCGTCTTTTTCAATAACCGAGCCGTCACAGCAGAGAGAGCCGTACTCCAGAAGTCTTTTGATCTCAGGGGAATCCTGTCCCGAAACATCGGTAAGGCTGCCGCTTGCGGCATCGTAGGCTTTAACCAGGGTCATCCGGTTCTGGGTAAGGGTTCCTGTCTTATCAGAACAGATTACAGATGCGCTCCCCAGTGTTTCCACGGCGGGCAGCCTTCTGATGATGGCGTTCTGTTTTACCATCCTCTGGACGCCGATAGACAGAACGATGGTAACAATTGCGGGAAGCCCCTCGGGAATGGCTGATACCGCAAGGGAAACCGCTGTCATAAAGATTTCCATAACCGGAATACCGTCAATCAGGCCTATCACAAAAATGATCGCACATACGGCAATAGCCAGAAATCCCAGATACTTGCCCAGCTGTGCCAGCTTCTGCTGCAGGGGAGTCTGTGTATCGCTTTCCCCTTCCAGAAGGCCTGCAATATGTCCCATCTCCGTATTCATACCGGTGGCTGTCACGACAGCCCGGCCGCGTCCGTAAGCCACGCTGCAACCGGAATAAATCATATTGGCCCGATCTCCCAGAGGAGCGTTTTCCTTTATCTGAAGAGAAGCGTCCTTCTCACTGGGAACCGATTCCCCTGTAAGCGCGGATTCCTCCGATTTCAGGCTGGCCGATTCTATCAGCCTGGCATCGGCAGGTATATTATCACCGGCTTCCACAAGAATAATATCCCCCGGCACCACCTGCACGGCATCGATTACCACTTCCTTGCCGTCACGGATAACCCTGGCATGAGGCGCCGACATGCTCTGAAGGGCCTCCATGGCCTTTTCCGCCTTGCTTTCCTGCACCATTCCCATGATGGCGTTGAGAATAACAATAAGCAGAATCAGAAGCGGTTCAAAAAATTCAGATGTTTCATGTCCGTTGCACGCCACAATAAAAGAAACGACAGCCGCAGCGATCAGAATAAGTATCATCACATCCTTAAACTGCTCAAAAAAACGCTGCAGATTCGTTTTCTTTTTCTTAGCCCGCAGCTGGTTAGGGCCGTATTCCCGGAGACGTTCCTCTGCCCGGGTGCTTGTCAGCCCTTCTGTCCGGCTGCTCTGTAACCCGCTTACTACCGCATCCAACGATTCGCTGTATTGTGTCATATTATACTCCTCCTCCCTTTTTCAGGGAACCTGCAGGCAAGTGCATGGCCTGCTCAATAATGGTTATGATCTGCTCCATGGAAAGAAGCTGTTTCCTTGACTGGGCAAGCAGCCCTAAAATAAGAGTCCGCACCGTTTCCTCAGGATAGTCTATCGTAAGCACCCCGTCCCTTACCCCTTCCTCCAACAGGCGGTTTATCTGCCGCTGCAGCAGTTCATTGGCATCCTGGGCGATGGAATTGCCGGAAATCACCTCCAGCATATTAGCCAGATTCTTCTCTTCATCACCGGAAAATTGATCAATCATATGCATATACAGCACAATGAACTCCGATGCCTTCTGATAAAAAGTAAGAGATTCATCGGCCAGGATTCTTTCGGAATCTTCCCTGAGCTCCGACATAACCTCCTTTACCACTTCGTTTACAATCTCATCCTTTGACTTGAAATAGTAGTAAAAAAGTCCTTTGGCCACTCCCACCTTATCCACGATCTGGCTGACCTGGGTATTCTTGATCCCGTTCCTGTCAAACAGTTCCCGGGCGGCTTTTACCAGCTCTGCCCTGCGTACTTCCGGTTCTTTGCTTATCCTCATCCTGTCACCTGCCTTACTGCCTTTTTGTGTATTATAACAACTGACTGACTTTTTGTAAATAGTTAGTCAGTTTTGTTTACTGTTTTTTTATATATCAGTTATAGTTTGCACGTGCCCTGCGCCTTGTGCCCTCCGCCGGCCGGCTTGCCTTTCCGGTTCGGACTCTCTTCCCGGCGTGCCTGTGTACCCTGCAAAGGCCTTCTAAAAACGCCGGTCCTTAGATTGCGTCCTGTGCAATCTTAGTACCGCTGCGTTTTTGGCAGAGTGAAAGCGAGTGCAAGCACTCACTGGCGTGCCTGCGCAGGGTACACAGGCACGCCGGGAAGAGAGTCCGAACCGGAAAGGCAAGCCGGCCGGCGGAGGGCACAAGGCGCAGGGCACGTGCAAACTATAACTGATATCATTTTCCCCTAACGGAGTGTTTTTACTCAATTAAGATTATCTAAAGAATTCCTTCATAATCTTTATAGGATTTTTTGAATTATGACACACTTCGGACACATTTTTCCGGTATCATAAATGACAGATAGATGAACAACAACTTATAAATTTTGTTGAAAACTATCTCCCCCCTCATAAGATAAGAAGCCTCCACAAATTGTGGAGGCTTCTTATCTTTATGGAACTAAACAAAAAAATGATGAAATGAATCAGACACACCGATTATGCTTTATATTTCATTGTAATTTCTTCTGGCGTAACGCAGCAGTTCGTCAGGAGTGGGTACTTCCGCTTTGCTGGGGACCTTCTTCTGCCACTTTCTTGTCACACCGTCATCAGGTGTATTCCCGTATGCATATTTCAGAGCCGTCTGCATCTCCTGTTTCACTTCCTGTACACTCACTCCATATTCTTTAGCCACTTTTTTGTAGATCTTCTTTTTGTTCATTGTAATTTCTCCTATGGCATATGTATATTATATGCATCTTTCTTTAACAATTATAGACGATATCAGCGTATGTTTCAACAATATCAGACGCTATAAATATTCGAAAATAAGCTTGACGTATATTATGATTATCACATGGGAGGAGGCCGATGATAATGGATGAAAAATTTATTCGTGACCGAATTACCGAGCTTCGACTCCAGAAGGATGTTCCGGAAAGAAAAATGAGTATAGAATTAGGACACAGCACCAGTTATATCCATAGTATTGCCTCCGGCCGTGCTTTGCCTTCTATGCCGGAATTTCTTTATATTTGTGATTATCTGGGTGTAACACCAATGAAATTCTTCAACGAGTCAGAACACACCACGCCAATACAGCAAAGGGCAATCCAATATATCCGCCAGCTGGATGAAGAAGAGGCCAGGCTGATTGTAGATTTACTGGAAAGGATTAAAAAAATGAAATAACATCCCGGATTTCTTCAGCTGCTCCCGATCGCCGGACCGGGAGCAGTTTTAGAAAATTCGGACCACTGTATAATATCGGCACATATCTTTTCTGATTAAGTTTTTTACAGCATGTACTCCGAAGCCGTTTTTGCCGACAGCTTCTGTTTCCTGTTCCCTTTCCGCACGAAATCGAAGGAAAACAGGATCATCAGTTCATGGGCCAGCAGCGGAAATGAGGCCAGAAATGCGAGGCGCAGCCACTCTCTTAAGGTCAGATGGGCCGTCCCGAAGGCCGCTGTAAGAAATGGTATTTCCGTTACGGCAAACTGGAGAAGGAATCCCAGGACACAGGCAGCGATCATCAGTTTATTGTCAAAATGTTTCATCTTGAATATCGATTTTCTCACGTCCCTCATCCCCACTGCATGAAACAGCTGAGACATGCCCAGAACCGTAAAGGCATAGGTCTGTGCCCGGTTGAGTATGGCTTCATGCTGAAGCACTGTTGCAAAATTATTTATGGTAAGAGGAATCTGCCTCTCAAGTATCACCGCATAGGGGATGGTAAAAAAGGCCGCAAGGCTGATACCGGCTATCAGCAGTCCGTAAAAACAGGTACAGGCAAGGCCGCCTCCGGCAAACAGGCTCTCCTTCGGATCACGGGGAGGCCGTCTCATCAGTCCGTCCGCATCGTTGTTGTCCACTCCGAGGGCAAGTGCCGGAAGGGAATCGGTAATCAGGTTAATCCAGAGAATATGGCTGGATTTCAAAGGCGAGGCAAGGCCGCACAGTACGGCGAGGAACATGGTCATGATTTCCCCTAAATTGGAGGAAAGGAGAAAAATAACGGATTTTTTTATATTCTCATAGACTCCGCGCCCTTCCACAATGGCTTTTTCTATCGTAGCGAAGTTATCGTCCGTCAGTATGATGTCCGAGGCCTGCTTCGCCACATCTGTTCCCGTCATTCCCATTGCAATCCCGATATCCGCCGCCTTCAGGGACGGAGCATCGTTGACGCCGTCCCCCGTCATTGCCACAATATTCCCTTTCGCCTTAAAGCCCTTAACAATGCGTACTTTATGTTCCGGAGATACTCTTGCAAACACCCGCACGGTATCCAGCTTCTGCAGGAAACGTTCCTCATCCAGATGCGCCACAGCCTCCCCGGTCAGACATTGCTCCGGGCGGCTCACTATCCCCAGCTGCTTCCCTATGGCAAAGGCAGTATCCACATGATCCCCTGTGATCATCACCGTAGATACCCCCGCATCCCGGAAACGGGCTACCGCACCGGCTGCCTCCGGCCTGGCCGGATCCTTCATCCCCACCATGCCCACAAAGGTAAGGCCTTCCTCCACCGGGCCGCTGCCGCCGACCCGCATGGCGATCGCCAGAGTCCTCAATGCCTGGGAAGACATGCTCTCCACCGCCTGCCTGATCTGTTTTCGCTGCTGCTCCGTCAGAGGGACCGTCCTGCCGTAGATCAGAACGCTGCTGCATTTTTTCAGCACCTCATCCGGCGCCCCTTTTGTATAAGTAACTGTCTGGTTTCCTCTCTGATGAAAGGTAGACATCATTTTCCGGTTGGAATCAAAGGCCAGCTCCTTGGTACGCGGAAATTCCTTTTCCAGTTCATCCCTGCGCATTCCGAAACGGGCTGACAAATCAAGCAGAGCCAGCTCCGTGGGATCCCCAATGCGTTCTCCCCCTTCCAGGACACCGTCATTGCACAGGGTCATCCCCTTTAAAAATTCCTTATGCTCTTCCTTCCCCAGATCCTTTTTCCCAAAAATCTTCTGGTTTGTAAAACAGCTCTCCACCGTCATTTTATTCTGGGTCAGAGTGCCGGTCTTATCGGAGCATACCACGCTCACCGCCCCCAGCGTCTCTACGGAAGGAAGCTTCCTGACAATCGTATGTACCTTTACCATTTTAGTGACACTCAGGGCCAGACAGATGGTTACTACTGCGGGAAGCCCCTCGGGCACCGCCGCCACTGCCAGGGATATGGCGGTAATCAGCATTTCAATCAGATTCCGTTTCTGGAGCAGCGCTATCATAAAGAGGGCCGCGCACAGAAGCAGAGACAGAAGGCTCAGTATTTTTCCCAGTTCTCCCAGCCTCTTCTGCAAAGGAGTGAGCTCTTCATGGCTTTCATTAATAAGGGATGCGATTTTTCCGATCTCCGTATCCATACCTGTGGCAGTCACAATCCCTTCCCCTCTGCCATAGGTCACAATGGTGGACATGAAAGCCATATTATACCGATCCCCTAAAGGAATATGAGTATCCTTTCTGTTTCCTGCGGCCTTTTTTCCGGCGGCTTCCAGCCCTTTTTCCTCATAAGCCTCTCTGCGTAAGCCGCCTCCTGCCCCTTTTGCGATAAAGGAAGCATCCTTTTCAATAGGAACCGATTCCCCAGTCAGCGCCGACTCTTCCACCTTCAGGCTGCTTGTTCTGGTAAGACGCAGGTCTGCGGGAACCTGGCAGCCTGCATCCAGACATACAATATCACCAACCACAAGCTGCGAAGCCGGAATCTCCTTTTCCTTACCCTCCCGGATCACATAAGCATGAGGGCTTGTCAGCTTCTTCAGGGAATCCAGGGCCTTCTGGGCTTTTCCCTCCTGAATCATACCGACAACAGCGTTCATAAGCACCACCACCGCAATGATCACAGCATCGCTGATTTCATGAAGCAGAAGGGAAATAACAGCTGCCGCAAGAAGCACATATATCAGCGGATCATTCAGCTGCTCCAGAAAGGATTCCACCACCGTCTTTTTCCGCGGTTCCTTCAGTTCATTCTTCCCGTTCTCCTCATAACGCCTCGCGGCTTCCTTTTCTGTCAGTCCTTTGTCTATATCACTGTCCAGTTGTACACATGTTTCTCTGATGCTCTTTGTCTCAAACACATTCCCACTCCTTTATCTTGTCCTGGAAAGTGACTGTCAAAATCCTTTGCAGCCACTGTCTTATATACATTATGAAAAGAAGGACAGGAATATGTCCGAGCCTTTCATTTTTATGACGGGCTTTCCAAAGCTTTCCTTAAGAAGCTTAAGAATTTCTTATATATATTGACAGCATATATTATACAATCTATAATATACTTAAATCATAGATATAACTACAGAAAATATATACTAAAGGAGGGATTATATGATATATCCACTCAGCACGCCGCTGTTGGAGTTCCTAATTTTATCCGTCGTCTCCAGAGACGACAGCTACGGCTACGAAATCAGCCAACAGTTAAAAACCGTTTCCAATACCAAAGACTCCACTCTTTATCCCATCTTAAAAAGACTCCAGGAAAATGGTCTGGTGGATACCTACGATCAGCAATTCCAGGGACGCAACCGGAGATATTACAAAATAACGCCGGACGGGCGGGGAACCTGTGAATATCTGGATAATGAATGGAAAAAGTATGTGGATGCTATAAACGAAATTGCCTATGGAGGTGAGGAAAAGTGAACAGGACCGAATATATGAACGCGCTGGAAAAGCGGCTTCGGATTTTGCCAAAAGAAAATTTTAATGAGGCTATGGACTATTTTACAGAATACTTTGAAGATGCAGGGCCGGAAAGGGAACAGCAGGCCATTCAGGATCTGGGAAGCCCTGATACCGCGGCCGAACAGATAATTACCAATATGGCCATTCATAAGGCCTCTGTCCCGCAAAAGGGCCTGCGCAGGAATATGAACGCCCTCTGGATCGGCATACTTGCCGTCTGCGCCGTTCCCATCGCGCTTCCCTTTGCACTGATGCTTCTATGTGTACTCATCATGTTCCTGCTCTGCATACTGATGGTACTCGCCGCTCTTGCGATGGCCGCCTTTGCTTTCCTGATATGCGGGCCGGTTGCCGTTGCCGCCAGCTTCACCGTACTCTTTTCTGCTCCCGCCACCGCGATCAGCTGCCTTGGCGCAGGACTGTTCTGTACCGGACTGGGGCTTCTCGCCGTATATGGCGTATTCCAGCTCTGCCGCTATGTCTTAATCAACCTGGTACGCCTTTTCGGGAATATTTTAAAAAAGAAAGGAGAACGTCATGCGTAAACGTAATAAATTTTTCATTTCCTGCGCTGTGCTTTGTGCCGCCGGTCTGCTTCTGTCGGTTCTCGGATGGGTGTTTGGAGGCCGTTTCAACGGTATAGGCTACCAGCCGGGAAAAGGGCTGACCGTCTTTTCTGCCAACAGCTATGGAAATTCCGAGAACGGCCCCTCAGTCCTTTCCGATACCATCAATGATTTGGAGGCCTTTACCAGCCTGGATATTAAAATCGATTATGCGGATATCAGCATTCAGCCATCCGACCACTATGGAGTGGAGTACCAGCTTGTCGCCTGGAATCCCCCTGTTATCCAGGTTAAGGACGGACAGCTTATGGTAAGGGACGGCAAGAGAAATAACAGCAGCCCGGTAATGTTCCTTTCCGGTTTCAATATGACTTTTTCCGGAAGCTGGCCTTCCGCCAAAGAATATGTGACTGTTTATGTTCCTGCGGATACTTACTTTACGTCCCTGTATGTATCCACCTCTTCCGGAGCCACCAAAATATCCGGACTTCAAGCAAAGGAGCTTACCATGGTAAATGATTATGGGGATGTCTCTCTCAGCGATATTTCCTGCACCAATATGGATATGAAACTGAGTTCCGGCAAATTCAAGGCGGAAAACCTGAACGGGGAAAGCCTGAAGGTATCCAATGATTATGGGGACTGCAGTCTGGATAATTCAACAATTACCGCTGTTACCGCTCTTTCCTTAAGCAGCGGCAAACTGAAAATCAGCAATTCCTCACTGGGCCGGTTCAGCGCCGACAGCGATTACGGTGATGTGGATTTGAATGAGATTTCCGCATCCGATGCCAGCCTTAAGCTCAGCAGCGGGAATATGACCGCAGACGCTTTCCTCTTCAGCAATCTTACCGTCAAATCCGACTATGGTTATGTGGATATCGCCCCTGCATCGTCAGAAAGCTACGGATATGATTTAAAGACCGACTACGGTGAAATCAAAGTGGCCGACCACAAACTGGGTGAGGTTTACTATACCTTTGAGAAAGAATATGAAAATTGGATCCGCGTGGAATGCAGTTCCGGTGATATAATTATACGAAATAAAAAGTAAAATAACGGACCGGGGCAGCTGTGATTACAATCACGTAAGCTGCCCCGGTCTGTTGTATTTTTCAGTATAGAATACTTCCGATTCTCACATCAGCGGATATCATAGACACTTCTTACTCTTAACCCATCCGGCTTGCCGGAAAGAATACGCACTGTTTTTTCCCCGCCGTCCATATCAAAATAATTATCGGATAAAATCAGATCCTCATTCTCATTCCTGATTTCTACACCCTTGGCGTAACATTCCGCCTGCACCGTTATTGTATCCCCATCGCTGCTCACAGTCAGCCCGGGATCCATGAATTCAAAATACTTCGGCATGGTAAATAATACGCTTCCCTGTGAAACTGCGGCACCGTTTTCTTTCAGAGAATAGCTTACATATTCCCTGGACGCATCCAGATCGGGAAGCTCCCATTTCCGTGTCCATTCGGAGGAAAAAGGAGGGATGGTAAGCATTATATTCTCTCCGTCCAGTTCCCCGCCGCCGACATTTCTCACTGTCCAGGAAACTTCCATATGCTTTTCTTCAAAGGTTTCATTGGAAATATTGAATCTTACAGACTTTCTGAAATCCGGCTTCTCCGCGTTAATATTCCGCTCCTGTGTCATCCGGCTTTCTTCCTCACAGGAAAGCAGTACCGGGGCAAAGAATCTTTTTGCATAATAATGAAGCGCTTTCCATCTGCCGTAATAATCAATGGAAGACCAGGAAGCCCCCGGCCAGATATCGTTCAGCTGCCAGTAAACGGCTCCCATACAGCGTCCTCTGTGTCTGCGCAGATGCTCCACTCCATTTTTTATCGCTTCGGCCTGAAGCATCTGAGAAGCATACAGCAGGGTCGCAAAGTCAGAAGGATAAAGGTATTCCTGTTCCATATAAGTCATTATCTTACCATTCGCAGAATTATTACGCTGATGCTTTTCCATAACATAAGAAAAAATATTTCTGTCCCGGGGAAGGGTAAAGCTTTCCACGGTTTTCATCGTGGGAAACGACTGGAAGCCGAATTCGGAGAGATAGCGGAAATAAAATTTCCGAAACTCCGTTATGGGCTTTCCTCCATGCCAAACATCCCAATAATGCACATCTCCCCGGTCATAACAGTTCGGATCATCAAAGCCTCCTCCGGATGAAGGGCTTGCCGGCCAGTAAAAGGTATCCGGATCGTATTCCTTCAGCATTTTGGGAATAATATATTCATACATCTTAAAATAATCACTCATCTGTTTTGGCGTATTTCCCCATCCGCCGCCGGCCACGAACATTTCCATTTCATTATTGCCGCACCAGAGCGCAAGGCATGCATGATGGCGCATCCTCCGGATATTGTCGGCAAATTCCGCCCTTATATTTTCCTCAAAGGCATCGGTAAGCTCGTAAACTGCGCAGGCGAACATAAAATCCTGCCAGACCATAAGCCCCAGTTCATCGCAGAGATCCAGAAAATAATCTTCCGGATAATAGCCGCCGCCCCATACGCGGATGGTATTAAAGTTAGCCATAACACAGCTTTCCAGCAGCTTCCTGGTGCGTTCCTTCCGGATCCGCCCGAAAATATTATCCTGAGGGATATAATCGGCGCCCATGGCAAAGACCTGCTGCCCGTTGACTTCCGTGGCAAAGCTTTCTCCATAGGCATCCTTTTCCCGCCGTATGGTTATGGTGCGCAGACCGATTCTTTTTTTCCAGGTATCAAGAAGCCTGTCCCCCGCAAACAGCCGTATTTCCACTTCATAGAGATTCGGACTGCCCAGGCCGTTAGGCCACCACAGCATAGGGTTGTCTATCCTGATCTCACGGGGTGAGCCTGTTTCCCTGAGTTTTGCACCGTCCGGAGCCGTAACCGATACCTCATAGAATAAAGGAAGGTCTTCCCTGCCGCCTTTTCCCATCTCTGCCTGAATGGCCAGTGTCACATATCCCTCTTCATGCCTCTGCCTGATATGAACATCTTCTATCCAGGCAGCATCCCTGTAACACACAGTCACATCCCTGAGAATCCCCCCATCAGGAATCCTGGGCCCCCAGTCCCAGCCAAACATAGAATGAGCCTTTCTTATATGGGCAAAGCCGTCCATGGCATCGATACAGCCTTCTGCCCGTACCTTTTCCTGGCAATCCCGGATATAGGAAAGTGCCGGGCGGAAGAAAATCTCCAGCAGATTTTCTTCCGCCAGAATATCTGTCACCTCATACTCATAAATACGGTGCATGTTTTCCGTATTTCCCAGTTTTCTTCCATTAAGATGTATCTCTGTAAGAGTATCCAGGCTTTCAAACCGCAGAATTGCTTCGGAATATTCCTTTTCCTCTTTCCGGAAAACACACCGGTATACAAAATGATTCTCCATAATGGCCAGGGCCTTCTTTTCATTATCCCTCCAGTAAGGGTCGTCCAGCCTTCCGCCATCTGTCAGATCCTGGTAAATGGAACCGGGAATCCTGGCCGGAAGCCAGATATCCTCACCGGCTATTCTCATCTGCCAGTTATTATTCAATTTCTGAATTTTCATTTACAAACCCAAACCTTTCTGATTCCGTTCCAAACGCCTTACACTTCTTTGCCGATAATGTCTGTCAGGGCCTCGAGGATATTGGCAGCCGACCACATATTATAGGTAAACCAGGAACTATAGGGCGTACCGTCACTGTACCTTTCGGTTACCAGGCCGTCACTGGGGCACCAGCGTTCGGAAACCACTCCATACCTTCCGTATCCGGTTTTCTCAGGATAGCACTCCAGGTTCTGCATCAGCCAGACCGTACTGTCATCCGCCCTGGAACGATGATATTCATCTCCGGTCTGATCTGCCAGATATCGTAAATCATCATCTGCGATCACCCCCATCGGATGAATATGGGGATTGGATATACTGGTGACTGAACCCCCGCAGGCATTCCAGCCGCTATTTACAGGGGCGTATTCCGGTCTCGTCCGGAAACCGTATCTCCACAAATATTCGTAACAGGCGCCGCTCTCCAAATCCTCCAGATATTCCTTCTCTCCGGTTATTTCATGAAGAAGCCTTGTACCGCGGATAAACGCCAGATTTCCTTCTTCGTCCACCGCCTTCCAGGTATCCATGGGTGTTCCGTAGCAATTCAATTCCTTTACATATTTCCGGTAAAAGGTTTCAGCTTTCCGGGCGCTTGCCAGATAGGCTTCTTTTCCGGTCAGCGAATAGGCATAAGCCATACAGGGAAGGAACCAGCAGCCGGCAAAACCGTCCCAGTCCAGCACTTTTTTCTCCTTCGTACTGTATGTATAACCATAATTTCCATCTTCCCCCTGAAGCATACACATGGTATCCAGCACCTTAAGACAGGTATCCAGCCAGTTTACAGGATAGGCCTTCCCTCTCTTTTTCAGGAAGCAGACGGTTTTCAGGATTTCATGAACCGCCTTTCCATTGTTATAGGCACAATGGCAGTCGGAGGCTATATGATACCAAATCCACCACCCGTTCACCAGGGAACCGGAGGAATCAATGGGAGCCACAAGATCGTTCAGCAGGCCGGAAACCGGATTATATGCCCCCACTATCTGATCGATTAATTCTTCCCCTGTTTTTGCCTTTCCAAAAGACTCCCGGGAAATCGGAAGCAGTTCCTCCGCCGCCACAAGAGGGCAGGCAAGCTCCCCGATTCCCGTCCAGCCTATTTCATATACCGGCCTCCATGCTTTCAGTTCGGTGTTTTCCGTCGGTTTACAGGACATATCCGTATAAGCCTGCCACTCCTCGTTCCAGTTCAGACGGATAAACGCATCCACCATCGCGGCTGCCGCTTCCTGCAGGCTGTTTTTATAAACAGCCCTTTCATGTCTCTTCCCGTATTCTTCCCGGATCATCTGATGGACTGCCTCTTTCCCTCCGTGAGGATACAGATAAACGGAACCTCCGGCAGATGCCTGCAAGGCATATTCCGAAGTGGGCTCTCCTGCATTTCCCTTGTCCACAAAGGTGGAAGGGAAATTTTCATAACCAATGGAAACTCCCACCAGCGCAGGGAGGCCTGCCTCTATACCGTTGTGTATGTATCCGCCCTGCACATCGGAATAGGGATCTATGGAAATACCCACGGAGAGCTCTCCCATGACCATTGCCGTCAGCGGCATGGCCGCTCTGTCCGCCCGGAACGCCCAGAACGGGGAACAAAACCGGGTTCCCGGGTATTTGTCTGTCAGACTGGGGAACTCTCCCGGCTTAACCCGGTCAATATTATTGTCACCGTAAATATTGCAGGGAATCACATGGAAAGCTTCCTCTCCTTCTCCCTGCAGCCGGAAACGCAGCCTGGTGTTACAGGATGCCTTTTGTTCCAGCCTGTAATCGCAGCCATATTCCGTTTCCGTCAGCCTGAGGGAATAGGCCGCGCCTTCCTTTTCATAGAAAAAACCATTGTCATTTATGGATTCCTCCGGTATATCATACCATTTCCCTTCCTGGCAATAGCTGCCCTTAAGGGACAGTCCCGTTGCTTTTAATTTATTCATTCCGCTTTTCTCCCGCTTTTCATTGAACATATGGATGGATCGCGCAGCCTTCCATCCATTGTTTTTACATATTCTCTGGGCGTCATTCCTTCATTTTTCACAAATGCCCTCTTAAAGGTAATTTCATTTTCATATCCGCAAAGCTGTGCTACTGCGGGAACATTATAGTTTTCCTGCTCAAAAAATATCTTGGCCTGCTCCACGCGGAGCTTATGCAGGTAATCAATAAAATTCACCTTCATGGTTTCCTTAAAGACCTTGGAAACCGTAGGCCTGGATACCCGGAAATGATCCGCAATATCCTGCTGGGAAAGTCCGGAAGAGGTAAAATGCGCTTTGACATATTCCACGATGTCATACCCCAGAGACTTTAGGTTCTGGTTTTCATTAAAGCTTCTCTTCAGGGCCTCCAGGATTTCCAGCAATGCGTCCCACATGTTATCCACATCCTGAACCTCTTCTGCTTCCGCATATCCACAGGTATCTCTCTGCAGTTCAAACTGCATGTCCACAGAAAACCGGTAGAACACCTCAAAAAGCAGTCCCGTAACCTTCCGGGCTTCACCGGGAAGCAGCTGTCTTCTCTGGTTTTCCTCCCTGATATGCCTGCAGATTTCTTCCGCATCTTCAAAATGGCCAATCCTCATATAATTAATAATTTTTATTTCCAGTTCCAGCGGATAGTAATATCTGATTTTATCCGGATTGTTTCCTCCCAGCATTTTTTCCCTCGCTTCATCATATGCCCTGTGAATTCCCTGGAATCCATGATGGGGCCGCCCGAAATACAGCTCCACATCCATATCCGGAAGCAGTTCATCCACCATGATGCACAGCTGCTCCGTTTTTCTCAGCAGCGCTTCTTTCCCCTGCTCCGAGGGCAGAATCAGATAATACATACCCTGGGTATGGTACATCGCCACCGGAAAACCGTCCTTGTAGCAATCCAGCTGAAGCTGCAGCAGCGCTCCGATAAATGCCTTCTGTCGATCCTCTTCCCAAAACGGAAGCAGTATTATCAGATAAGCCATATCCTCCTGAAACCCCAGATGATACTGCTTTATATGCTCCTTTATCTTTTCCTTTTCACAGGTTCCCTCCAGAAGGCTGCCGAGGAAATCATCCTTTCCAATTTCATAATACTGATTGGCCAGGGATTCCATCCCTTCCTTTTCTGTGTTCAGCTCCTGATAGGATTTTTCGATATCTTCAAGGCCATATACATGGTGGGACTTCTTCATTCCGAACCGCTCTGCCAGGATGCTGATCGGCCTGTGTGTCAGCCTGGCAAGAAGATAAGAAGCCGCGAACGCAAGCAGCAAAAGGCCGCAGCAGCCTAAAATCAGAGAATAGGCCGCCGGCCCGCTTCCATTGATATAACTCATATCCACAGTGAATTCATAATTCCAGCGGTACATCCCTGAGGGCACCTCTTTCACAAATATCTGTTCCCCGGCGGTCTCCGCATCTTTGCTGTTCCATTCATAAACAGGCATACCGTCAAAGGACAGTCCAAACCGGACCGTGTCTGAAACATTGTCCCTGATAAACTTGTCAAACAGCTTTCCATCCACATAGATAAGCAAAACCTGTCTCGGCTTGTCATCATACTGCAGCTGCTTCACAATAATAAAATTGTCATAGCCCGCTTTCACCTGCTCATCGGTATACAGTACCTGGGTACTGTAATTTCCCTTCAGTGCCTCCATCAGTTTATCCAACAGCTCCGGATACAGGCCTACGGAATTAAAGTACCTTTCACATTCCCAGAAGGATACCCTGTCTATAGCCATATTTTTCTGAGGGAACAGGACTGCAGTGGATTTGGCAATTTTGAGAATATCGTTCTCGTTGCCTATTGTCTGGGAAATTTCCTGTTTTTTCAAAGTATCCATCCGGGAATACAAAATATCGGACTGCGTCCCTGCATAACGAATCCAGGTACTGGATGCGATCTGGGTGGCAATCATATCCACCGTAGAAAACTTTTCATCCACCGCCTGTGTCATCCGTTCCACCTTACGCAGAAGCTCCTGCTGTACGGACGCCTGTCTTCCTTTTTCCAGCTGAAAGGAAATGATACCCCCAAAAACCAGTATCAGCACCGCCATCAGCCAGAAAAATGTGAGAAACAGATTCCTGAAAAACTTATTTTCCCAAAACCCAAACATAACCCCACCATCCCCCGAATTGATACAGCTATTATACACTTACGCCGGACGCGGAACAACTAAAGTGCTCTCGCTCCGGCGTTATTTCCGTTATTCTGTTTTCTACTGCTGTGCCCTGTCATATCTTTCCTGTGTTATGGAAATTAATTCGTCCAGGCCAAGCTCCTTCATGTCACTGATATAAGAATCCCAGTCATCCATGGATGCCTGCCCCAAAATCAGTTTGGTAAGCAGTTCCTGATAATAGGTGTCGAAATCCGCTTTGATTTCCGTCATCCGTTCCGTTTCCTCTTCCGTAGCCGCCGCGAGATTGGCTTCCGTATCCATAATGGCATAGCTGTATTTCTCTTCATTCTCATAGATATCCTTGATAACCTCCGCCTTTTCTTTAAAGCCGGTATCCGGATATCCCATCGTAAGGCCGGCCTCCTCACAGGTAATCAGCTCCTGTGCCCGATCCGTCACCTCTACCCGGGGAAGAATGGAATTATTTACCCACAGTGCCGGCAGCTTAGACATAATCTGTACCTCACTGATATCATTGGCCGGTAATTTCTTTTTCTTGCCGTCTTCCGTTACCTCATAGGTATAACCCTCAATACCGAATTCGGAAAGCACGCTGTACTCTTCACTAGCCAGATAATCAAGAAGCTTTCCTATCGCTGCCTTATCTGCATTGGATGTTACCGCATACTCATAAGTTCCCTTCTGAATTCCGTTCTGTCTGGTGACAAGAGGATCGATCCCTTCCACTCCCCGGCAGAGTGTCCCTACAAAATAAGGCGCCGCCTGTCCCTCTTTCACAATGACTCCCGGTTCGTCCCAGGTGGATATCCACCAGCTGCTGATCATGGAAACCTTATTCTCAGCCTTTTTCTCATTTCCCTGTCCGGAGGTTTCCAGCAGGCCTGCATCACACAGCTTTTTCATAAAGGCAATATAATCCTTCACACCATCCTGGTACCAGGGGCTTGTTGCCTTTCCTGTATTATAGTCCACAAAACAGGCCTGCGTGCCCAGTCCGAAAAACTGTGCGATACCGTTTCCGAATGTGTTATAGTCCACCGTTACGATTTCATCCGGCTCCCCGTTCTCATTGGCATCCTGCGTCTGGAAGGCAGAGAGCACTTCAAACAGTTCGTCCGTAGTTTCCGGTTTTTCCAGACCCAGCTTATCCAGCCAGTCCTTCCGGATCATCGACCCGGTAAAACCGCCCCATACATCGCCATTATAGTCCCCGATTGTACAGGCGGAAAGCCAGTAAATATTTCCATCCTCCATAACATTCAATTTTTCCACTTCCGATCCGAACCCCGTGGTAAAAAATTCTTTGGCCGTACCGTCGGAATAATTGTCCCAGATATCATTCAGGGCAACCAGCTTTCCCTGCTTAACCAGATTCATCAGTGTTTTATAATCCACTGTCCTTTTATTGCTTGTACTTCCGTTGATATTTACGATATCACAGGTAAGTCCCGCAGCAATCTGAGTCTGCACTACCGTTTCATACTGATCCTCCGGAATCAGATCCAGTTCCAGACGAAGCCCTCTTTCAGCCAGATCGTCCGTCAGCTTCTGCCACATCTTGCTGTCCCCGTTCACCCAGTCCGATAAATAAACGGCATTTCCGGAATCATCCGTGGCCTTGTTGTCCACGCCAAGAATCTTGATAGTTGTCAGCTCCTCTCCGGCCTCCGCCGCAGCACTCGCCGCTGCCGATCCGGTTTCCCCGGGTTCCGTGCCGGATTCCTTTGCACACCCTGTAAGCGTACCCGCTATCATCGCCGCCGACAGCACCGCCGCCCATACCTTTTGGAATTTCTTTGTTCTTTGCATAACTTCCTCCTTCTTCTTATTCAATATATTACATCTTTTCCCCGAAAGGAAAAGGATGAAATCTTAATCGTTCACTCTTTTAAAGAGCCCAATACCATACCCTTGACAAAATACTTCTGGAAAAAAGGATAGGTACACAACACAGGAAGTGTCGTAAATATAATCATGGCATACTTCAGCTGTGCATTGGAAAGCTGCCTCATGGCCAGTTCTTTGGCCGTTGCCGCATCCATTACCTGTGTCAGCGTCTGTTTGGATTCCACCAGTATCCTTCTCAGATACATCTGAAGCGGCTGCCATTCCGTATGAGGAAGGTAAAGCATGGCGGAAAACCAGCTGTTCCAGACACCCACAATCGTATAAACCGCAAGAACCGCAAAAATAGGTTTCCCCAGAGGCACAAATACCTTAAGAAGCACCTGTAACAGGCTGGCCCCGTCAATCCTTGCCGCCTCCGTCAGAGATTCCGGTATGGAACGGAAATAAGCCTTTACCAGGATGATATTCCATATGGAGAAGCAGGCCGGAATAACCTGGGAAAATGGGCTGTCATATAATCCCAGTTTTACGATAAGAAGAAAAGAGGGAATCGTCCCGCCTGCAAAATACATGGGAATCAGAAGAAACATGGTTAAAAATTTTCTTCCCATCAGCTTTTTATAATTCAGGCCGAATGCCACTACCGTGCTTGTGGCAATCATAAGTATCGTGGTAGGTACCACATACAGTACCGTATTGGCATATGCCCTCCACATTTTCATATCGGTGACCAGCACCTGGAAGGCGGAAAGATTAAACCCCTTCGGTACCAGATAAACCCGCATGGTTGCGGCATAGGCCGGTTCACTGAGCGATAAAATAAGGACATAATACATAGGGTAAAGAGTTATGAATGCCGCTATTGCCGCAAGGATATAAAGGACTGCCGTTACAGCCCGGTTACCCTCTTTGATTTTGTTTTTATTCTGCTTTTTCATCCCTGTTCCTTCTCCTTCCTCTACCACAAACCGAAACCTGTCAGTTTATTGCTGATTTTATTGGCCGCATAGGTAAAGGCAAAACCGATGACAGCTGTGAACAATCCTGCAGCCGTTGTATAGCTGTACTGCCCTTCCAGAATACCGAGCCGGTAAGTATAGGTGCCGATAACATCTGCCACATCATAAGTAGCGGGTGTATACAGCAGCAGTATCAGTTCGGAGTTTGCAGCCAGGATAGCTCCCACCGTGGTAATCAGGTTGATGGCAATTACTGCCTGCAGTCCCGGAATAGTCACATGCCAGACCTGCTGCCAGCGGTTGGCGCCGTCCAGCTTGGCCGCCTCATAAAGTCCGGGATCGATGGAGGATATAATGGAGCAGTACAGAATACTTCCGAATCCGAAATTTTTCCATACATTAGTAATCGTATATATCCATGGAAAGGCGGATGGCTCCACATGATAATTCTTCCGGTCAAACCCCAGCAGCATAAGCAGATTTGTTACCAGCCCGTCTGTGTCTATGAACGAGATAACCATGCCTGCCACTACCACAGTAGAAATGAAATAGGGCATATAGCTGGCCGTCTGGATAAATTTTTTAAAACGGGTATGCTTGATTTGATCCAGCAGCAATGCGAAAAAAATCGGTGCGGTAAAACCAAACAGCAGATTCAGGCCGCTTAAGATAAGAGTATTTTTTATCAGCCTTGAAAAATAGTGGCCGGAAATAAATTTATCAAACCACCTTAATCCTACCCACTTTACTCCTTCTCCCAGGAACGGGGCTCCCGGCACATAATCCTGAAAAGCTATCACAAGTCCGTACATGGGTATGTAACAGAAAATAAATATCAGTACCAGGGTAGGAAGCATCAATGCATAAATCTGCATATTTTCCTTGATAACCCCTCTTCCGTATCTCTTTTTTTCGCCGGGCTTCTTTTGTCTGCCAATAAACCCTGCCGTGCTCTTTTCCATATTTATCCTCCAATCCTTTTACCGGCATCCTATCCGCCTTTCTATTTTCCGGCTGTTTGAATGTCCGTTCGACAGGGCTAAGTATAAGGCTCTTCTTTAAGCTTTTTCAACTGCCAGAAAATTCTGCGGCATGCAAAATGTTCCGGCCGGATTACAGGACGTTTTGGAACATTTTGTTCATGGCGGAACATTTTGTCCGTCTGCTTCCAAATACGCTCCGGCAATACTTTTTTATTAGTCAATACTCCTATATCTATCTGTTTTGGGGAAAGGAAAGACAAATCTTGAAGTGGAACTCATAGGAAAAATGATTGAAGCTCGAGAGAAAAAAAGATATTCACAGAGAGAACTTGCTGAATTAAGCGGAGTGAAACAACCCGCAATCGCAAGAATAGAAAGTCTGAAATCCACACCACAGCTTGATACCTTGCTCAAGGTACTTGCACCATTAGGGTATACGTTATCCATCACACCTATAAAAGAGAAATAGGATTACTATAATTTGCCGCAAAAATTAAAAAAGGTACCGGAAGCAACGCAGATTTTTCTGCCGCTTCCGATACCTTTTTGCCTTTTCTTTTTAGCTCAGCACACTGTCCTCTCCCTCAGGAAGGATGAATGCCAGAATAATTCCCACAACTGCCGCCAGCGCCAGGCCGGAAATAGTAACGGCGCCGTATACCGGAATGCTGTCGCAGCCGATACCCAGGACAAGGATGATGGCAGCAACCAGAAGGTTGCGGCTGTTGCCGAAGTTCAGCCTGGAGTTAATCAGGATACGGACACCTACCGCGGAAATCATACCGTAAAGCACGATGCTGATACCGCCTGTAACAGGGGAAGGAATACTGGTTATAAAGCCGCCGAACTTTCCGAAGATACCCAGAATCATGGCGAATACCGCCGCAATACGGATAACGGAAGGGTCGTATACCTTGGTAACAGCCAGAACGCCGGTGTTTTCCCCATAGGTCGTATTGGCGGGGCCGCCCAGAAGGCCTGCCAGCGCGGTAGCGAGACCATCGCCCAGAATGGTTCTGTGAATTCCAGGATCCACCATGAAATTCTTTCCTACCACCGCTCCGTTGGTAGTAATATCGCCCACATGCTCAATCATGGTTACCAGGGCGATAGGCGCGATAGCCAGGATGGCATCCGCTCTGAATTTAGGTATGCACAGCAGCTGTGCCATAATATCCTTATCCATGAAGGACAGGAAATGAGCTTCCCTTACTGCGGTAAAATCACAGAAGCCAAGAGGCAGACATACCAGGTAGCCTGCAATGATGGCAAATAAAATGGGCATGAGGTTAAAGATACCCTTTGCGAAAATGGATACACATATTACTACCGTCAGGATAACCACAGTGACCAGTACGGCCTTCAGGCTGAATTCCCCATTATAATAGAATGCACTGCTGATGGCTGTGCTGCTCAGACGCAGCCCGATTACAATGATGATAGGCCCGGTTACGATAGGGGGAAGCAGCTTGTTCACCTTTTCATACCCGAAAATCTTGATCAGGCCGGCGAACAATACATAAACCAGACCGGCGATAATCAGTGACCCCTTTACAGAAGCCAGCTTGTCCATAAAATCCGGATCCCCCATCCTGGAGTCTCCGATAATGGCCATAATACCCGCCATAAATGCGAAGCTGGAGCCCAGGAAAACGGGCACCTTTTTCTTTGTGATCCAATGGAACAGCAGTGTACCCAGGCCGGCACAAAACAGTGTGATCGAGGTATTCAGCCCGGTCAGCGCGGGAACCAGTACGGTGGCCCCGAACATGGCGAGGGTGTGCTGAATGCCCAGAATCAGCTTTTGCCTCATGGTCTTTTCACCCATAATTACATTTCCTCCTCATAAGTTTAATAGTTAATTGGGTTATTCAAAAGCCGCATTGGCTCTTTGACAATATTAACTTACCTTCCGTCAGCTGTCAGAAACAGATTTCTGTCTGCGCAGGAATGGTTTTGGCAAGCATTTTTCCCTTCCGGAAGGAATACAGGATTTCGCTCTTTTTATTCAGGGCATTGTAGAAATTATCCCCGTTCAGAATAATGAAATCAGCAGGATTCATTTCCCGGATTCCGTAGCTTTCTCCCAGGTGAAGGGTACGGGCCGCATTGTGTGTGATGAGCTTATAGGAATTCATGATGTCCTCATAGCCCATCATCTGGCATACGTGCAGGCCCATGAACACGGTATCCCTCATATTTCCGGTTCCCAGCGGATACCAGGGGTCGAAAATGTCATCATGGCCGAAGGAAACGTTCAGGCCGGCCTCCAGAAGCTCTTTTACCCTGGTTACGCCGCGGCGCTTGGGATAGGTGTCCACGCGTCCCTGCAGATGGGTATTCACAAGGGGATTCGCCACAAAATTAATGCGGCTCATTTTCAAAAGCCTCATCAGCCGGTTGACATAGGCATTATTATAGGAATGCATGGCCGTGGTATGGCTCGCCGTCACCTTATCGAACATCTGCATTTCGTAGGCCCTCGCCGCCAGCGTTTCCAGGCCTCTGGATGCTTCGTCATCTATTTCATCACAGTGTACATCCACCAGGCGGTCATAGCGGTACGCCAGATCCATGGCAAAGTTCAGGGATTCCACACTGTATTCCCGCGTGAATTCAAAATGGGGGATGGCGCCCACACAGTCGGCTCCCATTTTCACCGCATTTTCCATCAGCTCTTTTCCGTTAGGATAGCTTAAAATACCTTCCTGGGGAAACGCCACTATCTGAATGGTGATCTCGTCCTTCAGTTCTTCCCTCAGCTCCAGCATGGCCTCCATAGCCACCAGTGTGGGATCCGTCACATCCACATGGGTTCTTACAAACTGTACTCCGTTTGCCGCCTGCATGCGGATCGCCCTTCCCGCACGGTCTTTCACGTCCTGTTTGGTGAGCTTCTCTTTTCTCTGACTCCAGCACTCAATTCCTTCAAACAGAGTTCCGGACATATTCCACACCGGATCCCCGGCGGTCAGGCAGGTATCCAGATGTACATGGGATTCAATGAAGGGCGGCAGAATCATACATCCGGTTCCGTCTATCACCTCTTCTCCCGGCAGGGCATCTATCCCGGATTCGATTTTTTCAAAAACTCCGTCTGAAACACGGATGTCCGTACATTCCACACTGTTTTCCAGATGAATATTCTTAATCAGCATTTCTTATTTCCCTTTCTTATTTACCGCTTCTCCCACCAGGTAACAGATGCAGGCCACAGCCATGCCGTTAATGGATGCGATTCCCACCGGCACCACATTGGCGATGACCGCGCCCAGGACGACTCCGGCTATGGCAAACCAGTTCACCTCCAGGGTATTTTCCTTATCCTGGGCATAGTCCTCCTTATGGCAGAAAAATCCCAGCACAAGGATGGCGCCTACCGGAGGAAGGGTGCAGTTGAGAACGTTCAGCCAGCCTGTGAAGTTGTTATAAAGCCAGATAGCGGTGATGGTACCCAGCGCGCCGGAAATGAGAACCAGCGGGCTTTTCTTTATTTTTGTAATATTGGAGAGGCCAAGTCCTGCGGAATACAGCGCGTTGTCGTTGGTGGTCCAGATATTCAGTCCCAGTACGATGACGGCGAACAGCGTGAGGTTCAGGGCGATCATAACCTCAAAAATATCATTTCCGCCCACATACACACCGCTGAATGCGCCGAAGCAGAACATCAGGCTGTTCCCCAGGAAAAAGGCGATGATGGTTGTCCAGACAGCCGCTTTCGGTGTCTTTGCAAAACGGGCGAAGTTGGGGGTGGCCGTACCTCCGCTGACGAAGGAGCCGATAACCATTCCCGCTCCGGTTATGATGCTCAGTCCCTGGCTTTCCGCAAATTTTTCCGTCAGGCTGGCATCCCCGGTACGCACCGCGATCACCATGGCCGCAATCCCCAGCATGGCAATCAGGGGCACGGAAATATAGCTTACAATGGTCATGGCACGGATTCCGAAAAAAGCGGAGCCGGTCATACAGATTCCGGCGACAGCAACCAGAAGCGGAACCATCCAGGGTTTATCCGGCGCGAGCAGCCTGGCTACGGGAATGGCGAACATGGCCACGCCGACACCAAACCATCCTATCTGCGTGAAGCTGATCAGCGCGGAAGGAAGGTAAGATCCCTTTTTGCCAAAAGAATGCTGGGCCAGCAAATCCATGGATAATCCGGTTTTACAGCCAACATAGGCCAGTAATGCCGTATAAATACCAAGAATAATGCCGCCCAGCAGCAAAGATCCGATAAAACCGCTTAAATCAAGTCCGGCCCCCAGTTCCTGGCCGGTCCACATGCTTGCCGAAAAAAAGGTGAACCCCAGCATAATCATGAACATGGTCACGATATTCCGGCGCGCGTGCCCGGGTACGGGCATCAGGGAATAATCCGCATCTACTTTTACTTTCTGCTCTTTTGTACTCAAGTCGTTCTCTCCTCTCCTGTCTTTTCCTACATTTCTGTTAAGATTCCCAAAAAATTCTTTTCCATAAATAGTACCATATCCGGCGGTAGTTCACAACGGTAAATTTTGCGGAAGGGGGTAGAAATTGAAACATCCCGTCCCCGCCGCAGCCCTTGCCTCCCTGCCCTGCTACCCTGGGAGGCAAGGGCGGGCGGCGGGGACGGGATGTTTCAATTTCCTTAATATTAGGTAGGGATATGAATGGAGGAAGGACGGCTCCGGTGGGGAACAGCCTTGTTATTTTATGATCTGTGTATGCTAAGGTTTTATTGGTAAATAAAGAGGGGGCTCTTCATCATTCCCTCAATTCCTCGCCAATTTCTGCCGTGTAATGAAATACAGCCAGTCAAAAGAGAAAAGCAGGAAGTGTTCGGAGCTAAACAGGCGGTTTCCTGTCATGGGTAAGCCGTTCGGCGGTATACTCCTGGCGCACGCCATCCAGGCCCGCATATCGTATCGGCAGAGCGCCGACTTTACATGCAGATATTGACATACTCCCTGATATCTTAATAAAACGAAAAAAACAGATAAAACACTTGCAGAAATTAATAGTTATGGTAAAATAAACTGAACAGTCAGTTTATTTTATATATCAGGAGGATATGATAATATGCTTATAAACAAAAAATCGAAGTTTCTCTCCGCTGATTCTGTATTCTTTTTCAGCGCATGTATCATTTTGTTTCTTATCAATCAGCTGTATAGTGTATTGCAGGTTTCATTGATCATGAAAAGCACCGGTTCCATTTTATTGTTAAGCTCCGTTATGACAGCCATGGTTATCCCCAGGATTTTTATTCTGCCTGTCAGCGGACTTTTCACAGATAAGCTGGGGATTTTCAAAACACTTATTATCGGAACCGGATTATTAGGCTTACTATTGATTTCCCTCTTTCTTGTGAATCAGGGCAGCCTTGTGAATGAAAACATCATTTTTATATTTGCCGTTTTGTTCGGAGGGATAAGCGCCGCCATATTGCCGGCGCTCTATTCTGCCATCCCCGTATTAATGGGCGGGGAGCATCTGCAGAAGGCAAATTCCGTGATGCAGTTCATCAACCAGGGGGCAACCCTGATCGGTCCCCTTTTAGCCGGATTCCTTGTGGAAAAAACGAGTGATAAAGCGTATCCGATCATGGCTGTCTCCGCCGTCACTGCATTCTTTCTGTTCTGCGGGGTGGGCTGCAGGGAAAACAGACAAGAAAAAGACAAGGCTCACGAAAGCGGGACATCCCAACAGGGAGCCTTTAAGGATTTATTGGAACAGCCTATTTTAATATTGTTATTGCTTTTTACAGCGATTCTTAATCTGTGCATCATTGGCCCCCAGCAGGTCGGTTTTCCTGTAATCGCCATGAATTGTTTGTCCGAAGGGGTGGACGGGTATACGCGGTTATTGTCTGTGACCGGCCTGGGAGCATTGATAAGCGCTGTTTTCATCGGAAATATGAAACGGAGGGACAGCACACAGTCCATTCATCTGATCCTATGGTGCGTACTCATACTTGGAATGATATGGAGCATTTTCAGTTACAGTACTTCCAGGCTGGTGATCATGGTTTCCATATTCACAGCCGGACTGCTTTTGGGAATCATAAACGTATTATTTCTGACCACAATCCAGCAGCTTACTCCTGCCTTTCTTGTCGGCAGAGTCATGAGCATTCAATTTCTATGCTCCACAGGCCTTCAGCCGGTTTCGTACATGATAACCGGAGTACTGCTTGATAAATTCAATATCAATAACCTGTATCTTATCTCCGGCGGCATTATTAGCTTGCTTTCAATCCTGATATTGGTTTATAGTAAAAAAAACAGGAAATGGATGCGGAGGGTTCCCAGTGCCTAAAATATCGGATGAAAAAAAGAAACAGCGCCAAACAGATATTTTAAAGACCGCTTTAAAACTCTTTTCCCAAAAAGGCTATTATGCCACATCAATAGATGATATCACGAGAGAAGCGGGAATCAGTAAGGGGTTAATATACAACTATTTCAAGAGTAAAGAGGAGATTTTTTTTGAATTGGCAGAACATTGGAATGAGTTTATGAATAATCCTTCTTTTGAAGATGCCCTGAACCGGGTCATTTACGAAGATATGTCTTTATCGGAAAAACTGATCTGTGTCTGGGATGAAACGGTAAACCAATGGACTGCCGAAAATCTGGATTTCGCCGGGATTAAATTTGAATTCTGGCTGGAGTCTTCCAAAAATGAAGCTCTCAGAGAAAAAATGAAAGAAAAGGCCAAGAACAGCTTAAGCATCGTGGAAGAGATTATTTATAAAACCAAACCGGACATCGAGCCTGGAATCGCTGCCGCCTTTTCCCGATTGTGGTGGTCACAAATAGACGGATTAGTGGCTTATTTTGTAAGCTATCACATATTACCGCCGCCGGACGAGATGGCCCAAATCAGAAAAATCATACTGCACCAATGTAAATATCTTGAGCTACAGTAAAAAATGTGGAGGCAGATAAAAAATCTGAGAGAGCGGCTCCGTCTGCCCGGGCTCCTCTCCCGGTTCCTCCGGATGGCCTGCAGCTCGGTAAGGATTCCTGTAAGGGCCGTATAAACACGCCGGTCCTTAGGTTGCGTACTTTGCAACCTTAGTACCGCTGCGTGTTTGTCCGAGCGAAAGCGCGCCCTATAAGGAACCTTACCGAGCTGCCGGCCATCCGGAGGAACCGGGAGATGAGCCCGGGCAGACGGAGCTGCTCACTCAGAATTTTTATCTGTCATACTCTGATTGTAATCTCGCCCCTGATCCGATACAATAGATACATGACATGGATTCCGGAGGAAGATTAAGAATGAAAGAAAAATTATATACCATCCCTTTAAATGACGCCATGAACGCGGAGGATGAATGCCCCTTCTGTTTCATTGAACGGAATGTGGAGCAGGATATCATGGATTACGTGCTCGGTTCCTGCGCTTCCTATATGGAAAGCGACACAAGGGAGGCCACGGACAAGGCCGGCTTCTGCCGGATGCATTACAAGAAAATGTTTGACTACGGCAATACCCTGGGAAACGGCTGGATACTGAAAACCCACTACAAAAAGCTGATTGCGGAAATGAAGGATCAGTTTTCTCATTTTACCCCGGGAAAAACCTCACTCATGGACAAGCTGAAGGGAAAGCCCTCCGAATCCAACGCTATCGCTTCCTGGGTTGCGGAGAAGGAAAGAACCTGCTATATCTGTGATTTTTTCACCAAGGAATACGCCCGCTATATGGATACCTTTTTCTATCTGTATAAAAATGATGAGGCTTTCCGCGAAAAACTGAAAAAGAGCAAGGGCTTCTGCCTCCATCATTTCGGTGACTTATGCAATCAGGCGGACTCCCATCTGAATGACGCGGAGAAGAAGGATTTTTATCCTCTGGTATTCAAATTGATGGAAGAAAATATGGAACGTGTTTCCGGTGATGTGGACTGGCTTATTGAAAAATTCGATTACCGGAACAAGGATGCCGACTGGAAGACTTCCAAGGACGCGGTTCAGCGCGGGATGCAGAAGCTGAAGGGCGGGTATCCGGCAGATCCGGTTTATAAAATGAATAAATAGAGCAAAAAGCCCCGCAGACTGCCTGGCATGGATGGATATCCTGCGCGCCTTCTGCGGGGCTTTTTAATGAGTTAATCAGGAACGGGGTGTGCCATATTCTTCTGATCCGCTTCCGCAGTTTTCAGAAATTCCTCAAACGTTAAATCATTTTCGTCAATAAATTCCGCTGCTTCTTTTCCTACATATCTGAAATGCCAGGACTCATACTCAATTCCCGTAATATTTTTCTTTCCCTTGGGATAACGCAGAATAAAACCATAGCGGGCACAATTTTCGGCAAGCCACATTGCCTCTTTCGTACGCCCCTGACGTTCGTCCAGCATCTGATGGCTCTTCCCCACAATATCCACAGCCAGTCCGGTATGATGTTCGCTGTAGCTGACAACCGCGTATTGCTCACGGGTTTTATAATAGGCGTCTATGTACGTCAATCCCTGATCCATCAGTTCCTCTATCGAACTGCCGAACAAATCAGCCTGTCTCTCATAGCTGCGGTACGCTGAACATACCAGCAAATCCATACCTTCTTCTTTCGCATCTGAAAGCATTTTTACGAGATCATCCACGATACGGTAGTCTACCTGATGCCCGTCGTCCAATACATCTAACTGAGGCTTAAAAGCGGCCGGCAGCGGATTCCAGTCGTTTACCAATATGTAATTCCAGTCATCTGTATTTACTTTAAACGGGATTTTTCCGACCCTGTCATTCCAGCCGGAAATCTCCAGGCTGATTTTTCTGCCTGCCTCTGAAATTTTCCTTCTGTTTTCCACTGCCTCCGCCTCATACAAAGAGTATGTCCGATGCAGAAGCCCCTGATAATCTTCCATCAGACGGGAATACTTATAAATCATCCCGCCGAGGCCCAATAAAGGGATTAGGATTAAAAGAACCGTCGTTCCCAAAATTATATGCTTATAAAAAAGTACACTTCCCCAGTACCTGCTTTTTCCCTTATGCCGATTTCTGTCAGCAGCGACAAGCTTAACAGAAGATTTACCGTATCCTCCCGCTGTTTCCGTACAAAGCTCTCCGCCCACAGTGGAAAAATCCATACCTTTTCCTCCTGTTACTCCTCTTTAATTTCTTCAATGCCGCCGATATCGATCATCCCCTTCACGTGTGCCCCATTGTACATGGAGATGCATTCCGATGAAACATTTCCTTTCACCCTTGCAGACTCGCGGAACTCAACACTTTCCTTTACCATCATATTGCCTTCGCTATGTCCGTTGAACATCAGCCGTCCTGACGTGATGTCACCCTTAATCCATGAATTATTATCCACTACCATTTCATCGGTCACCTGAATATTGCCGGTGATATTACCCGACTGGACACGCATGCTGTCTGCGTAAATATCGCCGATTACCTTACCTGCCAGCAGCAGAGAGCCCTCGCATTTCACATCACCTGAAATCTGCCCAAGAACGCGCAGATTTGATTTTGTCCTTACGCTTCCGTCAATTACCATATCCTCCGTAATGATGGATTCATTTTTCAGGGCCGGCACTGTATTTCCTACTGCGGCCATATCCGCTCCGGCCTGAACGGGTACCGATGCTTCAACAGTAACTGCCTGTCCTTCTCCGTGCGGTATTCTTTCTTCCTTCATTCCTTCTCCTGCTGCTCTATCCGGCTCCTCTTTTTTCCCTGATTTTTTTGAGGTCACCTCTGAAATTTTTGCCTTCTGTCCCTCTCCTGAAAAATCAAAACTCAGAATTTCATTAACTGCCTTTTTAAAATTGCTTTCCTTCATCGTAATACTCCGTTACCTTTCCCTATTGGATTACGTATGAATTATAACAGATATTATTCTCGTTTAGCATATATTTATAAAAAGCGACATTGGGGCGACTTTTCGGTGTGAATTTTATGATATACTTGCTGTATAGACGGGTCACAGATATGGAATAACAGATAATATTTATGTATAAGAGGAATGTAATATGTATAAGATTCTTTTCGTGGACGATGATGCTGCCCTGCGGAATGTGGTATATCAATACTTTAAAGAACGGCAATATGATATCATTTGTACAGCATCAGCGGATAAGGCGGTAAGCTATCTGAAAAGCGCCAGTATTGACTGCGTGATCCTTGATGTTAATCTGCCGGATATGAACGGTTTTGAGTTATGTACCTCCATCCGGCAGTTTTCCTCCGTACCGATCATATTTTTATCATGCTATACTGAAAATGATGATAAAATCAAAGGCTTTCTGTCCGGCGCAGACGATTATGTCCCCAAACCATTTTCCCTGAAAGAGCTGGAGCTGCGTGTTAATGTACGAATCCTGCGCCGTTATGAAAACCAGCCGCCGGAGCTGCTTACATTCGGTGATCTGATCATTGATACAGGCAGGCTCACAGCCATCTGTCACGGAGTTGAATGTACTTTTCCCCGGTTGGAATTCGACATCCTTTCCTTTTTTGCCCACCATCCCAATCAGTTGTTTACCTACGAACAGCTTTATGACAATATATGGAAACAGCCCATAAATGAAAGCAGGCATAATCTTCAGGCACGCATAGGCAAGGTCAGGAAAAAACTCTGTGACATCTGTCCGGAAAAAGAGTATATCCGTACCATACGCCACAAAGGCTACCTGTTTGTCCCCTGAACCGGAAGTGATGCCCGGAAGCTTCGGGCAGGATTCTCCTGGCTTTCATGCTGATAAGATATAGGCCTGCTTTACAGGACATAGTTTATTTGAATTTACGCACCAGTGCATTCCCGCAAAATACTGCCGCCAGAATGATGCCTACCGAACCAAAGCCCATAAAAATCTGTTTCCTGCGCTCTTCGGCAACGCCTGTGTCTTCTTCCGTTATCGCCGCAATCGATTCGGCCGTTTCCTCTGAAGACTCCTGCGTCGGACTGAAGTTTTCCTGACTCTGTCCGGAAGCATTATATTCCTGCGTTTCTTCCCGTTTTTCTTCATCGGCCGCAAATGATGCGTTCCTGGACTCCTCCTTCCCTTCACCATAAGAAAATACTTCCTTCCGGTATGGATCCGTTTTCTCCTCTTCCGTTTTCGGTTTCTCTGCTGCGGCTTCCGTCTGCTCTGTTTCCCCTTCCTCATCCGAATAAGGAGTCTCTGTTTCCGGGGATATCCCAACAGTATTCCCTTCCCCCTCCTTATTTCCTGATACCTTATCCGTTTCCTGCATACCTGACAATATGGGAGTTCCTCCTCCTCTGCCTCCATGGATGTCACCGATAACCAGAGTATTGTCTTCTGAAATCATCACAATATCCGAATAATAGTTCCTCCCGTCTTTTTGAACGCAGACACAATAATAGACCGCGGGATTCCTGTCTTCATAATTCTCATAAAAGAAAGTAATCCCATTTTTTAATCGGTATTTTCCCTGTTCAGAGCGCTGCCACTGCTTTCCGTCCCGGGAAAATTCCACATAAAAGCTGCCATCCTCCTCTTTCGGATTCTCCAGAGCAAAACGGATTTCCATGACAGACTGGCTAGGGGAATAAACTGTCAGCATTCCATTAATAATTACCGCTGCATTTTTATTCTGGAAAAGAGCCATACATTCCGGGCGGCGTCCCATATCGTAATCCGGTCCATAATTTCCGTTTATAAGCGTTCTTTTTCGTTCCTTTAAAGAAGCCTGTGTGTTTTCATCCACTTCCCAGAAAACAGGAAGCTTTCCCTTGTATTTTTTCCCTTTATCACACCAGGTGGAATAAAATTCTGCCGGAAGAACCTCCGGGTCAAAATCATTTTCCGTAGGAATAATACGATATGTCGTTTCTTCCCTGTCCTTTTCATAGGAATCCCATACTACGGGTTTATCCGGATATCTGCATTCCCCTTCGCAGGAATAGGGAACAAATGCATAGCTCTTATCATCCAGATCCGATGCAGTGAAAAAAGCGCCGTCCTCCTGCCATAAAGCATAACCTTGATCCGCCCTGAGGCTGCCCCCTTCGAATGTGGCGTACCCTCCTTTGTTGATATGGATAAGTCCCCCATCCCCTCCTTTGCCGAAAACAGAGACGCTTCCCATTACCACCAGCTGTCCCTCCACATAGATCGTATATTCGCCCGTATCAATATAAATTGGCGCAGTTGGGGGAGATATGATATAATAAGTATCAGCATCTGTCCCCGTTATGGTTATATCCGAGGTCAGACGGACATGTCTTGTCTGCGGCCTTATGCTGCTGTTTATTATTCTGCGCAGCTCCTTAAAATCAGCTATTTCAATCCAATCCGCAGCTTCTGCCGATATGGAATTATATGACACGGACAATGCATCCTTTAATATCGTATTTCCCGATACCGCAGATATTTCTTCCGATATATTATTCTCCGACACCGCGGTTGAATCTCCCGGCACCGTATTCTCCGGCACTGAAGTTGATTCTCCCGGTACGGTATTCTCCGGCACTGCAGTTGTTTCTTCCGGCACCGTATTCTCCGGCACTGCTACTGAATCTTCCGGTACCGTATTCTCAGGTACCGAAGTTGATTCTTCCGGTATTGTATTCTCCGGCACTGCTGCTGATTCTTCCGGTACCATATTCCCCGGCTCCACAGCTGAATCTCCTGACACCTCAGCTGCTCCCTCCGATATGATCTTACCCGGTACGGAAGAAGCTTCTGACGGAATCCAGCAGAATATAAAAGCCACTGCTGCCGCATGAAATAAGAAGAACCTTACTGATTTTTTCATTTTGTACATGCTCCATCCTCCGAGGTATCCATGAACTCCAAAAAACAAGCTAAGAACAAAAATAACACCGTAAAAACACAGCTGCTGTGCATTCTTTTATTCCTTCTGGCCCTGGCAGGTTTTCATCTGCTTACGGTAATTGATAACAAATACAGCAAAGATTATTATGAAATCCGGGACGGCGTCCTTCTCGCTGATGCACAGGCATTGAATCATGATAAGCTCCTTTATCTGACTGAAGGGTGGGAAATCTATCCTGACAGGCTGCTCTCTCCCCAGGATTTTCTTTCTTCTTCCGTTTCCGAAAGCGGTCTTACAACGCGTATTGGAGAATATATGAATTTTGCAGGCTTCCATCAGGGGCATTCTCCATACGGTACCGCCACCTACCGGCTCAGATTCGCCTCTTCCCGGCAGTTGGACGGTCTGGTGCTGTATCTGCCCGAAATCTTTTCGGCATGCCGGGTTTATATCAATGGTACAGAAGCGGTCAGCCAGGGGAGCTTACATCCGTATTCCCCCATGGTCCGCGATCTTATCCTTTCGGTTCCTGACGGTACGGCCGCGGATATTATTATCCAGACAGCCAACTACAGCCATTATTACAGCGGAATTATATATCCTCCGGTATTGGGCAGCGCTCAGGCCATCCACCTGCAGACCTCTGTCCGTATGGTATTTTACAGTCTTCTATGCTTTTTTTCTCTGTCTATAGCGCTGCTGTCTGCTGCCGTATGGCTGGGAAGCAGAAAGCAGCCCGGCCGCAGGGTTTATTTCTGGCTCGGTATCCTGGCCCTGACCTTTTCTCTGCACTCCTTTTATCCCTTTTTCCATACCATAAGCCTTCCGTTTCCCCGCATCCTGTATGCCCTGGAAGACGGCAGCTCCATGCTCATAATACTATGTGCTCTGAAAATTGTATTCGCCCTGTCGGATTCCGTAAAAAAAGAAATAGCTGCCCCCATAGAGCTGATCGCCCTGTCCATGCTGCTGATCAGCGTATTTCTGCCTTTATTTCTGCTGTCTTTATTTCCTTATTTTATTCCGTATTACGGCCAGATTATTTCCTGGTATAAACTGGCAATATCATTGCTTCTGCTTCTTTTATCCCTGAAGGGTACCTCCGGAAAACATACCGGATGGCTGGCTGCAGGCACAGCCATGTACAGCGCGGGTCTTCTTTCCTCTGTGCTGACCCTCAACCGCTGGGAGCCTGCCTATACCGGCTGGCCCGATGAATATGGCACCTTTTTTCTGATTCTCTTTTTTTCAGGCTTCATGCTGAAGCTGCATTTCATGATGGCTGCACAAAACCTTCAGCTGACAGAGCATCTGCAGGATATGGTCGAAGAACGGACAAAGGAAGTAACCCTGCTGCTCTCAGAACGTCAAAAAATCCTGTCGGAATTCCTACATGATCTGAAATCTCCCATTGCCTGTATTTCCGCCTATCTGCAGCTGGTAAAGGAGAATGATATCCATGTGGACGAAAAAACCCAGGAAAAAATAGATATGATAGAAAAGAATTACGAAGAGCTTTCCGTACAAATTCGTTCCATCCAGGATTTTAACGCAGGGATTTCTCCTGTGTCCCGCCGGGAAAAATTCGACCTTCGGCAGCTGGCGGAGACCTACTACCTCAGAAACAGGCAGGATGTGGAGGTCTTCGGCCCCCTGTTTCTTCTTTCTCTCCCGCCTTTCCCCTGCCCGATGCAGGGGAATCCTGAATCCATCGCCAGAGCCATCGAAAATATGGTATTCAACTCTATGGATTTCACACCGCCCGAGGGAAAAATCGTGCTGTCCCTTTCCATGGAAAATGGAAATTATCTGTTATCCGTCAGTGATACCGGATGCGGCATTGACGAGGATACTCTTCCCCATATTTTTGAACGCTCCTTCAGCACAAGAAAGGAGGAGGGAGGCAACGGTCTGGGGCTTTTCCTTGTAAAAACTATCGCTCAGGAGCATCAGGGAAATGTCTCCGCCGAATCTGTCCCGGGAGAAGGGTGCCGGATTACTCTTACGCTTCCTGCTTCAGAATAACCGTTTTCCTTATTCTACTAAATTATTCCTGTCATGTCACCAGCAAATCTACATATGCAGCTTAAAGCGGCTGATTTTGCTTTTTAAAAGCTGAGATTCTCCGTAGAGTTCTTCAGACGCGGCGGCCGACTCCTCTGCCGTGGCTGAGTTAGTCTGCACGATATCGGATATCTGTCCGATTCCTATGGAGACCATTTCCGTCGCTTCCGCCTGCTTTTGAGTAGCCTCCGCAATCTGATTTATTTTAGATACCATATCATCGGTGCCGCCAACTATATTCATGAGTGAGGCGGCCGTTTCTTCCGCTAATTTCGTTCCATGGGCAACCGCGTCGAGGGTCTGCTCAATCAGCGCCTCCGTGCTTTTGGAGGCAGCAGAGGACTTGCCGGCCAGATTACGCACTTCCTGGGCCACTACGGAAAATCCCTTGCTCTCTGCACCCACCCGGGCCGCCTCCACCGCGGCATTGAGCGCCAAAATATTAGTCTGGGATGCGATATCATTAATCGTCTTGATGATCTTTCGGATTTGCGTGGAACAGGAATTGATTTCCCCCATCGCTGCCTTCATCTCCTGCATCTGCTGATTACAGGCGAGAATATTGGTACCCATTTCACCTGCCGCCGTTTTCACCGCCTGCGAGGTTTCCGCATTCTCATTCACCTGCCGGGATATTTCCGACATTGTCGAAGCCAGTTCTTCCACTGAGCCGGCCTGGGCAATGACTCCCTGGGAAAGTACCTGTGCCCCGCCGGCGACCTGATCGGAACCGCTGGCGACCTGGTCAGAAAACGTATTTATTTCCGCCATTGTTTCATTCAGGGAATCGATCACAATAAAAAGAGCCTCCTGAACAGGCAGAAAATCTCCCTGGAACCCATCACAGCCCGGTATATCCAGGTTCCCGTCGGCCAGCTGCTGCATGGCCCGGGAAATCTCATCCATGTAATAGGAAATCTTTTCCGACATCTGCCGCATACTGTTCGAGAGGCTTCCCAATTCATCCTTTGAGCGGTATGTAACATCGACTTTCAAATGCCCCTGCTCCATCTGCCTGGCCGCAGTCTCCAGCTCCTTAATCGGCCTGGTAATGCTGCGGGTAATATAAATGCCGAAAAGGATGCTTATAAGTACGCTGGCTGTCCCCAACACGGACAGCATCACAATGAATTCCATCTGTTCAGAGCGCAGGCTGACAATCAGCTCATCCGCCTTCCTGTCTGCAGTATCGATGAGTTCATCCAGCTCTGCCTGTGCCTTATGGATGGTTTTCACATTGTTCGCCTCCATATAAGCAGCGGCTTCCTCCTTCTGATTCTGCAGTGCAAGCTCCAGGACGTGTTCGCGCTGCGGCGCAAGTTCATCCAGCGCCGCCCGAAGACGTTCAACAATTGCCTGGTCTCCCAGAAAATCCTTCTGTATGATGGGAATCTGCTCCTGAATTTTTCCAGCGTATACCTTAGAATCCTCCAGCGCCCGCTCAGCAATCACCGGGTCAGTGTTGGAAATGGCGCGAAATACGGATTTCTGCATCGCCTCAAAACTGGAATTCACCGTATTCGCGGCATTCAGGACCTTAAAAGGGCCATTATAAAAGGCCTCCACTCTTGCCCTTATGCTTATCAGGTTTCCTATGCTCACAGCAATAATGACGACCAATAAAATCAGCACAAAAGCGTATGAGATAATCAGTTTTTTACTGACCTTCAAATTTTTCATATCTGTCTTTTTTCCTTCCTGTTAGCGGCGAGAACCTTTTCAAACTCCCTGATCGGCATCGGCCTGTAGAAAACAAATCCCTGAATCAGATCGCAGTCCACGGATTTCAGGAACTCCACCTGCTCCTCCCGCTCCACGCCCTCGGCAACCGTGCTGATATGCAGCTGTTTCACCATGTTGATAATATATTTCAAAATAGTCTGCTCCCGGTTCACATCCACACTCACCCGGAAAAACACACCATCAAGCTTAAGCACATCAATCGGAAGGTACTTCAAAAGCCCCAGAGAAGAATATCCCGTGCCGAAATCGTCAAGAGAGCATAAGAACCCATTTTCATGCAGTTCTCTGACTATCTGCAGTAAATATTCCTCATGCTCAAACGCCACGGATTCCGTAAGCTCGATTTCCAGCATTTGGTCCGGTATTTCATATTTTTTCTTAATTCCCGCGTACACGGGGATAAAATCCGGGCTATAGAACTGGATTTTTGACACATTGACGGAAACCGGCACCACAGTCTCTCCCTTTTCCATGCGCTCACGGAACCAGATACATACCTTCTCAAAGACGTATCTGTCCACCTTCCCGATAAAATGGTTCTTTTCCAGCACCGGGATAAAGAACCCCGGTGAAAGCAGCCCTTCCCCGGGAACCTCCCATCTCACCAGCGCCTCCGCAGCTTTTACAGTGCCGTCCTTTACCCCTATTTTGGGCTGCATATAGACCACGAACTCTTCATTATCCAGCCCCTCCTGCATCCTGTCCTTCACCGACATCTCGGCGATCAGCTTCCGTCTGATCTCTTCCCCATAAAACGCATAACGTTTCCCCGGTTTATTCTTTACCTCCTTCTGGGCAAAATTGGCCCGGTTAACCATCCTTACCGCCTCAGGCTCCTCCACCATATCCTCCGCACAGCAGATACCCCCCGCAATTGTCATCATATGGCGGTTTGATTTGACAAGACTGGAATTTAAGAATTCTTCGTCCACCTGCTCCTGAGTCTTCAGCAGCTCATCACGGCTCTCATAACGGCGCAGTATCACGAACCTGTCCGCCATATCGCGGCCCAGCAGCTCTTTTTCTCTCAGGCGGCTCATGGCAAAATGGGCATAGCCCTTCAGCAGCTCATCCCCATAGGAGTACCCGAATACATCGTTGACATATTTGAAATTCTCGAAATCAACATATAAAACGGCAAATTTTTCATCGGGATTCTGAGCCATGATACGGTTCACCTCTTCATAGAACCTCTCCATATGGTATGCTCCCGTCAGTTCGTCCCGGTATGCCAGCCCCTCCAGCCTTTCATTGGTAACCTTCAGCTGGAAGAATTTACGGATATAAAAATAAACGGCGGCTGCAAACGCAGCGGCGCTGACCAGCGCGGTAACAGAAACCATCCCCGCCGTCTTTTCCGCCATTTCCATAGAATACTGTTCAATGGAAAAAACCGTATCATTGGCAATTTCAAATAATTTCTCACTGGAAGCCAGCAGGCTGCTGCTGTCATCTCCCTGTCTCACGCCATCGATCTCTTCCCTTACTGTTTCCCACTGTTCCTTCAGTAAATCCAGATTATTCCGGTATATCTCACTGTCAGCCAAAACCAGGCCGTACCGGCCCTGTCCGGTCAGCAGTTCATTCAGGATCTCTTCCACATAACCAACCAGCTCATCATCCGGATGACCGTTCATTTCCAGCTTCACCACCCGCTGGGAGGCTCCCCTTACAATCCCCACATAATTAATCAGTTTCGAGTAATCACGAATATCTGAAATCCGCCGGATAGAGATTACGCTTATGGCCACAATCAGCCCCAGCAGCAGCGGAGTCAGTATTCTCATTTGTTTTTTCATTGGTGTTCCCCCTGATAAGATTTTATTCTCCGGCCTGAGTCATTCCCTCTTCTCCTGTACGCACGGATCGGGCCGGATTAAAACAGCCTCCCCAAGCATATCCTCCTTCTTTATCAGTTCAAAAAATTCTTCCGCACCCATAGGCCTGGCAAAGTAATAACCCTGTCCATAGTCGCAATGGTATTTATACAGTAAATTCAGCTGCTCCTTCGTCTCAATCCCCTCCGCCAGCGAACGTGTCATTGGAAGCTCACGGCAGATCTGCATGGTGTTTTTCATGATAATACGGCTCTTTACATCACTGCTCAGTTTATCCACCAGTGATTTGTCAAATTTAATCTCGCTGAATTCCAGCGTGGCAAGAATAGACAGATTGGAATATTTCGAACCAAAATCGTCCAGTGACACAGAAAAGCCTTCCGCAGCAAACTGGCCCATCAGGTCAATCAGCTGCTGCGGCTCCAATTTACTGATACTTTCTGTCACCTCTATCGTAATCTTATCCGCAGGGACTTCATATTCCCGGCAGATCTCCTTGATCTGCATCACAATATCCGGAGCCATCAGCGTAACACGGGAAAAATTGGAAGAGATATGGGTTTCCATCCCCTGCCTTTTCCATTTCTGCCAATCGGCGCAGACTGTCTGGAACACGAATAAATCCAAATGGCAGATTACACGCTCCCTTTCATAGTGGGGGATAAAACGATCCGGCAGGATCAGGCTTCCCCGTTTATTCCTTTTTCGTACCAAAGCCTCCGCACCGATAATCCGTCCGGACTTAAGGGAGATCTGCGGCTGATAATAGACCTCGAAGCGGTGGTCGGCAATATCCTCCAGAAGCTCTGTTGCAATACCGGTGCGTGCCCTTCTGTCCCCCTGCAGAATTGCGTGATAATACTGCTGTTTTTCTGCATACATTAAATCATCGGCCTTGAGGATCTCCTCTTCCACAGATACATTGCCTTCCTTCCATGTATGGCCGATGGAAACGTCATACTCTTTGTTTTTCTGAAAATCCCTGATCAGCTTCTCTGTCAGCACATGGAAGTCCTGCTCCTCTATATCCACACAAAGCACCGTAAACTCATCTCCGCCCACCCGGTATGCATCGCATCCAACACGCAGCTTCAGGATATCCGCCACCCTTTTAATCACTCTGTCCCCATATTCATGGCCGTTGCTGTCGTTGATTTTCTTCATTCCGTTGATATCAATGTAGATAACACCCAATGATCGCAGGGTTTGGTTAGAAAGCCTGTCCAGCATTTTTATGTAGCAGTTCCGGTTCTGCAGGCCGGTGAGCAAATCCGTATAGCTGAATAACTCCAAATCCTGGATTAGCCTGCGCCGTTCCATCTCCTCCAGCACGAAGCTGCATACGCTGCGGAGCAAGGATAAGTCCTCTGTACTTTCCACAGGATTGTCGACACCAAGGAAACCAATAATCCGGCCGTTTTTCTTAAGTGGGGCGGCGGCAAGGCTTTTAATTCCCTGCGCTTTTAAAATACGGTAATCAGGTGAATCAATGACCAGATCCTTGTCCAGTGAAGAAATAAAAAATTCTCCGTCCAGTTCGAATTTATGGTTCCAATCCCTTATGTATTCTATTGGAATTTCCTGCAGTACCCCTATTTGATGCGGGACATCGGAACTACACCACTCAAAGGTGTTTTTTATGTGTTTTGTATTATATTCAAAGATATATGCCCGGTCAGCCGCATAAAAATGGCCGATAATCTCCAGGAAACGGTTCACTGCCGCATTAACGTCCGCTTCACCGGAAAGTGTCTGAATGCACTCCACCAGGGTTTCCTCCATGGTAAGACGGTTGGAAACGCGGTCGAATTTTTCTTTCTGGGCTGTGACATCGCGCGCAATTTCGAGCCGGCAGTTCTTCCCCTCGAACATAACCAGGATATCTGTAATATCAAACCACATCTGAAGCTTCCTATTATAGTGCTCCCATTGATATGGCCTGCCAGGTTTCAATTTGCTGTTTGTACAGAAGGGGCAGACATCGTCCAGGCCCTGAATCAACTCGTAACATTTTTTCCCATAGGTGTCCCGCACATCCTCAAACCCGTACAGGGTGGCTGCTGCCTGAGTCATATACAGTATTTCATTGGTGGCCGTATCCGTAGCATACGCCACCAGTTTCTGCTGGTTAATCATAAATCGTTCAAAAAAAGCTTCTCTCACAGTATACCTCCCAAATATCATCCCTCTGCCTCTGTCCGCTGTATGGATTCCCATATTAACTTTCTGCAGAGGTTAGATATTTTTCGATTTCCAGGGCAAGGGTGTCAAAACTCAAAGGCTTGGCCATATGGCCGTTCATTCCCGCATTCTCCGCATTACGGATATCCTCAACAAAAGCATCGGCCGTCATGGCAATAATCGGTATCGTCATGGCATCCGCACGGTTAAGCGACCTTATTTCCCGGGCCGCCTCATATCCATTCATCACCGGCATCTGAATATCCATTAATATCAGAGAATAGTAGCCGGGGGCGCTCGCCTGAAAGAGCCGGAGCGCTTCCTCGCCGTTTACCGCCGTATCCAGCCTGGCACCAAAATTGCCCAGCAGTTCCGCGGCAATTTCCCGGTTCAGTTCATTATCCTCTGCAAGCAGGAAGATTTTATCATGGAAATCATAGGTCACAGCTTTATGACCCGATGTTTCTTCGCCTTTCAGGTATTTAAGCATACAAGCTCTGAAGGTGGAGCGGAAAAATGGTTTTTCTATATATCCGGCAATGCCGCCAGCCACCCCGTCCTTGATTTCACTCCAATCATAAGCGGATATGATCAACAGCGGCGGTTCCCCGGCAGTTTCTCTCCGGATCTGCTCCAATACCTCCTCAGCATCCGGCCGGAGCATTTCCCAATCCATAATTATCATACGGCAGCTTTCCCCGGCCTGATACCGGTCACGGATATAAGCCACTGCCTCACCGACGCTTTCCGCACAGTAAGCCTCCGTTCCGAGACGCTCCAGGGCCTGCCGCCCTTCCGTCAGTACAACCGGGTCTGTATCCACAAGCAGAATTCTTCCGGCATCATCAATGCTCCCGTCTGCAGGCGCCGGGATGGGACGTATGGGCAGTGTCACACAAAATGCGGAGCCCTGTCCCGGTTCGCTGTCCAGCCTGATATCGCCTCCCATCAGCTCAGTGAGCCGTTTGACTATGGCAAGGCCAAGGCCGCTGCCTTCAATCCGGTCTGTACGGCTGTCACGTTCCCGGGTAAATGTCTCAAACAGATGCTCCTGAAAGTCCTTCTTTATGCCCGGGCCAGTATCCGCTATGGTAAACGAAAGCCCGGAGTCTCCCGGCAGCTGCTCCACCTCAAAAATAATCTGTCCCTTTTCCGGCGTAAATTTGGAGGCATTGGACAAAAGATTCAGCAGTATCTGGCGCAGGCGCAGCTCGTCGCTGTAAAAATGCTCCTGGCTGATATTGCGCAGATGAACCTTGAAAATCTGCTGCTTTGTTCTGACATTGGGAAGCGTAATCATGATAATCTCCCGGATTAACTCCGGCAGCGAAAGAGAGGACTCATGAATGGAAACCTTTCCGCTTTCTATCTGTGACATATCCAGCACGTCATTAATCAGGCCCAGAAGGTGATTGCTGTAGAGACGGATTTTCTGCAGGCAGTCCCTTACACGTTCCGGTTCCCGGATGTGGGCATCTGCAATCTCCGTCATCCCTGCAATCGCGTTCATGGGCGTACGGATATCATGACTCATCCGGGAGAGGAAATCCGACTTGGCCGCATTCGCCAGCTTGGCAGCCTCCAGCGCCGTATTGAGCATCTCCGTTCGTTCCTCCAGCTGATGCTGGAGCTTTCTGAGCTCGGTAATATCGGTAATGTCAATATACACCACCAGATAAACCGGATCGTCGGCAATGGAATCAATACAGGTGCCGTGGAGCTGAAGCCAGCAGTCCCTGCCATATTTATCCTTGACACGGATGGATTCGTCCAGCTCCAGAGCTTCTCTCCTCCGTAATTCCGGAAGCCTGTCTTCAATGAGCCTGCGGCTCTCAGGCTGTAAAACCCTCATGAAATCAGCGTCGGTCAGATTGTCAAGATCCACATCAAAAAAATCCTTTATACGGCTGCTTGCATCAATCATCATAATCCGGTCCGGAAGGATCCGGTACTTAACAATAAATCCGGGGACATGCTCATAAGCCACACTTTTATCGCGCTGGGCCTGCAGCAGTTCGGTGACGTCAATCATGGTGGTGTAAGCCAGCTGTTTTCCGTCCTGATATTCATTGGTAAAGAAACCCACCAGCTTCACCCACCGCGAGGAACCGTCCGGGAGCTTCATCGGAAGGTATGCCCCGAAGCTGTCCTCTCCCGCCGCGCACATGTTATCTATTTTATTGCAGAGAATATCCCATGTTTCCGGATTGTCCATGAAATATTCATCACAATGATTATGGAATCGTTCCTCATATTCAGGCTTGGGATACCCGATAAGCTGATAATAAAAATCATTGGCCCAGACCACAGTGAAATGCTCGTCCACCTTGTGCTTGCTGACGCTGACCTTCATTGCCTGCATCATCATTTCCAATTCATTCCTGGTTTGTACAAGCTCTGTCACATCTGTCATAACCGTATAAGAGGTACGGTAGCCGTCTACATACTGATCTGTAAAAAAGCTGACAAGCTTTACCCAATAACTGGAACCATCCTCATATTTCATAGGGACAATCAGTTCATATTTATCGCCTCCCTGCTCCAGTACAGAAGTGACCTTTTGGGTAAGCAATTCCCAGCCTTCCGGGTTATTGCCGTAATATTCATCCGCATGATTGTGAAAAAGAGCCTCATACTTAGGCTTGGGGTAGCCTATTAATTTGTAGTAAAATTCATTGGCCCAGATACAGGTATAATGCTCATCCACCAGATGTGAGCTGACACTGACATTGAGCGCGCTCATGAGCATTTCCTGTTCACGCGTCATCGTTTCATAATTTTGCTGCGCACGCATCTGCTCTTTCTGCGCCTGCATCATATCCGTCACATCAATCATAGTGGTATAGGCGACTCTGTATCCGCCGATATATTCATCCGTAAAGACAGCCTGCAGCTTGATCCAGAATTTGGAGCCATCCGGATAGACCATCGGCAGATAAACAGAATATCCCTTTTCGCCTTTTGCCAGACTGGATTCTATCTTTTCCGTAAGCAGCTTCCACCCTTCCGGATTCGTTTCAAAATATCTGTCACATTGGTTTTGGAAATGCGCTTCATACGCAGCCTTTGTGTAGCCAATCAGCTCATAATAATAGCTGTTGGCCCAGATGCATGTAAGATGCTCATCTATAAGGTGCTTGCTGACACTGGCTCCTAAAACCCCCATCAGCATGCTGTATTCGTTATTCAGTTGGTCATAGCTTAAATTGATTTCCACCTGGCTTTCCTCCGTTGTATCAATCAGCGTAAATTATTATTCCTAAACCAGCACACTTCTGTTGCGGCCGTTCCGTTTCGCCTGATAGAGTGCATCATCCGCCCGGCGGATCAGATCCTCCGGACAGGTATCCTCCGGTGTCCGGAAAACAGCGCCGATACTGATGGAGCTTGTAAAAATATTCCCCTTATATTCCAGCTGCATCTGTGGAATCTGCTCCACGATACTGCACAGCATCCGGGAAACACTCCCCTGCTCCCTCCCCTGCAGCAGAAACAGAAATTCATCTCCGCCGAACCGTCCAATCAATGTCCCTTCCGGCAGCAGCTCCCCAACCCTTTTAATGACACGCTTCAGGGTCATATCACCCGCCTCATGGCCATATGTATCATTGACATTCTTGAACCCGTCCAAATCGAGGAGTCCCAGCATAACAGGAGCATCCGTCTTTTCGTTCTGAAACTGAACGGTAAGATTTTCTATGAAGTATTCACGGGTTAAACAGCCTGTCAAAGCGTCATAGCAGGCCTGCCGCTTAAGCCGGTCAATGATTTCCAGGGTACGCTTAAGTTCACGCAGATCCCGGCTGTAGGCGATAATGATATCTTCATCATCCTTTCCGATAACCGCCTTCACCAAAGTGACCTCGCAGGGGATGCTCTCTCCATTCCGGTTCACATAGACCCATTCAAAAACACAGCGCCTGTTTTTTTGAACCTCGTTCATTGTCTTTATTCTCTTCTCCACACTGACGGAACCATCCGGCTGATAGAGAGGCAGAAAGCTGTCAAAATCATGCAGAACTTCCTCCTTGTCTCTGGCTCCCAGCATTTCAACGGCGATTTGATTGCAGTCCAGGGCTTCCTGTCGCATATTCCAGAGGACACAGGCAAGAGGCGAGGAATCCACCACCGCCCGGACACGTCTGGCCATCAGGCGCTCAGCCTTCTCCGCCCTGAGCTGGTCACGAAGGTCCCTTGTATAGCCGGCCACCATGGCACTGCCGTCTTCCTCCAGGCCCTCAATGCGCACCAACGTGATTTCAGCGGGAATCAATTCTCCATCCAGTTTTTGGTGCAGCCAGTTAAACTGAATGCGTCCTTTCTGCATGGCCTCCTTTATTTTCTCTCTTGCCCCTTCCGTGCTCAGACTGCCGTCCGGCTGCCGTTCAGGGGACAGCAGATTAAAATGCTCAAGATAATCCTGTTCACTGTCCAGTTCAAAGAGCTTCACTGCCTCACGGTTGCACATAATGTTGTGAAATTCTTTGTCCCAGAGATTGAGGCAGAGAGGCGTCGCATCCAGCAGCGCCTTGAGCCGCATCCGGAACTTCCAGCGTTTTTCCGACAATTCAATTTCCGCGCGCAGATCCCGTGTATAGCTGGCCACAACAAAATCATCCAGATATGGGATCCGTACCGAGATAACCTCCGCCGGAATGCTGTTCCCCTCTTTATCACAATGCATCCATCTGAATTCTGAATATCCGGACGCAAAGGCCTCTGTGATTCTTTCATGTACTGTTTCCACAGAAGAACGTCCATCCTCCTGGCACGGAGGAGAAAACCGGTAGAAATGTTCAGTAATATCTTTTTTCCCATCCGCCCGGAACAGCTGCACCGCCTTCTCATTGCAGGCCATGATTTCAAACTGGCGGTTCCAGAGTATGAGACACAGGGGCGTTGCATTCATCATGGCAAATAAAAGCTCTTTATTATTTACCAGCTTTTTCTGGATCTTTTCCTTATCTATGGGACTCACCAGACTCTTACTGTCATAAGACGAGGTGAGATATTTCCGGTAAAACACCTCCGGCTCCACAGGCCTGGAAATGTAAAAGCCCTGCACTAAATCCGCATTGAGCAGACTGATGGTCTCCCATTCTTCCTTTGTCTCAACTCCCTCCATGCAAACCTCTTTGTTTAGATTGTGGCACAGGCGAATGACGGACTCCACAAAATCATGGTTATACTGGCTGATATGCAGGGCTTTGACAAAATAGCGGTCAACCTTAACAACATCCATATCGATTTCAGACAGACGGCCCAATGAGGAATATCCGATTCCAAAGTCATCCATGGATAACTCGATATGCATTTCATTTAAGCATTCCAGAGATTCATTGACAATGGAATCATTGGTTATAAAGTAACTCTCTGTTAATTCCAGCGCCAGATTCTGCGCGGGCAGGTCATATTTCTGCAGCAGCGCGTCCACCTTGCCGCAGAACCCGGAATCCTGCAGCTGCACAAAGGACACGTTGACATCCATGATAAAATCCGGGTTTTGCCTGCTCCAGACTTTACAGGCAATGACTGCCTGCTCAAGCACCCACAGCCCCACAGGGAGAATCAGACGGCTGCCCTCCAGCAGGGGAATGAACTCTGTCGGTGAAATTTCCCTGCCATCCGGCATCGTATACCGCAGCAGGGCCTCCGCTCCCCGCACCTTCAGGGTGCCGGCATCACAGATTGGCTGGAATACCAGCCGGAACCCCTCATAGCCATTGTCCACGCTCCGCGCCAGGCAATGGGAAAGCTGCAGCTCTTCGAGCAGTTCAGCCGTGAATTCCACACACTGGTCTTTTCCATTCGTCTTTGCCTGTCTCAGAGCGGCGCAGGCCCCTTTCTCCAGTTCCCCCCAGCTGTGCGCTTCCTCCGGATAGGCAATTATGCCTCCGGACACCGTGAACCGATAGGAACAGCCGTTTACCCGATGGGACCCGGAGGCATATTTCCGGATGTCCTCGTAAATCCGAAGCATCTCCTCCCGCCGGACATTATTTCCGTAAAGCAGGAACTGATCTCCATCGTACCGGTAAAGCTTCACCTGCTCCGGAATCAGCTTAAGGATATCCTGGGCGGTCGTACGCAGCACAAAATCACCAAAGCTGTGGCTGTTGAGTATATTGATGTTTTTGAACCCGTCGATCCCCAGAAGAAGAACCTCTCCATGAGAACCTGCCCGGCCCTCCGTCGTATTTTCAAATCTTTCACGGGCGGAGCCGTGCCTCAGGAGCCCGGTCACCTGATCCACACCCTCATATTGCTCCAAATTCCGCAGTATTCCTACTATCAACAGTGCTTTTCCCGTATCGTCACGTTTTATTTTTTCCCGTCCGCTTAACCAGATATAGTTTCCGTCTGCCGTCAAAGCCTGGTATTCCAAATTCTGGCTGTCCTCATCGGACCTTATAAACGTCCGATACAGTTCCCGCACTCGTTCCCGGTCATGGGGATGAATCCACTTAATTCCCGAATGAAAACAGTTGGTCATACGGTTTCCATCAAGCCCCAGGTCAGAAACCATATTGGGAGATGCCAGAAGAATGTCCTCCTCCAGATCCCAGATATATAAATAGTCACTGCAGACTGACGAAACTGCTTTGTATAAAAACGCTTCCTCCCGGTCAGGATTGATATCAAACAAGGACATACGGGCACCTCCCATACCGCTTCCTCCTATGTTTGGGAATAAAAGCTTCCGCAAACATACTGTAAAACTGCTCATTATTAAATTTATTATGCTCATTTAGTATTTTTTAATTATAAGCTAAGTTCAAAAACAATACAAGAAAATAGTACCCAGAATGGCTTTAAAATGATAAAATTAAAGTAACGCTGTCTTGGGGAGGATGAAAAACTTGGATCAAATAAAATTATATAATATTGCTTATAAATATCTGTTTAACTGTATTCATTTCGGCTTGTATCCCACAGGCTCCAGCCTTCCTACAATACCGGAGCTATGCAGGGCCTTTAATGTGTCAAGCTCCACAATCCACAGTGCCCTGAGGCGTCTGCAGGAAGATAATTATATCTCCCTGAGCCAGGGACGGAGTGCGATTGTCACTTATGATATCACTGAAGAGGAGTGTCAGAGGAAATACAGGCTTTACAGTTATGCTGCAAAAGATGCGCTTCTGGATCTGTGCGGCACAATGCTGCTGATTTGGCCGGAGGTCATGCTGCAGGGGCTGAAATTATGCGGGGATGATGATTTAAAAAAGCTCAACGAAATCTATGGCCGGATGTCGCCTTATACTGAATATCCGTACTACGAATTTTTTCTTCATATCCTGAAAGCCCTGGGAAACCCTCTGTTTGTCAACCTGTATCAAAGCACCATTTTCTTTGGGCACCCTTCGATTATGCATTTGGGGGATAAGGCATACGTCTATGGCTATATGACTTATTTAAAAAGGGCCACAGCACAGATACTTTCCCTTTGTAAGGCATCCGATTACGGTCCGTTGAAAGCTCTGCTGATCAGCCTTTACCAAAAACAGATTGAGGAGATACGCCTGTATCACCATTCGCTGCCTGTGCCCGATTGTCCGGTTGAACCAATTTCCTATGAGTGGAATTATTTTTCGGAACGCCCGCTGGTCAATTTTAATCTGGCAATGAAGCTTCTCCGGAAAATCTATTCTTCCTACGGGAACCAGGAGTTTCTTCCATCGTACGGGACCCTGGCCAAACAGTATTCCATGCCGTTAATTACCGTGCGCCGCGCCGTGAAAATACTCAGTGATCTTGGAATTGTGGAGGCCATACCCGGGAAAGGGACGCGGGTGCTGGTAGGTTTGGATAACCCGGCGCCGCTTTCCAAATTCACTTCCCCCAATTTAAAAAAAGCGCTGTTTCAGTATTTGCAGAGCATGCAGATCATCCTGATCATCTGCAAAGACGTAGCCCTGTCCGTTTTTCCCGGGCTGCCCGACCGTTCCATTCAGGAAACGATATCCTGGCTGCAGAGTATTCAAATTTCAGGGGACTATTACATGACCTTCGGCGTCTGCTTCGGCCTGCTGAACGAGAAGGCACAGTCGCCGGCCTTAAGGCAGATACTGGGCGGGCTGATGTACTTTCAGTATCTGGGATATCCTCTGAATGATATGAAGCCCTATGCTTTCCGATTTGATTCCCGGTCAACCTCCATGCTGCTGAAAAGCCTGGAAGAAAAGGATGCGGGGCTGTTTGCGTCACAGCTGCAGTGCCTGGCCCTTGATATATTTAAGGCCGGAAAAGAAAAGCTCATCACCGGCGGTATCCGCGAGGCCGAATCCATTATGCTGCCGCTTTTTGATTAAGGGGCTGTCCCCGCTATTCATTCCTGCATCAGAAACAAGGAGGTACTCTCTTGAATTCCTTTACCTTTCTCTTCCAATATATAAAGCGGCATAAATACCAGTACACAGCTGGTATTATCACCCTCTTTGTGGTGGACTTCGCCAATCTTTTCATTCCCAGGCTTACCGGAACGATCACAGACGGGCTCACCGCCCATTCACTGGACTGGAATGGCATCAGGCTGTGCCTTCTGGCCATTTTCGGACTGGGCCTGACGCTGGCGCTGGGACGGTTTCTCTGGCGTTTTTTCCTGTTCGGGGCATCCCGTTCCATTGAAAAAGAGCTTCGCAACGATATGTTCCGCCATCTGGAAAAAATGAGCGTGGAATATTATAACGAACATAAAACCGGGGATCTGATGACCCGCTTCACAAGTGATCTGAATGCGATCCGGATGGCAATCGGCCCCGCTGTCATCTGTGTGTTCGATGCCAGTGTCATGACAATAATGGTCATATGCCAGATGATGTACTATGTCAATATCCGTCTTACGCTTTTGGCAATCATCCCCATGCTGCTCATCTGCGCCGGGGAAATTTACTACGGCAAAATCATGCACGCCAGGTTCCGGGAGCGCCAGGAGGCCGTTTCCGATCTGACGGACTTTGTGCAGGAAAGCTTTTCCGGCGTCCGCGTCATCAAGGCCTTTGTAAGAGAACGCTCCCAGATGCGCGCCTTTGCCCGGGCAAACCGGCACACCATGGATAAAAACCTGAATGTGGTACGCCTGCAGGCGGTGGTCATGCCGCTTCTTGACGTCATCATCGGACTGAGCAGCCTCATCACGCTTGTTTACGGCGGCTATCTGGCTCTCGTGGGAGAAATAACCCTGGGCCGTTTTGTAGCCTTCAACCAGTATATCAATATGCTGGTCTGGCCCATGCTGGCCTGCGGGGACGCCATCAACATGTTCTCCCAGGGCTCCGCTTCCACCCGCCGTATCCAGGAAATCTTTGATGAGAAGCCGGAAATATATGACCGGAAGGATGTGCAGCCGCCGGATGAGATACGGGGGGATATCACCTTTTCCCATCTGACCTTTATCCACCGCGGACACAGCGAGCCCACTCTGAAGGATATCAATCTGGAGATCCCTGCAGGCACCACCCTTGCCATTATCGGCCGCACCGGTAACGGCAAGTCAACGCTGGTAAACCTGCTTCTCCGCCTTTACAATACCAAGCCCGGCATGATCCTCATTGACGGGCGGGATATCAATACCATCCCGCTGAAGGCCCTCCGGGAAAATATCGCCTACGTGCCCCAGGACAATTTTCTTTTTTCCGATACCCTGAAGGCCAATATCGCCTTCGGTACCGGTGAGGAAGACATGGATGCCATAACCTGCGCCACCTCGGTGGCCTGTATCCATGAAAACATCGTTTCCTTCCCCGACGGCTATGAAACCATTGTGGGTGAACGGGGCGTAACCCTTTCCGGCGGGCAGAAGCAGCGCAGCTCCATCGCCCGGGCGCTGATGAAAGATTCGCCCATCCTTATACTGGACGACTCGCTTTCCGCCGTGGATACGGACACGGAGGAACGTATCCTTAAGAATCTGAAAGAAAACCGCAGGGGGAAAACAACCCTGCTCATCGCCCACCGGATATCCACCATCCAGAACGCGGATGTTATTATGGTGCTGGAGGACGGGGAGGCAAAGGAAATCGGGAATCACGAAAGCCTGATGGCACAGAACGGCATTTACCGGGATATGTTCGAAAAGCAGCAGCTGGAAGCTGCCATGGGGGAAGAACAGGCCGTCTGGAAGAACGGCGCAGATGATACAGAAAGAGGGGGAATGAACGGATGAAGCGACTGCTTGCTTACCTGAAACCGCATAAATGGACCATGGCGGCGGCCACACTCCTGGTGCTTTTCATCATCGTAGTGGAGCTTTACCGCCCCATCATCATCGGTGATGCCATAGACGACTATATTAACGGCTACTACCATCCCTATGAGGTCTCCTCACAGGACGCGCCGGGCGCCGTTCCCTACAAGGATCTATGGCTCACAAAAGCGGCGGCGGAGCGTTCTGCCGGACAGGGAAACCCTTCGTCCTGGTATCAGCTGTTCCTGTATCAGGACACCTATTATATGGCGGAAGGCCTCTCCCGGGAACAGTGCCGCCAGCTGGAAGGGGCGGATAATGCAATACTGGAAACCTACGTGAAGGACGGGGCGCAGCCTCTTGCCCCTGATGATTTAAAAATACTGCGGCACTCCGATTTTAACGGAATCCTGATGGCGGCAGCCCTTTATCTTCTCATGCTTCTTCTGGGTTTTGTCCTCAATGCCGCGGATACCTGGATGCTGCAGAAAATGGGACAAAGCATTATTTACCGGATGCGCGAGGAGGTTTTCGGCCACATCCACAGCCTTTCCCTGAATTTTTTCAACACCACGCCTGTGGGAAAGCTGGTCACCAGGGTCTCCAACGATACGGAAGCCGTCAACGAGCTGTTCTCCTCCATCCTGGTAAAGCTGTTTAAGAACGTGGTGAAAATCATAGGTTATGCCGTAGTCATGCTTTCCATCAATGCCGCCATGGCTCTGGTATCCTTTCTTCTGCTGCCGGTGGTTACTGTTTTAACCTTCTTTTTCCGTTCTCTGTCCCGCAAGGCTTATCAGCTGACCCGAAACAAAATTACCGAGCTTAACACCTTCCTGTCCGAACACCTTTCCGGCATGAAGCTGATTCAGGTTTTCGCCAAAGAGGAGGAAAAATACAAAGCCTTCGAAACGAAATCCCAGGAGCTGTACAAGGCAAACTGGAGAGAGGTCATGACCTTTGCCATCTTCCGCCCTTCCATTTACATGCTCTCCATCCTGGCTATGATTATCGTCATTGGGACGGGAAGCTCCTATGTGCTTAAGGGCACTCTCTCCCTGGGCACCCTGTTCATTTTTATCAGCTACATAAGCTCCTTTTTTGAACCCATCCAGGAACTGGCGGAGCAGTTCGGAACCCTGCAGTCCTCCCTGGCCTCCGCAGAGAAAATCTTCTCCATATTGGATGAGAAGCCGGAAATCGTGAAGCCCGCCAGGCCTGTAAACGTACAGATCCAGGGCCGGATCGAATTCCGCCATGTCTGGTTCGCCTATGAGAAGGACGACTATATCCTGAAGGATGTCAGCTTTACGATCCGTCCCGGAGAAAAAATCGCATTTGTAGGTGCAACCGGCGCCGGGAAATCCTCCATCCTTAACCTGATAGGCCGCTATTTCGATATCCAGAAAGGAGAAATCCTCATTGACGGCGTTAACATACGGGATATTGATACCGACGTGCTGCGTGCGGCCATCGGCCAGGTACAGCAGGATGTGTTTATTTTCACCGGGGATATCAAAAGCAACATATCGCTGAACAATGAAGCCATAAGCCTGGAGGATGTAAAGGAGGCCGCCCGTATCGTCCATGCGGATCCTTTTATCAGCAAAATCCCCGGAGGCTATGACGCACCGGTCACGGAACGGGGCAGCACCCTTTCCGCCGGGCAGCGGCAGCTCCTTTCCTTTGCCCGGACGCTGGCCTATAAGCCCGCCATCCTGGTGCTGGACGAAGCCACGGCCAATATCGATACGGAAACCGAGGCCCTGATAACCCAGGCGCTTTCCAGGCTGATGGAGGGCCGTACCACCATAATGGTTGCCCACCGCCTGTCCACCATCCAGCATGCGGATAAAATCATTGTCATGCACAAGGGACGGATTGAGGAATCCGGCTCCCACCAGGAGCTTCTTTCCAAAAACGGGCTGTATAAAAAGCTCTATGACCTTCAGCTTGTATAAAACATTTTTTCCTCCAAATCCCTGCGGTTGCGGATCCGGATGGTATGATCGAAGGCCGTGTAATCCGTGAAATATACCGTAACGGCTCCCGGCGTCTTGGCCTCGCTGTCTTCTTTTCCTTCCGTAAAGCGATGCTCTCCAAAGCCCGGCCCGATCAGCAGGCTGTCCTTTTCATTGTAAGCCTCCAGCTCCGGATCCTTGATTACCAGCACTTCACTGCCGTTCACAGGGAGCATCACATGTTCGCTTGCCATGAATTCAATGCCGGAAAAAGCCAATTCCACCCTCCAGGGCGCCCCGGACACACCGTCAGTCACCACACGCACATCAATGCCGCCCTCCGCGGGCTGCACGTACACATCGATCTCCATATCCGGCCCCAGTTTTTTCTTCCGGCTGCTCTGATCCATCTTCCACCAATCGCTGGTTTCCGGCTTCTCTTCGAACGGCAGATAATACCAGCCCTTCATGGTCTGGTGCAGATGAGCCGTCCCGTCGGCCAGGATTTCCATCGTCTCCGCCTTAAACGCCCGATGCTCACAGAAGCTTCCCGCGACCTTCATCTCCAGCTTGCTGGTTCCGTTATGGAAATAAAGGAAATTGGATTTCTCCCGCATTACCGTGTAGCTGTAATGCCCCTTCCTGGCCCGCAGGATTCCGGAATCTTCGTAAAACCTGGCAAAATCCGGCTGTTCGTAACGACCCTCGTATTCAAAGCTGCGGTATTCGGGGTGCAGCATCAGATAAATCAGGCACTCCGGGGATGGTATCTTCTTTTCCTCTATGATATCAAAAATCGTATTGCACATCCCCAGGAATTCAGGGATGTCATATTTCATGCCCATAGCCAGGTACTCCATATAATAACTCAGCGGATACACCAGCCGGTCCTTGTCAAAACGGGTGGAATTGGCAGTAAAAATACTTCCGTCCGGCTCCCAGTAGGTGAGCATCATATGCAGGTTCCGGATGGTATGCTGCTCGTATTGGGCATCTCCGAAGGCATCGGAAAGCATCAGCATGGCATCGTTATTTACACTGTTATAATTACCGGCGGATTTCTCCGCGAATTCCCCGTCTTGATTACAGTCGCTCCCTTCTTTCAGATAGATTTCAGCGGATTCCGCCAGTTTTTTATCTCCGAAAAGCACCCCGCATTTTGCCAGCGCGGAGGCGATGGCCCAACGGTGGTTGGGGGTATGGAAGCCGCCCTCCAGCAGGCCATATGCACCGTCATGCACAATTTCCCCCACCTTCCGAAGGAAATCCTCTTCCTGTCCGGTACGATCCTCCTTCTTGCACAGATACTCATACAGCGGGATAAAAAAGCCGATGCAGAAAGCCGTATCCGGCGCGGAGAAAAAATTGCAGGTAACATAATCAAAGAGGCCGTTTTCATGCTGTACACTGCGGATATAAGAAAGGCCCAGCTCCGCCCGCTGTGCCAGCAGGGAGCTGCGGTAATACCGGCTGTCCGGATTGCAGTACAGAGTAATCATGGGTTCCACGCAGATAATGGCATACTTGGCCTGAACGATCCGGTCCCTGTCATAAAAGCCTCCGTACCAGGGGCTCTTCTCATCCAGTTCCTGGATCCGCAGACGGCTGAATACCCGATCCTCGGTGTCCTTCAATATTTTCTTATAATGTTTTTCCATAAATTTTGTCCATTCCTTTCCTGTTGCCAGGCACTGCCTTTGCCCTGACTGCCTGAGAAAAGCCTGCTACCGGAGTAACAGGCTTATTCTGCTATCAGTGATTATAACTATCGCTGCACCGGGAATCCGCTTCCCGTATTGCCGCACATTAGTTCATGCTGTCGAAATATTCCATTCTTCCGTCCAGAATCTTCTGCAGGCCTGCATTTACCAATTCATTATAACCGGATTCATAGGTTGCATCAAACTGATCTGCGGGAGCTACGATACAGCGGTATACGAACTCAACCATACGGGTCTTCACATCCGTACCATAGGTCTGCTCATCCTCAGTGATATAGGAATATACCGGGAAGCGGAACTTCCCTATCTCCTTCACTGTCTGGAAATCCTGATACCATTCAAGGCTTGCCCACTCGGTTGCCTGATTGTTGAAAGAGGTCTGAGCCAGTATCTCGGGATCGTTGGCCCATTCAAAGTTCAAGTTCATGATGCACAGATCGTCACAGGTTCCGGGATAGCCTTTTTCATTCTTTTCCGCTTCGGTCGGCTCTACAGCTACGCCCAGATCATCTACCTTATGTTCCGGAGTATAACGGATATTGAGGGCAACCTCGGGATCCGCCATCCAGTTCAGATACTTCATACAGGCTGCCACCTTCTCCTCGTTTGCGCTGGAGGGAATCATGACAAACATGGCATAACGATATTCAAAAGGGGTCCTGTAGCTGCCGTCAGGCAGATCAAAGCACTGTACGGGTACAAAGGTCTCATGTCCCACCGCGTTATTCAGTATTTCAAAGCTTGCATGGGGATGATAAGGATCATCCAGCAGGAAGCCCACGCTGCCGTTGGAAATGGCCGCCATGAAAACATCCTCTGCCGTATCGGTAGGGAAATCTTTGGTTATCAGGCCGTCATTGTACCACTGGTTCAGCTGCTTCAGGCCTTCCTCCGCACCGGGAGCCACTGCCATGAAGGTTTCACTGTAAGTATAGGCGGTACGGTCATCCGGCAGATCCACATAGGAACCCAGGAAATTCAAATACATCTTCTCGGTATCATTACGTCCGCTCATAGCCCAGGGAATGGTGGTGCTGCCGCCCAGATTCTTTTCCTTTACGGCATAGAGGTATTCGCCCAGTTCTTCTTTTGTAGTGGGCATTTCCATTCCAAGCTCATCCAGCCAGTCTTTTCTGATATATGCCATGTGGCGGGGTTCTTCCGTACCTCTCTGCTTCATCACCGCATACTTCTGATCCCCCACCATACTGATATCCTGGGCTTCGCCGCAGTAGGTCTGGATATTGGAGCCATACTGGTTATAAGCATCCGTCAGTTCATTAAGCGCGCCGCTGCTTGCATAGCTGTAGAACAAGGACTGATCATAGGTAAATACAATATCCGGTGCCGTTCCGCCGGACATCATGATATTCAGCTTGTCATCGGACTCCGAACGGGGAACGGATACATATTCCACATTGATATTATACAGCTCCTTCACCTGTTCCTGAATCCACTTTGTCAGCGTATTATTCTCCGTTGTGGTTCCGGGAGCCGCATTTCCTCTGTCCCATGCCATCACACGGATGGTTACCTCTTTCCCTTTTTCCGCAGCTTCTGTTCCGGCTGCAGCCGAAGATTCCGTGCCGGCATCAGCCGTCTGAGCCGTTCCTCCGCCTGTGGTGCCGGAGCCTGTGTCTTTTCCGCCGCATCCTGCTGCCGCCAAAGTCATTGCAGCGGCAAGGGCAACTGCCAGTGTCTTCCTGAAAATACCTTTTCTCTTCATAGCTATTCCTCCATCTTAAATTTATTAATGCTTCCATTTATTAAAAATATCCAGGTTTTTGCCGGATATCGTTTAACGTAAACCATACCTCTCAGCCTTTTACAGCGCCAATCATGATACCCTTGGTGAAAAATTTCTGTACGAACGGATAAACAATGAGCATCGGGAGCATAGAAATCACAATACTTGCCGCTTTGATATTTTCCGCTATCAGATTTGTAGTCATACCCTCCTCTACGGATACATTCACCGCCTCCACAAACTGCTTCAAAACCATCTGTACCGTGTAAAGTGATGAGGTGTTAATATAGTACAGGACATCACTGATACCGTTCCAGCGGCCTACCGCATAGAACAGGCCCAGGGTCGCCATGGTGGGGTACACCAAGGGGAGCGCCACTCTGGTCAGTGTGGTAACCTGGCTGCAGCCGTCTATCTTGGCCGCGTCATAGATTGCGGAATCAATCCCGCGGAAAGCATTGCACATGATAATCATATTGTAGGCACTCAGCGCACCGGGAATGATCAAAGCCCACACCGTATCAATCATGCCGAAGTCCCTTACATTCAAATATTCCGGGATGATGCCGGGATTCAGATACATGGTAAGCACAAACAGAGTCATAATGATGCCGCCGCCTTTCAATCCCTTTTTGGAAAGCGGATATGCCGCGAGTACGGTCATCAGAAGATTCACTGCGGTGGAACCCAGCATCAGCACGATGGAATAACCGAAGGCCCGTACGAAGCTTCCGCTCTGCAGCGCCCTGCTATAGGCTTCCGTGTTGAAGCCCACAGGGAATACAAACACCCTGCCTGCCGTAATCGCATCTTTGGAGCTGAAGGATACGGAGATAACACGCAGAATCGGAACCATTGCGATCACCGTTATCAGTATAAAGAATGCCGTCCAGAAGAACTGGAATATTTTTTCTGTTTTGCTGTTAATTCCGCTGTTCATTATACAATACCCTCCTGTCCTATTCTCTTAATCACCCAGTTGGCCAGCAGAACCAGCACGACGCCCACTACCGTCTGGAAAAGGCCTACCGCCGTAGCAAAGTCAAAGCGGCCGGATGCCAGACCAATGGAATATACATAGGTGCTGATTACGTTGGATGCATTACGCACCATGGTATTGCCCATCAGATAAGGCCTGTCAAAGCTGATGGACACCAGCTTGCCAATCTGCATAATCAGCAGTACGGTAATGGTGGAAGAAATCTGCGGCAGAGTCACATGCCAGATGCGCTGCAGCCGTGTGGCGCCGTCTATATAGGCAGCCTCTCCCAGGGAAGCGTCCGTAGCCATCAGGGCCGCCAGATATACGATAAGAGAATAACCGGCTCCCTGCCATACCCCGGAAAACCAGTATACAAACCGCCATATCCCGCTGCTGCTCAGAAACGGAATACTCTCACCGCCCAAGGCATTCACAATATTGTTCACCATGCCGGAATTGGCTAACAGCTGGGTGGCAATGCCGGAAATAATAACCCAGGACAGGAAATTCGGCAGATAAAGCAGTGTCTGCGTCACCTTACGCACTTTCCCGCTGCGCAGTTCATTCAGAAAAATGGCCAGGAAGATGGGAATGGGAAAGCCGATAATCAAATCCCCTATGTTCAGGATCAGCGTATTTTTCAATGCATCCCAGAAATCCCCGGACGTGAAGGCTTCCTTAAAATGTGTCAGCCCAATCCATGGACTGTCCCAGATACCCTGGTAGATATTAAACTTTTTAAATGCTACGACTACGCCCAACATAGGTTTGTACTTAAACAAAATCATGTAGATGACGGGAATCAGCAGCATAGCATACAGCTGCCAGTTATTTCTGAGGTAAAGCTTTCCGTTTGTTTTTTTCCAGTCCGCTCCGGACGGTGTGTTCTTCCCTTTCATATGTCCTCCTGTTGATTTGATAAATCCAATCCTTCCGTCGAATTTATGTATGTCCCTTCATCCATTCCACCAGGAACAAAATGGCAAGCGCCTGTCCATAGGGCATGGGCCTCAGCGGAATTTCTTTGTAGAAATCCCTGTTTTCTCTGCCCATAGGGGTTCCATAGGATACCTGTCCCAGGACGCCTTCCTCCGATATCAGGGCCAGAACCGGCTTCAGCACCCGTTCCGCCACCTCCAGCCATTTTTCTTCCAGAAGCCCGCAGTGTACGCCTCTCAGGATTCCATAAGCAAAACCACAGGTGGCGCTGGCCTCCTCATAAGACTCCGGATCATCCAGCAGCGTGTGCCACATACCGCTTTCCGCCTGACACTCCGCCAGGGCCTCCACCTGGTTGCACAGGGCTTCCTTTAAAATACGCTCCACAGGCTCAGAACAGGGGATGCTGCTCAGCAGTTCCGGAATCGCAATGGTTATCCAGCAATTTCCCCGTCCCCAGAAGGCTCCTGCAAAATGATTCCGTTCCAGGAAGGTCCAGCCATGGTACCAGAAGCCGCTTTTGGGATCCTGCAGATATTTCATATGAACCATGAACTGATACTGGGCTTCATTCCGGTAATCCTCCCGATCCAGTATTCTTCCCATATTTGCCAGAAAAAGTACGGTCATCACCAGGGTATCATCCCAAAGCTCCTGCTCATTGACATCATCCGAAGTCATATGCTGTATCCCGCCCTCCCTGGTTCTGGGCATTTGGTACATAACCCATTCCGCCGCCTCCCGGCAGGGCTTCATATAAACCTCACTCTGCAGGTACTCCGCCAGATAGGACATGGTCAGATAAGGGGTCATGGTATTCACATTGCACTGAGGAAAGCCTACCTGCTGCTGTCTGTCATAATACCGTGTAAGTATTTCCAGGTATTCCTTTTCTCCGGAAGCAGCAAACAATTTCCAGATACCGTAAAGCCCTACTCCCTGGGTCCATTCCCAGTGCGCATATTTCTGCAGCTCTTCCTCAGGAAGATTTTTCTTCCTGCGCATCTTCTCCATGAATATATCGTCATCCTCGTACAAGATCCCTGTAAAGGCTCCTATCAACAGCCGGAGCTTTCTGTCTACCTCTTGTAACATACCTTTATCCTCCTGAATATCTTTTCCCATATTGCTTGTCTTTTAGCATTTGCCCTGATATAATATAATAGTGAAAAAATTGACTTAATGCTGCCGCAGCAGAAAGAAGGTACTATCTCCATGCCTCAGACAATTGAATATGAAGAAAAACATTTTATCATTATCAATGATATTGAAAATTCTTTATTTTATTTTTTTGATTTTGACGTCCGTTCTACGGAAAAGAACATGGAATTTGAGCATCTTCATTCCTACTATGAAATTCATATCCTGTTAAGCCCGATGGCCACACATTTCATCGAAGGAATCCCCTACCGAATCCGGACCAACGATTTCGTTCTTCTGGAGCCTTCCCGCCTTCATAAATCCTTTTACCCCAGTGACACCCCTTCCAAGAGGCTGGTCATCACCTTTATGTACCGCGACGACGGCTACGGCTTTAAAGATACCTATGAAAATCTCCTGACTCCCTTTCATGACACGGTGCCCATTTTCCGTTTTCCGGAATCCCAGCAGGAGGTTCTGGTGCGGATTCTCAATGAAATCGTGGCGCTGTCCCGTCAGGCCGGAGCCCAGGAAATGACTGGCGCCTATGAACTCATGGTACACAGCCTTTTTACCCAGTTCCTGTATTACCTGAAAGCTTTCCACGATTACAATATTTATGAGACAGAGAATCCGCAGGACCGCCTTTCAGAACGTATCTACACCGTAGCCAACCACATCCATACCCATTATATGGATAACCTCACTCTGGAAGGGCTTGCGAAAAGCATTTACATGGATCCCTTTTACCTCTCCCACCAGTTCAGGGAGGTCACCGGCTATACGATTACCCAGTATATCCACCTGGTCCGGATCCGCAACTGCCAGTTCCTGCTGCTGAATACGGAAGACAAGATAACCGATATTTCTTCCGCCTGCGGCTTCACCAGCTTTTCACAGTTTAACCGGGTTTTCCATAAGTTCTGCAACGAATCTCCTTCCGAATACCGAAAGAGCCAATCAACAGGCCGGCTTCTCGTAGAACGTCCTAAACCTTTAAGACACTGATCGTTTCATTGATTGTTTTTAGTATAACCATATATGGTTTCCCAGTCTATGTATTAATTGTTTTTAAATCACCAAAAATATTGCATATTTTGCGTTGGATTGGTAATCGCCAGGTTGGTAAAATCAGATGCCGCTGCAAAAAAGAGCCATCTGCATTCCCTGATCTCCTCATTCCAGGGGAGTATCAGGCTGTAATCATAATATTTCTTCCCCCGGGTTTCCTCCCGTTCCGTCAACGCCATTTTTCTCTCATATCCGCCGCTGCCATAAATATACAGTTGTTCCAGAGGAAGGTTTCCAAGAATGGCAAGCGCCATCCCTTCCTTTCGCGGCTCCGCATACAGAATTGGGCCATTGGTCAGAAAGCTCTGCCCCTTGCGCAGTGCATCCAATACCTTTGGTACAGTGGGTTTCCCCTCCAGCTTCACATACGTCCTTACACCGCTGCTGGTCAGATTGCTCTCCGCCCATTTTTCCATGGCAGGAAGCAGGCTTTTGTGCAGCAGCTCCAGACAGTCCCATTCTGTTTGATATTCTTCAGCCAGACTTTCCCTGATTTCCCTGTGTTCCTCCAGCATTTCGCAGAGCCACATGATCTCACGGAATAATTCATGGTAATCATTCGCCCGTATATTGTGGGTATCACTACCCGTTACAGCCGGAATATACCTGTCCTGCTCCAGCAAATCCCTCCACAGCTTCGCCGCATCGGCATTGGTGGTGCCATAGTACATGGGATGGGAGCCGTTCCAGATTTCCATGGTCTGGAATATATCCAGCATGTCGTAAAAGGCCGGATTAAAAGAAGTGGAAACACTGTAATCCCTCGGATGATTCAGCTGAGGCAGACCGCCTTCCCTGCGGATTTGTTCGGTAACACTCCTGAACTCGGCACGCAGCGCCTCTTCCGTCCGCTCTTCCCCAAAAGGGGCATGGTAAATGACATCCTTCTCCACTCCCATTGCCATTACATGGCCATTGGTAGTCGATATTTCCTTGGAGACGATCGGCAGAAAATCCTCTTTCTCCTGTGCCCGCCAGCTGTCGTGATTCAGTGTGTTATGGTGATCGCTGAGAGCTCCATAGGAAAGCCCCATAGCCCGCATGGAGCAGCTCACCTCCTCCGGGGTTTCGCACACATCATCATCTCCTCCGTAAACCGGGCTACTGTAGATGCTGTGATGATGCAGATCCCCGGCATAATAGCCCCGTTCCCCCAGATGAACGAAGCGCTCCAGCCGGAAGCTTTTTGTCATCTCTGTCTCAGTCACCCTCACTTCCTCCATGAGGATGATATATTCACTGCCTTTGGAAATTTCCAGCATATAGGCGCCTGTGGGAAGAAGTTTGTCCAGGCTTCCGTCTTCACCGGTCATCTCCCGTATCATATCGATCCGTCCGTTGACCCTGTGAAAGGTCTTGGCAGATTCCCCGGATTTTAAGGGAAACAGCTTCACCTGGGCGGGTGTGGGATTCCCGTTCTCGTCCAGAACCAGCACACGAAGGGTTCCCATCGTCTTCTGTCCCGGCTCCTCATCAGAATAAATAATACCCTGCTCCTCCAGCAGGTTCCGTGCCTGCCGGATCATGCTCCACAGCTGCTTTCCGCTGCAGCCGGGCTTTTCTCCCCGCGCTTCCAATATGCTGATTCCAATGTTTAGAAATTTCTCTGGTTTTGACATGTTCTTTACTCTCCTTTTGGCTCCCAGCCGGAATTATGGTTCTGATTATATCTTTAGAGCTGTGAAAAGACAATACGATATTTTTTGTGTCATCTTTTATTATGGCAGGGGATTCAAAGCCCGCATCCTGAAACATTAATAGTCTTATATGATAAGGCTCACAATTAAAAAGCGGCATACATTTTTTCGTATGCCGCAGTTCCGGATGAATTATATAAACAGTTATCCGTTTTTATATCATCTGTTTTATAAAAACACCCTATCATCTTTTACATCCCCAATGCCACCATTACTCCCGCAAAAGCTACTAAACCCGCAATAATGCCTATAGTGATTCTCACTCCCTTTTCTCCCCATTTATCTTCAATCCAATCATACATGCTAATCGGCTTCCTGTGCTGATTCTCAGAAAACCAGCCCCATTTAAAAATATCCAGGTACAAAACAACCAGTCCCACAATTATCAAAAATATCCCTATTGGTAAATCCATGGTTTCCTCTCCTACCTTTTTATTTTTAATATACTATAAAACAGGGCTTGCGTCTACCTTTCGAAAAGTATGGATATAAATATGGATATAAATAAAAACATTGACACCGCCTCAGCCTGTCCCCTTCATCTGTAGGACGTTTTTTTATCTACACCCAATATTATTACAAATCATTTTATATACCACAGATAAGTACCTGATGAAACCGCTGCAAGTTTGATATAACCCTGTTGTATTTTTTCATACCGGGAATATTCCTCTCCGTCCAGATAACAGCATTTTCCCTCCGCAAACGGCAGATAAATATCCGCTTCAGTTCCTACCGGAATCTCTGTTTTCATTTCAAGGATTCCGTCGTGCCTGCTGCAATCCAGGCTTACCGTCCCATGTACAGTAAAAACAGAGCCTTTTATACGGGTGATCTCCTTTTGGAGATAAGGCTTGATCTGAAGCTTTTTGTAACCGGGTTCCAGAGGCCGGATTCCCAATACAAAACGGCAGAGCCATTCCTTTACATGTCCCATCATGGCGTGGTTCCGGGAGCGGCCGAATCCATTCCACAGCTCCGTATAATTCCAGAATTCCGGAAGGGTCGTCAATCCCTGCTCAATATGATGGCGGTAGCTGGGGGCCGTGGGGTTCATTACCATGCGATAGACCATATCGTTTTCCCCATTGGAAGCCAGGGCATGAAATACCTGTTTCAGGCCGACCTCACCGGAGGACAGGTGACAGCCGCGCTCTTCAACCGCCGCCAGAAGCTTTTGAAGCGCCATTTCCTTTTTTTCAGGCCTTACAATTCCGGAAAACAGAACACATCCATAGCTGGCCTGGCTGCCGTTTCCGTAGATTTCTTTTTCCGGCTGCCAGCATTCAGCATCCGCATGGAAGCCCTCCCGTATCCGCTTTCCCATTTCCCGGTAGCGCTCCTCTTCCTGTATATTTCCCAGGATACCTGCAATCCCGGACAGGGTTACGGCCTGCTGATAAAAAGCGCAGGTGGCAACAAGCGCGGCGGGAGTATTTTCATTCAGCTGTCCCCATTCCCCCATTTGGGCATATCCCTTCAAAACACCGTTCACGGACCGGCGTTCCAGATGATCCACATAGCTTTGCATCAGTCCGAAATTCTGGCGGAGGATATTCACATCCCCATACTCCTGGTAATAATACCAGGGTGTCATCACACAGGCGCCGCCCCAGTTGGGATCTTTAAACAGTCCGCCGATACGGAAAAATTCCGGCGCGATTCCCGGAACAAATCCCGGATCCTCTGTCTCTTTGTTCTCGAATTTATCAAAGGCAAAGCCCGGATATTTCCGGCTGTCCGCCTCCATAGATACTCCCTCTGCATCCTCCGGTCTTACCTGGGCATCCCGCATGTCTCCCATAATCTTGGGTATCCAGCTGCGGATATCATAACCTGCTGCCACAGACGAAAACATCAGCTGAGTAGTTTCCAGCCATCCCAGCTTTTCAATCTGCGGACAGTCTGTAAAGCTGCACATCATATTGCTTTCAATGGAACGATCGGTTATCCGGTTAATTTGATTTAAGATTTCATTATCCGTTTCAAAGTCCGAATGCTTTTCGTTCATCAGCCGGACCGCACTGCCTTCAAAATTACGGACAGTTGGTATTCCCGGGAATCCGGCTACCTCCACATATTGAAATCCATGGTAGCAAAAAGAAGGATGCCACTCCTCCGTTCCTGTCCCGGCTATGATATAGGAATCCTTTACCGCACACTGCCACAAAGTATCACAGCTCTGTGTGCAGGATGCCTGATCCACACCGCTTCCATCCGCCTTCAGCACCTCCGCCGGATACATTTCCACCTTTCGCCCCTCATACTTCCCGGTATTCCAAAGCCGGAGCCGTACAAAACCGGCGCTGTTTTTTCCCATATCCACCAGCCAGTTCCCATTGGGCAGCGCCTTCACACTTTCTGCCGTCCAATGCTCCCAGATACGTATGGGAAGAAATTCCTTAGCGGAAAGCTTTCCTTTCGGAGGCTGCATCCGCACCGCATTCCGCCACCCGGTAAAATCAGCCTCCGGTGTATCCCATCCCTTAAGACGCTGTGCCTTCTGCCCGTCAAAATCTTCGCCTCCGTACCAATTCTGAAAGGTCACCGGACTTTCCCCGATTTTCCAGGACTCATCACTCACTGCAGCGATTTCAACGGTTCCGTCCGTTCTGGTAAACTCTATCTGGGCTAACAGCTTTTTATCTCCGCAGATACCGTCCTTGAGAAAAATCGTGTCATCCTTCTGGTAACGATGCCTGGGGGAAAGTGTACCATCCCCTTTTTTCATCACAGGATCCACTGCAAAATTCACATACTGGCCGTTTCCCAGCAGTACCCCTATCACATTTCTTCCCTCCTGCAGGAACGAGGTAATGTCATAGGTTACATAATATACCCGCCGGTTAAACTCACTCTCACCCGGTTCGTACAGGTTCTCCGAAACAGGCTTTCCGTTCACAGATGCCGTAAAAAGCCCCAGGCCGCTGATATAGAGCCGGGCCTTCGTGACTGTATTTTTACCTTTGAGAATGAAATCTTTCGCAAGGGCCGGAGCCGCCGATTTATCACCGTAAAAATCATCTCCCTGACCGATCCAGACAGCCTTCCAGTCCTCTTCCTCCAGCAGCCCCATCTCATAAAATGCCGGTTCACTCCAGGGTGACGGATTATCCTTAGAATCCCATACCCGCGCTTTCCAGAAAACCTGCTGCCGGGATTGCAGAGGAAGGCCGCCGTAGGCGATCGCATAATTTTGCTCATCCCTGACTTTCCCGCTGTCCCATAAATCCGCCTTCTTTTCTTCCAGCAGTTCCCTCGATGAAGCGGCGATTATCTGATAGGCGGTCTGTTTATCCCCTCTCCGATCCGACTGCAGCAAATAGCTGAAGGCAGGAACTCCGTGTCCCAGGCCTATGGGATCCTGCATATTCTGTGTCATAAGGTTTGTGAGCTTCATGGCAAAATCCTTTCTTATTTTCAACGTATTTCCGGGCTTTCTGTGATATGTACTCTATCCCTTGACGGATCCGACTGTCATTCCCTTTACGAAATATTTCTGGGCAAAGGGATATATCAGCATAATCGGTATCAGCGCAATAAAAATCTGTGCACAGCGGATAGTCCTGTCATCCACCAGCGAAAGCTCCCTGATTTGTTCCATACTCAAAAGGCTCATATCCCTCTGCACCACTACGGTATAAAGGAAAGACGCCAGAGGATAGCTTTCCGGGAAATTGGAAAAAATCAATCCGTCAAAATAGCTGTTCCAATGGGTAATGAAGCAGAATAACGTGAGCGTTGCAATTGACGGCTTAGCACAGGGCACATAAATCCGGAAGCAGGTCTGGAACTGGTTGGCTCCGTCAATAAGCGCCGCTTCCTCCAGTTCACGGGGTATTCCCCGAAAAAAATTCAGCATAAGTACAATGTTGTAAACAGGAACAGCCATAGGGAGAATCAGCGCCCAGATGGTATCCATCAGATGCAGATTCTGAATCAGCAGATATCCGGGAATCAGCCCTCCGGAAAAAAGCATGGTAAAAAAGAAGATCCAGGAATAGAAGCTTCTTAATCTGAGCTGGGTCCGTTCCTTGGATAACGGATAGGCAACAAGAATGGTTATCAGCATGGAAAAAGGCACGCCGATACATACCCTTTCCACAGATTTCAGCAGGGAATTCCAGAAATCCCTTTTACCGATAACATAGCTGTATGCATAGGTATTAAACTCCACCGGCCAGACAGATACCCTCCCTGCCGAAACTGCCGTGGCGCTGGAGAAAGACATGGCCAGGATATTCAGCAGCGGAAACAGGCACAGGAGAGATAAAAAAATCAGAACCGTATAATTAATAATCTGAAAAACAAGACGTCCCTTTGTCATTTTTTTCAATGTAATGCCCTCCCTTAAAAAATCCGGTAATCCGCAAACCGATAGGCCAGCCAATAGGAAACCGAAATAAACATGGTGGATATGATCGACTTAAACAGCCCCACAGCGGTGGCCGGCCCATACTGGGCATCTATCAGTCCCAGGCGGTATACGAAGGTATCCAGAATATCCCCGGACTCATACACGGCTTTGCTGTATAAGTTGAAAATCTGGTCAAAGCCCGCATTCAAAACATTTCCCAGGCTGAGCACCATCATCAGTACGATGATCATCCGCATGCCCGGAAGCGTTACATGCCATACCTGTTTCCATCGGTTGGCTCCGTCTATCTGTGCCGCCTCATACAAATCCGTATCAATTCCCAGAATCGCCGCCAGATAGACGATAGCTCCGTAGCCGAAGTTTTTCCATATATCCGTCACAATCAGAGTAGGCTTGAAATAATGGTTATCTCCGAGGAAGAAAATACTCTTTCCTCCCAGCGCCGTAATGATTTGGTTAATAATCCCGGAACTGGGCGAAAGCATGTCCAGGAAAATACCGCCCAGCACCACCCATGATAAAAAGTACGGCAGATAAACGATAGTCTGCACGGTTCTTTTAAAGCCGTTCCGGTTCACTTCGTTCAGCATCAATGCAAAAACGATAGGCACAATCAGCCCCAGAACGATCTTCCAGAACGCGATGACTATTGTATTTTTCAGCGCCTGATCAAAGCCCGGCAGGCTGAACACATATGTGAAATTTCCCAGCCCCACCCATTGCTGGTCACCGAACATTCCCTTGCTGGGAATAAATTTCTGGAAAGCGATAATGAGCCCGGCCATAGGCGTATAGCTGAAAACAGCCACCAGTATAAGGCCCGGAAGGAGCATCAGATGCAGGGGCAGCTCCCGCTTAAATACGGCAATCGTATACTTGCTTTTTCCTTTTTTATTTGTTGAAGCCATTCGGTTCCTCCTCATAATAATCTCCGCTCTTTTCCATAAATCCGCAGGAAATTTCTTCTCCTGCGTATTCATGGAAAGTGGGAGGAATACGTATATCCCTCCCACACCGCACTTAATATGGTTTCTTACTTGCTGGAAGCGTACCATTCATTCACTTCATCTGTCATATCCTGTCCGCCGGCAGTTTTCCACTGTTCCACAACGGAATCAAAGGATTCCAGAGGTTCCTGACCGGCAATTATCTTAATAAATACCTGATCCAGCATATCGTCCAGCGTGGTTTTCTTGGTGGTCATAACCTCGCCGGGAGCGCCGAAGAACTGATCGTACACTAATTCCACATTACTGTCATTCTGGTAGGACATCAGCAGCTGCTGGGAACCGTCCGCACCGAATACCCGGTTCCATCCCCAAAGCTGGGTATCGCCGTTCTGTGCTTTATAGCTGTATTCCCACATACTGTACTGTTCTCCTGTCAGATCACCGGGATCTCCTGTTTTTAAAGGTTCCTCAATCGCCTTTGCCGTCACCTGGTTCTTGTTGGGACTGTTGATCGTTACCGGTGTCAGTCTCCATACACCTTCCAGCCCGTCCCCGGGATTGGCGTATACCGCATATTCATTCAGTTCGGGATCCAGCACCTTTTCACAATATAAATTCAGCATCTCTATCAAAGCTTCCGGATGGGCACAGTCCTTGCTCACTGCATACCAGTTTGCCGTACACATATGGATACCGGGCCGGATAGTGTCTCCTGCATTTTTTACAGGCAGTGCATAGGGCCGCCAGTCCGCTTCCGGATCCGCATCCACCACATCCTGCAGCGGCCACAGGGAACCTGCATGATAGCCGTACATAGCTCCGCATTTTCCGTTCACGAGAGCTTCCTTTGCTTTATCGTTATCATTTACGTAAAACTCGGGATCTATCAATCCTTCCTGGAAAAGAGCCGCCAGGCTTCCCAGCGCTTCCTTCATCTCCGGTGTCGTACTTCCGTATACCAGATTTCCGCTGCCGTCATCAATCCAATATTTGGGATATGCGCCATAGGCATTGCACCAACCCTTGATATCAAAGTTGTTTCCGTAGATATCGGAGCTGAGAGCCAGACCTGTACCGCCACTGCCCGCATGATCCTGGAAAGCCTTCAGGATACTTTTCAGTTCATCCAGTGTTTCCGGAGCTTTCAGTCCCAGCTCATCCATCCAGTCCTGGCGCAGCCAAAGCATCTGTGCTGTTTCAATATCACAGTCCACATACGGGATTCCATACTGCACGCCATCATAGGTACAGGCCTGGATCGCTGCATCCCCGCCTGCCGCGATCAAATCCTTCACAAAATCACTGGCATATTCGTCGAAATAAGGTTTCAGGTCCACTACAAGTCCGGCTTCCACGAGCTGCTTCAGATCCGTCTTGTTCACACACACAATATCCGGAATCGTCCCTGCCGCCATAGCCGCATTGAATTTCTGTGTCTGAAGATCCGCACTGGAGGCGATCCACAGATATTTCACATCATAGCCAAGCCTTTCCGCGATCAGATCTGTCCAGAGATTGTCCTCATAACTTGCCCCTTCCATCCTTGCAAAAATATCCGTTTCCATCAGGGAATCCTGCGCCCTGCTGAAAGTGATGGGAATCAGCCCTTCCTCACCGGCCGTTCCTGCATCCGTACTCCCCTGATTTTCCGTGATCTGTGCTGCCGAACTGTCTGCCGGCGCCGCCGTATCCGTTCCCTTGCTCCCACAGCCAGCCAGTAAAGTCACCGACATTACTGCGGCCAAAACAATTGCTGACATCTTTTTAGCCATTTTCATTCCTCCTTGTGATTTCTGCAATACAATCCCCTTTTAATAAAATACACTTTGTATGTTTTGCGTATTTACATTATATATTTGCAGTCCAAATATATCACTCTACACAAAACTTGCTTTATATGACTTTTCTTTTTAATTTGAGAAACCGCAATACAAAATAAAACCGGCACAATCCATCGATTGTGCCGGCAGTGGTTTTTCTTCCTCTCCATTTTCCTTCAAATCAGAATTTCTTCTCTGCTTTTACGGAACTCTGACGGAGTTTTCCCCAAATGCTCCTTGAAACTCCGGTAAAAATTATTCATATTACTGTAGCCCGTCTCCTCCATAATTCGTTCCATGCTCAGCTTTGTATTCCGCAGAAGCTCCACCGCCCTGCGAAGACGCAGGTCGCGAAGAAGGTATCTGTAGGTATAACCGCTTTCTCTCACAATATAACGTTTTAATTCGCTTTCACTCATATGGAACTGCAGACTCAGTTCATCAAGCGTAATGGTCTTCATATTTTTGCGCATGAACCGGATAATAGCCGGCAGCACATATACTTCCTCTGTCAGCTCCTCCTTCAGATGCAGCTCCTTCAAATGCTCCCGCATGACAATCCCGAGGAAAATCATAGCATAGCTCTTCATAAGAAGATTGCTGGCATTCTGCTGCCTCGCCGACTCATCAAACATTTTTTCCACCCATCGATCCAGCTTCGCATCGTTACTGCATACAAACACTAAAACCCGGTTGCTGTGTTTGGTATAAAGTATCTTCCAGAAAAAATCCGACAGAATATTCTGTTCCATCAAAATCCCCGAAAAAGCATTGGCGAAAGAACTTACCCTCATTAATATATTGATAATCACATCCTCATCATGCCGGGAAAATACCGTATGCCGGACTCCCGGAGTAATAATGCAGAAATTTCCTGTCTGAAGCTCATATTTTTCATCATCCAGATACAGTGTCACACTTCCTCTGAAAATATAAACAATTTTAATAAACTCCAGCTTATGAAGAAACGGAGGACAATAACGAAGATTATTGAAGCATACCACCTCTTTCACATTCTCCGTAAAAAAGTCCGATTCCGTCAGCACGGTTCCCATCTTGGAAGGCGGTTCTGACGGTATCTTCCTGATTCCGGCCTTATGGTATCTGTGTACCAGTTCGTCCCAGTCCGTTACCGGCTTCTCCCATAGCCCGCAGCATTGCTGATACAGACTTTTATATAATTGTTCTTCCTTTCCCAATTCATCACTGAGCTTCATCATGTCCCCCGTCCCACTCTATAATACCCTCATAAAATCAGCCTGTCCCTGCTTTTTACGGTATACAAGAGGAGTCATTCCATATATTGCTTTGAAGTTCCTGAAAAAATTGCTCTGATCCGTATAACCTATCAATGCCACAATTTTTTCAATGCTGCATTCCGTCTTAAGCAGCAGTTCAGCCGCTCTCTTCATTTTCATTTCCATCAGCAAATGGCTGAAGGTGGAGCCTGTTTCCCGATGGAAATAACGGCTTAAATATCCCTCGCTCACATAGAATTCACGCGCCAGGGATGCCAGGGAAACACTTTCCAGATTTGCCTTCATATAAAGCAAATACTTGGCAAGAAGGTATTCCCCTTTATCCCCTTTCTTTTTCAGCCGCACCACATCCTTCTCATCCCAGCGAAGAATATAGGCAAATATGGACATCATCATACTTTTCATCACCAGACGGCTTTTTACCGGCTGCAGCAAAGCTTCCTCATAAAGCTCCATCACACTTTCTTCCAGCAGTACATCCGGACGGCTGCTGAACAGCAGCACTTCTCCCCCCGGCTTATGATAAAGCATCTTCCAGAAAAAATCGGCAATCACACCGCCGTCTTTCGTTTCCAGCAGATCCCAGAAAGATTCGGCAAACGTACTTCTTCGGATCAACAGATTCAAAACAATATCCTCGTCAGCGCAGGAAAAAACAGTCTGTTCCACTTCCGGCGCCACAATACAAGCGTTTCCTTCCGTCATCCTCAGCCATTTTCCGTCTATATAAAACCGGCAGCTTCCCCGGAATACATATATGATCTTGATGAATTCCAGCTTATGCAGAAATGCAGGACAATACCTTGCATTCGTTATCACATTCACCTCTCCCCAGGTCTCCCGGGAAAAATATTCCTCTTCCGTAAAAAGAGCGGCAATCGGCGTAGGCGGGGCGTCAGGAAGCTCCCTGTCCCCTTCTCCGTCCAGTTCACGGAAACGTGTACAGAATTCTTCCCAGCTTGCCACCGGCTCTTCAAAAGCCGCAGGACAGCAAAAATACAGTTTTCGGTATAAATCTATATCTTCTGCCTCATCAAATAATGTAAGAAAGGCTTCCCTGTCCATATGCTTTCCCAGCTCTCTTTTCTTATTTGCAGCAGCACCTTCCGGCCTTTCCTGCTGCGGTTCTATTATATCATGCCGCCTCCGAAAAGGGCAAAAAAGGTACAGAGAAAAGACTGCCTTCTCTGCACCTTTTGTCCATTTCTGTTCAATACGGGAACCCGCTGATATCCTCATACCGTATTTTCCAGCTTCCGTCTCCCGGAAATCCGGGCCAGGCTCCCTTTTCTCCCTGCCTGGTTTTCTGTCCCGTATTCCTTCCTTTTTCCTGACCTGCTTCCTCTCCGGCCGCATGTATTCCCTCCAGCATCAGCGGAACAGCAAGAAGGAGGGAGCCGTTCCCCGGAAGATACAGAGGCAGTTTATCACTCGTCTTCTGATAATTATTTCCGCTGGCCACATAGGAATTCTTAGGCTTATCCATGAGAAGAAGATCTACAGCAAGCTCCGGACAGTCCAGCCTGACCGCGGTCATAGCCATCATGGCGAAATCCCAGCCCCACATGGAATCAAAATCCCAGCACTCCAACACCCTGTCAAGTGTCGCCTTCATCACCTCACAATCAACGCCTTCTCCCGGCAGCAGCCCCAGTGCCCCCAGCATGGAAGGATGATCCGTATTGTAATGCAGGAAGGTATCCGGACAATGCTGATGGGCAATGTAAAGCCCTCCGCTTACCGGCGGCTTTGCCATATGGCTTCCCACCTTTTCCCATAGCGCATAGTTTTCATGAGGCTCTTTTTTCCGTTTTGCCCAATTCACGGCAATGCTCAGTCCGAATCTCCAGTACTCCACTTCAAACGCCGGATTCACCGTATCCTGGGGCGCATGCCGTTCCTGTGCCGGTATGATGGGCGGAAGAAGGTCGTATTCTCCGTTTTCTCTGTTTTCCACAGCAAAATCAGCCATAAAATCAGCCGTCTCTTTTACCAGGCCGAACATCCTCTCCAGAAAGGCCTCCGCCTCATTTTCATCCTGTTCTTTTTTCTCCTGGTACAGCAGTTCCAGCATATACAGGATATGCGGCTGCTGCCAGATCAAAAGTGTGGCGATTACCGACGGGCTTTCCATCCCGTCACAGCTCACCATCTTGGGCCACCTTGCTCCGGCATAACCGTTTCTTGCCGCATTTTCCTTTGCCTTATCCAGGATATCGGTATACCAGGGAATGCTGCGTTCCAAAAGCTCTCCCCGATGCCACAGAGGCAGATAGGCGGCATGCCACAGATGCATTTCCAGATGGGATTTTCCGTACCAGCTGTTACAGGTCAGCCCGGTTTCCTGAGGCGGCATATAGCCGGTGCACTGCAGGCCGGTGAGATAAAGGGACAGGATAATCCTTCTCTCCAGCTCCATCCCTCTCACATCCGTTGTCCCTTCAAAATCCACCATCCCGCCCTTCTGCCAGAACTGCCCCCAGCGCCTGCGGCTCTCCATACAGATCTCCTCAATCGTAAGTTCTTCTGACAATAACTGAGCGTCCTGGCTTCGCTTTCCATATACGGATGGATTGTTCCTTCTGTTCCTGAAACACAGGGAAAAACAAAGGCTCTCCTCTTCCGAAGAAAGAAGAAATTCATGGCTGCCTGCCCGCTCCAGCCGGACACCGTTTCCTTCCCAGCCGATCCTGATTTCACAGGCATCCCTGTCCATCCTGTGAACGAGCAGCACACTGTTTTCCTTCTGCTGTAAAAGCTCCGTGGTGTGCCTGTCCCCCGCCTCCCAGTCCGCGCCGCAAATCTTGGTGCCAGGATAGGGCAGCCGGATCCTTACTTTTATTTTTCCGTCCTTCAAAGCCTGACTGCGCAGGGAAAATCCCACACAATCCTCGTCCCCGCAGGCGGTCAGAACGCTGCAGGCTTCTTTTCCCACCTCAAATTCACTTTCAGCGGTTCCTTCATACAAATCCAGTTCCTGCCTGACTGAGCCGATGTCCTCCGGCATGATTTCCTTTCCGTCATATAACAGTCCCACTTCCGCCAGGCTATACCTGTGGGGATTATGGCGCAGCCATTCATAAACCTCTTCATTGCCTTCTTTTTTTTCAGCCGCATAGGCCACTTTCCTGCCGCAGAAATCATACTCCGTCATTTCTACCTCGCCGAAGCTGCAGGCAAATTTATCGGTGCCGAAGGGAGTGGTATGCCATCCCCATTCCGCCATGGTACACAGGGGATTCCTGTTCCGGGCATAATACCTTCCCAGGCTCTGCATCCCGGTAATGTCAAAGGTGTAGGCAAAAAATCCATTTCCGACTGTCAGGGGAGATTCATAATCAATAGCGGTAAGAATCGGATTGTGCCTTTTTACCACCTTTTTTCTGTCAATTCTGCCCATCTGCAGCCTCCCTGTCCGGGCTCCTTCGGGAAGCGCCCGTTATATTCGCTTTTAACGCCTTCAGCCGGAAAAAGATTTCCCGGGGTATTTCATTTTCATACAGGAATGCACCGTTTCCGAAGAAGGAAGGCTCTATGAAATCCCACCAGGTAAGGGCTTTGATTTCATCCCGTGCAGCCAGGATAGTATACATATACTCCATCCAGTCCGCCTGGGTCCTTTCTCCCCAGCCTTCATGCCAGATCCCCTCTGACATATTCAGCTGGGACCAGCTGCTTCCCGCCCCGGCCTGCGTCAGGCTCCTGACTCCTCCGTTCGCGCCCATTTCCGTAATATGGATGGGCTTTCCCAGCTGTTTGAAAGCGTCAAGAAGCCGGGAGAGCGCCACCATATCCCTTGCGGGAAAATAAAGCTGGATTCCCACCGTATCAAAAGCGATCTCTTTCTCCTCCAGATTCCGGAAATAGGCCAGAGGGGATGTCAGTTTTTCCGGCAGGGAGCCATAGCAGTTATATCTTCCCGCCACATATTCAGCAAAGGGCAGGCATACATTCACCACCGATTCCGCCTTCGGATCCGCCTCCTTCAGGGCATCACAGCATATCCTGGTGAGCTCCGTCAGCTGATCCTGATTCAGTTCAAAACAGTTTGCCCAGTCATGGGCTTCATTCATGGCATCCCAAACGGACACTCTTCCCCGGTAAGCAGATACATGGTGGAGGGCAATCTCCCTCGCCTGCTCCTTCAGCTCCTCATAGGAAAGCTTCTTCAGCCATTCCGGGTTCACCTCGGAATGCCCGAACCATAACGGATGTCCCTTGGGCGTAATATGGTTTTCCTGCAGGAAAGAAAGGGCGTGTTCGATATACCCATACTCATATTTTCCCTTTTCCGGCACCGTGTCCCGGGGATAAAAAGGAAGGGTTGCAAAATCAAACACTTCCTTAAAATATTTGGCATACCTGGCATTAGGCGATGAATACTTGAAAAAATTACATCCCAGCTTCAGATCCCTTCCAGGGGCTTCCCGAAGCTGTTTCTGTGACCTTTCGAGCAATGCCATTTCCGCCGCATAAACCGCATGGGAAAGGGCATAAAGCCTGTTTTCCGGTGTATCAACGCCTCTGTCTGCAAGATGTTCGTACTCCCGGGCCGCATCCAGATGCCCCCGGGCCTGTGCTGACAATTCCAGCCCCTGTGACAGGCGGTCCGCCTCATATAGATAAGTACGCACAGCTTCTGAAACAAAATCAACGAAATCCCCTGTATATCCCTCTCCCTGATTATGGGCCATCACCCAGATATTCCCATACAGCGGCAGATTCATTTTGGCGTGTACCATATACGGACTTTTCCGGTTATAAATTTCCAGCATACCATCCGGCAGAATCCTCTGCCTGCGTTCCTCCGGTTCAAAATCCATTCCCGATATGTACACCGATTTCAGCTGCTGCTCCACAGCGATTCCGCCGGGGCCGTCCAGCCTTACATGTATCCAATCCATTTTTCAAATCCTCCTTTCCACAGCGGTTCCATTCATCACAATCAGCCCTTCAGCCCGCTGGTACTGATTCCTTCTACCAGGTATTTGTTAAAGAACAGGAAAATCAAAAATACCGGAAGCAATGACAGCGTTGACATGGCAAACATGGCTCCGTAATCCGTTGTGGATGTGGAATCCGCAAACAGCTTGATGGCCAGGGATACCGTATAAGTCTTAGGCTGGCTCAGATAAAGCAGGGGGCCCATAAAGTCATCCCATTTCCAGTAAAACTGGATAATAATGGTAGTCACTATGGAAGGCTTTAAAAGAGGCAGGATAATCCTTGTAAAAATAGAATATTTGCTGCATCCGTCAATCGTTGCAGCCTCATCCAGTTCTCTGGGGATACTGGCCATAAACTGCATCATCTGGTAAATAAAAAATGCCTGCCCGAAGAAATGGGGGAGCACCAACGGAACAAAGGAAGGCACCAGCCCCAGTTTATTGTAAATGATATATTGAGGAATCATGATAATCTGCCCGGGCAGCATCATTGTCGCAAGCATCAGGGCAAACCAGATATTCCTTCCTTTGTACTTAATCCTGGCAAACGCATACGCAACACAGCCTGAGCTGATAACTGTCGCCGCTGTGGATATCACGGTTACGATAAAGGAGTTCCTGAAAAAGTTCCCGAACCCCACGCCGCCGAAGCCCCTCCAGCCTGTCGCATAATTATCCCACCGCCAGTTAGGCGGAATCAGCCCCAAAGAGCCGTTCAGTATTTCCGTATTATTTTTCAGCGAACCGGTAATCATCCATAAAACCGGATAAATCATAACCAGACCGAAAGCACACACAAACACATGATAGCAAATCGTCCCCATTGTTTTTTTCACATTCATTCCCATTATGCTCACCTCTATCCTTCATCCGCTTCACTGAATACCCACAGCTTCGATGTTTTGAAAATAACAAGGGTAATCAGACTCATCACTATCAGCATGACCCAGGACATGGCGCTGGCATAACCCATTTTGTAATATTTAAAGCCCGTATTATACACATACAGAGCATATACAAGGGTTGCGTCATTAGGGCCTCCCTTAGTGATGACAAAAGCCTGCGTGAACATCATAAAGCCGGAAATCGTCTGCATTACCAGGTTATATAAGACAATGGGCGACAGGCAGGGAAGCGTGATCTTCCGAAAGCTCTGCCACTTGCTGGCTCCGTCAATATCCGCCGCCTCATAATACGTCACGGGAACCTCCTTCAGACCTGCGGCAAAGATAATCATGGCCGATCCAAACTGCCATGCCGACATAATAATCAGCGGCACCAACGCCATTTTCTGATTGCCGAACCAGCTGATTGGCTCCACGCCCAGCTGTCCCAGCATGGAATTTATCAGTCCCTTCCTCGCAAACAGCTCCTTCCATACAAGAGCCACCGCAATACTGCCACCTATGAGAGAGGGGACGTAATACAGCGAACGATAGAAGCTGATTCCCTTTCTTTTTCTTGTAAGCAGATAGGCCACAAACAGAGCGAAGGCCAGCTTAAGAGGCACGGAAAAGAGAACATACTTAAAGGTTACAAGAATCGATTTCTGAAAACGAGCGTCTGTGAGCAGAGCGGCATAGTTTGCCAGTCCCACCCAGTTTTCCTTATTGACCAGATTATAATCGGTCATGGAATAATACATGGACACAATCATGGGAATAATGGTAAACCCAAGAAAACCTATGACAAAGGGCGCCGAAAACACGTACCCCACCACATTGTCATTATACAGGAACCGGTTCCATTTCGACCGTCCCTTTCCACTGCCTTTTTTCATAAATACTGCCTCCTGTCACTTTATCCGGCAACAGGCAGCATACCAGGTAAACTTCCTCCGGCTGCTGCCTGTTTCATAATAGTCCCCGCTGCCGGGCACTTATTTCACTGCTGCATATTTACTCAAACGCAGCCTTCGCAAAATCATAGGCTTCCTTTGCCGCCTGATCCGGTGTGATTTCCCCGAAAATAACCTGATCCATCAGCGTATTGTACTTATCCTCTATTTCCACCTGCTGAGGCGGGCTGAGAACATTGATTTCATCCGCTGTTTCAAAGGTTCCTACCTTATCCACAAAGCTGTAGGTCACTTTCGTTATGTCATCCGCACTTTCCAGAATCATATCACGGATTTTGCCCATAATCGGCACACCGCGCTCACCATTCAGAATCTTGTTGGCTTCTTCGTCGTTGGCAAAGAAACTGATAAATTTAGCTGCTTCTTCCGGGTACTGGGAATCTTTGGAAATACACAGCATCTGGGAAGACTGCACTACGGAACCGGAAGGATCATCCGCACCAATTCTGGGGAGGACTGCGAGCTTAATCTCTCTTCCCGCCGCATTAGCCAGGGAAATAAGCTGGTTTGTTGCCACCCAGGTCATGGCCGCTTCGCCTGTTACCAGATAATCGCCCTCAATATCCTTAATTTCACTGATAGCTCCCGGATCCGGATAAGCTCCTGCATCCACAAGCTCCTTCTTTATCTCGAAATAGGGCTCCAGGATTTTATAATCATCAAAACCAAGACCGCTCAGATCCGTGCTGAAAAAGCTGGTATGAAAATCCACCTGGCCGCATCTTACAGAAGCGCCTGCCATAAAATCATTCATTTTGGAGCTTCCGTAAATCCCCAGCTTTTCATGGATAGTCAGACATGCATCCTTCCAGTCATCCCATGTCCAGTTATCTGCCGGTTCCGCAACGCCTGCTTCCGCAAACATGGCCGGATCATAAGCAATGCCGTAGGTGTTGACACCATTGGAAAGGCCTACCTGCTGCCCCTCATACCGCGTTGTCTGCAGCATGGCTTCGGTCGTATCGGATACATCGATAGTACCGTCTTCGATATACGGATCTATGGGAACGATTTTTTCCAGATAAGTGGGAAAGTTTCCGCCGAGCTGGAAGATATCCCATACATCATTGGCTGCCACCAATGTATTCAGCTTATTGAGATAACCATCCATATCGTAAAATTCCGCTTCAATTTTTACGTTGGGGTTCTGCTCTTCATACATCTTAATCACTGCCTGTGTGGCGTCATGCCTCTGTTGGGAGCCCCACCAGGCCATCCTGAGGGTTACCTGCTCCCCGTCTGTATTATCTGCTGCCTTGCTTTCTTCCGCCGGAGTATTTTCAGCGGCTGCGGTAGAAGCCGGTGCCGTCTGTGCGGAATTACTCCCGCAGCCTGTCATTCCCAGTGCCAGTACTCCTGTCAGTACCAGTGCTAAAATCTTCTTTCCTTTCATAACATCCTCCTTTTTCTTACATGTTCAGACCTTTTGCTTGCAGCTGCAATATAAATCTTACGTCGTCTTGTGTACACATTGTACTATGTAAGCGCTTTATTATCAATATTTTTATGCAATTCGCCAATTATTAGTAAATACGGTGCATTTTTGCACTATATTGACTGCCTGGCGGAAAAGGTTCTGCCCATACATAATACAAAATCCCATATGGAAAATACTTCTTCCATATGGGACCCATTTATTTATCTCTTTTTCTTCATTTTCCGGTATTGCAGCGGCGTCATATCCGTATATTTTTTAAACACACGGTCAAAATACGCCAGGCTGTCATATCCCAGTTCTTTTGCCACCTCCTCCATTGTTTTCTCCGTTTCCGCAAGAAGCAGCCTCGCCTTTCCAATCCTCTGGCAGTTTATAAATTCATTAACCGTAAAGTTCGTTACCTCTTTAAAAATCCTGCTCAGATAACTCTTATCAATATAGAAAAGCCGGGCAAGCTCGTCCAGGGAGCTGATTTCTTCACAATGGCCCACAATATAGTCGGTTATATCATGCACCTTCATATACCGCATCATTTTTTCCTGAGGGAAACGGCATTCCGGAGCTCTTACACCCATGCCCGCGCATACCCGCAGAATCATCTGTATCACCGCAATTTTGGCCTGGGCTTCACAGAACTCCCCTTCTTTTCCCACGGAATTCTCCAGAACAGAAATGTTTTTCTGCATATACTTCTGCTCCTCTTCGTTCAAAAGAAAAACCCCATGATAATCCTGAAAGAACCGGAGAAGATCAAATCCAACAGCCTCTCCCATCGACAGAAGCCAGCTTTCTTCCAGTTCAATGAGCAGGCGGTTATGAAACTTACCGCCCACCACATTGGTTGTGGGAATCTGCCTTTTATCAATAAAGGCAATCGCTCCCCGTACCATCTTATAACCCCTCTGACTGATAAAAAAGAACCTCTCTCCTTCACAAATATAATGAATCTGGTACTCATTCCTGTAATATCCTGTCGTTTCCGTAAAATCGCAGTCCCGGATAATATGGCTTACGCCGATACCCCGGCATGCCCCCGAAAAAACAAGCTCCTTCATTCCCAGCTCCTCCCTTCTTTCCCCTGTTAAATTAAAAGCAATTCTACTGCATGGCAGTTTTTTCGTCAACAAAAATTACAGTTGCGTGTTTTCGTTGGCTCCGCCCAGCTTTCCTTCTTGACATATTCCCTGCAATCACCTACACTACAACCATAAATCTAACGCCGCCTTGTATAAAGCCATACACAAAACAGCAGGCCCGGAGTACCGGATCCTTACGCAGACCTGAAGTCCTGATACCCTTCGGTCCGCCAGTATGTATCCATTCCGTTGTCTGCAGAAGTCAAATACCCCGCCGCAAGCAGCAGGGCATCAACTATATTTTGTGCTGTTTGGCACAGACAGGAGAATGTATGAAAAACAAGGAAATCAATATAAGGGATCCCTTTGTCCTTGTCCATGACGGACATTATTATCTCTATGGCACCCGCGCCAAAACGTGCTGGGGAAAAGCAGATGGTTTTGACTGCTACGTCGGGACTGATCTGGAAAACTGGGAAGGGCCTTTTGAAGTATTCCACCGCCCGGAGGGCTTCTGGGCTGACAAAAATTACTGGGCTCCGGAGGTTCATTTCTATGAAGGCGCCTTCTATATGTTCGCTACTTTTAACTCCGAAGCTATTGAAAGAAAGGGAACAATGATCCTGAAAGCGGACAATCCGCTCGGCCCCTTTGTCCTTCACAGCGAAGGCAAAATCACCCCTGATGCATGGAACTGCCTGGACGGCACTTTATATGTATCCCCGAAAGGCATTCCCTACATGGTATTCTGCCATGAATGGCAGGATATCGGCGACGGAGCTGTCTGCTGTGTGGAGCTGACAAAGGATTTAAAACGTCCGGCAGGTGATGTCCGTACCCTTTTCACCGCCTCCCAGGGCCGCCCCTGGGTACGTAAAATCGTACATGACCGGTTTCCGGGAGATAACTATGTAACTGATGGTCCGTTCCTTTACCGGCTGAAAGGCGGGGAGCTTCTTATGCTCTGGTCCAGTTTCGGCGAGCATGGCTATGTGGAAGCTATCTCTCGTTCCGACAATAACGATATTACAGGGAACTGGGTTCCTGACGAAGAACTGCTGTTTGAGCGGGACGGCGGCCACGGCATGCTGTTTGCAACTCTGGATGGTAAACTCATGCTCACCCTCCATTCTCCCAATGAAACGCCGCTGGAACGGCCGGCTTTTTATGAGATGGAAGAAAGAGACGGGAAACTTGCGGTCAAAGCGGTTTCTCCGCAGACGGATGTTAAATAGGCTGACGATTAAAGTAAAAGGATCCGGGGAACCGGATCCTTTTAAAAAGGGCCGCTGCCTTTCAGACCGGATCTCTCCGGCCGTCAGGCAGCGGCCCTTCATTTTAAACTATGTATTTGTCTTTACTGGAACACAGCTGCAAACATCTGCAGATAACTGTCGATTTCCGTTTCCAGATTTTCCGGCTTAAAATCCACCCGGCTGCTGAAATCCTCCGTCAGTCCCTTCAGCGTATACTCCACACATTTTATTACTTTTTCTCTGCTTGCCTTGGGTGACAGCGCACTGTAATCCGCCTGGCCGAGATAATTTCTTATCTTATCCTCATAATTTTTGTGCGCCTCCGCCACGGCATCCACCGCAGCCTGCCACTCTTCCTTTTCGGCCATATCAAGAAAGCGTCTCATATAAGGATACATTTTCAATACCCGCATACGGCCGGTTTCCATTTTCTTCATCAGCAGAAACAAATCATTGTCCGTCTCCTTGATTTCCCTTGAGAACTCTAACAGCATAAACCTGCTGCTGTATTCGTACAAAAAAACATAAAGTCCCAGCTTGCTTTCAAAATAATGGAACAGAAGCCCTTTACTGATAGAAGCAAGTTTCACAATATCATCCGTACTGGCATGACGGTAACCGTTTAATGCAAAAACCTGAAGCGCCGCATTAATAATCCTGTCCTGCTTGTCCTTCTTCAGATCAAAAAATTTATCATTCATGGAGCTGTCTCCTATATGGGTGCCGCGTGTTACCTGTTTATCATAGCACATCGGTTAAAAGCCTTCAAGCTTGACGGTTTTTAGCTGACGGTTGCTATTCCCAGTCCTTTTATGCCGGCTGCCTTATTTGTGCCGCGTGCCCGGCCTGGTGCCTTTCCCTCTCTGCGGGCGGCGGGGCTGTAAGGTTCCTTGCAGGACACGCTTTCGCTCGGATAAGCACGCAGCGGTACTAAGGCTGTAAAGGACACAGCCTAAGGACCGGCGTGCTTATGACGGTCCTTACAGGAATCCTTACAGCCCCGCCGCCCGCAGAAAGGGAAAGGCACCAGGCCGGGCACGCGGTACAAATAAGGCAGCGGCATAAAAGGACTGGGAATAGCAACCTGGGGGATCGTGATAATGAATAGTTGTTTGAAAATAATTGTGGATATTATTGGTGTTGTGATAAAATGTTAGTAAATAAAAAAGGGAGGGTGTCGTATGTCACAGGCAGATAGATCAAATGCGGAGTTTAATCGTTTGTTTGAGCAATATAGTAAAAAGTCTGATGAAGAGCTTTCTGAAATTATTAAACCGGAGAATGGGTATACTGAAACGGCTATGAGGGCTGCTTCTGCTGTTTTGCAGTCAGATAGATCGGATTATTATCAAAGTATAAAGCGGGGAGAGGAAAACGAGGCGGAAAAAGAAAAAGTGGATGGGAAGGAAGGAGCAGGGATGGGCGTAATGCCGGATAAGGACAGCGCGTTTCTGGCTCTTTGCAGTGATATTCATACAATTAAAAATATATTGATATTCTTTGCTGTTCTTACTGTTTTAGGGTTAATAGGTGGTTTTTATACAATCTTTGTAACATTGCAGCAGCTTTTATGATGTTGTTTCGGGCAGATGATGGCTGTTGATTAATAAGATGATGTGTTATGCTGTTTTCAGGAGCATAAGGCAGTCCCCCTGTCCGGTTATATTCCGGCAGGGGGTTTTTCTTACTAAATTATTATTGTTACGGACAGGTCATGCATTCAATCCAGGTTGTGCTGCTTTCTTCAGGTACAGCAAATGGGATTATGAACGGGCAGTTTCCATGGCAATATTGTGTCTGTAGGAATCATTGATTTTCTTTATTTTTTCCGGTGGGCATTTGGGAACGCGGTCATAGGTCAGAAGGCCGTTTGTTTCCTGTTCCACATCGGAAAGCTGGGTATAACAGAATCCGTAAATCAGGTCGGATTCTAAAATGGTGTGTATCACATGTTCGTATTGCTGCAGAAAATCTGCTTCGCTGTTTGCACTTGTATAGCCCCAGCTGTCTTTTTCTTCTGAGTTAAAGTTGATTCCGCCGCATTCCGTGATGAGAATCGGCTCGCCTCCATATGCGTATCCCTGGGCATATACGCTTCTTCCCGCGTGTGTGGGTGATAAAAGAAGCTCCTCTTCCTGCATGGTTCTTCGGAAAAAGTCCTGTTTTTCGGGTTCTGCCGTGGAACCGTGGGCATAGTTATGGATTGCGCAAATATCGCTTTTTGTCATTTCCCATCCGTCGTTATTGACCACAAGCCGGGTTGGATCAAGGCTTTTTATCAGATAGTACATTCCCATGGTCTGATCCTGCTGCCGTCTGTCGACATCAATATTGGGTACGCCCCAGCTTTCGTTAAACGGCACCCAGGCCACGATGCATGGATGGTTATAATCCCTTTTTATGATTTCAAACCATTCCTTTGCATAGCGTTCCACTCCGGTGTCCGTGTAGAGGCACGCGGAAGCCATTTCGCCCCATACAAGAAAGCCCATTTTATCCGCATGATACAGGAAACGGGCATCCTCCGCCTTCTGATGCTTCCGGCAGCCATTGAATCCCATTTCCTTCATCAGGCTGATGTCCCTGACAAAATCCTCATCCGAGGGGGCAGTCAGTATTCCGTCGCGCCAATACCCCTGATCCAGCACGAGCTTGAAATAGTATGGATTATTGTTCAGATAGGTAATCCCGTCCTTCACGTGGATCTTACGCATGCCGAAATAGCTGTCCACGCTGTCGGTAAGCTCTCCTCCGGCAAACAGGCGCAGGTTAACATCATAGAGAACAGGGTTCTCAGGTGTCCAGCAGCGGCGCATTCCGTGCGCCATGCCGTAAAAAATGTGATCTTTGGAAAGATGGATGGCCCTCCTGAATACAGCTTTATTGTTTACCAGATAACGGTCACAGCAGATCTGTTCCCCGCCGAAGTAGATCTCCGCTTCCAGATACATATCCGAAGGGCAGCCGGAAAATTCGGCTTCCAAAATCACCATGTCATGGTCCACATCAGGAGTAAATTTCACACGGGTGATATGGGTCTGCTCCACAGGCTCCATCCATACACTCTGCCAGATACCTGTGGTACGCGTATACCAGATATCGGCGCTTTCCTCCTGCCAGAACTGTTTTCCCCGGGGGATCGTTTCATCCTGCGCCGGATCATAAACCGCCACGGCAAGAGTCTGTTCCCCGTCCCGCAGGTAATCTGTGATATCCGCGCAGAAACCGGCATTGCCGCCTGTATGCTCTGTACATAGCTTTTCATTCACAAAAACGCGGCAGGAGTAATCGACCGCCTCAAAATGCAGCAGAACCCTTCTGCCCTTCCATTCCTCCGGCACAGTGAAATTTCTTTTGTAAAACACATGGTCATGGATAGAGGTATCGCCGATCCCGCTCAGTTTGCTTTCAAAGCAGAAGGGCACTTCAATGCGTCCCTCCGGCCGGAAGGAATCAAGCTCCCAGTGATCTGCCTGCGCCCGGTTTTCATCATCAAATGCGAACTCCCAGCTTCCGTTTAAGCACTGCCATTCCCTGCGGACAAACTGCGGTCTCGGATATTCCTTTCTTTTCATATGTTTCTTCCTTTCATTTTCCCAATCTATTCTGTGACTCTGCAGGCTGCAATATTGTGATTTCCGAAAGCTTCAGACTGTCCGCGCCTTCCCTCATCGTAAACACAAAATCGATTTTTTGGGCCTGCACCGGTTCAAACGATAAAAGTAAGGGGGAAACCGCTTCTTCTCCCACTATGTATTCTTCTGAACAAATCCTGTCATCCACGCACAGACTCACGCTGTAAATATCCTTCATTCCTCCCTGCCCCGGATAAATCGCCGCTGCGTAAACCGGCAGTTCTTCATCCGCTTCCAGTGTTACCTTTACCGTCCCGCCGTTCTCCGCTTCCAGCTTCATATCCATATCGGCATGCTTTTTGTATATGGAGAAAAAGCCGTCAACAAGAAGAGCCGCTTTTTCCCCATTCGCCATTGCGGTGAAACGATTGGTGATATCCACGGCTGCCGCTCCTGAAGGTACAGGCTGCATGGCCGTCACCGGACCGTTGATATAGAGCTTTCCGTCGGCCGTGAAGCCGGCCCGGTCGATATTCACCTTTCTGTTTCCGCTGGGCGCCTGCGGGTTCGTATGGGAATGATAAACTGCCCACAGCTGGGTACCGTCCGGCGACAGTGTGAAGCTGTGATGTCCTGTGCCCGACACGTCTTTTCTTATTCCGGACGTAAGCAGGGGATTTTCCTCTGCCTTGACAAACGGCCCGAGAGGGCTGTCAGACACCGCATACCCCAGTGAATATGACGGACTGGCAAAGAAATTGGCCGAATAGGTCAGATAATATTTTCCCTCATGGGTAATCATTTCCGGTCCTTCATTCCATTGTGTATCACCGGATTCCTTTTCCCATTTCTGCTGGGGAGTCAGAAGTTTCACCGCTTCGCCCTGCACTGACAGCAGATCGTCGCTTAAAGGCACGCCGTAAATTTCACTTTTCTTCAGACCGTCAACTACGTTCTCCGAACAGTCCCTTGAATAATACAGATATTTCTTTCCGTCCGCATCAATGAGTACATTAGCGTCAATCGCCGCATAGCCGAAGTCAAAAAGTGGCTCATTCTTCACATCCACAAATGGCCCGCCCGGTTTCTCCGACACTGCCAGTCCGATTCTCAGGCTGTCCTGCTGATTCTTTGCCGTATAAAACATATAATATTTTCCTTCATAAAACACCACCTCCGGCGCCCAGAAGCAATCCACACACCAGGAATCAGGCTGCCTTACATAACACATCTCTTTGCCGGACCAGTTCACCAGATCCTCCGATTTCCAACAGTAAAAACCATTGGGGGCCGAAGTACAGTACATGTAGTAGCCATCCGTCTCCGTTTTCAGAACAAACGGATCCCCGATATCCGTAATGCCAAGATCATTTGTAAAAAATGCATTTCCCGTTTCCTTCTTAAAATAAATTCCCATTTCCATTTCGGTCTTTCCTTTCTCACTCAATATAACCAGCAGCATTCCTGCCAGAAGAATACACACGGCCGCAGCGCCCAGTGCAACAGCCGGCCGCTTCCATCCAATTTTCATTTTCAATCCCATCCGCGTACTTCTGTACGCACCTTTATAACGGTAAAGACATATGCCGGATTATCCGGCACAATTGTTACAGTTCAAACTGGAGAAAATGCATTTAATAACATAATTATTGTTATAAATAGAAAATCAAATTTGCTGTTTGAAATTCCAATTTTAAAATACCAAATATTCCAGCAAAAATATATGTTATAATTGTCCAATAATGAATGATATTTTTGTTTATATTTTCCTTGTTCATTTTATAACTATGCTTATTACATATAAAAATTTTTATTTTTATTCAATTTCCACAAAATTCAAACAAACAATTATTATGTTTTAAACAATTGACGGTTCACCGGAACAGTGCTATCCTCAAATTGAGAAAAGCGCAAAAATACATAATTATTGTCAGCAAAACAAAATCCAACATGCGGCTTCAGGGCCGTTTGGATAATCCGAAAAGGAGGTATCATTTGAAGACAAACAAGAAGCGGATCTCTCTTGACTTAAATAATCTGGAGCAGACCGCGCTGGTTGGTAAAGCCCTTTCTTCTGAAGTAAGGCTGGAAATACTGAAGCTTTTGATCGAAAAATCTGCAAACATCAGTGAAATTGCAGCGGCTTTCGGCCTTCCTCAGTCCTCTGCCGCCCTGCATGTAAAGGTATTGGAAGAAGCGGGTATGATATCCGTCAGCGAGAAACCCGGTGTGAGGGGCGCTCAAAAGGTCTGCGGCATTACCTTCGAGGACATTTACCTCAATGCCTTTCAGCATAAGATGGATCACAGCGACAGCAAGGAATTCCGGCAAATCATGCCTATCGGCAATTACTTTGATTTTGAGGTATCCGGCAACTGCGGCATCATAAGTGAAAAGGGCTACCTGGGCGTGGAGGATTCCCCTTCCAGCTTCTACTGTCATAACCGCAATGAAGCGCAGCTTCTCTGGTTTAACACAGGCTTTGTGGAATACAGGTTCCCCACCTATCTGTTAAAAAACTGCCGGTTAAAGGAAGTTTCCTTTTCCTTTGAAGTATGTTCTGAGGCTCCCGGTTATCAGAACGACTGGCCATCCGATATTACGGTATGGATCAATGGAAGAGAAATCGCCACCATTTTATCCCCCGGTGATTTCGGCGGAAGAAGGGGACGGCTGAATCCGGAATGGTGGGGTGATACCATGACACAATATGGGATTTATAAAACCATCAGGATCAATCCGCTGGGCTGCTTTGAGGATGATATCAAATGTTCGGATCTAACGCTTTCCGCTCTCTGTCTGAACGAAGGCAGCTATATAAGCTTCAGGCTCGGTGTCAAACCGGACGCCGTTCATGCAGGCGGCATGAATCTCTTCGGAGAAAAATTCGGTGATTATGCACAGGCCCTGGTCATGAAGGTAAAAGCTGCCAACGGCGATTCACAGAAGAAGGAACCAGATGATTTACAGCCCGATGGCGCTCCGGGCAGCAGCAGCGCCGGACAATCCGACCAATGACATCAGATGTCAGGTCCTATCAAATGAAGGAGGACATTAAATGAAAAAGAAACTCGTCAGTTTATTATTGGTTCTGGCCATGGCCGCGACCGGTCTTGCAGGCTGTGCAGGAAATTCTGCAGGCACAGGCGATTCCGCGGAGCAGTCCGGGGAAGCACAGGGAGAATCCCAAACTGTTTCTACCCCCCCCCCTCAAATTCCCAGGAGGATCTTACCTCACTGCGCGGCAATAAAACGCCGGATGAGGAAGAGATCGACAAAGTAAACACAACTCTCAATGACACCTATCTGGGGGACGTCTTCGACACGGTGATCCCCAACGATTATTCTGCATATCCCTACAAAGAGGATGTTACGCTGGACGTCTGGATGCCCAGCAATTCTATCCTGTCATCCGTATGCCCCGACCTGAATAACCAGCGTGTATTCAAGCAGTTACAGGAATTAACGGGCATCAAGCTCAATTTCATCGTCCCTACACTCGGGGAAGAAACCACTGATTTTAATCTGATGATCGCCAGCGGCGATCTGCCCGATATCATCATAGATGCGAAGCGCTATACCGGAGGCATCGCCGCCGGGGTCAATGAGGGCGCTTATCTCGACCTGACCGATATCGTGGATGAATATATGCCAAATTATTCCGCATGGAGAAATTCCGATGAGGAACGCCGTAAAACAACGATCACCGATGAAGGTATTGTCGGAGGCGTTTATGGCCTGGCCCCCTATAATGAATGGTGCTGGTTCGGTCTCCTGATCAAGCAGGAGGCTCTGGATAAGACCGGACTTCCCGTTCCCGAAACAGTTGATGAGCTGCATGATTTTCTTGTTGCCTGCAAGGAAGCCGGTTACTCCCAGCCGTTAAATTATGGCTCCAACTACGGCCAGATTTTCACCGGCATCATAAACGGCGCCTATGGGGTCTGGGACTGGATGTTTGTGGATGACAACGGCAAAGCTGCCTGGGGTCCCGGCCAGGAAAAAGCGAAGGAATATCTGACCACTATGCAGAACTGGTATAAAGAAGGGCTGATCAACACTGACTGGGCGACGGCTGACTTCAACCAGAGAATGGCCGAAGCGGTTTCCGGTGACTGTGCCGTTATGATGGATTCCCCCGATACCATGTGGGGCTACTGGAAGGAAGATAATGACATTGATTTTGTCGCCGCATTAAATCCCGTCCTGACAAAAGGCGAGCCTTCCAGACAGACATACCGCAACTTTAAACAAACCGGTTCCATCGCAGCAATCACCACCCAATGTGAAAATGTGGAAGCCGCCTGTGCGTTCCTGGATTTTGCCTTCACCAAAAAGGGGTGGGAAATTTATAACTATGGTTCCTATGGGGATGTTCACCTGATCGATGAAAACGGTCTCCCTTACTACATACCGGACGGACTGATGTACAACGATCCCGACGGGCAGCCCATCAGCAACCTGATCTGGAAATACCGCATTCATGATTTTGCAAACATCCGTGATGAACATAATTCCAATCCGCTGATCACAGCAGAAGGCAGCTATTCCGGCGATATCAGGAAATACTGGACGGAAACCATGGATTCCTCCGTCACCATGCCGCCGGTAACCCTCACTCCTGATGAATCCGCGCGCGAAGGTGAACTGGGCACAGTTCTGTCAACCATGAGAAATGAATATTTTTCCAAAATCATCATGGGGCAGCTTCCTGTAGACGCGTATGACGAATTCCTACAGAAAGCAAAGGCACAGGGACTGGACGAATTCGTCGGCTTATGGCAGGCGGCTCTGGATCGTTATAACGCGAGATAATCCCAGCGTTCCGATACGTATAATCCCTTCACCACCACGGATAGGAGTCCAACATGAAAGCATTTCAAAAAAAATCCTCTGTTTCCAGCGGCCCGGTCAGTTTCCGGGCCGCCCTGAAGAAAGACCTGAAAAAGAATTCCTTTGCCTATTTGCTCATTGTGCCCGTCCTGCTCTGGTATCTCGTTTTCTGCTATGCGCCCATGTGGGGTATCCTGCTGTCCTTCAAGGACTACAAGCCCCTTCTGGGCTTTGCAGGCAGCAAATGGGTGGGGCTGAAGCACTTCCAGAATTTCCTTTCCGGTCCCTATTTTTTCAGGACGATTAAAAATACCCTGATGCTGAACGTATGGGGACTGGCTTTCGGCTTCACCTCGCCGATCCTTCTGGCGTTGCTGCTCAACGAAGTCAAGTCCATGAAGTTTAAAAAGGTCGTCCAGACAATCACCTATATGCCCCACTTTATTTCCCTCATCGTCATCTGCGGTATGATTCATATTTTTACCCAGTCAGGCGGTATCCTGACACAGCTTGTGAACATGATCACCGGCACGGAGCACGCATCCCTCCTTGGGTATTCCAACATGTTCCGGCCCATATACACCTTTTCCGGCATCTGGCAGAATATCGGCTGGGATTCCATCATATATCTGTCCGCAATGAGTTCCATTGATCCGGGGCTGTATGAGGCGGCGGAAATTGACGGGGCGGGCAGGCTGCGCAAAATGTGGCATGTAACACTGCCGCAGATCCGTCCCACCATCATTATTCTGTTCATTTTTGCAGTCGGAGGCCTTATGGCTTCCGGACATGAAAAAATCATTCTGCTGTATAATCCTTTAACCTATGATACAGCAGATGTCATCGCATCCTATGTATACCGCCGCGGCCTGCAGGAAGCAAGCTACAGCTTCGCAACGGCTGTCGGCCTGATCAGTTCCGTCGTCAATTTCCTGCTTTTATGGATTACCAATAAGATATCCAAAAAGTATTCGGAAATCAGTATTTTTTAGGAGGCGCCGACATGAAAGAAACAAAACAAAAAAGTAAGATCGGGAAATGGTCACCTTCCAATATATCTTTCTCAATCTTCAACTATGTGCTGCTGACCTTCCTGACGCTCCTGTGCCTTTATCCGATGCTGCATGTATTATTCGCTTCGGTGAGCGATCCGACGAAACTGATCGCCCACCAGGGCGTATTACTGAAGCCACTTGGATTCACTCTGAGCGGCTACAGGCTCGTCTTTCAGGATAACAGCATTTTGATCGGGTTTAAAAATACGTTTCTTTACGTAGGGATTGGGACCTTTCTCAACATGGCGCTGACCATAATGGGCGCATATACCCTGTCCCGCCGGGATCTGATGCTCAAAAACGCCATCATGATCATCATTACCATCACCATGTTTTTCGGCGGAGGCCTGATCCCCTGGTTTCTGCTGATGAAGCAGATCGGACTTTACAATAACCTGTTGGCAATGGTGCTGCCCACAGCGCTTAACACCTGGAATATGATCATCCTGCGCACCGGCTTCCAGTCACTTCCTTACGAGCTGGAAGAAGCCGCGGTCATTGACGGCGCTTCTCAGGTAAAAATCCTGACAAAAGTCATTCTGCCGCTGTCCAAACCAGTGCTTGCCGTCATTTTCCTGTATTACCTTGTCGGCAACTGGAATTCCTGGTTCAACGCCATGGTATTGCTGAAGGATCGCGCTCTTTATCCTCTGCAGCTTCTGCTGAAGGAAATTCTGGTCATGAACGACTCCACCATGTCCTCTGTGGGCAGCGCGGGCGGCGTGTCCATAAACAGCGTGCAGGGTGCGACAGCCTACCGGGAACTGGTGAAATACTGCGTCACGGTAATCGTTACCGCGCCGATTTTATGCATCTATCCTTTCCTGCAGAAGTATTTTGTAAAAGGTGTTTTTGTGGGATCTATCAAGGGATAACTGCTATTTTTAATTATTGCCACATGGAATACAAAGCGGACAGGTGTACCAAATCATCATTTAGGTGCCTGTCCGTTTTGTACCCTTCCAGATGAGCCACAGGAAAATTCACTTTTCATAAAGACCCTATTTCCCCTCAATCGCCGTTAACCCCCTTCTACGCCTGTGCCTGGAACAGCATGAGAAGATGGAGCGAATCATTCGTCGGACTCCGATATCTAATGTCCCGCAAAAGAACATCCCACGGAAAAATTAGTTGAAAGTTTTCGTTATAACGGGTATAATGTCTTTATAAAATTTTTCTAACATCTTGCTTACTTCTTTTATTGAAGGAACTCTATTCTTCGATTATCCGATAATTTTTCTAACGGCCGAAAATCAAAATTATTTCCATGTATGAAACTTAATTTCTACATCCTACCATACACCTTCTATCTTTTTTATCGCCCCTTCTGACACAGTAAAAAGGAAAACATTGGCTTATCGCTTCTGTCCTTCCCCGTTCACATTGACTTGTAGTATTATATATGATACCATTTTGTAATAAAGGAGTAAAATGAGCACAATAGAAAAAAGATTGCAAAAATTCTATAAAAAGCCCATTCCCAATGATATTACTTTTTCTGACATAGAAGTATTGGCAGAATATTTCGGCTGTCAGATTATCACTGGTGGAAATCACAGTAAAAAAGTTGTCCACAAAGCATCTGGAACTGTTATTCCCATACCTGTTCATGGAAAGTATGTAAAAGAAGCTTATATTAAGGAACTAAAAGTTTTGTTTGATTCTGTCGGGAGGTCATAGAATGAAATACGAATTCGAAGTATATCAAATGCAGGTAGAAGATCATCTTTTTTGGGTTGCCAGGAGTAAAATTCTCAAAGGTTGCCTCGGGCAGGGTGATACTGCAGAAGATGCCATAAAAGAACTTGAAATAAACGAGGAAGAATGGATAGATACCGCAACTGTTTGCGGCATCCCCGTCCCCGCCCCCACAGTACATTCCCAATATGCATACAGCGGCAAGGTTTCTCTCCGTTTTTCACCTTTTACACATGAGGAAGCCAGTAATAATGCGAAAGCACTCAATATAAGCCTGAATCAATATATAAATGATGCTATTGTGTATTATAATGCACTCAACAAGAATAAAATCCAATTACAGCGGGAATTATTTGAATCAGAAGGCAGCCTCCATTTACCTGGAAAGTGAAAAAGAAGTAACTGATAAAACTTTTTTTATAAAATATATGATCGAAGTAAATTTTAACAGAAGCTCTTCAGAAATCGACTCATCAGATATGGCAGAGCAGGCCACCCTGATGATCTACCCGCATATACGCGCTGGTATTTCCACCACGATGAGCGCCGCCGGAATAGAACCTATAATTCTCCCCATGCTATCACTGGAATAATAAAATACTTCCCTGTTCCAAAGTAGATATTGATCAACACGCGCCTATCTGATAAATACGCAATTCCTTACGCATAAAAATATTTCCAAATTAATACATTTTTAATACATATTTTCTTTTCAATTCCGCAAAATAGTATTAAAATAACACTAAGCGGGTTCAGCCGCTGAATTGCAGGCCCGGTGCATCCGGTCCGTTTTATAACAACAGCCTTAAGAAAGGGGTTTAGAACAATGGCCAAAAAGTCAAATGGATTGGGAAGATTACTCGCCGCTGCTGCAGTTGTCGGTGCCGCTGCTGCCGGTACTTATTACTACCTCAAAAACAGAGAGAATTCAACAGACAGAGAAAAAACAGGCGGCGGAGAGGATTTTGATGAATTCGACATATTCGATGATGAAGATCTGAATGACGATTATTCCGACAGTATTTCCTCTGCTGCTGATGATGAACACGATGAAGCACAGGCTCACGCAAAAGGATTGGATATGCACTCCTCAGAGGAACATACTTCCGACAAACAGGGAAACGGCCGTTCTTATGTATCCCTTGATTTGAAAAAAGCAAAGGAAAAGGCTGACGCCCTTTTCAATGATGTGTCCGAAAAAGTGGAGGATACCGTACAGAAGATTAAATCTTCTGAAGAATATGAAACCCTTTCTTCCAAAGTGGACGAAGCGGTTACCAAGATCAAGAATTCCGAAGAATTTGAAAATGTCACCACCAAGATCAATGATACCGTGGAACGTATAAAAAACAGCAATGAATATGCCAATGTGGATGAGCAAATGGAATCCGCCCTCAACAAGGTAAAGGAAGCAACAGAAAAGGCAGTCAGCAAGGTAGGAGAAAAAATAAACGCCACCATGGGCGCAGCGGAAGATATGACCGGTAAGGCCGCCGACGCTGCCGCACAAACAGTTCATGAGGCTGCAGAGGATGTTAAGGACGCTGCTGACAGCGCCGCCGAAAAAGCGGAGGATGTTAAGGACGCTGTGGAAGACGCGGCGGAAGATATGGCAGATGCCGCAGCCGATAAGGCGGAGGAAATAAAAGAAGAATTATAAGAGTCCCGTACAGATTTGCAGGGCAGCCCTTACTGAATTCATTTTAAAACTTCAACGGAGCCTCAGACCAACGTTATCAAATTGGTCTGACGGCCCCGTTTTTCTTTTCCCGAGAGTCTTTTTACAATCTCTTTCTATCAATATATCCCCCGAATCCCGGTATCCGTATCCAGCGTATTCATGTTATAAAGAAGCACCACATCCGTTATGCCCGGATGTGCAGCGATAAATGCGGAAGGCCCGTCTTTATAATATCGGGTGTCAAACACGTAGATTTTCTTAAAATGCCGGACAAGGAAGGGTACCATGGAATTGGCATAGCTGTCCTTTATCAGGACAAGCTCTCTGTCCGTTTCTGCCGTTTCGTTGGTAATCTCCACCAGAGGATGGAGGTTATTCAGGAACAGGGAGTACTTATCCTTCTTCTGCGCATATTCCATATTATAAAGGGTGTCCGTTATCTCCCCCGTATCCTTATATTCCACTGTCAGGCGATCCGCAGGATTCGTGTAAATGGTAATCCCCTCTCCGGGATGGCTATAATCGCCGGATTTGGAATAAAGAGTGCCCTTAAAATCTTCAGTCACCACCTGCGGAATCAGTTTTTCCAGAGGGACCGGTTCCAGTCCCATTTTTTCACAGAAAACCCGGTACCCCTGGTACGCTCCTAACGTAGTCCAGTGATGATCCGTCCTGTAATACAACTTTTCCTCTCCGCAGGTGAGCAGCGCGCGGCTGCAGTCTATTGCCTCCATCCCGGAAGCCGTATACAGTGCCTGCGCCGTTTCCATCTGGTCTCTCCAGGGCGCATGCTCCGGCAGCTTTTCCCGGTACACATAAAAAGCGGTTGGTACCAGCATGAGTTTAGGCTCCGGCTGCCCTTCCCCCAATTCTCCGGCAAATTTACGCAGAGTCCCGGCAATCCGTTCCGTATTGGCAGGTTCCCGGTACTCTTCTATCAGATAGCCGTCCTCCGCAATAAAAACTCCATTGATTTCCTTCTTTCCCAGCGCAGTTTCCGTCTCCGTTTTCGCACCCACAAAAAAATCCCGGAAAGGGAAATGATCCGCCAGCCATGAATTCCAGTCCTCCATATACGCCCCGCTCACCACTCTTTCCAGCAAGAAATGAGGAAACGACGCCAGATAGCGGTTTTCATTTTCAGAAAAATCCTTTTTTTCACCAATAAAAAAGCCTGCCGACAGCATCAGCACCAGACCAGCCAGAATCAGCGCCGTCAGCCTTTCAAGTCTTTTTTCCATTCTTATCTCTTCCCTGCCAGTCTTCAGAATCTGAAATACAAAAACGGATTATAGGTATCATTTACCAGAAATGCCGTAGTCAGCAAAAACAGGAGGACATATCCTGCCAGCGACACGGCCCGCAATGCCGCCCCGCCCACGCTTCCCAAACTGCTCATTTTCCGTTTCATCCATGGATATACCGGAAATGCCAGCAGCACGGCAGCAAACAGGACCGCCCCATAATTGGATATATGCCACAGGAATTCCTCTCCCCACCAGGAATTCCCTGCGCAGGCCGCCATGGATCGCAGGTAAAGCCCTAAAGCCCCCATATCATCAAACACGAAAATAACAAAGCCAAACACCACAATCAGCAGCGTATAAGCATGCTGCACAATCGCCGGCAGCCTTTCCAGCCATCTGCCCCACACATATTTTTCCAACGCGAGCAGAAGTCCGTAATACAATCCCCATAGGACAAAATTCCATGCTGCCCCATGCCACAGACCCGTAAGGAACCAGACAATCAGCATATTCCGCAGATGCCTGGCCACACCCTTCCGGTTTCCTCCCAGCGGTATATATACGTAATCCCGGAACCAGGTGGACAGGGATATATGCCAGCGCCGCCAGAAATCCGTGACCGACACGGAAGAAAGAGGATAACGGAAATTTTCAGGAAAATGAAAGCCCAGCATCCATCCCATACCAATGGCCATATCGCTGTAGGCGCTGAAATCAAAATACAGCTGCAGAGTAAAGGCCGCCGCCCCGAGCCAGGCCGTTGCGGCCGAAACCTGGACAGCAGGAAGCAGACGGATTTCTTCCCACATGGCACCGACCTGATTGGCGATAAGCACCTTCTTGAAAAGCCCCTGCATGAACCGCAGGATTCCCTTTTCCGCCTCTTCCTTTTTTATCTTCCTGCTGTGCAGCTCCTCATTTACCGTGGCAAAACGGACAATAGGCCCCGCCACCAGCTGAGGAAACATGGATACATAAGTAAGGTAAGTGAAATAATTCTTTTCCACCGGCACCTTCCTTCTGTAAAGATCAATGCTGTAGCTCATTGTCTGAAAGGTAAAAAAACTGATCCCCACAGGAAGCCCCAGCCCAAGAGGGGCAAACGAGGTGCGGAATATGCTGTTAAACGTCATAATCAGGAAGTCCGCATATTTAAAAAATGCCAGCACAGAAAGGTTTATCACCACAGAACAGCACAGAAAAAAACGGCGCCTGCCCTGCGTCGTTCCAAACCGGGTCATGAGCCTGCCATTACAGAAATCCACTCCTGAGGCAAACAGCATAAGCAATATATAGACCGGTTCTCCCCATGCATAAAAAATAAGACTGAATACGAGCAGCACCCCGTTTTTCCAGGAATAAGGGACCGCATAATACAGTATCAGGCAAAACGGCAGGAAGAAAAACAAAAATGGGATACTGCTGAAAACCATATCCTTATCCGCCCTTCCTAAATTCCCACTCTGATGACTCTGATGATTTCATCCGCACGCTCGGAAATCACCAGATACACATAGCTGCCTTCTGTTTTTACACTGCTCTTATCCACGATTTCAAACTGGGCCGGAAGATAATCCTTCATTTCCCCGCTTTTTTCATCTCTCACAGTCTCCAGCGCCGCACTGATTTCCTCCGTGTCCGCTTCGTTCCTGACCTTCATAATGATAATGGTTTCCGCGCTCGTGGCATCCTCAGACATGGAAAACACATATTCTTCCAGCTTATCCGGATCAATCCCATAATAATTGCTGATAAAGCTGTCCGTCATGGTTACCGGCGAGCACAGCTCCACCTTCTGCGTGATCTCCTCATAAATATCCTGCACAGATTTGGCTTCTTCCGCTTTGGATTCCTCTGCCCCGCCTTCGTTTCCGGCTTCCTGCGCCGCCTCGTCAGCCCCCGGCTGATCCTCTTTCATGGAAACCGCCTGCGTTTCCGTTTCCCCTGCAGCCTTTCCGCAGCCTCCCAGCACGAATGCCGTAATTGCCAAACAGGCAAACATACCTCTCCAACCTGCCTTTTTCCTCATGTAAATCCGACTCCTTTCCTGCACTCGTGCTCTTTATCCTTCTTCTGCGAAATTTCCGGTAACTTCCATATGTTCATCCAGCTGACGCCTTGCATAATCCCGGAGTACAGACACCCATACATCATAGGCCTCCGGTCTCTGGTGGGCAAAATCATCGCTGCAGTATTCCACCGCCAAATCCCCGTTTTCATCTGCCAGAGGCTGGGAAATATCCACAAAGCCCCATCCTTTTTCATCTGCCAGCTTTTCCAGTTCCTGATTATATTGCCGGATGATATCATTCTGCAGCATGCCGACCTCCTTCCCGTGAAGGATATAGGTCATGCTCATGATATTTATTTCTGCATCCGGATCCGTCTCTTTGATCTTATCGACCAATTCTTCATATTTTTTACAGGTTCCTTCCACTCCGTTGATATTCAGATCATTCATACCCAGCATCAGAAAAACCCGTTTGCTTCCCATCATGGCGATGGATTCCCATATTTGATGCTGCTCCCCCCGGTAAACCGGATGGACACTTTTATCATCCACAGGCCACAGGGCATTATTTACTGAAAAACTTCCGGCCGCCAGAAACTGAGGCCTGCTCAAAAAAGTATCCTGTCTTTTCATGGCATAATTCCGAAATCCCAGCATGATGGAATCCCCGACAAAGACAGCATTATCAAAATAGGCGTCCACCTCTGCTTCAGCCTTCTTTTCTTCTTCCGTAAGCTCCGGTTCCGCATTTTCGGCGGCTTCAGCTCCCGACGACATTTCTCCGGATCCCATCTCCACGGCCTTCATCTCTTCCGCCAGCGCCATATCCTTCCACATACTTTTAACAAGCTCCGGCTTCCTTTCCCGTTCCAGTTCCATAATTCTGGGCTTCTTTTCCACCGTACTTTCCAGCGTCCGTCTCTCTGCAGCGTATACTGTGGTCAAACTGCTCCCCACAATAAAAATAACCGCCGCTAAGGCAGTCACCCTATATTTCCAGCCTTTTCCTATTCTTCTTGCTCCTTTTTTCATTATTTTCACCCTTATCTGCTGCGTATGCTTTTGTGTTCCTTCTGTTCTTTTAAAGTCTACATGTAAGATGCATCAAATCCCCATCAAAATTGCATCATTTTTGCATCATTTTGTAATTTTGTGTCGTAAAAGGGCGAAAAAACAAAGAGCCGGTGACTTGGCTGGGTCCACAATTTCCTCCGGGCTCTCCTGCTTCTCCCTGCCGCTCCCCGGTCTTTGCCGGCGGTAACTCTGTGTCCTCAGGGCCAGACAAAAAAAGGGGCAGTTTCTAACCATTTTATTCCCGCAATTCACTGCCATCGCGGCTATAACTCCTCCCTTCGGTCGTCAGACAGCGCCGCTAAGGGCGGCAGTGAATTGCGGGAATAAAACGGTAAGAAACTGCACCCTTTTTTTGAGATGGTCCTGAGGGCACAGAGATTCCGCCGGCAAAGACCGGGGAGCGGCAGGGAGAAGCAGGAGGGCCCGGAGGAAATTGTGGACCGGTCAAGTCGCCGGCTCTTTGTTTTTTCTGAAGGTTGTGTTGTTTGTAACCAACCAGTGTTGGCTACCATGGTATTTCGCGAAAAAAACGGTCACGCATTACCAGGCGGTTTTCGTCGGAGTGGACGGCGGGTTCATCGGCTTCGTAGCAGAATTTCAGGATTGTATAGTCTCCTGGTGTAATGCCTTCCGATTGGGGACTTTCTTCACTGGCGGCGTAGCAGCGCATGGTGAAGCCTTGGGGGCGGAGGCGGTTGAAGAGGAGCTTGGCCTGCATGTTTATTCCTGTCAGGATCATGTGGGCGGCGTAATTTGTTGTGTCTTGGCACCAGTTGATGCTGGAACAGGGGTTGGTGAGAATAACGATTCTCTTTTCTTTACCTTTCTCCAGCATGGGGATGGAGCGCCGCATGCATTCATGGATTTGATAAATCCGGTCTGCTGTAAATGCGGCCAGTTTGTCGTAATCCCTTATGGTGCCTGCAGGACCGTCATTTTCCGGGTAGTCTGTATCCGGAGTCAGGATTAAAAGGTCAAGGGGCTGTTTTTCCAACTCTTTCCAGTCGTCTTCTCTCATGTCTGACGCGTTCTTCCTGATGATGTGGTAGCCTTTTTCTGATAAGAAGGACGCGGTCTGTGCTGCGGCAGGTTTATCCGCATTATATATTAAGGCTGTTTTCATTTCTTTTACTCCGATCCGCACACTTTATTGTAGAAAAGATGAAAGCGGCATGTAAATTCCGGGGGGAAAATCTTATATTTCCTCCGGGTTTTCTTAAAAAGGCCATAGTTCGCCTTTGATATCTGTCATGATGAGGGCATCCTCATAGCCTCGGGAGGATGTAAACTGGCGGTATGCCGCCTGCGCGCTTTCTTCGGGCTCATAGCGTCCGCGGACTGCCTTTTCGTCTCCTGCCATATAGGAACGGACCCATCCGGGGTGGTAGAGGCGGAAGGTGTATCCTTTGGGCTGCAGTTCATTGAACAGCAGGCGGACGCACATGTTAAGGGCTGCCTTGGAGGTACAGTAGGAGCTGTCTCCGTCTCCTGTCCTGTGGAGCATAGACATGCTTCCGGCTTCTGATGAGAAAAAGCAGAGTCGCTTTTTTCCGGTTTCCATAAGAGGGAGAAAAAGCTCTGTTACCCGCAGGGTTCCCACTGTATTGGTGTTCAGGGTGGAGCGGAAGCCTTCCCGGGTATCGTCCCTGATGATTCCGGCACAGTTTACCAGGATATCTACTTTGCCGCATATGTCGGCAGTCCTGCGCACAGCGTCTTTTACGGATTCCGTGTTTCCCACATCAAGGGCGATACAGGTGACCTGGTCCGGATATTTCTCCCTGAGGCCTTCCAGGGCTTTCCATCCGGGCATATACTGACCTGCCAGTACCTGATAGCCATGCATGGCAAACTGTTCGCACAGGGCAAAGCCCACGCCTCTGTCCGCCCCGGTTATAAATACCTGTTCCACATTGTCCCCCTCCTTCATGCCTGGCCGTCCGTGCACCAGCGAATAGCATTTCTTATAAGCTTTCTGAATTCAGGGTTTTCCCATACGGATAAAATATGTCCGGGTGCAAGAACACAAAGCCTTCCCTTTCCCACCATACGAACATATCCGCCCATCTGATTTCCTCCCGTTTCCGACCGGGTGGTGAGTAAAGGCAGGATATCTTCTGCCAGATGATCCAGCTGATAATGCTCGTCACGTATGGTAAAATCCGAAACACCTTCCGTAACCGGGTGTTCTCTCTCCACATGCACCTTCACTTCACATCTGGCCGGATGGGTCACAAAGCTGTTCCCTACAAATTCCGTGTATTCCCTGCATTCATCCGCGGTAAAGCTGTTTCCCGAATGAATGGAAAGGAATCCGCCGCCCTGCTCCACATAGCTTTTGAGTTCCTTCGGGCCTACCTCCGTCACTCCATTATCAAACCACGGCGCATCGTTTCCGCAGTTCAGCACATTCCCTTTCGCGTTCACTATCAGCGGATACCGTCTGAGCATTTCAGGCGTGAGAATGTCCTTGGCATCCTTCACAAAATCCAGCTCAAAGCCTTCCTCCGTCAAGAAAGCCATCCCTTTTTCCACCACTTCCGCGGGATGCCATTTGTCATCGCATAATACCAGTATTTTCATTCTGTAACCTCCCTTTTATTATTTACTTCCAGTATAACTTTTTTTAACGTAAAATCAACTGTTTTCTTTTGGATAAAAAGAACCGGCCTTCCCGGCCGGTTCCGTTCTTCATATCATATTTTCCGGCATCTCGGAATCATTCCTCTTAAAGGATATATACAGGTGCACTAGTTATCCGCAGAAGCCCTTTCCATATCAAACTCCTTTAAAATCTCAAGACTGCTGCTCGTTCCAATCCGTTCTGCACCTGCATCTATCATTTGTCTGCATACCTCCCAGGAACGGATCCCGCCGGCAGCCTTAACTTTCACATGATCACCAACCGTTTCCTTCATCAGGCGTACATCCGATGCATCTGCACCCGATGTTCCGAAGCCAGTGCTGGTTTTTATAAAATCAGGGCCTGCTTCTTTTGCTATCTCTGCGGTCTTCTTTATTTCTTCCCGGGTAAGATAGCAATTTTCAAAAATTACCTTACATAACACATTTCCATCCCGGCAGACCTTAACAATACTTTCCATTTCCTTTTTGATATAAGAATAATTTCCATTTTTCAATTCGCCTATATTTATCACATAATCAATCTCATCCGCACCATCTTCTATGGCTTTTTGGGTTTCAAATACCTTGGTTTCTATTGTAGTCTGGCCCAGCGGAAATGAGATAGCCGCTCCCACATGAACTCCCGTTCCTTTCAGCAGTTTACTGCAGAACGAAACCGGTGCGGAATTAATTGCTACCATAGCAAACCTGCCATCCTTCGCCTGACGGCAAAGCTCCTCAAGCATCTGATGATCCGCAAAAGGCTTTAAACAGGTATGGTCAAACATCCCGCACAGCTGTTCCCGGGTTATTGTCTTACTGTTCATTCCGGTTCTTTCCTCTCCATAACTCCATCCGGCCATCTTCTGTTCAGTTCCCGGCTTCTACCGTTACAACTTCCACATCCTTTTCTTCTATGGCCTTCAGGCTCTTTTTGTCTGCCCCTGTATCTGTTATAAAGACATCTATTTCAGATACATCAGCGTATTTAGTAAATGATACGTTATTAATCTTACTATGATCCGCCAACAGCACCTTATGCCTGGAATTAGCAATCAGACATTTTTTAATCCTGGCGGTATCCAGATTCGGAGTTGTCAGCCCCTTTACAGCATCTACGCCGTTTCCTGCCAAAAAGAGAACATCCAGATACAGATCCTGTAAAGTTCTCAGAGCTGCTTCTCCTGTCAGGTAATGAAAATGCTTTCTGATTTCTCCTCCAGCCAAAAACACGGCATGTTCTGTATTGGAATCCAAAAAAGCCGCTATATTTAAATCATAAGTAACAATAGTAAGCCTTGAAAACTCCGTAAGCAGTTTTACCAGTTCATAAGTGGTGGTTCCTGCATCCAATCCAATACAATCGCCTTCTCTGATATACTGCAGAGCTTGTCTTGCCACCGCCTCTTTCTCACCCTGAAACAAAATTTCCCTGTCCACAAAATTCATTTCATAATTAACAGACTGAGTGGATATCGCCCCTCCATGGGTGCGCTTAATAAGCCCCTTTTCATCCAGTTCATTCAGATCATTGCGTATTGTGGCTCTCGACACATCAAATTTATCACATAGCTGTGTCACTGTAGCCTTTTCATTTTTATTGATAAATTCTATAATCCTGCTTTTTCTTTCTTCAGCAAACATTCCCTGTTCTGTGCTGCCGCCCATGCGTTATCCTCCCAGTTCTTAATTTTCAGCGAAATCCGTCATTTTCTTCCGAAAGCATCCCGCTTCACATTCGAGCTGCTGCGCTTTTCCAGTTCTACCCATTCAAGTTCCTGCGCCTGCCATCGGCATATTAATATCTGCTTCATTTCACATTCCTTGTAATAACAGATTATAGCATATTTTTTATCAATCAGGATACCATTTTCCATTTATTTCCTATAAAATCCCTGCCTCTTTTTATTTTCTTAAATAATTTCTCCGTTAGACTCAATCACACTCTTATACCAGTATCCCGAGTCCTTAATAATCCGCCTGTTCGTCTCAAAATCCACATACACAAGACCAAATCGATTTCCATATCCTGTAGCCCACTCAAAATTATCCGTCAGAGTCCAATGAAAATAACCCCCGATATCAATTCCTTCCTCCGCCGCCCTTTTAAGCTGCTTCAGATATTTATGTGTAAAATCAATTCTCTGCGGATCATGTACCTTCCCGTCCAAATGAATCCAGTCCGTATTAGATAAACCATTTTCCGTAACAATAATCTGCGTGTGATAACGTTCAGAGAAAAATTTAGGTCCCCAATAAAGAGCCTGCGGGGTTATCGGCCAGGGATATGCCGTTTTATCATATCCGGGTTTATGGTCCACCGTGATACAGCTGCCATCTTCCGCCGCCTTTCCCAGATAAGTCTGATATACATTAATCCCCAGAAAATCAACCGGCTGAGATATCAGCTTCATATCTCCCTGCCCAATCCGGGGCATATATTCTTCCACTATCTTTACAGCACTTTCCGGATACTTTCCCAGAAAAACCGGATCCATCCACCATGCGCTGCCTCCCACCTGGTCCTCATCTGCACAGAAGGTCTGTTTTCTGCATGCTTCAATATCCGCCGGATCATCACTGACGGGAGACCATAGCCACCAGGCGGCTGGCGCATAGCCGATAACCGGGGTTTTCCTGGCCTCCGCTCTGATTGCCTGTATACTGCGGCCATGGGCAAGAAGAGAATTATGCGCTGCCTGCAGACAATCCTTTTTGTTCATTTTCAGTCCCGGTGCATGAATGCCCGATGCCATTCCGCTGCCTATATAGCACTGAGGTTCATTCTGTGTAATCCAATGATCCACCCTGTCGGAAAGCCGGTTCATCACTGCCAAGGTATATTCCGCAAACCATTCCGGCATATCGGGATTCAGCCATCCTCCTTTAAGATAAAGCTCATAGGGTAAATCCCAGTGAAACAAAGTGATATAAGGAGTAATCCCCCGTTCCAAAAGGCTGTCTACCATCCTGTCATAAAAATCCAGACCCTTTTCATTTACTTGTCCGTTTCCTTCAGGCATAATTCTTGGCCAGGACAGGGAAAACCGATATGCATTCATCGAAAGCTCTTTCATAATATCAATATCCTCTTCTATCCGATGATATTGATCACAGGCTACATCCCCGTTGGTTCCGTCCGCTACCCGCCCCTTTTCATGGGTGAATACATCCCAAATCGATAATCCTTTTCCATCAGCATTCATACCGCCTTCATTCTGATAAGACGCGGTTGCCGCTCCCCAGGCAAAATCTTTTTTAAATATCATAATCTCTACACCCCTTCCCTATAATGAAATCAGCCTTTTACTGCACCTACCATCATACCATCAATAAAATTCTTTTGAAATATTAAAAAGAAAATCATAATAGGCAGAACCGCCATACATGCTCCCAGCATCAATGCCCCATAATTCACATCAAAATTAGGCTGCGCCAGAAGAGCCATCGCTACCGGCACCGTATATTTTTTCGTTGAATTAAGGAGTACAAGGGGTACATAATAATTTCCCCATTGATTAACAAAAGACAGGATTCCCAGAGAAGTCAGCGCCGGCTTCATGTTCGGCAGCACGATGGTAAAAAAGATCCTGCTTTCACCCGCCCCGTCTATTCTGGCCGCTTCAATCAATTCCCTCGGATAGGACAGCATGGACTGCCTCATCAGGAATACACCGAACGCCCCGGGCAATCCGGACAAAATAACAGACCAATAGGAATCGATCATGTTCATTCCCGAAAACTGGATATACAACGGAACCATAAGTACCTGAACCGGTATCATCATTGCCGCCAGGCAAACCATAAACAGAGTATCTCTTCCCTTAAATTGATATTGGGCAAACCCATATCCCGCCATTGCATCAATGATTAACACCAGAATGGTAAATATAGCGGCAATAAATATAGAGCTGAACAGGTTATTCCAAATGGGAAGCACCTCCAGCAGATCTTTATAGTTCTGTACAATATTGGTGCCCAGCCTGAAGGAATAGGCAAAATTAAAAACCTGTGAATTGGTATGCGTAGCGGCAAGAAATGTCCACAGATAGGGAAACAGCGCGACGATCACGCAGAGAATCAGTACCACATAAGAAAGAATGACCGGTATCTTTATCTTCTTCATCTCTTATTTCTCCTTTCCTGCACGCATCTGTATCATTGTCAGTATAACAACTATAAAAACCACTACATAGGAACCCGCACACGCAATTCCAAAATTAAAATTCTTAAATCCCATATTATACAGGTACAGCATTACCGTCGTCGTACTTCCGGTAGGTCCTCCATGAGTAATAATGTTTGGTTCGGTAAACATTTGCACCGCTCCGTTCACACTTGTAACCATCACCAGAATGATCATATTTTTCAGCAAAGGGATTGTAATGGAAAAAAACTGCTGGATACGGCTTGCTCCATCGATTGCTGCCGCTTCATATAATTCACCCGGAATATTCTGAAGCCCCGACAACACAATGATAGTATTATACCCGGTCCATTTCCAGGTCTGTGCAATTACAATCATCATAGTAGCCAGCCATGGATTTATGTACCAGGATGTTGGGGTAAATCCTAATTTTCCAATTATGCTGTTCACAAATCCCTGGTCGTTAAATAACAGGGAAAAAATAACAGAGTAACTTACCGCATCAATCAGAACCGGAATAAAGATTGCCATTCTGAAAAATCCCTTTCCCTTCACCATCTTGGAATTCAGAAAGCAGGCCAGTACCATGGCAAGAAAAATCATAATAGGGACCTGAATGATGCCTATTTTAAATGTATTTAATATTGACTGAAAAAAAGATTTATCCGACAGAAGGAACATATAATTTTTAATCCCCGAAAAATTTACCGTTCCTCCTTTATAGGTTCCAAAACTCAGCACTATAGAATACAAAACCGGATATACTGCAAACAGGACAAAAACAATCAGGAACGGGGTAATGAAGCACCAGGGAGCCAATTTCATTTTCAGTTTATAACTCATATATATCCACCTTCCCTATACCGGCAGGTGACGGTACCTGCGTACCGCCACCTGCAGTCATTCAACCGCCTTATTCGTTTCTCAGGAATTCAAGCTGTTTTTGTGCTTTATCTGTTGCTTCTGTCAGCACAGAATCCATATCTTTGCCATCAACAAATACCGGGCCTACGGCATCAGACTGGAAAATCTGTCCAATGTCTGTAAAGTATGCCGGGAAAGGAAGATCCGGTATCTCTTCGCATAACTGTGCCGCCAGTGCAGCCGGAGACATTCCGAAATACTCATCTGTTTTTGTATAGGACTCATCCGTATAAGCCGGCATATAAGCATCAAACAATGTGGATACTTCCATATTTATTCTGCTGCCTTCCGTAGATAAGAAAAACCATTCGATAAATCCTTTACAAAGCTCCGGATATTTCGTAGATGAGGAAACCATCACAGTAGAACCGCCTGAATTCACCTGATTATTTCCGCCTTCTTCCACTGCAGGCAGTGGTATGCAGGACCATTTTCCTGCCTGATCCGCCAGATTCTCTTTCAGTGTTCCTGCAAACCATACACCATAAGGAACCGTACAGAGACTGTCATTTGCGAGAGCGGTAATTCTGTCTGTCCATTCGTTGGGCAGATTCATGGCGATATCTTCATCTATCATTTTCTGGAAGATACCAAAAGCGGTGGTAACTGCATCGCTGTTAAACTGTACGTTCCCGCTTTCATCAAAGAAAGAGCCGCCCTGTTCGTAAAAAATAATCAAGGGCATATCAAAACTGCTTGTTCCATTATAATCAAATCCCATGATCTTAGTTTTTCCGTTTGTTTTCTCGTTGATTACCTTACCTGCCTCAATATAATCATCCCAGGTCTTGATATCTTCCGGATTCACACCGCATTCTTCAAAGATATCTGTCCTGTAAAACAACATGGCTGGAGCCACATCCCAGGGTGCAGCCAGCCATGTATCCCCATCCTTCAAAAGAGGAATTACCGCGGGCACCAGATCCTTTTCATATTTGGCCATAAGATCCGAAATATCCAGGAAAGAACCGGCATATTTGTCAAAAGCAGTCAGGTCATCTCTGTTCTGGAACTGCATGATATCCGGAACCCCGGTTCCTGTTGTAAGCTGTGTAAACAGCTTGGTATTATCTGCCACCTGTTCCACAGTAATTTTCGCCTCCGGATGCATTTCCATAAAACGATCCGCACCTTCAACGATTGCCGTATAGGAAGAATTCCATGCCGTAATTGTTATCTCACCAGATAAATCCCAGAGGCTTTCCTGCTCATCCGCCGATGCCTGGCTTTCCATACTCTCTGTTGCTTTCTGTTCTTCAGCTGTCTGTTCATTCTGTACCGGCGCACTCACTGCAGGTTCCTGCTGCGCGGAATTTCCGCCGCAGGCCGTAAGAGATGCTGCCAATATAGCCCCCAGACAGACTGATGTCACTTTTTTTAACTGCCTTTTCATAAAAATACCTCCTTCTTTTTTAGAAACGCTTTGTTTTCGTATTTTATCTTTTGTTATCGTTTCTTGCTTTTTATTGTATCATATATTTTCCTTTTTTCAATTTATTTTTTATATATTTCAACATTTCCTATGTTTTATCCAAATTCGCCATTGCTTTTTTGTGTACTTTTTCTTGTTTACATTTATTGTTTATTATCTTTTATTATTGATTATTGTTTTTAGTTGGGTTATACTCTATATGAAACAGCAGTTTATCATTTTCTTTTGTACTTTTCACGAAGAGAAAGGGGTTAGTCTTTATGCAAAAAACATTTCGCAAACGAATAATCACCCAGATCGGTATACTTACCGAAGATATCCAGACGGCAAAAACCGCCTGGGAAAAATTTCTGGGCCTTCCCAGTCAGCAGATCAGTCAGTCTGATGGTTATGCACAGACACACGCTGTTTATCGCGGGGAACCGCTCGAGGGCCGTATTTATCAGGTATGTTTTAATTTTGAAAACATCGAGCTGGAATTGATACAGCCTGTCGGAGACGTCCCCTCATATTGGAAAGAGTGCCTGGAAAAAAATGGCCCTGGTATCCATCACATTTCCTTCGCTGTAAAAAATATGGATAAATGCATTGACGACTGCGAAGAGCTCGGCATTCCTTCTATCCAGCGCGGTGATTTTCCGGGAGGCCGTTATGCCTATCTTGATGCATCTGATTCTATGAATGTAGTTCTTGAGCTGCTTGAAAAAGAACAGGAGGTACTTTCCTGATGAAGCGTTTTGTATTAGTTACCGGATCCGGTAAAGGACTGGGCCTGCATGTTACAAAAAAACATCTGGAAATCGGTGATCAGCTATATGTCCTGGAACATACTATTACAGAGGAGCTTACCGCTCTGCAGCATTCTTTCCCAACTTCACTTACCGTCAAACAGTGTGACCTAGGAAAAACAGATGAAGTAACTGCTGCCATGCAGGAACTGGCAGACCGGGGAACATCCCTTGACATCATTTATAACATAGCCGGGATTTTCTTTCCCTCCGACCGTGTCCCTTTGGTACAGACAGACATCGACCGCTGTATGCTTCTTTATAATGTGAATGCATTAGGCCCGCTGCGCGTTCTTAAAAATGCAGTTTCCCTGCTTAAATCCGGTACAGTCGTAATGAATGTCACCTCCGAATCCGGCAGTGTGGGAGACTGCGTACGCACCGCTGAATATGGCTACAGTATGTCCAAGTCCGCTTTCAACATGGCTTCCAAAATCTTCTCCAACCAATTTGCAGAAAAGGGGGTACGGGTTTTCTGTTACCACCCCGGATGGATGAAAACAGATATGGGCGGGGAAGGAGCGCTGTTAAGCCCTACCTCACTGTCCCCTGAAGAAGCGGCTGATGCGATTATGGACATAACTCTGCACCCCGCTCAGATCCCTCCGGAAGTAATGTATCTTGATTATCAGAAAAATCCTCTGAACTGGTGATTTTCCACTGCGTTAACCTGTACGGATTCCTCTGATTTCTTATAAAATAACAGGGTATTCCCCAAGCCGTTTTCAGCTTTGGGGATACCCTGTTATTTTTAACTGCAAAGGTACCGGCTCCGCAATCATATCTCAATTCCCGATTTTCTTAAAATCGAAAAACATGTTTAATCCCCTGTGCCCTGGCAGCCTTATCAAATGCCGTCATTGCTTCCTCCAGAGAATAACAATCCGTTATCAGTAATTTTACGTTCAGAAGATTTTCCGCCACAAATTCCATGGTTTTTCTGAATTGTGCAATACTGGACCGCGTGGATCCCGTTAGGTATAATTCCTTATAATGTACCTGATTTGTATCAATAGGCACAGGCTCCTTTTCCGCCGGAAGCCCCCCAAAAAAGTTAATCCGTCCTCCAATATTCATCAATTCCGGCATCATTGCCTGCGCCTGAGGAGCCGGACAGGCAACGACCGCCACATCCAGACCTCTTCCGCCCGTCCAGTCTCTGACATATTCCGGAAGCTCTCCGCCGGTATAGGTATCAATAAACGGGAAAATACTCTTACAATATGCCAGCCTTTCCTCCTGGATATCATTCACAAGAACACGGGCTCCTGCCATATGCAGCAGCATGGCATGGCACATGCCGATCGCTCCCGCACCCACCACCATAGCCCTTTCTCCGGGCTTTACATGACATTTGGTAAAGCCATTATAAGCACAGGAAAGAGGTTCTACCACAGCTGCCTCCTGCGGCGTAACTCCTTCCGGCAGCACCATCAGATTCCCCCGTATCACTGCCTCGGCAGGTATCCTGACATATTCTGCAAATGCACCGTCCATATTGATTCCGAAGGCCTTATAGCTCTCGCAAAGATGAAAGGCTCCCGACACACACCTGTCGCAGATTCCGCAGCCGATATTAGGCTGCATGGCCACCTTCATGCCTTTTTTGTAGAAAGGGACTTTACTTCCTGTTTCGACTATAGTTCCCGAAAATTCATGTCCAAGTGTAAGCGGATGTTCTGCATCCACTCCTTTGTGTCCATTTTTCCACATTCTGATATCCGTTCCGCAAACAGCGGCAGCATCCGTTTTAAGCAGAATTTCTTCCTCTGTAATTTGGGGCTCGGGTATCTCCACCAACCTGATATCTCCTGCCCCAAACAGTCTTAAAGCCCGCATATTTCCATCTCCTCTTTCCATCCGGACAGCATTTTAAGCATCTGCCGGTGCCGTATTATTTTCTTACGATAGATCTCACTGTTATGTGGTTCGGGAATATAACAGTCTTTCCCTGCAATTGCAGACTTTATCTTCCCTTTATAATCCTTCAGCAATCCCACCGCTGCTCCGGCCACTGCCGCGCTTCCTATCAGAGCCGTTTCCCCCGTTTCACAGGTCTGAACCTGGATTTCCAGCACATCCGCCTTAATTTGATTAAGCAGCCTTGATTTGGAACCTCCCCCCACCACATTCAGCTTTTCAAAATTTTCCTTATGAAACAAATCCCTTAAAATCTCCAGATAAATGGCATATTCACAGGCAATGCTTTCCAATACGGCTCTGTACATATCCGCTTTTGTATGATTAAAATCCAACCCCAGGAAGGCCCCTTTCATTCCCGGTTCAGGAGGAAGCACTCTTCCTGAAAAGTGAGGATTAAACAAAAGGCCATTACAGCCGGCCGGTATTCTCCGCGCCATCTCTTCCAGTTCCTCATAGCTCATTGCCGGTTCCCCTGTAAGCTGATCTCTCAGCCACCGGATACACAGCCCGCCTCCTGCAATATAAGATAACGGCAGCCATAAGCCTTCCATGGGACTTCTCATCATAACCAGAGTTTTGTTTTTCCGATCGGGTACATATGCGTCCACCACGCTGCACAGAATGGATGCCGTTCCCGCACAGTCCAAAAGCATTCCCGTTTCAAACATACCTGATCCAAAAGTACTTGCCGCCGAATCCCCCAGACCGGCAGTTACCGGAATACCTGAAATCAGGTCGGCTTCTTTAGCGAAACGCTCTGTTGTAGTACCAATTATCTCAAAGGGAGATACTATCCTGGGCAATTTTTCGCTTTCTATCCCGAAATGCGTCATCAGTCCTTCATTCCACTGCTTTTTCTCATTGTCGCTGAAATTATTGAAATGCAGGCAGGTATGATCAAATACCGCCTTATCCGCCTTATTTCCGACCATCTTTCCTGTCACATAGCCATGCGGAAGCACAAATGCCGCCGTCTTCTCATACTGCTGCGGACGCTGATGCTTCCACCAGAGTATTTTGGCAGCATGGCTGCCGGTAACCGGTCCTCCGCTGCATGTGAGAATCTCATCACCAGCCTCACTTTCCAAAAGCTTTATGTAGCTGCTGCAGCGTGTATCCAGCCAGGAATCATAACAGGTGGATGCTTCTCCCTCTTTATCTATCCCCATGATCCCGGCCATCTGACTGTCAACTCCTATTGCTTCCACGCAAGATGGGGACGCCCCGGTTTTATCCATCAAATTCCTGACAGTACGCACACAGGAACCATAAATTTCATCAGGTTCCTGCCATATTTCCCCGGCCTTTTCTCCTAACAAACGGGAAGCTTCAAAGGAAGTGCCGATCACCTGAAGCTGCTCATCCAGCAGAGCCGCTTTGGTTCCCTGCGTTCCTATATCAATACTTATCAAATATCTGTCCACCCGGCATTCCTCCCCATGCGCCAGCATTACATCTGTACGACTTCCCAGTCAAATACAGCGGCCACCTGCCGGAGCAGGGGAATTACATTTCCGGCAACAATAAGGGAATGATGAGAGCACAATTCTTCCATTACCCTGTATCCATCCTGCCAGCGGATCAAAGCGCCGTTTCTGCAGTCCGATCCGGGATACTGTACATAGGTTTCCAGCTGAGCCTGTATCAATGAAATTTTTCTGAAACCAGGATAAATTTTTGCCAATGTCACAGGTCCTTCTTTCATCCTGCAGTCTATCATACATGCATGTTCATCCACGATTTCCAATACTTTGGGCCGGAGGGTCCACTGGCTGCAGAATGCTCTCGGAGCAAAACCAAAATAACCGCAATGCACTCCAAGTGCATATTTGTCCGGTTCCTCCATATCCGGAAAGTGATCTATTTTCTCATGGGCAAGGGCCGCCATTCCCATCAAAAAGGGATACAGATTTGTCATCATTACCGGTTGTTCCAGACTTCCGTAAATGATGTATGTAGACAGCATCGTAAGAGTATCTCCTTCACAGGCCCAGATAATATGATCTCTTTCAAACAACATATTCCATGCCAGGCAGGGAGTTGTGTCACTGCAGAAAGACTCATTCAGGCAGTTGGCCCCCACTCCTTCCACATCACCCACTTCTTCCATTACATCTTTTACTGCCAGATATATCCTGACCGCACGGTAGAAACTGTCGTCCGATACCCCTTCCCGGCAGATTTCCCAATCCGCGCTTATTTCGGCCGCCTTTTCATAACTGATTTCCGATGCTCTTTCATTGAGTTCCTTCCAACTTTTGTATACCACCCTGCATCCAAAAGTTTCTTCCATTTTATCGGTGCTTTGCTTCTCCCACCAATAAAACTTTTTAAAAATATTAGCTTGTTTTCCCTCTCCGGGTGTATCCTGGAACATCAAAAATTTGGCACCGTCTGCAAGCTTTCTTTTTACAGCAAAAGCCCGCATTATTGTTTTTGCCATATCCACACTGTAAGGGGTAAATACCCTGCATCCAAGCTGGCGCAGATAGGTAGCGATCTCCCAATCCCACATTTCAATCGTTCCATATTCACTGGTAAGAATGATCATGGGCAGGCTGCAGGATAACAATTGCTCATCATGTCTGTATGCTGCGAAAATCAGCAGAGGGAATACAGCCGCATCCGCCCCTTCCGGCATTTCTTCCCCTACTTTAACGGGCTCTTCAAACTGTGCAACATCAGCATACATCTCTGTGAGCAGCTTCATCTGTTCCCTGAATTCATCCTGTTCCCGTTCGTTCATTTCTTCAAACTGCAATGGTACCAGTCTCGCCTTCATTTCCTTACCCCTTTCCCTGTTTACCGTTCAGCCAGACAATATTTCCCGTACGGATTGATTCATTTCCGGCCCGAACCACATCTACCGCCATCATTCCATCCCAGCCGCTTACATCCGGCGCTCTATTTTCCAGAATACTCTGAATAAAGCTCTGATCCTCTCTGATATACGCTTCTGAAAAAAGATCCATCCAGCTCTTTACCACATCTCCCTGAAAGCCGCCTGACTTTGTATATGTAATTGTGGATTTCCCCTTTAAATCCCCTATTGTAATGAGGCCTTTCGTCCCCATAATATCAACTCTGGCATCATACCCATATTCCACTCCCTGGGCACCGTCTATGCAGCCTATCATGCCATTATCCATTCGTACGCTCATCAGCACACTGTCATAGAAATCCGGGTAATCCTCCCTTACCTTTCCACAGCGGAAATTTCCTGCAAGTGCATAGACGCTCAGCACTTCAGCACCTGTAAGCCACCGGAGAGTATCAATATCATGACTGTTGACTTCCGCCAGCGGTCCATTGCTCTTTGCGATATCATACATCCATTCATGAGGTGTGCTCGGACCATGCGTGAGCGATTTTACCATAACAACTTCACCGATACTTCCGGTTTCCACTATCTCTTTTGCCCGTCTGAAGCTCTCGTCGAATCTTCTCATAAATCCAATCTGCAGTATTACATGGTTTTGTTCCGCTGCCCGTATCATATCCTCACATTCCCGTACATTCATAGCCATAGGCTTCTCACAGAAAATATGTTTTTTATACCCGGCCGCTTCAACCACAATCCGGCGATGGTATTTCGTAGGCACCGCAATAATTACGGCATCAATATCAGAACGTTCCAGAAGCGTACGGTAATCAGCAGCATACTCACAGCCGAATTCCTGTGCCGCACTGCGTGCATTGCTTTCCTCCGCATCTGAAACACATACGACCTGTGCCCCCTGCACTCTGCAGGCCATATTTCTGGCATGAATCATACCGGCCCTTCCGGCTCCAATCAGCCCCACTCTTATTTTCTCCTCCATATAACCCTCCTGTTATCGTTTATATTTCTAATGTTATTCTTTATTGTTGTTTTTGTCAATATTTGTTGTTGTTTTTTATCTTTTAATAGTCTTTATTAGATGAAGTGAAAAGGAGATACGGGATAATTCTATAAAACTGCGAATTTACAGTGTGCTGAATATTACCTGTGCCAAAAGAAATCGGTACGACAAAAAAAGCCCCGGATATACTCTGTATTTCAGTCGTATATCCGGAGCGATTTTAAAACATCTGAAGTCCGTCATGAATCTGTTTTCTATTATTGTTTATTAAGCTGTAAACTAAAATACCAGCTTATTTTTTTCTCCATCCGGCGTTGTCGTATAAACCACGAATTCCTTTGTCCTAAAATCCGCATCCAGCTGCGCCGTATATCCATTGCTCTTTCTCACAATGACAAGTCTGCCGTCCTCACAGTCCTGCATTTCAAAGCTGTCATCAAAAGCGGGGAAGGAATTCCTGAATTCCATCAGCTTTATCAGCTTCTCTACCACGGGCCGCTTCACTTCTTCCGCAATCTCTTCTTCCGTATAATAATGGCGGTTGATATTCCTGCCCACCTTGGTCTCTTCCAGAAGCTTCAGATCGTTCTTTCCCGCCATAAGCCCCACGTAATATACCTGAGGGATGCCCGGTGCGAAGAACTGGACCGCCCTTGCCAGAAGATATGCCTTGTCGTCGTCTCCCAGCGCGGAATAATAAGTACAATTCACCTGATAAATATCCAGGTTATTGTAAGCAGCCGTATTATAAATCTTCTTTACGTTTGCGCCGTATTTGAAAATATCCTCTTTCGTCCTGTTGATTTCCTCATCGGGAAGCAGATCCTTAACGTCTACCACGCCGATCCCGTCATGGGTATCCAGTGTGGTAAACTGCTTTCTGGGACAGATTTCCAGCCAGCTTTTCAGATATCCGGTCTGGCCGTAATACAGGGCGTTAATCAGAAGCATGGGAAGGGCGAAGTCATAGACATAATAGCCTTTTTCCTCGATCTTTTTCTGCATGGTATAATGCTCATGGATTTCCGGAAGGATTTCCACATGATAGGGCTTCAGGATTTCCGTACATTCATCCAGCAGATCCCAGATATCCGGCTCGATAAAGAAACAGCTGGTGCCGGCTTTCTTGGTAGCGTACGCAAAGGCATCCAGGCGGATCATTGCCGCGCCGTGCCTGCACATCCCTGTGAGGTTATCCCTGATAAATTCTTTTGCGGTTTCTGATTTGCAGTTAATATCGATCTGCTCCTCATCGAAGGTGCACCATACCTTTTCCACGGTCCCGTCCGCGAAGTGAGCGTCCACATAAGGGGCTCTCGGTTTTCTCTTATAAATCACATCTACCTGCTCCTGTGTAGGTTCCCCGCCCTCCCAGAAATCTTTATAACGGATAAACAGATCGCGATAGCGGGAAGCATCCTTTTTCTCCAGGAAATCTTTATAATATTCGCTTTGTGCGGAGATGTGATTGATCATATAATCGAACATCAGATAATATTTATCCGCAAGCTTTTCCACATCTTCCCATCCCCCGAACGCAGGATCCACCCGGGTATAATCCATGGGTGCAAAGCCCCTGTCTCCGGAAGAAGGGAAAAAAGGGAGAATATGAACACCGCCTACCGCATCTTTGAAATATGTGGAAAGTACCCTTTCCAAATCCATGAGATTATGTCCCATGGAGTCGGAATAGGTAATTAACATACACTTGTTTTCTAACGTTTTCATTTTTACTACCGCCTTTCTGAATTCAGACACTGTCATTTATATAAAATAAAATCTATCATCTTTCTTTACGATTTCCAAAGGGAAGCAAGCTCCCACAACTCTCCGGAAAGGCTGGCATCTCTGCATTCCACAACCGCCGCGTCACGGGCGCGGTCCCCCGCATTGTGTCTGCATCCGGCTTATCTTGTCGTCCCGCCCTCCACAAAGGTTACCGGCAGGATAATACGCCTTTCCACAGGCTTTTTTTCTATGAGCTTTATCAGCGTGTCCACACAGGTCACCGCCATTTCCTTCACAGGCTGGGCGATGCTCGATACCGGATAATCACCCACGTTCAGGATCCGCATCCCGTCATAGCCGATGATCTGTACATCCTCGGGCACCCGGATTCCCATTTCCGTCAGCTGTTTTAAAACCACAATAGCATGTACGTCGGAACTGGTAAAAATGCCGTCATACATCATAGAACCGTTTTTCACACACTGCTCCAGGAAACTGATAATTTTATTCATCTGCTGCTTGGACAGGGTTGTTTCCTCTCCGAAATCCATACGGGTAGCCTCAACTCCGCCCTGCATACAGGTATCTACAAAAGCTTTTCCTCTCTTGAGGGTCTCGCCCTCCAAATTGGATCCATTACGGATATAAATTACATTTCTGCATCCGGTGCTTATAAATTTTTCAGCCGCAAGGCGGCCTCCCATTTCATTGTCACTGGATACGCAGCATATCTGATGCTTAAAATGCCTGTCTATGGACACAAAGGGCATATCTGCTTCCAGATATTCATCCGTATTACTGTAGGTTACGGCGATCAAACCATCCACCTTATTCTGTTTGGCCATATTGATATAGGCCAGTTCTCTGTCCGCATTACAGTGGGAATTGCAGACCAGCAGCTTATAGCCCACAGCCGCCAGCACCTGCTCCACATAATTTACCAAAAGGGCAAAGAAAGGATTGATTAAATCCGGTACAATAATCGCTACCGTAAAGGTCTGCTGCGCCTTCAGCCCTCTGGCATACGTATTCACCTGATATCCCAGCTTGTGGATAGATTCCTCCACCCTGCGTCTGTTATCAGCCTTCACATACATATTGTTCAGTACCTTGGATACTGTTCCTACCGATACGCCGGCATCTGCCGCAACATCTTTAATCGTTACCATTCTCTCTACCTCCCGGTGAATCTGAAAAGGGATTTGTCAATCCTTTTTTGTTTTCTTCCCCTCATGATACCCTGCTGTCACGGTAATGGCAATCTGCAATTCCTTATTTTTTTAAATTTATGACATAATCAGGACTTCACTGCACCGGCAACCACACCTGCAATAATATATTTCTGCAGGAACAGGTAAAGGATAATAACCGGAATCACCACCATGATCAGGGATGCCATAATCAGTCCCAGATCCGATGAATAGGTTCCGTAGAACATCTGTGTTGCGATGGGAAGCGTATACAGTTCTTTTTTGGTAAGAACCAGGGAAGGGAGAAGGAAATCGTTCCAAAGCCCCATGGCATACAGGATAACCAGCGTTGCCGTTGTCGGCTTAAGCAGAGGGAGCACAATCCTGAAAAAGGTCTGATGCCTGGAGCACCCGTCCAGCCTCGCCGCTTCCTCCAGGGACAGCGGTATGCTGCTCTTGATAAAGCCGTGATACATGAATACCGACATGGCCGTTGAAAAACCAACGTGCATCAGTATCAGCGTCATTCTGTGGTTGAGCAGATGAAGCTGTCCGCCATAGATAGATACCAGCGGAATCATGATTACCTGGAAAGGAATAACCATGGAAGCTATCATCAGGGAAAAGAATATCTTATTCAGCTTATAATCCGTACGCACGAAAATATAAGCGCACATAGAGGAAACGACGATGATAAGCAGAACGCTGATACCGGTAACACAAAGGGAGTTCATAAACGTCCTGGGGAAATTCATCTTGGTAAAGGCTTCCACATAATTGGCCACAGACGCGCCGTTGGTTCCGATCAGGGAAAGAGGTTCCTTAATAATATCTCTTTTTGTTTTGAAGGAGTTGATTACAACCATAACAAAAGGGAACATATAAATGATAAAGCAGATGACAAGCACTATCATTTTTAACGCAAAAGAGACTTTTTTCTTAATAAATCCTTTTGTATTCAGATCCATTATGCTTCTACCTCCTTACTCTTTCCTATGAACGCCTGGGTAACGGCAATTACGGCGATTACCAGGAACAGTATCAGCGCCTCCGCCTGGCCGAGTCCGTATTTCTTGGATGAGAACGCCATATTATATACGTACATGGCTGCCAGGGTCGTGGAACCGAAGGGGCCTCCTTCTGTCAGGGATATGTTCACATCATAGGTTACAAATGCCCTTGTGATAGCCAGGAAAAAGCAGATTGTGAAGGTTCCCGCCATCATGGGAAGGGTGATATAGCGTGTGGTTTTTTTCTCGTCACAGCCGTCAATCTTGGCGGCTTCCTTTAAATCATCGGAAACGCCCATCAGGCCTGCGATATAAATCAGCATCAGATAGCCGGAAAGCTGCCATACCGTAACGATGATCAATGCCCAGAAGGCTTTGAAAGGATCGGACAGCCAGGACGTGGAAAACAGGCTGATTCCTGTGGCTTTCCCGATAACAAGGATTGCCTGTTTGAAAACGAACTGCCAGATATAACCAAGAACGATACCGCCAATCAGATTGGGCGTAAAAAACGCCGCACGGAAGAAATTGCTTCCTTTAATCTTGCTCGTTACCAGATAGGCCAGCGCGAACGCCACCACATTGGCCAGGATAACGGCGATGACCGCGTACAGGATCGTTCTTCCCAGGGAAATCCAGAAGCTTGTATCCTTGAACAGTGACAGATAATTTTCAAACCCTACGAAGGGAATGCTGCTGGAAATACCATCCCAGCCCGTAAACGTAAGATAAAGTCCGAAAATAAATGGGACAATGACAACTGCTGAAAACAAAATAACAGCAGGACCTGCAAAGCTTAAGAACATCATTGCTTTGTAATGAAACTTATTTTGATTCTGCATTTCTACCTCCTGCTTACCTTAGTAAGCTGCCTGACTCACCAGGCTGCCCGCTTCTGCAGGCCTGAATCCACGGTTGAAAACCATTGTCTGTTTTCACGCTTTCTCGCTCAAAGAGCCGGACCCTTTCAGATCCGGCCCCTTGTTTTCAGCCATATTTCAACTAATATAAGAATGTATTACTGTGCCTGCCAGTATGCCGCAATATTGTCAGCCAGCTGGTCTCTTGTTTCCTGGCCTCCCAGATATTTCTGCATTTCGGCGCCCATTTCTTTCCAGTGGTCTCCGGGGTATTCCGGATATCCGGGAATCAGGTTGCCTTCATTTGCATAGCTCTGTACGGAAAGCCCCATGGGATTGGTTACTTCAAGGGTGATGTTGGAAAATGCAGGAACAAGGCTGCACTTATTTACAAGGAAATCCTGTCCTTTTTCATCATATACAAGCCAGTTCAGAAAATCTTTGGCTGCCTGCTGCTGTGCTTCACTGTTGAATTTGGTATCAATCATGCAGTACTTGCTTGCGCCGCCTGCCAGCTTATCCACTGCTCCGTTAGAACTGTCGGGCTGTGCAACCGGCATGATGCCGTATTCACTTCCATCTACTGCAAAATCTGACATTTCCGCCCATGCCCAGTTTCCGTTGAACCAGAATGCGATATCTCCTTCAGCCAGGGAAACTGCGTTATTGTTGTAATCTGCTGCCAGAGGGTCCCCGGCATTCATGTTGTATTTCATCAATACATCAAAAGTATCCATCAGGGAATTCCATCTTGCATTGCTCTTTAAATCTTCGGTTCCTGCTTTCAGGCCGTCAAGGAATGCGGTTGTTCCTTCCAGGGTTCCGTCCTGCTCTTCATATACCTGAGTGAGGTAATGTCCGCCCAGAGACCAGTCTTCCATATTCAGGGCCACCGGTGTTTCCATTCCGCCTGCAACCAGCTTGTCAAGAAGAGCTGTCAGGTCATCCAGGGATTTAATGGATGTGGGGTCAAAGGTTTCGCCTGCAGCCGCTTCGATTGCCGTCTTATTATACATAAGTCCGCGGGCTTCAATACAGAAAGGGAAACCAATCAGTCTTCCGTTGTAATTGCAGCCGTAATCGCTGCCGCCGTCTTTCGCCCAGTCTTCATTGGAAAGGTCAAGTGCGTATTCATCCAGCATGATGATGTCCTGAATGTCTCCCATGAAAATGGTGGGAACTTCACCGGAAGCATATCTCTTGGTAATATCCTGGGAAGGTGAGTCGCCTACGGTTACGGAAACCTCTACGTCTACGCCGGTGATATCCTTGTACTCTGCCGCCAGTTCTTCCCACTGTGTCTGGATCTCACTCTTGGTATTCAGTACCGTAATCTTCACACCATCTGTGGATGTTGCTGCGGAAGCCGCTGAGCTTCCTTCCTCTGCAGCCGCTGCTGCCGTGCTCTCCCCTGCCGCTCCTGTCTGTGATGTGGAAGCCCCGCTTCCGCCGCATCCTGCAAGCACCGTAGCTATCATGGCAACGGAAAGAACTGCACTGAGTAATTTCTTCTTCATCTTCATTCCTCCTTGAAATTGTGCTGCCCTCTATCCGGCAGCTAATGGATTACCTATGTTCATTACTGGTGATGATGTGTCCTGCATGAACTTGAATCGTTTCATTTTGTAATTAAACAATAACACCGCTGTCTGTAATTGTCAACATGTTTTTTTATATTTTTTGTATAAAAATTATGTTTTTGGAAATCACCATATAAAACCAATACAAATATTTGTGCATATTGAAAATTTAAAACGATTCATAACTTATTTTATAATATTTTTGCATTATTTTGTGAATCGATTCACTATTTTCTTATTATTTTTCAGGTTATATACCGTCTTTTCACAAGGATACCAGATTACCACCTTCCTTCCTCTTCTGTTTCTTATCCTGCACAAAATAGACAATAGTGTTCTTGATTCCGGTTCATGGAAAATACATGAGATAAAAAAGATATGCTTTCAGAAATCAGACCGTGCAAAAAGGCGGCAGAAATGCCGCCTTTTTGCATAATATCATACGATATAGCCACCGTTCTTAAAAACTAACATGATATCAGGTAGTTTCGCGCCGAATCAAAGTAACCGGCAAGGTTGTCCGGTTTGGTACGATTTCCTTTCTTTCCGCCCGGATGAGCATCCGCACGGCCATCTCGGCCATTTCTCTCACCGGCTGGCGGATCGTGGTAATTCCCGGCGTCGTAAGAGAAGCAATACTGCTGTCATCAAAGCCTACCAGCCGTATCTGCTCCGGTATCTTTATTCCTCTTTTGCTGCAGATCTGGATAACCTGAGCGGCAATGACGTCACTGCTGGCAAAAATTCCGTCAATCTCCGGAAACTCCGTCAGAATTTTTTCAATATAAGCATGATAATCCAGCGACGCATACAGCCTGGCATCAATTTCCTTCCCCGGATCCAGGCAATGCAGCCCTTCCTGCCCGCAGAGTTCCATAAATCCCAGCGCCCTGTCGTCCGCGGGCATGGATACCGCATTTTCGCCGCTCAGATAAATCACATTAGTGCATCCGCATTCCAGAAGGTGCTGTGCCGCCAAACGGCCTCCCTGGCGGTTATCGCACTCGACAGCGGAGGTTCCGTACTCCAGGAAACGCTCAATAGTCACCAGCGGCACATTCAGATCACGGAAGCGTTCGGTTTCCACACTGCCGCTGCAGAGAATAATCCCCGCTACACGGCTGGCTTTGCACATCTCCATATATTCATCCTCTTTTTCATCCCTTTCCCTGGAATTAAAAAGCAGAAGCTTGTATCCGTTTTGGTAAGCCGCTGTTTCCAGACTGCTCAGCAGCCTGGCAAAATAAGGATGATCGATATGAGGAACGATTACACCTATGGTATTGGTTGTCTGTTTGGAAAGGGAACGTGCCAGCTCATTGGGCTGATAATTCAGCCTTTTCATGGCATCATAAACCTTTTCCCTTGTATTGCTGCTGATATACCCCCGATTATTCAATACCCGGGACACCGTACTGACAGTCAGCCCGGTCTCTTTTGCCACATCTTTCAGTGTTGCCATCATTGCCTCCGGTTTTACGTTTCATATTAATAACGTGCTGAAAAGTGATAACCTGTTCTACATCATAACTCATTTTACAGAATGGATACTCATTATTCAATAGGACATTTTGGGAAAAGCCGGCAGTCTGCATTTTTACAATTATTATGAAAGCATTTATTAAAATTCTGCCGCAGTAATAAAAAAGCCGGATAAGTCATTTTCTGACTCATCCGGGCGTTATACTTGAAGGGATAGGGGCGTTCTTTCAGCTGTATCCTTCGGAGCGCCCCTCATTTTATGGTGATGATATCTTCGGGGGAGAAGATATCAGAAGGGGACATATCACAGTAAGACAAATATTTCATATATAAAAAGGGGGGGGTACCGAAGCCTGAAACCCTGCAGACACAAAGAAAAGGGAGGGGGAAAGAGTGTTCTGCAAGTCTGTCGCAACAGACAACGGTGTTTTTTATTGGGGGGGGTTGTCTTACTGTACTTTGATAATATCACGGCAATCCCAATATGTCAACCGGTTGATATACAAATCGTTAATATACACAAAATGCAGAAGGGATTCAGGAAAAATATAGTTTTTTTTCCGAATCCCTTTTTACCCTTTTATAATTCAATGCCATGAAAAGCTTTGATTTCCAGCTTTTTTTGTGATCATTGCCAGCAAAGATTTTATGAAGCAATATATGTCAACCGTTTGTTATATATGATTTTTCATTTGATACGATTCCAATCTCAGTCTTTCATACTGCTCACCGGGATCCTTGTGCGTATCGTACAGGCTGCTGATACCGATATCCAGATAGGGGGCTTCCTCCTTTTTTTATCCATCTGCAGCCGGTAAACCGGAATGGGGCATTGTCTATGTGATAGACAGCGCGTTCCCATGAAAAAGTTTACACAACGTTATGATATACATCATTTACAATGCAAATTATTGCAAGTTATATTTTATGAATAGAATCAGCTAAAATATTATATATCAATGAAAATTGCTAAATATCTCCCTAAACTAACAGTAATTAGCCTATTCACAATTTCAAAATTTAACTTCATATAAGCATTCGCAAGTTAACGCAAGTTAAATCATGCCCAATACGGAATATATTTCATATACCGAGGAGCTGTTGTATCATCAAGCGGCCGAAGTAATTGTGCTTCTACTGCATCCTTAATAATTCTGGAAGCTTTATAACTCTCTTTTATGGACAGACCAAACAAATTTCGAATAGTTGTATTATTAATTGCTTCATAGTTAACATACGCTAAACATGCCTGCATATAGCAAGTTCTGATTCGATCCTCTTTTGTTGTCATATCAAATGCTACCTTTGCAAATAACACTGCCTCGTCTTTCACAAATCTCACATTTACATTTTCATCAAACGCCGCAAGGTATATTTTCAACTAAATAATGCTCTATAAAAAATTAATGCTGCATCTGTGCATGCTCCTTCTTCAGTTCCTCAAACAGCTGCAGAGAATTCCAGTTTTTGTTGGTTTCCGTCAAAACCGCCTTCAGCCCGACTCCGGCCAGTCCATTTTCCCGGAATGCCTTCAGCGTCTTGTCAATGTCATCCCCCACGAAACCGGAGAATACCACCATCTCCTGTTCCATCCCCGGACCGTCATAACGCTTCCCCAGGGCAGGGCTTCCTTCCAGTCCCGCCAGGTATCCCAGGGTCATCCAATACTCCTGTCTTTCCACCACCCGGATTTCAAAGGGCAGCTTTTCCAGGGCCTTATGCACCTGTCCCAGACGTATTCCCTTAAACTCATATAATAAAACCTTTTTTCCCATTATCTTATCCTTTCACGCTGTTTTTCCCACTACTTCAAAAACTTCCTGAGAAGCTTCTCTTTCCCTTTCGTATAAGGCATATACCGGATGGGCAGATCCATCCACGTCGATTTATTCACAATTGATTTCGCGTGGCTGAAGGTTTCAAAGCTCTTTTTTCCATGATAGGAGCCCATGCCGCTTGCGCCGACACCGCCGAAGCCCATCTGTGACGTAGCAAGATGGATTATCGTGTCATTGATACAGCCTCCGCCGAAGGAAAGGTTCTCTGTAATCCGATCTGCCGTTTCCCGGCTTCCGGTAAACAGGTAAAGGGCAAGGGGCTTCGGTCTGTCGGCCACAAACCGCTCCACCTCACTGATATCACGATAGGTGAGCACAGGAAGCACGGGGCCGAAAATTTCTTCCTGCATCACAGGAGCATCCGGGGCCACGTCCTTTAAGACCGTGGGTGCAATCTGCAGCGTTTCCCGTTTGCCGCAGCCGCCCGTAACTACGTTTTCGCCCTTTATGAGCCCCAGCACCCTGTCATAGTGTTTTTCATTGATCATCTTCGGATAATCCGGATTGCTGAAGGGCTGTTTTCCGATCATTTTATCGATCCATTTTTCCAGATATCCGATAAACTCGTCCTTTACCGCCTCATGTACAAAACAGTAATCCGGCGCCACACAGGTCTGGCCGCTGTTCAGGAATTTTCCGAAAACAAGCCGCTTCGCCGCAAGGGAAAGCTTCGCATCCCTCTCCACAATGCAGGGGCTTTTCCCTCCCAGCTCCAACGTGACCGGAGTCAGATGGGCCGCAGCCTTCTCCATCACCAGCCGGCCTACCGATACGCTTCCGGTAAAGAAAATATAATCAAATTCCTGCTCCAGCAGCTGTGTGTTTTCCTGTCTTCCGCCTTCCACAACAGCCACATATTCCGCGGGAAAGGCTTCCTCTATGATCTTTTTCAGGATGGCAGAGGTCGCAGGCGCATAAGCCGAGGGCTTGATGATGCAGCAGTTCCCCGCGGCAATGGCTCCTGCCGCAGGCTCAAGGGAGAGCATGAAAGGATAATTCCAGGGAGACATCACCAGCGCCACGCCATAGGGTTCCTGCACAATATAGCTTTTGGCATGGAATTGCGCCAGAGGGGTACGCACCTTTTTCGGACGGTTCCAGACGGCAGTATGCTTTATCAGAAAACGGATTTCGCTTAAGGTAAGTCCCACCTCTGTCATAAATCCTTCAAAAACAGACTTATGCAAGTCCGCCTTCAGTGCTTCTCCGATTTCCGCCTCATACTTTTCTATGGTATCCGCCAGCTTCTGCAGGGATGCGATTCGAAACGCCGTATCCTTCGTCCGTCCCGTACGGTAAAAATCATGCTGCCTTTGTACCAGTTTATCTATTTCCATGAAATCCTCTCCTTTCTTTTACGTTTACACTCTACAGCACATCCTTCAGCAGTGCAATCCCCGCTTTTATCTCTTCCTTTTCCAGCCCTGCGTATCCCAGCAGCACCGTGGCTTCCGGCCGGCCGACAGGCTCCAGCGCCGCTTCATGAAGGCCGTAAAGACGTACGCCTTTTTCCTCCGCTTTCCGGATAAGGGCCTCCTCATCCGCCGGTTCCCTGGAAGTGAGCAATACGTGAAGGCCGGCATGCTCGCCTGAGAGCCGGTATTTTTTCAAAAAAGGACGAAGCTCCTCCAGCAGAATATCGTGCTTTTCTTTGTAAACCTTCCTCATTTTATTCAAGTGACGCTCAAAAGCCCCGCTTCGTATGAATTCATTGAGCACTGTCTGATCGATACGGGACACCGTGGAGGAAAAAAAAGCACATTCCTTTTCATACCGCTTCAGCAGAGCGGGAGGCAGCACCATATAACTCACACGGATCGCCGGGGCGACAGACTTGGAAAAGGTTCCTATATAAATCACCTTTCCTGCCGTATCAGAGGCCTGCAGAGACGGCACGGGCTTTCCCCGGTACCGGAATTCGCTGTCATAGTCGTCCTCAATCAAATATCTGTTTTTCTCTTCTGCCGCCCACTTCAAAAGCTCCATCCGCCTTCCGATAGGCATCACCACCCCTGTGGGATACTGATGGGAAGGCATGACATAGGCTGCATCCGCCCCGCTCCCGGCAAGATCCTTTACGGAAATCCCGCTTTCATCCACCGGGACCGTCACCGTTCGGGCCGCGAAGGAAGAAAAAATACGATAAGCCCTCCGGTAAGACGGATTTTCAAATGCCACACAGATATCCTTTCCCAGAATATATTGAAGAAGCAGCAGCAGGTAATCATTACCCGCTCCGACAATGATCTGTTCCGGAGAGGCATTCACTCCTCTGGAGGAATGGAGGTACCTGCATATTGTCCGTCGGAAGTCCGCATCACCCCGTGGTTCTCCCAGGGCAAACAGTTCTTTTCTGTCACCACTGAGTATCTCTCTCGTGATTTTCCGCCAGGTGCCGAAAGGGAACACACTCATATCTATGGCATTCGGGGAAAAATCATAGGCATAGTTCTTTCCTGCCCCTTCTTTGGAGGGAATACCTGTCCCGGCAGCTTCCTCTTCTTTTTGCGACATATCCGTCATAATCTGGTAGAGTTCTTCCACCCGGCTTATATAATAGCCTCTGTACGCGGAGGATTCGATGTAACCTTCCGACAGCAGCTGCCCGTATGCCAGCTCCACCGTACTGCGCGCCACCTGGAGATATTCCGCCAGGGAACGCGTGGAGGGAAGCTTCTCTCCTGCCAGAAGCTTCCCCTCCTTAATTTCATCTCTGATGTATTCATATATCTGTTCATACAGATGTTTGCCGCCGTCATCCGACAGCTGAATAGCCAAATCATTCATGATTTATTTCCTGTTTCATAACAGTTCAGGCAAGCCTGAACTATTACCCTGTCACCTCTGCCTTGGGCAGCTTAAATGAACTCTTTAAAGAAACAACACGGTTGAAAACCGGCGCACCGGGCTTGGAATCCTTATAGTCCACACAGAAAAAGCCCTGTCTTACAAACTGGAAGCTTTCAAAGGCGGACGCCTCTTTCAGAGAGGGTTCCAGGTAGCACTCTTTCACCACCAGGGAATTGGGATTCAGGTTCAGGCTGCCGTCCTCGTTATAAACGCCCTTTTCTTCATCGATAATATTTTCATACAGGCGGACCTGCGCCTTAAAGGCCTCACTTGCACATACCCAGTGTATGGTTCCTTTTACCTTGCGGGCATTGAAGCCGCTTCCGGATTTGGTTTCCGGATCGTAGGTGCAGTGAACCACGGTCACATTGCCGTCCGCATCCTTTTCAAAACCGGTGCAGGTAACGAAATAAGCATTCATCAGGCGTACTTCATTGCCGGGGAACAGACGGAAATATTTTCTGGGAGGCTCTTCCATAAAGTCTTCCCTTTCAATATAGAGTTCCCTTCCGAAAGGTATCTGACGGCTTCCCAGTTCCTCATTTTCCAGGTTGTTGGGCGCCTCCAGCATCTCGATCTGTCCGTCGGGATAGTTGTCAATCACCAGCTTAATGGGATCGATAACCGCCATCACCCGGGATCTCTTCAGCTTCAGATCCTCTCTGATACAATATTCCAGCATTGCATAATCAACAGAGGAATTACTCTTGGATACACCGCAGAGATCCACAAACATCTGAATGGATTCCGGCGTAAAGCCTCTTCTTCTAAGGGCTGCCACAGATACCAGACGGGGATCATCCCAGCCGTCCACAATACCTTCTTCCACCAGCCTCTTGATATAACGCTTTCCGGTTACCACATTGGTAAGATACATTTTGGCAAACTCTATCTGCTTGGGAGGACGGGGATATTCCAGTTCCCTCACCACCCAGTCGTATAAAGGCCTGTGATCTTCAAATTCCAGCGTACAGATGGAATGAGTGATTCCTTCGATGGCATCTTCGATCGGATGGGCAAAATCATACATGGGATATATGCACCAGGTATCTCCCGTATTATGATGGCTCATATGGGCCACACGGTAAATGACCGGATCACGCATATTCATATTCGGAGAGGTCATGTCAATTCTGGCGCGCAGGACCTTTTCCCCGTCGGCATATACGCCCTCCTTCATTTTTTCAAATAATTCCAGATTCTCTTCCACGCTTCTTGCGCTTCCGGGATCCTCTTTTCCGGGTTCCGTCAACGTCCCTCTGTACTCGCGGATCTGCTCTGCCGAAAGGTCCGATACATAAGCCTTTCCTTTCCTGATAAGCTTTACAGCCGCTTCGTACATCTGCTCAAAATAATTGGAGGCAAAGAAAAGCCTGTCCTCCCAATCGGCGCCCAGCCACTTCACATCCTCTTTGATCGATTCCACAAATTCCTGCTTTTCCTTGGTCGGATTGGTATCGTCAAAACGAAGGTTGAACTTTCCGCCGTATTCCCTTGCAAGACCGGAGTTTAAAAGAATGCTCTTGGCATGTCCGATATGCAGATAGCCATTGGGCTCCGGCGGGAAACGGGTATGCACTGTATCATATACACCCTCGGCCAGATCTTTATCAATAATCTGTTCAATAAAATTCTTGCTTATCTCACTCATGCTCTTTTTCCCGCCTTCCTCAGCTCTCCTGCACATATCCTGTGCGAGCTCCCGGTTTATTCATATCAGGCGGGTTCTCCCTCCTTGAACCTTACTTTATTAATAAAAACTATCTTATCACAAGTATTCGGAATACGCAAAGAAAAAATACGGGAAACCCCTGTTTTTTAGGCTTTTTGTCCGAATCCGGCTAACGGCCACCTGCGAGATTTATCTGCCGCATTTTTACAATCGTAAATATGATTAAATTTTAATTATTTTAAAATTTCCGTTTCATTATGGCGTATCTTCCTTTATAGTGTTATAATACTTCCATATTTCAAAAAACCAGATTACATTCTTTTTGAGGAGGATACTTGATATGGATCGTGTGCAATTGAAAATGGATGCCAAAGCTGCCATGCAGCAGGCTAATCCCCATCCCGTACTTGTTGCCCTTGTTTACATGGTAATTCTCGCGGCAATCAGTTTTGTTATTTCCATGATGTCCGGTGTTTCCAGTGTTTTTACCACTCTGGTATCAAATCCGGATGCTGCAGCCGCTATTTACGCAGGAATGATGATACCGTCCATCCTGCTGTCCCTCGTTTCCACTCTGGTAACCGGATTTCTCAGTATGGGCTTTACCGCATATACTCTGCGTGTCATCAACCGGCAGCCGGCAGGCATCAACGATTTGTTTGCCTATGCCAGATATTGTCTGAAAATCTGGGGCCTGAGTATTGTTATGGGCTTCTTCGTATTTGCATGGTCACTGCTTCTGTGGGTTCCCGGAATCATTGCCATGTACCGTTATTCCCAGGCAGTTTACATATTTGCGGAAAATCCGGATAAAGGCATTATGGAATGCATCAATGAGAGCAAGGCCATGATGTACGGACATAAGATGGATAAATTTGTGTTGGATCTTTCCTTCATTCTCTGGTATCTCCTGGCGGGTGTTACCTGCGGTATCGCCGGACTTTATGTTACCCCTTATGTGGAAATTACCAATGCGGCTTTCTATAACAGCCTGAAATACGGCGGAAGCTATCAGCAGCAGTACGGCGCAGGCTATGGCGGTTATCAGCAGAATGGTTATCAGCCCGGCGGTTACCAGCAGGCCGGCGGCCAGCAGCAGGGCTATGGACAGCAGCAGAATTACGGCCAGCAGGGCTTCGGCAACCCTTACCAGCAGGGTTATGATCCTAACTTCCAGCAGGGCGGTACTCAGCAGGGCTATGATCCTAATTTCCAGCAGGGCGGTACCCAACAGGGCTATACTCCTGATAATCAGCAAAACGATAACCCGAATCCACAGTAATTTTAATAGGCAAATAATGTAACAGGGCTTAATCAGAAATCCTTTCCTTGAGAAGAGAACTCTTCTTAATGAAAGGATTTCTGTTTTTAGATTTCCGGCTGAAATTTAATTCCATGATATAATCCTGTTATTTACCCACATTAATAAGTTCCAAAACTTAAATCCTTTAATGAACAGATTTTATCAATATTTAACTTGGCATTCACCCTTCTCTGTGATATACTTTACAATACATCGGCAGCCGGAATTGTGTGTAAAAGCCTATCGCCGGAACCGGAATCATCTTTTCTGGTTTTCAACCATCAAATCAAATATTCTGTCCTTTTCGGACAAAGTACCATTCAAATATTCATTTCCATTTTATATTACCGTTCAATTATTAATAAATATAATTGCAGTAAGATACGGTTGCCCGATGTCAGATTTCCGGTTATAATTATACTAAAGACAGGATTTTACATACAGCTTACGGAATAGGAGGCTGTGTGAAAAAACACAAAAAAGCAGACGCCGGCAGGCAGAGTCAAAAGCAGAATTTCCACCAGGAAGATCTGGCTTTGAAAACAGCTGCCCAGTTCTTCGGAGGGGAATTACTGCCCCTGTTGGGCGTGAAGGGGGTGATAAAGTATATCGCCCCGACAGAAGCTGTCAAACTGGAAAGCCGGCAGATGTTCCAGGATTTCAATTATGCCATGGAAGACGGAAGCTGGGTGCATCTGGAATTTGAAAGCGATTCCCTTACCACCAAGGATCTGCGGCGTTTCCGTGAATACGAAGCGGCGGTAAGCAGAACCTTTGGGGTTGCCGTGGTGACCTACGTTATCTGTTCCTCTCAGGTAAAGCGCCTGAAATCAGAATTGACGGAAGGGATCAATACATACCGGGTAAAGGTTATCCGTCTGAAAAACCGGAATTCCGATCTTCTTTTTGAACGGCTGAAAAAGAAGAAAGCTCTGGGTGAACCTCTGACAAAAGAAGATCTTACACCCCTGCTTTTGGCCCCATTGATGTCGGGAAGCATGGATATTGAGGAGCGGATTACAGAGAGCATCACTATGATCCAGGAAGCCGGAGCCGCTTTGTCGGAACTGGAAATGGAAAAAATGCAGGCAGTTCTTTATGTCCTGGCTGATAAATTTTTATCGGGGGATGGAATAAACAGAGTAAAGGAGAGAATCGCGATGACCAAATTGGGACAAATGATATTTGATGATGGGGTCAAGAAAGGACTGGAGCAAGGGATTGAACAGACTGTGGAAATACTAATGGAAGAAGGCTTTTCCAAAGATCATATAATTAAAAAGCTTAAGGAAAAATTCAGTCTCAGCAGAAAAGAAGCCGAAAAATATATGGAAAAATTCCTGCCGGTCAGATGATTATGCAAAAGAAACAGCCTGCGGACTTCCGGCCGCAGACTGTACTCTTTTTTCCGTCTGGCTAATTAATGATGGAACAGACGAATTCCGGTAAACACCATTGCCATCCCATATCTGTTGCAGGCATCGATAACCGCATCATCCCGTACGGATCCGCCGGGCTGTACGATATATTTCACACCGCTTCTGCGGGCGCGGTCGATGTTGTCAAAGAAGGGGAAGAAGGCATCGGATCCCAGAGTTACATCTTCCAGTTTATCCAGCCACTCTTTTCTCTCTTCCCTTGTAAAAACAGGAGGCTTCACCTTGAAGGTTCTCTCCCAAACGCCGTCCGCAAGAACATCCATATAATCATCACTCATATATACGTCAATAGCGTTATCCCTGTCCGCACGTCCCAGTCCGTCCGCAAACTGAAGGGAAAGCACCTGAGGTGACTGACGCAGGAACCAGTTATCCGCCTTGCTTCCCGCAAGACGTGTACAATGGATTCTGGACTGCTGCCCCGCTCCGATACCTATGGCCTGTCCGTCCTTTACATAGCAGACGGAATTGGACTGGGTATATTTCAGGGTGATAAGAGCGATCTTCATATCAATCAGCGTCTCAGCCGGGATATCCTTATTTTCCGTTACAATATTGGAAAGAAGCGCCTCGTCAACACGCAGTTCATTTCTTCCCTGCTCAAAGGTGATTCCATATACCTGTTTTCTCTCCAGCGGAGCAGGCTGATAGGAAGGATCAATCTGAATTACATTGTAATTTCCTTTTTTCTTCTGTTTCAGGATTTCCAGGGCTTCGTCCGTATATCCGGGAGCGATCACGCCATCGGATACCTCTCTTTTGATCAGTCTGGCAGTATCTGCATCACAAACATCGGAAAGGGAAATGAAATCGCCGAAGGAAGACATACGGTCCGCACCTCTGGCCCTCGCATAGGCACATGCCAGAGGAGAAAGCTCTCCCAGATCATCCACCCAGTAAATCTTTGCCAGCGTATCCGACAGAGGCAGCCCCACCGCCGCGCCGGCAGGTGATACATGCTTAAAAGAGGTCGCCGCGGGAAGGCCTGTGGCCTCCTTCAGTTCCTTAACCAGCTGCCAGCCGTTTAACGCATCCAGGAAATTGATATAACCCGGCTTGCCGTTCAGTACGGAAACCGGAAGTTCGCTTCCATCCTCCATATAAATGCGGGAAGGCTTCTGATTCGGGTTGCAGCCATATTTTAACTGAATTTCATTCATTTCTTTCTCTCCTGTTTTCCTATTTGTTTTTATTTACGATTCTTGTTTCAAAGGTTCCGTCTTCGATATCGATATAGCGCACGAACAGGGACACCTTATTTTCTTCATTCAGGCTGTTCCAGAGCATATCGGTAAACTCATCGATTTCCCCTTTGATTTCCACCATTTTAGGTTCTCCCTCAAAGCTGGGAAGGGGATTTCCGTCATGCATATATGTATGGATAAAACGTCCTTTTCCAGCAGCCGGATTTTCATAAGCGTAGGTAAAACGATTGCAGGAATCCGGGCATCCGTCATCACTTTTTAAAATAGACATGGCAAAATTGTAACCGCCATTTTCGATGTGCATGATCCCGGAAATACGGGGGGTATAATTGGGGCCGTCCGGCTCAAATTCCCGGCATCTTAAGGACTGTTCAAAGGTCATCTGTTTGTCCATGCCTTCATAAATGGTATCTGTCTGGTCTCCGTTGGTCACAATCGTTTTATTGCCCAGAACCCTTACAGGCGCATAAATGATGAGGCTGGGATCCTCCAGCTTGGATTCATCGAATGCCTGTGTGCGGATTCCTTCTCCATCCACTGCAAAGATCCGGTTGCGGCTGTTGGAGCTTCTTCCCATGATAAAATAAGCGGCTACCGCTTTTTTCCCATCGGGAGTCCTCCCCAGCACAATCCCTCTTCCGGGATAGGCGTTGCTTTTCAATTCTTCTTCCAGAGACAGTAATTTCATTGCTTCCTCCATTCTGCCGCTTGGCGGCCTCTTTCGTAAATGTCCTTTCAGGAGCTTCCCCGCTTTTGTTTTCGATAAATAGATTAGAAAACAAAAAAACCGCCTGGTTACTCACATACGGGTACCCAGGCGACCGGCTTTCTTCATACATGCTCCCTGTGGTGCTCCACCAATCCGCCAGTCGCATGTACTGCATCAAGTCGGATACCCTCAAAACCGAACGGTACCCGCCTTCACGTAAATTCATAGGCAAAATGCCCTGTACTGACAGTATATCCCATCCGATTTCCTCTGACAAGTATTTTTGTGGAAATTTAGAGGTAATTCGATTATAATAAATTTATGTTTTATGAAACAGCATCATCCCTCAACTAAGGACTCATTTATTAACAGGAGCAATATATGACTAAAATACGTCGTTTTTATAAAAACGAGCTTTTCCATGAAATCCTTTTCCTTTCCCTGGCTTTTCTCTGCATGATGATCTTTGTATTTCTTCAGCCATTCGGGGAAGGTCCTGATGAAATCAACCGTTTCCGTGTGGTCCGTTTCATTTATGAAAACGGATATCTTCCCAGGGGAGATGATCCGGCTGTGCTGATTCCCGGTTACGGAGGCTCCTATGCCTTTCAGCCCATGCTCACTTACATACTGGAGGGTTATCTTCTGCGCACGGTGAATCTTTTCACCGATCGTTTTGATGTCCTTCTCATAGCCGCCCGGTTGGTAAATGTATTCTTCGGGATGGCCGCCGCGGTTCTCACCAGAAGGCTTTCCAGGCTGCTGTTCACGGAAACAATGACTCAATGGCTTTTTTCCTGCCTGGTGGTCTTTCTTCCCCAGAGCCTTTTTCTGCATACCTATATCAATACGGATTCCTGCGCTGTCTTTTCCGTCATTCTCATGTTTACCGCCGTTCTTGACGGGATGAAAAACGGCTTTAACCGTTCTCGCTGTATTCAGACGGCAGTGGGCGTTATCCTGTGTGCGTTATCCTATTACAATGCCTACGGCGCGGTGCTGGTAACCGTCATACTTTTTATCAGCTGTTTTGTGGGAAAGGTATTGGCAGGGACGATTACCCGGGACGGGACGGCCTCTCCTGTGGACCGGTATTATATGGACTGGAGGCCCTTGCTGCGCGCCGGCCTGTTCATCACCGTTCTGTTTCTGATAGGCGCAGGCTGGTGGTTTATCCGCAATGCATTCCTTTATCATGGGGATTTTCTGGGAATGAACGCCCGCAATCTCTGCGTGGCTTCCACCTGTACGCCGGATTTCCACCCTCTTTTAAGACAGACCTATCAGAATCAGGGAATTGGTGTCTTTGCCATGGTATTCGGGACGGATTATTTCACCCTGCTTGCCAGAAGCTTTGTGGCCATGTTCGGTCCCATGAGCCTGCCTACACACTACTATATTTATGAAACCTATTATCGGATTTTCATTATCGGCCTTCTGGTCTGTATGATACCTGCAGGCCGCGGATTGTATCTGTCCTGGCAGGATCAAAAACGCCGTTTCTTTTTCAACGGCTGTATGGTTCTGGCCTGCGCGATCCCCATCTTCCTGTGCGTCTATTATTCCTATACCTGGGATTTCCAGCCCCAGGGACGATATCTGATGCCCATGCTTCCGGCCTTTATGTATTTCGTCACTTTGGGACTGCGCAAAGCCTGTTTCCTTCTTCAGGAACTGGCCGATAAAATAAAATGCCGCAGCCTGGCTGAAAAAATCCCGGCCATCCTCATGGGCCTGCTGATTTTCTTCACCGCTGCAGCACTTCTTTATTCCGTTTTCTTTGTAGTCGTTCCTTATTATACGGGAGGCTGAGCCTCCCGCCTTCTCTTCCGGGCAGCCTACTCCGTTTTAATCCTCTGTACCAGAGATTCCTTTCCGCAGTAATTCACCGCCCACAGGGAGAAAAATACCTGAATCACCAGAAGCAGGGCTGTGAATATAAAAATGGGCAGGAAGGGAAAATGGAATACCAGCTTCCCGAAGGTTCCCAACTGGTCAAATACCCTGCACAAAATCCAGGCGGCAAGCGTGCCCAAAGTAAGGGTAAGGAACAATGTTCCTGACACATACAGGAAGCATTCCGCTTTCAGCATGGCGGAAAGCTGCTTTCCGCTCATTCCCACAGACTGCAGGATTCCGAATTCCTGACGTCTCGTCACCACATTGGTGAGCAGCGTATTTATCAGATTCAGAAGGCCGAAGATGGCTATGAATCCTACCAGTCCATACAGCGGAAGCTTCATCTGATCCAGCATAACGATCATCTGCCGTCTGAGATCACTCAGAAAGGTGATTTCCACATCATTCCATTCTTCCATCTGACCGATAACAGCCTCTTCTATCTTTTCTTCGTTTTCCTGATCGCCCACCAGCATGAAATGTGTATTAAAATTAGTCACCGTGGACTTTAAAAGGGGCAGACAGGCATCCGGCATATAAAAGAAGGGCACATCGATGCCAAGTCTAAGGCCTCTCAGGACCCCCATCACCTGGAATTCCGCCGTATCGCCGCTGTCTGTCTTTATCTGTATCCTGTCTCCAAGCTTCGCGGTATACCCATAATAACGTCCTATCAAGTTATCCGAATCGGCTATCAGAATGCCATTGTTCTGCACCAGAGTATCGTAATCCATAGTTCCTTCCGTAAGATATCCGCTATAGGCTTCCATCTGCTCTCTGGTAAGTCCGATATTACGGAAAGAAAGCTCCTCCGGATTCGCTCTTGCATAATCGTTCATTTCGGGAAAAATCATATCCGACTTGCAGCCTTTAAATATAAGCACATCCGTTACGCCGTCTATCTGTTTTACTGCCTCAAGCAGCTTTTCATCCAGAGGATTATTCTGCTGTATTCTTGTATAATAATCCGTACGTCCCTCTTCGTCCGTACTGCTGCCGGCATCCGACTGCTCCAGTTCCAGGTGGGCGCAGCCGAGCCCAAAACCGGATCTGGACATGGCATCCGCATCCACAGAACTCAGATATGCGGCGGCGCACATCAGCAGGATACCTGTAAATCCCAGAGAGGTAAGGGTAAGAACCGCTTTTCTTTTATTTCTGGAAAAATTCAGGATGGCCAGGTTTAAAGGTGTCATTTTCCTGCGTTTTCTTTTTCCTGTTTTTCGATTCTCTTCTGCTGCACTGATCCGTACGGCCTCAACAGGAGAAACAGAGGAAGCGATTTTCACCGGCGTACGTATGGAAATCATGACAGCCGCTTCGGTTATCACCCCTATCACTATAACAAAAAGCAGGGATATGGACCATTTCCATCCTTCGGGCACAAGCAGGAAGCCCAGGATGCAGCCCAGCACAAGGCCTGCAGGAATGGCTATTCCCGACAGAAACATGCCTTCCTTCCTCACCAGCCTTCGGATCTGCTTCTTCGTCGTTCCGATAACCCGGAGCCTGCCGTATTCCTGTGTTTTGGCAATGACGGAGATATAGAAAAGGCTGTAAATCACCAGTGATGTGGCTATGACAATGAGGACACAGCAAAACAGGATTGCCAATATTTTTTCTATGGGAAGATCCTCTCCCAGGCTGAAATAAGTGGAACTGTAAAATACCTTATTCTCTGCCACCCCGTTAGCTGCAGCAAATGCCCGGACCTTATCCTTAAGGATTTCCATATTGTCATTTTCCGTATCCTTAAGGCGGATATACATATCGTATCTGGGATTCCCGTCAAAAACAGCCTGCATATAGGCTTCTGAGACTATGACCTTGTATACCCGGGTTTCATTTTCACCCATCAGTACGCCGCTGACCGTATAATCCCTGACACTCCCGTCTCCCAGATCCAACGGGAGTATCTGTCCGGGCACGGCAGGAAGGCCCAGATGTTCCAGGTATGCTTCCTCCACCGCCACCTCTTCCTCTGCCTCCGGCCAGCTACCCGTTATATTCCCGTAGGTCAGCAGGCTTGCCGCCGATTGATCGGCATACTCCACATTCAGGGTATAGTCCTTTATCCGCGGTGTACACAGACCCTTTTTCCTGCCGGAAGCCTCTACCTCCGGCCTTTCCCGGAGCTCCCGGATCTCCTGCTCCGACAGATCATTGAAAACAGTCTGGTACCTCCCCCGCATATATCTATTCACCTTGGTATTTTCCCCGAGTATTTTCAGAGACAGCGTCAGCATGAGGCAGGCACTGAAGGCGATGGTGATAATGAGAAAAAGATTCCTTTTTTTATCCGATTTCAGGCCGTTTGCCGCCAGCCTCCGGATGATGCCCGCATTCAGGTTCTTTAACATACCTACACCTCCGCTTTTCCGACGATTCTGCCGTCTTCAATCCGCACAATCCGATGGGAAAGCTGGGCGATCTCGTTATTATGGGTTATCATCACCACGGTCTGATGGAATTCCTCGCTGGTCATTTTCAAAAGCCCCAGCACATCCGCGCTGGTACGGCTGTCCAGATTTCCTGTAGGCTCATCCGCAAGCACAATGGCGGGCTTGGTAATCAGCGCCCTGGCTATTGCCACCCGCTGCTGCTGTCCGCCTGACAGCTGATTGGGCATGCTGTCCAGCTTTTCCTTCAAAGACAGGATATCCACGATCCGGTCAAACAGCGCCAAATCCACCGCTTCCCCGTCCAGCTCCACAGGCAGCGCAATATTTTCATATACATTTAATATAGGCACAAGATTATAGCTCTGGAATACAAATCCGATATTCCTCCTGCGGAAAATAGTGAGCTGCTCATCATTCATTTCCGCAAGTTCCTTTCCCCGCACCTTTATACTGCCCGAGGTAGGCGTATCCAGGCCGCCCATCATATGAAGCAGGGTAGATTTTCCGCTGCCGCTGGTCCCCACCACCGCCAGGAATTCCCCCTGCTCCACCGACAGATCTACTCCATCCAATGCCTTTGTAAGATTGGTGCCCTGTCCATAATATTTTTTTAAATCCGCTGTCTGCAAAATTGTCATTTCTGCTCCTTCCCTGTTTGCTTATTTGTTTTAATCCGTAACCATTTATAATTCTGAAAGGTTACGTTTTTCATTTGCATTTAGTCTACTATGGAATTGTTGCAGAAAAGTCACAGAAACAGAAAGAAATACCAAAGCTTATCTGAATTCCTTATTTAATAAATAGACGGAAAATACCGAGCCTTCTCCTTCGGAGGAGGTAAGCCTGATATAACCGCCCTGCTGGGAAATGATTTCGCGGGTAAGATACAGCCCTATTCCAAGCCCGGGTATCCCCGCCACCTCTTCCTCTCTGTAAAAACGCCGGAAAACAGCGGCCTGATGTTCTTCCCTGATTCCTTTGCCCGTATCGGAAACATCAATCCGGGTGTACATTTCCTGAGGGACTGCCTCCACCCGGATTTTTCCTCCGGACGGAGTATATTTCACAGCATTATCCAGAAGATTGAATATGGCCTCCGCCGTCCATTTCTTATCGTGGGGAAGCTGCAGTTCCTCCGGACAAATGGCTTCCACCTCTATTTTCTTTGCCTCCGTGGAGAATAAAATGCCTCCCAGGGCTTTCGCCAGCGTTTCATACAGTAACCCTTTTTGTTTATGAAGTGTTATCAGGCCGTTTTCCAGACGGGAAGTCTTTACCAGCGCCTGCATGAGAAAATTCAGCTTCTCCACCTGAGAATTCATAGCCTCAAGGAATTCCCTTCTTTTTTCCGCTGTCATCTCCTGATCCCCTGCTGGCTCCGTCAGCGCCGCTTCGATCATTTTAAGATTGGTCACAGGAGTCCTGACCTGATGGGAGATATCAGAAACCAGGGACTGTAATTTTTTCCTGTCCTCCTGTGTGTTCGTTCTGGCATTATCCATCATCTCATAAAGCCGGCAAAACCTGCCGCCCAGCCTGGACAGAAGCGTTTCCTCCTCCAGGCCGGTTATTTCACGGAACTTCTCCACAGGACATATTTCCTCCTCTTGATTCCATATGCCCTCCATGGTATCCAGCAGTCTTCCGACATCCGCCATAAACCCTTCCAGTTCCTTTTTTTCAAGGAAGTACATCACCGCCGTCCAGACAGCAGCCAAAACAAGAACGCTGCCGCCTGCCGCCAACGCCCCAATCTCCCCTGTAACTGCAAAAAAGCCTCCGACTGCCGCTATGGCCGCCAGAAGCATTCCCGTTCCGATTATTGTTCTGCCCCGCTTCCTGAAGAAGGAGCGTCTTTCAGGTAAAATCTGTCTCTGCAGCATTTTCCCCTGCGATATTTGTCCCTGCATATTCCGTCCGTCTTTCCCTTTCCCGCCTGTCTCAGCCGTCACTCCGCCCGCTTTTTGCATTCCACAGGTATCCCATCCCGTAGACAGTTTTAATATAAGGATGGCTGCCTTCCAGCTTGCCTCTCATCCGGCTGATAACCGTTGTCAGTGTATGTTCATCCACAAAATTCCCCTGATCGTCCCACAATCTTTCCAACAGCTTCTGTCTCGTAAGGACAATTCCCGGATTATGGATAAAAATGCCCAGAAGCCGGTATTCCAGCGGAGTAAACGGAATATCCCTGCCGCAATAGGAAGCGGACATACTCTCCAGGCCGATCCGAAGCGCTTCATCCTCATAACCGTCCTCTGCCCTTTCTTTTGCTGGTGAAATCAGCTGCATAAGCCTTTCCGTCTTTTTCAGGAAAATCTGTATGGAAAAGGGTTTGGTCACATAGTCCGCCGCTCCCAAATCATATCCCTTAAGCACATCCTTTTCCAGATCATTGGCCGTGAGGAAAATCACTGCCGTTTTCCATTCCTGCTGAATCTGTTTACAGAGGGTAAAGCCGTCGCCATCCGGAAGGTTTACGTCCAGAATGACCAAATCATATCTTAAGACCCCCAGCTTTTCCCTGGCCTCTCTGCAGCAGAACGCCGATTCCGTCCCCATTCCCCTTCCCTGCAGATGATAGGCAAGAGTGGTATTCAGCAGTGTATCATCTTCCACTATCAATACCCTATTCATTATTTTGTCCCGCCTGCTGAATCTGCTCTCCTTCCTGCAAAATACGATCCGCTTCTTCCCTGGTCAGATATTTCTGTTCCACCATACATTCCACCACTGTCCGCTGCCTCTGGACCGCCAGCTCCGGCCGGTTGGTCAGTGCGTATACAGAAGGCGCATTGGGAATCCCGGCCAGAAGCGTGCTTTCATAATCATTCATCTGTTCCGGTTCCTTCTCAAAATAACCCTGCGCCGCATCATAGACACAATAATAGCCGCTGCCAAAATAGATGGTATTCACATACAGCTCCAAAATCTCATCCTTCGTATAATTTTTCTCCAGTTCAAAAGCGACAAACAGCTCGGCCACCTTCCTCAGGAACGTTTTTTCCTGGGAAAAATACATGTTTTTTGCCAGCTGCTGCGTAATGGAGCTTCCCCCTTCAGCCAGCTTCTTTTCCTTCAGGTTAATAAATACCGCCCTGCCAGTGGAAATCAAATCAATGCCGCCATGCTTATAGAAACGTTTGTCCTCCACAGCCACCACCGCATTCTTATAAGTATCCGGCAGCTGTGAAAGCGGCGTATATTTGGGTTTGGAACGGATTTCCTCCACCTTATCCGAAAGAGGCTCCCCGTCAATGACTTCCTGATATATCTGATAACCCTGCCAGAGCAGACGCCCGCCTGCCGCACCTGCCCCCAACAGGAGAATAACAATAAGGGTTATTATAAACTTTTTAATAAATCTCATTATGCTGCTCCTTAACCTGTATCCGTCAGTCAAAATCATGGCGGGAATAACACAGACCCGCCTTCAGGCCCGGCCTGAATTATTGAAAAGTATAACACAGAATCCTTATATTTCTTACTAAGGTATTATTAAATTTTTTTAAATTTTCAGGCGCGCTCCAGCGCTCCCATGCCATACATCATGATATTCTCCGCCATCGCCGCAATCTCCTCAGGGCTGCTGACCATACCCTCTGCAAGCCATTTCTGGAGCAGGCCGATACAGCCGGCGCTGACAAATGCATAAAAAAACTCAATCTGCTTAGGAGTTGCCGAGCCGAAATAGCGTGAATAGGTTTCCACACATTTTTCCCTTCCCAGATTAATCAGGCGGAGCGCGAAATCTTTATCCCCATAGTCTCCCAGAGTAACGGTGCAAATATCCGCATTTTCTTTCAGACAGCGGAAAATACCGGTTGTAATTTTTACCGGTGTCAAATCTTCTTTATCCGTTTCCAGAAGAGGTTCCAGCGCTTTTATAAAATCAGCCATCATTTCCTCTTCCATTTTTTCCAACAGGTCATAGATATCCGAATAATGGGAATAAAAGGTTCCTCTGTTGATTCCTGCCGTCTCACAGAGTTCTTTTATTGTTATGCTTTGAATGGGTTTTTCCTTCAGCATATCAGTGAAGGCCTTACGGATAAGCATTTTCGTTACCCGTGTCCTGTAATCCTTCCCCTTCGATTTCATTTGCTGCTCCTGTCTGCGCACCGCAGCGCAATAAAAACATGTAAATATATTAAAATGAATCATAATGCTTCTCTTCTTATCATAGCATATCCGCCGTGATTCAGCCATGCCAATCCTGTGACCGGGTGCAGATAAAAAATATTGGCGCTGCCTCTGCCCTGCCTTCCGCCTGCGTGTCTCCCCTGGCCAGTGCCCGGTGATACCCCGCGGTCCTCCCTGTGCGGCCGCTGCCCTGCAAGGATTCCTGTAAAGGCCGTATAAATACGCCGGTCCTTAGGCTGCGTTCTTTGCAGCCTTAGTACCGCTGCGCATTTATCCGAGCGAGAGCAAAAACGACTAAAAGTCGTTTGCCTGCACAGGAACCTTGCAGGGCAGCGGCCGCACAGGGAGGACCGCGGAGTATCACCGGGCACTGGCCAGGGGAGACACGCAGGCGGAAGGCAGGGCAGAGGCAGCGCCAATATTTTTTATCTGCACCCCTGTGACCTTTCTCCGTGGATTTATCTCGCGGGCTGTGCTAAAATATATAATGTCTCAGCTCCTGCCGGACCGGCGGGCCGTGAAGAATACTGCACGGGAACAGCGGCTCGCTGCTGTGATATTCATGCAGCACTGTGCCAAGCAGGCAAAAGATTTGTATCGTTATAAACAGGAGAGTTATATTATGAACCTTTTATTTACAAGACATGGAGAAACGGACTGGAATGTACAGAAACGGATTCAGGGCAGTACGGATACCGATTTGAATGAAAATGGACGGATACAGGCTGTCCGGCTGGCCCGGCAGCTGGAAACCAACCGGATCAGGCCGGAACGCATTTTTACAAGCCCGCTGAAAAGAGCCTGCCAGACCGCCCGGATCGTATCGGAAAAGCTGAATACGGAATGTATTGTCAGAGACGGGCTGGAAGAAATTAATTTCGGTTTGTGGGAAGGCCTGACCTGGACACAGGTTGAGGAACAGTATCCTGAAGAATTCACCGCATGGTATGAAAACAGAAGATACCAGAAGACACCAATGGGCGAATCCTATCAGGATCTGCTGGACAGACTGCTTCCTTCTCTGCGCAGCCTGGTGGAAGAGGAAGCTGAAGCCGTTGGTTCCGGTTCCTCTTCTCATTCCATAGTGCTGGTTACCCACAGCGCGGTTATTATGTCGCTCATGGCCTATCTGAACAATACGCCTTTTAACCAGATGGTTTCCCATTATAAATTGAATAATACAGGTATTGTCCAGATAAAGGGAGAAAGGCTCCTGACCTGAGCCGGGAGCCTTTCTTCCTTTAGGAAATCAGGAAAATTTCATCTGTCCGGGCCGGTAAGATTTATTCCAAATCAATCTCCAGATCCCGGTAATAATATTTTCGATCCCGTTCTCCGATTTCCCTTATTACTCTGCATGGATTTCCATAGGCCACCACATTGGCGGGAATGCTTCTGGTCACAATACTCCCGGCGCCTATCACCGTATTTTCCCCGATGGTCACTCCCGGCAGTATCACCGTACCTGCGCCTATCCAGACATTGTCTCCTATGGTAACCGGCAGGTTATACTGGGCCTGTCTGTAACGAAGTCCCGGCTCCACGGGATGGCCGGCAGCTGATATGGTTACGTTCGGTGCGAACATGACATGGTTTCCGATGGTTATCTTCACATCATCCACCAGGGTCAGATTGAAATTGGCGTATACATCATCCCCCATATAGGTATTGCATCCCCAGTTAGCATGAAGAGGCGGCTCCACATAGCAGTTTTTGCCGACTCCGCCAAGAAGCTTTTTTAAAAGTTCCGCCCTCTTTTCCCCTTCCGACGGGCGGGTATTATTGAAATCATATAAGATCTCCATATATTCTGCCTGTTCGCTCAACAGGGCCTCGTCTGTGGGAAAATACAGTTTTCCGTTCTGCATCCGTTCCTTTACTTCTTTTAAATCCATACCTTTTCTCCTTCTTATTCATTCACATGAACCCTGCAAAGCTTTTTAAAGAAAGCAATCCCATATTTTATAAATGTGTGATAGCCTTCTGAACGCAGTCCGGCATCATACTGTTTCTCTTCTATCTGCGCCAGCGCCTGGAATGCTTTTTCTTCCAGCTGTCCATAGGAATCTGCTACCTTTGTTTCAATAATAATTGCTATCCCTTCATACGGCGCCGAACGGATAATAATATCGCTTCTCCCCATACCGCTTTCCCGGTTGGATTCGACAATATAACCTTCCATCATTTTAACTAACCCAGCGATAAAACCATGGTAATAATCTTCTTTATAATCAAAGAAACTGACCGTCTCCATCAGACTTTTTGAAAGTTCTCTTTCTATTAACGCAATATCTTTATTCAGCAGCGCCTTGTATAATGCAGAAAAATCTTTCAGACGGATTTGACCGTCAAACCACTCCATAATGGTATTACGGTATATATATTTTACTTCTGCATTAGGAATTGCCAGCGTAATATAGACCGTATCCGCCTGCATATGCTCTCTGACTTTTTTTAAATAACCTGTAAAGAAAAGAAAATTCCAAAGATTATCCTCCGACTCATGTATTTCTTCATAAGTGATATCTTCATGCACTGGTTTTTCAATACATTCTCCCGCAATCAGATTTTCCAGTTCCAATTTTATACTGTTGTCCGCATGCTCAATCATATCTCGTATAATCCCATTAGATGATGTATTTGCCCAATACGGCCGTGGCAGCGAATTGATATTGCTTACAGCCTCGTTCACATAATTAATCATACTCCATGGATTATACACTTCTGTATTTCCAAAGAAATAACCATCATACCATCTCTTCACTTCTTCTTTTTTTTCTTCTATATCATAAAAGTAAAGCATATTCCCGACCTCCGGAACAGTGAAGCCAAAGTGTTCCGAATACCTGCTGCTTAAAACAGATATGATTTCCAGGTTATTCAATCCGGTAAAAATACTTTCTTTACTGATTCTAAGGCAACCTGTTATCACTGCAAATTCCAGGCTGGGATTTGTTTTCAGGGCAGACTCAAACAGCGATCTGATAAAAAACGTCATCTGTTCATAGAATCCGCGGAACCATGCATTTTCCAGCGGCACATCATATTCATCCAATAAAATTATGGCGTTCTTCTGATATACTTTCTGCAGACATTTGGAAAGAAATTTCAAGGCTTTAAAGTTCTCCCATTCGGAAGCTTGTCTTTTAATGAATCTTTCGAACAAGGCCTTCTCGTCTTCACTGAGTTCGTCGCTGTAAAGCACGCTCTTATGTCTGTCAAACTCTAAGGCAAGTTCATCGAGGATGCTGGCATAGGCCATTTCAAAAGATGGCTGTTTCGCCGATTTTAATGACAGGCTTATTACCGGATATTGCCCCATATGGCTGAGATAGGATTCTCCGGCATCCAAAATCTTAAGTCCCCGAAACAGCCTGCTGTTATACCCGGCCTTTCCTTCCACTGTAATTTCTTTTTCAAAATAATACCGAAGCATGCTGAGAGCCAATGTTTTTCCAAAGCGCCGGGGCCTGGTAAACAGCCGTACCTTGCTGCTGTTATCCAGAAGTTCCTTAATAAATAAAGTTTTATCTACATAGTAACAATCTTTTTCGATAATTTCTTTAAAGTCTTCTATTCCGATGGGTAATTTTTTTTTCATAATTATTCTCCTTCGGCAAATACACATAAATTTACAATATTATTTTATCATGTATATTTTGTTTCCGCCACCTGACTCTTCAGACGTCTTATTTTTATTATCCAAAAAAGCTGCCGCAAAAACCCCGAAAGGCTTTTGGACAGCTTTTTTAAAGGAAGCGCATTCACGCTGTTACTCGTCCACACTATAGTTAGGCGCTTCCTTGGTTATATGAATGTCATGGGGATGGCTTTCCTTCAAGGATGCGGCGGAAATCTTGATAAATCTGCCGTTTTCCTTCAATTCATCAACGGTCTGGGTTCCGCAGTAGCCCATGCCGGAACGTAAACCGCCCATCAGCTGGAAGACAGTGTCTTCCACGGTTCCCTTGTATGCCACACGGCCTTCCACACCTTCCGGAACAAGCTTCTTGGCATCGTTCTGGAAATAGCGATCCTTGCTGCCGTTTTCCATGGCAGCGATGGATCCCATGCCGCGGTATACTTTATATTTACGTCCCTGATACAGTTCAAAGGTTCCCGGGCTTTCATCGCAGCCTGCAAAGATACTGCCCATCATACAAACACTGCCTCCGGCAGCGATGGCCTTCGTCATATCTCCGGAATATTTAATTCCGCCGTCTGCAATAATCGGAATGCCATATTCCTTTGCTACTGCATAGCAGTCCATAATGGCTGTAACCTGAGGGACACCGATACCGGCAACCACGCGGGTTGTACAGATGGATCCGGGGCCGATGCCAACCTTAACCGCATCCGCTCCTGCCTCTATCAGATCTCTTGTAGCGGCGCCTGTCGCCACATTTCCTGCGATCACCTGCAGATCGGGATATTTCTCTTTGATCATGCGCAGGCATCTGAGTACGTTCTCGGAATGTCCATGGGCGGAATCCAGTACAACAACATCAACCTTTGCATCCACCAGGGCGCCTACGCGATCCAGTACATTAGCGGTAATACCCACGCCTGCGCCGCACAGAAGGCGTCCCTGCTCATCCTTTGCGGAAAGCGGGTACTTAATGGTTTTTTCAATATCCTTAATGGTGATCAGGCCCACCAGATTAAAATTGTCATCAACAATAGGGAGTTTTTCTTTTCTGGCTTTGGCAAGGATTTTCTTTGCTTCATCCAGAGTGATTCCTTCCTTGGCTGTAATCAGTCCTTCGGAAGTCATAGATTCTTTGATTTTCTTGGAAAAATCAGTCTCGAATTTAAGATCGCGGTTGGTTATGATGCCAACCAACTTACGTCCCTCAGTAATCGGGACACCGGAAATACGGAATTTCGCCATCAGATTATCTGCATCCTCAAGCGTATGTTCAGGGGAAAGAGAGAACGGATCGGTGATAACTCCATTTTCTGAACGCTTAACTTTATCAACTTCCTCTGCCTGCGCTTCGATAGACATATTCTTGTGGATAATGCCAATACCGCCCTGCCTTGCCATGGCAATTGCCATTCTGTGTTCAGTTACGGTATCCATTCCTGCACTCATCATCGGAATGTTCAGTTTGATTTTCTTCGTCAGCCAGGTTGTCAAGTCAACCTGGTTCGGAATTACCTGGGAATATGCCGGAACAAGCAGCACATCGTCAAAGGTAATGCCGTCACCAATAATCTGACCCATTTCTTCTCCTCCTGTTTTCATTTGAATGATTGGATTTCTGTCCGTGGGGAACGGACAAAGTTCAAAAAAATGTGAATATAAAACTGCCAGTAAGCTTACTGACAGTTTTGTGTTTTGAAAAGTGTACCAGACTTACGGACACTTGTCAATCCGTAAAAACTTTTCTTGGTGCAACTGATTTAATTGCCGTAACCATGGCGGCATTGGGTTCGAAAATAACTCTCTTCTCTCCATTATATATCATGCAGTAACGGATGTCGGGCTGCTGTTCCACACCGCTGCTGTAATTAACCTCTTTCAGCTGCCTGTTTTTATAATCATCCAGATGCCATGATTTGATGGGGGCCAGAATCTCCATTCTTTCCATATCGAAGGTTTCCACCTTCTTACGTCTGGTCCTCGCCATAATCTTATCCACCGTGAGCTGCTTGTCCACATACAGATATTCATACTCCAGATTGGCATTCAGATTGACAAAATATGCGCCTACACCTGCAACCACCGCAATAATCAGGAAAACAATAAGTCCCATGATTCCCAGCAGTCCGGTAACCGCAGCAATACCAATCAATAATATCTTGAGAGCCGTCATCGCCCCGCTCGGTTTTTTCTGAACCATACATTCAACATAAGTCTCCATTATACATTCCACCCTTTCAGCCAGACAGTTTACCCGCCGCTATCTTAGGATATATGATATTACAAAATCCGGTAACATGCAAGTAAGAATCCCTTCAAAACCTGTGTTTCGCCAAAAATTCACAAGGATTTTAGAAAAATTTTAGAGGTTGTCCCAAACGCTTCATTGACATCATTTAAACAACCGATTATCATAGTAAAAAGGACTAAAGAGCTGTACGACAGCAGAAGTGAGGATAATTATGGCAGATGGAAATTCCGTTTCAGATGAAATCAAAGCCCAGCACAAAAAACTGGCCGGAAAAACACCCAAGGAAAAATTTCAGTACTTTTGGGAATATTACAGGATTCCGACCCTGGTAACCATTTTGGTTGCTGCCTTCGCGGCCAACCTGATTTATACCATTGTCACAGCCAAGGACAGTGCGCTTTCCGTATTATTTATCAATGGCTATTCCGAGATGGATACAGAAGCTTTCATGAGTGGTTTTGATGAATATGCGCAGATTGATACCAAGGAATACTCCACCTCCCTGGAAATGAATTTCACCATACAGGAGGAGGCAACGGATCAGTATACCATGGCTAATGTGCAGAAGCTTATGGCTCTGGTTGCCGCCAAAGAACTTGATGTCATTATGGCTGATACTTCAACCTTCACCAATTATGCGGAGCCCGGATATTTCTGCAATCTGAATGAGGTGCTGCCTCAGGAGCTTATCGATAAGTATCAGGACCGCTTCTTCTATTATGATATTCCGGATGATGATCAGGGAGAGGTTCCCATCGGCATCCAGTTTGCGGATGCACCCAAAGTGGTGGAGACAGGTGCTTATGCCGTAACCAATGACGCTTTATTCGGAATTGTTGTCAACTCGGAGCATGTGGATAATGCAGTCAAATTCCTGGAATACATGAATATGGAATAGAACAAAAAATTCCGGGCTGCTGAATTGTACCCTTGTATAAATGAATGCGCAGGAAAGGACACCGTTTTTAACGGTGTCCTTTCCGATCCAACCCGGTTTCCCTGCCCCGGTTAATTATGCATTCTGCCAGTCATTGTTCTGATGGAACAGGAGATTGCCGGCCGTACCTTCCTCTTCTGTTGCAGGATAAATCTCATAACGGACAGAAATCTTTCCCCGCAGCCCGTAGCTTAAAAAGCAGTTGGTGATACGGCTCTGGGTTATGGCACAGTTTTCCTGCTTGATCCCTACAAGAAGTACAAGGAACTGATTGTTTCCATAGCGTGTAAAGGAATCTCCCCTGCGCAGCGCGGAACGGATAGCGCTCTTGAGCTTATCCATGTAATTGCCGAGCCTGGCCTCCTCCGTCAGAGGCACATCCTCGCTGTCCACAAGGGTACAAAGCATAAGGAAAGCGGGCTGTCCGCTGCGTTCCGACATCCGGCAGACAATGTGGTAGCAGTCCACAAAGCCGGGATAGCTGCAGAAATAAGCGCCGTTATTGTTTTCCCCTTCCTGCAGGCCATGTTTGATATCGCTGATCACCGATGCATTGTAATGGATTTTATCCCTCATCTGACGGAACCTGTCCAGCATTTCCTCAGAGGGCTCCAGACCCAGTTCCTCAAAATAGAAAGCAGCCGCTGTCTCATATATCTCCATGGCTTCCTTGTATCTTCCCAAAGCCATAAGACAGTCAATCTGCATCAGATAATATTCTTCGAAATAGTAAATACTGCTGGCCTGGCTGCTCAGCTCCAGAAGCTCCGCAAACTGTCCGTTTTCCTTCAGGAGAACCGCCGCTTCATTAATGCAGTCCACATACAGCTTCTGATACTTACAGCTTTCAATGGCCACCCATTCTTCTCCCGCCAGTTCCGGAAGGAATTCCCCACGGTACATCCGGCAGGCTTCCTTCAGCAGCTCCATTTTGATTTCCGGATTTTCTTCCTTCAATGCAGCTTCCGCCGTCGTATTAAAATGGTCCGTATCCCGTTCCAACGGAACCGCCGTGTAATTCCACCGGTATACCCCTTCCTGGAACCAGATACAATCATCATTTTCAAAGCATTTCAGTTTCTGGATATATTTTCGGAGCCGGTAAATATTTACCCTCAGCGTCGCTCCCGCATCCTCCAAATCCTCTCTTCCGTATAGGCGGTCAATCAACTCCCCCCTGGAAATTCCCTCTCTTCCTGCGTACAAAAGAATCTGGAACAGCTGCATCATTTTGGATGTTCCTGAATAATTATTGGGCACCGGCTTATTCCCATAAACAAGGGAAAAGCCTCCCAGCATGTTTACTTTTAAAATCGTTTTGTCTTCCAACCTTCTATTCATTCTTCCGTCCGCACTCCATTTCTTATGTATCCCTTTACATCAATTTCCTTCCGTCACCAATTTGAGTCATGCCCTTGTCCGCCGACTGAAGCGGACGGATATTGGAACCGATATACACGGAATGCTCCTTCGCCTCCCCGGAATAATTATTCCGGATCCGTTCCACGACCTTCCATGCATTTTCCAGACTGGTTCCCATAACCATAAGAAGGAACTGACAGCTGCTGTATTGAGTGTATACGTCCCCGCTTCTCAAAGAACGCCTGATGGCCTCTCCCAGGCCCGTCATCAAGTGCTCCTGATCCTGAAGCGTCACATATTCTTTCTTGTCATCCACCAAAGTCAGCAAGACCGTATAGGCGCTGGAAGGCACACGCATCAGTCCCCGTTCCACAAACCGGTAAAGACGTTTAAAGGTTTGATAATCCTGGCAGTAAGCCCCCTGAGGCCTGCCTTTTTCTCTCAGATCCATCCAGATAAGTTCCATATCACGGTCTATCCCGGTATCCTCGGCGCCCTTACTTTCCGCAGCAGCGACAGGCCGGGATTCATTATGCAGCTCTCTGTAATAATAGACAGCTGACTTTCCGCTCTTTTTTCCCTGCATCAACGCAAAATCAGCCCGGCTGAACATGGATGAATAGGTATCCTTATCCTGATAGGCAGACAGGCCGATCGTTGCGGAAAAACGGTCTTTTACACCCATTTTCCGTCCCATTGCCTCCATCCGCCTGATAAGTTCCTTTCCCTTTTCTATGGCTTTTCCGGCATCCCATTCCTTAACGGTAAAAATGACAAACTCATCCCCGCCGAACCGGCCAACCAGATTCTCTCCGCCGAAAATTTCTTTCATAAGCGCCGCAAGTCCGCGAAGTACATCGTCTCCGAACAAATGGCCGTATTGGTCGTTGATCTTTTTAAAGCCATCTACGTCAACCACCATAAAATTGCCCCCGGCATTTTTCTGCAGCCTGTCATTTATGAGCCTTTCGCCTGCCAACCGGTTATACAACCCTGTAAGGCCATCCACCTCGCTTAAAATTTTAAGCCGGGAATTCTCTTCCTGAAGTTTTTTCAGTTCCTTCTCTATAGGGTCTATAAGCATTTACATTCCCCCTTAAAACTGTCAAGTTTTTACCGGCAAAAAAATTTCAATATATCTTAAAAATATCACAGTGGTACTAATAAATCAAGGTTTGAGACACGAATGTCATAATTTATTATATATGAATTTGAATGGGCATAATCAAAAATCCGACTTTGCATATCAAAAAAACGGCTTTCTTTCCTATATTGCTGTTACTTAACGTTCCTTCCATTATAATAAGCTTAGCAATACCGCAATTCACTTTTATTAAAGGAGGGTTACCATGCAGCACTATCAGAATTTTAAAATTGCTTCTTATGTGAGAGGCGAGTTTCTGGCACAGACAGATTTATCCGAAATCCAGAAAGGGATTGATTTTTTCAAACAATATCTGGGGTTAGACAAGGTCTATCTGGATACACACCGGGAAATCTATGATGTGCCGAAAGACAAGCTTCAGAAAATCAAAAAAATGTTCCAGGAAGCCGGAATCCAAATCAGCGGGGCCATCACATCAACGGTCCGTTTATCTGACGACCACAAAACCCGTATTTTTGATACCTTCTGCTTTACCGACCCGGCTTACAGGAATAAATTTCTCGAAGTTGTCAGATATACGGCTTCTGAATTCGATGAGATCATACTGGATGATTTCTTCTTTACCTCCTGCCGCTGTGAAGACTGCATCAAAGAAAAGGGACAGCGGACCTGGGCGGACTTCCGTCTGAAGCAGATGGCGGATTTTTCGGAAGAAATGGTCCGGACGGCAAAAGAAGTAAATCCCAAATGCTTTTTTTTCATTAAATATCCCAACTGGTATGAATCCTATCAGGAATGCGGCTATAATCCCCGCGTGCAAAAGGATATTTTCGACGGCATTTATACCGGTACGGAATCCAGACATCCCAAATACAGCCAGCAGCATCTGCAGCGGTATCTGAGCTACAGCATGATCCGGCTGATGGAAAATACAGCTCCCGGAAAAAACGGAGGCGGCTGGATCGATCAGGGAGACAGTGAAGCCAATATCAATATCTGGCTGGAGCAGGCGATTCTCACATTGCTTGCCGGCGCCAAAGAGCTCACTCTGTTCAGCTTTTCCGAGCTCACGGATTCTCAGGTGATTCCGCCCCTCGGCCATCAGCTTACGCGGATTGACAATCTGCTTACACAGCTGGGAACCCCTTATGGCCTTCCTGTTTATGAGCCTTATGATGCGGATGGTGAGGATCAGCTGATGAATTATCTGGGTATGACCGGACTTCCTCTGGAACCCATGCCCTGTTTCCCGGATTCCGAGCCTTTCGTCCTGCTGACCGCAAGCGCAGCATGTGACCGGGCTATTGTTGAAAAGCTGAAAACATATGTTGCTGCCGGAAATACAGCTGTTGTTACAAGCGGATTCCTGAAGGCCTGTGAAGCAAAGGGTATCCGGGAAATGACTTCTCTTTCCTTTACCGGACGCAAGGCAGCCGGCAGGGAATACTGGGCGGATGTATTCCAGGCAGGTCCTCCGGCGGCTTACGAAGGCGCTGAGCCTATCCGTGCCGACGTGCTCCAGTATAAGACAAACGCCACCTGGTGTGATTTGGCATTTGTTTCGGAATACAGCAATTTCCCGCTTCTCACCCGTGATTTTTACGGAAAAGGGCAGCTGCTTGTCCTGACCATACCGGATGATTTCAGCGACCTGTACCGGATTCCCGGAACCGTAAACAAGCTTATACATCAGGTATTTTCCGCAAAGCTTCCGGTATACCTGGACATGCAGCCCAGATGCAATCTGTTCCTGTATGACAATGATACCTTCGGTGTTTTATCCTATCATAATTCGCCTTCCGAGGCCGGTATTATACTGAACGATCCCACTCTCACAGGCATCTGTGATCTGGAAAACGGACAGGAATACTATCCGGTACCGGGCGCCAAGGGAGAACGGCAGATACGGATATCCATGTGCAATGGTACCTATCGATTCTTTCGGCTTCTGCGCTCCAAAAAATAAGTATTATTTTAAAAATAGCAGAAAAGAATCCGTTCCCTGGTCTTTCCTCCAACCAGGGAACGGATTTTTTATCCTTCAACTCTATTCTATTTTTACTCAGCCTGCGTTCAGCACTTCCTGTACCGCCACCTTTGCATCTTCAAAATTCTTCCAGTCAAATTCCAGTACCTTCTGGTATCCGAAGCCGTCCAGCTTATCCTTCATTTCCTGCCATAACTGACGGAATTCATCGTCATTGGAAGCATAGATAGCTTTCCAGCTGTATTCCGTAAGAATTTGGTTGCATTCGGAACGGATGGTCTTAATATCCGAAGGATCGGCAGGCTCGCGGAAGGAATTTCCGGGGAAAGGATGAATCATATCCTTTGCTTCCAGATAATCCAGAGGCCATTCATAACCATAAACCTCCGTCCACTCATCATGGATCTTATTCCTGTTTTCCTCTATCGTGCTGGACCAGGAACCGGTATCATAGGTTTCCCTGTATTTGGGATGAAGATCCATCTGATAATCAATGGAGGTAACGAGCTTGTTGCTTCCGTCTCCGTAATTTCCGCCGCCCCATTCCTCAGGTACGGGCACATTCTGTACGCTGCCGCCCTGAAGCGCGCTCTTTCCATATTCTGTAAGACAAGGCCTTCCGTCCTTTTCTTCCCATGTCAGTCCTTCCGGTCCCGCATAGGTCAGCATATTCGCTTCCGGCGTTGACAGCCACTCAAAGAATTCAAATACACGCTCCGGGTCTTTCACATTGCTTCCCATCGCCACAGCGCCGCCCTGACCGTAAGGAGAATATCCAAGGGGTGCATAATTCATATCTCCTACCGGTACAAAGCCCTGGCCTTTTCCTTCCGCCACATGTTCAGGCGTATTGTATTCCGTAATCGGGAAAGGAGAACTGAATGCAGCGCCGTCTTTTACCTTCGCAGTCAGCTCATCAAAGCTCTGCGTGCTGGAATCCGGATCAAGGATACCCATCTGGTTAGCCTTGTAAAACATTTCAATCACTTTATAGTACATACCGTCTTCATCTTCCAGCGTGAAGCTTTTGCTGGCATCGGAATTGAACAGGATATAGCCTGTGGAACCGCCGTAGCCATACATAATGCAGTACTTGCTGGCTGTTGCAAGCCATTTTCCGTCCCAGTCAGGGAACAGGGAAAAAGCATATGCCGGCTTTCCGGAATCACTCAGCGGATGATTATCCTGCATTTGCTTGGAAACCTTCAGCATGTCATCCATATTCTTAATTTCCGGGCAGCCCAGTTCATAATAATAGTCCCATCTGGTATAAAATCCGTTTTCCGGCGCATTGTATCTCATCTGGGAGCAGTCCGTAGGTTTTGCTTCCGTGGATGCGTTCGTAGGGAATGCATAGATAGCGTCCCCTGTCCCAAAATAATCGGAAAGGGATTTTGCTCCGGTCTCAAACCGTTTCAGCGACTCGCTGTTACCCGCCAGCTCCGTAATGTCCATTATGAGCCCGGAATCCACGCAATCCTTCATCTGTTCCGCACTCAAATGAATGATATCCCCCAGTTCTCCTGCCGCAGCCCTTGTCTGGTATACTGCGTCTCCTGAAATATTCGGTGCGATAATATTGATTTCCAGGTTAAACTTATCCTTAACTATTTTGGCAAACCAGCCGCTCTGGATTCCCTGATAGTTGGCATCCTTCGTGAAGAAATCAATGGTCAGCGTATCCGCATATTTGCTTTCTCCCGACTGGGTACTTTCTGCGGCTGCGCTGTTCCCTTCTTCTGAAGCGGATACAGCCGTATTTTTCTCCGTCTCGCTCACAGCCGGCGTATCCGCCTTACCGCCCCCGCAGCCTGCCAGGGATGCGGCCATAACGGCCGTAAGCGTCCAGGCAGCTGCTTTCTTAATGTTTTTATGAAACCCTTTTTTTATCATCTCTTCCCCCTCTTTTCTATAAAAGAAACCGGTTAACTGATATCCGAATACTGTATCTCCACTTCCCTCCCCAGGGCGGCGGATCTTACAATGGCATCTATAATCGCCTGATTATACAGGATTTGTTCCGAAGGGACAGGTGCCCTGCCTCCGGTCTGTATGGCATCTATAAAGGCTCTCAGCTTGCTGTAAAATACACCGTGGCTGTTATATTCCCCGTCACACAGAGGTATTTCCATCTCCACCTGTGCGCCCGCCACATCCTTATACAGCTTCATGGGGCCTCCCACGGATCCGTTCCAGCACTCGGTGGAAGGAATGCGCAGCGCGCCTTCTGTTCCCATAATTATGGTATCCCCGGGCGTATCGATATGCATGGCCCATGCAATACGGAAATCCAGGACAATATCTCCCTCCAGCCGGACAAAGGCCGCTGCGAAATCATCCACATCAAATCTGGCCGCATCCTTCGGATTGTTATATTTCGGATTGGGTCCGAAATAGCTGGAGGTATAGCCGCTCACTGTCAGCGGTTTGGGATAGCCGACGGCATTTAATACCATATCCAGGGAATAGCAGCCGATATCTCCCAGCGCTCCGATTCCCGCGGTACTCTTTTCAATAAAAGTACTGTTGGGAATCCCCCTTCTGCGGCCCCCTCCGGTCTGGATATAATAAATTTTCCCAAGCTCTCCGGAATCCACAATTTTCTTAATCATTTTCATGTTTTCATCCAGACGGGGCTGGAAGCCCAGCGTAAGGACCCTGCCGCTCTTCTTTTCCGCCCGGATGATATCTTCCGCTTCCTTCTGCGTGACGCACATGGGTTTTTCCAGGATTACATGAATCCCTTTTTCCAGGGCGTCAATCGTACATTCCGCATGTGTGGTATTATATGTACAGACGCATACCGCATCCAGCTTTTCCTTTTCCATCATGGACTTGTGATCCGGGTAGCAATGCACCCCTTCCAGTCCATAACGCTTGAAAAATGCTTCCGCCTTACCGGGAATCAAATCTGCCCCTGCGGCGATTTCCACATCTTCCATTTCCTTCAGACATTCCACATGGGACTCTGCAATCCATCCGGTCCCGATAATCCCGAACCTTAATTTCCTGTCATATACCTTTTTCACTTCTCTTTCAGGAGGAGTAAACTGGCTTAAAACTGCATCGGACATTTTTGTTCCTCCTTACAGTGTTCTCAGATAATCGATACTGAGCTTTGCACATTCCATGGAAGTCTTACCCATAGACGGAGCATCCTGCTCCACTACCACCCACTCAGCGCCCGCATCGGCAGACGCATCCAGGACCGAAGGAATATCCTGTAATCCCAAACCTACCGGACGGAATTCAAAATTGCCCTCATTCCTTGCATTCTGTTTTTCTTCCTTACCAAGCAGCTGATACATCTGCTCCGGCTTATCGCCCTTGAGCATAAAATCCTTCAGATGTACAACCGGCGCTCTGCCCGCGTATTTTCTGATATAAGCGGCCGGATCCTCCCCGCTGATATTTACCCAGCAGATATCCAGTTCAGTCTCCAGAAGCGACGCAGGGACCTCACGATACAGGACATCCAGCGCATACTCACCATCAATGAGCGCGAACTCAAAATCGTGGTTATGATATAAGAGCGTCATTCCCTTTTTCTTCGCCGCCTCGCCAAGAACCTTTGCCCCTTCTATCAAATCCTTAAATCCTTCATGCCCCGGACGGTATTCATCCGATACATAAGGAATCGCCACATACCGGCAGCCCAGCATGGCATAATCACTCAATACCCCCTCCGGATCCTCAAGCATGTCCGTAAAAGAAACATGAGCGGAAACAGCCTGAATCCCCACCCGATCCAGAATCTCTTTTACCTCTGCCGCCGTATGGTCATACAGACCGGCCAGCTCCACGCCGTCATATCCCAGCTCTTTGACCTGCTTAAGTCCCCCTTCCAGGTTCTTTTCCAGCAGATCCCTGACGGAATACAACTGCAATGCAATAGGAAATTTCATAATACTCCTTTCCGCATACCTTCCCGGTATACAAGACGCCTGTTAAGGCTTTTTCGTTTCCATGGTTACATAATAAGACATTGTATGTTATAATAAAAGTCATACTATGGTTAATATCAGACATTTATTGCTGTCCAGGGAGGCATTATATGAATTTTTTCTTTGAGAACCCCAAACATGAAATTTACGGCATCTACGGCCAGAGCCTGGCGTACGCCCCGCACCTTCACAACCACCTGGAGCTGGTGGGAATGATCGAAGGAAAAGCCATGGCCTATGTGGAAGAAAAGGTATACGAAATCAACTCCGGCGACGCCTTTTTTATCTTCCCCAACCAGATACACCATTACGAAAAAATTGCGGATGAAAATTATATCCTGCTTCTTTTCCCCATGGATATCCTCCCCGAATACACCTCCGTCTTTCAGTCAAAGGTGCCAAAAAGCGCCCTGATACCGGGCGCTTTAAAAAACAGACATGTGCTGCGGTCCATGCAGGAAATCCTTGCCTTAAAGGACAGCACGGAATCCGGCAGCTACCGTGATTACCTGACCAAAGGCTATCTTCTCATTCTCTTCGGCCAGCTCTTCGCTCTGTCTGAACTGGAGGATACCCCGCACGTGGACGTCCAGACCGTCAAGCTGCTGCTGGACTACTGCATCGGCCATTACAAGGAGGAAATATCCCTTGATCAGGTGGCCACCCGGCTGCACCTGAGCAAATTCTATATTTCCCACCTTTTTTCCCAGAAGCTCCACCTCTCCTACAGCGACTACATCCGCTCCCTGCGCATTTCCGAAGCCTGCCGCCTGCTGACCGAAACCAGCCTCGGCATAACGGAAATCAGTTATCAGGTAGGCTTCCCCACTCCCCGCACCTTCAACCGCGCCTTCCTGAAATACGTAGGCCGCACCCCCAGGGAATACCGTTACCAGAAAAAACGCCCCGAAACCATAATCACTATTATGGAAGATCACTGACTCACTCCCCCGTAACAGCTCCGGCCTCCAGCTTCTCCACAACCTGAAGCAAAGCATCCTCCGCTCCCACATTCCCCGGGAAAATCACATAAGGGATTCCCGGAAAACGGCTCTCTTCCCCCGTCACCCAGACCGGCACCCCGGCGAGAATCTGCCCCGGAACAAAAGCCTTCTTCACCCCCAAAGCCTTTGTCCCGATATCACTGGAAGTAATTCCTCCCTTCGCCACCAGAAAACGCGGCGTAACCGGCATTCTCCCCACCAGCTCTGTCACCGCCTCCGAGATCCGCACAGAAAGCGCCAGATTATCCTCTCTTTTCCCGCTCTCCGCCGTCCGCACCTGCCTTCCGGTATAAATCACCACACTCACCCCCGCCGCCATCTGCTCTCCGGCTTCCTTCAGAACCCGCCTCTTTTCCGCCTCCATTTTTTCCTCATCCCCGATACCCTCGACCGAAAATTCCAGAAAACAAAGCCCTTCCCTTTTCCTGAGCACCTCCAGCTGCCTTGTCGTCTTTTGCACATGAGACCCCACAACCACCAGCCCCCCGAACCGGCTTCTCACATTCCCATACAAATCCGCTCCCTCCAGCAAAGCCCTGTCCTCCATTCCTCCCAGAACCTTAACAAAAGAAGCCGCCGTCCGGAACAGAAAATACTTTCCCCTCCCCAACGCCTCCAACAAAGCAATCACAAAAACCTTCAAATCCTCATAAGAGACCGCATTCACAACCACCTTCCCGAAATGCTCCACCCCCATCAGCTTATCCGCAACTTCCCCAATCCGATACTCCCGAAGCTCCTCCAGCGAAACCGAAACCACATCCTCCCGCTTCACCTTCCCTCCGCTCTTCTCCTCCACCCAATCCTTCAGATCCGAGCTCACATAACCAAACGAAGAATCCTTCGCGAACTCCGTCTCCCCCGCAGGAACCAGCCGTCCGCCCCCCATCTCCACATAATGCACATCCCCCGCCGTAAACCGACCGCCCTCCTCAAAAAAAGGACAGATAACCTCGCCATCCACACACCCCCCTTCCCCTTCAAGCCCCTCCCTCAGACTCTCCGTTTCCGCAGGATAATGCCCCCTCAAAGTAGAATCCCCCCTGCTCACAAACAGAAACTCCACCCCCAATTCCTCAGCCGCTGCCGCCACCTTCCTTCCAATCTCCCTATGCATCCGCACCGTCTCCTCCTCCCCCAGAGCCCTGGAATTCGTCAATATAAAAAACACCCTCTCCTCCCCAAGCAGCCCCGCCCGGATACTCTCCATCCCCGCATCCGTATAAACAAAAACCCCATGCACCGTCTGAATCCCCGTAGGATCATCATCCAGCACCACAACCTTCCTCCTCTCCCGTCCCATTACCTCCCAATACCTCTCCTCCCACACCTCACTCCATTCCTCATCCCTTCTCTCCCCCCACTTCAAAAACACCTCATCCTTACCAAACCCCATCGTCCTCCCAACCTCTCTCTCCATCTTCCCATCCGCTTCCACTCTTCCATCCATTTTCATTCCTATACTCCCTCCTGTTTGTTCATCTGTAACCATTCTTTCATCTCTTTCGCTCTTTTCATCTTTTCCAATCCTTTTACCTCTTTCCATCCGTCTCCCCTCCCATTAATCAAGTACAGCCCTTATCTCTTGTCTTTTGTCTGCCCTGAATCTCTTCCGACGCCATCCACAACCTACCCTGAACCGAATCCGCCCATCCCGCTGCGTCGGCTGGCTGTGTGGCCTTTGGATATGCTCCGTCTCCGGGTCTGTCCCCCACATGCCCCCGGACAGGCAGTGATTTCCTGTAAGGGCCGTTTAAAAACGCCGGTCCTTACGCTGCGTCCTCTGCAGCGTTAGTACCGCTGCGTTTTTAACCGAGCGAGAGCGTGCCCGCACAGGAAACACTGCCTGCCCGGGGGCATGTGGGGGACAGACCCGGAGACGGAGCATATCCAAAGGCCACACAGCCAGCCGACGCAGCGGGATGGGCGGATTCGGTTCCCACCCCCACCAAAAAAATACCGCCGCAAGAGATTCCCCTGCGGCAGCCATTTTTTACTTCGTATCCAAACAAGCCTCCGCCGCCGTCCCATAAATAAATCCCTGAGGCAGCATAGCCGGCTGATCCGGTTTCGTAGTCATATGATAGGTCTTTTCTTCCCTGCAGCTTTCCGTAATACCATCCAGAATCTCGATGGCATGCAGTCCCAGCTCCCCGCTGCAGCGGTGAGGACGATTATTCCTGATGGCCCATGCCATATCCGCCACACCGATTCCGCGGTAGCTGTCGATCCAGGTTCTTTCCTCTCCTGTTGCATTTTCTGGAACAGGATTATGCAGCCCGTAGCCATGAGTGAGAGGCATAGCCGCCATTTCTTCTCCCCTCTGGCCTCTCGCCAGATAAACCGGTCCGAAGAAATAGTTGGGGTCCTGAAGAATCAGGGTTCCTTCCGTACCATAAATTTCCAGTCTTGCCGTCTCTTCCCTGTGGCTGTCGCTGATAGCGGTAAATGTGCCGTAGCAGCCATTATAGAAGTCCAGAGCCCCTGTCATGGAAGTGGGAAACTTCATGTCAAACGGCTTGTTGTAGCCGGGGTTTCTGGGATTACGCTGCATCTCCTTGGGATGGAAGGTTTTGGACAGGCCCGCTACCGTTTTTACCGGCCCCAGCAGATGAATCAGTGCATGCAGGTAATAGCAGCCCATATCGTAGGGAATACTTCCGCCTGCGGTGAAAACAAACGGCAGGTCAGGATGGTTTTCATCCTGGGTCAGATTGTAGCATCTTGCCACCATAGCCTGGGCATTTACCGGTTCTCCGATAAAACCCTTGTCAATCAGGTTTCTGGCTGTCTGCAGCGCGCCGCCCAGGAACGTATCGGGAGCCTGGCCGATGCGCAGCCCCTTGCTCTGTGCCAGCTGATAAAGCTCCAGTGCGGATTCAAAATCCGTGGACATCATCTTCTCGGCAAATACGTGCTTCCCTGATTCCAGGGCCTGCTTGGATATTATGTAATGGGAAAGCGGATAGGTCAGATTCACCACGATTTCAATTTCGGGATCATTCATGATTTCTTCCACCGTCATCTGACGGATATGAAACTGCTCCGCCCTTCTTTTGCTGCGTTCCTCTATAATATCAGCGATTCCCACCACCTCTGTAATATGGAAGGTTTCTGTCAAATTTTTCAGGTAGGTATAGCTGATTCCGCCGGCACCGACTATGCCGACCTTAACTCTGTTTGTCATTGCCTGACTCCTTTCATCCTTTATACAAAGCTTACGCCTTTATATTTTTTCAGCTGGTTGATTCCGAATTCAGCAGCTTTCATCATGTCATCCTTATAACGGCTGTTGGCGCTGCTCAATTCAATGAAACCGTACTTCACATCCGTATATTTCTCAGCAGCATCCAGAATACTCTGTACATCCATCACGCCGGTTCCGATATCGGTTGCCACGTCGATGTTATACTGGCCGTAGAATTCCCCGGTAATAACCGGATTCTCCGGAAGTCCGTCAAAGAAGCTTCTGTGATCCATATACTTGGGATGGAAATCATCCAGATGCAGCAGCTTTACTCTCTTTCCGAATTTCTTCAGGGTTTCCACCGGATCATCTCCGCCGCGGAATGCCCACATGGTATCGATTTCAAAGTTTACATATTCCGGATCCGTATTTTCCACAAGCAGCTCCAGAGCGGACTTATCGCCGAATTTCTGGAATTCATGGGCATGATTATGATAAATAAAGGAAATTCCGTTTTCCTTACATATTTTTCCGGTTTCATTGTACATCTCACAACGGCTGAGAACCTCATCCCTGCTGGTAAAGAAATCGGAAGCCAGCGCCAGATAATCACCGCCGATAATGTGAAGCCGTTCGATCTCACTGTTCAGATCGCTGGTAAGGTAGGGGCAATAATGCTTGGAGGGGTGTTCAATACCCACCTCATCCATCATTTTTTTCAGCTCCTTCATATCCACTTTCAGCTCCGGTGTGAACATCGTGCCTGCGGATTCTATGTATTTGTAGCCATAGTCCGCCATTTTCTTTAATGTTCCGTAGGTATCCTCAAGAAACTCCTTTGTAACGGAACAAGCCTGTAATCCACCTTTCATGTCTTCTCCTCTCTGTCACTGCGTATCCATGCGGTCTGCACATGGATACGCAGACCTGTTTCAACTGTTATCCTCTTACCGCATTTTACTTACAAAATCCTCGGGCATCCTGCTGATCTGCTGGAATGTAGTCTGCATTTTATAAGGTTTCCCGGTTGCTATGGCAATATTGAAGCCGTCCAGCACCTCTGTCACATGACAGGCGAACTCCCCGTTCGCCCTGGAAGGACGTCCTTCCTTAATTGCTTCAATCATCTCACATAAGCCCAAACCTCTGTTTTCCGTGGGACAGTCAAATACAAGGGGAATATCCTTCTTGTATTCACCGGAACGGCTGGTCTTATCCCGTGAAATTTTTCCGTTTTCATCACGCATATCCTCTTCCAGAAGGACATGCACCCGGCTACCCTCTCCATAATTATCAGGATCGGAGAGGAAAAGAGAACCCTTTGTCCCGTATACCTGTACACAGGGGCCGTTTTCCGCTCCCCAGGTATCCCAGCTGAAATTCACGCTGGCACATCTGCCGTCCGCAAATTTTACGATACCGTTATAGTGGGTATTCACCTCCACATCGGTATAGTGATCCTTGATAGGACGGGGATTGATGCCGATTCCGCCGTAGCAGCAAAGCTCTTCGGCCGGTCCCATAAAGTACAGCATTTCCGAAATACCGTAAGGTCCGATATCCAGCATGGGGCCTGCTCCGATTTTATAGAAGAAATCCGGGGCCGGATGGATATTTTCCGGGCCATGGTACATATTTGCCACCTTGGCGCTCAGGATATCCCCGATCAGGCCGTCTTCAATGACTTTCCTGCAGGTCTGTACCCCCGCTCCCAGGAATACGTCCGGCGCGCAGCCTACATAAAGGTTTTTCTCTTTGGCAAGCGCTATGGTGTCGGAAGCTTCCTTCAGGTTCAGCCCCAGCGGTTTTTCGGAATAGACATGCTTGCCGGAACGCAACGCACGCATATTGAGCTCATAATGGACCTGCGGATTGGTCAGGTTCAGGATCACGTCGATTTCCGGATCCTCAAAAATTTCATCCAGAGAAAGCACATGGGCGATGCCGTGCGCGGCAGCCAGGCTTTCGGCACGTTCTCTGTTCAGGTCGCACAGGGCATAAATTTCCATGTTGCTGAAACGGTCCATGATGTTGGGAACATAATTTCTTGTACTGATGTCCCCGCATCCAATCACACCTATTTTAAATACATCCTTCACTTTCTTTCCCTCCTGCCGCCGCTGCGGCTTCCCCGGAGCGTATTTGAAAATGAATTCCCCCCGATTTTCAAATACGCTCTCAGCTGTTCTTTATACGCCGTATTTCACCATGCCGTCATAGCTTCTCTGTGCACAGCCGTAAGGCTCCAGATCATAGCAGGAATCCTGCTCAACAACCGCATATTCCACGCCTGTTTCCTTACATGCCGCCACTACGGAAGGCCAGTCGATATTTCCCTGTCCCACCTCGGCAAAACGCTTGTTTACCTGTTCGCAGCTTTCAATACCGGGCTCGATGGCATAATCCTTGAAATGTATGATTTTCATTCTGCCTTCCACCTTACGGATCCAGTCGGCGAGAACCACGCCGCCGCAGGACATCCAGTGTGTATCAAGAATGAAATTAATAACTTCCGGATCGGTCTCGCGGATCAGGATATCCAGGCCGATTAAGCCATCCCCGAAGGATGCGAATTCCAGGGCATGAGGATGATACAGGAGCTTCTTGCCCGCTTTTTTCACTTCAGCGCCTACGGCATTCAGCTTCTTCGCATATTCCTTATAGCCTTCCACACTCTTTCTGTTTTCCACAGGAAGGGTATCGATGTCGATATAGTCTGTTTCAAATAAATCAGACAGCTTTATCGCATCCTGGATTGCCTGGGGATTCTCGGACATTGCCTGGAATTTTGCACCCACGCAGAGATACTTCAGGCCATGCTTGTCAAGAAGAGCCTTATATTCTTCCGGTGTTACATAATCGGGAATGATATATTGAATCGCCTCATACCCCATTTCCTTTACTCTGCCGAGAACTTCGTCCAGTTTTTCTTTATCCCCAAGATATTTCTGAAGAATTCCGATGATGATACCTTTTTTCATAGTGTCTCTCCTTCCGCCGTTTCCGGCTCATCGGGGAGCCCGCCGGGCGGGCCCCCGCAAATCAATTGCCTGTTTTCATTGACACCGCGCTTAATTTCCTGCCAGTGCCTCCTCGGTTGCTTTCTGGATAACCTTCAGGTTCTCCAGATCATAAGCGAGTACTTCATCATAACCGAAGCCTTTGATCTTATCCTTCATTTCCTGCCACAGAGACTTGAATGTATTCTCATCCTCTGCGTAAACCATCTTCCAGGAATACTCTTTGATAACCTCACCGCACTGGGAACGTTTGGTTTTGATATCGCCGCTGTCCTGAGGCTTCCGGTAAGCAATACCGGGCATGGGATCAAGCATATTTTTCTCTGCCACATAATCAAGAGGCCACTCAGCTCCAAAGGTTTCCGTCCACTGATCGTCAATCTTTGTTCTGTTTTCTTCCATGGTTGTAGACCACATGGAGGGATCATAAGGCTCATTGTATGTAGGGTTGGTATCCATCTTATATACTACGGAAGATACGATACGGTTTGCGCCGTCAGAGAAGTTTCCGCCGCCCCACTCTTCGGGTACGGGTATATTCTGAGGATCTCCGCCCTGCATTGCTTCCTTGCCGTACTCGGTCAGATAAGGCTTTCCGTCCTTTTCTTCCCAGGTAAGCCCTTCCGGTCCTGCAAAGGTGAGCATCATGGCTTCTTCGGAATTAAGCCACTCAAAGAACTCAAATACTCTTTCCGGATCCTTTACCGTAGAGCCCATAGCCATGGTACCGCCCTGTCCGTGAACGGAATGTCCCAGAGGTGCATAATCCATATCTCCAACGGGTACAAATACCTGGCCTTTGCCTTCCGCCACATTCTCAGGAGTATTGTACTGATAAATAGGGAACGGAGAGTTGAAAGCCGCGCCGTCGGCAACCTTTGCGTTCAAATCATCAAAATTCTGTGTGCTGGAATCCGGGTCAAGCATTCCCATCTGGTTTGCCTTATAGTACATTTCCAGAGTCTTGTAATAAATGCCGTTGTCATCTGCAATATCAAAATAATCTTTTCCGTTTGCCTTATAGAATACATATCCTGTCGTTCCGCCATAACCATACATGATGGCATACTTGTTTGCACAGGTCATGGAATCGCCGTCCCAATCCGGGAACAGTGAGAACGCATATGCCGGTTTTCCGGAATCGCTGGTAGGATGATTATCCTGCATCTGCTTGCAGACCGTCAGAATGTCGTCCATATTCTTGATTTCCGGGCAGCCCAGTTCATAGTAATAATCCCATCTGGTATAAAAACCATTTTCAGGAGCACCGTTACGTACCTGAGCGGCTTCCGTATTCTTTGCCACACCCGAAGCATTGGTGGGATAAGCATAGATTCTGTCATCCGTACCGAAGTAATCGGACAAGCCCAGTGCGCCTGCTTCAAAAGGCTTTAATATCGCACTGTCTTTCACCAGATCCGTCATATCATAAATCAGTCCTGCTTCCACGCAGTCCTTCATTTTCTCAGAACCCAGGCAGACAATGTCTCCCAGCTCTCCGGCTGCCGAACGTGTCTGATAAATGGACTGTCCTGAAATATTGGGTGCAATGATGTTCAGCTCGATATTGAACTTATCCTTGATTATCTTTGCAAACCATCCGCTCTGAAGGCCCTGGTAATTTGCATTTTCTGCAAATACGTCAATCGTCAGCGTATCCGCATAAGCCGAACCTGTGTTTTCTTCTCCCTCCGCCGCTGCGGTGCCGGCTGCCTCATCTGTGCCGGCCGCCGTGTTTTCCTGTGCGGGCTGTGAGGCTGTTCCCTTTGAACCACAGCCTGCCACGGATGCTGCCATCACTGCTGAAAGTAATAATGCCAATACTTTTTTACTTCTTTTTCTCATACTCTTCTCCTTTTTTATCTGTTTTTACATTTCTTTGATTGCCTGTTTTCCCCAAAACGGCAGTCATACTCTTTTTCTCTGCTCCTTTCCCCCTTTCATAATCTAACCTGTCTCACTGCCTCTGCCAACATTTTGAACAAACTCATCCTTTCACGGAACCAATCATGATTCCTTTGACAAAATACTTCTGGAAGAAAGGATATACCAGCAGAATCGGAAGGATAACAACAACGGAAACCGTCATCCTTATGGAAGTAGGCGTCTGCATCGTAGCCAGCGAAGAGGTGCTTATCACCGTTCCGTTTTTGATCATGGCTGCGAGAGAGCTCGCCTGATTGATATACTGATACAGTAAAAACTGCAGGGTGTACAGCGCCGGTTTTGTCATGAGAATCAGGGTATCCTGGAAGGAATTCCACTGTCCTACCGCAGCGAATATGGCTATTGTCGCCATAATCGGCTTGGCAAGAGGAAGCATGATTTTCATAAAAACCTTCATGACGCTGGCACCGTCTATTTCCGCCGCTTCCTGCAGGGCCGGTGAAATGGATTCCATATAGGTTTTCACCAGTATGATATTAAACGGCTGCACGATAGCGGGCAGTATATATGCAAGGAAATTATTGGTCAGGTGGAGGTTCCTCATGGTGATATACCAGGGAATCAGCCCTGCGTTAAAATACATGGTAATGATAGTGAAACGGTACCAGAATTTTCTGGCCCACATTTTCTGCTGGGTAAACATAAATCCCAGATAAGCGGCTCCCAAAACCGCTCCGATGGTTCCGAGTACGGTTCTTCCCAGGGAGACTAAAGCCGCGCTCGCCAGGTCGGGAATTTTGAAAACATCTATGTAATTCTGGAAATGAATTCCCTTCGGCAGGAACATAATCTGTCCGTTGGCGCTGATATCATTGGCGCTTATCGTATTGATAATCAGGTAATAAAAGGGATAGATGCATATTAGGGTGAACAGGGTGAAGAACAATCCCAGGAAAATATTGAATATCCAGTCACCTAAGGATGTTTTTTTCTTTTTCATCTGCCGCACCTCCTTTTATACGATGGATTCGCCGCGCAGCACCTTGGAGATGCCGTTGACGGTGAATAATAACGTTACGCTGACAATACTCTTAAGCATACTGATAGCCGTTGCCAGGGAGTAATTTCCTGCTTTGATACCCAGGTTATATACATACAGGTCGAGTACCTGGATTTTGCTTGTATTAAATGCATTCTGGAAAACAAAATACTGATCCATACCGTTGTTCAGGAAGTTGGCTACATTCATGATCAGCAGTACGAAGAAGGTGGGAAGAAGGCTCGGCACGGTTATGTGCCAGATAAGCCGGAATCTTCCGGCGCCGTCAACCCGGGCTGCTTCATACAGCTCCTGGTCGATGCCCGATATGGCTGCCAGATACATGATTGCGCCCCAGCCAAGTCCCTTCCACTGTCCCCACAGCCACATGCTCAGCCATGTGTGGGTATTGTCCTGCAGAAACTGCACAGGCTTTGACAGAATTCCCAGCTGCTGAAGGAAGGTGTTCATCATGCCGCTGGTTGAAAACAGGGAAAAAGCCATGGAGTAAACCAGAACCCAGCTGATGAAATTGGGAATTGTGGTAAGTGTCTGCACTGCTTTCTTAAAGTGTCTGTTTCTGATTTCCGACAGCAGGATGGCAAAAGCCATCGGCATCCAGGAGGTCAGCAGTCCCAAACCGCTCATCACAAAGGTATTCCGCAGCACTTCCCACAGCTGCAAACGCTTTTCCGGTGTGCTGACCATGCTGCGGAACCAGTCGATTCCTACGAAAGCACAGTCCGACAGGCTTTTGGGCGGCCTGTAATCAAAGAACGAATATACCCATCCGTAAAGCGGAAGGTAACTGAACAAAAACAATAGTATAAGAAACGGAAATACCATAAAAAACAACTGATACTTTTTCGAGCTGCGGTTTTTTCCTGCCGTCCCTGTTTTTACTTTCACCCCATGCAAACCTATTCCCCCTTTTCCTTATCACGGCAGATACCGAACCGGTATACCGTCTTCTGTTCATATGTATCATTGGCCGGCAGCACCGGCGTTGGAAAGTGCGTCACTTCCATGGAATTGGGAAAGCACTGTGCTTCCAGACAGAAAGCATCTCTCTTTCCGTATTCCCGTCCGCCCTTACCTGTACACGGCTTCATCAGGTTTCCGCTGTAGAACTGAATACCGGGCTGGTCCGTAAACACCGTCATTGTCCTGCCGCTTTCCGGCTCAACCACCTCCGCCGCTTTGGAAAGGCTTCCGCGCTCTTCCTTCTGCAGGATAAAGTTGTGATCATAGCCTTCCGCCAGCCGCAGCTGTTCGTCTGTTTTATCTATCTGCTCACCGATGGGATGCAGTCCGGTAAAATCCATTACCGTCCCTTTCACGGGAAGAATGCTGCCATCCGGCACCATATCCGCATTTACCGGCGTGAAGAAGGATGAATACAGCTTCAGTTTATGTCCCAGGATACTGCCATTCCCATGTCCCTTCAGATTATAAAAAGCATGGTTTGTGAGGTTTATGATTGTATCCTTATCCGATACGGCACGATAAGTAATTTCCACCTCATTTTCATCCGTAAAACGGTAGCAGACCGTTACATCCATTTTCCCGGGGTATCCTTCTTCTCCATCCGCACTCTCATAGGTAAAACGGATACTGTCCTCTCCGGTAATGTCTGCTTTCCAGATTTTATCGTCAAAACCGCTTTTTCCGCCGTGGAGACTGTTGGTCCCTTTATTGGCATAAAGCTTATATACACTTCCGTTCAGACGGAAGGATGCGCCTGCAAGCCGGTTGGCGTATCTGCCCACCGTGGTTCCGAAGTAGCGGCCCTTCTGTGTGAATTCCTCTGCGGTGTCAAAGCCCAGCACCACGTCTTCCATCCTGCCGTCTCTGTCCGGTACGCAGATTCCGGTAATCCTTGCTCCGAAATCGGTGAGCGACAGCTGTGCCCCGGCCCCGTTTGTGATTGTCCAGCACAGGGCTTTTCTTCCGTCCCATGTATTTCCGAAGCTTTTAATTTCTATTCCTTTCATATGCCGTCCTTCCTATTTCCACCGTTCATTCAGCGCCTCCTGTGCGGGATATACCGGATCCGGCTCCACCCCCTTCAGATACTTCACCGCTTCCTGGAATACATGTGCATAGCTGCCGTAAACGCCTGTACAATGATGAATATAAGGGCCGCATACAAACTTTCTTTCCCAGGCCGGCCAGTCGTTGAATTTGGCCCATACATAAGTGCCCTTGCTGTAAGGCCCCTGTGTAGTCTTACCTTCTCCGAAGAGCAGCTTGTAATCTCCCTTCAGCGAGTCAAACCGCAGCAATGTGATATCACCCTGCTTCAGTTCAAACTGCCCGGCTCCCTTATAACCTTTCCCCTGATGGCAGCCTATTGTCACACCCTTTTCATTTGCCAGTCCGGGCGGGAATACGCCGCAGTGCCATAACAGCTCCGCATTATCGTCGGTGGGATGCCGGCCGGTGAGATCCGCAAAGAACGGAGGCTCGGAAGCGCCGTTTGCTCCCAGGGCCATAATGGCCGTCAGCGCGCCGTGAATATCATTTTCACAAGCGATGGGGAAACCGTCATCTGTACTGTCTCCCATCAGATAGCAGGGGGCGATTCCTGAAATATCCGTGAAAGGCGCCCAGCACTGTGTTGCCGCAGCCCTCAGGTTTTCTTCCTCCGCCCAGTTAAAAACTGCAAGCTTCATGGCGCAGATGCTTTCCAGCGCTTCTCTGCCGACGCATTCCGCTTTCACCTTGCTCATGATGTGATCCAGTTCTTCTTCAAAATCTGTACCCTTTTTCTGAAGGATATCCTGATAGCGTTTCTGCATTTCCACCAGGGTAATGGGCATTACCTCCACTCCGAATCGCTCCAGAAGCTCGGCTTCGTTGCATTTAACCGACCAGAAGGCGGCGGGCCTCACGCTGATCTGTCCGATCCTGGGCGCGTTGAATGCCTTTGCCACACCTGCTGCCGCCAGGAAATTACGGATACCGTTCTCGAATTTCACATCCTCCGTATAGCAATTGGTCAGATAAGTAAACGGGATGTCAAATCTGGACAGCACCTTACTGCTGGCGAACACCCCGCACTGGGCGTCACGGAAACGGTAGCCCTCCGGCTCCGGCGCATCATCACGCACGGCCCACAGCAGCACCGGCTTCCTTACCATGGAAGCAAGACGCGCCACCGCCTCTTCACAGCCGAAGTTCACATGAGCGATGAAAATAGCGTCCACCTTCTGCTGATTGAGGTACTCCGCCACTTTCTCGGCATCCCTGCTTCGGTAAAGCAGGCCTTCCTCATTCAAAAAGTCAATGTTTACATAATCCACCTGCATGGCTGTCAGGCGTTCTTCCACTTTTTTCTTTGTCTCCGCAGCTTTGTCCAGACGGAAGGCCGTTTCACTGAAGGTTTCCCGCCTCGTCGGCACAAAGCCGATTTTCACCCGGTATTTATCCCGGTATTTCTCCCTGATTCCCATATCTGCACCTCTGCTTTTTTTTAAAGCCGTTCCGGCTTCTCTCTGTTTTTTTATGCCCTGTGGCTGCTCAAAAGGTAATCCCGCATTTTTTCTTCCACGACACGGGTAACCGCCTCATGCGCTTTGTCCAGCTGTTCCGAAGGAAGCTTCAGCACGGCCTCGTTGGTAATGGAACTGTCCAGACCCAGCGCGCTTAAGAATGCTGCTTCCAGATCCGTGGCCACGTTGATCTTGCTCACTCCGCCGCCTTCCAATGAAATGGCCGCCTTTATAAGATGGGACGGCACCCCGGACGCTCCGTGCAGTACCAGCGGCACAGATACCTGTTCCCTGATTTCCCGTATCCTCTCCAGCTCGATATGAGGCTTTCTCGTCCCGTAAGCCCCGTGTACGGTTCCCACGGATACGGCCAGGAAATCAACGGCTGTCTCCTTTGCGAAATAACCGGCTTCCTGAGGATCGGTATACAGCTGTGTGGTTGAATCCGTTTCTATCAAATCATTCGCCGATATTTTTCCGATTTCCGCTTCCACTTCCACGCCTTTGGCATGTGCCATGGCAACCACTTTCTTCACGATTTCCATGTTCTTTTCCAGAGGCTGCTCTGAGGCATCTATCATAACGCTGTCAAATCCCGCATCTATCGCCGCCTGTATGATATCCAGATCCTTGGTGTGATCCAGATGAAGCGCGGCCGGAACACGGATATCCATTTCCCTGATACACCGCCTGTATTCATCTGCGAATTGTCCGCAGGTGGAACCGTAACGCTTCATTTCCTTCTGAGATACCTGAACGATAACCGGCGAGCTTTGCCGCACCGCAGCTTCCAGTACCGGCCCTATGTTGGTCAGATATCTGGCGGAAAAGGATCCTACCGCATATCCCTCTTCCAGAGCCTTCTGAAGCATTTTCTTAACTCCTGTTCCCATACTGCAATTCCTCCCGTTTATCTCCTGCCTGTGGAAATGATTCCTGAGCATCTGTTAAAAGCATCCTTGACCTCTGCCATACTCTTTTCTATATCCTGTACGGCAAACCGGTCCGTAGAGGGTACCATGGGTTCACACATCACAGGCCCTTCATAGCCATTCTTTTCAAAAAGCTGATAAATCCTTGCCGCATCGATAATACCGGTGGTCATCGGCATGGCCCGTACCTGATCTTCCTGTTCATCCCTGCTTTTTCCCGCTACACCGTCATTCAGGTGGAAATTCACCATGCGGTGACAGTTCTGGGCTGCGAAGTATAAATCATCCAGCCTTCCGCTTCCGCAGTACCAGTGATAGGTGTCAAATAAGAAACCAGTTTTTCCTCCGGCCGCATCCGCGATGGACAGGACGCCGCTGATGGTATGTACAAACGGATGGGGATGTCTTACGCGAAGCTCCTTCGGCCCCAGGAATTCAAAGCCATATTGGATTCCGTGATTGACAAAAACCTCCTGCAGCTTCTCCAGACGCTTCACATGCCATTCAAAATTTTCGTCGAATTCCCTGGAGCTGCTGGGCCAGATATGGTTATAGGCATATTTCACGCCGATTTTTTCTCCCAGCTGCGCCCAGCGCTTCTGGATTTCCAGCGCTTCTTCAAATTTCTTCTCATCGATGGTTTCATCAAAGAAATCAACGGGTGTGGGAAGAAGTCCCCATTTCAAACCGTTTTCCTTCATCGCCGCCTGGGCGGAATCCGCCTTTTTCTCGTCCCCTAAAATCGCCTCCGGAACATCCAGGCCGTCAAATCCGTATTCTCTGGCAAGCGGCGCCAGTTCTTCCACAGTCCCCGGAATTTTCAGCAGTCGTACATCTAATACCTGATACATTGTTCAATCCTCCTACTCCTCTTATGACAGCCCTTTCATAAAGGCCACTGCTTTTTCCATGTCTTTTTCGTCTTTGATCCCATGCAGAATCATGCAGCCGTTATAGTCCGCCTCTTTTAATTTTTCCAGGAAAAAAGGAAAATCTACAATGCCGTCTCCCGCATAGGTATAGTGAATATCTTCGCCTTCGGATATATCCTTTCCATGAGCCAGGCAGATACAGTTTCCCAGCCGGTCAAAGGCATCCGTAATCACGCTTCTCACATTTTCTTTCCTGGCCATTCCGGCCCGGAACAAATTGGCCGCGTCCAGAATAATTCCCAGATGCTCATCCCAGCCGAAGGCTTCAAACATCCTTTCCGCTTTCTCAGCAGAATCGATGCAGTTGCTCGGTTCGCACTCGATCCCAAGAACCAGGTCATACTTCCGGGCGATTTCCAGCGCCTTCCCCATCGTTCCCATCAAATCTTCCATAGCCTGGGGTTTGTCATTATCCTCATGACGGCTCCACATATTTTCCACATTACGGCTCCCCGTGCAAAGAGTGATGATGGAGCAGCCCAGCGTTTTACAGGATCTGGCGATTGTTTCCAGACGCTTCAGTCCGTCAATCCTCACCTGTTTGTCGGGATGAATCATATTGAAGGTTCCGTTCACCGCCACGATTTCTATGCCGGTACGATCCGCGGCTTCACGGATTTCCTGAAGCAGGCTTCTCTCTATGGTCTCCGGCATCTGCTCGTCACATACGGAGGAAAAATCAAACTGCATTTTGGTAAATCCGTATCCGGCCGCCGCTTCGAAAAGCTCCTTCGTGGTGGGACGTTCTATTTCTATGGAATACATTCCTAACTCCATTGCTTTTCTTTCCTTTCTTTTAAAATGTCCATGACCTCCTCCAGGGATGGCTCCCCTTTCCTTCCGCCGCATTCCCGGCATGTGAGACTGGCAAAGATACCGGCAAATTCCATGCATCTTTCTAACTCCCAGCCCCGGCCGTATGCATACAGGAAAGCGCCGTGGTAATTGTCTCCCGCCCCGGTAGTATCCGTCACCGGCACCCTGTACGGCATGGCGGTAAAGAATCTGTCTCCCTGAAGTCCGACTGCGCCTTTATCCCCGAGTGTCACCGCCGTAAAGAAATCTTTTTTCCCGGACATCTCCTGATATCTCCGGCAGGCCTCCTCGGGACTGACTCCCAGTGTTTTGGCCACCGTCCCTTCATCCGGGATCCAGATATCGGTATACGGCAGAAGCTTTTCGGCAAGAACCAGCGATAAATTCCCTCCGTCTATGGAAAGAAGGACTCCTTCCTGTTCTCCGCAGAACCGGGCGATTTCCAGCATCAGTTCCTCTTCCATCACTCCCAGATGAAGAATACGGGAGCTTCGCATCAAATCCTGATCCAGCATGGAAAAAGTGAGTTCCCCGATACAGCCTCCATAATGGGCAATGCTTCTGCGGCCCAGGGCATCCACCTGTATCAGGCTTACGGAAGAGGAAGCATCCGGTGATTCCAGTATCCGGCATTCCCGGAAATTCTGTTCCTTCAAATCCTGTCTGATAAAGACCCCCGCATCATCTTTTCCCACAGCAGTAATAATTCCTGTTCTGCCGCCGAGCTTTTGATGGGCGGACGCCGCTGTTGCGGAAACGCCCCCGCAGCATTTCACATAATCCCATGCCTGCACTCTTTCATCCGCCTGGGGCACCCGTTCCATACGCATCATCACATCCTGAGTGCTTCCCCCTATAAACAGGCAGTCCAGGATAGCATCCCTTTCGTTCATCCCTGTGCCTCCAGCAGTTCCTTCACACGTTCCACACACAGTCTGGGACTGCTCAGAACGGGAACCGGTATATCCTTCAGCAAAGGCAGGAGCACTGTCATACTGCCCTGTGCCAGCACCACCACATCATTATCCTTTGCAGCCTTCTGCACTTCTCCCAGCACCATGCGGTTATGTTTTTCCGCATCGCCCTGTTCAATCAGGACCATCATGGCGCCTTCCACCAGATGCAGATCCACTTCGATTTCCTTCCCCATTTTGGCGGCGACGCTTTCAATCAGCCGTACGCTGGGGCCTGTTGTGGATTCCACGGTGGCGATTACAGCGATTTTCCTGCCCAACTCCACGGCGCGTTCCGCCATGGCCTGGTCGATCTTCAGGACCGGTGTATCCAGGAAAGGCATGATAGCGTCCGCTGCCTCCCCCACGCTGGAGCACTGGTTGATAATCAAATCCACTCCCAGTTCCTGGGCATTCCTGTAATATTCCATCATCCTCCTGCGGACGAAAGGTGTCGGCCCGCAATTGGCATTTACCTCCTGAATGAGGCTGTCATCAATCAGCTGGTAAACCTTCACATCCGGAATAATTTCCCGGCATAACGCTTTCAGTTCATCTGAAGATACTCCGCTGGTTTCTACAAAAGCAATTGATTTTCCCATTTTCTTTCCCCTCTCTGCCATACAGGCAGCCTTTACTTATCTTCAAGCTGTCCATAAATCACATTTAAAAGCCTTGGATGGCAGTATTCTTCACGGTTATCAGGCATGAGCTGATGGGCATAAACAAAAGACAAATCGTTTTCCGGATCCGCCCAGAGAAGCGTTCCTGCCGCGCCTGCCCAGCTGAAGGCCCCCTGATTCACCATACAGCCGCTTTCCGCCATATCCGTTACGGTCTTCACACCCAGCCCGTAGCCGCAGCCTGCCATGAAGCCCCAGCCATACCGGTGGGTCCGCCGGAAATCCTCCAGCGCTTCCCCGTGCAGCTGATTCCGGCTCATCAGTTCGATGGTGCGTTTCCCCAGAATTCTTTTCCCTTTCCACAGCCCTCCCTTTGCCAGCATTCTTGCAAAATGGGACATATCCTCTACTGTGGAAAGAAGGCCTCCCCCTCCGCTCTGAAGCTGATAAGAGGAATGGAACTTAAATTCTTCCGTCAGATTGGGGACTCTTTTTTCTCCCGCATAGCGGTACATAACCGCCAGCTTTTCCTCCGGTATTTCTTCTATGAAAAAGGCTGTATGCCTCATTTCCAATGGTTCAAAAAATTCTTTTTTCAGGAATTCGCCGAATGGCATGCCGCTTATCACTTCGATAACAGCTCCCAGCACATCCAGTCCCAGCCCGTAATTCCAGTGGGTCCCCGGTTCAAACAGCAGCGGTACCTGTGCCAGCCTGCGGGCGAATTCACGGGTGGAGGCCCCGCCCTCCCGGTTCATTTCCTCCAGGACCCTTTTCGTCTCCTGCTGGGTCGTATTATGTATGCCGTCATAGGTAAATCCGGAGGTCATGGTGAGCAGATGCCTGATTGTCATGGCGCCTGTTTTCTCGAGACTGACCATGTTATTTCCGGTATACCGGCACCATGTTAAGTCTCCGTATTCGGGAAGGTAACGGGAAACCGGATCATCCAGAAGCATTTTCCCTCTTTCCAGAAGCAGCATGGCTGCTGCTGCGGTGACTACCTTGGTACAGGAATACATCCTGTATACCGTGCCCGGGCCTATGAGCTTTCCAGCTTTTTCATCCGCATACCCTTTATAGCCCTCATATATAATCTCCTGTCCGCGCACCGCCTTCAGCGCACAGCCCGCAGGGCCGTGTTCCATTCGGACAAATCCTTCCAGTAAATCATCCAGCTTTTCCAATGCTTTCATCTGTCGCCTCCTGTTCTGTAAACAGCTCCTGTACATCCTGATAAAATACATCTGCCGCTCTTCCGGGAGAGCAGCTCCCCTGATACAGCTTATAAATAACCTCTTGGTAAATCCTGTCTATATCCTTCCTCTTCTCCGGCTCTTTTTCAAAACCGGGCATCCTTTCCTGTGTCTGCCTGTAAAGCTGAAGCAGCGACTTGTCTGCAGCCGGCAGCTTCTCTGATTCTTCCAGAAGCCTTCTCGCCTTTTCCGATGCAGGAATCCCTCTTTCCAGTCCTGCCCGCTCCACCGCATACTCATCATCCAGCAGCCAGATAAGGAAATCGGCGGCTGCTTTCTTTTCATCCTGTGTCAGCGCTGCGGAAAGGGCAAAAAACAAATCCGCTTTCGGCTGTCCTCCGGGCAGCGGCAGCACTTCTATATCATCGTCTTCCTTTGATATCCGGTGTTCCTCCGCATCTCCCAGATAAAAGGCTCCTTCTTTTTCTTCCTTTTCTGTTTCCTGCGTTATCCCTTCCGGCTCCGGATTCTCCGGCGGCGTCATCCCTCCGCTTTTCATCAGTTCCCCGCAGAGGGAAAAAAAGGAAGTTAATTTATTTTTGCTGTCCTGATTCAGATTTACCCTGCCTCCCTCAAAAAGGGGGGCATCATTTTGTTCCATCCAGCTGACTAAGAGTTCGGAGCTTTCATGACCCCAGACGATACCGGGCCCTCCTGTTTTTTTCTGAAAGCTTCTGCTCGCCTGGGCCAGGTCATCCCAGTCCATATCCTTCTTCAGCTCCACTCCCGCCTCCTCCAGTTTTCCTGGCCGGCAGTAAAGGACCGGCATGGTCAGGGATACCGGAATCCCGGCCTGAATCCCCTCCTTCTTCCCCAGCTCCCAAATCTCGCTGTCAAGGAAAAAGCCTGTTTCTTTACTATTCTCCATAAACAAATTTCTGCAGTCTGCCAATGTTCCATTGCCTGCATAGGTTTCTAGAAATTCATCATCCATGAGCATGATATCCGGACATTCGCCGGCTGCCGCCGTCACTGCCAGATACTCGCCATAATCCTCTTTCCCTAACGGAACGGGGAGGAACCGGATTCCCGGATGCAGCTGTTCATATTGATCCAGCAGCTCCTGCGTGTACTCATTTCTGATTTCATCTCCCCACCAGGATATCGAAATTTCCTTTTCGGATGTATCTGTTCCGTCAACAACACTGCCATTTTCTATTCCTCCATAGCATCCCGATAGAAGCAGAAGCATTAATAACAGAAGTGACAGCCTTTTTTTTCTCAAACTGTTCACATTCTCCTCCTCAGCGTGTACATTCAGGTTCTGCCGTTTTTCGGGAAACCCAGATGGAAAGGCTTTTAACATTTCCACATGTAGCTGTTTTGATTATGTTAGTGATTATAGCATCGCTGTATGATAAGATTAATAAAAAAAACCGGCCTTCTCTTCAGAAAAACCGTCTTTTCTTTCATCAATGTTGTGTTTCACTGGGCCATTTTGTATAATTTTGATAGACAGTAAGGAGGAAGTTTCGTTATGTTTATGGGTAAAGGAAAAATGTTTACAGATAAAATAAAGAAGAATATCCTGGATTCCAGCCTGAACCGGAAAATCATGCTGATTGTATTATGCAACATTTTACTAATCAGCGTTTTCGCCATTCTGGCTTTTATGCTGTACCTGCGTACCAGCAACCGGCTCATCTATAACAGTACGGCGGACAACCTTTCCTATTCCGCTTCCAACATGACAAGCCACATTAATATAATAGAAACGCTCTCCGCTACCCTTATTGCCAATGATACCCTCCAGGAAACCCTGTCTGATCTGAAGGATTCCGGAGAAGCCATGGATTCCGCCAGCTATACGACGATGTGTACCACCATGGAATCCTACCTTCAGCAGTACCGTAAAAATCATATTTCCTATATGATGCTTACCGGAAACGGATTTGCCGCGAAAACCTATATCCCTATTTCCCAGCGTCTGCCGGATGAAGTCATCCGGGATCTGGAAGATATCGCCGGGGGCTACAGCGGCCGTCCTGTCTGGGTTACCAAATATGCACAGTCCCACGGCCTTTTCCTCGTAAGGCAGGTACGGCGGATATCTAACGCCAGACTGGATCCTCTTGCCTATCTGATTATAAATATCGATATGGAAAGGCTTCTGAACGACTGCTGCCATTTTTCCAATCAGTACGGCCAGGCTTCCTATATCCTCGCAAACGGCTCCTCCCTTCTCCAAAGCAGCCTGCCCCTTACCGAAAAAGATTCCGAACGCCTTTTTTTCGGTACCAGGGAGCCCTACATGACAATCAATATAAGCGGCAGCAAATATTTTGTGGTAAAAAACAGGATCACAGAAACCGGCTGGGATTTCTATTGTCTGGTGCCTTACGGACAGATTTACAGCTCCCTTGTGATTATCCACATCATGTTTTTTGTCACACTTTTCTGCAGTGTCCTCGGCAGTATCGTCCTGTCACGGCACCTGATTCACCTGCTGACTGTCCATATCGATAATCTGATGGTGAAAATCAAATCCTTTGCGGATAAAGAGGGAAGCTTCACGCCCTCCTCCTTCCCCTTCCAATATGAAGGACGGAAGGATGAATTCAGCGTGCTGCACCAGCAGTTCGATCAGATGGCAATGCGCATACAGCAGCTCATCCATGTGAATTATAAAAATGAAATCCTCCGCAAGGATGCCCAGCTGAAGGCGCTTACCGCCCAAATCAATCCGCATTTCCTCTACAATACTCTGGAATCCATCAATTGGCGTGCAAAGGCCTCCGGTGAAAAGGATATATCCCGAATGGTTGAATCCTTAGGCTATCTCCTCCGGGCAACCCTGTCCGACCCCAACGAAATGGTATCCCTGAAGCGGGAACTTGATTTCGTAACCTGCTATCTGACCATCCAACAGACACGCTTTGAAGAACAGCTTCAATACACTCTGGAGGCGGATCCGGATCTGCTGGAATTCAGGCTGCCAAAGCTGATTATCCAGCCTTTGGTGGAAAATGCGGTCCGACATGCCATGGAGGAAATGACGGATGTATGCACCATTACTATCCGGGCCTACCGGGACGGAGACAATGCCTATATCGAAGTGGCCAACAACGGATCCGTCTTTCCTGACAACCTGTTGGAAAAACTGGTTGACGGCAGCGTACAGGCCGAAGGCTTCGGCATAGGCCTCATAAATATAGACCAGCGCCTGCGCCTTACATACGGAAAGGAATATGGCCTGTCCCTGTTTAACCGGGACGGCCTTGCAATCGCACAAATTAAAATAAAACCAGGGGAGTGGAATCATGTTACGACTGATAATTGTTGATGATGAAAAAATAATCCGGGAATCCATACGCAGTCTGATTGACTGGGAAAGCCTCGGAATCGAAGTGGTGGGGGTATGTAAAAACGGGCTGGAGGCCTACGATGCCATTCTGGATTCTTATCCCGACATCGTACTTACCGATATCAAAATGCCCGGCCTGTCAGGTCTTGAGCTGATTGAAAAGCTCAATGATACCAGAGAGAATATCCAATTTATCATTCTCTCCGGTTACAGTGAATTCGAATATGCCAAACAGGCCATGCGTTTTGGGATCAGGCACTATCTCCTTAAGCCCTGTAATGAAAATCAGATTATAGAGGCCATAGAGGATGTAAAAAAAGCCTGCTATCTGAAACAGCAGGCTGATCAGGAGCCGGAACAGAATGTACGCTTTGAAAAATCTGTATTCCGCAACATCCTGACCGACGGTCTTACAAATGCCGCCGAACCGGCCCTGCTCTGCGACAATTATCAGTGTTATCTGGATTTTACCCACACGGCCTACGACCTGCACTATGTTTATTTTCTCATGGAAAACAATCTGCAGGAATGCTGCGGACAGCTGCAGGATTTTATGGAAGAAATCCTTCCGGGCACCATGTACCATCTGGTATATGTAAAAAATACCCTGCTCATCATAATCAAGCAGCCCGGGGGAAAGGCCGGAGCCTTTTCAGATTTTCTGGACAGCCTGCATTTTCCCGGACAGGAGGTCTCCCTGTCACTGGAAAAAGAAAGCTTCGACAGCCTTATAAATCTCCTGGAACGCATCCTTCCCAGACTGTCCCGCTTCGACCGCCTGTTGTTCCTTGACGGAGATAACCGCATCCCGGTCTATAATTACAGCGGCTGTCTTACCAGCGTGCGCCTCCTTCTGCAGGATTATTATTCCATGCAGATCAGCTATTCCCAGCTGAAGGAAGAAATCATGAACCTGCTCCATACGGTGGAGGATAAGGACTTTTTAAATCTTCTGATCACAAATATCATCTTCCAGCGCGGACATTTTGATTCGGATGTTTCTGCGGTAGCTGACGCCGAATTTTTCCAGAGTATAGGCGCCGCACGGAGCACGGAGGAAGCCCTGCTTGCCTTTCAGGAAAATTTCGGCCGGCTTCTTCCTCCGAAAAGCCAGTCAGTGACCTACAAGCCCTTTATCGAAAAATTGCTTACATATACCAAAGAGCATCTTTCGGAATCCTCCCTTTCCCTGAAGTGGCTTGCCAACCATTATCTGTTTATGAATGTGGATTATGTGAGCAAGCAGTTCTACAAGCAGACAGGGGAAAAATTCTCGGCCTGGCTGAACCGTCAGCGGATCGAGAAGGCAAAGGAACTGCTGCTTAACTGTGATACGGAAAAGATTTATACTGTGGCGGAGGCCGTGGGATGTGGGAATAATCCGCAGTATTTCAGCCAGCTGTTTAAAAAATATACGGGGATGTCGCCTACGGAATATATCAGGAAGCTGGGGTAACACCGCTTAAAGCTGCTGCCGCCCCAGTTTAAATAACTCTAAAAATATCAGTTTATCAGCCGTTTCGCCCGGCAGAAACCGCCGGGCGAAATAGTACCGTAATTTGAAATTAAATACACATATTTCTTTATCAGAAAATCTTTTTATCTCTGTTACATTCTCTAATCACATCTATTTCCTCTTCATCATAGGGTGTAAAATCCGAATGGAATATGTCATGCATCCACAGTCTTGTATCAATATCCGGAAGATTTTTTATAAATTCCCAGACATAATTAAACTGTGCTTTGCCATTGACAAAACCGAAGAAATAGCTTCCTATCTTTTCCTTTTTCCAAAGAGGAAGGTGTGTCTGAATAATACTGCGATAGGGGCGATGCATCCATTCTGTATTAATCATTGGCCTTCCGTATTCCTTCAGGCATTTAATATACATGCGTGAATGTGCGTAATCTCCGTAAAAATGGAAAGTAATAATATCTGACAGTTCAATAGCTGTCCTCTCCACATCAGCATAAATCCCCGGATTTTTTAACCAGCCATAGGGATGTTCAGCTCCGGCTCCCCATATATCTGCAGTAAGAGGCTGTTTCACATCCTCCTCACGCATCCATTCAAAGACCTTCTTCATCAGGGAAACTGATTTTTCCATACGCTGGGAATTCCCGGCTTCATTCCAGATATTCCAGATCAGAATACGGTTATCCTGCCCATAGGTTTGTGCAAGCTCTTTCACATAAGCGTGTACCGTCGGCTCCATTTCCGGTTCATCTGTAATATCATAACCGATAATGTCTCCATTTTGGGTATCTTCATCAAACGGTGTGACGGACGTTCCGCCGAAATAGCCGGGAACCGGTTCCGGCTGAGACCCCAGAACCGGTTCGGTGTATTTGGACTTTGCTACACAGCAGTCATTGAACAGGACAGGCATCATGGTCATATGATATAAATCCAGAAGAGATAAAAGCTCTTCAAAATTTTTCATAAAGGAGTCATGCTGCACTCTCCACAGATAAAAGGGTACAAAAAACCGGATGCTGTTAAAACCCAGGCTTGCAGCCAGGGCAATTTCCTTTGCGGATTCCCTGTAGGCTCTTTCATGATCATAGTCCTGAAGCAGCCAGATCCCTCCATTCATGGCCCCGCTGGGAATAAAATTAAATCCTGTAATCCAGGGCTGTGCTTTGTACCAACTCCATATTTCTTCTTCCGTCCATTTTTGTTTCATAGAATCCGTTCACCAATCCTTTCCCAATTTTATTAGATTTATAAATTATACTGACAGATGTTTATGATTTTACCGCTCCGGCAGTCATGCCTGCCACTATATATTTCTGTGCACAGAAGTATACTGCTACAGCCGGAATCATAGAAAGAATGGAGGCTGCGAATGCCAGGTTGATGTTGCTGGTATATTCCCCGAAGAAAAAGAACTGCATCAGGGGAAGTGTCTTTACCTCATCCTTCTGTACCATGATTAATGGCAGGAAAAAGTCGTTCCAGGAAGCCAGAAAACACAAAACCACTACAGTCATGGTGATAGGCTTAAGAAGCGGGAAAACAATGCGGACAAATACTTGATAACGGTCACAGCCGTCAATTTTTGCTGCTTCCTCCAACGCGATGGGGACACTCTTGATAAAACCTGCATACAGGAAAATATAGTATCCCATATATACGCCGAGCTCCGTAAAAACAAGTCCCCAAAGGGTGCTGAGTGCATGCAGGGAATACAGTTCTCTGTAGAGAGGAAACATAATGGTCTGAAAAGGGATTAAAATAACCATCTGAAAAAAATAAAAAATAAAGTTATAAAACTTGTTATTCTTTCTTGTAATAATATAGGCGCTCATAGAGCAGATAATTATAATCAGAATTACAACACAGATTGCCACAATGGCGCTGTTTTTTACAGAATTAAAATAATTTTTCAATTCAAATGCATCCACAAAATTCTGAAGGTAAAGGGTAGTGGGAAAAGCAAGCTTGGTCTTTGCAAATTCTGTTTTGGACTTAAACGCATAACAAACTGCCACATAAAAGGGAGCCAGACAGATCAGGGCGAAGAGCCACAAAACGGTAACACGGACAGCAGTCTGTATTTTATATTTTTTAGTATGTCTCATAACTCAATCTCCCTTCTTCTCAGCATTCTGGTAATCACATTAGAAAGGATAATACAGAAAATCAAATAAAGCACTGCCACAGTCTGTCCATATCCCACCTTGTTGAATGGAAACAGATACTGATAAATATAATATGCCATGGATTCACTGGCATGGCTGGGGCCTCCCTGAGTAGCAACATAGGAATAGTCATACATTCTCAGTCCTCCGGCCAGCCACAACGGGATACAATAGGTAAAGGCAGGTGCGATCATGGGAATGGTAATATTTTTGAACTTTGCCCAGAAGCCGGCGCCGTCTATAGTAGCTGCCTCATAATAATCGGAAGATACCCCCTTCAGAGCCGCCAGGTAAATCATCATAGCCAGTCCGGCCTCTTTCCAAATAGCCATGGCACACAAACCAAGCAGTACCGTTTTTTTGGAAATCAAAGGACTTGACCAGCCGAGCATTCCAAAGAAATCGCTGTAAACATACATCCACATGTAGGAAACAAGTACCAGGCTGACAACCAGTGGTATAAACACAATGCTTTTGATGACATTAACACCTTTAAATTCCTTTTCTACCATCATAGCCAGCCCTAATCCCAATGCATTGATCATAACCAGCGTAACCAAAGTAAAAATGGCGGTATTACGGATTGGCAGCAGCAGATCTTTGTCCCGGAAAACAGTAATATAGTTCTTGAGTCCCACATAGTTAATATCCTTTGACATTCCGTTCCAGTCTGTAAAGGTATAGCGGATTCCGGATATCAACGGGATTATTATAATAATGATGAATATAACAAGAGAAGGAAGAAGGAAGCTGAAATCCTTCACCTCGTTCTTGATCCATCTTTTTTTCTTATCGCTCAATTTTGCCATAAATCTATCCCTTTTCACTTATTTAAAAAGGAGCATCGAGCGCAGTCGATGCCCCTAGTTTTATGCCGGGTTCAGGTTACTTTCCTGCTGCTGCGAAACCTTCATCCATTTCGGTGATAAATTCTTCCTTTGTCATCTCGTCATCCATTGCGAAATCACGAAGAGAATTGGTGTATACTGTGCTATACTGACCGGTGAAATTAGAAACGGAAGACCATGCAGTGGTTTTCTTTGTGGCGATCTCATTTGCAATATCCTGGGCCGCCTGAGGCAGAGTATCACATTCCACCCCTTCCAGGGCGCTCAACTGGGATGCGGTACCGCACCAAACAGAGTTAACCTCTGCCCTTGTTGCATACTCAAGAAATGCAAGAGCAGCTTCCTCATTGGGACTTCCCTCGGAAATCATCCAGGAATCATCGATGCTGACAGGAACGTAGCACTCATCTGCATTTTCCTCGGAAGGATAAGTAAATCCGCCGTAATTTCCATCAGGATTATAATCCATGATAGCTCCAAGCCCCCATGTTCCGATGATGATCATACCAGTTTCTCCGTTTGCGAACATCTGCTCCGCTCTGGCTGTATCGATTGTTTTGCAGTCGGAATTCTGGTAGTTGACCATAATCTCTCTCCACTGATCAAGAGCTTCGGAATATCCGGGATAATCGGCAAGGCTTGCGCCATCCATCAATTCCTGGGCATTATTCTGAGCTTGATTCCATTTGGAACCATAGTAAATGGTATACCAATTCGCACCATATGCGATATCATCCTGATAGCCCGCTGCACAGGGTGTGATACCGGCGGCTTTCAGGGCTTCACAGGTTTCTATAAATTCGGAATAGGTAGTCGGAACAGACAGTCCCTGTTCTTCAAAGATATCCTTATTGTAGAATACTACGTTAGCCATCTGATCCAACGCCACGCCATATATACCGCCATTGTAGGTAACGCAGTTAGTGGAGCTCTCAGATAATCTGCTGACAAAATCTTCACCGCTCAGATCCTTAATCAGGCCGTTGTCAATCAGGTCTGTATAGGATTTGGGCTGTCCGAAAATAACATCGGGAGCCTCATCTGTGGAGAATCTCAGTTTGATTACATCGGAGTAGTTATCCATTGCCATAGCTTCTACATTTACTGTTATGTTGGGATATTCCTCTTTGAAGCCCTCTACCATACCATCCAGAGCTGCCAGCTTGGCAGTTTCTGTCAGATAATGAATAATATTCAGTTCGCCGGTGATATCGGCAGACTCTGTGGAAGCCTTCTCTGTTTCAGCAGTTGTCCCTGCAGCGGCGGTTTCGGAAGCAGCCTCCGCTGGCTCTGCGGCAGGTTCTGATACAGCGGTGGTGCTTGTACTTGAACCGCACCCGGCGAGCAGTGACAGCATCATAGCTGTTGACAGCAGCATACAAATAACTTTACGCTTCATAAATAAATCCTCCTGTTTTCTTGATATATTTATTTTAACAGTACACAGGAAAAATAAAAATTTCATAATTCTATCATTTTGCAAGTAAGTTATATATAAAATTTTGCTTTTTCATTGGGAAATTTTATCATCCGCCATATTCTGATAAAAAATAAAGCAAGTCTGTGCGGTAATGCACAGACTTGTATGGCAGCAGTATTCTAATGGTATTCCTTCGGAGAACAGCCGGTGATTTTTTTAAACACCTGATAGAAGTAGGCATAATTGGAAAACCCAACTATTTCAGCAATTTCATAAACCTTTAAATCACCTTTTTGAAGAAGCTTCTGTGCCTTCTGGATTCTGATTTTGTTAAGAATATTCACAAAAGATTCACCCGTTTCCTTTTTCAGAACCCGGCAGAGGTGGCTCTCTGAAATTCCTGCATCCTCTGCCACATCACATAGTGTAATATTTTCCATATAATGCGTATTGATAAAATCCAGAACCTTTCTTCCCTGACAGGACATCTGGCTGTTATCCGGCCGGAGCTGGCCTATGGTCTGAGCTGTGTAAGTTCTGATATAGGTGATGATACTCTGCATACTGTCAATTCTACGCATGTCCTCCAGGATGGTATCCATGGATTTAAGGGGACAGTCCCCGGTATTCCGTTCCTGCATGCTGCATGTAATGGTAAATGCAATCTGCATGAAAATGTTTTTAACATATTTCACATCGTAGCAGGTTTCCTGCACGATCAATTCGATAAATTCCTCCAGCAAGTCCGTAAAATCCCAGGGTTCCGTATAAAGCACACGGAACATATCCTGCATTTTTCTGCTGAGCGTATACTCATTTCGAAAACTTTTACTAGTGATACTTTTATAGTGGATAACTGTTTTATTCTCCAGGAAAAAACGGCTCTCTGCAGAGAATACCGCCTCCTCATAAACCTTGGGAAGGGCATCCAGGCTTCTCTCAGAAAAATCACTGACTCCCACAAACAAATCCGTATCGAGAGTTCTTCCGGTATCCACAATACGGTTGGCAATCTTAAGGGAAGCCAGGTCATAATCCCGCATAATCTGGATTTTTTGAAAAACCAGTAAAATCAGAAAACCTTCTTTTATCCGGGCGTGGACGTATTTAAACTGATATGAAGTTTCCTGGCAGGAGAGGCATTGCCGGATCTGATCTGTCAGCTGTTCAACTCTTTCCTGAGGAAGGAAATCGGTTGTGCTGATTAACATCAGCTCATAACCGGCCGGCCGCCATTCCTGCTGCAGCATGTCTTCCAGTTCAGTCACCGATCGGTTTACCCCGTTAATGCCATCCAGCAGCAAATGTCCGGCCCAGTTTTCATATTCTGAACGGAGTTTGCTGCGCATATCGGCAGTCTGTCTTTCCCGATCCAGTTTTTCTCCGGCACGTAATAAGATTTCCTTCAGGGCTTCATTATCCAAAGGCTTCAGCAGATAATCAAAGGCTCCGATTTGCAGGGCTGTCTGTGCATAGGAAAATTCATCATATGCGGTAAGAAAAATAAAGAGTATCCTTTCCTTACTCTCCAAAAGCTGTTTTGCCACCTCCAGACCGGTCATACCGGGCATGTTAATATCCAGAATGGCGATGTCCGGATGGTACAAAGAAAGCTGACTCAGGGCATCAATACCGTTTTCCGCACATCCTACAAGCTGAAATCCCCACTCTTCCCAGGGAACCGTTGCCTGCAGCGCCTGTATGGTCAAAAGATTATCATCCGCAACTATTATTTTATACATTCTCTTCCTCACTTTTTTCCAACGGCAGTGTAATTCTGACAATCATGCCGTTTCCAGGTGAACTTTCCATCTGCATGCCATATTCAGGCCCATACAGAATATGAAGCCGCTTCTGAATACTGCGGATTCCTATGTGCGCCCGATCATTTCCGGAATCATCCTGCCCATCTTCCGACAGTATACGGTCTATTTCCTCCTGATTAGTTCCTTCTCCATTGTCATATACCTCCAGTATAAGACAGTCTTTTTTCTTTCCGGAGGTGATCACGATAATGCCGTCATCCTTAATAAGATGCAAACCATGAATAATCGAGTTTTCTACCACCGGCTGCAGAAGAAGTTTAGGAACCAGATACTGTTCTGTTCCGGGTTCAATAGAAATATCCCAATCTAAACGGCGGCCCCCGGTCACAAGCTTTTGCAGTTCCAGGTAATAACGTATATACAAAAGCTCCTTCTGCAGAGGAATTTTCTGGGTGTTTCCATTGATGGAGGCACGGAGCAGATAGCCCAGCATATGGATAGTATGTACAATATCCTCCTGACCGGACAATTTTGCCATAGAACTGATGGATTCCAGTGTGTTGTAGAGAAAATGAGGATTCATCTGAGCAAGAAGAGCATTGTATTCCGCCCGTTCACGAAGTGTACTGTCCTGTGCCATCTTCTCCACACTCTGGGTCAGTTCCCCATACATGGTATTAAACTGTTGACACAAATACGCGGTTTCGTCCCGTGTACGGGGAATGATTTGTTCTACGGGCTTTCCCGCATTAATATCCCTGAAGCTTTTATCAAGTGCCAGAATATTTCCCAGCATACCCCGAAACAGATAGGCAATCATCGCAATCACGCCAATCAGCACCACCAGCTCCACAATCAGAAGAATACTGGCCAGAGATTTGGTACGGGCCAGGATAGTACTTTTGTTTACCAGAGCCTCCAGAGTCCACCCCCGCTTACCCACCGACGTGGAGGATATCAGATACTGATCCCTCACAGAGTTGTCTTTACACTGCATGGCGTATCTCAGGTCTTCGCTGCAATACAGCAAATAGCCTTTTTCATCATAAATGATACTGGAAAAGTCATGTTCTCCAAGAAGTGTATGAAAATAATCCTTGTCAAATGTCAGGCAGACAATTCCTTTATAATCCGTAGTTTCAGAATTAATATAATGTTTAATCAGGTAGATTTCATCGGGGTTATCAGGAAAGCTTCTCCACAAAGTGCTGCCCTGACGTGGAAACATGGTCTTATGATTATCCCGGATTTCCTGATAGACGGATTTTTCCTTAAAATCATCCAGCAATAATTCTTCTTTGGTATCATAATAGTAGCTGCAGGTATACTGATCCAGAATATAAATACTCTTCACATTGGTACCGCGCATTTTCATCAGTGTGACCAACCTTTTTAAGCTTCTCATAACGTCTGCCACATAAAGATTGCTCAGATCATCCTGATAAGAAAAAACTGTGCAGTATTCAAGTTCGGTCACCAGTTTCTCTTCAATCGTTGAAATAAGATTATCTATATTATCCGAAAGAATCTGATTTCCGTCTTCCATATAAAAAAATTCTTTTTCTGTGATATCCTTTTGATATATCCAATAGACAACCAGATCGGAGAAGACAATCGTGATGATGGTAGAGAGAATACAGCATAAGATCATTTTTTCCCGAATTCCCAGAAAGGGTTTCCTGCGCAGTAATTTCATATATTTATACCTCTGTTACGGTCTGCTCCTGATCTTAAAAAGAAGCGGAAAAACATTTTACCTTGCTCCTATGATACCTTAAATCGAACTGCAAAACAACCGCTAAGACGGTTGTTTCACGTATCATTTATTCAAATCCCTTTAGAATTGACACACTAAAATAATATCTTTCTTAACTTTCTGACTTAAATAATTCACTTAGATTCACATAAAAAAAGAGCCGAATACGTAAAATATCCGGTTCTTTTTTATGATGTTCAGTATGCAAAAAATATTCTGCCTATATTAAGATTATCTGATTTTAATGGAAATTGCATGCACCTTATTATATTTCATAACCTGTCTGTCACAAAATCTCCTTCAATATAACATTCACCATAGCCGGATCAGCCTTTCCCTTCATGGCTTTCATGGTCTGACCCACCAAAAATCCGATGGCCTTTTCCTTACCGCTATGATAGTCTTCCACGGACTGGGGATTATCCTCCACAATCTTTTCAATTGTGCTGCGCAATAGGCCTTCGTCATTCACGGTTTTCAGGCCTTTTTCCTCCGCGTATGCTTCCGGATCCACATCCCTGTCATACATGACCTCAAAGATATCCTTGGCAATTTTTCCATTGATTTCCTTCCGGTCCGCCATGGCGATTAACGATGCCAGATGCCCTGGTGAAAAACGGATATCCTCCGGTTCCTCCCCTTTCTCCTTCAGAAGGCGCAGGGTTTCTCCCATAATCCAGTTGCTCACCTTTTTGGGCTGTCCGCAGATCGCGGCGGCCTCTTCAAACAGGTCGGCCAGGGGTTTGGATCCGGTAATGATTTCGATATCATAATCGGGGATCTGGTATTCCCTTTTATACCGCTCCATTTTTTCCGTCCGGAACTCCGGCTGTTTTTCCCGGATTCGTTCCAGCCATTCATCACTGATAAATACCGGAGTCAGATCCGGATCCGGAAAATAACGGTAATCCTGGGCATCCTCTTTGGAGCGCATGGCGTAGGAATATTCCTTATTATCATCCCAGCGCCTGGTTTCCTGCGTTACGGATTTTCCTTCCTCCAGGAGCTCTATCTGCCGCTCCCTTTCTCCTTCTATCGCACGGGCGATCGCTTTAAAGGAGTTCAGGTTTTTCATCTCCGTCCTGGTTCCAAATGCAGAAGCTCCCACCTCTCTCACAGACAGGTTGACATCCGCGCGCATGCTCCCTTCCTGCAGCTTGCAGTCGGAAGCACCCAGATACTGGATGATCAGCCGGAACTTCTCCAGATAGGCGATGACCTCATCCGCACTGCGCATATCCGGTTCGGAAACAATTTCGATCAGAGGGACGCCGGAACGGTTGTAATCCACAAGGGAAATGTCTTCCCATTCATCATGTATCAGCTTTCCTGCATCCTCTTCCATATGGATCTCATGGATTCCCACACTTTTGGTTCCGGAGGCCGTTTCGATCTCCACATGGCCGTCCCTGCATATGGGCAGATAGAGCTGGGAAATCTGATAGTTCTGCGGGTTATCCGGGTAAAAATAGTTTTTTCTGTCGAACTTGCAGTATCTGGTGATCGTACAGCCCGTTGCCAGGCCCACGCCGATGGCGTATTCCACAACCTGCTTGTTCAGGACGGGCAGGGAGCCGGGCATCCCTGTGCATACCGGGCAGGTATGGGTGTTGGGAGCGCCTCCGAAGGCGGTGGAACAGCCGCAGAAGATTTTTGTTTTGGTAGCCAGCTCCACATGAACCTCCAGGCCGATTACTGTTTCATATTGTTTTGCCATTTTCTCATGCCTCCTTTCCGTCCGTACCTGCATTTACAGTGCCATCTGCCGTTTTGGCATTTCTTCCTTCCCATGCCGGGCTGAGGGGGAACTTCCCTCTCGCCTGTTCATAGGTATAGGCCGCACGGATCAGTTTTTTCTCCTGAAAACAGTCGCCGATCAACTGCAGTCCAATGGGCAGCCCGTCGCTGCTCACTCCGCAGGGAAGGCTGACAGCAGGAAGGCCGGCAAGGTTCACGGAGATGGTATAGATGTCTCCCAGATACATCCGCAAGGGGTCTGTGAGGCTTTTGCCGAGCTGCGGAGCCGTAGTGGGCGCTACCGGCCCAAGCAGGCAGTCAAAACGTCCGAATGCCTCATCAAAAGCTTTTTTAATCAGCGCCTTCACTTTAAGCGCCTTCAGATAGTACGCATCATAATAGCCGGAGCTCAGGACGAAAGATCCCAGCATAATACGGCGTTTCACTTCCGGGCCAAAGCCTTCGGAACGTGTCTTTTTGTACATGGAATGAAGGCCATCATAATCTTTGGCTCGATACCCGTATTTGATGCCGTCAAACCGTTCCAGATTGGAGCTGGCTTCCGCGGAAGCAATAGTATAATAGGCGGGTATGGCATATTCCACAAGACTTAAATCAAATTCCTCCAGCACCGCCCCTTTTTTCTCAAGCTCTCCGGCTGCCCTCAGCACGGCTTCCTTCACTTCCCCGTCCAGACCTTCTCCCAGATAGTCTCTGGGGATTCCAATCCGCATGCCGCTCACATCAGCGGTAAGCGCCGACGTGAAATCCGTCTCACGTTCCATGGAGGTGGAATCTTTTGTGTCGTGGGAACTTATGGCTTCAAGTACGGCTGCGCAGTCTGAAACATCCCTGCACAGCGGCCCTATCTGATCCAGGGAAGAGCCATAGGCAATGAGTCCATAGCGTGACACCGTTCCGTAGGTAGGCTTCATCCCGACCACGCCGCAGAAGCCCGCCGGCTGGCGGATAGAGCCGCCTGTATCGCTGCCCAGGGCAAAGTAACATTCCCCTGCCGCTACGGCTGCTGCCGAACCTCCTGAGGAGCCTCCCGGCACATGCTCCGGGTTCCAGGGGTTCCTGGTAACTCCATAGGCGGAGGTTTCCGTCGTGGAACCCATGGCAAATTCATCCATATTTGTCTTTCCCAGAATAATGGCTCCTGCCTTTTCCAGATTCACCACGGCTTCTGCACTGAAGGTGGGAACGAAACCGGAAAGGATGCGGGATGCACAGGTGGTTTCCACATCCTCCGTACAGATATTATCCTTCACGGCTACCGGCACTCCCGCCAGGGGGCCTGTCAATTCACCGGAATCAATGGCCGCCTGCACCTCCCCGGCCCTTTTCAGGGCCCGTTCCTTATCCAGGCTGATATAGCAGTGATAGTTCTTTTCCTGTTTCTCAATTTGTGCGAAAACTGCCTGAACAGCGTCCTGACAGGTACATTCCTTTTTCTTTATTTTATCGGCCAGCTCCAGGGCCGTACATTCCAACAGGCTCATGTCTCCCTCTCTTTCCGCCTCTATTATGGAGGCCTTCCTTTTTCAAAGCACCGCCCGTTCCTCCGGGCTATTCCACCGTACGCGGTACTTTGAACATCCCTTCTTTTTCTCCCGGTGCATTTTTCAGTATTTTATCCCTGTTATCCGTGTTTGTGACTTCATCCTCCCGGAATACGTTGGTCACCGGAAAGAGATGGCTCATGGGCTCCACACCTTCCGTATCCAGTTCGTTCAGTTTATCTATATAATCCAGCATCCGGCCCATATCTGCCTTGGCCTGCTCCTTCTCTTCGCCGGATAATTCCAGTTTGGCAAGGATACCTACATACTCGATTGTTTCATCATCAATGATATTTGCCATGGTTAGCTCCTTTCTATTGTTCGGCAGTTATTAAGGTTCGAGTCGACCCATAGTCCCACGTGACTTGAGCCGCTATCCCGGTTACGTCTGCCCTTAAGGTTCCAGTCGGCTCAAGTCACGGGGAAACAGTGTTGTTTCACGGACATTATCTTCTCCGATAAGCTTCATGGTAAGGCGTTCCAGTCCGATGCCGAGGCCTCCGTGGGGAGGCATGCCGTGTTTGAAAGCCATCAGGTAGTGCTCCATTCCTTCCTCAGTCATGCCGCGCTTATATATTTTATCGATAAGCATGCCGTAGTCATGGATACGCTGTCCGCCTGTCGTGATTTCCATTCCCTTAAAAAGGCAGTCAAAGCTCAATGTATAGGTAGGATCCGCAGGATCATCCATAGCATAGAAAGGACGCTTTTTACTGGGATAATGTGTGACAAATACGAAATCGCTTCCGAATTCTTCCCTGAAATACTTACCGATGAGCACCTCTTCCTCCGGTTCCAGATCATAGGGGTTTTTAATGGGCCGGTCATACTTTTCGCTCACCAGCCGCTTCGCCTCGTCGAATCTTACACAGGGGATTTTATCCACCCTGGGGAGCTCCGTTCCCAGAAGCTTCAGCTCCCTCTGGTATTCCTTTTCCAGAAGCTTCATGATGTTCTGAAGGGCGCCGGTTTCCATCGCCATAATATCCTCAAACCCATCGATATAACCCATTTCAAAATCAAGGGAAGTATACTCGTTCAGATGGCGTTTGGTGTTGTGCTTTTCCGCACGGAACACAGGCGCTGTTTCAAATACCCGGTCAAATACCCCTACCATCATCTGTTTATAAAACTGTGGGCTTTGTGCCAGAACTGCAGGACGGTGAAAATAATCCAGCTTGAAAATATTGGCTCCGCCCTCGGCTCCCTTGGAACCGATTTTAGGAGTATGGATTTCCGTAAAGCCCTGGGCTGTCAGGAAATCACGGAAGCCCCTTACAATTCCTTCCTGGATGCGGAACTTGGCGCGTTCTCTGATATTTCGCAGGGATATCGGCCTTAAATCCAGGTTTGTTTCCAGAGAAACGTTCATTTTCCATTTGGAAACCGGGATGGGCATTGCCTCTGTGGGTTCCGAAAGAATCCTGACCGACTTCATCCTGACCTCTATTCCGGACGGCGCTTTTTCGGAAAGCGCCAGGGTCCCGGACACCTCTATGGTATCAGCCTCCTTCAAATCCTTCAGGGAAAAGTCCGCCGCACCCGGCTCATATACGCACTGCAGCAGCCCTTCCCTCTTCCTGAGAATGACAAAAGCAATCGGCCCCATATCCCGTATGGTATGGATCGCCCCATTTACCTTTACCTCGCTCCCCTCCAGGCCGGGCCTGACAAGGTCTGAAATTTCCATTGTTTCTTTTTGCAGTACTCCCGTTAAAAACTCCATAATTCTGGTCTCCTTTTTTGTGGCTGGTTTGCAGTTTCCGGCTGCGGGGCGGACATAAAAAAGTCCCGGAATGCAGTAAACTGCATTCCGGGACGGATTCCATTCAAATCCGCGGTACCACCCGCATTGACAAGACGGCACTTCCAACAAAATGCTTCATCGCCTCATCCACTCTTACACTTAACGCGCGTCACACGGATTACCCTACGTCTCCGAAAAGATTTCAGATAACCAGCTCCCGGGTGTTCCCTTCGTCAGCTTTCACAAGCAGCGCTTTCAGTCGGTGGCGCTGCATTCCTGTCGCTTCCCCTGACAAGAGTCCCGTTCTTTGCTTTTCTATAAATTGTTTCACATAATAACACAAATATAATTATTTGGCAAGGGGTTTTTTTACCAGCTAAAAGCCGGGCGGGCCTGAAAAACCCTTAAATCCCCTTAATCCTCTCCACAGCCTCCACCGTATTCTCATAACTCCCGAAAGCCGTCAGCCTGAAATAATGCTCTCCGCTGGGTCCAAATCCCGATCCCGGCGTCCCCACCACGTTAGCCTTTTCAAGCAGATAATCAAAAAACTCCCAGTTCGTCATCTTATCCGGCGTTTTCATCCACACATAAGGCGAATTCACCCCGCCGTAAACCTCATACCCGGCACCTTTCAGTCCCTCAAGAATATAGTGGGCATTCTTCATATACCGCCCCACCATCTCTCGGATCTGCTGCTTTCCCTCTTTCGAATAAACAGCCTCCCCGGCTCTCTGCACAATATAAGGCGCCCCGTTATACTTCGTCCCATGCCTTCTGGCCCACAGCCCGTTCAAAGCCACATCCCCGGCCTTCAGATCACACGGCACAACCGTATAAGCGAGCCTCAGCCCCGTAAAACCTGCATTCTTTGAAAACGAACGCAGCTCAATAGCACAGGTTCTTGCCCCGTCACACTCATAAATACTATGAGGCACATCCTCCTGTGCAATATAGGCCTCATAAGCCGCATCAAAAATAATCACAGCCCCGACCTTATTGGCATAGTCCACCCATACCTGGAGCTGATCCTTAGTAATGGTACAGCCCGTAGGGTTATTCGGAAAGCACAGATAAATCATATCCGGCGTCTTTTTCGGCAGTTCAGGCACAAACCCGTTTTCCGCCGTACAGGGCATATAAATTACCTCACTCCATGTTTCCGACGCCGCATCATAGCTTCCGGTCCTTCCCGCCATCACATTGGAATCCACATAAACAGGATACACCGGATCACAGACCGCAATCTTATTATCCAGCCCAAAAATTTCCTGGATATTGGCAGAATCCGATTTGGCCCCATCGGAAACAAAAATTTCATCCGCCCTGATATCACAGCCTCTGGCGCGGAAATCATTTTCCACAATGGCATTCCTTAAAAACTCATACCCCAGATCCGGCGCATACCCATGGAATGTGGAAGCGTCGGCCATCTCATCCACCGCTTTATGAAGGGCCTCAACAACAGCAGCCGGAAGCGGCTGGGTTACATCCCCGATCCCCAGACGGATAATCTTTTTATCCGGATTGGCAGCGGCATAGGCATTCACCTTTTTGCCTATTGTGGAAAAAAGATAGCTGCCCGGCAATTTCAGATAATTTTCATTTACCTTAAACATAGTTTCCTCCGTTTATCTCTTACTTATTCCTGCACACAATTTTTTCAGACAGCAGAAAAATCCACGCTTCCTTCAAAAACCGTTACTGCAGGTCCTGTCATGTACACCAGATTGGTACGTTCCTCCCACTCAATATCCAGCTGTCCGCCAAGTACCTTAACCGTAACTTTCCTTCCGGTCAGGCCATTCAGGACACAGGCTACAGCCACGGCACAGCAGCCCGTCCCGCAGGCCAGAGTTTCACCCGTTCCCCGTTCCCAGACACGCATTTCCACAGTATTTTTATCCAGCACCTTTACAAACTCCGTATTGACTCTGCGGGGAAAGCGGGGATGATTTTCAAAAAAAGGCCCTATCTTTTCTATGGCAAGACCTGCCACATCCTCCATATACACAACCGCATGAGGATTCCCCATGGAAACACAGGTCATCTCATATGTTTTTCCTTCCACCACGACAGGCTCCGAAACCGCCTGCTCCTTATCACATACAACCGGAACCTCCTCAGCTTTCAGTATGGGCTCTCCCATATTCACACGGACATTCTTCACCGTCCCGCCCTCTGTCAGCAGCTGTAAATACTTCACCTTTCCAAAGCTTTCCACCCGGATATCTTTTTTTTCCGTCAGCCCCTTGTCATATACAAATTTCCCCACACAGCGGATACCATTCCCGCACATTTCCGCACGGGTGCCGTCCGCATTATACATCTCCATTTCAAAATCAGCCGTCTGCGACGGATTGACAAAAATCACGCCGTCTCCTCCGATTCCGAAATGCCTGTCACTCATTTTTCTTACAAAATCAGGCTTCTGCTGCTGCGGAATAATCTCCGTAAATCCCGTAAATCCATTGATATAAACATAATCATTCCCGCAGCCCTGCATCTTCGTAAAATTTATCTGCATCCGCTTATCCCTTTCTAATACTGCATCGTAGTCAGCACCATCTTAGCCGTCTCCACCATGCTGGTACTGCTGTCCATACTGCATTTCTGTATATATCTGTGCGCTTCCTCTTCCGACATATGGTTCCGCTCCATCAACAGGCATTTCGCCTCTTTGATCAGGGCCAGCTCCTCCGGTTTCCGCTCCCTGGGAATGAGCCGCTGGCGTCTGCGCCGCCTTTCCACGGACTGACACATCATGTCCACGGTACTCACCAGTTCATGTACCTTCAAGGGCATGGAAAGACATACAATGTCCCGCCCGGCACCCTTCAGATTCACCTCTCCGAGGTAAGCATTGGAAGCCATGAGCAGCATCTGCATCCCCTCGGGAAGACAATCCAAAAGTTCGGAATAAAGCATATCTATCAGCTTATAGCCGCAGATGACGATACCATTGGTATAATCCTCCGCCAACCCAATTGCCTGTGCTCCGGTGGTACAGGCCGCCATAGCAGAAAAACCATTGCGCACAAGAACATTCTTGATGCTTTTGGCATCCTCTATTTTGGGAAAGACCACAATGATATTTGTCACATGCGCACCTCCTTCTATGCGTAACAACTGTTACGGATACACTGTCCGGATCTCAGGCTGTAAAATTATGCATAAGAATGCCCGACAGCTGCAAGAAAAAGATACGCTTAATACCGGTACAAATATTCATCGATTTCCCAATCCGTTATCTGGGCGCAATACTTGTTCCATTCTTCCTTTTTTGCCTCTATATATTTGTTTGCCACATGATTGCCCAGGCTGTTTTGGATAAATTCATCCTTTTCCAGTTCCTCAATGGCTTCAAAAAGGGTACCCGGAAGCCTCTCGATGCCTGCCAGGCTCTTTTCCTCATCGGACATGGAAAAAATATTGCAGTTGACACTTTCAGGGGGCTCTATCTTTTCACGGATCCCTTCCAGGCCCGCACGCAGGCAGACTGCCAGCGCCAGATAAGGATTGGCCGCCGGATCCGGGCTTCTTAACTCAATCCGTGTCTCATCCCCTCTTGACGCAGGTATCCGTATCAGCGGACTCCTGTTCGTCGTGCTCCAGGCGATATAAACCGGCGCTTCATATCCGGGAACCAGCCTTTTATAGGAATTAACCAGAGGATTGGTAATCGCGGTAATCGCCTTAATATGCTTCATAATACCGCCGATAAAATAATAAGCCTCCCTGCTCAGTCCGTCCTTCCCTTCCGGATCCTGGAATATATTCCTTCCGTCCCTGGATAAAGACATATTAATATGCATGCCGGAGCCGTTCACCCCTGCCTTGGGTTTCGGCATAAAAGTGGCATGAAGGCCGTGGCGCTTGGCAATTGTTTTCACGGTAAGCTTGAAGGTCATTATATTGTCAGCTGTGGCAAGAGCCTCATCGTATTCAAAGTCAATTTCATGCTGGGCAGGCGCCGCCTCATGATGTGACGACTCCACAACAAAGCCCATATCCTCCAGGGTCAGCACCATATCCCTTCTGGCATTCTCCCCCAGATCCACCGGTCCCAAATCAAAATACCCGGCCTGTTCATGGCTGATCGTTGTCGGCATGGCATTCTCATCCATATGAAACAGGAAAAATTCACATTCCGGCCCCACCTTAAAAGTATACCCCATTTCTTCCGCTTCCTTCAGCGCACGCCTGAGAATATATCTGGAGTCACCCTCAAAAGGCTCTCCTCCCGGACGATATACGTCACAAATCAGCCGTGCCACCTTTCCCTGCTGCGGTCTCCAGGGAAATATTTCCAGGGTGCTTAAATCCGGATAAAGAAAAAGATCGGATTCTTCAATCTTAACAAAGCCTTCAATTGCCGAACCGTCAAACATACATTTGTTATCAAGCGCTTTCAGCAGCTGGCTGGAGGTAATTGCCATATTTTTCAGGCAGCCGAACATATCTGTGAACTGGAGTCGGATAAATTCCACATCTTCCTCTTCCACCAGGTTCATGATGTCCTCTTTGGTATAATTCTTTTTGGATGATTGCATACACTTCATTCCTTTCTTACCGAAATAATCCCTTGGTTAATCAATTCCCTCTGCCATCCGTTTCCACTCCGGAGGCATCATCAGGAGAGGCTTCTTCCTCAGACCAAGCAGTCCGTCCTGCCGTTCAATAAGAAAAAAGGGTGCTCTTACCCCACCGGTAAGAACACCCTTGCCCTACTTTCATATACTACCAGCAGCTGTCAGGGTCTGTCAATCCTTTTTTTGTGCATGCGCATAAAAATTCCGGGTGGCAAGCTCGATAAACTCTTTATCATCCGCTTTTTCCGGCGGGATATACGGCTTGCCCGGCTCCCGCTTCCGAAGCTGGAAACGATCCATGGCAAGCTTAATCTGCGCCGCTCCTGCATTCATCTGCTGGGTGGATGCCGCCGTATGTTCACTGGTAGCCGCATTTTCCGTCACCGCGCTTGATATCCTTCCGATTTCCTCGTTAATCCGGCGCATCAGCTCCTGCTGTCTGGCTGAGGCATCATCTATGGAACCAATCCTCTCTTCGATCTGCTTAATCCTGTCCACAATAGACTGAAATGTTTCTGATGCCTGCTGAGAGATATTTCCTCCCTTTGCTGCCTTGGTAATGGTATTTTCTATCAGAGCACGGCTCTGCTCCGCCGCCTCCTGGCTTTTTAATGCCAGATTTCTCACCTCATCCGCAACCACGGCGAAGCCCTTTCCGGCACTGCCGGCCCGCGCGGCCTCCACTGCCGCATTCAGAGCCAGGATATTCGTCTGGAATGCGATATCATTAATGGATTTCATGACCACGGAAATATTTTCAGACGCCCTTTCAATTCCCTGCACTGCTTCCAGAAGCTCCTCCATTTTGTCCTGGCCTTCAAGGATTTCGTGATTCATTCCTTTAATAAGGGACATCACCCCGCTGGCATTTTCCGCATTGCCCGCGGCCAGTGTATCGGCGTTTTGTACGGTATCCGACAGCTGCTCCACCGCACCGGCCTGTGAGGTAGAGCTTTCGGCCAGCATCTGCGCAGAATCCGCGATCTGGTTGGCATTATCGGCCACCGTATCTGCGATTTCCAGAAGCCGGGCAAACATAAAGTCATTATTCTGCACCATATGATATAAGCCGGAACCCAGGCTGTCCCCTTCGGAACGGATATCCACATAGGCGGTCAGATCACCCTCCGCCACTTTCTGAATCACCCTCACATGCTCCCTGATATTATCCGCCATTTCCCGGAAGCTGCTGATCATCCTGTTAATCTCAGACGCATTGCCCCGTTCCTGTAAATCTTCCGCATCAAAACGCAGGTTATCCACTCCTGCGGAAAGCTGTTCAGACCAGTTGGCTACCGCCAATATCGGCTTTGAAATACGGGTAGCCATACGTCTGCCCAAAATGACAGAAGCCAGGGAAGCGCCCATGCCTATGGCAAGGAGGATCAGAACCGAAACCAGAACGCCCTGTCTGGTCTCTTTGATTATCTGCTCCGCTTTCTCCTGATAAATATCGCTGATTTTATTCAGCCCCTTACCTATATTAACCACCTTCGGCTTAAATACGCCGGCATATTGTTCATAAGCCTCATCCCTGTTGGTTTTTGCCAGTTCCACCAGCTTCGCCGCCTCGGAATGAATCTCGTCATGAGGCTTGTTTATTTCCTCAATCACTGCTGCAAGCTCCGGATAGTCCTCCAGATCCGCAGCCGAATTATCTATCCATTTTCCCAGAGCACAGGTATCCGGATTCAGGCTTCCTTCAAATTCACTGCCCGTCGTAATCGAATCACTCAGCTGCTCCAGCCACTGATAATGCGCTGCTATCACCTTTTGCGCTTCATACTGCTGATTCTGGAAAGCAGAAGCCTTTCCATAGTTCGCGGCAATCAGTTCAAAAAACAGACAGGAGAGCGCCACAAGAACAACCATCATCCCTGTCAGAAGAAGATATCCTTTTAAAATCTGACTCCGAATCGTCTTTTCCTTTTTGTTATGTCTCATCTTCAGCCTCCATTCGCGGCCGTTCTTTTTCTTATCTCCTTCCTGTATGTTCAAACTACCGGTCGTCTGATCCAGAAAGATGAAATAAACGATTAGTAATACTTAATCAGTATCGGCCTGTTGTAGTATCGGCCGGATAGAGGCAATATTTAAGGAAAAATTTACTAAAAAATATTTTTTCTGACTGAATTTGACAATATGACCGCCAAAATCTCTTTATCCGCATTTTAAACATATCTTCAGTATTGACTATGGGGCCGCTCCATAGCTTAGTATATATAGGAAAAAAGGAAAAACAAAAGAAAGGACAAAAAGAAATGGAGCTCCATGTGGAACCAATAAATGATAAAAACCGGGAAAGCGCGGTTCAGCTGAAGACCGGCCCCGGCCAGGAGCATTTTGTGGAAGATGTAAAGCAATGCCTTTCCGAAGCCGACAGCAATCCCTGCTGGCGTCCGGTGGGTATTTATGACGGCAGCACACTTGTAGGCTTTGCCATGTATGGCTATTTCCGGGAATACCGTCCGGAGGGAAGAGTATGGCTGGATCGCTTGCTGATTGACCGGCATTTCCAGGGAAACGGATATGGGACAGAAGCGCTCCGTATGCTGCTTGGCAGGCTTTCCGGGGAATATGGCTGCCGCCGGATTTATCTGAGTATTATAGAAGAAAACGAAACAGCCGCAAAGCTGTATGAAAAATTCGGATTCCGTTTTAACGGGGAGCGGGATATCAACGATGAAAAGGTAATGGTTTTAGAACTTCCCGCGTGAATAACTTTATCTTCATCTTGACGGAAGTTTGAGTAATAATTACGGACCGGGAGGAGTAAACTGTATAAATAACATGAATCGGGGATATTGATATGAGTTCCAAGACCAAAATAGTCGTACTGCATTTAAAAGAATTAATATATACCGGCATCTTTGTGGTGTTGGGAATACTATTCCTGCTTCTTCTCATTATCATGTTCCTGCCCGGGAAAAAGACAACACCGGAAGAATCCGGCGCCGATGAAGGCCGCTATACCCCTGGGAAATACACAACTTCTCTGATTCTGGGGAATTCCGCAGTTGATGTGGAGGTCGTTGTGGACGATAATAATATCAATTCCATACGGCTTGTGAACCTGGACGAAGCGGTAACTACCATGTACCCTCTGATGGAGCCGGCCCTGAACGACCTGGCCTCCCAAATCTGTACCAAGCAGTCTCTTGAGGACATTACTTATTCGGACGACAATAAGTATACCTCCCAGGTCCTGCTGGACGCCATTACCTCCGCCCTTGGAAAAGCGGAAAAGAATCCGGGCAGCAGCACGAAGGAGAAAAGCCAAAAATCAAATACGACTCTTGAAACCATAGAAGAAAGCACTGCTGCTCCTCCTGCGGAAAACGCGGCAGAAAATACCACGGTAAACAGTACGGAAGGAAGCGGAGAAAATACGGCGGAAAATACAAATATGGAAACACCGGCTGACACACCGGAAGAAACAGCAGCGGCGGCTGAATAGCCCCCGCTGCTGTTTCTTTTATAACGCTTCCACCTGTTCAAGCCAAAGCGTGGCACAGGCATCCGAGGGCATGCGCAGATCGCCTCTGGGAGATACGGCGACGCTTCCTACTTTTGGCCCGTCCGGCAGGCAGGAACGTTTGAACTGCTGCTGGAAGAAACGGCGGTAGAAATTTTTCAGCCATTTCAGAATGACAGCATCCTCATATTGTCCGGCAAAAGACTGTTTTGCAAGGCGGTATATCTTGGAAGGCTCAAAGCCGCAGCGCAGCATATAGTACAGGAAGAAATCATGAAGCTCATAGGGGCCGACCAGATCCTCCGTTTTCTGGCTGATCTGCCCGTCCACAGGGGGAAGCAGTTCGGGACTGACCGGCGTATCCAGCACATCCAGCAAGACCTCCCTCAGTTCTTCATTGTCGCAGGTATCCGCGTAGTATTTTACCAGATGGCGCACCAGGGTCTTGGGGACGCCGCCGTTCACGCCGTACATGGACATATGATCCCCGTTGTAGGTGGCCCAGCCCAGCGCCAGCTCCGACATGTCTCCGGTACCGATCACCAGCCCGCCCACCTTATTGGCAATATCCATGAGCACCTGGGTACGCTCTCTTGCCTGGCTGTTTTCATAGGTCACATCATGATTGCCGCTGTCCTGGCCGATATCCTTAAAGTGCAGGCTTACGGCCTCGCGGATATTCACCTCGGACAACGTGGTTCCCAGCGTGCGGGCCAGTTTGCAGGCATTGTCATAGGTTCTGTCCGTGGTGCCGAAGCAGGGCATTGTTACGGAATGGATATTTTCCCGGGGAAGGCCCAGCATATCAAAGGCCCGGACCGTCACCAGCAGCGCCAGCGTGGAATCCAGCCCCCCGGAAATCCCCACCACCGCGGTTTTAGCTCCGGTATGCTCATATCTTTTTTTCAGGCCGAAGGACTGAATGGATAAAATCTCATTGCATCTGTGATTTCTTCTGGCTTCATCGGAGGGAACAAAGGGCAGGGGATCGAATGTCCTGGTAAGGCAGGTCTCCTCTTTTTCCATATGAACAGGAATCACCAGATACCCTTTTGAATCCTGTACAAAGGTATTCATGCGCCGCCGCTCATGGCGCAGCCTATGAATGTCGATTTCCCCGTAAATGGATTCATTTTCAAAACGTCTGGCCTGAGCCAGAATGGTTCCGTTTTCCGCTATCATATTATGGCCGTTAAATACCAGATCCTGTGTGGACTCACCTTCGCCTGCGCTGGAATACACATAACCGCAGATCAGCCTGGCGCTGGTGGACTTCACCAGATCAGCCCGGTAGCTGTCCTTCCCCACCGTTTCATTGGAAGCGGAAAGATTGACAATCACCGTGGCCCCCGCAACCGCATGAGCCGTGGACGGCGTATCCGGAGCCCATATATCCTCGCAGATCTCACAGCCTACCTGCAGCCCTTCGATTGCATCACACCGAAACAGAATATGCGTTCCGAAAGAGATTTCCTCCCCGTCAAACAATATGGTTTCCGCTTCTTTCCTGCCGGCCGCAAAATGTCTGACTTCATAAAATTCCCCGTAATTGGGGATGGTAGCCTTGGGAACAAAGGCCAGTATTTTCCCGTCATGAAGCACTGCCGCCGTATTATAAAGCTTTCCTTCCATCTCCAGAGGAAGCCCCACAAATATAAGGGCGTCCTTTCCCCTGGTATGGGCTGCAATATCCTTCAGCGCTTCCTTTGCTCCCTCTAAGAGGGTTTCCTGAAGGAACAGATCCCCGCAGGTATATCCGGTTATGCACAGCTCCGGGAATACAATGATTTTTGCTCCCTGCTCCGCCGCCTCGTCCATATTCTTTTTTATCTGCCCTGCGTTATATCCGGTATCCGCAACCCTGATGCCCGGAGTCAGTGCCGCCGCTTTCACAAATCCATGTTTCATGCTTTTCTTTCTCCTGTCAGTCTTTCCCTCTGCCGCGGATATTTCACTTCCTGCACTTTTCCACGATTTCCTCCAGCTCCTGTACGGAAAACTGGTATCCCTTATTGCAGAAATGGCATTTTACCTCAATAGGCTCACCATCCGCTATCATCTTATCTATCTCTTCCCGGCCGATGCTGATCAGCGCCTTTTCCACCCGCTCTTTGCTGCAGCTGCAGGAAAATTCCACCTCACAGGTATCCCGGAACTGTATATCCATTCCTTCCAGTACAAGCCCCAGCAGCTCTTCCGGCGTCAATCCTTCATCCAGCATTGAGGTTACGGAACGTATTTTCCCCAGATTCTGCTCCAGCCTGCTTATGGTTTCCTCTTCTGCAAAAGGCATGAGCTGCACAATAAAACCGCCGGCCTGACGTACCGTATTATCCCTTTCCATCAGGACTCCCAGTCCAACGGAGGAAGGCACCTGTTCGGAGGTTGCAAAATAATAGGTCAGATCCTCCGCTATTTCTCCGGTCTGCAGAACAGTCTGGCCCACATAGGGATCCTTCAGTCCCGAATCCTGGATCACCCGCAGAATTCCGGAGCCCACGGCTCCTCCCACATCCAGTTTCCCCTGACTGTTGGCAGGCAGGATTACCTGCGGTTCGTTGGCATATCCCTTCACATGGCCCTTGCTGTCAGCCGTCACTGTCATGCCTCCCATGGGACCGTCGCCGGTCACCTGCAGGGTCAGAAGATCCTCTTCCCCCTTCAGCATGCTTCCCATCATGGAGCCTGCCGTAAGAAGCCGTCCCAGAGCCGCTGTCACCACCGGACTGGTATCATGCTTCTGCCTTGCCGTTTCCACCATCTGCCTTGTTGTGGCGGCAAAAGCCCTTATCTGGGCATCGGCCGCCGTCGCTCTTACCAAATAATCCTTCATCCTGTTCCTCCATGGCTAAATCCCGTCCGGGCTCCGGTCACATACCTTTCCCTGTTCTCTGGCTACGCAGAAAATACGCTCGCTGGTATCCGTCACCTCATTCAGAGTATCCGCATCCAGCGCCTCCATAAACACCAGCCCGCTCTTTTCCAAAAGCCGCTTTATCTGCTCCAGAGTATATCCACGCTGATAATGGGTTTCCGTAAACTTCCGGAAAAGCTCCTCTTCTTCTTGCTCTTTCACAAACACAGTCAGATCATATTCATTGATCTGCCCTTCTTCTTCATAGAAGTTTTCCCATATAAAACTGCAGTTATCCCTGTTTTCCGCGATTGTGGCATCCCCTATGACGGTTTCATACTTATAAACCGTATTAAAATCAAAAAGAAAGAGGCCTCCCGGATCCAGATAGTTGTTCACCAACCGGAAGGTATCCTCTATTTCCTCTTCCTCAAGAAGGTAATTCAGGCTGTCACAGACACACACCACGGCCCGCACGGTCCCGTAAAGCTCAAACTCACGCATATCCTGCTGCAGATACAGAATCTGCCTTCCGGAACGCGCCCTCTTTTCCATGGCAACATTCAGCATTTCCCCGGAATAATCCACGCCGATCATATCATAGCCCTTTTCCGAGAGAAGCTCCGTCATATTTCCTGTCCCGCAGCCCAAATCCAGCAGAATACCATCCGTTATTCCCTCCTTTTCCAGCCTGCTGACAAGAAGCCCGCCCCATTTATCATAGGGCGTGTTATCCATGAAAACATCGTACACATATGCGAAATCCGTATAAGCCTCCACTTATCCACCTCCCGGCTCAGCACTCTAGCCCACAATACTTCCCAGCAGCCCATAGCTTACAAAAGAAACAATAATAGTAGCCAGGATAATACCCAGAAGCTCCGCCAGCACCGCCTTCTTGAAATCAACTTCCAGCAGAGCTGCTATAAGAGAACCCGTCCACGCGCCTGTTCCCGGCAGAGGGATTCCCACAAAAAGCACCAGTCCCCAGAACTCATACTTCTTTATACTGTCACTCTTCTTCATTGCCCTGTTTTCCAGCTTGCCGATTATTTTTTCAAAGAACGGCACCTTCTTCAGCAGCTGGAAAATCTTCTTAATAAAAAGAAGAATAAATGGTATCGGGATAATATTACCGATGATACAGATAGGAATCGCCTTCAGAATCGGCACTCCCAGAGACCACGCCACAAGCAGGCCGCCCCTCAGCTCCAGAATGGGAATCATGGATATAATGAAAATAACCACTTCCTTAGAAACATACTGCCCCAGAGTAGAAGCAAACCATAATGCTATTGAATCCATACTAATAATTATCCTCCGTATTTTAACTGTTTATATGTATCTTTTTAAAAAGGCAAGAAGCTTATCCATCTCTTCATCCGTACCTATAGTGATACGAAGATAGTTGTCAATTCTTGGTTTGTTGAAATGACGGACATAGATTCCTTCCTGTTTTAACGCTTCAAAAAGCTCCGATGCCGGAATGCTTTTGTGGGATGCGAAGATAAAGTTGCTGCTGGAATCAGGGAAAACAAAGCCCAGAGCCGACAATTCTTTTTTTACCCGTTCCCTTGTATTTATGATCTTTCCCACGGTTTCCTTAAAGTACCCGTCATCCAGAATGCTGGCGGCGCCCCAGGCGATGGAAGGGGCGTTCATGGTATAGGAATTGAAGGAAAATTTGACATCCTTCAAATAACGGATCAGCTTACTGCTTCCCGCGGCAAAACCGATACGGATGCCGGCCATGGCTCTGGATTTGGAAAACGTCTGCACTACAAGGAGATTTTCATATTTATCCACAAGCTCCAGGGCGCTCCTGCCGCCGAAATCCACATATGCCTCATCGATAATCACAACAGAATCCTGATTGGAGGCCACGATTTCCTCTATGGTATCCAGTTCCTCGTAAAGCCCTGTCGGCGCATTGGGATTGGGGATTACAATTCCGCCGTTTTCTGATAAATAATCTTCTTTTTTCAGGCGGAAATCTTCATCCAGAGCGGGGCAGCGGTATGGGATCTGAAAAAGCTCCGCCCATACATCATAAAAGGAATAGGTAATATCAGGAAAAAGCACAGGCCTGTCTGAATTAAAAAAAGTCAGAAAACACATAGCCAGCACATCATCCGAGCCCACTCCCACAAATATCTGATCTTCCTTTACACCGTAATAATCCGCAAGGCTCTTTACCAGAAGCGATGCATCCGGATCCGGATACAGCCGAAGCTCATCCGTCTGGAACTCCGCTGCTTTTCGTTTCACCAGAGGTGACGGCGGATAAGGACATTCATTGGTATTCAGCTTTATTATTCCCTTCTGTTTTGGCTGTTCCCCGGGAATATAGGGAACTACTCTACGTACCTTTTCTTCCCAGCCCATTCTATGTACCTCTTTTCCAAAACCGGCCGGGGCACAAAGGCCCGGGCAGTCTGATTATCATGGCCGCCTGCAGATCCTGCCGGCGGCCGGGTTTTAACTTTTCTATTATAGTATGAAAATGCGGCAATAGCAATAATTACCTGTTAAGTGTTGACTTCCGCATGGTTATACGCCACGAAAGGCCGGTTCCCACATTATAAGCTCTTGCAAAATTACCCTGATTAATCGCTACGGCCATGAAATCCAGACTGTTTACATACACAAGCGCCTCACCGATAAATGCGTCCGCAAAGGAATGGGCATATATCAGGGACGTACGGTAAACGGTATGCCCTCTTTTTTCTATAATAACCTCTATCCTGTCTCCATGGGCCACACCCATCTGCAGGAATAATTTCCGGGGTATATTCGTCCAAAGGCTGCCGAAACGGACATCCAGCACATCAATGGTACCGGATACCTCATTTTCCTGCAGGCGGGCAGGCTCGAAAGAAATTTCCACCACACTGTCCACCGGCACCTCCGGCCCCACTCCTTCAAAATCAATGATTCCGGAAGCCAGCCTGGCCCCTGTGTAGGCATAAATATCCCGTCCATGGAAGGTATAGCTTTCCCCGGAGCCCGGAAGACGGTTCACCGTTTCATCGATCACCCTGGCCTCTGTAATACCGCACAGCTTCTTGATGTGGGTGAGTGTCCCGTTGTCCGGCGTCACCACATACTGGCCGCCCTCTGTCCTCGCCACAATGCTTCTTCTGGTGGAACCTACTCCCGGATCCACAACGGATACAAAAACCGCACCCTCCGGCCAATAGCTCACAGTCTGGATCAGACGGTAGGAAGCCTCCCAAATGTCATACTGAGGAATTTCATGCGTCAGATCGGAAATCTTCAGATCACTGCATACGGAATATGCCACTCCATACATGGCGCTTACGGCTCCGTCAGCCCTCCCGAAATCCGATTGAAAAATAAGTGGATTCATATGATTATTCTCTCTCCTTTCAGCCCAGGTCTTTTCTTGATGGTAACAGATTCTTCCGGCGGTGTCCATGTTATTTTACTTTCTCCGCCGGACTGGAATAACTCTCCGGCCCATCTCACATACCGGATTTTCCGGGAAGGAAAACCGGCAGGAAAAAAGCAAGCCTGAAACGGCCTGCTTTTTGCTATATCTGTCGATTTTCTGTTATGGAATTATGGAAACTGTTACGGCAGCCCCCGGCAGGCCTTCCGCTTCCACGCATACGGTACAGGTATCCCCGTTTTTCGTTTCATCCGACTGGATAATTACGTAAGCACGTCCGTGGAATGCATAAATACAGCTTCCCCTCAGGCTTTCCATCCCTTCCGGATTACCATTGTCAACTGCCGCCGCATAGCCCGGTCCCTGAACGGTAAATGTAAGCTTTGTATCGGCCTGTACACACAGATTTCCGTGTTCATCCAGAATCTCCGCTTCTATTTGGGCGATATCCAGCCCATCCCCTTTCATTTCGCTGCGGTAACAATTCAGCTTCACCGCCGCCGGCTCCCCGGCTGTTCTCACGGTATGACGCACGGCTTCCCTGCCGTCCATATAGCCCACCAGTTCAATATATCCCGGTATATAAGGCACATCCCAGCTCAGGAACAAATCATCGGTATTCACCGGCACCGGCGTTTTGTCAAAATGACCGTACCTCTCCGTCATACCATAGGAAGGATAGGCATATGCCTTTCTTCCATAGGATTTACCGTTTAAAAAGAGCTCCGCACTCTCACAGCTGGTATAGCCCAGCACCGGAATAATGGTCCCCTCTTCCACCTCCGGATTCCAGTGGGGAAGCAGATGCGCCATGGGTTCCGGCCGTTTCCAGATACTCTGATAAAAGTAATAGCTGTCCTTTTCAAAGCCGCAGGTATCCAATACGCCTGCGGAGGAAGAGCGTGCGGGCCAGTGGGCTTCTCCCAGATAATCCACCCCTGTCCACATAAAATCTCCTGCCACATAATCATGAGTCATGGTAAAATGCAGCAGCTTACCTATTTTCACCGGCGCGCTGTAGTATGGCATTTTCCACCAGCCGGCTTTCTCCTTCATATCCAACAGGTATTCCCCTCTTACCCCTCCGAGGCTCCCGTTTTCCGTACCGATCACACACCAGTCAGCATGGGCGCGTTTGTCATCATCATAGAGAGTTTCCGCCCTGGTCCGCCATCTGTCGACATAATTATAGCCAACCACATCCAGTTCGTTCAGGAATTCCTCCGCTGCCGCCCGCGGCTCCGCACAGATTTGGTCATTTGCCTGAGTAACCAAACGTTCCGGATCCAGTTCTCTGCATATACTCTTCAGATGTCTTGCCGTCAGATACCCCTCCGGTACCGTCTGATCCGGCACCTCATTACCGATACTCCATATAATAATAGAAGGATGATTCCTGTCGCGCAGGAGCATCAAACGCATATCTTCCTCGTGACAGCTGTCAAACCATTCCGAATATCCCCTGCTTTCATGGGTGTTGCTTCCCAGCTCCTTGCCCTTCATGATGCGCCATTCGTCAAAGGCCTCATCCATGACCATCAGGCCCATCCGGTCACACAGATCCAGCAGGGCCGGATCCGGCGGGTTATGTGACATACGCACGGCATTCACTCCCATAGCCTTCAGCTTTTCCAGCCTTCTCTCCCATATCTGCGGGTGGACAGCGGCCCCCGCACAGCCGCCGTCATGATGAACGCATACGCCGTTCAGCTTCACTCTGACTCCGTTGAGAAGGAAGCCCTGAGAGCTGTCAAATCTCACATTTCGAAAGCCTGTAACGGTACATACCTCATCCAGTAGGAGTCCGCCCTTATATATTTTGGTGACTGCCTTATACAGCGCCGGATTCTCCGTATCCCAAAGCACGGGAGACTTCAATAGAAAATCCTGGCAGAAAAGCAGTTCTTCTCTTACGCCTGCCGCGATCTGTTGGCTCTGCGCGGTTCTTTCCTGCATACACAGACTGCCGTCCGGTGCATAGATGCCGGTTTCCACTGTTATTTCACCATTTTCTTCCGAAGCCGTACCTTCGCATGAAGCACGGTTCCTGTGATTCACACATACCCGTGTTTCCATATGTATCTGCGCCTGTTTCCCGGACACCTCAGGCTGGCGGATCCATACCCCGTAAGGGGCAACATGGATATCCTTCATCCCGCAGATCCATACATTTCTTGTAATTCCCGAACCGGAATACCATCGGGAATTAGGCTGGGCCGAATTGTCCACCTTCACATCCACCACATTCTCACTGCCGTCAGTCTTAAGCAAATCCGTGATGTCCCACTCAAACGGCGTGTATCCATACACATGGCGGCCCAGGCTCTGTCCGTTCAGCCACACCTGCGCCAGCATATACGCTCCTTCAAAATGAAGGACCGCTCTTCCGTCCTTTACCGCGTCAGGATTTACCCGGAAAATTTTCTTATACCAGCCGGTTCCCGTCCTTACATAGCCCCCTGAACCGCACGACCGGGCAGCTTCATCAAAAGGATATTCCAGGCTCCAGTCATGGGGAAGCTTCACCGGTCTGTAGCCGGCGGTATCCTTATCCCCCGGTGTCTTTTCTTCCTCCCCGAGATAAAAAAACCAGTTTAAATTAAATGTTTCCTTCTGCCTTACATCCTTCCCTGTTAAATACATGTTCTCCTCCTCTATACCGGATACATTTTCCCGGTAGATTTACGCAGCAGAATTTCATATCCAAGATTCGTTTTGGCATTATAGGCCTCCCCGCGCAGACTGTTTATCAGCTGCCTTCCCACCACATTTCCCACCTGTCTTGCGGAGACGCTGATCGCTGTTACCGCAGGGGAAAAGCAATTCAGATTCGCACTGTTATACAGGGATGCGATGGAAATATCCCTTGGGATCCGGTACCCTTCCGCCTGAAGTGCGGACATGACCTTTGTACAGATCACATCATCCCCGCATATGATACATTCCACTTTTCCTGCAAACATATCGCTGATAATGCTGTTGAGCAATTCCGTATTATCGAAGTCAGAATAGCACAGCTGATGCGCTCTGGACAGCCCGTATTTATCCAGGGCATCATAACAGCCCTGACAGCGTTTCTGGTTCACACGGAAAGACATTTCCCCGAAAAGCATTGCGAATCTGCGGTAGCCCTGACCTATCAGCAGGGAAACCAGACTGTTTGAAGCGGCTTTGTTATCAATATCAACCTGGATGATCTCCTCATAATCGCAGGTTCCGGACAGGCCCGCAGGAAAATGGATTTCCGTAAGATACTGCAGAAGCCTGTCATGCTCCAAATCGCGCAGGAGAACGATGCCGTCCACCTGCTTTTTTTCGACTAACCTCTGGACATTGGAGATATCATTGGGTGTGCCTATCGTAATCAGCACATTGTACCGGAGCATGGTCGCCATTTCGCTGATCCCAAGAAGACATTCCTGAAAGAACGGGACATTTGTGGAATAGGCATCCATGGGAATAACCACCGCTATATTTTCCGTTCTGACAGGATCTTCTTTCTGTTTTTTTTCCTGCCATATTCCCTGTTCACGGGCATAGGCCTGTATTTTCTGTCTGGTAGCCTCTCCAATCCTTCCTTTTCCCGACAATGCGCGGGAAACCGTACTCTTGGAGACTCCCAGTTCTTTCGCTATATTATCAAGAGTAATTTTCCCGTTCCTCCAATCATTGATAAAAGCCGGCCCGATGGCCGGCTTGTTCCTGCGGCAGCAATCTGTCCGGCAGCCGCCGCAGGCTTAAAAATCACATCCGTATATTTTCTCCTGAGAGAAAACCGGAACCACTATCCCACTGCGCCGCTTATTTACTGACGGGTTGCCAGCCAGGCATCATACTGTGTATAGAACTCGTCATAAATACTCTGCAGGCCTGCATCATAGCATTTCGTAATCATCTCATCCCGTGTGGTTTCCACATCATCCACCAGGCCCAGCTCCAGCATGGGGACATAATCGGTCAGTACTGCGGTTACTGCTGATACGTAGGATTTCACATTCGTATCATCAAATACAAAGGTGATGGTAGGGTTCATCTCCACCCGTTCTTTCCAGGCATCGGTAATCTTTTTCTCACGCTCCGGCACGCCGGCTTCTGTGAGATCGCCGTTCTTGATGGCCCAGGAAGCAGAAATGGCGCTTGCCGCAAATTCGGTCGCCTTATCCAGCTCCGTATACTGTCCCTTATCATCAATGCTGTAATGCTCTCCTTCGATGCCGAGAATCAGCAGTCTGTTCAGATAGGTGTCAAATTTAATCATATCCAGAACCATAGCTGCGCGCTCCGGATTTTTGGAACCTGCCGTAATGGCCATATCATTATTGGAATATGCCTCCGCACTCACCAGATGATCGGTAGTGAGATCATAAGCCATACATTCCACGCCTTCTGTTTTTTCCGCCTGCTCCATGTAGGTAAATACGGAAGCATTCCATGCGATGGATGCACCCTGAAGATTGCCGAACGCATCGTCATCCGTTACCGTATTGGTCAGCGCACTGCGGCTCCAGCAGCCCGCATCAGCCATTTCCTTCATGTCCTTGGCGTAAGCGAGGAAGGAATCAAATTCATAAGCCAGCTTGATATCTTCTTTGGCGGGAATATCCCCTTTATATTCATACATCATATCCATATAGCTGCTGTCCAGCGCCAGGAAGGTATCTGTCTGCTGACGGTATACATCCCACAGCTCATTGTTGTCTCCGGATGCCGCCAAGGCATAGATACCGCTTTCAGGTGTTTCCTTTTCCGCAATTGTGAGCATATATTTTTTGTAATCCTCCCAGGTCTTCAGCTCACTCATTCCGTATTTTTCCATCAAATCCTGTCTTACCGCCACGATCTTTCCCATGGGTGAAGCAACATTGGAAGGAACTGCAATCGTCCTGCCGGAAATAGTGGTTTCATCCCAACTCTCAGCCGCCTGGTATTTTCTTGTCAGAGGCATATAATTGGTTATGAAATCGTCCGTCAGCTCATAGAAGGAACCTTTTGCCGCTTCGTTGTACATATAGCACCAGGGTGCGGTAAAAATCAGATCCACCTGCTCGCCGCCCGCCAGCACCAGGGAATACATCGTCTGATAATCGCTCCAGCTCATGAAGGTTACAGCAAGCTGTGTATTATAAGGCTTGAGGTATTCATTGACAAGGCTCAGCACCTTATCCCAGTCGTTGGGAACGTCACCTATCAGATACATATTAACCGTATAATCCTTGCTTAAATCAGTGGATGCATAAAATTCCGGTGACGCGGTGATTGTCCCCTCCCCCACTGCTGCCGGCAGACTGTCCAATGCGGCAGCCGCAGTCTCTTCGCCTCCTGCAGCCGACGATTCCGCTGCCGGCGCCGCTGCGGAAGAATTGTCTGTGGATGCGGCGGAGGAACCTCCGCATCCTGCAAGCATAGTGACCAGCATGCAAACAATCAGGGTAAGTGACAATAATTTTTTCTTTTTCATAGCTTTTTCTCCTTCTTATTTATAGTTTTGTGGTGCAGACATCCCGGGAGGTATCGGGCCGTTTCCGGATACCTCAGCCCTTGACTGCCCCAATCGTAAGGCCTTTAACAAAATAACGCTGCACAAACGGATACAGAAGAACGATGGGCCCGGTTGCAATAACCGTCATGGCCATTTTCATACTTTCCAATGGTACGGAAGGGAGCGCCATACCCGATTTTTCCGCCACAATTCTCATGGCTTCCGCACTTCCCAGCATCCGCTGCAGATAATACTGCAGGGTAAACATATTTTCATTGGTTATGTACAGCATGCAGTTATACCAGTCATTCCAGTAGGCCAGCGCCGAAAACAGACTCAGAGTTGCCAGCAGCGGCTTGCTCAGCGGAAGAATCAAACGGATGAATATCACCAGATCATTGGCTCCGTCCATCTTGGCCGATTCACTGATGGCACTGGGTATCCCCGCCATAAAGGACTTGGCAATGATCATGTTCCATACGGAAAACATAAGCGGAAGCAGAACTCCCAGATAGGAATTCTTAAAATTCAAATAACGCACACACAGCATATACCAGGGCACCAGACCGCCGCTGAATAAGGTAGTGAAGAAAAAGAAGAAGGACAATTGGTTGCGCCACGGAAAGTCCTTGCGCGAAAGCACATATCCCGTCATGGTGGCAATAAATACGGAAATCAATGTACCTGCCATGGTAACCCCAATCGTAGTTCCGTATGCCTTCAATATGGAAAGAGGATTTTTCAGACAGAGCAGATAACTCTGTATACTGAAATCCGTTGGTATCAGGGGATATCCGTTCCGGATCAGCGAAGCTTCCGATGTAAAAGAGGCTACAATGATCAGATAAAAAGGAATTACACACAGCAGGCCGAATATTCCGATTAACAGGTATCCCACAATATTGATGGCAAGCGCGTCCCTGCTCATCGTTCTGCCGTGATGTATTTTTTTGTTTGCCATAGCTTTTCACTCCCTCCGTCAATACAAGGCATAGTCCGGCTCCACTTTTTTGACCAGCTTATTGCATATCGTGATTGTCACGAAGCAGAGCACCGACTGATACAGACCGGCTGCTGCGGATACCCCGATGTCGCTGTTATTAATCAACAGACGGAATACATAGGTATCTATGACATCCGTCACGGGCTGGAGCAGGGCGCTGCTCTTTACCGTCTGATAGAACAGACCGAAATCTCCCCGGAATATATTGCCGATCCCCATAAGAACCAGAATCATCATTGTAGGAATCAGAGACGGAATCGTAATGTATCTGATTTTCTGCCATGCATTGGCTCCGTCAATCGCCGAGGCCTCGAACATTTCCTGATCCAGTCCTGTGATTGCCGCCAGATAAACCACGGAACCATACCCCGTCTGTTTCCAGATTTTCAGGAAAATCAGAACGAACGGCCATGCGGCGGGTGTATTGTACAAATCAAAGGAATTGGCGCCGAGCATATTCAGCACGTGATTAAACACGCCTCGCTCGTAATTGAAAATATTGTACATAATCGCCCCCGCGACCACCCAACTGATAAAGTAGGGCAGAAACATGAAGGACTGCGCTATCTTTTTAAACCATTTGCCGAACAGCTCGTTCAGCAATATTGCGCTGCCCATTTCAAAAATAACGCCCAGTACAAGAAATGCAATATTGTACAGCAAAGTGTTCCGCGTCACCTGCCCCAGCTTTCCGGCGACAAGCAGCGCTTTAAAATTATCGAGCCCCGTCCACGGTGAACCGTAAATACCGCCGGCATACTGATAATTTTTAAATGCCAGCACGATCCCCGTCATAGGCACATATGAAAATATGATGACATACAAAAGTGCCGGCGCCAGCATCAGCAACAACATCCAGTGCTTTTTTGCGGTTTTAAAAAAAGACGGTTTGTACCGCATCGGTTCTGCTACCTTCTTCATTATCTTTGCTCCTTTCATCTTACCCGGATTGAAACGCCCTGTCTTCTGCAGCTGTCGAGAGCGCTGAACCAAATATACATTTTACCCAATCCGTTTCTTTCGAGCCTCCATATTTTGTTGTATTTGCTGTATTTTTAAGTATATTTAATGATATCATTGTAATTTATGACAATCAATTCGCAATAAAAACAAAGATTCTTTATCCACACAGTATATAGTCCCTAAATTTTTCCGTATTTTTTGCGCAATCTTGCGCAACTCATCATGCGCAAATGTGTGCAACGAATCAGAGGGGTTTTCTTTCACTGAATAAAAGGACATAAAAAAAAGAAGCCTGTCCACTCCCCAGGCTTCTTTTTTGTTAATATATATATTCTGTAATTTTTTATCCCTGCTGCAGACTGTCAAGCGCCTTCTGTCTTGCTTCAATCACCCTGTCACACCAGGAATCGAATTCCGGATCCTCCCGCTGAAGTTCCGGATGGGCAAGAACATTCTGCACCGTTTCACGCAGCCCCTGTTCCATTGATTTCACCGGGGCAAAGCCGGGTACCAGCCTCTTCAGCTTGGAGATATCAAAAACAACGGAATTGGATTTATCCCCGGTCAGGGAACCGGTAAAATCATATTTTCCGCCGCCGGCCGCAGCAAGAAAATCTGTGGAAATATGCACGGCATTCAGTTTCACTCCAAGAGCGTTCGCAACCACTTCATAAATCTGGTTCCAGGTCATGCTTTCCGGCGACATGATGTGCACCGCCTGCCCCAATGCATGAGGATTGCCCAGCAGACCGATGAATCCCGGTGCGAAATCACTGTTATGGGTCATGGTCCACAGGGAGGTCCCGTCACCATGGATGATAACAGGCTTACCTTCCAGCATTCTTTTAAGCACCTGCCAGCTGCCATTTTCTCCATGCACGCCGAGCGGCACGGAACGTTCGTCAAAGGTATGGCTTGGCCTTACAATAGTGATGGGGAAGCTTTCCTCTCTGTAAAGCTTCATCAGATAATCCTCCCCCTCTGTCTTATCCCTTGAATACTGCCAATAGGGGTTACACAGCGGCGTGCTTTCCGTAATCAGATAATCCGTTGCCGGCTTCTGATAAGCTGACGCGGAGCTGATATAAATAAACTGCCTGGTTCTGCCGCCAAACAAACGGTAATCTCTCTCCAGCTGTTCCTTCCGGAATGCGATAAAATCTGCCACCGCATCAAACTGCATACCCTCCAGCAGTTTTGCCGCCTCTTCTTCATTATTAATATCCACAAGTATTTCCTTTGGACGGTTCCATTCTCCCGTACCGGGCAGCTGTACGGCCAGCCCCGCATTCCGGTTCCCTCTGTTAATAAGATACAGTTCATGTCCCTGCTCCAGAAGCTTTCTGGAAATTGCCATACTGATAGTTCCGGTTCCTCCGATAAATAATACCTTCATTTTTCCTCCATTCCGCCCTTTCCGGGGCTCTGCTTTATTCTACATAATTGTTAATCCGATTCAGCTTTCGAATAAATTACTGATATACTCAGCTCTGGCTGATAAGAATCTCCGCCACCTGCAAATCTGTTCTTGCAGGATCTTCATCAATCAAATCTGCCACTTCTTTCACATATACCATATCCAGTTCCAGAGCTTTCGCTATGTCTGATATATTATGACCTTTTTTCCTTTTTTTACGTATAATTGCAACAAGTTCAGCCTTTCCTTCGGCTCTGCCTTCTGCTTTTCCATCATTAAACAACATGGTCCCCAGCTTTGTCATCGCTAACATCTCCTTCACTCTGTTCAATTCCTTCTCACTCAGGAATTTATCTGCCAATGTGTAAAGTACGGCATACATCTTTTCCAGTTCCATTTCCGTTACCGCATCACCGGACTTTTTCAGGATTCCAAAGCTTTTAATAATCCTGTCTCCGATTTCCATACTGCCTGACATCAGCGGCGTTAGAAGTAAAGGCACTAGTTCCGCCTTTTCCAACGGAATTCCCTGCTTTTGTTTTTCCTCAAGCCCGGATAACAGCTGATCTGCATCATCGTCTTTCAAACGGATAATCTTCACATGATAGACATTGATTCCTTCAGCCAGTGCCGCCTTCAGCCGCTTTACCTTTGAGGAACAAATTACATAAGTAATCACCGCCACATGAAATGTCCGGCTGGTAGCAGCCTCATATTCCCGGAAGCGTCTCAAATCATCGTCCGTAACGGCATCGCTCTCGAATTCCAGATGAATCCAGCTTCCTTCTTCCGAGACATAATTAAAATCCTGATACATCTGCCTCGTCTCAAGCTTCACACTTTCAGTGGGTGCAATGTACTTCACCTCTCCGGGGATTCCCAGCAGAGGGAGCAGTTCTTTACCGAAATACTGCGCCGCCGTTTTCAGTGCCAGATCCTCATGGTGAATCTCAGTTACTTCAGTCTGTTTCTCTTTCTGTTTTTCTTTCTCCACACAGCCTCCTGTTCCGTAAGGCATGTGTAAATTTCCATCCTCCACATAATTATATCTGAAAATCCGACACCGGACAACTGTCTCTTACTCTTTTCATTTCTTAGTTTCGCTTTTTTATTTTTTCCTGTAATTTTGAAATTATTGTCCGATTCGGACAGAAATATTGATTTGTTTTATATTTTGACCTTCATTGACACTGTCAGGGCCAAACATATCTTTCGTTTGATGCGGGCTTGTCTTTGATTCTCCGCCCGCAGGAATAAACTTTTTTGCGGATGACAGATTTTTACACATACATCAGCCGCCGGTGTTTTTTATGATAGCATACCATTTCTATATAGTCAAATATCCGTGGACAAAACAGGAAAAAAGTATAATAAGTAAAATAACGTTTATTCACTTCCCGGGACTGAATATTCCATACAGCTGCATATTTCATCACATATTTTTCTCACGGTTTCCGCCCTTCTGCCAAGAATGCGCACCACCAGGTCCCCGGCGGCCGTTCTGGTCACACCGCACTGTACTTCCTGAGCATTTTCTGCCTCTTCTGCCAGACTGCGTATTTCCCTCTCTTTTTCTTTCACCGCCTGCATATGAATCAGCATTCCTGCCATATGGGTATACCCTTCAAACAGCCCCAGTTCCTCCATCGGCCAGGACGCAGGTCGGAAGCGGTTATTTTCTCTGTAGATCAATTTCCCTTTGCAGGAGACCTCTGACAGGGAATGAAAAAAGCGGTAGGCAAAACGTTCTCCGCAGGCGGCACGGCCGCAGGAAAGCAGCTCCTCATAGATCAGTTCACTGCTCTCATCCTCCAGTTCAATCGCTGTCCTGCTTTCAAATGCGGAGCCTCCAAAGGGAATTACCGGAAGAGGCCTGTAACGCAGGACGGAATTGCCGGCAATCCGGATTATCGTATTACGGTACGCGCAGCCGTTGTTCATTTTATGTATTTTTTCATAGGACTGAGATGTCACGGCAAGCCGTGCCCCTCTCTCTGTTTCAATGCGGATCCACTGGCTGTCGCCTTCCATAATTCCCGGAGAAGCGCACATGATCATCACCTCTTTGCCTCCATCCTTACGTGGAAATGAAGTCATGATCTTAAAGGGCGCGGTAAAGCCAAGCTCACGAAGGAAGGTTTCTTCGCCATCCCATCCTGCGGTCAGCCTCAGTTCCGATTTTCTGCCAAATGCATTTTCCGTCCCTTTTTCCATTCCATTCTCCGCCATTCTCTCAGACATTCTCTTCAAACAATACGCTCTTTTTTATCCATTCCACAACACGATCCACTCCCGAATCTCCTCTGATATTTGTAAAAAGGAAGGGCCGGTTTCCACGCATTCTGCGGGAATCCCTGTCCATGATCTCAAGGCTTGCCCCTACCATTTCCGCCAGATCGATTTTATTGATAATGAGCAGGTCCGAACGGGTAATGCCCGGGCCTCCTTTTCTGGGAATCTTATCGCCTTCCGCCACATCAATAACAAAAATAGTGGCATCGGCAAGTTCGGGGCTGAAGGTGGCGGACAGGTTATCCCCGCCGCTTTCAATAAAAACAATCTGAATGTCGGGAAACTGTTCCAGCAGCTCATCCACTGCCTCCAGATTCATGGATGCATCCTCCCGTATGGCTGTATGGGGGCAGCCTCCCGTTTCCACACCTATTATCCGTTCCTTCGGCATAATACTGTTTTTACACAGGAACTCCGCATCCTCCTTGGTATATATGTCATTGGTGATAACCCCAATGCTGTAATCACCTGCCATTTTTCTGGTCAGGCTTTCTATCAGGGCCGTTTTCCCGGAACCTACCGGACCTGCCACTCCTATTTTTACATATGACATCGCTCTGCTTCCCTTCTTTTTCTCATCTTATATTCCATTACCAATACAGCATTACTGTGATATTATGCAGCATTATACCAGCCAAAGGCATAAATGCCCTATGACATAAATAAACGGGAGTACAGACCTTCATGCTGCATACACCTGACTTCAAATCCCGGGGTACAGGCCCCGTAATCCTCCAATGTCAGCTGTTTTACCTGTTCCGTCACTGCAGGCCAGATTTCCCTGCATGCAAACAAAAGCTTTTGTCCGGCTGTCTGGCTTAAGGGAATTGTCTTCACACAGTTGGTCACCATGGCCGAGGTCAGGGAATACAGATAATGCTCCAGCATCCTGTCCTCATCTATGCCTGCCGCGGCGCAGAATACCCCATAGGCAGCCGCATGGGTTTTGCTGCCTTCCGCCTTTGCGTACCTTGCAAATATTTTTTTGTCCATGGGAACCGGCAGCATTCCTGCGGTTTTAATAAAACGGGAACCCATCTTTTCCCCGGCTCTTCTTACCTCCTCCGGTGAACGGGAAGCAGCGGCAAGCTCCTCCAATACAAGAAGCTCCTGCAAAGCATTCTCACTGTCCTGCGCCGCTGCCTCATAAGCCAAACGCGCCAGCAGCAGTTCGTTAAAGCAAACGCTGAAACGAAGATTGTTCCGAATATACTCTGCAGCGCTCTCTTCGTCCGATACCAGTTCCTTCTGGATGTATGTTTCCAGCCCATAAGAATGAGAATAGCCGCCGATGGGAAACAGCGCATCATTTATCTGTAAAAGCAAAAATTGTTTTTCCTGTTCCGTCATCCCTGTCCTTTCCGGCTTTCCTTCCGCTTTCGGTTCTCACGTTCCATTTTCCGTCCGGATAAGTCAAATCCCTGCGGGAATCAATGGGTATGGCTGCTGACCGTGGAAGAGATACTTTTATCAAAATTAAACTTTACCAGCTTTTTACAGGCCGTAACTCCGTGAAGCTTGTTCAGCAGCTGAAGAGTCGGTTCATTATATGGCGTGACGAACTGCATTTCCGTCTCTCCCCACAGCAGCGCCGCATGTTTATTTCCCAGCTCATAGCAAACCTTTGCCACCATATCCGGATGGGCGGCATCCACATCAATTACAATGGCCTCACAGGGAGGTATTGTAACCGCGATCACCCAATTGTCATCCTGCCAGAGTATGTCTCCTTCACGAAGGCCTCTGGTAAGGATATCCGTATCCAGCCGGATTCCGATTTCCAGTCCCGAACCCGTCGTTTTCTGATGAAGCCTTTTATACGCTTCATGCCATTCTATTTCCACATAATCCGCCTGACAGTCCGCAAAGGCGGGATCCGCCATGCTACCAAGTATCTTTTCACACAGAATCATTGTTACCTCCTGCCTGAGGCTTCCCAGGCTTTTTTATCATTTTTCTCAAAAAAGATTATAAAGCTGTGTAAGCGGCAGCCTTTCCGCCGGCTTTGAAGTCAGAAGAACACCGTCCGCCCTCACCTCATAGGTTTCCGGATCCACAAGGATCTCCGGTGTTTTATCATTCAGAAGCATATCCTTTTTCCCTATTTTCCGGGTGTTGTGTACAGGCAGTACCTGTTTTTGCAGATGCAGGCGTTCACGGATGCCTCCCTCACAGGCCGCCTGGGACACAAAGGTGATGCAGGTATTGTATTTTGCCCTGCCGTGGGCGCCGAACATATGCTGATACATGACCGGCTGGGTGGTTGGTATGGAGGCATTGGCATCTCCCATTTTGGAAGCGATAATCATGCCTCCCTTTATGATGATATCAGGCCGGATTCCGAAAAATGCCGGATTCCAAAGTACCAGATCCGCCGTTTTCCCGATTTCCACACTTCCCACATAATCAGAAATTCCGTGAGTGATCGCCGGGTTAATCGTATACTTGGCAATATAACGCCGGATGCGGAAATTGTCACAGTATTCCCCGTCTCCCGGAAGCGCGCCTCTCTCTTCCTTCATTTTATGTGCGGTCTGCCATGTCCGGGTGATTACCTCCCCAATCCGTCCCATTGCCTGGGAATCCGAACTCATCATGCTGAATACCCCCATATCATGAAGCACATCCTCCGCAGCAATGGTTTCGGGCCTGATCCTGGAATCCGCAAACGCCACATCCTCCGGTATATTTTTATCCAGATGATGGCACACCATCAGCATATCCAGATGTTCATCCAGCGTGTTGACCGTAAAAGGCATGGTTGGATTTGTGGAGGAAGGAAGGATATTGGGAGCCGCCGCCGCCCTGATAATATCCGGCGCATGGCCGCCGCCGGCCCCTTCCGTGTGATACGTATGTATGACTCTGCCGCCGATGGCCGCCAATGTATCTTCCACGCAGCCGCCTTCATTCAATGTATCCGTGTGGATTGCCACCTGCACATCATAAGCATCCGCCACCCGCAGACAGTGATCGATGACCGCCGGAGTAGCTCCCCAGTCCTCATGGATTTTCAGTCCCATGGCTCCCGCCTTCACCTGCTCCTCCAGCGCCGCTTCATCGGAACAGTTCCCTTTTCCCAGGAAACCCAGATTCATGGGATATTCCTCCGCCGCCTCCAGCATCCGGGCCAGATTCCAGGGGCCGGGCGTACAGGTAGTGGCATTGGTTCCGTCAGCCGGTCCGGTTCCCCCTCCTATCATGGTAGTAACTCCTGAAAACAATGCGCAGTCGATCTGCTGTGGGCAGATAAAATGGATATGAGTATCGATCCCGCCTGCCGTCAGGATCATCCCTTCCCCTGCCAAAGCCTCTGTGGAGGCTCCAATGGTCATGCCCTTCGTCACGCCATCCATAATATCCGGATTTCCGGCCTTTCCGATACCTGCAATTTTTCCGTCCCGGATTCCGATATCCGCCTTGAATATCCCCGTATAGTCAATCACAAGCGCATTGGTGATAACCAGATCCAGATCGCCGTCTTCATGAGTGGTTCTTACCGACTGTCCCATGCCGTCCCGTATGGTCTTGCCGCCTCCGAACTTCACCTCTTCCCCATAGATGGTATAATCCCTTTCCACCTTTGCGAATAAATTGGTATCTGCCAGCCGGACACTGTCTCCCACCGTCGGCCCATACATCAAACCATACTGCTTTGCATCGATCCGATAACTCATAACACGCCTCCTTTTGGGGAAAGCATTCCTTTCTCCGCCGCTTTTTCCATAGCAGCCTCCCGGTTATCCGGCACCGCTTCCCCTCTGGTCAAATCATTACAGCCATAAACAATCTTCCTGCCGCCCAGCTCCACCAGCCGTACCTTCTTTTCCTCCCCCGGTTCAAAACGCACACTTGTCCCGGAGGGAATATCCAGCCGAAAACCGAAGGCCGACTCTCTGTCAAAGGTAAGCAGCCGGTTCACCTCGAAGAAATGATAGTGGGATCCAACCTGCACAGGCCTGTCTCCCACATTAGCCACCAGCAGCTCTCTGGTTTCCTTTCCTTCATTCAAAACAATCTCTCTGTCCGCAATAACCATAGCCCCTGGTTTCATTCTCCGCACCTTCCTTTCCCGCAGATAAAAGCCGGCCCCGGCTGAATGGGATTATGTACCGTCACCAGCTTGGTGCCGTCCGGGAAAGTAGCTTCCACCTGCACCTCGCTCACCATATCCGCCACACCTTCCATCACATCCTCTGTGGAAAGCATTTTTCTTCCCAGCTCCATCAGCTCCGCCACCGTCTTTCCATCTCTTGCATACTCCAGCAGACCGGAAGCAAGGAAGCTTACCGCCTCCACATAATTCAGCCGCAGCCCTCTCCGTCCCCGTTCTCCGGCAAGCTCTCCCGCCATATGAAGCATCAGCTTTTCCTGATCCTTAGGTGTAAAATGCATATCTGCTCCTTTCCCCACGCCGCATAATTTTCCGGCGTGTTCCTCATCAATATCCCTAAATAACAAAAAAGCAGGAGCCGATATATATCGACTCCTGCGTCCACGTCCTTATATTAAAACAATCATTCCCTTTCGTCAAGATCCAGAATACCGGCCTGATCCAAAAAATCCTGCAGCGATTCGCTTTTCGCCGCTGCCTTCAGCCATTGCTTCAAAACCGGAAGATTTGATTCCGAAAGGATTCTCTCCCGCAGTTCTTTGGGAATTTTCCCCAGATCCTCCAGAAGCTCAAGCACACTTTCGGCCTTACCGACTACTTCTCCGGCCGCTTTTCCAACTGCCTCTCCCTCTTCATATCCAGCCTCTCTTCCTACACTGAATTCGGCGGCACGGATTTTCTTCAGTTCCTCTTCTTCGTTATATTCAAAGATCGACACTGCTACCACCTCCGCTCTCTGTTTAGTCAAAAAATCCGCCAGGATATTCTTTTTAATACATTCCGTCACGGCCCTGTCCACCGCTTCCGCAATCTCCATAGTGGCCGCGTACTTCCGGATACATTCCACAAACTGGCAGTATTCCTTCAAAGTTTTACACCGCTGCATCAGTTTCCTGTTATTCCCCTGATTGATATTAAGCATCAGAACCTTTAATTCCAACTCCGGAGATGCCACCTTCTTTTCATACGCATCCGACAGCTTTAATACTCTGCGCTCCGGCTGTTTTTCCGTCCCGTTATAAAATACCACAAACCGCGGAACCGGAATTTTTACCAGCTTGCTGGAATAAAGCGTATCTTCTGCCATATACTTTTCCAGCTGCTTTGCAGCATACATAAGATCCCTGAGCGGCATATTAGGATTAAAGGTAGATTGATGCTCATACAGATTCATTTCCGAATCAAACAGGAAAGAAACATCATTTTTCATCCCCATATAAATCGCATTTTCCAGCGTACATACCTCCAGCTCCGCCGCATCCTCATAGTCCGTTCCGTTCAGGGCATTATACAGCTCCAGCAATTTTGTCCTGTCCTTATAAATCATACGGAATACCGTATCTTTGTGGTTCCTCACCACATGAAGCCCCTCTCCTGCCACAGAATAATTCTCTTCCATGGATTGTTTTTCTTCCATGGATTGTTTTTCTTCCATAAACTGCTCCTTTCTGCAATTATGCGCAGGAAACAGCCTTACAGAAAAAAATCATCCCTTCTCTTCCATCCGCCTGACCCCTGCCTGTTATTCATTGGATTAAGCATAGAGTCTCTGAATGGAAATAGAATTTAAGATGGCGAAACGCCCAGATTCACAGAATAATATGCTCAAACATATCTTAACACTTTACCGTCAAAATCTCAACCCCATTTATAACTAAACTTTTATTTCAAATTTTTGAATACTTCTGAATTTCATACAATATAACTGCCTGAAAGAAATCCCTTCCCCGCCTGTCTCTCAGCATTTTCTTTGCGGCCGGAGAACCTGCCTGCGCTGCCCCGGATTTCAGCCGGACAGACCGGACGCGTTCCCTCTGTACCACCGGCGGCATCTCAAGAAAAGGGAGCTGTTTCTTACTATTTTGTTCCTATGCTCCGCTGTCCGTCCTTAGCGGCGTTGTTTGACGACCAAAGGGAGGAGTTCAGCCGCGTTGACAGAGGAGAATAGGGACAAAATAGTTAGAAACAGCCCCTTTTCTTGTCTGCCGCCGGCGGTACAGAGGGAACGCGTCCGGTCTGTCCGGCTGAAATCCGGGGCAGCGCAGGCAGGTTCTCCGGCCGCAAAGAAAATGCTGAGAGACAGGCGGGGAAGGGATTTCTTGCCTCCTACAACGACATAGTGGCCTGCAGTTTTTCCTGGTCCAGTTCCTCCGGATCCCCATCCATAATAATCCGCCCATTCTCCATCACATAACAATAATCCGCAATCTCCATCACAAATTCCAGATACTGCTCCACAATCAGAACTGCCATACGGGATTTCAGTTCCGTGATGACCCGCCCGATTTCCTGGATAACAGATGGCTGGATTCCTTCCGTAGGTTCATCCAGAATCAGCAGAGCAGGCTCCGCCGCCACGGCCCGCGCTATCGCCAGCTGCTGCTGCTGGCCTCCGGATAAATCCCCGCCCTTTCTTTTACGGAATTCATTCAGTATCGGAAAGGTTTCATAAATAAAATCCGGTATACCGCCCTTTCCCTTTTTCGCCTCCAGGCCGAGAAGAATGTTTTCTTCCACAGTAAGCTGGGGAAAGATTTCCCGCCCCTGTGGGACATAGCCGATTCCCTTTTTGGCCCTTTCATAAACCGGAAGATCCTGAATCTCCTTATCATCCAGCAAAATCTTTCCCTGAGGTGTTTTTACAAGTCCCATGACCGACTTGAGCGTGGTCGTCTTTCCCGCACCGTTTCTTCCTACCAGGCAGGTCACACGGCCTTTGGGCGCTTCCAGGCTCACATGGCGCAGCACCATTCCTTCCCCGTAGGAAGCGTACACATCCTTCAGTTCAAACATTCTCTTTCCTCCCTTCAGCCGCGGCCCAGATAGACATCGATTACCTTCTGGTTTTTCTGGACGGTATCCATGGTTCCCTCGTCCAGAATCTCACCCTCATGAAATACCGTCACCGTATCGGATACCTCTTTGGCAAACTGCATATCATGCTCCACCACGATAATGGAGCATTCCTTTTTGATATTCTTTAACATTTCTGCGGTTTTTTCCGTTTCCCTGCGCCCCATGCCGGCCACCGGCTCATCCAGAAGCATCAGCTTCGGCCTGGATGCCAGAATCATACCGATCTCCAGCCACTGCTTTTCTCCATGAGAAAGGCTTCCGGGATAAGAAAATCGTTTATCACTCAAACCGATAAAATCCAGGCAGTAATTCATATATTCCCTGCTTTCTTTGGAAAGGCGGCGGAAGGTGGTGGAATAAAGAGAATGCCGTTTCGCCACGGCAAGCTCCATATTTTCTTCAATGGTAATCCCGGTAAATACACTGGGGGCCTGGAATTTTCTGCCGATTCCCAGATCGGAAATAGCATATTCCTTCATTCTGGAAACATCCCGTTCTCCCTTATCGCTGAAAAATAAAATCTTACCTTCCGACACATGGTTCTTTCCGCAGATAGCGTCCAGTATCGTTGTTTTGCCCGCTCCGTTCGGCCCGATAAAAAAACGGGCTTCGTTTTTTCCCACAGAGGTGGAAACATTTTTAATCGCCTTAAAATCCCCAAAACGGATACTCACATTCTCAATCTTCAATGCCGGTGCTTCCTGTCTTGCCGCTCCCATTTTTTCTGCCTCCTTTGCCTTTGCCAATCTGCCGTTCGTCAGGACAATGCCTGCTCCGCCGCTGTTTTTTTGTCTTCCCCGGTTTCGGTGTTTTTCTTCCCGGCTGACATCTTATGCCTGATTTTCCCCGGAATTTCCTTCAGGGAAACAAAACCGCCCGGCAGCCAGAGAATTACCACAACAAACAAGATTCCTATAAAATACGACCACAACTCAGGAAAATTTTCACTGGCCGCCGTTTTTAATCCGTTTACGGCAAGCGCGCCCAGAATAGGGCCTGCCAGGGTACCCTTCCCGCCGATGGCAACCCAGATAATCATCTCTACAGAAGGGACAATCCCCACCTCCGACGGAGAAATGATTCCCACCTGCGTCACATAAAGCGCTCCGCCCAGACCTGCAATAAAGGCTGACAGCGCGTATACAAAAACCTTATAAACGGCCGTATTATAACCCACAAAACCGGCCCGGCTCTCCCCGTCACGGATAGCCAGAAATACCTTCCCAATCCGCCTGTTCGTGAGAAAACGGCACAGGGCAAATACCAGGACCAGGCCTGCCAGGGTGGCATAAAACATCATTATTTTGGTCAGCGGCGCATTGAGGCTTTTGCCGAAAATAGTGCTGAAATTAGTCAGCCCGTTGGAGCCTCCCGTATATGCCTGGCTGCCCACAAGGAGCGTGCCGAAAATCATGGCTAATGCCTGGGAAAGGATAGAAAAATATACCCCTCTTATTTTATGGATAAACGTCAGATAACCGATAAGCACTGCCAGCGCCACCGGAACCAGCAGGGCCATGGCGACGGCAAACACCGGATTTTGAAAGGGCTTCCAGAATCCGGGCAGCTCCATCAGGCCGCTCCAGGACATAAAATCCGGCAGGGCGCCTCCGGAAGCTTCCAGCTTCAGATACATCGCCATACAGTAAGCCCCCAGGCCGAAATAAACGCCATGTCCCAGACTCAGGATTCCCGTATAGCCCCAAATCATATCCAGTCCCAGCGCCACAATGGCGAAGCACATATATTTACCGAAAAGGCTTACCCGGAACATCGGCATATAAAAGGGAAGGGTTGCAAGAAAGATAAACAGCAGTACGGCAAGCACCGTAGTTCCCTGTATGCCAGGCTTCCCTTTTCCCTCTGCTAAAGATTTCGTTTGTCGTTTCAAGTCTTTCACCGCCTTTCTACTCTTCCAGCGCTCTGCTGCTTATGGCAAAAATGCCCTTGGGCCTAAACTGCAGCAGGATAATGACGCACAGGAAAATAAGCACCTTTCCGATAGACGCATTGGTCAGGAATTCAAATGCTGTTCCCCCCACGCCGATAAAGCCTGCGCCGAAAACGGATCCGACAATGCTTCCTGCGCCGCCTACCACCACCGTCATAAAGGTATCCACGATGTAATTGGTGCCGAGGGTGGGGCCAATCGCTCCAATCCATGTCAGCGCACAGCCGGCAAGGCCTGCCAGGCCGGAGCCGATGGCAAAAGTCATGGAATCGATTCTTCTGGTATTAACCCCCAGGCTTGCGGCCATATCCCGGTTCTGCATAACTGCCCGGATATTCCTTCCCTGCCTTGTTTTATACATCAGCAGATAAACTCCGACGAGGCAGACAACGGCAATCACCAGAATGAACAGCCTCTTATAGGGCAGGGAAAGCATCCCTGTTATCCGCAGGCTTTTTTCCAGGAATGACGGCGCCTTCACCCCCACGTTGGGAGAGCCGAAAATGCTTCTGGCCGCCTGCTGCAGTATCAGGCTGATCCCCCAGGTAACAAGAAGGCTGTCTACCGTTCTTCCGTATAACCTGCATATAACCAGCCTTTCCAGCACATATCCCAGCACAGCCGCTGTCAGAAATGACAGTATAATCGCCGCCGGGCAGTACCAGTCCAGCATTCCGGCGGGCAGGGCAGCCTGAAACAGATTCTGCATCACATATGCCGTATAAGCCCCTGTCATGATAAACTCCCCATGAGCCATATTAATGACTCCCATCAGTCCGAAGGTAATTGCCAGGCCCAGCGCTGCCAGCAAGAGAATCGAACTGACACTGATACCGTTAAACAGCTGCATTAAAAAAACTTCCATAGCGCGTCTGCTCCTTTCTGTCTGCCCGAACGCACAAAGAGACCGCTGTATTCAGCGGCCTCTTTGCCATTGTTCCCCTATTGCGCGCCGCTGAGTCCGGCGGCCCATTCATATCCTTTCAGATAAGGATCCGGTTTTACCGGCTCCGGCGTACTCCATACCTCATCAATCAATCCGTCCGCGTTTACCATACCGATGCGTACCGGCTTGTAAATATGCTGGTTTTCTCCGTCAATGGTAATCTTTCCTTCCGGCGCATCCAGGGAAATCCCCGCCGCGGCCTCTTTCACCGCATCCACATCTGTGGTGCCCGCTTTTTCCACGGCAGCCGCCCAGAGATAAACCGCATTGTAACCGGCTTCTATCGGATCATCCGTCACTCTGTCCGCCCCGTATTCCGCTTTGTATGCTTCCACAAATTTCTTGTTTTCCGGCGTAGCTGTTGTCTGGTAATAATTCCATGCCACCAGATGCCCCTCCAGATAAGAGGCCCCGATTCCTTTTACCTCTTCTTCCGCAATGGAAACCGAACAGGTCTGAATCTGCTCCGGCGTCAATCCTGCATCCTTGAACTGCTTGAAGAAAGCCACATTGGAATCTCCGTTCAGCGTATTAAAGATGAAATCCGGATCCGCTTCCTTTATTTTACTGAGGATGGTTGTATAATCCGTATGCCCCATCGGCGTGTATTCCTCTCCCACGATCTCCATCCCCAGGGCCTCCGCCTGCTTCTTTACGATGGCGTTCGCCGTTCTGGGAAATACATAATCGGAGCCCAGCAGAAAAACCTTTTTCCCGTAATTTTCATTCATATATTCAATGGCAGGGACAATCTGCTGGTTCGGCGCCGCACCTATGTAAAAAATGTTGGGGGATGATTCCTGTCCTTCATACTGCACCGGATACCAGAGCAGCCCGTTGCTGCTTTCAAATGCCGGAAGCACCGCTTTTCTGCTGGCAGAAGTCCAGCAGCCGAATACCGTTGCCACCTTATCATTCAGAAGAAGCTTCTCCGCCTTCTCCTTAAAAACCGCATTATCCGAAGCGCCGTCCTCAATGACCGGGACAAGCTGCTTTCCAAGGACTCCTCCGTTTTCGTTAATTTCCTTAATCGCGAGAAGCTCCGCATCCCTTACGGAGGTTTCACTGATTGCCATAGTTCCGCTCAGGGAATGAAGTATTCCTACCTTGATGGAATCCTCGCCCGATACGGCTGCCGTTTCCTGTCCGTCTGCCGCCGAAGCAGAATCCGCTTCCGCCTGGCTTCCTGCAGTATCGGGCGCCGCCGCTCCTTCCGCCACCTCCGACATGGCGCCGCCGCATGCCGTAAGGGAAAGACACAGGGCCGCCGCCGTAATCCATGCTCCGAATGTTCCAATCGCTCTTCTTTTCATAATCTGTTCCTCCTCAAAGTAAATCATTTTACCCAACGCAAAAAAGTGCCCGCATTCCTTCCGGAATTACGACCACTTCGTCTTAGGGGACTACTTGTTGTTTAGGACCTGTAAACAGAATACCGGAATAAAAGAGAAAAAGAAACCTGACAAATACGGAAAAAACCATGACAGATCCGTTTTTTGTTTCTGTACCAGCCTTCCCCCACTGTCTTTCCTGTGGCTGTGCGCGGCCCCGGGCTGTCAGAATTTTTCTTCCGAAGTACTGTATTTACGAAAATAAGCGGGCGTACACCCGATACAGCTTTTAAAAAGTCTGGTAAAATAATCTGTAGTGCTGTATCCCAAAGCTTCCCCGATTTCATAAACCTTATCATTTGTGGTACGAAGAAGCTCCTTTGCCTTCTCCATTTTCAGAAGTGTGGTATACTCCGATATGGTCATTCCCGACCGGCCGCGGAACAGTTTGGCAATATAATCCTTGCTCAGTTCCAGTTTTTCCGCCAGAATATCCTGCAGGTGATCGGACACCAGGTATTCCTCTATCAGCCTGGCAATGCGGACCGCCATCAAATCAGGAGAACGCAGTCCATACTGCTTTATTTTCCACTGCAGCTCCTTAAAAATTTCTTCCGCCTCATCTGCAGGCCTTCCGCCGATTATGAAATCCTTTTTATCAATGACCTTCAGCCAAGGGGCCTGCTCACACATCTTCTGATAGACTTTTTCCAGCAGTCCCGCCACGTCCCGTCTCATCCGCTCCCCGTCCTGAGGATACCGCTCTTGCGCCTCCTGGAACAGACTGTCCGCCAGCTGTGCCGGATCCTCCCCTTCCAAAAGCGCATGCCAGTATCTTTCCGGCGCATCCTCCCTTTCCTGCCCCAGATAATCCTCCGCCAGCCTCAGCGCCTCCGCCACCTTTTCCTCACTGTACGGCTTCTCCAGATATTCCACCGCTCCCAGCCGTATCCCCTCCTTGGCATAGGTAAAATCCTGATATGTACTCGCGAGAATAACGATTGCCGGATATCCCTTTTCCCGGATACGGCGCAGCAGATCCAGCCCGTTCATGACAGGCATGCGGATATCGGTAATTATCAGATCAAAGTCTCCTGCGGACAGCTTTTCCAGCGCTTCTCTGCCGTTGTATGCAAAATCCGCCAGTTCAAACCCGGCCGTTTTCCATATCCGGTAACGCGCTACCAGAAAGCCAATCGCTTCATCATCATCTACAAACAGTACCCGATACATGGCATTCACCTTCCTTCTCCCACTGCTCCAGCCACTCTGCCACCGTTTTAAAATGATAGCAGTCCATCTCCCGTTCTATCCGTTCCGTTCTTTCCCTCCCCCAAATTCTTTGACACACAGCCTTATTTTCCCGGAAATACTGCTCCGCACCGAAATCCCCTCTCTCCAGAAGTTCCCTCCAGCTTCGGAAAAAATCTGACCAATCCTCTTCTTCCTCCGCCGCCTCCTGCTTTTCTCCGGCTGCCTCAGCCGCTTTTACCGGTATGGCAGCCGTAAAACAGCTCCCCTTTCCCGGCTCGCTCACCACCTCCAGCGTCCCCTTCAGCACTCCCACAAGCTGCCGGCACACCGCAAGCCCCAGGCCGCTTCCTCCGAAACGCCGGCTGACAGACGAATCCGCCTGTTCAAACACATCAAAAATCCGTTTCTTATCCTCCTCGCGGATACCGATTCCGCTGTCCCTTACCTTAATCAGAAGAAATTGTTCTCCCGCCCGTTCTTCCCATCCCAGGTTTACGGTTACTCTTCCTTTTTCCGTAAATTTCAAACCATTGGTAATGAGATTTCCCGCTATCTGCCTGATTTTCATCAAATCCCCCCGCAGGACATCCGGTACATCCGTACCCCTCCCGACGGAAAAATACAATCCCTTTTCTTCCGCCTGCCTGCTGAAGGAATTCCGCAGTTCTCTGATGAAATCCGTCACCTCAAAGGCCTCCTCCTGTATCTGGCTCTGTCCGGCCGCAAGGCGGGAAGCATCCAAAAGATGATTCACAAGCTGCAGGAGACGGAAGGACGCGTCCTTCATCGCATCCAGATATTCCCTCTGTTCCTTTCCCTGCACCGTCTGTTCCAACAGAGACTGATACCCCAGAATAGTCTGAAGCGGCGTGCGGATCTCATGGCTTACAACCCCCAGAAACACATCCTTTGTTTTCAGCGCCCCCTGCATGGAACAATACATGGCTTCGATTTCATTGCCCAGCCGGTATACCTCCCAGGTCCCTGCCGGCCTGAGCTCCTTCTCTCTTTTTTCCTTCAGGCACAGCTGATATTGAAGTACAGGGGAAATACAGAATCGGTAATATAAAAAAAGTATCAGCCCCGCCAGCAGAAACGCAGCCGCCTGCAGTGCCCATTGCCTCACCGTGGTCTGCAGCACGCCGTCCTCTACCTGTCCGAGCTCCTTATCCATTCTTTCCGAGAGCCGTTCCATAAACTGATCCGTATACTGCGTTATCACTTCCTTTTCCGCCCTGTAATTATCCCCGAATAAAATGGAGGCGGCTTCCAGCCTCTTTTCTCCGGGACTCATCTGCTTTTCCACAACATTAAGCACATAGCCGCTGACCTCCTCCGGCAGCTCCGAATCCGGAAAGCCATAAGCATCTGCGGCAAGCTTCATGGAACGTGTTTCCATATAGATCAGTAAATCCGAATTTTTCTTTGCCGTTTCCAGAAGCCGTGCCTCTTCCCCGGGCAGCTCCAGCGCCTGAAGGCTTTCAATGATCCGGTTCCGGCGCTGTCCCTGCCGCACCTCATTCCAATAGGCTTCCAGATACTCTTTATCTCCTGAAATGACAAACCTCCCGGCCGACTCCGACAGAAAGTCCACCGAATCCGATAAATCCTCACACAGCTGTCGGCACAATTCCCTTTTTTCCTGCGTTTGCTGCTGCAGCAGGAAGGCCTGCCGGATATCCCAGCTGCCCTTTCCCAAAAACAGCATGATCATACCTGCGGCAAAAAGCAGGATGCTGTTCATCATTTTCTGATTCGGTCTCCCTTTGCACAACATTGCGTCTCACCTCCGTCTGGTGTATAATTTACAATCATTGCAGAGCAAAATAGGCCAGGAGGGTACTGGAATGGAACATTCTTCCGTAATTCTGATCGTTGATGACAATCCTGAATTTATCCATATGACCGGTACGCTGCTTACAAGGAACGGCTACGAGGTACGTGTGGCAGACAGCGGACGGCAGGCGCTCAGCCTGCTGGACAGGGAAATCCCCGATCTGATCCTGTTGGATATCCGCATGCCGGAAATGGACGGGCTGGCCGTATGCCGGCAGATAAGAGAAAATTCCCGATGTGAGGACACAGCCATCCTTTTCATCACCGGCGAACAGGATCGCGCCAGCCTGGAAGAGGGCTTCCGTCTGGGCGCACAGGACTATATCCTCAAGCCCTGTCAGCCTTCGGAGCTTCTCGCCAGAATCCGTACCCATCTTCAGATCATCAATCAGACACGTGAATTAAAAGCGGCCTACCGGGAAATGGATCAATTCTGTCACAGCGTTTCCCATGATTTGAAATCCCCGATTCAGGTCATGCACCAGCTTCTGGAGCTTCTCTCTGTCATACTGAAGGAATCCGCCAATCCCCTTCCTGAAGATGCCGATGAAGTGATGGAAAGGCTCTTTCACAAATGCAGCCAGGCCGAAGCCATGATAATGAGGCTTCTGGATTTCTCCCGCATGACACAGCTGCCCTGCCGCCCGGTTCCTGTGGATCCGGAAAAAATAATCAGGAACGCCTATAACGATCTCGTACTCCTGGAAGAGGGCAGAATCATTCATCTCACCATAGAAAAACTGCCTTCCGTCTGCGGGGATCCGGTCCTTTTATCTCAGCTGTTTACCAACATACTGAGCAATTCCTTGAAATTTACCCGAAACAAGCCGGAAGCCGAGATCCGTGTGACCTCACAGGTTAAAAAAGGACAGACAGCCATAACCATTACGGATAACGGAGCAGGCTTCGACATGGCCTATGCGGACAGACTTTTTTCCGTCTTTGAAAGACTTCATTCTTCCTCCGAATTTGAGGGGACCGGAGTCGGCCTTACCATCGTGAAACGGATTATGCTCAGGCACGGAGGCGATGTTTCCATTCAGAGTGTACCGGATGAAGGGACCTCCCTTACTCTTTATTTTCCGTAAAAGCCCCGGATCTGTCAGGAACAAAAAAGACATTCGGCGGAGTCTTCATTCTCCGTTGAATGTCTTTTGCCTTATTATACATGCTTGATCGGATTAATGCAACCCGCTTATAATCAGGAAAAGCATGAGGCAGCCATATACAGCTGATACCGGCAGGGACTTATCCGCCAGCCTTCCTAAATTACTTTATCCGTTTATGATGACTGCGATTTGACAGGAAGGAAATAACACCGACCGCTATTGTTCCCAAGGCCCACAGCGTTTTTCCCCAAAAAAGCCAAACGCCTCCGCCAAGTATCAGGCCGATGCTTACCAGGCCACCAGCCGCCGTCCCTTTTTTATCGATTCCGGTTGATGGTCTGCGTATTTTTTCCGTTTTAGCCAGAGCAGCGTGTGTTGATCTCCTTAGTTTCTCTGTTGTCTTTTCGGATAATTCCAAAGCGGAACGAGTATATTCTGATAATGGCTTCATTTAATCTGCCTCCATTCGTTTTATTTTATCAGCCAGCATAACAAGTATGATAATAACAGCAAAAATCGATATTCCTGCAGCAAGCGATGCCATAAACGGGCTGTTGCCTGTAATAATAGTAATATTGCCGTAAATTCCGAATAAAACAAAAGCTGCTATCAGGGCTGCGGTAACCGATTTTTTGATGAACCCGATTCCCATAGCGAATATTCCAATCGTATTCGCAAACAGTACGGCAGCTAATATCGATCCGAACGTTGATAATAACAGGCCCGCTGTTATGGTATCCTCTATTGTGGGAGCAAATGATTCCGTGATTAAAAATATCGCGGCAGGTATTACCGTACCCAGCAGCATCAAACCAAAAATAAGGGAAAAAACCATGATAATCTTTGCCATAAATATTTTTTTACGGTCAGAAGGATAGGAAAACAGCAGGGATAAACGCTTTCCCGAATATTCCTTTATGACCACATTGTTATACATGACTGCTGCCAGTATACTGAAGAGCAAAAGGCTTATTACACAGGTAAACTGCAGAATATTTCTGTAATTCATAAATTCCGTTTCCCCGGTAACCCGTGCCGCATTTGCTGTAAAGTAAGCAAAGAGCAGCAGAATGCCTCCCAATATAAGAGCGGTAAAAAAATAAACCCGTAAATTGATACGTTGTGCTTCCAACCTCATAAGTTTTAACATGCTGAATCTCCTCCTGTCATAAGTGTAAAGAAATAATCCTCTAAGCTGCCTTGTTTTCTTTCTTTTAGTTCCTTTAAATCCGCCTCATCCACAATTTTTCCTCCTGATAACACACCAACCGTATCTGCAATATGCTCTGTCTCGCTGAGAATATGACTGGAAAACAGAATCGTTGTCTTTTTTTCTCTGACAAGGTTTACAAACAGTTCACGCATTTGCTTAATCCCCATAGGATCGAGCCCATTAATCGGTTCATCTAAAACAAGCAGCTCCGGTTCATGTACAATAGCCCTCGCAATTCCTAACCGCTGCCGCATGCCCAGGGAAAATGCGGAAACAGCTTTTTTACCTATACCGGTCAGCCCAACCATCTGCAGGGCTTTCTCAGCACCCATGCCAGCCGTACCCATATAAGAAAGATGAAGCTCTAAATTTTTATGTGCGGAAAGATGTTCATAAAAGACAGGAGCTTCAATCAGGCTTCCTATTCTGGCGAGCATTTTATCACGTTCCTTCAGCATATCCGAACCCAGAATCTCAATGCTCCCATAATCCGGACATAAAAGCCCTGTCAACAGCTTAAATAACGTCGTTTTTCCGGCACCGTTCATTCCGAGCAATCCATAGATCGTCCCCCGGGACAGCGTCATGCTGCAGTCTCTGAGCACTTCCTTCTCTCCGAAGCACTTTGTCAGATTGTTTACCTGTATTACCTTTTGCGTATTCAATTTCTTTCTCCTTATAAAACCGACTGTCGGTTTTTATGATGTTAAAAAAATAGGCTGTTATCTGTAACAGCTATTTTTTTGCTGACTGGCAGCTGTTTATAGTGTTTAAAAATCAGTCATATGCTTTCAGCATGGCCGCGATTAAATTATCATCCATAACATCCAGTCCAAGCTGACACATGACAAACCGCAGATAATGCAGCCGGCTCTCCGTTTCTGCATAATTACGTGCGAACAAAATGGGATTGGCCCAGTAATTTAGAAGCATTAAAAAAACCTCCGCACAAAATGCCGGCTGCGTTGTCTGTAAAGAGCCGTCCCTGATGCCTTCCTCAATTATTTCACAAATAATCGGCGCATCCTGATTGATACAGCTTTGCAGGCCGTTTACCACAAAATAGGGGTCTATCCGGGCAGTTATTGCCTTATCAAGCGAATGGGTTTCCATATCACTTGCCAGCTGATAAAGTATTCTTTTCAATTTCTCTTTTGCGTTTGTTTCTTCGGTATTCCGGATGATATTATGAAACCTGCCGTTCACATACTGAACGCGTTTTTGCATGACAGCCTCTAATATTTCCTCTTTTGATTTAAAATGATGATAAAGCCCTCCCTTTGAAAGCCCTGTCGCATCGAGGATATCCTGAATACTTGTCTGTTCATAACCTTTTTTCGCAAAGAGCTCCGCAGATATATCTACTATTTTTTCCAGGGTCTGCTCCGGATGTCTGTTTCTTCCCATATTCTTCTCCCATACAAACCGATGGTCGGTTTCCATTATTCTATCAGTCTGTTTATCATTTGTCAAGAATATGTTTACTTTACTTCATCCTTTGCATTACAGTTCAGCCTTCTGCCGTTGTCCGTGCCTGCTTTGCTTCACCGTGCTCATCCCTTTCCAGCTCCTGCATCTAGGGGGGCAATCCATCTCATGGCCCGTCCCCTGCTCTGGCGGTCAAAGCAATCCACCTTTCCCGAAGCCACATCAACAGTCACCACAATAGCCCCGTCCTTACCGTCTTTATAGATGACTGCGATAGATGTATCGTTGGTAAAGGCCGCTCCCAGAAGTTCGATATCCTTTTCCGCAAAAAGCTTTTTGGAGATCAGGAACTGCCTGGTAACCTTCTTCGCTTCTTCCACGGTAGGCGGCCTCTGTGCATCCTCCCACACCGTATTCATCCCCGACAGATAGATATCCTTTATCTCCCCGTTTTCCAGAAAAGATACCATATATTCCGGCGTCACATATTCACCCGTAAAAACTCCCGTCTTCTCCCTGTTTTCCGGAGAAGCAAAAAATAAGGTGGTATTCGCTTTATAGAGGTCGCCTTCATAAACCTCTTCCGGTGAAAAACGGCTGGTGATTTCAAAGTCTTTTGTATCCAGCGTCACATCAAAGTAGTAATTTAAGGCTTCTGCTGCCTTCTGCACCATTTCCGGTGAAGGAGTCTTCTGCTGCCTGTCCGCCGGATCTCTGCTGACAACCGTGCTGTTTTCTGCCGTCACCTGTATACCGTCCGTGTCCATTGCCCTTACGTCTGTTTCCCTTACATCTGTTTCCCCTCCGGCAGTATCGGTCCGCTGCTGTTTTTCCGTTTCTTCATTTGCCTCCGTACCAGGATGGAGTTCTTCTTCCTCTCCTGCCTCATCAAGAGAGCTTTCTGTAATCTCTGGGGGCACAGCCGCGGCAGCAGCCTCCCCGCTGCCGGAAGCCCCTCCTGCGCAGCCTGACAGCACCAGCGCCAGCAGCACAGCCGGGAGCAGTAACCATTGTTTTCTTCGTTTCATCCGTATAATCCTCCTAATCATTTCCGCAGTTTCTTATTTACCTGCTTTTTGTCAGATTTATAGTCTACATCGCTTTTGTAACCTCTTTGTAACAGGGAAAACGGACTGTCACCAAAGTCCCTTTTCCCACCCGGGAAGCAAGCTTTATTTCCGCCTCATGGATCCCGGCAATATCCGCACACAGGGAAAGCCCCAGCCCGACGCCGTTATTTTTCCGGTTTCTCACCTTATCCACCTGATAAAAGCTTTCGAATATCCGGGACTGTTCCTCCTCCGGTATCCCCCTGCCCTCATCCTCTACCTCTGCGGTCACAAAGCCGCCCTCCTCTCTGAGCCTTATCCAGATCCTGCCGCCGGTGTCAGAAGCCTTTCCCGCATTATCCAGCAGATTTCCGAACATGGCCAGCAGCAGTTCCTTTTTCCCGAAAATCATAACCGGTTTCTCAGGCAATTCGGTTTCCAGCCGCAGCCCCGCTTTCGCCGCTGCCGGTTCATAGGCCATGACCGACTGCCGGAGCAGCTCTCCCGCATCACAGGGCTCCATATCAAAGGTATGCCGTCTCACAAAAATCAGATCCATCATCACCTCGGACAGTCTTTCAATCCGTTTTCCCTCCCGGAAAATACACTCTCCCAGCTCCTGCACGTACTCCTCGTCCCCGCTAGTGGAACGCAGCAGATCCGCATAGCCCACCACCGCCGTCAGGGGCGTCCGCAGTTCGTGGGTGAAATTATCCGTAAAACGCTGCTGCTCCTGGTTTTTTCTTTTGAGCTCCTCCACCGTGCTTTCAATGGCATCCGCCATTTTGTTATAGCTGTCCGCCAGTTCTCCCGCTTCATCCTTTGCTTTGATCTGTATTCTCTCCCGGTAATTCCCTTCCCCGATTTTCCTCACGGAAGCGGTGAGCAGGCGAAGGGTCTTCGTCAGCCGGCCGGTGAGAAGAAACAGGCCCGCGGCAAGCAGCAGCAGGGTCACGGCGGCAAGCCGGAGGAAAAAGGCATACTGCTGCGCCCGATCCGCATAGATACCGCTGATATCCACGAAAAAGAGATTTCTGATCTGTGTATCCTTCAGCGGAAAAAAGCTGCTTAAAATCAAATATTCCTTCCCGTCAATTTCCTGCCTGCTGTATTCGGCCATCCTGCCGATATAATTAGCCTTCACCGTCACCTGCTGTTTAAAATCCAGAGTGCTGTACAGCACCCTGTCCTCCGCCAGGATCTCCAGCGCGGTTCCCTGGGTATTCACCCTGCTGTCCAGATATTCCATGACCGCATTCAGATACCTGGCATCCCCTCCGTTTTTTTCCCCTTCAGCCCACACATACTGTTCGATTCCCGAGGAAATACTCTCCTGTTCATCCCTGGCCTGCTGCAGGATACGGTTAAAGGAGAGCTTGCAGTTATTTTCAATGGTCAGTATATTCGCTCCTGTAAACACTGCCATGAAGAGTAAAAGAGTGGAAATGACTATTTTTTGTCTCAGCTTCATTCTTTATCCGCCTCCAGTCTGTATCCTATTTTTCTTACCGAAACGATGACGCCTTCCAGATCCAGCTTTTTCTTCAGGCGCTGGATATGCACGTCCACCGTCCTGCTTTCCGGATCATATTCCCCGCCCCAGACCTCTTCATAGATCCGGTCGCGGAACAAGGCTATATTCCTGTTGCGGAGAAAGAGCTGCAGAAGCTCCAGTTCCTTCATGGTGAGTTCTATTTCCGTTCCGTCCCTTTTTACCGTCCGGGATTCCATATCAATATCCAGGCCCGCTAATTTTATCTTGTCCTGCCCTTTGTGATACCGTCTCAGCACGCTTTCCACCCTGGCCGTAAGCTCCGCCAGCTCAAAGGGCTTCGTTATATAATCATCTGCCCCCGCCCTCAGGCCCTTTACCTTATCCTCCAGGCTGGATTTTGCCGTGATGAATATAACAGGGATTTCAAATTCCCTGATGTATTCCAGCAGCTCATATCCGTCGATTTCCGGAAGCATAATATCCAGAAGAATCAGATCATAACGCTTCTCCTCCAGTAAATCCGCAGCCGCCTTTCCATCATAGACGCATTCACAGGAATATCCCGCTTTTTCCAGCCCTATACGGATGAGCCTGGCAATCATTTCCTCGTCCTCCACAATCAATATCTTCACTGCCGGCAGCCTCCTTTCCTTTCTGTTATGAACCGTAGTATACGCCCCGTTTGTAACAGATTTGAAACATAATACTACCATATTTTCCGTTTTTCTGCTCAGCCTGCGCCCATCCAATTTCCGGAAAATTCTCCGGCATTCCTGCCGTGAATATCCCGGCAGGACAAAAGCGGCTGATCCTACTCACATTCCGGTAGGATCGGCCGCCTTTACTCCGCCTTCTTTAATATCTTTTCCCTGTATTCACTGGGCGTCATCCCCATATATTGCTTAAATACCTTGTTAAAATACCTGGCATTATCATAACCCACCATAATGCTGATATCCGCAATCCGGTTTTCCGGGTTTTCCAGAAGCTTTTTCACCTGCTCCATCCGGATCTCCGTCATATATTCCACAAAGTTTTTCCCCGTCTTCTCCTTAAAGAGCCTGCTTAAATAATTAGGGTGTAAATAAAACTGCTCGGCAAGCATATTCAGGGTAATATTTTTACTGTAATTCTGTCTGATAAACAGCTGGATTTCGCGGATTACCCCCTTCCCCAGCTGCTTTTCGTCCGTTCTTTCAAGCCCTGTTGCAAGAAACCTCACATAATCTGTCATACAGCCGATTGTCGCCTTATATTCATTACAGAAAAGTATTTTTTCCAGCGCCTTATTCAGCTGTCCGTGAAGATCAAGCCCTTTCAAATCCATCCCTTCCAAAAGGCTGTTCATCTCGATCAGGCATCGGATGCATGTGGTCTGGAACTGCATGATGACCGGCCGCTGCAGGCAGATATTCTCAAGAGCCTGTTCCATCTGTTCCGCCACTCCGGCTCTCTCCTCCGGGTTCATAAGCCTTCCCGTCAGATCCTTTACGATATCCGGAACCTCCGGTGCGCTCTGTGAGAAGAGAGTCTCAATATTTTTATACCAGACAATTCCATGCATTTCTCTCGCCATATGATAGCGCAGTGCGTACTCGGCTTCCCGGTAGCCTTCCCTTAAATCCCGGATCCCCCGCTTGTATTTACTGAGCCCGCAGGCCCATTCCTGTTCCACCCGGCAGGTCTGTTCCAGCATAACCACAAAATTTTCCGCTTCCGCCTCCTCACTGCAGGGCACAATCGCAAACACTCCGTATACATCCTGATCTAAAATATAGGAACCGGGAACCACTGCCTTGATATTTCTTCGAAGCTCCTCTTTTTTTTCAGCAAGCTCCTCGTCCGATATCTCATTATCCAGTAATCTGGCGGAAAAACCGTACCATTGCTCCAGCTCCGGCAGCTGGTATTTTTCCTGCTCCACCTCGGCAACCCCTTTTACCACCGATATAAGCAGCCCTTCGATCCGGTTGTCGCGGATCTCCTGTTCCCTGTCTTCTTTCTCAAATTCCTCCTTCAACCTTTCCAGAAGAGCTTCCACTTCCTTTAAATTAACAGGCTTGGTGAGGTAATCTACCGCGCCGTACCGGATCGCCTCCCTTGCATAGGAAAATTCACTGAAACCGCTCAGTATCACCGTCTTCACCCCGGGCCGGGATTTCCTCAGAATCTGCAGCATATCCAGCCCCGTTTTCCCGGGCATACGGATATCCAGAAAAATAACGTCGGCCTCCGCATGTTCCAGCTGCAGGAGCGCTTCATCCACACTGTTGGCAATTCCCGCAACCACAAACCCATGCTCCTGCCATTTGACAAACTGGGCCAGGCCCCTGCATACAATCTCCTCATCATCAACGATCCATACTTTGTATGCCATCCTGTTCCCCTCCCCTGTTCTTTTCCATATTTTCCGAGCAGTTCCTCACCGGCAGTGAAATTATTATTTCGGTTCCTTCCCCGATTCTGCTGGTTATCCGTATTCCGTAGCCTTCCCCATAGAAAAGCCGTATCCTCTGGTTTACATTCACAAGCCCTATATTTTCTTCTGCAAAAGCATTCCTCTCCATGGTGAGAGACAGCTTTTCCAGCTCCTCCCCGGACATTCCTTTTCCATTATCCTTAATTCTGATAAAAAGCTTTTCTTCCTCCCGATATGCGCGGATCGTGATCCGGTACCCCCTGCTGGCGTCACCGAAGGCATGTACCACCGCATTTTCCATGATCGGCTGCAGCATGAACTGGGGAACGTATAGCTGTTCCTCCTCCGGTTCCACATGGATTTCCAGCTGTATTTTTTCCCTGTGCCGGAAATTAATAACCTCCAGATACGTTTTCGCATGCTCTATCCCTTCCTTCAGGGTAATCGTATTTCCCCCGGTACGCATGCCCATACGGTAAAGCTGGCTGAACTTTTCAATCATCTGCGTGACAGGGCTTTCCCCGTTCGCTTCATACATGGCCTCCCAGCGGATAATATCCAGCGTATTATACAGGAAATGGGGATTGATCTGCATCAGCAGGGCATCCAGCCTTGCATTGGTCCAGCTGATGGAAACCTCCTGTCTTCTGATTTCCGACAGGTAAACCTGTTCGATGAGCTGATCGGTCTTATCCGCCATCTCATTAAAACGATCTCCTAAAATGGTGATCTCATCCTTTCCGGAGTTGGGAAATCTCTCATTCCATTTTCCGTCCCCGGTCATCTGCATAACCTTAATCAGCTGGCCTATCGGCTCCGAAATACTGCTGGTAACATAATAGGAAATTACGGTACAGGCGATCACCACCGCCAGCAGCACCAGAATACACAGGTTCCTGATTTGATAGGTACCCGCATACAGCACCGCCAAATCCACGACATGGGCTACAAAGACATCGGTATTGGGTATTTTTTCATACGCCAGAAGCAGCTCCTGCCCGTCACTGTTCATCTGCGATATTCCCTTGCCGTTCCCCTTCATTTCCTGAAACAGCAGTCCGTCCCTGGGAAAAGCGGGTGCCGATATGCTGGGATTAAACCACATCAGAATCCCGTCCTCCCCTATCAGGAACGTATTTCCGTCATTATATTCCTCATACCCTTCCATTGCCCCGGAAAATGCGTTCAAATCAATGTTGAGAAGAAGGACGCCGAGGAATTCCCTGTCGGCGGGCGCATACACCGCGATGCCCAGGGTTACGATATTGGCAAGGCCATAGACATTCTGTTCGTTTTTATAAAAAACCGACGTCTGCTCCGCCGTATCAAACCAGACGGGATACCCTCTTTTTTCCTGGGGAAGCGTATAAAATTCCGTCTCATAAAACGCATCCGGATCCCGTATGATCCCTCCCCGGCGGTATCCCCCCGGCTCCACCATATAATACTGATCTTCAGGCGTGACAAACTGGACATTTACGATATATTTCCGTCCATAACCCATATTGTAAAGCGCATTTTCGATACAGTAACGGTTCTGTTCATATTCACCGCTCTCCGTGTCGGCTTTTGATCCCGCATTTTCCAGCAGCGCACGCACCACCTGGCTGTTATCATAAAACCGGAGGGCTTCCTCTTCGTACTCCTGCATGGTGTCTTCTATTTTCATGGCGGCATTCTGAACCAGCAGGGATATATACTTGTCTATATTTTTACTGATTTCATCCGAATACTTGTAAAAGCTGAAAAAAGTGAGAAATATAGCTGCTGATATAATCAGCAGCATAAATGACAAATTAAGCCTGCGGAAGATACTCACCTTCCGCAGGATCGTCCTGATATGCCTGTTGGCCCTTCTTCCTGCTTCCTTCACCTTCTTCAGTACATTCATACGTCTGGATCCCTCCGTAAAACATATGTCCTGTTGGAATTATACCATAAGCAGCTGTAAATGCCAAAAAGTGCAAGAATAAATTCTCACACTTTCCGGCTGCAAGGTTTTATTTCCCTTTTCCCGTTAAAAAGGTTTATCTCTTGTTGGCTTCATTGAATGCATCCAGAGCTTCTGTTTCACAAAGCTTCTGGGCATCGGCGAACTCTTTTTCCGGATCCGCGTTGGGATCAACCAGAATCTTCTGTACCGCCCTGTCTACATAGGAACCGAAATCGGCCTTTCCGTAAAATTCAAGACGTCCCACTACCTTAGCCGCTTCCAGGACTTCCTTATATTCCTCCGGGAATTCATAAAAATCAGTTACACTCATATCATCACGAGGAATAATCATCGGATTGGGAGCCCCTTTGGTAGCCAGATTTTCAAAATAAGCGGTCAGATAGGCTTTACTGGTATAGTAGCTGATAAATTCCCAGGCCGCATCCTTCTTCGCCTGATCCGATTTCGCATTAATTACATAACAGGTACCTGCGATAGCCGTTGTCTGATCCCCCGAAGGACCTGCCGGAGGAAGGCAAAGGCCGATATCATCAGGATCGATCCCGTTTGAAATAGCCTCTGATACCCAGTCGCCTGCAAAAGGCATCATTCCCACCTTTCCAAGGCCGAAATTCGCTACAAGATCCCCGAACTTCAAGGTAAGATCACTCTGCAGAACCCCTTCACTGCGAAGTCTCTGATAATATTTCGCCGCCTCAATCACAGCGGGATCGGTAAATGTGAGCTCCGCGGTTCCGTCAGCATTCTCTTTTGTCAGATCGCCGCCGGCCTGCCATACATAATACTGGAAAAACCATTCGGTCCATTCCGCCGCCAGTGTGGCATATCCGGTAATCTGGTTGGAAGGGTCATTGACCTTTTTGGCCGCTTCGATGGCTTCGTCCCAGGTTTTGGGAGGTTCCGTCACTCCTGCCGCCTCAAAAAGAGCCTTATTGTATCCAAAAAGCATGGGGGAAACGGTTGCCGGCAGACCGTAAACGCTGCCGTCCTTTGTAAACATATCCACATATTCCTTCGTGAAATTTCCCCATTCATCCCAGGTATCCGTATAGGCATTGAGCGGTTCCAGAATGCCGGCCGCCATATAGGAATTCATCATGGTAAAGGAACAGTTTGCCAGATCAGGCGCATTTCCCGCAGCCACACCCTGATAAAATTCGTTGCCCGGGTCGCCTTCCTTTACCACCTTATTTAAGGTAATCCATGGATGCTCTTCCAGGAACTGATTCTCTATCTCTTCAGAAAAATCGTCCGTATTACGGCTTGTTACCCATAAGGTCAACTCCACAGGCTCCTTTTCCATCTCCGCCGCCTCCGTTTCCGGCGCCGCGGCTTCCGTTTCGGCCTTCTGCTGCTCAGCAGCCTGCTCCGATGGCTCCGCCGCCGTATTTTCCGCAGGCTTGCTTCCGCAGCCCGCCATCAAACCGGCTGTCATACACAGTGATAAAGCAATAGCCAGTGCTTTCTTTTTCATCCTGTTTCCTCCTTTTTCTCTTCCCCGAAATAATGGGAACGCGCTTTTGATAGAACTATCATAACAAATATCACTGCTTCTGAAAACGATGCAATATTAACCAAAATCGCTGAAAATGTCACTTATCTTAAGCTTTTTGCGAATGAATGGAAACAGCTTAAGAAAGGTGACATTGAGGTTTATTTTATTGATTTTGCGCCGGACAGAATCTTTATATAATAAGGTTAATTCGTCAGACGTAAAAAAATAATTCATTTTGGGAGGAAATCTCTATGAAAGGCAAAAAAAATACCGGCGGCCCCTTCAGCTATACGTTCCGTAAAAAGGCCGCGCCCTGGTGCATCCTGGCATTGCCCATGGCATTTACCGCATGGCTTAAATACTATCCGATCCTCAGTGCTTTTTTTATTTCCTTATTCAAATATGATCCCATCAACCCGCCCGGGAAATTTGCGGGGCTTTCGAATTATATAGGAATGTTTAAGATGCAGTATTATTGGGATGCCTGGAAAAACACCTTTATCTTTCTGCTGCTGCAGCTGGCCATGTGTTTTTTCATTCCCCTGATCCAGGCGCTTTTCTTAAACGAGCTGATCCGGCTCCAGAAATGCCTTACCACCCTTTACATCCTTCCGGCCCTCATTCCCACCTCCGTAAACGTCATTATATGGAAGTGGATCTGGCATCCGGACTACGGCGTTGCCAATCAAATCATCAAATTTTTCGGAGGGCAGCCCCAGGCCTGGCTGAGTGATCCCGGCCTGGTCAAATTCTGTATTATCTTCCCCGGCGTTCTGGGAGGCGGTCTTACCGTTCTTCTGTATCTGTCCGCCATACAGGGAGTTTCCTCCGATATTATGGAATCCGCGGCCCTGGACGGCTGCACGGGCTTCAGTAAAATATTTCGGATCATCCTGCCCAACATTTCCTTTATGATTTTTATCCAGCTGATCATGTGCGTAATCACCACCATGCAGCTGCTGGACGCTCCCTATATGTACGCATCCGGAGGCCCCAGCGGGGCATCCACCACACAGGGGATTTTCATCTATAACGCCTTTAACCAGGATCTCAACTATGGCCGCGGGTCCGCCGCATCCATCGTCCTGCTTTTCGTTATTGCAGGCCTGACCATGCTGCAGATGCATTTTGAAAAATCAGAAAAAGAATAGGAGCGGATATCCATGAAAAATAAAAACAAGACTATCCATGTAAAACCGGGTCCGTCGGAACGAAGGCTGAAAATCTGTGCGGTGGTCATTTCGCTGCTGTTTGCCGCACTCATGCTCTATCCGCTTATTTTTGCCATTTCCAGTTCCATGAAGGACAATGCCAAAATCTATGAAATACCGCCGCAGCTTCTGCCGGACAGCGCCAACAGCCTTTCTGTCGTCATAGATTACTCCGGAATGGAATTCTCTGACGAAGCGCAGATGAAGGACGCCATGCTGCAGGACAATATTCTGGCAATGCTCGGCATCAACTACAAAATGGCCGACCAGTCCATCATGGAAATCAAGGTGTACGGGACAAAAGACGGCAAAACGATTTTTTATTCCAGGGCGCACCAGATGAAGCTTCAAATGGAACGGGATTACGGGATTTATTCCAGCACCACCATTAAAAAAGATGTGCTGCTACATGGGGACCGTTATGTAAGGGCCAGCGATTCCATCGGCTATGAATTCGATCCTGACGGGATCGCCCGGACACCTGCCGAAGGCCTGTCGGATGCCTTTGAGCAGCAGGTATCCCTGCTCCTTTCGGATAATTATCCCCTGAACGGCACGCTTGCCGCTGCCGGCAGCCGTACCAGGAATATTCTGAATCTGGAAAGCTTCAAATACTATCTCCAGATGCCCGCATATATTTATCCCCAGAACGAAACCATCGTCCGGTTCGGTTTTATGACCTTCGTTGCCAACAGTATTATCGTCATCGGCTTCGCCATGATCTCCCAGGTGATTCTCTGCTCCGTCTGCGCCTTCGTGATCAGCCGCCTGCTGACGAAAAAAGCGGGAAACTTCGTCCTCCTCTTTTTTATGGGAGGGATGATGGTCCCCTTTGCCAGCATCATGCTGCCGCAGCTCATCATGTACCGTCAGATAGGGGCCTACAACAACTATGCCGCCCTGCTGCTGCCCTTCCTCTATCCCTTTGGCTTTTATGTCTATCTGTACAAGGGATTTTTCGACCAGATTCCCGGCAGCTATTTCGAAGCGGCCTCCCTGGACGGCGCCAGTAATTTCTACCTGTACACGAAAATCTGCATGCCCCTTTCCAAAGCCATCATTTCCCTGATCGCCCTGCAGACCTTCATCGGGAACTGGAACGATTTCTTCTGGGCCTGGCTGGTAACGGAGGATCAAAGGCTCTGGACGCTGAATGTAGCCCTGTACAATATCTCCAACAACAGAGGAACCAAGCAGAATGCGCTGATGGGGCTTGCCATCGTCACCATCACACCGGTAATCCTGCTGTCAATTCTCTTCTCCAAACAGCTGAAACAGAGTGTCATGGCTTCCGGCGTAAAAGGATAATATTAACCGGCTGCCATACGCTTCAGGCCGGCCATTGTTCCAAATAAAACAGGCCCCGGTAAACGGGACCTGTTTTATTATGGGCATTTTTATCTTAATATAACGGAACTGCGGAAGCAACCACCTCCGGAGGTACTGTCAGCGTATCGTACATGCCAAAGTCAGAGATAACCATTTCGATCGTTCCAGTCTGAACCAGCCCTGAGCTGTCCGCCTCTGCCGGCATTTCCAATCGTAAGCCGACAGGAAGCATGGTAACGGCATCAAAGGTGAAAACTGTGGGATACTTATTTCCGGCCAGGATTTCCGTAAACTGAAATACTTCCCCGTCCGTATAAACCTGCGCAGCGGACTGCCCGACTCCGGGCTTGGTCATTCCTGTCAGCTGAGGCAGGCGGAAATTATCAACGGTCTTGCCGTTATCAGGGAAAAGCATAACCACCCATGCCCGTCCGTTTTTCTGCATATAAACCTTTGTGTTCCCCCCTTCACGCACGATATACTGATCCGTGTATTCTGTTTTGGTTCTGCCGGCGACAGTCATGGAATCACTTGTTGTCTGATGCACCACATTGGGACCCACAATAATCTGCTTCGTAGTAAGTCCCGTACCGCTCAGTTTGGGATTCACGCTATTTGTAATATCCGATATCACCATGTGGTCAAAACGGAAGGATGTAACCCCTGCCATGGCCCCATTCGATATCTGTACCATCTGATCCGAGGTGACCGGAGCCTCGGTCATTGGCGCGGCCGACGCGGGCAGCGGATACATGGCAAACAGCACCACACTGAGCAATACTCCCCAAATTTTTCTGTTCATAACATAAAGCCCCCTTTTCATTATTCCCTTATAAAACATCTTTTGATGTCTTTACAGAATAATGATACTAAAAAAAATATCATAATACAATATATTTTTTTACGACAGGGAAAGGACACAAATACATCTCCGAATGGACATTGACACTGTTTCTTTAACGATTCTTACTGACTGTACGGGAATCGCGGCGCTGTTTTATAATTCCTCCGGTTCCGATGTTTCCCTTTGCCAGTCCTCCATTAATTCATATAATAGCTGCATCAGTTCTATCCCGCTGCGGAAAAAGACCTTTACTTTTGCATTAATGCTGAGTTCCCCCTGTATGCTGCTGTTTTTTCTGGAAATGACCTGAACACAGGCAATCTTTTTCTTAGGGCCAGCATCCTTTATTTCTTCATCCTCAAACAGGCTGACCATTTTACGATCGTCATATGCCTTAAAAATATCGGACTGCCTCTTAAAGGTTTTCCCTTTCAGGTTATGGTAATCCACGGTAACCTGAGGATAATCTGTGGTATCCATAATATCCTCCATGAGAAGCAGCAGATGATCCAGACCTTCAAAATAAAACGGCCTGTTATCATAATATACCGATTTTACATATCCACTCACCTTCCTGTTGTTATAGGAAAGAAAACATATCACCATTTTACAGGCCATCGGATAATATTGATAGATGCTCTCGGCTGTCTCTCGTATAAGCTTCTCCCTCGTTTTTTCATCATACATACTTTTTTCTCCTTCGTTAAAAACCGACCTGTTTTCCAAAAAGCAAAACACTTTTACTACAGAATTATAGTTATGTTGTAAAATCTTTTGAGTTATCTCCATTTTGATAACTCTTTAATTTTGCGCCGTTTTTTAAGGGCAAGCCCAAAAGCCTGTTAACCCAAATTCTTAACAGGCTTATTTTTTGATGTCTTTTTTCTGTTGCTGCTTACCGTACACACACGGAATTTTCATTTACTTAATTATATTTTGTTGAAAAAAATCGAACAATCAGATATAATAATCGATATCTGAATGATATGTAAACAGTCGTATTATTTTTTTAACAACATAACTATAATTCTGTTGTATTTTTATATTATCAGCCGGAGTCTTGTCAATGTCTCTTCATGTTCCTTGTAACTGACAGCGATATAACAACGGGTGGTTTCCACAGATGAATGACCAAGAATATCTGCGAGATGGGCGATGTCCTTTTCTATTGCATAATAGCATTTGGCAAATAAGTGCCTGAAATTATGAGGGAATACCTTTTCCGGATTTACTGCCGCTTCCCCGCAGAGCCGTTTTAATTCCCTCCAGATATTACTTCTGTTAAGCGGTTTTCCGTTCCTGCTCTGAAAAAGGCTGCCGTTTTTTATACCGCATTGCGATGCGTAAGCCAGCAGCTTTTCTTTTAAACATTTCGGTATCAGAATGATACGGTTTTTTCCTTTCATGCTGATTTCTGCTTTTCCTTTTTTTACGGCTTCAAGCGTTATATAGGGAAGCTCACTTATCCGGATTCCCGTGCCTCCCAAAGTCAGCATAACAAAATAAAGCCTGTTCTTTTTTCTTCTTTTGGCCGTATCAAGCAAAACTCTGTATTCTTTTTCTGTCAGCTCCCGCGCCTCATCCGCAAAAGCCCTTCTCTGTACTTTTAAAAACTTCACCTTCCACTCGGGTTTGTTGCAAAATTCCAGAAATGAATGGATAGCAGCAAGCTTTACATTAACCGTCTGGGCCTGAAAATTTTTCTTTAAAGCCTCACGGTAATCAAGAATAGATGCCTTGTTTCTTTCATGTCCTTCAAGATAGTCAAGCAGAAGATTCACTTCTCTCATATATTTAATTACCGTAGCCTCTGATTTTTCGTTTTCTATCAGTTCTTCTTTATATCTCTGCAATAAGTCGCTTTTCTCAGATTTTGAATTCATATAGTACCTCCTCTTATTTTCAGATACAGCTTATTATACGGCGTATTATTTTACCCTATAATGGAAAATAATGGAAAGTACGTTTAAAATGGGCATTTAGGCGGTGAAAATACTATATTTTACATAATTTTTACATTACATCATGCCTGTACAACCTGAAACCCAAAGAAAATTATAACTTGTCTGCGGATAACAGTCCGCATAACCCCGTTATCCCGGCATATATTGTAACAATAGATTTACCGGGTGCAGCATATGTTAAAAGATTTTATCCACCTCATACAATGCAAGATAAAAAGGCTCCGGGAAGCGGAGGATTTTAAGACCAATCTGCGCAACCAGGTTATCAAATCCGCCCTTTTTCTTCTGGGCGTAGTGGCCTTTGTCAAGTGTGTTACCACCTTTGTGCCCCAGGCGGTTTCCGTCTCTAGCACAATCAACGGAAAAGAGCTTCCCATATACTGTGTGGAAACGGATGATAAAAAGGTGGCCCTTTCCTTCGATGCCGCCTGGGGAAATGAGGATACGCAGAAAATACTGGAGATACTGGCCAAACATAACGTACATGCGACCTTTTTCATGACAGGGGGATGGGTTGACAGCTATCCCGAAGATGTGAAGGCCATACTCGCCGGCGGCCATGATTTGGGCAACCACAGCGAGAACCATAAAAACATGAGCCAGATTTCCAATGATGACAAAGAGCAGGAACTGATGAAGGTACATGAAAAAGTGAAGAATCTTACCGGTTATGAAATGTTCCTCTTCCGCCCTCCGTACGGTGATTATGATAATGATGTCATAAAGACCGCTACGAAATGCGGCTATTACCCGATCCAATGGGATGTGGATTCCCTGGACTGGAAGGATTACGGTGTTGATTCCATCGTAAACACGGTATGCAGCAACAAGCATCTGGGAAACGGTTCCATCATCCTGTGCCATAACGGAGCAAAATTTACAGCGGATGCCCTGGATACCCTGATTACCAACCTGAAAGGGCAGGGATATGAAATTGTTCCCATCTCTGAACTGATTTACCGTGACGGTTACCATATGGATGCGGAAGGACGGCAGGTCAAGGATAAATAGATACCGCTGAAACAGATTCTCATTTTTCCATCCTCCAGCCAGTAACATCATAAAAGACCGGGTTTTTTGTCCGTTTGAAGGAAAGCATACTGCTGCTTATCCTTTTTGACAAAGCCCGGTCTTTTATGATCTTCTTTATTCCTGGTATTGGTAACTGTCCGCGCAGAACAGAGGGAGTTCAGCCAACCTTGTATTATTGCAAAATACGTCCGTCTGTTGAGACAGTGACTACCTGCCAGGGAATGAACTTACCGCTGTTCTTCAGGGCCGTCACGGCCGCATGTTCGATGCCTCCGCAGCAGGGGACTTCCATACGCACCACCGTCAGGCTCCTAATATCATTCCCCGTGATAATTTGGGTCAGCTTATCCGTATAATCACAGGCATCCAGCTTAGGACAGCCGATCAGCACGATCCTGTCCCGGATAAAATCCTCATGGAAGCGGCCATAGGCATATGCGGTGCAGTCCGCCGCTATCAGCAGATTTGCACCGTTAAAATACGGCGCATTAACCGGCGCCAGCTTAATCTGTACCGGCCACTGCGTCAGCTGTGAAATACCGCCTTCCTCCTTCTGCATTTTTCTATTCTTATTTTCCAGGACAGCCGTCTCATCATAGCCGGCAGCTTCCCGTTCCACAAAGGTGATGGCCCCTGTGGGACAGGCCGGAAGGCAATCACCCAGGCCGTCGCAGTAATCATCCCTGAGCAGCTTTGCCTTTCCGTTTACCATACCGATCGCTTCTTCATGACAGGCTTTCGCACACAGCCCGCACCCATTGCATTTTTCTTCATCAATATGAATTATTTTACGAATCATACTTTCGTCCTCCTTTTCATTTTCCCTGACGCAGATAGCATAAATATGCCAAAAACGTTTTGTTTTCAATTTGCAGTTCAGGGCACAATCTTGACTTATTGGATTCAGTATAATACAATGACTCACAAATGTATGTTGTTATAACAACAAAGGAGCGGAATGGACTATCAATTTTTACAGAAAACACCCTTATTCTGTGATTCTTCCATAGATGAAATAAAGTCTATGCTGAATTGTCTGGGAGCGGAAAAAAAGAAATTCGCCAAAGGCGATGTGATCTACCGTGCCGGAGATACCGTACAGTCCATGGGATTGGTTCTCTCCGGCCGTGTACAAATTGAAAATGACGATCTGTGGGGGAATAAAAGTGTTCTGGACAGCATAGCCCCCGGCATGGTTTTTGCGGAAACCTATGCTTTCCTTCCCGGCGAGCCCCTCATGGTCAGCGCCGTTGCCTCCGAGCCTTCCGAAATCCTGTTTTTAAACGGAGCACGAATTCTGCAGTCCTGTCCCAATGCCTGTGTCCACCACAGCAAATTGATCCGCCGCCTCCTGACCATATCCTCACAAAAAAACCTGAATCTTTCCAGACGGATTTTCCATACCTCCGCCAAAACCATCCGCGGACGCCTGGTATCCTACCTCTCCGTCCAGGCTGCGCAATCCCAAAGCCCGGACTTCACGATCCCCTTTAACCGTCAGCAGCTGGCGGATTATCTCAGCGTAGATCGCAGCGCCCTGTCCAATGAACTGGGAAAAATGCAGCGCGACGGGCTGCTTCAGGTAAATAAAAACCACTTTATCCTGAAGCAAAAAGAATAGGAGTAATAAATACGCCGGGACAGCACAGGGACCCCCGGGAAAAGGATCTTTTGTAAAAACTTAAAGATGTTTTTCTTAAAAAGCCCATGGACGCTGGGGTTTTCTTGATGTAAAATAAAAAGGAAATCCGTGCTGCGGCAAACAGCCGTATTCAGGAACGGGAAAAGAAACATAACAACTATCAGCAGACGAGGCTTTTATGGAAAACCAAAAAGAAAATCATAAGTATCTGGAAACAAACGGAGATTACCGAATGCGGGAGCTGGACAAAAGTGACCTGGAACAGTTCAATGCCCTGCTCCAATACGCATTCCAGGTCACCTCATACGAACTGCTCCAGACCGGCTGGGAGCAGGACGAAATAAAATATGCCAAACGCCCCATCCTGGAAGCGGCTTACGTCCTGGGATGGTTTTACAGGGAAAAACTGGCTTCCATGATCGTAGTTTATTCCATGAAGGTAAATATCCATGACAACATTATGGATATGGGCGGAATCACAGGTGTTGCCACTTATCCGGAATATACGGGCAAGGGGCTCATACATTCCCTGATGAAGCGGGCCATCAACTATATGCACGATCAGGAATTCCCCATATCATTCCTGTATCCCTACTCGATTCCCTTCTATCGTAAAATGGGCTGGGAAATTGTTTCCGACAAGCTTTCCTTTACGGTAAAGGATACCCAGCTGCCCAAAGCCAGGCCTGTAAAAGGTATGGTGGAGCGGGTCAGCCTGGAATCCGAAGATTACAAAAACGTATATTCTTACTTCGCATATCAGCGGCATGGCGCCATGATCCGGGACTCTCTCGCCTGGGACGAATACTGGCGCTGGGAAAATGATGATATGATTGCCGCCGTCTACTATAATAAAGAACATAAGCCCCTGGGTTATGTGGTTTACTACATCGCCAATGAAATTTTCCACATTAAAGAAATGGTTTATCTGAATATTGAAGCCAACTATGGGCTGTGGAACTATATCAGCGCCCATTTTTCCATGATCACTCAGGTACAGGGAGACAACTATTCCGGCGAACCCATGGCCTATCTTTTTGAAGACAGTGAAATTACGGAAACGATCTCTCCCTATATCATGGCCCGCATCATAGACGTAAAGGATTTTCTTACAGAATATCCTTACCAGATCCAGCCCGAAGATTTTAAAATCCATTTCCGGGTGATCGATCAAATGTCTTCCTGGAACAATGGTGATTTCATGGTATCCTGGCACAACGGGGAAACGATATGTGAGCAGGTGGAGGATAATCAGTCCATCAATGTGGTGGAACTGAGCATCAATACACTGACAACCATGCTCATGGGCTATAAACGGCCTACCTATCTCTATGATCATGAAAAAATCCAGACCGAATATTACATGCTCACCTGGCTGGAACGTCTGATACCGGTCGAAAAGCCTTATTTTTCGGATTATTTTTAAGATACAGAATTATATGCAGTCAAAAAGGATGGCAATACCATTAAGGTACGCCATCCTTTTTTCCGCACAGATTCTTATTCTCTTATCTGTATGTTTCTTATTTCAATCCTTAAACATCACGGATCAGCTCCGCCAGATATTGCGCCGCAGGAAGCAGCACCCGGGGATCCACCTGAAAGCCCGGTTGATGGATCAGCTGTCCTTGTCCCGTTCCGATTTTGATATAACAGCCAGGTATCTTTTCTTCATAAAAAGAAAAATCATCACCGCCCAGAGAACGTTCTTCCTCCACTGCCAGGAAACCCAGTTCCTGCGCTTTCTTCCTTCCAAGTTCTGCCATACCCCCGTCATTATATACGGCGGGGGGCCCGGGAATCCATTCCACTTCCGCCGCAGCGCCGTAAGCAAGGGCTGTCTGTTCCGCAATTTCCCGAAGCCTTTTCTCATACAGCTTCCTGTCATCCCGATCCATTGTCCTTACGGTACCCTCCAGCTGTGCCGTTTCCGGAATCACATTCCAGGTATTTCCCGCCTGGATCCTCGTGACGCTTAAAAGAGAAGGATGAAAAGCATTGACATTTCTGCTTACTATGGTCTGAAACGCCTGCACCATGGCTGCCGCCGCAGGGATGGGATCCGTTCCGTCATCGGGATGCGCCCCGTGGCAGCCCACGCCTTTTATCGTTACCACGAACCGATCCACCGCGGCAGCAACATAGCCCTCCCTGATTCCTATGGTGTTCACAGGGTTGGTGGGATCCGCATGGAACCCCCAAATCCGTTCCACACCATCACAGGCAGCGGTTTCCAGCATTTTCAGCGCGCCCAGAGAGGTTTCCTCGCCCGGCTGGAAAAGAATCCGCACGTTCCCCTTCAGTTCTTCCTTTTTTTCCTGAAGAAGCAGGGCCGCGCCGATTCCTGCCGTGATATGGAAATCATGCCCGCAGGCATGCATTTTCCCCGGACAAAGGGAACTGTAGGAAAGCCCGGACTCCTCTTTTATAGGAAGCGCATCAATATCACAGCGCAAAGCCTGCACAGGCCCTTCCTTTTCCCCCCGGATTACGGCTGCAAGGCCTGTCTCCAGCCTGTATGGAAGGATTTCTATCCCTTCCCCTTCCAGCAGCTCCCTGATTTTGGCCGTCGTATTATATTCTTCATAAGAAAGCTCCGGGTTCTGATGGAACCAGTAAAAAGCTTCCTTCAGTTTTTGTTCCAGCATAGCTTACCTCTTTTCCCTCCGGTCCGGCATTCCTTTGATACTCATGAAGAGTGGTATTAGTTCCTGCTGTTGGGATCCAACGCATCTCTCAGGGCATCACCGATAAAGTTGATGGCGATGACCAGCACCACGATAAGGAGTCCCGGGGGAATCCAGAGCCAGGGCTGTTTGGTGAGCACCGTGAGTGACTGTGCGCCGTTCAGCATATTTCCAAGGCTGGCCGTGGGGGGCTGCACTCCCATTCCCAGAAAGCTCAGGGCCGCTTCGTCCAGCATGGAAAGCGCCAGCACAGAAGTGGCGTATACCAGGATAGGCGCCGCCGTATTCGGCAGGATCTCCGAAAAAAGAATATGCCTGAGGGGCATACCCGCCACAATATTTCCCTTGATAAAATTGGTTTCCCGAAGACTGAGAACATTTCCCCTGACAAGACGGGCGATTCCCGGCCAGTCCACAAACCCCAGAATCAGAATGATATTCCACAGACCGGGTTTGAAAATAGAGGCCGCCACCAGCACCAGGAGGATGTAGGGAAAGGACATGACCATATCCGTAAAACGCATGATGATCATATCCGCCACACCGCCGAAATAACCGGCAATCAGGCCCAGCACCACGCCGATAACCGTGGAAATCAGTGTGGCCATCACGCCCACCAGCAAAGAAATCCGCATGGCAAACAGCAATCTGCTGAATACATCTCTTCCTATCTGATCCGTTCCCAGCCAGAACTGCAGGTTGGGCGCGCCGCTGAAGCTTCCCACAATGGCATCCGGATCATACGGGGCGATCACCGGAGCCAGTAAGGCGGCACCTCCCAGGATCACGAGGATCACAAGGCTTACCGCCGCCAGATGATGGCGGCGGAAACGCCGGAACACAGTCTGCAGATAGCTCTCTCTTGTAATATCCTTATTTTTAGGTTCTTCCGTTTGTTTTTTCTTCCACATATCCGCTTTGCTCCTATTGCAGCTGAATCGTAGGATCCACCAGTGCATACAAAATATCGGTCAACAGATTCGCCGCCAGGACCACCACAGCGGACAGCAGGCAGACTCCCATGATCACCGGATAATCTCTGTTGGTTATGGCACTCATGGTCATAAGGCCCAGGCCGGGCCAGGAAAATACCTGCTCAATAATTACCTGTCCGCCGAAAAGCATGGGGATTTCCATCCCGATTACCGTCACGATGGGAATCAGGGCGTTGCGCAGCGCATGCTTGTTAATCACCTTAAAACGTCCGATCCCTTTCGCCTTCGCCGTACGCAGATAATCCTGCTGTAAAATTTCCAGAACCGCGCTTCGGATATAACGTATGTTGGTGCCCGCCATAGAGGTGGCGAGAACCAGAACCGGCATGACCATATGTTTAGCCACATCCAGGGCTCCTCCCGAAGCTCCCAGCGTGTTCATTCCGCTGGAGGGCAGCCAGCCCAGCTTTACCGTAAATAAAAAGATCAAAAGCAGGGACAGGAAAAATCCGGGAATGCTGCTTCCCAGAAAGGATAAGGTAACCACCGTATAATCCCCTTTGGAATACTGATGGATAGCGCTGTAGATTCCTGCAGGCACCGCCATGATCAGGCTCACAATCAGGGAAGCGCCCATGAGAAGCAGCGTAGGCCCGAGATGGCTTCCTATCATGGAGCTCACCGACTGGTAGCTTTTCAGGGAATAGCCCATATTTCCGTGGAGCAGCTGCCCCAGCCATACAAAGTACTGGACATAGAAGGGCTGATCCAGTCCCAGGGCGATCCGTTTTGCCTCTACCGCCGCCTCGGAAATCCTGGGGCCCTGAAGCATTTCCAGAGGGCTTCCCGCCAGACACATTATGGCATAATCTATTATTGTTATCCCGATAAGGACGGGAATGGCAATCAGAATCCGCTTGATAATATATTTACTCATGACTGCTCCTCCTCCTTCCTCATTACAACAGGACAAGCCGCCATATGGCCGCTTCCCGGGGCTGTTTCCACCATTTCCGGCTCTTCCCGGCTGCAGCTTTCCACCGCATAAGGACACCTGGGATGGAACCGGCAGCCTGACGGCGGATTGGTACTGGAGCCTATTTCTCCCTGCAGAATGTTCCTCTCTTCTCCGGCTCTGTCCGGATCCGCAACGGGAACTGCCTGGATAAGAGCCTTTGTATAAGGATGCACCGGCGTATGGAATACCTCTGACGCCGGGCCTATTTCCACTATTTTTCCCAGATACATCACGGCGATCCGGTCGCTCACATAATTGACCGCGCCCAGTCCGTGCCCCACAAAAAGGCTGGTGAGATGCAGCTCCTTCTGCAGCTGGCGAAGCAGGTTCAGAATCTGGGCCTGAATGGACACATCCAGCGCACTGACGGGTTCATCACAGACAAGGAATCGGGGATTCAAAGACAACGCCTTGGCAATCCCGATCCTCTGTCTCTGTCCCCCGGAAAACTCATGGGGATATCTTCCCAGCACATTCCGGGAAAGCCCCACCATATCCAGAATTCTATCCACATCCTTCGACACGGTGGCAGGCGTGGATATGTGATGATACAGCATGGGCTGGGACAGGATTTCATAAATATGCTTCCTTGGATTCAGGGAAGAATAGGAATCCTGGAAAACCATCTGCAGCTGTGTCCGGATTTTTTTCATTTCCCCGGGCTTACAGGCGGCCAGATCCTTACCGTCATAATATATCTTCCCTTCGGTCGGATTCTCCAGCCCCACGATCTGCCTTCCGATAGTAGACTTCCCGCAGCCGGATTCCCCAACCAGTCCCAGCGTCTCTCCCTCCATTACGGAAAAGCTCACGCCGTCCACCGCTTTCACATATCCTGTGGTATGAGTAATAATCCCACCCTTGATGGGATAATACTTTTTCATGTTTTCCACTTCAATCAGGGGAACCTTGTTTCTTTTATCCTGAGCCATTCTTACTTTTCCTCTTCCTTCATAACAACACATTTCGCCCTGTGCTTTTCCCCGAAGGAATAATTCTCCTGAGGCTTATCGCACTCAGGCCTGCGGTATTCACACCGATCGGCGAACCGGCAGCCGGGTATATCGTCATAACCCTCCGGCACAATTCCGGGTATGGACACAAGCTCTCTGTCATCCCCGTCATAAATGCTGGGGACTGTGGCCAGCAGCGCCTTTGTGTACGGATGCCTGGGCGCACGGAATATTTCCTTCGCCGGCGCCTCTTCAATAATCTGTCCGGCATACATCACCAGCACTCTGTCCGCCATGCTGGCAACCAGACCTATATCATGGGTGATCAGGATGATCGACATCCCGATTTCTTCACGGAGCTCCTTCAGCAGGCTCATGATCTGTGCTTGGATGGTCACATCCAGAGCCGTCGTCGGTTCGTCTGCGATGAGCAGAGCAGGATTGCAGCAGAGGGCCATGGCGATCATGGCACGCTGGCGCATGCCTCCGGATAGAGTATGGGGATATTTTTTCATGGCCGCATGAGCATCCGGCATTCCTACTTTTTCCAGGACACTTTCCGCCCTTTTTGCCGCCTCTTCTTTCGAAAGGTGCAGATGCTTGCGTATGCTTTCCGTAATCTGGTTCCCTACGGTAAAAACAGGGTTCAGGGAGGTCAGAGGATCCTGGAATATCATGGTAATCCGGTTTCCGCGGATTTCATCCAGCTCTTTTTCCCCCATTTCCAGAAGATTCTTACCATCAAACAGGACAGAGCCGTCTATGACGGCCCCGCCCCTTCCTAATAGTCCCATAATTGACAGTGAGGTAACACTTTTTCCGCATCCCGACTCGCCTACGATGCAGACCACTTCTCCCTCATCCACGTAAAAATCAACATGATCCACGCTGACCGTCTTTCCATAATCACCGGTAAAAGCGGTGGTCAGCCCGTTTACCTCCAGTAAATGCGACATATCGTTTCCTCACTTGCTTATAAACTACTGCGCAATATCCCAGTTCTGCACATCGTTAAAGAATCCGTATACGCTGGGAACCGCACCCGTCAGCCGCTTGTTTACCGCTCCCTGGGCGCTGATAATATAAGCGGAAATCATCGGAACATCTTCCTGTACTTTTTTATCCACTATGGAATAAAGGCCTTTGATTTCATCCACATCGCTTGTCAGCTGGGTGGAGGTCAGCGCCTTATTTACTTCGTCATCTCCATAACCGGTCCAGCTTCCTTCTCCGCCTAACAGCCATGCCACATCGGGATAGGGATCCACAGGAGCATAGGTATACTGTACGGCAAGAATATCATAATCCCTGGTGCCCGCCACAGACATCAGCGTGGCAAAATCCACCGTCTGCACTTCTGCCTTGATGCCGACAGCCGCCCACTGGGCCACCATAACCGTCGCCGCGTTCACAAAGGTGCTGTCTCCGGAATTCACATAAAACCGAAGCGTCTGGGAACCGTCCCAGCCTGCCTCCTCCAGAAGGGCCTTCGCCTTTTCCGGATCATAGGTCACAGGCGTGATGCTGTCATCATAAAAAGGACTGGCACTGGACAGGAAACCGTCCACCACTTCACCGTGGCCGTCCAGCAGCTCGGAAAGGAGCTGTTCTCTGTTGATGGCATACAGCATCGCCTGACGCACTCTCACATCGGGAACATTGGCCGTCTGGATGAACATGGACTGATTGGTTACCGGAGAACCGTAAACCACATCCACATTGTCAAGTGCTTCCACGCTGGCATAATCCTCCGGAGGGATTACACTCATGGTATGCTGGGTTATATCGATTTCACCGGACTGCAGGCCTGCATACAACTGGCTGCCGTCCACAATCTTGATATTCAGCTTGTCAATCTTGGGAGCGCCTTTCCAGTAATCCGGATTCGCCTTATAGGAAATATAATGATCCACATCAAATTCGGTTACATAAAAGGGACCGCTGATAACATCGGGCTGGTTAAACCATTCTGCCGTGGAAAGCTCTTCTTCCGTGTATTTCTCGATCACGTGCTTGGGAAGAGTCAGCAGATATCTGGCATAGGAATTTTCAAAGGTTGTCAGAGACATGGAATCCTTTGTTGTAAACTGTATGGTCTTGTCATCAATCACCTGAATGCCGTCCACACTGTCTGCTCCGGCTTCCACAAATCCGTCATCTCCAACGCCTTCAAATACATAATACATCATAGCCGTGTTATTGATTACCGGGCTGGTCAGGCGCAGGGCGGTGTAAGCCACATCCTCTGCCGTAATCGGCGTTCCGTCGGACCAGGTCGCCGCTTCATCAATATGAACGACGAAATTACGGTTATCCTCCGTAGTGATGGAATCTGCCAGCATTCCCTGGAAATTCAGGTCCGCATCCAGCTCCATAAGGGGAAGGAACATCAGCGCCGTGGCATATTTGTTGATTTCTCCGCCGTTTAATAAAAGCGGGTTCAGGCTGCCAAGTGTATCCGTCACTCCCACATTCACGATTTTTTCACCGGAATTACCGGCAGGCTGCGTGGCTGCAGTGCTTTCCCCGGATGCGCTGCCGGTGCTTTCCGGCGCCGCCTGGCTGCTGTCATTCGTCTTGCTGCCGCAGGCCGCCAGGGATAATGCCATCACCGCCACAAGCAGCAGGCTCATTGTCTTGCTCACAAACTTTTTCATGGTTACTCCTCCTTCACTTTTTACGTATTGCTACGTATTATAATTAATAGATACTATAGTTTTCCTACCAGACAAATATGAAATAAATTGGTTTATTATATCGTCACATGACTCCCTTGTCAAGATTTTCTAAAAAAAGTTATGCACAATCTCTGTACTTTTCTTGACAAAACAGGGCTGACGGGTTATATTACAATCAATTTGCATTTCCGCCCTTTTTACAACCTTATTCATTTTACTACACTATGGGAAAAAGGTACAATAAAAATGAAAAATTTTTTAATTTATCAATCATCAGAATACGACTGCGGCCCTGTTTCCCTTATTAACGGCATCCGCTACTTATTTGATCGGGAAGAAATTTATCCTGATGTCATTAAGTTTATTATGCTCTATTGTATGGATACTTATAATGAAGCGGGTGAACTTTGTAAACACGGCACCTCTGCCGCTGCTATGAATTTTGTTTCCAGCTGGCTCAACCATTTCAGCCAGGTCAAGCCTTTCCCTATCCACTGCGAGTTTCTTTCCGGAGAATCCGTGACTATTTCAAAGGGAAATAAGATATATAATGCCCTCCTGCAGGGAGGCGTGGTTTTGCTGCATGTTTTTCTGGAAGTCGGCCACTACGTGCTGCTCACAGGGATTGAGGAGGATAATGTTCTCTTGTTTGATCCTTATTACGAAGAGGAAGGCACGCCGGAATTCGATGCGGAATATTATACCGAAGGCATTTCCTTCATTAATGATCAGCCCAAAAAAGCCAACCGGGCCATCTCTATGGAGCGGCTGAACCGTTTTAGTAAGGGTTATTATGAGATGGGGGAATTTTCCTGCAGAGAAGCTTTGATTATGTTTAACACAAGAAATCCGGATTATACCTGACTTCTGATATTTAGAAGCCAAAAACCCCCTCCAGGGATGCGGCAGGGTGCCGTCCGGTACCTCTGCCTCTTTCCTGGAAGGGGGTTTTTATTTTTTATGAAATCATTCGGGTTTAAGCACAGCCTTTATCCACTGATGGGCCAGCGCCGGCCAGACAGCCACTTCGTCATTCGGGCTGTTTTCTGCAAGAAGCGCCTTTGTTTCCTCTTCGCTGCGTTCAAACTGAGGCAAAAAGCTTTCCTTTACCTCTTCGGAAACCTGAATGTTTCCGTTCTTCACATTCTCCGCTATTTTCAGAGTCTGTTCCATGGTATAGGGTTCGCCGTATTCCCCGTTCGCCCACTTTTCATTCGCCAGAGACAGGCCGTGCCGTCCCTCGGAAAAAACATGATGGGCAAAGGGCACTCCGTTTTCCTTCAAAGCCTCTGCGAACAGGTAGCTGTTTTCCACAGGAACCGCTTCGTCCGTTGCCGTCTGCCATAAAAAACAGGGCGGCGTCTGCGGAGAAACCTGCTTTTCCAGAGACATATATTCCAGTTCTTCTTCTGCGGCATCCATGCCCAGCAGTGCCTGGAAAGAACCTCTGTGCGCCTTATCCGCCGATGTAATCACCGGATAGGAAAGAATAGCCGCATCCGGGCGGTTGGAAAAGCTGCCGTATCTGCCGTCCTCCACATCCATATAATGGACACACACGCTGGCACAAAGATGGCCGCCCGCGGAAAAACCGCATAAAATCAATCTGCAGGGATCGATATGAAATTCGCCGGCACGGCTTCTGATCAGGCGAATCGCCCTGGACAGATCCCTCATGGACTGATCCTTTAAGGGCTCCAGCATCAGCGGATTGGTTGTATAGGTGAATACAAAGGCATTATAACCCTTTTCGTAAAATTCCATCGCCACAATTTCCCCCTCCGTCGGGGAAACCACACAATAGCCGCCTCCCGGTACAACAAGCATACATGGCCGCTCCTGCGTATCCTCCTCATGGATATAGCTCACCAGATTGGGAACGAATCCAAAGGCCAGCGGGTAACTGTATTCCCCCTCCTGCCATACCGCCAGTGTTTCTTTTTTCATTTTCTCCCGTCTCCTTTCAAACGCTTACTTTCTATCTATTCAAATTTGATTGGCAGCAAATGATTTATTTGCTTATGTCATTCTCAGAAAAGCATTCTAATTATAACATACCATATCTCCCTATATGCAAAAATCTTTTATAAAAAGAATGATTCCGGACTGTTTTTGCGCAGACTTGTGTCTTAATAAAAAATCAATCCGATATGATATGGAATATGCCTTCCACTGCGGCATTATCTGCCGCAAAATTCACCCGGTATTCACCGGCAGGAAGACCTTCAAGCACCATATTTCCTTCGCCGGATCCTTCGCATATGGTTTCCGCTATCCGTGCATTTTGTGTATCAATCAGGACTATTTTAAAAAGTCCTTTTTTTACATCTATATTCCACGTACAGGACACACTGTTTCTTTCTTCCAACTCCATAATAGCTACAGTCCGTGAACCGGAAAATCCATCGGTAAAGAATCGGCCGCCGGAATCGCCGTCAACCGGTTCCAACGCATAATTCACGGCATGAAAGTTTTCCTGCTCCCTCACTAATAAATCATCATTATGATAAATACGCCCGGGATTAAACGATGGTTGGCGGGAAAGCCAAATACATAAGGCTGCGGACACAGTAATACAGAAAACCGTAATAACAAGAGTCCTTTTTTTCTTATTTCTCCTCATCGCTTTTTCCTCCCGTTTCCTTATCATCCTCCTGCGATTGTTTCCAATACTTTTTCGTTATCCACAGGTTATTTTGAATGGCAATTGCCGTTGCAATCAGCAGCACAACAGCCAGAACGATCAGTCTTACCGTCATTCCTGTTCCCAAGGGCCAAAGATACGGAAACGGCAGCTGAAGATAAAAAAATATAGCCAGAGCGATGGCATATATAAAACCGGTGCTTAAAATACGGATATTTTTAATATGCTCTTTCCGCACTTCCGACTGCAGATCATTCTGCCGTTTTTCCAGCTTCTCTGTACGTATTGTCAGTTCATCCATTTCACCCGGCTTCAGAAGATAATCGGTTGTCACTTCAAAAATTCTGCTTAATTCCACCAGCCTTTCCAGTTCAGGTATTGTTTCCCCTGATTCCCATTTGGAAATGGACTGGCGGGAAACACCTACCAGTTCGGCAAGCTTTTCCTGTGACATGCCCTTCGCTTTTCGTAGTTCATATATCTTTATGGATAAATTCATTTGACCACCTCCTTTGTTTTGCCCGGATTATATCATAACATGGAAATATGCCGCTATAAAGCCGGCTTTCCATCTTGTCAACCGTCACGGGCAGGTACGATTGCATGTTCGGAAAATCCCGGCGGTTCCTGTGAATGTTCGGTTCTCTGCCGATGCGCCGTCTGGCCCGCTGCCTGAGTAAATAAAAAACGGCTTCAGAACAGATTCTTTCTGCTCTGAAACCGTCTTCACTATTTTGCGCAACACCTGCTGTCAGACAGCTTTTAATTCCACTGTAACCGTCTCACAGCCTTCTGTCTGCAGTGTTATCGTGATCGTACCCGCCTGCCCCGTACCTCTTACCGCCGCCCTGAGCCTTCCTTCAAAAGCCTTGGCCGTCGTATCAAAATAATTCTCTTCGGAATCCGGATCCGCACTGCCGTAGCCCAAAATAGTTCCCGGACCTTCCGCCGATATGCTGACCGCTTTATCCACCTCCGGATTCAGATTGCCTGCCTCATCCGTCAGGCAGATTTCCACATAGGCTATATCGCTTCCGTCCGCCGGGATTTCGCTGCGATCCGCCTCCGCCTGAAGCTTCACCGAAGAATCAGCCGTAACGATACGGTCCCTGCCGGTTTCTGTCCCGTCCTGATAAACCGCTACCTCCAGAATTCCCGGCGTATATACGGTTTCAAACAGAACTCTGGCTTTCTTTTCCTGTCCGGCCGCCTTTTTCTCAAGGAATTCCCCATTCACATAAAGTGCGGCTTCCTCCGCGTCCGTATACACCTCTACCGTTACAGGCTTTCCCTCATACCCGGACCAGTTCCAGCTGCGTACCGCATTGGTCATGCTCCAGCTGGTCATATGATGCTCCTGTCCATGATGCTGCGGCGGCTGGACGGCCAGATACGGCGCTTTCCGGAAGCCCCAGATAATCTCTCTCCAATAGGAAACCGGCCGCCTGTCTCCCAACAGGTTCATATCTCCGCAATATGCGGCCTTACAGGGATAATCGGCATAAAAGCCCATGCCCTGGCTTTCCCCGTAGGAAATCTTTCCGATCCCCGCTTCTCCCAGGTAGTCCCAGGCCGTCCAGGAAAAATCACCAATGACATAAGGATTTTTCTCCACAAGCTCCCAGTTCACATCCAAATCCTGAGGATAGGTTTCCGAGCCCACAATAATACGGTTGGGATATTCTTTTCCATCCTGCTCATACCTGCAGGCCGCATAATTGTATCCCGCAATATCCACCTGGGCAAAAGAGGCCTCCGTCGCTTTTCCGGCTATTTCACTGGCCATAAGCCGGTTCATCATTTCTCCCATACTGCTCATGGCGCTGTTTATTTCCATGGTCTGTCCGGCCATCATTTCACCTATCTGATCCATAATGCTCAGCATCATGTTGACGCTGTTGGTGACATAACGGGTGTCATCCAGGCTTCGGATTTTATCGGCAAGCTTCTTTCCCCATGCCGCATCAAACCGGTTCCCTGTTTCCGGGATCTCATTTCCTATCGAATACATAATTACACAGGGATGGTTGTAATCTTTATTCACCAGATTGGTCACATCATGCTCCCACCAGTCGGCCATATGCATTCCATAATCAAAATCCACCTTTGTGCTGGTCCAGACATCGGCAAATTCATCCATGACGAGCATGCCGTATTTATCACAGGCCTCCAGCAGCCTTCTGTTCATGGGATAATGAGAGCTTCTGATGGCATTATAGCCCGCTTCCTTCAGCTTTTTCACCCGGAATTCCTCCGCGTGGGCGAATACGGCCGAACCGATGATACCGTTATCGTGATGGATACAGCCTCCCCGCAGCTTTACCGTCTCGCCGTTAATACGCAGTCCATGCGTTGTATCAAGCTGCAGTGTACGTATGCCGAAGGTTCCTCTTTCCTCATCCAGCACCCGGTCCCCTTCCCGGACACTGATACAATATGTATACAGGCAGGGCGAATCCACGCTCCAAAGACAGGGCTGTTTCACAAAAAGCCTCTGACGATAGGTTTCCCGGGAATGCTCCTCCGCGGTCACCGGCATGCTGTCTGCTGCCGCCAGATTTCCTTCTTCATCCATGAACTTAAGCTCCAGCACCACATCTCTTGTATGGCAGCCAGTATATTCCAGCGTGGATTCCGCCCGGATAACGGCCTGCCCTTCCTCCAGATCCACGCAAGACAGATGGATACCGTCGGGAATCAAATGCATACGATCCGAGATCATCAGGTTAACATCCCTGTAAATCCCTCCGCCGGTATACCAGCGTCCGCTGGGCACTCCGTTTTTGACCACTGCCTTCACCAGGTTTTTTTCACCGAACCTGATAAATTTGGTGGCATCAATATAAAAATTACTGTAGCCATAAGGACACTGTCCCGCATAGGAATGATTGATATAGATAAATGCATTCTGATAAATTCCTTCAAATTCCAGCCACACATTTTTATCTTTGTCCGCCTCATCCACCAAAAATTCCTTGGTATAATAACAGTTCTCTTCCACAAAAAAACCGTTCCCGCTCCCGTTCGGCTCCCGGCTGTCTCTGGGCCTTGCCACCGAAGCATCATGTGGCAGCGTAACCGGCTTTCCGTTATCCTGCCCTCCATGAATCAAGGCATCCAGGGCGCCTCCTCCCCCATCGTGATAAATCCAGCCGGCATTAAAGCTTGTTTTCAGCATCTGAACTCCTCCTTTTCCGCTGTGCCATTCCTTTTTTCCCAGTGTTCGTGTATACTGTTGTATAATAGAAAACATGGACTCTTTGTTCCCCGTCCCCTGTTTTCCTGATGTATGATCTCAGTATAAAAAGAAAGACATTCGGCTTCAATAACGGGATCCAAAACATCCCCGCCCTGCTGTAACCTAAACCAACCTGGGAGGCGCTTATGAATACAGAATCCTCTTCTATGCAGGAATTCCTGGAGCAGATACGCAGAGACGCTCCGGACAATCTTGTCATCCACAATCCTGACAGCAATATCCTGCAGCTGTATGAACTGAACACGCCCTTTATGATCCTGCTGGAAACCTGCCATGAAAAGGATAATTTCTTTTCCATATATCAGATCACTCCTGGGAATACCTATTCCTCCCAATCAACCTATTCCCAGTACAAAGCCCTTTCAAAACGCCCCCTGCACCAGCATTCCTGTTATGAAATCATGTTTGTGCTTTCCGGTTCCATAACCAATCATGTGGAAAACCAGACCTTTACCTATGGGCCGGGACAATGCTGTGTTATGAATAAAAATATCAAGCACTGCGAGATTGTTGCAGGTGACTTCCAGGTTGTCTTTTTCATGATTCAGGATGTGTTCCTGGAACAGCTTCTGGAAGAATATGAGGAGGTTTCGGAGCATAAGACGGAGGCTCCCGGTATGAACCCTATTTTCCAGCTCTACCTGGACAGCCTGCATAAAACCAGCCGTTTCCATAAAGTATATCTGGATTATCTTCCTGTGATCCCAGCCGACAGTATCCTGGAACAGCTGAATCCTCTTTTTAATTTTATGCTGGAAGAGATTCGGAAAAATTCTCCCGGTTCCCTGTTTTTTCTGAAAGGGACTTTTGCCCGGTTTCTCCAGATTCTTGACACGCCTTCCCTTTACTGTATGGCCCGGGTCCAGTCCGACTCCAGCAGCCAGGAATACATTTTTTCAAAGATATGCCATATCATGGAGGCAAGCCGGGGGCGCAGCTCCAGGGAATATCTGGAAAAACAGCTGCATTATAATGGGGAATACCTGAACCGTATTGTAAAAAAATATACGGGAAAGACTATTTCAGAATATGGGCAGGACTTCTGCCTGGCAGAGGCCGGACGCCTGCTCACTAAGACTGATATGAGCGTTTCGGCGATTATAACGGAACTTGGCTATTCCAACCGCAGTTACTTTTACCGTATTTTTCAAAATGCCTTCAATGAAACACCTCTGGAATACCGTAAAAAGCATAAAGATACATCTGTTTCATAGGATTTCCGGCCAAAGGAATTTTTGGCCGGAAATCTCATTTTATGCCGGCAAAAAGGCAGAACCTGTCTGGCCGCCTACTTTACTTTTCTTGCCAGCATCTGCGCTTTTACGCACAGCTCCGCCGCCTTCAGCGCATGAGCCTGTGTCATGGCGTTCTCCGTACGGTTTATGCAGTCCAGGATCAGTTGCCCAAAATAGGGGAAGCCCACCTGTCCGCTTACATTCAGATAATGTTCGCCGTCCTTGTCCGCCCAGAAAACATGATCGCCGGATTCTTCCTTAGCCACATCCACATATTTACGTAGCTCAATATAGCCTTCCGTTCCCAAAATAAAGGTACGGCCATCCCCCCATGTGGAAAGCCCGTCAGGCGTAAACCAGTCCACGCGGAAATAACCCATGGCCCCATTATTTCCCACAAGTGTGGCGTCTCCGAAATCATCAAGCTCGGGATATTCCGGATGATTGTAGTTTCCTATTTCACTGTTTACCACCGTAGCGTCCGTTGCTCCCGTATAATAGAGAAACTGTTCTATCTGATGGCTTCCGATATCACAGAGAATACCGCCGTATTTATCCTTCTCAAAAAACCAGTCCGGACGGGAAGGGGCGTTCAGGCGGTGAGGGCCCATTCCAAGTACCTGAATAACCCTGCCAATGGCTCCCTGCTTAATCAGTTCTCCGGCATATACGGCGCTTTCCACCTGCAGACGTTCACTGTAGCTGACCATATATTTTTTCCCGGTTTCCCGGATGGCAGCCTTCACCATTTCCAGCTGTTCCAGGGTGGTAAGAGGCGCCTTGTCCACAAAGTAATCCTTTCCGGCCTTCATGACACGCACGCCCAGCGCCGCCCGCTCTGAAGTAACACATGCCGCAGCCACCAGCTTTACTTCCGGATCGTTATAAATCTGTTCCTCACTTTCCGCTGCTTTTACGCCCTCCTTTTCGTAGGTGTTTATAAAAGCCTCCACTTTGGCCGGATCCGGATCGTAAACCCATTTCAGGGATGCCCCCGCTTCCAGAAGCCCGTTGCTCATGCCGTAAATATGCCCATGATCCAGTCCTATTGCCGCAAAAACAAACTCTCCTTTATTCACCACCGGATTGGGCTTACCCTTCGGTGCATAATTCATGCCGTCTTTCTTATCCATATTCACTCCTGTCCGCGCACCTCTGCGCTCTTGAATCACTTTCTTACGGTCAGCGCAGTAAATGCGCTGACCTGCTGAATAATTAATAATTTCCTACGGTTATGTCTCCGGATGCAAAATTTTCAACACTTGCGGATTTTTCATAAAAATGAACCGCATTCTTAAGAATACCTTCCATCGTATAATATTCATCCTCTTTGAGGATAGGCAGGCTCACTGTTCTTTTCTGGAAACCGGCTTTATAAATTGCCGTAATCAGCTCCACCGTTTTTCTTCCGTCTTCCCCTGTGATAAAAGGACGGGTTCCGTTTTCCAGAGCGGACAATACATTTTCTATTTCGCCGGTATGTCCTTCATAGGGCAGATCCTCTATGGCTTCATAGAAAGCATCCAGTTCCTTCATCAGCTCCCGGTTATGCTCCGGTACGGGGAAACCATTGGTCTGTGTCACTTCCGCAACACAGGACCAGGGGGCTGCCAGCTTGGCCTTTTCACATTGAAGCACAATGCCCTGTTCCTCTCCGTGGTGCACCACGGAACTGGTAACCTCGGCTACCGAACCGTCTTCATACCGCAGGGCGGCAAAGGACAGATCCTCCACCTCCGAGTTATCATGCATCACATTTGCCAGAACAGAGGTCACCTCCTCCGGGAGTCCTCCCTGGATCCAGTTAATCATATCGATATGATGCACGGCATGATTCAGGGTAGGGCCTCCCCCTTCTTTTTCCCAGGTGCCTCTCCACCATAAATCGTAGTAGCAATGTCCTCTCCACCACAAGGAATTTACATGAGCGCAGCGCACTTTTCCGGCCAGGCCGCTGTCCGCCGCTTTTTTCAGCTTGTAAATGCTGTTGCGGAAACGGTTCTGGGCAACGATACCCATGGTCACACCATATTTTTTCTCCGCCTCCAGCATGGCATCGCATTCCTTCAGGCTGGGCGCCATCGGTTTTTCCACCAGCACATTGCAGCCCGCTTTCATACTGTCTATGGCTATCTGTGCATGAGAAGACGGCGGGGTGCATACATGTACCAGGTCAATTTTGAGCCCGGATGCCAGAAGCGCTTCATGGCTGTCAAAAACCTGTGCATCCTCAAGCTGATATTTCACCTTCGCCGCCTCCGCCTTCTCCGGGTAAATATCCACAAGAGCTGCAATTTTACATCTCTCCGGAAAGGTCATAAGCCCCTGAATATGGCTTGCCGATATGTTTCCCGTTCCTACAATTGCCGCATAAATCATAAAAAACCTCCTTCTCTGTTCCGCTTTTATTTTTTATCATATCACAACAGAAATACAAATTCTTTGCGTGTTTTGCCATAAAGTATGCGTTTCTTGCGTTTACAACAAAAATAAAAAAGAGTATATTATACTGGAAAACTAAAACAAGGGAGACTATGAATATGGAGCTTATTCTTTCCAGTATCACTACTGCCTGTGTCAATCTGCTGGTATTTTCTTTCATACCTTTTTTATGGTGGTTTTTCCGGCACAGAAAAGAAACTTCTTTTTTCAAATGGCTGGGCTTTATACAGCCGCAGCTGAAAAGTAAATGGTGGACACTCCTCCTTTTTGCTGTTGTTTATTACTTTTTTTATACCTTTGATTTTACTCAGTGGATTTCACCGGAAACCATGGAATACCTGGAAAACAGCGGTTCCGTTTCCGTGAATGCCTTTGCCGGTATCGGCGCGGCCGCCATTCTGCCTGCATTTATTGAAAACTTTATCGGCAACGGCGTGGCGGAGGAAATCCTGTACAGAGGATTTTTCTGCAAACGATTCTGCAATAAGCTTGGGAGAGTAAAAGGAATTCTGCTGCAGGCTGTCCTGTTCGGCCTGATGCATAATGCCTTATATCTGCTGGCGGGCCTTCAGGTCGGTTTATGGTATCACATGCTTATGTTCCTCTTTACAGGAATGGCCGCCCTGCTGCTTGGCTGGCTGAATGAAAAGATATTCAACGGATCCATTCTGCCGGGAATCCTGCTTCACGGGGCAGGTAATTTTATCAATTCCATGCTAATGGCATTCTCCTTTATGTAAATCCGTCTGAATTCATACATACAAAAAAGCTTTTTAATGAAGCTCCTGCTTCATTAAAAAGCTTTTTTGATACTGTCCCGGGGATATCCCCGTTATTTTCTTAAAGGTTCGGATAAAATTATTATAATCGTTGAATCCGGACAGGTAACAAGTCTCCGTTACCGTTTTCCCTTCAGCCAGAAGCTGTTTGGCCGCGGCGGTTTTTTTGAGAAGAATATAGTGATAAACGGTATTGCCTGTCTGCTGCTTAAACAGATGGCTCAAATAATACCTGTCTATGGAAAAACAGTCCGCTATGCTGGCCAGCGACAGCTCCGGAGAAAGATGGGTGTCAATATAATCCAGAATAGATGTTATTGTTTTATCAGGAACCACCGGCTTTTCCTGCCGAAATTCACGATACAGGGAATTTACATACACCAGTACTTCCGCCAGGCTGGTGACGGTGAGAATATCCGCCCCATATTCGCCGGAACCGCTCACTTCATCCAGCCTTCTGCAGAGCTTGAGGAGCTTATCCATCTGCTCTTCAGAAAGCAGGATTACATTATCCCTGCCGGGGCGGTGGTTCTGGAAGCATCCCAGAAGGTTTGTTCCCGGCGTGGACATTCCATGAACCAGACGGGGATTAAAATGAACGGCAAGTCTTTTGTAAGGAACCCTTCCGTAATGACAGGCCCTGTGTAATTCTCTGTCATTAAAAACGGCAAGATGCCCTCTTAGCATGTGATGGAAGGATTGCTCGATATACAAGTCCACATCCCCGCCCTGGAAAAGATAAATTTCATAATCCTCATGAAAATGGAAATGGGCGTCACAAGGCTCCTCCGTATATAAATCCATGATGGAAACAGAATCCTTCAATTCCAGAAAAAATTCATCACTGTTCTTCATCTTCTCTCCCCGCCGCTCACCGGCCGGCTTTATACCTGCTGCCTGATTTCACTGCTCTTTCTTTATCTGTACTGCCATATAAGGCTTTCCGGGAAGCTCCACACGGAATTTCCCGCAGAAAACTCCCCTGTCCTCCACTGTCATGTCCCAGGTATCAATCACCTTTACCCGGAATGGGGTTTCCTCATCAAAGCAGAAATCCCGGAAGGAAGGGCGCATGAAGCTGTAATAAATCAAATAATAATCTTTGACAGCCTTCTCTTCTCCTTCCTTCTCCTCCGGTACCGCACATACCTCATCCCAAACTCGTTTGTAAGGCATCAGGCCGCTTCCCGGAGTTTCACTCATAATCGCATGGAGAAGACCGAACCGCTTATAGCTTTCGCCATGAAGCTTTCCTCCGTGTGACCACCAGAGGATATCATCAGGATTCATATACGTTTCCCCATGTCCGGGGTAACCTCCGCGGCAGACCGCTTCCCAGAAGCGTCTGAGCATCTCTTCTCCGCTGATATTTCCCCAGCCATGCTGGATATTCCCTTCATAGGCGATTTCATCCATCACTACAGGCTTATGGAATTTCTCCCGCCATTCATCGACCAGTTCGGAAGACCTGTATAAATCCACACGCTGTATGCTGCAGTGAGTGATCCATGGCCTGCTGTGGTCATACATCCTCATACAGTTATGAATGGAGCGCAGATGGTGATAAGGATCCTTCTCCACAAGCATAGCGCCGTAGCGTTCCCAGTCCTCCTCTGTCTTGCTCTTCATCAGATCGAATTCATTGGCAAGTGACCACCAGACATTGCGGTAGGATGAGAATCTTGCAATCACATATTTCCAGTAATGGTCATCCTGCTCCTTATTCATGGCAGAAAAGCCCCAGCGGTCATACGGATGCATCACAATCAAATCCGCTTCAATCCCCAGATCCCGAAGGGCAAGGATACACTTCTCTATATGGCGGAAATGCTCCGTATTAAACCTGTAGAAATCCCAGTCATTTCCCTGCGCATTGCCCACATAATCCCAGAAGTTCTCCTTTGTGAGCACACTGGAATCCATAGGTGTTCCTTCATAAGGATAGGATCTGGGTTCTCCCAGGTTATAGTCGTAATGCTTGGGAAAAATACAGAAGCGTATCTTATTAAATGCACTGCTTCTAAGAGTTTCCAGCGTCTGCGCAATCCGCTCATCCGACTGCAGATCCCATACATAGCAGGTAGTCCCTATTGAATAATAGGGTGTTCCATCCTCATAGGCAAAATGATAGGTATCCGCCACCCGCACCGGGCCATGATTCCCTGCACTCGCCGGCATGCTGGAAAAACTTCCGCACTCTTCTTCCTCCAGAAAATCCGCCGTCACCTTAAATGTATATTCCCCTTCATAAGAAGGCATAAAACGTACTTTATAAATACCGTCCCCGTCATAAAAACCATCGGCATCCACAGTTTCCTTATCACAGGAAAAGCTGCCCTTCATCCAATGATCTGCAAAGGGATTGCCCTCTTCGGGACCGTGACAGCTTACCTCCCATACGTCCCATCGTTCTGCCTTCTTCTGATAACTTAATCTGCTCATTTCCCATTCTCTCCTATTTTATCAAACAGCCGTAACCTTTGCCACTGCCGCTTTCCAGCCTTCCTGTTTCTGTTTCCGCACCATTTCGCCCATCTCAGGTATAAATTCTGTCCCGTTCTCCCTGCCGAACAGAACCTCCTCCTGATATAATCCTGCGGCAATACCAGCCATATAGGCCGCCCCTATGCCTGACAGCTCTTCCTCAGCCGGTATCCTCAGCTTCTTTCCTGAAATATCACTCTGAAACTGCATCAGATAACGGTTTCTGGTGGGTCCGCCGTCCACCCAAAGTTCCTTCATGGGAATTCCCGTATCCTGTTCCATAGCCATGATCAAATCCGTTATCTGATAGGCTATACAGTCCAAAGCCGCCCTTACAAGCTCTGCTTTTCCCGTTACCCGGCTCATTCCGATTACAGCCGCCCTGGCATTTTCATCCCAATAGGGAGCTCCCAGCCCTGTAAACGCCGGCACCAGATAAGTTTCATCCGCAGGATTGGCAGACAGCGCCAGTTCTTCCGTTTCCCCGGCCGTCTGAATCAGCTTCATATCCTCCTTAAGCCAGGTAATCACCGCACCGGTATAATTCAGATTTCCCTCAAGCACATACTCTACACGGCCTCTGCGTTTCCATGCAAGGGAGGTCACGACTCCGTGGCGGCTTGCTGTCGCCTTCTCCCCGATGTTCATCATCAGTGAAGAACCGGTGCCATAGGTAGCCTTACTCATTCCGGGCAGAAGACATCCCTGACCGAACAAAGCGGCATGGGAATCTCCTAAAACTGCGCATATCGGCACAGGCTTCTCAAATAACCCTCCCATAAGGGTATAACCAAAAACAGAATCGGAATCGCAGATCTGCGGAAGACATACCATGGGAATCCCGAAAATTTCCGCCAGTTCTTCATCCCAGCCCAGTGTCTGCAGGTTCATCAGCTGCGTCCGGGAGGCGTTGGAATAATCCGTTTTAAAAACATGTTCCTGTGTGAGTTGCCATAGAAGCCAGCTGTCTATTGTCCCCAGACAGATTGCGCCTGATTCAGCCCGCTCCCGTATTTCTGCATTCTGCTGCAGCAGCCACGCCATCTTGGCCGCAGGAAAATATGCAGAAAGGGGAATTCCTGTCTTTTCCCTTATTATACTACCGAATCCCTTCTTTGCAATATCCCTTACAATACCGGCCGCCCGGCCGCACTGCCACACGACGGCATGCTCCAGAGGTTCTCCCGTTTTACGGTCCCACATGGCAGTGGTTTCCCTTTGATTGCTGATTCCCACGGCAGCTATCAGCCCCGGGCTGACAGACGCCTTTTCCATGAGAAGCTTTGCCGCCCGGATTGTATTATCACGGATTTCCCAAAGATCGTGCGATACCCAGCCCTGTTCGTTCACTAGCTGTTTATGAGGAAGGTCCTCCCTAAAAAGCAGCTTTCCTTCACAATCAAACAGCAGCGCCTTCGTTCCCTGGGTACTCTGATCGATACTTATGATATATTCCTGTTTCACTTTTCATCAACCTTCCTGTCTTCTTCCATAAAACAGTTCCCTCAGGCCAGTTTCAGGCCTTCTTCCGCCTTCGCCGCGATCCCTTCCCCATTCAGGCCGTAATAATCAAACACTTCCCTTGAGGTACCGGATATAACAGGCGCATCCGGAAGCGCCATATTCAGTACCCTGCGGGGGCAGGAGCTTCCCACTGCCTGGCTCACCATAGCACCCAGGCCGCCGTAGGGCGCATGCTCTTCCACGGTAACCACAGCCTTAACCTTTTCTGCCGCCCGGATGAGCGATTCTTTGTCCAGCGGCTTCACACAGTACATATCCAAAAGCCCTGCGCTGATACCTTTTTCGGCAAGAAGAGCCACTGCATCCAGAGCCGGACGCACCATTTCCCCGCAGGCCACCAGGAGAACATCCGTCCCTTCCGCCAGTACTGTGGCCTTATCCATGACAAACGCTCCCGCCGTTTCATCATAAATATCTTCCACCGGATTTCGCCCGACCCGTATATAAGCCGGTTTCTTATCCTGAAGAAGGGCTTCCGTAAGCTTTGCCGTCTGAAAACGATCGCTTGGAAGGTATACGCGCATATTGGGAATTGCCGCCATAGCCGCAATATCCTGGGCAGAATGATGGCTCATCCCCAGGGCTCCATAACTGACACCGCCGCTTATTCCTATCAGGGTTACATTGGTATCGGAATATGCACAGTCTATCTTCGCCTGTTCATAGCTTCTTGTGGAAAGGAAGCAGGCCGGAGAGGCGGCAAACGGCTTTTTGCCGCATTTCGCCAATCCCGCGGAAATACTTACCAGATCCTGTTCCGCAATTCCCACTTCCACAAACTGCTCCGGGAATTCCTGTGCAAAAGGCGTCAGGGAAGCGCTGCCCCGGGAATCACTGCATAAAACAACAATGTCTTTGTCTTCCTTTGCTTTTTCCATCAGGACATCACAAATCGCCTGTCTGTTTGGTATTTTATTCATGACAGAATGCCTCCCTTCGTTCTTCTAAATCCTGCATAATCTGCCGGTATTCTTCTGTTCCCGGCACTTTATGATGCCACTGCGCCTTATTTTCCATAACTGCGGAGCCACAGCCCTTCACGGTATTGGCGATCACTACGGAAGGCTTTCCCTTACATGCTCTCGCCGCTTCCCATGCATCGCATAATTCCTGCATACTGTTGCCGTTAATGGAGATAACATTCCAGCCGAATGATGCCCAGCGCTCTTCCTGGCTGTCCTGCCCCATTACATCCTCCGTATTTCCGGATATCTGCAGCCGGTTCCTGTCCACCACCGCACACAGATTATCCAGTTTGTACTGAGAAGCCGACATAGCCCCTTCCCAGACAGAGCCCTCTGCCAGTTCCCCGTCTCCCATAACCGTGTATACACGATAATCTCTTCGATCCATTTTTCCGGCCAGCGCCATGCCCACACTCACAGGCAGACCATGCCCCAGTGAACCGGAATTCATTTCAATTCCGGGAAGTTTATTGTTGGGATGTCCTATATAGGGTGTACCGAACCGTGAAAACTGTTCCATCACTTCTTTTTTAGGGAAAAAACCTTTCGCGGCCAGTACAGCATAATAAGCCTCCACGGAATGCCCCTTGCTCAGAATAAAGCGATCCCTGTTTTCATCGTCTTTATTTTCCGGGCTTATGTTCATCTCCTTAAAATAAAGAGATACCAGAATATCCATAACGCTCATATCGCCCCCGATATGTCCGCCCTTTCCTTCCACAATCATATCCACCACATCTTTGCGGAGTTCATAGGCCAGCGCCGACAGCTTTTTTATCTCATCCATTCTCTTACCTCCATTATCAGAAAAGTGACATTCATTCCCCTCTTAAAAATGCTTTTACTTCCTCTTCCTTATCATCATAAAGATCCGGAGTGATTCCCATATATTTGCAGGCTTCATAAAGCACCGGCACGACATCCTGATGGATCCCCACACAATGATGGATATAAGGCCCTTCCACCAGTTTCGCTTCCAGCCTCTTCAGATTTTCCACCTCCACCCATACATAGGTTCCCTTTGTATAAGGGCCTTCCACTCCTTTTGCATTTCCCAGAAGCAGAGAATATTCCCCGTTGTCTCCGTCAAAACGTACCAGCGTCATATCGCCTGATTTAGCCTGTGCTTCCACAGCACCGGGATGATCAAATGCAAGAGGGTATCCGATAACCGGCTTTTCCCTTGCCACGGAAATCGGCCATGGCCCGCAATGCTGAAGCAGTTCCCCATTTTCATTATCCGGATGCCGAACGGTCCAGTCTGCAAAAAAGCTTCTGTTTTCATCCATTCCCGCTGCTTCCACCAGTACAGCCGTAATCGCTCCATGGATATCTGTTTCACATACCACGGGAATTCCTTCTTCATTCAGCAGAGAATTCGCCGCACAGGGCATGATTCCTATCTCTCCCTGCAGGGCATTCCAGCATTGTATGGCAATGGCATTGCAGCCATATTTATCAGCCAGGTTTTTCATAGCCACCTTCAGCGCCGCCACATTGACAAGCTCCTCCGGTTTGATTTTTACACACATCTTATCCATACAGTAGGCAACTACTTTTTCTACTTCCAGGCCTTCCTCCTTCACCTTCTTCATCTCCGCGGTCAGCTCCGGCATGGGGATAGGGGAAAGCTGGATGTTGAATTTTTCCAGAAGCTCTCCTTCATTGCACATAGTGGACCAAAAGTCAAAAGGTCTGGGAGCGATCTGCAGAATCCTGGTATGACGGAATACATCCACCACATTGCAGACAGCAAGGAAATTACGTATGCCTCTCTCAAATTCCGGATCCGTCAGACGGCAGTTTGTCATATATGTAAAGGGGACACGAAATCTGCGCAGGACCTTACCGGTAGCAAACAATCCGCACTGGCTGTCACGCAGCCGGATACCATCCTCATCTGGTCTTTCATCCCTGGGGCCCCACAGGAGTACCGGCAGATTCATCTCTTTTGCCAGCCTTGCGCAAACATACTCCGTCCCGAAATTACAGTGAGGCATGAAAATGCCCTTTACTTTTTCAGACCGAAACTTCTCCTGGATTTTCTCCCTGTCGGCCTCATCATAAAAAAGCCCTTCTTCGTTTACATCTGTAATATCCACAAATTCAATGCCCAGTTCCTCCAGACGTTTTCTGGTCAGATTAGCATATTTTATTGCATCCGGTGCACTGAAAATACTTCTTCTGGTCGGCAGAAAACCAATTTTAATTCTTTTCATACAATCTCCCTTCTGCGCACTCCGGCGCCCGCTGAATAAATAATTAACATTTACTGAACTTATTTAATTATTAATTTAATACTATTTAATTTAACTAAATTTGTCAAGATATGTTTTTATATAATTTACTAAATCAGAGTAACTAAATTAATCATACAGATAGCTGACATGTTGATATACCGTGGCAAAAACGCCATATTTATCATATTTTATAGGGATTTAATTAAATTTTGAAGGAATAATTTGACTAATGTTTAAATTCGTATTAAAATTAAATAAAAATTCAAATCTTCAGGAGATTCTTCATGGAAATTTCAGCAAAAGAATTAGCTCAATTAATAAATGTCTCACCTGCAACCGTTTCCATGGTTTTTAACAATAAACCGGGAATCAGCGAGGCTACCAGAGAATTGGTTATGCGCACCGCTGCGCAGTATGGATATACGGGAAAAAGCACACAGACGGCATCCTCTTCCAGAGTTATTCAGTTAATCAATTATAAAAAGCATGGAAAAATTGCAGCAGATACGCCTTTCTTTTCCCAACTGACGGAAGGGATTACCCAGGAATGTTACCGCCAGAACGCAGCCCTCCACATTTCTTATTTTTATGAAAACATGGATATTCCCACCCAGCTTGCATCCCTGAAGGAAGTGGACTGTATTGGCATTCTGCTTCTGGCAACGGAAATGGGAAAAGAAGATTTTAAGAAATTCAAAGACTTTCATGTGCCTATTGTGGTTCTCGACTGTTACTACGATGAATTGAAATATGATTGTGTACTGATAAATAATATACAGGGAGCATTTAAAGCTACCAATTATCTGCTTCAATGCGGACATCAGAAAGTCGGTTATCTGCGCTCCGCCATAGAAATCAGCAATTTTGCAGAAAGGGCAGACGGCTATTACAAAGCTCTTCGCGCTCATAACAAAAGCACTTCCCACCCTTATGTCCATGCTATTTCCCCCACTGCGGAAGAAGGCTATCAGGACATGCTGGCCATTCTGGATACCAGACCGGAACTGGCAGACGCATATTTTGCAGATAATGACATCATAGCCGCTGCAGCCATGAAGGCTTTCCGGGAACGGGGCTATCGCCTCCCGGAAGATATTTCCATCATAGGCTTTGACGATATGCCCCTGTGTGATATGATGGTCCCTTCGCTGTCCACCATGCGCGTAAAGAAGCAGGAACTGGGGGCGACTGCGATCCAGCGGCTGATGGATCGGGTGGAAAACAACCAAATTGAATGTCTGAAAATGTGTATGGCAACCAAGTTAATAAAAAGAGAAAGCGTCTCTGTTTTGTGAGACGCCTTTCTTTTATGCGGCATTTTTTATGTTACATTATGTTCCATACTGTATTTCTGTTTATGCGCTGTGTGCTTTTGGATCAGCCATGTGCCTGTTTAATATGTTATGGATTCTTTCCACTTCATCCAATATAAGGCCTTCTGATTTATGAATTTCACTTTTCAGATTGGATTCTGTGCTCTTGATCTGCAGTTCCAAAAAGTCGATACGGTTATTTATCTTTTTGATTTGATCCGCCATGCTGTCAATCTGTTCAGACATATCGTCCATTCGCGCTTCCTGGGCATCCATTCGGGAGGTCAGTGTATTCACTCGTACCGTCAGTATATCCATTCGCTCTGCCAGTGTATCCACCCGTTCTGTCAGTGTATCCACCCGTTCTGCCAGCGTGTCCATACGCCCCGTCAGCGTGTCCACTTGTTCTGCCAGCGTATCCATATGCCCCGTCAGCATATCCATCCGCTCTGCCAGCACCGATACTTGTCCGGTTAATGTGTCCATTCCTCCTGCCATCGCAGATACTTGTTCCGTCAGAGCCGCCGCCTGTTCCGCAAATTCATCCACCCGCCCTGTCAGACCCCCTATTTGTTCTGACAGCGTACTCATTCCGCCTTCCATCACTTCCATCCGGCCGTTCGCAGCCTTCATTTGTTCTGAAATCTCCATACCAATATTCAAAATCAAATCCATTTTTTCACTGTCGTTCACACGCAATACCTCCTGTGTACAATTAATAAAATATATAATGAAGACCGCATGAAAAGCTTTGGAAAAAGCATCACATTCAGCAAACGTTTCATGAATTCTGCATCCGCTTTCTTCTGTGCATGCGCATCTTGATTCAGATAGGAACAAGTCCGGGCTGCCTTTTTATGCATAAAAACAGCACATAAACATACCGTTAGTCAGCAGTTAACTCACTCGTAAACAGGGGGAAGTAATACCGGACTTGTATAGGTGATACTGTTTCAAAATCAGGTATAAAAACAGTAATTAAGAAATTAGCGGCGCGTCAGAATATACACCGACATTTTGTGCAGTTATTTCCGGGAAACTGCAGTCCCTTAATCTGGCTGACGATTTCATCTCGTCCTTGATTGTTATATTAACTGGTAACATCCAGAATTTCAATTGGCAAAATGACGTTTTTTTTAATGCTTCCTGTGCCTCAAAAAGCTTTCAGGCCGCATAAATACTGATTTTTCAGATGTCAAAAGCATGTATTTCCGACAATCAAAATTTTTCTTAAAGGATATTACTCAACCTCCATTTCCTTGAATAGAAAAGGGCGAAGCTAAACGCTTCACCCCCGCAGTTCTTCCCTGAATTGCTGAACCATGGCTTTTCCTTCTTCCGTAACCGGCTTAATCCACTTTCCGCTTCTCGTATAATAAACTTCAAAAATCAGACGGATAATTTCATCCGTATAGATGAAGGCAAATACCGCCAGAAACGGCAGGTGAAGCACCATTCCCGCAATCCATGTAGCCGGAACACTGATGGTAAAGAGGCAAACGATTTCCAGAACCGTGCCGAAAACAGCCTCCCCGCCCGCACGGTAACAGCTGTTCATAATATAGTTGCAGGTACGGATGGTGCCTGCCGCCAGGTAGATCATAATCATATATTTTCCGTAGAACATAGCCTCTGACCCCAGCCCGAACAAACCGAGAAGAGGGCGGTTAAACGCCAGCCCGATGGAACAGATAACAAAGGTAATAGCCGGGCACAGCAGGGCAAAGCCTTTCACGTACTGATATCCCTTCATATGATGGCCCGCGCCGACTTCCTTCCCCACCACCACGGAACTTGCATCCGCCAGTCCTCCGAAAAAGGCGAACACAAAGCCTTCCAGCACACGGAATGCAGCCATAGCCGCTATAGCGGATTCCGCCTGTCTTCCGATTACCACATTGATCAGCATCTGGCCAACTCCGTAAAAAAGCTCATTACAGAGAATGGGGAGACATTTGCTCAGATAGACTTTGGAAAAACCATCTCCCCAGCTGAACATATCCTTTATTCTCAATTTCACCATTCTGCTGTCCTTCAGAAGAAAAGTGAACAGTATGCAAAGATTTACAATACCGGACACCAGTGTCCCCACAGCGGCTCCTGCCGCTCCCATTTTGGGCATGCCAAACCGTCCGTAAATTAAGATCCAGTTCAGGACAAAATTGGTAATAAGCGCCAGAATGGAACTGATAAGGGGCGCTTTTACCCGTTCTGTGGATCGCATCAGAAAGCTCACAAGCATGGCCAATACCTGCAGAGGATAGGCAAATCCCACAATACGTATATAAGGAACGGCCACCTCTATGATATTTTCCTTATCCGTATAAATACCCAGAATCCACTCCGGATTGGTAACGGCCATTGTGCCGAACAGCAAGGCTATTGCCAGCATAAAGACCATGGAAAGGCCAAAGGTCTTATTGATTCCCTTTTCGTTCCCTGCGCCCCAGTACTGAGAGAAAAACAGCAGGGAGCCTCCTGCAAAACCGAAGTAGCAGGAAAAAAACAACGATGATATCTGGGAACAGATCCCGACCGCAGCCACAGACAGCTCTCCCTGGCTTCCAATCATAATCGTATCCACCATGCTTGCCGTTGTGGACAGAAAATTCTGCAGGGCTATGGGCAGGGCTATTGTCACCACTGCTTTAAAAAATATACTCCAGTCAACCTTTGTCTTTTTCAATGTAAATCCCCTCGTCTTCCCTAACAAATACAGCTAAAAAGCCGATATCTTTCATTATATCTTTCTTCAGACAAAATTCAACCATTCCCTTAAAATTACTGTGGCTTATCCAACAATTTATGATACAATATCAATAGATTTGTTTTGGAGGAAAGCCTATATGAACAACGATAAAGTATATCAGATGGATTTTTCAAAAATTTATCCCCTTCTTGTGAACAAAGCAAAGAAAAAAGGAAGAACTGAGGCCGAAGTGGATGAAATCATCTGCTGGCTTACCGGATACCAGCCGGAAGATATAAAAACAATTCTCGAAAAACAGGTCAGCTATGCTGAGTTTTTCCGGAATGCTCCGGAGCTGAATGCTGACCGGCACCTGATAAAGGGCTCCATATGCGGTATCAAGGTAGAAGAAATTGAAGAACCTCTTATGCAGGAAATACGCTATCTCGATAAACTGATCGACGAGCTGTCCAAGGGAAAAGCAATGGACAAAATCCTGCGTAAATAATGGCTCTTTGCGGATGTATGGTCTGTTTATTGACAAACTTCGCACTTGCCGTAGGGAGCAGGGGCGAAGTTTGATTATTGGATTGATTAAATAAAAATCACTTTTGCCTTTTCCAGCCTGTCCTTCATTTTTTGAAATCCGGCCTTATTTTTTATCCCGACGCAGTCACTGTTATAAACCGCCGTCAGCCCATGTTTTACGGCCCCCAGCGCCGACATACCCACACAAAACTGCCCGTCTATACCGACCACCTCAACTTCATCAATCGAATTTTCCTCCAGAAACCGCACCAGATCCGGATTGGAAAAACAGTCTGCATGCTGCTTTTCAAACAGCAATTCTGATGCTACCGTCAATCCATCGGCCAGCTGAGGCCTGAACGCTTTTCTCTGATAGAAAAAACGATTGACAATATAAATTATGAGTTCCTTATTTTCCTGACATTCAGCAATACGCCTGTTTATATTTTGAATCAGCCCCTCCGCATCATAATGGCTTTTTGCATTTTTTTCCAAGATAATTTTCCTGCATGTCTATTACTAATAATGCCTTCATTTCAATTCCATCCGTTCCCTGCTTTTTGCAAGCTATACCATTGCGCCCTGGCCTTACAGCCTTTATCCCCTCCGCCGAAGCAGCAATACATAAGTCCCTTCTTTTTTGGAGATTTCAAAGCTCTTATATATATAAAACCGGCTGCGCGGGGCAAAGCGTTCCACCAGCTCCTTGTTATGGGAATAGAGAATCATGAGAGCATCCGGATTCAGATAATCGGAAATGCTATGAAAAAAACGTTCATAAATCTCTTCCACATCCTCTTCCGTAATTCTGCCTATTTGAAAAGGCATATCCGTAATCACCTCATCAAACAGATACGCATGCTCAAAGCGGAAAAAATCCCGGTTTATATAGTGAATGATCTGGCCCGCCGCCCTGGTATTTATCCTGGCCTTCACAATGGCGTCTTCCTGGATATCCACGCCATAGGTGGAACCGGCCTTAACCGCTTTATAACGTTCGATCAGCATTGTTCCCACGCCACAGAAGGGATCCAGAACCTGGGCATTTTCTTTCATATATTCGGCCGCAAGCGCCGCCGTCAGGGCCGCATTCACCGGACGGATGCTTGTGGGAATGACTTCCTTACGATAGGAAAAGCGATCATCTTTCAATGTAAACAGCTTCATAAGCAGATTACAGCCGCCTTCTTTATTCTGTATAACGCGCAGCTCCAGCTCATAATTGGCCGTATTATTCGTGAGTCTCCTCTGCGATAACCGTTCTATCCGGGCAGACAATTTCTTCACAAATGCACTCTTTTCGTCCAGCGGCTTTTTGCTCTTCATCTCCACACGGAAAAAATATGGCGCTTCTCCGGCATGTATTTTTTCCAGCCAGCAGAGCAGATCGGATTTCACAATTTTTTCTGCCATCTGCAATGCATCCATGGGGGAATTTTCCATTCCTTTTATGACAAAAAGAAGTTCGTGGTAGGTGCGTATGGTATCCACCCATTTCAGATTCGTCACCCGGGCCCTGACCCCTGCTCCGAAAAGCTTTGTTTTTGCACCGGGCTCAAGGCTGATCAGCTCCTTCTGTGTATACTCCGCAAAGTTACGGTTTGTAAGCAGGATGATATCAAAGGATTCGTTCCAGCCGGTAAAACGATGGGTTTGAATTCCCTCCGCCCGGACGATCAGGGAAGATAATTCCCTCATTTCCTCCGCCAGATGTTTCTGGTTTTCAGCTGTTACTTCCGTTTTCTGAAGCTCTTCCAGACATTCCTTTAAGTCCTGCACATATTCCTCATAATCAAAATTCCCCATTGCCGTCAGATAAGAGCTTCGGACGAAACGCTGTTCTTCTTTTCTGTAGCTTTCAAAAACAGGAGCCATGAACTCCTGACGGCCCAAATCACCCATCAGCAGCGCCGCATTTTTCCTTGTCTTGGCATCCTCGGAATGAAGCAGCTCTGTCAGCAGGAATTCCTCCCCTCTGATCAGTTCGGAAAAACGCCGCCGCAAATCCTTATCCTTTATCTCCTGCCTGAGCCTGCTTAAATTCTGCCGTACATCCTGATTTTCTTTGATTTGCTGCCACTCTTCTTTAATCATAACGTCCCTCTCGTTTTCCTGACCTTCCTGATTTTCCCTTTGATAGGTCTGGTCTGCAGGTACTCCAGCACCATGTTTCCCTTTTGATTCAGTATCTCCACATAACTCAGGCTGTCCCTGATATCAATAATACCGATATCGGAAACCTCTATTCCCTCAAGGCCGCAGATGGTTCCCACAATATCGCTCGCCCGCAGCTTCGATTTCCGTCCCCCGCCGATGGACAGTCGCATAATTCCCGCATTCAGCGCCGCCCCCTTTGCCGGTTTGGGCGCTGATTTGATGCGCTGGCTTTTCCAGAATTCTTTTTCCTTCTCTTCATCCGTTCCCGGATCCGCAAGCAATGTGAGACTGCGGCCTGTATACGCTTCCACCTGCTTTACCATATGCAGCTCCTCGTCCGATACCAGGCTGACCGCAATCCCGCTTTTCCCATTTCTTCCGGTTCTTCCTATTCTGTGCACATAGGTTTCTTTTCCCGTCGGAAAATCATAGTTGATGACATGGGTAATGCTCTCAAAATCAATCCCTCTTGCCGCCACATCTGTGGCAATCAAAAACCGGAAGCATCCCCGTCGGAAAGCATCCACTGTCTTCAGACGTTCCTTCTGCTCCATATCCCCATGAAGCATCCCGCAGAAAATCCGGTTTCTCCGCAGCTTTTGAAACAGTACGTTTACCATTTCCCGCGTTCCGCAGAAAATAATACAGCTTTCCGGATTCTCATCCATCAAAACATGCAGAAACGTATGATATTTCTCCTCCCCGTCCGCCCGATATGCCTTCTGTTCGATACTGCCCGCGCTTTCCTCCGTGTTCTCCACGATAATCGGAACCATATCCCGGATAAACTCATCCACCAGCTCCTGAATTTCCGGTTTAAGAGTCGCAGAAAACAGGGATATCCTGCACCCCTTAGGAATGAGGGCGCAGATTTCCTTCACTTCATCGACAAATCCCATATCCAGCATCAGATCCGCTTCATCCAGAATGAGCCACTTTATTTTATCAGGCTTCAGGCTGTCCCTGCGCACAAGATCCATAACACGTCCCGGAGTTCCCACGACGATATGGGATTTCTGCCGCAGCGTCTGTATCTGTTTGTCAACAGGGAATCCGCCGAATACGGCTGGAACCTTCAGCCTTCTTTTTCTTCCTATATGAAAAATTTCATCGCTGACCTGCACGGATAATTCTCTGGTTGGTTCAAGAACCAGTGCCTGCGGCGCATTTTCCTCCCATTCGATACTTTCACATATGGGAATGGCAAACGCCGCCGTTTTTCCGCTGCCTGTAGGCGCCTTTACCACCGCATTTTTCCCGGCAAGCAGAACGGGCAGCACTTCCTTCTGAATATTTGTAGGGCTGTTATAGCCCAAAGCCTTTAATGCCTCCAGAATTCCGTCCGATATGGCATAGTCACTGAACTGCACATTATCCTGATTTATCATAAAACCCTTTCCGTTACCCAGAAAAAAGACTTCCCCTGATCCGGGAAAGCCTTTTCCGTTTTCATTACCTGTTTCCTTATTCCTGCTGCCCGATTGATTCCGCAATAGGATAGAACCAATCCGCAGAAACAAAGCAGCCTTGTGTCTATTGTAAGGCGGAAGAAATACTCCTGTCAAGCGGCTTTATCCATATCCTGCTGCAGCAAGTTACGATTCATAGCCGTCTGGCCCCTGCCCCGCTGCCCCGCCCTGCTTTGTCCCGCCCCTGCTGTCCGCCCTGTGCCGCGCCGGTCTGCAAGGTTCCTTACAGGGGACACTTCCGTTCGGATAAGCACGCAACGGTACTAAGGCTGCAAAAGACGCAGCCTAAGGACCGGCGAGCTTATAACGCCCCTTACAGGAAACCTTGCAGACCGGCGCGGCACAGGGCGGACAGCAGGGGCGGGACAAAGCAGGGCGGGGCAGCGGGGCAGGGGCCAGACGGCTATGAATCGTAACTTGCTGCAATAAATAAGGCTATAAATAACGCTGAAGGAAATCCGCAGCAGCTCCAACAGCCACAAAAGCCACGGCAGCCATGCCTGCCGCCGTTTTAAAACCTATCACCTCGAAATGTTTCCGAAGGCCCTTTTCCTCCCTGTCGGGCTTTTTCCCCTTCACTATAAGCATTCCCGACAAAAGAAACAGAAGAAGCGCCGCAATAAGAAAAACGCCGTTTTTTGCTGTTTCCAGGCCGGTGCCAATTCCCCCCTTTCCGAAAAGTAAGCCTGAAACAAATAAAAGAACAGCCGCTGCCAATGCAGCAGCCATTCCCACGAGAAGCGCTTTTACCAAATCCTTAAGCAGATTTTTTATCCTGTTCATATTCACTCCTCTAAAACCTGTCACTTACCGTCGTTTCCCTGTACACAGCGGTGGCAGGCCACATAATGCCCTTCCCCGATTTCCGTAAGAGGCGGCATTTCCTGTTCGCAGACGGGCATCGCATATTTGCATCTTCCCCTGAATCTGCAGCCGGGCTTTGTATTGATGGGGCTCGGCACTTCCCCCTCCAGGCGTATTTTGTTCTCGTCCCTTTCCTTTTCGATCTCCGGATCCGGGATCGGGATGGCGGAAAGCAGCGCCTGCGTGTAGGGATGAAGCGGGTTATCATATAATTTCGCCGAGGTTGTCAGCTCCACCAGCGTTCCCAGATAAAGCACCGCCACCCTGTCGGAAATATGCTTTACCATGGACAGGTCATGCGCCACAAACAGATAGGTCAGCCCCATCTTCTTCTGCAGATCGACAAGCAGGTTGACAATCTGCGCCTGGATGGAAACATCCAGCGCGGAGATCGGCTCGTCCAGCACGATAAACTCCGGCTGCACCGCCAGCGCGCGGGCAATGCCGATTCTCTGGCGCTGTCCTCCTGAAAATTCATGTACAAACCGGTTCGCGTGTTCCCTGTTCAGCCCAACCAGCTCCAGATACTTATAAATGATATCCTGGCGTTCCTGTTTTGTCTTTGCCAGGTGATGGATGTCAATTCCCTCGCCGATGATTTCCGCAACTGTCATACGGGGATCCAGGGAATTATAGGGATCCTGGAACACCATCTGCACTTCTTTTTTAAAGGACCGTTTCTCCTTCGGATCCAGCGCGTGTACATCCTGCCCTTTGTACAGGACCTTTCCGTCCGTTCTGTCATAGAGGCCGATACAGGTACGGCCGCAGGTCGTCTTGCCGCAGCCCGATTCCCCTACCATCCCCAGCGTCTCGCCCTTATAAATATCAAAGGAAACATCGTCCACCGCTTTTAATATGGTATTTTTCCCCACATGAAAATATTTTTTCAGATGCTGTACGGAAAGCAGCACTTCCTTTTGTTCCTTCATCGCTTTCCTCCTTTCCGCTCCGGCATCTCCACCTTCGGCGCCATCTCATGATGCAGCCAGCAGGATGCCATATGGCCGTCCCCGAAATCCGTGCGCTCCGGCATTTCCTCTTTACAGATTTCCATACAGTATCTGCATCTGGTGGAAAAAGGGCAGCCTTTGGGCGGATTCAGCAGATCGGGCGGCGTTCCGGGTATGGATGCCAGCTCCTGTTTGTTTTCCAGGTCAAGGCGCGGTACGGATTCGATCAGCGCCCAGGTATAGGGATGCCTCGGGCGGTAAAAAATGTCCGCACACTTTCCCTTTTCCACGATCACGCCGGAATACATGACCGCGATATCCTGCGCCAGATTCGCCACAACACCCAGGTCATGGGTGATAATGATAACGGATGTATTATGCTTCTTCTGCAGATCCTTGATGATATCCAGAATCTGCCCCTGGATAGTCACATCCAGCGCCGTCGTCGGCTCGTCGCAGATCAGGAGCTTCGGGTCACAGGCAAAGGCGATGGCGATCATAACACGCTGGCGCATACCGCCGGAAAATTCATGCGGGTACTGCTTCACCCTCTTCTCAGGCTCCGGGATGCCGACCATACGCAGCATTTCCACCGCTTCCTTCTGCGCCGATTTTTTATCCATGTTCTTATGGGCCATCAGATTTTCCATAATCTGCTTTCCCACACGCATGGTGGGATTTAAGGAGGCCAGCGCGTCCTGGAAAATAATCGCGCACTCCCCGCCCTTATATGCCTGCCATTGCTTTTTGCTGTATTTTAATATATTATCGCCGTTATAAAGGATCGTGCTGCCTTCCTTGATTTCTCCGGCAGGTCCTTTGATCAGCCCCATAATGGACTTGGCGGTAACGGATTTCCCGCAGCCGGACTCACCCACAATTGCCAGCGCTTTCCCTGTTTCCAATTCAAAAGAAACCCCTCTGACAGACTGTACCTCTCCCGCATAGGTATGATAGGAAACCCGCAGATCCTTCACTTCCAGTATATTTTTTGTTTCGCTCATTTTGTCTTATCCTCCCTCACTGTCTCAGTCTCGGGTCAAGGGCATCACGCAGGCCGTCTCCCAGCAGGTTAAAGGCCATGACGATGATACAGAGGACCGCACAGGGATAAAACAGCTGGGCCGGATAGAAATCCATGGTCTGCTGTCCCTGGGAAATCAGGACGCCCAGGCTGATCGCCGGAGCTTTCAGGCCGATCCCCAGAAAGCTCAGTCCGGCCTCAGTGAAAATGAACTGCGGGATTGCCGTGGAGGCATCCAGAATGAGGATACTGAGCATATTCGGGATATAATGCTTTAAGATGATCCGGGACGGCTTTGCCCCCAGGACCTCTGCCGCATAGACATACTCCGATTCCTTCAGCTGCTTGATCATACCTCTGGTCTGTCTGGCCGTATTGCACCATGCGGTAATGCTCAGGGCGATCAGCAGCGCGAACAAATTATTGCCCAGTACCATCATGATCAGGATGGTCACCAGCAGATAGGGAACGGAATTGATGACCTCAATGATTCTCATCAGCACATCGTCCACCCAGCCGCCGAAGTGCGCCATAGCCGCTCCGTACAGGGTGCCCACAACAAGCTTTAATATGGTAGCCACGATGGCGATCAGGATAGAAGCCCGTGCGCCGACCCAGATTCGTGAAAACAGATCACGTCCCAGGTTATCGGTGCCAAACCAGTACTGGGCGCTTGAGCCCTTGTTCTTATCCACCACATTCATGGCAATATAATCGTAGCCGCGGATATAAGGACCGATGATGACAAGGACAACGAGCAGTCCCAGAACCACCAGCGATACCATAGCCACAGGATTTTTCTTCAGCCTTCTCCAGGCATCCTGCCAGTAGGAGATGGTTGGACGGTCGATCCGGTTGGCTTCCTCCTGGGAGAAGCCGATGACTTTAAATTTTTCCGGTGTTAATTGTGCCATTCTTCTCTCCTCCTATTTTCCGCTGCCCGGCATACCGATCCGGGGATCCACCAGCACATAGAGAATATCAGTGATGAACAGCACCACAATATAGAGCGCGGCGAGCAGCACCGTCTCCCCAAGCACGATGGAAAGATCCTGATTATTAACCGCTGTCACGAAATACTGTCCGATGCCCGGTATCGAAAAAATGCTCTCAATAAAAAAGGAGCCGGTGATACACATGGCCACGGACATGGGCAGCTGCGTCATGACCGGAATAAAGGAGTTGCGCAGAATGTGCCGCCGCACGACAGCCGCACGGCTTAAGCCCTTGGATTCTGCAGTCAGCACATAATCCTGGTTGATGACATCCAGCATGGAGGTCTTTAACAGCCTGGCATAGGTAGCTACATAGGTAAAGCACCCTGTCAGCGTCGGCAGGAAGGTATACTCCCAGCCTCCTACCCACAGATCCTTCCCCGCCGGCCAGCCGATCGTCGGGAACCATCGCAGGTTTCCCGCGAATACCTTCTGCAGCAGAAGGCCGAAAATCAGATGCGGGACGGAAATGAGCAGCACTGACAGGCCGACCACCATATAGTCCGCAATCGTTCCCCTCCGTGTGGCAGCCAGAATTCCCAGAAGAAGGCCGATGGTAACACCCAGCAGCATCTGCTGGATCCCCAGCCTGGCGGATACAGGCAGCCTGTCATGAACCAGTTTGCCGATCGTCTGCCCCGCATATACGAAGGATTCACCGAAATCGCCTTTCGCCATATTGACCATTGTGATGGCATAACGCTCCATCACGGGCTTATCCAGACCGTATCTCTTATACAGAGTTTCCTTTGCCTGCGGCTGCAGCTTGTCCGCACGCTGGGATAGAGGATCTCCCGGAACCGCCTCCAGGAGAAAAAATGTTGCGGTAGCGATTAGGAAAAGTGTCAGTATCATTTCACAGAATCGCCGGAGTAAGTATTTTACCATAACAGCACTCCCTGTTCTTATACCAAAGAAGGGCTACTTCACGCGGACGGCCTGGCACCTTCGCCAAACCATACCGCCCTTCGTAAGCCCTTCTAAAGTTTTTTCTTTTATCGTATACCTTATTTCACTGAAATTACAGCTTCTTTTATCTGTTTCTTCCTTCAATTCTGGTGATATAAAGCTCCTGGCTCGCGCCGAAGGAGGAAGTCCTGAAGTCCTTCACCCAGTTCTGCAGGAATACCTGCTTGGTATTGTAATAAATCGGCGCCAGCGCACAGTCATCAAACAGCATGTTTTCCATTTGTGTATAGATTTCCTTACGCTTTGCCATATCGTTTTCACCAACCAGGGAATCAGCCAGCGCATCATATTCCGGATTGCTGTAATATCCATAGGAATCATAATAACCGGTATGGAAGGTATTCAGGTAATCCAGCGGATCATTGTAATCGCTCCACCAGCCGCCGATCATCATATCATACTGATTATCATCTCTCTGTGCCTTAAACAGGGCAAAATCACCCACGGAATTCAGTTCCACCTTACAGCCCAGCTTCTGGGAGATCACCTGCTGGATATATTCCCTCTCAGACTGATTCTCAATCGTATTCCCGCTGGTAAGCAGGTTCAGTGTAATATCACTGATCGGTGTGGTCACGCCCAGTTCATCCAGACCTTCCTGAAACAGTGCCTGCAGCTTGGCCGGATCGCCGCCATATTGCTCATATTCTGCCTTTGCAGGCTCCTCTACCTGGTTGCGCCAGGGCTCTCCGTCAAAGGTGATCGCAGGAGCCACATATCCGTAAGCGGGTTTGTATCTGCCATAGATCGCTTCCACCATTTCATCCCTGTCAATACAGTAAGAAATCGCTTTCCGGATCTTTACATTCTTCATCAGTCCGGAGAGGCCGCCGTCTCTGAATTCAAAATTCATGGTAACAGTTCCCGGATAATCCGAGGTCAGCTCCACATACTTTCCTTCAGCTGCCGCTGCGGAATATTTTGTCGCATAATCGCCGGAGGTCTGCAGCACATCCAGCTCTCCGTTTTCAAACATGGTCGCTGCGGTGGAATCCTCCGCTACCAAAAACCAATTCACGGTATCCAGCTTTGTATTGTCCGCATCCCAGTAGTAAGGGTTCTTCGTCCATACCATTTTATTGTCTTCCACCAGCTCGGACATACAGAACGGTCCGTTGTAAACACAAAGCGTCCAGTCCTTGCCCCAGTTGTCGCCTGCAGCTTCCGCAATATCCTCACGTGTGGGATACAGAGGAGTTGCCACCAGCTTCGCATCAAAGGTAGGATCCGCCACCTTCAGTGTAACCTCAAAGGTATAATCATCCAGCGCCTTTGCCGCCACATCATCTCTGCTTCCGGTTCCTTTGTTATATTCTTCCGCACCCACAACATTCAGGGCGAAGGAAGCGTAATCATAACCTTTGGAAGAATCCAGCAGTCTTTTCCAGCCATATTCATAATCATGGGCCGTAACAGGCTGCCCATCGGACCATTTCGCGTTCTGTCTCAGATGGAAGGTATATACCAGGCCATCGTCGGAAACATCAACGCTCTCCGCGCCTGCCAGGATGAAGTGCTCCCCGTCCTCATCCGCTACGTTGCGGTACAGCCCCTCATAGCAGTCGCCCATCATCCAGCGCCAGCCCATATCCTGTACGTCATAATTGTTTCCGAATGCGGTTGTCCGCAGATTCAGCACCTGCGTATCAGCGCCTGCCGCCGCGCCTTCGTCGGAAGCATTATCCGTCGCCTGAGCGGAAACATTGGAATCCCCGGCGGTAGCCACTTCTGTCGTACCGTCCCCACAGCCTGACAGTGTGCCGATTATCATCACGCCCGTCAGTAACATTGCCAGTATCTTTTTCATTTTGTGTCCTCCTTTTTCTTATCTGCTTGTACATCTTCTATTGTGAAAGCCTGTGTCCCATGCTTTAATCACAGTGCGTCATGATTCGTATGATTTCCTCGTCGGTCTCACACATCCCCTTCGCACCCAGACGGTAAATATTCCGTATGGTGTTTTCCACACCCTGGGATACAATCCCGTCTTCCGCATAGAACTGCTGTCCTTCCTGAAACATAGAATACCCTAAGATGCCCGCGTCTACAGAAGACGCTATTTTCCCGGCACAGGACGGTTTGGCGCCGTCACACACGATTCCTGAGACAATGGCAATGGAATTGACCAATGTATGAGAAACATCTTCCAGCCTGCCGCCCTGCAGCCATGCGATGCCGCATCCGGCCGCACAGCCGGCGCACACCGCCCCGCAGAAAGCGGACAGCGGGCCGATGCCGTTCTTTAAATGGATGGCAATCAGATTGGATACCAGAAGCGCCCGGTACAGTTCTTCCGCAGAGGAATGCAGTTCCTTTGCATATACGATGACTGGGACAGATACTGTAATCCCCTGGTTACCGCTTCCGGAATTGATGACAACCGGCAGTTCACACCCGCTCATACGCGCATCGGAACCGGCCGCCGCCATGGCCTTGGCCCTCGTCTTCACATCTGTGCCGCAGGTTCTGAGCAGGACGCTTCCTACATTTGCTCCCCAATCGTGTTTGATTCCCTCTTCGGCAATTGCATAATTATAAGAAATCTGCCTGTCCAGAATCTCCTGCACATCAGATATCTCCGCCTCCCGGGCAAAGGTTATTATCTTTTCAATGGAAAGGCCGCTGCGGTCGGCTTTGCGGCCTGAAACGTCACAGTTCTCCCCTTCCCTGTCCAAAAGCACTTCACCGTTCTTTTCCACACGCACAATATTGGAATGGCATTTGGCAATCCGCACCACCGCTTCCTGCCCTTTTGCCGAAACAGTGATCCGCACATCCAGCTTATCCCCGTTTTCCAGCGCTTTCACCACAAAACAGGCCTGCTCCAGATATTCCCGGATCTGCTCTCTCTGGACATCAGAAACCTGTGCAATCACCTCCAGGATCTTTGAAGCTTCTCCCGCCACAATCCCTGCTGCAGCAGCCGCCGGAATTCCCTTCAGCCTGCCGGTATTCGGAACGATTACACTCTTCACATTTTTTATGATATTGCCGGAAGCCTCAATCACTACTTTCTCCGGAAGGCATCCCAGAGTCTCTCTTGCCTTCGCCGCACAATAGGCGATGGCGATTGGCTCCGTACACCCAAAGGCCGGCGTCAGCTCTTCCTTCAATATTTCCACAAAATTTCTATACTCTTCCTTCGTAAGTTCCATCATTTCCCGGCTCCTGATTATCATGTGTATACTATGGTAAATCATTTTTAAATTTGTGTTACAGTATAGCATATTTATTGTAATATGCATAATTAAAATGTATAATAATACATATCGATTTTTTCGATTATAAATACGTTGAGAAAAAATGAGTTTCAGAACGAGGGGACAGGACGATATGGAGATTAAAAATATATGTACATTTGTCAAGGCCGCGGAGCTGGGAAATTTTACAAAGGCCGCACAGGAACTGGGATATGCACAATCAACAGTAACCGCACAGATTCAGCAGCTGGAAAACGAACTGCACGTGAACCTCTTCGAGAGGAATGGAAAACGTATTGTCCTTTCCGCTTCCGGAAAAGAATTCCTTCAGTATGCTTATCAAATAATCAAATATGAGTCCATGGCTGTCGAACATTTTTCTTTGTCAGGCGAACCCGAAGGGGAATTGAACATCGGTATTATGGAAACAATATGCGCTTCCGAGTTCGTTAACCTTTTCCAGAATTTCAGTCTGAATTATCACCAGGTATCACTGAATTTACAAATCGTCACCACCCACCAGGCTCTTGATATGCTGGAAAAAGGAAAGTTCGACCTGATTTTCCTTCTGGACAACAAAATATCCCGCCCAGACATGGTGACTGCGCGGGAATACCCTGTTGATATTTCTTTTTTCTGCGCCTCCGGCCATCCGCTCGCTTCCCAGAAAGATATTACGCTGGAACAGCTTCTGCAGGAGCCCTTCATCCTGACCGAAAAGGGCTGCAATTACCGGGAGGTATTTGAAAGCGAGGTCGCCGCCAGGGGCCAGACACTGACCTGCATCACCGAAATCGGCTATACCAGGTACATCATCCAGGCGGTTTCCCGCAGGCTGGGTATCGGACTGCTTCCTGCCATGACCCTTTCGGAGGCTTTGCGGCTCGGAACCATTTCCCTGATCCAGGTTCAAAACTACCAGATCCGCATGTCCATCCAGGTTATTTACAGCAACAAGCGCCGGATATCCCTGCCCCTCAGAGCCTTTCTTGATTCTTTGTGAGATTTGATATCAGACCGGAGCGACAGTATCCTCGCACAGGAATAAATTATCCATAAATATATATAAAGTCGTTGATATATGATAGCATTTGTGCTATCGTATCATTAAGAAATAACTAAAACATTTTGGAGCATACTAAGGATGTATACAATCGAATTTTATGAAAAAAGCAACGGTTAATCCGAAATTTGGGAGTTCCTTGAATCGCTGCGGAAGAAAGCATCCACAAATAAAGACGCCCGCATACAATATAAGCAGACAGTCCTCTACATTCAGCTTCTACAGGACAATGGTACCCGCCTTCCGGAAAATGTCACCAAACATCTCGGCGATGGCATATGGGAACTGCGTCCCGGAAACAACCGTGTATTCTATTTCTATTTTAATAATGACACCTTTGTTCTTCTCCATCAATTCCGCAAAAAATCGCAGAAAACACCACGCCGCGAAATTGACAAGGCCAAATCAGAGCGTGATGATTACTTATCCAGAAAGGAGGCTGAAAAAGCATGAAAACCTGGAACGATTACAAAAGCCATGTAAAGACAGTTGACCCTGAAAGCAAAGTTGATATCGAAGAAGCTGAAAATCTTGCCGCCATTGTAGGAGCTATGATTGAACAGCGTAAGGCACTTGGAATCAGCCAGAGGGAACTTGCCGCTATCTGCGGAATCCCCCAGTCTTCCGTGGCAAGAATTGAATCCTTCAAGACTACACCTAACTTAGATACCCTGTTAAAAATTTTCCAGCCATTAGGGTTAAAACTCACAGTATCAGTATCCAAACAAACCGGACGGTAATTGCAATTATATAACCAGTCTATTGTCATAATGGAGCAGATTAAAAATTTGTTTCCATGAACGTATAAACAAAGGATTCCCACCAGCCGGACTAACCCCTCCGGATGGCAGAAATCCTTTTATTTCATTATGGAATAAATTATCCCGTTCCGTCATTCCTTCACCGACCCCAAGGTCAGCCCGGACACGAAAAATCTCTGCATAAAGGGATAAAACACCACAATCGGCAGGGATGCCGCTACAATTTTGGCGGCGTTAAAGGTCTTGAGGGAGGTCAGCACCTCCAGTTCTTCCGGCGTGAGTGAGGAACTGGACACATCGATATTTTTATTGGTCAGCGTCTGAATATAGGTCTGCAGGGGCATTTTGCTGGGTGTATTGGTCAGCAGCAGCCCATCAAAGAAGTTGTTCCAGTGGCCGACTATGGAGAATACGGTTACAGTGGCTATCGCGGGCAGAGCCAGAGGCACGCAGATGCGCAGCATCATCTGCACAGGGCTTATACCGTCCAGTATGGCCGATTCCTTGATCTCCTTCGGCAGGTTCCGGAAAAAATTCATCAGAAGTATCGTATTATAGACCGGAAGGGCGCCGGGAACCACCAGAGCCCATATGCTGTCCATCAGCCCTGTGGCTTTAATCACAAAATACCAGGGCACCAGGCTCGCGCCGAACAGCATGGCAAAAACCAGAAACCACATATAAACTTTTCTTCCCGGAAAATCTTTTTCTTCCTGGGAAAGGGCGAAGGCCGTAATGACAGTCAATATCAGATTCAGCCCGCCTCCCAGCACGACCCTTTTTACAGAAACCCAAAGCGCCTGCATAAACTTGGCATCGGTCACAAGCACCTTATAGGGCGTTATGGTAAATTCCACAGGCCACAGATATACCCTTCCCGCCAGCGCCGCCGTCTTACTGCTCAAAGACAAGGCCACCACATGCAGAATGGGAATCAGGCAGCTCAGTCCGAAAATCAGGAGAAGCAGCACCACAACACTGTCAAAAAGGAAATTGCTCCATGTTTTATATTTTCTCATATTTGCTCCCATCTGCCCGCCACAGGCAGGCATGTAAATCATGCAATCCAATCAGGGAAATCCCTTTCAGAAAATGCGGTAGTTGGCAAACTTCTTTGCCAGGCCGTGGGCAGTTACAATCATGATGAAGCTGATCACCGATTTCAGCAGGCCTATCGCCGTAGCGAGGGAATACTGGGTGTTGATAAAGCTCATCCGGTATACATAGGTATCTATGATATCGCCGCTTTTATAAACGATGGGACTGTACAGATTGTAAATCTGATCAAAGCCTGCATTCAGGATATTTGCAATATTCAGCGTCGCCACAAGGACTATCGTCACCCGGATTCCCGGAAGGGTCACATGCCATATTTTCTGAAGCCTTCCCGCCCCGTCCACATTGGCCGCCTCATACAGCTCCGGATTGATTCCCATCAGCGCTGCAATAAAAATAATGGCCCCATATCCGAATTCCTTCCATACATCCGTACTGATAATCACTCCCTGGAAAATCTTATTGGAACCCAGAAACATGAGCGGTTCCTTAATCAGCCCGCTGCTCATCATGAGCTGGTTGGCAATCCCGTTGGTATCCAGCAGATTCCTGAAAATGGTAGCCAGGATAACCCAGGAAAGGAAATGGGGAAGAAAACAGATTGTCTGTATGGTTTTCTTGAACTTTATATGATTGATTTCATTGAGCAGGATCGCAAACAGGATGGAGAACACCATGGTGAACACCAGCTTTCCCACTGCAATAACAAAGGAATTTCTGAAAATCCTGGCCGTGTCCGGCAGCATCAGCATATGTCTGAAATTATCCAGACCCACCCACCGGGACTTGAAGAAGCCCAGTATGGGCTGAAAATTCTGGAATGCCATGATATTTCCGAAAAAAGGGATAATTGTATAAATAAACAGCACCAGAAAGCCCGGAAGCATCAACAGATGATATTGGTAGGTTTGTCTGAACGTAACCTTCCGGCCGGCCTGCACTTTTTTCACATTTTGTTTTTTTCCCAGCATCTGCTTTTTCACCTCTTCTTTTCATAAAAACCGGACTGTCCGGTATTCCCGGAAGCCCGGTTTATGTCAGCCGCGCACTATCGGCTTTATTTTGCCTTTACCATTTCGTTCATTTCCCCGGTAATGGTATCTCCTCCCAGGGCCTTCCACTGGCTTACAAAGCTGTCAAATTCATCTATGGAAACGTCTCCTGTCAGCACCTGAAGGAAGAACTCATCCTCCTGGGTTTCCAGCGTCGCCCACAAAGATTCCATTGACGGGGATTCCGCATAGGTTGCGGCATATACCTGATTGAGGTCTGCAGCCTGGCTCTGTACGACCCATGCGCCGGTAGCCCAGCCCCATGCATTTGCCGTGGATATATTCGTTTCCACCGCCTTACGGAAGCCGTCCTTCTGAACGGTTGTATAGCCGTTGTACCAGGTCTTTCCGTCACCGTTCAGATCGTCATAAGCCACCTTGCCGTCGATACAGTCCATAACGGCCTGGATTTGTTTTTCCTTCGCATCATAATCACAATGAAGAACATTGATAGGATAATAATGCCAGGAGAACGGGGAGTCCATACCATTGGGGCGGACACCTTCCGCCTGGGACTGATCCAGATCATACTGATAATTCACTGTCTTAACAATCGCTTCCTTTATTTCATCGGAGCATCCTTTTTTCACTACGATATAAGTGCTTGTGGGACTCTTCATCGGAACATTGAGCTTGCCGTCATCGCCCCGCGGAGCCAGATAAGCATTCCATTTCACAGAATCGTCCGCACCTTCCAGCATGGATACAACCGGCCACTGATAGGACCACCATGCGCCAAAGAAAATACCGGCCTGCCCGTTGCTGACCATTTCCGTACACTGATCGCCGTCACGCACTGCAAAGGAAGGATCAATGATGCCGTCCTGCACAAGCTTTCTGATTTCCGTCAGCGCGTGCTTCGTCTCCTCAGTCACGGAACCGTAAACCACGCTGCCGTCATCCTGCTGCAGCCACATTTTGGGATATGCGCCGAACATGGTAAAGAGCCCGTTCATATGCCATGCGCCGCCACCCTTCTGCACGATATCCTTATCAATGGCAATCCCGTTTGAAACGTTCCCGCCCGGATTCTTTTCCATAAAGGTTTTAGCAATCGTTACGATATCATCCAATGTCTTCGGCTCTTCCAGCCCCAGTTCTTCCAGCCAGTCGCCTCTGACAAAAACAAGGGGAACCGCATCCATACCGGGCTGGATATCAGGAATAGCCATCAGCCTGCCGTCGAAGGTTGCAAGCCCTTCTGAAATGCCGTTGGTGGAATCAAAGCATTTCGCCAGTCCTTCCGAACGGTATGTATAAAAGGCATCCGTCATATCCTCCACAGCCCCGGCATTGACCAGCTGTACCAGCTGTGTGTAGGAAACATTCATCACATCAGGCATATCTCCGGATGCAATGGCCATGGCAACCTTGGTGTTGTAAGAAGAATCGTCCACGCTGAAATCATACACATATTCCACATTCAGCTTATCCTGCAGATATTTCACTATATAGTTATTTTGGGAATCCTCACCATCCTCATAAGAAACATTGGCGGATTCCGCCCTGCCCACATGGATGACCGTCTTTTCATCGCTCACCGGCCCATAAGGATCCACATTTTCTTCCAGAACCTCTGCGTTATCAGCCGCAGCCTGTGTCTGCGCGGGACTGCTATCGGCGGTTGCGGTTGTTTCCGCTTTACCCTGACAGCCTGCAAGGCAGCTTCCAATAAGCGTTAAAGCCAGCAGGACGGATATTACTTTTCTTTTTTTCATATCTTGGTAACCTCCCTGTATACCCAATATTTTTTCTATAGATTTTAGCGTTACGGCGCCGTTAACAGCTGAATGAATCTATATTTTTATCATACAGGCCGCCATTTTTCATGTAAATAAAAGGATATTATCATTCATATCAGAAAATTACCGACTTCCTTCCGTCCTCTTTTTCACCCGGAAAAATATGGTAGAATAAATACAGCGCCGGTTATAATGAAGGCTATAAAAAAAGTAGGTAAAAGGAGTTTCCCATGTATGAAATACTGATTGTTGATGATTCTGTTCTGGACATTGACTGTATTCTTTTTCTGATTGACAAATATAAACTTCCCCTCCATGCCACCACGGCAGTCAATGGCCAGGAGGCGCTCCGGCAGCTGCAGGCCGGGGAGAGACATTTTGATATTCTTTTTACGGATATCAAAATGCCGCTCATGGACGGGCTGGAGCTTTCCCGGGAAACACGCAGGCTTTCCCCTGACACCAGAATCATCATTTTCAGCGGCTATAATGACTTTGAATATGCCAAAACCGCTATCACAATCGGCGTGCAGGATTATCTGATGAAACCAATTGTGCCTGCTGACTTTGCGGCCACCGTAAGCAGGCTCATCTCCGCGATCGAAGAAGACGGCAGACTGGCGGAACAGATGCAGAAGCGGACCCGGCTGCTGAAAAGCCACCGGCTTCTGCTCTCTGTGAATAATTGTCTGTCTAAGGAGGAAATGGATGCCATATCCGACGAATACAGCCATCTGATGATGCTGGAATGCGAAGAAGAATTTTTCAGCCAGGAGGCGCTGGATTTTCAGGAAAAGCTGGAAGAACTGCTGCCATTCACCTTTGACTACCTGAATCTCTATCCCACACGCAGCCTTATCTTCATACGGCAGGATAACGAAGCCCGTTTTAAAAAAGAATCCTATCTTCTGTCCGCCGCGCAGACCATCAGCCTGTCTGCCGGAGAGGAATACGGAAAGAAATGCTATATCACTTTCGGAAGCCTTCAGGGACGTGCTTCCATCAGCCAGGTTTACCAGCGTCTGGAGAAAAAAATAGAGACTCGTTTTTTCTTTCCGGAACGCACCTGCCTGCTGCCGGATAATTCCATGCAGTCTCAGAGCGTATCAGGCCACATCTCCATGGATATGATTACCGATGACCTGAAACTGAAGGATTACGGCTCCCTGAAACAGCATATGGAAGAAATTTTTGACTCCCTGAAAGATGAAAAGACCCATTCCCTGATCTATGTCAAATATTGTTTTACAGAACTGATGAAAGAGCTGACCGCATCTCTGCCTCCCTCAGCCCGGCCGGATCTGGTCAGCCTGGCGGAACAGATCTATACCGCCTCCAACATCACACAGCTCATTGATATGGCCCGGGCTCTTATGGAACAGCTGACCTCCGTTTCGGAAGCGTCGGATAAAGACAACCTGAAAATTGAAAAAATAAAGCAGTATATTTACCAAAACTATGCGAGTCCCCTCACCCTGGACGATATCGCCGCAGCCTTTTACATAAGCCCTAATTACCTCTGTTCCGTTTTTAAGAAGGAAACGGGATGTAATCTCATCAAATTCATTAATGATTACCGGCTGCAGCGGGCCAGACAGCTGCTGCTCACTACGGAAATGAAGGTCCATATGATTGCGGAAACAGTGGGGTTTAAAAACACCTCCTATTTTTGTCAGCGTTTCCGGGATTATTACGGGGAAAGCCCGGAAAGCTGCCGCCAAAAGGAGACACGTATATGAATAAGCTCTCTTCCCTGAAAAAATATGTGATCAACATGAAAATACGCAGGAAAGTCCTCCTGATTTTTCTTCTGGTGGGAGTCCTGCCTTTTCTCTGCTATATTATTTTTTCCAACCGCTATACGAACCAAATCATGCTGGAAAGGGAAACCAGCCTGACCGAAAGCGCTCTCCAGCAGGCCGTGCAGTCTGTGGAAAACAAGCTGGAAACCTATAACAATCTGTCAAATTATATGTTCAACAATACCTCCATCCTCCAGGCACTGAATACGGAATACAGCAAGGACTATTTCCGTATGTACAAGGCTTACCAGGATACCATAGAGCCTTTGTTCCAGACCTATTACGCACTGCATCCGGGGCTGGAGAACATCACCATTTATTCCTCCTGTGATCTTCACCCCTACAACGGTTATGTGGTATCTCTGGACAAGCTGAAGGAGAAGGAATATTACCCGGCTGTGCGCAACAATTATATCCCTGTCTGGATCGTATATGAGGAAGAGGACAGCCAACATTTATATTCCATCCGCCAGATAGGGGATACCGGACGCTACAAAAGTGTGAACTATCTTTCCCTGAAGCTGGACTATGATGACCTGTTCGCGCCCCTGCTGAGCGTTTCGGAGGACGATTATGCCATCCTTGTATCGGATGAAAACGGCGGAGAGATTTTTTCTGCGGGAGCGTCTTCCGATAACTCCACGGATAATCCACGGTGTATCCAGCTCACCTCCAGGCTTTCTGCCACAGGCTGGACTGTAACCTATTCCAAAAGCTACCGGGTGCTGCTGGAATATGTGAATGGAATCACCCGCCGGATCTATGCCTTCGGCTGGATAATCCTGCTCTTTCTGGGAGCCATGGTCCTCATTCTCTCCGCCTCCATCATATCGCCGATAGAGAGCCTTACCACAAAGATACGCGAGGTAAGGGACGCCGGTTTCCAGACCTTTTCCATCCAGCTGGATAACGAAAGGAAGGATGAGATCGGAATCCTGTTTGAGAATTTTTCCCGAATGATGGAAGAAATCCACCATTATATCCAGGTGAACCTGAAAAATGAACTGGAGAAAAAGACGTACCAGCAGAAAATCCTGTACGCACAGATCAATCCTCATTTTCTCTATAATTCCCTGTCGCTGATCAACAGCAAGGCCATAATCTCCGGCCAGGATGAAATCAGCAATATGGTTCTTCTGCTGTCCACCTTTTACCGGACCGCGCTGAACAAGGGAAAGGATATGACCACCCTGGAAAATGAACTCCTGAATATCCAGTCCTATGTACAGATACAGCTTCTGTCCTACAGCGAACCCATTCAGGTTTCCTATGACATCGACTATTCCCTGCCGGGAATGCCTTTCCCTAATTTTATTCTCCAGCCTCTTGTGGAAAATGCACTGGATCATGGACTGAAAAACAGTTCCCGGCCGGATAAAAGCCTGCATCTTTCCGCAGACAGGGATAAGGGCTGTCTGGACGGCGATGAAAAGGAATATATCGTCATCCGTATCCGGGATAACGGTGTGGGGATGGAAGAAGAAACCGTGCGGCTTCTGTTTGAAGTACAGACAAGCGGGTATGGTATGAAAAATGTGAATGACAGACTGCGTCTGCTCTATGGATCGGATTACTCCCTGGTGATTCGGAGCACGCCGGGGGAAGGGACACTCGCGGTACTCATGGTGCCGGTTTCGGGGGCGATGGACTAATAAAAATACATTTCATATATGGTATGAAATCAAAACGAAAAGGAGTCTTCGTTGTAATAACGCAAAGACTCCTTTTTTATCCTCCCTGACAGGCCATACCTGAGACGTAATCCCTCTTTTTACAGCCTGATACGGATCACGTTCCAGGAATAAGCCGCCAGTTTCACAGTCAGCCTCCCGTCCTCCAGTTTATAATCGCTGCTGGTATGAGGAACCACTCTGTCAGGACAGTCCGCGGAATTGGACAGCTTCAGATCCGGACTGGTATATGCCAGCATTTCCTCCACATGGCATCCCGGGTAATCCCGCAGATCGCAGTCGGTTACCAAATCCTGCGTTCCCTTATTGAGGGCGAAAATGGTGAGATAATCCTTCTCTTCACTCTCCACTGCCACAGCATCCAATACCGGAACATCCGTAAAGTCCTTACTGTCGTATTTAGGGGAATCCACGAGAACATCCAGTGCGGTTCCTCTTCCGTAAACAGATGCATGAAGGTAAGGATAATAAATGGTCTGTTTCCAGATGCGGCCTCCGTTCTCCGTCATGATAGGGGCGATGACGTTCACAAGCTGGGCCTGGCAGGCTACCTTCACACGGTTCGCATGGCGCAGGAGGGAAATCAGCATTCCTCCTACAAGCAGCGCATCCTCAAAGTTATAGATATCTTCGTTAAAGGAAGGCCCTTCCTGCCATTTTACCGCCTTTTCATTTTCCGGGAATGCATGGTACCATACATTCCATTCATCAAAGGATATGTTGATTTTCTTTTTGGAACGCTTCTTGGCCTGAATATAATCACAGGTGGCAATTATGTTTTCAATAAAATGATCCATGTCCATCGTATTGGCAAGGAAGTTGGGGGTATCGTCCTCCTGGTTTCCATAGTACTGGTGCATGGAGATATAGTCTACGAAGTCATAGGCATGATCCAGGACTGTTGTTTCCCAGTCATAGCAGGTATCCATTCCTGAATTGGAGCTTCCGCAGGCAACCAGTTCAATCGTGGGATCCACCCATTTCATGACCTTGGCGGTCTCGCTGGCAAGCCTTCCGTACTCCTGGGCCGTTTTATGTCCGATCTGCCAGGGGCCATCCATCTCATTTCCCAGATTCCACAGCCTGACATTGTGAGGCTCCTTATAACCATTCTGAATCCGCAGATCACTCCAGTAAGTGCCGGAAGAAAAATTGCAGTACTCCACCAGATTCCGGGCGGCGTCCGCTCCCCTGGTTCCCAGATTTACCGCCATCATCACATCCGTGCCTGCCCTGCGGCTCCATTCACAGAATTCATCCGTGCCCATCTGGTTGTTTTCCACGGCAAACCAGGCGAGTTCCGTACGCTTCGGCCTTTTATCCTTCGGCCCGATTCCGTCCTCCCAATTGTATCCGGAAACAAAATTACCGCCCGGATAACGTACAATAGGCACCTGCAGTTCCCTGGTCAGCTCAATGACATCCCTGCGGAATCCGCAGTCGTCTGCAAGAGGATGGCCGGGATCATAAATGCCTCCGTAAACCGCTCTGCCGATATGCTCGATGAACGATCCGTAAATCCTCTTGTCAATTTCCCCGATCTGAAAATCCCTGTCCAGTTTCATGACAGCCTTTCCCGGATCCCCCTCGTGCTTCTTTGCCTTATTCTGTTCCATGTTTTTGTCCTCCTCCATGAAATTCCTTATATTATCGTTACCATTAACGTTAACATAGCATTGTAAAAGAAAACCGCCCTCAGGCGGGTTCCTTAACAGCCTTCTTCGTAAGTATTCAGATATCCCTGGACCGTTACCTTTTTTCATTCAGTACGGCTACCGTTCCCCCTTCCACCACATCGGTTTCAAGGACGACGCATTCCTCTCCTGCTCCTTTCTGTCCCTCCAGCTTTTTCAGCAGGATCTCCACACTTCTTTTCGCCATAGTGGTTTTGGAAGAGGAAACGGACGTCAGATGAACGGGATAGGGGTATTTTATATTATCAAAGCCTACCACAGAGCATTGCTCCGGTACCTTTCTTCCCAGTTCACCCAGGATACAGATCACCTGCCAGGCGAGGATATCATTGAACACCAGAACCGCTGTGCATTCGGCTCTCTGAGACAGGATATCCCGCATTTTTTCCGTTCCCCTGCGGGAAGTGACCGGCACCGTCTGTACCAGCTCGCTGCGGTATGCAATCCCTTTTTCCTCCAGCGCCGCCCGGTATCCTTCCAGACGTTCTGCGGAGCTGGATATTCCCCTTGGGCCATTAAGGAATAAAATATCCTTATGTCCCCTGTCCAGCAGATAGCGGGCTGCCGCGTATCCGCCGTGCACATCATCACAAATCACAAAACTGGCATCCTCACCGGTGAAATGCCTTCCAATCATGACAAACGGCTTTCCATGCATCTGAAGGAAATGGATATTTTCCTCCCCTCCCGGAGCCGGACAAAGAATAATGCCGTCCACATTCTGGCTCAGAGATGTGGTAATCGCCTGTTTTTCCACGGCGGCCTTTTCTTCGGTATTGAAAATGATGGAATTATAACCCCTTCGCTGAAGCAGCGTCTGCATTTCCTTTACCATCACACTGAAATGAGGGTTGGATATATCTCCTACAAGGATAGCTATATTCCGGCTCACTCCTGACCTGAGAAAGCTGGCAAGAGCATTGGCAATATAGCCCATCTGGGATGCTTTTTCCCGGATAACCGCTTTTGTTTCCTCCGAAATATCCGGCTTGTCGGCAAGAGCCCGGGAAACCGTATTGGCTGAAAAGCCCGTAGCCTGGGCGATATCCTTTAATGTCACATTTCCTGTCTTTCTTCTGGCTGCCATATCTTCTCCTTTGTCCCAGTGCAGCATTGTATTCCTGTGATATTCATGCAATGCTGTACCAGCTGCTCCGTACTACCTTACGCCGGCATAGCCGGTCTTGCGTTCCGGATTGGTTTTAGTTTATCACAGAATGAAAATAAGTCAATTCCGTAATACCCACTATTTTTTATTTGTATTTTTTGTGCAACTTGTCGTTACATTATCGTTGACATAAACTTATTTTTAGACTATACTTCAATTATCGATAATGTTAACGTTAATGCATGGTGGGATTTGAATTTAATCAGAACACACGCATAACAGAAGAAAAGAGAAGCTTATGGAAAAAGGAACCATTTTCGACATAAAAGAATTTGCCGTCCATGACGGGCCGGGGGTACGTCAGACCGTATTCCTGAAGGGCTGCCCCCTGCGCTGCCAATGGTGCCATAATCCGGAGGGCCTTGAAGCCCGCCCTCAGCTCATGTTCAGCCGCAGCTCCTGCATCCGGTGCGGGAAATGTATGGAAGTCTGCCCGTTCGGAGCAGCAGCCGGACAGAAAACATCCGGAAGCCCGGATGAAACCGGTATGGAAGAAACCGGTGCTTTTTTTCCCGGCTCCGCCTGTACCGCCTGCGGGGCCTGTGTTTCGGTCTGTCCCATGGGACTGAGGCAGATCAGCGGTAAGGTCATGACTTCCGTGCAGCTGGCGGATGCCATACGGGAAAACAGCGATTATTATGCCGCTCTGGGCGGAGGAGTCACCTTCTCCGGAGGCGATCCTCTGATGCAGGGAGCCTTCCTGCTGGAGGTGCTTGAGCAGATCTCTGATTTACATACAGCCATCGAAACCTCCGCTTATGCCTCACCGCAGCTGTTTAGCCGGATTGCAGAACGCCTTTCCTTTATCATGACGGATGTCAAGCTCATGGATCCCGGACTCCATAAGCATTATACCGGAGTTGACAACACCGTAATTCTGGAAAACCTGCGCAGTCTGTGCCGGGGCAGCAAGCCTTTTGTCGTGCGTATTCCGCTGATTCCTGGCGTGAATGATACCCGGGAAAACCTGGAAGCCACAGCCGCTTTCCTGGCCGGTTCCGATTCCCTGCTGCGGGTGGAGATCCTGCCTTACCACAAAACCGCCGGCGCCAAGTACAGTATGCTGGGTATGGAATACCATCCGGGCTTTGATGTGGAGGCGCCTCTTCGGATGCCTCAGTCTGTCTTTGAAAAATATAAGATAAGGAGTGAAATATTATGACAGAACGAATCCGTAATTTAAGAAAATTTTTTATTGAGGAACACCAGCACAGGACGTTTCGCAAAGCTCCCGGCGATCCCTACCTGCTCGCCGCAGCCTTCCGGGAACAGAATCTGCCCGACACGGAAAGAGCCGTAAAAAGGCTGGTTTACATGCTGGATGAAGAAACGCCTCTGCTGTTTCCGGAACAGACCATTCTGTTCCTGCGCACCAATCCCACGCTCCAGGCCCTTTTTACGGAAGAAGAAAAAGAAGCCCTTGCCGCCGCATACCGTCTGCATGAACTTGGGGAACTATCCAATATCTGTGTGGACTATACCCGTTTTCTGAATGCAGGATTTCCCGGCATGCGCAGTCGTTTGGAGGCACATAAAAATAAGTTCGTTTCCTGCGGCCAGATGGAAAAAGCGGCTTATCTGGAAGGACAGCTCACCATTCTGAAGGCTCTTGAGTCTTTAATCCTGCGGTACAGGGATGCCGCATCCGATGCCGGAAATACGCTTTCAGCCGATTCCTTAACCCGCCTGCTTTCCGATGCCCCGCATACACTGCAGGATGCCCTGCAGATGCAGCGCATAATCCATTTTACCATGTGGTGCGCCGGCAATTACCATAATACGCTGGGACGCTTTGATCAATACATGATGCCCTATCTCCAGGCGGATCTGGACGCAGGACGGCTTACGGAAGAAAGCGCGCTGGAGCTTCTGGAAGAATTTTTTCTTACCTTCAACCTGGACAGCGACCTCTATCCGGGCATGCAGCAGGGCGATAACGGCCAGAGCATGGTACTCGGCGGCATGACACCCGAAGGGAAAGACGGCTTTAACCTCCTTTCCCGCCTCTGCCTGCAGGCCAGCCTGGAGCTCCGCCTGATTGATCCGAAAATCAACCTCCGGGTAAGCAAAAATACACCTTTGTCAATCTATAAACTGGGAACCCAGCTGACCAAACAGGGGCTTGGTTTCCCTCAATATTCCAACGATGACGTGGTTATCCCGGGACTCGAAGAACTGGGTTACCGCACGGAGGATGCTCGCAATTATGCCGTGGCGGCCTGCTGGGAATTCATCATACCGGGACGCGGAATGGAAATCCCCAATATCGATGCGCTGTGCTTCGCGGATGTCATGCGCAAAGCCGTTACCGGACATCTGGCCGACGTCCCCGACTATACCTCCCTCTTTGAGGCCGTGACAGAAAAGCTTCAGGAACGAGTGGATGAGATGTGTGAAAACACCAAAAACCTTTACATTTTCCCGGCTCCTTTCCTTTCCCTGATGATGGATGGCTGTCTGGAAAACGGAAAGGATATCTCCCTCGGCGGTGTTTACAACAACTATGGTTTTCACGGGACTGGTCTTGCCACAGCCGCTGATTCCCTTGCGGCCATCAAAAAATATGTATTCGATACAGGCGAAATAGACAGAAAAGAGCTGCTTGATGCCATGGAAAAAGATTTTGATGGTTATGATCGTCTCCTTCATCTGCTGCGGTATGAAGCTCCCAAAATGGGAAATAACGAAGAGCTTCCTGATTCCATTGCCGGTGATTTGCTGGAAGCCTTTGCCCGCGCCGTCAAAGGAAAGAAGAATGAAAGGGGAGGCTGCTTCAGGGCCGGTACCGGCTCCGCCATGTATTACCTCTGGTATTCCAAAGACATGGGCGCCACACCTGACGGGCGCAGAGCCGGAGAAGGCTTCTCCTGTAATTACTCTCCCAGTTTGTTTATCCACAGCAAGGGGCCGGTTTCCATTGTCAAATCCTTTACCCGTCCGTGTCTGAAGCATACCATTAACGGAGGCCCGCTCACCATTGAACTGCATGATACGCTGTTCCGCGGTGAGGAAAGCATTACCAAAGTGGCAGCGCTGGTCAAGTCCTTCATTGATATGGGAGGCCATCAGATGCAGATCAATGCCGTAAACCGTGATACCATGCTGGATGCCCAGAAGCACCCGGAAAAATATCATAACCTGATCGTCAGAGTCTGGGGCTGGAGCGGTTATTTTGTGGAACTGGATAAAGAATATCAGGATCATATTATTAAGAGGATGGAATTGACTGTCTGATGAACGGTCTGTCTATACGGATTGAGGGAGAAAGCATTTGCTGTGCTTTCTCCCTCTCATTTGTCGGAATATCATTCAATATATGCATTAATCACATCATCATTCCATAATTGTACTTCTATGTAACAATAGTTCTTTTCTGCCTCTCTCAAATACTCTTCTATGGTTCCGTCAAAAGAGAGAATGTCATCTAAAAGCATCTGCTTTGTAATCAGCTTTACATTACCGGTTTTCTCTATCATTGCACTGCTGTCACCATAGGTAAAACTAATGTATTCCTCCGGAATGTCTTTAAGCGGAATTCTCGTAATTATTCCATTTCCAAACCAATTATCTAAATATCTACTATCTTGTAAAGCAAACGACAGCGGATGTTTTTCTTTCGGTTTGCCGCCAAGTTCAATAAACAAACGGTATATTATGCTATCAGCCTTTAACCGACGAGGATAATAGTTTTCAAAATCCGCAAATCGGTAAAATGCATTCGTTTCGGGATTTTTCCGGGCTAATTCTCCGGCCTTTTCAAACGCTTGTTTTTCAGGCAGGCGCATTATATTTTGTAATAGCTTACAATTAGGATGGCAATAATTTACAATATATAATTCTTTTATATCTATCATTTAACTTCACCTCTTCAGCATATAAGTAATTTCATATTTTTCTAATCTGATTTTATCTATTACTAACCTGACAGAAATATCTTCTGAAATTAAGTGATGCTATCAGAAAAGATTATACCATATCATCTTTAAACCAGATAACCACTCGTAAGCCAAAACAGGTAAATAATAGAATAATTTATATCAGAATGATATAATGTGAATATGGAAGCCATAGGTAAAGTTTTCTGTGAAGTACAAGTAAGAATCTGAAAGGATACTAAAATGGTTATAGAAATAAAAGCAGATGGGATTTGGTTTCATGGCTCAAATATTGTGCTTTCTGAATTAAGAGAGGGAAGTACCATTACGCAGTGGAAAGAATTAGCGGAAGCTTTTTCCCATCAGCCAACAATACTTGGCTATGACGATAACGGCAACATCAGTCACAATGGAAAAGAAAAGGGATATTTATATATTATTGATGAACCTGTAGAAATAGGCAAAGACATATATCAACATCCTCGAACGACAATGGATGAAAATGCTGAATTTTTAATAAACAGGCCATTAAAGGTAAAGTTAATTGAAGAATTATGAAATAAATCAATAATTTCTTATGGCGGCAATTTATATACAGGAGTTGATAAATGCTCTTTGGCAGCATAACAGGGCGGCTGATTTTAATACCTTTTGACTCTTACGAAAAGGCATACTGTACGTATGCCTCTCTGTCACTTTCTTATCCTATTATGCTTATTCTGCCATAACCCTGCACAATTTCTTGAAAAAAGATATGCCGTAATAAAGAAATGTGTGGTACCCTTCCAACTTCAATTCTGCGTCATATTGCTTTTCTTTTATCTGGCACAACGCCTCCTGAGCGCTTCTGTCTAACTGCGCAAAGGAATCTGCCATCTTAAGCTCCATAATTATCGCAACCCCTTCGTATGGCGGAGACAGAAGGAGAAGGTCGCTCCTCCCAAGGCCGCTTTCCCGGTTCGACTTTAACGTGTAACCGTCCATCATTTTCAGCAGACCGGCCAAAAACCCATGGTAATAATCCTCCTTATAGTCATAGAAGCTAATCGTCTCCATCAGTTTTTTTGATATTTCCCGTTCCAGCACCCCTGTTTCCTGCTTCAATAGCCCACCGTACAAAGCAGAAAAATCTTTTTTCTTTATACTCTGGCTGAACCAGTCTAAAATTGTATTCCGGTAAATCAGTTTTACCTCCGTGTTTGGCACCGCCAAAGTCAGGTAAACCATCTCCCCGTCAAATCTTTCAGACAGCTTTTTCAGATACCCTGTAAAAAACAGGAAATTCCACAGGTTATCCTCTGTTTTATAAACCTCGTCGTAGGTAATGTCCTCATGCACCGGTTTTTCTATACTTCCTCCGGCAATCAATTCTTCCATTTCCTGTTTCACACTGCCGTCCGCCCGTTCTACCAGTTCCCGGACGATGCTGTTGGAAGAGGTATTCGCCCAGTATGGCTTCGGAAATGCCCCCTGATCTGCTGACACTGCTTTCACATAATTTATTACACTCCAGGGATTGTACACCTCAGTATTTCCGAAGAGATATCCATCATACCATTGTTTTACTTCATCACTTTTGCCTTCAATCCCATAATCACAAAGCATGCTTTCTACCTCTTTTGGGGTAAATCCGAAGTACTCCGCATAATTCTTATTCATGATCGAGATTATTTCAAGGTTATTCAGCCCTGTAAAAATACTCTCTTTTGTTACCCTCAGGCATCCGGTAATAACTGCAAACTCCAGGTTCGGATTCGTTTTCAGCGCCGATTCAAACAGTGAACGGATAAAATCCGTCATTTTCTCATAAAAACCCTTAAAATAAGCATTCTCCAGCGGCACGTCATACTCATCCAAGAGGATAATGACATTTTTGCGGTATACCTTTTTCAGGCAGCGGGTAAGAAATTCCAGCGCCGTGGCATACTCTATCTGAGAAGCCCGTTTCCTTCTTATACGAATATACTGCTCTTTTTCTTCCGGTAACAAAATATCTCCGCTTATGATATAGTTATGCCGGTCAAACTCTTTGGATATCTCATTCACCACCGCATCAAAAGCCATTCCAAAATCCGGCTGTTTTGAAGACTTCAAAGAAAGACTGATAACAGGGTACCGTCCCAAATCCTTTGCATAGCGTTCACCGGCATCCATGATTTTCAACCCTTGGAACAGCCCACTGTTATCGGTTTCAAATCCGCCCGGATCATGTCCTGCCTCAAAAAAATATTTGAGCATACTAAGCTCCAGGGTTTTACCAAACCTCCTCGGACGGGTGAAAAGTTTTACTTCGCTTCTGTTATCCAGTATCTCTTTAATAAAAAGCGTTTTGTCTATATAATAAAAATCGTTTTCCCTTAGTTTCTTAAAATCATCAATCCCTATGGGCAGCGGCTTATACATTGGATTTCCTCTCTTTCTATGTTTAGATTATATCCTGTTTGTTCTTTATCCGCAATGGCTCCCTTCCGGACTACACAGGATACAGCTGAACGGTAACCCTGAGCACTGGTGATTTTCTGCCGCACACGTAGTTTCTTCATTCAATTTTTCCATCCAGAAAAGCGTTTAGGATATTCTGAGGAGCATCATAATAGAAGCTGCTGTTGTAATCCTCAATTTTATCAGTGACAAAAGAATGATAAGCTTCAAAAAGTGCATCTATCACAGATATTCTCTTTTCTCTCGAAATACCCAGAATCAGCCGTTTATAAATTTTGCCAATATCCCAATAACTCGGAACGGCATATTTGGCGGCGGAAACATTATCGAAAGTTCCTTCTTTCAATCCGTATTTTTCTATAAATTCATCGCTGACCGTTTCGATATTATCACTGTGGTAAACATCAGCTAAGTCATATATTTTTTCAATTGCAGTTCTGCCCAGGCAATCCACTGTGTCAGATCTTTTATTTTTTGTCTTTCTTGCTATATATTCGATCAGACTGCATGTGAAAAACAAGTCATTTTCTTTTCCATCTTCTCTTCCCGTCATTTCACAACCTCCTCTCCTGATACGAATGTAAGACATTTCAAGCTTTCTGAAGAGCAGAAATTAATCTGATGGGTTGGATACTTAAATCTTGCCAAAGACCAGAACTGCTCTCTCGTAATTATACCATCAATATAATCTGCAATATAATTATAAATCTGATCATTCGCCATTGCACCGATAACCAAATCATAATCATGCGGTACACCATGACGGCAGGCGATAATGAAGTCCAGCCATTTCTCTGTCATCTCTTTAAATTCCAGAATTTTAAGACTGGTATTCATACGGACGGTATATATATTCACAACTGGCGTATCATACCGTTTTGCCCAGCGTTCTGCCTGCTCACGGATGACCGTACAGTAAAATCCGGGACCAAAATCCTTTGTGTTTTTACCCTTGATAATCTCAGGCACCACTTTGGTAGTATAGCTGCCATGATAAACTGTCATTTTTCCCATCCAATCGACCTCCATTCATATTCCGTAATTTTCACTGATTAAATTTTTTATTGGTTACCAGCATGCCTGCACTTCTATGTTATAAGGATATAAACTTATGCTTATCATACTCAGATTATTTTACACATACAAAATACATCAAGTCATCTTTTTCGTAAAGCAAAACAGGTTTTTCCCATTTTGTTTCAGGGAAAAACCTGTTCTGCGCAAAAACTGTCCGCATTAAATTGGCCTTCTTACCTAATTAAAAGTCATCATACTTCTTATTGATATCTCCTGTATAAACGTCCTTCCCAACCGATAAGATCCACCTCGCCGTTACCGGTACCTGCTCCATGGGCGGCAAAGCCTGCTGCATCCTCTACTCTTTCTTCCTGCCTTTTCCCGTCTTTTCTCTGGCGGAGCCATACATTCATTTTGCCTTCTCCCCGGTTATTCCACAGATAATAGGGAATTGCCCTGAATGGCTTTCCTTCTGCGGTCACACCTTCGATTACACGTATGCCACCGAACAGGGAAGATTCCTCTGTTACAAGCTTTTCATCTCCCAGCTCCACATCCGTTCCTTCCGGATTATCCGCTTCCTCAATACAGTACAGAAGCGGTCCTCTCAACAGGGCAACCCTTCCGCTGTCCGCCGTTACAAAAGGATGTGCTTCCACTTTGACAGCAGGCAGTTCCATGGCAATCCGGACCACATCTCCATCCTGCCATTCTCTCTCCATAAGAAAATATCCTTTTTCCACAGGGCAGTCCGCTTTCTCACCATTCACCAAAACTGTCATTTCGCCTGCCCAGGCAGGCTTGCGCACTGCCAGAATAAATTCCGTTTTTTTCTCTGGATGAAGGACAATGCTGTTCGTACCGCCCCAAGGCAGCCCACACTCTTTCTGTTCCACGGCAATTCCCACGCTTCCGCCGTCACTGCATGTAAGCATCCCCTCATAGCGGCTTCCCATATGCAGATTTACATACAGCCTCCCCGGAGCCAGACCGTAAATATAATCCTGCAGGCAGGCCATTATTTTCAGGAACATGGGCGGACAGCAGGGACAGCCATGCCAGGACCAGCGCGAGCGGTCACCATCGCTGACAAGTGGGTTTTCATAAAAATAATAAGTGCCGTCCTCCGACAGACAGGGCAGTACATTATTCATTACCGCACATTCCAGTACATCCATATATTTACTGTCCCCGAAGGCACGGTGCATCTCACCTGCCCAGAAGGCCAGCGCCGCACCAGCACAGGTTTCCAGATAAGCATCATTAGGCAGATCATATTGGTAACCGAAACGTTCCTCATTATGTACCGCCCCGATTCCCCCACTGATATGCAGCTTGGTCTGCTCCATGTTATCCCACAGCCGCTTCGCTGCCTTCAGATATTCATTAGTGCCTTCCACGCCAGCCTCCATGGATGCACCAGTTTCCGTGGATGCGCCAGCTTCCATGGATGCGCATGCTTCCATGCCTAACGCCGTAAGCCCGGTATACATCAGCGCCGCTCTGACCGCATGCCCCACCACCTCGGACTGCTCCGTAATCCGACAGTGATCCTGGGAATACTCCCCCATATAATGCGGCATGGAATATCGATCCTGATGCACGCCCCTGTGATCCATCCAGAATTTCGCCAGCCGGAAATACCGTTCCGGTTCCGCACAGACTCCATATTCCTCTTTCATTTCCCCGGCCAGCCCCGGTTCCTCCTGAAAAAGCCGGTACAGCTTAATCACCGCTTCCTCCGCCAGGGAATGGGCCGGAACAATATTTTTGCCCGGGTATCCAGCCGTACCGGGATCCGGGATCATAACCCCGCACATGCAGTTCACCGCTTTCACCGCACATCGCAGCAGCCCTTTCTTTCCGGTCGCTTTGTAATAATGAATCCCTGCTTCCGTGAGACAGCCGATATTATAGGTCTCATGCTGCCATATCAGGCTTCCCCCGTTGCCTCCCCATCTCTTATCCGGGCAGATCAAGGTGGTATAGGTATTGATGTAACCATCCGGATCCTTCTCCTGGGCCGCTGAAATAATTTCTGTATAAGCCTCTATTTTCTTATCCAGTTTCTCGTCATAATTAACTGCTATGATATCGCTGATGCCGCGAATCACTTCGCAAATCAGTCCGTCATACCAGGGCGGTCCCACATGGCTGCCGCTCTTTCCTTCAATGACCCACTCATAATTTTTCATAATGCCTTCTTCGTGGTCATTTTCAAATTTGTTCAGAACATCCCAGACCGTCACTCGATGTATTTTATCAAGCTGACCGGCCCAGAAACCATCCGTCATCTTTACCTGCCTGTGGGCAGGGCGTTCCACTGCTGCGCTCATTTCTCAATCCTCCTGTCCGTTTTTTCCCGGCTAACCCTTAATACCCGTTGTTGCAATTCCTTCCAAAATATGCTTCTGTCCGAAAAAGAAGACGATTACGGCAGGCGTCAGCACCAGCACGGAAGCCGCCATGAGAAGGTGCCACTGCGCGCCGTAACTCCCCTGAAAAAGCTGTAACCCCAGAGACAGCGTATATTTCTTCTCTTCATTCAGATAAATAAGCGGCCCCATAAAATCATTCCAGCTGCTCAGGAAGGAAAAAATACCTACCACTACCATCGCTGATTTGGACAGCGGCAGAATTATTTTCCAATATACCTTAAAGTACGAAGCCCCGTCCACATAAGCGGCCTCATCCAGTTCCCTGGGAATACTTAGAAAAAACTGGCGGAACAGGAAAATATTATAAACACTTCCTCCGAACCAGATGGGAACGGCCAAAGGCACCAGCGAATTGGTGAAGCCCAGCCTTGACCACATGACAAAAGTAGGTATCATTGTCACAATGGAGGGCATCATAAGGCTGGTCAAAATAATCATGAACACCTTATCCCTTCCCGGCCAGCGAAGCCTGGAAAAGCTGAAGGCACAGAGTGATGCGGCCAGAATGGATCCTGCTACATTTGAAATTACCACAATCAGTGTATTCAGTAAATACCGGAAATACGGCATGACCTCCAGCGCATCCTGATAATTGGTAAATACAACCGGATCCGGTATCATAATGGGCGGCATGACAAAAATCTGTGCCATATCCATAAAGGAGCTCCGAAGCATCCAGTAAAAAGGAAACAGGCAAATCAGCGATCCTGCAATCAAAAACAGATACAATATCACCTTTTCCAGCGCTATTTTCTTTTTCATTTATTCTTCACCTCCCCTTCATAAAACACCCACATCGCCGAGGATTTGAATACCAGCATCGTCATGATGAGGATAATGAGGAACAGAATCCACCCCAGGGCGGATGCATTTCCCAGATTTCCGTACTGGAAGGCCTCCTTATACATATAGTACACATAAAACAGCGTGGAATTATTCGGCCCGCCGCTGGTCATGATATAAGCCTGGCTGAATACCTGGAAGCTGCCGATAAAACTCATAATCAGGTTGAAAAAAATAGTGGGCGAAACCATTGGCAGCGTTACACTTTTGAGCTTATGGAACCAGTTCCCGCCGTCCACCTCCACGGATTCGTACAATTCCTTCGGCACATTCTGCAGTCCCGCCAGAAATATAACCACAGTACCTCCCACAGTCCACAGACTCATCAGCGCAAGGGAGGGGATTACTGTCTTTTCATCATAAATCCATCTGCTGGCAGGAAGATGAACCGCATGTAATATGGCATTCAATATTCCCGTATCCGGATCGAACATCATCATCCAGACAATGGAGGATGCCACCGCCGGCACAATTGTGGGCAGGTAAAAAATAGTACGGAATATGGAACGCCCTTTAATATTCGCATTCAGCACCAGCGCAATACAGAATGCAAAGATGATTTGAAGAGGAACGCTTAAAAGCACATAATAGGCCGTAACTCCCAGAGATTTATAAAAGTAAATATCCGTACCGTCAAACAGATGCTTAAAATTCTCAATTCCCACAAAGTGCATCTGCGCCCCGATCACATTATAGTCCGTCACGCTCAGTACCAGACTTATCACCAGGGGGGAAAGCACAAAGATGAGAAATCCGAGCATAACCGGAAGCGCGAACAGAATGCCGAAGAAAGCTTCCTTTTTTCTTCTCTTTGTCATAAGACCGACTCCTTTCTTGTAAAAACAGCCGGGAAAACCCGGCTGTTTTATTCCCTCTTAAGGTCTGGGGTATTTTCCCTGTACCTGCGCGTTCATCTGATCCTCCACAGAAGTGATGGCTTCTTCCACCGTCATTTCACCCAGCCAAACCTTATCCAGCTTGGGATTCAGGACGTCCATAATTTTAGGGAAATTCTTTATGGAATAGGTAAGCGCGGGTTCACCGTTCTTGAAACCGTTATTCATGATAGCATCCACGTAACCGTCCGGATGCGCCGGATTATTTCTTGCCCATCTGTCAATCAGCGCTTCGTCCTCATACCATTCCCTGAGTACGGGCATCCACAGTCCTGTCTCAATAAGTTCCATGGTATATTCGGTATTCATGAAGGCCTTCTGCAGCTCCCATGCTTCCTCAGGATGCTGTGTTGTTTCAAAAACCACCACGGGTTCACCCATTGCGATTGTCATGGGCTTATCATACATTTTAGGCGGTATTCCCACACCGAAGTTCACTTTATTCGCTGATATTTCCTGAAGCGCCCATTGTCCGTCCCATACCATCGCCACCTTTTTGGATGCCAGAGCTGTAGCTCCTCCCGGCAGATTCTTGGACTGAACCGGTGAAGGCGCCACATGATATTTGGTAATCAGGTCTGCAAAATTCTGCATGGCCTCCGCACCTTTGGTGCCCAGAAGATTGACTGCCGTCCCATCCTCATTCAGGAAATCCTGCCCGCAGTATGTCATGGCATAGCTCACCATATTGGCGCCGCTGGGAGCAAAAAGCCCGAACTGTTTGATATTCTTTGGATCGAAGTCAGGATCCTTCGCATTTCTTCCCTGATTGTCAATGGTAAGCGTCTGGCAGACATCCAGAAATTCTTCCCAGGTCCAGGCTTCTTCCTCTGTTGTGGGTACCGTAATCCCTGCTTCTTCAAACACATCCCTGTTATAAAAAAGTCCGAATATTTCCAGGGAACCATTGACGCCGCATGCCTTCCCGTCATCCCACCAATAAACTACCTGAGATAAAATATCGTCAATGTTGACTTCCGGATCATCTGCCGCAAAATCCATCATGTTTTTCAGCTTCCCTTCAGAAGCCCACTGCAGCGCCGTATCTCCATTCAGCAATGCCACGTCCGGCCCCTGATTGGCAGCGATCATAGTGGTAAGCTTGGTATTATAATCTGTAGGAATATGAATATATTCCACTTCCACATTCGGATGTGTCTTTTCAAACTCATCTATAACATTCTGCGTTGTCTTTTTCTCCTGCGGTCCGCCCCATCCGGTATAGCGAAGGACAATTTTTTCCCCGTTATCAGCGGCTTCCTGTTTCTCTTCTCCCTGCGCTTCATTTACCGATGCTTCCGGCGCCTTCGTATCCGTATTTCCCGATGTGGCTTTACTTCCCCCGCATCCCAGCATACTGAGTACCAGCACGGATACCAACAGACAGGATATTATTCGTTTCTTCATTACATACCTCCCGATTTTCTCATAACCTGTAAAAAGTAACCCCGGATTCAAGCGGCCGCTTTTAATCCTTGTTATGGACTTATTATAACGTTATCACAGGAGTACGGATATTCTAATATCTTAGGCTGGTGGACAATTTTAGGATCCTTCCCTTTTCTCTTTTTCCTGCAGCGGAATCCGGATTCGTATACGGGTACCTTTTCCGGGTTCGGACATAATTTGCATGCTTCCTCTCTCACCATACAAAAGCTGGATACGCCGCTGTGTATTTTCAAGTCCTATGCGATGGTAATCCCCGTGCATCGCCTTCTCTATCTCTTCCCCGCTCATTCCGCAGCCATTATCCTCCACCTCCAGAATAACAGCATCCGTTTCCGCCGCACCGCGTATATACAGACATCCGCCGCTTTTCATATCCCTGAAGCCATGGACTACGGCATTCTCAACGAGCGGCTGCAGCAGAAGCTTCGGTACCTTATACTGGCCCAGCTCCCTTTCCACCTCATAAACGACCTTGAATTTCCCCTCAAAACGCATCTCCATGATATGCAGATAATTCTGCAGCCACAAATATTCTTCACTGAATGCTGCCAGCTCCTGTTTGTTTCGGAAGGTATACTGCAGCATGTCTGAAAGACAGAGAAGCATTCTGCTTATTTCCTCATTTCCTTCCTCCAGGGCCATCATATTGATAATATTCAGCGTATTATAAAGAAAATGAGGGTTCATCTGCAGATTTAAAGCCATGATCTCCGATTCCCTGTTCCGGATCTCACTCTCATAATTTTCTTCGATCAGAATCTGTATCCGCTCACTCATATCATTATATTTTTCCGTCAGATACTGAAGCTCATCCCTCCCGTTGGTGGCAAGCCTGACACTGAAATCCCCTTTTCCCACCTGCTTCATGGCTCCTACCAGCTTTTCGATGGGAAGCGTTATTTTGCGGGCAAAGATTTTGGAGACAAGCATCGCCAGAATAAAAATAAGAATACCTAAAAAGACAGTGAGCATCTGCAGGCTGATCACATTATGCACCAGCCCCCTTACAGGCGTTATCGACGCAAAAACCCAGCCTGTCACCTGGGATACCTCATAGCAGACCAGCATCTTCTCTCCCTGATAGCGCAGCACCATATTTCCGGTTTTGTCCGTAATGTGTTCCAGCCAGGGCAGCTCCTGAGTGGTTCCTGCTTTGGAGGAATCCGAATGAGATACAATTTCCCCTCCCATAGATGAAATACAGAACTGGGAATTTTCAACCGAGTTGCTGGATTCAAACATTTCCCTTATCAGGTTATCCCTGAAGCTTATAACCAGCACCGCATTAAAATCCTCCGAAAGAGCTTTGGTATCCGAAGGCTTTTCCGGATCGATATAAGTGGGATTCAACGGCTGTATCATGGAATAAACCGTAGGATTTTCCACAGCATAGTCCAGCCCGAAGGTATCCTTTACCACATAGGTTGGTACCCACTGCGCCTCACCCCGGTGCTCTCTGAGACCTTCCCACAGCGCGGAAGAAAAGAAATTATTAACCGGCACCTTCAGTTGGGAATTGTCCCCGAATATGAATTTTTCCGTCATGACAGTGGTCGTGACAATATCATCGTCCACAAAATATTTCTGCAGCACCGCCTGGATTTTTTTATCCTTGATAAGCAGTTCGGAATCCGGTACCGTATCCACATCACTCAGCAGGCTGTACATGTCCGCATCCACATTAAAATTCACGGCGCTTTCCTGTATATAGCTCATCTGTCTGTCAATCAGCTGCGTATTCTTCACCACCACATCCAGAATGTTTTTCTTGGCAATATCTATAATGCTGTGGTAGGATACCCCGTAATAAGCGATGCCAATTGTCAGGGAAGGGAGCAGGATCAGAAAAATAAAACACAGCCTCAGCTTGTTCTGCAGATTCAGGCTGTTAAAATACTCTTTCAGCTTATTCATGGGTTCCCCTCCTGATTTTTATGATCTCTTCCCGGAACTGCATAGGGGTAATCCCGTTTTCCTTCTTGAATACTCTGTTAAAATATTTCACATCCTCATAACCTGTTTTGCGGGCGATTTCGTATATTCTGAAGTCCGTTTCCTGAAGCATGGCCCTGGCCTTTTTCATCCGCACCTCAATCAGGTTCCTGGAAAAACTGTCTCCCGTAATTTCCTTCACCAGATTGCTGAAATAAGTAGGCGTCAGCGCAAACGCCGCCGCAATATCTTCCAGCGGGATATCCTCGCTGTAATGCTGCTCTAAATAACTCCTGAAACGCTCTGCAAAGCCGCTGTTTCTGTCCTGTTTTTTTTCTTCTGTTTTCTTAACCAGAAGCTCCAGCAGGGCATAAAGCTTATTTTTGAAAGCGCCTATATTTTCTTCTCCGTCCTCCTGCTGCCAAAATTGCTCAAAAGCATCTTCCATTTGGAAAAACAGGGAAATATGCCTGAAAAGACTCTGCAGCCCGCTTCTGAATTTATCCGGTTCCGGGTATCCGCCGTCAAGACATCTTTGGATGATTCTGTCTGTCAGACAGCACGCTTCCCCATAGTCCGTATTCTTTACCGCATCCTTTAATGCTTCCTCCTCCGCCAGCCCGATACCAAACTCTGCCGGAGAGTTGGACAAAATAGTTTTTGCCGAGAGCACTGCTGCCTCAGGAAAGTAAAAATGGTAATCCATCACATTTACAGCGCTTCGGTAACATTCCTCGATCTGCAGGAAGAGGTTGTCTGCCGTCTTGCCCAGACACATTAAAATCTGCTTCTGTTTATACCCCCCCCGAAAAAACAGGGAAGGAATCCGCAGGATTTCCCCTCTCCAGCAAAGCCGCCGCGTCACTTCCCGCCCTTTTTAACGTGACTACCGTAACCATAGTATCCGGCAGCACATGGCTGAAAAAGGATAAGGAATGATAATTTAACTGCAGCAGTTCCTTAACCCACCATTTTATCCGGTACTTTGTTTCCTCCATTTCTTCCTTTTCCACTGTATTGCTCCATTCCTGAAAGCCCTTCAGCCGGGTAATAACCACATTTCCCGGTTTGCCGCAGGGTATGATTTTCTCGATTTCCTTCCTGTCCGCCGCAGATAACCTTCCGTAAACCCACTGGTTCAACTGCTGCTCCATATATATGGGAAGCGTTATATCAAGCTGCTTGCGCATCTCCTCCTTCTGGCTGGCAAGAAGCCTCTCTTCACTGATTTCCTGAAAAGCCTTTTCCAATACCGCGCGCATCCGATCCGGATTCAGCGGCTTCAGCAGATAATCCAGCGCTCCCAGAGTCAGCGCCTTCCTTGCATATTCAAATTCAGCGTAACCGGTCAGCAATATTACCTTAATTCCCGGATTTTCCTTTGCTGCCTCTTCCATAAACTGCAGCCCGTCCATTTCAGGCATACAGATATCCGTGATAATGATATCCACCTCATTACTATGAAGGAACGCAAGCGCTTCTGCCGCCATGGTAAAATCCCACACCTCCATATCCCCCTGAAATTCCCTCAGCAGAATATTCTTCAGCCCCTTACACTGACGCACCTCATCATCAATAACCATAACTCTCCACATAATCCGCCCTCTGCTTTTTCATACATTTTTTTCAGTGTAGCACAGTTATTACAGGAATGCCATAATATGCCTCCAATGCCGGTTCTTGTTGCTAATTTGGTGTACTCGCACAAATATAATACCAATATAACAAATTAAAACCTATTCCAGAAAAGAAAGGAGTACTGCTATGAAAAGATTAAAAAAAAGTCAGGCATTGATACTTTCCCTGGCCATGATTATTTCTCTTATTCCCATGGCTTCTATAAAAGTAAAAGCAGGAGTGACATGGACTCCGGAGAATACCCATGTCTCCACCCAGATGAGCCCGGGAGACCTTATCATGTATCCCCCCTTCGATGAAGATGATGATGATACCAATATGGTATACGTTACTTACAATTCTTCCAACGGATCTTATCTCGGCTCGGCATCGGATGAAAACGGGTTAGAAGTAACAGGCTATTCGGATCCGTCTACCGGAATAACTTACAGTAAATACCGTGTTACGAGCTGTAATTATGACTGGGACACCTTCAGTGTTGAACTGACCGGTATTGCACCTGTGGTACAGAAAACCCTTACCGGTATCTCCATATCCAGCCCGCCCTATAAGACCTCTTATACGGAAGGGGAATCCTTTAACCGTCAGGGAATGAATGTGGCTGCCGTCTACAGCGACAATTCCTCCTCCGGCATAAGCAATTATTCCGTCAATCCTTCCGGCGCTCTTGGCACAGGCAATTCCTACGTAACGATAAGCTACTCGGAAGGCGGCATTACCAAAACAGCCACACAGGGAATATCTGTAAAATCCAGGACAACTAATACCTATACTATTCAGGCAGGCGCAGGCACCGGCGGCAGTATTTCCCCCGCAGGCAGCCAGAACATAGCAAAAGGCTCCGATAAAGTCTTTACCATCACCCCCGCTTCCGGCTATCAGATAGACAGGGTTGTAGTTGACGGCGCGAACCAGGGAGCCATCAATTCCTATACCTTCCGGAATGTGACGGCAGGTCACTCCATTACCGCATATTTTAAGGTTTCTGCTGCCAAAACCTATCCGCTGACCGTGGCAGGCAGCTTCGCTCCCGCTGCCGGAACCGGAAATTATGCCGCGGGAACCAATGTAACCATAAATGCAGGGACAGTTCCCGGTTATATCTTTACCGGTTGGATCACCTCCGACGGAAGAAGCTTTGCCAACGCAGTGACTACCCTCACCATGCCTGCCTATGCGCTGAATATTACCGCCAGCTGGGCACCTTCCGGAAGCATAACTCCCGTCATGCAGGTAACGACCACCAACCTGAAAGGGACACAGCTCACAAGCTGGGATGCCATTGCGGCAAAACTGGATACTCTGACGGTCAAGAACCTGAATAAAACGTCATCCGCCATCCTAAATGTGACCTCTCCTGCGGCTTCCTGCTATATCCCACAGAATGTGGTTGCGCATCTGAATGCGAGGAAGGGTGTGGAACTTCGTATCAATACCGGAAGCGACGTTTCCTACAGCTTTTACAGTGATCTTGATAACTCCGCTTTTGCCGGAAGCAATCTTTCTTATACGGCCAAGACAGGAAATGTTAATGGTGTCCGTCAGCAGATCCTTGATTTTGTTGAAAAAGGCCCCATAAACACCAATATTTCCATGCATGTGAAGCTTCCCGGAGCAGTTCCCGGACAGCAGGCTTATGTCTATCTGGTAAATGCAGCGGGACAGCAGACTCTTTATCTTCCTGTTACCGTATCCGCAGACGGTACTGCAAGCTTTGCAGTGATTGCAAAAGTTAAGATGGCAATTATATATTGATTCCATGATCGGAAAATACCGGGCGCCCTTATGGGTGTCCGGTATTTTTTGTATACAGTCAATAACATAATAAATAATTTTCTACGGTTATTTTGATTATCCTCCCGCCCCTATGTTATAATAACCCCATCAGAATCAGATTTTAATTCAGTAAAGGAGGATATTAAAAATGCTGCGAATTGCCTGTAACCCCAGCCTCAAGGGCCTGTCTGTCTTCTGCCCGGGGATCGTTTATTCCACACAGACCGGTAAGGACATCACCCTGGATTTGCTCATGCCCCAGATACCGGAGGAAGGCCCTGCCCGGGCGTTTCCGCTCATTGTTTTTATTCAGGGAAGCGCCTGGCACTTTCCCGATACCAATTATGAAATTCCTCAGCTGGCTGCTTTTGCCGGGGCCGGCTATGTAGTTGCAAGCGTTACCCACCGCAACATTGAGGAAGGATGTCCAGCTCCTGCTTTCCTTCAGGATGTGAAAACAGCCATCCGCTTCCTGCGCACAAACGCCGCTCAATATCACATTGATCCTGACAGAGTATATGCGTTCGGCACATCTTCAGGCGGAAATACCTCTCTTCTGCTCGGCCTTACGGGAGACATGCCGGAATTCAGGACCGGAGAATATCCGGATGTTTCCGACAGCGTAAATGCGGTTATTGACTGCTTCGGCCCTGCAGATTTATGTGCCTTTCCGGATCCTCCCGAAACTTCGGAAGCATGGGCGGAAACAGAAGCACTGTTCACCCTCTTCTGCGGCGGAACTCTTGATAAAGAGCTTCTGCGGAAAATGAGCCCGATCTATTATGTGCAGGAAGGAAAATCCTTTGTTCCTTTCCTTATAGCCCATGGCGACGCCGATACCGCCGTCGATTTTTCCCAGAGCGCAGAATTGGTAAAGCGCCTGGAGGAATGCGGCGCCGATGTAAGCTTTATCTGTGTGGAAGGCGCAGTACATGAAGGAAATTTCTGGAGTCAGGAGCTTCTTGCCATCTTTAAAGGATTTCTGGATAAGCAGGCCGGACTGAAATAACCCGCCCAGGTTAACCATATAAACGCAGGAAAAGGCAGGGCGCCTTACTGTCGCTCTGCCTTTCCTATGGTTTATTCATTTGTCAAAATACCTGTGATCCACTCCTCCGCTTTCCCGGCTGTTTCCTCCGGGGTAAGATTTGTGGTATTTATCAGGGTTATGGCAGGACTGGTATTCTGCGCGTTTTTCTGCAGCCATTCATTAAAGCTGACAGAACTTTGGATCCAGCCCTCATCCGCTATTCCCCTTCCCTTCCGCATCCGCGTTTCCAGGGCTTCTGTATCACAGACCAGCGCCAGATAATGCAGATCGGTAAAATACTTCCTGGCTTCACAAACTTCAAACTGCTCCGGAATGCCGCAGCCGCACAATACCACAGGAAGTCCTGATTGGGATATATTGGCGCACATAGTCATCCATAATTCTCTGAACCTTCGGTAATTATCCTCCGGGGTATTAAATTCCTCCTTCCAGAGAATATCACTTTCCATAACGATATACTTCGTTTCCCTGCGGAAAAGGATTTCACACATGGTGGTTTTCCCCACTCCGCTGGCGCCGGAAACGATAAACAAAGGCAGTTTTTTATTTGGTTCCATTTCTATCCTTTCTTCCCCTATATGGGAATCGATGCTGCCTGCCACATAGTACACTACTTCTTTCAGGGAGGCTCTTATGAATCATATCCGCTATGTAGAATATAATGCCCGGCATGACGGCAGCTTCGTATTTGATGTCCCGGACGGGCATGACTGCTGGCTGCTGCTCATCACACATACTCCTGCATTTTTCCGTGTAGACGGATCTCTTCGGGAATACCCGGCCAAATCCGCCGTACTCTTTACTCCCCGCTCCCCTATTTATTACTGTGCCAGCGGGAGCCGGTATGAAAACGACTGGATGCGTTTTGATTCGGACGAGGATTTCGTGTCCTCCCTGCCGGTACAGGGAGTTCCTTTTCCTCTGCCGGACGCAGAATACTGCCATAATCTCATTCAATTGCTCACCTGGAAAAATTCCTTTCCCGGCAGAAATAATGAACGGGTTGTGGAACAGCTTCTCCAGCTTCTTTTTTCCGAACTGCAGGAAGCTTCCCAAAGCAGCGCCGACTCCTTTTCCCAATCACCGCATTATCATGATCTGATGAACCTGCGCAAGGCTGTTTACAACAGTCCCCAGCTGCCCTGGAATGTATCCGGAATGGCGCAGCAGCTTCATCTGAGTGAAGGCTATCTTCAGGTGATTTATAAAAACACTTTCGGCATTTCCTGTATGGAAGACTGCATCAAGGCCCGCATAAGGCTGGCCGAGGATCAGCTGCAGTATACGACCAAAACCATAGCCTCCATTTCGGAATTCTGCGGCTACCATAACGTGGAGCATTTCTGCCGGCAGTTTAAACGCAGTACCGGAAAAAGCCCCCGCGCATTCCGTGAGAAAGGGAAATCCAGGCCTTCATGACTTCTGCTTACTTTACCACGACATCCATGGAAACCTCTGTCAGTCCGGGAGCCAGATCCTTCTCTTCCGTCAGATCCAAAACCGGATAACCGTCCGCTCCGAAATGTACCCTGCGTAGGCCTGAGCTTCTTGGCCCGTCCACTCCCGGCTTTCCGTGATAAGCGTTCCATACCAGTCCGTCCTCATCCATTATGTAGGAGTTATGCCCTGTCCCATACTCACCCTCCTTGCTCCTGGAGGACATCAGCGGATAATTTTCTTTTATCCAGCTTTTTGGATCCAACAAATCCGCTTCCGGATCCGCGCTCAGAAGCCCTACCACATAGGTACTGTCCACCGCCGCGCTGGAGAAGGTCAGGAATATCTTTTTCTCCGTTATCAGGGCAAAAGGGCCTTCGTCCACAAAGGTATGATTATTCGCCCAGCCATACTCCGGCATGGAAAGCAGAATGGGATCGCTTATCAGCTTCCATGGCTCCTCCGGATTCAGCTCCGCCATATACAGCCATGCCCCCTGATCCACCGGCTTGAACTGACGCTGGGACCATACCGCATAGTACCGTCCTGCCACCTCGAATTCCGTCATATCCAGGGTAATCCCTTCTTCCCCGTACAGATAACTTCCGTCCTTTTTCACCACCCTTAAAGGCATTTCCCAATCGCCTGCCTTCATGGGATTTCCATTTTTCTTAAGAGCCATGACATGACACTGCTCCTTTTCAAATTCCCCGGGCGTTCCCGCATGGAAGATATACAGCCGGTCACGGATGATATGGAATTCCGGCGCCCAGAGAAGATTGCCCAGATGGGGGTACATGGAGGTATCCAGTATTTTGATTTCCTGGGCCGTAATCAGACCGGGAATGGTATCCGCCTCACGGATGTAAAGGGAATGATTGTTGTCAAAATCATTGGTTGCAATAAAATAATACTTTCCTTCCCATTTTCCGATACAGGGATCGGCACGGTGCCATGCCACAGGGAATTCATAATGATCCTGATGCACACGGCCCGTTATCCGGTATGTCCCGGGACGGTTAAAATCCACCTCTTTCGTATACCAGTCCACTCTCTTCTCCACACTGGTTCCGTCACTATATTTTGCAGTGGCTTTTATCTCTTTCAAATCTTCCGGAGACGATGCACTCACTCTTTCCGGCACCTCATTGGCAATATTCTCGGGAACCAGGAACCGGCATTTCAGCCTTTCCGCCACAGCTTCCTCCACAGAAAGAAGATTCCCCGGCAGACCTCCTTCCGGACAGTCCTCCCTATCGGAAAAAAAGCTGTCACGGATATCTGTTTCACCTGCCGGCAGACAGCAGCTCTCTGCTTTTCTCAGTTCCTCATCGGTCAGACCGGAAACCCTGCATGAAAAACAGCCGCCCTCTTTATCCTTCCACTTCAGCAGATAAACGCAGTTAACTTTATCATAGGAGCATACCGCATCTTCAATGGTTTTCCCCATTCCCAAATCCAGAAGCCCCTTCTCCTGGTATCTCACCAAATCCGCAGAGGTAAAAAGCAGCAGTTTTCCCTTTGCCGATTCATCGTCACTGCCGTCGGTTTCGATCCTTTCAGCGATCACACCGAACGTACCATCCGCCATTTCAAAAAGGCAGGGATTTTTCAGGCTCTTTGCATGAAGGGTACCATCTTCCCGCTGGACCGCCTTCGCATAAAGAATGCCTGAATTATGATTCAGCGGGACAAAGCTTCCTCCGTCCTCACGCAGTGCAAGATGCATGCTGCAGGCCAGCTTTTCGGAATAAATGCTGTCCTCTTCAGGTTTTCTGGTGTAGCATAACAATTCGTATTTCTTCCCTGCATTTTCCTGTGTTGTTTTCATGTGTACCTTCTCCTTCTGCAAATATCTATATTTTATTTTAAAACAGATTAAATCTCAGGGTGTCCATGAACTTATTTTTCCACATGGCAGGGTGTAAAACAATGATTTATCCTCAGTAAAAATTGATTTATTCTTATATTTGTGAATACTCTTCTCTTTCTGATTTTTTCTCAGGCACTGCCTCCCGTTCTTGCTTCCGGAAATTTTTCTGATACCAAAATTTCCCTCATTTAAATCGAAGACCACCGGAGATAAAAAAGAAATAAATTATCCTGGATATGAATAACATCATCTTTCCATTCAAAAACCTGATACATAGGTCCGTAGTCGGCCAACATTTTCTGCCAGTTTTTTAACGCGTCCTTGACTTTCTGCATCGCGATTTTAATGCTGTCCAGATTCTTCAGTATTCTTTGCAGCAATTCTTCCATGTCAATTTCAACGAGCGGAGGATTATCCGCCAAAACCTTTAATATCAGGCTATATACATCCCTTTGTGATTTATCAGTCAGATTATAGCGCAGACGCTTTTGCCCTCTTGTCGGCGGTCCGGCTTTTAAAACTCTTACAACATCTCCATAAGGCAGATTTGTACAAGTGAACCTGCAGCTGTCTTCAATTACATCCACAGAGATTTCAGGATTATCTCCCGGCAGCAAACCAATATTTAAACAGATCGACTGCATAAGCTGTGGTGAATGATTACTTTCCAGCGCCATCTTTTCAATCAATTCCTCATCTACGGAAATTTTTAATGCCTGAAACCCTTTTCTTGCTATTTCCTGTAATTCCTGTGACTTCCATGGTTCGATTTCAATTACAGATATTCTCCCTGTCAAATCGGGATTCAGACGAATTGCATCATCGGAACGATAGGGCAGAGAAATAATCACCGCTTTAAATCCCATTCGTATAACTTCTTTTAACTGACAAGCTATATCATACTGTATTTCCGGAGATGCATAATGAAAATCATCCAATACAAATACTTTGTGATTTTCTTTAAAATATTTTATTACTTTATCTTTATTACCGAAAAAGTTCTTTTTAACAATTGTTGCCCTTTGTTCATTTTCTGATAAATCCATATTTTCTTCGCTTATTTGAGCATTCATGGAAAGTCCGGTTTTTTTCCCGATTGCCCCCCAGAAATCAGCTGCTCTGGCAAAATCATTACCAGACATGGAAACAATATTTTCCTGCCCTATTACATTCTCACACAATACAATTTTTTCGGTTTTTGAAGGCCCCGCAATATAAGTTAAATATCCGTCTATTCTAAGACTTTGCTGTAATCTTTCTTCATATGTATATTTTGTCTCTCCTGACTGCCTGGTAACATATGTCAAATCAGGATAAGTTCCGGGTTTTAAACACTTCTGCATATCTTTCATCCACTTTCATCACCCTTTCTGTTATAATTTATTATAGTAGGACACGTTTATAGACCTTTTAATACCTTTATTAGTATTACTTTTCTTTCCTATATTCACCAATCTTCTCCCTCCTTTCCCAAAAAATCCGCTCCAAAAGCACTGGCTTTCCATTCAACCATCAATCTTTTGTTATTCGGACAGTTTCGGACAGTTTTTTCGATTTGTAAAAGTGTACAAAATTTCTTGATTAGGTTATAATATAATTAGTTATCTAATAAGTCAAAGGAGGATTGCCACAATGACTATTTCAGATATTGTTTTAGAATTTGCCACGGATTTGAAGACGATTTTAGGGCAAAACCTATCAAAGATTATTCTGTATGGCTCATATGCCAGAATGGATTATGACGCATCCTCGGATGTTGACCTTATGGTACTAGTAACACTTTCAGATGAAGAAATTAAAAAAGTTGAAAATCAAGTTTTTGATTGTGCTTTTGAACTAGAGATGAAATATGGAGTGGATATTTCTCCAATTATTAAAAACGAAAGGCATTATGAGTATTGGGTTGATACACTACCCTTTTATCGTAATATCCAGAAGGAGGGGGTAGTTGTTGCATGACGGAAAAAGAGAAAAGCCTTGCTGTTTACCGGTTCATGGAGGCTAAAGAAACATTAGTAAGTTCCAGGTTATGTTTTGACAATAAGTTATATAAGGATTCCATTAACCGCTCATATTATGTGGTATTCTATGCGATTAAATCAATACTGGCATTGGATTCCGTAGATTTTAAAAGACATAAAGTTGCAGTAGGCTATTTTAACCAACATTATGTTGCCACTGAAATCTTCCCAAAAGAACTGGGAAAGAAAGTTGGCAGATTAAAAAGAAAAAGAGAAGTCAGCGATTACGACGATTTCTATGTGGCTACATTAGATGAAGCCCATGAGCAAATAAACACTGCAGAATACGTACTTAGTCAGGTAGAAATGTATTTAAGTGGAAAGGGTGTTATTGATTGAACCACGCATACTACACGCGGCATTCAAATCCCTGGACATACGATCAATAACCTGAGATTATACCGTCTTCACCAGTCCATTTTTTACTACTGTAATTCAAACCATATCATTTCCTAAAAGCAAATCAAGTTATGTTTCCTTTTCACAGGATTTTTATCTGCACCCTCTCCCCACATTTTTCGACATTTTACAAGAAAAATTGCGAAAACAGTTTGCATATTCCTCAATAACCGGTATAATTGCAAGAGAAAGAGTCCTTTTGGATAAGTTGGAGTTGATATGACAAAAGAATTGGTATTAAAACGCAACAAATACGGAATCAACCTCATTTTGGACAAGGATACCCCTTTCCCAAAACTTCTTGAGGCAATTACCGAAAAATTCAAAGAAACCGGCACTTTTTTTAAGGATGCAAAAATGGCAGTATCTTTCGAAGGAAGAGAACTGACTCCCGAGGAAGAACAGCGTATTTTAGATGTTATTACAGCAAATTCTTCCATTCAGATCGTCTGTGTCATGGAAAACGGCACCGCTTTGGAAGAAAAGATGAAAGCGCGTATCGAGGCCCGGGAAGCGGAGGCCGCCAACAGCTATCCTTATATGGAGGCGGAAAATGCGGGAGCGGATTTTTATAAAGGAAATCTTCGTTCCGGACAGGTTCTGGAAAGCTATTCCAGCATCACTCTGATCGGAGACGTTAATCCGGGAGCCAAAATCATTTCTCAGGGAAACATCGTTATCCTTGGTTCCCTGAAGGGTAATGCACATGCAGGCGCCACGGGAGACAGCGGCTGTTTTATTTTTGCGTTGGAAATGAAGCCTATCCAACTGCAGATCGGAGAATATATAGCCAAAAGCCCGGATAAGGAAAAGGGAGGAAGAGGTCTGCGTAAACGGGAAAGTACCGCTGCCAATGCCTATTCTCCCCAAATTGCCACCGCCAAAGAAGAGACAATCTGCATCGAGCCCGTTACCAGGGGCCGTTTGAACAATTTGTTTTAAACCACAGGATGAATTTATATTTTAGGAGGAAACAGGAAATGAGCGAAGTTATTGTTATCACATCAGGAAAGGGCGGTGTAGGCAAGACCACCACAACTGCAAATGTAGGAACCGGCCTTGCCATGCTGGACAAAAAAGTAATCATGATTGACACCGATATAGGTCTTCGGAATCTGGATGTAGTCATGGGACTTGAGAACCGTATCGTATACAATCTGGTTGATGTGGTAGAAGGTAACTGCCGCCTGAATCAGGCTTTGATTAAGCATAAAAAATATTCCAATCTGTGCCTTCTTCCTTCCGCGCAGACGAGAGATAAAGATTCCGTTTCCCCTGAACAGATGAAGGAACTGATCAATCAGATGAGGGAACAGTTTGAATACATACTCCTTGATTGTCCCGCAGGTATTGAGCAGGGCTTTAAGAATGCCATCGCAGGTGCGGACAGGGCTTTTGTAGTCACCACTCCTGAGGTATCCGCTATCCGTGATGCCGACAGGATTGTAGGACTTCTGGAGGCCAATGAAATGAGCCGTATCGATCTGATTATCAACCGTATCCGTATGGATATGGTAAAACGCGGAGATATGTTAAAGGTGGAGGATGTGAATGATATCCTTTCTCTTCCTCTTATCGGCGTGGTTCCCGATGACGAACAGATCGTGGTATCCACGAATCAGGGTGAGCCTCTGGTTGGAGGCGCAAGCCCTGCAGGACAGGCATATCTGAATATATGCAAACGTATTTTAGGTGAAGATGTGCCGTTTCTGGATTTAGACAAAAAAGGGATGTTATCTAAATTTAAAAATATGTTTAAGAAAAATTAGGGGGAAATTTTATTATGGGATTAATGGATCTTTTCCGTAAGAAGTCTTCCGGGGATATAGCGAAAGATCGTTTAAAACTGCTGCTGGTATCTGACAGAGCCAGCTGCTCCCCCGAAATCATGGAACAAATAAAGAATGATATTATCGAAGTTATATCCAAATACATGGATATTGATCCCCAGGGCCTGGATATCCAGATTACCGAGACGGAATCCGAATCCGGCAACGGGGTGGTTCCGGCGCTGTTTGCCAATATTCCTATCAAGGATCTGAGGCACCGCACCAAATAAGGAAATATGTATGGAATATGACACGGATGCAGTGATTACAGGCTGTATCCGTGTTTTTTTCATCGCAAAAGCTTATGCTCCTATGGTATAATTAATCCGGTTCCCTTTCATGGATTAATGTAATCTCTGGCTACTATGAACGGCGGTAAAAAATTTATGAATTTGACAAAATCAATCGACTTCCTCCTGGAAAACGCAGGCCCGGTGATCAAATACAGGCTGCGCAAAGAAATCCTTCATGACTTAGATAAAACAGAAGAAGAAAACCTGCTGGAGCAGATTTATCAGACTCCGCATTTTAAGCTGCTGCAGACCTATGTCAAAGCGGACGGATATATCGGAAACGGAGCGCACAGCTGGGATAACTGGCGGGGCACGGTACTCCATGAGACGCCTCTGCAGGACGGGGAGACTGCCGCAAGGCTGCTTTCTTATTATGCCATTCCGAAAACACACCCACTTGCCGCCGGTTTTGTAGCGGCCATGCGTGATGAGGATACACTGCGAAAAGAATTTTCCTACATCCCGCCGGAGGCAGTGCGCTATGAAAATCGTTTCCACGGAATCCGAAGCGGTTTCTGCCTGATGATTTTAATATATACCATGCAGGCCATGCTCGGTTATGGCGATGACGATTATGTAAAGCCTTTTCTGGACATTTCACTGGAGGCGTTTAAGAGCATACTGCCGCTCTCTTCGCTCAGTGAAATTACTAAGGAACGCCGTAATGGGACAAGGTACGCCTATCCCTATATAGAAGAAAATACAAGCTTTCCCTGTCAATATCATCTGACGGCGCTGGCCTATACACAGACGTGGCGTACGCCGGAAAATATACAGTTGATGGCCGACGCGCTCAATCATTATAATGCAATTCTGAGCGGCCCCAATCCTATCCATGTCAAAATCGGCACGAAATATTATGTTCCGTTTCCGCTGAATATACAGAACAGCCCGATCAGGCCGTTCCATCCTGACGTAATCGACAGCATAACTTACCGCCGTCTTCTGACGGAAATAGCCATGCTTGGAACTGGTGAAAGGGTTGAAGTCATAAAAACATCCATCGTAAATGTGGAAAATGCCATAGGCAGCGACGGTATATTGAAAATGAACTTTGACCGGCCGCACAATAAGCGTTATTCACCGAAGAGAATAGAATATCCCACGCCTTATGTCGATGTCAGGCTGGAACCGGACTATAAACGTAAATATGCCCTTGCATGCGATTTAACCTTTTGGGCAGTACAGTTTTTATATCTCTGTGGTGCCGCCCAGTCAAATTCCCCGTGCTGACGCGCCCGCTCGTCTCATTGCCCGCAGAAATAAAATCAGGAATGTTTTTCTCTGTCTTTATGCACATAAAAAATGAAAATCAGTATTCTTATACACATTTTATCCGGCTGTATTAGAAAAACTTTAGAGAATAAAAAGGTACAATAGTCAAAGTAAGAATACAGGATTGATTTTACTAAAAGGAGAGAAAAATGAAAAGAGAACTATTGTTACTTTGTATGCTTCTATTGTTCGCCTTTGCGTCCGGCTGCGGAAGCCGGAATGCCCCTGCGGCTGCTTCATCGCCGGAGACAGCCGAATCCATAACGGTGGAAACACCGGAAGCCCCGGTTTCTGCTTCCGCCACCGGCGATGAAACCATATCTTCCGAAAAATCTCCGGAAGCAGAGGCAGACGATTCACAGCCGGAAACTGCTTCCCAGGATACCAAGGATACGGATTCCCTATTTTCCGATGCCGATCTGGAAGGATTTATTACAGAATTTACTGATGATGGTTTCCGTGTGTCTGTCGTTACCAAAACCTACGACCAGGACAGCGGACTGATCGAAGTTTCCTCCGGAGAGGAGGAGGCCTCTGTTGTCTGTCAGCAGAACACCTTATATCAGCGCCTGGAAATGGATCATTCTACGGAAACCCGGAATTCCCTGAAAAACATTTCCCAATCCGACCTGTCAAAGGACGATAATCTGCTTATATTCGGCAGTCAGCAGAACGGTGTATGGCAGGCGGAAAAAGTGATTGCCGTTGTATGGAAATAATGATTCCGCATATTCTTTTATGTACAAAACCCCCGGCAGCGGACTGCAGGGGGCTTTTCTATGAAATCTTATCTTTATCCTTCATTCTGAGCTTCCTTCATCATATAATACAGAGAGGTTACCCCTGCGCCGGTAGCGCCTTTGGACTCAAAGGCAAAGGACGGCGTATCACACCAGGCCGTGCCTGCGATATCCAGGTGTATCCATGGTTTTCCTTCGCAGAATTCCCGGATAAACAGTCCCGCCGTAATGGAACCGCAGCAGTCGGCGCCCACATTTTTCACATCTGCCACATCACTTTTTATCATCTTCCGGTGTTCCCGTCCAAATGGGAAACGAAGATATTTTTCAGCGGAATGGACAAGCCCTTTTTCGAACAGTCCATAAAAATGGTCGTCATCGGACATAGAGCCGGCAATCGTATAGCCCAGAGCGCTCCATACCGCACCGGTTAAGGTAGCGATATCCAGGATTTTTGTTATTTTCTCATCCTTTATCCCGTAGCTCACGGCATCGGACAGCACCAGCCTCCCTTCCGCATCCGTGTTCAGGATTTCTATGGTCTTTCCGCCATAGCCGGTAATTACATCGCCGGGCAGAAACGCGGACTGGGAAATCCGGTTCTCACAGAGAGGCAGGCAGGCGGTAACATTCACCTTCAGCTTACCGGCCGCGATGGCATGCATGGCTCCGGCCACTGCCGCCGCCCCGGCCATATCCCCTTTGATGCCGGCCATGGACTTGCTGCCCTTTAAGCAGTATCCGCCCGTATCGCAGGTAACCCCTTTCCCGATGAGTCCGTAAATTTCATCACTTTCCGGATTTCCCCGGTAGCGCAGGATAAGCAGGCAGGGCGGATATTCACTGCTGCCGCCTATTCCATACAGGGCTTCCATCCCCATTGCCCTCAGCTGACCATAAACAAACGTCTGGGCCTCTATTTCCACATCCTTCACAAAGCCGGTAATACAGCGGTCAAAGTCCATGGGACGCAGATGGTTTCCGGGCGTATTCACCGTATCTCTGGCAAACCGGATCCCCTTCACCAGCTCCTCCGCTTCCGCAATCAGCTCCTCCATATCTTCCATATCGCTGATTCGTTCCAGCTGAAAGCTGCAGGCGTCATCCTCTTCTTTTCCTGTAAAGGAATAGGTATAGCTGCCCAGCTCCAATCCCATGACGCTCTGGATCACCGCGTCCTTACCCAACACTTCCGCAAACCGGGATATATCCACGGAACATTCCCTTATTTTCATTTCCCTGCACTTCGAAGCCGCGGCAGCCAGGATTTCCCTGACCTCCAGAAGCCCCAGCTCCTTTTCCTTACCGCAGCCCACCAGAAGAAAGGCCTGTCCCTGAAGGGGCACAAATAATGTATCCAGATATTTTCCTTCGAATACCTCTTCCAGCCCCAGCCGGTAGCTCCTGATATGGGCATCCTTTTCCCATGCAAAATCAATAAAAAAATGTTCATGCTTTCCTTCTGTTATACTAACCAAGTCTTTTTCCTCCCCATTTACAGCATTCGCCCAAAGCTCTTGCCTATCACGTCACTTGCCTCCGCAACAATAATCAGGGCCGACGGATCCACCTGACGGATTTTATCCCGGATTTTCATGCAGTCGGCCTTTCCTGCCGCTCCCAGAATCACTCTCTGCGTTTCACTGGTATAACCGCCTTCTCCCTTCAGAATCGTAATGCCCTTCTTTTCATCAAGGAAAACACAGCGCACCTTATCCGTACATTCACTCATCACAATGATCAGATCCCTGGAATTGGCCTGGTTCACCAGCTTGTCCATAAAAAGCCCGGAAACATATACGGTAATGACCGCGTAAAGGATACTGTCTATATTCCGGTATACCAGCCCGGAGGCCAGGACGATCACCATATTGATGGCCGATACCAGCGTCCCCACCTTCAGATGCGGGAAAATTTTCTGCAGAATAAGGCCGATCATGGTAATCCCGCCGGTATCCGAGGTTCCCAGATACACCATGGCAAGCCCGCTTCCCATAAAAGCTCCCGCAAAAAGAGCCGCCAGCAGGGCGTTCCCCTGATAATGAGGCAGCACGGGAGCCAGAAGATCCGTCATCAGCGACAGCAGTATTATGCTTGCCGCCGCCTTGGCAACAAAATTTCCCGGAAAAATACGTTTCCATAAAACAATGGCAAGTATGGGGAAATTAAACAGGGAGCAAAATACACCCATAGGGAACCCTGTCATATAATTTACCAGGATGGCAATACCGCTCGCGCCGCCGGGAGCTATCTGTGCCGGCGCCGCGAAGCTGCGCATTCCTACGGTATATAAAAATATTCCGGTTATATTCAGCAGTATCACTGCCCTGACATCTTTTTCTCTCACTTCTTTTTATGAACCTCCGCTTAAACGATGCCCCTGTGGATCATCTGTTTTCCTGAAGGGACAGAATTTTAAGCATCAAGTCCACACTGCCCACATTATAGCCGCTGCTTGCATAAATTCCCGTCATACCAGCCCTTGTGACCGCCAGCAGCGGAAGCTTTTCCGGATCCACATACATTCTCCTGGCCACAGGCTCCGCCGATTCTCCCTCCGGATCATACACAACGGTGACTGCCGGTATTTTCTCCAGAGTCCTGCTTACGGTTTTATTGGAAAGCGCTTCTTTATCCCTTACAATAAACACAAGCCTTACCCCGCTGTCCGTCATGGCATTCCAGTCTCCGGCCCGTTCCATCAGCTCATTCAGCACATGCTCGGTAGGCTCTGCGCCTTCCTCCAGGAAACAGATCACACCGTCGGCCCCCTTCAGGATATCGCCGGTTTTCTGCCGCTCCCCTGCGCCGTTTGTCACCTCAAATTCCGGGATTTCATTTCTGACCAGCATATCCTCTATGCTGCCTTCCCGCAGGCTCACAAAAATCTCCTTTTCTTCCCCTTCCTTCACAGCAAAAATCCGCTGGGATGCATGCTGATTGCCATTAGGCATGCGGGCGGTGGTAATCAGGCGGTAAATACCGGCCTCAAGCTCCAGCCTGCATTCCTTTCCGTCAAAGCGGAGTCCCTCATAATCCAGCGTGGCAAAACGCATTCCCTCCAGCTTTCCGATGGTCCATGTCTGGAAATAGATCCATTTTCCGCCGTCCTCCGCCTGAAGAGTCAGCCCTGCCTTCCGGCCTGCTGCCTTTTCGCTCTCTGCCTCCTGCTGCTTTCCGGGTACGCGGAATCCGTCACTTCCCAAGTATTCCGCTTCCTGTGTCACCCGGTTCAGCCGGGCCGGGATACCCAAAGTCCGGCAGATCGCCGCAAACAGGATTTTCCTGCTTAAAGGATTCCCCTGCCTCAGCTTCAGGCAGCCCACAGGAGACGCACATATAGTCTCATAGTCAAATTCCGGTTCATAGCCGATATTCTGCTCTATGTATCTCCATACACTTTCCGGATCTTTTATAAATCCTTCTTTCTGCCCATCTGTAAAATATCCGCGGATAAAGGCTCGGTAAGGTGTCAGCTCTTCATAATATATTCTCGGACAAAGAAGGTATTTCCGATAGGTTTCTTCCTCCCAGGTTCCTCTCACTTCGCCTGCATAAATCAGGGCATCTTCAAGCACTTCGGCTTTTGCGTCCTTATAATCCTTCTGGTTCAGGCTGTGCAGCAGCGCTTTTCTGTCCGGATTGGCATCCTTTTCCAGAAAGCGGTAAAGCTCTTCAAAGTTCCCTGCGGCAAGCTGCAGCAGTTCCTTTTCTTCCGGATATTTTTCTGCCTTCTCTTCGTTATAAAAGGCCTGAATCCGCTCTTCTCTGAGACGGTTTGCAGCCGCCAGCTTTTCTCTTTTTTTCTGTTTCTGTTCCGATGTCACAGTTCCGGGATTGACCGGATAATCCTCCGGCGCTTTTACCTCTTCCGGCGTCCAGATATCCGTCAGCCAGTCCGTCCCCGCGATATCCGTATCCAGCAGGATTTCAGCCCGATCCTGATTCGCCGCAGAAACGAGGGCTTCTCCAAACCAGCCGTCAAGCATGGCCCTGATATGGATGTCTCCGAGTCCCATGGTGAGGCTTACTTCCCCTTTTTCATCCGTCCGCAGAGTCGCTACACTGCAGTATTCAGCCATATTCAGAATCTCAAAGGAAACCTCCGCGCCTTTGGCGGGCTTTCCTTCCCGATCCCTGACCGTCACCGTCAGCTTTAACGTTCTGGCATAAGTGGATGTATTATTGTAGAAATAAGTCACGCCTTCTTTCCCGATGCATTCCTCAGCCATTTCCCCTGTAAAGTCGGAGAAGTTACGGCTGTGCACAAGCAAGGCCCTGCTGGATGCATGGGAAAACCATCCCTTATTCAGGATTTCCTCCGGCTCGCACGCTCCCAGGAAATACCATTTTCCGTTCAGCCATACCTCCACCCATGCATGATTATCATCACAGTGGGCCCATCTGGGGGTATAAACCTGTCTGGCAGGTATGCCGGCACTGCGGAACGCGGTTACCGCAAAGGTGGACTCCTCCCCGCACCGTCCCTTTCCGCTCCGGTAAACGGTCATGGGAGAAGCGGTTCTCATATCCGACGCCTGATAAGCGGCATTTTCCGCACACCAGTAATTTATGGCGAGCACAGTCTCCCTGAGGCGATCGCCGCCGCATCCCGTTTCCGGAAGCAGGTTCTTAATCTGTTCATAAAAAAAGCTTCTGTTTTCACTGATATCCTCGGAATTGATCCGATAATAAAGAACATGGTTTACAAAAATATCCTCCGGCAGGGCCGCACACCAGTCCTTGTTCTCCCTGAGCCAAAGGGCATGCTTCACAAAGCTTAAAAAGGTTCCGAACTCATATTCCCCCGCATCCCGCAGAGGCATGGTGCCGTAAAAGAATTTCATCAGCACGGCTTCATCCGGCGTACAGCTCCATAATTCTTCCTCCGGAATGCAGCCCGCCGCTTTCAGATACGGCAGCCTTTCCCCGTACTTTTTTTCCGCATAATCCTTTAAGTGATTTGACAGCATCTTTCCTTTCCCTTCCTTTTTACCGCCATGTATGGCAGCAGTCCGGGACTTCCTGAACTGCTGCCATATATCTGTCCTTTGCTCTTATGCCTGCGATCATCCCTTGACCGCCCCGATCATAACGCCCTTTACAAGATGCTTCTGGATTAACGGATACAAAAGCATTACGGGAAGCGACGCCACGACAATGGTGGAGTATTTCAGCAGCTCCGACATTCCCTGCAGCTTGGAAACCGCGGAAGCGTCCGTCACCTGGGTCATGTCCACCTGGCTCATAATGAGGATTTCCTTCATCACTATGGTAAGGGGCTGCAGATTATCCTTATACAGATACAGCATGGCATTGAAATAGTCATTCCATCTGACGACGCCATAGTACAGCGTGAGCACCGCAAGAATGGGCTTGCTTAAGGGCACCACGACGCTCAGCATATAGCGGAACGGCGTGCACCCGTCCATCTGGGACGCTTCATACAGCTCATCCGGTATGGAATTCACAATATAGGTCCTGCAGATAATCATGTTGTAGGTAGACATCGCCATAGGAATGATCATGGACCATCTGGTATTTATCATGCCGAGTTTATTCACCAGGATATAAGCGGGCACCATACCGCCGCTGAAATACATGGTAAAAACAAAAAACATGGACAAAAAGCCTCTGGCGCGGAATTCCTTTCTGGAAAGCGGATAAGCGCACAGCATGGTCATGACCAGATTCAGCACCGTACCTACAATCAGGTAAAATATGGAGTTTGAAAAACCGGTAAGGATCTTCTTGTTTTTAAATACCGCCGCATAACCCTTTAATGTAGGATTGACAGGGAACAGAAAAACTTTTCCGCTGACAACGGCCTGTGGATCGGAAAAAGATGCGGCAACAACATAGACAAGCGGATACAATTCTATGATCAAAACAAGCATCAGCAGGGAATAATTGACAATGGTAAAAACCCTGTCCCCTGTACTCATCTGACGGAACTTTGATTTCTTCATCATTCTCTTCCCCCTTTACCACAAACCGGTTTCTGTAAGCTTTTTACAGATTTGATTGACGGCTACCAAAAGGACGAAGGATACCACAGACTGGAACAGACCTGCGGCCGTGGAAAAACCAAAGTTGGAATTCACTACACCCACCTTATACACGAAGGTGGAAATAACCTCTGACACGGAGGTGTTCAGTGAATTCTGCATCAGATATATTTTATCCATACCGATATTTACAATATTGGAACAGCTGAATATCAGCATGATAACAATGGTGGGAAGGATACAGGGAATATCCACATGGATAATTCTCTGGATTCTGGTGGCTCCGTCCACAATGGCCGCCTCCTGCAGTTCCGGGCTCACGCCGGAAAGGGCTGCTATGTAAATAATGGAAGAATAGCCTGCCGTCTGCCATACGCCGCTCCATACATAGAGCGAACGGAATAGCCCCGCATCTCCGAAGAAGTTGATGGGGTTCATCCCCAGCTTCTGTAGAATCATATTGATAACGCCGCTCCGCAGATCCATCATCTGCATCATCATACCTACTAATACTACCACAGAAATGAAATAAGGGGCATAGGTAATCATCTGAATTGTTTTTTTATAGGTCTTATTTCTGATTTCGTTGATACCGATAGCCAGCAGGATGGGGATAGGGAAATTGACCACTAATGTATAAATTCCCAGAATTACCGTATTCTTTATAACCGTGACACTGCTGGTCGATGTGAGAAACTGTTTAAAATATTTTAATCCGACCCAATCGCTTCCGAAAATTCCTTTACGGATACTGTAATCCTTAAAAGCGATTACGATTCCCCCCATGGGAATATAGGCAAAAACAATCGCATAAATTACCGGCAGCGCTATAATTGCCCAGAACTGCCAGTTGGATGTTCTCATTTTACTTTTTTTCCTGGCGGGCACGGCCCCTGTTTTCCTTGACATACAAGTCCCTCCTTTTGATACGGCTGCCCGCCAATCAGCGGACAGCCGTAATCTGCCTTCTCCTGTTTAATTTACTTATTTGCCCTGTCATAAGCAGTCTGGTAAACATCCAGAAGGGTGGACAAACCTGCCTTATCCATTGTATTCAAATAGCTGTCCCACTCAGCGTCAATATCCTTTGCCCCGGTCATAAAAGCTACGGAGTTTTCTTCGATGATCTTTTCGATTTCAACCGCTATGGTAGAAACCTCGGTGCTCTCTTCATCCGTTACCTTTAATTCATTCAGGTTAATGATATTGCTGCTTGCCCCATAAGGCTCATATAATTCTTCCGTGGCATCGAACAAGAGTCTTTCCAGTCCTTCCGGTGCATACGGATCCACATCAGCATCAACGGCCTGTCCCAGACGGTAAGCTTCGGGAGCCACACGGATACCTACATCCTGCCAGTCATGGTTCTGGGCTTCTGCGGAATAAACATTCAGCACTTCATATAAAGCGGGTTCCCCGTTCAGGCCAACCTTGCCTTCCGGATTCAGAACCCAGTCGGTTCCTTCATCCGCGCCGTACTGGGAACAAAGATCCCCTGTTTCGCTGTAGAAGGTATCCACCCAGCGGAGAGCGGCTTCCACATTTTTACAATTGTCGGTAATACATACCGCACCGGAGCTTACGCCATAGTTCGGCATGGTCCATGCAATTTTTGTTCCGTCCGGGCCTTCAATAGGGGCCATGCAGGAATAATGTCTGTACAGTTCATTATTGGATGCCGAGTCAATCGCATCTGAAATCGTTCCGGATGTAAAGAACAGTACCGGTTCATCCGCCTGATTAACCAGAGTCTTCATCTGCTCACCGGTCTGGGTGAAGTCGCCGTCATAGATAGCGCCCTTCTTATAAAGTTCGTTGATAAATTTCAGGCCTTCCTTATATGCATCGCTTGTAGCAACGCTTACCACTTTATTCGTATCCGAATCCAGGGCTATGTAATCTCTCACATTAAAGGTTTCCGACTTGATGGGCACAAAGGTATAGGCTCCCATCAGCCAGTCCTGCATACGTGAAAACCAGCCTTCCTGCGCGCCGGCCACTGCAATGCCGTCCGGCTTATATTCCAGGAACTTGGTGCATACATCCATGAATTCCTCAGTGGTAGTCGGGATTTCACATCCTATCTGATCCAGCAGGTACGTATTTACCCACATTTTCCTTGCATACTTACAATGATAACAGTCATTGATATTGGCCATGGAATAAATTTTCCCGTCGGTTTCACGGGTCACGCCCAGATCATAATCTCCCATAACCTTCAGATAATTAGGAACATTTTCTTCCGTCAGATAATCATCCAGGGGAATGAAAATGCCTTCCTTAACACCATACTTGGCAATATTGGGGCTTACGCCGAAAATAATATCCGGATAGTCGTCGGACTGCAGGATCATATTCAGTTTTTCTTCCCAGTCATCACGTCCGCCGGTCACGAAGCTCATATGGATTCCCGTCTTTTCTTCCATATACTTTGTGAAATCGTTGGTCGCAAAATCTTCCACGTTCGGCATGCTCATGGTGAACATGGTCATATCAATGGTACCGTCCTTTACAATAGGATAGGTGCCCGCATCATTTAATTCAACGGAGGCGGAGTCTCCTCCTTTGGAAGAACCGCAGCCCGCCAGCAGACCGGCAGACATTGCGATCGCTGTTCCGAAAACAATCATCTTTTTCAAACTTTTTATCATATTTTACCACCCCGTATTATGTATCTGAAAACAAATACATAGATACTTTCCTCTCCTTAAGTTTTGGTTCATGCCGCATGAAATTGTTGAATAACGCTTTGAAAATCTCCCGAAATTAAAGATGATGTCCAAAATGACGGATTATTAATTTGGAGCGCCCCATTAACCTGTCAATTAGCACATCATTCTTTTCTTTTCATATGTTATTTTATCCAACTTGCTCACTAATGCGCAACATACAATCTTTGATTTCACCAGACATTTTTTCAAAGTGCCCAAAACTTCAAAATCTTTTCTGATAATCGCTGGGCGCAACGCCCACAACACGCTTAAAAGCCCTCCTGAAAGAATAGTCACTGCTGTATCCCACAGCCGCCGCAACATCCTGTACTGCCCTTCCTTCTTTTAAATATTCCTGTGCACAGCGTATCCTTCGTATCTCCAGATAGGAGGAAAAGCTGACACCGAACATTTTTTTAAAATCACGGTACAATTTTTTATCCGGTATGCCAAGCCAATCGGCCACGATTACCAGGCTGAAATCGTCCCGGGAAAAATCACGTTCTATTTTTTCTTCTATTTTCTTTTTCAGTTCTTCATCCTGATCATCTGTCTGCTCTTTTTTGTCGGCAAAATAACGCCACGTGTCAAAAATACATCGTTCCATATCGGAGGCGGTTTTGACATGCTGCACCTGATTCATGATCCTGACAGACTGCTCCCCGCCGCACTTGTCGTCCAGACAGCGCAGGACAATGCAGCGCAGCAGTTCCAGGTTCTGTCCCATAGGCCCGCTTCCGGGTATCTTCAGGTAATTATCCATCACCTGCTCCATCAGTTTGCACAGCTGCTCCTCGGTACCGCCCTTTATGGTATTTTCCAGCTGCATTTCCAGCTCCACGGGAAATACCACATGCTGATGCCGGGGAATATCCTCCAGGATAAGAGGCATTCTCATCTTATAATACTGGGCATATTCGCAAATCCTGCATACATGCTCATATTCCTCGGAAACCGCAAAGGGCGAATCCGCCGGATCGCTGATTCCCGTATATATATTAATGGGAAACTGGCTGTATAAGGCGTAATTCACCTTTTCAAACAGCCGTTTGAGATCACGGTTTTCCAGCCCGTCCTCCCCGCAGGGAACCACGAGTATGTACGAAAACGGTTCCATATTGATCATCCAGTAACAGCACGGCAGACACCGGGTCAGTTCCTCTTTCAGCGCCTCCTCAAGAATCTCCGGGGACTTCAGCATTTCATGCTTTTCGGAATCTCTCATCACAAGCTTAACCAGAAAGCACGGAAGATTTACCGAAAAGGTAATTCCCATGGTTTCCATTTCATTCTTTATCTCTTCCTCAGAATCATAGCTTCCGTAAAAAATTTTTCTGATAATTCCGTCTCTTGCCCACTGATACTGCTTATCCACAGTGGTCTGCAAATCCTCCACATGCTCCAGGACCCCGCCGAAATTCTTCCATATGTCGGTGGGCTTTTCCTGATATGTTACTTTTTCCGGATATTTTTCAGTGAACTTAACATACCGCTCTATCACCGGCCTGCGGCTGTTCCAATACCAGAGGCATATGGCGACCCCAATCAAAACAGACAGGATGCAAAGCAGTAGAATCACATATTTTCCGGGACCGATTTTGGAAAGCAGCTCTTTTCTGGGAATCACGGTAATTAAAGACCACTGATTATAATCGGTGGGCACCTTATTTATAGTAACGGAGCCGGAGCTCCAGCCAATTTCCTCCACATAATCCTTCCAATACCCATTTTCAGGAACCGGCTCCTCTCCCCTGTCATGCTGGGCATAGGCATACAAAACATCACCGTCGCTGTCGGTCAGGAAAGCTACCCCTTCATCATTTCCCAGGGTGCTGTGCAGCAATGTCTTGATCTGTGCCTTGTCTATCTCAATGACAACAATACCGTCCTCTTTTCCAAAGCCCTCATAATTAAAGTTCTGAAGGATGAGAAAGCTCCCCTGGCCTTCGTCGCTCTTATCATATACCAGATTATTCGGCCCCAGCTTATACAGCTTATCCATCAGAGTCTCATAGGTTTCGCTGTTTCTCACTATGGCTACCGTTGACATCCCTCTTTCATTATTGGGAATCACCTGGGGAATCTGGATCATATAAGTATCCCCTGCCGGAAAAATGCAGATCGTTTTCACAAACCGGTTCAACAGGGCATAATCAGGATAGGACTTCGCCAGCTCATATACTTTATAGTAATGACCTGTTCCCAGAAATTCACTTCTGTCATCCATATATTTTTTAAGCTTACTGTCACTGCTGATATATTTTCCGATATTCGTCAGCTGATCCAATTCCTTGTTAAAGGTCACCGCTGCCTCTTTTGACAGATTCTGAGCCTTTTCCTTCTGGATATTCAACAGGGCATCCTGCATTGTAATATAAATCACAATAATAGCAACTGTCGGCGCCAGAATGATCGCCAGATACGAAAAAAGCAGCCGCATGGAAGCTGTCCGCATTTTGGGTATTTTCAGATATTGTTTCATGACACGCCCACTTCTTCCTGTGTAAATTTTATTTTACGGATCCGGTACTCGCAGAACCTGAAAATAAAAAGGCCGTCCGTACACGGAAAAAGCATAAAAGTATCTTGCTTTTTCCGTATCCAGGCTGCCACATTACTGCCTCTATTTCCTCATCATATGTTCCAATCCCATATAATTCCAGCTCTGCTCTGTATTTTTCCTAAAACAACCCCCTGCAAAATACTGATACCTTGTACATTATACAATAACTATACAGGAATTGGTAGATATATAATCCTTTTTTTCTTTAATCTTCCATTTCCACTTTCAGCACATAATCGGTGCTGTCAGGGAGAACAGGGTTCGGGCCCAGATCTGCGAACACAATATCCGGATAATCACTGTGTACCCAGCTTGTGGAAACCGGAAGCTCATATCCGTCCGCCAGAGCACGGATCCCCTTTACCTTTGTTTTGTCGAGGCCTATAAGAGGAACCGGGCCGATTGTATTTTCATACATATGGAAGTAGTAGGTATTCCCTTTTCTTGTAACCCGTCCATAATCGGGCTTGGGAACATCCGCGATCCCACAGCCGTAAATACTCTCCTTGTTCTTTTTCATCCAACGCCCGATTTCCGCCAGAATCTCCACCGACTGCGGAGGGAAGTTCCCATAGGCATCAGGGCCCACATTCAGGAGCATGTTGCCGCCTTTGGAAACACATTCCACCAGCTTCTTGATGAGCATGGGAGCGGGTTTGTAGTATTGATCCGTTCCGCAGTAGCCCCAATGATTGTTCATTGTCACACAGGCTTCCCAGGCCAGAGGATTTCCTTCTATGTCCGCAAGGCCTTCCGGAGGGATAATCTGCTCGGGACTCACGAAGTCGCCATGATAAGGAGTGGGATTGCATTCTGCCAGCGAACCTCTTCCTTCCCCGCTCACTTCAAGACGATTGTCTATGATCACCTGCGGCTGCAGGGAACGCACCATATTTATCAGCTTGGTGGCTCCCCATTTTTCTCCCCTCATATCATCGTAGGAAAAATCAAACCAGAGGAGATCCAGCTGTCCGTAATTGGTACAGATTTCTTCCACCTGTTTATGCATGTAATCCACATAACGGCTGAAATCCCGGTTCTCATTTCCGCATTCCGGATGATTGCGCATGGGATGATTCCTGTCCTGATAATGAGGATAATCTTCATGATACCAGTCAAGCAGAGTGAAATAAAGGCCTACCTTCAGCCCTTCCGCACGGACTGCATCCACATATTCCCGCACCAGATCCCGCCCGGCCTTTGTGTTGGTTGCCTTATACTCCGTATATTTGCTGTCAAACAGACAGAATCCGTCGTGGTGCTTGGCTGTCAGAACCATATATTTCATTCCGGCTTCCTTTGCCATGCGCGCCCATTCTTTCGGATTGAAGTCTCTGGCGTCGAACTCCTCAAAATATTTCTGATACTCTTCTTTGGTCATTTCCTCCGTGCTGCGGATCCATTCGCCGCGGGCGGGAATGGAATACAGGCCCCAATGGATAAACATACCGAATCTGGCATCCCGGTACCATTCCATCCGTTTGTCATACTCTTCTCTGTTAAACTGATACATAACCTCTCCTTCCCTGCGTGCCCCCTTACCCCGGCCTGTCCGTCCGAATGCAGCAGACAGACCGGAAAACATCGCAGTTATGTGATATTTTTATCTTCTGGTTATATTTTATCTGATTCAGCAGACGATTGCTACATACAATTATTTTTTTGCCATACATTTTCAGCATATTTGTCTTAACAGGCAAAACAATAGCTTCCGCTCCCCAGTTCCTTTATCTGTCCGTCAGGAAGAATAAGGGTGGCACCTGTGTTGGGCGGTATTTCACAGGAATAGATCAGAACCCCTTCTTTCTTTTCCCAGCTGCTGCGGATTGTTCCGTACGGGCTGGATACACTTCCTCCGGCATATGTAAGCTCTCCGATGCAGGGCTCCAGGCGGAAATGACTGTAGCCGGGATTTTCTTCCTCCCTGCGTATGCCCAGAATCCATTCATACATCCAGGAGAGTACGCTTCCCAGGGAATAATGGTTAAAAGAGTTCATGGCATTGTAGCCGCCGAAACCCTTTTCCACCGTGTAGGAATCCCAGTGTTCCCATATGCTGGTGGCTCCCTGTGTCACAGGATACAGCCAGGATGGGAAGGCTGTCTGAAGCATCAGCTTATAGGCGTCCTCCGGATAGCCTGCCTTGCTCAGGGCCATATTCAGCAGGCCGGTTCCAAAGAATCCGGTTCCCACCTTATGTCCCAGCTCCCTTGTTTTCCGCATGAGATGGGAAGCGGCCGCCTCCCGGTTATCGGCCACGCCATATTCCAGGGCAAGCACATAAGAGCACTGGGTGTCGCAGAGTTCCCCGTCCATGTTCCTTGTTCTCTGATCCCCCGGGCTGATAAATGTACGGTTCCAGTAATCCTTTACTTCCTCCGCCAGCTTTCCAAAGTCCGCCGCATCCTCCGTCTCACCGATAATTGCCGCCAGTTCCGCCATCAGAGCGGCTTCCCTGTAATAAAAAGCATTCCACATCAGCTGCAGATCCGTTTCCTGAGGGGCAAGCCAGTCGCCCAGCGGGCCGACCACAGATATATCCCCTCTTCCGGGAAGTCCTTTATCCTTCATGTAATCCATATATTTTTTCAGACCCGGGTAAAAAGCGGTAATGGTACGTTTATCCCCGTATTGTCTGTACAGCTCCGCTGTCATGAAAATGGAAGCGCACTCATAGGTTATCCCCCCGAAGCCTCCGCCCACGGGCGCAATTTCCGGAAATTGTCCGTCAGGCTCCTGCAAATCCGCCATCGCCTGTAAATTGCGCTCATAAAACTGCTTCAGGAAACCATTGTGCAGAGCCGTATGGCAGAACACATGGGTATCTCCCGCCCAGCCCATCCTCTCATTTCTCTGAGGACAGTCGGTAGGAATATTGATAAAATTACAGCGCTGTGACCATTTCACATTTTCCACAAAACGATCCAGCAATTCATGGGAGGAATGGAAGCTTCCCTCAAAATCCGTTACAGAGGAATACTGGAGACTTTCCACTTCTTCCGCCTCCGGCGGATTATCGGCGCCGCTTATTTCTATATAACGATAGCCATGGAAGGTAAACCGTGGCTGCCAGATCTCACCGCCTTTTCTCCCGGCACAAATATACACATCGGTGCTGGTGGCATCCCTGTAGTTTTCCACCATAAGCCTTCCCACCAGATTTACGCCGCCTTCCCCTGCCGCATATTCCGGCAGATCCGGGTAGAGCATTTCTCCATACCGGATAACAAGGCGGGTTCCTTCCTTTTCCTGAAAACGGATACGCGGCACACCGGCCATTTCCTGGCCCAGATCATAGATAACAGTATGCGCATCCATAAAGGTACGGCTGCAGGCTTTCCGGCTGTCCACCACATATACCGGGGCATCATAACCGCCCAGAAGCAGGGGCTTTGTCTCATTAACCCCCGGCCAGGCCCGGCCGAATCCCGGAGGCATGGCCCGGTATTCATCGATGGGAACCGGTTCATAAGTCATCGGCTGTTCCCAGCCCGTTTCCGCAAAATCCGCTTTGGAATAGTCTTCATACAGCCCCAGCCTTCTTCCGTCTGTCTGTTCCCCCAGGAAAAATCCGGAATACCGGTAAGGCCCTTCCCCGTAATAGCTCCAGTCCCGCGTATTGGAAACCCGCACCTGTCTGCTGCCGTCATCATAGGTAATTACGATTTTGGCAAAAAAGGCTTCCTTATCTCCCCAGAAATTATAATTCTTCACGGTAAAGGTCTGGGCATCCGACCACCAGCCGGACGCCAGGGTCACTCCCACACAATTGTCCCCTTCCCCTATTTTGTCACTGATGTCATAGGTCTGGTAGTTCAGCCGCCTGTCATACTGGGTATTTCCCGGCGCAAGCAGACGGTCTGTTATATCCTGTCCGTTCACGCGGCATTCATAAATTCCCCGGGAAGTGATATACAGCCTGGCCTGTACTGGTTTTCTGTCCTCCCGTGTACGGATGAGCGTACGAAACATGGGGATGGATGAATGGGAAGGATCTGCCGTAACCTGGGCTGAGCTGAGAGAAAAACAGCTTTCTCCCGATTCCGTTTGGGTAAGACGGATCCCTTCTTTTTTACAAAAGATTCCTTCCCTGCCGTACAGGCCGCCCTCCGGCGTTTCCCGTATGAATTCCGCGGAAGGCGCGCGCATATTCCGGACTGACAGATATTTGAAACAGGCGCTGTCCCCCTCCCCTGCAAAAAAGCCGATCTCGTTCAGCCTGGGATAGGTCAGCACGTCATTATTTCCTCTGGGATTCAGCGTTCTTCCCTTTACCGTCCTGCCGAAGAACTCCTGCTTTGCCACTGCATCCACAAGCACTCCGTCCAGATAGGTAAAGGCATTATTGCCGTCCACTTCTATCCGAAGGCAATGGAAATCATAGGCATTTTCTTCGGTGATAAGAGAAGAATCGCCTGCCTCTGCTTCTCCAGTTCCCTGTGCCGCTGTGCTCTCCTGAGATGAATCCTCCCTTTCAAAAGGAACGAGCGGAACGCTGGCAAAGGGAATGTCTTCCCTGTCTCCGGGTGCATAGCCTGCCCTGTAGATGTCCAAAGTGGGCATTGCATTTCCTGCCGCTTGCCCCTGCGCCGGTTTCCCCGCCAGTGCCTGCAGGTTGATTTCATAGCGGATATAGTTCTCTCCTTCCAGTCCATATTCGTTCTGGTTTTTATCTAGCAGCCGGAAATCATTGGCGCCGAACACCACACCTGCTCTCCGCGAGCCCGGTTCCAGACGCAGCTCCGTCTCTAGGATAAATACCCCTCTGGCCTGTGCGCATACATGAAAACGAGGTGCGGCAATCCACTGTGCGCCTTCCCAGGCATGGTTTATATCCTCCTCTTCTGCCGAAAAGTTAAGCATGCCTGTCTCAAAGCAGGTATCCTCACAGGCGCTGTTTCCTCCGGCATCCCACGCCTGCACCGACACAGAATATACCGTACAGGCTTCCAGTTCTTCTCCGTCATACTCCACCCCTCTGGATTCTCCTGTTTCCAATTTCCCGGAATCCCAGACTATCTTTTCCTGCGCTGCAGGTGTCACCTTTTTTACAAGAATCCTGCAGGCGCTCTGCCTCATGTTCTTTTCTTCGGAAGAAAAGAACCATGAAAAACGAGGACGTTTCTCATCCAGGCCAATGGGGGCCTTCTGGTATTCCACATAAATTTCTTTGATTGCAAAACTCATAATAATATCTCTCCTGTTCGTTTCCATGTTGCCTGTTAACGGGAAAATTTTCCTTATGCTTCTATTATAATTATAAAAAAAAAGACTGCCAGTTTTTCCGGTAACGACTGATGGAGAAAGCACATCATGCTTTCTCCACTAATCATTCGGCTGACCTATCCTTTTACTCCTCCAACAACAATACCTTTCACAAAATATTTCTGGAAGAAAGGATAAATGCACAGTACAGGCAGGATACCGATTACCGCAATCGCCATTCTAATGCCGATACTCGGCAGATTAGCCACATTCACGCTGGATGCCGCGGAAGACTGCCCGCTGGTCAGGAACTGAATGTTTGTAATAATCGTGTTCAATATGGCCTGGATGCTGAACAGCTTATCATCAGTTATGTAATACAGGCTGTTCATCCAGTCGTTCCAGTAACCAAGCCCTATCATTAGAGCCATGGTCGCCATAATCGGCTTTGACAGGGGCGTCACCACCTGGAAAAGAATCCGGTATTCACCGCCGCCGTCGATGCGTGCCGCTTCTATCAGGGCATCCGGAATATTGGCCTGGAAGAAGGAACGCATCATGATAATATAGAAGCCGTTCATGAGAAGCCCGGGAATAATCAGCGCCCACAGGGTATTTTTAATATGAAAGGACTGCGTCCACATCATATAGGTAGGTACCAGGCCGCCGTTAAACAGCATGGTAAAAAATACGAAGAAAGCAAAGAAACCGCGCCACGGAAGCTCTTTTCTGGACAGAGGATAAGCAAACAGTGTCGTCATAAGCACACTCAATGTTGTTCCCAACACGGTTACCAAAATGGTAATTCCATAGCCCTTTATAATCTTCATACTGCTGCTGAACAGATAAACATAGGCATTCATACTGAAAACCTTCGGGATAAAATTGTACCCTTCCCTCATCAGTGTCGCTTCGTCCGTCAAAGAGGAGGACAGCAGAAGGAGAAAAGGTGCAACCGCCGCTGTACAGAGCAGGATAAAAATAATATTTAAAACGATCTGGCCCGTTTTGTTTTTACCAACCATAATCTTTTCTCCTTTCTTAGAATAAAGCGCTGTCTTCATCTACCTTGCGGACGATGAAGTTGGCTGTCAGCACCAGGACGAAGCCCAGTACAGACTGCAGGAAGCCTGCCGCCGACGCACGTCCCACATCATTAAGCTGTGTCAGTCCCTTATAAACAAATACATCGATGGTATCCGTTACCGATGAAAGAAGGCCGGAACGCATCGGTACCTGATAGAACAGGCCGAAATCCGAATAAAACATACGCCCGATGGCAAGAAGTACCATGGTGATAATCGTTCCCTTCAGTCCGGGAAGCGTCACATGCCATACCTGTTTCCACCGGTTGGCTCCGTCCACCGTAGCTGCCTCATAGAGAGAGGAATCAATCCCGATGACTGTAGCGTAATAAAGAATGCTGCTGTACCCAAAGCCCTTCCAGAGGTTTACAATAACCAGAATGAAAGGCCAGTATTTTGTTTCCGTATACCAGCTTATCTTTTCCCCTCCCATTTTCACAAACAGGCTGTTCAGGAATCCGTTGTCCTGGCTCAAAAAGCCATATACGATATAGGATACCACCACCATGGAAATCAGATAGGGGATCAGGATCAATGTCTGATATACCTTTTTATTCATATTTCCTCTTAGGAAATTCAGCATGACCGCAACCGTTACCGCCAGCAGATTTCCAAGAAGAATGAAGGTCAGATTATAGCCAAGGGTATTCCGGACAATATTCAGGGCATCATTTGTCCGGAACAGATAGGTGAAGTTACTGAAGCCGCACCAATCGCTGCCCCAGATTCCTTTACTGTAATTAAAACGCTTAAATGCAATTACCAGACCCGCCATAGGAATATAATTATTGATCAGCAGATAAATAAAACCCGGCAGCATCATGGAAAGCAGCGCCAGCGTCATTTTGTTCCGGCCCTTTTTTTTACTCTTCGTCTGTTTCTTTGCCAACGTAGCCGTTCCAGCCATTTTACTCTTCCTTTCTTAACGCATTTTCCCTGGAAGAGCCATTTTCAGGAAGGGGGATCCTTTGAAAATGGCTCTTATATCTTTTTCCGTATTTCTAAGAACAGGTTTTCTGCTTATTTCTGTGCAAAGAAATCATCCAGCTGTTTCTGTTTTTCTGTCAAAATATCCTGAAGGCCTGCTGCTTCCAGTTCCCCATTTGCCTGTGCGATGGTGGATTCCGGATCTACCGTTCCTGCCAGCAGGGCTTTGTAATACTTATCCATAACATTGCTGCATGCGGAATACTGGTCCACAACGCTGCTGGTGTCAAAGAAGAAGCCATACGCTTTGCTCTTCATGGTATCCTTATTAAACTGGATTAAGTCTTCAAAGAAGGTGGGGCCGTTGTAGTCAATGGGGTTAGACCATCCTGAGTAGGGAGCTATCCAATAAAGGTCTGCCATGCCGTAACCGCAGTCCGCAGCGGTCTTTCCTTCGGGGAAGGAAATAGTTCCGTCATCATTTTTGGTATAGTGCTTGCCTTCAATGCCGTTGTTAAGCAGGACACAGACATCCTTATCCGTATAAAGCATCTGCAGGGCCGTCCAGGCGGCATCTTTATTTTTAGAATTGGCGTTAATGCCGTAGCACAGTTCCGAATATGAATTGGCTACCGACCAGGGTTCAATTACAACGGTACGTACTGCGCCTGCCAGTTCATTATTTGCATAGTTATCAAAGCAGGAAACTGCTTTCTGATTGGCAATGAGCTGGGAACCTGCCTCTGTATTGCTCAGGGCATCCGCCATGATCAGGCCGTCCTGATACCATTTTCTTGTCCAGCCTATGAACTCCTGGAAATCATCCGTATCAAACAGATTCTGAACTTCGGTTCCCTGTCCGCAGTCAGGAATCACACCGATAAATTTTCCGTCTCCCAGACCGTCCCAGGTCCAGCCATTCACCATGGTGTCGCCGGACTGCGGTACCAGTGCATATCTGTCCGGGTATTTTTCGTGAACTTCATGGAGAAAGGCATCGATTTCTTCCAATGACCACTTATGATAGGGTTCGATTCCGAATTCCTCTGCAATCGCCTTATCAATATTGAGGCCGAAACGGTTGCCGAAGTTTCTCAGATTGGGAATGGCATAAATCTGTCCGTCCACTGTAGTTCCTTTTATTTCTTCTTCAGACCATATGGCTTTGAAATCATCCGCTGCCGATGCATAATAATCATCCAGCGGAGCCAGCTGTCCATTTTTTACATAGGTGGTAAGGGGCGTCATAAATGCCGCGATAACGTCCACTTCATCGCCTGTGAGCAGAAGGTTGGACTGCTGCAGCCAGTTTCCCATGGATACAAAGGTGAGATTCAGATGTACTCCGTATTTGGATTCCGCGATTTCATTGATGGCTGTTTCCACTTCCCCCGCATCGGGCATATCATATGCGGTAGGGATACATACATTTACTTCTGTAACGGTTCCGCCCGCTGCTGCGCTTTCACCGCCTGCTGCCGCAGAACCTTCTCCGCCCGCACTTGCCGTGCCGGACCCGCAGGCTGCCAGAGATACCCCCATTACTGCTGCCGTCATGACTGCTGCCGCTTTTTTTAAAAATCTTTTCATCATAATTCCTCCGCTTTTCATAATCCGTTTTCCGTCCGAACCGCATGCTGTCCGCAACATGAATTTTCTTTTGATAATTATATTGTAGTCATTTTACGGGAGACTCTCTATAATTTTTATGATATCCCCTGGCACTTTTGTGACACATATTGTAATGGGTTTTATACTTTTATATAATTATTGTTGCTTTTGTGACACCGGTTTGTGCTTTTATGACATTTATTATATACTACATAAAAAGGCGGTGAAGGCCTTGATAAAGATTTATTTGGATAATTATTGTTATAACAGGCCATTTGACGATCAGACACTTGTAAATGAAATGGGAGGAGTCTCCTCTTAATAAAGGACTTGGTATCAGACCTTTAGGTAAGAAGGCCCAGTGATATTCAAACACCCAGAGATAATGATTCTTCTAAGCTTCGGTTAACGCCAGGGTTTTTATATTTGTACACACATGCCCTCTGCCCTGCACGATGCAGCCATGCAGCTTTACCGTCAGTATTTGATTGTCGGGGGTATGCCAGAATGTGTGATGCAGTTTGCGGAAACAAAAGATTATATTCTTGTGCGGCACACACAGGGCACTATTTTGGCCAGCTATCTCAATGATATGAGTAAATATAATAATATTAATGAAATTAAGAAAACACGGCTTGCCTATGATAACATCACCGTTCAGCTTTCCAGAAAAAATACCCGCTTCCAATACAAGCTAATTAAAAAAGGAGGCAGAGCCTCCGAGTTTGAAAATGCAATCGAATGGCTTTGCCTGTCGGGTATTGTATCACAAGTATATAAGGTAAAACAAATCAAAAAACCTCTTGAAAACTATCGTGATATTGATGCATTTAAAATTTATGTATCCGATTTGGGTTTGCTCTGTGCGAAGAAGGATCTGGCCGCAAATGACATCCTTTACATGACTGATGAGTTAAATGATTTCAAAGGCGGAATGACCGAAAATTATGTCAATGTCCAGCTTAATATTAACGGCTATAAAACTTACTATTGGGAATCAGAGCGCGGAGCTGAGATCGATTTTATCATTCAGCGCGACGGTCATCTTATTCCCATTGAAGTCAAGTCGGCCGACAATACCAGAGCCAAAAGCTTAAGAGTCTATATGGATACCTATAAACCGGCCTATGCAATCAAGCTTTCTTCAAAAAACTTCGGTTTTGAGGATGGTAAAAAGACCGTTCTGCTCTATGCTGCTTTTTGTATTTAAAGTTATTTTTCATATTTTGTCCTGCGATAGCATACCTGCTATCGCAGAACAAAACATATCTCATTTACTCATAATCCTCAATCCGCCACTCATCCTTCCAGTCAATATAAACCATATCTCCCTCAAACCTCAGCGGCAGCCATACATAATCGGCAATAGAGGTATTCCTCATATCCGCATCATCCAGACTGTCATCCCTGTTGTCCATTTCTTCCGGCTTCACATCCCCACCGAAGATTTTTTCAAATACTGCTGCATACTCTTCATATTTTCTATCCATATGTTCGGGAAGCCAGCGATCCGCACAGGCGATATAGAGATCCTTTTTTCCCGGGACCTTAAATATAGAAGAAATCTGGGAATGAAAAGATGTGCTGCTTTCATCATCCGGATGCGGATTACCCAGCACTGTATAGGGTCCGTGCCAGGTATCTGCAACAGCCACCTCGGAAGGATTAGGCAGGTACCCCGTAGTCCCGGAGGTAATAAGATAATGCTTCCCTTTCCGCAGGCAATGAGCTGTCGCTTCCCTTACAAAAGGCGGCTGGGTATGCGGAAAATGTGTGCTGTAATAGCCTGTTACATCCGTATAATCCGCAGTCAGATCCGCACAAATTGTCTCGCTGTGTACCCGTTCAAAATAATAATAAGCCTTCCCGTCCGGCGCAACCGCCAGATCAAAATCTCCTGCGCTCATATTCAGGGGCTTCAGTCCTTCCCGTACTTTGGTATACGGCCCCAGGATATCATCCGCTGTCATAACGGTTTCTGTCTGCGTTCCGTCACGATGCATGATTTTCAGCCATGCTACATATTTTTTAGTTTCTTTATTATAAATGATATGCGGCCTGTCCATCTGGGAAGAGGGATGCAGAGAGGATTCCGGGTCATCCGGTTCCGGCGGAATTATCACCCCGCAGTCCTCCCAGTTATACAAATCCTGAGAAGTATAGCATCTGACTCCCCAATGCCATATGTCATTCTCTCCTGTTGTTTTTTCCTTATTTTCCCCATACCAGTAATAGGTGCCGTCAAGATACATGATGGAACCCCCATGAGCCTGGATCCGGTTTCCGTTTGTGTCCAGCCATACCTGGCCGGGACGAATACTGTTATATTTCATAGTCTTCTCCTTATTCTTTTACGCCTCCCAGCGTAATACCTTTGACGAAATATTTCTGGAAGAAGGGATAAATAATCAAGATGGGCAGGATCCCCACCGTGGCGATGGCCATCCGTACCGTTGTGCTGGGCATCTTGATATTCATGCCTCCTACCGCTGAGGAATTCTGAAGCAGCGCCTGTATATTTTCATTAATATTATTCAGGATGATCTGAATAGTGTACAGATGACCGCCGCCTCTTTCCGTCAGATAATACATACCATTCTGCCAGTCATTCCAGTACATCAGGCCGGTCATCAATCCGATGGTTGCCACAATCGGCAGGCTGAGAGGCATCACGATTTTACAGAAAATACCGAACTCGCCAGCCCCGTCCAGCCTGGCTGCTTCTATCAGGCTTATGGGGATGCTGTTCAGAAAATAATTCCTTACCAGGATAACATTGAAGGCATTCATCATCAATCCGGGCAGAATTAAGGCCCAGACGGTATTCCTTATATGAAAATAATTCACATAGGTATAGTAAGTAGCCACAAGCCCACCATTAAAAAGCATGGTAAAAATAAGCATAAAACTGAGGATTTTCATACCCGGAACTTCTGTCTGGCATATCGCATAAGCAAACAGTGTCGTCACCAGAATACTTGCAGCCGTTCCCACAGCCGTTACCATAATCGTCATAACATAGGCGCGTCCGATAGTATTCCACTGCACCGCTATGTAATGATAGGCATCCAGACTCCATTTCTTCGGGAAAAAGGAAAAGCCGTTGGCCGTTGCCCAGGTATTATCCGTAAAAGATGCAACAATCAGCAGAACAAAAGGTAAAAGGGCCATCAGCGCGAACAGGCCGCATACCAGATGGGCTATCAGCTGGGTCACTAGATTTTCTTTTGATTTCACAAAGGACACCTCCTAAAACAACGCGCTGCCGGATTCGTATTTCTTTACCAGCTTATTAGCGCCGATAATCAGTACGAAGCCTACGATGGACTGATAAACACTGGCTGCACTGGACATACTGTAGTCGTTATTCTTCATCAGCGCCTGATAAATATACACATCCAGGGTTCTGGTTACGGAATACAGGGATCCGCTGTTTCTCGGCATCTGGTAAAACAATCCGAAATCCGAACGGAAGATCTGCCCCACGCTGAGTATAAACAGAGTGATAACCGTAGGTTTGAGAAGAGGAAGAGTAATGCATTTGATTTGCTGCCATTTTGTGGCCCCGTCAATCCTGGCCGCCTCAAAATAATCTACACTGATCCCCACTATGCTGGACAGATATATGATCATACTGTAGCCAATACCCTTCCAGACATTGACGAATACCAGAATAAAGGGCCAGTATTTTTTCTCCTGATACCAGTTGATTCCCGCATGCCCCAGAGGTTCCAGAATACCTTTATTGAACATGCCCGTTTCTGCCGACAAAAAGGTAAAGGCGAGATAACTGACTATAACCCAGCTCATCAGATAAGGAAGCAGAATCAGACTCTGATAAAGTTTTTTTGCTGTTTTTTTACGGATTTCATTAATCAGGATTGCCACAGCGATGGCTGTCACGTTTCCTACCAGGAAAAAAGCTATATTATAGAATATGGTATTTCTGGTAATAATCCATGCATCTGCGGATGCAAAAAGAAACTTGAAATTGTCAAAGCCACACCATGGGCTCCCCCATATTCCTTTCTTAAAATTCAATTTCTTAAACGCAATTACAATCCCGAACATTGGGAGGTAATTGTTTATAATCATATAGATGAAGCCTGGCAGTGCCATCAGATAAAATGGCAGTATTCTTTTCCAGCGGATTTTTTTCCGGGGTGGTTTTGCAGCACCTGTTGCCGATGCTTTCCTTTGACTCATTCTCTTCTCTCCACTCCTTTCCCTTTCCTTCCATTTTCGGAGCCGGCAGGATATCCTCCCGGCTCCCTCTGAATCCAACAGGCTTCCTATTTATTTGCAGCCCATTCATCCAGCTGTTTCTGGTTTTCTTCAATTACCGTATCAATCCCTGCAGCCTTTAATGCTTCCCGGAACTCTGCGAGATTGGTTTCCGGATTCAAAGTACCGCAGTTCACACTGGGAATATACTGCTGAATCACTGCCGTTACTGCAGAATATTCAGTGGATACCTCTTCAATATTAAAGCAGTAGCCCAATGCAGGAGATTTTCTGGAATCCGGAATACTGTCGCTGAATTCACGGATAATGGCATTTTTGTTTATAGGAGAAGGGCTCATCAGCGGCCATGCCAGCCTGTCCCCGTATACTCCATAAGGCTGATAATAAGGAAGCGTGGTCGGATCATCCGCGAGGTATTTAATCAGTGTGCCTTCCTCATTTTCTTCCAGCACCTCATAATCCTGCCCTTCGATTCCATACTGCAGAAGCCATGCTGCTTCATCATGTTCATAAATGTAATTCAAAGCCTCCACAGCCTTTACTTTATCCACAGTCGTAATAGGAACACTCCAGAGAATATTCTGGAAACGATCACCTGCAGTATAACCGTCAATAATCTTCAACGTCGTTAAATCCATCCCAACCTTAGCTTCCGTATCCCAGATACCGCCTGGTGTACTCCATGCAAAATATCCCAGATAATTGCCGCCTGCAACAAGGATATCCCTGTCCTCCGTATTCGTAGCCGCATCCTTGGATATATATCCCTTCTGTGCCCAGTCATACATCCGGTTCGCATAATCTTCGTAATCCTGTGTTTCATATACATTAGATATGGTCATATTCTTGAAATCCTTATTAAGCATAAGGAATCCCGATGCCGAGGTAGCTCCCAGCTTATCATATTCAAATGCATTTCTGGAAAGAGGTTCTTCTGAAGTAGCTTCCGGAATCAGACAGAAGAAGTTATCGCCTTCTCCTGCTTTCACATCAGAGAAAATCTTTTCTATTTCATCCAGTGTATAGAATTTATTTTCATCCACTGTGACTCCATACTTATCCAGAAGATCCTGGCGTGCCACATAACCATAGGATTCACCCTGAATATAAGCATTCGGCATTCCATAAAGCTCACCGTTATAATAGCCCCCGGACATTGCGGAACCGCACTTTTTCAAAATAGCCGCGCCATGCTCGTCAATCACATCATCCAGTGTTTCAATCAGTCCGTTACTCACCAGGTTGCCCACGCCAGTTCCTACTGAAAGGCAGAGATCCAACTGTTCTCCGGAAGAAACCGTCAGAACGGTTTCATTTGCCATATTGCTGAAGGATACGGGCTCCAGTGTTACATGAACACCGATATCCGGTTCCATCATGGCATTCAATGCATCTTCCACTGCCTGGAAACCGGAATTTGTACTTCCCATAGAAGGCCACTGCCAGATAATTTCCGTCAGTTCACCATCATAGGCTTCCTTGACCGCCTCCGAACTTTCCCCGCCTGCCTGCTCCGTTCCCGCAGCAGCCTCATCTCCTGCTGGTTCCGCATTCCCCTGAGCAGAAGAGCTTCCCTGAGCCGCAGAATTTCCCTGACAGCCGGTAAGGCCGGTAAGGACTACCGCCATACTTAACATAACCGCCAACGCTTTCTTTTTCATACTTTACCTCCTTATATATTTTGTCTGTTTTGATGGTCTCATTGTACTTTTATATGTATGTTTTTACCATAATCACATCAAACCTGGGTATTACTTTTTCAAACCTTTTAGGCAAAAATAAAAGTTTCCATACTTTGCATTGACATCGCATGGAAACTTTTTATTATACAGAGAATGGATGGAGCCTGTGATTGATGCAGGGTTCCGCCCTACTCCTTCTCCTGATACCTGGTAGGCGGGCATCCATAATACTTTTTAAACATATTATGAAAATTAGTATAATGGGAATACCCAACTTTTTCAGCCACCTCATTGGCATTATAATCCCCCAGTTCCAAAAGTGACGCCGCCATCTTCATCCGTTCATTAATGATAAACTGGCTGACGGAAACACCCTTTTCTTTTTTGAACAGACGGTTGAGATAGACCGGATGAAAATAAAACCGTTCTGCTAACCCGTTCACTCCCAGCTCGCAATCCCCAAGGTTTTTAATGATATACGCACTGATTTCCTCCACCATTTCCTTCGGACATTTTTTCTTTCCCTGTTTTTCATTTTCCTGCAGTACCTGTTCCTGCAGCATATATTTTCCATATTCCTGATATCTCGCCGCTTCCCGCGTTTTGGTGAGACGCTGTACCACACGCTGAATCACTTCACCGATTTCTTCATATTTGGCAGGAATCAGGATATAATCCTGGCAGCCCAGGCAGATAGCCTCCCTTGCATATGCAAAGCTGGCATGGCAGGTGAGGAAAACACATTCGATATCCTTCTTGTTTTCCCTCACCCAGCGCAGCAGTGCCAGGCCGTTTTCACCCGGCATTTCAATATCGCAGAGCATGATATCCACCGGATTGTTTCTGATACATTCTTTCCCGGCTTCCACATCATAAGCTGTATATACCTGTTCAATTCCGTACTTTTCCCAGGGAATCTCCTCCTTCATGGTTTCTGCTGTCAGCACTTCATCATTCACCATCAAAAGCCGCATCCTGCACCTCCAAATCATAAGGAAACTGTATCGTCACACAGGTTCCCATCCCAACATCCGCACTGATTAAAATATCCGCCGTTTCCCCATAAAAATACCTGAGCCTTTTTAAGGAATTCACAAATCCGATATGTTCGCCGTCTATATTTCCGTTGCGCATCCGTTTGTCCAGGTTTTTCACTTCTTCCTCTGACATTCCTGCTCCGTCATCCATAATCATGAATGTAACAATTCCGTCAATATACTGTCCCAGCAGGGATATATGGGTTATCTGTCCCTGCTTCACTGCATATTTCACTATGTTCTCCACAAAATTATGGAGCAGAAGAGGCGGTACGCGCACGAAGGAAATCTCAGGGTCATACTCATACCTCACTTCTATGCTGTCCGGATAGCGTACCTCCGCCATACGGATATAGCCTTCTATCAGCTTCTGTTCTTTCGGAAACAGTTCCAGGCTTTTGCCGCTGCGGAAAATATAGCGGAAGTACTCGGACAGATAAATAACAATATCCTGAATAGCGCCTGTTTCCTTACGCTGGGCCAGCGTATAAACCAGGTTAAAAGTATTCAGCAGAAAATGGGGATGGATCTGAAGCTGCAGATTTTTCAATTCCATTTTCTGGCGATCCAGCTCTTTCTCATAATTTTCTATTTTCAGCGTCTTAATCTGATCCGCCATCTGGTTAAAGGATAAAAAAGAGTAACTGTATTCAATAGAATTGGCTTTTTCCTGAATCCGATAATCCAAATCGCCCTCCTGCAGCCGCTTATGTGCCTGATTTACCAGACGGAGCGGATTCAAAAGGAGATTGGATATTACCAGATATAAAACAGGAATCAACAGAAGCGCAATAAAGGTTCCCGCACGCAATACCATGTAAAAAACAGAGATCCCACCCAGGATTTCACTTCTGCTCAGGCTTCCGTTCAGGAACGCCTTCCCTTTTTTCAAAGGCAGAGATATGGCAATCACGTCTTTGTCCGGCGGTACCGCGGCATCGGCAGCAAAAGAAAAGCTGGCCTGCTTGTACTGCACATCTTCCGACAGCTGTTCAGCGACATCATCCAGATATATCCAGCCGCCGTAGATAATCTCCCTGAGTTTCACGAACATGCATAAAAGCGGCCTCCCGTCCACCAGATACACATTCCAGCCCGAGTTGATACCTTTTTCCATCTCAGAAAGTACAAAATCCTCACCATTAATTTTGCCTGCTCCGGTAATATCCCATACCAGTGTGTCTTCCACCTCAGGCATATGAAAAAAATAACCGTCCGCACCGTCCACCATACGCATGTTATTCAGGAACTTATGATAAAACCGTATTCTGGCTCCCAGATACTGCTCATCACCTTTCTGACCTGCCAGTATGGTTCCGTCCGTATCCTCGTTTTTCATATTCCACAAAAGATAGCCCGTATCCTCCATCCGGTGCAGCAGCTCGGTATTATAATTTTCCATAACGCTGGTTACCGATAAGGCCGCCTGTTCGGTCATGGCTTCTATAGCCGCGTGGCTGAGGACAATAGCCAGGATATTCAGCGGAAGCACCAGAATCAGAATGATCAGGACTACTTTGGTGGAAATAGACTGCATCAGATGGAATGCTATATGTCCGGCTTTCTTTATTTTTTGTTTCACTTTCCGCCCCCCTTTCTCCCTTTTTTCAGTGTAATCGGATTCTTAAGGAAATGCAATATATGGGAATACAGCTGCAGCCGCTGCCTGCAATACAGGCAGCGGCCGTATAATTTTTCTTTCGGAATTCTGATAATAGAATTCCGGGTTCATAATAATGGACTGTTTTCCCTATACAGCATGAACCGCCGCATATCCGGTCTGCAGCCCGCCGCTCCTCACGGCAATCCCGATTTTCCCGGCCTCCGATACCTTTATAATCAGCTGGGCCGTACCATGGAAGGTATGGCAGGACATCTGACCTATCTGATCCTCCGTACAGGGATTCCCGCTTCCCAGTGCCGCAGGCACTGCCGGGCCGGTAAGCTCCGCCTGTATTTCCCGTTCCTCTGCCGGCAGGCGGACACCGTTTTCATCTGCAATCATAATCCGGATATAGCAGATATCCTGACCATCTCCCTTCAAAGTATCCTGTTCAGGCTCTGCCAGAATCCGGACGGCTTCCCCGGCTGTAACAAGGCTGCCTCTGCTGATTTCCTTTCCTTCCCGATAGCTGACTGCTTCCAGAATTCCCGGTGTATAAGAAATATCCATTTTGGCTGTCAGCCGTTCATAAGGAACACGTCCGAGAGATGTCCCGTTCAGGATAAATTCCGCTTCTTCTCCCGGCCCATAGCTTACCGCAGAAACCATTCTTCCTTCCCATTCGCTTCCGAAGGACCAGTCGTCATTTACATCCGGCCAGTGCCATCCGCTTCCATAGAATTCATCTCCGTAATGGCTGGGATGGGTGGTAAAAAGCCAGGTTTTATCCGTATGCCCCCACATGAGTTCCCTATAAAAGGACTGGGGCCTCCTCTCTCCGGTCATCAGGAAATCCGACTGCCAGGAGGTTCTCCATGGATAGGCAGCCATGAATTGAAAAGGCTTATTTTCTTTTTTCCAGTATACCTGCCCGACTCCCACTTCTCCCAGATAATCCACGGCTGCCCAAATAAAATCACCTATGACCCATGGATATTTTTTTACACCCTCCCAATAATCATAGGTGCTGCAGGCATGGGTTTCCGTCGCACAGATGACTCTGTCCGGGAAAGCCTCATGGTCTTTTTCATAACGAACGTTCAGATAGTTATAGCCCACAATATCAAGCAGTGCCGCATAATCTTTGGTTTTTTCCTTCCAGCTGTCTTCCTTGTCTTCCAGGATATTCGCTTCAAAGTTTGTGCCCACTTCCGTATCCTCACCAAAAATACCGCAGATCGCGGACAGAACAAACCGGGTAGGATCCAGGGAACGGATTTTCTCACTCAGCCTTGCCGACCAGGCGGCACCGTCATTCCTGCCGTCCCTCTCTCCGATCTCATTTCCGATGGAATAGGAAATGACACAAGGATGGTTTCTGTCCCTTTTTACCATCCATTCCATATCCCGTTCCCACCAGTCCTCAAAGTACAGATGATAATCCATAGGGACCTTGCCCAGGCGCCATACATCAAAACACTCATCCAGCAGCAGCATGCCCAGCCTGTCACATATTTTCAGCATAGCGAGGGACGGGGGATAATGGCTGATACGTACGGCATTGTAGCCTGCGGACTGCAGGAGGCGGATTTTACGTTCCTCCGCTTTTGCGTAGGCGCAGGCCCCCAGCAGGCCGTTATCATGATGCAGACATCCGCCTTTCAGCTTCACAGTCCTTCCATTCAGGCGGAATCCATTCTCAGGATCCACCGAAATCGTACGGATTCCAAAGGTATCCTCCGCAGTGTCCCAAATCTTCTCCCCTTCTTTGACAAGTACCCTGTAGGTATACAGCACCGGCGTATCAGGCTCCCATCTGCGGGGCTTCTCCACTGTTACAGGAATACGGCAGGGCGCTTCCTCACCTGACCGGCTGGTTTTCACCTGACGGCTGGCTGTTCCCGCCGCCTTCCCTTCCGGATCCAGTACCTCACACACAAGGGTAAGTTCCCTCTCTTCTTCCTCACAACTTGTGAGGGAAACAGCAAACTCCGCAACGGCGCTGTCTTCAGCCACCTCCGGGGTTGTTACAAAAACATCCCAGGGTCTGATACAGATCCTCTCTCCCAGCCACAGGCTCACACTCCTGTAAAGACCGCCGCCGCTGTACCATCGGCTGGAAGGCTGTCTGCTCTGGGTAATGATTTTCAGGATATTCTTCCTTCCATCAAACCGGAGCGCACTGCTGATATCCACCTGAAAAGGCGTGTAACCATAGGGATGCAGGGCGAGCAGTTCCTCATTCACACTGATTTCACTGTTCATATAGGCGCCGTCTATATCCAGGAGAACCGTTTTCCCTTCCCAGCTCTTCGCTGCTTCCAGCTCCTTCCGGTATACGCCCTCACCCTGTCCGAAGTAGCCGTTTCCCGGGCCGCCCGCAGCCTGGGGGGATCGGGGCTTGGTGATGATAAAATCATGGGGCAGATTGACTGTTACAGCCTCCGGCCTCTGAAACACAAAACTCATGCTTTCATCGCTTTCATAAAATTCCCAATCCGTATTTAAAGATATTTGCTTCATCCGATCCTCACTTTCTGTTTATAATCACATGCTGCATAGGCACTAACGGATATTCCCTTCCGTCCGCCTTCAGCACTCCGCCCTCTTTATCCGTATACACATCCAGCACGCCATCCTTCCAGTCCATCCATACCGTCCCCTGCCCCACAGGGAAAAAACAGGAAAAATGGCCGAACAGATCCAGCTGCGGAGCCGCCTCAAAGGTATCGTAGGCTGCTGATGTAGGTCTGACTCCCATACAGTATCTGCCGATCAGATATATCGGGCTCGCGCCCCAGGCATGACAGAGGCTCTTGCCGTACTTGTCTCCGTACATGCCATACTGCTCCTCCTCCGGCTGTCCCGGCTTATATTCTTCCCAGAAAGTGGAAGCCCCCTGCTCAAGCATTCCTCCCCAATAGCTTCTGATGCTTTCCATCACCACATCAAAACGTCCCAGCATCGCCAGTGCTTCCAGTTCATAGAACTTGAAATAGGGCGTGGTAATAGCAGGAATCTCTTCATTCAGCAGTACATTTTCCAGGATACTCCCCGTTTCCGCACTGTCCGCAAACCCGAAAATTATGGCAAATATATTGGCATGGCGGGTTACCTTTCTTCTTCCCGACTGGTAGCTGTCTATAAAGGCTCCCTTTTCCTCGTCCCAGAAGAAACGGCGGATCCGGGACAGAAGCATCTCTTTTTTCTGTACAAATTCTTCCTCTCCAAGCCCCAGGAGCCTGCGTACCGCCGCCATGGCTTCATAGCTTCTCGCCAGCAGCATCTGTTCCGCACAAAGAGTCCCCTCCTTATCCATTTCCGCCCAATCTATGTATACCCAGTCCCCTTCCCTTCCGTAAAGGAAGCCCTGTTCGTCCGTCTGCTCCATACAGTAACGCATCAGGGATTCCATTTTCGGATAGATCATGCGGATAAATTCCAAATCCCCTGACATATTATAATAGTTCTCCAGGCTGATAATCCAATACAGAGAGTAATCCAATATGGTATTGATATGCTCCGTCACGGGATCATTTCCCCGAAGGGCCAGAATGGTCCGCTTACAGATATCCTTGTCGAAGAAAAGGTATTGGTTGATGAAATAGCTCTGATACGCATCCCCCGACCAGATCCACCGGTCTCTCTTGATCCCGTCAAGAAAGAAAATGCCGCTTGCCAGGCGGAAGGTGGTATCCGCCACATTCCAGATACGGTTCACCAGTTCATCACTGCCGGAAAAACCGCTTCTTTTGGGAAAATCCACATACTTATACAGTGCTTCCGGCCTGATAAGGGATGCCGCCTCTTTTTCCGGAATGAACAGGTAACGGAATGCACGCAGCCTGGTATGATAGCACCTTCCGGTATCCCATTTCCCAAAGGGGGAATCTGTCCGGTACGTTAAGGCCGCCGCCTCTGCTTCCCCCGGGATATCCAGAACCTGCTTCAGATAACAGAGCTCCGTATCCAGCGCTTCCGCGCGGGATTCCCCATAGCAGAGAGTCACCTTCTCCGGCCTTATCGCCCCATCGATATAAATCAGCGTATCCGCCGTAATTTCCCTGCCGAAATCATAAAGGATTCCCCCATCTCTTTCTTCTTGCGAAACCGGGCTGCAGCTTTCGCAGGTATACTCAAACTCCTGGGGATCCTGCCCGCTCCTCACATACATATCGTTATACCCAACAGGGACCGCAGGCTTTATGAAGTCCGAAACAGTCCAGTCTTTTCCGGAACAAATGATTTCCCCTTCCGCATAAATACAGGGAAGCCCTGTGCGGTTCCCCAACACCACGTCAACAGCTATCTCTTTTGCCGGACAGGTAATCCATTCCCCGATCCGATATTTTCTCTCCTGGTAAAAGACCTGTCCTTTGGGAAACCATTCCGGCGCCTCCGCCTGCCATTTCACCAATACATGCCCTATGCCTCTCGCCGTAACCCGGAACCTTGTTTCCCTGTCAGGCGCAAAGGCTCCATGAAAAACCACATGACGGTGGCAGTCCGCAATATGCCAGTAAGCCGGCCAGAAAAAGCCCCGTTCCTCTCTGTCAAAATTCTGGCGCATGCCGTGATAAATCTCAAAATCCCCCGGATACCATATCCAATTTGCCATTTTCATCCATTCCTTCCTGATAACCGATAGTTACTGTTCACTCCGTGACCAGTAACCTGCATAAATCCATTTAAAATCGCCTGCGGCGATAGGATTTATGCACTCTTGAATCACTTTCTCACGTACTGTGCAGTAAATGCACAGTATTGAGTGAACAGTAACAACCGATAATCCTTGTTCATGCCTGGGTATACTTCCTGCAATTGTTTTATTTATATAGGTATTATATAATAATGGGAGGCTGTATCTAAACGTCCGATATCTTGTTTTCCGCAAATTGGTACGCCCAAAACCCAGTTGCTTATTTTAGGAGATCCCATGAAAAATCAAAAGAAGCCTTCACCGCCGGAACAGATGCTTGTCAGGAATAATTGGACAGATTCTTCCGAACGCATGACCATTATCACGCCTCTTACCATGTTTTATAAAATAAGGGATGAGAAGAACGGTAAGCTGCTCCATGCGGCTTTTTACCCCGGCTCCATGAGTTCTGCCTATATGCCGAATAATGCGGTTTCCCATCAGCATGATCATTTTGAACTGATGTATGTCCTGGAAGGGGAGCTGACCAATAAAATAGAACGGATTTCCTATACCTATAAGAAAGGGGATGCCTGCCTGCTGAACCGAAATACCAGGCACATGGATATCCCAGGCCCCCGCTGCAGTGTGGTATTCATTAATTTCCATGCGGAATATATCCTGGATTTGATGGACAGGGATGTCCTCTTTGATTTAAGTCCCCGCCTCACTTCCCCCGACGGCATTATCCATGATTTCCTGCTTTCCAATCTCCAGGGAGAAGAACGCTTTGCCCGCAATTATCTGGAATTTTCCTCTACCCTTCACACCCTTTCCAGCCCTTCGGAAAATCCGGCGGAAGTCCTTATTGACCGGATGCAGCAGAGCCTGATTGACAACAGGCCAGGCTATTCTTACTTGCTGCGGGGACTGCTGCTTCGCCTGATATATACGCTGGAAGATAAAAATAAATTCCACTGCAATTTCATGCAGCTGGATTCCAGTAATGAAGATTTTCTCTTTGCCCGTATTTCCAATTATATGGAAGAAACCCACGGACGGATATCCCGTTCCCAGCTTTCCCATGCTTTGCATTATAATGCGGAATACCTGAATCAGATCGTAAAAAGGCGTACCGGGCAGAGTCTTCTGAAGCTGGCGGGCAGTTACCGTCTGGACTGGGCAAAACAGCTGTTAACAAGTACGGATAAAAGCGTGACTGAAATTGTAGAGGAACTGGGGTTCTCAGGAACTTCGCATTTTTATGATTTTTTCAGGAAAGAGACCGGAATGTCGCCGCTGGAATACAGGGAAAGGAATCAATAATTGTCTGCGCTCTCTTCTGCCCGACATCCGGTGATCTGTCTGGTAATAAACAGCTGCTTAAATTGTTAAATAACTATAAACAGAACAAATTATTATTGCATACCAGTATCAAATAGATGTATACTACGATATACGAAAAGTGTTCCCGTTCTGTTTCATCTCATAAATCTCTGACACAGCAATATTTTCAGTTCCAGTAATAATTCTGTTCTTCCTCATTATTTTATTCTTGTTTTACTGCTCCTTACTTTCTCACTTTAATTTTCTATATCTATTATCTGTTTCTTAATATCTTAACTCATTCAATCATTTTAAGGCCAATCATTTTAATCTTGTTTACCTATTGCGTTTTAATAGCAAATTTGTTATAATTAAACCAAGGAGAAAAATGTACGAAATTATTTTTTATGAAGATGCTGACGGCTATAGCAGCATTGCAGACTACATATATACGCTAAAAAAGAAAGCTGCTACGGATAAAAGCAGCCGTATCAATTTAAACAAAATTATTGCTTTCCTGGATTTACTGCAGGAATACGGAACACGAATCGGCGAACCTGTAACAAAACATGTAAATGGAGATATATGGGAACTGAGGCCGCTAAAGAACCGTATATTGTTTGCATGCTATAAGAATAATACTTTTATCCTTTTACACTATTTTACGAAAAAGACAAAGAAGCTTCCGCAGAAAGAACTGGAACAAGCTCTGAGGAATCTGAATAATTTCAAGGAAAGGAATGGATAATCAATGGCAGCAACATGGAAACAAATCAGAGAAGGCCTTGCTTTAAGTGAAGAAGAAGAAAGAGTCATTGAACTGGAAAAAAATCTGATAAAGACTCTGGTACAAATCCGGGAGGAAAAAGAACTTACCCAGGCTCAATTGGCTGATATATGCGAGGTAAGCCAGCCGGTTATTGCCCGTCTGGAAACCGCCGTTCATTCTCCCCAGCTTAACAGCCTGTTAAAAATTCTTGTTCCATTGGGATATACTCTGGAAATTGTTCCGCTCAAGAAAAATTTTTCAAATTAATATTCGCAATAATTCCACTGTCAAAGTCAAAAAGCCCCCTTACTATGCCCATCTAAAAAGCGGGCCTGCACATTCACAGGCCCGCCTCAATGTCTTAAGAGGGGAGCTATCTTTTAATATGAAAGGCGTTAAGTCCCGGATACACGGCGCTTTCTCCCAGCTCTTCCTCAATGCGGAGAAGCTGGTTATATTTTGCCACACGCTCCGTTCTGCTCGGCGCTCCGGTCTTTATCTGGCAGGTATTCAGCGCCACCGCCAAATCCGCAATTGTGGTATCTTCCGTTTCTCCGGAACGGTGGGAAGAAATAGCGGTATATCCGGCATTATGAGCCATCTTAATCGCCTCCAGCGTCTCGGAAACCGTTCCGATCTGGTTGAGCTTAATCAGGATAGAGTTCCCGCAGCCAAGAGAAATGCCCTTTGCCAACCGTTCCGTATTGGTAACAAAAAGATCATCTCCCACCAGCTGCACCTTTTCTCCCAGTTCCCTGGTCATCATCTGCCAGCCTTCCCAGTCCTCCTCATCCAGTCCGTCTTCGATGGAGTAAATCGGATATTTATCGCAGAGGGATTTCCAATGCTCCACAAGCTGTCCGGAGGTAAATTTCATCCCGCTTTTAGGAAGCAGATATTCCCCATTCTTTTCTCCCTTCCATTCACTGGATGCCGCATCCATTGCCAGCACAAAATCAGTCCCTGGCTTATAGCCCGCTTTTTCCACGGCCTCAAGAATGAGCTGAATCGCTTCTTCATCGCTGGACAGATCCGGGGCAAAGCCGCCCTCATCGCCGACAGAAGTGGCAAGTCCTCTCGCTTTCAGCAAAGAAGCAAGTGCATGGAAGACTTCCGTACACCAGCGCAGGCCTTCCCGGAAGCTTTCTGCACCAACCGGCATGATCATAAATTCCTGGACATCTACCGTGTTTGCCGCATGAGCGCCCCCATTCAGAATATTCATCATGGGAACCGGAAGACGGTTAGCATTTACGCCACCCAGGAAACGGTAAAGAGGGATCTGCAGCGCAAGGCTGGCCGCTCTTGCACAGGCAATGGATACGGCAAGTATGGCATTGGCCCCCAGCCCGGATTTATCCCTGGTTCCGTCCGCTTTCAGCATGGCGGCATCCACAGCATAAATATCGGAGGCATCCATACCTTTCAGCACTCCATTTATTGTCGTATTAATATTATGTACGGCTTTGCTGACACCTTTTCCTCCAAAACGGGATTTATCACCGTCTCTCAATTCCAGTGCTTCGAATTCACCTGTGGACGCGCCGCTGGGCGCTGCACCTCTGCCGATAATACCGCCTGCAAGCGTAACCTCCGCTTCCACTGTGGGATTTCCTCTGGAGTCAATGATCTCCCTTCCTGATACTTTTTCAATTTCCAAATATTTTTTATCCATAATTATTCCTTTCCTGTAAAATCTCCGCCTGTTCCTGCGGTGCAGCCGCCTGGCCGGGAGAAATGTTTCAATTGTCCGCCACAATACAGGGTACGCACATGCTCCTGTATTGATTCTTCCTTACAGCTCTAAATTTTCTATTATTTTTTTCAGTTCTCCGGCGGAATCACATAACTGCTTCTTCTCACTTTCGTTGAGAGGAATTTCCAGAACCTTTTCCGCACCATTCTGACCGACGATCGTAGGAACGCTGAGACAGATATCCGTCAGTCCATAGGGACCGTCAATATAACTGGATACCGGCATTACAGAATGTTCATTACGGATAATGCTTTCCGTGATCCGGCTGACAGCCATGGCCACTCCGTAATATGTAGCCCCTTTCCGCTCTATGATATCGTATGCGCTGTCACGTACATTCCGGTAGATTTTCTCCATGGATTCCATGTGATCATAATACCCTCTCAGTTCGCAAAAGCTGTTGATATCAATTCCCGACACATTTGCCCCGCTCCATACAGCCAATTCACTGTCCCCATGCTCTCCGATAATAAACGCATGGACGCTTCGGCTGTCCACCTGCAGATGCTCGCTGAGCAGATACCGGAACCGGGCCGTATCCAGCACCGTGCCGCTGCCGATAACCCTCTCCTTGGGATAGCCAGATATTTTGAGCGCCGCATAGGTAAGGATATCCACGGGATTTGCCACAATCATTAAAATCCCCTCAAATCCTCTTCCCGTAATTTCCGGTATGATGGACTTCAAAATTGCCACATTTTTATGTACCAGATCCAGCCTTGTTTCTCCCGGTTTCTGGTTTGCTCCCGCCGTTATGATAATCAGGGAACAGTCGCTGATATCATCGAAACCTCCCGCATAAATCTTGACAGGCTTAACGAAAGGACGTCCATGGCTCAAATCCATGGCTTCTCCCTCCGCCTTCTTATGATTGGCATCGATCAATACCAGTTCTGAAAAAAGCCCCTTATGTATCAGGCTGAATGCGGTGGAAGCACCCACAAACCCGCATCCTATGATTGCCGCTTTCTGAATATTTATCATATTTACTCCTGTCTGCACAGTGTCGTGCACCTTTCAATCAGGAAGATTGAAGTCATATATCCTTCAACCGTTCCGTTTTGTTTCTATAAAATAAAAAAGGATTCAGATATTTCCTACCATTTTGGTATGATTTATCTAAATCCTATTATATCCAATTTTTCATACAGACACAAGAACCACTCTTATTTCTTATTGATAATCTTTCTCAGCTTATTATTCACAGTAGCTTCAGCTGATATATAAAACGGGCACGGTACCCAGAACCCTTCTGATTTCGCTGCGCAAAAAGGCTTCGGCCTCGGCCCGTGCTTCCTGCCGGTAGCAGTATCTGCCCCTTCCTCTTCCGGTCATCAGCTCCTTACTGTACAGATCCGGAGCCGCAGGAAAGGCTTCTGCGTTTATGGCCCTGTGGACATAGCTGTAGGTCATGAGAATAATTTCCAGAAACATAGTCTTCTTCATTTTATCCGACAGCCCTGCCTCCAGCTCTTCTAAAAGCTCACGGTACATATCCTTCCATCCATCCGTCAAAATAACAGGAGCGATCAAAAGCCCGCAGGGATATCCTGCTTCACACATTTGATTCACCGCCTGAATCCGCTCCTTCAAAGAGGACGTCCCCAGTTCAATTCGGCTGATGATCGGCTGCGGATTCACACTCATACGGAAAATTACCTTACCCCTATGATCCAGCGAAAGCAGGGGCTCCACCATATGGAATTTAGTAGGAAAAGTAAGGCTGCCATTTCCTTCCTCTGCAAAACGAGGAATCGTATACAGCAGATTTCCGGTTATGGTATTCTCCAGCACAAGATCACTGTTGCTTCCGATTTCATAAGTCCGTCCCGGCTCCTTGAGGGAACGTCTCAGCAGCCTGTCCAGCATCTGTTCCCGGTTCACAAAAAGCCGGAGATACGCACATTTATTATAGTTGCAGACCAGATAACAATACAGGCACATAGCGGTGCAGCCGGAAGATGTAAAGGGTACCAGATAGTCGGATACCTTATGATTCTCCACATATTTATGGGTTTTCCGGATTCCCATTATCAGATTTCGCTTCATATGCCCGAATTCCGAATTGGGCTTTTCCTGCATTTCCTTTATCGAATTATGGCTTTCAATGGGAATCCAGGGAATATCCGGATATTGCTCCATCAGCTGCAGCCCCAGCTCATATTTCAGGCTGTCCGGCTCATAATATACGGCATCGAATACCATGTACATATCTCCTTTTTTCAGATAACTATGGTATCAGTATATCCCGTTATACACAAAGCATCCGTATATTTACAAGGTTCTTTATTTCTGGTGCTCCTTCCGATATTCCTGAGGTGTCATATCCGTCAGTTTTTTAAACATCTTGGAAAAATGGGAAAAGTTATCGTATCCCACCTTGGAGGCCACAATACTGATAGAAAGATTGGATCGTTCCAACAGCGTCCTGGCCATATTCATTTTTTCCAAAAGAATATAATCCTTAAAGGTTTCCCCCGTCTGCTGCTTAAACAGCCTGGAAAAATATTCCTCATTCAGATGCACCAGTTCAGCCACATCGGTACGTGATATATTCTTATTCAGATTCGCCTTGATATAGGAAACCGCTTTTTGAACAGGCTCCGCCTCCCCCTCGTTGCCTTCTGCTTCTTCTCCGGCGCCGTCCGCCAGCTTGAAAATGCTGCTTTTCCCCGATGGGTTCAGTTCCTCTCCCACCCCTGCAAGATAAGTGAGCATTCCTCCGAATGCCGGTCCATGGCTTTCTTCTTCTGAAGCCGGCAGCTTCGTCCCCATATATACCGCAATGGAAAAATCCATTTGAGCCTCCACGAAATCATAGAATTCCTTCAGGCCCACTTCCCATTTTTCTTCATCAAAGAGACTGTCTTCCACAGCCGCAAGAATGACAAAGCTTCCATCCTGCATGGAGGCTATGCAGGTCACTCCATGGGCCCCGGCGAAAAGCTCTTCCAGCACATTCCTGATAACAAGGCGCACCAGCTTATCATCCCAGGTGTTGATGATCCGTTTCCATTTTATAATGCGCACCACTGCCGGGTAAAAAGAAAACTTTTTAAAATCCGGCTGCAGCAATTCCTTCAGTGTGCTTAAAATCTGTTCCGCGTCCCCTTCCCGCCCCTGGCGCAGCTTCATGCAGATGGCTTCCAGAATGGTATCCCGCTGTTCCACCACCAGCTTCCTTGTATTCTGCAGCTGCCGGACACTTTGATTTTCCCTGATTTTTCCCTCCGCTTTCCGCAAAACCGCTTCCACTTCCTCATATCGGACCGGCTGAAGAATATAGTCAAAGCTTCCCAGACGTATCGCCTCTCTCGCATAGGAAAAATCCGCATGCGAGGTCAGGAAAATGCATTCCAGCGCGGGCAGCCTTTCTTTTGCCCACTGGCACAGCTCCAGGCCGTCTTCCTCCGGCATCTCTATATCGCTGAGCATCACATCCACCGGGAAATTTACCAGCACAAGCTTGGCCTCCCTTGCGCTGCAGGCCGTATATACCTTTTCCACACCCAGCTCTTCCCATCGGATCCCTTCCCTTAAGCTCTCCACAATCGCTTTCTGATCATCAACTATCAATACGTTCATCCGCTTTTCCCCTCACTTCAAGCCCGCCCGGATTCACTCCCGGCAAAATCAGCTCGCTCACCGCACCGCCGTCGTTATAAAAATTATACTCTGCTTTTCCCTCATAAATAAGAGCACATCTTCTTTTCAGGTTATTTATCCCCACACTGCGTATTCCCTTCTGGGCATCCGCATTGATTTCCTCCAGAATATTCTCCGGGTAGCCGCTGCCGTTATCCGACACCATAATATCCACATAAACGCCGTCCTCCGTCTGAAGCAGCTGCACACATACCTGAATAAAAAGCTCCAGCCCCGGCGCGCCCAGCTTGGCATACTTCACGCTGTTTTCCACAAAAGTCTGCACACACAGCGTAGGCACAAGAAAGTCCGCGGCCCCCTCTTCCTCCTGAATCTCACAGACCACAGGCCGCCCCGTCATGGATTTCTGCAGTTCCACATAATTGCGCACATAATTCAGTTCCGCACCCAGCGTCACCAGCTCCCGATCCGTCTGCAGAAGATAGCGCAGATGCTCCGATATATGCAGAATCAGCTCCTGGGATTTTTCCCAGTCCCTGGCCAGGGTGAGGGCATTCAGCGTTTTCAGGCCATTCAGATAAAAATGCGGCTTCAGCTGAAGCTGGAGATACTGCATCTGTGCCTTCTGCTTTTCGATGGTTTCCTCGTAAGACAGCATTTTCTGCTTTTCAATTTCAGATACCATGGCCGTCAGGGTTTCACCGACTTCCTGGATTTCCTTCAGGTGCCCGCTTGCGCCGGTTCTGGCATTCCACTCTCCCTGCCGGATTCGGTTCATGGTTTCTGTCAGATCACGCAGCGGCCATACCAGCTCCCTGCGGATAAACCGGTAGAGCCAAAACACCGCAAGAACCGAAAATGCAGTCACTATAAGCAATAACAGCTGCGATACATTCATATATGTCCAGATTTTACACGGTATGCTCATACACAGCCACATACTGCTGTTTTCAATCCGCCGGCCATATACATACTGGTTGTCCCTCCAATAGCGGAATACCTTCTCCTGCTTCTTTGTTTCCTCCACAATTCCAAACTTGTCCTCTTTCCCATCAATACCGTTCAGCATTCCATCCTCCACGATGTATACGCCGGCCCCTTCCCCGACAGCATGCTTCAGCCCCTCCATCCTGTCATTCATGCTGAAAACACCGCATACGGCAGCATTTCCCCTTTTATAGGTGAGCATACGGAAAACTCCATCTGTTGTCACGACAGTCTGCCATACCCCGCCATTTCTGGACTGGCTCAGCTGAACGGATAGCCTGTCCTTGATTTCCATCTGGGAATCAAACGATACAATCTCCTTATCACATTGAAAAAGACACTTCTGGAACGCTCCGTAAAAAATATAGACACCATGCATATTTTCCTGAAGAAACAGCCTGCTTTTCATAGCGTCAAACAGCTCATATGCATTACTGTACTCCACCGTTTCCTCCTGCAGCGTAGTGAGTGCCTCAAAATTCTTGTTCTTGGCATAAATATCATAAAGGATTTCATCCAAATCCTTGGCGGCCTTCTCCACGCCTTCCGCAGCCTCCGCCAGAAGCCCGCTCTCCCTTTCCCTGCCCCGGTTCTGATAATCCGCCACAAGATAATAATCCATACAGGAAAGCAGGATTAACAGGGCCGCATAGCCCGCCATCATAATCAGGACCACCATACGGTTCAGGCTCCATGTTTTTTTCTTTTCTGTTTCCGTAAATATCCCCTCCCATTTTCCCGCCAATCTTTCTTTTTTATCATAGCATAAACTGCGCTGACTCACCACTTTGTTTGCTTCTCTTTCATACAGTTAAAATCTGTTACAGTTCATCGATACCCTGTGCTGCAACAAAAATATTATAGCCCGGTGCAAAGACAGTTGCATTTCGTGTCGAAAAAAGGTAGAATGTGCATAGTTGCGGCTTTTGCCGACATTTATTATGCTTCAACGGAATGGAGATTTTTATGGGATTTTTAAATTCACTGGTTTACAATGTGGTATTTATGGCTGCAGCTACAGGCTGGTTCGTCGCACAGATCTTAAAAACAATCATTTATGCCCTGATCAACAAAACCTTTGATGCGGAACGGCTTGTGGGAAGCGGCGGAATGCCCAGTTCCCATTCCGCAACCGTCTGTGCCCTCGCCACGGCGGCCGGTATCCAATACGGGGGCGGCAGCTTCCAGTTTGCCGTTTCAGCCATCCTGGCTATTATCGTCATGTATGATGCCCGCGGTGTCCGCCGCGAAACCGGAATCCAGGCCCAGGTCATTAACGAAATGATCTCTTTTTTCAGTAATATGGGAAAACCGCTTTCCTATGAAGAAAAGCTGAAGGAATTCGTAGGCCACACTCCCCTGCAGGTTCTGGCCGGCGCCCTTCTTGGCATCCTGATCGCCGTTATCTACTGCTTTGCCCTGGGATAACAAATCTGCCTGAAACTGTACCGCCTATCTGAAAAGTGGATTAATGACAAAGAAAAGAGCAGCGCTCCCGGATGATATCCGCGGCTCGCTGCCCTTTCTCTATTATATTACAGGTCAGGGTTATCACCCCTGCCCTATTTATTCAGGAATCTTCCTGTTGAATTTTTCTCTTTTCCGATAATACTCCGCGCCGCCCTTATGATCCTGGCGGAATTCCCTGAGATACTCCTTCTTCCGGCGGATATTCTCGGCACCTCCGGTGCTGTAATGATAGCTCTTAAAAATATGGGCAAGGCTTATACGCACATATTCCATTCCCTGAGCCATCGCGATATCCACCTTCAGCCATCCAAGCAAAAGCATGTGATATGCCTTACTCCAAAAGCCTTTCCCCGCTTCCGTGTTTCTTGTCAGGTAGGCAAAAAGCAACAAAAGAAAAACACCATCCAATAAAATATAAATCGTTCCCATCATAATCCTCAACCTCTTTTCTCTAAGTGAAATATTGTTTGCGGGAACCACGTTTTTCCTTATGTCTATATATTAATCATAGTCTCTTTATATAGAAGAGTCAAGAGCTGCCGGGAATTAATCCTGGCTGAAATATAGCTATAATTACGTCCCGGAATATGCTACAATGATTGAAAGACTGAGGATACTTTCTCATGAAACCATATTATGCTGCGGGGGATAGATATTACTGATGAAGGACATGAAAAACGAACAGTGGATTATGGAAAAATACGGCCAGATCTGCGAATCACGGATACCCGGATATGCGCTGGTAAGCCTGAAGATCAAACGGTTCCGTATTTTTAACCGGCTTAATGACCGCAGTCTTGGAGATCTGCTGGTGGAAAAGGTTTATGAGGTTCTGGATAATTATCTGGAGGAAGATGAATACATCGCTCAGATACATCTGGATTATTATAATATACTTATGCATTATCCCGAAGATTACGATGAATTTTTCCATCGTATAATCGAGATGAACCGTGTCATCCGGGACATGCCCTTTGAACCTTTCCATGGCAAGATTTTTTCAGGCATGGGTGTGTTTCCTCTGCCTCAGACTCCCGTTGATTTCTATACCGCCCAATACAATGCGGATATCTGCAGAAGTGAATGTCCGCAAAGCGCTTTCCGAAATTCCCATTTTGAAATCTACGGCCTGACCTATGAAGATAATAATCTTCGCTATTTTGATCTGGAGCAAAGCATCCGTCCCGCTCTGGAACGCGGAGACATCACCTATTACCTGCAGCCGAAGGTTGATTTGAAAACCGGCGAGGTCACACGTGCCGAAGCCCTCGTACGCTGGATAGATCCGGAAAAGGGAATGATTCCTATCGTCAGTTTTCTGCCCAGCCTGGAGGAAAACGGTCTGATTGAAGAAGTAGATCTGTGCATCTTTGAAAAAATCTGTGCACAGATTAACCAGTGGATCCAAAAATACGGGCGAAAGATACACATCAGCGTAAACCTGTCCCGATGTGCTTTTGATTACCGTTACTTTTTCAAGGATTATGTGGAACGCTATGACAAATCTCCTTGTCCGAAAGACTGTATTGAATTTGAGCTTCTGGAAAGCATCGTGCTCAACCAGGTAGACCGGGTAAAAGAGGTCGTTTCCGAAATCAAGGATTTCGGCTTTTCCTGCTCACTGGACGACTTCGGAAGCGGCTATTCCTCCTTCAGTGTCCTGACTAATTCCGACATCTCCACTCTGAAAATCGACCGTTCCCTTTTCCGAAATGTTACGGACAGCCGGGAAAAAATCCTGCTTCGCCATGTCCTGCAGACCGCACAGGAGCTGCATATGAAAACAGTGGCAGAAGGAGTGGAAACACAGGAATATGTAGAGTTTCTTAAAGAGCTGGATTGTGATTATGTACAGGGCTATGTATATTACCGGCCCATGCCGCCGGAAGAATTTGAAGAAAGATTTTTAATAAGAAATGAAAAAATAGACCTATAATTCCGTATATTATTAATGAAGGGACGGCCCACCATTGAACCGCCCCTTCTGTCTTTTTATATTCTTTTCCCGCCAAAGACAGCATCCATGGCGGACTAGCAGACCTTTATTACCCCTTTAACAATTTCCGCTTTGTTATTGACACAGGAATCCAGTGCATTTTTGATATCATCCAGTTCAAAGTAATCTGTAACGATATTTTTAATATTAATACGCCCGCTGGAAACCGCTTCGATTGCCATAGGATAAATATTTCTGTAACGGAATACGGTTTTGAAATTCAGTTCTTTATCCAGAGCCATTCCAATAGGAAGCGTCATTTCGCCGGATGCGCTGTAGCCTACAAAAACGATGGTAGAACCTTTTTTAGCCGCCTGAATCAGCTGTGACGCCGTGATCTGGCTTCCCGCCGTCTCAATTCCCAGATCAGCGCCTTTGCCTCCTGTAAGCTCTCTGATACGGGCAACCGTATCCTCTTCTTTTCCATTGATAACATAATCAGCCCCCAGCTCCAGAGCCTTGTCCAGACGCTTCTGCATGATATCAACAACAATGATTTTGGAAACTCCCATCGCACGAAGAGATAACAGCGTACATAAACCGATACAGCCTGCTCCCGTCACCACTGCGGTCTGTCCCAAATGGGCCCCGCCCTGGTTGGCTGCATGCATTCCCACCGCCAGAGGCTCAATCAACGCCCCTTCCATAGTGCTCATATTATCAGGCAGCCTGAAGCAAAGTCCCGCCTCATGCGCCACATACTCCTGAAATACACCATCAACAGGAGGCGTGGCAAAGAATATTACATCCTCACACAGATTATATTTCCCTTCTTTACAATGCTCACAATGTCCGCAGGTCTTTCCCGGTTCCAGAGCAACTCTGTCGCCAACCTTAAGATCCTTAACCCCTGCCCCGACTTCCACAACAGTCCCGCCGGCCTCATGTCCCAACACAAAAGGCGGTTCCACGATAAAATTCCCGATTCTTCCTGACTCGTAATAATGAAGATCGGAGCCGCAGATTCCCACATATTCCACCTTTACCAGTACCTCATCATCGGCAGGTACGGGTATCGGACGCTGCTGTATTTCCACCTGGGAAATACCGGTCATGACTGCTGTTTTCATAGTTCCATTCATTGCTTAACCCTCCTGTTTCCTATTGTTTAAAAGAGACTTTCTCTATTTTTACCACAATTATATCATAGCGGAAATGCAGGAGGATGACCAGTCAAATATGGGGAAATTTAAATCAAAAATATGCAAATTGAGGCGGCGGGACAGGACTAATCACGATGGTAAAGATCTCTTGTATATACCTTGTCCCATACATCGGCCAGTTCGCTGGAATAGCGGTTTGCTACGATGCAGTCACTTTTCTCCGTGAACTCATTAAAATCCTCATATACCTGTGAACCGAAAAACTCCTTTTCCTTCAGCGCCGGTTCATATATGATGACTGTGGCACCTTTTGCTTTCAGCCGTTTCATAACTCCCTGGATGGAGCTTTGCCGGAAGTTATCGGAGTTGGTTTTCATCGTGAGGCGGTAGATGCCTATGGTTACTTTCCGGCCGCCTGCCGCATTTGCATCCCGGGCACTGTTTTCATAGAATCCTGCTTTTTCCAGAATGCGTTCTGCAATGAAATCCTTGCGGGTACGGTTGGATTCTACGATGGCTTCTATGATGTTTTCCGGGACATCTTTGTAGTTAGCCAGGAGCTGCTTGGTGTCCTTGGGAAGACAGTAGCCTCCGTAGCCGAAGGAAGGATTGTTGTAGTGGCTGCCGATCCTGGGGTCAAGGCCTACGCCCAGGATAATCTGATTGGTGTTGAGGCCATGGACTTCCGCATAGGTGTCCAGTTCGTTGAAGAAGCAGACACGGAGGGCTAAGTAGGTGTTGGCAAAGAGTTTTACTGCCTCGGCTTCCGTGGGATTGATGACCAGGGTGGGGATGTCTTTTTTGAGGGCGCCTTCTTCCAACAGGGAGATGAACTGGTGGGCTTTCTGCACCAATTCCTCGTCATCCTGCGGGGCTCCGACGATGATGCGGGAGGGGTAGAGATTATCGTAAAGGGCATGGCCTTCCCGCAGGAATTCGGGACTGAAAAGGATGTTGCGGGTGTTGTATTTTTTACGGACGGATTCTGTAAAGCCTACAGGGACGGTGGATTTTATGATGATGGTGGCTTCACGGTTGACCTGTAATATTTGCTCTATTACAATTTCTACCTTTGACGTATCGAAATAATTTTTGACTGGTTCATAGTTGGTTGGTGTTGAAATAACAATGAAGTCCGATTCATGATACGCATTATTTCCATCTGTAACAGCCGTTAAATCAAGAACTTTTCCAACCAAATACTCTTCTATTTCCTCATCAAGTACAGGTGATTTTCGTGAATTAATTGTATCCACCTTTTCTGGCAGAACATCAACCGCAAATACCTTATTGTGCTGCGCAAGCAAAATTGCATTGCTCAATCCTACATAACCAATACCAACTACGGTTACCGTCGCTTTCCTGTCATCCCCACTATTTTTTATCATTTTATTCTTACCTTTCTCCATAATATAAAATCATTTTTTCCCCTTCCACCAGAGGGGTATAGCCCCTTTCAGATAATATGTTGTTTTCACTTGAGTTTTTATATACAAGAACATAATCCTGTTGTTCCATTTCTTCTACATCAATTGCATTTATTGTCATTTCAGGCAAAAAAAACTGTATTCTGTACATAAGCCAAGTTGATGATGTAGGCTCAGCCTCCTCTTTTTTCTTATCGATCAGATAATAAACCTGCGTATCTTTGTTTATTGTCTCTAAAACCTGCCCAGAAAACGAATAGAGTTCTCTGTTATAATCTGTGAAATCAAAAAAATAAATATGTAATGCATTTATTCCAAAAACAATCCAACAAAATACAGTTAAAATAATACCGCCAACTTGTTTTCTTCTCTGAGCAGATGCTAAAAAAACAGAGAGAAACCAAGATATTAATAAACTAAATTGCGCAACTCCCTCAGAATATATCATCTGAATATTATTTTCATTAACGTTCCGTAAAATAGGCATCCCTATCATTGCTGATATTGAATGTGTTGATGTTTCCAATGTTTTATGACATATATATGTATAATGCATATATATACCTAAAACAAGCAATATAATAGAACATACAGTCTGAACCTTTGTATTATTCTTAAAAGTACGGTAACTTATAAATCCGTAAAGCAATATAGGTATTAAAACATGTTCACTATATCTTCCGTATAAAAAACCATCTATCCGTTTTTCATTACCCAAAAATGCCAAAGAACCGATTGCTATTTCAGCAAATAACGTCATTCCTATAAAAATTTCAAACAAAAGAAAACAGTTCTTCTTATATCTTCTTTTCTTAATATATAGAATAATATCCTTGATAATAACTGTTATTCCTCTATACACAAGTAAAAATGACGCGCAACCAAGATAAAAAAAACGCCCTGAAATACATTCAATAAAGCTCGTTAATCCTTTTAATGTAAATATTCCCAGAGCTCCGTTCACCTTGCCGGCTTCTTCCGCAGTATAGTTAGAAACCAAAAAAATATTTTCATTAACAATTTCTTTCATTTTTAGGAAAATAACAAATCCCGCCCCCATTGTAACAACAAACGCTAAAAAAGAAGGTAACGAAATTTTCTTTGATAGCAGCATCAACAGAATACAAAAAATCAATGCCGCTGTAATTCCCAAATTTCTCTGATGACAGGCTATCAGATAAACAGCTAATGAAGGAATGAAAAACATTCTTATCTCGAATTTTTTCCTGGTTCTGCAGGATTGTAAAATCAAATAACACATGAACAAATAAACCATAACCTGCAGAATTTCGGCTTCAGAATTTAATGCATAGTAAATATTAAAGGTATATAAAGTTACAGTAAAGCTAATCAGTCCCCCGAATCTGCCGATCCATTCCGTTTTGATTATTGTCAAAATCCCATAAGTAATCCAATAAATGGCAATCATAAAAAGACCATTAAGTACAACGGCAGTTTTAAATAGAATTATAGGATCACTGATATAACTCATGACTATGCCTAGGAAAACGCCATAACCATAACCATAGTAAGGGGACATATACATAATGCCTGACCAATCATAACCCGCAATATATGCTCCCGCAGACCAATATCCCACTTCATCAGGCATAATTACCGGGCCTGCAACATTCTTTACCTGCATCACTATTAATATAAAAATCCCTGAGGAATAAAAAATATTCCATACAAAATTCGGATACTTTTTCTTTAGTTGTAACAGCATTTCTTACCTCTAACCTCTCCTTTTTCCCAAACTGCCATAAAATAATTTCTTTATATCCTCCTTATAAAAAACAATTGTAATTAAAATAAATGCGGCTTCGTAAACCAGGAAACCCTTTACAAGAACTTTTGTATTGAAAACAACGATATAAAAACATATACTGACACACAACATAAAAATCAGGTTTTTTTTATAAGTGATATCCAGCTTTTTTTTCAAATAGGAAACGGTTATAATATACCATACCAGTAAAGTTAAAATAGAAGCAAAAGATATTGCTTCGGGAGTTCCGTACATTTTCCAAGCAAGTAAATTTAAAAGGAAAGATAAAATAAGAGCTCCTATTCCCATTAGAAAAAAAGGTAGATTGAAATCCAAAATTTTATAATATGTAAAAATAATAATTGTAATACAAGATGAAAATATCAATCCCGGGAAAAGTATTTGTAAATATGATAAAGATTGCATATACTTGGGAAGAAAAGTTTCTATCACCCCTGCCAATGGAAAATAACTTCCAAGACACAACATAACGAGACTTTCCACTCCCCAGATTCCCATTGGCAGAAATGTTATTGCAATTTCTCTTTTCGTTCTTTTTAATGTAGGAAATAAAACCAACGAAACTGCGCTAACTACCGTTGTAATCATTGAAATAAGAGAATATGCAAAAGAATAAACCGCATATTCAGGAGCACTGAATAACACAACAACAAATTGCCTATCTAAATTAAGCACCAACTGCAAAACCTGATAAGATATGGTTAAAAATATTCCACTTTTAAAATATTCCCAAATTTGACCTTTCACCGAAGCCAAACTGCTTTTCTTTCCCCAGAGACATTCACGGTAATTCCAAAAATAGTACAAAAGTATACACCAATTTGCAAAAGTATACAGCATAAGGTACAACCGGTAACCGACTATTCTACCCGAAGCGGCCTGCACAATACACAGTCCGACGACAATACCAAAATTCATTAATGACGTAGCTATTTTCACTCTTGAAAATTCATTAAACCGCATACTAGCCTGGGAAACAAACTGGAAAAATGTAATAATGTTAATTGAAAAAGTACATAAACCAAGGGAGAAAAAAATGTATCCATATTCACCTTCGGCAAAAAAAGAACCCACTATAATGATAAAACTAACAATTAACTGAAAAACTATAAAAAAATGTGAGATTGTCCTCATGTTTGCTTTTTCTAAATTCACGTACGAAACACCACTGTTTTTTAAAAGGAATCCGTCCGGAAATCCCATATGCAGAATTCCCGTATATGTAAGATATAGCGAAAAAATTTTAAAGAAACCATAATCTTCCAAACTGAACAATTTGGGTAGAAGGAAACCACCAGCAATGCCTCCCAACAAAGAAATCATATTTGCCAGCATAACGTTAATAATATTTTTTATAAACCTATCTCTTTTATTCATATGGCTGTCTCATTTTCTGCCACCTAATTGTCTATTACATATATGCTTTAATAATTGCATAACCCCTGATGCTTTCTCACCAAGGCCGCAAAGGCAACAAATTATACGCAGCCGCCTTGCCTTAAATACATGAGCAGTCATAATCAGGCCGAAATTCTTAATAATAATCTGTTTCAACTCCATCTGGTATTCCTTATAATCCTTCCGGTTTCGGCTGCATGAAAGATTAATAAAATTATCTACAACAGAATATAAATAATACATATAAGCTGCCTCCCGAAGCGCTGGGCAGCAATTTAAAATATCCTGATATACATTCCATGAATAACAAGTATATATTTTTTTTGCATTGCTAAACTCAGATCTCGTGGTACTTCCTTCTCTGGAACGCTGTTCGTATACACAAAAATCACATTGAACATTCTTTTTACTCTTTAGAACAATTTTATACATAATAGGAACATCTTCAAAAATCGTTCCTTCCGGGAATCTGACATCCGCCCATAATTCTGCCTTGTAAATTTTGGCAAATGTATTGCTATCAAGTCCATCGTGTAGAAACATTCTTCTGCAAGCTTCCCTGGAATCAAGAATACTAATATGGCCACAGTGGTATAATTCCTGTTCTTTCCCAATACCAAACAACCTGATGCCACCGTAACAAATATCCGCTTTATAAGATGTAATTGCACTATACAGGTTTTCTATCGCATTATCCGCCAGTCTGTCATCGGAATCCAAAAATATATAGTAATGTCCACTACATTTTTTCAATGCTAAATTTCTGGCTTTCGACTGTCCTCCGTTATTCTGGTGGAAAACCTTGATACGCCGGTCGATTTTACTGTAAATTTCACAGATATCACCACTTCTGTCGGTAGAACCGTCATCCACTATAATTAATTCCCAATTTTTATAGGACTGACAGATAACACTTTTTATGCACTCTTCTACATAATTTTCCGTATTGTATAATGGTGTAATAACCGAGACTAATTCATCTATAGAATTTTTATTGTTTTCTGACGGTAATACGTTTTTTAATATCATGAGTCCTGCCTCGCTGCTGTATTTATCTAAATACAGCCGATATACTTCTTCCTGAAAGAAAGGGACTTGAGTTTTATAAAACCATTTAATACTTTCAATGAATTCCCTTTGTGAATTACAGCGAAAAACACCTTTAACATTCTCAGTCTCGTATCCTTCCAACGCTTCGTCTGTTGCAAAAATAGTTCTGCCATACATCATTGCTTCCGCCGTTTTTACTTTCATGCCAGAGCCATATAAAACGGGTATTACAATTACCGGAAAACGATAATAATAATCTTCAAGATTTTCTACCGTCCCTATGACAATTACATTCTTTTGTTCTAAATACTGCTTGCTCCGTTCAAAATCTTTTCCTACAACGTACAATGTAAAATCCGGCAAGTCAGGCATTACGCAATTAATAAACCACAAAATACCATCATAATTAGGGCCGAAATTTGAACCAATAAATAATAATTCCTTTTTTGAAATTTTATGTACAACCTTCTTTGAATCAAAGTGGTTTTCAAATGTAACCGGCAGTATGGCATCCGCTTTTCTTCCATATTCATTATAGATCTCACTACTGTCTCTCTCACTGATACAAATCAAGGTATCACATTCAGATACCGCAATTCGTTCACATTTACTTACAGCAAAATATCCCAAAGCATAAATCAGCCCCTCATGTTTCATTTTCAAATAATAATATTTCTTTTCAAAGTTATGTTCGAATACAACCGTATAAATGCTATCCGGTATTTTGGGTAATAAATTTCCTGACAAAGAACCATCAAAAAAAACAATATCCGGATTAATGTGGATAATCAAATTCGTTATCTCCCGTTCTTTCCACGGGAAATACATTTTGTATCCCATGGTCTGCGCCAATATAGCCTTCCACCTTCTCAACCTCTTATAAGCATAATAGTGTTCAGGTAGTTTACCCTTCCATTCACTAAAAAAAAGAATATCCACATTTTCTTTTCCATAAATATTCTGCAAAAATTTAAGATTATTTTTACAGGCATGTTCTCCTCCGCTATAGTAGGATTTCATTAGATCCGCACTTGTTAAAAATAATATTTTTTTCATTGTCTGTCTCATCTCCAAAGCTAGCAGATACCTTACTGTTTACTTGATTGCCATTACATTCCGTTAGGGCAAAAGAAATCAAAATTATGCTAACAGGTGCACAAAACGGACCTACGGGATAAAAAAATGTCGCGAACAGAAATGTAACTGCCAATACCTGACATATTTTTTTATCCTCTCTATTTTCATTTTGATGTTTCTTAAATTTCTTGAAAATTTCCATAAGCAGGTACAACCATAATACAAAACCGATTAATCCATAATTTATCAATATATTCTGAGCAAAACTGTTATTCTTGTATATATCATTATTTAAGTTCATATATAATTGTCGAATAAATTCATTTCCCAGATTATCAGGAATATCTAACATTCTGCTTCCACCTGTAAAAAGCAACAATGCAAATGATACTATGATAAAAAATGACTGTTTATACCATTTCTGAAATTTTCTCATCAATACGGCTTCCGGATTTCTATTACACGGAACCTTTTTCCAATAAGCTTTTATTCCTCTACCCAAACAAAGCAGAAAAAGGTCAATGTAAATTCCATATCTGGTTAAAATATTTTCATGCAAAGTAACGTCTGTTAAATACTGTAGTAAAGGTAAATTTGTCATTATTCCGAGAAAAACAAAACAAAGCACCAGATTTCGTTTAATCAAAGTTACAGTAGGTTGATAAAAAAGAGGTAATAACAATAAAAAAACGCCGGCCATACAGATAGCTGCAATATTTCCAAATAAAAAGAGAACCACACTTCCTAAAATTGATACCAACAGATAAAAATTTCTCCATCCTGTTATGCACCCTTTTTCATACAAAACAGAACTGATACAAAAAGAAAACAATAGCCAGGATGCTGCTTCCGGCTGCCTCAGCAAAATATCCGCCCCCAGAATTCCCTGTCTTTCTGTCAGATAATAATACAGCATATCCAAATACAGTAAAAAAGAAGAAAATAACACCAAATTAAGATAATGAACGAAGTTCCCTGAAAAGGATTTCAAAAGGAAGAAAGTAACTATCAAACATACAAAAAAAATATCTGTTTCAAAATTATCTTCCTGCAAAATAATCCTGATACTTCCTTTTATTATAAACAACACCGCTAAAAGCAACAAAATGCTGTCTATTCGACATAGCCGTTTTCTTGCTGTTTTTCCTTTCTGTAGGGGAAAAAAAAGGTACAATAAAGCTGTCAGTAATGTAAGGATATAATAAAGAAACTCTTTTTCCGAAAAAGAAACAAATATCTTAGCATCCCCCAGATACAACGGATACAGAAAACACATAATACGCAAATAAATATCCAGAATGGCCAATCTTCCTTTACATAAATCTGGACAGAAAAAATCTTTTATACTATAAATAACCATTTTTATTTCTGTTTTACTCAATAGTTTCTGCATCCTTAATATTTTCCCCAACACATCTGCCCAGAAAATCCCTGAAATCTTTTTCTATCGCACCCGTTTCATATTTATTCAAAAAATGTTGTCTTACTCTTTGATTCATATGGGAATTTTTATTTACATTGGCCTTTATTTGGCTCACAAATTCTTCCTTGGTATTACATTCAAAAATTCCCCTACCTCTTACTCCTTCTATGTCATAGCCTTCCAGTGCTTCTTGAGTTGCAAATATATTTTTACCATACATCATGGCTTCCGCTGTTTTAACTTTCATACCATTTCCAAAGAAAACAGGCATAATAACCGCATTCGCCTGATTATAATATACCGACAGATTGTCTACTGTACCTATGACTTCAACATTAACTCTTTCAAGCTCTTTTTTTCTGCTCTCCATATTTTTTCCGACAATATAAAGCATACACTCTGTTAGTTCTGGCATTACTTCTTCAACAAACCATTCTATTCCCGATATATTAGGACCAAACAGCGAGCCAACAAAAAGTAAAATAGTCTTTGATTTTGTTCCCGTAATATCTTTTTTCTCGGCGTAAACGTCGTTAAAAGTAATAGGTAATATGTAGCCCTCTTTATTCTTATATAGTTGTTTGGCTTGCTTTTTATCTCTTTCATTCAGGAAAATACAGAAATCGGCTGCCTTAACCGCATGCTTTTCATTATACGAATATGAAAAATAAGGTATGATATAGCCAACACCCTCATGAAGAAGCTTATTTTTGGCATAATTTTTTTCGATATTATGAAAGAATACAATTCTTACTGCATCCCTTCCTATATTCTTCAGGAAGCTGCCTATCGTAGAAGAGTCACAGAAGATGATATCTACTTTTAAATAATTTATATAATTTATAACTTCTTTTTTTATCTTCCGACTACAAACATTTCTTCCTGACATGGTGTTCAATAATAATTGGATTTTATTTTTTTGTGTAGGAAATATCTTTTCATTTTCAAATAAGTGCTCATATTTATAATTGGAGAACATACACAAATAAACGTTTTTATCACCGAAGATACTTCTAAGTAAATTATAATTTCGCAGACTGCATTGCTGTCCTCCGTTTTGAGGATTGTATAGAAATTCATGTCCTGCAATAAACAATATTTTCACTGACAAATCCTTCTTTCTTATTTCATCAGACGAGCCTTTCTATAACCTCTACAATTTTGTCCCAGGAAAAGCAATAAGCCCTATTCCTCACATTTGTAATAAATTTTTCTTCTTTCTTTTCATCAAAATAATTTCTGATTGCCTCTGCCAGCTGCTTTGAATTTTCTTCTTCCACCACATACCCAGTCTTCCCATCCTCAACCACATCCGGCAATCCTCCCACGTTGGTAACCACCACAGGCTTCTCAAACCCATACGCAATCTGTACAATCCCACTCTGTGTTGCATCAACATAAGGCAGAACCACCAAATCACATGCAGCAAAAAATTTTTCTATATCCCGGTCAGGTATATATCCGTCACAAATGTCAATAAACTTTTCAACATTTTTTTCCTTAATTAGGCTAACATATGTCTCTTTGTTTTCCTCACTCCCAAAATCCCCGACAATCATTAACTTAACATCTGCTATCCTGCGACTGATTTCAGGCATGGCTTCTATCAAATACCGCAACCCTTTATACTCTCTCACAAATCCAAAAAACAGAAGTATTTTTTCATGCATGGATTTTCCCAAAAGTTCTCTGGATTTTTCTTTCGACAGGTTTTCAAACTTAAATGCATTATAGGTTGGATGAACCGTCTGCTCATATCTGGCATCCGGCATAATCCCTTTCAAGTCTTCAGCATCCTTTCCCGATTGGACAATAAAATAATTCCCCTGTTTCAGAACCATCCTTGTCAGCAATTTATCCATCGGGAACCGTTCATGCGGGAATACGTTATGACATACGAAAAGAATTTTCAAAGCCCCCAAAGCCTTAGCCATACTCCAATAGCAAGGGGCAAAATAAGGATGCCACCATTGAATAATAACCAAATCCGGGTTTAGTTTTTTAATCTTGTTGGCAGCGGTAAACCAGTTTACCGGATTCGCCGTATGTATCCAATAATTGGTATCTTCTATTTTAAAACTGTCATTTTCATAATCTCTTTGTTCTTTTTTATAAAGCAGTTTAGGATATTGAAACTTATAGGAAACCATAGTTACCTTATACTTATCAGAGAGCGCACGATACATCAGTCCTGTATAGTGGGAAATACCTCCCTTATATGGGTATACCGGCCCTATAAGAACAATATTTTCCATATCCTTATTCATTTTACTTTTCCTGTATTTTTCTTCATATTTGAAGGTCTTTCATCATTTTTGGGTTTACGCAATGCAGAAACCAAACCTGTAACAAAAACTGCAGCAATTAAAACAATAATAATAATTCTCCACACCTTAGAACGCGCTATCGCCTTCCTCTGCATTTCCAAAGATTCAATAAACGCAGCGTCTTCTTCTCCAATTTTCTGCATTTCCTGATCTAAAGCTTCCGCGTCCAATAATGTCGCTGCCGTCATATCCGCTGCGGGCACAAACGCTGTTTTTCCCTGGTAATAAATCTCACACCAGCCATTTGTTTCTTCTCCCACAACCAAAAGATGCGTTCCGGCCTGCAGCTTAACAACAGAAGCCGCGCCTTCTTTCGGCTGCTCCAGGCCAACAGTGTCAACTGCTGCCGCCATTAAATTCCCCTGCACATTTGCCGCTTCCTGGTTTTCATCTTTTTCCGCCGCCCGCGCATGCAGGGAAAAACCAGCACAAAATAAAATCGTAATAAAAAGGCACGTCAGCACACAAACTAATCTCTGCCTGATATAAATTGCATTACCAATCTTTTTCATTTTTATACCCCTTGTCCGCTTCAGCGGACATTAATTCAATATTTGATACATACTTTGTTTCAAACATTCTTCCATCTGTTCATTTCTTTACCGTACCGCAGCCTCTTCCTCTCTCTCCGGTTTAAAATAAAGAATATCCTTCGTACCGTCTTTCCTTTTATCTTCTCTCACCGGTGCCTCTCTGTCGTATTCCATCCGTTTCACATGATACTGCACATCCTGAAGGATCTTCCGGTTCGCGGCAATCACATCAGCAACCAGTCCAATCATAAAGGTCAGGAATCCGATTATAATCAACGTGCAGGCCAAAATAAGGGACTGTATATGGCCTCCGCCCGTCCCGTTTGCAAGAAAATATAAGAACCTCACACCAATTCCCAATCCAATCAGCACGCTGGGAATCGACAGCAATGTAAAGCACATAAGCGGCTTATACATCATATAAGCTCTCAGAATCGTCAGCACCGATTTCTTTACATATCCCCAGATACTCTTAAACAGTCGGGAAGGGCGTAATTCAGCATTCGTCCTGATAGGAACGCTTGTAACAGCGATTTTTTCTCTTCCCGCCTGTACGATTGTTTCCAATGTATATGTATAATCATTTACCACATTCATCCTCATGGCGGCTTCCCGTGAAAAGGCCCGGAAGCCGCTGGGTGCATCCGGAATGTTGGTATGGGAAGCTTTACGTACCACCCAGCTTCCAAAATGCTGCAGCTTCTTCTTCACAAAAGAGAAATGTTCCGTATCGTCGATAGGCCGTTCTCCTATTACCATGTCCGCTTCGCCGTCTAAAATGGGCTTAATCAGTACGGCGATATCCTCTCCGCAATACTGATTATCCGCATCCGTATTCACTATGATATCGGCGCCGCATTTCAGGCAGCCATCCAGTCCCGCCACAAATCCTTTCGCCAGACCCTTATTCTGTTTGAAATTCACCACATGATGGACTCCCCATTTCCGGGCCACCTCTACCGTATCATCATGGCTTCCGTCATTGATGATCAGGTATTCAATGGTATCAACCCCATCCAGCTTTTTAGGCAGATCATTAAGCGCCACTTCCAGAGTTTCTGCTTCGTTATAACACGGGATTTGAATAATCAGTTTCATAACAGCCTCCGCTTTCTCTGATTGTATTTTTACAGCAGCTTCCCTTCATAATGATTACTTCTTTTAATTGCATCTATAAATCAGGGATTATAATACAAGCACAAATGCCCTGCTTCCCAGCTTCTTTCATACTGCGCTTCAAAAAGGTCTCTGTACTCACTGCCGGATTCCAGGATGAGCTTATCGTTCCCTCGTATGTCTTCCGGCCTGATTTCCTCTTTTCCGGCATCCAAAATATCAATTTTTATATTTCTCATCCGAAACTGCACCTGTTGAATATAAGGGTTATCCCCCTCATAGATATGGATAATCCGTCCTGAACCATCTGATTCCAGGGCCTCCTTAAGCTTGTCTGCAATCTGTATATCTCCATATCCATAGGAATTTCCAATGTAAACATAATGCTCACTGGCCTGAAGCCCCAGCGCTGTCTGCAGAAGCAAAACAACCGCCAATAGCCATTCCATCCGCTTTTTTGTGAGAACAGTTATTACTGCCGCAGCCAGAAGAATCAGGCATACTCCCATTCCCCAGGCCTTCCATAAAAAGGGAATTGCGCGGTAGCTCTCTTCTTCCAACAGATAACTTATTCCAATCATAAAGTAACCATGGATATTTGACATATGGGTATTATTTGTATTGACAACTAAGCCTACAGCACCTGTCAATAATGCTGTAAAACCTATAATCATACCGGTTCCAAGCCACAATCTTCTGCTGTCCAGAATCTTTGTTATTCCCAGTGCCAGAAGCAACGGGACAATCAATTCACTGTATCTGCCATGTACAAACAAATCCAAACGGTCATTTCCTGCATCCGCACTGCCCAACGTATAAATAACTGTAACCAGAAACTGTGCGGCTGTTGTAAAGGCTAAAAACAACCAGATAAAATTTTTTCTTACCAGTCTTCCTTTTTTCCATTCCCGAAAAAAAGAAATCACTTTTATAATAAGGAAATAAATTCCCCAATAGGCAATCCCATAGGTTGCCAATCCCAGATAAAGCATCTTTGCTATGCAGCCGGCAAGGAAATTTTTCATGCCATCCGGGCTGAATAAAACCTTAAGCTTTCCCCACTGTCCCGAATAGTCATTATTTTGGAGCAGTTCTTCCGAAGCCCCGTGATAGAGTCTTTCGATCAGGCCGTTTTTAATTCCAAGCCCAATCAGGAACAAGGCAAGCAGTAAAAGCAAAGCGAATAATACATTTCTTCGAAGCCTGGAATCCTTACTGCTGACAGCCCACAAAAGCAAGGTCAGGCTCCCCGCTGCAATCATCCCGATACTTCTCATATGGACAAAATAGATATACACAAGCGCCACAGCCAGGCCTGCGGCAGTGATCGCCCGGGGGTTTTCAAAAAAACAAACGGATAAATAGCAAATTAATATGTATATAAACAGAAGCAGTCCTTCTGTCATAGTCATCTGCATGTAAAAAATCCAGGGCGGATATAGCACGGCAATCCCGCTGATTATCACAGCCCTTTCTTTTTCCATCTCAGGAAAAAGCTTCTGCATCAGCTTGTATAGAAGCACAAGTCCGATACACATCAAAATCATATTTACCACTACCGCTGTCCGGTAGGCCATAATGGAATCTTTCACAAAATATAAAATGGGAGCCAGAATCAGACTGTATCCAAAGGAGTAATAAGAACCGAGAGATGTCGTTTCAGACCAGTCCCATCCCAGCATTTTGGCTGCCGGCGCCCAGTAGCCAAATTCATCCGGGAACAGGGAAAATCCAAATATACGCTGCAGCCCATACTGGCACAGGCAGAAGCACAAAAGTATAAGCAGTATTAAATACACAGCCGCTTTATTTTTCTTCAGTTTATATAGCATACCTGTCCTTTACGAGAATACTGGGAAACAACCGGCAGCCGCCTGCCAGTCATCTCCCAGACATCTTTCCTGTTGTTCCTTATCGCTTTTTCTTTCCGGATTAAGCCACAGGATACATGATCATTGCATAAGCGCCGAGACCGCCTGTAGTACTGAAGGTTACGGTATTAGGATCTGCATCCAGATCGGGAAGAACCTCGATAACACCGCCGGGGCGTACACAAATCATTGCATAAGCATAACCGGGCTTAACCGCGTTTTTCGGAATTCCGAATGCCATGGTTATAGGAGCTCCGCCCTGAGCCAGCAAAGAGAACTTTCCGCCTGCAAGCTTGCCCAGCTCTACGTTAACGGTAGCAACTACAGTACCGCCAACTGCTCCGGCAGCTGCATTGATGCTTGCCATAGCGGCCGGACTCTTTGCTTCGCTGATATCGTATACTCTCACATAAGGCTGCTCTCCCGGTGCCAGACCGTAGCCTGCTGCCAGAGTTGCCTTATCCGTTGCAACTACAGTTCCGGGAATTGTCTTAGACATATACGCTCCCTTTACTGTGGAAGTCAGAACTTTTCCGCCAACGCTTACTGTGCTGGTCTCAGGGATCGTAGCGGCTACTTCTGTTGATACGGAAGTACTGGATCCTTCGGACGGAGCATTATTGTTGGTAGATGCATTCACTCCCATCACCGGAGCCATGACAAGGCTCAGTGCAAGTGCTGTTGCAAGCACTTTTTTTAATGACTTACTTTTCATCTTCTTCTCCTCCTTGCGAGTTATAAGATTTTATATCCAATCATGCATCTTTATGTAACACATAACACATAATATGAATATCCTCTCAGACATCCATTCGTTCCCGGATGTTCTATGCCGGATTTTGTTTACTTTCTTCCCCGATAGTATTCTTTTCCCGTGATTTTCCGGCCCGCCGGGCATAAATAAGCATCATATCAAGACAGCACTCATATTCTTCCGGTTCCAACTCTTTCAGAATATTCATTACTGCCTTCCCTTTGTCCGGTATTTCCTCTTTCTTTCCTTCGGGATTACCATATATAATATAATCCAGGGATAAGCCATAAAGATCGGACAATGCTATCAGGGTTTCTATGCTCATACCGCAGCTTCCGCGTTCGATATCTGCATAGTATTTTTCCACCTTGCCTACTTTTTCGGATACGTATCCTCTGCTCCACCCCAGTTGTTTACGCCGTTCATACAAACGGTTTCCCGCCATCAGGCGATTATAGCTTTTTGTTTGGGCCATGTTCTGCACCTGCTGTCTTTCGTAACGCAATTTCAGTTTTCGTAAAATACTTTCTTTTGCGAAATAAACGGCAGAACGCTGCTTACTACATATCTATTGTCAAAAATGACCATTTTTTTGACGGCCTATGACTGTTCATTAAGATGCCAGTCTGTACCCGGCCATCAATTGTTTTTTCCTTTCCATGTCGGAATGAACATATATTCTCATTGTGGTGGTAATGTTGGAATGTCCCAGAAGTTCACTGAGGGTTTTCATATCAAATCCCCTGGAAATGCAGTTTGTGGCAAAAATGTGGCGGAGCATATGGAAGTTGAAATAGGGAATTCCCAGCTGTTCCAGGATTTTCTTAAAACGGTACTGCAGCGTGCGTGGCTCCAGATATTCCTTTTTCTTACCTGCAAGGATATATCCTTCTCCGTTTCCTTTTAGCTTTTTCAAATAATCAAGCAGATAGGAAGGAACCGGAATTTCCCTGTTGGAGCTTCTTGACTTCGGATCGGATATAATAATCTTCGTCTTCTTGTCCTCTTGCTGGAAGGTACGGATTCTCTGCATGGTTCCTCTTATTTGTATGGTGCCCTCTTCCCAATTTATATTTTTCCACTGCAGGGCACATAATTCCCCGATACGCAGGCCGCAGCATCCGGATAAGAGGATTCCTATGCTGGTAGCGTCCTTTTCTTCCGCTTTGTATGACAGATAAGCTTCCAGCCTGCGAAGCTTATCGCCTTCAGGAGGGGTAACCGTCCTGTTTTGGGCGGGCGCCGTCGGGGAAAGCCACTGCGGTACGCCGCAGTGATATTTTTTATCCAGGAAATGAAAGATTTGGCTTGTTATTACCTGGATTTGATGCTTATAAGCTCCGGAATATTTCTTTTGTTCCCCTTCCTTTAAACCGGGTAAGGAGACCGGAGGATCGATAAGCAAAGCATCCGCAGACTGCGTTCCCCACAGGGGAAGGACATGCTTTTCCGTAATGGAACGATAGGTGGCATAAGTGGATTCCTTCCATTTATTCCTGTTTTCCTCCAGCCATAGTCCGGCGGCTTCTTCCAGGGTCATTTTGTCAGGCAGCTGTGATTTTTTTCCTGCTTTGTGCAGTACGATCTGTTTTCCGGCAAAAAGCTTTTCCCGGACCTCTCTGTATGATTTACCGTACACAGAGCGGTATAAGGCCTTTGTGCCGGACGGATTCGGTATCCGATATCGTCCCTCCCATCTGCCGTCTTTTCTTTTATATATATTTTCACCTTTTCTTGCCATAAATTCCTCCATAATACTGACGAAATATTTGACGGTTTATAAATTAACCAATCCTGTTCATATAGATAGCGCTCCAAACGTGATTGCCTGTTAATCTTTTTACCGTTATTTAATTTTTGGATTTCAGAATTTTTGTTACGAATAATTTTAAAAATAAAACGTTTTTACGTTAAGCGACATTTTAGTGTAATATTTTATGCAGAGATTGACAAAATTCAAAACTTATTTTATAATGAAAGCCAAATGAACCATTAAAAATAAGTTGCAGAATATATTGTTTTTTTCGCAAAAGAAAGTATTTTGCGAAAGGAATTCCATAATCTATTATGAGAGTTTCCATATGCTGGCAGGCGTTTGATACGTCTGCTTTTCTTTTGTCATTTTTTTAGATATTATCATAATATTGAATATTTCAGCTCAGAAAAAGCAGCCTCAGCGGTATCAGGCAGTTCTTTCTTTGTTCAGGATATGGCTTCGCCGCGTCCCTCCTTTTCCGGACAGCTGCTTTCTCCTGACCATAAAAAAATTAAAAGGGATACTTTTCCATTTTATACATGCTTTCTACCACTCTGTACATTCCTGTGATTCTTTTACCTCCTTATAATATAGATATTGATACGGCTGCCGTCCTTATTTATTCTGTCGGCAGTAAAGCACTTTCCTGAAGGAGGTAATTTATGGTAAAGACAGGGCAATTAACTGAACTGAACGGGCGGCAGACTCTGCTGCTGGATCCGGAGCTTCGCCGCCGGGAAGAGGAAAACCGCAGCTATATGATGCATCTGGAAAACAGGTTTCTTCTGCTGAATTTCAATCTGGAATCAGGCCGGGATACATCGGCGGAAGCCATCGAAGGCATGCATGGAGGCTGGGAGTTTCCCACCTGCCAGCTGAGGGGGCATTTTCTGGGGCACTGGCTGTCCGCTGCCGCCATGCATTATCATGCCACGGGCGACAGGGAAATTAAGGCCAAGGCGGATACTCTGGTAGAGGAGCTGGCTGAATGCCAGAAAGAGAACGGCGGCAGGTGGGCGGCCCCCATCCCCGAAAAATATCTGTACCGCATCGCTGCGGGCAAACAGGTGTGGGCTCCTCATTACACCATCCATAAGGTTTTTATGGGCCTGCTGGATATGTACGAATATGCGGGTAATGCCATTGCGCTTGAAATAGCTGAGAATTTTGCGGACTGGTTTTATGATTGGACCAAGGATTTCAGCCGGGATGAGATGGATGATATCCTGGATTTTGAAACTGGGGGTATGCTGGAAATCTGGGTCCAGCTGTATGCCATTACCGGCAAAGATAAGTATGCGGCGCTAATGGAACGTTATTACAGAGGACGTCTGTTTGACCCTCTTCTGAAAGGCGAGGATGTCCTCACCAATATGCATGCCAACACCACCATACCGGAAATTATCGGATGTGCCCGGGCTTATGACGTGACGGGTGATGAAAAATGGAGGAATATCGCAGAAAATTATTGGGATCTGGCGGTGACTCAGCGCGGGCAGTATGCCACGGGCGGGCAGACCTGCGGAGAAATCTGGTCTCCGAAAAAGAAATTGGGAGCCCGGCTGGGGCTGAAGGGGCAGGAACACTGTACGGTATACAATATGATCCGGCTTGCCGGTTTCCTGTTCCGCTGGAGCCTGGATCCGGCTTATCTGGATTATCAGGAAAAGCTTCTGTATAACGGTCTGATGGCCCAGGCCTACTGGCAGAGTAATTTAAGCCACGGCTTCACCAGCCCTTATCCTTCCAAAGGACTTCTCACCTATTTCCTGCCCATGCAGGCCGGCGGCCGTAAGGGCTGGAGCAGCAAAACCGGGGATTTCTTCTGCTGCCATGGGACACTGGTACAGGCGAATGCGGCTTTTAACCGTGGGATCTATTATCAGTCTGAAGACAGTCTTTATGTCTGTCAGTATCTTGACAGCCAGGTTTCTTTTTCCGTAAATGACAGCAGGGTTACTATTCTGCAGAAAGCGGATCCCCTCACGGGCAGCTCCCATCTTGCAAGCACCTCTTCAGCAAGACAGTCCGTGCTGGAGGATACCCGTAAATACCCTTCCCAGCCGGACTGTCTGGTTCCCTGTCTGAAAATGCAGTTGGAAAAAGAAACGGAAATGACGCTGCAGCTGCGCATTCCCGGCTGGCTTGCAGGCGAAGCCGTCATTCTGGTAAATGATACGGAAGTGTATCGAAACAATGATTCCTGCCTGTTTGTACCTTTGAAGCGGGTATGGAAAGACGGAGACATCATCCGTATCCTGCTGCCCAAGGCCGTAAAAACCTTCCCGCTTCCCGAGGATGAAAATACCGTTGCCTTCCTGTATGGTCCGGTGGTCCTGGCAGGGCTTTGTGAGGAGGAACGCATCCTTCATGTACCGGCCGGCAGCACGCCGGATCAGCTTCTCACCCATGACAACGAACGGGAATGGGGAAGCTGGAAATCCACCTTCCGCACCACAGGACAGGAACGGGGTATCCGCTTCGTCCCTTTATATGAAGTGGGATACGAACCCTACAGTATTTATTTCCCGGTTAAATCAGACCGATAAGCTCACTTTGGCTCCCGTCTTTCAAAAAAACGGGAATCACAGCAAGGGGAGCCCGGACGAGAACCGTCTGCCCGCCTTCAAAGGCCATACCGTCATGGAGGAATACCCATGTATGGCCTGCGGGCAGATACACCTCCCGCTCCGTGGCTCCTTCATAAAGAACCGGAGCTGTCAGCATATCACTGCCGAACATATATTGTTCCTTTAATTCCCAGCAGCATTCCTGCTCCGGGAACTCATAGAACATAGGCCGCATTACCGGCCTTCCCCATTCATGGGCTTCCTCCATCAGCTTCCTTATATAAGGGCGCATGGCCTCACGCAGGCGGATATATGACGTAAGAATCCGGCAGATATCCTCCCCGAAGCTCCATACCTCATTAGGGCCGCCGGAATGCTGGTATCTGCGTCCATCCTTCCCAACCACCTCTTCGGCCGGAAGACGATCCCCGTGCAGCCTCATCACAGGACAGAAGGTTCCCCATTCAAACCAGCGTACCAGAAGGCTTCGGAATTCTTCTTTTTCCGGATCCCCTCCCGTAAAGCCTCCGATATCGGTGGTCCACCAGGGGATTCCGGCAATTCCCATATTCAATCCGGCACACAGCTGTCTTCTGAGAGCTTCCCAGTCCGAATGGATATCCCCGGACCAGACAAGGGCTCCGTAACGCTGGCTTCCCGCCCATGCGCAGCGCACCAGGCTGACTGTCTGTTCTTCCCCTGCACGGCGCAGCCCTTCATAAAATGTCCTTGTGAAAAGCTGGGGATACAGATTTCCCACCTGTGCCTGGGTTCCCATGCGGCAACGGTAATTATCATAATCATAAACGGTAAAGCCCGGCTCCGCTTCATCCAGCCAGAAAAGGCGTATTCCTTTTTCGTAATAATTTTGTCTGCATTTTTCCCAAAGATAATCCCTGGCATCCGGATTGGTCACATCGGTAAAGGTACTGTTTTCATTAAAAAGCTTGGCCAGATCAATACCTTTTTCCGCCTTAACCAGAAATCCCTTCTGCTTCATTTCTTCATAATTTTCACTGGTACAGGCCACCTCCGGCCATACAGATACCATCAGCTCCACGCCCATTTCCTTAAGCGAACGCACCATGCCTTCCGGATCAGGGAAAAATTCCTCGTCAAAACGGAAATCTCCCATTCTGGGCCAATGAAAAAAGTCACACACAATAACATCCAGAGGGATTCCCCGCCTGTGATACTCTCTTGCTGTCTGAAGAAGCTGCTCCTGGTTCCAGTACCGCAGCTTGCACTGCCAGAAGCCCAGGCCATATTCGGGCATCTGCGGCACAGTCCCGGTGACCGCTGCATAAGCACATTCGATTTCATCCGGCGTATCCCCTGCCGTAATCCAATAATCCATCTGCCGGGTACTCTGTGCCTGCCATTGTGTGGTATTCGCACAGAAGCTGACACGCCCCACCGCCGGATTATGCCACAGGAAACCATACCCCAGGCTGGACAGTACAAAAGGAATGCTTACCTGGGAATTTCTCTGCGCAAGCTCCAGGCTGCAGTTCTTAATGTTCAGAAATTCCTGCTGGTACTGCCCCATTCCATACAGCTTTTCCTCTGCCTGTGAGGCAAAAGATACGGTCAGCTCATAATCTCCGCCGATAACAGGCTTAAAATACCGGCTCTTTTTATTCAGAGCACCGCCCTTCCCCTCTTCCTGAAGCAGCAGCCGTCCCTTCCTGTCATAAAAGGAAAGACGGGCCGGGCCGCTCCCCGTTTTACTTTCCATAACCGCCCGCAGACGGCCGTTCCTGATCTCGCTCTTTTCCTCGCCAATATCAATGGTAACCGCCGTATCCGCCTGCGGAAGAAGCGCATAATCCGTATCCTCCGGCTCCCTCATAACAGCGCTCCTCACCCGGAGGCTGTTATTCCCCCAGGGCTCTACTACCAGCGTTTCCCCATCCCACCGGTGTACCAGCTTGTTTCCTTCCCTGCTCATTGTCTGCATATCAGTCAGCTCCTTCACTCTTAATAAATCAGATCCTATTCACTGATTTCATTATAGGATTTTATAGACACACAAACAAGACTCCGTCGAAAGGAAAGATCCGTTCCACATAAAAACAGGTATACGGCGCCCTGTACATTTTCCGGCCGTATACCTGCTTATCCCGCTGCTTCAGATACGTCTTCCGATATCCTCCATCAGCTCTTCCTGAAGATCCTCATCCATCATTTTCATATCGCTGGCAAAAACCTCCGGGTAAGGCAATGCCTTATCCCCGAATATTTTACCGAAGGATACATATATCTTGTTATCCTTAAGCCCTATGACACTTCCCATTCCGAAACGTTTATGCATCACTTTTTTATCCATGATTTTCATCTTCTTCTGCCTCTTTTTCCTTATTTTATGCTGTATTCCATAAAGGACTCAGCATCCTCCTGCATTTGCATGCCCACCTTTTCGGTTATATACTCCTCCATCTTCTCTTTGGGAATCTCCAGGCTTACAGACAGTTCCCCATACAGGTTATCCTCTGCCATTTTAAAATACTTCCGATCCATGGCTGTAATCTTTTTTCCCTGGGAAAGACGCTGCTGGTTTCTGAGCCAAAGGGTTTTTATGATCTTAATCCACTCCCGGCAGTCACAGCTGTTCACCGCCTGTTTATAGTTCAGCTCCCGCTGCCGTTCATCCGCCACCCAGAGATTCCCTATTGAGGGAATACTGTCAATCAGCTCCGCCGCCTCTTTCCTGTTCAGGATTCTGCGCATTTCCGTCTTCTGCCCATCCACCGGCGTAAATATCCTGCCTTCCTTATCCTGGGCGGGCTGAAGGACATAGTACAGCCTATCCCTGCTGGCGCCGCTTATCGCAATCTTCGAAATGTCTGTCACTTCACAGACTCCTTTGTTTCCATAAATAATGAATTCCCCTTTTTGAAACATGCCGCCTCTCCTTTCTTCCTGCGGTACAGACTCTAATTCCTTATCTTGAAGGAAAAAGAAAAAACCATGCTGCCCAAACACTACGGCAGAAAGGTTTTCCTGGGTTTCCTGTATTTATTTTACCAAATTCAAAAGGCGGCGGGCAAGTAGTTTTTCTCTATATACATACATTTTTGTTTACTTTTACGCATATATACTGAAAAAAATTTGTGAACTTTTACATACTTTTTTATCTGCACCCCACTGAATATTCATAGTTACATTTTTTCTTTCAAATGCTATACTATTATCAGAGTTGTCGCCATTTTTCCGCAAGGCCGGTTTCCGGCTGCAGGACTGCGGAAAATACAGCAGATAACCAGACACGACCCGGCTTATTTTTACGAATTGACAGCACCGGCTTAGGAGATACAGGTAATGATTGAAATACTTAACGGCACACATGAGACAGTGGCTTACCGGGACATGAAAGGCATCAAGGCTTTCATGAATACGGATCCGGAAGATTTCCCTCTTCACTGGCACACCGCTCTGGAACTCATTATGCCAATAAAAAATGGCTATACGGTACGGACCAACGGGGAAACCATCCGCTTTTCTCCGGGCGATATTATACTCATTCCTCCGGGAGAGCTTCACTCCCTTCATGCCCCTGAGGAAGGGGAACGGATGATCATGCAGTTTGATTATTCCCTGCTCTGCAATCTGGCGGGCATGGATTCCCTGCTTCATATGCTGCGGCCTTACCGTTTAATACGGGCCGGGCAGTCCGACGGCCTCGGGGAAACGCTTCGGGGATACCTGGAAGAAATCATGGCAGAATATACAGGTGAGGATCCTTTCCGGGAGCCCAGTGTCCATTCTCTGTTTCTTCGATTTTTTGTGGCTCTGGGACGCAAGTGTCTGGCGGAAGGAAATAAATTTCCCGATATTTCTCCCAGCAAACAGCAGGAATACATCGAAAAATTCATGTCCATCTGCAGTTATATCAACGACCACTGCACGGAAGCGCTGAGCATTGATGCCCTGGCCTCCATGGCCGGCTTCAGCAAATATCATTTTTCCAGGCTTTTCAAACAGTTTACGGGGATTTCCTGCTATGAGTATCTTATAAGCAGAAGGCTGGCGTACGCAGAAAGGCTGCTGCTGCAGCCCGATCTGTCCATCACAGAGGTAGCCATGCAGTCCGGCTTCAACAGCCTTTCCACCTTTAACCGGATTTTTAAAACGGCCAAAAGCTGTACCCCTTCTTCTTATAAATCTCTGAACAGGGGAACCAGACTCGATACCTCCGGTTCCCTGTCCCTGTAATCATCAGGCGAGATTGATTTCTACCTTTACAGGCTCTGTTCCGGTCAGGCTGATGCTTCTGTCATCAGGCTGGCTGGTGCCTACAGACAGTACGAAATGACTGCTGTCCACATATTTCTTTCCTTCTTCATCCACGGCCATAAGCGCTTCATAAGGAACCTTCAGCAATATCTCCGCCTTCTCTCCCTTTTTCAGGCTGACTCTCTTAAATGCACACAGGCTGTGGTTGGGCACCGCATTTTTGGAATCCAGATCCTTGATATAAACCTGAATCACATCATCCGTGTCATATTTTCCGCTGTTTTCCACCATTGCCTTTATGGTAAGCTCTTTTCCCTCTTCCACAGCACCTGTCAGTTCGGCAGCTTTCACGCCGACCTGTCCGTAGGTGAGGCCATAGCCGAAGGGATACAGAGGTTCTTTTTCCAGATAACGGTAGGTTCTGCCTTTCATGGAATAATCTTCAAAAGCGGGGAAGCCCTCCAGATCCTTATAGAAGGTAACAGGAAGCTTTCCGGAAGGAGAGCAGGCTCCGAACAGGATTTCTGCGGCTGCTTTTCCTCCCCTTGCGCCGGGATACCATACCTGAAGAATGGCGTTAACATGCTCTGCTGCAAACTGCATGTCGATGGCGCTTCCTGACATCATGCACAGCACGACCGGTTTGCCGCATCCGGCCACCGCTTCCAGAAGTTCTCTCTGGGATTCAGGCAGCTCCAGATCCTTCTTATCTCCGGAAGCATAGCTGTTTCCGGTATCGCCTTCTTCTCCTTCCAGATTCTCATCCAGGCCCAGACAGAGAACTACCACATCGCTGTGCTCCGCCACCGTAAGGGCTTCCGAGATTCTGTCCTGCTTCCATCCAAGGCCTTCTACCCTGTCCTTGTAAATATGGCAGCCTTCGGAATAATAAACACGCACATCCTCACCCACAAAATCCTGGATTCCTTCCAGAAGGGTGATATAACGGGAGGATGTCCCATGATAATTGCCAACAAGAGGGGTACGGCTGTCCGCATTGGGGCCGATAACGCCGATTGTCTTTAAGCCGTCCTTATTCAGGGGAAGGATACCGTCATTTTTCAGAAGCACCATGCTTTCTTTTGCCATTTTCTGAGCAAGCTCCAGATGCTCTTTACATTCCACCACTTCATAAGGGATATCGTCATATTCATTTTTATCAAAACAGCCCAGAAGGAATCTGGTTGTAAACAGCCTTTCCGCAGCCTGGGTGATTTCCTCTTCCGTGACAAGTCCCTGCTGGTATGCCTTCAGCAGATGAAGATAAGTGACGCCGCAGTTCACATCACAGCCGGACTTCAGCGCCAGAGCCGCCGATTCCTCCGGTGTTTTGGTTACCATATGGTGCATATGGAAATCGGCAATTGCCCAGCAGTCGGAAACATAGTGTCCCTGGAAATCCCATTCCTCCCGTAATATATTCTGAATCAGGGTGGGGCTTCCGCAGCAGGGCTCTCCGTTTGTCCTGTTATAGGCGCCCATGACAGCTTCCACTCCTGCCTCTTTTACACAGGCTTCAAAAGCGGGAAGATAGGTTTCATACATATCCTTCTTGCTCGCCTGGGCATCAAATTCATGACGCACGCTTTCAGGTCCGGAATGAACGGCAAAATGCTTGGCACAGGCTGCTGTTTTCATAAAGTCATCATCCTGGCTGCCCTGCAGGCCTTCCACATAGGCCACGCCCAGGCGAGAGGTGAGATAAGGATCCTCTCCATAGGTCTCATGTCCTCTTCCCCATCTGGGATCCCGGAAAATATTTACGTTAGGAGACCAGAAGGTAAGCCCTTTATAAATATCCCTGTCATCATGCCTGGAATATTCATTATATTTGGCTCTTCCTTCCGCTGCCACCGCATCCCCGACTGTTTTCAGCAGTTCGTCGTCAAAGGCTGCCGCCATGGCGATTGCCTGAGGGAAGCTGGTTGCCACACCGGCTCTTGCCACCCCGTGAAGAGCCTCGTTCCACCAGTTATAGGTAGGGACTCCCAGTCTGGGGATTGCAGGCGCATCATACCTTAACTGAGATGCCTTTTCTTCCAGGGTCATCCGAGAAACCAGCTCATGTGCCTTTTCTTTTGCCCATTCTCTGTTTCGCATTATGTAATTCCTCCTTATTGTTTTTTACGTTATTATCTGAAGTTATTATAGCAAATTTATCTGAAGAGATACTTCCGAAATATAGCTGGATGATGATTAAATATTGCGGTCCTTTTTCCGCTGTGCTACAATCAAAGCAGGCAATGAATTCAACATTTCTGATTATCTGTTTTCTTATGTACCGTCCCTTCAAAGGCCGGTATCTGATGCATGGTATCCTCTGCAGATACCAAAACATGCACGGCTGTGTATGTAAATGCATGAACTCCTTGCTGACAACAAAATAAGCAGGGAGAAGAAAAGGCGATGCTTCTCTCTGCGCAGACCAAGGATGCCGCACTACGCGGATCATCCTTAGATTCAAAGAAAGAGAGGAACGCCTATGGAACTGAATATGACAGGATTTCCGGAGGAACAGCTCCTTCCGGAGGGCTACCAGTTTAACCTGAGCGATTTCGCCTTGTTTTTATCCGTTATGAAAAACAAGGACGCTTATGAAAACACGCTGAGCATCATCCTTGACGAACCGGATTTAAAGCTTGCCGAAGTGGAGGTGGAGCAGGTGGTTCTGAACGAAAGCGGAAAAAGGGCCATTCGGCTGGATGCCTGGGCGCGGGATGTCAAAAACCGGCATTTCAATACGGAAATGCAGAATGATTCCAAAAATGACAATCTGCGGAAACGCTCCCGTTTTTACCAGGGACTGCTGGATACTCCCATACTCAAGGCGGGAAAGAAAACCAAATACCGGTATCTTCCATCCACTGTTATTATCTTCATTACCCAGGAGGATATTTTTTCCTGTGATTTGGCAATGTATACTTTTACGGAACAGTGCGAAGAGGTCGCCGGCCTGCATCTGGATGACGGGACAAAAAAGATATTCCTGAATATGGCCAGCAAAAACGGTCGCCCGGAATTAATCAGTCTTCTGCAGTATATGAAGAATACAACGCTGGATAATCCGGATATACTGGTAAGGGATAAGAGAATCAGGAAATTAGATCGGATAGTGAAAGAGGTAAAACAATCGGAAGAATGGGAGGCTGCTAAGATGAATATTCTTGAGATTGGCATGGAAAAGGGAATTCAAAAGGGGCTTGAAAAAGGAAAACTGAAAGGCCAGGACTATAATGTACCCATAGATGTGGACACATTAAGAAGAAGGGTTCCTTGAAAATGGACACTATGAAGAAGGGATGTCCCCTCCAAAGTGGACAGATTGAAAAGGGGGTTCTTTATCTCT
>NZ_MPDJ01000001.1:568270-643009 GCF_001881565.1 Eisenbergiella tayi
TTATCCTCTTAGAGGAATAATAAATGAACCAGAAAAGGAAGAAGAAATATAACAATATCTATTCAGAACATAGTATCCCTTCTTCTTAAATTTGTCCTTGACAAGGGGTACACTTTAGACAGAGTCAACCGCCTGAACCGTCTTCTGGCTGAACAAAACCGGACGGATGACATTATAAAAGCAGCAGGAGATGAGAAATATCAGGAAAAACTGTTCAAAGAATTTCATTTATAAAGGTTAAGGAATCGAAAAAGGCAGGGCATACCCCTGCCTTTTTCATGCCTTTTTTTTCCGTTTCCACATACTCAGCCCCAAAGTCACCGCGAATGTCCCAATCCCGATCCAGGCCAGTGCGGAATAAGTATCCAGATATTCCGTAATTATGTTCCACGATTCTCCTGCCACCGCCCCCAGCGTTACCAGTACGGTATCCCAGATAAGGCTGCCCGCCACCGTAAACAGGGTAAACACCGGCAGCTTCATCCTGGCCATACCCGCGGGAATGGAAATAAGGCTTCGTATAATAGGAATGCATCTTCCGAAAAATACCGCTTTTCTTCCCTGTCCGTTAAACCATTGAAGCGTATTGGCGATTTCATCCTTTTTAAACCCCAGCCTCCTGCACAGCCTGCTGTCCAGTAATTTTTCAAACCTCTGCGGACTTAACAGTGCCCCCAGTCCGTACAGCAGGAAGGCCCCTGCCACCGATGCCGCAGTGGAAACAAGTATCACGCCAATGACCGTCATTTCTGTACAGGTTGTCAAAAAACCTCCGAAGGTGAGGATCAGTTCCGATGGAATGGGCGGGAACACGGTCTCCACCACGATTAAAAGCCCGATTCCCAGATATCCGAACTGATTCATGATATCAATAACAATATTCTGCATATCCTGTCTCTGTTATCTGTGTTTATTATCCAGTTTATGTCTCTGTTTTCCATAACAGTACCAAATATGCCGCTTCCTGCTTTCTTTCCTTCCGAAGCCATGGAACCCCGCATGTTTCTGCACCCTATTCGGTCACATTCATTACCTTCACCCACTGCAGCAGTTTCTCAATAGCCGGATTATGATTTTCCATTAACCAGCTCACTTCAAAGTCCAGTGTTTCCTCTTCCTTTTCCCCTTCTTCCTTCAGCATGGGGATAACCACCAGATTACGGGTATTTCTGTAATATCTGACGGCATATTCCGGCAGTATGGCGATGCCAAGCCCTGCGGAAACCATGAGAAGAAGGGTCTGTACCTCCTTTTCCCTGCTGACAATATTGGGAACGTAGCCGCCCCTGTTATAACACAGGATCACCTCCTCCGCCTCATCATTAGGCCGTCCCTTGGGCTGCATGATAATAAATTCTTCTCCCGCCAGTTCCCGATAGCTCAGATGCTTTCTTGCCGCCAGCGGATGACCCGGATACAGAACGGCCATCAGCGGATAGGCCTTCAGGAAGTGATGGCTCAGTTCCTGAAATTTACACACGTTGGGAGAAAGGTTGAATGCCACGTCACATTCCCCATCCTCCAGCAGGCCATATAATGCATTCATATTTTCCCGGATCAGACGTATGGAAATATTCGGATAGGCTTCATGGAAATTCCGGAGCGTTTCGGAAAACAGACTCTGCTCGTATCCCCTGATAAAGCCGATGGAAATGGAGCCGGAAATTCCCTCCGCCGCCGATCGGGCCAGCTTTACGGCCTCCTCCGCCCGGGCCAGTATTACCCTCGCTTCATTCATGAATACCCTGCCCGCAGGCGTCAGCTCCACATGATGCTTGTCCCTGATAAAAAGAGCGGCCCCGATTCCTTCTTCCAAAGCCCGGATCTGCTGCGTCATAGCCGTCTGGGATATAAAACATTTTTTTGCCGCCTTCGTAAAATTCAAGGTTTCTGCCACGGACACAAAATATTCCAGCTGTTTCAGGTTCATCCCTTTCCCTCCATTTCCATAAAAACCCGTTTTGTGATCTCCTCGAACTCTGTAATAAGTTTTTCTTATTGTAATATGCAATCTTCCTATTTGCAACTGCCTATTTTTTATTCTATAATTCTATTTATTAATTACACAGCTTTGCAGGCAGCAATCCATTCCAACCCTGCGATGCCTGGGTGAATTACTGAAGAAAGCGGGTGCTTACCATTGAAAAGTCTGAAAAAATTTTACGAGGGCGGTTATGCCAAATATATTCTGCCCGGCGTGCTGCTGCAGTCCGTTCTGATAGGAGGGGGATATGCCACAGGACGCGAAATCTATTCCTATGGAGCCAAATTCGGGGCAATGGGCTGGATATCCGGTCTTACCATCGGTATCGGTTTTGCTCTGTTCGCCTTCCTTACCTTTGAAATCTGCCGCATTTACAAGGTATATGATTATAAAAATTACATCAAACAGGTAATCGGCCCCTTATGGCCGGTGATGGATGTTCTCACCGTCTTAATTGCGATCATGCTCATTGCGGTTATGGCAGCGGCCACCGGAAGTATTTTCGAACAGGTCGGGCTTCCTAATTTCCTGGGAGCGGTTGTCATCGTCCTTCTATGCGGGCTTCTGAATTTCAAAGGCTCCAAGGTCATTGAAAAATTCGAGTCCGTGGGAACCATTCTTCTGTACGGAGGCTATATCCTTTTTACCATCATTGTCCTGATAAGCAAGGGCAGCAATATTCCCCAGGTATTCGCCGCTGCGGACACCAGCGCTTACGACGGCAAGGTTACCCTTGGCCTGTGCATCTGGACAGGAATCCTGTATGTGGCGTATAATATTAATTCAATCCCCATGGGGATGTTCTCCCTTACCAGACAGACGAAACGGAAGGAAACCTTCTTTTCCGGCCTGATTGCAGGGCTTTTGATGGTTATCCCCTGGTTTCTCTCTTATTTTGCCATGATGTGTTTCTATGGGGATACCTCCATTGTCGGGGCTGATGTAGCCACTCCCTGGATGGAAATGATCAAGGCGGTTAACGGCGGCCCGGTCCTTCTGGCCCTGTTCAGCATCGTCATGGGCTGGACCCTGGTGGAAACGGCTACAGGCTGTATCCATATGATCATCGACCGTTTTGATATCGCCCTGGAGGAAAGGGGAAATGCCAGACTGACCGATAAAAACAGAGGGCTTATCACGGTGATCACCTTGCTTGCGGCGCTGCTTCTTTCCCGTATCGGCGTTGTGACACTGATTGAAAAAGGATATTCCTATCTTTCCTATGGATTTATCCTGTTCTATCTGCTGCCCACCTTATTTATCGGCGGCTATAAAATTATCCGGTATAAAAATAAAAAATAGAGGATTACATATAAGGAGAAGGTTAGTATGAAATATGTAGGTTATTACAATGGAGAAATCGGGCCTCTGGAGGAAATGAAAATCCCCATGCTGGATCGGGCCGTATATTTCGGAGACGGCTGCTACGATGCCACTACCTTTGCCCACAATCATATTTTTGCGGTTAAGGATCATGTGGACCGTTTTTACAACAGCTGCAGGATGCTGGAAATTCCTTTTGATATGCCTCGTGAAACCCTGGTAAATGAATTACAGAAATGCATCGACGCCAATGAAATCGATCACGGCATGCTTTACTGGCAGTGTTCCCGCGGTACGGCGCTGCGGGCCCATAATTTCCCGCCTGCGGATGTTACTCCCAACCTGATGATTTTTACCGTTCCCTGCGAACTGGTTCCCATGGACAGTACCTTTAAGCTGATATCCATGGAGGACACCCGGTTCCTCCACTGCAACATCAAGACCCTGAACCTGATTCCCAGCGTAATCGCTTATCAGCGCTGCACGGAAGCAGGCTGCCAGGAAACAGTCTTCCACAGAGGGGAAAGGGTTACGGAATGTGCCCACAGCAACGTCCTTATGATAAAAGACGGCGTTCTGTGTACGCCTCCCAGAGATAACCTGATTCTGCCCGGTATTACCCTGAAGCACCTGCTGGAGCTTGCAGAGACAAACGGCATTCCCACCAGAGAAGCGGTATTTACCATGGATGAACTGAGGGCGGCGGATGAAGTGATAATCAGCAGTTCCGGCGGCCTCTGTATTGCCGCGGATGAACTGGACGGGAATCCGATAGGCGGAAAAGATCCGGTTACATTGAAAAAGCTGCAGGATGCTTATACGGCATTTTATGAAAAGGACACGAACTATTAAGCCGGAATTGCTGTGGATATTACGCATTCACATTCCAAAAAACTGTCTGTAAACGAACGAAAACTGAAATTCCCGGTACGCCGATGCATACAGCAGCGGCGGCCGGGAATTTTTTATTTTTTCATAATCCTGCGTAAAGCACTTTTTAACTTTCCGGCCGGTACATAAAGGAATCAAAGCAGGCAAAGTTCGTTCCTTCCACTCCATTCCCGCTTGCAAACATCCCTACATAGGCCCCTACAAAACCTCCGGCTGTTTCCGAACCAAGGAAACCTCCGTCCAGTTCCGATGCCAGTACATGTCTGGTGCCATCCTCTTCCACCGCCGTAAACGTATTCTTCTGTCCTTCCGCCTTCAGTTCCAGAATTACCGTATCCGAATTCCATTCCCTTTCCCCGCAGATTTCTTTCTGATAGGGCATATCCACATTATGATAGGTGACTTCCGCTTCCTGGGTCAGATATCCTTTAACCACCCGCAGTATCCGTTTCCCCTTTTCACAGGTCATTTCCGCCTTCAGGGAATGGTAGTTATTCTGCAGCAATATCAGCCCCGCCGTCTGTCTTTCTTCCGGTTCAAACCGCATTCTGGCAACCGCCGTATAGCTCATATGCTGCTGCCTGCGTCCGACAAAACCGGAACAGTTTACGTTGGGAAGCATACCGGAGCGTATTTTTTCCATGACTTCCGGGCTTGTCGGTTCCATGGGCCTCGCCGTAGTTCTGATTTTCAGACAGCTGTCCTCCAGCCGGAAGTCCCCTTCCGCGGGAGTTCCCAGACAGTTCCAGCAGAAAGCGAGCTCTTTTTCGTCAAAATCATCAGTTTCCGGTATTTCTTCCACCGGCGCTTCCGGCAAATTCGGGGCTGGGTAAGCCCAATCCAGTTTTCCGGTTCCCGGACACACCACAGGCCATCCGTTTTCCCAGACCATGGGGGCTATAAAGGTTTCCCTTCCCATATTTTTGTGATAGCCGCCGTACGGCCGGGAAGCCAGCATGACCATATACCAGCTGCCGTCCTTCAGCTCCACAATATCCGCATGTCCCGTATTGGCAATAGGGGCTCCCATTCCCAGATGTCTGTGGGTCATGATCGGGTTTCCGTCATAACCCTCGTAGTCCCCCATCACTTCCCTGCTTCTGGCTATGGTCACCGCATGGAAATGCTCGGTACCCCCTTCGGCTATCATCAGATAATACCAGCCATCTTTCTTATACAGATGAGGCGCTTCCGGACACCATGCCAGCACCTGGGAACCGCCCCAGATTTTTTTCTTTTCTCCCACAAGCCTGAAATCCGTCAGGTCTATCCGGCTGATCCATATCTTATTATGGCGCATGTCCTCTCCGGAACTGGTACCGGTATAATAGGCGGTCCCGTCCTCATCCCAGAACAGGGAAGGATCGATCCCCTCAGCCCCTTCAATCCAGTGCGGTTCCGACCAGGGCCCCGCCGGATCCTGAGCGGTAACAATAAAATTCCCGCCGTGATCCACATTGGTGGTGATCATATAAAAAAGTCCGTCATGATACCGGATCGTAGGGGCGAAAATACCTCCCGATATCCAGTCCGCCCCCAAAGGAAGCTGGGTCGGCCGATCCAGCACATGCCCGATCTGCTCCCAATGTGCCAAATCGCGGCTGTGAAAAACCGGAACTCCGGGATAAAAGGAAAAGGATGAGGTCACCATATAAAAATCATCCTCCACCCGCACAATCGACGGATCCGGGTAAAATCCCGGCAGCAGCGGGTTCTTAATTTCATAGCTCATAATACAATCCTCCCTGTCTCTGCCATACTGGCGCCGCACATACCGGCTTCCTCTGCTGCCTGTATGTGCGGACTCTATTTTCATTATAAATACATGGTAATCAGCGCCGCTCCCATGGGGGGAAGGGTTAAGGTTATTGTACCATCATTTATTTCCATTGTCTCTTCTTTCGTATAAGACGCCGCTTCCAGCAGCGCCAGCTGTGCCCGGTCAGGATAATCCGGTTCCCCCATCCCCTGCCAGCATGCCAAAGCATTTCCATGGGCTTCATCCAGCCGTTCGACGGCAGCTGTTACAGGGGCTGCCCCGGTAAGGCGGATTTGAATCTCCTCTTCCCTTATTTCATGAAGCAGGGAATGATGGTTCACCGCCAGGAACTGGACTGCCTGACATGCATTTTTTCTTATTCCATATACATCGACGGTTCCCTGGGCCCCGGCTCTGACATACCTTTCATCCCCCAGTTTATTCAGCAGCTGGAAAGCGCGGTAGGACGCCTTGGGTATCCCCTGCAGATTCAGCAGGCCGAAACCGCCGTGGAAAGGTTTGTAAGGCATTCCTCCTTCTTCAAAAATATCGGAAAAGGTCCAGTAAGAATATCCTTCCGCCAGATCCACGGAATCCATAATCGTTTTCAGGATAAAAGAGGAACCAAAAGGGCCGTCGGAAGCAATTCCCGCCCCGCTGTTCCATTCCGTATAATAAACAGGAAGACCGCCGGCCTCTTTCACGGCCTTTTGGGTCATTTGCGTCAGGACGCCCCTGTCCACCTTTTCCCACAGCCTCTCATGCTGCTCTTTTCTGCGTTCCAGAAAATCCTCCACACTTTCCCCTTCCTCAGGCGTCATGAAATTCTGGCTGTCCTCCACTCCATACCCCAAAACCACATCCGTGGGATAATGATGGGTGGAAACAAAATCCACAGGCGTTCCCGTCTTTTTACAATACTCCAGGAACTCCGGGATCCAGGAATTATTCGAAGTGGCAGGCCCTCCCACCTTCAGCCGTTCATCCACCGCCTTCAGCGCCCGTGCGGTATGGGAATACAGGTTAAAATATTCCTCCATCGTATCCGCCCAGAAACCAAAAGGAGAATCCGGGCCGCCCAGATTGGGTTCATTCCAAACTTCAAAAAACCACTGCCGCACTTCTCCCAGCCCATACCGCTCTGTCAGATGCTCCGCAAACAGACGGATCAGCCAGTCCCATCTTTCATAGCTTGCCGGCCGGGAAGTATTCCCTTTATAGTGAAAAATTGTAGTCTCCTTACTTTTAAGAGCCTCCGGCATAAAACCGATCTCCACAAAAGGCTTCATATTTATGGACAGCAGGAAATCAAACACAGAATCCACATTGGTAAACGAAACCACCCACTCATCCTTGGCCCCCATCATGGGACGGGTGAGCACACTCATATCATCATCAAAAAGCCCATGGAACCGTACATACCGAAAGCCCAGCTCCCTCTGGCATTTCTCCAGCTGTTCCCTGTAATCCTGCCGCAAAGCAGTCGTGCCGTGACAGCTTCCCACACACATATTCCAATACGGTTTTAAAGGCTTTACCTCATCCTTATAATCCCAGACAAATTGCTTCATCAGATAATCCCTCCCTGTTTTTCCCTTGATTTTTATAGTATTGCTTTATTACCCTTTCACGGAACCGATCATGACTCCCTTGACAAAGTACTTCTGTACAAACGGATAAATACACAAAATAGGCAGCGTGGCAATTACCGTGGTACAATATTTGATTAAGTCCTTATAGATAGCCATGTTATTTTCCAGATCGCTTCGGTTCATCTGGGAAGAATCGTTCTGTATCAGAATATCCCTCAGGATGAGCTGAAGCGGGTACAAAGAGCGGTCCTGAAGAAAAATAGATGCATTGAACCAGGAGTTCCACTGTCCTACCGCATAGAACAGAACCACAACCGCAATGGTTGCTTTGGAAAGAGGCACTACGATCTTCATCATAATGGTCATATTCCCGGCGCCGTCGATTCTGGCTGCTTCTTCCAGAGAATCCGGGATTTCCGCCATGGAGGTACGCATGATAATGATATTGAATACATTCACACAGCCCGGTATAATCAGCGCCCATCTGGTATCCAGCATTCCCAGGTTACGCACCACCATATAGAAAGGGATCATGCCCCCGTTGAACATCATGGTAAACGCCAGGAAAAACATCATCTGGTTTTTCAGCAGCAGCTGTTTTCTGGATAATACGTAGCCGCTAGTTATGGTGAGCACCGTCCCCAGAAGGGTGGCAAATATTACATAAATGATGGTATTTACATAACCTGTATAGATATTGGGATTCTGAAATACCAGGACATAGCCGTTCAGGGTGAAGCCCAGAGGCCTGAAAATAAAACCGATATGGGCGCTTAAGGGCCCCGGTTCACTGAAGGATGCAAACACTGTATGGAGCATGGGCGCCAGGCAGAGGAATCCTATCAGGGTGAGTATGACATAATTAATTACGGTAAAGATTTTATATCCCACAGTTTTGGATCGAATCATTCCTCTTTCCTCCTTAGAACAGACTTGTATCTGAAACCTTGGCGCTGATCTTGTTTACCGTCATCAGAAGGATGAAGGATATCACAGAATTAAACAGACCCACCGCAGCTGAATAGCCATAGTTAAACTCCTGCAGACCTTTTCTGTATACAAAGGAATTAATAACGTCCGCAGTTTCATAGGTGCTGGGACCATAGAGCAGGATGATTTTTTCATATCCCACATTCAGCAATTGTCCGCAGCGAAGAATCAAAAGAATAATGATGGTGCTGGAAATACCGGGAAGCGTTACATGCAGCGTCTGCTTCCAGCGGTTGGCTCCGTCGATTACGGCAGCCTCGTAAAGCTCCTGATCCACACTGGCCAGGGCCGCGATATATATGATGGAATTATAGCCCAGGCTCTGCCATACATTGCTTCCCACAAATATGGCCCGGAAAAACTGGGGCTGGGCAATCAGGCTTGCCGGTTCATTCTGGGTAATCATGGACCACAGCTGGGTAATCGCGCCATTCTGGGAACAGAACTGGTTTACCAGGGAGCAGACCACTACCATGGATACGAAGTAAGGCATATAGCTGATGGTCTGAATACTTTTCTTAAAAAATTTCCCTCTCACCTCATTCAAAAGCAAAGCGAAAATAATGGGAAGAGGAAATCCAACCAGCAGATCCAGAAAGCTGATCAAAAAAGTGTTTTTTAACAATCTCCAGAAATAATAGCTTTGGAAAAAATCCTGGAAATGCTTGAAACCGACAAAAGGGCTTCTGAAAAATCCCAGCTGAGGCTTGTAGTTCTGAAAAGCCATCAGCAGCCCCACCATGGGGCCGTAGGAAAAAATAACAAAAAAGATAACTGTAGGCAGGAATATCAGGTACAGAGAATAATTCCTCTTAAGGTCTTTTTTTAACGCATTCATAACCTTCTCCTTATTTACTTGAAATAGGGGAAAGGACGCCGCCCCGTAGAGCGGCGCCCTTCTTCCCTTTTGCCATCACGGTGTTCCTGCTGCGTTTTCTTTACCGCTGCAGCCGGAAAATGAGCCGGTTAACGGGCAAAGTATCTGTCCAATGCTGCCTGCTGATATTCGGTTGCCTGCTCGATGCCCATGGACTGAATCTGGGAAACATAATTATCCCATTCTTTATCCACATCCATAGCCCCTGTAATGAATTTAACCGTACATTCCTGTACATAGGTGGTAATATCGCCCATGATTGCGGAATAATTGGTGCCTTCATCGGAGGTCATGGAAATAGGAGGCATGACATAGGAGCCGTCTGTTGATGCGTCCCAAACATCATAGCATACCAGGTTCTTTTCATCGTTGCCGTACAGAGAGTTTTTCCAGTCATAAATGCCTGTCAGCGCAACTCCCAGATAATCATAGCCGGATTTGGTGCCGTCCGCCTTAGCCTTGCGGACCTCATCATTCAGCTGAGGTTCACCGTCGATATATTCAAAGGTTTCTCCTTCAATACCATAATTCTTCAGAAGGGATCCTTCCTCAGAATAGAAATAATCAATCCATTTTGCCGCAAGCACGGGATCCTTACAGCTGGTGGTAATACCAAGGGCGTCAGAACAGATTTCATACTGCTGCCATCCCAGATGGGCAACCTCGCCTTCACTCTTTACGGGATAAGGTACCGGCACCCATTCCTGTCCATATTTTGCTTCAAAAATACTGGGGAAGGTCCATACACCGAACAAATGCACACCGGTCTGGTCATTGGCCATGGTGGACTGATCCTGGGTATCTCTGGTCATGAATTCCGGATCAATCAATCCTTCCGCGTACCATTGGTTCATCAGCTTCATGAAGTCCTTATAATCATCCAGTATCGGCGCATAGGTTGCTTTTCCGTCCTTATTGATGAAATCATCCGTTACGCCGTAACCTGCATTCAGATCCTCCAGCATATTATAAAATTCCTTGGCACCGGTAAGCATAGGAACCGTGGCACCCTTCTGCTCTTTAAATGCCTTCAGCATTTCATACCAGTCGTCATAGGTTACCGGTGTATCCAGGCCGCAGTCCTCCAGCCAGTCCTTACGTACCAGCGGGCCTCCCCAGTCCCATTCCTTCTCCACATTAAGCATCCAGGCCACCGCATAACGTCCGGTATCTGTCTTACACTGCAGCCCTGTTTCTTCGTTTCTCTTCATGGCAGCCACATAATTGGGCATATACTGCAGATAGTCCGTCAGATCCAGGAAAATCCCGTCATCAATGAGCGCATCCATACCGCCTGTATATTTGGCACTGTTGGAGTTATACCACATAATATCAGGAAGGTTGCCGCTTGCCACCAGAAGGTTGAACTGTTCCTGTGTGGCAGTTGTGGCAGGATGGGAATATTCAATATGTACTCCTGTACGTTTTTCCGCTTCCTGTGCCGCAGGTGTCTCTGCATAGGTCGTTATATTATTGGCAGTCGTGGCATCAATGGCCATCCAGGCTTTCAAGGTTACCGGCTCCTCGGTAAGCGGCAGCTGTACCTCCCCCGCCGCAGCCGCGGTGCCTTCCTCCGCTGCCTGTCCGTCCCCATTCTCTGAACCTGCCTCTGTACCTGCCGTTGTGCCCGTCTGTGCGGATTCCGCAGGAGCTGTTGCCGCAGAACCTCCGCAGGCCGTCAGTGTCCCTGCCGCCAGAGTCAGTGCCATAAGCATTGCAAGACTTTTCCTTTTCATATAATCCTCTCCTTTAATCAGTTTATCGTTGTTTCCTGAAGTATTTTCAGTGTAGCATTATTTTACGTCTGCGTCTTTCACAAACACGACCAATCCTTTTACCTATCGCGACATTTTTAGTATCTTTGTATATTTTCAGGATTCTTTATGATAAAATCATATAAACATGTATGAAATATTTTTTTCATTATATAAAGAAGGAGTACAAAATGTCCAATTTATACAAAACAAAGCAGAGCTTCTGCCCACCGGATCCGGGAAAACGTTCCAGGGAAAATCTGAGGGCGGCGGCAAAGCAGCTGGCGGCGGAATCCATTGTCCTTCTCGCCAACAACCATCATTTTCTTCCTGTGAAAACCGGAAGTACAGCCGCCTTTTTCGGCCGTTCCCAGCTGGATACCCTGATCGGAGGAGCCGGCTCCGGCGCTTCCCGGAATGCGGAACAGCCCGCCAACATCCTGGATGAGTGCCGGAAAGCCGGAATCACACCGGTTCCCGAACTTGTCTCCTATTATCAGCAGCAGCTGGCGGCCCAGGTCGTGGAGGATCCCTTTGCCCGGCTGGCGGAAGCAGGAGTCGATCTGATAAACAGCGGTATTATTTATGAAATATTCGGCAAATATGAGCCTCCCAGGGAAGAATTTCCTGTGCCGGCAGAACTTGTGGATGCAGCAGCCTCCCGGACGGACACGGCTTTCCTGATCCTGGGCCGCTCTTCAGGCGGTGAAGAATGCGATAGGCATGTGCCGGATGATTACTATCTTACCCCGCAGGAAACGGCTCTTTGCCGCCAGGTCTGCACGTCCTTTTCCCATGTGGTCCTGATACTGAATACCAACGGTATCTTGGACACAGGCTGGATTAAGGACTATCCTTCCATCGATTCCGTATTATTCATAGGCCTTCCCGGGGAACAGGGCGCCGCCGCACTGGCGGATATCCTTGTGGGAAAGCACACCCCTTCCGGAAAACTGTGCTCCACCTTTGCCTGCTCCTATGAAGCTTACCCCAGCGCCGGACATTTCAGCTGGGACAAGGAGCATCCTGAAACCCTGAAGGAATACCGCGATTACGGCCTGGACGCGGAAGCTAACGGAAGCTCCGGTTTTGCAAAAAGCCCGGTCACTGTGTACCTGGAAAATATTTACATGGGATACCGGTATTTTGATTCCTTCGGAAAAGATGTGGTCTATCCTTTTGGACATGGGCTTTCTTATGCTGCGTTTTCCATAACCGATACCACACTGCATAAGGAAGAGGAAAACCTTGTAGTACGGACGGCTGTTAAAAACCTTTCCTCCTGCTATGCAGGAAAAGAGGTGGTACAGATATATGTTTCCGCACCCTGGGGCCGGCTGGAAAAACCGTACCAGGAGCTGAAAGCCTGGGAAAAGACAAAGCTTCTGGCTCCTGGCGAGTCACAGCAGCTCACCCTCACGATACCGCTGGACCAGCTTTCTTCCTATGATGAAGAAAGCGCCTCTTATCTGCTGGAAGCCGGAACCTACTATATACGCGTGGGCAATTCCTCCCGGAACACCCACATTGCAGGCTCCCTCCTTGTGCCTTCCCCGGTCATCTGCGCACAATATTCTAACTGCCTGGGCCTGAAGCCCTGCAACCGAAACAAGCTGGCTTTTCTGTCCGCACAAAATATCTCTCCCATCACCTATCCCGGAGAGGAACAGGAAAAACAAGTCCCTCCGTCCTTTCTCATAACCCAGGAGGATATCACCGTCCGCCATCCCCAAAAACAGACGGTACCTGCCCAGGCGGAGCCAAAGCCTTCCCGGTTATCCGATGTGGCTGCAGGCAGAGTGGACATGGATGCTTTTCTTGCCCAGATGAGCACAAAAGAGCTGGCCGTCCTTGCAAACGGCTACGGCCCCGGGCTTCCCTTCGGCGGCTTCGGTTCCCAGGCGGCGCCCACCATTTTCTACGAAAACAAGGAACCTGTCGCCGTCTGTACCCATCCCACCGGCAGCATGGGCTATGTATCACCGGCCCTCCCCAAATACGGGATCCCTTCTATCTTTTATAAGGACGGTCCCGCCAGCGTCGGCCAAACAGCCTGGCCCACCGGTATGCTGCTGGCCTGCAGCTTTGATCCGAAGGTGCTCATGGATTTCGGAAGTGCCTGCGGCTACGAAGCCTTCACCCAGAACGTTGACAGCTGGCTCGCCCCGGCGCTGAACCTGCACCGCAGTCCCATCGGCGGCAGGAACTTCGAATACTTTTCTGAAGATCCGGTACTGGCAGGCGTCTGCGGCGTATCTGTCTGCAGGGGCGCAGAAGAAAACAATCCGGTTACCGCCTGCCCCAAGCATTTTGCCGTCAACGAGCAGGAAACCTACCGCAGAGGCAGCGCCCGTTTTTCTTATGATGCAGTGGATTCTGTCCTCACCGAACGTGCCGCAAGGGAGCTGTACCTGAAACCCTTTGAAATGGCTGTTAAAGGAAGCCACGTCCATACTTTTATGTCCTCTTTCAACAAAATCAACGGAACCTTTGCCGGCGGCAGCTATGATCTGTGTACCCGTATCCTGCGGGAAGAATGGGGTTACGAAGGCATTGTTGTTACCGACTGGGGCGACATGGACATTGTAGTGGACGGTGCCGATGCCGCAGCGGCAGGAAACGATATCGTCATGCCGGGAGGCCCTCCCGTAATCGCCCAGGTATTAAAGGGCTATGATGAGGGACGCGTAAACAGACAGCAGCTCCTTCAGGCCGCTGCCCACCTGATGAGCACCATCTGCAAAACAAAATCCTTTACCGATTATGTCAATCATCCCAATTACGAAACATCACCCAAAAAAGAGGAGGTCACACAAAAATGATACCTAGAATCGCACCAAACCAATACGGAGTACCCACCCTATATGTAAACGATCAGCCTTTCCTGATCCTGGGAGGCGAGCTCCATAATTCCAGCAGTTCCTCCGCCGGCTACATGGAGAAAAATGTATGGCCCGCCCTGCGTCCCCTTGCCCTGAATACCGTCATCGCCCCGGTCTGCTGGGAGACGCTGGAACCGGAAAAAGGCTCCTTTGACTTCAGTCTCACAGACAGCCTTCTCTTCCAGGCCAGACAGGAAGGGAAGAAGCTGATACTCCTGTGGTTCGGTATCTGGAAGAATGGCGAAACCATGTATGCCCCCTCCTGGGTAAAACAGGATCCGATAACCTACTTCCGTGCATGCTACAGCCCCGACAACCCCTCCGATACCGTATCCCCTCTCTGCACCGCCGCCATAGAAGCCGACGCCTGCGCATTCGCCCGCCTCATGTCCCACCTTCGGGAAACAGACGGCGAAGAAAATACCGTGATCATGGTACAGGTGGAAAATGAAATCGGCTTTCTCGGCGCACAAAGGGACTACAGCAAGGAAGCGCAGAAAGCCTACCTCGCCCCCGTCCCCCCTGCCATGAAAGAATACGCAGGCATCCCTGCAGACAATACCGACTCCTGGTATCCCCTGTTCGGTGAAGATGCCCCCGAGCTTTTCATGACCTACCACTACTGCCTTGCCATCCAGCACATCGCCTCCGCCGGGAAAGCCGAATATCCCCTCCCCTTCAACGTAAACGCCTGGCTCGAACAGTTCCCCGAAATCCCCGGCTCCTATCCCTGCGGCGGCCCCATCGCCAAATACATGGATCTGTGGAAAAAACTGGTGCCCTCCATCGACATGCTTTCTCCTGATATTTACCTCTCAGATTTCAAAGGAGTCTGCGATGCCTACACCGCCGGAGACAACCCGCTCTTCATCCCCGAAGCCAGAAGAGACCCCGTTACAGCCTCCAACGTCTTCTATGCCTTCGGCCAATACAACGCACTGGGCTTTTCTCCCTTCGGCATAGAAGACATGTTCCCTGTACCCTCTCCGTCCGGCTCCGCCCCTGAGGAAGCTCCCGCCCCCGCCCCTGCCGTAATGGCCGCCCTGAACATCGACCTTTCCGCCTTTTCCAACACCGGAACAGCCCCCTACCTGCAGAGAAGCTACGAAATCCTCTCCGGCATGACCGGCCTCCTTGCCGAACACCGCGGCTCAGGCAAACTCCATGCCTTCATACGAAAAAATGAACATGACAAAGGAATCATCATTCCTCTGCCCGAAACCGACATAAAACTCACTTACACAGGAAACCGCCCCGGCCTTCCCGGTACCGCCGGCTTCCTCCTGGAAAACGGCCCCCTGGGCTTCTACATCACAGGCTGCAATTTCCAAATCGAAGTCCTCCCCAAAAAAGGCAGTGAAAAAAAAGTGAGCCTCATCCGCCTGGAAGAAGGAACCTTCTCCGAAGACAAATTCCACCCCGGCCGCATCCTCAACGGCGACGAACGCATGCAAGCCGCCATAGGCCCCATGGCCTCCGTCCTCCGTTTCCAGGTCTGCCTGTATTAAACAAATATAATAGCCGGAAGCCCCTTTCCCGTGGCTTCCGGCTAACCTCACCCTGCCCTGCCCGGCCATAGCCCACGCGGAATGCGCTCCGGATAACCTCCCCTGCCGCTGCATGTGCTGCCCTCCCGGACACGATCCTGCCTTTCGGATGCCGGTATGTCATGTTAGTTCCAGGTTCATTTGAAAAAAAGGTGATATTTCTTACTGTTTTGCATTTACCGGACGTGGTCCGCCCTTAGCGGCGCTGTAAGCGACTAAAGTCACTACGACGACCAGTGGGAGGAGTTCAGCCGCGTTGACCACGGCTGGTAAATGCAAAATAGTTAGAAATATCCCTTTTTTGAGATTGAACCTGAAACTAACATGACATACCGGCATCCGAAAGGCAGGATCGTGTCCGGGAGGGCAGCACATGCAGCGGCAGGGGAGGTTATCCGGAGCGCATTCCGCGTGGGCTATGGCCGGGCCCTCACTTAAAAGAACACATTGCCGAAGTACGTTACCGTATTGGCCCCGTTAATGTAATGGATCCCCGCCTCCGCCGCCTCTTCATTGACAAAAATCCCATAGCTTTCCACCGAAGGGCACATACGATCCGGAAACCGGCAGGGAGCATCCGGATAGGTACATGTCTGACAGTTTCCGCAGCCTTCCGAAGTCAATACCAACGTTTCGGCAAAGTTCTCTTCAAATATTTTACGCACTCTGGCACATACCTCTTCGTGAGCCGCCTTCCCTTCCTGCATCCCATCCAGATCCAGGGAATCCTCCAGCGGATGCCATGTGGTAAAAATATACACCTGGGTAAAAGCCATACATTTTTCCCGGCATTCCTCCACACTGCCCACCCCGGGAGGACAGGCCCATGTCTTCCCATAGCTTCCGCAGTAATTGACCTCACAGAGATGACGGACCTCATCGGAAAACTTTATTTTTTCCACCGGGATCACCGCCTGCTCATGGACACCTGCTTCTTTACACAGTTCAAAAATAGTATCCAGACTTTCCATTCCTTGCTCCCTCCTGTCCTCTGCCGGACATTTGACTGACACCAAAATTAATTGTTATTATAAATCGCTTTCTTTGTACTTCTGCCGGTAACTGGCCGGAGAATCACCGGTTATCTTTTTAAAATACCTGGAAAAGTAGGAAAAATTCTCATATCCCACCCAATAACCCACCTCTCCCACGGAGAGATCCGTCATCACCAGAAGCTCCTTGGCAGTCTCCATCTTCTTTTCCACAATATATTCCGCCAGGGAAACCCCGGTTTCCTTCTTAAACAGACGGTTTAAATAATCCCGGTTCAAATGCACGGCATCCTCAAGCATCTTTCTTGTAATTTCTTTATTAATATTATTATCGATGAATTCCTTCAGCTGATCCACCACAGAACGTTCTTCCTGCACCTCATCCCGCAGCAGCATCCACCTCAGGAAATCGTCGGCATTTTCCCGTGAGGCAAAGGCAGCCTGGAAGCGGTCGGAATATTCCTTTTCATCCATACGCCGTACATCGAGCCCCTGTTCCGCCCTCTCCCTCTCATTTTTGACTATAAGGGCATGAAGCCCTGCCAAAAGAGACTGAAGGACAGGCCGTGTCATTTCCATATCCCCTGCCATTCTGTCCACATACTTTTCCACCTGGGAAAGCAGCTCCTCCTGCCTCCCTTTCCGGATAAGGACCTCCCAAGCCTGGTAATTAGGCCCTTTCGGCCCTTCGTTTCCCAATCTTCCTTCACACAGACAGAAGCTGTCCTTCCAGATAATATCCTGCTGCATCTGCCTCAGCTTTTCAAACTGCAGGGGAAGCTCCTCCGGCTCCACAAAACCCGCCATATAAATCTGGATATCCGTATCGAATTCATTATGCATCCACCGGATCAACTGCCTGCATTCTTCCCGGATCCTGTCTTTTCCGACCTCCCCTTCCAGCAGAAACACGGCATAATTAATATCCGTCCCCACATTTGTCTGGCATATCCTGTTTTTTCCTGCAATATTCAGGGATTCCCCTATGACATTACGCATGGCGAAGTCATAAATATCCTTTTCCCAGCCATCCATAGCCTTTCCAATCCGCGCAACACTGACAGAAAGCAGCAAAACCCGCTCCCCATCCTTCAGTTCAACACCTTGAGCGGCGAAATTCTCCCGTATTTTTTCCCTGTCCGCACCGAATTTTCCCCGAAGCAGTTCCGTAAGGAAAACACTTTTCATAACACCCTGGTATTGTTTTAGCGTACTTTCATGGACAGCATCATTTTTCAGGCGCAGCTTATGCTCCATATTATTCCTGGCCTTTATCAGGGCTTCACGGATTTCCTCTTCCTGAACCGGCTTCACCAGATAATCGGAACTTCCGAGGGACAGCGCTTCTCTGGCAAATGCAAAGCTCTCATGACAGGTCTGGAAAATACATTCAATATCTATTTTTTCCTCCCGCAGCCAGCGCAGCAGCGACAGCCCGCTTCCCAAGGGCATTTCAATATCCGTCACCACTACGTCGATCACTTCTTCCTCCAGGATTTTCTTCGCTTCCGCCGCGCTGGATGCCGTAAAAACCTGATCCACCAGATCTTTCTGGACCTCCGTTACCATCCGAAGCCCGTCCAGTGCCAGTTTTTCATCATCCACCAGTAAAACCTTCATCCTTTACCGCCTCTTCCCGTTGTTCTTCCGGCAGCCATATTTCCACTGCGGCGCCGCCTTCTGTCCCGTTTTCAAATTTTATTTCCGCATCTCCATGATACAGGATCGCAAGTCTCTGTACAACATTTGCCACGCCATAATGTTCTTCCCCCCGCCGATCCAGCAGGGTGTCCCCGCTGTTCAGGACAGGAAGCACATCTTCTGCATATCCGGGGCCGCTGTCCCGGATGCGGAAATAATATCCCTGTTTTTCCCCTTCCCTGCTTTTCTCAATCTGAAGAGTGATATGTACTCCTTCCGCTTCATCCACCAGACCATACTTCACCGAATTTTCCACAAAAGTATACAGCATCATCGGCGGAATCAGGCAATCCTCCAATTCCTCCTCCCCTTCTCTCGTAAACAGTATCGGATAGGTATAACGGATCCTCTGTATTTCTATAAAATTTTCTATATGCTTCAGCTCCTCCTCCACCTCTATTTTTTCATTTCTGGCCTTCAGGATATACCTGCTGTGCTTCATCAGATGGGCAACCAGCTCCTTGATTTTATCCGTCTGCCTGGTCAATGCCAGTGTATACAGGATATTCAGGGCATTCAGGAAAAAATGGGGATTGATCTGCAGAAGCAGAAACTTCAGCTCCGAATTCTGCCGGTTCAGCTGCTCCTCATATACATCGATTTTTAATTTTTCGATTTCCGATACCATGCGGTTGAACTGATAATTCAGGCAGCGGAATTCCTGGTAATAAGCCTCCTCTTCCACTTTTACGTGCAGATTTCCGTTTTCCACTTCTTCCATGGCTTTTACCAGCTTGTCTACCGGATGCACAAGAGTCTTCCTGTTAAACCAGCTCCAGCCTACCACATAAGCCACCGCCAGCATCATAAACATGGCCAGAAGAAGCTGCAGTGCCCCTATATTTTTCTGGAGAAAAGATTTATAACGCAGTCCAATCAGACTGAGCCCCGTCCGGTCGGAAGCACTGCCGATTACAGTCACTGCCTCTCTGGGATCATTATAGATCAATTCCTGCCCGAAGTCTTTAATCTGCTGTTCTGCGCTCGCCGAAAGCTTTTCATCACTTATGGCCTTTCTGTTTTCATCCGTAAAGAAAAGAAGGGAGAAGGGATTGTTTTCCCCCTTTTCAATCACCTTTAAAAAGGGATCTCCATCCATATACACCGTCAGGTAATATCCGAGTGTGTGCATAGTCCTGACAAAATAAACCTTATCACCGATTTTCCTGGCAACCCATTCATTGGAAAAAGACTCTTCTCCGGATATGATGCTCTGGTTATAATCTCTTACATCCTCCAGGAGCGAATATTCGAAGCTTCGGAAGGAAACCATCCTTTGTCCGGCGCTGTTATACAGGAAGCTGGCCTGGATCCAGCTGTTTGCCGAAAAACTGTTCTTCATTTCTTTATCCAGGATGGTATACAGATACTCCCTGTTAGCCGTATTTCTTTTAATTTCCACCAATTCGCTTCTTCGGCTTGTCAGATAGCTGGCCATCTGGTTTTCCGCAGTCAGAATCTGTTCGTCAATTTTATCAATCGTCATGGACAAAATTTTCAGATTGGCGTCATTGGCCTGCTTTTCAATCGTACGGTTGGCATACAGACTGATGATGCCAAGCCCCGCAATGATCAGAGATACCACCAGCATTTTTATCCCCAGGCTTTTTCCCAGGGAAATATTACCCAGAATCCGCTTTACCCGTGTTTCCCATTTTTCTTTTTTCATCCTGTCACCCGCCCTGTGAATACGCTGTCTCTTTTCTTTATCATAACAGATCCGGACGGAACTTAGGAGACTATTTTCCCATTCGCACAAAAAAACACGGTTTCCGGGTTGCGTCCGATAATTTATTGGACTTATCCTGAAAACAGTGTTTTTTGTGTTTACGAATCCGTTTATTTATCTTTTTCTTCTGTGGGGTTAAGACAGCCGTTTACGCTTGTATCTTTACCCATTATCCATTCTTCCTTAAACGCTGCGTACTTGATACATCTCCGATCTCCATAGCTGTAAGCCACATGTATCCATCCATCGGAAGACTGCATTATTACCGGATATTCATATCTTCGGTTGCTTATATCATTTCCGCTTCCGATAAAGCCTTCTCCCTGCTCCACCAGCCTGGCTGCCGGCCAGGTTCTTCCATTATCGAAAGAAACGGCAACCGCTACCGGACATCTCTGGCGCGGCCATACGGTTATGTCAGGGTTATCATTCGCACATACCGGATTATAGGCCACAGCCAATGCACCTGACTGTAAACGTATGGCAGAAATACTGGAATTGTTATTCGGCAATTCCGTTCTGACAGGCACACTCCAGCTTTCTCCCCAATCATCGGAATGAGAAATATAGATATTGTCGGCTGAACGGCTTCGGAACAAGGCAAGCAGTCTGCCGGGTTCCGTTTCAATAATATTGGCGTGGACTCTTCCTCTGCTGCCCGGTATTTCCACACTTCTCCAGCTGATGCCATTATCATCCGATATCTGTACTATGGTAATATCACTGCCGTTATGAGTATCATCATTAAAACAAATCCAGTTCCCGAATACCCATCTTCCGTTGCTCAAAATCTGTATCTTCTGTCTGCAGAAAGAGCCTTCCCTGGAAAACATGACTTCCGTCTTTCCCCATGTTTCTCCATTATCTTTAGATATTTTCCTTCTTATTTCTGCGGTATACTGAAGATTGAATTTCGAATCCGGCCTGGCCGCACGAGATATCTGCGCGGTATACATCAGCCAGATTTCTCCTTCCGGCGTCAGGAAAAGCGATGGGTTCTGTTCCGATCTTTCAGCATCGTCCGATACCTTGACAGGAATGCTCCACTGACTCTCTCCGGCTTTGAGACGTGAAACAACGATGCTGATATCCGCATTTCCCTCATTGGAACCGGCAAACCAGCAGCACAGAAGATCTCCCCCCGGCAGCTCCAGCAGATCCGCTGCATGACAGCTCTCATAAGGGTTGGGAATCAGGCTCTCAATCGTATCACGAAGCTTATTGTCATATAATTTTCCATCTTCTTTCATTGTCTCCAAGGTTACATAAGTTCTCGCCATAAATTTTTCCTTTCCCGGCTTACAGCCCTCTTTCCTATCCTTTTACGGATCCTATCAAAATACCTGATTTAAAGTATTTCTGTACAAACGGATATACACATACGATAGGCAGCATGGCAATAACAACCGCAGCCGCTTTCATATTATACTGATTTATTGATACTCCGTTCCTGATTACCGTCTGCATCATTTCCCCGGCCCCGTCGGATGAAATTACCACATCTTTAAGAATCTGCTGTATTACCTTCAGACCTGTTGCTTTCAGATATATCTGGGGAACAAGATACTGATTCCATATATTAACTGCGTAAAAGGTTCCGATTGTTGCCACAATGGGTTTGGAAATAGGCAGATACACATTCCACAGGATCCGGAACTGATTGGCCCCGTCAACAGTAGCCGCTTCCTCCAGTTCATATGGCAGCCCTTCCAGATAGGTTTTGCAGATGATCAGGTACTGGGTATTTATCGCACCGGGCACAATCATCACCAGCGGATTATCAATAAACCCGAACTGGCTGTATACAATATAGGTAGGTATAATTCCCGCTTCAAACACCCAGGTCATTGTAAAAATCCCCATAAGGAGATAACGAGATTTAATCTGCGGCCTGGACAGTGCGTAGGCCGTAATGTATGTTGTCAGCACCCCTGCCAGTGTCCCTCCGGCCGTATACATAAAGGAATTCCTCATTCCCACGGCTATATCCAGCTTCGGATTGGAAAGCACATATTTAAAAACCTCTAAGTTTAACCCTTTCGGCAGAAAAGTCACCTGACCCGCTGCTAAAAACCTGCCGTCGCTCACAGCCACAAATATTTCATACAGGAAAGGATAGATACAGATGAATCCAATAATACACAGGATAAAGTCATTAATGATTTCAAAGAGATCAATTTTCTTTTTCATCTTTGCTCCTCCTTTCTCAGAACAGTCTGGTTTCCGAATATTTGGAAGCCAGCTTATTTGCAGCGATTACCAGAACAAAGGCTATAATTGATTTCAGCATGTTAACGGCTGTACCATAGCTGTAATTGGGGAATCCTGTTGCCTGGAATGCGATCCGGTATACATAAGTCTGGATCACATCCGCAGTCTCATAAACGCTTGGATTATACATTAACAGTATCCGATCCAGATCAACGGAAAAAATGTTGCCTATACTGATAATCAGCATTACTATAATAGAACTGGAAATGGAAGGCAGTGTTATGAAAAACATTTTCTGCCACCTGTTGGCACCGTCCATATCTGCCGCTTCATATTGTTCCGTATCTATGGCCATCATAGCCGCTATATATATAACCGTAGAATAACCAAAAGTCTGCCATATCTGAAGTATAATATACAAAGGCCTGAACCACTGCGGTTCTGCCATAAAAAATATGGCCTCCCCTCCGAAAAATTCAATGATTTTATTTACCAGGCCATAGGATGGGGATACAAGAGTATAAAGAATACTGACCATAATCGCCGATGATATGAAGTACGGAAGGAAGCTGAGCGACTGTACCGCATGCCGTATTTTCTTTATCCTCACTTCATTTAAAAACAGAGAAAAAATAATGGGGAAAGGAAATACGACTACAATAGATAAAATCGCAAGTACAACCGTATTCTTTATCAGTTTCAGCATATATGGATCCTGGAATATCTTTATAAACTGTTTCAAGCCGACCCATTCGCTGCCCAGAATTCCTTTGAATGCGCTGAAGTCCTGAAACGCGATCACCATTGCTCCTACCGGCCCGACCTTAAAACAGATCAAGATAAAAATGCCGGGTAACAGCATAAGATATAAAAGATAGTTTCTTTTTAAATCCTTTTTTATCCGTTCTTTCATCGGTATTTTATGTACCGGGATATCAGGTACCCGCTTTTTTATCTTACCGGCCATACATACACCTCTTTCTTTATTATTCAGACCGGAACAGAATCTCTTCCGGTCTGATTTTATATTGCTTCAGGGCAATGCTGTATCAGTCATTGTAAGTATTCTGATAGGCTGCCAGCTGAAGCTCTTCCATCCTGGTATAACCTGCCGCATCCATTTCGTCCAGAAATGCTTTCCAGTTGTCTTCGTTCAGTTCCTTCGTTCCTCTGATAAATGCGATAATTCCCGCGTCACAGCTGTCTTTCAAAGATGCAGTCAGTGTGGCAAGCTCCTCAGACTGCTCATCCGAATAAATTATGTTAATGCCATATTGTAAATGCTCATCTGTAAAAAGCTTTAACGCCGCATCCTTTACAATTTCTGAGTTAAAGGAATAAAATGCAGTGGTATCAAGCGGTTTGCAGATAGTGAAACGGTCGCTTAAGAAGCTCCATTCCATCTCTCCGTCCGGTTTTGCCAGTTCCTCATCATAGCTGACAATATATTCCTTCTGTCCGTCTTTTTCTTCATAGCTGATGCCTTCCACACCCCAGTTCGCCAGAGTCTGTCCCTCATCACTGTAGAAGTAATCAATAAACTGAATAATTGTCTTGGCCGTTTCTTCTGATGCCTTTGCATTAATAACGGTTGCTCTTTTCTGATTATATCTGGTATCAGTCTGAACCTTCATGGGATTGCCGTCTGTATCGTTGAAAAAGTCCATGATAGCCATATTGTAATCCGGATCATAATTCTTGCCTTCCAGATTAAATGCAGCCGGTCTCGTGTAAAAGTCAAAGCTGATGGAACCGCGTCCTTCCCACATTGCCGCTTCCCAGTCTCCTTCAGAAAATGCACCGGCTATCCATTCGGGATTAATCAGGCCTTCGTCATACCATTTTTTCATGGTTTCCACCATGGTATAAGCGCCATCCGCATGAATGTCGTATCCCAGTTCCACGTTGTTGTAATAAAATCCGTTGGATTCCTCTGCCGATATATTGCTGTTACAGTTAAAAAGGCTCTGGAACCGGAGCGGCGTTTCACGGCCGTTCAACGGATAATAGTTGGGAACATCCTTATAGTAAGCCTTTAAAGTACGCAGTGCTTCTGTAAAATCATCCACAGTTTTGATTCCGGATACATCCACACCTGCCTTGTCAAAATGATCCTGACGGTAAAAAATGAAGCTTCCTTTCTGGATCCCTTCAACCAGAAGTCCATAGATAGAGCCATCCTCATTCGTTACCAGCGATTCATAATCCGGATTTGCATCCAGGTATGCCTTAATATGAGGGGCATATTCATCAATCAGAGGCCTTAAATCATAAAATGCACCCTGGGCTCCATAAATATTGGCCTGATCCTGTTTGCACATGGTGGAATCCGTTAAGGTATTGCTCAATACCATCTGATCCACTTCCGTATAAACATCGTTTTCCACACTGGTGCCTTTTTGATATTCCACAGTAACACCGGTTCTCTTTTCCGCCTCCTTGTACCATTCCAGATCGTTAATCCAGTCCACAAAGGTAGAACGCAGATACATCGTATACGTACCGCCGCTTCCCACATAACCGTCCGCATCACTCTCTTCTGATCCTGTCGTGCTGCTTTCTGCTTCCGTGGAAGCCGCTGTGGTATTCCCTGTTCCTTCCGCTGCCGCAGGTGCGCTTTCCGCTCCTTTGCCGCCGGATCCGCATGCGGTCAGGGATGCTGCTGTCATAGCCAACGCTACAATAATGGAAATAACCTTCTTTTTGTTTCTCATAACCCAATCCTCCTAGTTTGTTATTTTGGCTTCCGCCATACGTATGGCATAATCCATTGCATTCATCAGACTTAATTCATTTGCGCTTCCATCGCCTGCGTGGCCCTCTCCTGTGCCATGATCCACTGAGGCCCTTATAATCGGCAGTCCCAGCGTAACATTGATGCCCGCAACCGCATCCCACTTCTGCCGTTCCTGATTATAGACAAAGCCTTTCACCTTCAGCGGAATATGCCCCTGGTCATGGTACATAACCACCACAATGTCATACCAGCCTCCTAATGCTTTGGAAAATACCGTGTCCGGCGGAGTCGGTTTCCTTTCCGGGATACAAATCCCCAGGGCCAGAGCTTCATCAATGGCCGGCTGGATTTCTTCGATTTCTTCCCTGCCGAATAATCCGTTTTCCCCGCAATGCGGATTCAGTCCCGCAACTCCAATCTTAGGATTCTTAATCCCCAGCGCCCGACAGCCTTTATCGGCTATTTTGATAACCTCCAGCACTCGTTCCTTCTTTACCCGATCACAGGCTTCTCTTAAAGAAACATGGGTGGACACATGCACCACCCGGAGATTTTCATGGGCAAGCATCATGGTGTAATGGGAGGTTCCTGTATAATCCGCATAAATTTCCGTATGTCCCGAATAATGATGTCCGGCTAAATTAATATAATCCTTATTCAGGGCATTCGTAACCGTTGCATCCACCGTACCATCCATAGCCAGCTGAATAACCTTCTTTACATATTGGAACGCCGCTTCTCCGCACATTCTATGGCTTTCCAGATATGCCTTCTTCACAGCCTCCTCTCCCACTTCTTCCTCTATTTCTTTCCAGTCCTTCATGTACAGCCTTTTGGAAACATCTACAAGTCCCATATCCAGCACATCGATCGTTCCAAAAGCAAATACCGCATCTTCCACTTTACGTATGGCATGAATCCGGAATCCATACGCGCCTTCCACCATTGATGCAGCGGCTTCCATACAAACGGCATCCCCGATGACTACCGGCCTGCATCTTTCATATATCTCCGGCTTCATCAGTGCCTTAATGGTGATTTCGGGTCCGTTACCTGACGGATCCCCCATGGTAATTCCAAGAATCGGTTTCATTTAAACTCCTCTCCTACCTGATGCCGGCCTCTCTGCAGTCTTTAAGTACCTGTTTAATCGCTTCCACTCCTTCCCGGGGAATCTGATGAAAAGGACTTCTGCATTTTCCTACCGGATAACCCAGCAGTTCCACTGCGGTTTTAACCACTGTGTTGGGATTTCCATATCGGAATGTATTCCGGAAAGGCCGGATATTATCCTGCGCTTTTCTGGCGGCATCCAGATTTCCAGCTATGAAATTCTCGTATATCGCCGCCATATTTTCAGGAAATACATTCGCACATCCTGCTATTCCTCCTGCTCCGCCTGCCAGCAGATTCCACAGGATAAGAGAATCATTTCCCGAAAGGACACAGAATTTCTTCCCTCTGGTAAGCTCTATATATTGGAGCATATTATCAAAATTACCACTGCTGTCCTTTACCCCCGCAATATTATCAATATCCGCAAGCCGCGCCACCGTGGCAGGAGCCAGCGCATTTCCGGTCCTGGCCGGGATATTGTAAAGCACAATGGGAATATCAACCGCTTCGGCTACCTGTCTGTAATGGATATACAATTCTTCCTGAGATGCTGCCGCAAACCAGGGAGTTATCACCGATAATACATCTGCTCCCAGCGCCTGTGCCTTTTTGCTCATCCTTATCGTATCCTTCGTGGACACACAGCCGGTTCCTGCATATACAGGCACCCTTTCTGCAGCTGTCTCTATTACCACGGAAAGTACTCTTTCCTTTTCCTCCTCGCTGAGTATATAGCCTTCCCCATTGGTTCCCAGCGCAAAAATGCCATGGACCCCACTTTCAATAAGACGGTTTACCTGATTGGCCAGTTCCTTTTCGTTGACAGCTTCCTCCTCATCCATTGGTGTTATGATAGGAGGAATAATCCCTCTGATCTCAGTCATCCTCTTTCCTCCTGCCGCTGATAATTTCCCGATAAATTTTCCTTGCATCCTGAGGTGTTACCTTCTTCTTATTATTGTCAAGAAGTCGTGTCACCTGCATACCAGCCTCCACCAGGCTGTCCAAATCTTTTTCCTCCACATGGAACTGCTCCAGGGTAACCGGTACCTTCAGGTTAGCTATAATTTCTTCCATCCTGCTTAAAACCTTATCCGCCTTATCCCCAGCCCTTATGCTTCGTTCCCCCAGCTCCGTCATATCATAAATCTGAGACAGTTCTTCCAGACAGGCATCTTTATTAAAACGCATAACAGGCATAAGAAGAATCGCATTGGAAATACCATGGGCTATATGATATTTTCCTCCCAGCGGATAGGATAAAGCATGTACGGCGGTCGTGCCGGACGAGGTTATTGCGGCTCCCGCATAAAAGGCCGCCAGAAGCATATTATTCTTTGCAGCTGCCGCTTCCGGATTCAGGCAGGCTTCTTCGATATTACGAAATATGAGCTTCACCGCTTCCCCTGCAAATAAATTGCTGACAGGATTAGCTTTGTTGGAGGTATAGCATTCCACCGCATGGGCCATTGCATCGATCCCCGTTGCTGCCGCAATCGGCAAAGGAAGCTTTTTTATCATGCTCCCATCCAGAATCACATAATCCGCAATCATTGCCGGATTCACAATGCCCACCTTCAATTCCTTTTCCGGTACTGCAACAATACTGTTGGGAGTAGCTTCGGAGCCGGTTCCTGCGGTTGTGGGAATCAGTATAGTATCTGTTTTCTTCTTTCCCAGCAAAGGCTCGTCCAGTAATTCCTTCACTCCGTATTCCTCTGATGCGGCAACCGAAGAAAGCTTTGCAATATCAAGAACGCTCCCTCCCCCAATCCCGACAATCACATCGGCTCCCGATGCTTTGAACTCATCAATGACCTTCTGTGCCTGAGCATAGGTAGGTTCCGAAGGCAGTTCGTCCAGAATAACAATATCCACACCGGCCTCTTTCATATACTTCACAGGTTCATCCAGCAGTCCGGCTTTCTCAATCCCCTTATCCGTAAACACAGCCGCTTTTTGATATCCGCTCAGAATTCCCCGGAGCTGCGAAAGCGCGCCCTCACCGCAATAAACATTTCCGGGCATCCTCAAACAATATTGTGCCGCCATTCCCACCACATCCTTTCTCCCACTTATCTTCTGTTAAATTTACGAGCTTAACCAATAAATCCTCTTCTCCAAAACCTCCTGACTTGGAAATCACTTTATAATGTTTTCCCTGCAGCTTCATATCGGAATATACAACTCCTTTATCCAATTCACAAAGAAGAGAAATCTGTCTGCACTTCACTTTTTTTATAAAATGTATCAGGGTATCTCCGCCGATAACCATAATGGTTGCATCCAGGCCTCCCTTTATTACTTCTCCCAAAATTTCGCCCAGCCTGTCTGCTATGTCAACCCGAGCCTCTTCCAGTGTCCTGTTTTGACTGCCCAGATATTGATTCACACGCTCCATCTCCGACTGTGTATCTATCATGCAGGCGCCTTCACGGACACATGTGCTGATAATACCGGCTATCAGCTTTTTCCCCTGCAATGTATCAAGATATCCCTGCTGCAGCTGCTGTTCCAATGTAAGGGTAATTCCGGATATTCCCGCCTGTTTCGCATATGCTATCTGTTTTTTTGAAATATCATTGATGCTTCCGCACATAATCAGCAGCGGTTTCCTTACGGTCTCTTTTTTTCTTTCATGTCTGAATACAGGCAGATATTCGGTTACTGCAGAAGCAAACCCGGCACAGCCTGCCAATACCCTCAGACGTCCTTTTTCCTGCAGAATCTCTGCTGTCCTCTTTAAATCGTCATCTGAGGAAGCATCAAAGATTGCTATTTGTTTTTCTCCCCTATTAATCTCTAGTTCCTCCGGACACCTGTATTCCCTGACTATATTTTGGTATTCCCCGAACAGTTTTTTTACCCGGGAACAGGTAACCGGTTCAAAGGGATCCTGCCCAAAAACACTTTCTGTAATAGGTATACCGTCAATATAACTCACCCCATTCTTCACAATCCTGTGCATTTCGGGAAATGCCGGCAGAAAAGCAAGAAAACTTTCTTCCGATGCATCCAACACAGCTTTAATTTCCTGGGCTATATTTCCTCTCAGACCGGAATCTGTTTTTTTGTACAAATATGTAATTCCTGCCTCCCTCGCTTTTCTTGCAAGCCTGTAAACCACATCATAAGCTTCCGGCCCCGACAAATGTCTGGTTTCCGTATCCACAATAAAAACTTCTGCTGAAGGATAATCTCCAAATTCCATGTCGGTATCTGTCATGATTTCTGTCCTGGCCCCATATGCGGCGAACTGTATTCCAGTATCCAGTGCCCCGGTAAAATCATCCGCAATTATCAACAATTTTTCCATGACTCCCACCTTAATTTCAAAGATGTTTCAAATCGAAACACTTTTGTTTTATTTTCATTTTCCTGCACTTCCATTACCAATAGAGTTTTTTGTATATTTTATATAAATTATTGGTCTGTTACGCAATGTTTTTATCTAATTTACACTTAGTCTAGCAATTTACTTTCGTTTTATCAACGAAACAAAAGGCAAATAATCGAAATAAGTGTTTTATATTGAAACATTTACCAGAATAAATATCCATTATTCTGTAGTAATATTGTAAGGAGGAAGAGGAATGAAGAAAATAAAAGTACTGGGGATTGCCCCTTTTGAAAGTATGAGCACCCTTATGCTCCAGGCAGGTGCCAAAAGAAATGATATTTCCCTCACTGTTTATACAGGAGATTTGGAAGACGGGGCTGCAATCGCTTCCCGATATACACAGAATGATTTTGACTTTATTATCTCACGCGGAGGGACTGCACAGCTGATCCGTCAGGTAAGCAGCATACCTGTGATAGAAATTACTATTTCCCTTTACGATCTGCTCCGGTGCATCCAGCTGGCGCAGAGCGCGTCGAACCATTATGCCCTTATCGGTTTCCCGAATATCACTAAAAATACCCATTTTATCAATACCCTTCTGAATTATAAAATGGATATTTATACCATTCACAATCAGAAAGAAGCCGAAAAGGTGCTGAAAGATATTGCATCCTCCGATATTGAGGTTATATTAAGTGATTCCATCAGCAACTCTCTGGCAAAGTCCTATCATTTCCGTTCCATATTGATAACTTCCGGTACGGAAAGCATCGATGCCACCTTTGAACAGGTAGTTTCCTATGGAAACATGTATAAAGAAACACTTCACCAGAGCAAAATGTTCCGCTGTCTTTTGGAAACTCATCCGTTTGATGTCTATGTATTCAGTCCCGAAGGGGAAATGATTTACCATTCCAGAGATGATTTATATTCCAGAGAGCTGACGAATATCATGGCAGGGCTTGTCCCCTCCGTCATAAAAGACGGACAGAAAAAGGTATACCGGAAATACTCCGGCATCCTGGCTTCTATTTCGGGATCCCTGAAGAAAATAGACGAGGAAGATCTGATCCAGTTTTATGTGAATTTCAGAAAGGTTCCCCTTTCCCTCCTGAAAAATGGGCTTCATTATCTGGACAAAGAGGAGCTGCTTAATAATGCGGAAAATTTCTATCTTAATACGGCCCCTCAGCAATTCATTGAAAGCCTGACGAAAGATGCCCTCAATTCCCGTTCCCCATTATTTGTCCTTGCCGAAAGGGGAATGGATAAACAGCATTTTGTGGAAATGCTTTATCTGCAGAGCAGTGAACAGAATAATCCTCTGGCCCTGATAGACTGCTCCCGTCTGCTGAACAGCCGGAACTGGGATTACCTGATGCAGGATATGAATTCCCCTTTGAGCGATACCGGCACCACCATTTACATACGGAATATTGATTTGCTTCCGGAGGCGCACTTTAAGGAACTGTTATATACCATCAAAGACACAGGGCTTCACAAACGAAACCGTATTATTTTTGAATTATCCCATAAAGAAAGCACACCCTATCCGGATCGGTTTGTATTTACAAAAAATATTCTGAACTGTGTAACCATTGAAATTCCTCCCTTACGGGAAACAAAAGAATACATTCCTCATATGGCCGGGCTTTTCATCGGTACCTTTAATGTTGATTTCGGTAAGGAAATTGCAGGCTTTGAGCCGGAAGCCCTCAACATGCTTCAGGAATTCGACTGGCCGTTTAATTATGCACAGCTGCGCAGAGTGATCACACGCCTGGGGAACATCACCGAGGAACCTTTTATAAAGAGCACCGATGTCCGAAAAGTGCTGCTGTCAGAGGAAAAAGAAGCCAGGCTTCAGACTTTGGTTCCTTCTTCCTCTGAAAAACATGCCAATCTGAATCTTCACCGCACTCTGGAAGAGATTAATCGTGAAATCGTGGAGCTTGTCGTAAAAGAAGAAGGCGGCAATCAAAGCGCGGCAGCAAGGAGGCTTGGAATAAGCCGCACTACACTCTGGCGCATATTAAAGCTGTAATTTTAATACTCTTATTCATCTGATATTCTGCATTTCCCTGAAGTCAAATGGTTCTCCCGGCAGAAAGAACGGATATCAAATATTACCAATATACAGGCCAGTACAGCAGTCAGAGAATTGCTGGCCATCATGACAATACCCACGCTTTCACTTCCTAACGAAGTGAATCGCTGAAGAATCCATAACAACAAAATACGGAATAAAAACAGCCTGCACACATTGATAAACAGGATTTTCCGTGTTTTTCCCAGACCGTACATAAATGCCATGACTGAAGCGCCTATCCCCCAGGGAACTATGGTCCCCAGTGCATCATAACGAAAAATATTACGGATAATATCCCTGAATTCCGCATTCAGCCCATGGGAGGAGCTGGCATATAAATAGCTGAGTGTATCAATGGAAAGCAGGCTGATGATCAGTCCCGCACTGCCGAAAAGCAAATTGATCACAAAAATTTTCTTAAATGCCTCCAGGGCTCTTGCAGGTTTCCCTGCTCCCAGGTTCTGGCTGATAATAGCCGCACAGCCTTCCTGATATCCGCTTTGGGCATTGGAAAAAATTCCGGTAATATTATTACATATCCCCAACGCTCCCACGGTAAGGGAGCCATATGCACTGCACATGGAATTCACAATAACCTTTCCTGCGGAAAAAGCCGCCTTTTCCACAATGAGCGGAAACGAAATCTTCAGCAGAGGAGCCACCGCTTTGGAATGCAGGCAGACATTTCCCATGGAAAAACGGAAGGAACTCCCCTTTTGGCTTATATTCTTCAATCCTATAACCATTAGAACGGCCTGAGAAATCACGCTGGCTATGGCAATCATGGTAATTCCGCTCTCAAGCACGTATACAAAAAAAGCAGTAAACGCCAGTTTAAGAACAATAACAATCATATTCAGCCGGAAAATACGTTTCGTATTGCCCCTCGAGCGTTCCACTGCAATATATGCATTGTTAAAAAAGGCCACCGCTAATCCTGCCAGTTCGATATTAAAATAGGTGCTTCCCATGGCAATCAGTTCTTCCGGTGTCCGGGCTGCTTTCAGAAGAATGCCCGTAAAAGGAATACATGAAAGCAAAAGGATATCCAGAATTCCCACCATGGCAAACAGATTGCTGACCCGCTGCTTAACCAGGCCATAGTCTCCTGCCCCATATGCTTCGCTGATTTTCAGGCTGCTGCCCATGGAAAGCCCCATCCCTATGGCGGAAACCGTAATATTAATCTGGGAAAGATAGGCTACTGCACTGACAGCTTCCGCATTAATATGGGAAGCCATCAGAGAGTCAAGCATTTTATATAAGGTATTCAAGGCCTGATAAAAGGCCAGCGGGGTCCCTGTCCGTAGCAGCACCTTCCAGAGATTTTCCTGCAGGGCATAGTCTCGGAAAGCCTCTTCCTGCTCCAAAGCGTTCTTTTTCATAATATTACCTCAAGGCGCCCAAGGCCCTCACAGTTTCCCCTTTCCTCCCCGTCTACAGAAACAGTGAGCTTTCTGTTTTCTTTTTCCAGGCAGACCCTGATATCATGCCCCTGAATGGTGAGATTGTTAAGGCAGAAATGTTCCAGCCCGATATCCAGCGGTTCCACAACAATTTTCCCCGGATATACAGATATCCCGGCAATATACTTTACCACCAAATCAATATAATACGAATGGCTGTAATCCACATCGTCACTGATACATTCCCCGGTCATACTGTTATAATGCTCTACAAGATAAGGAGTCTCCCCATCTCCGCCATAATAGTGAAGTCTGGTGAATTTCATAAAATACCGGCCGAAATCCTTATCCCATTCATGTCCTTTTGCCAGGCTCTCTCTGCCTATCCCGTCCAGTATAATACTGTTGGCATAAGGCCAGGCCGGTCCATCCCATATGCAGCCGTTTCTTCCTTTAAAGAACTGCCCCATCCAGCCTCCCTCCGGAGTAAACACCTTACATTCCTTACTTACGGAAGGGAAGGGACAGCCGGTGTCAAATTCCTCTGAGAATAAGGTTTCCATACATTTGACATGATTTTCGTCCGTTATCCCTGCAAAAAATGGAAAAGCTCCCACAATATTTTTTACATATGCTTTTTCATCTGTCTGATAATGCAGGTCATAGAAAAAACCACTTTCTCCGTCCCACATTTTTTCCAGGATATCTTTCTTAATTTCTTCTGCTTCCTTCCGGTATCTTTCTTCCTCCGGATCACCGCAGACTCCGCAAAGATACGCAGTGGCCAGCGTATTCAGATAATGATATACATTCCTGTCCACACGTTTTAAAGGCGTGAATTTTTTATTATCCCGGCAGTCGAGGGGAAAGTCATGAAAATACCAGTAGCTGGGCTGGTATTCCATTCCGGTAAGCTGATGGACATATTGGATGAGCAGAGAATCTTCCTCATTGCCGTATACCTTTTTCCATGCTTCCCTTTGCTTTTTCACTACAGGAAGCGCTTCCTGTGCAAAGGCTTTTTCTCCGCTGACCAGATAATACTGCCACACCGACCAGCCAAAAAAATTGGCATAAGGATTCCCTCTCCCATCTACCCTGGCACAATGGAATTCTCCCGTTTCGTCCTGATTGTCCCGCATGGTATGCAGAATAGAGTTTCCATACTCTTTATCCTGATACCAGCGCAGATCCAGAAGGTGCATGGGTACGCTCAAAGGTATCAGCTTGGAAAATTCCCATCCCTCCGGCTTATACGGAATTTTGCTCATTTTATGGGAACGGCCTTCGCAGAAATATCGTTCTTTTAAATTACCGATCCCGGGTTCCATCATATTATGCCGGAATATAAACCAACGGTATGCCCATGTTTTATCAATCACGGGATTATCCGATATGAATTCCGGCGCTTTATCAAACCAGGATTGATACTCTTTTATGTGAATATCCAGCCCTTCCTTTCCGCTGCGGAATTTCTTACCGATTTCCCTGCAGGCTGATTCCATCCGTTCCGTTTCTTCTTCCAGACAGATTTGTACTGCCACGCAGAGATCCTTTTTTTCTCCGGGAGAGACTGCCCACTCCCTTTCTTTTATCCGCTCCCCATTACAAAAATAAACGGCAGCTAACCTTTTCCCGTAAGTCGTGGGAAAACTGCCGTCCTCCGTACCCAATTCCAAAAAGAGGGTAAAAGGACTGTTTCCTGTATTTTCCCATGTCATACAGGAAACTGCAGTGTCATATATGGTTATAAATTTCCGTTCCTTCAGCCGTATTCCCTCTTTTTCAAAACGTAATGTAATGTGGCTCGGTTTCCATGTTATTTGGGAAGGTTCGTACTCTTTCACCGCAGAACATCGGATTCGGAAAAGGGAAGGGATATTTATTTTGTGAATAAAATCTATCCTTCCGGAAAACCCGGGCTCCACATCCAGATAATCCGCCCAAAGCCTGAGTCCGCTGGCATCCATTAACACTTTTTCAGGATTCGTACGCAGTCTTCGTCTTTTTCCCTCCAGTATCGTATCGATAATCATAGTCATATCAATTACCTCCTCCCTATTTGTAACCATACCGCAGGGCTTATAAATTAGCAAGAAAACGACTGGGCCTATCAGTTACAAAATTAAACAATCTGCCTTCCTCCGGGCGAGATAAAAAACACCGGAGCCGCCTTTTAGTTGCTGTATTTATTCAATTGTGCCAATAAGCCAATCCAAAACATTCATCCGTCGAATGCCTTCATAATCCGCTTCAGGATCTTCATCAAGCGTCAGTATGATTTTGGGATAGTGATCCGTTATTTTTTGAAGCGGCGTTAATTCCCTCTTCAAAGTTGTTTCATCCCGTACGGAAGCGGCAACCTGATAATAAATGGTCTTTTTGGGTTCCATGGCAACAAAGTCAACCTCCAGTTCATCAACTTTACCCACAAAAACATCATAGCCTCTGCGTAAAAGCTCCAGGTATACCACATTTTCAAGTATGTGTCCCACATCAGTGGAACGGGAACCAAGCAGCATATATCTCATACCAATGTCTACTACATAATATTTTTCCAGGGTTTTGAGATATTGTTTTCCCTTAACATTATATCTCTTTGCCTGATAGATAATATAACTTTCCATAAGTGCCCGAAGATACTTTTCAACCGTTTTTACATCGATTTTTCTTCCATCTGAAGTCATCGTATCGGTAATCTTTTTAGTGGAAAGGGGATTTCCAATGTTATCGAAAACAAATCTTGCAATGCTTTCAAGCATCATGGTATCTGAAAATTTATGCCTCACAGAAATATCCTTGACTACGATTGTATTGTAAATACCATCAAGGTAATCTTTGAGTTCTCTCGGCTGTCCTGACAGCTCCAATGCATATGGAAAGGAACTGTTTTCAATATAAGAGGTATATTTTCGTGCAAGTTCACTGTTATTTCCCGTGCTGCCCACATATTCCTTAAATGATAATGGCAGCATTTTTATTTCCACATATCTGCCGGCAATCAGCGTCGCGATTTCAGAGGAAAGCATATAAGCATTGGAACCCGTGATATACAAATCCACATTCTTTTTTATATGGAGACTGTCAATTACCCCTGCGAAATCTTCACAATGCTGTATCTCATCCAAAAAAACATAGGTCATTATATTTTCCTTCAGACGTTCCTTCACATAGGTATGGAGTTTCTTCGGATCACGCAGCTCATAGAAATCATAATCTTCAAGATTAATGGCTATAATCTGTTCCCCCGTTACTCCCTGTTCCCTCAAATAATCCTGATAGATTTCCATTATCGTTGACTTTCCGCATCGACGGACTCCGGTAACCACCTTAATAATCTTTTTGTCCCTGAAAGCAATAAGTTTATCCAAATATTCTTTTCTTTCAATTCTTTGAATGGCCATGATAACCTCCTAAACCCATTTTGTTATATTCTATTCCAAAAACTATTTAAATGTCAAATGTTTTTGGATTCTATTCCAAAAACTATTATTTTTCAGCATTTTTCACCAAACAATTCCAAATGTATTCCCAGAGGCCAGCTATTCTCAATTTTCCGTAAATTACCCACCGGCAACCAGTCTCCCGGTTCCATCCAATATTTCCCCTCTTTATCCATTTACATCTGCCCCCGCCCCTGCTATTGTATAAGTAACAAGAACAACACGACAGCTATTATTTTACCCAGCCAGCTGCCCGCGGCAATAAAGGAGGTTCCCCATGGCCCAGTCACAAATCCTGCAGCAAATCATCACTAATATGGAAAACGTAATCGTAGGAAAAAGAGAGGTCATTGAGCTGGCCCTAATCACCCTGCTTTCGGACGGTCATCTTCTTCTGGAAGATGTTCCCGGCGTGGGGAAAACCACCCTGGGAAAGGCTCTGGCCCAGTCTATCCGCTGCAGCTTCGCCCGCATTCAGTTCACCCCCGACACCCTGCCCGGAGACGTGACGGGCATGTCTATTTATCAGATGCAGACCGGGGAATTCCGTTTTATGCCCGGCGTGGTTATGAACGATATCCTGCTGGCCGATGAAATCAACCGGACCTCCCCGAAGACACAGGCAAGCCTGCTGGAAGCCATGGAGGAACGGCAGATTACCGTAGACGGGAATACCCTGCCTCTGCCGGAGCTTTTCATGGTTATCGCCACACAGAATCCGGTGGAACAGCTGGGCACCTACCGTCTTCCCGAAGCACAGCTGGACCGTTTTCTGATGAAAATTTCCATGGGCTATCCGGAAAAGGAGAAAGAGGAGGCCGATATCGTCCGCCGTGCCCTGAACGGAGAACCGGTAAAACAGCTCTCCCCGGTAACCACCAGGGAAGAAATCATAGAAATGAAAAAAGAACTCCGGGATGTCCGGGTTCATGATGATATTATGAGCTACGCCGTGGAAATTGCACGGAATACAAGAAAAAGCAGATATCTCACCCTGGGTGCCAGCCCCAGGGCCGCCATCGCTCTCGTCCGGGCCGCCAGAAGCCGGGCCTACCTGGAAGGCCGCAGCTTCACCACGCCGGAGGACGTAGCCGCCCTTGCCCAGCCGGTGCTTCTCCACCGGCTGATCCTGTCGGCGCAGGCACGTCTGGAAGGGAAAAAAGAAAAGGATGTGCTGCAGGAAGCCATGCGTGCAGCAAAAGTGCCTGTTTTATGAAGAGAAGGAAAAAGAAGGGAAAACGCCTGAAAAACCGATGGGGCAAGCTCATTTATCTGCTTTTCCTCATCGGTTCCACAATCCTGGTCAGCTTCCGGGGAGGAAATATTTCCTATCTGCTTTTTTATTTTGCACTCCTGCTGCCTGTACTGGCTTTTCTCTATTCCCTGTATGTTTTTAATCGTTTCAAAATTGTCCAGGAGGTATCCCGGGTGGTTGTAAAAGCCCAGGAAGTTCCTTACAGGCTGCTGCTGGCTAACGAAGATATCCTGCCTTTTACCCATATCCGCCTGCATTTCTTTTCCGATATGGTCCGTATGAAGCCTGAGGATACCGGCGTGATTTCTCTGCTTCCCCACGAGGAAATCAGAGTGGATACCAAAATGTACTGCAAATACAGGGGAACCTATCCGGTTGGTGTGAAAAGCGTGGAAATAACGGATTTCCTCGGCCTTTTCACCATTCCCTACCCGATGATGTCACAGATCCGCCTGACGGCCAGACCACGTATTATTCCAATGGAACAGCTGAAAATCGTCCTGCAGGAGCAAGATCCCAAAACCTCCCTGTTTCCGGTATCCCGCCTTCAGGATCTGCCAGATTATGAGCTTCGTTCCTATATTCCGGGAGATTCCATGAAATATATCCATTGGAAAAATTCCGCCAGAGCGGGAGAACTCCTTGTCAGGAAGCAGATGCCGGAGGAACTTTTTGACACCATTCTTATTATGGATTTGGCTCCCGCGGATGGGGCACCGGTATCGAAAGACACTGTCGATGACCAATCCTCCATGGAAAAAAGACTTCAGCGGGAAGATAATATCATAGAAACCGCCCTGTCCTTTGTCCACGATTATTATTTAAAGAATATCCCTATCCGTATCCTTTTTATGGAGGACACGCTGCGGGAAATTCTGGTGGATGAAAGCACAGGGTTTGAGCCTTTTTATGATAAGTGTTCCGACCTCTCCTTCACTTCTCCTTATCCTCCGGAAAAAGTATGGGAGGTCTTCCTTTCTTCTGAAGACAGGCCCAATGCCTATATCCTCGTAACCGCTTCCGTCACGGATGCCCTGGCCCGCAGTGTGGCCGAGAAACAGCTGGCCGGAAATGAAGTACTGCTTGTCAATGTGGGAGAGCTTTCTTTATGAAACCTGGATCGAACCGACTAAAAAAAGCATATGCCCTTATTGCTGCCTCCTGCCTTTGTACCGGAAGCCTGCTTATCCTGAAAAGCTTTTGGGAGCTTTATACAGGTACTCTTACCGCAGGGGCTGCGGATGCTCCTGCTGCCTTCTTTCTGCCCGGACTGACGGAAACGGAAAGCATCAGGGCGGAGTTTTTTTACTCTCCCGGCTGCCTTCTTCTTTTTTCCGCAGTCTGTCTGCTCCTTATTACCTGGTCGGAAGAAAAAAGGCTCCGTCTACCTGTATGGGGCGGTCTGTTTTTATTAACTATCCTGGCCGAATTATTTGTGTTCCTGCGGGGGCGTAATATTACAGGGATATCCTCTTCCGAGGCCGCAATTTCTTCCGTTAATCCGGCCGCCGCACGGGAACTGTATCTGCTTTTTGTCATCACCGCTCTTTTTGTTCTGCTATGCGGTTTTATGGCTTATATATCGCTGGGAAGGCTATGGCTGAAAGGACTGATCCTGTTGTTCCAGATAAGCATTCTCGTCGTTTATGCTGTCTTCCGGATTTCCTTTTCCAAGCTGGGGATTGCCCTGATTCTTTTCTGCCTGCTTCTTTTTATGGCGGAAACAGCCGCATGCTTTATCAACCGTGGGAAAGAAACGGCATCTGTTACCCTCAAAAAAGGGCTTGCCTTTTTCTTTTCCCCTCCATCGGAAAATATACTGTATCTGACGCCGGTCTTCCTCGCCGCCGCCCTGCTCCTCACCCTGATCCCTGCGGGAGAAAAACCGGTGCGCTGGGACACGCTGCGTTCGATTGCCGCCGTACTGGAAGAAAAAACAAATGCCCTGCTTGTCCATACCAACTATATTTTTTCAGGAAGCAGGGATACCTACGGCCTTTCTTTCACTGGCTACAGCGGTGACGGCAGTGTGGAGGGCAGTCTTTTACCCGCTCCCTCCTCCCAGCTTTCCGTAACGGGCAGCAGAACCAAATCCCCGCTCTATCTCACCGGCACCATACATGATTTTTATAACGGACACGGCTGGGAGCAAAGAGCGCTCGATAAAAACTATTCCGGAGAAGAATATCTGCTGCAATACCAGCAGCTGGAATCCGCATTAGCCCAAAGCAGCCTCACCCCGGAGGAACAGTCCTCCCTGATCCGCACCTGCCGGTTTGAGGTAAAATATGAAGGTCTGAAAACAGAGACTTTATTTTTCGCCCCCTATACCAGTAAATTTGTATTCACCAAAGGCAAGCCGCCGGATACCCGCTATGACAGCCTTGTCCTTCCAAAGGCCCAGGGAGTAGGCTACAGCTATACTCTTTTATGCCTGGATGTGGACTGGGGAAGCCCTCTGATACAGCAGCTTCTCCGTCAGGAAGCCTGGGCCCAGGCACCGGTTTCCGATGAAAATCAGCGCAGACGGGAAGCTTATATCTATCAGAATTACACGGTCCTGCCGGATACGGTACCCTCAAGGGTTTATGCACTGGCGGAAGAAATCACGCAGGGCGCCTCCACTGATTACGACAAGCTGAAGCAGATAGAGGTCTGGCTGAGCGGCCTGGCCTATACTACCTCCCCTTCGGTATGCCCCAAAGGACAGGATTTTACTGATTATTTCCTGTTTGACAGTCCCGAAGGCTACTGTACCTATTTTGCCACAGCCATGGCGGTCCTGGGGCGCTGCTGCAAGATTCCCACCCGGTACGTGGAAGGCTATATAACCACCGACACACGCAGGGCTGACGGCCGGCAGGTCTATCTCACCGGAGACAACGCACATGCCTGGACAGAATGCTATATCGACAATGTCGGATGGATTCCGTTCGAACCCACGCCTCGTTACTATGAAGCGGCCGCCGCCGCGTGGAGCCAGCCTGCAGCCCCCGCAGCTTCCTCCTCAGGCCTCCCGGGTCCGTCAAAGCCGGAACCGAAAATGGAACAGGAAACCGCTGCCGAAATCCAGCCTTCCCCGGCTGCATCTTACCTTTCCCTTCATGGTAAGTCCATTATCATATATGTTGGGGAAGTTCTTATCCTTTTGCTGGTGCTGCTCCTTCTTCTGATGCTGTTTCTTTTCTGCCGGAACCGGCTCCGTCATCGTGCCTACAGCCAGCTCTGTGCAGCAGAAAAGCTGGAGGCGGGGATGAAAAAAGCCTTATACCTGGGAGAGCTTCAGGGCATATGGCTGGAAAAAGGGGAAACCTTATCCTCCTATGGCAAGCGTGCAGGCGGTATCCTGGATACTCCTGAGTGTCTGTTTGCCGACATCATTTATTTGTATCAGAGTGTACGTTTTGGGAGTGTACCGGCATCAGAGGAGCAGGTACAAAAAACGGAGCTTTATACACAAATGCTGGAGAAACAGTATCTCTTCGGCTGCGGCAGGATGAAAAGACTGCTTTACCGGCTTAAATAGTCGGGAGAATAAGCAACGGCAAAGGGGGATTATTCTCAAATTACATAAATAGAGATGCCGTTTATTTCATTTTGGGTTCGTTTTCCGGATTTCAGTCAGTCTGATCAGGAAACGAACCTTTTTGCTTGACAAAACACAATATATAAGATACAATAAATGCGTACACGAGAACGCAAGAATAAATACCATGAGGATTACGAGAATACATTTTTGCGGCATACATATTAACAAATAAAAAGATAAAGGTTTTATATAATATGAGCATAACGACAAAGGATCTCGCCAAAGTCTGCGGTGTTTCCAGAACTACTGTTACAAGAGCACTTTCCGGAACAGGCCGCATCAGCGAAGAAACCAAGAACCGTATTTTGAACATGGCAAAAGAATTGGATTATCAGCCCGATCTCCTTGCCCGCAGCCTGGTTAAAGGAAGATCCATGACTATCGGCGTAGTCTTATGTGATTTAAAGAATATGTTCTTTCCCAGTATCATCGATGCCATGGAACGGGTCGCACGTGACAATGGTTATCTGCTGAACATCACCTTACATGACAACAGCAAGATTTTAGAAGAAAATATAATCACCCAGCTTGCCGGCCATAAAATCGACGGCCTCCTCCTGGATCCCGCAAGCCGTGAAAAAGCACACTACGATTATCTGAAAAAACTTCCTTTCCCGGTTGTTATCATCGGCGGTGATAGACTGGAAGACCTATCTTTTGTTGGTAATAATGAATTTGAAGCTGCCGACAGCGCCGCCAGATTTATTGCGGCGAAGGGATATCATTCCCTGCACTTTGTTTTCCCCGGATTTGAAGGAAAAGAAGCCGATTTTTACGGCGGCCACAGAGAACGGCTGAACGGCGCGCAGGCTGCTGCCGCAGGCTGTAATATGAGTTTTTCCGTCCTTGGTGATCATGATTATATGGAACAGGCGGCCCGGATTACTTCAGCTGCAAAGAACGCAGGGGAAAAACCCGCCTTTCTGTGTTCCGGTGATATTTATGCAGGATATATCATTCTCAATCTGCAAAAAAAAGGCTTCACTGCCGGAGTGGATTATGGAATCATGGGGTTTGACCGTCTTGATCTGATGCAGATGCTTCCCATATCTCTCGCATCCGTTGAAAATAATGTGGAACAGATCGGAAATGAAGCGATCGGCCTGCTGCTTGATATGATTGAAAATGACAGGAAAAAACAGACAATTTATGTGCCTTACCAGATTATTGACGGAACTTCTTTATAATCCTGCGGCTGATAAAACAGCCGTTTATAAGTCAAATACCCTGCCGCAAGCAACGTGGCATCAAATTTGAAGCACCGTGAATGGCAGGATATTTAATCCTCGCGGCAATCGCCAAATGAATACTCTGCCATACCCGTTTGGTTCGTTGATCACAGAAATAATTTTAGGTTTTTTTGTAGCTGCGTACACGTGTACGCATCCATATATTACCACTTAAGTAAAGGGAGGCCTGTCATGCGCAAAGCAAAAACATCCATAAACCAAAAAAGAAAACTCATCTCTATCCTTTTTATCCTGCCAACATTCCTTCTGCTTTTCCTATTTATAATAGTTCCTATCCTGTATGGCTTTAAAATAAGCTTTCAGAACTACAATATAGCAATGCCTGCATCTACAAGAATCTTCTGCGGCCTTGCGAATTACAAAAGTGTCCTGTCAAATCCTGATTTCAGACATTCCTTTTCCTGGACACTGGAATTTGTTGTCATCGCGGTAACAGGAACCGTTTTTCTTGCCATGCTGCTGGCGCTGGCACTCAATTCTCCCAAAGTAAAAGGATTTATCGGACGGCTGGTAAAAACAGCATTTATTCTTCCCATGATGCTTTGTCCTTTGATTGTCGCCAATATATGGTACATCATTTTTGCTCCTAACTATGGCCTGGTCAATTCTACTCTTTCCAGAATCCAGATGTCTACCATCAGCTTTTTCGGTGATACCTTCTGGGCCAAATTTGCTGTATTATCCGTAGAATTCTGGTGGGGAACCCCTTATGTCATGATCATCCTTCTGGCCGCACTGACCACAGTCCCCGCCGAGCTTCTTGAATCCGCGGCACTGGAAGGAGCCAACAAGCTGCAGGTATTTTTCCATGTAACCCTGCCCTGCATTTCAAACTTTGTTGTACTCGTGGTCTCCATACGTCTCATGGACGCCCTGCGTATGTTTGATATCTCATACGCCCTGACAGAAGGAGGACCTGCTAAAAGCACACAGACACTGGCCTATTTCATATATGAAACCGGCTTTAAATATTTAAAGGTCGGAGAGGCGTCTGCCGCGGCTTTCCTGCTCTTTTCCATGATTATAATAATTACCTTTCTGTTTCTGAAAATCACAGATAAGCTGGTCCCGACAGACCTGTAGGAGGTGCGTTATGAAAGATAAAATAGGAAGCTTTTTGTTCAAATTATGTCTGTTGGCGGCAGCGGCAGCATTCCTTTTTCCCATATTCTGGACCTTTACCATGTCCTTTAAGGAACGGACGGATATTTTCACAAATACTCCTCCCCTGTTTCCCCATACCTGGACTCTGCAGAATTTCCGTGAAGTATTCGGGACAAGCGGCGCCTTCACTTTCTTTAAAAACAGCTTCTTTGTTTCCCTGTGCACTACCGTGCTTGTCGTTCTTTTTTCTGCCACATGCGCCTACGGCCTGCAGCGGCTTTCCGGAAAAAGCAGCGAACGGTTATCCGGAGCTATCCTGATGCTTCGAATGATTCCGGTTATGGTAATGACTATCCCCTTCTACCTGCTCTTTAAGCAGCTGGGCTGGATCAATTCCCTTCCTGCCCTGACGCTGTGCTACACCGCCCTTTCCCTTCCTTTGGCGACCTGGCTGTGCATGGGCTTTTACCGGAATATTCCGGACAGTATTTATGAAGCGGCCGTGGTGGACGGTGCCAATGAATTTCAATTATTTTACAGAATCGGCCTTCCCCTAATCGCTAACAGTATTGTTGTAGTCGTACTGCAGACTTTCTTTTTTGCATGGAATGAACTCACTCTCGCCATGGTATTGATTAATAAGGACGCAAACCGAACCATGGCTGTCGGCATCAAATATTGGGCGGCAAATACGCTGGAAACGCCTTATGCGCGTATGGCTGCCGCCGGCATGATCTGCATTGTTCCCACCGTGATCATTACCATCTTCGCACAGAATTATCTGGTGAAGGGCTTTGTAAGCGGTGCGGTCAAGGGATAAATATGATTTCAAGCGCATAACGCGCGGAAAGGGGTACACATGAAAAAGAAAACCTTACTCGCAACATTAACGGCAGCCGCCATGCTCGCAGGGCTGCTCACGGGCTGCGGCAGTCAGCAGCCGGAAACACCTGCACCCCAGGAAAACACGACGCAGTCAGAAGGTTCTTCCGAAGCTTCCGGCGAACCGGCTGTTTCCGCCCAGAATTCAGATGCCGCCAAAGCAGAAGCCTTCGGATATGAACTGAATCTCAATCCGGGCGGGAGCCTAAACGGACAATATGCAGGACAGACCCTCACCGTCTTCTGCTGTACCGGTGAATTTTCCGAACCGCTCCAGGAATCCATTGATGCTTTCCAGAAGCTGAGCGGTGCAACCGTAAACCTTTATATTTACAGTTTTGATGAACTCAACTCCAAAATCGCACTGGCCCTGGCCGGAGATGAAGAAATGGATATCACCTGCTTTGTAAGCGCCTACATGGATACCTTTAACAGTGTGGGGCAGCTGGCAAACCTGACGGAGCTTTCCGATCAATATGGTTCCCCTGACTATAACTGGAATGGATTCTCCAAAGCACTGCTTGAAAGAACCAGTGATTCTGACGGAGTTTTTGCTGTTCCCTACCAGGTTTGTGAAATGATGGGCTTTTATCGGAAAGACCTTATCGAAGATCCTGCCATTCAAGCCGATTATAAGGAAAAAACAGGAAAGGAGCTGACCGTTCCTGAAACCACAGACGAGCTGAAGGAAATAGCCGCCTATTTCTCGAAAAGCGAAAATCCTGATTCCCCTACCACATATGGATTTCTGTCACAGGGTGTGACTAATGCTGCCATGTGGTCCTGGATGTCCCGCCTGGGAAGCTTCGGAGGAACTATGTTCGGCGATGACTGGACAGCTGAATTCAACAGCCAGGCCGGTATTGACGCCATGAATTATAACAAGTCCCTTCTTTCATACGGTCCGGCCAACTGGAATGAATATGGCTTTGATGAAGTGAACGCCATGATGGCCTCCGGCGAAGTTTTTATGTGTGAAAACTGGAGCAGCGCTTACCCCTCCATCAATGCAGGAGATATGGCCGGGAAAATCGGCTGCTGTGTTACCCCTGGAAACAGTCCCGTTATTTCCGGCTGGAGCCTGGGAATCAACGCACTCTCCGAAAAACAGGAACTCGCCTGGAAATTCATCGAATTTGCCACCTCGGAAGATGGCGAAATGACACGGATTGACAACGGTGTGGCACCTGCCCGTGATATAAACATTCAACGTCTCATGGATGCCGGAGAAGATGTGGGTTACTATACTGCAATTACAGACAGCCTGGGCTGTGACAAAACCTGCTGGGGTGATATCTGCCTTCCTTATCTCGGTTCCCAGGGAAGCTCCATCATAGACACCTACACACAATCCATGTACAAAGGCAGCATATCCGCAGAAGATGCCTTAAACAATATGGTATCGGAAATTGATACCGCCCTCAAATCTGTGGGAATCAATCACTAAAGGAGCGACATAATGAATCGTATTACAATTTATCCGGAGCATGTAAAAAACAAAATAAGTCCTTTTCTGCTCGGTCATTTCGCAGAACAGTTTCGCGGGAATATACCCGGCGGCATATATATGCCTGAAAATCCCCTGTCCGATACGGACGGGATGCGGACTGATGTTATTGAAAAGATGAAAGAAGCAGGAGTTACACAGATTCGATGGGCTGGTAATTTCAGTTCCCATTATCATTGGATGGACGCAGTGGGGGACAAACTGCTGCGTCCCGCAAAAATCAATTTTGCCTGGGGCGGAATTGAAGATAATGCACATGGTACCGCGGAATTTATCAAGCTGTGCCGCAAAGTGGGTGCAGAACCTGTAATCGGGGTGAACATGGGCAGCGGCACTCCTGAGGAGGCGATGAACTGGGTGGAATACTGCAATGGTTCCGGAGGCACCTATTATGCCGATCTCCGGAAATCCCATGGCTATGAAGAACCCTTTCATGTGAAATACTGGTGTCTCGGCAATGAAATGTATGCACAATGGCAGTTCGGCGCTTTGAATGCGGATGATTATGCAAAAGAAGCGGTTCATTTCGCCTATGCCATGAAACGGGTTGATCCTTCCATCAAACTGACCGCAGTAGGACTTGAAACCGATCCTGTATGGAATTACAAAACAGTGGAAAAGCTCAATGTCCGGCAGGCGCCCTATGCGCCGGAAGCCGGAGAATACATAGACTATATCTCCGCCCACTATTATCCCATCGGAAACGATAGCGCCTACGCCAATTCCGACTACCGCACCCGCATGACAATGGGAGAATTCTTCCATGAACGCACCATTTTAATGCGTCACGCAATTGAAAATGCCGCCGATGATTCTGAATGTCCGATCAAAGTCGTGTGGGATGAATGGAATCCCATGGGGGAAAGAGACGGAAGCGAATTCACTCTGGAAATGGCTCTTTGGTCATCCACCATCTTAAACTCCTTTATCCGGGATTCCAAATATGTGGAAATGGCAAATTACACCTTCTTTGTTGGAGGAAACGGTCCCATTCAGGTTACGGAAAAAGGGATGCTGATTCAGCCCGAATTCTATATGATGAAGCTGTATGCAGACCATTTGGGTGACAGCCTGCTTGAAAGCTGGAACGATGTGGAAAAGGTAACCATTGATATGCCGGTAGATCACCGATGGCCCAAATATGGCATGATTCAGAAAAAAGAACGTCAGATACCGCTTCTGGACGTGGCGGTCACACGCGCAACAGATGATTCTGTCACCGCCTTTGTAACCAACGTCAGCCCTGATCAGGAAATGGAAGCCCTGCTTGAACTGAAGGAATGCCGCCGCACATATAAACGTCTTGCGGTCTCCACTCTCTGGCATCCGGATCTGCATGCAGATAACACGCAGAATCCGGATGAGGTGAAAACCGTTTCCCGGGAACTGCCTCTGGAAAATAACGCATGCCGCATAACTTTCCCGCCGCACTCCATTAATACTGTTACCTTCTTACCGTAACCATTGTTTTGCAGGAAAATAGGCAGCCCTGAAATATCATTTCAGGGCTGCCCTTCTATCATTCTGTATCTTTATTCCACATAACCTTTCATTTTCAGATAGTCCGCTATCAATTCCACCGCGCCGTCCACACCGGTGGCCGAAGTATTAATCATCAGGGCCTTATTCCTCTTATCCCCCCAGACTTCATCCGTATAATACTGGTAATAATTCCTGCGGATTTTTTCCGTTTTTTTAATCAGCTTGGCTGCCTTCTGCTTATCCTCCATGGAATACAGCCTCATGATCCTCTTGATTTTATCCTGCATATCCGCATAAATGAATATATTCACCACATCCTCCTGATACTCGAGGATTACATCGGCACAGCGGCCCACTACCACACAGGATTCCTCCCGTGTCTTGTTCAGGATTAAGTCAGCCTGCATATCAAAAAGCCTTTCACTCAGGGTATCCGCATCAAAATCATAGGGGATGAAAGACTCCCGGAAAGGACTGGAGGGCTTTTCATCGTTTTCCATCAATTCTTCCACACTGATGCCGCTTTTTCCTGAAATTTCATTCAGGATATTTTTGTCAAGGAAAGTAAACCCCAGCTTTTCGGCCAGCTTTTCACCCACTTCCCGTCCGCCGCTTCCATATTCACGCCCGATGGTAACCGTTACTTTTTTCTTCATACCGAATCCCTCCTTTTCTTTTCCATGCAATTCCCATGCAGTCAGCTTGTTTATTCCCGCGGGCAACAAGCCAAACGGGCACGCCAGCGTGTCCACTTGGCGACTGCCGCGAGGGTCAAATATCCCGCCGTTCACGGCGTTTCAAGTTTGTTGCCCCGTTACTTGCGGCGGGGTATTTGACTCGGAAACCGGTTCCTCCAAATCAGAGGTACAATGACAGCATTTAACCGCATCGGCCGGTATCTCACTTTTACAATAAGGACAGATCTTTGTGACAGGCTTTGCCGGTTCCTCCGCCTTTTTGTTTTTATCCTTCCTGATTCCCAGTTCCGCCAGCTTATTGATACCTTTTACCAGCAGGAAAATCACAAAGGCCATGATAAGGAAATTGATCACCGCAGTCAGGAACGAACCATATTTAATATCCACCCCCCTGACGTTGAGTACAAGGTAACTTAAATCCGTATTGGCAATAAGCCCCAGCAAAGGAGAAATCACATCATTTACCAGTGAATTCACAATTCCCTGGAAGGCGGCTCCCACGATAACACCGACTGCCATATCGATAACATTGCCGCGCATGATGAATTTCTCAAATTCCTTTAATAACTTTTTCATTGCATTTCCCCTTCTCATCCGTAAATATTTCTATATAGTTATTTTAGCATATACAAGCTTTTTCTGCCATGCTTTTCAATCTGGCAATAATAAACACGTTATAGTCCAGCCCGGTACCATAAACGCAGCGAATTAGTCATTGAATTCCTTTACGTAATTTTGTATACTTTTCTCATGGACATCGGATGCGGATACCGCACCGAAAATCAAGTCTGAATATGAGGGGGATATCTTATGTTTAAAAAAATTACGGGGTTGGTACTGGGAATTGCTTTGTTCACTATGTGCCCGCTGACTGCAGCGGCCGCGCCGATGGTTCCGGCGCCGTATACGGCGGATCAGCTGGTAGATTTATCCCGCGCGGCTCTCGCAGGGGTTTCTTCTTATCATGTTGACAGTGTCGAATCTACGGAATTTACGTATCCGGCAACTCCTCAGGCGAATTTTTCCTATGTGGAGACCAGCCAGCTCACCGCAACCCCCAGCTGTATATATTATCAGGTTGTGGAAAGTGTTACCACCGGCGGAAGTACCGAGACAAAAACTGTGGAGCGGTATACCTCTTTTGAGGGAAACACTCTGAAAGAATATACGCATAATAACAATCTGCCCTGGGGTTTTCGCTCCCGCCCTGTTACGCAGAAAGGAGTAACAAGCTTCAGCATGCCGGATTCCTTCAGTCTGCTTAAAAAGAATGCCGGCCAAGCCGCTATTCCGGTCTATACAGACGGAGTCGTATATCAGTTTACCGAACAGGCCTCCAAAGGATCCTCATCGCTTGTTTATACTTTTGATGCTGCTTCCTTGCTTCTTATCGCAATACATGCAGAATTCCCGGGTACACCTGCGAACAATATCAACCGTATGGAGTATGTCATTACCTACAATATGTATGATAACCTGGCAGTTCCGGCAGAAATAGTCAGTGCGGCAATACCTGTTTCTTAAATTTGGTCTAACTTTAACCAGCCAGGGCATAACAAAATCATTATGCCCTGGCTGATTTTTTATTCATCTATATTTTCATGTTAACCATTATAAATAAGTAAATGGAAAGAGTATTATCAATTGGCTATTCCACACTGAATATTTTGTTTTGATATGTAGCAGAATCAACTACGGAAACAACGCAGTTAAGCCATGACAGCTTCTTCTTAATGCTTCTCTGCAATTCCATCATAATCGTTGTCTTCCGTCTTGTCTCGCAGCCGAAATCCCCTTCCAGAAACAGAATAACCAGTATCTGTTTATTCCCTGCTTTAGCTGCCGGAGAAACAAGAACCTCAGCATACTTCGTTAATTCCTCAGCGGAACTGCTGCCGGCAGATTTGGTATAAGCGCCAATCAATCCGCCAATAGTCAATGCTATTTTCTTAGATACTTCTATGTCCAGACTTTCTCTCCCTGTTGTATTGACGGATGTCTTTGAGGTAGTTACCTTTTTATTATCGGGAAATATTCTCCAGTTATTATCTGCTTCATGTCCTTTGCAATTTTTTATTTCAGTCAGTACCAAACGGCCATCTTCCATAGAGATAAAATCCACTCCTTTGGCCTCCGGCAATTGATTCACATAATTTCTGTAAAAATTGCTGTCATCATATTTTTTGACAAAAGAATCTTCCCTGAAACGAAAATGCAGACCGCTTTCTTCAATTATCATATAATATATCTTGCTCCCTCATGTACAGTGCGTCAAATTCTTCCATTATTGAATTATGCTCCAAATCTGAGACACTGGCGGCTGAAGTATATTGAATTCTTTTATCACTGTCTCTGTACAGCGATATAAACTGAATATCTAAATTTTCAGCATTTAGTTTAGGATACGATGAAATCAGATTAAAGCTTTGCTGTACAAAATAATCATGCGTTGTAATAAAAACCTGTACTCCCATTTTGGCCAATTCCAATATTGCTTCAGCCAAATACTGCATCATTTTAGGATTCATATTCGTTTCCGGTTCATCCCAGAAAAATAATGCGTTTTTATCCAGGCTGCCTGATGCTATGAGATATATAATTGTAGCCAGCTTTCTGTACCCTTCTGAAACCAGACCCATTTCAAATTCTCCGGCCCCCTTCATTTTCAGGTAAAATTTCTTGTCTCTCTGAATGATATTGCCATCAATAATTTTTTCAAAGCTTGCCAATACTTTATTTTGTTCTGCAGTATTTGCACCTTTCTTTAAAGGTCTGTCAAGAAGCTTTGTCAAATCATAGTACATCTCCTCAAAATCGATATGATAATCCTCATACAAAGATTGAAAATGTTCCGTAGCAGATATCATTTCTTTAGGAGGCAGATAGATAGGTTCAAATTTTTTGTAATCATTTATATTAATTGCTATATCCGCATGGCGCTCCTGGCGGTTTCCAAACCCAATTGATATATTGCCCTTCTTTTCCAGTCCCAGCGTAAACTCCGTTCTGTTGCTGCCTTGTACTCTGCTTACCAGCCTGCCGAGCTTATCTTCATCCGGCCGAAAAACACCCAGCATTTTTCTGACAATACTATCTTCAATCTGTTCCTGTGTCAGAGTTGAAAAATTTTTTTTACTTAAAGGTTTTAATGACGAATACATCAATTTTAATAATGTCGTTTTACCGGTACTGTTTTCTCCGCTGATAATATTAATATTGGGTGACCATTTAATATCCAGTTTATCAAAAAGCATAAAATTATTTATTTTTAATTCTGTTATCTTCATTCTTTCACCTCTCATCTATTCTATAATATTTTTGACTCTTTTCTTTTTGGATAAACAAATAATCCTTATTTCTATCATTATAGGTTTCCCTTTAAATGAACTAAGGTATAATCAATCTGATTATACCTTAGTTCATGATCGGATACAACTTATTCATATTTCTTTTATCAATCAAGGGCTACTAAGAATATTGTCAAAACCGGTTTAGGAACAGCGTTCTCCGTCTTACAACGCCAGCACCGGATTCAGAATATCCAGGTAAACCCTCGCCTCCGGATCTTCCGAAACCACAGCCCCGTCAACCACCAGTTCCAGCCGGTTAATCCCCTGCAAATCGGCCTCTCCCTCATGCACGCCGCCCGTACTAATCAGCTCCGGAGAACAGAACAGTTCTTTCCCGTCGCCAAACAGCCGTACCCGCATGGAGATACTTTTATCCGCCCTGTCCCAGATTATCGTTTCCCGGTCAAGTATCTTCGGCATCCACGCGTCCATATCGAATCCATACCAGAAAGAAAGACGTCTGTATTGTCCGTCCAGATCCCATGTAATCCTGGTTTTATTCCCCATACTCAGCCCGCGGCTGTAACGCAGATGATCCACGGCAAGCGGCAGCCTGCCGAATGCGGTATCTGCACAGGCATCCTTTTGGGGCACACACCCGTCTGCCGCTTCCAGAACAGACCATGGCAGGTCAGAAAGAAGGATTGTCTCTTCAGGCGCCGGATTCCGTACCGCCTGCTCCGGCCGCGGCAGATGCTCCTGCATATCGGCGGCTCCGAATTCCACAGGGTTTCCATCCCCCTGCACATGGATTTCTAGGAAATCATCCTGCCACAGGATATTCACCTGATTCGAAGTCTCCGTCCATACAGGCCTGCGTGAAAAATACAGCCGGAAGCACAGATTCTTCCCTTTTTCCGTATTTACATGAAACAAATATCCCCTGTCTTTCTTTTTTACCACAATATACTGCCACAGGGATAAAGCTCCCTGCATCCGCATCAGGAAATCATCCCCTCCCGGAATGCAGAACCATTGAGACTCTTCTTCATTCTCCCGGGAGTTCATCACAATTATCACTTCCGGGTAAACAGCATAGTATGCATTTCCATATCCGGTTTCCTGGTAGGCTCCTGAAAGGAATATCTGTGCCTCTTCTCTGTCCATTTCCCCTGCTTTTAGCTTTTCCAGCCCTTCAAAGGCATCCCTGCGGTCCGTAACCAGCGGCAGGTAGAAAAAGCGTGATTCCTTCGGCATGAGTTCAAATCCGTTGCGGATATGGTATACCGGCTCAAAAACCTCGTGCAGGATTCCTCCGGTCCAGGCATCTCCCAGCTCCTCAGGACTCCAGCCTTCATAATCGACCGCCATATGGATTTTTTTCAGGACCTCCTGTTTATTGGGGATCAGCCTGTGGCTGACTATAGCTCTGAACAAGGAAAGTGCCGCCGTTCCCTGGGCAGACCAGGCAAGCCTTCCGTCCGTGCCTCTTTCTATCAGCCAGCTTTCCCCTTCGCAGGAATAATGGGCTGCTCCTATGGATAAGCCGGTCAGCAGCATTTCCGCTGTCATGCAGGCTGTTATCTGCTGTTCGTTTCCCTGCAGATACCCATGGCATTCTCCCGGACGGTCACGGAAGCCGGCGTCATTCCAGTACCAGTTTTCCGGCTGTACTCCTATTTCACAGCAGGCCCCGTCCATCCAGGCCCCAAGGATGGCTCCGAAGCAGGAATAGGCCCCATGGGCATGGTTCTGCTTAAAGGAGAAAATAAAGTAATCGGAATATTCCCTCATTTTATCCATGAAAAACGGGCGTTTTATCATCGCGGCCAGTTCCAGGTTATTCCGGTTTCCATCGGAATAAATAAAGGGGATTCCATATTTGGCACATAAGGCAAGCAGCCGGAAAAAGTATTCATTCCTCCAGTAGACCTCGTCCTTTGTCCCCAGATACTGCTCCACAAACCCTGTGCTCACCAGGTTCCTGCTGTGCTGCATCACGTATTCGATCTCGCACAGGCTGGTAATACAATACTTTCCAAACTGGGTTTCGTGAGGGCCCAGCGCTCCCAGATGCCACAAATAGCCCTTGGCATCCTCATCCATCATATAGCGGATGACCTGATCCGCCTTTGCCTTATAGGAAGCGATCAGCCCCATTCCGGTATAGGCCTTCAAATCTTCCGGCAGCATTTCCCAGACCTCCGCCGGTTCATGCTCACTGTAATCAAAGACGGTAAACCACGGATTCTGCGCATTTATCCTTCTTTTTACCGGCCTTCTTCCATGTTCCATATCGATACAAAAATCCGCGGTCCGTGACCATCTGTCTCCTGCCTTCTCTCTCACTCTGGCAAACCAGCGGCCTCCGTGGGATGGCAGTTCCTCCTTCCGGGGAAAATAATAACCAACCTCCGAATCCTCCAGAATAACGGCTTCCATCCGTCTGGCACCGGCAAACTCTTCATTATCCGCCATCTCCAGAATGTATTCCACAGCCCTGCTGCCCTTCTCTTTAGTCCATTTAAAATGCAGGGCTATATCCGTCAGCCCCTGCCCGGAAAACGGCGCCAGGAAATAGCTTTCCTCTTCCTTTTCCCATAAAGGGAATTCATATTCTTCCAATATCTTCACCTCTTTCAAAGTATCCGCTTTCCCCTGAACCATATCCGGCCATTGCTCCAGGTACAGCGGTGCGTTTTCTTCCAGGGCGTACACCCGAATTTTTGTGCGGACGGGGAAACCCAAATGCCCCATTCCAACACACCAGGGCTGTCCTGTATAAAAATGATCGGCGCATATTTCCCCTCCCCTTTCCATACAGGCGCTTTCCCCGTCATATGTAATTTCCAGAAAGCATTCTTTCCCTCCGGTATTTTCCGGGTAATCCAGGAACAGTTCATATTCCCGAAATCCTTCCCCTTTTCCTGTCTCCTTCCATGAAATCCCGGCTTTTCTTTCTCTGTTCATCCTGATTTCATAGCGGGTAAGCCCCTCACCCGCCACCTTCTGAAAGCCTTCCGGCACCAGCGGCAGCTCCGGGAAAGAATAAAAGGCGGCCGTCTCCTCCTGTTCCGTGAAGGTCCGGCTGAAAAGCACCTTTCCCTCCTGCTCCCGGATGACCCCGGAGGTGAAAAGGAGATAATCCTCTCCCTGCAGCTCTGTCTTCCATGCATCCAGGGCTTCCCTTCTGGTCAGGGTCACAATGCGGTTATCCCCCAAATCCCCCTTGATACGGTACTGCGGATCCGTATCCGAATAAAATACATAGATATTGCCTTTTCTGCGCCTTAACACACACAAAGGGGAAGCCATGGCCGTCACGATTTCCGCATGATCGCCCACCGGCATATGAAAGGGATAGAAAAAATAATCTCCATCCCGTACATTCTCCGCGGGAAAGCAAAGCTCCTCCTCCCCTGCTTTTACCTTCAGACTCACCTGTGCATGGTTTTTCATCGGATACAAGCGCTGATGATTATTGACAAACAGATAGCCTCTGCCGTCCTTTTCACGGACGCAGGTCCGGAGCGTCTGCAAATCTTCCGGATTATCCATCAGCGGTTCGGGAAACCGCGGCTTCATGGCACACAGCTCTTCTCCGAAATCCTGAAGGAAAAGGGCAAGCAGCTTTATTTCCCGGAAGCTTTCCCGTACCTGTCCGTATTCTCCCACAGGTGCGTTGAAATCGTAATTATATTCCGGCAGATCATTCCAGGAACCTGCAGCCTTCGTTTCCTGCAGCGAACTGTATTTCCCCTTCGGATTCATTCCGCCGTGATACATATAATATCCCAGCAGGTTGGCTCCGCAGCCGAGCTTCACCAAAGACATGGCACCCGTATCACTCGCGGAGGGCACCGGCCTTCTGTGTCTGGTGGGCTGCAGCCCTCCTCCCAGCTCCGCTGTCAGGTAAGGATAGTTTCCATCCGCTGTCCGTGCGGTCTCCTTTTTCCCAAAATCGCTTCCGATATTCGAATCATCCCGTTCCGGCGTGAATACGTAATTCCCATTAGGGGGAAGCTTTTCCAGGCTCCTGTCCCAGGGGGCGTCGCAGTATCCTCCCATGACCGGGAGCAGCCCCGCGGTATGGGCGCCTCCCCAGCCGGTAGCGGTCATATAAGGCGCCTTAAGCCCCGCATCCAGGGCCAGTTTTTTCAGAATACGCATATGCGCTTCCCCTTCTTCCCCATCCAGCCCGCCGCAGCAGCCATATTCATTTTCAATCTGTATGCCGATAACAGGACCTCCGTCTTCCCACAGCAGCCCCCGGATCTGTTCCGCCAGTACGGCAAAATAGGTCTTTACCTCCTCCAGATATCCCTTATCATTCGTCCTTGGTTCATAGTCCTTTTCCATGATCCAGTCAGGCAGCCCGCCGTTTCTCACTTCGCCATGGCACCATGGGCCGATCCGCAGGAACACAGGAAGGCCCGCATCCCGCACCGCATGAAGGAAGCCTCTCAGATCCCGGTTCCCGGTAAAGTCATATTCCCCTTTCTTCTCCTCATGGTGGATCCAGAAAATATAGGAAGAGACAATCGTCACTCCGCCCGCTTTCATTTTAGCCAGGGCTTCCGGCCAGAGCTTCTTCGGATAACGGGAATAATGGAGTTCCCCCATAACCGGAAACCAGGGCTTCCCGTTTTTCAAAAGGAAGTCACTGTTATAAGAATAGCTGCTTTTTTCTTCATTCATCCTTTTTCTCCTGCTCCTCTGTCTGTTTGAGAAAAAAGGATACCCTCCGGTAATCTTTTACCTTCCGGTACCCTTTTTTTATTCCCATTTCCGTTCTTATTTTAATTCATCATCCGGCAAGCTCCGTTTACTGTGCGGCAAACGCTTCATACTGCGTCTTCATCGCTTCGGTCACCTTATCAAGGCCGGCTGCTTCCAGCTTTGATTTGAATTCATTGAATTTAGCTTCTGTATTATCCCCGTAAATTCCCAGGGAAAAGCTGTATTCATACTCGTCCACAATGGAATTAACTACGGAAAGCTCCGTGGCTACGGAAGAGGAATCAAAGGTAAAGCCCGCTACTTCGGCGAACAGCTCCCTGGAATCAATGCTCTCGGTAATCGCCAGCCTTCTTTCATCAGTCCCTGCCATAACCGGTTCATCCGCACGGTTCAGAGCCCATGCCCAGCTGTTCCAGCTGTAATTTTCTGCAGCGTCCAGTACCTCCCGCTGTCCTTCTTCATTCAGATCCCAGTGCTCTCCCCGGATGCCTCCCAGCATGGTACGGTTCAGATCCACATCGCTCTTCATATAATCCAGTACAAGTGCGGCCCTCTCCGGCTGCTTGGAATTTGTTGCGATAGCAATCATATCCCCGTTATAACGGCTTCTTGCCATATGGATGTCAGGAGACACATCGTAAACCGCAAAGGTTCCCAGACCCGCCTTCTCCATTTTTTCCCCGGCATCAATAGCGGAGAAGTTCCAGCCGATACATCCGGAGGTTCCGTTTTCAAAATAGGCAGTAGCATCGTTTGTGTCATTAATGGCATCTTTGGACCATACGCCGGCTTTCGCCAGTTCAGCCATCTCTTTGGCATATTCCAGATATAAATCGGAGGTATACAGATAAATGACGGAATCCCATGCAGGAAGCTCTTCTTTATTTTCCGCATTATAGAAATAATCAAAGCCTTCCGTAAAATAGTCATAGCCCTTTGCCTGTAAATAAGGTTCCAGTGTCTGATTTCTGTTGGCATTGGTGTTCAGGGCAATCACACCTGTTTCTCCCTGTACCTTCGCCAGCTCCGTCAAAAATTCCTTAAAGGTTTCCCAGTCCTCAGGCTCGGTGAGACCGTATTTGTCGATCAGATCTTTTCTGGCTACGATAAAGTCATAATTACTGAAGGACGCATTTCCCTTCGGCACCGCATAAAGCTTATCCCCGATTTTTGCCTGTTCCCAGCTTACCTCCGGCTGCTGCTCATAAGTATAAGGCAGATATTTCTGCACGAAATCCATATCCAGTTCCTTAAACGCGCCCTTGGCAGCCTCTTCATTATAATAGCACCAGGATGCGGTATAAATCAGATCCACATCCTCGCCGCCTGCCAGCACCAGGGAATACTTGGTCTGATAATCACTCCAGTTCAGAAATTTGATTTCCAGCGTGGTATTCAGGTTGGGAATCAGATATTTGTTATTGGCTTCTTCCAGAACCTTGTCCATATCCGCCGGCGCATCTCCCAGCACATACAGGACTACATTCTTTCTTTCCGCCAGATCATAGCCTTTTCCGTAATAAGGGCTTTTTTCCGAAATTCCTTCGTCGCTTCCTTCCGCCTGTACGGATTCCGCGGCGGGTGAAGAGGCTGTTCCCTCCTTCGTACTGTCCGGCGCGCTGCTTCCGCATGCGCATAAACCTGCTGCCATCACCGCTGCCAGAAATACCGACAGCCTTTTTGTCCATTTGTTTTTCATAGCTTGCTCCTTTTCTGCGCGCTTTGGCGCACTCCCATTGTGCTTAACCCTTAACCGCCCCAATCGTCATTCCTTTTACAAAATATTTCTGAAGGAACGGATACAATAAAATAATCGGCCCGGTGGCAATCACCGTCATAGCGAGCTTCAGCCCTTCCGTAGGCACCTGCCCCACCTGCATTCCCGTCATAGCCGCAATCCTCTTGAGCGCTTCCGAACTGTTCAGTATGTTCTGAAGCGTATACTGAAGATTCCAGGTTCCTCCGGTACTCATGAACAGCATACAGTTATACCAGTCATTCCAGTAGGTAAGCGCCGTAAACAGCCCGATTGTCGCTATCAGCGGCTTTGCCGTAGGCAGAATTATTTTCCAGAAAATATAGAAATCCCCGGCCCCGTCAACCTTGGCCGCCTCCGTCAGCTCGAAGGGTATCCCCTTCATGAAGCTTTTGGCAATAATCATATTCCAGACAGAAAAAAGGCATGGCAGAATCAGGGAATAAATATGGTTATTAAATTTAAAGAACTTGGAACACATCAGATACCAGGGCACCAGGCCGCCGCTGAACAAGGTGGTAAAGAAGAAAAAGAAGGATATCTTATTTCTCCAGGGAAAATCCGGCCTTGCCAGTACATACCCTGTCATCGCGGACAGCAGAACCGCCGTTATCGCCCCAACCACTGTTACAAAAATGGTAATCCCATACGCCTGCACCAGGGTATCCGGGCTTTTGAAAGCCATTTTATAAGCCTCAAGAGAAAAGTTTTTGGCTGTCAGAAAAAAACTGTAGCCTTCTGTGAGAATCGTACTCTCTTTGGTAAAGGATCCCACCAGCACCAGATAAAACGGCAGTAAGCACACAACGGCAAATACAGCCACCAGCACATAGGCAATTCCCAGGAAAATCCGTTCATCCTTTCCTTTCTTTACTTTCATGTTTATACCTCCTGTCCGCTCCGGCGGACATTCCTTCTATATGGGAAACGTCCTTTGTTTCAGACTTCCTCTTCCTATCCATTCTTGACTGCTGTTATCCTTTTAAAACAACGTGTAATCCGGATCTACCTTTTTCACCAGCCAGTTAACCGACACAATCGTAACAAAACATAACACGGACTGATAAAAGCCTGCTGCCGCAGACATGCCGATATTCGGCGATGTAATAAGCGAGCGGTAAACAAAGGTATCAATCACATCCGAGGTTTCCAGCAGCAGCTGGTTGTTTCCCACAAGCTGGTAAAACATACCGAAATCACCCCGGAATATATTTCCCACAGACAAAAGGAACATGATAAAAATAGTAGGCTTCAGGCCGGGAATGGTAATATACCTTATCTTCTGCCAGATGCTGGCGCCGTCTATGGATGCCGCTTCAAACATTTCCTGGCTCAGCCCTGCAATAGCGGCCAGATAAACCACCGTCCCGTAGCCGGTCTGCTTCCAGATCCTGATCGCCACCATGATGACGGGCCACTGCCTGATCTGCTGGTAAATGCTGAAATCCTCAATTCCAAAATGGGCCAGGACATTGCTCAATACACCGTTCTGCCCGAAAATATTGAGCATAATGGTGGAAACCACCACCCAGGAAATAAAATAAGGAAGAAACATAAAAGCCTGGGTAACCTTTTTAAAGGTTTTCTTCGTTATCTCACTGAGCATCACGGCGAAGCCCACTTCAAAAATAATCCCGAATACAATAAATGCAAGATTATAAAGGAGGGTATTGCGTGTCAGCGCCCACAGCTTGCCGGAAATCTTCAGATATTCAAAATTCTTGAAGCCGCACCAGGGACTTCCCAGGATCCCTCCGTTGTAATTGTAATCCTTAAAGGCTATGGTTATCCCGAACATGGGGATATAACTGAATATCACCACATAAAGCAAAGCCGGAAGCAGCATACACAGCAGCGTGCGGTTCTTTCGTACCTGCCCCCAAAATCCTTTTCTTTTCATTTACACACTTCCTCTCCGGGTCTGTGACTGTTCTCTTGTCTACACCGTCATTATAAGGATTCTGTCTTTCTCTTCTCAATAGTAAAAAGACACACCGTCTGGAATAATTCCCGAAATGATTAGTAAATTCTTAGACTGGTAGTAAATTCTTCCACTCACCCCCGGATTTCTGGAAACCAGGGATTTCTTATGCTACAATGTGCATTATAAAAGATATAGGAAACGTTCTTTTTTCCGGGGGGAATAGTTATGATTCTGTTATTGGTAGACGATGAATTTCATGTAAGAAAAAAGCTTCTGCACAAAATTGACTGGGAAGCGCTGGGCATTGATACCCTGCTGGAAGCGGAAGACGGAGAAAGCGGATACGAAACCGCAAAACGCCGGAAAATAGATATTCTCATTTCAGACATCCGTATGCCGCGGATGGACGGTATCGAAATGGCGGGGAAAATCCGGGAACTGTATCCCGACTGTGTCATTCTCTTTTTAAGCGGCTACTCCGACAAGGAATATCTGCGTTCCGCAATTTCCCTCCACGCCCTTTCGTATATAGACAAGCCGGTATCGCCGGAACAGGTGGTATCCGCAGTAAGGGAAGCGGTTGACTACTGTAATAACATGCAGAATTCCACCGTATTTGCCGCCAAAATCAAGGAGGCCCGGCTGGTGCGGCTGCTCTGCTCACCCAGGCCCGGAGAAGAACAGCTTACTTCTCTGCTGAAGGACTGCGGCCTCTCTCCGCTTTCTTTTTCAGACTCCCGCACCCTGCTGCTGCAGAGTCTTTCCGCCGACGGCATACCGGCCGGGCTCATGGAACATGCGGACGAGCTTTTCGCCCAAAGCGGCCTGCGGTATATTATGGGGGATTATCACGATAACTTCCTGGTCATCCATCTGCTGTCCGGCGAGGAACAGCTGGTTTCAGACCTCTCCCGCCCCTTCCTGCGCTCTCTCCTGCAAAGGCTCTCCTATCTGCTGAAAAACCAGTCCTATTTTATAGCAGTAGGTGTGCTGGCCGAGAATCTGCATGAGCTGTATCATTCCTATCAGTCCGCGGTAATCAGCCTGCAGCAGAATTTTTTCCTGGGAATGAATTCCATCTCCTTCGCAGGGGAATCTGACGCTTCCGGCTATACTCCCGATGATAATTTCCGAAAGGGCCTGTTAAGCTGTGTAAAGCAAAAAGACGCGGAGGGCTGCTTCCGCCTGCTGGATTCCCTTTATGCCGCCTATCAAAGCCACCCATCCGGCCTGATTAGCATGGTGCGGGAAGATTATTATGCCTGCCTCTCCCAGCTGTTCCAGCACTGTCTGGCCCACCGCATCGATTTCCAGTCCGCCAGCAGCCAACAGCTGTGGGACGTCATTTCCTCCGCCCATACCCTGAAGGAGCTTCATGCCATCGCCGTGAATCTGTACCAGTCCTATTTTGATTTTGTCAGAGAAAACAGGGAAGAAGCTTCCGTATCCGGAAATATACGGAGGCTGGTGGAGGAAAACTACGGGAATCCTTCCCTGGGACTGCAGTTCTTAAGTGAAAACCTGAAGCTGTCCCAATCCTATATCAGCCAGCTGTTCAAGCAGGAAACCGGGACTACCATCAACCAGTATATTATTTCCTTCCGCATTGACATGGCGTCCTCCCAGCTGCTGAAAAGTGATCGGAAGATAGCAGATATCGCCTTAAGCTGCGGCTTTCCGGATCAGAACTATTTTACAAAGCTCTTCAAAAAATGTACCGGGATGACCCCGTCCGAATACAGGGGATATGTATAAAAAGAGGTGACTGGAATGAAATTTATCCGCAAATGCAAGCTTTTTTACCTGTATGACATGAAGATGGAATATAAGCTGCTGCTTTCCCATCTCACCCTCTCCGTCCTCGCCATCCTCCTGCTGACCACGCTTTTATACACCAATTCCGCAGGCATCCTGGAACATAAGCTTTTAAATTCCGCGGAGGCCACCTCGGAAAAAATCATTTTGTCCCTGGAAAATATCATCCAGAAATACGATAACATGACCTACAGCTTTTCCATGATGGAAACGGTAACGGATATCTATTCCCATCCCGGCCCGGATTACGATTACAGCAGCATACGCAAGGATCGAACGGATTTTGAAAACGCCATGTTTTCCTGTATTCCCGTGCAGATACGCAACTCAGTCCCTGACTGCGATATCCGGGTATATTTCCAGGATTCCTTTCCCTATTTCAATAACGCCAGCCGCTATTTCACCTATTCCTCCATCGAAGAAGAGGACTGGTTCAAGCGGGTATACAGCACCTACCGACAAAACCGCTCCTCCTTTTTTATCCTTTCCTCCCAGGAGCTGTCCGGGGAAAAAAGTGAGGATACCCCTTATATGTCCATCGCGCGGGTTATGCCGGATAAAAATTACTACCCCTCCCCCCTCGCCATTCTGAGGCTGGATTTTCCGGAAAGCTATCTGAACGAAGCCATCAACCCCAATAATTTCGACAACGCGCTCACCTTCCTTGTTTCCGACGAAACAAACCGGTTGGTCTCCCTTTCCAGCGCCTCCACGGAATCCCTTTACCGTGAGCTTACCCTTTCCCGGCCTGTCCCGGACAGTGACACCCTGGATTCCTGGCACAGATACCGGCTGGATGGCACCGATTATTTCGTTATCCGCCAGACGCTGCCTTCCTATCCGCTCACCCTGATCACCATGCTTCCCTCCAAAAGCCTGTTGAGCGAATACTACCTCCACCGGAACTTTACCTTCCTTATCGGCGGGATCCTGCTGGTTTTCTGCCTGTTTTTATCCACCGTCCTTGCCAAAACCATGTCCGGACGTATTATCCGTCTCACTTCCCGCATGAAGCAGGTAAAGAAGGGGGAATTGATTTCCCTGCCCTCCTCCATCATCCAGGGAAAAGATGAAATAGGAGAACTCACCAGCACCTATAACTACATGATTCACGCCATGGAGGACTTGATCGAAAAAGAATACCTTCTCGGCCAGGAGACTAAAAATGCGGAGCTGAAAATACTGCAGGCCCAGATAAATCCCCACTTTCTCTATAATACGCTGGACATGATCCAGTGGTTTGCGGAAGAAGGCATGCTGTCCCAGATCGAAGAATCCGTTTCTTCCCTCGCCACCTTCTACCGCCTCAGCTTAAGCAACGGAAAAGAATTTATTTCCCTCCGGGAGGAAATGGAGCATGTGCGTTCCTATATCCGCCTGCAGAAACTGCGTTTCCCGGATACCTTCCTGTATGAAGAGGAACTGGACGAAGGGCTGCTCGATTATCTGCTTCCCAAAACGACCCTGCAGCCTCTGGTGGAAAATGCCATCACCCACGGCCTTCAGGAAAGCAAGCGGATACCCGGACACCTGCTCATTAAAATAGAAAAGGAGGAAGGAAAAAATATCCGGATCAGCATCCTGGACGACGGTGCCGGGATGAAGAATCCCCCGCGGCCTACCCCGAACAGCGGCACTTCCCGGGAAAACAGCGGGCACGGCTTCGGCATTCCCAACGTATCCTCCCGTCTCACCCTGCTTTACGGGCCTGGCTATGGAGTGGTCTTTGAACAAAATATCCCGGAAGGAACCATTGCCATCGTGCGGATTCCTATCCCGGAAAGCGTATAGAGAAAAACCTTCCTGACAGATAAACCTCTCCTGTGTTATACTGAATCTAGTTTACTACCGATGAAAGGTCCGATTTCCATGAAGAATAAACAACTCCGCCTCCTTCTGCCGCTATGCATCCTGTTATTATGCTGTCTGGCAGGTATCCTCTGCTTCTTTCGCAGCCGCGCACAGGAAACCTTCCTTCAGCTGTCCGAATTAAACGAGGCGGCCAAGGAGGAAAAAGATACAGCGGTCAATCCTTATTTTGACTTAAGCGTCCCAACCTATATAACCAGGTTTCAGGACACCTATTTTCTGGTGGACTGCTACCATGATGAAATCATCTACAGCGATTCCCTCTCCCGGCCGTTAAATGAATGGGATGTCATGACCGATGAAATCAGCCGGGGACATACCATCGCCAGTGACGGAGAGGTCTATCTGGCAGACGATACGGAAAACCACCGGATCCTGGTGTTTGAAAAAGAAGACGGGAAATTCCTCCACACCCAGACTTTTTCCGATATCGGTGTCCGGCCCCATTATATCGTTTATGATGAGAAAACCCGCTGTTTTTATGTTCTAAGCTCCATGACCGGGGAGCTCTACGTTTTCACCAGGGAAAAGGATTCCACCCGGATGGCGCTGAAGGATGTCCGCTCCATCGAAAAGCTGAATGGGATCTACGTCCGCTCATTTACCATTATGGGAGATGAAATATACTTTGTTTCCGGCAACTCCACCATTATCCGCGCCCGCCTTAAGGATCTGAAAATCCTGGAGGAATATCCCGTCCCTCCCGAAATTGCAGGCATGGTGCAGCTGACTAAAATCCAGGATTATTTTTATATAACGGTCTCTACAGACGCGGATTTCAACCAGGATTACGCTACCTTTATCCGGACAAAGGATCTGCATTCCCTGGCCGGCGGGGATTATGAGGATATCTATTCTTATTTTATCGGCGGGGGAACGCCCTACTATATCACCTCTTTTGACGGCCATTATTACCTCACGGAGCACAGGCTCCCCGGTCATTCTGTGTGGCAGTTTGATGTGGAGGATAATGAGATTGTAAATGTGATATCGGTTTACTAAGTAAATCTGGCCTGCGAAGCGGATATTTCAAGATATACCGCAGCAATTACCGGTATCGAATTTAATTAGCCGAAAGATAAAACCAGCCTCATGCCTTCCCGTCATCAAAAAAGGAAAAACGCATGAAGCTGGTTTATTTATTCCGCTTAATTTTTCAGTGATTTCCAAGTACATCCTTCAGCAGTTCTTTCCCCTGATAAGCGGTTCGCACTTCCTCAAGCATATCCCTGTAAAAAGCTGCCGCCGCCTCTCTTCTCTCCTTTGCCAGCTCTTCTCCCCGCTTTGTAAAGAAACGTGAATACAGCTTTTCCAGCTTACGCCTGTATTCCCTGAAAAAGCTTTCTTCCTCATCCTCCGTACCATCCGAAACAGAACCATCACTTTGAAGGGTATAGAGCGGCTGCCCCATCTTCCCTTTATAAAGCAGGGTTCTGGCTATGCCGACCGCCCCCGTCACATCCAGCTTATCCGCGTCAAACAATATTTTGGCTTCTATGGATTCCGGCGGATTGTCCGAACGGTACCGGTGGGCTGCAACAGCCTGCTTCACCCGCAGCGCCCGTTCCTGCGTCCAGCCGGCACCCACCAGAAAAGCATACGCTTTATCGCCGCCGACCCGTGCATGGCAAAGCCCGGGATTTTCAAACTGTTCTTTTCTTCCGATATCATGCAGCAGACAGGATGTTATCAGAATTTCATAATCCACATCCGGCTCCGGCTTTGCTATCTCCAGAGCATAATACAACACCCGGTATACATGCTCCTTATCATGGGCGCTGTCGTTCATACAGGACAGCATATAAGCTTCTGTTTTTTCATAATCCTTTACAGTCATACCCTTCTTATCTCCATTTTCTCCCATCTGCCAGTCCTCCGCCTATCTCTCAGCCACGCCTTCCGGTTCCTGCACTTTCGCTTCCCCTGCCGGCCCGTTGACAATCATGATTCCTGCACAGACCAGAAGCAGGGCCGCCACACCCGCAAGCCCGAAAGCCTGTCCGCTCTCTCCCAGGAAAATGGCGGAAAGCAGCACTCCGAATACCGGGTTCATAAATCCGAATACCGCCACTCTGGCTACCGGATTATATTTCAGGAGGATTCCCCACAAAGTATAAGCTGCCGCGGAAATAAAGCCCATATATAAAAGCAGCAGCCAGCCCGACGCGCTTACGGCCCCCACATGCACGCGCCCGCCCATGGCAAGCCCGAAGCCTGTGAGAAGAATTCCTCCGCAGAGGAACTGGTATCCGCTTAAGGTCACCGGGTTCTCCTCCTGGGAATACCTTTTAATCAATGCGGAAGAAAAGGCATAACTCACCGCCGACAGGAATATAAAGCCTTCTCCCAGAAAGGATAAATTCATGTCCAGGCTGCCGCCGCTGACATTGATGAGCACGACACCCGCAAAGCCCACCAGACAGCCCAGCACTTTTTTTACCGACAGCTTTTCCATATGGAATACGGCTACTGCCACTACTATGGAAAGAAATACATTGGAAGCTCCGATAATGGAAGATTTAACCCCTGTGGTATGGGCCAGGCCGATATAAAAGAAAATATACTGGCCTACCGTCTGTACCATGGAAAGCTTGCCGACCATAAGCAGATTCTTTTTTGCAGGCCGCAGCCATTTTCCCTGAAGCAGGCTTCCGAACAGAATCACCAGGATACCCGCCAGGGTAAACCGCATTCCGGCGAATACGATCTGTGAGGTGCTGTCCGAAGCTCCTATGGAAAACAGGCTGTAGCCTATTTTAATACAGGGAAAAGCGCTGCCCCATAAAAAGCAGCAAATAAGGGCGCAGAAAAATACCACGCCCGTTTTCGTCATTTTCGTTTTTTCAGAAGAGGAATTCATTGGCCAGAGGCTCCTTTTTATCATTACTTACTTTGTCTGTCCCGTTTTTTGCCGCAAAGGCCGGGACAGCCATTCCTTTATACCTTACTTCCTTTCTGCTGATTTTGCAAGCCGCTTTTTATCTGCTGCTGCCGTTTTTTCAGCGGCTGCCATTTTCCTGTAATCCAGCCTTCCGATACTGTCTGCCCTCCGCCTTCTGCCGCAGTACCGTCCCTGTCCTGTTTTTTCTTTTAAGCAAACTTTCCCGTATAAAGCTGATAATACTTCCCTTTTTCCTCCATAAGCTGTTCATGGTTTCCCCGTTCAATAATCCTTCCCTGTTCCATAACCATGATGCAGTCAGCATTTTGGATGGTAGACAGCCGGTGGGCTATCACAAATGTCGTCCGCCCCTTCATCAGTTCATCCATGCCCCTCTGTACCAGTTTCTCCGTCCGGGTATCGATGGAGGATGTGGCTTCATCCAGGATAAGTACAGGCGGATCCGCCACCGCCGCCCGGGCAATCGCCAGCAGCTGCCTCTGTCCCTGGCTCAGGCTTCCCCCGTCCCCGGTGAGAACCGTCTGATAACCTTCCGGCAGACGCCGGATGAAGCCGTCGGCATTTGCCAGCTTCGCGGCAGCCCTGCATTCCTCGTCGGTGGCCTCCAGACGTCCGTAACGGATGTTATCCATGACGGTTCCCGTAAATAAATGTGTGTCCTGAAGGACAATTCCGAGTGAGCGGCGAAGATCAGCCTTTTTTATTTTGTTGATATTAATATTGTCATAGCGGATTTTCCCGTCCTGGATATCATAAAAACGGTTGATCAGATTGGTAATCGTAGTTTTTCCTGCACCGGTACTTCCCACAAAAGCAAGCTTCTGTCCGGGTTGGGCAAACATTTTAATGTTGTGAAGCACCATTTTTTCTTCATCATAGCTAAAATCCACATCATCAAAGGTTACATCCCCTTCCAGCTTCGTATAAGTTACTGTCCCCTCTGCCTTATGAGGATGCTTCCATGCCCATATCCCCGTACGTTCTCCGGCCTCGGCAAAAGTGCCGTCCGGCAGCTGCCGTGCATTTACCAGCTCCACATAACCGGCATCCGTCTCCGGCTCTTCATCCAGCAGCTCAAAAACCCGCCCTGCCCCTGCCATGGCCATGACAATACTGTTCATCTGCTGGCTGAGCTGGGTAATGGGCTGTGTGAAGCTTTTGTTCAGAGTCAGGAAAGAAACAAGAGTCCCCAGGGTCAGGCCCGCATAGCCGTTCAATGCCAGGACTGCGCCCACAATGGCACAAAGTACGTAGCTGATATTTCCCAGATTGGCATTAACAGGCATCATGATATTGGCAATCCGGTTTGCCAGATCCGCACTGTTTCTAAGCTCCCCGTTTATTTCCCGGAACCGCTCCAGGCTCTGTTTTTCATGGCAGAAAACCTTCACCACCTTCTGCCCTTCCATCATTTCCTCAATGTAACCGTTCACACGCCCCAAATCCGACTGCTGCTTTACAAAATACTGTCCCGACAGTCCGCTGAGCCTGCTTGTGGCAAAAAGCATGACCCCCACCATGAACAGAGTGACCAGAGTCAGGGGAATATTCAGGAGAATCATACTCACCAGAGTCATAACCACCGTAACAGCAGAATTAATTACCTGAGGAATGCTCTGCCCCATAAGCTGGCGCAGCGTATCCACATCATTGGTGTATACGGACATGATATCCCCATGGGCATGGGTATCAAAATATTTAACCGGCAGGGATTCCATATGCGTAAAAATCCGGATACGGAGATTTCTCATCGTCCCCTGACTGACATTCACCATAATCCGGTTATAGCCATAAGCGCATACGATTCCTGCTGCATATATAACAGCCAGTGATCCCAGCGCCTTCAGCAGAGGCGTGAAATCGGGATTCCCTGTGTTTGTCAGGGGAAGGATATAATCGTCTATAAGCGTCTGCATAAAAAGCGTTCCCTTCAATGTACATAAGGCAGCGGCTATGATGCAGATAACGATAATCCCCAGCTGAACCCCATACTCTTTTATCATAATCCCAAGCAACCTTGCTATGGTTTTTCCCGGCTTCTGAAGTTTTCCGGTTTTCACAGGAGCCGAAGCCTCCTGCATTTCTTTTTTCTGTATTTCAGGCATAAACCGCACCCGCCTTTCCTGTTTCTTCTATGCCAGCCCCGGGCTGCTGATCAAAATCTCCTCCGCCTCCCGTCTGTCCTTCATATATTTCCCGGTAAATAGCATTGGATTCCAGCAGTTCTTCATGACTTCCGAACCCGTTCAGTTTTCCGTTGTCCAATACGGCAATCCGATCGGCATCCCGGACGGATGAGATCCGCTGGGCAATAATCAGTTTGGTGGTCCCCGGTATTCGTTCCGCAAACGCACTCCTGATTCTGGCATCCGTTGCCGTATCCACTGCGCTCGTCGAGTCATCCAGAATCAATATCTTAGGCTTCTTTAAAAGCGCTCTGGCAATGCAAAGGCGCTGTTTCTGCCCGCCTGATACATTGGAACCGCCCTGTTCCAGATAAGTCTCATAGCCATCCGGGAACCGGTTTATGAATTCATCGGCACAGGCCTGACAGCAGGCCTCCATGCATTCCTCCTGTGTGGCATTTTCATTTCCCCACCGCAGATTTTCCAGTATTGTCCCCGAGAAAAGAACATTTTTCTGAAGAACCACCGCCACCTGATTCCTGAGCGCTTCCAGGTCATAATCCTTTACATTCCGGCCGCCCACCCGGACCGTGCCCTCCGAGGCATCATACAGACGGCTCACCAGATTGACAAGGCTGGATTTACCGCAGCCGGTGCCGCCGATAATTCCAATCGTTTCTCCGGAACGTATATGCAGATCGATATCCGTCAGCGTTTCTTCCCTCTCTTCCCCCTCCAAACCTTTTCCCGCCTTATATGCGAAGCTCACATGGTCAAAATCAATCCTGCCGTCCGGAATTTCTTTGACCGGATTCCGGGCATTTTCCATATCCGGCACCTCTGTCAATACCTCCGCAATTCTCCTGCCGCTGGCCGCGCTCATGGTCATCATGACAAAAATCATGGACAGCATCATAAGGGACATCAATATACTCATTACATAGCTGAACATGGATGTGAGCTGTCCGGTGGTCAGAGCCCCCGCTACCACAAACCTGGCTCCGAACCAGGAAAGAAGAAGAATGCAGCCGTAAACCACCAGCATCATCGCCGGATTGTTGAAGGCAAGAATCCCTTCCGCCTTTGTAAACAGCCGGTACAGGTTCTGTGCTGCCCGGGTAAATTTCTCATTTTCATAATCTTCCCTTACATAAGATTTCACAACCCGGATGGCAGAAACATTTTCCTGGACACTGGCGTTTAAATCATCATATTTCCTAAATACCACATCAAAAATGCGCGTGGCATGGCTCATGATGAAAAGAAGCACTGCCGAGAGCACCACGATAGCCGCCACAAATATCAGACTCAGCCTCGCGTGGATGGCAAAGCACATGACCATGCTGCATATCAGCATAAGAGGTGCCCTCACCGCAATACGCAGAATCATCTGATAAGAATTCTGGACATTGGTGACATCCGTAGTCATCCGGGTAACAAGACCGGCAGTACTGTATTTATCAATGTTGGAAAAAGAAAAGGTCTGTATGTTTTCATACATTCCATCACGCAGGTTGCAGGCAAAGCCGGAAGAAGCCCTGGCGGCAAATATCCCTGCCAGCACACCCGAAGCGAGGGACGCCGCTGCCAGAACCAGCATCAAAATGCCGTAACAGTATACATTTTTCATATTTCCTGCTTCTATTCCTTTATCTATTATCTTTGCCGTAACAAAAGGAATGAGCACCTCCATCAATACTTCCAGCGCCGTAAAAAACGGAGTGAGCAGTGAAGCCTTTTTATATTGTTTTACCTGTCCAAGCAGTGTTTTAATCATAACGTTGCCTCCTGGATTTTCTGTCTTTCTCCTGCTGTTCTTTCCCATGCGTTCAGGTTTTCCAGCATTCTGTCGGTCAGCTGTGACAGCTGCTCATAATCCGCTTCGGAAAATCCCCGGTAGATACCTTTCATGAAAGCTTTCATTTTCCCATCCAATTCCTGCTTCATCTGCCGGGCTTTATCAGTGAGCCGGATATGCTTCAGCCGATCATCCCCGGATGATGTCTGCAGGATGATATAGCCCTTCTGCCTTAATTTTTTCAGCTGCATGGAAACAGCTGCCTTGGATATTCCCAGTTCCATATGTAAATCCCCGGAAAACATTTCCTGTCCGGCTTCCTCCGACAGCAAAAATATAAGTACTTCACTTTGGGCAGCCGTCAGATCATTTTCCATAAATATCTGATCGATTTTCACAGAAATCAACAGACTTAGTTTTTTCATGCGGCGCAGAATATTATCTTCTCTTATCTCTTCCATCTCCTATCCTTTCTTCCATTTATTCCATTGTTTTGCATAGACCTACGGTCTGAAATATTACAGCTTAAATATTAACTAGTTAACTATATTTACAAGTTATACAACAAAACAAGTGGAAAGTGAAATCAAAAAATGTTATTATTAATAAAAGAATTTAATTAAATTCTTTTATAGATAGGTAAAAAGGAAGTATCATTATGAATACGATTCAGCTGGAATGTTTTCTTGCAGTATCCGAAAATCTGAATTTTGCACGTGCCGCGGAACAGCTGCATATTACCCAGCCTGCCGTAACCCATCAGATCCATTCTCTGGAAACAGAGCTGAATACCAGGCTTTTTGTCCGCACCACACGATCTGTGGAGCTGACACCCGCAGGGTTTGCATTTATCAGTGATGCCAGTGACATTCTGGGACGTACCCGGGCTGCGAAGGCACGTTTTTCCGGCGGCACTCCCGGACAGATATCTGAGTTTTTTATCGGCTGCCTTGGGCTGCCGGAGCAGAACCTGATCCCTCCCGTCCTCCGAAATCTCAAAAAAGATTTTCCCCAACTCCATCCGATCATCAGGCAGGCTCCTTTACCCCTCATGCAGAATCAGATTCTGGAAGAAACCATCCATGTATTGTTCGGCTTTGCGGAAGAAACAGAAAGAATCGGAGAACCTTTTCCTGTTTTTTCAAAAAAGACAGGCATTTTTGCCATACTGGCAAAAACACCTGTCTCCTGTATTCTTTCCCCGGAGCATCCTCTTGCCTCCAGAGAAAGCCTTTCCTTTCATGATTTGAAAGAGCTGAGCATTCTGGCCTGTGAACCCCGCCATACTCCTGCTGTCATTTCCTCCGCCATAGCTCCCCTGATTGGACAGCGGTCTCTGGAAAATATCTATTTTTGTGATAACCTGTCCTCCATTTTCATACTTGCCAAAGCGGGACTTGGCTTTTCCCTGGTACCCGATATTCCCGGGCAGCGGGATCCCGGACTTTCTTACATTCCTATGGAAAATATTCCTCCTCTGCAATTTGGGCTTTATTATAAGAATCTAAGTACACATCCGGCATTGAAACGGTTTATTGAATTGATGCAGGAGGAGTTTAAGTAAACTCCAGGGCATCACACAGTTTTTCCATTACTAATTTAATAACAGTAAGTATAATTTTAAACAGAGCTATTCTGTCTCCGCCGGATTATCGGTAAAGTTTTCCTGTTCCTGAACTAATGATTCCAACTCCTGTTCTTTCTCTTCCGAAGTTTCCATGCTTTCCATCTGCTCCGTTTCTATCGGATCCTCTATTGATTCCTGTTCTGTTTCCTTACTTTTTTCTTCGGACGGCTGCCGTGAAACTTCTGTATAATCATCATAAATATGCGGGATGTACTCCTTTTGAGACTGCAGTATGGCATTTGGGGATCCTATTTCAGCTGTATCCGCATTATATACAATATGCACTTCAATAATCTGGCCGTCAACAAATCCGCATCCGGCCGCCCATCCTTCCGGCGTTGCATTTGTCTTTCCGCATGACAGCTTGTCATATGTATGGGAAGACATTTTATCACAATTGCAGGGATCTCCTACAAAATGTTTCGGACTCCTGTAGATAATCCCCATACCGCAATCAGGATGCATAAAACGGGAATTTTCATGTACATCCCAGTTATCATTCCGGGAAGTATGTGTCAGTCCCAGACAATAAGGCTGACACGTTGCTTTTGTATAACAATTTGCCGAATGCTGATGATAGAGCCTGGTGGTAAAGCAGCCCTCGCCATTAATCGCATCTCCCGTATGATAATGGTATGTATACTCTATTTCTCCCGGCACCTGTTCTGCTCCGATTACTATTTTCTGAGGCACTGCAAGAATTGCCTGCTGCAATTCAGCAAAAGCCGCGTCATCGGCAACTGTAACATTTTTAGTGAGCAACGCAGTTGCCAACAGTTTTTTACCGTCACTCACAGATTGAAAAACCGATTGCAATGAATTATCCAGATTATTTAATCGGATATCCATTTTTGACTCCATAGAATCAATCCGCTCTGTAATCGCTTCCCTGCCGCCGGAAATTTCTTGTTTTACAGAAGCAAAATATTCTATATTATCTCCGGCCATTGATTCCAGCTTTTGCATTACCTCTGCTTTACTGCCTGCAATTGCCAAGGTAACAGCATTATAATTCTGTCCGACATTTGCATCTACTTTCTTCAAGCCCTCCAATACCTCTGTTTTTGTATCTGAAACCTCCTGATTAACAATCGTCACATTATCTTCTATTTGCCGGAATCCACTGCTTAAATTATGATTTATATTTTCAAACTGCGCTTTTAACGTATCGGTCTGTGTCTGAAGAGATATAAGAAGGGTGTCAAAATTTGATGTATTCTCTTCCGAAAAGGAAGCATTTAGTTTTTCTAAAACAGAAAGCAGTTCTTTATGTTTTTCTTCCCCTCCGGTTTTCACAGAAACAATTAATTTTGTCAGTTCCTCATGAGTTTTATCAACAGATACATTGATCTCTGTGAGATTGTTATTAATACCCGTAAACTTTTCAAGAATTGTCTCCATCCGTGATAAATCTGTATTATTAATATCCTTCAATACATCCATTATCTCCTTTTGGGTACCTGTTATATCGTTATTTACCTGATCCAATTGTTCCATCAATTTTTTGACTTCATCCGATAGGTTTTGTTCCAATGTATCCCTGCCCTGTGTCAGTTCTTCATCGCTTTTCTTTTGATTGATTGTTAAATCAAGTATTTTATCCCTATTCCTTTCAACTGTTTCTTTCAAATCTTCTAAATACGCAGTTATTGATGTTAAATCTTTATTCATTTGATCGAAAAGAAGGTTCTCTGTGGTGGAGATACTGCCGTTGATTTGCTCCTCATCCTCGTTTATCAGATGTGATAATTCCGAATCTAACCTGCTTTCTGCCAGAAAGGTTGTCATATCGGCAGTTTCCGTTTTGCAGCCTCTGTCCCTGTATATGGCAGAAATACAAAGAAAGCCGAGGAACAGAATGGCGGCAAATGTAAGCATTAAAATAAATTTCTTTTTCTTCTTTAATAATACCGTTTGAACAGTTTTTTTCATTTATGCTCCTTTTCTGTACTTATGTACGTAAATGCTCAATCCTGAAAAATCAGAAAAGTGCTTTGGTTAAATAAGTTACTTCATTCCATTACATGGTTGAATTGATGGAGTTATTTGCCCCTGAGGCGGTTACCAAACGGTTATGATAGTATGTCCGTTTGATACATTACTTGCGGGAATAAATAATTAAAGGGGGGAGGGGTAGTAAAATGCATATGCAGGTGATGGTACAGGCCGATTATAAAGAACAAGAAATGGAAGAGATGAGGATTAAGGATATGAAGAGTACTAAAAATAATCCAGATAAAATACCTGAAAATGAAAACCTTTATTGTGATAGTTGGATTTTGATATTGAATAGAGACATCAGAAATTCATTAGTGAGGAATAACCGTTTACAAGATTATTGATATCGAAGAAAAGTATTAGAATAATTATCTTATTTAAAAAGCCATCATTAATAAATATGCAATACTTGATTACATATTTTTAAGCAAAATTTTAGTTCAGCCTGCCATATCTTTTCCATAGAGCGGGATATCCGGCCTTCAGGTGTTTTCTGACATACCTGTCTGCTCCATGAATTCCCCGACCGTTTTGGCTTTGACCGCTTCTATGTGCCATTTTTTCAGAAGCGAAAGATCGGATTCCAAAAGGATTCTCTCCCGCAGTCCGTCTGGTATTTCGCCCAGATTCTCAAGCAGATCCAGTAAAGTGTACCCCTTGTCAAGGACAAATTTAAGAAGAAGGGATACTATGTTCTGAATAGATATTGTTATATTTCTTCTTCCTTTTCTGGTTCATTTATTATTCCTCTAAGAGGATAA
>NZ_MPDJ01000001.1:643030-714931 GCF_001881565.1 Eisenbergiella tayi
ACCAGCTTACTGGAATAGAGGGTCTTCCCTACCACATACTTTTGCAATTGTCTGGAAATGTAAAAGAGATCCCGAAGCGGCATATTCGGGTTAAAGGAAGACTGATGCTCATATAAATTCATTTCCGAATCAAACAGAAATGACACATCATTCTTAAATCCCATATAGATTGCGTTTTCCAGCGTACAGATTTCCAACTCGCCGGTGTTTTCATATACGGTTCCATTAAGAGCGTTGTATAGCTCCAGGAGTTTCTCCCTGTCATTATACAGCATACGGAAAACCGTATCCTTGTGTTTTTTTACCACATGAAGTTCTTTTTCTTCCATAGACTGCGTTTTTTCTATGGATGGCTTTTCTTCCATGAAATTCTTCGCTTCCATAGACTGCTCCTTTCTGCAATTGTGTGCAGGAAGCCGTCTGATAGAATAAGGGCATAATCACCTTCCGTTCAGCAGCTCCTGCCTGTTTAAAATGGATTGTAAGCATAGAGTTTCTGAATAGAATATAGAAAGTAGATGGCGTATAAGCCCGGATTCATAGAAAATTATGCTTGTATTTACTTTAGCATATTATTACCCATACTGCAACTATAAATTTACTTTTGAATGTATTTTTTTGAATATATTTATTGGCTGAGAAGACATATCCCTTACGGGATATGCCCCCATTTTTCATACTGTTTATCATTCTTAGAACCCGATATTAAAGAACTCTAAAACTATACTCCGGCACCGCCTTCACTCCCTTAAGCACACATCCCTTCTCCACCGGAAGATCATAATAGACCTGATTTCCATAAGGATTAGGAATCGGGCAGTCGTTGGAATAAACCCTGATAACCAGCTCACTTGGATACCCAAACCGTTTCATCGCAATATGCCATTTTTCACCGGTGGTAAACCAGTCATCCGCCAGCTTCCCGTCCAGGTAAACCTCTGCCCTGTCCCCCACATAATCCGCTTCCAGATATAACTGGTGAATGTTATCCACAGGCACCGCTCCCAGCTGTATCTGATATTCACAATATTCCCTCTGCTCCCCTTCCCGTCCGGAGCCTTCCAGGGCTTTCATCTCCACAGGCACCTTCACCGGGTCGGCACGTAAGACTTTCATTTCCGGTTCCCCCGTACTTTTATAGCAAAGCACCTTCTCTTCTTCATGGACAGATAACAGGCAGACCCTGCCCTCCTTCTCAATGAGACAGCTGTCCGCATGCTCCAAAATATAAAGGGTGTCCCCCAGCCTGCAGGCCCGGCAGGCCTGATCGGAAGTGAGCGTCACCACTTCCCCTTCCTGTCCTCTCCACTGATAAACCGGCTCTCCATCCGTATAGAAGAAATAACGGCTGCCCAGACGGCACAGCAGAAAAGCATTTGTTTTTTCCAGAAAGCCGCTCCCGCAGGGAAGTGCAAAGGGAATAATACCGCAGGCGCCGGATTTTATATACAGAGAATCCAGCAGCAGCTCTCCTTCCGGCAGCTCCAGCTTTACCGCAGCGTTGACATGCTCTTCCATAACACGCTTTCTCTGATGGTTATTAATAAAAAGAAATCCTGTTCCCGTTTCCTGATTTATCCGGGCCGTCGTCCGCAGGGTATGCATATCCTCCGGCGATTCCGGCTGCTTTTCCGGGAAAAAGGTATCGCTTCCCGCCAGCACTTCCCCGAAGTCCTCCAAAAACAAGTGCAGTCTGCGAAGCCTGCCATAGCTTTCCTTCACTTCTCCTGATTCCCGGATGCAGGTCTGGAAGTCATAGCTTTTCACCGGAAGGTCATTATTATAGCCTGTGGCCCTGGATTCCTGGAGGGTGGTAACCTTTCCTTCCGGATTAATGCCGCCGTGATACATATAATATCCCAGCAGATTAGCCCCGCTTCCCAGCATACAGAGAGCCTGGGCCTCAATATCCTCCGGATAGGGACAGGTCCTTCTGTGGGAGGTTACCTGCAGGCCGGCTCCCAGCTCCGCCGTAAGATAGGGATTTTTATGAATGGAAAAGGTAAAACTCTGCAGTTCCTGCTGTAGCCTCATCTGCATGCTTTCCTGACTCTTCAGGTCCGAACCGATATTTTCATCCTGCTTGTAGGAAGAAAAGATGAAATTGGTACTGGCAGGCATTTCCTCCACATGCTCCGCCCAGGGCGCATCCACATAGCCTCCCAGTACGGGAAGCGTTTCCCCGTCCACCACAATTCCTCCTCCCCAGCCGGTAGAGGTATAATAAGGGGTTTCCAGGGACGCATCCAATGCCATTTTCTTCAGGGTGCGCATATGTGCCATACATTCTTCCACGGAAGAAGGGCCTCCGCCGCAGTGCCCGTACTCATTTTCCAGCTGTATGCCTATTATGGGGCCGCCGTCTTTTGCCATACGGCCTGCCGCCTGTTCCCCTATTTTCTGATAGAACCGCCTGACCTCCTGCAGATATACCGGGTCGTTGCTGCGAAGCCTGTCTGTGCATTCCTTTACCAGCCAGTCGGGAAAACCGCCGTTCCTGCATTCTCCGTGAGCCCAGGGGCCGATACGCAGCCACACCTGCATACCGGTTTTTCCGCATACATCCAGAAATCCCCGCAGATCCCTGCAGCCAGTAAAATCCCACTCGCCTTTGCGTTCCTCATGATGGATCCAGAAAACATATGCAGCGACAATGCGGATACCTCCTGCCTTCATTTTCAGGATCTCTTCTTCCCAATCCGCAGGCTCATAGCGGGAATAGTGAAATTCCCCCATGACAGGAAGAAAACGCTTCCCATTCTTCAAAAGACTCAGGTTATCCACCTCATACAGGTTCCCTTCCCTGTCTTTTCCACACATCGGCAGCTTAATTCTCTCTTGCTGCTGCCCTGTTACTTTGATTATGTTATCCATATCCTTACCGCCCCCTCCGTTTGCCTTTTATACTTACAACACTATTGTATTTAAGCAGGAAAGTCAATATCAGGTCTGAAAAAGGGCTGGTATCCCGCATCGCCATGCGGATACCAGCCCTTCTCCCATTATTCTCAGCCCTCCAGATACATCTCCCGAAGCTGCTCTCTTTTCTCTGCACACAACCCCATTTCCTTTTCCAGAAAGGAATCCATCGTGCCATAGCCATCCTCAATCGCCTGAAATACGCTGATAAGATAGCTTTCCTGTACCTGCATCAGTTCCCTGAGGCAATCAATCAGCTGCGGGTTCTGCAGGCGTTCATTCAGTTCTTCCAGACGGCTCTCCACCACCTCTGCGGTAAAGGTATTCACCATCATATAATCCGCCAGAATGGTTTCACGGGGTACTCCCAACGCGGAAAGGAGCAATGCTGTCCCTACGCCTACCCGGTCCTTGCCGGCGCTGCAGTGCCAGAGGACAGCGCCTTCCTTCTGATCGAGAAGAATCCCGAAAAACTTCCGGTACTGCTGTCTGGAAAAAGGATCCATAACAAGATTGCGGTACAGTCCTGCCATGTATTCCTCCGCCGCCTTTTCACTGGAACTCATCTGCTGTACCAGCAGCTTCATCATATCCTCTTCCGAATCCTTCTCCCGGGTGATTCCGATAGCCTGGTCGCTGAGAATGGGATTCTCCACATAGGCTACACCGGGAAGCCGGGGATCCGGCGCCTCCGTGCGTTCCTGTCCGGTGCGGAAATCCACATCCGTACGCAGTCCGTAATCCTCTGTGAGAACCTGCTTATCTTTTTCTGTCATGCCTGACAGCTGTCCGCTGCGTATCAGCCTGCGGGGACGGATTTTCCTTCCGTCCGCTGTCTCAAATCCGCCTAAATCTCTGGTGTTATGCAGTCCCTCCAACGGGATTCTTGTGATCTCTTTCATCCGGCCTCCTGTTCCTTTTTCTTGTTCATGTTCCGCTTAATAACCTTCAGTCTGGTAAATTCTTCTCTTTCCTTTTCCTCCAGGGCATTGCTGATATCCTTGACAAGCGCCGTGTAGGTGGGAATTGTTATATTCTTCAGCGCGTTGGCGCGTTTCTGGGTTTTACGGATGTTCATTGCCAGACGGTACGCCGCATTTTCCACCATGGACAGCTTGATCGTCAGCTCCTTTACCTTCAGGAACCCCTCCCTTGCCCTGTCCACAGACTCCCTTGTGCTGTAAAAGCCATAGCTGGGCCCGGCCTCATCCGGCGTATATTCCACCTTGGGGATTTCCGTTCCCATGATGCTCCTGGTTTTGATCCGGATGGAGCTTTCTATCGGCACCGCATGGGATATTTCCTGCACATAATGGATTCCCACCTCGATATTGGCCTGCTGAAGGGCTTCATAGGCATTGGTAAAGGTATCGTTGATTTCCGACTGGATAGCCTTTGCCTCCTCGTTCAGGTTCATAAGCTCCCGAATGAGGATATTTCTTTTTTTATCCATCAGCTCATAGCCCTGTTTTGCCAGCTCCAGGGAATTTTTCACCATGATCAGATTGCCTTTGGTAGGAAATATATTACTCTCTGCCATGCGCTCACACCCTTTCCTTTACGCCTTCTCCTCTGCGGGATAATATTGCTCCAGAACCTTCGTGTTGACACGATCCAGTTCTTCCCTGGGAAGCATATGCAGCAGCTCCCAGCCGATATCCAGGGTTTCCTGAATGGAGCGGTTCTCATCCTGGCCCTGGCCCACAAAACGGGACTCAAAAGCCTTTCCGAATTCCAGATACCTTTTATCCAGAGGGGACAGTTCATCTTCACCGATAACGCTTGCCAGCGCCCTGGCATCCCCCACCTTTGCATATGAGGCAAAAAGCTGGTTAGCCACATCCTGGTGATCCGCCCTCGTATAACCTTCTCCGATACCGTCCTTCATAAGACGGGACAGGGAAGGAAGCACATTGATGGGAGGATATACGGATTTGCCGTTCAGCTCACGATCCAGAACGATCTGCCCTTCCGTAATGTATCCGGTAAGATCCGGGATAGGGTGGGTAATATCATCGTTCGGCATGGTAAGAATGGGGATCTGTGTAACAGAACCGTCCACGCCGTCCACGATACCCGCGCGTTCGTAAATAGTCGCCAGCTCACTGTAAAGATAACCGGGGTAACCTTTTCTGGAAGGGATTTCTCCCTTGCTGGAGGAAACTTCACGCATCGCCTCTGCAAAGGAGGTCATATCCGTCAGAATAACCAGGATATGCATGTTCTTTTCAAATGCCAGATACTCCGCCACGGTAAGGGCCACCTTGGGGGTAATCAGCCTTTCCACCACAGGATCGTTCGCCAGGTTCAGGAACATAACCACATGGTCGGACACGCCGCTTTCCTCAAAGGTGCTTTTAAAATATTCCGCCACATCATATTTTACACCCATAGCGGCAAAAACAATAGCAAATTTTTCATCGGAACTGTCTCCCAGAGAGGCCTGACGCACAATCTGTGCCGCCAGCTGGTCATGGGGAAGACCGTTTCCGGAGAAAATAGGCAGCTTCTGCCCTCTGATCAGTGTGGTCAGCCCGTCGATAGCAGAAACACCTGTACGGATATAGTTACGGGGATATTCCCTCCTTACCGGGTTCAAGGGCTTGCCGTTCACGTCCGCCCTTTTCTCAGCCACGATTTCTCCCAGATTATCAATAGGTTCTCCGATCCCGTTAAAGGTTCTTCCCAGAAGGCTTTCGGAAAGCCCGATTTCCATAGGATGACCGGTGAAACGGGTGTGGGTGTTCTGCAAAGACAGGTTTTCGGTCTTTTCAAACACCTGCACCACCGCTTTATCCTCATTGATTTCCACCACACGGCCCAGCTTGCGTTCCGGCAGGCCGCCGTTGTCCACGGTAATTTCCACAACCTCATCAAAAGAGGCGCCCTGTACGCCTTCCAATACTACAAAAGGGCCGTTCACGCTGCTTAAGCCCAAATATTCAATTGCCATAATGCGCCTCCTTTATGCATTTCTGGCAATGACGTCATCATAAAACTTATCAATTGCCTTTTTATAATCATCAAATTTATCCAGACGGTTGTTTTCCACATCGTACTTAATGGAGATCACCTTGTCAAATATGGAATCCTCCCGCAGCACCGACATGGGCATTCCCATGGATACCAGCACTTTGGATTTCTGGTACAGATAAAGAATGGTTTCCATCATCAGCTTCTGCTTTGCCAGAGGCACACAGGTGTCCTCGGGATGGAATGCATTCTGCTGCAAAAAGCCCAGGCGGATGACCCTGGCAATCTCCAGCGTCAGCTTCTGATCATCGGGAAGGACATCCCCGCCGATAAGCTTGACGATTTCCATCAGGCTGCTTTCCTGGGTCAAAATAGATACCAGCTGGTTTCTGTTGTCGATAAAATCGCTTCCCACATGATCCGCATACCAGCCCGCCAGATCCGGCAGGTATTCGCTGTAGCTGGACAGCCAGCTGATGGCGGGGAAATGTCTTTCATGGGCGAGCCCCTTATCCAGTCCCCAGAAGCAGCGGACAAAACGTTTGGTATTCTGCGTAACCGGCTCGGAAAAATCACCGCCCTGCGGGGATACCGCGCCGATGATGGATACGCTTCCTTCCGTGCCGTTTAAGTTCTGCACCATACCGGCCCGTTCGTAAAAGGCGGACAGGCGGCTTGCCAGATATGCGGGAAAGCCTTCCTCGGCAGGCATTTCCTCCAGACGTCCAGAAAGCTCACGAAGAGCCTCCGCCCAGCGGGAGGTGGAATCCGCCATAATAGCCACGTGGTAGCCCATGTCTCTGTAATATTCCGCCAGCGTCACACCCGTATATACGCTTGCTTCACGGGCCGCCACAGGCATGTTGGAGGTGTTGGCGATCAGCACCGTCCTGTCCATCAGGGGATTTCCGGATTTCGGGTCAATCAGTTTGGAAAAGTCCTCCAGAACCTCTGTCATCTCATTGCCGCGCTCCCCGCAGCCGATATAAATAATGATATCCGCATCGGACCATTTGGCGATGGAATGCTGGGTCATGGTTTTACCCGTGCCGAACCCTCCCGGAATCGCCGCGGTTCCTCCTTTGGCAATGGGGAACAGGGTATCCAGAATCCTCTGGCCTGTTACCAGGGGCTGGGACACGGGGAATCTTTTTGCAGAGGGGCGGGGACGCCTGATGGGCCATTTCTGGACCATAGTCAGATTGATTTCCGTTCCGTCCGCCTTCTGCAGCACGGCAAGGGTATCCTGAATGGTATACTTTCCATCTTCCGCGGCGCTTATGATATAGCCTTCCATTCCGGGAGGCACCATAACCTTATGCACAATGGCAGGTGTTTCAGGCACTTCGGCTATAATAGTGCCTCCGCTGACCTTATCCCCTTTTTTTACCGCTACTTTGGTATCCCATTCCTTGTGGATATCCAGAGAATCCACGGCAAAGCCTCTGCTGATATAATCACCGGAAATCCGGGCTACTTCCTCCAGAGGCCTTTCGATACCGTCAAATATATTGTTAAGGATACCGGGCGCCAGTGTTACGGATAAGGTGGCTCCGGTTCCCGTAATCATTTCCCCGGGCTTCATTCCGGAGGTTTCTTCGTAAACCTGAATGGTTGTAAATTCCTTCGTCAGGGAAATGACCTCTCCGATCAGCTTCTCTTCACCGGCATAAACCATTTCTCCCATGGAAAAACCAACATCACCCTTTACCGTAATTACAGGCCCGTTAATTCCATATATCTTTCCTGTTTTTTCCATCACAAGATCTCTCTTTCTGTCTTAAGATACGGCCTGTCAAGCCCTATATCTGAAATACGAACGTTTCTTCCGCTTCTTTCAGCTTCGTTTCAAAGGACTGATCAATCAGAATATTCCTGGAACGGATCAATGCGCGGATACCGCCGCCGAACCCGTATTTGCTCACCTCAACCGTCGTATTGGTCATGGCTGCAAGGGAATTCAGCTTGCCGGAATCAGCAGGGTCAATATAAATAAGCACTTCATCCTCTCCGGCAAATTCCTTCGCCTTCCGGATTTCCGCCACCAGATAATCCTGATATTCTCTGGTGTCCATGTAGCGCTCCAGTTTATCCCTTACCTCCGTAAAAAGCTTCGCCTTCAGTTCTTCCGAAAGCCCGCTCACTCTTTCCCGGATCTGCAGCTGTGCTCTGGCAATTTCCGCGTTCTGTTTCTTTTTAAAGCTGTCCTCGGAAAGCTTCAGCTGCAGCGCAGCCTTCCTCGTGCTCTCTTCCTTATGCTCTTCAAAAGCTTTTTCCAGCGCATTGGTATAATCCTCAAGAACCTTCGCATTTTTAGCGTTGGTGCTCTCTGTCGTCACATCCAGGAAATGTTTTAACTTTTCCTCAGTTGTCATAAAGAACCTCCCTATTATAACTTGATACCGATTGCTTCGTTCACATATGCCGTAATGAAATCCGATCTCCGGCCGGTACCATGTCTGTCAGGTATCTCCACCACCAGCGGCACTTTACAATTCAGCTTCACATTGTTGACGACATCCGGGAAATCCCTTCCGAATTTTTCCGTGAGCAGCAGGATTCCGATTTCCTTATCGGCAAGCACCTTGTCGATTTCTGCCTTCAGCTCCTGCTTTTCATGGACTACCGCACCTTCCACCCCAGCCAGCCTCATGCCGGTATAGGTATCAATGTTATCGCTGATAAGATACATTTTCATTACAGTTTACCAAGGATCATGAAGGCGATGATCAGACCGTAAAGGCAGACACCTTCGGCAAGACCTACAAAGATGAGGGACTTACCAAGGATGGAGGAATCTTCACTGATGGCGCCGAGCGCTGCGCTGGCCGCACTGGCTACGGCAATACCGCCGCCCACGCAGGAAAGACCGATGGAAAGGCCTGCCGCCAGATAGCCCAGACCGGTAGCCATGCCGCCCGCTGCTGCGGTAGCTGCCGCTGCCGTATTAGCCGCGTCCGCTGCGGATGCCTGGCCTCCGAACATCACAAGGCCCGTTCCCAGCATCAGGCCGAAAAAGGCAATGGCATTCACTGCCAGGGATACTTTATATCTCTTCTTCGTTCTTTCTCCTTTAAAATACAAGCGGAAGGGTACCACAATACTTAAAATTAATGCTGTGAAAAGTAATACTTTTGCCATGATAAATGACCTCCTGTTAATCCTTTATTATTTTTTATATGATTAATTACTCTTTGCTGTTTTGGCATAAGGTGTGAATTCCCTGCCGTCGCCCTTATAGAAACGGCTGAAAAATTCATAATACTGAAGACGCAGTCCCTGTATCCCCACAATCAGGCCTTCCATTCCGCAGACAACCAGGTTGCCCACAATAATGACAATGATATTGGGGGTCCCTCCGTTTTCCGCCCCGGCCAGCATCAGAACCACCTGCATCATGGCCGCGTGGCTCACGGCAAAGGCGCCGATACGCACAAAGGAAAGGGTATTGGAAAAGTAGCTGAGGAGGACTTCAAACATCTCGAAAAAGGCCTGCACCACAAACATCCCTTTTCCTCCCTCGATCAGTTCCTTCTTTTTATTCAGCTTATTGGTCAGCGGCTCCTTGCAGGCTATCACCAGCAAAGGCACCGCAAACATCACCACAAGCACGATACCTGCCGGAAGGGAATGCCCTGTCATAAAGAGCACCACCACCGCGGCCACGGCTCCGTAAAATACAAGTCCTGCCACGCCATTGGTATCAAAGAGCGCTTCCCCCAGCTCCTTTGCCCGCAGGCTGTTGATGATATGGAACACCATCATCAGGAGAACCAGGCCCATGCCGAGGGCAACCGCCACCACGAATACCGTATTCAGATTTCCTATGAAAGGAAGTGTGGTCATTGCTTCGGTGGGACGCAGCCAGAGAGGTTCTATCACGTCTTCAAAGCCAAACACACTGCCGAAACAGAAACCGAAAATGGTGGAAAAGATACCGCAGCTGCCTACGATGGCCGCAAGGTTGAGTTTTTTAAACTTATACAGAAGCATGCCGCCCACAAACAGGCACAGTCCCTGCCCCACATCCCCGAACATAGCTCCGAAAATAATGGAATAGGTTATGGCTACAAAAATCGTGGGATCAAATTCCTGATAGTTGGGAAGCCCATACATCCGGATAAACATTTCAAAGGGTTTGAAAATCTTCGGGTTTTTCAGCTTGGTCGGCGGCTTGCGGAACCGGTTCTCCAGGCTTTCGCCCTTACCGTCCTCGATCATACAGAAAATATCCGCATCCCCTTCGATTTCTTTCTCGAATTTCTTCGCATCCTCCTGCGTCATCCATCCGCAGAGGATAAAGAAAACCGTATCCTTCGCCTTGGTAAATGCCGCCAGACGGCGTACATCGAAATATTCGGAGCTCTCCGTAATCGTCTGTGCAGCAGACAGTACTTTGGATTTCTGCGACTCCAGCTTATCCTGGAAGGTATCCTCCAGTTCCCGGAGCTTACCGTCAAGCTCTCTTTTTCTGGCGGTCAGTTTATCATAAGCCTCCTCTACGGTACCCTCATAATCATCATCGATGAAGGTCCTTTCAAAGTGGAGAGAAGCATATACGGCGTCAACCTTCTCTTCTTCGGCTGCCGGTACAAAATAGACACCCCAGATATAATTCTCATCTCTTCCGCACTCATCGAATATGGAACAGATATCGTCCATGAGATACTCCTGCAGCTTGGAATAGGATTCCACAGGAATCTTGCCGAACCGGAACTTGATATGTTTGAAATGGAGAATAGAAGCGACATCATAATGCAGGTTCTGGAAGGGCTTGATATTCGTCAGAAGGTCTATTACCTTCTTCCTTTCTTCTTCCAGGCTGCCTTTTGCCTTTTTGCATACATCCAGCTCCTTCCAGAGCTCTTCAATCAGGGATACCGCCTGCCCGGTGTCCATCCTGTCATATGTCTGCGAACGCTGCGTTCCATCCGTCAAACGGGCCGCAAGCTCATCTGCCCTGACCTTTACATCCCGATAAGGATTGCTTTCCGCACAGGGCGTGATATTTTTCAGATCTTTTAGCTCTGATAACGTGTTCTCCAGCTGGATTTCGTACCGGCAAAGATATTCGGAGGCCACTCTGTCTATTTCTGCCTTGGGTCCGATAATACTGATAAATTTCATTTTTTCTATCACTGCTCACACCTCCTAATCAGGCATCACCACCCGCCGAACGGGTCAGGACGCCAGATATTCTTTTATTCGGTCTGCGGGCAGACCATACCGGACGCATTCGATAACCTTGATTACCTTATTTACCTCTTGTTCCTTCTCATATAAATAGGTATCCAGGCAGGCAACGGAATAAGCTGCCGTCCGCATATTCAACTGATGCACCTTATCCATCAGCCTCCCGCATATTTTTTCCAGCTGGGAATTATCCGCTTCCTCAAGGAACCTGCCATAACCGGTATCCTCCAGGACATCCATAAATTCCTTGATACTTTCCGCCTCCACTAGCTGCTTGACCTGACCGGTGGAAAGCCGGTAGTGGATGGGAATCAGAAATGCATAAATATCCGCAGGAGCCATATGGTAATATTTCTTGGCCCGGTTTATCCACTGCATATTCAGGGTATCCGCTTCCAATCCTGCAGAACGCTGTATAACCATCAGATCCTGTTTCTTCAGATGCTTTTTCACATCCTGCCAGAGCTGTTTGAAAAAAAGCATATCCAAAGCGGCTTCATAATCAAACAGATTGGCGCCGCCTGCTTTATTCACCATAGCCAGCGCCTTTCCGTAAGGCGTATCCTGCAGCAGGCCGATGAGGCCCTCCACACTTTCCGCCCCCATTAACACATGGGGATCCATTAACGAATGGCGTTCAAAAACAGCCCGGTAAGCCGACAGATCAATCTCCGCCAAATCCTCCTGGCTGTCTAACAGGTACCGCAGCACATTTTTCAGAAAAATCACTTCATACCTCATAAAGTAATCATCCAGAAATACTCTTTGTTCCAAATCAGCAAAGCGATATAGCTTGCCGAAATCATAATAAAGGGACTGCTTAACCAGCGCTTCTGCCGCACCTCTGTGCAGATGCGTTTCATCCCTGTCCCCCAATGCCTTCTCGTAGGAAGGAATCTTTTTCAGATAGGAAAGAACCTCAGGCACGCTGTGCAGATCACTCATTTCCCGGAACTGCTCCTGGGAAAGCAGCCGGCCCCTCATGGCCTTTACCTTCGTGGAGAGTCCGCTGTAACGGAATAAACTCATAACACTTCGTCCTTTCAGCTGCGAACCATTTCATTAAGGAGCCGGTCGCTCAGCTTACCATGCTCTTTATCATACTTCTGCTGCAGCTTCTCCAGAAGCTGACCTGTCTCTTCCTCAAGTCCTGCCAGCGCTTCTTCTTTTTCCTTCATAAGCCTGTTCTGCAGCTCTTCCAGTTTTTTGTTCGTATCAGCGGACAGGGTCTCGTCAAAATCCTTCGTCCTGGCTTCCATTTCGGCAGAAATCTCTTTTTTCCTCACTTCCACCGCGTCATTCATCCGGTTGGCTGTATCTTCAATCTCCGCCAGCCTGCTGATCACTTCATCTACGGCTTTTTCCATATACTACCTCCTGCCTTCCTATCAGCAATATGCCCCTATCATTTAATTTTTGTCTGTCATATTGCCAATGCTAATTAAGTATACCACTCGAAAAACCAATCCACAATATGCATAACTTACAAATAAACAATGTTCATTTTGCTATTCCTTGGCAATAAAAAAAGCGTCTGGATGCCGATTCCTGACGCCTTTTAGCTCTTTTTCCATATCCCAAATTATCTCCCATTTTACACCCATTGCTCCTCCTGTCTTTCCTGGCTCAGGAAAGGAGAGATGTTGTATCATGCAGAAGATAGTCAGCCATTCTCGCAATAAATTCCGAATTAGTAGGACGTTTTCCTTCTGTCTGACAATAACCGAAAAGACTCTTATGCACCTTTTCATCGCCTCTTTTCCAGGCCGACTCAATTGCATGTCTGATGGCGTGCTCCACTTTCTCCGCCGTTGTCTTATGCTTTCTGGCAACCGCAGGATAAAGCTTCTTGGTAATTCCGTCCAGTTCTTCCATATCCTCCAGACAAATAGCAAGCGCAGTCTTCAGATACTGATATCCTTTCAGATGTGATGGCATTCCAATTCTGGAAAGCAAACGTTCAATACGACTTTGTGATGAACAATTCCCCCTATTGTCCGCGTATGGAGCTCCGTAAGATAAAATGATCTGAAGTTCCTTGTCCTGTCTTAGTAATTGGGTAAGTTGAAAAATGTGTGACTGATTGCAATCAGCCACCGATACCCACATACAACTCATAATGTTTTCTCCTCTCGTATCATTCCCCACAAAATTGTATTAACAATTAAATGTTACTACTATATTTTATCAGATTATTTTTATTTGTAAAGGTAATTTATGGCACAATTTAAGAAAAATTTTATGTTTTTTGTGCCTTTCATGGCACATAAAGGAATAAAAAGGAAGAATGCAATAACGATAACATACAGACTTATCATTCTCTCAAAGCCTGTTCTTCACAAATACCCGCACATTCATGGAGGAAATTATATGGATTACTACGATACGGAAAACGACAGTCCAGATCTCGCTGAAATCATAATGTCCCGAATATCCAGCCAACTCTCCACCCACAACTGGTCCCTTAAAATTCTGTCCGACAATTCCGGCGTCCCCTATGAAACGATCAAAAAAATAGCCAACGGCAAAATCTCAAACCCATCCCTGAAAAGTATCCTCAAAATATCCCTCGCCTTCGGCTGCACCATAGACTACCTCGCAGGAAAAGAAATCTCTCCCCGACCTTCCGATCATTCATAGTTTCAGTCCCCCAAGAACCAACCGAGCGGCCTGGGGCATTGATCTTCGTCCGGCTTTCGGCTCCGGCCTCTCCGTACAGCCAACGGCTCAGCAAGGTTCCTGTGCGGGCAAACGACTTTTAGTCGTTTTTGCTCTCGCTCGGATAACTACGCAGCGGTACTAACGCTGCAAAATACGCAGCGTAAGGACCGGCGTATTTATACGGCCCTTACTGGAATCCTTGTTGGGCCGCTGTCTCTGCGGAAAGGCCGGAGCCGAAAGCCGGACGAAGATCAATGCCCCAGGCCGCTCGGTTGGTTCTTGGGGGACGTCCACGTTGTAGATTTAATGTGGGGAGCAGATAAAATAAGAAAGTGTTGCCACGTGTGTTCCTGAGACTCACCAAGGCTGCCCGGTTTCGCCCTCCTGGGCCCGTCCTTCCGCTTCGGTCTTTGCGTACAGGCGGCGGTTCAGCAAGGATTCCTGTAAGGGCCGTATAAATACGCCGGTCCTTAGGCTGCGTACTTTGCAGCCTTAGTACCGCTGCGTATTTATCCGAACGAGAGTGTGCCCGCACAGGAACCTTGCTGAGCCGCCGCCTGTACGCAAAGACCGAAGCGGAAGGACGGGCCCAGGAGGGCGAAACCGGGCAGCCTTGGTGAGTCTCAGGAACATTGGACAGCCGCACTCTCTTTTTTATCTGCTGCCTCCCATGTATTCCTATTTGAATTAGTAGTTAGAATATGTTAAGATAAAAACAATGATTACCTGAAACAGGTGTGCATTTTGTGTGCACCATAGAAAGGAACCTTATTCATATGAAGAAAGCTTTGATTATAGGAGGCGGCCCTGCCGGTCTGACCGCGGCCTATGAATTGTTAAAGGGCTCCAAAGCAAAAAATCCCCCGGAGGAGATCGAAGTCATTGTTTTTGAAGAAAGTGATTTGCTGGGAGGGATTTCCAAGACAGTAAACTATAACGGCAACCGTATGGATATGGGCGGCCATCGTTTCTTTTCCAAAGACCCGAAGGTTAACGCCTGGTGGCTTGAAATGCTTCCTCCCCAGGGGGCTCCCGCCTATGATGATATTATTCTGAAACGTACACCCCCTCTCGCCGCAGGCGGGCCGGATCCGGAAAAAACGGACCGGGTGATGCTCACCAGGAATAGGGTATCGCGTATTTATTTTGACAAGAAGTTTTTTGATTATCCGATTTCCCTGAAATGGGAAACCTTTAAAAATATGGGGTTCATTACCACCCTTCAGGCCGGCTTCAGTTATCTGGTCTCTGTGCTTCACAAAAGACAGGAAGATTCCCTGGAAGATTTTTATATCAACCGGTTCGGCAGGAAACTGTATTCCATGTTTTTTGAAAAGTATACGGAAAATCTGTGGGGACGCAGTCCCAGGGAAATCGCTCCTGACTGGGGCGCCCAGCGCGCCAAAGGCCTTTCTGTCATGGCGATAGTCATGGATATGTTCAAGAAAATCCTCCCCGGCGGGAAAAAGGGCCATGTGGAGACTTCTTTAATTGAAGAATTCAGTTATCCTAAATTAGGGCCGGGTGAGCTGTGGGATGTAACCGGTGAGGAAATCATTAAAAACGGAGGGCAGATCCTCCGTGGCTGCCAGGTTACCAAACTGCACAAGGATGAGAATAACCATATCACCTCCCTGACTTATATTAAGGAAGGGAAGGAATATTCCATGGAAGGCGATATCTTTATTTCTTCCATGCCCATTAAGGATCTGGTGGGAGGAATGAACGATGTCCCCGAAAAAGAAGCCGCCATCGCCGCCGGCCTTCCTTACAGGGATTATATGACTCTGGGGGTTCTGGTACCCAGACTGAATCTGGTCAATAAGACTAAGATAAAAACCATTTCCAACATCGTTCCGGATGATTGGATTTATGTGCATGACAGGACCGTTCAGATGGGACGTTTCCAGATTTATAATAACTGGTCCCCTTATATGGTGAAGGATCTGGAAAACACGGTCTGGGTAGGCCTGGAATATTTCTGTGATGAGGGAGATTCCCTGTGGAGAATGACGGAAAAGGACTTTTCTGATTTCGCCGTGAAGGAAATGGTGAAGATGGGTCTGATTGACGATGTCAGCCAGGTAATCGATACCCATATGGAAAAGGTTAAAAAAGCGTATCCGGCTTATTTTGATACTTATAAGGATATTGATCAGCTCCGGGCTTTCCTGGATACCATCGATAATCTGTATTGTGTGGGCCGCAACGGCCAGCACCGTTATAACAATATCGACCATTCTATGGTCACTTCCTTTGAAACCGTCCATAACATCCTGAATCAGGTGAGGGACAGAAGCAATATCTGGAATGTAAATACCGATAAGGAATATCTGGAATCCACTGCGGAACAGAACTGATAAATACAAAAAGGATCCGGCTTTTCACGGCCGGATCCTTTTTATATTTATTATTAATTTTTATGCTTCTGCTGCTTCAGTACATCATTAACGATTTCCATGCGAAGCCCCGCATCTATAAAATCACAGTGCTTGCAGAAGGGATAATTCTGCCTTCCGTCCTTTACCGCATTTCTCAGCTTCTGATAAGCCGGGCTGTTCCAGGCATCCTTCAGGGGCATTTTCGTCAAATCACCCACATCCGTCACCTCAAAATTATCACAGCAGCAGATACCCAACTTCCCGCCGGGAGTGATCCACATATCCGTATACGGCATGAGACAGGTTTCCTTGATCACCTTTTCCGTCGCGGCCTTATTGGGCGCGCTTCCGGCACGGTTGGTCAATACCTCCTTCAGATACCGCATCTGAATCAGGATATCCACATTCTTAAATTCTTCCGGATGGGCTTTTACATATTCATAAATCACCTTGATATTGTCATGCAGCTTCATATCCAGGCAGTAATTGTTGATGATGAGCTGATTTACGTAGGGGACAATGGTTTTCACCTTTTCCACATCCAGAAGCAGTCCGTTGGTGGACATGAAAATAAAGCTCTCCGGCAGCTGTTCCCTCGCATATTTATGAAATTCCACAATCCTGGTATCCAGCCAGGGCTCATTATTTCCGTATAAGGTAAGATGCCCCTTGTAGCCCCAGTCTCTGAGCTGGTCGATTATACTGTAATACAGGCTCTCTTCCATTCTGGCATAAGGCCGCTTTTCCGCATTCTTATTGGCCGTACAGAATTCACAGGTACTGTTGCAGCGGTTGATGGTTTCCAGGTTTACCACATTGGGATGAGGCACCGGATCGCTGTTCATAAAATATTCAATATAATCCTTCTGTGATTTTCCCCTTGTCATAAACTGAAAGGTAAGATACCCTTCGCTGGACAGCTTTGGAAAATATTTTCTCATATTCCATCCGAATTTACCGGCGAAATTATGGATTCTGATTGGCATTGTATATAATCTCCTTCTCTTACAGTAGGTTCCATCCTTACTGTTAACCCGTTAACAGCACTTAATATCATATCATCACCGGTCTTTGTTGTCAATTCCGGCGCTCACCTGTACACGGCTGACCGCCCACTTCGTTACTGTCCACTCCGTGACAAGTAACCTGCGGTTTCACCCGTTTCATATACGTATATGGTATAGGGAGATTCTTCCTGGGTATATACTCCCTTCAGCGTGAATCCCAGCTCCCTGTCATTGCTGATTTTAAATCTGGAAAAAAGGTATTTCCCTCCCAGTTTACGGAATATGTCTCCGTCAATATAGAGCCTGTCATCGGACACATTCATGGTCCTTACCGCATTCCATGTATTTTCCCCGGAGCCGGAAAACAGGTAAGCCCTCGCTCCCCAGTCCCAGAAGTAAACATCCCATTCCTCCACCCGCTGCGTGGCGGGGGCTATCATGGCGCCGAAGTTTTCTTTATATTCCTGAGGGTAAAAACCGAGATAGCCATCCAGGGTAGCAATCCCGTTATAGGAGAGAACGGCGGGATGCATCCCGTAAGCGGCGCTGTATTCCCCGTTATAACCGATGTCCTCCTTAATCTGCCCGAACAGGTCTTCCGAATAAAATTCCCTGTAATTCAGGCTTTCCACCGGCACCTTTTTGATCAGATGATATGCATTGTAATAACAGGTATAATAAAAATCATTGTACACAGCCGGGGTGAGCACCACCGTCACCAGCGCCAGGAAGGCAAGCAGATTGCCAATCCACTTTTTCTTTTTATCGTACAGATATTTAATGATTAAAAACAGTGCCGCATACCAGAGAAAGGGATTAAAAAATACGGTCCGGTTGAACTGGAAGCCCTTAAGCGGCGGAACCAGCGTTTCAAACAGCCCCCGGAATCCTCCCCAGTAATAAAACCCGTAAATCAGGCAGTTCCCCACAATGAAATAAATAACAAGGCAGAAGCTGTCCGTCAGGATCTTGCCCGGCTTTTTTTCCCGTAAAAAGCAGATAATCCGAAACGCGAGAAAAAGCAGGCACAGAGGAAGCACAAACCTGGTATGGGAGGGCTGGGCATGAAAAATTGCCTGATAGAATACATCCCATATGGTTGACGCGATCTGTCCGGCGGTAAAATTGTCCTCCGCCATAGTGGAGCGCATGGTAACCACAGGGGAAAACAGCATTTCTCCAAACAGCCTGTACTCAAACAGGATATAACCGGCAGAAAGGATAAAAAGAGCCGCAGCAAGCCTCCAGCATACCGCCTGCTTCCAGCTGCAGGAACCCGTTTCCTTTTTCCGTCTGCGGTAATCCCTCACCGCCAGGATGATGATGGCCAGAACCAGATAAGCAAGAATAAAAAAGCCGAAATAAGAGAAATAAGAGAGCAGCGGATACAGGAAAAGGAACAGATAATCCCAACGGCTCTCCCCTCTGTAAATGCGCCGGAGCAGCAGTATGGCAAGGGGGATTGAGGCGAATGCAATCCCATACGCAGGGAACAGCGGCAGAAGCCCATATATCAGCCCTGTGATGACCGCGGCCGGTTCATACTTTTTATATTCTTCCCGGTAAATATCCTTTGCCAGCAGGATAACGGAACCCGCGGCGATGAGTATTTTCAGGAAATAACCGCACATATAGGCGGCAAAAGGAGGAAGACAGTAAAAAAGGATATTGTAGAGGGAGAACTCGGAACTAAGATAGTCCCGGGAAATCCCTCCCAATATGGGTACCGTAACACCATGTCCGAAAAAGGCATTCCAGTGCTTCATCGCCTGGAAATGCCCCATAAATAAATCCAGATTGTCGTGAGTGGCAATATAGCTTCCTTCTCCGAAAAAAAGGAATACGGCCGCCTCTCCCAGCACCACGGCTGCAAAAAGCAGCCAGTACCAATTTGACGTCAACATCCTGCAGATTTTCTTCATTTTAATTCTCCATTGCCGTATTTCTTCCTGTCTCCAGGTATTTTTCCACAAATACATTTTCCGGCACCGGCCTGCCGAACAGATAGCCCTGTATAAAATCCGGCCCCAGTCTCTGCAGCTTTACCAGCTCCTCTTCCGTTTCCACACCCTCAAGGCATACTCCAAGGCCGATGCTGTGGGCCATTTCAATGATATGCCCCAGCAGCGTATAATCATATTCGCTTTCCATCGCCCGTATCCCAAAGGAACGGTCAATCTTAATCATATCCGCACGCAGATCCTTTAAATACCGCAGGTTGGAATAGCCGGTTCCAAAATCATCAATAGCCAGCCTCATTTTCTGCGACTGGATTTCCTCCATGGCCTGCCGGAACGCCAAATCCGTTTCAATATAGCCGCTCTCCGTGATTTCCAGCATAATGTTCTCCGGACATACCTCAAGCATCCCCAGATGAACCCTGAGTTCCTCAAGCACATCCGTTTTTTTCAGCTGTACATAAGACAGGTTTATATTAATATGGAAGGAAGAGATATATTTTTTTAATCTGCAGCAGCATTCCACCGCTTCCTTCATCACATGGGAGCCCATGGGTATGATCAGGCCGCTGTCTTCCATGACCGGAATGAATACGCCGGGGGACATGCTGCCATATTTGCTGCTGTTCCATCGAAGAAGGGCCTCCGCCCCTTTTATTTCGTAGCTTTTGGCATCCACAATGGGCTGATAATACAGAGTGAAGCCTTCATAATTATTAAATATGGATTTACGCAGCTCTTCTTTGATTTCCAGTCTGCTCACATAAGCATCATAATCGTTTTTGCTGAATTCCACCAGGCCGTTCTTCCCACGCCGTTTGGCCTCGCTCATGGCAAACTCCAGATACTTCACCAACTCCCCATATGTCCCTGAGGGATAAGGCGCCGCCAGAAGCCCTGCGGAAACCGTATAAAAATTACGGTAGTCCTCTTCTTCTATGTGACGGAAAATATTTTCCCTTATATTTTCATACAGCCCGCGAACCCTCTCCGCCGATATATCATTCTGACAGAACAGCACAAATTCATCCGCCACCAACCGGTAAAGCATCATGCCCGGCTCCATACATTCCCTGATGATGCCTGTCAGTTCCCGCAGCAGTGAATTTCCGGTGTCTATTCCGTATTTTTCATTTATTTCCCTGAAATCATCCACACCGATCAGCATCAGAAAACCGTTGCCGTCTTCCTTCAGCAGCATCCGTTCCGCATCCAGCGCCAGCCTGCTTTCCCCATACAATCCCGTGAGCCGATCTCTTTTTTCTTCTTTTCCGACCTCTGTAATACTTCCTACAAGAAGACGGACATTTCCTTCTTTTCCGCGGACAACCGTCCCCCTGCAATGAATCCAGATTATCTCCATATCTCTGCCATACCAGCGGTATTCCATGTCATGGAAGCTTTTTTTCCCGTCCTTAAGCAGCTCCAGCTCCTTCTGCAGCACAGGATAATCCTCTTCCACCACTACTTCCCTTAAATCCGTGGAAACCGGACAAATATAGTCCGTAGACAAATGAAAGCGCTGTACCGCCCTGTTACATATGGAATAGCTGTCTTCCATAAAATCCAGTATATAAAAATAATCATCACTTGTCTGATTCAATGCCTGAAATACTTCTGTTATTTGTTGATTATCCATAGCGGACAACAGGACTTTATTTTCCATTCTTTTATCCCTATACTTTCTTTGGGCGCCAACTCTCCATTGCATTACTTCCATATTACAAACACCTGGCAGGTATGTCAACTCTTTCCCTGTCAGCATACCAAAGAGTTCCCTTTAAACGTTAAAATAGTTACACCGCATTAATATTGTAACTATTTTTATTGTTATTTTCAACAAAATATGATATTCTGAAAGTTATAATTCTATTATGTTGAGATTAACCGTTTCAGCGGGAAAGGAGCGACTTTCATATGAAATACGAATATACATATGCGGAATTAAAGAATGAAATGTCTGTATTAGAAAACACCTTTTCCATCGTGCGTCTTGTGGATCCGATTATCTGCAGGGTAGTTCATGTAACCCTTCAAAACGATAAACTGATTTTTTCTCCGACCTCCCCCTGCTATCAAGTATGGAACCGGTCACAGCAATGCGCAAACTGTATTTCCGCACGCACTCTCAGGTCCGGACAGGCCTGCACCAAATTCGAATGTATAGAAAATCAGGTATTTCAGATTATATGCAGATATATTCTGTTGGAAAATACAAAGCTTATTCTGGAGATGGGGACTGACATTACAGCCTTCGTCCTTGACAGCAGAAAGACAAAGGAAGAAATACAAGAAGGAATCCGTGATCTGAACCATAAAATGGTGACGGATCCTGTTACACAAGCCTACCGGCCGCATTATATCGAAGAACATCTTCTCCACACGGCCATGAACACGGGAAATAATCCCTATTCCTTTCACCTGGCCCTCATCGGTATTGACGGCCTGGAGGAAATACGCAAAAATTCCGGTCATTTGGCCTGCGACGGTATCCTGCGTGCCGCTGCGGACTCCATCCGGAAATATCTTCCCGGAGAGGATACCGGCGCTTTTCTGGCGCTTTATAATGAAGATACCTTTTTGTTTGCAGCGGGAAGCGATACCCACGAAGAGCTGAAGGAAAAGCTGCTGAAGGTTATCCACAATGCCCCTGCCGTTCCCATACTTTTCGGAGAAAAGCCTTTATCCCTGCAGCTTTGTGCCGGGCTTATCACCTGCACCTCTCCGGAGCTAATACAGAAGGACAGGCTTATAAACACCCTGGACTCCCTCCGGGAAAAAGCAGGACAGCTGCCTCTCCGGCTTGCGGATCGTATCATTCGTCCGGCGCAGGATCAGATCATGTAATTCATGCTTTCCATCCGTTTTGCATGTTTCTCGGCCAAATCGGCGATAGTTACGTTATCTACCACGCCGTTTATAGCATCAGCCAGCTGTTTCCATACCTCCACAGTTTCGCAGGTATCATAGCGAAGGCAGTCAACCTCTCCCCCGCAGCTGTCAAGGCAGGGGACGGGATTGAGTGACCCTTCCGTCAGCCGGAGTATCTGGCCTACCGTATATTCCGCCGGATCCCTGGAGAGCCGGTAGCCGCCCTGTGCTCCGCGCGTGCTTTTAACAAAGCCTGCCTTGTTCAGGATAGCTATGATCTGTTCCAGGTATTTTTCTGAAATTCCCTGCCGGTCGGCTATCTGTTTTACTTTAATATATTCTCCGGTGTTGTTCACTGCCAAATCCAGCATGACCCGTACCGCATATCTTCCTTTGGTTGAAATTCTCATGGCACTCATTTTTTACCTCGTTTATCTTTTCATGGGGCTTTGTTTGTATCTATACCATACCAGTATGAATACTATAAGTCAAGTCTAAGTGGGTGGGGGATCGTCCCGTCCTTATGCCTGCCAGCCGGGGCCGCGGTGCTTTCGGTTTTTCCGGCAAAAACATGGGCTTAGAGGGCACGCTTTCGCTCGGATAAACACGCAGCGGTACTAAGGTTGCAAAGGACGCAACCTAAGGACCGGCGTGTTTATGACGGCCCTTACAGCTCCATGTGTTTGCCGGAAAAACCGAAAGCACCACGGCCCCGGCTGGCAGGCATAAGGACGGGACTCGCGCAGGTAGTGATAAAAGGGGGAGGGGGACTTGGAATGTGTATAAATTAAAAAGGAAAGGGCCTGTGTTTCTCCGGAGGGATGGACACAGGCCTTGGAAAATAGTTCTGTTTTATATTCTTATTAGCCTTCGTAGGGTACTACGGAGCCTTGGTAGGTGTCGTTGATGAATTTTTTGATTTCTTCGGATTTGAGGACTTCTACGAGGGCTTTGATGCCTTCGTTGTTTTCGTTGCCTTCTTTTACGGCGATGACGTTTACGTATTTTTTGACGGCGTCGGAGTCGGAGGTCTCTGTTGCGAGGGCATCGGTGGATGCGTTGAGACCGGCTTCGAGGGCGTAGTTTCCGTTGATTACGGCAAAGTCAAAATCGGGGAGGCTTCTGGGGATCTGTTCTGCTGCGAGTTCCACGAATTTGATTTTGTGGGGGTTTTCTTTGATGTCGTTTACGGTTGCGGTGATGCCTGCGCCGTCATTGAGGGTGATCAGGCCCTGTTCCTGTAATAAGAGGAGGGCTCTGGCTTCGTTGGTGGTGTCGTTGGGTACGGCGATTTCCGCACCGTCGGTGATGGCTGAGAGGTCAGTCTGTTTTCCGGGGTATACTCCGAGGGGTTCGTAGTGGATGTCTCCGGCATCTACGAGGTGTGTGCCTTTTTCTTCGTTATAGCTTTCCATGTAGGTGATGTGCTGGAAGTAATTGGCATCCATGTCGCCGCTTTCCACTACTTCATTGGGCTGTACGTAATCGGTGAATTCGGTTACTTTTAATTCCCATCCTTTTGCTGCCATGAGGGGGACTGCCGCTTCCAGGATTTCCGCATGGGGTACGCTGGTTGCCGCTACGGTAACGGTTCCTTTGGATTCCACTTCTGTTTCGGCTGCCTGTGTGGATGCGCTTTCTGAGGAAGCTTCTTCGCTTTCAGGGGCCTGGCTGGCTGTTGTTTCCGCAGCGGGTTCTGATGCTCCTTCGGGCTGGGCGGACGTTCCTGTGCTTGAAGAGCCGCAGGCGGTAAGTAAACCGGCTGTCAGGACAGCCGCAAGTGCTAATGATAATGCTTTCTTTTTCATAATGTCTCCTCCATTCATGAAATATCATAGACCATGTATCTGTATAGTAAGTCCGTGGTGTTTGGGCACGGGCGCATGGCTCATATAAATAAATATGCTTTTTTTGGCGTTATCCGGTGATCCTTTTGTCCAGTTTTCTGGAAAGCCTCATGCAGATGGCCTGCATGATTTGAACCAGGGCCACGAGCAGGATAACTGTTACTATCATGATATCCAGCTGGTACCGGTTGTAGCCGTATCGAATCGCTATGTCTCCCAGGCCGCCTCCGCCTACGGCGCCGGCCATGGCGGAATATCCAAGAATGGTTCCGAGGGCGATAGCGAGTCCGCTGAGCAGGGAAGAACGGGCCTCGAGAAGCATGACTTTCATTACTATGGTAGGGATTCCTGCTCCCATGCTTTGGGCGGCTTCTATTACTCCCTTATCTACCTCAAGCAGTGAGGATTCCACCAGTCTGGCGATGAAGGGGGCTGCCGCCAGGGTAAGGGGGACAATGGTTGCGCTGGGGCCGTAGCTTTTTCCGACGATGGCACGGGTAAGGGGTATTACCAGGATAAGGAGTATCAGGAAGGGGATGCTGCGCATCACATTAACCAGAACATCCAGGATACGGTTCACGGCTTTGTTGGGCTTGAGCCCTTCCTTTCCGGTTACCACCAGGGCGACTCCCGCCGGAAGGCCGATCACGTAGGCCATGAGCGTGGATACCAGGGTCATATATATGGTGGCAAAGGTGCCTTCCACAATCATCATAATCGTTGCACTATTCCACATAATCGTCCAACTCCTCCACCGCAAGATTCCTGTCCTTCAGGTATTGTATCATTTTTTCGGCAATCTGCTCATCCTCCGGCAGCTGCAGGACCATCTGTCCTCTGGCAGTGCCGCCCACATCCTGGGTGTCCGCAAGTAAAATATTCACCGATGCCCTGCATTCCAGGACCATGTTGGCAATCACTGGTTCGAAAGAGGAATTTTCGGTAAATACAATACGGATGCAGCGTTTGCTCTTCATCAGGGAATACTTTCTTTCCCCGCGGAAAACCAGCTTCTTTGCCGCCTTTGATTTGGGGCTTGAGAAAACCTCTTCCACCGTGCCGGTTTCCGCCAGCTCTCCCTGCTCTATAATGGCCACATGGCTGCATATTTCCTGAACCACTCCCATCTCATGGGTGATGATGACAATGGTTATTCCATATTTTTGGTTGATTTCTTTAAGAAGTGCCAGGATGGAACGTGTGGTTGTGGGATCCAGCGCGCTTGTTGCTTCGTCGCATAGCAGGATTTTGGGATCCATGGCCAGGGAACGGGCAATGGCCACACGCTGCTTCTGTCCGCCGGACAGCTGCGCCGGATAGGCATTGGCCTTTTCCTCCAGATCCACAATTTTCAAAATGCCCAGCGCTTTCTCCCTGGCTTCTTTTTTCTTCATTCCCAGGATTTCCAGGGAAAAACATACGTTATCCAGGACCGTCCGCTGCATCAGCAGGTTGAAATGCTGGAAAATCATGGCCACGCTGTTGCGGACCTTCCTCAGCTCCTTATCACTGCAGGAGGACAAATCCTGTCCCTCTATCAGCACGGTGCCTTCGGTAGGCTTTTCCAGGAAATTCAGGCAGCGTACCAGAGTACTTTTTCCTGCGCCGGACATACCGATAATTCCGTAGATATCCCCTCTGTTGATTTCCAGGCTGATACCCTTGAGGGCTTCCACCCTGCTGTCCTTCGTTTCAAATGATTTGGTTACATTATTGATTTGTATGATAGGCAGTCCCATTTTTCCAGGCCCTTTCACTTTCGCTTCTGTTTTGTTATAATGTCCGTAATCGGCGGACATGTGTTCATAAAAACAGGCCGTCGGCTTCTATCCTGCCGGCTCACTGTAATGCTGTACAGCTTATGCCTGCATGATATCAGTCCTCCCGCGTAAGCTTTATCATACCACATTTCTTATTATCCTGTAAATAGTAAAGCACTTCAAACTTCCTCCGGCAAAGCGGGGAAAGCAGCAGTCCGGACAGGTCCGGCCCTTTACCGCATCCGGCCCCCAAAAGGCTGCGCGGCGGGCCGGATTTCTGTTTGAACTATTACCGGTGATTCTTCCCTTTTTCCTCCTGAGACGGACATTTCCATCCAAAAGTTTATTCTTCGGAAAAAAGAGGGGTGGACAGATAACGATCTCCGGAATCCGGCAGGAGCACTACAATTACCTTGCCTTTGTTTTCCGGACGTTTTGCCAGCAGTGTGGCGGCATGCAGGGCGGCCCCGGAGGAAATGCCGGTAAGCAGTCCCTGGGTATGCGCGATAGCCCTGCCTGTGGAATAAGCATCCTCATTTTCCACCTGTATGATCTCATCATAAATCTCCGTATCCAGCACGCCGGGAACAAATCCTGCGCCGATGCCCTGAATGGCATGAGGGCCCGGTTTCTTTCCGGAAAGTACGGCAGACTGCGCCGGTTCCACGGCAACCACCTTTACATCAGGATTTTTCTCCTTCAAGTAACCGCCCACGCCGGTAAGCGTTCCGCCGGTACCTACGCCTGCCACAAAAATATCAACCTTCCCGTCGGTATCTTCCCAGATTTCCGGGCCGGTGGTCAGCTTATGCGCTTTTGCATTGGAAGGATTGTCAAACTGTCCGGGAATGAAGGAACCGGGGATTTCGCGGTGGAGCTCCTCCGCCTTCGCAATCGCCCCTTTCATGCCTTCCGCTCCGGGTGTCAGTACAATCTGGGCGCCATAAGCCTTCAGCAGCTTACGCCGTTCCACGCTCATCGTCTCAGGCAGCGTAAGAATGGCTTTATAACCTCTCGCCGCAGCCATAGCCGCCAGGCCGATTCCCGTATTGCCGCTGGTAGGCTCGATAATGGTGGCACCGGGCTTTAACAGGCCTTCCTCTTCCGCATCCAGAATCATCTGCAGGGCAATTCTGTCCTTTACGCTTCCTGCGGGATTAAAATATTCCAGCTTTGCAAGAATTACGGCATCCGTTACCCCCGCCTTTTTTTCATAATTAACAAGCTCCATCAAAGGTGTTCTGCCGATAAGCTCTTCCGCACTCTTTTTAATATTTGCCATAATTTCTGCTCTCCTTTTTGTGATGCTCCTGCTATTTTTATTTCCTACTATTTCAGTAGGTTTGTTATGAATTCAATATACTCCTCTGTTATTCCGGTGTCAAGGAAAAAATAATTCATGCCAAGTGTAAAATAATTCATTCCAAGTGTAAATTCTCTTTAATAAACTGCAGTATATTATTGTGCAGCTGTTCCAGAGCCGTCTCTTCAATCGGGAAATGGCTTCCATTATCCAGAACAGTTATTTTCACCGGCACTTTTTTTATTCTGTTCAGAAAAGGCTGGCTTAAGGCCAGGGGGGTCCACCTGTCTTTTTCCGGCTGTGTCAGCAAAACAGGACATACATCAAAATTTTCGGGTTCTGTTTCCGGCGCATAATTCATATAGGAATAGATAAATTTCATGGGGATTCTGTTTCCGGCGGAGGTGGGATCTGCCAGCAGTTCTTTTAAACATTCCTTGTCGTTGCACAGCGCAGACATTTTGGAGCAGACAGACATTTTCATTTTCATCCCGCCCAATCCCATTTTTACCGACAGTCCTGCCAGAGGGGTACCGAAATGCGCCCAGAAAACATTGTTCGTTGTTTCATTCCGTACGGCCTGATTTCTCTGTTCGAGAAAGGTCATGCCAATAATTCCTTTTATGTGGGAATTTCTGCAGGCTATATGATAGGTCTCCATACCGCCGGCGGAAAGTCCGTAAAGGAAAATGGGGCGCTCATCCTTGGTTCTTTCAAAGTCAATATAATCACTTCCGAGCTGTACCCAGTCATCATAGCTGATTGTCATCCTTCTGTTCACTTCCGTAACTCCATACAAGGGCATATCTATGGCTATGACCTCATAGCCGTCCATCGCAAGCGGTCCGCCGATTATCGCAGACATCTGACGGCCATTTGTCCCTACCCCATGTAAAAGGATAATTTTAGCCTCTGCATCCGGATTACGGAAGGTATCCAGATGCACATCGTTCCCCTTCCAGTCCCAGTGTTCTTCCGAGGGATAATACTCCTTATTGAAATGATATTTTCCGGGAAGAAAAGTTATTATTCTTTTCCAGTTTTTCTGTTCTGAATAGTTCATTCTCATTTCTCCTTTTGATTATATGTTTAAACTCGTAAACTCATAGTCTATAATATAACGCCACCTGCGTGGCGTCATATTATTTATTCCATCTGCTTTATATCGCTCTCAATAGAATCTGTCAGATTTTTCAGATACGTAAGGGCAGGCCTTAAATTCATCCGGTAGTATCTTTCTTTCCCCTCCTGGCGGACCGTTACCAGTTCCGTATCCAGCAGCAGCTTCAGATGATGGGAAACTGCCGGACGGGATAAGGAAAGCTTTTCCGTAAGCGCCGTAACGCTCAATTCTCGGTTTTCAAACAGAAGCTGCGTAATTTCCTGCCGTCTTTCGTCCTGGAGCATTGAGAAAATAGGAGCACATTTTTTCATATAAAACATGGTCTGCTTACTCATAAAGCCCTCCTGTGCCAACGCGTTTACAAGTTTAAACCCATAATATCATTATATCCGGCAAATATCAAGAGCTATATCACTCGTTTTAAAATTCCTTCACATCCCCCAGGATCTGCGAATACAGGATTGTCTTGGCTGTATTCTCCACCGCATCCATCCTGGAAAAGGCTTCGTATATATCCGGGCCATAGGTAATCACGCCATGATTCTGCAGGAAAATGACATCGCTGTCGGCCACCTTCTCCACTTCTGCCACCAGTTCGGCACTGCCTGCCGGGGCAAAGCCTGCAATCCCTATCTTACCTATTAGAGCGGGGACCTCCAGCAGCCAGTTTTCCGGAAACTTCCGTCCGCATACGGCGAAGGCCGTGGCGGCCGCCGGATGGGTATGTACGACAGCACCGATATCCGGGCGCAGTTCATAGAGCCTGCTGTGCATGCCTGCTTCCCTGGTTGACTTCAGACTGCCTTCTATTATTGTGCCGTCAAACCTCTGCCGTATGATCATGTCCGGCGTAAGGAAACCCTTGCAAATCCCCGACGGGGTGATCAGCATTTCATCTTCCCCGGTTTTTATGCTTATATTTCCATCCTTGCCGCTCACAAGCCCCTTCTGAAAAAGAAGGCCCGCAATCCGGCAGAGTAATTCTTTCTTATCTTCCACGATTTCCTCCTTCCGAATCCCGGTCATTCACCCGGGAAAAAATGTTCTTCCAGCATAGCGCAGAGCGTATGGTAAACAGGCAGATGGTATTCCTGAATATCCGCAGTCGTGCCGCCCGGGACGATCAGGCACACCTCGCACAGTCCCTTCAGGGCGCCCCCGTCATGTCCGGTAAGGCCGATTACCTTCATACCTTTTGCCTTTGCCACCTTCACCGCATGGAGCACGTTCACGGAATTTCCTGACGTGGTGATGGCAATCAGCACATCGCCTTCCCTGCCATATCCATACACCTGCTGGGCAAAAACCATTTCCGGATCCACATCGTTGAGAAACGCCGTGGAAAGGGCCGGATGCCCTGTGAGGGAAATGGCCGGGAGCGCTCCCTGAAGATGCCCGGCGAGCTCTCCGTATTTTTCTTTTTCTTCTTCACTTAAAGGACGCTTTTTATAAAAGCCCTTCATCAGTTCGCCCACAATATGGTCGGAATCCGAAGCGCTGCCTCCGTTTCCGCATACAAGCAGCTTGCCTCCGTTTTCATAGGACTCCTTCAAAATACGGAAGGCTCCGGCAATCTCTTCCTTCATGCCAGCCAGGGCCGGATACCTTTCCGTCAAACGTTCCAGATCGTTCATTGTACTCGTTTTCCCCTTTCTGTTTACACATAGCGCGCCGCTTTTTCCAGAAAGCTTTCACTGCCGAAGCTTCCTGATTTTAGCACCAGAGACATTTCTCCCAGATTTGTTTTTCCTGTCATCGCCGGTACTCCGGCTTCGATTTCTTCCCCGATTTCCATACGGTATATTTCCAGCTCACCGGTAACCGCCGCCGAGGTATCTCCTCCTGCCACCACCAGCTTCCGGCAGCCTGTCTCCGAAAGAACCCTGCGGGTCACCCTGCAGAGGCACCCGGATATCCTCTTTCCGATTTCTTCATGGGTAAATCCCAGCTTCTGTCCCTTCTCCTTTGTCGCCTGCACCCTTTCCGGCTGCTGGGCGGAATGCACCAGGACAAGGGGCGCCTGCTTCATGGCCTTCAGGGCCTCCCCTGCAAGCCTTTCCTCTTCCCAAGAAAAAGCCTCCTCATCAAATATGGTTTCGGTATCAAAGGTTATCACCGGATATCCTTTTCCGCGCAGGTACTCTGTCTGGGCAATGCTCTGCCTGGTAAGGCTTCCCGCTATCAGGAATACCGGATCCTGCCCGTCTTCGCACATTTCCCGGATAGCGGCGGGAAGCTCCTCCCCGATCGCAGAGCTGCCGCACAGATTGATTTCATCCGCCACGGCACGGGCAACCAGCTTCAGGTCCTCCTGGTGGCGTATATCAAAAAGAATATAGGCACATTGTTTTTTCAGTTCTTCTTTTTTCCCGATTACATGCTCCAGTCCCTTGTCCAGATCCTCCCAGGTGATCTGTCTGATTTTCCTGTCGGTCTGCCTGCTCATTATATCGGGCAGAAAAGAAATATCCATGGGATGAATGGGATCCGTACGGAACTGGGAGTCTTCAAGCCTGGTTCCATATACATAATGGACGCCGTCCACCGTAGTCCGGCCGTTGCCGGGAAAGCCTGCGATTACCATGGAACAGGAAATACCCAGCACGTCCTGCATGCTGTCGAATTCCGCGCCGATGTTCCCGCGGAACACCGAACAGGTTTTATTAAAATATCTGTCGCAGGGCAGCTCCTGCAAAAGCCTGGTGGCCTGTGCGACCTTGTCCGCCGCTGTCCTGGGATCATCAAAACGGCTGTCCGTATCAATAATGATGGCATCCAGTTCTTCACATTCCCCTTTTAAATCACACAGGGAAAGAAGGCTCAGCGGAAAAACAGCGCTGCGGTAGCCCCCCTTTCGGAACATAACTCCGATGTCATTTGCTCCGGTCACATCGTCTGCAACCACTCCAATTCTCTTTTTCATAATTATCCCCTCCTGTCAATCACTCAAACTTCGCCCCTGCCCCTGTCCCCTCCGGCCCGTGTATTCGGGACTGCTGCCCGGTTCGGCGGCCCTTTTTCCCTCTGCCGGCTCTGCAGGGATCCTTTCAGGGGACACTCTCGCTCGGACAAACACGCAGCGGTACTAAGGCCGCAAAGTACGCGGCCTAAGGACCGGCGTGTTTATACGCCCCTTACAGGAAACCCTGCAGAGCCGGCAGAGGGAAAAAGGGCCGCCGAACCGGGCAGCAGTCCCGAATACACGGGCCGGAGGGGACAGGGGCAGGGGCGAAGTTTGAGTCAATAAGCTTCACCTCCCTATTCTTTCATAAAATCATCCCTTCCACAATAGGAAATTTGTGATTTTATCTTCCACAACCCGCTGAACCGCCTCTGCGGCTTCAGCCAGCGCTTTTTCATCCATCTGCCAGATTTCCCGGTTGGTCTTTCTCTGACAGCCGAGAGAGCCTAAAAATGCCTGCTCCAAATCCGTGGCAATGTTGATTTTGCTCACGCCTCCTCCGGGAATGGTGATGGCCGCCTGAACTGTTTCGGGAGGAAGGCCGCTGCCGCCGTGAAGCACGAGGGGAATGCTCACCCGTTTCCTGATCTGTGCAAGGCGTTCCAGATCGATTTTCGGATTTTTTACCGGATATACCCCGTGGGCCGTGCCGATGGAAACCGCCAGCGTATCAACACCGGTCCTTGCCACAAACTCTTCCGCCTCCGCGGGATCGGTATACAGGCTTTCATCATTGTCGGTTTCGATTTTATCCGTAGCGCCTATTTTCCCCAGTTCCGCTTCCACCTCCACATTTTTGGCATGGGCGTATTCCACTACTTCTCTTGTTATGGCGATGTTATCCTCAAAGCTTTTCTGGGAAGCGTCTATCATGACAGACTGAAATCCGGCATCGATGGCGGCTTTGATAATGTCCATGTCTTTGGTATGATCCAAATGAAGGGCGGCCTGTCCCTGATACCTGCCGTGTACCTCATAAAAACGGTCGGCGAATTCCTTTGCTGTCACATCAAACCAATTAAATTCATTGGCGGATATCTGTACAATGACTGGCGCCTTTGTCTCCTGGGCACCCTTCAGAACCGCATTAATCAGGTATGTATTCCTGGCGGAAAAAGAGCCGATTCCATATCCTCCTTTTTCTGCCGCCTTAAGCATCTGTGTTACCGGTACTAACTGCATAAACTTCCTGCCTCTCTTTCCATCGGGTACTGCTTCTGAAGTATTTCCCGATAGGTTTCATATTTTATATCATATGCCTCCCGCAAAGCATCTGTGGGAGATATAGTTTCTTTTTCACTGTCTGCATCCATATTTCTTTTCATCCTGCTCCCTCCGGCTATGGCAGCCGCCCCAAGCGCCGTGGCCTGGAGCATATGGGAGATAAGGAAGGAGCGTCCGGTTATGTCCGCCTTTGCCTGCATCAGCAGCGGGTTTCCGGTTCCTCCTCCCGCACAGATTATCTTCTCTGCACCTATGCCCGCTTCCTCCAGAAGCTCCAGGATCACCCTGGACTCACAGGCTATGCCTTCGTAGACTGCCTGAGCCGCATCCATCGGCCCGGAGGCCATGGACAGATTCAGCAGGCCGCCCTGATAATTCCTGTTTTCATGGCCGCCGCCATGCCCTGTCCGGTGGGAACCCGCCCCATTCACAAAAGGCAGATACATCATCCGGGAAGGGACCTGCCGTTCTATCTGCATCAGGCTTTCATAGGGAACAGGCCTTCCCTCCACAGAAAGGAAGGAGCGCAGCCATTCCACAGACGCTCCCGAGGAAGGCATATTGCAAATCCAATAATATTTCCCCTGAAAACGTCCCAGCTGGATTCCCTTTTTATAGAGTAAATCCTGATCCGGCAGCTGTGTGAGAAAGCCGATATATACCTCGGACGTCCCCATGGAATTCAGGATTTCCCCTTCTTTCAGATCTTCCGCCAGAGCCGCACACAGGTGATCATGTCCTCCCGTGCATACCCTCACATCCTCACGCAGCCCGAAGCGCCGCGCCATATCCTTTGTTAAAACCGGCCGGTCTTCTCCCTGCCCGGCTACCCGGGGAAGCCTGCCTGCTGCCCCCGCCAGTTCCGTCAGCTCATCATCCCATTTCCGCTCATGGATGTTATACAGCATTGTCCTGCAGGCCAGGGATTCTTCCATAAGACGCTCTCCTGTAAAGCAGTAAAGCAGGTAATCGGAAACGGATAAAAAGCAATCCATTTGTTCCAACAGCCGGGGATTGTTTTTCCTCAGAAAAAGGAACTGATTTATCGTATATTTGGGATGCCATAAAAGCCCGGTTTTCCGGTAAAGCCCCCATCCTCTGAGGGATTCGGGAAACTCTTCCCTGGTTATTTCGGCACCATCCCATGCGTTCCATGGTATGATAGGCATCAGCGGTTTTCCGTCACGCCCGACAGGGACACCGGCTTCCGCCATGCTGGTTATGCCGATTCCTTTCACCGCTCCGGGTTCCGTCTCTGAGAGCACCTCTTCCAGACAGGCCGCTGTTTTATCCCACAGTTCTTCGGGGCTGATGCAGTTTCCCCAGCCCGGCACGGGCCTGCTTTCCTGATCCCGCAGGGCAGTTTTCACCACCCTGCCGTTTGTATCCGCGGCACAGACCTTGATATGCGTCGTGCCGATGTCAATACCCAGATAAAGTTCCATATCAGCCTGCCTTCCCCGTTACCCTTCTTTTTTACGCAGGTAATCGCGAACCGCTTCCACACCGCTTACCGGGCTGGTAAGGCAGCGGCTCTTCTCTTCCTCCGGCCATCTCTCCACCGCTCTTGCCATAGATGCCTGGGCGAGAACCACCACTTCATTTTCCTCTAATAACAGGCGCAGCTGTTCCCCTACCATCTCATCGTATAAATCTCCTTTGTTTTCTGCCAGAAGATTTCCCACATTTTCAATTACTGTGCTCTGGATGGAAATTTCTTTTCCGGCTATCGCCGCTTTTCTGCGGATAAGCTCAGTAGTAGGCATTATTGTTGAATGGAGTGTCGCCGCCACCCCGATACGGGAATAGCCGGCAGCAAGGCGCGCCATGGGTTCATCAATCCTGAAAACGGGGATTCCCACAAGACTGCTTCCTTCCTCCACAAGCCCTCCGATGGAAGAGCATGCGCACAGAACGGCGTCCGCTCCTGTTGTCTGACACAACAGCAAAAGGGTATTCAGCCGGTATTTCACGCCCTCCGAAGGGTGCCCCAGCCGGTTGATTTCCGGCAGCATGCTATCATCCAGAAAATTTATGACCTCGATTTCTTCCTCATCCGGCCTCCGGTTGTCAGTCAGCAGTTTTTTCAGTGTGGGGATTGTTACTGGTGTCGTATGGATTACTGCTACTTTTTTCATTTAAGCTCCCATCTGTGCGCACGGCGCACTCGAAATCAGGCTGGCTGAAAGAGTTTTTCTTTCAGCCCCTGCCTCTCTTATTTCATCGCATCTTCCAACAGGTTGTTTTCCTGTATTTCCATATTTTCCGGTACCGGGATACGCACAGTCTTGATTTCAAAAGGGGTAAACGTAAGAGCCGCTTCTCTGTGCAGGCCCGGAAGCTTCAGCTGTGTCTCACAGCCTCTTCCTGCGGTTTCCACCAGACGGAGAATCACATCCCCGCTTCCGTCTTCCGCTTCCTTCATGACTGTCAGCAGCACATTTTCAGCGGAAATATCCAGGAAGGAGGCGCTTTGGGGAAGCTCTCCTTTATGGTAGGTTTCAAAAAGAGCGATCGGCTTTTCATTGATTTCCCGGCTTCTTCTCACGGTATGGCTGTTTTCCCAGCTTCCGTCATGAGGGTACAGGGCGTAGGTAAAGGTTTGGACGCCCTGGTCTATATATACATATTCCAGGTTTTCATCCGGTTCATAGGGCTCATGATTGGCATAAATGGGGCTGCGAAGCACGGTGAGGGACACTTCTTTTCCCGCAATGCTTCCGCTTGATTTTCCGTCATTCAGGAAGGACAGACCGTTGACTGCAGTCGTCAGGCCCGGATTGGCGCCCTCCACGTCCAGGAAGTTCTGCATGGGGAATTCTTCACCGTTCGGCTCTCTGCAGGCAGTACCGTAAGGGATTTCCCAGGTGGCCCGCAGATAATTCAGCTGCATGGGGAAACGAAGCTTGAGCATGGACCATTTTTCGTGCCAGTCCACCGTCGTTTTTACCCGGATGAAGTCCAGTTCCCTGTAAATGGAGAAATCCTGGAACATGCGGGAACTGCCGTAGGTGCTGGTCACACGGATCACACATTTCACCGGGCCATTTTCCACCCTTTTTACAGAGATACCGGAAAAGCAGCCTTTCACCTTATCAAAAATACGGACGGCATGGGACCAGGTATCGCTCCTGTCCTCTATCACGGCAGGAACCGCCGCGGGGCCGCTGAAATATTCGGTTCCGTCATTCTTTTTATATAAGGAAGAGATATAACCTGTTTTTTCATCAAAAGCTATTTTGAACCAGCGGTTTTCCGCTGTGGTATCGGTGCTTTCCACATCGGGGAAGGCATGGGCCGTCTCCCGGATCACCAGACGGTAGGTACGGTAACCCATCGCGGGAAGATCCGCGATAAAAACAAGCCTTGTCCTTCCGTTGGATGAGGCAAGCGGCTGCACCTGCTGCAAGGGGATCTGCTTTCCTTCCTCATCCACAAGGATCTGGTTTTCCTTCAGATTTGGGGATTCCATCTCCACCTCAAATTTTCCCGGAAAGGAATTGGGATTGAATACCACGACAGGCTTCATCCCGTCTTCCATGGGAATATTGATGTGCCAGGATATGGACTGCACCGCCGCATTCAGGCCTCTGGCCGCCGTATCAAGGGCGGCTCCGTAGCTTTCCCTTGCATCCTCATAAGCCGGTTCGATGGATGTCCCCGCCATAATGTCATGGAACTGATTAAAAAGGACCTTTTTCCAGCCCTCCGTATATCTTTCCAGAGGATATCTGCCGCCGGCCCAGTGCTTCGCCGCCACAGAAAGCTTCTCCGCCATGATAAGACGGTTTTCGGCAAGCCGGTTGAGCTTCTTCACTTCGGAATGGGCGCTGTAGCACCCGCTGGAATGGTGGAACAGCTCTCCGGATACCACAGGGAGTGTTTTCCCCTGCGCCTTTATATCCCGGAAATAATCATCCGGCGTGGCCATGATAAGATGAGGCATATCCTCTTCCTTATCCAGTTCCCGGATGCTTTCGATATTCCGTTTGGTGGGGCCGCCGCCATGGTTTCCCACGCCGTAAAAGCACATGATGCTTCCTTCCTCCCCCTTGATTTCCCCTGCGCACCGGAGGACATGCTCTTTCAGTTCATCGGGCCAGGTACAATATTCAAAAGGAATGCGGAAGGCCGTCACCCTGGATCCATCGTTGGAAGCCCACTCAAAAAGCTCGGATTCTATCCCCTTTTCATGGCGTCCCGGGCGCATGAATACATAATTGTCCATTCCCTGTTTCTTCAGGATCTGGGGCAGCATGCCGTTATGCCCGAAGCTGTCCACGTTATAGCCGGTATGTGCGGTCACTCCCAGCTTTTCCCGGAAATAACGCTGTCCGTACAGCCCCTGGCGCACAAAGGATTCCCCCCCCCCCCGGGCGCGTTGCAGTCCGGCTGCATCCACCAGCCGCCTACGATAACCCAGCGTCCTTCCTTTACTCTTTCCCGGATTTCTTCAAACATGGCAGGTTCGTTTTCCTCCACCCATTCATAATGGGCTGCCGAACTGCTGGTAAAAAAGAAATCGTCGTATTCCTTCATTCTGTCCAGGGCGGATCGGAAGGTGGCTTTTACTTCCTGGCAGCCTTCCTGCCATTGCCAGAGCCACACGATGTCCAGGTGGGCGTTGCCTATCATATATAATGTTTTCTTTTTATCCATCATTACTCCTATCTGCCCGTCCCGGCGGGCCATAAACAGCAGATGCCGTGTCCGGCGGGCTGTCCTTATACTTCATTAAAAATAGCGGCTGCCTATTGGTCTTTTTTCAGAGTCCATTCCAGCAGATTCACTTCCGTGACCGGCTGCTGTGCGTTTTCCTCTATTTTCAGGGTAAGGATTTCCTCATGGCCTATTTGTATGGGATATTTCCTGCCGTTAAATTCCAGCATGAAGGCGGTATCCTTTCCCTCCGTTTCCAGAAGCCGGATAATAAAGGAATTATCGTCTTCGCATTTCTTAACCAGCATGATGCGCACATTGGATACGTCACAGGCGGCCCTGTCATCCGTACCCCGTACGCCGGCAAAGCTTTTCTGCGTGATCTGCTCTCTGCCGGGATGGGCACTGTCGGCCAGATAATCGTATGCGCCGTTCGCTTTTTGGGCAATACGGTAGGCTTCCGAACGGGGCAGCTTTTTACCGTGAGGCTTCAGGATCAGATGAAAGGTCTGGGGACCGATATCCGTATATTGATAGCTTTCTTTTTCATTATACCACTCCGGGCTGTTGCCCTGGGCATAAATGGCGCTTCTGCAGAGGGTTATCTGGGTTCTTCCGTCCTCCATATTAAAGGCATATTTTCCGTCATTGGCAATGGCAAGACCTTTGCCGTCTTCATCGCTCACATCCAGGAAACGCTGCATATAAAATTCGGAAGTATCCTCTGTGATCGTCCGTTCCAGCGTTCCGTACGCGGTTTCTGCCTCTGTATGGCTGCATGCCTTTCCTGTGGGGAACGCGGCCTTCAGCAATGTCCATGTATGATTGAAAACCAGTCTGTTTTCCACACAGAGCTCTTTCTCCTGCTCGCCAAGGGAATAGAGCTGTTCCAGAGTGGTTCCCTCAAAAGCCGTCCTCACCCGGATAACCTCCCTGATTTTGCCGCTTTCCACTTTTTCCATGGAAATCAGGCGGAAGGTTTCATTTCGATCCTCATATCTTCTTCCCTGCAGTCCGCCCCACGCATCCCGTTCATCCCGGTAAACGCGGATGCTGCAGGCGCCCTTCAGGGCATCGTAGCCTTCCGTTTCTTCGTTCTCCGGGAAGGATTTTTCCACAAGGGATACCAGCGCTCCGGTTTGTGTATCGAACTCCGCCCTGATGAAATCATTTTCCAGAACATTGGCGGCGGGATTGTCGATTTCCATCTGGTTATTGCAGCACAATGCAGGCTCAGCCTTCACAGTCCGGTACACGGCAAACCCAAAAGCGGGAATATGGGCACGGAACACAAAACGCCTTCTTCCGCCAAGGGTAGTATGCCTTACTTTGGCGTCTGTATGGATTCTCTGGTAAGGGATTTCCTTCCCGTCTGCATCCAGAAGCTTAAGAGGAGCCTGGCAGAACCATTCCAGTTCGGTTTCCACATAATCATCATAAGGCTGGCTGTCCGTATTAAACAGCACCAGGGGAAAACCTTCTCCCAGCGTGGAAAGGCCGTTCACTATTTTCTGGATGGCCAGCGCCTTGATTTTTCCGGCTCCGGCACAGACACCGGACATCTGCATGATGGCTTCCTCCCGGGCCTGTTTGATGGTGGTTCCTCCCATGGTATCATGGAATTCATTAAATAAAAGCGTCTTCCAGAGATTTTCTATTTCCTCCGTCTGCTTCATCCATTCCGGGCCGGCGGGGCTTTCTCCCCCGGAGGTGCCTGCCGGTGTTGGTGCGCATGCTGCCGTGGACGTGCATGCTCCCATGGATGTGCATGATGCCGTGGATGCGCAAGCTGCCGTGGATGCGCAAGCAGCCATACTCATAAGACAATCCGCCTCTATCAGCCTTCGTTCCGCCAGGCGGTTCAGGCTCTTGAAATAGGAATCAATGGAATAACAGCCCTCATTCACCTTTTCAAATGGCCCTTTGATCACCGGAAGGCGGGATTTATCCAAATCTTCCAGAAACTCCGTATAGGAAGAGAATCGCAGACTGACATCGCCATAAGCCGCGAACGGCGCCTCCGGGGTTTCCGAAGCCTTCTGCAGGCTGAGGATACTGTTGATATTTTCAATGGTAGGCCCGCCTCCATGATTGCCCACGCCGTAACAGCAGGGCATTTTTTCATAACCCTTTGTCCTCTCCAGCGTGGTTTCTATATTTTTTACGGTAGGATCATGAAACCAGGTAGTGTATTCCGCCGGAAGGCTGATGGCATTCACCTGGCTTCCGTCGGCTCCTTCCCAGACAAAAACCGGGGTGTCCAGCCTTGGCCTCATGAACACATAGGCATCCATACCGCTTTTTTTCAGGATCTGGGGAAGGACATGGTTGTGTCCGAAGCTGTCCACATTGGATCCTATAGTACACAGCCGTCCGAAGCGGCTTTTCAGGTAACGCTGCGCATACAGCCCCTGTCTTACAAAGGCTTCCCCGCAGGGCAGAATACAGTCCGGTTCCAGAAACCATCCCCCTGTAATTTCCCATCTGCCTTCCGCCACACGCTGTTTGATTTCCTCAAACATCTCCGGAAGTATCCCTTCTATCCATTCAAAAAACAGGGTGGAGGTGGAAGTGAATTTAAAATCCTCAAATTCCTTCATTCTCTCCAGCGCGGAGGCATAAGTGGCCTTAACCTCCTGCATCCCCTCTTCCCAGTTCCAGAACCATACCGGATCGATATGGGAATTTCCTATCATATAAAGCTCTTTCTTTTCCATTCGTCAGCTTTTCTCCTTATATCCCTGTAACAATGCAGATATCTGAACTGTTGCCTGTACTTACCAGATTTTATCTGTCTTTCTTTCCTTTTTCCCCGCTTCTTCCAACGCCCTGCGGGCCGACAGGCGGACAGCCAGACCAGCCGGTTCTTTCTCCAGCTCCCTCAGACGCTTCCGGCCCGCTTCCTCTCCCAGCCCCGCCAGGGCCCTGCATAGAATCAGCAGCAAAATCTGCAGCCTTTCCGTCATCAATTCTACCTGTCTCTCTCTTTCCAGGCAGCTTAGGAATTCCGGAAATTCTGTCAGCCTGCGCAGCATCGGAATAAATTCCGCGGCAGTATCGGCGTCTGTTTTTCCGCTATGCTCCGCAGCATAAGCGAAGCTTTCCACATAGTGGTAAATTCCCTTGTGGATGTCTTCGTAATCTCTGTCCATACCGGAAAGCAGATCCAGCACCTTTCTGAAAACAGGGATGATACATTTTCTCCCGCTGCGGCCCAATAGGTTCAGCCGGTAAACAGTCTCCGGCATGACTCCGTGATCCGGAAGAAGCTGGGCACACATCGTAGAACCTTCCCTTTCAGGCAGGGTACCAGAAGAAAGCTCCCTGAGTACAAAAGCGCTTAATTCCTCCGCCGCCTCCGCATAACCGTGCCACAAACACATTTCCAACAGCCGGATACGGAGATTCTCCTTATCCGTCCAGTCATAAGGACAGGTTTCTTCCTGCAGTCTTTTTAAAAGAAGAGGAAGCGCCTCCTCCGACGGGGCCGTTGCCACAGAAAGGATTTCACTCTCTTCTTTTTCTTCATATATAAAAGGAACATCCACCCAATGCGTTCTGGAGTCGGCCGTTATGGCCTCCGTTTCTTTTTTCAAATGCTCCAAAGCCCAAGGAACCTCTGCGGACAGGCCGCCTTTCTTCTCTTCCCCGCCGGGCAGGGTGAGCGGATCATCTGTCAAATGAAGGAGGAAATCCCTTCTTTCTTCCGCTTCCATCTGTTCCGGATAGATCCCTTTTTTCAGGCTTTCCGCAAGAAGGCCTCCCAATACGGCCCCCTGATGCATCAAATCAGGCTGCATGCGGATGCTGGGAAACACATTTCTTGTAGCGCTGACGGCTTTTCCCGCCACATAGAGCCCCTCTATGCGCCCGCCGCTCCCGTCACAGGGAAGCAGGGCTGAAAGGGGTATCTGGATCTGCACCTGGGGCGGAAGCATGCCGCAGTATATCACGTCCGCATCCAGTTTTCCTTTCGGGTCATAATTGGAATAACAGGTGTACAGTCCGTCAGGATAGGTTCGGAATTGCATTAAATCCTGCAAATTTACCGTATATGTCCCCTTCACATGACGGCTTTCTCTCATACTCACATACATCCCATGATCCCGGACCGCGTCTCCCCGGCATCTTCCAAGCAGAATAAAATGGGTAAAATCCTCCGGATCCGCAGAAATTACCATGGAGGAAAAATTATTTTTATACCGGTTTACATCCGTATACTGGGCCAGCGACGCCCAATAGGTAATATAATCCCTGTCAGAACCATATACCGCTTCCGCTCCGGAAAATACGGCAAGATCCCCGTCGCCGGTAGCATCGATGACCGCCTTTCCGTAATAAACAGTCAAACCGGCAGGCCCTGCGGCTGCCGCTCCCTTACACCGCCTGCCGCCTCCGGGTATATCGTCACATACCGTTCCGAAAACAAGCTCTCCGAACCGGATGTCCACTCCGGCCTCCAGGCAGAGCCGGGTCAATACCTCCGCACGGATTCCCGGATGAAAATCGTCCAGTTCACTCCAAATCCCATCCCTTCGGGGCAGCTTCAAGGCTGAGGCCACCCGCTCTGTTTCCGAATCAATCTCCCGCACATCACTGAACCGGTTTCCGAACCAATAGGTACTCACGCCGCCCACCGTGGATGTGCCGCCCAGTGTGAACTGCGGCTCCATCAAGACTGTTTTCAGGCCGCCCCTGGCTCCATACAAAGCAGCCATGGCTCCTGCCGTTCCTCCGCCCGCCACCACCAGATCGTATTCTTCCTCTGTGCAACTGATTTCATTGGCGGCCGGAAGACATCTGTGCCGCCCTTCCTCAGGCAGGCCATTGCCTGTACATATGCAGATACGGGATCGGCTGCTATCCGGAATCCGGCGGAGAGCCTTGTTTCCGCCAGAGAAAACCTTTCCCGATGGGAGGGAAATCCACTTACCTTCCTCGCGGGGAATTTTCCGCACAGCAGAATTTCCTTCACCAGTTCTTACCAAGGCAGGACGCGGTGCAAAACGCCCCAATTCCAGCTTTGGCATCTCTTTTTGTATTTGTGCAAAAACGGAGATAATGATTTCTCTCTCCGAGCCTTTCCCTGACAGCCAGGGTACGCGACGGACAGGCTTTTCCTCCCCGCATGCCTCCTGACAGGAATTCTCTTTCCGAGAAGGCGGCAGGAAAACGGTGAGGATTCCTCTCCCTTCCTCACCTTCCAGCAGATATGGAATTTCCTGATCCTTCCAGACAGCACGGCCTTCTTTTACCACAGCCTCCTTATCCGGCAGGCCTCCTATGAGGGCCGTATAGGTATATCTGTTTTCTTTGGAATACATTCCTTCAGGGGAAGGGGCCGTTTCCATGGATGCGCCAGCTTCCACGGATGTAGCAGCTTCCATGGATGCTTCAGCTTCCATCCATACCTCATCACAAAGAATCCCGAACACCCCGCCTTTAGCCGCCACCCGGAGAAGTCTTTTCCCGGCGCCCCCGGAATTCTTCCCGTCCGCAGCTTGGGTATCTTCCTCCCACTCCCTGCAGTCCACGGGCCATACCCCGTAAAGCAGTTTTATGCCGGCCTCCAGGCAGCGTTCCTCCAGGTAACGCTTCCCTTCATCCGGCCTCAGCAGCATAAGTTTTTCTGTTCTTGTCTCTTCCGGAAAAAAGGCGCACTCTTCCGACGTCAGGCGATATTGGAAGGTCTGGCAGATATCCTCCGCCAGACAGGTCTCCCTTACCGCCAGAATTATCTTCTTCCCCTGCTGCGCCAGTTCAAACGCACGGCGCAGCACAGGCAGCTTTCCGCTTAATATACATAAATCCGCTTCCCCGATAACGGGCAGGCCGCAGTCATGGTTATTCATCCCACTTAAAATCCTCTTCCAGGCTCAGCGTTACCGCCTCCCCCATTCTGTCCAGATAGGTTATTGTAAAGCTTTTTTCCTTCAGCCGGGCATCCAGCCTCGCCTCCAGTCCCTTACAGCTCCACACGATGCTCAGGCAGGAGTCGTCCGTATCCGGAAGACTCATTTCCCCGTCAAAAACCGGGTACTCATTACGGAACTGCATCAGTCTGCACAGCTTTTTCACAACAGGTTTTTCCACCAGTGTTTCGATCTCTTCCACCGTATAATTATGTCTGCTTATATTCCTGTCGTATTGGGTTCTTTCCATCAGCTCATAATCGTTTTCGCCTGCCAGCAGCCCCATATAGTACACCTGGGGAACTCCCGGCGTGAAAAACTGGATGGCCCGTGAAAGAAGATAACTGTCATCGTCCTCCCCCACAGCAGAATAATAAGAACAATTGATCTGATAAACCCTTTTGCCGCCATGCCCCTTCTGGCTGTAGTCCCATTTAAAATTAGCGCCGTACTCCTCCGTCTTATCAATCACTGCCTGAAGCTCCTCTTCGGAAAGCAGATCCTCCACATCCACGGTTCCCAGGCCATCATGGGTATCCAGGGTGGTATGCTGATCTCTGGGGCAGATTTCAAGCCAATGCCGCAGCCTCCGGCTGTTTTGGCTGAACAGGGTATGCAGCACCATGACGGGAAGGACAAAATCATAAACCGTATAACCATGATCCGCAATTTTCTGCTGTATCGTATAATGATCATGGATTTCAGGAAGCATCGGTATGTTTTTTTCATCCAGAATCCCCTGTACCCGTTTCATCATATCCCACATTTCCGGCTCGATAAAAAAGCAGGAGGTATTCAGCTTTTTCGTGGCAAACGCAAAGGCGTCCAGCCGGATCATGGCAGCCCCCTGATCCATCAGGAACCGCAGCGTCTTTTCCACAAAACGCCATGCCGTCTCGGATTCCAGGTTCAGATCCATCTGCTCATTGTCAAAGGTACACCAGATTTTCTCTGTCGTCCCATCCGCAAAAAGAATATCCTCACAAGGCGCGCAGGGCTTGCGCTTATTCAGCATATCCACCTGTTTCTGATCCGGCTCCCCGTTTGGCCAGAATTTCTTAAAGCGCAGGAACATATCCGCATATTCCGACTGGTCATGCTTTTCCAAAAAGTCCAGGAATTCCGGGCTTCTTCTGGAAAGATGATTGATCATGAAATCAAACATCAGCTCATAATTCTCCGCCAAAGCCTGAATATCCTCCCAGGTTCCGAACTGAGGATCCACTTCCCTGTAATTGATGGGTGCAAACCCACGGTCCCCGGAAGACGGGAAAAAAGGAAGTATATGGATTCCATTGATTTCCCGTTTAAAATACGTATCCACCATCTGCTTCAATTCTTTTAAATTTTTGCCAAAGCTGTCCGAGTAGGTAATCAGCATAATTTTATTTTTCATGTCCCTGTTTCCTGTCCGTATCATAAATTTTTAAAGTAATTTACCGTAACTGTTAAGCCCCCTCTTAGCCTGCCGGGAGTGCGCCTGCGGTTCCTGCAGGCTAAGAGAGGGCTTAACAGTTACAATGCGTCAATATCTATAGGTCTCGTAAAAGGTCTTAAACCATGGATTATAATAGTTGGCAAAGGCCATTTTCGCTTCCTTCAATCGGGCATCCGCATCCGCGATCAGCTGGGGATTCACATGGCCGAAGGTGTAAAAATCATAATGTCTGGCTGTTATTTTATCAAGCGTCTCAAACCAGGCTTCCTCATTGGATCCGATTTTCTCGCTGTAGCCGCCCCATATGGCATCTCCGGCTATCAGCAGCCGGTATTCGCCGGCCGTTACATCAAAGCTGACCGATCCCATGGTATGACCCGGTGTATACATAGCTTCCACGGTAAAACCGTCGCCTTCCCAGGTATCCCCTTCCGCAATCGTACCGTCTACCTTGCAGGGCTCTGATTTGGTTCCATAAAGCAGGGCCGCGGAGGTCTTTACGCTGTCTCCGTTTTCGACCTGTTCCCTGTCCAGTTCATGGAGATACAGAAGGCATCCGAATTCCTGTTTCCACAGATGGGCCGCCCCCACATGGTCATAATGGCCGTGGGTTCCCAGGATAAAACGGATTTCAGCGGGATCCACCCCTGTTTTCTTCACATTTTCCTTTATCTGTTCATAGCCCTCCGGCGTACCGCAGTCGATGAGGAACCATCCCTCTTTCCCTTTCATCAGATACACGGCTGCGTCAAAAAAATGAGTCAGGCTGGGGCCGCCTACCTGATAGATATTTGTTAAAAGCTTCATCCTATTACTCCTTTCAGGAAACGGTTGATGTCATTTTCAGGCTGAAACGCTCCGCATTGCGGTATAAATCCTGGTAAGCCTTAATTCCCACGGAAACCGCCGCATAATCCCCGATCAATTCCCCCAGACTTGCCGGAACAATCCTGCATGCCTTTCTGGAGACGGGAAGCGCTTCTTTTTCCAGGGTTTCCATCATTTTTTTATCCAGAACCGATTTCTGCCTTCCATAGATACTTCCGATCACAATCATCTGCGGGTTCAGTATGTCTATGAGTACGGAAAGCCCTCTTCCCAGATAGGTGCCTACCGTATCAAAAATTTCCGCCGCCAGTTCGTCTCCCTGCTCCAGCGCCTCGGCAATGGATTTACTGGATATTCCCTCAAGCTCCGCTTCGCTCCGGCAGAAAAGAGGAGGCTTTCCTTCCCGCAGCGCTTCTTCCGCTTTCATCCTGCCCAGCTTGGCGATACCGCCTCCGCTGCAGAAGCCTTCAAAGGAACCATATTTGCCGTAACCGAAGGGGCCGTCCTCTTCCATACGGATGTGGCCCACCTCTCCCGCCATGCTTGTAGTGCCGCTGTACAGTTCATTATTCAGAATCAGGCCGGCTCCCATACCCGTACCGAAGGTAAGGAAAATCATGTTTTTGCAGCCTTTTCCCGCTCCCATGCTCCATTCCGCGAGGGCACAGGCATCCGCATCATTCTGCAGCATTACCGGTACGCCGAATTCTTTTTTCAGAGGCGTATACACATCGGCCTTCTCCCATTTCAGGAGATTGGGAGGTGACAGGATCAGCCCTTTTTCCGCATCCAGAGGGCCTCCGCAGGAAATGCCGATGGACATGAGCTGCCAGTCCGGATTCTGACTGAACTTTTCCCGGATGATCCGGATAAAGCTTTCCATGGCCCTGTCAAAACTCTCCGTTTCCGTTTTCATCCGCACCTTATCCAGAAACTCGATATCGTCGGAATGCTGTTTTGCGAAGGATACCGCACATTTTGTTCCTCCTATATCTATTCCTACCACTACCTGCATTGTGTTACCTCCAATTTTTGATATTCCATATTCAGGGCCTGCACGAAAGAGGCTTTCCAGTCTCCCTCACCCGTCAGCTTCTTTTCTTCACCGGGAAGAAGGGTAAAATAGTTATCCTTCCAGTAAACGGGAGTTCCTTTTTCTTTCGTCAGGAAAACAAATAAAGCCGCGCTCCTTCCGCTGTTTTTGAGCACAAAACCTTCTTCCTGCCCTTCCGCCGTAAGCTCCGGCGCTTCCATCCGGAATACTGCTCCCAGATCCCGGCCGGCCGTAAACAGATATTCGTTTTCTGCCAGAATTTCTTCCGTTCCTTCCTCTTTCAGGGCAAGCCGCAGAAGCAGCAGCTCCTCTTCGGTATTTTTTAAAGAGAAACGGATTTTTCCTGCATGGGATGCCCTTATCTGCAGTTTTTCCAGGGGGAAAGCTTCCTCCTGCAGGATCTCTCCTGAAAGGGCGTAAACCCGCGCCAGTACCGTATAAGTCCGGTTTTCTTTTTTGGCCGGAAGGTTGGTTGCACCATAAATATCGGCCTCCAGCCATTCTTTTCCCTGAAGAGACGCCCCTTCAAAGGACGCGTTCACCAGATAAGGAGCATACGCCTTTTTCACCCCATAATAAGCGGGCTTGGGATTTCCGAAATAGTCCAGGGACGAGGTACAGTAAAGGTTCGGATAAGGTTCATTGAACTGCCACGGGAAGGTGCCGCTGCAGTGTAAGACGCGGCGTCTGTTGCATTCCACCGCATATTTCAGGCCTTCATACTGCATGAACTGGCTTCCCTTTCTGATTGGCTCGATTGCAGTAAGTCCCCCGAAGGTTTCCTGTACCAGAGGCTCATTATTCCACCAGGCCCCTCTGTGGAAATATACGGGATTCTTCTTGCTCGCCGGGAGGAAATGCTCCGGCGCCGTCGTTTTGCGCAGAGCCTCATAGTTGGTCATCCCCTCCACCCCGAATTCGGAATGAAGCATACAGGTTCCCCGGTTATAAAGCTCATAATGCTTATTCAGCCCCTGATGCTCCCATGGCCCGTGTACATCGAAAAGCTCCTCCGGACATTTTTCCAGATTTTCCAGAGAGTTCAGGAACACTCCTCCGGACGGAGAGGTCGGCAGCCATTTTCTTGTGCCGTCCAGCTTTCTCACCTGCTCCCCAAGTGTCCTTACCAGGGCATTCCTTTCATCCAGCGGCGTGCCGTCAGGATCCTGAAGTTCGTTTCCGCCGCACCAGACAGCCAGGGCCGTAAACCCTCTTTTCTGACGGATGATCGATTCCGCCTGTTCTTTCATCAGCGTTTTATAGCTGTCCGCCTCGGAAGGAGTATTGTCAATTCCAGAGCTTGACAGGATGAATTCCTGCCACACCAGGATTCCCGCCCCGGCGCACATCCGGTAAAAAACATCCTTTTCTATCAGGCCGCCGCCCCATACCCGGAAAATATTGACGCCCGCTTCCTTCGCAAGCCTGATCAAATGGGCATAGGTTTCTTCCGAAGCAGAGCCGTACATCACGTCCGCAGGCACCCAGTTATAGCCGTTCATATATATGGTTCTGCCGTTTAAGCGCAGAGTAAAGCTGCCCTCTTTTTCCCGTCCGGCAATCCCTTCTTCATTAGGAAGGAATTCCACCTTCCGGATTCCCGTTTCCAGACTCCGGCTGTCGGAAACCCTTCCCTGTCTGTCAAGAAGGCGTACCTCAACCGGATATTCATAAGGCTCTCCCTGCCCGTTGCACCACCACAGACGCGGCTCCTTTATAATCAGGCGTATCCGGCACTTTCCGTTGGATGAGCCCTCTTCCCTTTCCACGGTTCCACGGAAAACCGTGTCACCGAAACTGCCTTCCACCGTGCATCCGTCCGGTCCGTCCGTTTCCAGATCCACATAAACTTCGGCCTGTTGGTTGTCCTCGGAAAGTTCCGCGTGCACGTATACGTCGGTCAGGACTGCCTCCCCGTTTACCTTCAGATATACGTCCTGCCAGATCCCCTGATGGATCATGCGGGGACAGAAATCCCACCAGTAGGTCATTCTGGATTTATGCGTATATACCAGACTGGTTTTTCCTACCTGTGGCTGCTCAAAAGGAGCCGGTTCCAGTACTACCGCCAGAAGGTTTGTTTCTCCGGGAAGAAGCTTCGCACTGACATCCATGCTCCAGGGAACATACATCCCCTCCTGTTTTCCCAGGGATACCCCGTTCAGGAAAATCTCCGAGCTGTAATCAATTCCTTCAAAAACCAGTGTTATCCGCTTTCCTTCCAGATCCTCCGGGACAAAAAATTCCTTTTTATAAACCCAGGTTCTGTCCGGCACCCACTCAGCCAGCTTTGAATTCATCTCATAATACGGATCCGGCACCAGGCCATTTTCCATCAAATCATGAAGCACGCTCCCGGGTACCTCCGCCGGATACCACCAGCGCACATCACCGGTCTGAGGCATTACGGAATCCCTCCAGACCCAGTCCATTCCCACAAATTCCTTCATCAGCCAGTCCGGGCCGTTTAAATTGATTCTGTCCATTTTCCTGTTCCTTTCCTGTAGCGGAGGCAAGTGCTCCATCCGGATGGAGCACTAGTATGTCCGAAAATTCATTTCCACAGTCTGCGCACCCCGCTCACTGCTATGCCAGAAGATCCAAAGCCGCTTTGGCCGCTCCCGCCGCCGCTTCCTCCTGCGTATCTTTAAAAATCACCGGCAGGCCGAAAACTTTAGCCGTTTCCTCCGCCATCAGCGGATTTTTCCGGATTCCATTGCCGCTGGCCACTATTTCCGTCCGCCCTCTTCTGATTTCCTCCGGAAATTCCAGATACATCCGGTACAGCTCATCCGCCATCCCTTTAACGTAAGCTCTGATAAAATCAGAAGCATGAAAGTCATCTGCGGTAAGATTTTTCATGGTTCCATATGCGTCCGCACCGCTTCCCGCCTCTCCCCGTTTTCCGTAAAGGGAAGGGGTGATCATCAGTCCCGTCTCCTTCTTTTCCGCTCCCAGACGTGCCATCTGGTCAAATGCCTGTATGTTCTGTCCCGTAAATTCGTATACAATTTCTTCAAAAAAAGCGGCCAGTTTTTCATAAACCTTTCCGCCGTTTAAGGATGCTCCCACATAAAGGCAGCCTTTGTGAAAATAGGGCCGGATATCTGCCGCCGCGGTCCGGTAATAACGGCTGTCAAAAAGAGAAACCTGCGATCCCGTTCCCACATTGACGCTGATCTGGGTCTCCGGTTTATCCAAAGCGCCGTAAAAGCTGGCCTGATTATCCCCGAAGGCACAGCTTACCGGAATTCCCCGGTAAGTCCCTGCCGCTTCCCCCCGCCGGCAAAGCTCCGGGTAGTAGGAAATATCCACTCCGGCCTGTTCAAGCTTTTCCCGGGCAAAATCACCCTCCTGCACATCATAGCCGCCGAAGCTGGCCGCTATGGACTCATCCGTCAGCGGGCTTTTCCTGCCCGTCAGACGCATGGCGACATAGTCACCGATGTTAGCCAGCTTCACCGCCTTCCCGGGAATCAGCCCTTTCCGGGAGAGACAGAAATGCGTTACCGTTCCGAAACCGGAGAATACAGGCATGCCCAGACTCTGGCTGAGGCAGGCTTCATAGCTCCTGCCGTCCTCCATAAGCTCTCTGCCCTTTTCATCCTTCCATGTATAAAAGGAAGAAACCGCGCATCCGTCCGCATCCACATAAAGAATCCCGTGCATCTGGCTGGATATTCCAATGGAATCCGCGGCAGAGAAATCCATGGTATCCGCCGTCCCTGCGCCAAACCCGTTTCTTTCTGCTTCAGCCAGCATATCCTTGACTTTTTCCACAATAGCCTCCGGATCCTGTTCAAAGGTCCCCGGAAGGAATTCATTCTGCCTGCTTGCTGTAAACAGCAGCTTTTCCCGGCCTTCCTCATAGCAAACCAGACAGATAGATGTTGTCCCGATATCTATTCCCAGTGATTTCACAGCCGCTCTCCCCCTGTTCTTTTCCGTCGGCTCCGGATGCTGCAGCAGTTCGGACAAGCCCGAACTGTTACCAGATAATTTCCACCATACGGCCTTCCTTATCACTCTCCCCGAAAGGATCTCTCACCTGATAAAGACTGCTGCCGGAACCCTCTGTCTCTTTTCCTTCTGTTTCCGCTTTTACTCCATCATACATAACCGCCGCCGGCTTTCTGCCACTAAGGAAACCAAAGGTCCCTCCTTCCGACAGAATGACCGTCGTCTTTTCCTTCCCCTCTCTCACCGTCTCCACACAGCCGGCTCCTATGTATTTTTCAAGAATGCCCAGCGCTGTGAATTCCTTGTCCGGCAGGAGCAGGAACAGTTCCCCGTCGTTTGGCTCCAGACGGAAGGAATAATCCTTTCCGGCTTCCAGACGCACGGCCTTTCTCTCACGATAGCTGTACAGAATCCGGGTTCCGCCGTCCAGCCCCGGAAGATCCGCCAGACTGACACTTCCTTCGCAAGCCTGATCCTCTTTATTGATATTGAACGCCGCTATCACATAACTATCCTGATACCGGTTGAACAATTTAAGCACGTGAGTGGTGTCCACCGGATTTTCAAACAGACTGTCCAGCGTAGGCATGCCCACCTCTTCACAGCGTATCACCCTTCCGTCCTTTTTCAGCAGCGGCATGATGAATTTTCCGTCGGTACGTCCCACCTTATCGCTGGTATACACCGGGCCGCCGCTCACGGCGCGGAGGATGGAGTTCTGCCAGTTTTCCTCGTGATCACTCCAGAACATATCCCAGTCTCCCCAGAAAAACTGTCCCTGGAGGAGGGAATTATATCCGTTCTGGATCGCGTGCTCCCGGAAGCCATGGGGCACATCCGGCACAAAATCATCGCTGCTTCTGGAAACGGCGCTGCTGGGCCTGTTCCACATATCCTCGCTCGCCATTCCCATACAGTTAATGATCTGATTGTCAAAATGAAGGGCGGCGGAAGCATTCAGCCCCTTCTGGATCTCTCCGGAAGCCCTGCCGTATTCCTTTCTTCCTGCATAGAACAAAGAAACCGCACTCTGACCGTCCACCTTGACAAAATCGATATCACATATATTTCTTAAATAATCATGCCAGGTATCATAAAAACGAAACGCTTTCCCCGCTTCCGCATCAGGCACAATTCTTCCGTCCTCCAGAATCCTGATGCCCTCCTGCAGAGCCTCCCGGGCGGGGCTTCCCGGCTCCAGGCCATTCCAATAGCCCATCACCGCATGCCATACTCCCACCTGACGGATTCCATACTCTTTTTTCAGCTTACTTACACAGGCTCCCAATCCACCGGGGAATTTATCCGCGGCGGCGTCAAGGCCCTTCAGAACCTGCTTTTTATAGTCCGCATCCAGCCAGCCGTCATCAATAAGCACCCAACGGACCGGTATCTGCTTATCCGCAAGCTCATCCATTTTTTTCATTATCCCGTCCTGAGAGACCTCATGATAAAAGGCATCCCAGCTGCACCAGCCAAAATAATCGAACATTTCCGGGTAGGTGCGTTCTTTACGGAACATTTTCTGCTTTCCTGTGAGGGCCAGTGCTTTTTTCACCGCCCGTTCACAGCACAGATAAGGATCGCTTCCCGCCGCCAGGACAAGGCTCAAATCATCCGCCGCCGATTTATTTATACAATTGGAAGCTGCGGTGATGCGCAGCTCCTGCCCGTCTCCCGCAATATCCGTACGGTATTCTTCCCCGCATACGGCAAGCACTGCCAGATATTCCCTTCCGGAACCGGCGCCCGTTTTCTTCTCCGCCAAAAGAAGCTGCGTACGTTTGGGGATATCCCCGAAGCAGGCCGGAAATGCAGGCCTTATCCACCAGTTCTTATGCTGATAAACAGCCATCAGCCTTCCTGTCCCTTCCAGCGTCATCCGGTAAGAAACACCTTTTGCAGGATCCAGATGTGTCTGCGGCCCGAAGAAAGGTTCTTCCGGCTGCTTAAACGCATGAAGGAATACCGCCGCCTCTTCCTCCTGACGGATTTCCAGGGAAGCGGTTATTTTATCCGCCGCCTCCGTACGCAGGAGGATACGTATCCCTCCCTCTGTCTCCAGAACCGCTGTTTTTTCCTGATTGATTATAACGGGGCTTTCTTTTCCTTCTTCTTTAACAAACATATCCGGTCTCCCTGTCCATTACGCGTTTTTACAAAATAACTCATTTACCAATTCATTAAAGAAATTGTCGGCCACTATTTCTCCGGCGCCGATGACGCCTGCATTTTCTTCCAGCTTGGATACCGCAATATAATTTTCCTTGGCCCCCTTGACCTTTCTCGAGTTGGCCACATTGGTAACAATGTCAAAATATCTGGGATACTTCTGAATAAGGATACCGCCCAGGATAATAATCTGGGGATCCAGTATATTTATCAGGTTGCTGATGGCAACCCCCACATATAAAGCGGACTGGTTCAGAATGGAAATCGTCAGCAAATCCTTCTTCTCCGCCATTTTAAACACATCTTCAATCACCAGATTTTCTCTCTTTTCATAAAGAGGATGCTCCGGCTCCTTTTCCAGCTGGGCCTTCAGTTCACGCAGAACCGCTATCCCCGAACTCATGGCCTCCAGACAGCCCCGGTTGCCGCAGTTGCAGAGCGGCCCATTGATATCAATGGTGATATGCCCGAATTCACCGGCTATACTGTTGGCTCCTATGTTCAATTTTCCATCTATTATCAAGCCGGAACCAATACCCATATCCACATCCACATAGGCGAGGTCATAGCAGTCATTCCTGTTATTGCGGCCGCTGCCGTCCCCGTACCAATACTCGCCGAAGGCGATCACATTGGTATCCTTCTGGACATAAACACTGTACCCGCATTTCTGCTCCAGGATTTCCTTAAGGGGCAGATAGCTCAGCATGGGGATATTGGGCGGGGTGAGGATAATGCCGTTTTCCGTATCCACAGGCCCGGGCACTCCCACTCCGATTCCCAGCAATTTTTCCTTTTCTATTCCTGATTTCTTAATTACCTTTTCTATCTCGGAAACCAGCAGTTCTACAAATGCATTCTGGTTGGGAAATTCCTGCTGCATGGAGCAGCGTTCCACTTCCAGAATTTCACCCCGCAAATCCATCAGGGCAATGCTGGTAACAAATTTGTTGATATGTATTCCCACCGTATAACGGTATGTTTCATTTACTGCATAAGTAACTGCCCGGCGTCCCATGCCGCCGGCCTCCATCTCATCGCAGCGAATCAGATGCAGTCCCTCCAGCTCCTCTAATATCTTTTTAATCGCCATGAAGGTAAGTCCCGTCGCCGTTGCAAGCCCTGCTTTGGTGGCGGTTTTATTTTTTCTGATATAATTCAGTACTGTCCTTCGGTTAAAATTCTTCAGTTGAACCTGGTTTGTTTGCTCTCCCATCTGCGACTCCTTTTTATCCGGCCGGCAGAGGAAAGCCTGACTTCCCTCTGCCGCTGCCTTCACAGATGTTTTCACACCTGTTTTTCATTTAGTCCATTACAACTTCCGGATACATGTCATGTAATTTCTTTTTGAATTCATCAATGATAGCGTCATTATCTTTACCTTCTTTGATGCCGTTGGTCGCCGCTTCCTGGAACTTATTCTGTGTTACACGAGTGAACTTGTCAGGAGTAATGCCGACAATCTTATCACAGATTTCACTGTAGGTTGCAAGCAGATTCTGTCCGCCGAAATCTTCGGAGGTAAAGCCCTCTGCCATCTCATCACAAACCTTCTTGCTTGCGGGCACCTGATTATATTTTTCCAGATTCAGCTTCTGGAAATCGTCGGATGCTATATAAGCAAGGAACGCTGCCGCCAGATCTTTTTTGTCTGACTCATTATATACACAGGTTCCGGTTACACCTTCATAGGAAGCGTTGAAAGGAACTGCAATACCCACATTTCCTTTATTCGTATCCCAGTCAGTGAAGAAATCCCAGGAAGGCATAACTCTGAAAAGAATTTTGCCGTCATTCCAGGCAGCCGCCCATTCAGAACTCCAGCTTCCCAGCTCTGCATTCGCCTTGCTGTTATACATTGTCCGCATATTGTCAATCATTCCGATCCAGTCATCAGTAATTTCAAGCTTGCTGTCCCTTACAAGAGGATCAAAGGAGAACGCATCCACTTTTACCATTTCCGCAATATTCGGCCACAGCTGAACGGTGCCGTTTGATTTCTCATAAACCTCTTCGCCCTTTGCAATAATAGTCGGCCAATCGGTCAGCATTGCTGAAATTTCAGCCGGATCACTGGTTCCGAGCCATTCTTCACAGGCATCTCTCAGGTACCAGAAGCCTACCGGAGAAGACTGAAAACTCATTGCCTTGAATTTTCCTGTGGAATCCTTCATCCCCGCGATCTGGAAATCATAGAAATCCTTGGTCAGTTCTTCGATGTTCATATAAGACAGGTCAGCAATCAAATCGCTGTCCAGGAACTCATACATATAATTCTCTTCCAGGTCAAATACATCAGGCACATTGTCACCGCTCTGCAGAGCTGTCAGGATTTTGGTCTTGTATTCATCCCCGCCGAAAACCTGAAGATCGATTTTTACATTCGGGTATTTTTCGTTGAATGCATTAACCAGATTGTTTGCACTGTCCGTGTAGGTCCAGTAAGTGAATTCCCCTTCAAGGCTTGCCGGATCCGCCTGTGCAGCTTCTGTTTCCTCACTGCCCGTTTCCGCAGCCTGGGAACTTTCCGCAGCGGGAACACTGGCGTCATTTCCCGTGCTTTCAGCCGGTGCCGGTGCGCTGCTTCCGCAGCCCGCAAGCACTGCTGCCAGCATTGCAGCACTTAAAAGTACAGATAATAGCTTCTTCTTCATAAGTATACCTCCTAATTGATTAAATGTGAAAGTTTATATTTATCAGCCGTACTGATATAATATCGGATTATTAACCTTTTACTGCCGCCCCTATGGATATCTTCTCCATAATAATTCTGGACGCAAAACAGAAGACGATAACCATGGGAATTATGGAAACCAGCATCCCCACATACTGTGCGCCGTAATCCGCATGAGTGGAATCACGGACTGTCGCAATCATCAGGGGAAGGGTGAATTTATTCTTATCATTCAGAACAATCAGCGGGGTAAGGTAACTGTTCCAGGTTCCTATGAATGTCATGACTCCCTGCGTTACCAGTGCCGGTATTACCAGCGGCAGCACCAGCTTGTGATATATCGTAAGTTCTTTACAGCCATCCATTACAGCCGCCTCAATCAGTTCATTCGGCAGCGCGCCGTCTATATACTGCTTATAGAAGAAAACCGCGAAGCAATTGGATATGGTAGGCACCACCAGCGTAAAATAGTTGTTCAAAAGTTTCATTGCCTGTATTTCCTTATAGAAGCCGATGATACCCAGCTGTCCCGGAAGCATCATCGCAACCAGAATCACAGAAAACAGGAAGTTCTTCCCTTTGAAGTTAAATTTGGAAAACGCGTATGCAGCCATCATAGTGAAATAGTTCTGAACCACCGTTACCGTGACTGCCAGTAAAAGGCTGTTGATGATTCCCTTATATAATTCAATATTCTGGGTCAGCCGTTCAAAATTTTCCTTCAGATGCGTACCGGGAAGTACATTTATTTTGGCTACAATATTGTAATTGTCATGAGTCGATGAAATTATCATTACAAAGAAGGGGTAAAAGGCAGTTATGGCCATGACAATGGCAAACAGGTAAACAAGGCCTCTGCATAATATCCTTTTTCTTTTCGCGCTACTGTTTAAATCATCTCTGGATTTATTTGCAACAGTCTTCATTATGCCTTTCCTCCTTTCCTTATTTTCTTAGGCTTACTGCCGTAATCATCTTTTTTATCCCTCGTCACCAACAGCGAGAACACACTGAAAATGGCAATGATGACAAAAATACCATAAGCTACAGCCGCACCATATCCAAACTGGAATCTTACAAATGCGGATTCGTACATATACTTAACCATCGTCCAGGTCGCATCTCCCGGAACGGATTTGAATACCAGATGGGATTCATCAAACATCTGCAGTCCGCCGATAATTGACGTTACCATAACATAAATCAAAATCGGCTTCATGAGCGGAATCGTTATCCGTGTTATTTTCTGCCAGGAGCTGGCTCCGTCAACCTCAGCCGCTTCCATGACCTCTTCGGAAATGGAATTGATGCCCGCCGTAAAATAAATGATATTGAAACCGAAATTCTTCCAGCAGATAGCGATGGCGATTACAATTCTCGCCAGCATGGGGTTATTCTGGAAATCCACAGCCTGCAGTCCGAATGTGCTGATGATGTTGTTCACCGCTCCGCCCGGATAAGAGAACAGGGCTCCGAATAACAGGCCAATTGTTACCGGCGTTACCAGGTTGGGGAAATAGTAAAGATTTCTTAAAAGGAATTTCCCCCGGAACCATTTGTTGCTGAGTATCAATGAAAGCACAAACGCGATTGTCAGCTGCGGTATAATTGACATGATCCAAATCAGCAGCGTATTCAAAATGGTCTGGAAGAAATAACCCGATTCAATCATACGCTTGTAATTCTCCGCTCCGATAAAGGTAAACTTTCCGGATAGAACATCCATATTGCAGAAACTCAATACAAAAGAATATAAAATTGGGAATAAACTAAATATTAAAAAAACTATAAAAAATGGTGCAATATAAAAATATGCGTATCTGTTCCTTTTCTTAGAATTCAAGTTATCCTCTCCTTTTCCCCATGAACTGTTTGGGCACTATGTATATTTTATCCATCTTTAATATGTATTTATGTGCCTTTTCTCTTTCTGGTATCAATATATACCATCTATAAAAATAATTCAACTACTAATTAAACTTTTTTTAATAATTGAATCATTTTTGTACATGTGCATAAAAATGAGATATGCAATTTGGTACTTTTTAAAGGTAAATAGAGGGAAAAGGATGAAAACAGAAGCTGTTTTCAATTTAGAAAGTTACTTATTAAATTAAATTGAAAATAGCCGTCTGTGTAATAACCATATTCCTCTCCCTTCACATTTATTGATTTTTAGCGTCTCATATATTACAATAAAATCAACAAAAGTATTGTAAATATATTTATTTTCTGCCTGTTCATATACAGCCTTTTATGGAAGGAGCCGGAATGAAACATCAGTTTAAAGCCACAATTCATTCTCTTTTCACAAAATTATTATCTGCCTTCCTCCTCCTCGGTTTCCTGCCCCTCCTCTTTGTTAATTTTATGTGGTATCATAACACAAGCCGTATCGTATACCAGAATGAGTTATCCAATTCGCAGAATCTTTTAAACCAACTTAATGTGAGGTTAGAAAATGTATTAAACACCATCAATGTAAATACATACCCTTTTCTCTTTGATCGTACCGTTCAGGATATTATTGCCTCAGTACCTGCATCTCCGGATGTCAAAAGGGAAAATGAAATAATATTAAAGAATGTTCTTTCTCAGATTAAAGAGAATAATACCATGATCAGTTCCGTATCTTTCATAAATGACTTTTATAAAATCTGTTCTGTTGATTCAGGCGTAAACTATGATATTCTGGAAAAAGAGCACTGGTATCAGGATTTCATGACATATGGAAGAACCGAAACCTTTACTCCCGTATATATTAATTCTTATATCGAACGGCGCGGGACGGAAGTTATCGGATGGATGAGAAGACTTAACTATAGTACCAGTTCCCAGACAGCCGGAAATTTCCTGGTGGAAATCTCTTATTCCACCATAAATTCCTTTCTTATGCCGTCTATAGAAGGTACTGATAATACAATAATGATATTTGATACTGCTGGAAATTTGATTTTCCATCCGGAAAATAACCGTCTTTTTTCTCCTGATCCTGACGACAAACAGCTTTTCCAGAAATTAAAGGCCGGAGAGACTCTTTTTAACTTCGATTATAATGGTCATGAATATACCATTGTTTCCAACAGGCTGGCTATCACGGACTGGTACCTTATTATGGCAATTGATACAAAAACCCTGTTATCTTCCACCACTCAGGCCGCCCGACGCGTCAACATCATCACCCTGTTTGTGTTAATAGGAACCGTAATTTGTTCTTACCTGATATCCCGGCATATTACAAAGCCTATCTTCCAGTTATCGGATACCATGAAAAAAGTGGAGGCCAATCAACTGGATGTTACCATGCCGCCTTCATCCTCTCATGATGAAATCAGCATTCTTTCCAATGGTTTCAACAATATGCTGTCTCACATCCGCAGTCTGCTGCATGATATCCGAAACGAGGAACAGAAAAAACGGGATGCTGAATTAAAAATGCTCCAGGCCCAAATAAATCCTCATTTTCTGTATAACACCCTCAATGTAATACGCTGGCGTGCCGTGATGCATAATGAAATCACCATCAGCAAAATGATCATTTCTCTTATAAAGCTTCTGGAATTCAGCGGAAAGAAAACAGATGAGTATGTCCCGATTGAAAAGGAATTAGAGCATGCCCAAAGTTATATTGATTTAATCCGCTATCAATATGGCGACAAATTTACAGTCCGATACGATACAGAATCCTCTGCACTATCCTGCTATACCATTAAGTTTGTTTTACAGCCGCTTGTGGAAAACGCAATTTTCCATGGTCTGATTCCCATGGAGGAAACCGGAGAACTCACGATAAGGATTCAAGCAGAAGCTGAAAGAATACATTTTTCAGTAATTGATAACGGCATCGGCATGGATTTAACCGCACCGGAACACAACCCTGCGTTTAAAGGACTGGGCCTCAGCAATGTAAACGAAAGACTGTGCCGATATTTCGGCCCTGATGCCGCTTTGGATATCCACAGCGATAACGGTGCAGGAACCCATATCGATTTCTTCATTCCGGCTATACAGACGCCGCCCGGACAAGGAGGTTATGCAGATGCTTAGTGTACTCATAGTAGATGATGAACCTATATTCAGAATGGGGCTGCGTTCCGGCATCAACTGGGCAGACCTTGACTGTAAAATTATAGGAGAAGCCTCAAACGGAAAAGAGGCCTTATCCATAATTGAAGAAAAGAAGCCAAATATAATACTTCTTGATATAAAAATGCCTGGTATGGACGGAATTGAGCTTTTGAAAAACTGTCGTCAGCACCCTGATAATCAATGCTTTATTGTGCTCAGCTGTTTTAATGAATATCCTTTTGTCAGAGAAGCCATGAAATTAGGGGCTCTTGACTACTTGTTCAAGCCTCTGATGGAAGGACCGGATATTGAAAAAGTGATAATGGAGGCAAAGGAACAGCTGGGCTTTTCTTCCCGGAGTTCAGAAGCTGCAGAACATCAGAATGCTGTCCGGACAAAGCTTAAAGAGATTATTGAAAATGGTGTTTCAGCCAATATAAGCCCTCTTCTCGAACTCATTCCCCAGCTTTCCTCTTCCCATTATTTCACCATGGCCTTAATGGTACAGGATGAACATATCGATACAGAAAAAGCCTATGTCCTTTTGGATTCCAGCCAGGCTTTAATTGCAGGTTTTTTCCCTTCCTGCACCTGTATTTTTACCCGCTGCGGTGAAATTCTGTACGCACTCATTTATACCGATAACTGCAACGGAGAACTTGTTTCCCCTCATATTCTAAGAACATGGGGAAAACGTGTCAGTGATTATATGGAAGCTGCATTTTGGACAGGTTTCGATAACCCCAGCTGCGATATCACCTGCCTTCCCGAAAGCTTCCGGCATGCCCGCTATGCCATGGAGGCTAATTATTTCCGGCAATCAGATTTTAAGACTCCCTGTGTTCACCTTTATACTCCCGGCATGCAGCAGAACTATGATTTTTATGAAATATTCCCTGCTGAAGTCAACAATATCAGAAATGCCACTCAAAATTACGATATGGAGACCATACGGAAATCCCTCAGACATATAACGGAATCCATCCGTGTACACGAATATTTTAACAAGGAAGATTTCTGCCATCTGCTCACCGCACTTATTACGGACAGTATGCGTATTTATCGTACTAAAATAGTGTTGGAACAGCTGCTGCTGTCGAATTACAATTTGATATCCGATATCTATCATCAACGCACTATGGAGGATGCGGAGCATTTATTTTTTCAGGTTATTCTGACTCTGTTTGCCCACTTGAAAGGAAATACCACAGGTTTTCATACACGTATCATACAGGAGACAATTGAATACATTAATCTGCATTACCAGGAAAAGCTCAGTCTGGATATGGTTGCGGAAAAGACACATCTTTCCGTCAATTATTTCTGTAAGCTTTTCAAGGATCAGACAGGCGACACCTTTATCAACTATTTAAATAAGGTCCGTATACATGCAGCCGTCCACCTTTTACAAACCACCACCTGGAAGACCTATGAAATCGCAGATGCCGTGGGATTCAGTGACTATCATCATTTTTGTAAAACCTTTAAAAAAATAACGGAGCTGACACCTTCCCAGGTACGGGATCCGAATTGTATTTCATGAAATCGGCACAGTAAAACAGCAGAGTTACCGTTACCAAATGTAAACTCTGCTGTCATTTTTAACCGAAAATAAAATACCTATCTTCCTGTCCCATTTAGAAAGGCCATAAAATTATCATAATAGATCTTGTTCTTCCTTTCTTCCGTGAGGCCCAGTTTCCGGTATATCTCACAATCCCTTTCCACCCATTTTCTCACATAACTGCTATCATAATTTTCCACTGAATTATCACTTCCCCAGAAAACAGTATCTTCCACCCGGAAGTCATTTCCCATAAGGTGAGTCAACATTCCTTCTCTGTAAGAAGGAGGGGTCCCCGGTGTTAAATCCAAATACATAGATGCCGCTTCCCCGGAAGGTTCTCTCTTTTTATAGCTGTCAAATTTCCCATATACAGCAATACATTCATCCGTCCAGGGCCACGATACATGTGCCAGAGAAAACCTCAGATTTGCGACTCCCAGCAGCGGCTCAAATTCACAGGGTCTGTTGTATTTTCCAGAGACATTAATACCATCATACAAAATACCTGAATGAAACATCAATGGCATGTTCTGTCCGGCAATCCACTCATAAGCCTTCATCGCTTCTTCATTTCCGGGATAAAAATGGCTGCATATTATTTTGAAACCCTTCACTCCGGCAGATACTGCGTCCTGCATCTGTTTCAGAGCATTTTCCTCCGTTGGATCCACAAAGAAAAAGGGGATCAGCATCTCTTCTCCTTTTGTAAATTCAATAACCCTTTCAATACGTTCCCTGTAATCCCCGTTTCTGCCGAACATATTGCCTGGTGATGGAGAAAAAACTACTGCGCCGTCCATACCCGCTTCTTTTAAGTTCTCCAGGAATTTTTCTCTCCTGCATTCTTTTCCCATCATATGTACATGTGCATCAATTCTCATATCCGCTCCTGTCTGCGCAGCTTTGCGCTCCTATCAACAAGGCTGAAAAACTGAATTTTCAGTCAATTTCTTTTATCCTTTTACTCCGGCAAAGGCAATGCCTGTCATAAAATATTTCTGTCCGATCATATACATAAGCACCATCGGTATGGTTGCCATAACTCCGGCGGCCATCAGCAGATGATATTCCGTTCCATGCTGCCCCTGCAGCGTGGCTATAGCAACCGATAATACCCTCATTTTATCAGAGCTGGTAGCTATCAGCGGCCACAGCAGATCATTCCAGCACCAGAGTATATTAAGAACCGTAATAGCAACAATGGAACTCTTACACAAAGGCATTTCAATATTCCAGTAAAGCCGGAACCATGTACAGCCGTCTATTTTTCCTGCATCTTCCAGCTCTCTCGGCAGGGCAGCCAGAAACTGCCGCAGCATAAACATCGTATAAACACTGAAAACATTAGGTACTACTAATGCCCATAAGGTATCCACCCAGTGAAGTCTGCTTATAATCAGATACTTGGGAATCATCGTCATCTGAGCCGGAACCATAAATACGGTAAGGAGCATAAAAAAAAGAAAATTTTTAAACGGGAACTCCATTCTTGCAAATGCAAAAGCGGATAACGATCCGATAAACAGCATGATAACGGTAACCAAAAATGTAACCAGAATTGTATTTCCATAGTACTGCAGAAAATCAAGCCTCAACAGTACCTCCCGATAATTATCAAACTTCCATACTGCCGGCAGCCATACAACAGGCACCTTAACCGCTTCCGCATAGGTTTTAAAGGAGGTCAGCACCATCCAAATAAAGGGAACCAGCATAACCACAGCACCGATTATCAAAACCAGATAAGAGACTGCCTTCCCTGCAATTTTGTTTTTGCTTTTACTCATCTTCATCCCCCTATTCATAGAATACCCATTTGTCCTGGAATTTGAACTGAATTACCGTAACCACACTGATCAGGGCGAATAATACCACTGCTTCCGCCGATGCATCTCCCATATTCATAAAACGGAATGCCCTTTCGTAAATACCAAATACAAGGGTTCTCGAAGCATCTAAAATAGGCCCTCCCTGATCTGCCTTTCCAATAAAGGTGTAAACGATATCGAATACGCGCATACCATTCATAATATTCATTGTGCTCAGGAAGAATAGAGAAGGGGTCAGCAGGGGAACAGTTATTTTCCAGAACACCTGTCTTCCGCTTGCTCCGTCCAGTTTTGCCGCTTCATACAAAGCCGGGGATATTCCCTGCAGTCCTGCCAGCAAAATTATGGCATTATAGCCGATTCCGCTCCAGATACTTATAAGAATAAGTGAAGGAAGAATATAGTGAGGATCCGATATCCAGTTCGGAGCCGGAAGCCCTATTCCCTTCAAAAACATATTAACAAGGCCAACCTTGGAATTGAGAAGCCATCTCCAAACCATGGCCACAGCCACAGGCATTACAATATTAGGAAGAAAATAAATAACCCGGAACATACCTGTCAGCTTCAATCCTTTATTCAGCAAATTTGATACCCCAAGAGACAAAAGTAATGTGACAGGCACTACCGTAAATGTATAAATCAGAGTATTCCGAAGTTCATATTGTAATTTTTTATCTGCAAATATCTTAGAAAAATTTCGTAAGCCTACAAAAACGGCCTCCCCCATGCCATCCCACTTCAGTAACGATAGAGCGGCAGAATAAAAAATAGGGATAATACCAAATATCAACGTTCCGATAACCATAGGTGAAATAAAGAGATACGCCCATTTCCATTCCGCTTTAAATTGAAATTTTTTTTTGCTTTCCATAAACCTGCCTCCTGAAAAAATCTGCCTTTTTGCAGGATATCCGGCGTATGGAACGCCGGATATCCTCTCTGCAGCTTTTTTCTTATTCTGCGTTTATCACCTCAGTCATTTTCTGCTGTGCTTCATCCAGCATCCCCTGTATATCCGCGTTCTCATCGAGCCAGATGGATGAAATAGTATCTGTCAATATCTGTGCTGCCTCTGTACTGTTTTCCGCATATCTGGGATTCGGCGATGCATAGCTTACGCTTTCCAGAAGTATCTCCACATTCTGATCCGGATACAAGGTCTTCCACACATCTGCGGCTCCTTCATAAGCAGGAATTGCTGATTTGGCAGTGACCTCCTGGGCTTCCTTAGTTGCTGCAAACTTCACAAATTCCCATGCTGCATCCGTATTGCTGCTGTTTGCGGCAATCACATATGCCAGCCCATGTGTTGTAGCGCCTCTGGAAACATGCTGAGGAAGTTCCGCGATCTGGAAATCCGCTCCCAAAGCTTCTGCATATTTATTTACATTCCAGGATCCATCTGTTATCATGGCTGTCTGTCCGGAAATAAACATATCCGAATAACCGAACTCCAACTGCTCCGCTCCTGTGGGTGACACCTTATATTTGTACATCATATCATGCATAAACTGAAGGGCCTCTACCACAGGCTTGGCATTCACTGTGGGCATTTTATTTTCATCCATCATAAAGCCGCCGTTCTGGTATACATAATTTTGATATCCCGTATTACTATCAGGATTTGCCACTATACCGTAATGGGTATCATTCGTCAGTGCCTGGGCTGTAGCCAGCAAATCATCCCAGGTCCAGCCTTCCTTGGGATATTCCACGCCCATCTCATCAAAAATTGACTTATTATAATAAACTGCCATTCCGTCATAATCCTTGGGAATTCCGTATATTTTTCCATCCTGTTCATACATTCCTGTTACAGCTTCCGGGAATTTACTCATATCTATGCCTGCTTCCTGGATTCGCTCCGTCATATCAAGCAGCAGCCCAGGTTCGATATAATCCGGTGCACCGATATTCATCCAAAAAACATCCGGTCCCGTTCCGGTAGGAAGAGCCGTCTGCAGCTTTGTCCAGTACTCCCCCCAAGGTACTATAGTCGGTTCAACAATAATATTATCCTGGGATGCCTCAAACATATTTATCAGCTCATCCATTCCTTCTTTTTGCGCTTCATCCCAGTAGTAAAAGTTTACTATTGTTTTTCCATTTCCCCCTTTAGCCTTTTCCTCCTGTTTTTCTGCCTGTACTGTTTCCTGTGCAGGAGTGCTTTCTTTACTTTCCGATATATTACCATTGCTTTCTGTTCCGCAGCCGGACAATAGTATGGATCCCGTAATTGTGGCAGCTAATAATTTTTTTATTATCTTTCTCATACTGACTCCCTTTCTCATGACCTTATTTGCTTTGTTTACAGCTCGCTTGTTATTACAGTCTTCCTATTCGAATAGTTATTTCATTGCTGTAAAATCATTATATTCATTCTTCCCTCCAGTCAAAAGAAGCAATCATATCAAACTGTGGCATATTTTATTTATTTTCTGCCTTTGCCGGAAAACGATATGACCTATTTTATTTTTTTGTGTATAATCTTCCGAATACTCTCACCATTTACACAAAAAGGATCGCCTCAACAAGGCGATCCCCGCAAAACATATCTCTATTCTCAATCCATCTTTTCTTACACCGGCGAAGCCGACACAATCATCCTCCATGTATTACAGCTGCAAAGCGTACGCTCCTCCCCATCCTTCACAGGACGGTAAGGCAGCCTCTCCTCTTCAAGCTCCGGCAGACTGTCAATCCTTCCTCCCGCATAGGCCAGCAGCCTTCTCTGCGCCGTCTCCATTCTGGCCAAAAGTCCGCCAATCCTGATATCCAGCACTTCAAAGCCATAAATCTTGCTTTCTTTATCCCATACCGCTTCCCTGCAGCGTTTATATTCCCTCACCTTTTCCATACAGGAAGGAATCTCCTCGTTGGCAATTTTCTTCAGCCCAGCCATATCCTTCGCCTTATAAGCCGCACACAGCCGGTTGCCGATACCCGCCTTAACAGAAAGCACGTCCGCCAGATGGATATAAAGCTCCAGTATCTCATCCTCCACAGCCGCTTCGCTGCCCGCAAGATCCTGCAGCTTCTCCCGAAGCAAATCATAATACGTATCCAGGTTATTCCCCCGGGATGCCCCATTCCCGTCTTTTGCCGCGCTGCCTTCCATAGCCTTTTCAGCCACTGCCGCCTGCCCGTCAAACAGCCCCAGCAGGATATCCTGATAAAAAAGATACTTGGACGGATTGTCATATTCCCTGCTGCCCGGCACCGCATCGAATTCCCCTAACGCCAAATAAGCATCATAGCTGCTGCCCGTAAGGAATTCAAACTGCTCCTTCAGCTGCTCCCTGTCAGGCTGCTCCGAAAAGCCATGCTCCGCAAACAGAACAATGGAAGGCAGCCCTGCTGCCATAGGCGTTTCCGCCCCGTCGTCCTGCCACATGGTACATACCGCTTCCCTCACTCCTTCCGCCTTGCAGGCCCGCATGGCGGCCTCCGTTGTGGAAAAAGCCACCCGGAAATTAGGCGCCAGGCCGTTCCATACCCAGCCTCCCCCGGCAAAAACCACCTTATCCGACAGTTGCCTGTGCATATGTAAATATGCTTTGTAGAACTCTTCATCCGCATGATAATAATCCCAATAAACCAGGCCGATTTCCTTCGGAGGCTTCACCGCACCCGAAAGATCCGTATCCAGGGGCACGTCATAATATTCACTGGCCGGGGAATTCATCCGCAGATACATATCACTCCAGATCATAGGCTCCAACCCCAGCTCACGGCAGATATCCGTCACCCGTTCCAGATGCTCCGTCATGATTTCCGCCTTGGTATGGTACCCGTTTTTCAGCAGATAATTTCCCAGCCCCAGGGACCAGGCCTCATCCATACCCAGATGCACCCGCCTACTGCGGAAGGTTTCCGACACGGAACGGATACAGGCCTTCACAAAATCATAAACCTTCTCCTCGCCCACCATCAGGATATCTTCCGTATCCCGGGTTCCCTGCATCACATCCCAGCGCAGCGCCGTCTTCAGATGAGCAAGCGCCTGGATACAGGGCACCATTTCGATTCCGAACAAATCCGCATAATCGTCGCATTCCTTCAGCTCTTCTCTTGTGTATCTCCCGCGGAATGCTCCAAAATAAGGATACTCCGGCACCTCATAGGTATCCTCGGTATAAAGCATCATCGTATTCATTCCCAGAGAAGCCTGCAAACGGATATATTTCTTTATGGTTTCCACATTCAGCACACTGTTCCTGGAGCAGTCCAGCATAATTCCGTTTTTATCCAGGTACACGTTCTCCCTATGGCTGTAGCTTTCCATCGATGCGCCGGCATGCATTGTCACCCGCTTTTCCAGTTCGCGCACAAGCGTCATCAGCGCGCGGAACAAAAAGGTTTTCCCGCATGCCCTCAGTACGGCTTTCCCCCGCTTCAAACCGCCTGCCATTTCACAGCCGTAATCTGTCAAAACCACATGATTTTCCGGCCCGGATTCTTCTTCCGGGATCAGCTCCATCCACACTTCCACCGGTGTTTCCAGTCCTCCGTTGAGCACCGGGTCCACCCTGTCCCCGGCATCCACCGAAATCACCTGATGGTGCCGTTCCTCAAGCAGTTCCCGCATTCCTTCCAGATATGTTTCCCGGCCATTCATCAGCTTAAAATACATAAATCCTTCTCCTCACCTTTCCGCGGAAATCCATCCGCTTTTCAATTTACCTGATATATCTGCATACTAGCACACTTGTCCGGAAAAGTCACTCAGGAACTGGCCGAGCTGTAATTTTTTACCGCCTTTTTCCAGATCCCCCGCGAAATAAAAAAGAACAGAACCGGTGAAATCACGCCCCAGGCCATCATGCCTGGAGATAACTGTCCCATGAGGAACAGCCCCGGAAAATTCGTAATTACAAATACCGGCAGGATAAAGGTTCCGATACGCTGCATCCATTTTCCGTAAATCAGCTGGGGCATATTGTTAAAATCCCAAAGAGCCGCCGTTATATCCGCAATCCCCCTGCTGGCCACAATCCAGAAGCATAAAAGGTTGGGAATCAGAAACAGGCTGTAGGTCAGCAGATTGCCGCACATCAGGAAAAAGAGGAAGCCCGCTATGGCCCACGCGTTCACCGGAAGCCCCGCCCGGTGCCAGCCCAGACCGATCATAATGGTTCCCGCCACAAAATCAGGCAGCAGAAGAGCCAGATCCAGCCGCTTCATAGTCACAAAAAACTGCAGGGATACCGGCTTCACCAGATACATATCCAGCTCCCCTTCCCTTACCATCCGGCTGATAGAAGTAAAATTACCGTAATACAGCATATAAAATCCGGTCATCAATACGTAAATACCGATGAACAGCAGAATATGGTCCGGCGTCAGCACCCCAATATTCACTCCCGCCCGGTAAACCACCGCCACATACAGCAGCTTAATCAGCATCCAGCCGGTCTCCACCGCCACCCCCGCGGCAAAATTCAGCCGGTATTCCAGCTGGGACATCAGGGAAAACCTGGCAAACACATACAGAAGACGTGCATAACGCTTCACCGCCGCCAGATATCCGCGTCCATCGCCCTCTCTCTTTTGAAATAAATGTTCCATATTCAGCCTCCCACCGCAGTAAACCGCTTCAGCCCGCGCTTCCACAAAATTTCAGCCAGCATTCCAAAACAGCAGATCCAGAAAATCTGGCAGAGGAATCCCGCCCCTGTCTCCTTCAGCCCAAAACGCCCGTTAATAATATTTACCGGGAACTGAGTCGTATAGCCAAAAGGCAGAAGATTCACCGCAAAAGCGATCCGTTCCCCGAAAATGTCCATAGGGAATACCCCGCCGCTGACCACCACCAGCACCACGCTCACCGTGCCGAACAGCAGATTCACGTCCGTCAGCCAGAAGCTTATCAGCGCCACGCAGTAAAAGATAAAAAAGTTCAGCACCAGCGCCAATATCAGGCTCACAAGAAAAGCCAGCACCCTGGGAAAAGAAAGCATCAGCCCCAGCACCGCCACGGAAAAAATGAGAAGAGCGGCGGCCACTGCCAGCAGAATCAGAAGCTGAGGAGCCTTCTCCCCCAGGAATGAAAAAAACTGATAGCTTCGGTAATTCACCGGCTTTACCAGATACTTATTCAGCCCGCCGTTTTTAATATCCTCATTTACCTGATACTCAAAACCGGTATAAACCAGATGGGAAACCATGGATGCAAGCAGCGTATACACCATGATCTGGCTGTAGGAATAGCCGGTCATTGCGGCAGCATCCGAATTCCCATACAGATAATTCCATAAAAATGTCTGGATGACAATGGGAAAAACCGCGCTCAGCAGGCTCAGCACAAAATTAACCCGGTATTCCAGCGCTTTTTCCATCCCCATCTGAAAGGTACAACGGTAAGGATTCATAATGCAGTCACCTCTTTTTGAAAAAACAATGAAATGCTCTCCTCCAGCGGAATTTCTGTTACTGTAAAATCTTCCACAGGCAGCAGGGAAAGAATGGCGGACGCTGTTTCCTTGATTTTACCCTTGGGAACCTCCAGGACCGCTTCCCTGCCATGATACTCCCGTACCCTGCCAAATAAAGAAAGATGCTCCCTAAGCACCGGCTCAATACTCTTCAGGGACAAGAGCTTCCTGTCCCCCATTCGATGATTGATATCCGCCAGCGTACCATCAAAAACCAACTGCCCCTGATTTATGATAACCGCCCTTCTGCACAATTCCTCAATATCCCGCATATAGTGGCTGGTCAGAATGACAGTAGTCTTTGTCTGCTCATTATAAGTCTTCAGAAAATCCCGTATTTTCTGCTGCGACAGAATATCCAGACCGATAGTCGGCTCATCCAGGAACAAAATATCCGGCCTGTGAATCAGGGCAGCCAGAATCTCCATCTTCATCCTCTCCCCCAGAGACAGCCGCCTCACCTGTACATTCATCAGATCCTTTACATCCAGAAGCTCCGAAAGCTCCTCCACCGTCCTTCGGTACTCCCCGTCCGGCACATCGAAAATACATTTGTTCAGATAAAAACTGTCACTCGCCGGAAGATCCCACCATAGCTGGTTCTTCTGCCCCATAACAATGGAAAACCTCCGCTTAAATGCATTTTTCCGTTCCCAGGGAATATACCCGTCTATTTCCACCTCTCCTGCCGTAGGAAACAAAATCCCGGAAAGCATCTTAAGGGTTGTTGTTTTTCCCGCCCCGTTCGGCCCCAGAAGCCCTATCATCTCTCCCCTTTCCACAGAAAAGGATATATCCTTCACCGCCTCTTTTTTCAGCATTTCCCGGTGAAACAGATTATGCAGGGAGCCCTGCAGCCCCGTCCCCTTCTTATAATACTCAAATTCTTTTTTCAGATGCTCCACCCTGATTACAGCCATTTCATCCTCCTGACCGCGTTCCCCGCTCCCGGGAAAGCCTGCGCCTTTTATCCTGCCGTCCTTACGGCTATAAAAATTCCAGATGCCTTATATAACTTTCAAACTGAAGCTTCACCTCCGGATACCGGTACCTGCTGATATACAGCTTTTCCCCGTTATCCAGCGTCAGACTGTCCCGCTCCATGCGGTTCACATGATACAGACTCACCAGAAAGCTTTTATGAATCCTGGCAAACCCTCCGTCCTTCAGCCTCTCCTCACATTGGGATAATGGTTCCGTGGTAGTCATGATTTCATCCCTGCAGTGAATCCTTATTTCATGCCGTTCACTTTCCAGATACAAAATATCCTTCTGGCACACCCTCACCAACTCATTCTTACACAAAAAAGTATGCCATCGCTGTACCGGAGGACGGCTCCGTTCCATCTTCTTAAATACCGCCCCCAAATCCTGCTCCAGGGCAAATCTCCTCACCAGATGGTAAAACGGATAAGGCAGGGCCGAAAACACATCCTCCGCCTGCGAAGCCACATAAATAACAGAAAGAGAAGGTCTATCCGCCCAAAGCCTTTCCGCCGCGGCAATAGCATCCTCCGGCTTTTCTCCGGCGAGAATAAGGAAAAATCCCCCATCCCCTTCCGTCATATCTTCAAACGCCCCCGGCAGAGAAGCAAGCCGCCGCAGTTCATAATCCATCCCCCGGACAGGCTTCTCTCCACAGCCCGCTCCCATCCGGAGCGACAGCACTGTTTCTTCTATTTCCCGCGCGAGCAAATCATCCCTGCAGTACAAACCAAGCACCACCGCGGCTCTCCCTCCTCTCCGCCGGCCGCCGCCTGTTCCCCGGCCAGCGTCCCGTACAGATTACCATCATATCAAAATATAAAAATAAAACAAGACGGCCCGCACCACTAGTTCATTTTTTTCCCGAATGGCTCCTCACCGGGGATACAGATAAAAACATTGGAACCGTAGGCAGACACAAGCGGCTCCAATGTTTTTATCTGTATCCCCGGCCGAATCAACAGTGTACAAACTTTTCGCTTTTTGTTATAATAGGAGCAGAAGTTTTTTCGAAAAATATAGGGATATACGGCTCTTCCGTATATTCCCAAAACTATAAAAGCGAGGATGCGTATATGAGCAAAAAAAGAGCAGTCGTTTCCCTGGGGCATCAGGCTCTGGGATATACCACAACAGAACAGTGGGATGCCGTAAAAGTTACCGCAAAGGCTCTGGCCGATTTGGTGGAAGCCGATTACCAGCTGACTATCACACACAGCAACGGCCCCCAGGTCAGCATGATACACAAGGCCATGACGGAGCTGCGCCGTGTATATATAGACTATACTGCCGCTCCTATGTGTGTATGCAGCGCCATGAGCCAGGGATATGTGGGTTATGATATCCAGAATTCCCTGCGTGCAGAGCTGCTGAGCCGGGGTATTTCCACACCGGTCAGCACCATCCTCACACAGGTTGCCGTAGATCCTTATGATGAAGCCTTCTATGAGCCCACTAAGCTCATCGGCCGCTATATGTCAAAGGAAGACGCGGAAACAGAACAGAAAAAAGGAAACTTTGTCATTGAAGAACCCGGCAAGGGCTTCCGCCGTATCGTGGCGGCTCCCAAGCCTATCGATATCCTGGAAATCGACGCTATCCGCACACTGGCTGATGCCGATCAGGTTGTCATTGCCTGCGGCGGCGGCGGAATTCCCGTCATTCCTCAGGAACACGCCCTGAAGGGCGCTTCCGCAGTCATCGAAAAGGACTGCATCGCAGGCAAGCTTGCCGGCGATCTCCATGCGGATCAGCTGATTATTTTAACCAGTGTAAAGCAGGTTTATAAGGATTATCAAAAAGAAACGGAAACTCCCATACGCCGGATGAATATTCCGGAGGCCAGGGCATATATCCAGGACGGACAATTCGAAGCCGGGACCATGCTTCCCAAAATCGAAGCCGCTGTTTCTTATCTGGAAGCGGTTCCTTCCGGAAGCGTGCTGATTACTTCTCTTGATTTCGTTGGGGATGCCGTCAGAGGAAAAGCGGGGACTTTAATTACCGCATAAAATATATCATCGAGTAGGAGGCGGTGACTAACCGCCGTCCTCTCACAGCACCGTGCGTACCGTTCGGTACACGGCGCTTTCAATAGTTGACGTGCACGGACTGATAGGCTGTGGCTAAATCATAG
>NZ_MPDJ01000001.1:714952-926807 GCF_001881565.1 Eisenbergiella tayi
AGCTTCCTTCAGATTCCACCTCGCGATGGACACCCTTGCTTTCGGCTATATCCTTCCCACTACCGGGCGGATTCCGGACTTGCACCGGTTAGAAACGTGCGCCGCCGGGCGCACTGCCAGAAAATGCCCGCGGAAGGGAATTCCTTCCGCGGGCATTTTCTGGCAGATATATCTTTCACATCTGATACAACGCCGTCATAATCGGCATGGTAATGATACACAGCAATGTTGTAAGTACATTAATCGCACTGGCATAATCCGCATCGCGTCCATAGATCTGTGCCATCTGTGTAATCGTGGATGCAGACGGCGTAATACAGGCTATCAGGGTAATCAAAAGTATATTCTTCCCTCCGTCCGCCCATGCCGCCATTCCGCTGTATTTTAAAAAGAGCAGAATAAGAAGTGGACAGATCACAAGCCGCAGCAGGGTAACGAACCAGATCCTTCCCCGTGACAAAACCCTGGCAAAATCGGTTTCCGCAATCAGCATCCCTGTCACCAGCATAGCCAGCGGCCCCACCATGCTTCCCACCGTATCTACCGCGTCCTGTACAGGCTCAGGGAAATGAATCCCTGTAAGCAGTAATAATATTCCTGCAAATATGGCAATCATATTATTATTCAGAAAGATTTTCTTTAAATCCGGTTTCTTTTCTCCGCATAAAGTAACTTTGCCATGGCTCCATATCAGAGTCATCTGTACTGCCAGAAAAGCACTCGCGTATATCACCCATTCCGCTCCCAGCATCGCGGAAACAAGAGGTATCACCAGGTTCCCTGCATTGGAGTATATAATGGAAACCTTTTCCACTGCATCCATGCGGAATACGTTTCCAACTGCAGAGACAAAAAGAATCAGGCCAACATTAATAATAACGGCTGCTGCCAGCGCCAGAAGCAGCCCTTTTCCGATCTCTTCTGTAAAATTCACCTGAAATGCCGCCAGAATCACACATGGTACGATTAGATGAATCGAAAGCGCGGAAATCACTCTGCTGTCACTCTCTTTTAAAATCCTGCATTTTACCAGCAATATCCCCATGCTCATAATCAAAAATAGCGCTATGATTTTCTTTATTAATATAACTACTATCATAAGTATCTCCGCGGCCCTTTTATTTCATCTCCGTTATTATTCCCACTGATTTACAGATCCCCAAACAGGCATTTGGACACTTTCATAAAATCTTTATCCCTTTTTGCCAGTATAGCCTTATCTCTGCCATTACTGTAATCATAAAATCCTTTTCCTGACTTCACTCCGAAGTTTCCGTTCCCGTATAGTTCCTTAAGCATATCGTGAACTTCTCCGACATTGCTTATGTCCTTAAAAAGGTAGGATGCGATATTATAAAAAGTATCCAGTCCTCCCAGATCCGCTATTTCAAACGGCCCCAGACATGCGTACCGTAATCCCAGGCCATATTTGAAAACCTTATCGATATCTTCCTTCTTTGCAACACCGGCTTCCACAAGGCTCATGGCCTCCCTCAATATGGCGAACTGAAAACGGTTAACCAGAAAACCAGGAACCTCCTTCTGCAGCCTGACCGGATAACGATGGATATCACAGGCGATATCGTAAACAATATCCGCTGTTTCCTGTTTTGTCTTTTCTCCCTTAACCACTTCCACCAAAGGACAGATATGCGGAGGATTCAGCCAATGCATACCGCAGAAACGTTCCGGTTTTTCTATTGCTTCTGCAATTTCCGTAAGGGAAAGCCCGGACGTATTACTTGTCAAAACTGCTGTTTCTGGGACTATATCTGATATTTCCTTCCAAAATCCATGCTTGATTTCCATTTTTTCAATTATGGCTTCTATGACAAAATCAGCCTTTTGAAAGCATTCCTTATTGCCGGAAAATGTAATCCGCCTCCTGATCCCGGCTGCTTTTTCCTCGTCCAGCTCTCCCGCTTCCATAGCTGCCGCCTGGTTAACAGAAATAAGGCTGCTGCTTTTTTCCAGCGCTTCTTCACTGATATCATATAATATCACATTATACTCATGAGCTGCAAACAGCTGTGCAATGGAAGATCCCATAATGCCTGCTCCTGCAATCACTACATTATTAATATCATGTACCATATTTAATCCTCCGTCAGCGGCAGCTTTACAAGTGCGGTTCCATCCACTACCATGATACCATCCTGATTTGTGACCACTGTTCTTAATTCTGCCTTACCCTTTTCCATAAGCTCTGTAATTTCCACCTTTGCCGTAATGGTATCCCCTAGGTAAACAGGCTTCAGGAATCTGGCCTCCTGTTTCATGTAAATAGTACCCGGCCCCGGCATTTTACCTGCAATAACCGTGGATAAAAAAGAAACTGTCAGCATTCCATGTACGATTCTCCTGCCAAATGGCATGTTCTTTGCCTGCTCTGCATTTACATGCAGCGGATTGAAATCTCCCGTAATACCCGCAAACCCATATACATCACATTCCGCTATTGTTTTGGAAAAACTTGCGCTTTGACCTATTTCATATTTCATTTCAATACCCCACATTTGCCTTTCCCTTTAAATGCAGCATCTGCCTGGCTTCATCACTGTCCGCGATTTCAAAATCAAGCGATTCCAGTATATTTCTTATTTTCTTGACCTGCTGCGCATTACTTTCTGCCAGTTCACCCGCTGGGTTAATATACAGACCGTCTTCCATTCCCACGCGTACGTTTCCCCCGTTCAAAGCACTCAGGGTTTCGAGCTTAAACATCTTCCTTCCCACCCCCACACTGCTGTATTGAATATCATTGCCCAGCATTTTTTTAGCCTGTTCTATCATAAACATCAGCGTTTCGTTGTTGGCAGGCATACCGCCCTGTACCCCCGGAACAAACTGGATATATACCGGCTGGGTTATAATTCCCTGTTTTTTTAATATCTTCAGATTATTCAGCTGTCCGTAGTCAAATACTTCATACTCAGGCAGGGTGCCGCAGTCATTCATAGTACGGATGCAATATTCCATATCACGGAATGAATTGCGGAAGACGTTATCCCAGGTTCTTTCCACATATTCCCGTTCCCAGTCATAAACAGTCTCATCTACATCAACCAGAAGCCTGTTATAGCAGAAATTCATGGAACCGGCATTTGCGGAAGCCATTTCCGGGCGGAACTTTTCGATGACGGAAAACCGCTCTTCCACACTCATACCGTTGGCGCCTCCTGTTGTAATTCCAATCACCGCATCACATTCCCTGGCAATCGACGAAAGAATATAACGGAATATACCATGATCTGTCGTGGGTTTTCCATCCTTATCTCTGGCATGGATATGTATGACAGCCGCTCCCGCCTTATGTGCTTCCAGAGCGCTTTGAATTATTTCATCCGGATTTTTAGGCAAATGAGCCGAAAGGCTGGGCACATGCGTCGCTCCGGTAATTGCTGCGCTGATAATAACCTTTTTATCTTTTATATACATATTCTTTCCCTCTCTTCCAAATCAGCCGCCCTCATTATGGCCAGAGATTCCGCCGCCCGATCCGGATCAATACGGCAGTCAATTTCAAGGCTCACGGCGCCCTGATATCCGGCCTTAATAAGGTTTTGTATTCTTTCCTGATGGACCCGGGCTCTTTCCGGTTTCAAATAAGATCTTTTATCCGGCCCTCCGTCATCATCCGATATATGAACATGGCTTATGTACGGCATAAAATCCTTCATATCCAAATCAGCTTCTCCGACATACTCCATATTGTAAAAGTCTGCTATTATACCTGTTTTATTCTGTTTCATTTCATCAATAATTGATACTGCCTCCGGCATAAAATTGATAAAATTACAAAAGCAAGGCGCTAATGGCTCCAGACAAATTTCAATATCAAACACTGCAAATTCTTCTGCCGTAATTTCCAAAAATTCCTGCAGCTGCCTCCTTGCGGTCATCCTGGGATATCCCTTCGGAAGATTTCTCGACTGCGGCGAGCCGATTCCCACCATGGAAGCGCCAAGGGCTTCCGCCCTGCCTGCACATAATTTTGCATACTTTTTTATACTGCCCATATCAAACCCCGGTCCCGCCATTTTTAAAGCGGGAGGGCAGTACCCGTTAATTCCCAGTACCTTCAACTGAAGGCTTTCCAGCTTTTTACACAGTGCGGCATATTCACCGTCAGACAGGGAAACCAAATATTTCCCCATAAACTCTGCATAGTCATATCCAATACCCTTTACAGCATCCAAATCCTGTGGATCTAATAAAGCACAGCCAAATTTCATGATATTTCCCCCGCCTTTTGCCTGAAAAACCTCCTTTACCCTGTCCGGCAAAGGAGGTTCTGCACTATAAAGGATTAACCTTCATACTTTACCTGATTATTCACTACACTTTCATCCAGCTCCCAGCCCAGCTTTTCATATTTCTCACGACGGGCATTTTTATCATTGAACAGTTCTCTGTGGGCATATTTGGCCACATCTTTTGCAATCTTTCTGGGAACTGCAATAACACCATCACCATCTGCAACAATGATATCTCCCGGGCATATTACCACCCCTCCGATAGAAACAGGAATATCTTTGGCATCATACCGAATCCTGACCTGATCCATTTTCTGTGATACAAAATAGCTCCATACAGGGATTTCTTCTTTTATTACTTCATCGGTATCACGAATTCCCCCGCCATTCATGACAAATCCCCGCGCACCTTTGATTTTGGCTCCCAGTGCATTTTCCGACCCCATAAGACCGGCATCAACCCCGGAAACATCAATAGCCAAGAAATGTCCGTCCTCTATTTCATCAAACCAGGGATAAATACATACATTGCCATAGTACCAGTTAGACCACTTCGTATATTCATCGCCTGTAACCATAGGATCCGGCCCTTCATAGGGCATATATCTGGCAGTTTTTGCAATTCCTACCGCTTTCGTACGATACAGCGGCCTGATTTTGTAATCCAGAGTTCCATAATGATGGTATCCTGCCCAATCCATCCCGTCTCTGACATCTGCCACACGCAGTGGCTCAAAAAGTTCCAGTAATTCCTTGTCTTCGTTATTCATAATGTCCTCCTGATTAGTTTATATAATTAATTTTGATTTGCATCCAATATACTGTTGGCTTCTTTCATAAATGCCCCAGCCGCAGCCGCAGAATCTTCCTGTCCATATCTCACTTTATCTGCAGCCGTCTGATATGCTGTTGCAATTTCACTGGCTCCTTTTGCTGCAGGTGTTGCCGTTTCACACAAAGGCATAAGTGCAAGAGCAAAATCAATTGCCTTCTGATTGGGTTCATCCAGTAAGGGTTTGATAAATTCAGCCATATCTGAATTGGCGGGAACACCCTGATCCATCTTAAAGAGTTCCATAGACTGTTCTGTATTTACGAAGAAATTAATCAGTTTCGCGGCCGCAATCTGGTGCGCTTCATCAATATTGGAAGATATGGCAAAATGGGCGCCTTCCAGATATTCTGCCCTGGTGCCGTCTGCAGCAGTGGGAATCCTGATTGCTGTAATATTGTTATCCGGCATGGCATCCGCATATAAATATAACTGATTAATAGGAACATTATGTATTACCATTTTCCCTAATGAGAACAGTCTCTGTTCCAAAGCCAGGGATCCATCCTCTGAGGCTGTCGCCGCGTCCGGAATCGCACCTTCATCCCTGAATGTATTCCACATATCAAGGAAATCAATCATTGTCTGTTCCTCAAATCCCAGCCGTCCGTCTTCCGTATAATTATCCCCGCCTGCCTCTCTTGCTGCCCAGCGGAAGCAATTGATATCAGCAGAACTGTCTCCTGCAAAATAGATACCTTTACCGGCGGCGGCTTCTGAAAACTTCTTCGCTTCTTCCCCGAACTGATCCCATGTCCAATCCTCATCGTATGCCGGAAGGGTCACCCCATACTGCTCAGCCAGTTCATTATTCACAAGATAGCAGGTAAAGCTCACTCCCATGGAAACCATATAAAGAGTATCCTGATATTTGCCGCTGTCTATGATTGCGTCTGAAAACTTCGACAGATCAATCGTACCATTATCTACAAGAGGCTGAATATCCAGCAGGGCTCCTCTGAGAGCATAGTCCGCAGCATACTGCGGATGCATGCCGAATACATCAGGTGCATTTCCTCCCGCAACCTGTGTAGACATTTTAGTCCAGTAATCCGACCAGGACATAGGTTCTCTCATGACCTTGATGTCGGGATTGGCTTCCTCAAATCTGTCGCATATTTCATTGTACATATCGTTTCTCTTGGTATCACCCCACCAGGTAAAACGAATTTCCACTTTTTGTCCGTCTGTCTGAGCGCTTTCCCCGGCCGGAGACTCTGATGTCTGTTCTCCTTCCGTCTTACTTTCAGCAGCAGGAGCTGAACCTTCTGCGGGTTTGCTCCCCCCGCACCCGATGGACGAAAAAGCCATTACAGCCGCCAACATCACTGTCAGCAATTTTTTGTGTCTCATACTTTAAAACCTCCCTAAATTTTATAGAACCGTATTCATAAGTGATCTGTCTTTCCGATCACACGGTTTCAACTATAGCAGCATCTTGTCCGCTTCGTCGAATCAACCTTTGATACTTCCTGCTGTAATACCATCCACCAGATAATTCTGGAAAAATACAAACATAAAAAACAACGGAAGCAAAGATAAGGTTGACATGGCAAACAACGCTCCCCAGGAACTGTTTCCGGTGGCATCCACAAACTGGCGCAGCGCCAGAGCTACCGTAAATTTATCAATCCCTGTAATATAAAGCATCTGGGAAAAGAAATCATTCCAGGTCCAGATAAAAGTAAATATCATAGTGGTAACAATAGCAGGCACGGATAACGGTACCGTAATGCGGATAAACCGCTGCCATTGTCCGCAGCCGTCACAAATGGCTGCTTCATCAATTTCTTTCGGCAGGCCTCTCATATACTGTGTCATCAGAAAGACAAAGAAACCTTCCGTAGCCAGGAACTTGGGGATAATTAAAGGCAAGTATGTATTAATCCATCCCAGCTTGTTATACATGATGTACTGCGGAATCAGCTTTACATGCATGGGCAGCATTAATGTCCCCATCATCAGCGCAAACCAGAGGCCTTTTAAAGGAAACCTGATTTTAGCAAATGCATTTGCCGCCATCAGACAAGAGGTCAAATTACCAACCATTGCCGCAATAACGATTATAAAAGAATTGATATAAAATCTTGTAAACGTAACACCTGACAATCCCTGCCATCCCTGCATATAATTATCCAGCCGAAAAGACTTCGGGAAAAAATCAGTTCCCTGGAAGATTTCCAGCGTATCCTTAAAGGATGCACTTATCATCCACAGCAGCGGATATAACATAAGCACCGCAAATAAAATAATTAACGTATGATAAAGGACAGTCCCTATTTTTCTTTTCATTTTCATTTTCTCCTATCAATCATCGTAAAACACCCAGAATTTGGCAAATAAGAACATAAGCCCCGTAACTGCCGCAATAATAACGAGCAATATCCATGCCATCGCGGATGCATATCCCATCTGGAAATGGTTAAACGCTTTTATATAAAGATATAATGAATAGAAAAGAGTGGAATCAAGCGGTCCTCCCGTTCCATTGCTGATAATATAAGCGGAATTGAATGACTGGAACGCATTGATTACCTGCATGACAATATTAAAAAATACCATAGGGGTGAGCAGAGGCAGCGTGATTTTGAAAAACTGTGCCACCCTCCCCGCTCCATCCAGGGTAGCCGCCTCATAATAATCCTCAGGAATCTGTTTTAAGGATGCCAGAAAAATTACCATTGATGCACCGAACTGCCAGACCGCAAGAACAATCAAAGTATTTAATGCAGAGGAAGGCGTCGCTATCCAGTTTTTTCCTTCTACCCCAAAGGCTGCAAGTATCTGATTAAATACTCCCTCTTTATTAAAAAGCTGTCTCCACAAAATAGAAACCGCTACCGAACCGCCAAACAAAGACGGCAGATAGTACATAGCCCGGTATACTTTCACTCCCCGCCTGTTCTTTTTCAGCATCAGCGCAATCAGAAGCGCAAAAGCCAACTGCAAAGGCACACTGACAATAACATATTTAAAAGTAACTTTTAAACTGTTAATAAATCTTGCATCTTCAAACAACGACACATAATTTTTTATTCCCACAGGTATGGCCGGCGTCAGCATATCATATTGTGTAAATGAAAAAAACAGTGATGCCACCATTGGTATCAGGGTAAGGCAAAAGAACCCGATTAACCATGGAAGTAAAAATAAATATCCTGCGATCCCTTCCTTAACATTCTTTTTCAACTAAAACGCTCCTCTCTTTTATAACTCAAATGTAATATCTGCCCCTTTTCTAATAAAAACAGGAATTTTATCCAGCGGCGCATTAACCTCAGCCCTGGTTGTACCCCTGTATTCCGATTTGTCTGAGGCATGTATCCAAATATCATCTCCCGGAAAATATACTACCTTTTTCCTCTGCCCTTCTTCGGTAACCGGTGCCACAAGAATATCCTTTCCGAACAGATATTCATCCTTCACTTCCCAGCATGCCGGATCATACGGATACTCAAGGAATAAGGCCCTCATAAGCGGTATCCCTTTTATATGCGCCGCCTCCGTCAGGCTTACCAGATACTCTTTCAGCTGCTGTCGCAGCAATACGTATTTTTTCAGAATCGTGTAAATTTCATCTCCATAGCTGAATATTTCATTAGCCTGTCCGCTTGTAAACTGTCTGACTCCATTCCGGAATTCCTCCTCCAGCTTTTCAAAGGGCTGCCTGGCTCCATGCATTCTCAATACCGGAGTAAAAACCGCCCATTCGAACCAGCGGATCAACAGTTCCCGGAATGTCGGGCTTTCGGAATACCCTCCCAGGAAACCGCCGACATCTGTTGTCCACCACGCAATTCCGGCAATCCCCATATTGATTCCTGCCTGCACCTGCTCTCTCAGGGCCCGAAAAGAAGAATGGATATCTCCAGACCAGACAAGCGTTCCGTATTTCTGGCTCCCTGCCCAGGCACAACGGATCAGATTCATGATCTGCCGCTGCCCTGCAGCCTTCATGCCATCCCAGAAAGTCCTTGCATATTGTACCGGATAAAAATTACTCACCTCCAGGGCCGGTCCTTCCTGATACCTGAAAAGATCATAATCATACGGACTGAATTCAGGTTCGGCCTCATCCAGCCAGAACATGCGAATTCCCTTCTCATAATAATTTTGTCTGCAAAGATCCCATACAAATTCCCTGGCTTCTGCTGAAAACGGATCCCAAAACCTGGCTTCTCCCATCCAGTTCATGTGTATCTGAAGTCCCCGGTCATTTTTTACGAGGAATCCCCGATCCTCCATCTCCTTTTTATCCCCCGCGGCGGCATCTACCGTTGGCCATACGGAAACCATTACCTTAATCCCATATTTTTTCAGTTGCTTCACCATGCCCACGGGATCCGGCCAATCCTCAGGTTCAAAACGGAATTCGCCCTGCTTCGTCCAATGAAAAAAATCAATAACCAGAACATCCAGGGGTATATTACGTTTTTTATAATTATCTGCGATCTCCAGAACCTCCTTCTGGTTTTTGTAACGCAGCTTCGACTGCCATAATCCCAGAACACAAGACGGCATCATCGGAGAACGGCCAACAGCCTGTGTATACTGTTCCAGTATTTCACTCGGTGTTTCCGCCGCTGTAATATAATAATCCATCTTTGCCGTACGTTCCGCCGTCCATTCCGTTCGGTTATTGCCAAAAATCACTTTTCCGATTGCCGGATTATTCCAAAGGAAACCATATCCCCTGCTGGAAAGGTAAAAAGGAACACTGCACTGTGTATTTTTCTGTTCCAGATCAAGAATCTCCCCCTTTTTATTCAGATTCGTTTCCTGATATTGTCCCATACCGAATATTTTTTCATCTTCATATGCTTCGAACCTTACGGTCAGCCGATATTCTCCGGCTCCCTGGACAGCCTTTAACTCCCTCGCCGCCGTATCCTGCGGCACCGCATAGCGTTCCAGCCGATTCCTGTTTCTCCAATACTCTTCCAGAAGTACTTTACCTGTGTCATCTCTGAAGCATATCCATCCTTCGGGATTGATTTCGGCCTTTATTTTTCCGTTTTTAATAGTTCCTCTTTGGGATGCCTGTCCCTTCTCCTCCCAGCATGCCTTTAACTCACAATCCTGAACTGTTATTTCCGGTTCCATATCTGGAACAGCCTCTGTTAATGCCCAGTTTCTGTTATCCGTGCTTCCCACAGGCAGCATAATTACGCGAAGGGAATTAATTCCCCATGGAATAATCTCCAACTGCATACCGTCCATTAACAGACAAAGCTTTTTGCTCTCACCCCAAATACGCATAAATGCCTCCTGAAAAATATACAAAAAAAAAACAGTGCCGCGACGTTTCATTAAAACAATGTGAAACCCTACACAAGCACTGTTCATACTTTCTTAGTGAATAGTGTCTGGTTTTGTTTCTTTTGTTCTGCTTCATGTAGAGAATATACACAAATACCAGCACTCATTCCACTCATTTTTTGTCCGTTTTAATTTATTTTTTGCTTTTTAAACTTTTTTTGTATTGGCTTGGAGTCACTCCCCTGTGCTTTTTGAAGATACGATTAAAGCACTGGATGCTTTTGAAACCTGTAGTATATGAGATATCTGTAATGCACATATCGGTGGTCTGCAGCAATTCCTCCGCCTCCCTTAACCGTATCGAATTTACATAGTCCAGAAAATTAAGATTTGTCTTCTTTTTAATATATTTGGAACAATACGCTGTACTAAATCCCAGATAATCCGCCACCATAGTCAGCGTAATATCTTTATGCAGATTATTTTCCATGAATTGCTGCATTTTAAATATATTTTCCGTATTTTCTACGGTCTTTGCAGGAATATACTGCTTAATCGTATTTTTATTACATAAAATTTCAATTGTCAGTTCGGAAGCTTTTATTCCTGAATAGCATTCATTCAGCTGTCCATATTGGGCGCTGATCAATTCATTTAATATAAACTTCATCTTATCGGTTGCCTTAATAAGCAGTGTATTCCTGTAAATTTCAGTCAGTCTGTCTTTTTGATCCAGATAACTTAGTATATTTTTCAGATAAACCTTAGCAACCCAAATTACAGATTCCGGTTCTGTCCTCATATACGCATGCATTACATTGGAACTTACGATCATAAGCTGCCCTGATTTCACACAATATAAAGTGCCGCCCACATCGATCTCCAGCTTTCCTTTATCCACAAAAATGAATTCCATCTCATTATGCCAATGATTACAGATGGCGAAACCATGTGTCACAACACTTCCATAGATATTATCTTCCACCAGCATCCTGATTATAGTACAAGTATCACCCATTTTTTTCCTCCTTTGCATGTATTCCCCCTGAAGACAATTTTATTGTAGGGGAATTTACTGTTTTTTTCAACTTATTTAACTGTATGTCCTGCGTATATGCCGGAATCTCTCCCGTCCAACACCCAGCATTCTCCAGCCGGAAGTCTGCCTCCCTCTGCGGTTTCCTCCCTCAGTGTACTTCGGCATCCTGCGAAGACACTTTCTCCCTCTGCCAAAAACGCTGTTTTTTCATCACATATAACAAAAAATAGAAATAACATGACAAAAAAAAGACAGATTTTTCTGTCTCACGCCATTACACTTTCTTTATAACCATAAATTAAGCAGGAGGGATAGAATTATGTTCACATTTTCAACAGAAAACATAGGAAGAATCGTTATCATTCATTTATCGAAAGGAGAAGATATTCTTCTGTCCGTCAAGAAAGAGCTGGAACGTCTGCATCTTAAAAACGGTATATTAGTATCGGCTATCGGATCACTGCGATGTGCCGGGGTTCATGCCATTACTACACTGGAAGATTTGCCTACAAATAAATATTTTACCTATGCAAGCCCCATTGAACTGGGAAGTGCGCAGGGCCTGATTATTGATGGCGAACCGCATTTCCACCTGACTATTTCTGATGCGGACAGAGTATATACAGGGCATATGGAGCCGGGCTGTGAAGTCCAGTATCTGGCAGAACTTGCCATACTCGAGCTTCCTGAACTTCCTCTGATACGGAAGTCGGATGAATTCGGTATATCTTATCTGACCTTTTCCGATGAAACGTTAGAATAAAAGCACTATCATACAGGAGAAATATTATGATGACAGGACAAGAATACCTGGAAAGCATACGGAACATGAAAATGCATATTTTCTGCATGGGGGAGGAGCTGGAAACTGCCGTGGGGCATCCGATTTTACAGCCATCACTCAATTCCGTACGAATGACCTATGACCTCGCGCAGGATCCGGAATACAGGGAATTGATGACGGCGTCCTCCCACCTTACCGGCAGAACTATCAACCGTTTCACTAATCTTCATCAGAGCTGCCAGGATCTGATAAATAAAGTAAAAATGCAGCGTATTCTCGGACAGAAAACAGCTTCTTGTTTCCAGCGCTGCGTAGGCATGGATGCCATGAATGCCGTATACAGCACTGCTTACGATATTGATAAAAAATGTGGAACCGATTATTTCCGGCGTTTTAAGAATTTTGTTATCCATTGTCAGGACAAGGATTTGACTGTGGACGGCGCTATGACAGATCCGAAAGGTGATCGTAGCCTCTCCCCTCATTTACAGCAGGATCCGGATTTATATCTCCGTGTCGTGGAACGGCGTTCCGATGGTGTAGTAGTACGGGGAGCCAAAGTACATCAGACAGGGATATGCAATTCTCATGAAGTATTGGTCATGCCGACCATTTCCTTAGGAGAGGATGATAAAGACTATGCAATATCCTTTGCGGTTCCCACAGATACCGAAGGCATTACCATGATTATCGGCAGGCAAAGCTGTGATACCAGGAAGCTGGAATGCTCCTGCCTGGATGTAGGAAACTGTAAATTCGGCGGTGTGGAAGCATTGACCATATTCAACGACGTTTTTGTTCCCAATGAACGGATTTTTATGAATGGTGAAACGCAATATGCAGGCTTGTTGGTTGAACGCTTTGCCGGCTATCACCGACAGAGCTATGGTGGGTGCAAGGTTGGTGTAGGAGATGTATTAATCGGTGCATCTGCGCTTGCCGCCGAATCCAACGGAGCAGAAAAAGCTTCTCATATAAAGGATAAGCTTATTGAAATGACGCACTTAAATGAAACCCTTTATGCCTGCGGTATAGCCTGTTCCTGTGAAGGGTACCAGACTCCCAGCGGAATCTATGATATCAACACCCTTTTGGCAAATGTCTGCAAACAGAATGTTACCCGTTTTCCTTACGAAATCGCCAGACTGGCTCAGGATATCGCCGGAGGCCTTATGGTAACTGCGCCTTCGGAAAAGGATCTGAGCAATCCTGCCACCGGTCCGTTCATTGAAAAGTATCTGGCCGCTTCTTCCTCTTTTTCCATAAGAGACAGGCTTAAAATATTCCGGCTTATAGAAAATATGACCATGGGTGCATCCGCTGTAGGCTATCTGACGGAATCCATGCATGGGGCCGGAAGCCCCCAGGCTCAGAGAATTATGATTTCCCGTCAGGGTAGTCTGGAAAAAAAGAAAACTATGGCAAAGGCACTTTTGGATATCCAATAAAAAAGTATCCTGACAGCAGCACAGAAGAAAACTCTGTCACACTGTCAGGATACCTTCTAAGCCGTAATATCCTCCAGCTTCCCTTCAAACTCCGTCATATCCGTTTCCGTCTCAAAAAATTCTTCTTCCGGATATTCTTTTCCTTTATCATCCGTCCATTCCGCCTGAACGCCGTTAAGCAGCGCTGCCTGGTTCTGGCCGGTTCCCGATACCGGAAGGCCATGGATTCCCAGGGCTGCCGCTGCGATCAGCACCGCGGATCCCATGCCGAGCAATCCTAATTTTTTGTTCATAAAAAACCCCTTTCCGGATAACGCCGTCGGTTCCATTAAAAAATTTCCCCACAGCATTATTTTACCCGGAAAAGGGTTATTCTAACAGCAAAGCACGGTAATGAATGTGTAAAATTTTTAAACTACATACCTTTTATCGCAATAATAAGAGCACCGATCAGAATACAGAAATCAGAAATATTAAATACAATCGCTCTTAAAGGCTCCCATTTTACCCCGAAGCTGAAATAGTCCACCACATATTTCCTTTTCAGCCGGTCATAGGTATTGCTGAACGCTCCTCCTAACAGCAGGCTCAGACCGGCTTTCAGCCATCCGTTTCCATGCCTGGTCAATGTAAAAAGAAAAACCAGAGCGAGCACCGCCGTCAGAATAAGGGAAAGCCCTGCAACCACATTGCTTTTTTTCTCACCCAGATTCATGCAGGCGCCTTTGTTATGATACTTCCGCAGCAGAATACGTCCCTTACATATTTCCTTCTCTTCTCCTGCATTCCGCTTATTTTCCACATAATTCTTAATTCCCAGCTCACCTGCAAAAATAAGTGCGACAATACACAGATATCCCATTTTTTCTCCTTATATGCATCTGAAAAAGCTTTCTCTTTAAAGTACCCCGGCCGTATCTCACAGCCTCCGCTTATTGTGCCGGCAGTCCCGCAATCCAGTTAAACACGCCTTCCATGTCGAGCCGGCCATATCCCCACTGCCTGTTGGGATATGAGTAAGCAGAATCTCTGCCTGCTCCCCGCAGGAAATAATTTCTTAGTGCCACACCTCCCACATAAGGGGAATTATGCTCCACCACAGCCCACTGCATAAACTGCGCCGCCGCCCCGGCTGCCAGCGCCGCCGAAAGGGAAGTCCCCGTAGAGGTTCCCACCACAGCTTTCCCCTGAACGGTGCCGGAAACGATTGAGATATCTACACCGGGAGCCGCTATATCAGGTTTTATCCCCCCTTCGGAGGAAAATCCCTGGCCGGAATTAATATAAAAGCTGTTATTCCTGCTGTTATAAGCGGACACGGTGACAGGAGGCTGTGCAAAACCCGGCGCAGTAATAGTAGTTTCCGGGGTAGGCTGTAAAAATTCCACCCTTCCGTCCACAAATTGTCTGAGAGGAAGCCACATATCAACATTTCCGGGTCCGTCTCCGCCTTCCCGTGTGATGATCACTGTCCACAGTCCCGGGCTGGGCGCCTCAAAACGCATTACCGCCACTTCATTGCCCGATTCCGATTCAATCGTCTGGTAATCCAGCAGCACCTTTGTCTTTTCATATACAAAGGTATACTGCACACTCTGTCCGAGCCTTCCGCTGACAGGAGGAACCATCTCTCCGCCGGGAGAACGCACGGTCACCGAATAAAAATCAGGAATCCGTCCCCAAAGCTCCAGAAGAAATCCTCTTGTATTCTCACTCACCATCATTTCCACCCGGATAGACTGTCCCGCATCGATATGGCCGCTGAAATGATGGGCGGAATTTCCTTCATTCCCGGCTGCCACAATAACCGCCTGGTTTATTTCCGAACCCACGGAAGAAATATACTGGGACAGCGATGAACTTCCGCTGTGCTCACCGAAGCTGCTTCCCACTCCCAGGCAGATAACCGATGGTTTTTCAAAGGGAATCCGATACGAAGATATATATTTAATCCCCAGCATGATATCATTTGTTTCATAGGCAGGCACATCATCCGGTGTCATATAATAATCCCGCAAAAACTGTTTCGCCTGCTTCAGCTTCACTACGACAATATCCGCATCCGGAGCCGCCCCCAGGAAATCCAGGCCTCCGTTCAGGGCGCTTCCCGCCGCAGCGGAAGCCATTGCCGTCCCATGACCTATCTCATCAACCGAAGGCACCAATTCCAGCGGATCCTCCGCCTGAAGAGCCTCGTTTATCTGCTCTCTCGTATATTCGCTTCCATAAAAATAGCCATCCGGGGGCGTGCCCGTCTGCACACTTTGATCCCAGATGGCCAAAATCCTGGTACTTCCATCCGCTCTCCTGAAAACCGGATTCCGATAGTCGATACCCGTATCCACAAATCCCAACACCACATCTCTGCCGGTCAAAGACAACGGTTCTCTCTGAATCAATGTTATTCCGCTTTTTACAAGGGGCTGGATGTCAAAATTACGATCCAGGGCCTCCGGGGCAAAGGGCTGCATCAGGCCATACAGCCTGGGTATATACCGGTAATAATAACTGGATACCTCCAGGGGTGGAAGAACAGCCCTGCTGTAGTAAATAGACAGAAATCTTTCATTCACGGGAATATAACAGAAAACATCGTCATTTCCCTCGACTCTCCCCTGAGGGAGGATAAAATAATTTATCAGATCAATATAATCCTCTGATAATATTTTTTCCTTGCATGTCATATGTCAAGCTCTCCATAACCCTTTGTATCAGTATATGGCGCTTTTCCCAACCCATTCATGTTTTCGAATGGGTTTACCTATTCATATTTTTGAATGGGTTTACCCACTCATGTTTTCGAATGGGTTTGCTTCCGGCTTTCTGTTATTCAGCCGCCCCGGCCTGCTTATCCGTAATGGCATACCCGGCTCCTCTTATCTGGATAGCCGGTCCGCCGGTGCCTTCAATATAATCCTTCGTAATCGTTACCCTGCCGATGTTATCATCCTTGGGAATTTCATACATAATATCCAGCATAAAATCTTCTATGATGGCACGAAGCGCTCTCGCTCCCGTATCCTTTTTGGTAGCCTTGTCGGCAATGGCCTCCAGAGCCTCGTCATCAAACTGCAGATCCACTTCATCCAGTGACAGCAGCTTCTGATACTGTTTCAGAATGGCATTTCTGGGCTCCTTCAGGATCCTCACCAGCATTTCCTTGGTCAGCCCCTGCAGAGTGCAGATGATGGGCAGCCTTCCCAGGAACTCCGGTATCATACCGAAATTACGCAGATCCTCCACAATCACCTTAGATAAGATATCCGGATCCTTGTCGTATTTATCCTTCAATTCCCCGTTAAAGCCTATTGCCGTCTGCTTGGTAAGCCTCTGCTTGATGATTTCCTCCAAATCCGGGAAGGCACCTCCGCAGATAAACAGGATATTCCTGGTATTGACCGTTGCCAGAGGAACCATGGCGTTCTTGCTGCTTGCGCCCACAGGCACCTCCACTTCCGATCCCTCCAGAAGCTTCAGCATTCCCTGCTGTACGGATTCACCGCTCACATCTCTGGATGTGGTATTCTTTTTCTTGGCTATCTTATCTATCTCATCGATAAATATAATGCCCCTCTCCGCCTTCTCCACATCATTGTCGGCAGCAGCCAGCAGCTTGGATACAACACTTTCGATATCGTCACCGATATAACCGGCTTCCGTAAGGGAGGTGGCATCGGCAATGGCAAGCGGCACATCGAGAAGTCTGGCCAGCGTCTTCACCAGATAAGTCTTGCCGGAACCGGTCGGCCCTATCATCAGAATATTGGATTTCTCAATTTCGATGTCATCCATCGTGTTGGTAACCACTCTTTTATAATGATTATAAACCGCAACAGAAATGATTTTCTTCGCCTGCTCCTGGCCTATCACGTACTCATCCAGGCTCGCTTTGATCTTATGAGGAGCCGGTATATCACGAATATTGAAAACGGGATCCGCTTCCTTCTCTTTTTCTTTTTCTTTTTTCTTTTTAATTTTCTGCTTGTTGGGAATTCCATCGTTTCCCTGCAGGTCAGCCAGATTCACAAAGCTGATATTGGGATATTTTCCATCCTTATTCATATTGTTCAGCATATTCATCAGCTCAGGATTATTCAGCATCCCCTGATAATCATACTGGCTTACGGCATCCATCGTCCTGTGCATACAATCATCACAGACACAGATGTTATTGGGAAGATGGTACATCTTCCCCGCCTTGCTTTCCGGACGGCGGCAGATGAAGCACACATCCTCGTATTCCTTTTTCTCTTCCTTCTTTTCCGAAGTGTCCTGATCCTTAACTTCTTCCAGTCCCTCTTCCTTCTGGTCGTCTTCTTCTCTATTATCAAAATCGCTCATTTGGCAATCCTCCGTTTTTCTGTTCAACCCTGCCGACCCGTACACCATGGCACTGCGGGCAGCCGTTGTCGTTTACTTAACACTTATTTAATTATAAATCACAACCTATTGCCACACAAGTTAACTTTCTATAAACAAACTAAACTAAATAATATGAATTACAGCTTCCCTCTGCCCTGTGCTCCGTGCCTTCTGCCGTTCGGCCTGCCCGCTGCAAAATCCGATACACAGAAGGGCCGGAACAGGTATCCTGCGATACCCCTTCCGGCCCGTATAAGCCTGCAGTTATTACTGTATTAATTTCTTCCGGTATTTTCCATCGCCTCCTGGGAGGTAAGGGTTATGGAAACCTTCTGTTCCTTGTATCCTTCTGTCGGATTGCCGCGCATAACCGTAAGTTCCACGGTATCACCCACTGCATAATACTGCATTGCATTGGTGAGGTCATCTTGTGTGGTAACTGTTGCACCTGCGAAACCGGTAATGATGTCACCCTTTACCAGGCCCGCATTGTCCGCGCCGGTTCCGGCATAAACCTGGGCCACATAGATACCCTCCGGCATTCCATAGGCGTCGCCCATGGCCTTGGTTACATTGATGCAGGAAATTCCCAGAAATCCTCTGTTTCCTTCATCCACTTTTTCCTTGGTTTCCTGGTTCATAAGTTCCTCAATAATAGGCTGGGCGGATGAAATCGGGATGGCATATCCCATACCTTCCACGGTGCTGCCGCCTATTTTGTTGGAATTGATGCCGATTACCTGCCCCTTGATATCAAGGAGGGCGCCGCCGGAGTTACCGGGGTTAATCGCTGCATCGGTCTGAATCAGCGCATTGCTGGTTCCTGTTTCACTAACCTCCAGCGTACGGTTCAGGGCGCTGACCACGCCTGTCGTTACCGACTGTCCGTAGCCAAGGGCATTCCCGATTGCGATAACCGGTTCTCCTACCTTCAGCGTATCGGAATCTCCCATAGTGGCGATGGCAATGCTGTCTTTGGTGGAATCCTTCACATCAGAAAGCTTTACTGCAATCACAGCCAGATCCATGGAAGGACTGGTGCCTTTAATCTGCGCCTCAACTACTTCATCATCTATAAACTTTACAGATATCTTATTGGAATCTGCAACCACATGATTATTGGTAACAACCAAAAGCTCGTTGTCATTTTCCCCGATAATAATACCGCTGCCTGCAGCCTCCTGCTCCTGCTGCATGTTCTGCCCCCAGAAATCGGTTCCGGATATGATCATCTGGTTGGTTATGGAAACAATAGAGGGCATGGTGTTTTCCACCACCTCTGTCACATCCGTCACAACTGCGCTTGAGGTTCCCTGGGTTACCGTGGACCTGATTCCGGACTCGCTTTCTGCCGCCCCGGCCTGCATTTCCTGCTGCTGCTCCTGTGCGGCTTCTCCCGTTGTCTGTGCGATCTGCCTGGTATCCTTATCTGTACCCAGCGAATTCACTGCCAGAAAGCTGACACCGGCGCATATGCCGAAGAATACACCGCATACCACTACGGCTATCACTTTTTTCCACAAAGGATTCATGGGCTTGCCAGGTTTCTTTTCTTTCTTTTTCTTTCCATGAGTCCCGTTATTTCCAACCGTGCCGTAATCATTTTCGGAAAAACGGCTTCCATATTGGTAATGTCCCTGATTGGACTGGTAGCTGCCATAGCCGCTGTAATTTCCGTTAGGCTGTCCGTTTGGTCCGCCCTGATAACCGGTATTCTGATATCCGCCGTTCTGGTAGCCTCCGGCCTGATAGGTTCCCTGAGGGCCATTGCCGTATGCTCCCTGGCCGGCATTCCCGTAGCCTGAGGTATATGGCTCCCTGGGGCCGCTCTGGCCGCTTCCCGGATTCACTCCGGAATAGCTCCCTGTAGCTTTTCCCGCCGCCTGTCCGTTATTATTATCTGTATGAGCAGCAACACTGCCGCCCGGGACAGCCTGCGAATTATTTTGTTCATAGGAATTGTCGTTTGAAAAATTATTTTCATCAAACATATCGCTTACCTCTTTTCTCCTTGAGCTATATTTCTGTTTCCCTTTCCTTTTATCTGTTTACAGTATATACATGAATTGTGTTCTTTCTGTGATAAATTTATAGAAAATGTGTTAAAAACCATAAAAAATTACCGGAGAACGCCATTTTATGCCTTTCTCCGGTAAATTATATTTTTTGTTTTTTTAAATCTCTTTTATTCCACCGTCACGGATTTTGCCAGGTTTCTCGGCTTATCCACATCACAGCCCTTCCCCACAGCCACATAATAGCTGAACAGCTGGAGCGGGATAATCGCCAGGGAATTGGTAAAGAACGGATTCGTCTGGGGAATGTAAATGACATAATCCGACGCCTTTTCAATTTCCCTGTTTCCTTCACAGGTAACGGCCAGGACAAAGGCCCCTCTTGATTTCACTTCCACCATATTGCTTATTGTCTTTTTATAAAGCGCCGGCTGGGTGGAAACCGATGCCACCAATGTCCCCTCTTCTATCAGGGATATCGTGCCATGCTTCAATTCTCCCGCCGCGTAAGCCTCCGAATGGATATAAGAAATCTCCTTCAGCTTCAGGGAGCCTTCCATGGAGATGGCATAATCGATTCCCCTTCCTATAAAGAAAACATCTTTTGCGGCTATATAACGGTTGGCGAACCGCTGAATCCGGTTTTTATTATTGAGAAGGAGTTCTATCTGATCCGGAAGACGGGCCAGATCCCCCAGCATATCACTGAATTCCGTCTCCGTTACCGTATGCTTTACCCTTGCAAATTTCATGGCAAGCAGATAGAGGGCAATGAGCTGCGCGCTGTAGGCTTTGGTAGTGGCAACCGCAATTTCCGGGCCCGCCCAGGTGTACATCACATTATCCGATTCCCTGGCGATGGAGCTTCCCACTACATTTACGATACCCAGCACTTTGAAGCCTCTTTTCTTGGACTCACGAAGCGCGGCAAGGGTATCCGCAGTCTCTCCGGACTGGCTGATTACCACCACCATGGCACCATCCTCCAGAATGGGGTTCCTGTAACGGAATTCGGAAGCCAGATCTACCTCCACAGGAATGCGTGCCAGGCCCTCCAGCACATATTTCCCCGTCACTCCTGCATGATATGCGGATCCGCAGGCCACTATATGGATTTTCTTGATGGAAAGAAGCTCCGCATCACTCATTCCCAGCTCTTCTATCACAATATCATTTCCCTTGATTCTGGGGCTGAGGGTATCCGCAACCGTTTTGGGCTGCTCATACATTTCCTTCAGCATAAAATGCTCATAGCCGGCCTTTTCCGCGGCTTCCGCATCCCAATCAATGGTGACTGCCTCCTTCTCCACTTCTTCCTCATCCACGTTATAAACATGAAGGCTGTCGGGAGTCAGGCGGACGATTTCCTGGTTTTCAATATAGGTTACGGTTCTTGTATATTTCAGGATTGCAGGGACATCGGAAGCGATGAAGCAGCCTTCTCCGTTCTGCCCGACGATGAGGGGGCTGTCTTTTCTTACCGCAAACAGCTCTCCGGGAAAATCAGCGAACAGGATTCCCAGGGCGTAGGAGCCTTCCACACGGTGAAGTACCTTGGTAATGGCTACCATGGGATCCTCATTATAGTAATAATCCAGCATATGGGCGAGCACTTCCGTATCCGTTTCCGAAACAAACTGATACCCTCTGCTCTCCAGCTTCTTTTTCAGAGGGAGATAATTCTCTATAATTCCGTTATGTACAACGGCAATAGTACCCTTCGTATTAAAATGGGGATGGGAATTCACATCGCTGGGCGCTCCATGAGTTGCCCACCGGGTATGGCCGATTCCAAGCATTCCCGGCATAGTTGCTCCGTCATGTGTCAGTTCCTGCAGAACCTTCAGTCTTCCCACGGATTTGGTGATATTGATTTTCTCACCATCAAAAATTGCCATTCCCGCCGAATCATATCCGCGATATTCCAGCTTGGAAAGTCCGTCCAGGACGATAGGTGCCGCCTGATTTTTACCGATGTAGCCTACTATTCCACACATACTTACCTCCGATCAAGTTCAATTTCAGGTTACAGCCCAGGTCACACATATTCTGCTGCCTGAGCAGCGGTTATTGTAAGGGCTCCGAAAAAGCGGAAATCCCGGTTACAGCCAATAATCCTTGTTCATACTGCAGGCCTTCGCAAAACGCGCAGGCAGGCTTTTGTAATGCTTACCCAGCCAAAAGCCCATATACTTCGCCCCGCTTGCCGCGATCAGTTTGATAATAAGCCAGGGTTTATGAACGGCAATCAGATGGGACGCTGTCTGCTTCACCAGCTTCATCCCCTCCGATTCTGATGGTACCCCAGAAAAAATATCCGTATGCTGGGCCTGGGAAACCCCGTTGTCAAAGTTCCGGCGGAACTGTTCCCTGCAGGTATAATTATGAGAATGATATACCCTTGCGCCTGCCGCATATGAAATCTTCCATCCCGCCTGCACCGCGCCTGCCGCATAAATCATATCCTCATTAAAAATTGTATGCCTAACAAAGCCTCCCAACTCCTGGTAAATATCTTTTTTATAGGCAGCGCAAACATTGGAGCAAAAATAGGTCTTAATCCCCATCTCAGACAGCTGTTCCTTTCCCTTGACGCAGCTCTCCTCCGGGTAATTATACGCTCTTGTAAACCGCTCGATCTCACCGCTGTCCTTCTCCGGCAGCTGTCTGGCATAGGATACCGCAATCCTGTCATCTGATAAAAAAGGCGCGGTAAGCTCTTCCAGCAGCCGGTTGTCGGCCGGCAGCGCGTCCTGTGTCATGCAGACAAAAATATCCCCGCTGCTGTGGAGGGCTCCCAAATGTCTGGTTCCTCCATGGTTGAATTCTCTTTTGGAAAGATGATGCACCTCCACCAACGGATGCTCCCTTGCAAAATCCGTTCCATACAGCAGCTTTTCAAAATACTTTTCTTCCGTATTCATAATGATGATACGGTTCGGCTTAAGTGTCTGTTTTTCCAGGCGTTTTATCATTTCCGGAAATCCTTTGTCCGGCTTATAGGTCGGTATAATAACATCCACTTTCATTTTTATTCCCCTCATTGCCCGCAGCTTCAGAAAAAGGGGCCTTGTATCGGCCCCTTTTAGCTCCCTATAGGTAATCTTATTTTTATACCGAAACTACCTGCCGGTATCGCTGGAGACCCTGGCACTATAGTTACTTACTGATTTGGAGGGAGTGTATTCCTCCTGTTCAAAGAAAAACTTATGAAGAAGCACTACATTATCCTCAAGAGATGTGGGGATAACGCAGCTGCCCGCTTTACCCACCTTTCCGGTTACCCTGTTCGTTTCAAAAGGGAAACCATCCGTTGCCACAACCTTGTAGGATGCCAGATCCTTTAAAACACTGAGCATTTCCTTCGTATCCAGGTTAGTCGCCACATTGGGAAGAACCTTATCCAGCGTATCATTCAGAGTCCCAACGGATGCTGTCTTCGCCTTTTCCAGAATAGCGAGCAATACGGTTCTCTGTCTCTCCGCACGCTTGAAGTCATCGCCTGCCGTATAACGGATACGGCAATAAGCGGTTGCCTGAAGTCCGTTCAATGTCTGCAATCCAGGCTGTGTTACCTTCACATAATCATCGGTCAGCCGTTCTTTCGTTTCCGTACTGAACATACTTGCCTGATAATCATTCAGATTCTTAATCTCATCTTCCCTGATATCTATCTCCACGCCGCCAAGACTGTTTACCACATCAATCATGCCGTTAAAACCAATGCTCACATAATCAGTGATATTCATATCCAGATTCATGTTCAGCATACTGATGGCCTGTTCCGGCCCGCCGCTGGCATAGGCCGCATTACACTTGCTGTACTTGTCATTGCCCAGATTCATATAGGTATCACGATATACGCTGCAGAGCTTTACTTCACCGGTATCCAGGTTAATGGATGCGATCATGATGGTATCGGACCGGTTGCCTTTGCCCAGGTTTTTATCCCTGGCATCAAGGCCGAACAGGGCGATATTGCGGTATCCCTTCATGGCCACATTGTTTTCCACCGTATCGTTGATTACAATATCTTCTTCTTTTACATTTATTTTCTGCATGGAAGTCTGTTTCATCACCGCCCAGAGGACAACGCCAAGAACCACAAGAGCCACCATCTCCACAGCAAACAAGATAATTCTTCTTCTTTTTCTGGCTTTTCTCTTTTTGGACGTTACTTTTTTATTCTTGGGGCCGGTACTGCGTCCGTCTCCATAGCCGCTGCGGGAATCCGAACTGCGGGTTTCTCTGTAATCGTAGCGGGAATCCGAACTGCGGGAGTCCCTGCCTCCGTTACGGGAACCGGAGCTGCGGGAATCTCTGCTTCCGCCGCGGGAACCGGTGCTCCGTGAATCGCTGTAGCCGTTACGGGAACCTGTGTTGCGGCTTCCTCCGTTGTTTTTTGATGATGCCATATCTTCTTCTCCTGTTAATTGTATTCTATCATGACCTTTCCGTCATATATCAATAAGCATTCTCATTGATGAAACCCTTAAAAACTGTCAGGAACAGTATTTTTAAATCAAGAGTCATGCTCCAGTTTTCAATATAGTATATATCGTACTCAATCCTCTTACGTATGGAGGTATCTCCTCTGTAGCCGTTTATCTGGGCCCAGCCAGTCATTCCCGGGCGGACCTGATGCTTTATCATATATCGCGGAATCTCCTCACGGAACTTTTCCACAAACTGAGGACGTTCCGGTCTCGGCCCCACCAGGCTCATATCTCCTTTTAATACATTAAACAGCTGCGGCAGCTCATCAAGGCTGGTTTTCCGCAGGAAGGCTCCCACACGGGTAATACGGGGATCTCCCTTTACTGTCCAGCCCTTTTTTTCCTCTCCGGGCTGCTGTAAATACATAGTACGGAATTTGTACATCATAAAGGGCTTGTTATGAAGCCCTACTCTTTCCTGTTTAAAAATAACCGGTCCCTTGCTGGTAGCCTTTACCAGAAATGCAACAAACAGCAAAACCGGCGATATCAGTATCAGGCCGAAAAACGATCCTGCAAGATCCACGCAGCGCTTAGCCAGCGCGCTGAGAGTATTGGAAAGCGGCACATACCGGATATTGATTACCGGCAGTCCCATCAGGTCTTCCATATACGGCCGTCCCGGTATCAGACTGTTATAATCCGGTATAAACTTCGTATGAACACCTGACTTTTCGCATAAGTCCACCAGTTCTTCCAGCCTGTCGTAATTTTCCAGTGAAAGAGTGATGGCAATTTCATCCAGTTTATTCTCCGGCAGTATATAAAGCAGGTTGTTGATGGATCCTAATACCTTTACTCCTTTATAGGTTGCTCCTCTTGGCACTTTATCATCCAGAATTCCTCTTACCACATATCCCCATTGAGGATTGGCATTGATTCGGTTGATATATTCCTCGGCAGCTCTGGAATATCCGATGAGAAGGATATATTTGAGATTATATCCTTTTTTTCTCACAAAATGAAGCAAATACCGGATCAGGGCGCGCATCAGCAGCGTTGACACCGTGTTCAGCACACAGAAGACACCCACCATACCACGGGAAAAATCGTGAATCTGAAAAGAGTCAACCGTATTGTTTACCATAAAGAGCACAGCAAGAAATATAGTAACGCCGACAATGTTGGCCTTACACACATTCAAAATCTCTGTCTCGCTCCGCTGCACCCTTTTTGGAGAGTAAAGCTTGAACCAGTAATACAAAATCAGATATCCAGGCACAACAAAATACAGGGCGCTGAAATATACCTTCATATCCAGAACGCCCACCTCAGGGCCCGTATTTTTTAAGGAGCTCCCTATATATAAATACCAAGCAAGTATATAGGAGCCTGCAATAACAAACGCATCTACTACAACATGCAGTCTGTTGAAGTATTGCTGGTTGTCCTTTATCATGGCTTCACCTGTTTCTCCGTATACAAATTGTATTGTACAATAATCCTTTTAAAAGCACAACTTAAATTTTCCTTAATCGACAAAATGTAGCAAAATGGAGGGTTCCGGGGGATGGGGGCGTAAGGTTGTGTACCGCCCTGAGTCAGTCATCCGTGCCGCTGGAATCCGTTCCCTCCGTCCGGCTCGGGAAGAGATGTATGCACTGGGCGGGCACGCTTTCGCTCGGTCAAAAACGCAGCGGTACTAGGGTTGTAAAGGACACAACCCAAGGACCGGCGTTTTTAAACGGCCCTTTCAGTGCATACATCTCTTCCCGAGCCGGACGGAGGGAACGGATTCCAGCGGCACGGATGATTGACTCAGGGCGGGAGGAAGGTTACGGTCACTCAATTACCGGAAAATCCGAATGGTATATAGTAGTTATTTTATAAGATAATAATTTAAAAATTATCTAAATAATTAGTGGCGGCGGAAAATGTTGAGCCATAGTTCCAGTTGTATGGTTATATAGTGCCCGAAATTGGCGGGTTTGAAACGGAATTTTCTTTGGCGCGCTTCGGGGGTGGTACAGAGTCTGATGCCTTCTCCCAGGCCTTTGAGGTATACGCCGGCGTAGCCTTTGGCGCAGAAGAAGAGGGTTTTTATGAAAAAACCGGCTATGAGGAAGGGGAGGTTGAGGATCAGTTGGAAAAGGGGCATGTTTTTGTAAATGAGGTAAATGTTGTTGCGGGAGGAGTGGGTTATTTTGAAGGGGTTGTAGCGGGAGCCGGTGGTGGCGCTTCCGGCGTGGTACACTTTGGCAGTGGGCTCGTAGGCGTTGCTGTAGCCGAGGATGCGGGCACGGTAGCCCAGGTCGACGTCTTCCAGGTAGGCGAAATGGAGTTCGTCGAGGAGGCCGGTTTTTTGGAGGTATTCTTTGCGGTAGAGGGCGGCTCCGGCGCTGGCAGAAAAAATGGGCATGGGGGTGTTGTAGTCGGTGGAGGGGCGGCCTTTTCCTATGGCAAATGCCCAGCCTAAGGCGTTGTAGCGGTCTCCGGCGCCGTCCATGATGTCGGGATTTTTCATGGAGAGCATTTTGGCGGCGGCGGAAAAGAGGCGGGGATCGTTGTCCATTCGTCTTTCGAGTCTACGTATGCAGGCGGGATCTACGGTGGTGTCGTTGTTGAGAAGGAATACGTAGGGGGTGCGGGCACGGGTGATTCCTTCGTTTATGGCGGCGCAGAAGCCTCTGTTTTCAGGGAAGCGGATGATTTGTGTCCAGGGAAAAAGCTGTTCTGCCATTTCGGGGCTGCCGTCAACGGATCCGTTGTCCACGATACAGACTTCAAAGGCGGGGGCTTTGTCTGTGAAGGAGCTTTCCAGGGATCGGAGGCAGTTTTCGAGATAATCTATGCCGTTATAGTTGGGTATGATTACGGTTGTTTTCAATGGGTTCCTTCTTTCCTGCATGGGTCCCACAGAATGCGGAAGCCTTCTTTTCTCATTTCTTTGCATAAATGGATGCTGGTTTGTATGGGATCTGCGCCTTCGCGTATTTTCTGGAGGGCATGATCCAGCGCGCTTTGCCATTGGGGGCTGACCTGCATGGTGCGTATGTCTGCGGTCTCCACGTCCTGCTGGAGAACGGCACGGTGCATGTAGCCGCTGAAGCTGCGGCGCAGGCCCTGGTAGCGCATTTTTGTATTTCCCTGCCGGTCGGTGTCGTAAATGCCGCTTATGAGTTTTCCTTTTACAGATGGGAGGGGGCCGGCTGCTGCTGCGATGTCTTTTCTCTGGGAAAGGACGTCGGGAAGGAATTCCATGCGGTAAAAGCCGAGGTGTCTGGTATCGTGTATGCGGACATTCCAGCCCTGGTTTTTGGCAAAATCCTCCAGAGCGCGGCGGCCTGCTTCATAAGCATAGGTTTTGCTGGCAGGGTTGGAGGCGGTGGATTCTTTGTGGCAGCGCCAGTGGTAGAGCACTTTGGGTATGTGGACGCAAAGTTCCTCCGCTTTATCCCGGAGCACGTCTGCGGAAGCCCGGAGGACTAAATCGTAGTCCTGTGCCCCGTCAAAGCCGGGGCGCAGGAGGAGGCGTTTCATAAGTGATGCTTCCATCACCAGGAAATGGCAGATATAGTTATTGGACAGCAGGAGGTCGAGATTAAAATCAAGCTTGTGGTGCGGTTCGTAATAGCTGTCTTCCCCATCCCATTTATCTTCATCTGAATAAAGAAAAATCGGATGGATTCCTCTTTTTTCCTTTTCTTTGAGAGCATGGGCCATCTCATAAAGGGCATCGGGAGTCAGCACATCATCATGATCCAGAAGGCCTATATAGCGCCCCGAGGCACGGCAGATGGCGGCGTTGGTATTTCCTGCAATCCCTTCGTTGGCTTCAAGCCTGATATAGCGGATTCGGTCATCTTTCCGCTCCCGTACGGCCTGTTCCATACTGTCCTCTCCTCCCGCATCCGCAAGAAGGAGTTCCCAGTAAGGATAGCTCTGCTCCTGAAGGGAATCCAGCAGTTCCTTTAAATAAACCGGGTTGGTCTTAAAAGCCGGCACGGCAATGCTGAACAGAACAGGTGCACCTTTCCCTTCCGCCGAAGCGGCAGGTTCTGAAGAAACGGCGGTCTCTGAGGACACCATAGTTTCTGAAGATGCCATTGTATCCAAAGAAGTCGCTGCTTCTGAAGATGCTATTGCTTCAAAAGATGCTATTGCATCTTTGCGCTGAGCCTCCAGTGTTTCCCTGTCAGGCCTCTGATACTTCCAGTCGTTCTTCCCATCCTGCAGTATCCGCTCCTGCACAGCAGAAAACGCTGCTGCCGCACCGTTCTTTTTCAGATACCGGTAAGCCTTTATCAAATTGGACAGACTGAAAACATGTCCCATGCATTCTCCTACTTCCCTCTGTCAATACCTGCCCCACAGGCAAGAAGCGGTGTTCATCCTGATTGGATGAACACCGGCGCCCGGCTGGTTTTACAGCCCATTATAGTCTTTGACAGTAAATTTTTACTTCTATGCTTCGATCACAGCCTTTAATTCTTCCGTCAGTTTTTCATTTCTGGCTTTGGCATCCTCCAGGCTAGTTCCTTTCACGCCCATGTAAAACTTGATCTTGGGCTCGGTTCCGGACGGTCTTGCACAGCACCATGAATCGTTGGTGAGATCAAAATATAACACATTGGATTCCGGAAGTCCGGTGGGGGATTCTTTTCCGGTTGCCAGTTCTTTGGTAATGCCGGTAGCATAATCCCTTACGTTGATCACTTTCAAATCACCGAATTCGGCAGGGGGATTCTTCCTCAGCTTATCCATCATTTCACCGATCTGCTTGGAACCGTCAATGCCTTTTAATGTTATTGTGTAAAGATCTTCTTTAAAGTATCCGTATTTTTCATAGAGCTCTACCATCTTATCCCAGAGCGTCTGTCCGTGCTTTTTGCACCATGCGGCAACCTCGCAGAGGCACATAACCGCAACGACTGCGTCCTTGTCCCTTGCATGGGTTCCGGCGAGGCAGCCATAGCTTTCCTCCAGGCCGAATACATAGTTGTTGGAGCCGGTTTCTTCGAACAGCTTGATTTGTTCTCCGATATACTTGAAGCCGGTTAATACTTCGATTAATTTCACATGATAATCCGCTGCGATGGGATCTGCCATATTGGTGGTAACAATCGTTTTTACCATGGCCGGATTGGCGGGCATGGTGCCTGTTGCAGTGCGTTCCCGTAAAATGTATTCTGCAATGAGCATACCGGACATATTACCGGTAAAGGGAACATATTCCCCGCTCTTGGTATCCAGGGCATAGATTCCCAGGCGATCCGCATCCGGATCGGTTGCCATAACGATATCCGCATGCTTCTCTTTGGCAAGCTTCAGAGCGAGGGTGAACGCCTTGGGATCCTCCGGGTTCGGGTAATCCAGGGTGGTAAATTCGGGATCCGGAAGCTCCTGCTCAGGAACCACGTATACATGCTTGAAGCCCAGTTCGGAAAGGACTCTTCTTACCGGCTTGTTTCCTGTGCCGTGGAAGGGTGTGTATACAATCTTGATATCATCCGCCATCTCCTGAATCACTTCGGGATGGATGATCTGCTTTTTCAATTCCACCATATAGGCGTCATCGATTTCGGAACCAATTACCTGGTACAGGCCCGCAGCCATGGCAGCCTCTTTATCCATGGTCAAAACATCCGCATAATCGGTCACAGCCTTTACTTCATCGATGATTTCCTTGTCTTTGGGAGCCGTAACCTGAGCGCCGTCTTCCCAGTAAACCTTATAGCCATTATATTCCGGGGGGTTATGGCTTGCCGTTACCACAATACCGGAAATGCAGCCCAATGTACGCAGAGCGAAGGAAAGCTCTGGTGTGGGTCTGAGTTCATCAAACACATATGCCTTGATGCCGTTGGCCGCCAGACAAAGTGCCGCCACATCCGCGAATTCAGGGGACATGAAACGGGAATCGTAAGCAATGGCAACGCCCTTCTTTTCTCCGCCCTGTTTTTTGATGAAATTGGCAAGGCCCTGTGTTGCCTTTCTTACCGTATAAATATTCATGCGGTTGGTTCCCGCGCCTATCACTCCGCGCAGTCCTCCGGTTCCGAATTCCAGATCCTTATAAAAACGATCCTCGATTTCCGCATTGTTTCCTTCGATGCCTTTCAGTTCCTCTTTGGTCTTCTGGTCAAAATAATCATTTTCCAGCCAGAATTTGTATTCCTCCATATATCCCATGTGTTTCTCCTCCTTTTCTGCCGCCATTTGCGGCCCTTAATCTGATTGTTGAAGAAGTCGATTTGCTATCAGTATACTACAAAACACTAAACCCGTAAAGAATAGTCACTTTTATCCAATGTAAAGTTAGGATTGTAATAAGGATCCCCTTCCTCCAGCAGCTGTTTCCATTTTTCCCGGAATTTGGCGGATTCCTCATTATACCGCGCCGCTTTGGCGCCGTCCGTATCCAGGCCTCTGGATATCGACTCATAATGATAAAGTTCCGCAAAAGGAGTAAATACATTCAGATACCCCATTTCCCGCAGCTTCAGGCAGAAGTCCACATCGTTCAGGGAAACGGCGAACCCTTCGTCCAGGCCACCGGCTTCCTCATAAAGTGCTTTTTTCACCATCAGGCAGGCTCCCGTCACGGCTGATACATCCTGGGCATAGCAGAGCCTTCCCATGTATCCCAGATTTTCCCTCTTCTGCCGATAGTGGGTATGGCCTGCGGTGCGGTGTGCGCCCAGTCCGATGACCACACCGGCATGCTGAATGGTTTTATCTCCATAATAGAGCTTTCCTCCCACAGCGCCCACATCCTGGCGCTGGGCATACATAAGAAGCTCTTCCATCCAGTTTACGGTAATCACCTGCGTATCGTTGTTCAGCAGCAGCACATAGTCACCGGATGCACAGGACACGCCCAGGTTATTAATGGCAGAATAATTGAACTCCCCTTCATAGGTCACGACCCGGATCGAAGGATTATTTTTCAGTTCCTCATAATAGGAAAAAATTTCTTTCGTTTCACTGTTGTTTTCCACCACAACAATTTCATAATTGTCGTAGGTTGACTTCTCTATAATAGAAGAAATACAGCGGCGCAGATCCTCCGCATGATCCTTATTAGGGATAATAATGGATATCCTGGGCTCTCCTATGATCTCATACGTGATTTTAAAGATTGTCTCAAAAGCACGCGTGCTTGTGATTGTAAAATGGGAAAAGCCATGTTTACGCAGATGATCCGCCACCGCACCCCTGGCCGACTCAATGGCATAGGGCTTGGCTTCAATACCGGACGCCACACTGCCCGGATGCCAGCGCCAGTAATAAAGCAGCTTAGGCACATGCACCACGCTCTTCGCCCGATCCGTCAGCCGCAGTATCATATCATGATCCTGGCTTCCGTCGAACTTGGTGCGGAACAGCTCGGTACCGTCCAGCAACTCCCTGGAAAACACGCTGAAATGACAGATATAGTTATTGGCCCGCAGATTATCAATGGCATAATCCGGCTTAAAATGCATGGTAATCATCTGATTGATATCACCGTTTTTGAAGGTGGCTTCATCACAGTAGACATAATCTGCATTTTTTTCATTGATTGCCTTCACATATTCATAGAGGGCACAGGGATGAAGCAAATCGTCATGATCGAACAGACCGATATATTCACCGGTGGCCATGGTAAGGCACTGGTTGGTATTTCCGGCGATTCCTTCATTTTTTTCCAGCTTTCGGTAGCAGATCCGCCCGTCCTTTGCCGCCAGCTCCCGGCAGATTTCCCCCACATAGCTGTGGGCATCGTCCGAACCGTCAGCCAGGCAAAGTTCCCAGTTTCCATAGGTTTGCTGCTGTACGGATCCAATCATTTCCCTCAGGAAATTCTCCGGCGTATTCCAGAGCGGCGTAAGGATGCTGATTTTCACCATACGGGGAAAAACCGTCTCCTCCTGTTTTTTTCTTTCCTCTTGCGAAGGAAAGCTTTCCGTACCGTAATGCTTCATGGCCTTGCGTTCATTGGACTTATATTTTAATTTGGTAACCACACCGCCTATGCTGCCGCAGTTTTTTACCCGATCCACCTGGCGGATGCAGAAATGCATCCCCTTACGCAAGGGCGTGCTGGCCTTCCAGACCGGATTATTTTTAATCCTGTCCAGCTTGAACTGCAGGTCGTCCACCTTATCCTCCAATTCCGCCACTCGTCCTGCCAGATAGGTGTTCTTATAATGCTCCTGCTCATAGGCCTCTTTATAATCCTTTTCAGGTAACACCGCACTGCTCTCCGGTGTTAATGGTTCTTTCTTATTTTGATCCATCAAATTGCCTCTTTCTCCATACCATTCAGGGAAACGACCTAGTGTACGATTTCCATGGTTTCTGCCGTCCATTGGTAAAGCTTCTGTCTGGAACAGCAGTCCTCCCAGAGAAAACCGATAAGATATTCCCCTTCCGGCAGGGCTTCCCTGTCAAACTGCAGACACACGCCGGTAAGGGCTACCATCTGCATATGGCCCAGATTTTCCTGGATATCCGGCCGGTACTGCCGGTTCACCGGAACCTTCCACACCGCGCCGGCTTCGCCGCCGCTTTCCTCCGCGGGACCGTCTCCCCGATCCACCGGTTTCAGCAGCAGGTTAAAGCGGTACTGGCTGTTATCCACCTGAAGGGCATAGCACCAGCCCTGGATAAAATAATTGCCTCCGCCGTTTTTCCCGGTCTCCCATTTGCACAGGTCCCCGGCGAATTCAATGCCCATGCGAAGCACTTCATTGCTCCACTCCGGCCGCAGGCCGTCACGCAGCGCTTCCGGTTCCGCCCTATCACAGCGGTCCGTATACTCATACCGGTTTCCCGCATAGAATTCTTGATCCAGCACATCCCGTACCAGATAACGGTGGTAAAAGGGATCCTGCCCGTAAATGGAAGGATGCAGCTCATAGAGCATATTCAGCTCCTGATGAAGCCTCTTCAGCTTTTCCACGCTGTCATCCATTCCGCGGCTCAGGGATTCGTGATGATAGAGCGCGACATCGTTCCTCACAACGTTGACATAACCCATATCATATAAATGATAACACAATTCCACATCATTAAATGCCACCCGGAGTGTTTCGGACAGGCCGCCCGCCGCCTCGTAGGTACTTTTCTTAACCATAAGGCAGGCCCCTGTCACTCCCAGCACATCAAAGCACAGTCGGTTGCGCAGGAAATAATAGTCATTCCGGTCATCCCGGAACTGCAGCTTATGGGCAGGGCCCAGACGTATATTGGTGATCCCCGCATGCTGAATGGTATTGCTGCCCGGATAAAGCAGCTTGACACCCACCGCTCCCACATGAGGAAGCATGGCCTTTTCCAGCATTTTATCCAGCCAGTCCTCCTGGATGATTTCAATATCATCATTCAGAAGAAGGATATAATCCCCCTTTGCCAGCTCCGCTCCTTTATTGCACATGGCGGAAAAATTAAATTCCATGGGTTCATAGATATAACGGAACCGGCATTCCTCCTGCATCTGGGAAAGCATCAGATGAATACGTTCCTTATTTTTTTCACTGCTTCCATTATCTATTACTATAATTTCAAAATTCCGGTAAGTGCTGGCCTCCAGAATGGAATGGACACATGTGGACAGAACACCCGGATTATCCTTGGAGGGTATTACTATGGACACCATTCCTTCCGGCTTCAGGGGCCATCCTCGTCTTATGTATGCCTCTTTTTTAATATCCTCATATTTTTCTTCCATCCCGAAAGGACAGATCGGGCAGGTATTATGGAAAAGCACGCTGTCTATATGCCCGGCTTCTCCTTTTATTTCCACCGCTTTCAGGCAGAAATCATACAGATTCTTCCTGAAATCACGGCTCCCCAGCCAGGGAATTTCCCGGCAGGCCTCTGTCCTCACGGCAAAAATATTTCCAAAATAAAAATAGGAAATAAGAGTGTCCGGCGACCAGTCCGGCTTCAGCCAGGGATTTTTGCGGCGGGGCTCCCCTGAGGAGGCGTCCACCTCATCCTCATCGCCATAGGCGATCAAAACCTGGGGATGGCGGGCAAAATAGTCCGCCAATAGCCCCATTTCTTCCTTCTCCGGCTTTCCGCCGTCCCCATAAAAAACCGTCAGATCCGCGTCCGCATCTTTCAGGGAAAAAGCTTCCCCGCAGCCGCTGTACGCAATATATTCGATAGAGAGCTCCTGCCCCAGAAGGGCGCTGCCCTCTCTTTCCGCTTTTTCCTTTTTCAGAATCCAGTCATGATAAGCTACCGTCTGGCTGCTTATGCGTTCTTCGTATTTTCTTGTCTGCCTTCTCCGCATCGGTTCCTGCAATGTTTTTTTCAGGTTCAAAACCAGCGCCTCCTTTTCAGATTGGCTTCCAGAACGGATGCCGTTTCCTCCGACAGCCTTTCTATCTCAAATTCCACCTCCAGCAGTTCATTTCCGCTATGCTCCACCTTTTCCAGCCGGATATTGATATTCGGATCATTGGTATGGAAAAAGAATACCGGATTGGCTTCCTTTTTTTTGCTGAGTTCCCAGCCGTTCATAGCCAGGTAAGCCGGTTCGGAAAGCGGAAGCTCCTCCTCATTCAGTCTGGCCGCCAGCATACGCACCATACAGGAAGTTTCCGCAGGATCAATACGGATGCCCTTCACACCTTCCTTCACAGGCAGGGAAACGCGCATCCGTCCCTCTACCATATAGCTGAGATAGAGATAATAAGAATGCTCAGGACTGTAGCCCGTGCCATAATCTTCGAAAATCTGTACCTTGTTGTTTTCCAGGTCCGCAAAAAATCCCTGCCAGGGTATGGCCCTTCTTCCAAGCAGCACCCGCATATCGGAAACGGACACACGGTTGCCGGTAACCGCCTTCTGGAACCTTCGTTCCCTGGCCCGGTATTCCTTTGCCGCCTCTTCATTGATTCCAAGCTCTTTCGTCCAGTCCTCCAGGACAAGCTTCTTACGCTTCCCATTGCCCATCTGGTAACAGTAAAGGGCGCGGAACGCCAGCGCATTGGTATCCACAATTTCCTCAAAGGTCCATTCGTAATCGATAAGGTTCCATCTGCCGTTCGTATCGACGAGTATATTCCCGAAAATCAGATCATAATCCGATACCGGCTGCTGGGGACGGTAGCTTATTTTATTCATATATTCATAAAACAGCTTTCGGAAAGACTCCAAATCCTCTTCTTCCAGGCATTCATCCAGCATTTCCTCAAGCGTACAGCCCTCCAGATACTCCAGCTGCACATAGGGCAGAGAATTCCCATCCTTTATTAGATGACATTCATTGATAAAAAGACCGCTTCCGTCAAATCTTTTTTTCAATTTTTTATAATATTCCGAAATGTTTCCCACATGCTCCACCGCGGCCGGACCGGCCGGATATTTACGGACGCAGCGCTTTTTGCCCGCTCCGCCGGTTCCGTCAGGCCGCCCGCCGGATTCCAGGATATCCGTCCGGATGGCATAAATATCCGCCCGGTCATTGGAAAATTTGGAGTAGATTGTCTGCGGTGCAGGTCCTGTCATGATCAGATAAGAGTTGCTGTACATGGGGAAAATACCTTCCCGGATCACCATGTCAAACACATTTTTTTCATCAAAAAGGAGCATCCGGTCCGCATCAAAATTCCGCAGGTTCTTACTCAGCTCTCCCACCTTGGGAAGGCGCCTGTCCGAATAAATGGTATCCGCAAATTTATAATCCGGGTATGGATAATAGAAATGATAGTCGGAAATGCCACATTTGGCAAAAAGCTTTTCAAATCCGCCCCTTGTAAAGGTACGCACCACGCCTCCGTCCGGATAATCCTCAATCCCCGCAAAAAACTGGGAAAGGTGATCCTCCACGCAGCCGGCCCAATACTTCATTCCCATTTTATTTTCAATGGCAATAACCAGATTGCCGTCTTTTTTTACATGCTTCTGGTTAATCTTCAGGAAATCCTCAAAGGGTGTCTGGGTAGGAATGTAGCTCTGCCCGTATTCAAAAACACCGATAAGAAGGACATAATCATAATCACAGGGCAGCACAGGTTCAATATCATTGAAATTGCCCACATAAATAGTCACATTATCATGCTCGCGGTTACGGTAAGCGTTGATAAGGCTTCTTTTTTTGGACAGATCCACACAGGTTACGCTGCCTGCCTTTTCCGCCAGGACACCAGTAATGGCGCCCATGCCGCTTCCCACCTCAAGCACCTTGGTATTCTTATCCATGGGAAGCCATGATACAATATTCTGCCTTTGGGGAGAAAGATGATAAAACACAGGCCAGCTGTGTTTCTCCTCAATCTTTTTCTGATAATCCTCCGGGGGACATGTTTTCACAATGTCCAGTATCTCATCTTCTACGGTTCCGTCACAGTAGAAGTCTTCTCCGGGGTAAAAGGATAAGTCCAGTGTTACCTTTCCTATCTGCTCCGTCATCTTCGGCCCTTGCCTTTCCGTTCGTTATGATCTCTTTACCGACACCTCAGACTCCATATCAAAATATCCCACCGTATCCCTGTCCGAAATAATGGTCAGATTGATGATATCATACAGCCTGTGGTAAACCGTAAAGGTATCCCCCTTGTATCCGGTAACCCCCAGGGACAGCAGATAATCCCCGCCCTGAAGCCGCACCTTCTGGGTAAAGGTGATTTCCAGCTCTTCGCCGGCTTTCACCCCTTCCAGGAACGCCCGCTCCACCATCGTGTTGGTACCGGTAATTTCCACACCCTTGATATTCTTGACAGACAGAGCAAAGATAGGAGCCGCCACATCCTCATGAATGCGCACATTCATATGAAGGGTAAAGGGTTCCCCCTTCAGAATGGTGGTCGTCCGTATCCCGTTCCCATCCGTCACATAATAGCCGGTAATCTCCGCTTCTTTGGTTCCATACTCCAGCGCCTGAGGATTAACCCCCTGTTCTTCCTTAACCGGCGTTTTCTTTTCCGTTTTAACGCCGTCCGCTTTCGCTGCCGCCGCGTCCCGGATGTCCTGATCCTGAAGCAGACCGCCCTTACCGTCTGTTTCCGGCATTTCATACTGCCCCACAAGCACACGCTTGTAGGTATCTATCATCTCCTTGGGGCTGCCTTCTCCCAGCTTCACCCCCTGGTTTAAAAGTACCGCTCTGTCACAGTATTTACTGATTGCGCTCAAATCATGACTCACAAAGAGAATTGTTTTTCCCTGTTTCTTAAATTCTTCGAATTTATGGTAGCATTTCGCCTGAAAAAACACATCTCCGACAGAAAGCGCTTCATCCACGATGAGGATTTCGGGATCAATATTTATGGCTACAGCAAAAGCCAGCCTTACAAACATACCGCTGGAATACGTTTTGACGGGCTGGTATACATATTCTCCGATATCCGCGAAATCCAGAATATCCTGAAGCTTTTCATCGATTTCTTTTTCAGAAAAACCAATCATGGAACCATTCAGATATACATTTTCTATCCCGTTGTACTCCATGTTGAAACCGGCTCCCAGCTCCAGAAGGGCTGAAATCCTGCCGTTGACCTGAACGACGCCGCTTGTCTCATTCAGTACGCCGGTTATGATTTTAAGAATAGTGGATTTACCGGAACCGTTTGTCCCGATGATACCCACGCATTCCCCCTGGTAAACATCCAGATCCACGCCCCTGAGGGCAAAATGCTCCCTGTATTTCTTTTTTCGGGAAAGCCCCAGGGAATCGACGAGCCTGTCCCGGTTATGATCATAGAGCTTATATACTTTATTCAGCCCCTCCACATGGATGGCAAGCTGCTTTTCTTCCATAATTATACCTCTTGTCCGCATCAGCGGACACATATATTCAATAAGAAGAACGCGTCTTTCGCGTTCTTCAGTGTGAAACATAGAATTTCCTGACGAAGCGGCCTCTGCCGCGAGTCTTGGAAATTCTTTTCACACTTCCCTTACATGATATCCGCAAAATGTACTTTAAGCCGTTTATATACCAATGCGCCGATACAGAAAAGGCCGATGGTAATAATCCAGAAATACATGGTAGAATAAAAATCCTCCCAGAACCACTGTTTTTCATAGATCGCACTGCGGTAGCCTTCCACAATGTATACGAGAGGATTTATTTTAACCAGCATCTGCGCCTTTTTGCTGAAGCTTCCCAGATTCCACAGAACGGGAGTCGCCCACATGCCTATCTGCAGGGCAATATTTACAATCTGCTGCAGATCCCGGAAATAAATTACCACGGAACAGGTTGTATAGCTGACAGCCAGTACAAGCACAAACATACAGAAGCTGTAATAAAAAATCTGCAGCGTATACAGACTGGGCGTAAATCCATAAAACCAGGCAATTATCAGAAGCACCAACACAAAAAAGCCATGGATGAACGTGGCTGCAATAATTTTGATAATAGGCAGTATACTGATTTTAAATACTACTTTTTTTACCAGATATTCATATTCCAGAAGCGCCATCATTCCGTTGACAATGGCTTCGGAAAAATAGAACCAGGGTACGAGGCCGGCCGTAAGGAATACCAGATAAGGGACTTCAATCCCCTCTCCCACAAGCGTTGCCTTCTGAGGCATGATTACCTGGAATACAATGTAATACATCGCCACAGTCACCACCGGCTGGATCATTGCCCACACCGCACCCATATAGGATCCGGCATATCTTCTCTTGAAATCGTTCTTCGCCAGCCGCCATATCAGCCGTCTGTTCTGATAAAGTTCAAAGGGAAGCTGCGTGATTTTATCATAAAACTTAATAAACGCAATGACAGCGATCACAATCAGTGTACAGGCAATTATTTTCTTAACCAGCTCATCCGTCTGATTTGCAAGGGGATTATGATAGCAGACAATAATCACCCCCATTATTAACATCACGAGGGTGAATATGGTAATTCCCGCTTTTTTATTAATACCCTGTCCGATAACCGGAATTTGTTTTTTCTCTTTGTTTTTCATTCTGCTTCTATCTTCCCGTATAACTCTTAATTCCGCCCCACTTCGTATCCTTTTCGGACTGAATCAGCTTCATGCCTTCCGGAATAGGCCACTCAACGCCGATATCCGGGTCATTCCAGGCAAGACCGCCTTCATCATTGGGATGATAGAAGTCCGTGCATTTATAAGCGAACTCCGCATAATCAGAAAGCACAAGAAAACCGTGCGCAAAATTTTTCGGCACAAAAAACTGCTTTTTATTTTCTTCGGTTAGAAGAACGCCGAACCACTTTCCGAAGGTAGGGGAGCCTTTCCTCAAGTCCACCGCCACGTCATAGACCTCTCCCTTCAGGGCACGCACCAACTTATCCTGGGGATAATTGATCTGAAAATGAAGACCTCTCAGCACACCCTTGGATGACGCAGACTGGTTATCCTGAACAAACACCTGATCGATTCCCGCCGCTTTATAATCATTATAATTATAGGTTTCCATGAAATATCCGCGCTCATCAACGAATACCGCAGGCGTGATAACCTTCAGCCCCTCTATTTCGCATGTCTCTACTGTAATTTTACCCATCTTAACAATTCCTCGATTCCTGTCGCTCTTTTTGTACGTAATCCATTTCTTCGGCGGTGCCGGCTGCCTCCCGGCTTACAGCCCGTTGGCAACCTCCACCATATATTTTCCATAATCCGTCTTCATCAGCGGCTCCGCCAGCTTCAGAAGCTGCTCCCGGGAGATAAAACCTCTCTTATAAGCAATTTCTTCTATACAGGAAATATAAAGCCCCTGTCTCTTCTGGAAGGCCGACACAAAATCTGCCGCATCCAGAAGGGAATCATGGCTTCCCGTATCCAGCCAGGCAAACCCTCTCCCCAGCGTTTCCACCTGAAGCGTTCCCCTGCGGAGATATTCATTATTTACGGAAGTGATTTCAATTTCCCCTCTTGCCGAAGGCTTTACATTTCTTGCAATCTCCACGACATCATTATCGTAGAAATACAGTCCCGGCACCGCATAATTACTCCGGGGATTTTCCGGTTTTTCTTCGATGGAAAGGGCTTTTCCGTTTTCATCGAATTCCACCACACCGTATTCTCTCGGATCCCGGACATAATATCCAAAAATCGTAGCACCCTTCTCCCGGGAAGCAGCGTTCCTGAGCACCCTGGAAAAGCTCTGCCCATAGAAAATATTATCTCCCAGTACAAGCGCCACACTGTCATTTCCTATAAAATCCGCTCCTAAAATAAAGGCATCCGCCAATCCTCTGGGCTGATCCTGTACCGCATAGGAAAGAGAAAGCCCCAGCTGTTCCCCGGTTCCGAACAGTTCCCGGAAAACAGGAAGATCTCTCGGAGTGGAGATAATCAGTATCTCCCGGATATCCGCCAGCATCAGTATGGACAGCGGATAATAAATCATGGGCTTGTCATACACCGGCATAATCTGCTTGGAAATTGCCTTGGTCAGCGGATAAAGCCTGGTTCCGCTTCCTCCTGCAAGAATAATACCTTTCATAAATAAACCTCCATCGTTTTACGTCGGGTTTTATCGATAATAAGAATGGCCCGCAGCTCGTGGCATCCCTTATTTATACATCTCGTTATAATATTTCTGATAATCTCCGCTGGTCACATTTTTCATCCAGTCTTCATGGCTGAAATACCAGGCGATAGTCTTCTTAATCCCTTCCGCAAACATGGTTTCCGGTTCCCAGCCGATTTCCGACTTGATTTTATCCGGAGCGATGGCATATCTGCGATCATGGCCCTTACGGTCTTCCACATAGGTGATCAGATCCTTGGATACCAGCGCTTTTCTCGGATCGTCATCCGCGAGCATCTCCTGAAGGGTTTCTATGATGATTTCAATAATCTGTATGTTCTGTTTTTCATTATGTCCGCCCACATTATAGGTCTCGAAAAGCCTGCCCTTTTCCTGTACCATGTCGATGGCCTTGGCATGATCCTCCACATACAGCCAGTCACGTACGTTTTTGCCGTCGCCGTATACGGGAAGCTTCTTTCCGTGGAGGGCGTTGTTGATGATCAGAGGAATCAGCTTTTCCGGGAACTGGTAAGGGCCGTAATTGTTCGAGCAGTTCGTGATGTTCGCCGGGAAATGATAGGTGTCCATATATGCCTTCACAAGCATGTCCGATCCCGCTTTGCTGGCAGAATAAGGGCTGTGAGGGGCATACGGGGTGGTTTCATAGAAATATTCCCCTTCCTCTTCCAGGGAACCGTATACCTCATCCGTGGAAACATGCAGGAACTTCTTGCCTTCTTTAAAGGTTCCGTCCGGATTCTCCCAGGCCGCTTTGGCACAGTTAAGCATTACCGCTGTTCCCAGCACATTGGTATTCACAAAAACTTCCGGATTGCGGATGCTTCTGTCCACATGGCTCTCCGCTGCAAAATGTACGACTCTGTCTATGTCATTTTCATTAAAAATCTTCTCGATTGCTTCCTTGTCGCAGATATTTGCCTTTACAAAGGTATAATTATCCCTGTCTTCCACTTCCTTCAGGTTTTCCAGATTGCCGGCATAGGTAAGGGCATCCACATTGATAATACGGATTTCATCCCCGTATTTACGGAACATGTAGTGGATATAATTGGATCCTATAAAACCTGCGCCGCCTGTCACCAAGTAAGTTCTCATAATTCTTCTCCTTTATCTCCGCCCGCAAAAATATACCTGCCTCACATATAAGCAGGCTGTAAAACAGGCAGAAAAACTGACACTACACTTAATTTTAATTAGTATACCACAAAACTCGGTTTTTACCAAATAAAACCTGCCATAAAGTTACACCTGGCCCTTGGGATTTCTTAACCTGCCCTTCCTGCTGCTGGGTTTCTCCCGGCCCTGTCCCACTGCCCTGCCCTCCCGGACGGACTCTATTCCCTGCACGGGCCTTCTAAAAACGCCGGTCCTTTGATTGCGTCCTGTGCAATCTTAGTACCGCTGCGTTTTTGGCAGAGCGAGAGCGTGCCCACGTAGGGAATAGAGTCCGTCCGGGAGGGCGGGGCAGCGGGACAGGGCCGGGAGAAACCCAGCAGCAGGAAGGACAGGTTAAGAAATCCCAAGGGCCAAGCCACAGCAACCGAAGAATTTTGCTTCCGGCAGATCGGAAATCTGCCGGAAGCAAGGGGTTAATAGCCGAGATAGCTTATATTCAGGTCTGTATTGCCGCTGATTCCTCCGATTTTACCGGTGGAGGAATACTGCCACATGTCATATCTGCCGTTATAGGTGGGCGCTGCTGCATATTGGGCGAGCCAGATCTTGTAGCCTCCCAGGGAACCTACGTTCAGCTTGGAATTGAGCCAGGTTTTGTTTGCATAAACGCCGGCCGTATAACCGCTGTTCTGGATTGTCTGGCAGTAAGCATTGACAATCTGGGTTCTTGTTCCTGTGTCCAGACCGTCCGCACGGCCGCCGCTGGCTTCCACATCCAGAAATACAGGATAGGATATTTTATAATTTTTGATCAGGGAAACGGTCATGGAAGCTTCTTCTACCGCTTCTATCTGATTCACGGCCTGGGTGAAGAAGTAAATACCTACCTTTAATCCTGCTGCCGTTGCGCCCTGGACATTAGCTTTGAACTTGGGATCCTCAATGAGGGCGCCGGTGGAGGAACCACGGTAACCGCAGCGGATGATTACAAAGGATACACCGGAATTTTTTACCTCTGTCCAGTTGATGTTTCCGTTATGCTTGGATACGTCGATTCCCAGCACGCCGGAACCGGAGCTGAGCGCTCCGTCGCTTCCGAAGGAATATTTTACTCCCTGGATTACCTGGTCACCGGTTACCTTGTTGCCGTTTTTATCGAAATAATACCTTTTTCCGTCTATGGTCTGCCATCCGGTATATTTGTATTCCACATTTTCATTTTCTCTGTAGAATACGTTGTATTTATAGTAGTCAGCCACTACCGCAAGAACATATTTGCCATCTGCGGTTTTCACATATAACTGTTTGCCGCTCTTGTCTTTGAGAGGGGTTTTGGTATCATTTTTAGGATCTTCTCCGGTGACTGTGATCTCACAGGTAGCGGTTTTGGAGGTATCCTCGGAAGCTTTGGCTGTGATGGTTACTTTGCCGGGTTTGAGGGCTTTGATGGTGCCGTTGCCGTGTTCCTCTAAGGATACGATGTTTTTGTCGGATGTATACCAGAGACAGCCGGTGTAACCGGTGGTATCAATTGTCGGATTCAGTTTAATGCTGTCTCCAACCTTCAGTGTTACTTTGGTTTTGTCCAGAGTGATTCCTTTGACGGGGGCTGCTGTTACAGTCAGTTTTTTCGTCTGGGTCTGGGGTGTGCCATCCTGGAATTTGACTGTGACTGTAATTTTGGTTTCACCGGCGCGGATTGCTTTGATTCTGCCGTTTCCGTCCACTGTGGCATATTTTGTATTCTCAATGCTGAAGGAACGGCTGGAGCTGCCCTGGATGGTGCAGTAATCTTCCAGGTTTTTGAATTGTCCGGCTGTTACGCTCACATCCTTCATATCAAACTTTTTCGTTACATCCTCGGTGACTTTAAAGGCTAAGGTCGCCGTTTTGCCGGTGTCTTTTTTGGATATTGCGGTAATTGTGATGTCGCCGGCAGCTTTACAGGTGACCTTACCGTTGGCATCTATTGTTGCAACACCTTCATTGGAGGACTTCCATGTAACAGATGCATCCGCATTGGCAGGATTGGGAGTGATGGATAGCTGGATGGTGGCACCTTTCTTTCCGCTGGCTTCTCCTTTGATGGCGATACTGTTCAGAACTACTTCCGCATCTTTTACCGTAATTTTCTGGGTGCCTGACTTTCCGCCGGCCTCGGCGGTAATTGTTGCTTCTCCAGCTTTGACGCCGGTTACTTTGCCGCCGTCAACTGTTGCAATGCTGCTATCGGAAGAAGACCATTTCACTCCATCATATTTGGCGCCGTCAGGGGAGACATTCGCAGACAATGTGATACTGCTTCCCACTGTTACACTGGTTTCACCGCTGACAGATACACTTTCCACGGGTACATCTTTTGCTTCTACTGAAACAGAAGCCGTAGCACTATAATTTCCATCGTTAGTCGTTACTGTAATGGTAGCTGTTCCTTTACCTTTAAATGTTACGTTACCGTTACTAACCGTAGCAACATCTTCATTGCTGGATGTCCAGCTCACATTTTTATTACTGGCATTATCCGGCTTAACATCAGCAGTAAGGGGGCTACTTTCTCCTACTTTACCCGAAAGACTGCCTGGGGAAACGCTGACTCCTGTCACTGCAATCTTTTCAGGTTCTGATGGTTTAGTCGGCTCATCTGTCGGTTCAGTTTTTGATTCTGTCCCAGGTGTCGTATTAGTATCACCGCTTTCTCCAGTCGTATCTCTTGGCTGGACTGTTTCAAACATAACCCAGGGCTTCTGGGACTTCACCCCATAAAATTTATCAAACACCAGACTTGCCGATGCTGAAGGATCCGGCACATCTGCCTTTTTCACCTCCACATATGCTCCATCGTTTCCGGAACCGCCTACAGGTGTCTTCGTTGATTCCACCCATTCCACGGTATCCTGCAATACCGATTCCGTCTGTGTCTTTACCTGTGTATCTTCTTTTGCCGCATTGACTTCGGACTCTTTCTTCACCTCATCCGCAACATCAATTTTCTTATATTCTATATGGTCTTTTACCGTAACTTCCTGAGCATCTGAAGGCAGACTGTAACCATCCACATTCTCAGGCCCTGTTATTCTAACCGTATATTTGCCAGGAGTTATTCCCGTTAAATAAATAATTCCGTCTTTATCATCATCGTCTTTTGTGTAGGTTTTATCAGGCCCCTTTATTTCCACCTGGAAGTTTACAAGAGGAACCAGTTTTCCCGTTTTCCGGTTGACAAACTTGATTTTCAGGTCTTTTTCTACGGAAGTCATATTCAGTCCGACCTGGACATCGGAGTTGTCCTCCTTCTCATTATATTCCTCGGACTCATCGATATCGGTTACATCCGCAGCTTCCTGCTTCGCCTTATGCGCATCCGCCACAGCCAAAAATACACTGTCATCCGTCACATTAATCTGTGAAAGATTTTCACCAACAGAGGCAAAGGCCTGTACCTGCTTATCCGTCGCTTTGGCATTTGCCAGTATGGAAAAAGTGATAATCGCAAAAATACAAACAAAGATTCCTGTAAACCCGACAACCTTATCCATTGTATGAAGGCTGTTCCAGAATTCCACTATCGGATTAGCCTGTTTTCTGCGGGATGTCTGTTTCCTGGAATCTGAACCGCGGCCGGAATTTCCGGATCGGCTGTTGTCTCTTACCGCAGCGGCCTCCGAACGGCGTTCTCCGGCCTTTCTCCCTGCATCTTCTTCTCTGACTCTTGATGCTTCCCTGCGTCGCTGGGCCTCACGTTCCGTGACCTGCGCTCTGGACGTATTGTGAGAACGTTCGGAAGAAATATGTTTGGGTGCCCGGCTGTCCTGGCGTGGAGCACCTGTTTCCGGACGCCTGTTTTTTTCTCTGTCTCCGGAATCCTGTCTGTTCCGTATGCTGTCATTATTATGGTTTTCTGAGACAGTTTTTCTGCCGGCAGGCCCTCTGTCAGAAGACGGCGCTCTGTCCGCATATACTTTACGCATCCTTCCTTCTTCGGAAGGGTTCCGGCGTATTTCACTGCGTGCTGATTCAGATGTCCCTTTTCTTTCCACATTCGAAGTTCCGCGATTCAGCCTCTCAGTGCCTTTTGCTCGTTCACCGTTTGAACTTCCACGATTCAGGCTTTCGTTTTTTTTCACTCTTCCGTCATTCGATTTTCCATGATTCGAGCCTTCCGCGCTCTTCGCTCTTCCGCCGTTTGCCTGTACGGAATCATGGTTTCCGGTACTTTTCACCCTTCTGGTTTCGCCGGTTCTGTTCCCGCTTTCCTCCGAAAGCCTTCTGCCTTCCGTATTTCCCGACGGACGGACTCTCTCTGTCCTCCGCTCTCCTTCTCTGCGGACCGGCCGCTCCTCATAATCAGAAAGCTGAGCTGCAGTTTCCGCCAGATCCTGCGTATCTTCAAAATCATCCTCGCTGATTTCCCATTGAGACAACAGGCTTTCCGTAACTTTTTCTATTTTCTCCGGCAGCTGCTCTTCCTCTGATGTATGCGGTCTTCTTTTTCCCATTGATTCATCGTTCGGTTTCGACATTCTTTGTATGTTTCTGTCCGGTAAATTTTTTCTTTTTTCATCATTTGAATGGTCAGACATTTTAATTCTCCATTACTTTCTTTACTGCATTTTTTATCAATTGTCAGTAACCGGGGAATTCATCCATACTCCCCCTAAAAAAGCCTTTTATCAGGCATTTTCCCGCAGGAACAGTATACCACATCAATTCCCCGGCCTTCAACCTCGCACACCTCATTTCCAACAATTACTTCCTTAATATTCTCTTAATTTTCCCACAATCCCGCTTATTTCCGACGGCAGGCCACGTAATTGTTAATATGATATTATGCGTTCAGATACAATTACCGCGCTTTTTGTCGAACTCTTTTCGTTGCGGGATATGGCAGAATATGACAGAATGAGATGGAAAGAAAGAAGAAAAGGAGTGATTCGTCATGATGTATATCCATTATTGTAAATATTGCCGTCGTATCCACATACTGAATGGACACAAGGTATACTGTCCGGCATGCAGCGGAAAATTGACGGAACTTGGTATTTCTTACATGAAATACGTGAATCTGAGCAAAACCGAACGCGGCCAGCTGAAGGAAAAATGCGCAGACGAAAAGGGACTGAAGGAGCTTTCTGTAGAATACCGGATGCACCGGTACAGCAAGTGGTTTAAGAACCTGCCGGCAGCCGGGGCCAGCACAGCAAATACTTCTCCTGCCCCCGCTCCTACAGATAATAAACAATCACGCCTACCAGAATACAACCCACGCCTGCAAGTTTCCGTATCGTGATTTTTTCTCCAAAGAAAAAACGGCTCAAAAAAAGGACAAGCACATAGCCAAAAGATTCAATCACAGGCCCGTTCATGAAAGAAAGTCCTCTGAGTCCGCTGATATTGAATACGGTAGAACCCAGAAGCAGCATGTATCCGCAAATCACCCAGGGATTCAGATATTCCCTGAGAAAGGATTTATGCTGCTTTCCTGCAGCCTTTTTCAAAAGCACCTGGGAAAAGGACGCCGCAAGGACACCTGCAAAAAGCAAAAGGTAATATATACTAATTTTCACTGGTTAAATCCTCCTCTTTCCGGCCGCCGTTGACAATTATCGTCCCCGCGATAACCAGGGCAACGCCTATCACATTTTTTACCGTAATATTGTCCTTAAAAATAACCACAGCCCATATCAAAGACCACAGCAGCGCCATGGCACGGTTCGTATAGGCTACGGAAAGTTCAAATTTCTTTATCATCTGCTGCCACAGCAGCGCATAAATACCCAGAATCAGAAGTTCTGCCCCATAAAAGCCAAAAAAGCCGGCTGAAAAAAAAGACTGGCCGCTGGCCTGTTTAGCCATGACTGTGGAGAGGGTATAAATAGCTATTACTATCTGCAGAACCAAAATATCTTTAATTGTTATTTTCTTTTTCATTTCCTTTTTCCCTGATTTTTCTTTTACTTGTTCCTATGTGATTATAACAGTTTTCCCATGCTTTGCAAACTATCGGAACACCGGCCGCGCTTACCGCCCACGGCTGCCCTGTGTTTCACGCCTTCCGCCCCGTCCTTCCTTCCCGCAGCGTATTTTTCCCTCCCCGGTGGGCCTGTGTACCCTGCAAAGGCCTTCTAAAAACGCCGGTCCTTAGATTGCGTCCTGTGCAATCTTAGTACCGCTGCGTTTTTGGCAGAGTGAGAACGTGCCTGCGCAGGGTACACAGGCCCGCCGGGGAGGGAAAAATACGCTGCGGGAAGGAAGGACGGGGCGGAAGGCGTGAAACACAGGGCAGCCGTGAGCGGTAAGCGCGGCCGGTGTTCGTAAATTCTTAAAAATTTCTTATAAGATGGACACACCCTGCCTATAATGATACTATAGGACGGTAAGGAGGTAAACTATGAGTGATAAAAATAAAATCGGACAGTCTGATGAGCAGGAAGACTTCCTGTCTTTGGAGGATGATGAAAGAATCCCTTCCCGTCCAGACAACAGGCAAGGAACAAAAAATACATCCCATAAATGTACCGCTTCCAATAAATCAGGTTCCCGTCCCGGTTCTTCCCGCCGCAAATCGGGTAAGCGAAGGAAAGCCGAAACGGAACAGTTTGTCCACTATATTATTGCGGGTGTTCTTATCATAATGGTTGTTGTAGCCGCGGTGAAGCTGATAATCTGGAATATCGGCAAGGATTCCGGTTATGATCCGGATAATATAACCTCTGAATTTGAAACGGAAGCCCTTGATTATATCCAGCCGCTGGATCCGGAACTGCTGGCCGGGAGGGAGGATGACGGCATAACTACCATTGTCGCTCTGGGCAACAATCCTTTCTCGGATGAAAGAGGAAAAAACGGGCTGGCGGAAATAATCGCGGAAAAATGTGATGCGGTCGTGTATAACTGTGCATTTCCTGATACCTATATTTCCATGAAAAATACAGAATATTCCGACAATTTCCCTCAGGATGCACTGAGCCTTTATCTGACAACTGCGTCTCTTTGTGGAAACAATTATGATTTGATGGAGCATGCGGTCGGCCTGCTCTCCGATAAGGACAGCGCGTATACGGATGCATTGGAGACACTAAAGAGCGTGGATTTTTCCAAGGTCGATATGATCGTTATTATGTATGATTTGAATGACTACAAGGATAAACGGCCTGTTATGGATGAAAACAATGATATCAATCTGCTTACCTGGGACGGGGCGCTGAATGCTTCTATCCAGCAGATACAGCAGAAATATCCTTATATCCGGCTGGTTGTGATGTCTCCTGCCTATGGACAGTTTGAAGACAGCGACGGCAAAATGATAAACGGGGATACGGAAGACTTTGGGAACGGCGTGCTTCCGGATTATGTTCTTCATGAGATTGATGTGGCTATGGCTAATGGTGTGAGCATATTGGATCACTACTATGGTACGATCAATGAAGATGATGCGGAAAAATGTCTGACGGACGGGTATCATTTGAATAAAATGGGACGAGAACGAGTGGCGGCGCGGTTTGCGCGGGAAATTTTTAATGTTGGTAAGGAATGAGGAAAAGGCTTTGACTAATCTTTTTTGATTGGTCAAGGCCTTTTCACTTACCTCACTTTATTTATATACATGGAATAATATTGTATTCGATATAAACTCCGTCTCCAAAGTGTAACCCTTTTGTCTTAATGCATCCGTCAGAGAATTTTCATGTCCAATAGATAAATAGAATTCCTCCGGAGGCTGCCCCTGGTATTTCTCCACAAAATAATCCCAATACTCATCCGCTCCCAGTTTCGTTTCTTTATTTTCGTATTCAAATGTAATATCATCCATATACTTCTGGTCAAAACGGCTATCGTGTGTGAGATAATAAGTAAAGCTCGGAGCCTCTCCAAATATCACGTAGGTAGGCGTATCAAATCCTTTTTCCTCATACCATAAATCAACCACACTTCTTGTATCACTTTTAGCCCAGTGAAGCTGCACTCTATAGAAGCCATATGTACAATATCCCATTGCTATAACAAGGATAAAGCATATCCCCATATTTAAAACCAGCTTTTTGTGTTTAAAATGGAGTGCTGATATGAACCGAACTGATTCGTATATCAGATAAACCACTGCTACAAACCACACCGGAAGCAAATATAAACTATATCGGTTGCCGAAATCACCATATGCATATAAGCCCGAGCGAACGATAATATAGTATATAATCCAACCGGCCACACAGCTAATCATAAAATAATTGAATTCCTGATTTTTTCTTTTAACTATGCATAGAACTGCAAAAATTATGCAAACCAGCAAAGCTGCTGCACATATAAGCGTAAACCGCGTTTTTGATTCTGTGAACAGCCACTGCGCTGTTGTCAGTATCATCATGAAAAAATCGTAAATCACATTATTCTTTTCAAAAGCTACCGTATAGTAATTTACACTTTGATTCCATTGAAGCTGAATCCTAAACAGGAGAAAAAATAAAGGCAGACCCGCAATGGCTCCCGACGCCACATAAATTATGGCTATTTTTCTGCAAAGCTTTTTATCCTTTTGCCGGAACGCCTTAATGAACAGAGCTATCGCCAAAGGCAATATAGCCAGCACGGTGCCGTATTGTGTATAAAGCAATATCACTGAAATTCCTGTAAATAACCCGATATTTTTCAGTGTCAGATCCCTGAATGTGCGGAAATAGAAATACAGCATCCAGTAAAGCAACATAAGCATGAGATTGTATTCCGCTGCTTCTTTCACATAATACATCAATTCATATATAAAAGAACTGACAAAAACCGAAAGGACTGCCACTTTCCAATTGGTAATCATTTTCATGCAGGCATAAAGTCCAAGCATCCCTATGAATCCGAAAACCACTCCGCTGAAACGGAACCACCATTCCGATTCACTGAACAAAAGCCAAACATGCATGATAAGATTGTACAGAGGCGGCTGAAAGCTGTTGAATTGAAGCCGCTCATACAGGCTGTTATAAATACTAACCCCCTGGATAGGGCCGGACAGATACTTAGAGTAATAAAACTCTACTACCTCATCATACCACAGCGGGGCATCCGTTAATTTATACAGTGACATAAGTAAAAATACAAGCAATACCGCCGCCAGGCAAAAATATTCTTTTCTTTGGAATCTTTTCAGCATTTGCATTCTTCCTTCTCTTTATCTTTCCAGTAATCTTCCGCACGCAAATTACATTTATTGTACAGTCTTGATTTCGACACTGACATTTCTGAAGACATCATAGCCTCCGACCTCAGCTATTTTCTCCAGGCCGCATGCTTCGGGATCTCCTTCTGTCTGCTTGGCCTTATTCAGGATGATATACTGACATTGGTAATCATCCGCCAGTTCTGCCAGTAAATCTATGCGTACGATGTCCGATTCCATCAATGCATACATCGGATGCTCCACATGCTCCCAACTGGCCACTACCATATCTCTGCCATAAGGCATCTGGATTTCTGATGAATACTGACGGACAAAATGAATCAACTCCGATGGAAATACTGCCCATACCCGCTCCTCATCTTCCTGCGGTGCAATTAAATCGCAGATAGCAATCACTGCCTGCGGAAGATGATAACGATTTTCCGCCCGGGTAACATACTGGCTTTTATATAAATATTCTCCGCCCAGCACCAGAACAATTACTATTGCCGCCAAACCGATTCTGGTATGCCGCCCAATCAGCTTCACCCCTGCATACGCGATCACAACAGTCATGGGCAAAAGCCACAGAATACGGTAATAAGTCCCGGCTTCCTCCACCTTGTCCATTACCATCTTAAATAAGGGAAAGAAAAACAGCACTGTAATCACCAGCGATGATTCCAGAAGCACCCGGCGTATTTTTGAATTCTTTTCCGTGGCCAGCAAATAAATAAGCGCCGCCAGAAAAAGGAACGGATAAATTCCCTTTCCGCTGTAATCCATAAAAATAGTGAAAATCTCTTTCAATTTCATTCATCCTTTCAGACTAATATCACATAAACTGCCAGGTACAATATACAGGGAATACAACTGGCCGCCAGCTTGGGAAGCACCTGAGGACGCCTATCCCTCACCGCAATCACCAGCCCCACAACAGCTATCAGCAGTCCCGTGAGAAATGCCCCCATAGTTGTTGCCATAGCCGCTGTCATATTGACCGCACAGAGCACGATCCACCATCCGGTCTGCTTTTCCTTCTTTGTCTCTCCCCGGTTATCCCAGAGAGAAAGCAGACACCAAAGAACCGCCAGTAAAACCATATTGCACAGCATGGATTTCCCCTGCCATGTACGCATCAGGAAAAATGTTGAATTGGTATAAATAGAGGTGTTCCCGAATATCTGCAGCACACTTACCAATATCATAAACACTGCCAGCTTCCTGTAGTCCTTCTTAAGCAGCCTTTTCCCGATTTGAAAATAAAACAGATAGGTTACCGGTATGAAAATCAAAGGAAGAAGAGAATGAGCGATAATTGCCGGATGTATCCCGCTGATTCTTGCCAGATACGCTTCCCATATTGGAAGCGTAGCCAGCGCATGACGCACATCCACTGTAGTTGTCAGTCCCGTATAAGGCAGAATGCGATACAATACATTGGACTGATCCGCAATTACGGACTGCGCCACGTAATAAGCATCATCACCATCAAAGAAGGCATGAGTATATGCCATGTAAATCTGGAAAACAATTAAGCCGCCTGCAATAAGCCAGTAAATAAAGGTTTCCCATGAGAATTTTCCTTTTTTATCAAATAAACCTGTCACAGCTTCTGCCATCTTTTTCAGAACCGTTCTTCCCGTAATCAGACCTGCCGCAGACAGTCCCACAAGCAAGACAGAATAAAGCGTCACTATCTGCGGAAATCCCCATGGCTTAATCAGTATTATCGGAACCGCCAGCAACTGGAAAACCGCCAGCATCAGCAGGAAACCTGCAAGATAGACAGTGACAGGATCTTTCTTATTTTCCTCTCCGGGCATAAACCTTACCGGAAACAAACCTATACAAAACGGAGCTGCAAACAGGACTCCAAAGGTTATCAGTACTTTAACAGCCATCTAAATTCCTCTTTTCACATTGTATATTTACAAATACAGGGATATCAGTCATACCAGTTATCATAAATAGCCTCATAATCATACGAAGATGCAAGCTCCCTCAAATCCGAAAGCACCTCTTCATAATTTTCCCAGGTAAGTTCATTGTCCCCGTTATTAAAACTCTCCACAATATATCGGCATATATCGCCATGATAATGAGTATAATCCGCATAATTATTCAGATTACATACAATTTCCCTGTTATTTTGAAAACAGAACACCCTGACATTATCATAGGCCAGCAGCTGTTCCGTCATATATTCCAATTCCCTTATAACCGCATCCAGCTCCTTCTGCCGCATTACATCATTCCAGTACAGAATGCTGTAGGGAGGATACCAGAAAACGAACTCTGTCTCCGGATGAGCCTCGACATAGGGAAGTATATTCACATCCAGATTGGCCCGGATACCTGACACAAATGCGTCCTCCGCCATCTCATGCTCCGCCTCCTCCGCGGGAACATAATACATCAGCACATTTGCCTTCGTATAGTACTGATCCGTCCACCACGGCTTGTACAGCTGCGTCCAGTCCGTTCTTTCCGTAGGATCAATCAATGGTTTGAAAATATAATTCAGCAGAACATCCTTATTAAAAAGATACTGCACATTATTAAAAGGATTTTTATCATATAAATATTCCGGTATGGGATATTTTGTAGCCTCCGTATCCGCAGAAAAAGCCCCCTGATCCACTGCCATAAATATTTTTTTCACCGAACTGCCCTTGGTATCGAAAATAATATCCATAATGTTGGCTTCATCCTTCGGAAAAGCTCCATTATAGCTCAGCTTCACAGTCTGAAGTCCCATTACCTCCGTAAACCAGTCCGTATCAAAACTCGCTGTCATCGACGATCCCAGCAGCACACTGTCATAATCCAGCCTCCTGGCCATTCCCGGATTCTGGCTCAATTGATTATCCACCTTATATGGAAAAAAAGACAGCGGTTTATGATATTGGAAAAAAGGATCCACATATATCACTAACGCGGCGATTGCCACAAGGCCCGCCAACAAAACGCCGCCAAACAGCAGCAGCCATTTTTTGCAAGATTTCATTCCTATACCTCGTAAAATCATACCCATGCCGCATTTGCGGCAATACTGCGCTAAAAGTTAAAATACAGAAAGCTGCTGACACCCGAAAGGGACAGCACACACCATAAAAACAACCCCGCCATAACCAACGCATTCCATACCTTTGGTTTAAAACGCTCCGCCAGTTCATCCGCATTAGGCGCAGCAAATACCACTATCAAAGTGATTAATGTAATGCCGCCGCATAAATACATCTGACTGTACGGCAGCCTGTCCAGATGCAGAAGCTTCATCACATACCAGAATTCATCCAGATTGAAGCCCTGAGTCATGGCTTCAGCAGGTACTGCAATCCCCCCTGTAAACAGCCGGCGGAAAATTTCCAGAGCCTGAGCAACGGTTTCCGACCGGAAAAACACACAGGTGAGACTGAAATATACAAAGGTAAACAGGATTCCTCCGACCCTGACAAGCTTCTGAAGGAAAGGACTTTTTTCCTTTTCTGCTGCCGGTACTTTTCTTTCTTTCTTATACAGCTGCCACATACGGGTCAGAATATATAAAACACCCTGTGTCACACTCCATAATACATAGGTCCATCCGGCGCCATGCCAGATTCCGCTGAGCAGATAAATCATGAACAGGTTGCCATACATACGTCCCCTGCCCTTCCGGTTTCCCCCCAACGGGATATAGACATATTTTGTGAAAAAGCGGCTCAGCGTAATATGCCATCTTTTCCAGAAATCAACAATATCCACAGCTTTATATGGTGAATTGAAGTTAACCGGTATCTCTATTCCGAAAAGCCATCCAAGCCCCCTGGCCATGTTGCAGTACCCGCTGAAGTCAAAATACAGCTGCAGGACATAAAAAAGAATCAGCAGCGCACTGTCCACACCGGTCAGGCCTGATACATTGGAATATCCCCAGTTTACCGCTTTGCCAAAAGTATCCGCTACAAGAACCTTTTTTACCATACCCAGAGTAAATAAATATACTCCTGAAGTGAACTGGTTCCAATCCATCTGCCGATGCCCAATCTGTTCAAACTGAGGCATCATTTCATTATGGTTTACAATAGGCCCCGCTATCAGCTGAGGGAAAAAGGAAACGAACAGGGAATAGTCCAGAAAAGAGCAGGATTCTATCTCACCCCGGTATGAATCCACCACAAAGCCGATTTGCTGGAAGGTAAAAAAACTGATTCCCAGAGGCAGCAAAATCCCCTTTAACATGAATGAAGTATCAAAGACCGCATTTACATTTTCAATAAAGAAATCGTAGTATTTGAAATAGAACAGGATACCCAGGTTGCTTAAGACCCCGATTGTCATCCAAAATCTGCTGCCTGCTATTCCGCTCATACGATTTTTCTTTCGGGCGGATATAATCAGCCGGAAGATACAGTAGTTAAACAGAATGCTGAACAGCATAATAAGAAGGTAGCTTGGATTAAAATACCCGTAAAACCATAGGGAAAAACCTGTCAAACACAGCTTGGCAGGCTTTGCTTTTCCGAAGTGCGCCAGCAGATAGTAGCCACCCAGACATAATGGAAGAAATAGAAACAGGAATATATAGGAATTAAAAAGCATATGGGCTCTCCATGAAATACATATTTTGACGATTATTTTTTGATACGTTATGCATTAATCAGTTTAGCCCAAAGTGTGACGATTTACAAGAAAAATTGTAAAACAAGGCAAATTTATGTTAGGGTACACAGTAGCGCTGTACCCTGACAGATTTACAGATTTTGATTCTTAGATGTTATATGCAGCAGATGTTCATGCCGGATTAGATTATACAGCATTATAATCTGGCAGATATAGAACAATCCCATGTTATAGATGGTGTATCTTGTCTGGCAGAAAATTACCAGGGAAACCAGTGTTACGTTTCCTATGATTGCCAGCAGCGTTAATCCCGCCAAAATCGCGGTTTTTATATGGCCTCTGACTCTGATGTTCCATATCAGCAGAAGAATATAAATAATATATATGAAAAAACTGTACCAGTTTAAAAGGATATTCCGTTTGGCAACAGTGGTTATCAGGCCGGAAAGGACATTGTCCAGGAATGAACCCAGTATGTTCATGGCATTGTGAGGCATGACTGATATATTTATCGTGCTCATAATCTGATCCACTTTTTCCCCCAGCTCTACTTCGCCGCCTTCATAATGTTCCTGCACATATTGAGTGATGATAGGACCCATTGTGTTTATCTGTATACAGTCGTAGTAATCGCCGAAATGAGTCACCCGGTTAAACCAGCCTTCTTCGGCACTGTGTTTCAGGTAGCCTTTTTGATCGCAGACATCGTATACCTCCAAAAAGACATCCCGAACCTCTTCATCATTAATATACGCGGCATCGCTTCTTTCTGCCGTATAAAATGCCATGGTAGTGATGAAGCGGTTGTCATTGGTGTGCCTGACCGCATTTCCGCGGAGAGCATAATTATACCCCATATCCAGAAGCGTGGCGCTTCCTACTATTGCAAACGTACATAGTGACAGGACTAGAATTCCCCTGATGGCTTTTTTATGAATTACATTTACGATAAGGATACATAAAACCAGGAGTGCCAGAGTAACGAACATCTGCTTTCTGGTAGATATCATAATAAAGACCAGTATACTGCTTAAAAGAAGGCTTTTTTTGCTTTGGTGGATGCAGTACTCCAATAAATATCGGAAAAACAACAGATACAGTGATATGGCTATTCCTTCTGTAAGAATGCTGTTGGAATACATGGATTCTCTTTTGGCGGCAAAACGGCATAAAAAGGAGACAGCAAGGGGCATTAACAGGCTGAGAAATGCGATTAATTTAGGCAGTTTCAGTTCTTTCCAAATGTATCTTACCAGGATCCATGTAGCAGCTGCCATAAGTATGCTTTGGAAAAAGGCGACGGCTGTTAAGTAAAAATCGTTGGCGAATGACGAAAATAGTTTTCTGAAAAATGCCAGCAGGAGCGGGTAGAACGGCTCACGGGAAAGGCGCATGCTGATGTAGCCGGGAGAGTCTACACAGATGACGGCGCCGTCGTAAAAGGCGAAAAAAAGATAGAAACATAGACAAATAGCAAGTAATATAGCGGAAAAAGATTTCTCATTTACTTTTTCCAGCTTCTTTATGGGGGGAAATTCTCTTTTCAATTTTGCCTCCTATACAGCAGTTAGTAAAAATGTTCTATTCAGTTTTCCCCTCATTGATGTGTATTATAATCTTATTTTCCTATATGTCAAGATTCTTTATAATCCTCACAGTGATATTAGATATTGTTTATTATACACTGTAACATTATTATTGAAGCTTCTGGCCGAATATATCATAATTTCCTTGAACAATATAAATTTTATTTTCCAATACTTGTATATTTTTTCATCCTCGTAGTATAATATAGTACAATTATGCGGATAGTCTGTCACTATTTACTCAAATTTTGATTATTAGTATATATCCATACGGACACAAAAAATGAAAGGTGACCATTATGTTATTTAATTCTTTTGGCTACGCTGTATTTCTCCCTATTGTTTTTATCCTTTACTGGATAGTGCCCGGCAAATATCGCTGGATAATCCTTCTCATGTCCAGTTACTATTTTTATGCAAGCTGGGGACCTCAGTATGTAGCTGTCATTCTTATTACAACAATTATTTCTTATATAGCTGCTTTGATAATGGATGCCCGTCGGAAAGACAAAATATATCGAAAGACAATTCTAGCTCTTTCGATAATAATTTGTACGGGATTATTGTTTTTCTTTAAATATTTTAATTTTTTTACCGAGAACATAGCTTTGCTTTTCGATAAGCTGTCTATTCCCATGCAGCCTTTTACTCTGAAGCTGGCATTACCTATCGGAATATCTTTTTACATTTTTCAAACTATCAGTTATCTTGTTGATGTTTATAAAGGTGATATACACGCAGAAAAGAATTTTGGGATTTACGCCGTCTATATTTCTTTTTTCCCGAAGGTTATGCAAGGGCCTATTGAGAGAGGGAAAAAGCTGCTGCCGCAATTATATACACCACGTACTTTTCAATTTGATCAGGCCTCATATGGTTTAAAATTAATGGCCTGGGGCTACTTTAAAAAATTAGTTTTAGCAGATGGTCTTTCCGTTTATGTTAATCAGGTATATAACGATTTACCTGCTTATAAGGGATTTTCCCTTGTGCTGGCCACCTTTTTCTTTGCCATACAGCTTTATTGCGATTTTTCCGGTTATACGGATATTGCTTTGGGTTCCGCGAAAATATTGGGTATCAATTTAACTCAGAATTTTAAGGCTCCTTATTTTGCTTCCTCCATCAAAGATTTCTGGGGCCGATGGCATATTTCTTTATCCTCCTGGTTAAGGGATTATATCTATATTCCATTAGGAGGAAACAGGGTAGGAAAAATACGCCATGCTATAAACATTATGATAACATTTCTTGTCAGTGGTCTATGGCATGGAGCAAATTGGAATTATATATTGTGGGGCGGAATCCATGGTGCATATCAGGTGATTGAGGGCTTTTTCCCTTGGAATGCAAAATCAAGTCCTTTTCAAAGGAATAAGTATTATCATTTTTTCCTTAGTATTCTTACAGTTCCCTTTACCTTTTTGCTTGTTTGTTTTGCATGGATATTCTTCCGGGCGGCAACTATACAGGATGGAATTTATGTTCTGAAGAATATGTTTACCGGTATTTCCCATTTTTCAGTGTATATACAGGATTGTGCTTTGCAGATGGGCCTTACTTTAAATCACGTAGTTTATAATTGTTTGCCAATAATTCTACTGTTTTTATATGACTGGGCTTCTCTTAAAACAGATGTTATTGGATTTATTTCCAGGCAGAGGTTTTTTATCAGATGGCCTTTATATATCTTTTTGTTACTGGTTATTTTACTGTTTTCGGAAAAAGGGATCTCTACAGAGTTTATTTATATGCAATTTTGAGATTAGGATTGTAGCATTTTTTTATAAAAGATTAGTTCGGCAAATGCAATATTACTTCAATTTGATAATGGAGTAAATACTCTTTCAAATTCTTTAATCCGGAAATTAAAAAGTTCAAAGGAAGGAAAATTAATGAGCATGAAAAATTCTCCCAATCCATTCTATACTATAGCAATTGCAGGTACCGGTTATGTAGGATTAAGCAATGCAATACTGCTATCTCAGCATAATAAAGTATATGCAGTAGATATAGATTCAAAAAAAGTTAATGCTATTAATAATAAAAAATCACCAATTGTAGATAAAGAAGTCGAGGAATATCTAACCACAAAAAAATTGAACTTAACTGCAACCACAGATGCCTTACAAGCTTACAAAGAAGCTGATATCGTTATCGTGTCTACACCTACAAATTATGATCCCTTACAAAATTACTTTAATACCTCATCCGTCGAGGATGTTATCGAAAAAGTCCTGGGCGTAAATAAAAAAGCGATTATTATAATCAAATCGACTGTACCCGTAGGTTATACTGAATCCATCTGCAAAAAATATCATACAGAACGTATTTTATTCAGTCCTGAATTTTTAAGAGAAGGACATGCACTTTTTGATAATCTGTATCCTTCGCGGATTATTGTAGGGGTTTCTATTGAAAACAAAAGTCTACTAGAAAAAGCAAATCTTTTCGCTGCATTACTGAAAAAGGGCGCTATTAAGAAAGATATTCCAACTCTTATAATAAATCCCACTGAAGCAGAGGCTGTAAAGCTTTTCGCTAATACCTATTTGGCATTACGTGTATGTTATTTTAATGAACTGGATACATATGCAGAAATGCACGGATTAAATACAGATCAAATAATAAAGGGGGTCTGTCTGGATCCCCGGATAGGTAATCATTATAATAATCCTTCATTTGGTTACGGAGGATATTGTCTTCCCAAAGATACAAAGCAGCTTCTGGCCAACTATAGTAATGTACCAGAAAATATTATCCAAGCTATTGTGGACTCTAATCGTACAAGAAAGGATTTCATAGCAGAACGTATTCTTATAAAGGCCGGATTTTATGAGACATCCGAAGGTATCTCTGAAACAGGCGGAAAAAAAGTCACGATTGGTATTTACCGACTTACCATGAAAACGGATTCCGATAACTTTCGTCAAAGTTCTATTCAAGGTGTTATGAAACGCCTGAAAGCAAAAGGAGCTATGGTTATCCTATATGAACCCGTATTAAAAGAGAATGAATTTTTTGGTTCCAAAGTCTATAAAGATTTTAATGAATTTAAAAACTGCAGTGATGTTATTGTAGCTAATCGGTATTATAGTGAACTGGAAGATGTAATTGATAAAGTTTATACCAGAGATCTGTATCATCAGGACTGAGCAAATATTAGGTGATAAATGCTAAATTATACTACAAACATTACTTTATCGAAAAAGTCATCAAAGCATCCAACCTTTAAAGTTACGCCTGCAATTGATTTAGATAATGATCTATTTCTTAACCAATTGCAGGCAAAATTACTATCATTTCTAACTTGCTACCCTAAGATAAACTTCAACAAAACTATACTTAATAATAAACAGAATTGCCGGAGACTTTTCCAGGTTTTCCATACTTCAAACAACTGGAAACGGCTTTTGCATATAGTTCGCGACCTGCAGAAGTCAAATGGATTCCATCTTCAAGATACTCATCCGCTGTATATATATTAATTCCCATCGTACTATAAGCATCAATATATAGTGTATTCTGCATTTCAGCAACATTCCGGCATACATTGGCATACATAGTTAACGATCCCCCACCAAAATCTTTCATATTACTATCAGTATACATAACACCATCTTTCCAGAACTGACAGTACGTAGGCGATATTAGCAAAATCTGAGTATCAGGAAAACTCCCTCTTAACTCATCTATTGCATACCTTAATGCTCCTCCATAACCATGAGCATCCCATTCACGACCGCCCTCTACATTAAGTGTGGCTCCTGAAAAATAGTCATTCAATCCATATGCTATAATAAAATAATCTGTTTTATCAAAATCGATGTTTCGTATAACACCTCCTGCAGGATATCCTTCCAAAAAGCTCTCTGGATCAACTTTACCTGTCGCTACATTAACCAACCCGGAAAGAGAAGTGGAATCCCAATTTTCATAATCATCGGGAGATTCACCATCCTTAAGCGTAGCCCTTGTACCGCCAATTGCACAATTATATACATCCGCATTCATAAAATTTGCAACCTGTGCAGCAATACCAGACTCATCTCTTGCACTATCCCAAATACTATCACCAAATACAACAATCTGCTTTCTTTCTTCTGCAGGAACTTCGTTGTCCGATACAGTCTCTTCAGAAGAATTTGCCTGTTCCGTCACCGTCTCTGATTCCGTTGGCGTTGTTTCTGTAACAGGCAAATATTTTGCAAGTTCTTCCTTTAATTCTTCATTTTCTTCCTTTAGCCGTTTAATCTCTTCTTCATAATCTATAGATGCCGTTTCTGTTACATTATTCTTTGTACTTTGAGAGTTTCCACATCCAGATAATAAATATGTGAATATTAATAAACCTATAATAAGTAACAAAAAAGTTCTTTTCCTTTTATTTTTCATTATTTCCTCTCATTCTGCCATAATCATATACAGCATATATGCTTTTTTAACCATCTTCAGTATATAGCATATTATATTAACATACAAGATACTTCATTAATTCTTAAGGGAAAGGAAAATATATCTGTTTCTATTTCACTGACATTTATACTGATATGAATCATATGCACAATTAAGCTTGTTTTCAAAGTCTCTTCTATCCTGTACCTGAAGATTATGCAAAATCAATCCTGCAAAAATCGACTGGATAGCTGCTAATTCCACAAAACAACAAACAATTAAAGTCGGAAATTTTGCGACCAATCCCGTATATACAAAATCACGCAATACCGGTATAAAAAATATGACGCTTCCCAGCGTAAGTATAACAGCCATTATTCCAAAAAAACTTAATGGTTTATACTGCCTGAACATCTTTAATATCATAAATAATACTTTGATACCATCCGAATAGGTATTTAACTTTGACTCGCTTCCTTCCGGTCGATCCCGGTAATTTACAATCACATTTTCAACCTGCATATTATTATTTACCGCATGTATGGTCATTTCAGTTTCAATTTCAAAGCCCCTTGAAAGAACCGGAAACGTTTTTACAAATAGATAACTAAAGGCCCTGTAACCAGTCATAATATCCTGAATTTCGGAACCAAAAAGAATATTAATACTTTTCTTAACAAGACTATTTCCAAAATTATGAAAAGGTCTTTTATTTTCTTCATAATATGTAGAAGACAATCTGTCTCCCACCACCATATCAGCACCATAGTTTAAAATCCTCTCGGACATTTTTCGGGCATTTTCAAGCGGATAGGTATCATCTCCGTCTATCATTATATAACACATCGCATCAATTTCCCTGAACATACGGCGTATTACATTCCCCTTACCTTGTTTATACTCATGTCGAACCACCGCACCTGCCCTTAAGGCAAGCTCAACCGTTTTGTCAGATGAATTATTGTCATAAACATAAATCACTGCCTCCGGCAAAGCTTTCTTAGCATCTGATATCACCTTTTCAATCGTTTTCTCTTCATTATAGCAAGGTATTAATACCGCAATTTTATCCATATTAACCTCCCGTTTGAGCTTATTCCACTCCAATTATATTATCTATTTGATAATATCTTTCCATTGAACTATTTTTCCAATCATTCTCTTCCATCCCTATATCACTATAATACAGTAAAAATGGTTTGGTTTTTAATAACGATAATTCTAACTCAGAATGCGTATTGTTTTGAAGTCTTAGCGTACGCTCCATTGTCTCCTTTCCGTATTCTTTCGCCTCTCCTGAAACAAGTGATTTCACTGCTGAAACACTTGTAAAATAATCAGGATTTACTTTGCAATACAACACTCCAATAAACACAGTCATTATCAAAACGGTTATTAAGTATAATTTAGTTTCTTTTTTTGCTATACAGCTTTCATTACTTTCATCCACACGACAGTGCCGATAAATCCATCCTAATACATAATATAAATTCAATATAATTAGAAAAAGATAATCAAGAAATATAATGTTGAATATCCTTCCCCCACCAGCCTCCCCCATAGCATAAAGACTTGGCGTAAACATTGCAGATAAAAAGCAAAAAGAAGCTATGGGAACAAGCAAAGGAAAACGGTACCGATATTTATTTCCCACTGTTTTTACAACTTCCCATAAAAAAGGAATAATTGATAATATGAAAATAATATATGTCCAGTCAAACCATGATTCAGTAAAATATTCCACACAATAATAAAACGACATTAATATCGATTTTGCTACTCCGGGGCGGTATAATACTTCTTCCTGCCTTACTATATTACCAGGAGCACATATATTGACCAGAAACGCAACAGTAAAAAATACGAGTGGAAGCAATAATCTTTTCAAATATTTTCTTCTTTTCAGATATATGACTACTACCAAGACTACAACAAATAAAATTATTATGCTCAAACCTGTTACATAATTACTTCCCCCCACAAATAAAGATGCCACACATGCTGCCAACATTCTTCTGATTTTATGTCTGTCCTCCTTAAAAAGCAGAATAATCAACCCACACAAGACTACCGCAACACTATGAGGAATCATATAATGCGCTGCACCATTAAACCAGAAAAAGCCCTGGGTTTTATCTATCATACACTCCAGAGCGAAAAATAAGTAGAGCATGGTTATGCATACATATATGGACTTTCTGACTGACATACATACCCTCAGTATAACATGGAATAAAAAAGCTGAACTCAGGCTCATTACCCCAATCATAATCCAGGGTACAACACGGTACCATGCCTCACCAAATATTGCCGGCTGCAAAGCCATCACAAATATACTGGAAAAGGTCCCCTGCCATCCCAACCACCTATCTTTTACAGTAATTATTGCACCTTTTAGTACCTGCAGAAGCGAATGCGTTTCTTTCCATGCAATACGACTATATGCACTGAATCCAAAATCATCCGCGCAGGGATAATTATATTTTGCAATAACAAGTATTGGTATCAATCCAAAAATAAAAACAATAATAAGAAAAACAGCAATTCTTTTTTCCGTTTTATCTTGTATCATTATACAGTCCTTTTCTTAAAATCCCTGATAAATAAATTCTGCTGCAGTATAACCAGGGCCATAATACCCTAATAATATTACCATAAATAACAATGCATACCAGATGACCCATCTTTGAAATATATTTCTATCTGCAACTCTATCCCTTACCGAGCCGTTCCTCTGCATTAATGAAATCATAAACAAAAGGAATAATGCCATTATAGATATAACAATTTCAATCCAATCAAGTCCTAATTGCAAGAATCCACCATTTATAATATCCACTACATTATTTACTGTTGCTGCTCTTAACATTTTTACAGCATCCGAAACACTTGCAGCACGAAAAAAAACAAATCCAATATTAACAAGAAAAAAAGTACGGAAAATACGGAATAACTTCATTACGAAAGATTCATCCTTTAAATGCAGCTTATACATAACTTTATCAGTCCAGGGAGATGAAATTTCACCGCACACTATATAAAACCAATGAAGCAAACCTGAACCTATTATATACTTCCAGCTTCCTCCATGCCATATTCCTACCGTAAACCATAGGAAAAACATTGCTGTAAATGTAGTTAACTGCTTTCCCCATTTTTTTCCAAAACATTTTCGAAGTTTTTTCCCAAACTTTATAAAAAAAGAGGTTCGAAGAAGTGGATAGAAAACATACTCCTTCATCCAAATTCCCAAAGTTATGTGCCATCTGCGCCAGTACTCAGATATATTTTTAGAAAAGAAAGGCCTCTCAAAATTTTCTGGCAGCCTGATACCAAATGTCTCCGACATTCCGAGCACTATATCCATACAGCCTGAAAAATCAGTATATAATTGAAATGCAAAACAAATTGTGCCAATCCATATATATCCCCCAGGGTAATCTGCATAATTTCCATAAACAGTGTTAACTATTATTGCCATTCTCTCTGAAATTATCAGCTTTTTAAAATATCCCCATAGCATTCTCTGCATTCCGCGGGTAACATGTGTATAATCAAAAAAATGAGGTTGAAAAAACTGTTCTCCATCTTCACGATATTTTAAGATAGGGCCGGATATCATCACTGGGAAATACATTCCATAAACAGCAAGTTTACCAAAATTATTCTCTGGTTTTGCAATACCAAAATAAACATCTGCAACATAACCAATCAATGATAGGGAATAATAAGATATACCTAAAGGCACCAACCAGTTAACTACAGGAAATAAAACCGTATTTCTCCCCCAAAAATTTCCTATTCCATTAATAGTATTGATCACAAAATTTATATACTTAAAAGTAATAAGAAATATCAGAATTCCTATAACAGTAGCACAAAGAACATTTCTTTTTATAAAATCCGGATTCTTTCCTTTTCTTTTCAGTTCTTCTCTGTCGCTTTCTATCCTAACAATAGTTCGAATACCAAAGTGGCTTATTGCAGTCGCCGTAAGTGGATATAGTATTAATATGGAATTTCCAGAAGTAAGGAAATAAAATAAACTGGCAGCAAGCAAGACGCTCCACTGCATCCACTTAGGCACATTATAATATATGAACAAAATAAAAGCATAAAATATCAGAAAATAAAAGGATGTTATTGACAAATTCCTGTTCCTTTCTACTTCAGATTAAAGTTCAATTACTATTGCAAACAAAATTAATTTAGTAATTTACTTAATTTTATCAATTACATCAACTGCATAAGAATTATATCAACCATTTCACCTACGTTTACCATTGTTATCACCTGGCCCATATTAAACTTTACTCCAAACTCCTGCTCAACAGCAGCAATCAAATTAATATGTTCCAAAGAATCCCAATCTGCTATATCATTTGACGTGGTGGCATCGTTAACTGTAATACTCTCATCATCAAACACATCCTGAAATACTTCATTCAGCTTTACAAATACCTCTTCTCTACTCATAATTCTTCCTCCGTATTCATTAATTCAATTACCCGATTCTTGTTTTCATATTGTTCAGATAGCTCAAGTCTCCAAATCGTCCCGCTTTCATTCTCTTCCACTTTTTCAAATCCCTGCAGCAAATAAAAATCCTGAACCATTTTATTTTTTGCTGTAGGATAATAATAGCCGTAAACGGTGTTAATACCATACCGCAAAGACTCCTTAACCAGAGCATCCATCATAGCATATTCCATATCTCGTTTCAATACCCTGCAGCTCATCAGCCATAATTCAATATGAAGCCTTTTATCTTCTATGCGCCCTATAACAACAGAAACAACACCATTATCACCAAAACGGTCCTCCAGCCGACCGTATAACGTAATATAACCTTCGTCAGCAGAAATCTTCTCAATTTCTCCCTGTGTGAATCTTTTAGTTGTAAGATTAAACTGATTACTTTTATTTGTCAGTTGGGCTATCCTGCTCATATAACGGAAAGAAAAGGGGGCGATTTCAGCTTTCATATTCAGAGAAAGCAAATAATCCCTGTAATCAGTAAACGCTGACTGCTGTTCCTGCCTTTTCCTATCAGCCTTATACATATCATTGCGCTTTAAATCATCATTTGATATGTTGGTAACCTCAAAATAGCCACCATGATCCAAATTGCGAATATAGTCTTCAGGAACACCTATCTCCGGAACACTTACCCCACTTGCCTGCGCCCTGACTATTTCCCTTTCCGCCGGATTATCGTCTACAAAAACCAAACTGTCAGGAAGAATATTCAGTTGGGCCGCAATTTCCATAATATTTTTACTCTTGGGTTCCCAGTTAGCCTTTATCACCAGGAAATCCTCAGGTTTTAAAATTCCATCCGGATGCAGCAAACCCGCCAGAGCATTTTCCTCATTATTTTTGGAATCTACATTAAGCATTACTCCAAGCGTTTTTAACTCTTTTATATAGCTCTGAACTTCCATGTAAACCTGTCCCATGGATGTTTCTGGACCCAGCTCCAGATTCTCCGGCCCATCCTCCCCCACTACTCCTCCCCATAATGTATTATCCAAATCAAGTACCAGAGATTTTTTGTTCTTTCCATATATAGACTTGATTATATTGGCAATATTATGGGTAAGCCATGGAATTGCCGACAGACACAAGGAGTATTTATACATGTGCCAATAAAGTGGCGCTGACCATGCATCTAATCCATATGCTGCTGATTGATAATGTATATCGTTAATGTAAAAGTTATCATTATTTCTTGCATACTCAGCGAACTTGTTATTTAACCGATTTATAAAAGATGTCTTTCCGCAAACATTTACTCCATCCTGATTTCCAAGAGTACGGTAAAATGGCAGTTCAAAATTGTTCTGTATTATTGGGCAGTTCCACTTATCAGCAGCTACCTCCCACATCTTTTCGAAATGAGTATACTGAGTATCCAGCTTATCTGCAACCACTTCATCACTATCCCCCAAAGCCGGCCATACTTTAATATTTCTGTTACTGGTATGAATATAAATCACATCCGGCTGAAACTCATCAAGCTTTTCAGAACCAAATACCGCATCCTCCCAGTATCTTCCATATTCTGATTCATAAAACTCCGGTTCTATCCCCTGATTCAGCAAAAACAATTCCAAAATCCTGATAATATCATGCGTAGTGCTTCCACCCAATACAGCAATTTTCTTATGGATCTTCAGGTTTCCATCTGATAACAGCTGCCTGCGGAGACTTTTAGATTTTTTAAGGATATATTCTGCATCAAAGGGATAATCCAACTCTTTTAACATAATGTAAATCTCCTATACGGAACCACTTTTTTAATATTCTGTCCATCCTTCTCTGGGTACGGCTGAAATCCTTTCTATTCCATAAAACTGCTCGTAAGCGTCATTAATCCAATACTCCGGATCATCTGTAATATCAGATTGATAGCCATCACTGTATTTTGTTTCAAATCCCGGCCGAAGCATTGGGACTGTTACATCCTTTTCCCCTGCGGCGGCTTTCTCTTCCAAATATACTTCTCTTTCATGATATTCTCTGTAAATCCTTATCATATTGGCACCGCTGTCCATATAAGTAAAAAACAATATAACAGACAATACGGCAATAAAGCTACTTTTTAATGTTTTGAAATAAACATCGTTGTCAGAAATATCCGTATACCCCTGAACAACAGCTGCTATCAGAAATACCCCAGCCCCAAAATAAGCTCTTGGCATTGGTTCCGCAGTCAGAATTAACGCATAACAGGTTGCTAAAAAAATAAGATTCCAGACTACAAATAAAAAGTGCTTTTCAATAAATTCTTTCCAAGATTTCTTACCCAAACGGATGACCACAGCTATTACTAAAACAAAAATTATAAGTAATAAAAAATTACTTTCTATTGCAAGAGTAATTTTTTGAAATCTCGAAACAATAGCAAAAATCCCCGTATGTTCCTCTTCCATAAACTGTGCCCTTATACGGTTTCCCGGTGCGGCAACAAGAAAACCAAATCCAATCAACTGGCCAAGGAGTCCCGTTATCATCCAGGGTTTCAATTTTCTATCTTTCTTTCCGAAAAAGTAAGAGCATAATAGGATAACAACGAACAAAATCCCTCCCCCGGAGGTATTCTCATTACACCAACCAGACAATACACCTGTGAAAAGCAGAACAGGACTCCAAAGAAGTGCCTTTGTTGCTCTCCCGCGCACTGTTTTCTTTATCAACCAATGATATAAGGTAACATGAGACATAATTATGGTACTTCCCCAAAGGTAGTTGCACGCCCCCGTCTCCCAAAGAACGGTTTGGCTGAACATTACTCCAAACAGCCATAAAAGAAGATTAATAAGAATAAATACTGAAGTATCATACTGATTTTTATGATCAATATTCCAATATATTAAGAGTGTCAATAATGTAAAGATAAAACTATTAAAAACATTGAAAACCGCCTTGCTTCCCCGCAGAAAAAATCTCAATATTATATGACCGACACTTCTTCCAGTCCAAGTCATATATTGATCATATTCCTGTTTAATAAGCTCCAGAAAAGAACCTGCTTTAAGAACTGTCGCTTTATATGATAAATCATCCGTCATATATGGAGTAAATATATTGAAAATCAATATAGCTGCAAATGCTAACAAAACTGCAATACCAAATGTAATTCTACGTTTTTTTTCAATGCTCATACAATTTCCTCTGCAATCTGATTTCCAATTCCATCACGCATTCATATTCTATGTTTCTTCCCTCGGAAAGATAGAATTTATTGGCTTCCTGATTACAAAACTCTTCCCCCATTTCATCTGCTGCTGCTGCGCCCGGATGAAACAATACCTCCAGTTTCCTTCCCTTTGTCTGTGCCTTCTGACTCATATCACTCCAAAGCTTTGTCACCCGTTTTACATCCATCTTACCGCTCATTAATACCCCCCATAGATACATCGGCATATTATCTTCCTGCCATGACGGCTTATTCTCCTCTATCGTCTTTTCCATTCCCAAAGCATAAAAGTTTAATAACAGATTTTTAATCCAATTTACAGGTTTATATGTTTTCCACAAAGAAATATTTATTAGATAGGGAATTATTGGCTCCTTCGTAATACGAATATATTCTGTTTTATAATGTTGTTCTACTATTACTTCAAGCAAAGCCCAATAACATATAGGGATCATATGTGTATGCTGATGACTGTCAAACCTTATAGCTTGTTTGTCTCCAAAAAAATCTATAAATCTTTCTACCTGCGCCTTTATTTCCGATTTTAACTGTTTTTTTATTCGCACATATTTTCGGGGAGAATAATTCCATAAAAACAAATTTCCCCATGATATATTAAAATATCCATTTTTATCTACAAGATCCGGCACATCCTCTACCCGTGCCAAACAATGTCCCTCCATAAAATTAAGATGTACAGATAACTTCAGTAGCTGATGCCAAGAATCCTTTTCGTCGAGATATTTTTGCGCATACTGCTCATAACAGGACATATTTGTAACAACACTGATACTGTCAAGCTTTCCTGCTCTGATACAGTTTAATATATCCTCAGATGTATGGGGGGACAAACAATAATCATCTGCATGTATGTCTATTTTACTCATTTCTCCGTCTCCATCTATTGTAAGTCAACGCCTTCCTTATCACTGTAACTATTCGAAAAATCTAAAGTATCTCCTTCTTTCCAAATAAACGATTCTACAATATACCTTGGCCTAGCTTTAGCCTCCAGATATATTTTACCCACATATTCTCCAACGATACCAAGAGAAAAAATAGTCAATCCCCCCATTAACAGCGAAACCACCAGAGTTGTTGTATATCCAGGCACATTGTGGCCGGAAAACCAGTCCCATATACAATATATTATCATTATTACACTAAACAGGCTGACAAAAAAACCTATCAGTGTAATAATTTGAATCGGCCTTGTACTCATTGATGTAATCCCATCTACGGCCAAAGTCATCATCTTTTTTAATGTATATTTTGATTTCCCGGCTTCCCTTTCTTTAACATCAAAATATACCACGTCAGATTGAAATCCCATAGTAGGAATAAGTCCACGCAGAAACAAATTCACTTCATTATGTTCAGCAAGCGCATCCAACGCTTTTTTTGACAACAATCGATAATCAGCATGATTACTTAAAACATTGCACCCCAGGATATGCATTATTTTGTAGAATAATGTTGCAGTTGTCTTTTTGAAAAAACCATCCGTATCCCGATCATTACGCACTCCATACACTATTTCACAACCATCATTATAGCATTTAATAAATTCATCAAGTGCTTCAATATCCTGCTGCAAATCAGCATCTATTGTCACTACCATATCAGCATATTGCCGGGCAGTCAGCATTCCTGCCAATATTGCACTCTGATGTCCATAATTTCTGGAAAAACTAAGCCCAGAAAAAATATTATCTGCCTTACACAGAGCATGAATTATCTTCCATGTATTGTCTTTGCTTCCATCATTGACGAACATTATCTTGCTTTTTGGAGAAATAAAACCATTATTAACCAACCTCTGCATTTTGTCTTTCATTTTTTGAGAAGAGGTTATAATAACCTCTTCTTCATTATAGCAGGGGACTACTAAGTACAATATACTGCCTCTGTCTATGTTACTATTTTCTTCAATACAATTTATTGATTCAGACATCACACACTCCTTTAACGCTCCGAATAATGCATATAAATATATTTTTATCAACTATCGGTTTATTCTATCACAAGAAAACTAGTCTGTCTAACTCTCCAAGAAAAACCTACTAATTGATATAATTTACTTTCTTTTAACACCAACTACTTTGTCCTTTTGATAAAACTGACCTACTACCTGATTCGTCCACGCATTTGGATCTGCTAATACCTCCATATGCATTAACGGTCCCTGTTCCTGATTAATCTCAGGGAGTTCCACTTCTCTAAGGCTGGGATCCAATAAAAGAGAGAGTCTTTCTTCCATTTGCAACTTATAATCATCCGCCTGACCACTAACCACGTAATCAATACACTTAAACATCGTCATATCCCGCAAATTACCTCTGCAAAAAAACACAAAAATAACGCACACAATTATTGATGGTATTGATACTATTCTTCTGAATTTAACCGGTTCCAAATAAAATGCCCTTTTACCTGTTTTTTCACTTCTTTCTTTCGATTTCCTCCTTCCCCATCCTAAAACATATACAATGTCTGCTGTTACCGTAAGTAAAAACACCTGAAAAATGGTATTGGGAACACCTCCCGAAACTTCTGTGCCGGCATATATGACAGGCGCAAACATAGCACAGTAAACACAAAACATTGCCACAACAAATATACAAGGGTAGGGATACTTAAAATTTAGCGGCTTAGAGATAAGTGATTCCCATACAACTATGACCATAAATAACATGATTATAAAAACTACAGGCTTGTCTTTAATATACTCAATAATTGTAATAAAGCCCTGTTCGAATGATTTTATAATTGTACTAACTAATTTACTAAATGTTAGCGATAACTCTTCTCCTCCCCGTACAAAATTACCTGGTGCACACATACTAATCCCCAGACCTATCATCTCCACTGCAAGAGGTATCAATAACAAAAAGGACTTTCGCCTTTTTTTTCCATAAACAATGAGCAAGAAACACAAAATGATTGGAGCAAGTAAAGCTGCCAGGTAATTGGCTCCACCAAGCATAAACATTGAAAACAGAGCCACTAACCATACCTTATACGAATAAGTATCAATAAACTTAAAAAATGAATAAATTGCTAATACTGCAAAGAAATACGGTATAATATAATGTGCAGTTCCATTATACCAAAATATTGCAGATTTCGTGCTTGGAACAAACTGAATCATCATAAGTAGAAGGCAACTATTTATAATACCATATGCAGTTAATGGAAATTCAAGTTTTTTAACTAATATATAAAATAAGAGCAATGACGTACTTATAACTGTCAGAAAAATCATGATAATTGGCACTATCCAATACAAGTCAGGTGAAAAAACCTCTGGCTGTAAAGAAAACAAGAAAATGGATGCCCAAGTTCCCTGCCAGCCATAATAATATTCTCGAACAGTTGCACCTGCTGCTTTTAATACTTCGACAAAAGAGTGGGAATTAAGCCATGCCAAATGTGGCAACATTCCATATCCATAATCATCACCTGATGCATGCACATAACGGCACATATATAGTAATGGGATTAAACTCAATATAAAAAATAATATTATTATTAAAGTAAAAGAAATTTTTATGATACTAAATTTTTTTTGTTTTATTTTATTTTTATAAACCATTGCGTATCCCTCAAATATTACCTTATGTGTAATCAGTGGTTTCGTTGTACGATATTAAAATAATAAAATATTTATAAAATAATTTTTAATTTACTTATTATCTTATTTTTATTTATTTTTATAAATATAAACATTATTATGAATGTAGATATTAATGAAATAATCATCGCTCCTTTCCAATAAGCAGGTTCTTCAAACTGTATTCTAAAAGTACCATCATATTGGGGCGGAATTTCAACTCTTATTCTACCGTTATTTCCCATTTCAACAGAAAGTCTGCCTGATGTTTTTATATCAACTGCTTCATAACCACGATAATATATTAGTGGCACTTCAATAAACGTTCTTTCACTTAACATATTTAATAAATTAATTGTTATCTTATTGTAGTTTATATTATAATTATGCATTATAACACTTTCGTCACCTAATATAAATGACTTATTTATAGCAGCGACATCCGTTTCCACCGGCAAATATTCAACTCCGTAATCTGGTGAATACATTGCACTACCAATACCACCATCCCACATTACCGCAGCTTCTCCAGAGTATATCCTGACAGCTTCTTTTGTATTTAGAATATCACCCGACATTATTAATCCTTGGTATAATGCTAAGCCTGAAATCACTAATATTAGTCCCCAAAAAACTTTAGATTTGTAAAATATATTAGCATATTTCACAACATAACATGCAACTAATGTCAAAGTGACTGTAACTATTCCCATAAATCGAAAAGGAAATTGAAGTGTATTAATAAGAGTTTTTAATACCGGAAATTTAATAAGAAAATCATATGGAAATATATCTGTAGAAAGAAGGATAGCCAATGTACTTATTGCAATAGCAAATCTAAATGGCATACATAATTTATCATCTTTATCTCTCCTTATTAATCCAATAATAAGCAGAAATAAAATAACGATGAAAGTTATTCCCAGCCCCATAGGCATTTCTTTTTGCATTCCCATTTCAAAACCATTTAGCCTAGCGCTTCCACCTGGTGTAATAGCAAAGAGCTGGGCCAAAGGTAATCCCATACTTTGTATACCGTTACCTGAAGTAAAAAGTTTTACTTTTAAATTCTCTCTCATATAATCCAAAAATGGAACTATAAAATTTAAGTTAATTGCAATCACTACAATTAATACTTTCATTAAATTTTTTAAAACATTTTTATTAAATGTACGTTTCCAGAAAGCTAACAAAACAATTAAAGAAAAAAAAGCTACCATTTCACAACTTAACACATGAGATTGTATTACTCCTGTATACCCAATTGCTAAAGGGAACCAAATTATCCTATTATCTTTTGTAGTTTCCGTTGTATATATTTTATACAAACCCCATATTATAAGTGGAAAAAAAGCCATAGCAGTATATTCTCCTACTGCTGCTCTAAAATATATATCGGTAAAACGGTATATTGATAGTGTATATACCAAACTCGCCATCATTCCAATAAACTTTGATTTTGATATTTTTGCAAAAGAATAATATGCAATGATAGCTGTTATAAAATTTATCGCAAATATATATGTCTTATATGAATTCTGTACTGAGATTCCTATAAGTCTTAATATAGCTGGAAAATATAAAAATAAATCACCGTATAAAACAGAAACTGCATAACCATTATTTTGAAACCATGTGGGTTGAATCCTTACAGGCAATTGTCCAGATAAAATACCATCTTTTAATCCCTCAATTCTCATCAAATGAAAAGTGCAATCCTGACCAATAAAAAATAATCCGTAAAAATAGGAATAGAGGCAACAATTGCGGCCGTAATCACACCGAACATCACTAATTTATTGCTAATATCTATATTTATCTTTTTCCTATTTATTATAAATATAAATAATGCATTAATTATCAATAAAGCGCAAACACATTTAAACCAGTACAAACTAGCTGTAGACGCTGATGTAGCTATTTTTATATTTTTAACCAATAAATAGTCTCCATCTTCCTCTCCCCACAAATGATTAAATACCCGTAATTTAGTATTGTCATTGTTTACATAAAAATGATATGAAATTTTGTTGGAACTCGCGTCCATACGAATATCATCTGAAAAAACACCTTTATATGTGTCTTCCTCTATTTTTATGTTACTGGTATTAAATGAAGTGTTTGTCTCATATTCGACATCTACAATATATATTCCTTTGTCCAATTCTATTTCAGGAGATATAACAGACACATTATCTCCCGAAAAAGAAGTATCCATATATGCTCCCTTCTCTTCAACAATTTCATTTTCTCTTGTTATAAATAAATTATCTTGCTTAAATTCATAATTAACAGCTAAAATAGTTCTATAGTTTATGAAGCACAAAAACAAAAAAAATAAATTTATAAAAAATAAATTTATTTTATAATTTTTTATCATAATCCTCTTCCTTTATATATCAATCGTCATTATTTGCATTTCTTTATGATATCACAATTTCTTAAATATATTTACATTCAAAAATTGCCGTAACACTTTTAATGTCCTTTTTAAACTAACCAAATAAGGTCTGCTTATACCATTTTCCTTTAACGCTCTACTTGCCTCAAAAAAAGAAATACAATAGGCTTTGATTCCATTACTGCTTGTACCACCATAAAACATATACACCAAAACTTCTGGTACATATGCAAGTTTATTTGTGTTATTTTTTAATATTCTTACCATAAATTCATAATCTGCTGCGCATTTATAATCGGTCTTAAATCCTCCATAAACATTAAAAATTTCCCTATGCAATAGCAATGTAGGATGCGCAGGCATCCACCCTTCTTCAATATTCCCATTTCCCATCTTCCATTGTCTTTTGATCTTTCCATTTTGACAATAAAGCAAATCACCGTGCGCTCCAATACAATTTTTATTTTTATTAACCGCTGATACCAGCATTCTAATTACACTGCTACTACTAAATATATCATTAAAAAAAAGTAAAAGATCTCCGGTAGCAATTTTTAATCCTTTATTCATTGCATCATAAATACCATTATCAGGCTCTGATATCCAATGAATGTTATATTTAATTATTTTTTCATACTCCTTTAATCTCTCAATAGTTCCATCCGTAGACCCCCCATCAACAACAACAATTTCTATATTATTATAATCCTGAGTTGTTATACTTGAATATGTTTGTTCCAAATTTTTTAGGGAATTATATGTTGTGAGTATTATCGATACCTTAGGTTCATACATTCTTTGCACCTCTTAATATTCAAATTAATCTTACATAATTAATTCTGAAGCAATATACCGCTTATTTTAACTGCTGCTTTTCTCCATATATAGATTTTAGCGTTCCACAAATCATGGCAAAAATAGGGATTAATAATTCTCTCCAGGTCATCCAATAATGCTCATAAGAGTGATTTTTTGTAAATAAGTACCATAAAAAAGGATAGAATGAAATTAAGATATATGGTAACATTCTTTTCAATACTAACTTTTTTCCAGAACTTATATACTTATATAATAACCAAAACGCTATGACTATAAAAAGTAAAATAAAAACTTTCTTACCAAACACACTGAAATTTTTTACTAAAACATCTATATACAATATCTTTTCAGTTGCCTCTGCATTTATAAACGAAGAACTTCTTAATTGTAACTGTGCAATTGCATTACTGAAAACATTTTCTTGTAAAATCACGGATGACAATCCCCATTTCAGACACCACAACCCCAAATATCCACTTCCCCAGCATATAGAAGCAAAACTTATCGTTTTTACTTTATTCTTATGATTTGTAATATACATATACACAATCAAAGGTATTCCTAAGGTAACAAGTGGCCATGTAAGGAAATCAAAAAACGAAGTGCACATTCCTATTACCAAAAAGTAATAATAATAATAACGAGATATGTACCAATTTTTTTTCAATAATATTATTATAGCCAACATATAAATATAAAAGCAAACTGACAAATCAATATTAAACATTGCAGTCATCTGCATCCCAATTATCCATAAAAAAACAAATGGAATTTGCAGTTCGCATACATTTTTACGCTGAAGCAACGTAATTACCGCAAAAACTAAAAATAACTGAACTACTATGTTTAGAAATACTATATCATGCAAAGGAAACAAAAATAGAAGAGGCTTGAGAAATATCAGATATCCATGCCAGTACCGTTCATAACTGTCGCAGGAGTATTGTTTTCCATTCCATGTATAATCAATATACTTACTACCATGGATATCCGACTTATCATTTAACATATATACTCTCATAGTCTGCTGTATAATATTCTCCCCATTTTGTGGCAGCGGCGTTGCCGCAGCCTTGAGCATTAATCCCTGTGTATAATTATCTAAAGTAGATGCATCATAATCATAGATCATCCTGTACCAATTCTCATCTCTTTCCATTCCTTCAATACCAGATGAAAAATTTGTAAAAATCCTTTCTATCGGAATACAATAGACCAGTATGAGTAAGAAGGTACCAATCCCCCCTCCCAATATCATTATAAGAAACATTTTATAAAATATTTTCAATAGTTTTCTCATTTTCACTCACTTTACAATTAAATACATTTATTCTATACCTACCATTTTTCTCTGTTTATTTCATATAACCATAATTCAGAGTTACCTTTACTTATGGCATTCTGTTTATACACTGACTTATTATATTCAATTTCATCTCCCATTACTTTTGTAGAAATTATGCATTCAGGTATAAAATCCCTCTCTTCATACTGCGCACTTTCGTTCACCACCATTACATGATTTATAAGTTCTACACTACCATTTAATCTCTGCCAAATAGGATATTCATAAGAATCACCTGACAACACTAAGCCTACTGTTTTATAACCTTTTGATATCACAATATTGCATACTTCATCATAATCACTATATATTTCCTGTCTATTATAAAAATAACCCTTGAACCGGCCGTCACTCCCATACATACTTATTTTTGTATGATAGACAGACAATCCAAATAATTCGATACAGCACATAAACAAAATGACAGGAAACAAAAACGCTCTGCCCATCGGCAAGCTGAAATTTTTCGAAAAATCCTCTGTTTCATATGCAATCATCGGACATAATAAAGCTAAATAAGATATCATATATCTTGAAACATAAGGTTCCCATCTTACCAGACAACAAAAAATAATAAAAATCACAGCTACTATCATTGAATATTTTTTTGCATAACTGTTTGTCTGTTTTTTTATTCGAAAAATTCCCCAAATGAAACACAGTAGGAATGCAAGCAAAAGTACTGCGTTAACAGCCATATCTGGCTCGTAAGTCTGCGCTTCATGCAAATAAAATGCTCTTCCGTCTTCTGATATACTGGGGTCATCAATAGGGACACCAAGTAATCCTGCTATTCGATAAACAATAGCCGCAATCCAATAATCACTTTCATACAGATATATGTTGGGTAAATTAAAAGATAAATTTTTAATACCATTAACTAAAACATATAGCGGTTTGAAAGTTCCAACTAACTGTCTCTGCCCTGCTATTGGAAGCGTTAGGGCCGAAAATGACTGCAGATTTCTATAAAACTCTGGCAATAAAAATAAAAACATTGAAGGAATTACCCACAAAAGCAATTTCCCTATTATAATAAGCGAATCTTTTCTTTTGATGCATTGAACCAATAATACAACAAGAAGCAAAGCCATGCCAATCAAAACGGACGGCTTTGCCAAGTATCCAAATGCAATACAAATTGCCATAATAACACAATTTTGAATAGTATTCTTATCGTTATGCAAACAGTCTTCCTGCATTAATTCTGTATAATAGTATAAAAAGATTAATAGCCATAAAGTCGCAAATTGATCAACATGAGTGGACAAAGCCTCACCAAATATGCTGGGCGCAGAAAAAAACAGAAAAGCCGCCATATATGCATAACGCCTCCCACATCCTATTTTCCTGCTTATTTCATAGATTAGCCAAGTATTCATTAAAGTGGAAAAACATTGAAGAAAATTAAATAAATAATCTCTTTTTCCCGATAGTATATACACATGCAAATTCACAAATTCCGCAAGTACAGGACTGACAATTTCCCTGATATTGTGTGTACTATAATGAGCAACACTCCTATTTTGCGCCCAATTGGCTATTCTGGATAAATGATATGTCATAGAATCCCAATTATATGGAACCGTTTTTAAGGCCAAGTAAAATAATCCTATAAATAGAACTACCCATATCATATTTTTTTTAAATACATTTACTATTTGTAAAACAAATACTTTACCTGATTTTAATTTAATGCATTCGAGAATAGCATCTATCAAAAGTAAAATATTTATACTCCCCCAAAAGAATACTAGCGCCGAAAAAGTCACCTTATTAAATATTGATAAAATCTCCAAAGAAAAGTATGCCAATGCCACCCAAAGAATAATAGCTTTTGAGCAGGCATTAACTAAACACTTTTCAGAATTCTTATTATAAAACCAAAAACATAACAGGATAAATGCTATACTCATATTCCTCCCCTGGCCAGGTAAATATACTATTGTTTTCTTTCCCATACCTCAATATTAGAAGTATTTAGATCCACTTTCTTAAATTCATCTGGGATACTTATTGCGCCTTTTTTTATAACAATGACATCATCATTTTCAACTAAACTTATTTCATCGGGATTAATCCACTGATAATCCTGCGCTATATAACCATAGAATAACGCATAATTATCCAATTCATCATTTAGATAATATATCTTCCTATCCTCTTCACCTAAATAATTTCCTAATAACATAAAATCTTTTTTATTTGCCTTGCCTTCACAAATCATATTGCTATAGTACGGATGCTGCCAAAAGTTAAATAGCAATAATATTAACATTGATACACTGGAAATTATACTAAATTTCTGTCTCACTTTCCCCTTTTGTAATAAACCAATCCAAACAATAGAAAAAATCAAAAAAAGAATTCCAATAATCATCCCCATATATTTGCCCAAAATACGAATTATATTTTCTATCAAAACATTAATATGGCTATCCATAATTGCTGTCGTTCCGCTGCTTTTTAGCAAAAAATAATAAACTATCATATATACGCCAATTATCAAATAGACAGATATAAAACTTTTTTTACAAAACGCATCGTTCTCTTTATTGGAAAAAAACAGAATAATAAAAGGAATACCTAATGCAAATAAATACCTGAATAAAAATTTATGCGGATATAATGCCCCTGCTTCCTCAGTCAAAAAAATTGTTATTACTATTTCAAGTATTAAAAAAATCAAACATAGTGAAAGATATAGAATAAACTTCTGTTCTGTTTTTCTATACTTGTTGGTATTCTTAAGAACTACGAATACTGGAAGAATACCCGTACATAACAAGAAGAAAATTACATAATATATTATTCCATTTATCGCTGCCATGAAAGTTTTAAATGTAATAGGAAATAAAGCCATTATTTGTTTTGCATAATGATTACTTCCACTATGCATACCATTTAGTAATTCTATAGACAGCATTCCCAACACAATTAGTGTGAATCCCAGAATAGATAAAAAAACTATTTTTTTTATTTTATGCTTATTGACCCTACATGCTAAGTAAATTATATATGACGGTAAAAGTATGATCATATTAGTCTTTGTAAAAAATGCAAGGACTGAAAACACAATAGTTAAAATACTGTATCTATTAATGCAGTCTTCATTATAGTCCATATCTCGATATGCAAAATAAAAACACCAGATAGTAATCGGAAAACATAAAACTTCCTGCATAATATACATACTATCTATCATATCCGGAATGAAAAGGACAAATATTGTCATCAATAAAGCGTATTTTTTGTTTTTTAATATTTTCTCTGACAATAGATAAGCCGGAAATACTGTTGAGCACATTACTATAATTCCAATTGTCCTAACAATAAACATAATATTCTCAGGATCGAATAAATAATATGCAAAAGAAATTAAGATGGAATACAATACACAATTATAATTAACATAGGAAAATGCTTGCTGAAAATTATGTTGATAATGAAATGACTTGGCCATTGCCAGATAAAGCTCTTCGTCTACTTTTAAATGCACTGGAACTGACATATTGCTTGCGCACATAACATATACAAGACAGCCAATAATATATATCATAAATACACCGAAGCCTGTTTTATCAATATTCCTGATTTTCATATGTTCCCCTTTATAACTTAAGCTCCCGCTACTACTTATAGACATTCCAAATCTTCTGAGCACGAATTCAATGTTTTATATTCGTCAAAGCGAAGCTTTCTTTAAATTTCAGTATTGAACACCCACAAATTATTAGACATATACAGTATATAGTTTTACCTATAGATGTTGCCATTTCTGGCTGTATTGAACATTTAAAAAATCTAAATATTATTTGAACTGCACCTTGTATATAAAAAGCACCTACTAATATAAAAATATTAATTATACATTTATTAATAATCTCTTCTTTTGTCAGTAACATATGCTATATACAAATAGGCTATGCATGGAATCGCCAAAATTATATTATCATGTGGTTGTTTATAAAACCAAAACGTAGATGCAATTGCAACTCCCGAAAACAAAACAAATATATTAGTACAATTTTTATTATTAAAGACCTTCCAATATAATAAAACATATAATAGCCCACATACAATATCCGCAAATAATATCAAAGCAATCGGCGCATTAAAAAATTTCATTACATCAAATAATCCATAAAATACACCATCTAACTTACTTCCAGATTGAAATGTTTGTAAAAGCAATTCTACAAAAGTACTTTTAGTTATAAGCGATACACTTAAGAAAGAAACTAAACCTGAAATTATAGAAGTAAAAATTAATTTATATTCTTTCTGCAGCAATAAAAGAACATAGAAGATTGCTGTAAGCTGTGGTTTCACCATGGCAACAGTCATCAGAAGACCACTTATAATTGGATGTTTTTTATATAAACATAAACAAATAATAATAATACAAGCATTAATAGCGCCTTGATTACCACATATTATTGACCACCACCAATATATTTGAGCACCTAATAAAAAACCCGGGAAAATCACCCATAACAAATCCTTCTTTCTATTATTTACTATATTATTAAGCCAATAATTAGCTAATACTGCTGAGGTTATAAGGTAAGTCCCGATATATATTATTACTCCAATTATTTTCGCTATTCCATAAGGCAAAAAACCAGGGTTAATAAGCATTCCAATTAACCATGCCCAAGGCACTGTAATCATTTGTGGATTTATTATGCCTATTGAATCAATACTATTTAGGTCATTAACTTTATATGGATTTAAACCTTTACAGAGATATGCACTTTCCTGCCACCGAGCGTGAAAGTCCATAAAAACAATATCATTAGTATGCAATTTAAATACTGTCAAAGCTAAATTATAAATAAATAACATAGAAACAGATATAATAACAATTGATCTATAAAAACGCTTTTGCGATATAAATGACATATTAGTTCCACTCCTCATAACCTATAAATATGATTTTAAATATCATAACCTGTACAATCAATGAGACAATTTCTCATTTCTTCTTTTTCCTTCTCTGTCTTATCTAACCAATATGTATTCCAAGTTGTATTTCCTTTTTCAATTTCAACTTTATGCTTATTTATAAAACACTCATAACTTTGGATAACTTTTGCCGGATTTCCTGCTACAACTGAATTTTCCGGAACATCTTTGCTTATAACAGCACCTGCTCCAACAATAACATTTTTACCAATTGTTACATTTGGTAAAACAATTGCTCCATTTCCAATAAATACATTATCTGATATTATTACTCTGCCAACCTTACTATATCCTAATACTTTTTTTAATGAAGCATCATGTGCTAAAACTCTTGCTCCTGTTATGGTTACATTATCTCCAATATCGATCAAAAATGCATGACCATAATCCAGTTCAGAATTAATGATGCTAACATTGTTGCCAATATGTGCTCCATTTTTTCTTAAAGACTTAATCATGATCTCACTTTCAACTTCAATACCAAGATAACATTTTATTTTTTTTAACAGAAATCGAAACGGTCTTTTTAATAACAGTTGTATTCCCATCATTTATCACCTATTGTCCAAACTTGAATTTTACTAATCTACTATGTAATGTTATATACTATTTATACAAAGCATTATTTAATAAATAGCACTATCAATTTATTTACCTTAGTATTTTTTGTACATTTATCCAGATAAAGTAATAAACTGGCAACACACATACATAAGAATAGAACGATGCCAAAAGCCATACTACCATCTGGCGGTAACCTTGTAAACTTTTCAGATACTAAAGTGTAAATAAAATAGAAATACATATGTGTATAAAAAATAATTTTACTAAATGATCTTAATATAATATAAACTTTTCTATTTTTTATATTAAAGTTTAATAGAAAAGTAAATAATATTATAACTTCTAAAGGGAGAATGAACTCATTAATCAATAGCTTAGGCCCAATACATATTCCCCAAAATCCGAATAAGCCAAAAAAGAAGATTGTCTTATTTATATATTTCTTAAATTCAATACGACTAATGAAACCACCAAGACATACAAACAAAAAACTTTTAAGCAATTTGGCTTGACTAAAAATACTAACAAAATATTTAAGTATATTTCCAAATATACCCGTCATATCATTCATTTTTATTTTATAATTAATAAACATCCCCAGAATATAAAAAACAAAACCAATTGCCAATATTACCTTTACAGTAATTTTCTTACGCAGTAAAAAATATATTAACAATAATGAATAAATTAATCGTAATAAATACCAAAATTGAGTAGAAAAATGATTGGAACCAGTAAATAAAAATTTTCTTATATAATCGCACAAATCAAATAAGAAACCTTGATTATCATGAAAATAATAAAATAATGCAATTGGAAAATATATTACACTCCAAAAAATATATACTTTAAATAACTGTAAAATACGCATTTTTAATATATTTAAAGCTTCCTTACCAGATAAATTATCCCCCATTCTATGAAATAGAAAATATCCTGTTGAAGTAAAAAAAAATGGAACCGCCAATGAAACTATATTATTATAAACCGAAAGTAAAAGGTCATTATTGCAATTTGCTAAAGGATGTATGTGAATTGCAACTACGCATATGGACATTATAAATTTACATATATCTATACTATTAACATTCTTAGACATCATTTTATTATTCCTCCGCGTACTTCATACCCTATATTTAGCTTTCATTCGTTCCATTCTCCTACCTCTATTAATTAAACGAGACCAAGCTATTCAGAAATCATTACTATAAATATCCATGTCAAGTTGATTAGTCTGGATTCTGAAAATAGTCTGTAGGTTTGTCAAACATTTGTTACAGAGAGAGCAGATAATTGTTCCATACCCGTTGAGGGCATTTCCATCCTAAGGGCCGCATAGGAAAGCGGTTGTAGTCCCTGTGGTTATACACCTGCAGCAGCTTCGCAAAGTCCCCCAAAGAATATAACAGGTATATCGCATGGAATCGTTCGTTATCTTTGTGGTGGCTCCACTATACTTTCCCGTTGTTACGAGGCGTATATGGCCGGATTAGCTTATGCGTGATACCATGCAACACCAGATGTTTCAGGAACAAGGCGGAGGAATAGGTGTTATGCTCCTCAAAAGCCTCTACAAAGCGCCAGCGGGTGCTGGTTGGGATGGTGATGAGGTCGTCTGGAGCGTTCACCCAGAGACTCTATTGAGCCATCGAAGCGCCACTTCCTTCCAACGATAGATATACTGCCGATTGGCCTTATACTTGACAGCCGCTTTGAAAACGTCAAATTTGTTTGCATAGTGTGATAGACAATACCTCATATTCTGTGTTATACGAATTATGTGAGAACAGACTCCTTTGTATTTATTTGTTTTGTGGTGATTAAAATATAACACAAAAATCTGTTCTCGTATTTTTTGTTTATGCTGGTGTAACACATGTATTATAACCCTATAATTAGTATGGATTCTGAAAATAATATCCTTCAGCAATATGACAAGGCCATTCTCTCTTCCCTACAGTAAGTATCTCGTAAGGTTCTTCTGCAAAACTACGTATTTAAACTTTCGTTAGTTAAGAGTGTAGAGCTAAATACTGGCGGCATGAAAATTTATTTTACTAAAATACGTAGTTATACGGATGAACAAAAAAACTACCTCCCCCCCCAAAGGATTACTAATATGAAAACCATATAATTTATATTTAATCATTTTCCATAGTAGTCATAATTTCTCCAATATCAATCAAAAATCATGACCATATCACTTTTAATACATACAAGTTCATATAAATTGTTTTTCATAAACATGATTAAGAATATGTCTGCTTCCATACTCCTCTTTATTATTCATAAGATTATAATTGATTTTTTCACCTAAATGTTCTGTTGCAATTCCCCATGATAAATACCGATACCCTACTTCCTTAAACTTTTTAGCCATAGAATAATATACAAAAGTCATGGGGCTAATTGAACTATAATCCGGATCTGCAGCAAGGTACTGAGTGTGAGCACACTTATACTTAGGGAATAAAAAAACCATTGTACCTGCAATCATGTTAACTGATAAAAAGGCTCCATAAAATTGAATATTTTCAGGAAACCGCCTTGATAAATCTATAAGTTCTTTAACTGAGTGAACCGGTATTGTATTATATTTCTTTAAATTTCTACATAATATTCTATGGAATATAGATATTTCTTTTTCCTCATTCAGTCTGCGCAACTCAATCCCTTCATTATTACATTTTTTTACAAGCCTTTTTTTTAATTTCGAAAATGCACTTACAACGTCCTCTGGATAAAACTCATAATCAAGATATAAATTTAATTCTTTATACTCTATATAATTGCAAAAAGATAAACAAAATTCTATCAAATCCTGCCGCGGATTACTTAACAGATTCATTGTTGGCTTTAAAATGCACTTATAAAATCCTTGTTCTTTTAGATACGTTTCTAATGAATTTATCAATTCCATTACTTTTTCAAGTCTATTTAATCTAGGCGATATAATAAGCCCTCCATAACTACTTCCTAAATGAGAGTAAAATATTTTTTTCCCCTCTTCCTTCACTACACATGCAGGACATACTGCAACTAAATTGCCTTTTTCCTCAAAAAGTAGTGAACAGTCCTCAAATCTTTCTTCTGGATGATATAACAAAAAACGCCTGGTCTGAAGAAAAGTTCCGTTCATTGACTCATTTTCAACAAAATAATCCCATTTATTTTCATATTTAGGCAAATATTCAATTATCTCTAATAACCCCATGTATTATTCCTCCAGCACAGCATATCCAACTCCCGATTTACCACAGCCATTTCCATTATAAAACAAATATACATTATCTTTATAATTAAATAAATAGGGATAACTTATATTTGTATTATCCCATCCATTCTCTGATACTCCAATTCCTGCCTCTTCATCTTTCCTTAACCATTTCTTTCCATCTATTGATTCAGCATATCCAATATAGTAACCTCTAGAATAAGTGCGGATAGAATAAAGCATTTTATATATATCATTTGACTTCCATACATATGGTCTTCCAAATCCGTGTTCATCCATACTAACAAAATTCATACAATTAATAGGTTCTGTATCCCAATGAATACCATCAAAAGATTCCAGGTATTTCATGGTATATAATGGTTTTAATTTTCCATCACTTAATGTCCATCCATCGCCAAAACTACCAACATAATACATTTTATACATTCCATTATCATTTATAACATTTACCCCACACCTTGCAAAAATCTCATCATTTCTTCTCTCAAGTATAGGGCATTGAGAAAATCTGGTGAATTTTTCACCATCTTCACTAATTGCGAGTCCACAAAACATATAATAAGGCACCTTTACTCCTAACTGAAATCCAATATAATACAAATAAATTTCGTTCCCATTTTTTATAATAGAAACCGGTACTACACCATTATCATCAAACCCCCCCTTTATACCCACATCCAATACTGGATCATTACTGATTTCATATATGTCCAATGGGTCTGCCGGATTCACATCAATATAGCCAATTCTTCCAACATTATCTTTATCACAAAATCCAAGATATATACGAAGCTTGTCTTTTAGTAAAATAGGTGTTGGCAACATAGCAAATTGATTTTTCCAACCATCACTTCCATCCGGACAATATATTAATCCTTTTTTATTCCATTTCATCTTTAACATCCTCCTCTATACCAAATTGCTCATAAGATGTCCTCCCCAGAGGTTTTGCTGGACATCCCACATAAACAAGTCCCTTTTGCTCCAAACTTTTAACTGTCAAAGCCCCCGCACCGAAAACTGTATCCGGTGGAAGAGTTACATTATCACCTAAAGTGGCATTTACACCTATAAAGGAACCCGCTCCAATCCTACAGTAGCCTGATACTACTCCATGCGATGTAAACCAGACATCATCCTCTATAACGGTTCTATGACCAATATGATTACCACTCCATAAAATCACATTATTTCCTATCTTAACATGATATTGTATAGTATTATCTTCGAATACAAACGTATTCTCTCCTATCTCAACATTGTGCCACACGAACGCCTTAGAGCTTATATATGAAGCACAATTATAACCTAATTTTTTGCACTTTCTATAAAGCCTCCTGCGCACCCGGTTTAATTGGTTATAAGTAATTGCAACAAACACATAATATTGTTGCGGAGGATACATTTTTAAAATATTTTCAAACTCGACAATTTTTTTACCAAACAATTCTTCTTTATTTAAATATTCTTTTTCTACCGCGAATCCTACAACATCATATTCGGAATCATATGTAAAATATTCATAAGCAATTTCAGCAAATTCTCCCGAACCAATTATCAGTAATTTTTTTTCTTTTTTCATATCCTAATTTCCTTAAATTTATCTGTCTGTTTAATAACTTAATTGTCATAGCATCATCAAGCACCTGAATATAAGTATAATTAGAGTATATCAGCATTGTTTTTTCGATAAATTCTAATTAATTTTATAAAATATTTTCAGAAAAAAGATTAAGATATCTCATATATTGCATTGGGTAATTATTCATCAAGGCAAGGATAATTTTTAGTTTATGTTGTTTATGTTTAAGTAGCAAACAAACGATATTGTTCCTTCCTGCAAAGCAGCAAGTTAAATATACTAACAATAATAAACACTCGTACGAAATCCTTGTGCAGATAATATTTTAGTGTTTTACCGTCTTGTAAATTTCTTTTTGTATTTATTAATAATCCATTATTAAACACTTATAATATAAACACCAAAACAATTAAATATAATATTATTGTATATTTTATACTTTTCGGTTACACATATCTCATATATTATAACGACTCCTAAAGAGAAACACAGAAATATCAAAAAATGTAATCCGTTTTATTCTGTCTCACAAATTTGTGCTATACAATAAATTCTCTTATAATCACTTGAAATCACAGTTATATAAATAAATTAGTGAAAATAATTAACATAAAAGCCATGAGCTATTAATTCACAAACAATTGCTGAATTTAAGTACAAATATGCTTATTTTTAACATACTAATATCTCCTTTCACATCCAAAGTGACTGTTCCAAAAACTGTCTGCATTTAAACATATCCAGCATAAATTTGTCCTGACTGCGAGCCATACCCTCATCAACTGTATATGATTCGAGAACCATCACTTCAACATGAAGCATAAAAGCTATATTTGTAAAACAATATAGTTTATGTGCAGGAGGCGCTATTATAACAGCTGTAGCGCCCTCATGGCAATAAAGAAGATTTGTAAATGCACCACCAGCTGAACCTACAATATAATCTGCTCCATTGAATGTCTCTATCTGTTCTTTCAAAGACATTTCATCGGGATAGACAATATGAAATCCATATTCTTGAAATAGCTGCTCAACCTCTACAAAATTAATTAAGCGCTGATTTGAACAATTTTTCCTTGACAAAAAAATCTTTTGGTGTGTCTTTTCCTGATCTAATTTTTTTTTGCCCAATACACATGTTCTGATATTCATAACTGCAGTTTGTGAAATCAAAAAATCCTGGGGCCTCATAACTGCTCCCTTGAAATAATTAGGAGGTAACCAAATATTACGTGATATATATATCAGCTCTTTTATATGTATCTTTTCTCCATACTTTACACTGATAACTTTACGGTGCTTTTGATTGACAATATCTAAAAGTTCCATTAATTGTCTAATCTTCAATGCATTTTCATCCACTAAAATCGGATAACTATCATATTTTTGTGTATTGTCAACATATATTAACCTCGATAATATTTCCAATGTAAAATGATAATAATTCGAAGCAAAACAGCCAATTAAAGATATCGCTTTATCCAAAGTCCGACCTTTATCTATATAAGCGAGGGTTATTGCATTTTTATTCTTATATTTCATTATACTTCCAGAGGAAAGATCATACCGCCTTCCATTATTTTCATCGATTTGAAAAAAATCACATAAAATTATCTTATCTTTTAATGTCAGACAGTCACTCTGTCCAAAGACTTCTATCTCCTCTAGTTCAGCAATATATATAGGCGGGCATGTGAATTCGGTTTTGCCCCCCCCCACTCGGCTTCCATAATAATTGGGTTCAACTACTGAAGTTGAAACGTCTTCGTATAAAACAGTATAATTCAACTTATTTATTTTACAGTATTCCAATACACCATAATTTTTTTTAAACATTGTATGGTGGTTCAGACCGTATCTTTTTTTTACATCGTACAACCGATACCAATGAAACTTCATAAATTTTTGTCTAATTATAATTTTTTTCCATTTCAAGTAATGTAGTAACCACTTCCCACTCTTGTTAATTAAAGAAATCATTGTCCCTCCCCACTATCAATCTGGAAATATTTCCTTTTTTTCTCTCGGTACAGCTTTTCCCTCCTTAATTTCATATATCACATCACAATTCTTTATCGTTGTCAATCTATGTGCCACAATAATCAAAGTCTTATACCCTTGCAGCATTTCAATGGCTTCCATTACTGCTGTTTCCGTTTCAGAATCTAAGGCTGCTGTTGCTTCATCCAGAACTAAAATATCCGGGTTGCCGTATAAGGCTCGTGCAATAGCCACTCGCTGCCTTTGCCCTCCGGAAAATTTCACCCCCCATTCTCCTACTAAAGTATCTAATCCCTTGGGCTGTTTTAAAACAAATTCCTTTAGTTGTGCCATTTCTAATACTTTCCATACTTGTTCATCATTGATTTTATCATCATCAATTCCAAATGCAATATTTTTACGTATAGTAGAATCAGTTAAATAAATAGATTGAGGCACATATCCTATAACTTTGTTCCAATTTCCTCCCAATTTATCAATATTAACTCCATCCATCAATATTTCACCTTTTTGAGGCTTTAACAAACCTAGTACTAAATCTGATAAAGTCGTTTTTCCTGCACCTGACATACCTATAAAAGCAACAGAGGTACCTTTTCTTATTTTCATATCTAAATTATCTATTATCTTTTCTTCCGAACCGGGATATGAAAACAATAATTTTGAAATAGTTAACTCTTTCTGAAATGATACCCTATTACCTTGTCCTGCTATTACATTATCTTCTGCCTTACCTTTTTCAAGTTCCTTGACCATTGACAATGTATCATAAGCAGCACTTAAAGCAGGAGCATGATAAACCAAACCATTTATCGAACTCAATATCCCTCCCAAAGATGGTAAAATGCGGAATGCAGCAACCGCAATAACCGCCATCTGGCTGATTAAAGTATAAGCATTGTCCGAATGAGTAATCTGAAATGCAACTGCTAACATTAATCCGGATACACACACACCTTCGATTAAATAAGATGGGCTTGCAGCTCCAACTGCCATTCGTATGCTTGCCCTATTAGCCCCCTCCATATACTTTCTATATTTATCAATAAAATACTTTTGCCGATTTGTTACTAATACCTCTTTGTTTCCTTGTATAGCCTCTAATGATGCTTGATTGCATCTATAATTATATTCTCTTGCTTCCCTTCCATATTTTTGCATGGGTTTTCTGAAAATGACCTGTGTAAGTATAAAGCAAAACACTACTAACAATAATAGGAAAACAGCCATTGCCGGTGCTTGGACTATTATAAAAATTATAATACAAATAATTGTAAGCGCTTTAGATATAAGATTAAACATTTCCTTTACAATATTATAAACGCTAGAGACATCTGAACCTAATCCTCTTAATAATCTGGCACTATTATTATTTACGAAAAAAATATATCCCTGCTGCAAATAAGTAGTCAGAATCCTAACGGATAGTTCCCTCATTATTTTGGTGGAATATTTATTTGACACCCATATATAGAAAGCGTTATATATATTTTTAAAAATATATATCCCCATAATTCCAATACATACAAAAACAACTATATGATCTGACGACTTTAAGTTCAATAAATCTGCAAATGGTTTAATATATGGTTGGTTATATAATTCATCTGCATCCAAAAAAGCCTGCATTAAAGGCATTAGAATCGATAGGCCTAACATCTCCAACAATGCGGCGATTAAAGACATGAAAAAAATTATTATTGTATACTTTTTTTGTTCTTTTGTAAGAATGAAATTTAATTTATTTATAGCATCTCTGACCTTTTCCAATTCTTTCATTCTTTTTTCCTTTCACATGCTTCCACATATTGCAAAAATTCATCATAGTCTCTTATGTAATCATTTTCATCGTAATAATCTGAAGCAAGTACCATCAATACAGCTTCAGGTGTAAAATCATACATTTCTCTCCAGGTATTAGCTTCCACTACCAGGCCTTCTGTAGGATTACTCAAACGAACCGTAACTGTTTCTTTACCAGAATCTAATTTAATTGTACATGAGCCACATGGACAGAACAAAACTTGCTGTAATTTTTTATGTGCATGAAAACCTCGATGGACTTCTTTCTTAGTATTATACATAAAATATACCCTTTTAACTTCAAACGGTATATTTTTATTTTCTTCCAAAGCAATTAACTCACCTCTTTCATCGCCATGGCTCTGAAAATTTATTATTTGTATTTCCATAGCTCTCTCCATTCACTCTTATAATTATATTTTTAAACCGAAAAATCATTAATAGCATCAATAATATAATCTGCCGCATCCTTCATACCATAATACATTGGAATGCTTAGTTCTGTCGCGCTTATCTCTTCACAAACCGGGAGTTCCCCTTCGTTAATTTTCCACTCATCATAAGCAAGCTGATTATGCATTGCAATGGGATAATGTATATTCGTCTGTATTCCTTTCTGATGTAAATATTTAACAAGAGCATCTCTATAACCTGTTCTTATCGCAAATATATGCCAAACCGGTCTTGTATAGGCCAACATAGTTGGAAGAATAATTAGACTGTTACTAATTTTACTTAAATACTTCTCTGCTATAATTTGCCTTTCAATATTTATCTTATCCAATAAAGGTAGTTTTACCCTCAAAAAAGCTGCTTGTACTTCATCTAACCGTGAATTATAGCCTTGGTAAATATGATGATATTTATAATCACTTCCATAATTTGTAAGTGCCCTGACCTTTTCCGCCAGTTTATAATCATTTGTAGTAACACATCCTGCATCTCCTAAAGCTCCCAAATTTTTTCCTGGATAAAAGCTAAAAGCTGCAGCATCTCCTAAACTTCCTACTTTTTTATCTTTATAATAAGCTCCATGCGCCTGAGCCGCATCCTCTATAACTTTAATTTGATATTTCTGAGCTATTGAAGTTATTTTATCCATATCTGCCGGATGACCATATAGATGTACAGCGATAATCGCTTTTGTCTTATTTGTAATTTTCTCTTCAATTAAATCTCCATTAATATTGTATGTAGACAAAGCAGGTTCTACCAGAATTGGTTTTGCACCCGTTCTGCTTACCGCCAAAGCAGTAGCTATGAAAGTATTAGAAGGAATAATCACTTCATCTCCTAGACCTATGCCATATGCTTTCAATATGATAAATAATGCGTCTAAACCGTTACCGCATCCTACACAATAATTTACTCCGCAATAAGCAGCAAATTCTCTTTCAAATTCTTTACACTCATTACCATCAATATACCTACTACATTGTAAAACTTTTTCAAAAGCTGAAACTATTTCACTATGTATTTCGTCTTCCAATGGTTTAAAAGAAACAAACGGTACATTCATATTTATTAAACTTTCCTTCCTAAAGATTCGCTTTCCAGTTCTTATTGTTTTTTATCAAATAATCCTCTTTTGTCCATTTTAATGGATTTTTATATCCATGTGTTTTCAAATACATTTTATACATCACTAAAGCTATTGTATCTTCAAGAGATAAACTTTTAAAAAAAACAACCATATCTTTTATATTATAACTCATATGAACACAATACCAATTAAGCAATCGCAAATAATACGGTTTAACATTATATTTATTTCCATATATTCTATTTACAATGCGATAATCCATGGCATAATCGTGTACCTTATCCACAATTGTATGTGTGGAGTTATAATTATCTTCATACTCTGTTACCGATCTATAAACACTCATAGGTTCATCAATGATATATTTTTTCCCTTTGTCCAATGTATAAAGCCATAACTTCATTTCCTCATTGTTTCTTGCTCCTCTTTTGAGAAATCCATTAAACTCCTTATCCTGGGCAAATACGTTTCTCATAGTCCCTACAACAGATGGAACTCCTCCGTCTAATAAATAATTATATATAGAATATTCACCAACCGGCCCCATAATATCTTGGTACGAATCTGTTTTCTGTTTATATATCAGATTTCTAGCAGATACGCTAAAATATTCTGGATTTTTTTCAAGAAATTCAACTTGTTTACTAAAAACATAATTAATATGCAAAAAATCATCACCGGAAAAAAGATACACATACTTTCCTTTTGCTCTCAAAAATAAATCATACATATTTGCGCATAATCCTATATTTTTTTCTCTATTTATCAGCACTACTTTACTACCATACTCTTCCCCTAAGATACATGCAGTCTTGTCAGTTGAACAATCATTACCAATAAGAATTTCTATTGAAAATTCAACTTTTTGCTGCAAAATACTATCAATACATTGTTTTATATATTTCTCATGATTATAAGTAACAATACAAACACTGAGTATAATTGGTTCTTTCCCACATTGCTTCATAAATTTACAATCTCTCCTTTGTTAATCAAAATTACTACTCATTACTAATAGTAATATTATAATCAGTTATATTAACGCAAAAAAATTATCTATTTAAGAGAAATACAGATAAAATTATTATAAAAATTTATTAGTAATTCTATAAATCAATAACACATTTGAATGAAAGTGAATACAAAAAAATATGCTTTTAAAATCCTCGCTCATATAAAGGCAATAATTATTCACTAATTTAAGAAAACAAAGCTTTAAATTATATTTTTTACTATATAATTTATTTACAAGCCTAAAGTATATTTAATAATCATGAACTTTATCTTTAATTTTATAAGTATAATAATTATTATTCTCTTCCTTGTATTCAACATAACGGTATGTTGACATAATATCTCTAAATATATTTTTTTCCCTTTATCCAATGTATAGAACTACATTTTTATTTCTTAATTATTACATAATCCCATCTTTAAAAACTCATTATTTATTTCATCCAAATAAAAAATATTTCTCATAGTTCTATAAATATAAGATGCTTCCTGTCCAAAAAGGTAATCCAAAATTGTATAGTCACCATAAATTCCCCTATATATAAATTTGGTTTTTATAATGTAGTTTTCTCCCCGATACATAAAAAAAATCATTAATTTGTTCAAAAATTCACTTTCCTTTTCCATACATCATCTCCTGAAAAACGAAAAAATACTTTCCCCTCGCTTTCATAAAAAGATCGTACATATCAGCACACAATCCCACATTGCTTTCTCTTTTAAACAAGTCAATACTTCATCCGTATTCACTTCCTAAAATTTCTACGGTTTTATCTGTAGAACAATCAACTCCGACTAAAATTTCCATATCAAAGTCAACCTCTTGTTCAAAAAAACTGTCCATACATTCTCATATATGTTTTTCATGATTAAATGTAAGAAGACATATTGACAATTTAACATTACTTTTACTATTATCCATACAACTTTGAATTCCCATTATAATTCACTCCCATATTAATATATGCCTAAATCAAATAGATACAAATATTCATATCCCTCAGTCATTAGTAATGCTCCTACTGTTGCTGAGACACAGCCTGCGCATAAACAATTACAGCCACTCAGCAAAAGCGTTGTTGTCAAGTATTTCAATCCTTCTTCATACATATTTTTACTCTGTTCATATAACGCCTTACCAACTGAACCTTCTTTATAGTCTACAAAATCATCTTCATATATCACCAATACTTCTCCAAACTTTTTTTGAAAAGCCTCATAGTACTCCCTGTCTTCTGTTACAAGAAAAATCTTGTTGCAATTATATTCTTTAAAAATTCTTTCTGATTCATTTATGATTTCTAAAATACCCGGCTGAATCGGATGATTTTTGGGACATTCTTTTATATAGTCTGTTCCCCTGCACTTAACACCTAATATTTTTTCATCTTTCGAAAAAAGTCTGTTTCGTTCTTTCTCAGCATATTCTTTTACCTTATCATTAATCCGAAGATACTTTTTTGCAAGCGCCTTCCAGTATTCAAAGTCACCAGTCTTTCCTAATAGAAATGAAACATCTAAATATGGAAACATTTGCGGTACTGCGCCAGATCCTATTATAACATTTTTACTTTTATTGATATCTGAAAGTGTATACCCCATTGGCTGCTCAAAATAGTATTCCCATGCATTTTCCTTCCCAATCTTTTTTTTATTTAAATAAATATTAAAACTGTTTTGCATATCAACGACAGGAATAAAACCATTTTTTAAAGCTTCATCAATGCGAGCAAGCGTTGTCATATAAATAGAAAAAATCCCACAGTAAGCATCCCTTCTTCTAATAACGTAAAATGTTTTATTTCTATTCTTCCATCCAAAATGTTTGATCCGCTCTTCCCAATATTTCAATTCTTTGTTTTTAAGATAACCACGATAATATTTCAATACAGTATTTCTCCAAAGGCAGGATAATACTGTATATAACCTATTTTCCATTTTCCCTCACTTCTAATTAAAGACAAATTATTTTTTTATATTTTTTATTATTCCATAATATAGCAATATTAGTTATATTGGAGTGCCCACATAATAAATAATCACATTTTGCTAAACACCATGCATCATTTAATACTTCTAACCCTAAATTATACTTATGATAAGATCTTTCATTTACTATATTCATTTCATGAATACCAACAAGCTTTTTTTCTGAAGATTTATCAGCTCGAAATGCATCATTTACAATTAACTTATAATGTGTACCTTCCAACCATTTCATATAACTCTTTATGACTTCGATTTCGTCCGACGCCAAAAAAATCATAGTTATTTGGGAGTTTTCACTTAAAATATTTTTTGTTATTTCTATATACCGAGCAGCTGTAGCAGGCATAGGATGACCTAAATTATTTTTCATATCAGTTCCCCTGATATGGACTCCTAAAATATCTTGTCCCTCTATAATTTTTTGTCTCCAATCTTCCTGAAACTTTCTTACTATATCTGGTTTGATTCTCATATATTTGGCTATTATAGGTGCATAATAATTTATCATCTCTTCCGTTGGATATCTATAAGGTATAGATGCATATTTTTCACAATACTTAGCTAAATACTTCTCTTTCGAGTAAATATACTTTTTACTATTTAATGCTTCACCTAAACATATGGAATCAACATCCTCAAAATAATAATTCCAGGCATTTCTTTCTCCTAAAACAGGCACATCTTCACTATACAAAGTTTTATAATTTTGCATATCCACAATAGGTACATAGCCTATTTTACGCGCAAACACAATATGTCCCAAAACCCAAAAATAATTTGAAAAAAAACCCGCTCCTGGTTCTGGTCTACGAATAATGTAATATTTTTTTATTGGCCTCATTAACCAAAAAATCAATTCATTTTTTATAAAGTATTTAAATTTCGTAATTGCACAATGAATTACTTTAATAATTTCCTTTTTAGCCGCCATTAAATTTACCTTAATTGTACTCCTTAATATGGTTAATAAGTTTCTTTTTTAAAAACTTTTGAATAGGATATTCTACAAAATTATATACAACAATTGATAGTAATAATGTCACAATAAATGATATTATAATAATTAAAATATCATTAAAAATAGAAGTGTTTTTTAAGTATGCAGCTAAACCCAATATTAAAGGATGAACCAGATAAATAGTATATGAATACTTATCTAAAAAATTGAGTACTTTATTTTCATAACTACATTTCTTATTTAATAATAAACCATTTAAGAATAGCAGAGAAAATATCATTGAATATGTAATTGCCATATTACCGCTTTGAACTAGATTAAATAAAATACCTAAATTCAGAAATATAGACAAAAACAATTCTTTATTTTCCCATAATGCAAACCATATAATTATACCTAAGCCGAAGTATGGAAAATAGTTAACACATTCTAAAAAATCAAAATTAAAATTTGCCCAAATGTATGAAAAGAAAAAAAAGCCAATCTCTAACAATACTGCTGCTCGAAAATTTCTTATGTATCTTTTCGCAATCGGTACTATTACGTAAAAACTGACAAAGACAAAAACTGACCATGTTGCACCCAAATTATACCATAACCCCTCTCCTCTTGGTGCCCAACAATTTGCTAATCCCCAATATCTCAACCATCCAAATCCAAACTTATCAGGCTGCATATCCTTTGAATAAAATACATGCACAACAAAATAGTAAAAAATCATCAAATAATATAAGGGCAAAATTCTAATTGCTCGTTTAAAATAATATTCTATCGCTCCATTCAGGCCTGACTTAACAACACTGTTAAATGCCAAAAAACCGCTAATTATAAAAAATAGTTGTACTCCTCTTGCTCCAAAATCAGTTATAACCCTAATACTACCTTCTAAACCAACAGCGATACCAAAATGAACACAAAAAACCCCTATGCAAGCAGCCACCCGTAAAAGACTAATAATTTCACTATTTAACTTCGTTAATTTAATACTATTTTCAGCCATATTTTCCATCCCAAAAAAGTACACTTTTACATTTTTTATATTTCCTCAAATATCTTTTCAAGTTGTAATACTTTATCCTCAGTTCGAAAATGCTCCATTACAAATCTTTTCATCTTTTTCCCATTCTCTATACATAAATCTTTATCAACACAAAGACGTTTCATAGCTTCCGCCATTTCTATCTCATCTTTAACAACAAGACAGCCATCCAAGTTTCTGGCACACCCCACATCGGTAGATATTGCTGCAAGTCCTTTAGCACCAGCTTCACACAATACTAAAGAAAAGGATTCCCAATCACTACCTAAAACAAATATATCACTATTATCATAAAGCTGATATACTTCATTTCGCGACAATCCATATAAAATATCCACATCACGAAATCCCATCGAATCTAACTTCTTTTTTTCTTGTATGAGTTTTTCCATATATTGATTAGGGCTACTGCCGCAAAATATCAATTTAGCATTATTTAACGATGTCATATAAAAAGCTTTTAATATTCTTAGTTGATTCTTATTTTGATTATAATTTGCCACATTTAAAAAAACAGTTTTTTTTATGTTTTTGCTTCTCATCTTTTCTTTAAAACACTGATCCTCTACAGCATTTTCTAAAATCCTATAATTCGTCAAGTTATATTTAATACCATATTTATAATCACTTCCCTTATTCGATATATAAATAATAGAATCTATTTTTTTCATAAATTTTTGAGCACTTAAGTAATACCACTTCCAATAAAAATGATTTTTCAAAGATGTTATTTGCCAATATCTAATATCTTTCCAAACAGGATACTTATCCAATACTCCACTATATTTCAAGCCACTATAGCCATGTGAAAAAAGAACTTTCTTACATTTGAATTTTGTTATTACTTTTTTCACCCAATCAAAGGCCCACGTTTGAGTACACACAATCACTAATATATCAGGTTTAAAGCTATCAATAAATTCAAAATATCCTTTTCTATCTCCATTATATTTCATGCCTTGCTTTCTAATGTCAAGCCGATGTATTTCTACACCTTTGAACGTATCAAATGCTTTATATTTTCCCTTGTCTTCAGTGACTACTGCTATATAATGTCCTCTATTCGCTAATCCTTCAGACAAATATCTGGTAACAATTGTTACTCCATCTTTTTCAGGATAATATGAATGAACAGCAAACAATATTTTCATTACCTATGCCCCTTTTTTCTACTCCACAATATACTAACTTGTCTTAATAGAATCGTAATGCAAAATGCCAAAATCAAAGCACTATAAACTATTAGTATAGAATAAATAGGTAATTTAAATAAGATTACACTTGCACACATAAGTAAAACTCCTATAACTATAGTAATTAGCAAAATATTTCTATAGCTAATATTTTTTTCAATTTGCTTTTTTTCCAAAACTACCCTATCATATAATATCCACTGTTCCTCAAAGTACTGCTTATAATAAGGACTGTCCTTAGCCTCCTGCCACCAAAAATAATACCCAGGCATAATACTTACCGGATTCCAAGGTTTGCCATGATCTGAGCGGGAGGAAAAATGCAATAACTTACACTGCTTTTCACACTGCACAATATAGTCATATCCCCACTCCTTAATCGCCTGGCTATTTTCCTCTATACAGGATTCTTTTCCGGGAAAGTACTTGATTTTTCCTGCAAAGAGTAAGCCAAATGTTAATTCCTGCTGAGAAAAGCCAAATTTTTTATTTGCTTCTGCATTTACTTTCAGTATATCCTGCAGTGTAAAATCATTTCTTATTTTCTCAACATCATATACAGAACCGACAAAGGTAAGAGTATCACCGCCATATTTTTTCATAAGCTCACGATGTCTCACCGGTTTATGTTCCGGTCCGGGGCATGCCGCATAACATCCATGCATATCTGCATCATACATTTCCCGTAATGATCCCATTACCAACACATCAGATTCAAGCATTATTATACGTTCTACATCATTGGGAAGAAGATCGTGAAACAACCAGTAGCATGCCAGTGTGGCAAGAGGCCAGTGATTCTTGTCTCCCAATATAATCTGTTTTTCCGCCACCTTTTCATCAAAGTGTAATATTATAATCCGATGTCCCAACTCTCCCGCAAGGTTTCTTTCATTTATTACATCGTTTTCTTCCAGATCCTCAGAAACAATATAAAGATATACCTCTGAATCCGTATTTTTTTCAAATAAAGATTTAATTGCCACATACGCATATTTTAAATTTTTTTTAGATGTTGTAATATAAACATTCATTCTGGGTTTCATAAGTATATCCTTCTGAATTAACCGGTGCATTACTTATATTCCGGCGCCATATATTTTTGCAATTATATCGTTCCACTGTCCCCTGATTCTTAAAATATGGGAGATAATATCTCGGACCGCTCCATATCCGCCTTTTACAGTGGATACATAATCCGCCACACTTTTTACTTCTTCACAGGCATCTGCCGGACAGCCTACAAACCCTGCGAAACGCATACCGGAAAGGTCGTTCAAATCATCTCCCAAATATCCTATTTCATCTTGCCTTAGCTTTTCTTTTTCAATAAAATTCTTTAAATATACTTCTTTATCTTTTATATTTTGTACTATATAATCAACTTTTAATTCTGTCATTCGTCTGGATACAGCTTCGCACTGTCTGCCGGTCAGCACCATTATTTTCATATTAGCTTCCCTGGCGGCAAAAAAACCGGCAGCATCCTTAGTACAAAACTTTTTATACTCATTACCATGTTCATCATAATAGATTCCCGCATCCGTCATAGTACCGTCAACATCTATTATAAGAAAATTAATTTTATTATAATCCATCTATCCCCTTCCTTTTCCTACTCATACTTTGAAGGAGTAAGAAAGATAAGATTCATCATACTATCTTTTAGATCGTCCACATATTTCTTGATTCTTACATTTTCTTCTTTACCTTTTGTGTGGATGCTGACCATATAGGTATCTATATAGTTATTCCCGGCCTCATCATAGCCATCAAATCCTGCAATATAAATATCCTGTATTCCACATTTACGCAAAAGCTTTATCAACATAATAGTACAATTATCACATCGTCCGTTATCATCAATACTTAAATCAGAATAATTAACTATAAATTCTGCTTTTCTTCCTTCTTCCAACAAATTAGACGAAATGATACACTTCTTTTCATCAATCTGTTCTTTCCACGCATCATACCTTCTTGCATTGGAAAAGAAAGCAAAATCAATTTTATAATTTATTGGTATAAAATTAGCCGAAATAATAACATTTTCCCCGGAATTGATAAATTTATGAATATCATCTTTATAACTGCTCAGGCTTGACCCAGGCGCTAAAACAATTATCCTTTTTTTATCCAATTTTTTCTTTAAAACATTTATTGTATCTGAGTCATCAACAATATTGCTCTGGAAATCCAAATATATCTTTTCTATATAAGTTTCATCATATACCGTCTTTTTATTCGTTTCTATTTGAGAAAGAATCTGATTAATCTGTTTTGCATTCAGACGTCCCTTTTCCAGCAAATATTCCGCATAATTTCTATGAAGATTATATTTTGCAGAGAGGGCATATGCAATATTATAGCCCCATGGTTCTATTTCTTTAAAATGTACGATATGTTCATCAATTCCATCCAATACAGGATTTACATTATAATGCCCTTCTTGTTTCCTGTTCATATAATCCATAATCAGTTCCATGCAAAGATTACCCGGAGCTCTTCCCATGCCAAACATTGATGCGTCAATTACACTTTTACGATTACCCGACTGTAATTCAATATACTCCTGAGCCAGTGCATATGACTGTGCAAGATTTTCATGCAGATGAAGCCCAATAATTATATCCTTGTTTAAATTGTGTTCTACCAGGGAATATATTCTCAATAAGTCTTCTTTCATCATTGATCCAAATGTATCTACGATAGAAAATGCATAAGGCTTAATCTGATTTACCTTATCAATAATCTGAAGAAGCTGTGCATCCGTATATCCCATTATATTTATCGGATTGCAAAACACCTGATATCCCTTTTCCTTTACACTCTTAACAAAAGCCAGTCCCTCATCGATATCATAATCATGAAATGTCACTCTGACTGCATCAATCGTATCTCCATCATAGTCTTCCAATTTTTCCACATCATATTTATTATGCAGAGCCATTGCCGTAAATTTTGTATTACCGCGCTTATCCGGTAAAATTGGTATCATCTCACTGCAATTGTTGAATACCGCCTTGTCGGCATTATATTCACAATTGCGCAAAAATCCAACCTCCACATAATCGACCTGTGCTTCAATCAATTTACGGATAAGACTTCGAATTGTCTGAAATCCAAAATTCCAATCATTTATATAACCGCCGTCACGCAAAGTGCAATCCAATAATTTTATCTGGGACATTTTGTTATCTCCTATATTTCTTCGCCTTCATTCATCTGATACATTGCCTTCGCAGATACATAATCGTAGACATCATCAATATCCGCTGCTTCCCGCTTATTAACAATCAACTTATATGCTTTGGGGCCATAGTTATAATGCCATTCGATTATTTTATCTTTAGGCGCAAGATTTATTCCATTTGTAAAATGATACAACATTGGTAATTGTTCTGAGTTTTTATGTTCAAGTCCCATTTTGAAATTTACAGGTCCATTATCATCCATCAAATATGTCTGAAATGGGCAGCATGTTATCAGGGAATCATAGCCTTCATTCAACTTTTCAAAATACGTCGCTATCGCCTTTCTGTAAAGATACGGCTCGACAAGCGGTGACGTGGCACATGCCCACATGATATGTTCGTTGGGAACTTCCTTACAGATAAACTCCAAAAACATACCGAAAGGTACAGACTCATTTGCATATTTTTCAGGACGTTTCATTGCTGTAACACCTTCCTCTTCTGCCATTTTAAGCATAATGTCAGAGTCAGATGAGACAATAATATCTGTTATTTCCTCTACCTGCTTAAGCTGCCTTAATTTATGAATTAGAAGATTGGTTTCCCCGAAGGGCAAAATATTCTTATTGGGAAGGCGGGTACTGTTTCCTTTTACCGGAACAATTGCTGTTATTGTTTTTTTCATGACGTTATCCTCCATTATAAATCTTTATTATCCAACTGCTCTGCAATTCTGTTAACTATACTTTGTACTTCTATATCATTAGTTTGCTCAAAAGCTAAGTTCCTGGCTGTATCTTCTATTTTTCTGTGAGCGTCTCGCATTGGTTGTAATAACTTCCATTGTATTTTTTCGTTATTAAGCAGTTTTAAATATATGTTATATAAACAACCTAACTTGGAAACCTGATGAATAATACGGGTACCTACTCCCTGCTTTACCCTGTAATTATTAAGACTTTCTTTTGTTAATGTATAATATGGATTACTTAGAACTTCTTCAGCCATATCGGCAAACTTAACATAACTTGGTTTTTCCCAATCTATCGAATAGACAGTATCGATCAACTCCTCTTTAATCGGGAATTTCCCTCCCACTTCAAAAATACTTTTTTCAAAAGCCTCAAAAGTCTTTATTTTATCAGCCCCATTAATCATCTCCAACTCATAATCCTCAGAAGGTTCTATCGGGAATATCATATAACACATTTTTCGGGCAAGAAAAGCTTCAACAAATGTAGAACTATTGCCTGTATAAACTTTATCACTGATAACAATCCATTGTTTAATTGATTTATCACCAATAACCCGAAAATTGTCAAGCTTCTTTTCCAGCTTTTCTGCCTGATAGCTAATTTCAGCAGGATGGGGTCTGTAAATAAACACAATATCTTTTCTGCTCTCACAGATTTTGCTAATCCATTCTAAAATAATCGCCTTTGACTTAAGCATATATTCAAAATAATACTGTCTCCATCCCTCACCAAAACGTGTACACATTTTGTTTAAATAACTTTCATCTAAAGTATCTGAGAAGAAGGGAGATGCGAATAAATAGATTTTTTTATTTACGTCAATATCATATTGCTGCAAAAGTTCTTCCTTGGATAGATAATAGCCTCTAAGCTCATCCCGCAGGAAATCCATACCCACATGTCCGATTACCTTAACTTTTTTAGGATCCATACCAACAACATCAAGCATCCTGCGTCTATTCGCTTCTCCCCAGGAAACCCTTACTACTTCTTTTCCAATGCCGGAATAATTTTTAAACGCGTTTGAATTTTTTTCATCCATGGGATAAATAATATTTTCCCACTGTAAATCTATAGCTTTCTCAAATTTGACATACCTCTTAGTATGCCATTCCATAGTATCATTTCCATAACATGCCATCATAACTATAACTTTTGCATGATAGATAGGTTTTACAGCCTTGGCTGCTTTCTCATCTTCAATATGAATAATATGTGTACGATATCCCCGCCTATCCAATTCATATTTCATCAAGCAAATATTTTCAAGTTCTCTGACTTTATGTTCATAAATAAATAAATAATCCAATTCTATCGGCTTTTTCCCACTCATCGACGTCGTCCTTTTTCTTTTTAATAAACCTATAATATTATAACACGGTCCTTACTTTTTTAATAGGGTGAATGTCTTGATTTTATAAGCCCTCTAACTCCTGTATAAATCGGGGAACATTCTTATCTACATTAAAATTCTCTTCCCATAATTTAAAAGATGCCTGACGCATGCTTTCTTCTTTTTCCGAACCAGCATCCATTATTTCACGAATAGCTTCTGATATATCAGAAACCGAAGGATTTTCCGAAAGCAATAGTCCGTTCTTATCAATCATATATGGTATGTCTCCCACCCTGGTTCCTATAATAGGAATCCCATAAGACATAGCTTCCATTATTGATACCGGGCACCCTCCTTCTGTGGAAGAAGTTGTAATGAACGCTGAAATTTTATTACTTTCATAAAATTCAAGAACTTCTCTATTATCTACCTTTCCCCTGAAATTATACTTTATATTTGATTTACCTTTCAATTTTTTCTCTGCAAGAGTTCTTATTTCATTCCCCTGCTCTCCATCTCCAAAATGAATCCAATATATATCAATATCATCTATTCCAGCAAGGCCTTCTATTATCAAATTTACCCTCTTTAAAGAAATTATATTAGAGCAGCTGATAATTATCTTTTTACCGCTCTCAGTCCCTGGCTCCTGTCGTCCTGCTCTATGAACTCCCAATCTGCTGACTCTTGTTCTATTTATATTCAAATTTGGATAGGCAGTCAAATAGTAATTTCGTGGAAGTTCTGCAGCAAAAAAAAGTCGGTTTACCCTCTGATTTATAATGTTTTTAAAAGGCTGCCTGCCAAATGCATATCGCTCATTATACAAATCTCTTCCATGCAGCCTGGAAACTACTTTATATTTATGGTTTTTATATTTATGCTTTATGAGTGACAAAGTATATTCATCACACCAAAATGTATAAAATATTCCTTCAAACCGGGCTATATCAATATTATTATTTATAAATTTATAAAATTCTTCTGCACATGCATAAAACTCTATACTTTTCCAGGTTCTTCCAACAATATCCTTTTTCTGCTTTATGATATCAGCGAATTCCTTCCATCCACATATATCCAGCCAAAAAAGAAAAAAATATCCAATTTTTTTGAATATACTTAATTTTTGATGATAATGTAAATAATTAACATTCTTGTTTAAACCGGTCCCTATCTCATCAGAATTTGACGTTGATATCACTGATAATCTGAAATGTTCACTCAGGCTGGCAATTTCAGGTAGCACAAAAATGCTGTCGCCGCCGCCAAATCCATATGGATAATCTTTAGTGATTAAAATCATTTCTTGTTTCATGTAAAATGCATCCTTTAAACAAATCCACTTTATTTATACAGCCCCGCTTCTTCAAAAACCAATATACTCTTCAATTGGCTCCATAACATGGCACATATCTACTTTTTGTAAAGCATAGTTCCTGATTTCTTCAGTAATTCCGGCCATCCCCTGTGGAAGTTCGGACAGCCAGTCATAAAATTCAACAATCTTATTAATATCCGCTTTATTATTATTATTAGGTAATTCCAATGAAAACTGAAAATTTTCTAATGCACGTTCTTTGCAGCCGGTTACAATAGGCATCCCTTTTGCTAAATATTCTGATACTTTTAACGTACTTATACTTTGAACACCTACTTTATACAATCCAAATGCTGCCAGCGCAATATCAGCCTGATTATATATTATGTCTAAATCCTCTCCTACCTTACGCCCACAAAAAATTATATACTTATCTAACTTCAGTTTACTGCTTAAATGTTTTAATTTTTTCAGTTCACTGCCTTCTCCTACAACATAAAAAAAAAGCTTCCGCGTTCCGCCTTTCTTATAATACTCATATAATCCTTTTATAATTCTTTCATAACCATGTGAACGTTGCAGGTTCGCTACTGCTATCAGATTAATAACATCTGTCTTTTTATTATTCTTTCTACAAACCTTTGTAATATTTTCTACAGCAACGCCGTTCATTGTTTTTATAGTAGGTACATTAAAGATTATATCATTATCCGAATAGGTTACAAAACGATCTATTACATCTTTTAATTGCATTCTCCAAAATCTGTCTTTAAAATAAAAAGGCCATGTATTCCATTTAAGGAACTCATCCTTATCATAAGGATAAGTAAAAATTTCCACTACTATTTTGCACTCCGGGTATTTTCTTTTTAGACTTCGTAAAAAATTAATATACAGTTTATCTGCAAGTATTTTTCTTATATAAACAAAATCCGGAGACTGCATCTGTTCCAGAACTTCATCATAATTTCTTGGAATTGAGTACAGTGGCATTAGACCAATGATACGTTCTCCAATTTTTCTATTAGCAACTTTTATTTCTAATTCGCGCACATGGAAATGCCTGGATAATAACTCTATCTGATAATCTATCTTCCTCGCAACACCAATACTGCTTCTGCCTTCCGAATGAATATAATATCCATTCTTCACAATACTTTTCTTCACTGAACGCCACTCCACTTCCCACTTTTCTGTCTCATATAATCACATATTCCCAAACAACCGGCATATATCATTTTCCATTTTCCTTGCAATGCCCAAACTCCAAAGCAGCCCATTCTGTTTATAATATAATATAAAAAGAAAAATACAAACCGAAGCAACGGCATCCTTTTGCGCATACACATTATCCAATTACGGCTGATATAATACGCACAAGCAGGACTGCTGTTGCCTCCTGTAGATGCATTTACTTTATGATACATTTTGGCCATAGACGAATAACGGATTTTAATTCCCGCTTTTTTAGCTCTCAAACTATATTCTGTATCTTCATAATATAAAAAAAATGATTCATCCATAAACCCCAGTCTGCTGAACATGTTTCGTGGCATAAGCATACAACATCCATTTGCAAAATCACAATCTGTGTCTTCATCATATTGCCCTTGATCTTTTTCGCTTTCTCCACGACTTTTAGGCTTCCATACCAAACGTGAAAAAAAGCCGCCTGCATACCACAAGATATCTTTATCTGCTTCGAATAATATCTTAGGAACAATAATACTATTTGGATATTCCAATGATGTTTCAACCATTATTTTTATCATATCCTTTTCTATAACAGTATCATTATTTAATATCATTACAAAATCAGCATCTTCTGTCAAACTTTTTTTAATACCAATATTATTAGCAGCTGCAAAGCCTATATTCTGTGATAAATATATAAAGTTTACTTCCTTCCTGTTACTAAAACTACTTTTAAGTTGTTCCATTGAAGCATCTGTAGAATGATTATCAACTAAATATATATTTATTTCTCCCAACCAGTCACTCCGTAAAATTGAATTAATGCATTCTTCATTAAATCTTAATCCGTTGTAATTTACTAATATAACCGCTAATCTCATTCTTCTTCCTATTTCTTCAACAAAAATTGATACAACTCTTCAATTTGTTGTGTATTTTTCTCTGACATATAATTTCCCTTCGCCCACATATATGCTGTCTTACCCATATTTTCCAGCCATTGGGGATGCATAATTATATTCTCCATTTTAACCGCCAAGCTTTCAGCATCACCTGATTTAAACAACCAGCCAGTTACCTTATCCTGAATTAATTCAGGATTTGCCCCGGAATCCGATGCTAACACAGGACGTCCGCTTAGCATCGCCTCTATCGTAACTCTGCCAAATGCTTCCATTACAGATGCTACAATTTCCACGTCACATTTCCTCCGAAGAGCATTCATATCATCTATTCTTCCCAGAAGTTGAACTTCCTCCAGTTTATGGCTTGCAATATACTGCCGAAGTTCTTCATTATACACAACAGAATCTCTTGTACTTGCTACTGCGCCTGCTATTAAAACACAAAAATTTTCTATTCCTTTTTCTTTCAATAAATGTACTGCTTCTAATACTATTTTCTGTCCCTTATTTCTTTGTAAATTACCCGCAATTAAAAAAGTAATTTTCCGAGATTCTTTGTAGAAAGGACATGAATAATTTAGATATTGGGACGAAATACCATCATAAATCACTTCCACATTTTCAGTCAGCTCAGGATAATATTTTCTTAAACATCTGGAAATAAATACTACTCTTCCATCAATTGCCGCAACCTGCTTTAAACTCTCTTTACGCCCTTTTATAAACTTCAATTCATAATCCAAATCTCCAAATTCACGAAAATGCCACACATGCGCTATTTTACTTTTTTTAGCGGCCATATTTCCAATATCAATAGTACTGGAGTTGCTATGAACAATATCAATTTTATTTTTTTTTATTATTCTGCAAATTCTATAAGCAGGTATAAACTGCATAAAATGTAATATGCTAAACAAGGCTCTATACGCAACATTCCAATAACCCGGAGCCATCCACCACCCAAAAAAAACACCAAAAACAGGTATTCCCAATTTATTGAGTTTATCACCTACAGGACAATGTCTAAAAGGCAAAATAACAATTACTTCATGTCCTCTTATCTTCATTTCTTCTGCCATAGATACCAGACATAATGAAGCTCCTCCCAGTTTTCTTTCATGACCAATATATAATATTTTTAGTTTATTTTCGCTCAAACCTTTTCTCCATATCAACAAATTCATCTTTGTTGTCAGAAAACTGCCGGGATTCCAATTCACGTATGCGCTTTTCCATTATAGCCAGCTCCTGTACCAATAATTTGATTTTATTTGCCTGCCTGGATACAATAGAAGTTAAAGACATCATAATCATTATTACAAAAGCAAACGACATGATAAAAAGGCCGTTCATATTATCCTGAATTCCTATCACCTTTACGAATCCCCTTAATACATCCGGCCAAATAACTAATAATGCTAAAATAAATCCAGCAAACATCCACAACAAAGTATAACGTAACTCAAGTGTTTTATTTTTCAAAAAGATTAAAAGAATAACAAAATAGAAAAGCAAGGCGATAATCAGTACAATTCTTAATGTTGAAGGTATCATCTTTTCCTCCTTATACCATAACTGATTCTTCGAATGATAATAGCAAGCGTTACTTTTATCATATAATAAATCGAATTCCAAAATTTAATTGAACTTTCTCCGCCCTGCCGTTCATTCATTACAACAGGAATCTCCTTTATAATACCTCCATACATAACTGCAGTAACAATAGCTTCCGGCTCAGGATAATCATTTGAATAGTCCTGACAATATATATTAATATAAGTCCTGTTTACCGCTCTGAAGCCACTTGTCACATCATAAATTTTACTTCCTGTACAAACCTTGATCAAGAAGCTTAACACCTTTATCCCCATTCGCCTTGCACCAGATGACTGAAAGCCTTCCTTTTCCAGGAATCGGGAACCAATTACAACATCTGCTTGTCCATCAGAAAGTAACTTTACCATCTCTTCTGCATATATAATATTGTGTTGTCCATCCCCGTCTATTTGTATAGCTATATCATAATGACTTTTCTTTGCATAAAGATAACCAGCTTGTACTGCTCCGCCAATACCCAGATTTATAGGTAAATTTAATAATGAATACCCTTTTTGTTCGCAGATTTCTCCCGTTAAATCCATTGAGCCATCATTAACTATTAAATAGTCATATTCTGGGAACGTTTTTTGAATATTTGTTACTACCTTTTCAATATTCTCCTCTTCATTAAAAGCAGGAATAATTATTAAAACTTTCACTTTGCACCTCATTAGGAAATACCAAGAAATATCTTAAAAAAGCAATAAATGTATAAACATTCGGCCATAGAAAAATAATAGTATAGCTTCCGCACCTCTGAATATTCGCACAGTCTTCGTTCATTATACATTAAATAAAGAATAATTGGTATCCATACAATAAAATATCTTCCTTGAACACCATTTATAACAGTTGCATTCATAGGCGTTTCAATCAGCATGAGTAAATGAAAAGCGATAACCTCCACTCCAAAAAAGAATAGACATGCAGCCTTTTCTTTCATGCCGATAACAGGTGCTTTTTCACCTTTTATTCTGACTGCAGATGCTGCCAAAAGCAAAATAAAAAGAATAAGAATTACCCAATTTATGGTTTTGTCTGTCCACGCCATTCTATATCCCAAAAGACCACCCAGATAAAAATCGGCTTTATTCACTAAAGTTCTGATGAACAATTCTATAAATCCAAATAAATCAGTAAATAAATATGATATTCCATATGCCGTAACATTTGTTTCCGGAATTTTTTCTACCGCCTCAACTACTACAGGTGCCATATTAACTATACTTTTTGTAATTTCATTAGATGATATTCCCATCATTTTTTGCAGCATTGACCAATACGCATTAAAGGATGTAAAGAGCATTGCTAATGTTCCCACAGCCAAACTTCCCAGACTGATAAGCCATTTTCTTTTACTGCTCCCATAGTTTCTGGCCGAGATACACATAAAAGGTAACAAAAATAATAAATAAAATCCTCCCTTAACACATCCCAAAATTGCCGCTAAAATTAACAATATCAGACAATTTCTTTTACTTAATATTGCCGCCCTTGCTCTGAAGAATAATGCAACTATAACTATACAGACTGCCATAACAACAGAATCATAGGTAATACCCGTTGCCTGATAAATCCCCATGGGCAATAAAACAGTAAATGCTAATACTGACTTTAAATATGGAGATATTTTAATCGCATAAAAAGCCATTGCTGCATAAAACACAAAAAAGCAAATCTTAGCAAACAATATATTAAACCGTGCGCTTCCACCAAAAATCCTCCCAAGGGTTAACCCTATCACTCCAGGAAAATATTCAAAAAAACTGGAAGCACTTGTTCCTCTATATTCGTGACTCATTACAAGTTGATTATCAGCAGCCCGATTATCAAATTCATCTAATGTATCCCAAAAATGCTGCGCTACTTCATTCTCCCTGCGATAAATGACATAAATTTCATCAAATGCTTTTGCCTCATCAGTCTTCAAATAGACATAAGAACTTGTGTCCTTTTCATCCCATCCCAACAAAACATTCGAATAATGATAAGCCTTTGCCAAATGAGTTCCCCCATCATGAACAACATTGACAGACAAAAACAGCAGAAAAGTTACTCCAACAGGAATAATTAAACCTAAAAACAAATATTCTTCCGAAAGTCTGGTTTGACTTACCAGCAGCAATGAAATTATAATTATGAAAAATATCATCAAAAAAACTGCTGCTGCAAGATTTTTATATCGATTTGTATAAGTATGCGTACCCACCCCTACGGAATAATCTCCTGTCTTACCATTTATTATGGCAGGCATATCATATTCATCTGTTTTAAATCCAAAAATACCTAAGCCTTCCTCTCCCATCCCCTCAAACTGCAGTCTAAGAATATAAGGAGTCTTTTTTTTCCCTCCATTTTCGATAGAAATACAGACAGACTCACCATAATGTATTTCTGAATTTTCCACTTCTTTATAATATATAATTTCGCTCGAAGTCTTGTCCAGAACTGATATAAAAGTTTTGCCCGATATTTGATTCTCATGATCAGAAAAGTTTATTGTAGCAAAATCAAAATCCTTCGGGCTGATAAATTCCTGCTCAATAATATAATCATTTGTTAGGGAATATATAAACTGCTCTTCTCCAAAATGACCTATATGAGTTACATATCCGGGAATATTTCCACTTATTTCAGACTTAGCCATAAGCCATATAACACCTAAAAAGATACAGGCCATTAATAACATTATAACAAAATCCCGATTTTTAACTCTATCCATCAATCTTTTTACCATTTTTTTCACCACTTGAATATGCAATCGCTGTGATAATTATTAAAACTACCAGTGTTATTCCTAATGTTCCCCATATTCCCGAACTGATTACTTTACGTGCATATTCCATTTTTAGCATATTGCCGTCAAACTCATACATTGCACCCTCTGGGCCAGGATATTCATAAACAATACTGTTAAATGTCTCCGGAAGCGCTTTCATATCTATATACTTTTCTTCGCGTGCGCCACAGTCTGTGCTGCCAATTCCAATGTATATACTGTCGGGCCGATCAACAAACTTCGCTCCTAATAAAGAACATACAATAAATGAAAAAAACATAAAAAGTGTCAGTTTCCCGCTGAATCTAACTGCTGTTCGTACAAAAAACCGCAGAATCTTAACAGCCCATCCTATCTCAATATAATATTCTCTATTACAATTCGATAATAAAGGAACTTTCCGATCCATCCCGCGGATATTCAATATTTTAGAATTCTTCCCCATAGTCCCGAATAAATATTGTCCTATGAATAATACCGTTAAGTTTTTAAAAGAGGTATTAAAAAGAAAAGGCTCGGATACACCTGCAACTAACAATGATAACATTATCGCTAATCCACTCCATTTATTATTTCTAACCATATCGTGAATCGTAAGCATATAACCGACAATAATAATTGTAAAGAAAACAAGACCATATGACATCAAGGCTTCCGTATAACTGCAGTCTATTGCAAAGCCTCCTATACCAGGCACATTCGTCCCCCATAGATTAATCCCTAATTGCTCAATATAAACCCTAGTTGCCAAATACCTATTATTAAGAGCATTGTTAATCAGCCCAAAAAGTTTACCATCTCCATCAAGCACCATCGCCCCCACCAAAGAGAATAAAATACATATAGGGAAAACACACTGCAAAAAAATTCTCTCCAATCTGAACACTTCTTTCCGATTGGATAAATACAGATTAAAAAGCAATAAAAGTACTTCCAGCAGAAAACCAGTAAAGCTTACTGAATATAGAAAAATATATAAATTTCCCAACATAAGCCATCCTGTAATCTTCCACTGTCTACGTGGCTTTTGATTCCATATATAAAGGATAAATGCAGAAAGCACTACATAAGTTATATGAAGGACATTTGGATGCGTATAACCTAAACTCCACCTGAGAATAGGACCCAATCCTAATTTTTCATGAGCCAAAATCGGCCCTGTATATCCTCCGGCTAATGTACGCAGTATCATATAAGCAAAACAACTGCCCCAAAACAATGCCCCGATCTTAAATACCCTTATAATATCAATATTCTTCAAGCCAATTATTAATGCAATTAAAATCAATGCACTTTTATCTTTAGAATGTAAAAATATCCATACTCCAAAAAGCGCTAAAGGAAGCATCCACAGTATATCAACCACTTTATATTCTGTAAGCACTAACTTAATGCCCAGGAAAATAAAGGCCAAAATAAGACAGATATTGTATAACTGCATGCCCTCGTATAACCCAATCCCCTTTGCAAATAGCATTATCATCCAAAATAGATAATAGCATGCCTCATCTATCCTTAATGTAATATAAGTACTTTTTTTTATCTGATTCACTGAACTCATACGTTTTATTTTCCTTAGGCTCTATTTAAAGTACGGATTATTTAAGTCAACAATTTATGTCGAAAATTTATTAATTCATTACCAATAACAACCGCCTTCTACTTCCTTATTCTTATTAGGTGTTTCAGAACTTCTCGGAAATACCCAGGCATCATTAAACGATAATTCGGCCCTCGGATTTTCTATCCATCGCCTGCCTTTAATTCCAAATAGTATTTGCGTAACCCCGCCCATATGAATAACCTGTTTACCAGCTCTTTTAAGCATTGCAGCAAGCGGAAAACCATAGGCTCCACATCCCAGAACAGCAATATCAAAATCTATTTCCAACGCCTTATTATACATATAATCTAATGCATCAAACCAAGTGTCAAAACGTTCATCTTTTTCTCCAGCAATTGTCTGCACAGCTTTTAATGTTTTCAATTCAAACTCAGGCAAAACATTTGTACCTGGGAAAATATAATTTCTTTTTTTGTACTGTTCTTTGATTGACTCCTCAAACGGATGAATTACCAAAACTTTTTTTCCCTCTAAGGCCGATGACCATGGTTCTTTACAACGCCATGGTTCTAAATAATTCAAAAAAGATAATTTAACATCTGGCATGTATTCAGTAATAATGTAGTCATCCATTTCACAGTGCCACATAGCGAGCAAATCTGTATATCTGCATGATTCCAACATTAAATCTGTAAACTTTTCTGCCAATTTAGGATCATTTGGAAAAAACCCCGATAATTCTCCTAACCGAGCAAACCATTTATTAAATCTGGCTTCTATTTCAGGTGAGGTACCAAACATACGTCTTTTTAATACGCTGGTCATTACAGATAGTTCTGTATTTCCAAATCTGGCAGCCATAAATGGTTGTCCGAAATCAATTTGCTCTTTTAACCATCTATTCGTTTTCATTTTCCCCATTACTAATTTATTTGCATAAAAATGCATAACCGGGTCAAAATTGAAGTATTTTTCACAAATATGACGCCGAATAACTTTATGGAAATAAAAATTTCTAAATTTGCAACGTTTTTCATAAAATATCCATTTGCACTTCTTATTCATAAGTTTTCCACCTATTTTTTTTAATTACAATTAATGTAATAAATATTATCCATCCAATAATTGTCAATAATGTTCCAATACTTCCTCCAGGGACTCGATATCTCAATTCCACCTTATGCTCTCCTTTTATCAATGGAATTGCCATAAAACCAATATTAGCTTTTAATATTTCTGTATCTTTCCCATCTACCTTGGCCTCCCAACCCTCGCTGTAAGGAATGCTTAGGAACAAAAATTTATTATCGGTTACATTTATTTTTCCTTCTATAGTGTTATTACTGAAATATACATCCTCCAAACACTCTTTTTTTAAATCGTCCACCTTACTTTGCAGTTGTTCTATTGAATACCAAAATAGTTCTATATTATCAATAGTTATCTCCATATTTTTTTTAAACTTAATCAAAATTTCCTGATTTTCAGGATTATTGAGGTTGACAAAAAAATCATCTGTCCCAATATAATAGGCATCCATTTTATTTCTGACCTGAATACTTTTGTTTCCAATATAAATATCGCCTGTCAATCCTGAACACAACTCCAAACCATTTATTTTGAGGTATACTTCTCCCTCTCCTTCTATTTTGGGATAATTTATCTTTATTATACTTTTTTCGGTTACATACATTTTATCGTTTTTCTGTTTTATATTAATATAGTCAATATTATAATTAATTTTATTATCGTAACTTTTTCCTAAATCAATTGTTTCGTCGTATTGACTATTCTCACTTATAACTACTTTTTCCAATAATGTATCCATTTTTTCAAATTCATTAAGACTATCAAAATTTTCCTTATCTATTGAATTTTTATAAGTGAAACCAAATGGCAATACATAAGTGTTTTTTTTCAGTAATGGAATTATATTATTTCCATCTATAAAATCATCTTCATAATACCGAACTGATAAAATACTCTCTAATACACTTCTCCCATCAATACCTTTCAAAATATGGGATACGGACCTGATTCCTGGTGAAATTGACATTTCTTTAAAAAACTGATAAATATTATTATTAGTAATTGAAAAATATTGTACTGTCCCTTTATAATTTAAAACCATTGATGCACCAAGGGAAGAATCAAATGCATCCACTCTGTAAAAACCTTCCTCATCCTGAATCCCGTTTACCACACTATTTTCTATTTGCGGATATACAGCTTTATTTCTCAAAAAACCTCCGCTATAACCATCACCTCCCAAGGCAACAGGACCATTTATATACATACCATTTATACAAACGTTTAATATCACATATAATAACAAAAATTTTGTATATTCATCCTTTTCTTTATATTTTTTCTTTATTATGTAATAAATAAAAATTAGTGCCAGTAAAAGCATGTATATTCCTGAACGGAATAAAGCAGCTTTATTTCCAGTACTGTAAAAATATTGTATAAGTATAGTAGCCGCAATTAATATGCAGCAAACAGTTATTCTGATTTTATTAAATGATATTTTTTCCTGCAAAACTTGCGCAGTGAAAACCGCACCCCAAAAATAGACAATATAACTCCACCTATCAATATTATACGAAAATCCGTTCATCACTATTCCGGTTGCAGGAATAAAATACGCAATAAACGAAATCATCAGTAATAACTTGAATCTTTTGTTAAGAATTTTTCTTCCTAACGTAATACAAAAGCATATAAAAATCAGAACAGGCAGACCTAATCCGTCACTCCACCCCCTTGGCACAAACAAATAACTTATAAAACCCTTATAACTCTCTAACGGATAACTCAGAAGTTCTTTCAATGTTAACGCAGTCCTATCCGTCCTGCTGCTGTCAAAATAACCTGCTAATGCCGGCAAAAACATAAAACCAGCCATTGCAATACCCAATATATAACGCCAGATAATTTGCAGTCCCACGGATAAAAATCTTTTAGCTGAATATGTATTTGAGGTAGTATAGCGTACCATAAAATAAATAGCACAAAAAAGAGTTTCTATGTATAGATAATAAAAACCATTTAACGCCTGAATAAATATTATAACGACAAAGAGGTTCGTACCTTTTTGTTTATCATCAAATACCTTATCAATTCCCAAAAATAATAGAGGTAGCCAAACAACAGGATTTAAATTTTGGTAAAATTCCAATCCTGTGACCAGAGAAAATCGGCTGAAAACATAAAAAAATACAGTAATTAATATATACTTATAGTTAATCCCATGATATATACAAAACAAAGAATACGTTATTCCTGATACATATAGCTTTAACAGAACAATAAATGTAAATAAAATATCTGTTCTTTCTGGCTTTACAAAAACAGAAATCAAAGTAAAAATGTCCCCAAATCCTAACCAACTTAAAGCCGGTATTATACCTTCACCTAACCCAAGTGTAAAATCAAACTCCTTTATACAAAATCCATGTAATATCCAATCTCTCAGGTAATTACCTATATATATTAACACAGGATAAGTCTGATTAAACCCATCACCATCCCTTATAAACCCATTACCTTTCAATAAAAACGGCATAAAAATCACTATGGAAATAGCAACAAACAGCAAACTATATATGAAAAAATAATACTTTTTCTTACTTAAATTAAACACTACGATAATACCTCGCCATTTCCATCCATCTTCTAAATATTATTCTTTTCCCATTGTTTTATCGCTTTAACATAAGCATTCATAAAGTCATCGGCTAATTTATCCCACAAAAAACTCTCACAAATCTTCAAATGTGCATTTTTCTTCATGTTATTATATAACTCAGAATCCTTCTTTAAACTCTCTATTTTCTGAAACCATTTTTCTTTATCAAAAGTATCCATAATAAATCCATTAATTCCATCTTCAATAAGTACACTAGCTCCCCCATTCCAACTGCTTATTACAGGGATCGAAAAATACAGAGCCTCTAATAATACCATACCAAAAATTTCATAATTGCTCGTAAAAACAAACACTTTTGACCTTTGATAAATTAAAGCTACTTCTTTTTGAGATGCTCGAGGAATATAGACTATTTTTTCCAGTTCTATTAAATGGTTTATTCTTTTCTTAAAACGGTTGACATATTCATCATCTCCATCACCTACAATGATTAACTGCATATCATCATAGACGGACGCCAATTTTTCAAAAACATCTATAAGAAAAAAAACATTTCTTCGTTCCTCTATTTTTCCAATATACAGCAGGCGGAATTTTGAAGTGTCTATATCTAAAGGGCAGTCAACCGTTTCTTCTAATCTAAAATTATCTTCATCAATTCCTACACCAACAGTATAAACATTCTTAAAGCCTTTACTTCGGATAAATCCACTTGCAGGTTCACTTTTTGTTAATACAATAATATCCTTATACTTCCTTAATTTTAAAAAAACAGCATCGAAAATCTTGCACTTTAAATTATAACCTTTTGCATATTCATGATAATAAGGGCCATGATAAATTACTGTGGGCTTTTTTTGCCTGGTATACAGCATCCAACTGGAAATCTGATCGTATTCGTTAACTTGAATAACATCGTACTCCTGCACTATTTTTTTAATTGATGGCATAAAACCATTCTTAAAAAAAGAACACCCTTTTAACCAATAAATTTTTATTATATACTGAACATTACCTTTTTCAAAAATAACTTTTTCAATTCTGTCAGAAGCTTTTCCATTATAAAATATTATTCCGCAGTCATGTCCCCTCACCGCTAAAGCCTTAGCCAAACCTATCTCTTGAATATTATAAGTATTTAAATCCATAATTGTAGGAAAAGTTCTGACAATTAAAATTTTCATTTTTCTACATCCTTTGCAATTCCCTTAAACATATGTTTAATATTTCTAGCCAGTCTATAAATTCTGACGCCAAATAGTCTGAGAAATATCTTTTTGGCCTTGACCGGAATTTCTTCTTTAACAGTACGCCATGAAGCTGTATAATGATGCACTAAAACAGTATTTTCCGTAATAGTATAAATCATATCATATACATTATATCCACCAAATACCTCATTGGGATATATTTTCATTTTATCACCTATTTCTTGATATCTTCCATTAAAAATAAGACCAAACTTTGATGCTTGATTTGCAAAAATAACAGTATTAGGCGTAAGCTTCATTGTCCCATCACCGTTATAGAAGCTTATACTATCATAATAATTAAGGATTTCCTTAACGACAGAATTTCCTTTTTGTGCTGCAAAGAATCCAGTCATTAATGAATGTGGCAATTCAAAAGCAATAACAAATTTTGCACCCGAAAGTTTGTCCGTAAAGTCTTTTTTTACTTCTATATCTGTATCAAAATAAATTCCTCCGAAATGATACATTGTATATACTCTTACGTAATCACTTACAAAAGCATATTTACCGGCATCATATGCCTCTTTTGCAAAGCAATGCTCAGAAATATCAAAATTTGTCTCATTCCATTCTTTGATTTCGTAATCCGGTAAATATTTCTTCCATGAACTTATACACTTTAATATAAATCGCGACTTTTTCTTTCCGCCAAACCAGCCATAATGTATTATTTTAGGAATATATTCACTCATCGCGCAAAACCACTTCCTTTATTCCTCCATTTTTGACCTCATATATTATATCGCAATTCTTTATCGTTGTAAGGCGATGAGCGATAATAATTAATGTTTTTGTACCTGACAGACGATCTATCGCCTCCATAACTGCACCTTCAGTTTCATTATCCAACGCCGAAGTTGCTTCATCCAATACAAGGACTTCCGGATCATTATATAGCGCACGGGCAATCCCAATCCGTTGTCTCTGTCCTCCGGACAAACGAACTCCTCCTTCTCCAATTTCTGTATCCAACCCCCTGTCAAGGCTCTGGATAAACTCTTTTAGTTGTGCCTGTTCAAGAGCTTTCCATACCTTATCTTCCTCTATATCTTCATTTCTAATACCAAAGGCTATATTGTTTCTGATAGTATCATCCATTAAATAAATTGACTGCGGGATATAACCCAAATTTTTATGCCACGCATTCATATGTTCCTGAATATTAACCGTATCGGCCCAAATACAGCCTTCCGTTGGCTCTAAAGCCCCTAATATAATATCTGCCAGCGTAGTTTTACCGGCACCTGACGGTCCTATAAAAGCGGTAGATTTATTTTTAAATATTTCAAAATTTACATTTTGAAGTACAAAATTTTCCGCATCTGGATACTTAAATGACAATTTTTCAATTTTAATCGACTTTTTTAAACCTAATGTTTTTTCATTAACATCCTTTGATACCTTACTGTTTTCCAATTCATCAATTTGCTTCAAATCCCTATATACTGCATCTATAGCAGGCTTATTAAACATAATAACACTCATATAATTTGCTACCCTATTAATAGAGGGAAGCAAGCGAAATGCTGCTATTGCAAATACAGATAACGTGGAAACAAAATATACGCTATGTGTTCCCCGTAAAAGCTTGAATGCTATAACAGCCAATAATGCACTGACACATACAGCCTCCATAATGGGGCGCGGAGCAACCTGAAGGAATCTATATTTCCTTTCACAAGAAGCATAGTTTTTAAAATTATAATCGAAATTATTAAGAAAAAAGTCCTCCCGGTCCATTATCTTAGTTTCTTTTATACCGCCAAAAGACTGAAGCAGCCATTTTGTTATTCCCGCATTATACTTCCGATCTTCGTTGCCAATTCGTGCAAGATATTTTTTAAACCCTTTTGCAAAAAAAATCAAAAATAGTCCAAGAATAGTCGCAACCCCTATAGTTATAGTCTTATCCTGTATAAAAAGAAATATACCAAGCGCAATACACACGAACGCTTCCGTAATTAATTGAAGTATCGCAAGCACTCCGAGAAACATCATGTTCGTGTCATTGCTAACATTTCTGATTAAATCAGCACTATTATGAGAAAGGTGGAAAGAATATGGCTGACGCATGTAACAATCAAGCATACGATATGCTAATTTTCTTTGATTACTAAAAGTGAACTGATACTGTAAATTATACATAATACACAAATATACATTTTTCACTACATATATCGCTATCAAAGCAGCTGCCAAAAACACCATAAAAGTGACATCAGAATTAAAATGAAATAATTCATATAGCCACTTAAGATACCATTTTTTTTGTATGGCTTCTGGGTTCATAACAACATCAATAAACGGCATTATTGCAGTAACACCGAGAAGTTCCAGTAATGTACCAATGCCTATTGCCACCAGCAAAAACAACAGCCCTATTTTTTGCTGTCTATTAAATATATATCGTAACTCATCCAACATTTTCTTCATGCGACTGTCCCCTTTTCTTTGCATACAGCAGGCAATCAATATACTCCAAGGTTATAAATATGCTGATATTCGTATTCACTTCCCATCATCAAAGCTCCATATGTTCCGCCGGCTCTTCCTGCAATCAAACAATTACATTGCGACAAAAGCAGAATATTAATTAAATATTCTTTTCCCCGCAAAAATTTTTCATTTTTCCTTCCAAAAGATATTTCATTGATATTTTCAGACCCGATATTTTCACATCGCTTTGCATTGGTAACCTTTAAATATTCTTTAAATACATTCGAAAACTTTTGATAAGCCGTTTCATCTTCTGTCGCCAGATATATCCATTTGCAATTATATTCAAATAAAATTTCACTAGCTTTTTTAATCAAACTTTCAACTGAAGGCTGAATAGGATGATCCTTGGGATGCTGCACTACATAGTCAGTTCCGCGACATAGAACTCCCACTACTCTATCCCCATGAAATAAATCACACCATAAACTTTCGGCTTCATCTTTTATATCCTTTTTTATATGAAAATATTTATCAAAAAAATCCCGCCATAGTTGATATTTTTCGCTGTCAAAAGTAATTATTGCATCTGGATACTCATTTTCATCAGTTATTAATCCATCACTCAAAATAACATTCCTACTCGTTGAAATATCCTCCAAAGTATAACCACATGGCTGTTCAAAGTAAAATTCCCATGCGTTTTCTTTACCAACCTGACTTTCTTCCAGATACGAATTCAAATTAGACTGCATATCTATAACCGGAATATAATTATTTTCCAGAGCATAACGCACAAGCCCCATATTAGTCATAACATGAGAAAAAAGCCCCACTTTACAAGTGGCTCTTCTAATTACAAAAAAGGTTTTGTCCGGATTTTCATTTCCATATGAGACAGTTCTTTCCCGCCATTTCCATTTTGTATACGCATCATTTATGAAAGTAATTTTTTGTATTTTCTCTTTTACCTTCATTCTTTTTTCTCCCGAGAAATAAATCTGTTTTCGCTAAGGCTATACCTGCCGCCTTTAAAAAATTTATGTTTTATTACCCACCATCCCGGCACCCATATATATTTATGCATAGCCGGGGATGCACTGCCAATCATCCAGCAGTTTCTGTCACATTTCCTGGTACATTCTCTTACTTTCTCCGCCTGCTCCGAATTCCAGAGTTCCTCCCAAGACTGCTCATGAAGGTTTCCCATGACCGCTTTCTTTTCCATTCCATTGCAGGGAATCACATCACAAAACGGATCAATGAAAAAAGCATTTTGTGACATATTACAGGGAAGAAGTCTTTTATTTCCATAAATATAATTGATCAAACCATGATTAAAATAGGCTCTGAACCATTTTTTCGGTGACTTGCTTTTCAGGAGTTCATTTATCAGTTTTTCAAAATTCTGAGCCACTTTATATTTATTATCTATTTTGTTATCTGTCTTTCTGAAATAAAAAGAGTTATGGAGTGTTGCCGTTGCAAATTCCATCCCTAATTGATTTGATATATCGTATAAAGGCAACAAATCTTCACAATTCATATCCTGTACAGTCATGCCAAAGCCAACATCCGGATGTCCCATTTCTACCAGCTTCTTTAATGTTCCATAACCACGATTAAATCCGTCCGGTATGCCTCTTATTGCATCATTAGTCTGCTGCATCCCTTCAATGCTAATTCGTATTCCTATTTTAGGAAATTCCTCACAAAGAGCAATTATTCTGTCCGTAAAATATCCATTTGTAGATACTACTATCCTATCAGATTTTTTATAAAGTTCTCTCACAATTTCGGGGATGTCTTTTCGGATAAATGGTTCTCCGCCTGTTATATTGGTAAACGCCATCTCAGGAAGCTTCTTTATATCATCTAAGGTTATCTCTTCCTCAGGCCTTGTAGGATCACGAAAGCAATCACACATATTGCAGTGTGCATTGCAGCGGTAAGTTACTATGACTGTTCCATATAATGTTCTTCTACTCATAAAAATCCTTTCTATTTTTTAAATATTACACAAAACTTATATTTTTTCGTTCTATAATCATACAATCAATTGTCATACACCGCTAAAGTATAACATACATTCATTTATTGTTCAAACATAAGACTTGGTTTACAATTATTATATAAACTTTCTTTGTAATCAATCAGAATGTATTTGTCGCTAAAAATAAAGGATCGGGAGCACAGGTAATTTTTTGAGGATTCCGGTTTAAATATGCCCCCCAAAAGCCAAAGGAACTTTGTGTAAAAATATTATGTTTACACTCAGCCATTAGCTGCATATCTCTGAAACTTTCATTCCCTTTATTCCAATCCACAAAATACACCATATCTTTGCTAAAATCTAAACCAAAAATTTTTTCATTATTCTCACACCATCCTGTACTTTTTTCATCACAAAAGAAAAAGAATACGGGTTTATCTATATTTTTTTTTATGAATTTTACTGCACGTTTAAAAAAACCAAATTTATAACAGTCCCCATTTACAAAAAGCATATCACTGCGCCTGGCATGAATCGCTACTGAATTGGTGCTGCGTATACATTCCATAATATCTTTGTTCTTGTTATCTATTATTTCCGGAAACTGGAAAGATTCCCTTAACTTATTTTCAATTTTTTCAATACCAAATCCTTTATAGCGGAATGCTAAAGAATGCCCTATATAGACATTATCTGGATATTCCCTAAAAATATCTATACTGGCATTTTTCTTTTGAATCAATTCTTTCTGCAGCATTGCACGTAAATAACGCTTTATGTGGTAACCTAATCTTGTTCTGAAAAAAATAGCCAATACTTTTCTACTCTTTGTTGTTATTGTCAATGGCTTATTAATAATTGAACGTTTATCAGGTATTAAATTTAGTAATTCAATACCCTCATCTGCAAATGCTTTTGTAACGTATGGAGCAAAATTCCAGTCTTCATTCCAAAAACTGCTTTCGCCTACTTTATCCAAAATACGTTGCCACTGTTCCTCCGAAAACAGCTCCTTCACATCCGGTAACTTTAAACCAAATATTCTCTCTAATTCATATCCATTCCATTGTGAAAACATTCCTGGCATATAGGGTAACTCATATATAAGCTTTTCAATATAATATGCCCCTTCAGGATTTGCTTCTTTAATCGCCAAGTATTCCGCATAATCAAGCATTTGATTTCCAAGTCCGGAATCCATATGAACTATTCTCATCAAAAACCTCCCAAACTTCTCTTATAAAGGTATAAAAGCCTGTTACAATATTCTTCAACTGTATCAAATTGCTTTTCTTTACAATTTTCCGTAATCTTATCTAGTAACTTTTCCTGAGACCAGAGCATCCTGATTTTTTCACGTAAGTCTTCAGAACTTCCACTATTAAAGAGAACTCCCGTACTACCATCAATCACCAGTTCTGGTATTCCACCTATATCCGCACCTACTACCGGCGTTCCATACCCTATAGACTCCATAATCGAAAACGGACAATTTTCATACCACTCCGATGGATAAATACTAAATCTTGCTTCTGAGATTAATTTTACAAGATCGTCTCCTCTTAAAAACCCCATATTTTGTATATTTTTCACTTTATTAACTTCTGATTCTAAAGGTCCGCTTCCTGCAAATATAAAAGAAATATCGTCAAGTTCACGACAAACTTTTAATAAAGTTGCAATTCCTTTCTCTTCAGAATATCTCCCAAAATACAGTACATAATCTTTCTTTTGCTTATTTTCATATTTTTTAGCATTAACAAAGTTGTGAATAGTAATCGTTTTTTCTTTGAATAAAGAATTTGAATCAAGCTTTCTTTTCATAAAATCTGAAGGGCAGATAATAGTTTCTATATATCGATAGGTTTTCAAGTAACGATATAAATATCCTTCCATACTCCCTAAAACACTTTTTATCTTTGAATCATGTATACAACGGAATCGGCTGCAATTATTAAACTCCCCACTAAGGCATCTGCCACACTTCTCCCCTGTAGATGGTACTATCATCATATGATTTGGGCAAATTAACTGATAGTCATGTGCGGTATAATAAATAACTACTTGCTTTTGCCTCCTTTTCTTATATGAAATAATTTCATATATAATTGATGGAGTCAATTGAAAGTTAAAATTATTTAAATGCACAATATCCGGTTCAAAATCTTCAAGAACTTTTTTTATTTTATTTCTTGCCTCTAACGAATATATTATCCGTACAGGATATAAAAGTTTTTGAATTTTCCCTGTATGAAAATCCATCTCTGTAGTATAACTCTCTACATGATTCCCTACTGACCGATTTTTATGGTCCATACCAAAATATTGCACTTCATGACCTGCATTCACAAACTGTTTACCAATTTCAAAAATATAAGTCTCCGATCCTCCATTAGGATAAAGAAATTTATTTACTATTAAAATTTTCATTCTTACATCCTTCTTCAAACTATTCTGTGGAATATAAATTTAATGTATCATTCACTACCTTATCCCAATTATACTTGTCACAAATATAATTTCTACTGATTTTTTGGTAGGAACTTACAATATCCGGAGCATTTATAAGTTCAGTTATATTTTTTTCCAAATCCGAAACATTTCCTTTTTTGAATGTTTTAGCATATTCCCCAATAACTTCTTTATTTTCTTCAATATCACTAACTAAACAACAGTTTCCATAACTCATCGCTTCTAATAAACTAAGAGCCATTCCTTCCACATCACTGGGCAGAACAAATATATATGCATTAGAATATAACTCCTCAAGACATTGTCCATGTACAAAATCTGTCATAATAATGCGTTGATCCTTTGAAGCCATTTCTTTTATTTGTTCCATATAATCATGACTATTACTGTTACCACCGGCAATAACAAGTTTTTTTTCAGTTTTAACCTGTGAAAATGCTTCTATTAAATAGTGAAGTCCCTTCTCCGGCACAATCCTCGCCAAAAAAAGTATATATCCATCCTTTTCCAATCCATATTGTCGATAAATCATGTCTGCTGGCTTTATTTCCGGTTTATTTATACCATTTGGAATAAACACCGTCTCCCTCTTATACTTTTCAAAAAAATAATCTTGCATATTCTTTGAAAGCACTATTAATTCATCAGAATATTTAACTGCCGATTTTTCACCAAACTGCAATACCTTTGTTGCAAAATTCCCCCACTTTGAACGCTGCCAATCTAATCCATGTATAGTAGCAACCACACGAATACCAAAAAGCTTTGGTATCCATAACATTGTACAGGGTCCTTCAGCATGAAAATGGAGCACATCGTATCTTCCAAACAAAGCTCTAATTGCAGCAAAAAAAGAGTAGACAATGGCATTAAGAGAACTGGCTTTAGGTGTAGGAATTGTAATCAAACGAATACCATTATAATATTTCCCTCTTCGCTGATCAAATTTTTTACCAGCCGTATGTCTCCCATAACGATTATAAGCATGTACCTCGTACCCCAACTTCACCATCCTGGAAGATAACTCATCCACCACAATCTCCACACCTCCTTCTCTGGATGGTATCCGTTTATGCCCAATCATAGCTATGCGTAAGGGACGGCCATTTTTACCTTTAAAAATAGATTTATTTATATTACTATTAATTGTTTCATTAATATGCTTTTTGTCTATATTTTTTTCTCCCTTAAGCAATTCACGAAAGAGATAAAAGACGAAGGAAAAATTTGTATCTAAATATCTGGGCAAAAGTCTTTTAGGATCTTGTCCTATACGGAATAACCATTCCATGCAAAACTCTTGCATCCATAACGGAGCTCTTCTAATAGTCCCGGCATGAAAATCAAAGCCAGCACCTACACCAATCATGACCCCACAGACCTTTCCGTCATGCGCCGCCATCCATTTTTCCTGTTTTGGAGCTCCCAATCCTATCCATAAAAAATCTGGACTCACGGCATTAATATTTTCTATTGCATCCAAATCCTCTTTTTCACTCATCGGACGAAACGGAGGAGAATACATACCAACAATTTTCAAGCGTGGGTATTGTTCCATGAGCTTTTCATGCAATGCATCCAACGTATCCTGACGACTGCCATAAAAATAATGTCTATAACCTTTTGTCTCTGAAATTCTAAATATTTCAGGCATTAAATCCGGCCCTGGAACTCTTCCAGCATCTTTATAACCAGAATGTTTCTGTACAATAGACAACGGCTTACCATCCGGAATATTCATTGCTGCATTATTTTGTACTTCTCTGTACTCTTCATCTCGATAGGCAGTTACCGTAGTGTGAACATTAGAGACACAGATATAATGCCCCTTAAGTTCCTCCAAATGATGCTCAATATAACTTACCGTTTTATTCATGTCCGTTATATTAATTTTTGTACCCAATATACTACTGTATTTCAATTCTGTCGTCATTCATTTTTCCTTTTTCTTAAAAATGGTGTTATCGGTAATGCACCCTGTTTATTAAAGCATATGCCTTATCTCTAAAAAGTGCAAATAAATACCTAAATTCATCTGTTCTTCCAAAGAACAACAGAAATAATCCATTAAAAACCAAAGTTATAACAACTAACATAATAGTGAAAGAAACAATTGTGACTTCCTTCATAAAAATATTGCCGCACATCACGCAGCATACTGTTGCTAATATGATAACAAACACATATCTAACTGCATCAATAAAGTAACCTGCTGTCTTTCTTTCAAAACACACTCTATATATAATTACAGGCCTGATAAAATTGGCCAGCAGCCCTGATACAATCGTTCCTATATATACTCCTACCAAGCCGATCTTTCTGACAAGAACTATGGAAATAATGAGATTTACCGCTCCCTGTACCAACGGCAGATATTTATCCTGTTCAAATACACCTGCTGCAGTTTTAAAATTAGATAAAACCACCCGTTCCCCTTTAAAATAATAATCTAACAATATTGCTGCTGTGACTGTTCCGGGAAGCATCCACTTATCTCCAAGCCACAATTGGATTAACGGAGTGAGTAAAATATAAAAGCCAACTGCTGAGAAGCCATATATCCATGAGGCGAAAAAGCGGTAAATACAGAACATACTGTATTGCTTCTCTTTCGACTCTGTTGCTATCAGATTTCCAAAACTTGATATCACTGAATTGAAAATAATATTAACAAAATTGGATACGGAGGATATAACCAGGTTATAATTATCTACCACACCCGACATAGCCACATTGATAAAACCGGAGATTATGATAGAATCTGTTTGAAGCCGTGCAACATCTCCTACCTTATGGCAGACAAGCGCTCCCGTTTTCCTTTTTATATCTGCAGTTTCCTCTTTTGAAAGCTTTTCCACATTTTGTTCTTTTAAAAAAGGATATTTATAATTAAGATAAATATTGGCAAAAATCTTTTGAGCCAGTTCAATAACCGATGCTGAAATCAAATATCCATAAAAACTTGAAGTAGCAAGAATTACAATAATCTGAACAACTGTCGTAACTATTTTAGTTATCGTAATTACGTTTGACTGTATATAATTTTTCTGTTCCGCATTTGGCAAGCTATACTTATATGCTACAAAATATGAACTTACCGTATTAAATAAAAAAATCAGATAAAAATTTATTAAGTCCTGATTACTGTCAATACCAACCGGATCCTTAATAATATATTTCAAAAAAGGAACTAAAATCAGACCTACCGCTGCTACAACTATAGCAATCATTCGGTAAGCCTTTTTATAAAACTGCATATATGCTTTTATTTTCTCTTTATCATGCCTGGCCACAGGAGCATAAAGGCTGAAATTGATGGCAGTACCAACTCCTAATTCCGCCAGTGAGAGTACAGACAAAATATTGGTATATGTGCTGTTAATTCCCAGAAGAGTCTCATCCAGACGCATAATAAATACATAACGCAAACCTGCATTCAGCAGCAGCGTTATAATATTACTGACATAACCAAACAGAATATTTCTGGTTGCATATTTTACTCGTCCCATTCACTGCTTCTTTCTTTTTCAATAGTCCTAATATTTTACCATATAATAACTGATTATTCCACCTCAACAGTTGATTTTACTTTATCTCTGTTTTTGCATATCCCCTTTTTATATATTATCCACAATATAAAGAAAACTATCGTAGAAATCAGACCTATTACTAAATCATAATTCATATACACAAATTTTATCTTATTTATCCCTTTTTCCAGGGGAATTGCCATCATTCCGTTTGTCTTAAGGATTTCAACCTTATTACCATTTACATAGGCTTTAAATCCTCTGTCATATGGTACGCTGAAAAAAGCATACTTTGTCTTATCCACAGCTATGGTACATGTAAAACCGCCATAGCTTTTTTCCAATATTTCTGAAGCTTCCCTGTTCCTTTCTTCCACAAGTTTTTCTATTTTGTATGCAAAGATGTCCTCATCTTTCTGTTTATCATATTTTTTTAGTACATCGGAAACTTTATATTCATCTTCATCTGAAACAATAATACATTTCAGCATCGCGGCCGGACGAAGTTCATCGGATATCTCAAAAAAGTCCGAGCTTGTCATATACATATTATATGCACTTCCTATCGGTACCGCCAGGTCATGTTCATATAAATAGTAATCTTTTTCCGAACTGCTTACTTTTTGTAAATATTCGGTGTCTTTCTTCAATTCCGTAGAAATATAGTATTTTCCCCCCAGCAGTTCCCGTGTTCCTTCCGCCGTTTCTGGTGTAAATACCGGTCTTGATGTATCCAGTGCTTCATAAAAATCATAAATAGATGCATTTACCATCGAGGTAAAAGACCCTGTCCCCGGCAATGATGCTGCCATAAGTAATGTATTATCACTGCTGTCAAACCGATACCGTTCATCCGGCAATTTAAACTCCTGAAATGCCATAAGCCGACTATAATACTGCTGAGACATCTGCGGTGATATTCTTTGATAAAGCTTCGCTGTATATCCTGTGGTAAATATACTGAAGATTACTACAGCACATCCCATACAAATAAAATAGCTCCTCTCTTTCTTTATCCATAGAGTTATCAGCCAGGTAAGCAGAACCCCCGCTATTCCCGTTAATGACAAGACAAGAAACACCCTCGGCTGGTAAATAAGCTGAAATTTATGTTCAGACCACCAATAAGAGCCGACTGTAATAAAACACATAAACAGAAACAGGACAAAGGATATCCTTTTTACAGGATATTCTTTTCTGTTTTCCATGACTATGGCCGAAGCCAAACTCATTAATAAAATAAGCATATAAAGCCATCGGTGATAATTTGTATCTGAAAACATTCCAAATACACTGTTTATAATCGGTATCCCCGTAGCCACAATGCAAATCATCAAAATCCTGCCAAGCCAGCTCTTCCAGTTTTTTATAATATAGCACAGAACCAGTGACAGACCTATCATCGGCAGATAAGCAGACCAGGATGTCCAGTCAAACTCTTTGATGCATGACTGCGAGTTCATTAATTCTCCCGGAAATAACAAAGTACGTATTATCTGAAGGAAATCTCTGTTTCCTGTATAAATCCAATGGTCTAAAGGAAGCAGTCTGGTGATTCGGGGATTCTGCATGGTAAAAAGAACAGAAGGGATAAAAATGATACCAGCCATTCCCACTCCCAAAATTCCTTCAGCAAAGCAGCTTCCGATCAGCTTCCGTTTTTTCCATAAATTGATACCTTCTCTGCATAAGAAATAAAGGATAAGAAATATAACTTCCTGGATAAAAAAATAATAGTTCACAAAAGCATTCACGAATACAGCAAATGCCAGTACCCCTTTTTTCCCTTCTCTCGCCAGTTTTTCATACCCGATTAATAAAAGAGGGAAAAAAGCTACCGCATCGTGAAAATGGTGAAAAATAAGATTTACACATTGAAAACCGGAAAAAGCGTATAATACGGCTCCCAATGCAGCATATTTCTTACTTGTAAAGCGCTTTATATAACCATATGCCAGTGTGCCTGCAGTCGCATATTTCATCATATACAGCCAGCCCACAAGAAAGGGATAAAATCTGGCCGGAAATAAAAACGAGAGCCATGCGAAAGGGCTTCCCAGCACATAAAATCCTAAAGCCCCAACAAAGCTGGAACCAAGATCAATATTCCAGTTCCACAAGAACCCTCCGTTCTTCAGGGAATTATTTGCAAGCATATGAAACGGTATCTGCTGTTCATTGAAATCATTGCACAACGTAAAAATACCATTGCCTCTTATAATAAGCAAGGCAAAGCTCAGCATAGCAATAACAAAATTTATTATAAAAATCTTCAGATAATCTGAATTTATTCCTTTTTTAACTGCGGTATTTATACATTTGATAGGCTTCATTTATCTTCTCTTTTTCTTATTAATAATCCTATGCATATTCCATTTAATATACATAGGATTTTATTGCAAATTCCTTTATGTCAATAAGTCGCTTCACCGTCATGCTCCAATAAAGAAACAGAAAGCATATGCTCCAGCCCATTCACTTCCTTAATGAGCTCACTTTCCTGTTTTGTTCTGAGTTCAATAATCATACTCAATCTTTCACCGGACATATTTCTGGATTTAACTTTACTGAATTTACTGTATTTCTTAACTGCTATGAGGATTTGTTCTTCCACCTCACTGCTGTCTGCATTGATTACCATCAACATAGGAGTTGACACTGCAGGCATTTTATCAAGGAGCAGAATTCCTATAGTTATTAAAAGTGACAAAATAACAGCCACTTCTGCCAGACCTGCTCCGCAAATAATACCAACACTTATAGACCAGAATAAAAACACCAAATCCATCGGGTCCTTAATAGCCGTTCGAAACCTGACAATCGAAAGCGCACCAACCATACCAAGTGAAATAACAATGCTAAATTGAATCGTCAATATTACTGCTGATGTTATCAAACATAGCATTGCAAGTGAAATATTAAAGTTTTTAGAATAAAAAGTTCGTCTTGTTACAGTACGGTATACCAAAAATATGTAGAACGCCAAACAAGCAGTGATGAGAAAAACCACCATTATTTCCTTAAAGCCCAGTTCCATACTGGAAAATCCTTCCAGAAAAGATTTTTTAAAGATATCAGAAAAACTCATTTTTAACCTCGTTTCTTTATATAGCATATTTTCTGCAAAGATAATATTTGGAAAATGCAGTCTGTGTCATATTTTCCATCTGCAGTGTATTATAGATATAGTCCGGTAAAAACTCATCAAATTTAACCTCCAGCAAATGCTGGCCGGACGGCATAATAGGACGTGTTGATAAATCTTTCTCCCAAAACTCCTCAACCTGAGAAGAAGAGCGGATATTTTTATCAAAAGTTATTCTCACATTTCCTTCCTTGCCTACATATGGAACCCTATCATATTCTACAATAATTTTAGGACGAAATATACGGGTCATTCCATTGAGGAAAAAATTCCGTACCACCTTGGAGGTATTTCCTGCTATTTCCGCCCATTGTCCTTCTATCATGGCCGCAGCCTCTCCTTCTGTAATAGCACAGGACTCTTTCTGTATTTTTGCCCCAACCTTTCTTTTAATTTCCAGATGAATCCTCCCTTTATCATTATTATAATAACGAATTCGGTATTTTTCTCTAGGATTATTTCCATCCTCTTTTTCATAAAATGCACTGTTATAATAATCGTCAAAATAAAGACTTCTTATGGTATAGTATCCCTTTTCGTCCACATGAGAATCTCTGTCCAGCAGAATACTTATTTTTTCTTCCATTTGCAGCATCTGCAGATCAGAACAAATATATTTTATTTCGTATCTGTATTTGGCCTGGTTTCTCATCTGATTTTTCTATTCCTTTTTATATCCACACCTATTAATGTAACTAATATAATCGCCATCAATGTAAAAAGTATAATTCCATGTCGACTGAAAATAACATCTAAAATTCCTTTATCTGAAGGTTCATCTATGAGCTCTGCATTTTCTTCTGGCAGCTGATATTCCTCAATTGTTTCTATAGCAGGGAGATCATTTGCCTGTGCTTTCATAATAGAAAATGTTTCTTCCTTCTTATAAGTAAATGCAGTGTCTAAAAATTTCATTCTCTGTTCAAGATACGATTTTAAGAACAGTACATTGGTTTCCAAATCCGCATCCGTCATAAAAATACTTCTTTCACCAGGCCAACAGATTTGATCCATATATATTGAGGGACTCAAAGATACAACTAAATCATCAATTCCTGTATTAACTATTTCATTTAAAACAGGATAAAAATGCTCCTCCCATTCCATTAACACGGTCTGATAAAATTCTTCATTTCCACATAACCTGGCGTACCATCTGCTTATTTGATTAGATGCTAAAGAGTTATTGATGGCAAACAGTTCATTTCTAAGATCAAAGCCTCTCCCCATTGTATTATCCAAATCCCATACGGGCCCATCATACAGCAAGCTCTCATCTTCTTTTTCTTTATACATATAATGGCTTGTTACTCCCATATCTAAATCTTCATAAATCTCTTCTATCAAATACATCCTGGCAAAAGATTCTTTATCCAAATACTCAAAAATTCCTTTTCCAGTCACTGGATTTACATAATCATCTGCATATAAAGCGCCCAACATGTCGTTAAACCACTTATCTAAAAACAAATATTGGCTGTCCGTCATTTTCTTAGGATTATGCACTACAACAGGCTGTCCATTCTCAAGATACATAACATTTTTTTCGTATATAGCTCTTTCGGGATAATCTATCTCTAATAAATATCCATCGTCAATATTAATCCTGTTTTTATTCACTTCGATTCTTTCTGTTAATTGATACAGCCCCCAATATTGTCCATTTATATATAGATCAATGAACCGGCTGTCCGGAGTATAGGATAAGCCTCCTTCTTCTGCCATTTGAAAACCTATTTTATTTCTTATAAATGTTCCATCATAATAATTAGCTATCAATATCCACTTCTTTGCATCCTTCATTCCCAAAAGTTCAGCTTTTGAATGTGTTTCTAAACTATAAGATTTCTTTATTGCATCCCAGGATGTATTTCCTCTTCCACTTAACTTGTCCAATTTATCTGAATATAATTCTTTTCCCTCTTCTGAAGTAATAATAATAAATCCCTTTTCTTTATTACCTTTTTCAGAATTTATATAGTCCATATTTCCACTTTTGGTAGTAATAAAGACAGCCGGCAAGTTTGCAGACACTAAAAACTGTATTTTCCCCTGCTCAACTATTTTATTTTTAGAAGTATACAAAACAATAGAATATTCCTGATTAGTTTCAAAGTTTTCTAAATATTCACCACTTTTCAACTCTGTTTCTGCTATTTTCACTTTAGCATCACCATTAATACTCAATTTAATTTTGCTTAATTCAGCATATGATGGCAAAAAAGCATAGTACAAATTATCATTGTCGTTTTTATTTACTGTAATTCTGTAATTCTTACCTTCTCCGGCAACATCAAATCCTACTTGACTCGCTATGCCAACTTCTTTGCTATTCTCATCATTCTCTATTTTTACAAATATAACAGAACAGATTACCAGCAGAACAATACTTGCAACCCCTAAAATGCTATGTCTGATCCCCATTAATCCTCCGACTGTACATTATAATATTTTATATACTCTTCTTGTACAAATAGCTTATAAATTATACTACTAAAAACAGTATTTTACAACTTTACATATTAATAAGAAAAGTCAAATAAGCAAAGTCAAATTCATGTTAAATTGTTTCTCTAAACACTGTCTGCTGTTCATCCCAGCTAATGTCAAAGAATTCTGCCATCTCCATCAATTATCACCCAATTATCCCACAATTCATGAATCAACTGCGGCTCAATCTCCTGACTGTTTTTATGCTTAGCCGGCCGTATAACAATTTTATCCGGCGTTCTATTCAGCCTGGCCCCCCAAAAGCTGAATGTACTGTTCGCACATATATTATGCCTGCAGCAGCTCATAAGCTCCATATCATAGAAACTGTCTTCGCCTTTATTCCAGTCAACTATAGTATACTCATCTCCATGATAATTCTCGCGCAAATACGCAGTATCATCAGAAAACAAATAAAAATGTGCATCCGGCACACGGCTTTTTATATATTCTTCAGCCGCTTTATAGTAACTATTCGTACAAATTCCTCCGAACATGGCTTCATTTTCAGGATCAAGATAATCCCCCCGCCTGATATGTATACTGACAGAATTTTCTGCTTTCATCTGTTTTTTTACAGTTATATTCTGACTATTTGCAGATTCAGGAAATTGTATTTTCTCCTGGAGCAAGGGCATTATATCATGGTAATACTTTTCGCAGGCCCAATGCCCTTCTAAATAAGCATCGGACATGTTAAATATTTCGGAATGATACATATCACCTTCATAAAAATGTTTATTCCTGGCAGGAATCAATTTCCGTTCCAATTTACCTAAAATTCCACTCTTACCCAATAGAGCTTCCTTTTCTTCAGCGCTGCAAGTATCAAACTGCAGGTCTTTAAACTGTCTCAACTCCAGCGAACGCCTTGCAAAAACCTTTTCCTGCATGGAAGAGTCTTCAAACCAGGAAATATCCAGCTTTGCATTTTTTCCTATAGACTTGAACTTTTCATACAGCGCATATTGTTGCATTTGATTTCCAAGTCCCCCCATAACCTTAATAATAATCATATATTTACTCACTTTCTCTCAAGAGTTATTTTCACTATATAAGCAGAAAAGAATCTATTTCACAGAATATTTCAATATAACATAAATATTTTCAGTCTCAGCAGAAGTTATTTAGTAATTATTTGACTATTCCCACAAATCATATTATTGTATACGTTTAGCCAGCAAATATTTAAATCATCACACTATTAACATCTTAATAATACTATTCACTTTACAATTATAATTTCCATCTTCCTTAGTATTTACAATTATTCTTTCCCATTTCTCTAAAAAAACAGATCCAACCATATTCTTTCCAAAAGGTACATACAATCATTCATTTGTTTATTTATCTTCTCACTTTATCAAACACTTCAAATATCATTTTTCCCAACATACACCGAACCGCTGACGGCTTTTTTACCACCCATAGCAAAAGTTTATTTACCTTGTCCTCTGGTTCTGCCTTATACCTGTCTGCAACATCATTCAGCTTTTCATCTTTACAGATCTGCCGAATCCGTTCCATATATCCCATTCTCCCACCACGCAGCTCATTTTTTACCGCAAGCAAAAAAAGAAACAGCTTCTCCTCCTCCCACTGACTCTCCCAATCAGAAATATTTTTTGCCATAAATATTTCCTTTATCGTATCTGTCAGAATCCTGATTCCTTCATACATATGCCCATCGTATTTATGAACAATGGAAGTATCATTATAAAAATAATGATAATGAAGCGCCCCTTCCAATATTACCACTCTTTTGCAATCCAGAAGCGCCGGAAGAACAATGTTCACATCCTCTCCCATTTTTATTTTAGGATTGCAAAATCCAAGGTTGTCCACAATCAGTTCTCTGGAAAAGAGTTTCATACACCGGGACATAGATATTGTCCTCCGCTCATTTCCTAACAGTCGGCTTTTTACCTTCTTCTCCAAATCCAATCCTTCATAAATTCCGGGAGGAAGCTCATGATAATGCTCTGTAATCCCTCCTGTCCTCTCAATAACAAAATTACCGCAGATAATTTCACCCGGGCATCCCGAAGTCTTCTGAATCATTACTTCCATCATATCCGTTTCCACCCAGTCATCACTGTCAATGAAACTTAAATAATCTCCCCTGGACTTCTTTACACCTGCCATCCAGGCTGACATTAATCCCCCATTCTCTTTATGAATAACCTCTATCCGATGATCGGCAGCTGCATATGCATCGCACATTTCCGGACTTTTATCTTCTGCCCCATCATCAACAAGGATAATTTCCAAATTGCCGTACGTCTGGTTCACAATACTGTCCACACAGCGTTTCAAATAATTCTGTGCATTATATACCGGGACAATGATACTAATTAATTTTTCTTCCATTTATCCACTCTCCCATCTATATAAATCATGTACTTTATTAAAAAAACAAATTCAATCACCTGTTTAAATATCTGTATATTGCAGTATATAATACTAATTGACATTTTTTTAGTTTATAAACAAATAATATTTATTCTATATATAACAATAATTCAATTAAGTCTTTCAACAATTCTATACCCGATCACCATTCAAGGTATTCATATTATATCTGTATATTATTTGCACTTTAACCAAATCATCAAATATATTTAACAACAATATATGCTCTTGTTTTCAATATTTCATCAATTCATATGTCAACCTGAAATTATCTGATTATTCCCTCAAATGTAATACCTTCCCCGGTACTCCCGCAACCGACACACCTTCCTGCATCACATCACAAACAACAACACACCCCGCACCAATCGTAACCCCATCGGCAATCCTGACATCTCCAATAACAGAAGATCCCCATCCTGCCGTAATACCCTTCCCAAGCACAGGGCTTTTCGTCCCTGCCCCTGTATTTCCCACACAAAAGTTTCCGGTAATACAACAGTCTTCTCCTATCCTCGCGTCCTCATTCACTACAATAGGCGCAATATGATAAATCAAAAGCCCTTTCTCAAAACAGTTTTCCGGTATTTCAAAACCGAGCCGGTTTCCCAATACATATTTTCTTCGATGGTACCAGAAAAAAGCCATCTTATCCCACAAAGAATTTATCTTCCCGGAATCCGCTTCGCCGGGAATTCTGTTTTTATGATATTCCGCATGCCTGAGTGTCCGCAAATACTGCCAAATCCTGTAGAATTTGGACCGCAGCAGCCATGCACGCAGATAAGAGCCGTTCCCGCCTCCAAAATACAAAGCTTTTTCATAAGCCAGATATTCTTTCAATTCCTTTTTATTACGAATCATATTTATACCCTTTGTCCGCTTCAGCGGACATTAATTCAATACTTGAAACATACTTTGTTTCAAGTTTCTCCCCTGCTGAACCAACTCAGATCACCAATGCAGGCTTTCATTAAGCACATCAAATACCTTACGGTTAACTTTCCTGTAATCAAACTGCAGTGATTTGTCATAAGCTGCCTTCGCATACGCTTCATAATCCAATAAGATTTTATCCATGGCCGTATGGATTCTCTCCACACTGCCGTCAGTGACTTCCGAGTCCTTTCCGTAGGTAAGAACCTCTTTAATCCCACCCACATCCGTTGTAATAACAGGCAGTCCCTGGCTTATGGCCTCCAGTATGGTCATGGGTATTCCCTCAAAGGTGGAATTCATTATCAGCACATCCGCTTCCTTCATTGCCCTCTGAACTTCATCAGGCTTTACCGCTCCGATAAAACGAATCCGTTTATTACCGTCTGCCAGCTTCTCCATCTTTCCCCGTTCTTCCCCGTCTCCCAGTATGGTAAAACTGCATGTTCTGTCATAGGACTTAACAGCCTCGATCATAGGCCCCACATTTTTCACGGCAGATAACCTTCCGGCATATAAAAACCTCACCTCTTCCTCATGAAGATGGCGTTGCACATATGGCTGAACGACAATGGAATTTCCCACATGTACTGTGTTTTTATTGTACACACGATAATCCTCCCACGTCTCCTGTTCCAGCACAAAAACTGCCGTACTTTTTTTGATAACATGAATCAAAAAGCTCTGAAAAGCTTTTCGAATCAAGGGCGCTTTTTTAAAAAAACGCACTCTCTGCCACATATTTAAGTAAGTGCCATGGGAAAAAACATAGCAGACAGAGCCTGGACGAAGCATCCTTACCGCACCGAATGCTTCCGGCGTATGAATATAATTACAGTCGTTTTTTCCTATTCCTATCAGTTTGCGGTATTTCCATAAACCTTTCACATATTCCATTCTCAGGGACTTTTTCACCTTACTCAAGTCTGTGGAGGCCTGGGTTACTGCCAAAAAGGAATACTCCGATCCGGCAGTGGATATGTTAATTATCTTCCCGACTTCTTCCGCATCACAGGAAACTCCAACCAATAATACATCTTTCCCATGTTCCGGATATTCTTGTGACAGGAAGCTGAGAAAATTCTTTATGCTCGTTACCTGGCCGCCCACCGGATAATCTCTGTAGTTGCAGGTATCATAAAATATAAGACGGTTTTCTCTCATTCAGATTTCCTCCATCATCCCAAACAGCCGTAATGTCGGCCCGTCTCCCCATGGATAATTTCCATAATACTGGGGATATTGGCTGAAGCCCTCACATTCCGCCGAACACTGCTCCACTTTTCCGTTTTTCATCCGGGAAAGCAGATACTCTCCTGCCCTGAATATATTGTCCTCATAATCCGCATCCAGATTACCGAACTGCATGCCTCTCAGCAGCGCACAGGCAATCATGGCCGTAGCAGAAGTATCCGCCGGTCCCTCCAGCGCCTGCAGCTGCCAGGCAAAGCTGCCGTCTTTCCTCTGGTATTTAACCGTCTCTTCCGCAAGTCCTTTGAAATGTTCCCTGATAAAACTGAACTGCGGTGTTTTTTCCGGCAGATAAGCGAGGCTCTCCGACATTCCGGAGGTAAGCCAGCCTACGGCTCTTCCCCAGCCGATTATCCCGTATTTCATCCCCGTATCACTGTTAAAGCCATGATAAGGAAATCCTGACAGTTCATCCATTCCGCCCTCCAGGAAATGCACCATCTGTGCAACTCCCAGCTTAACCGCTGTATCATCCTCTGTCATTATCCCGTACCGGCAGAGAAAAGGGCATATCATGCCGATGGTATCCGCATAAATATGGTTTCCATCCTTAAGCCGGTAGGGCAGATTCCCTTTGCTGTCCCTGGGATATTTCATCAGATATGACGCAAGACGCCCGGAAGCCAGCATGTATTTTTCATCGCCTGTCCTCTCATATAAATCCAGAAAGGGAATACCGTTGGTCACATTATCCACATAGTAAACGGGCATGTCCTTCCTGATCCATCTGCCAAGATATTGCTCCAGCGCTTTCATGCTGTGGCTGTCCGCGGTTCCCCGGCAGACCTCTGAAAGCCCTCTTGCCAAAAGAGCATTAGGCCAGAAAAAACGATCAACCGGCTGAACATTGCGGAACAGCAGATATTTTTTAATAAATCTTTTGATTCTTACCTTTTGGCTTATTCTTGGATAAGTAAGCAGTTCTTCGCAGATATGTTCCTGTAATGCATTTATTTTCTGAATAGTATCCGTTCTCTGTATCAGTTCCTGTAACCGCTCCATACAGTCATCCCCTTAATCCGCTAATTTCCCCAGCGTTTTTCCTATTTGTCTGGTGCGTTCCAGATAGGCCGGCATCACCTTTTCCAAACGTGCCCTGACAGCCTGTTCCTGTTCTTTCAGCCACTCAAAGCCTTCAATCAGTTCCCCCTTCTGGCTGAGGCTCTGCACCGGAAGGACATAGTCCTCCCATGTACCGAACAGATCCTTCGCGATTCCTCTTGCTTTCACGGAATACCCTACCGCCAGCGTGGGAACCAAAGACGAATAAGCCGCTATGGTGGAGTGGGTTCTTGCACCAATAAAAAAGCGGCATCGTGCGATATATCCTTTTAACTCTTCACAGCTGCAGTCTTCGATAAGTACGATTCTGCCTGTCTTACTGAAATCTCTGTACAGACTTTGCAGAACAGTCCTGTCATCATTATTTTTCCATACCACATGAGGTATCAGCGCAATATTCATATCCGTAGTATCCAGGATGTGACTGATAAGAGCTCTGTAGTTTTCCATGGTAATTCCGGCCACTGACTCATTTTCCACTGCCATGGGGCTGAGGTTCAGTCCCACCATGTTTCCTTCCTTAAAAGCCTCGGGCACCGGCTTTTCCACCGTATTAAGGAGGAATGCGGGATCCGGTATCAGATACGTGCTGTCTTTCACACCCGCATCCTGAAGGGCCTCCCAGGTAATGGATTCCCTGGCAATAATGCAGGTATAGCGTTTCATATCATCTATAATATCCGGATCGGTTAACAGCTCAGGTTCGATGGAGCATCCCAGCAGAACGGTTTTTCCTCCCTGCTCGCGAAACATTTTGTTAGCCAGCTTCAAATCCTTTAAAAGAAGATCATAACAGTAATTATCTCCGCCTATGGAAATGTTGAGGTTTCTCAGATTTTTTCCGGTGACCTCCCTGAAACGGTATCTCATGGCTGCTTCCGGGTCATGAAACAGCCTCTCTTTAAGGTAATAATACACATGGATAAAAAAGTTTTTTCTTATTTTCTTTTCCTCCACCAGCGTGCATAACCCATTCAGAGAATACGCCTCATCCTCCTCAGCGCTGTTGGTAACAACAATTGCGGGCTTGGGAAGCATACGGCATACAGTATTTGCAATAGCCTCGCACCCATGATTGCCGCTTCCGGCATGCATGTATAATACAATTTTATCTTTTTTCAACGGATTCACACCTTCCTGCAGCAGTTCAGATACTGCCGCATTTCCACATATGATACAAATCTAAATAAAGAGATGGAAAATTAAGAAACAGGATTCCTTTGACCTTATATCCTGCGGGCAGCCCCTTCCACGCCTTCCTGTCCCGGGCCGCCTCTTTTGCAGCTTGTATGCAGCTCTCCAAACAGGCGGCCTTTTCTTTTCTTTCCTGCCGTGTAAGCAAAGCCAGCTTCCCTGCGGTCAGAAGAGACGCCTGAAACAGGGCTATCCTTCCTTTATACACATATTCGGGATATAACTGCCCTATTTTTCCACATGCCCTCTGCCAGCAGGTTATCTGATCCATATATGACGGACGAAACCCCGAAAACATAGCGCCTTCTTCATTGATATAGTAACAGTATTCCCCGGACTTTAATATGGAAACCATTTTCACATAAGGGAGCAGGTCCACCAGAAAAAGCAGATCCTCTCCAATCGTTATCCCCTCCGGGAACCGGATATCTCCAATCATCTTTCTGTCAAAAAGAATGCTCCAGCATCTGGTATTACCGGCTAAAAGGCAGTTTTCAACATAATCCTTTACAGACAGCGCAGAAGTATTCTCTCCGCCGCATATGGCGGGTTTCCTGCCTTGTTCCGCTTCCTCATTATCAGAAGGCTGTCCGCCGCTCTGTTTCCAGGCAAGGCGTTTCCGATCACCGGAATTCACTTCCCTGAACTCACACATTGCCAGCTCACTTTTATCGCTCTCTATGCATGCCCACAGCCTTTCCAGCATTCTTTCGCCTATCCAGTCATCTGCATCCACAAAAGTGACATACTCGCCGGATGCTTCCTGCAGCCCCAAATTTCGGGCAGAGGAAACCCCTCCGTTTTCTTTCTGAAGGAGGCGGATTCTGGCATCCTTTTTACACCATTCCAGGCAGATTCCTGCGCTGCCGTCCTTGGAACCGTCATCAACAAGAAGAATCTCCAGGTTCTTATAGGTCTGCCGGACAACGCTTTCCAGACAGTCGGAAATATATTTTTCTGCATTATAAACAGGTATAATCACCGAAATCTTATCTGTCACCTGGACAATTCCTCCCAGTATGCTGCAATGCGGCTGTCCCAGTCAAATCTTTTCACATTGGCATAGCCTTTCTGAATCAGCCCGGCGCGAAGCTCTTCATCCTCCAGCACACGATTCAGGCACTCCACCGTCTGTGCATAATTATCCGGATCGGTCAGAAGCCCGGCATCTCCTACCACCTCTGCCAGGGCCGTTCTGTCTGAGGATATCACCGGAACTCCCAGCTGCATGGCTTCCAATGGAGGAAAGCCAAAGCCTTCGATCAGGGACAGGAAAAGGAAAGCTTTCGCTCCTGCCAGCAGGCTGTGCATATCCTCTGTACGCTCTATATATTTATAGCAGGTCACATAAGCGGCGGCTTCTTCACTGATTTCAAACTCTTCCGTCCCCGGTATGCCCACCACCACAAGTCTGACCGGATCATCGGTCTGGTGGAAATAAGCATCATAGGTCCTCAGCACCCCTGCCGCATTTTTATGAGGAAGTTTGGATGCTGTGGCATAAATATACGGTCCCTGAGGGCTGAGCGCACATTTTTCTTCCGACGCTTCCACCTTATTCAGTCCATTATAAATGACATTGACTCTGCTGCCGCTTCCCGGGCACATAGCGTCAATTTCCTTCCTTGAAAATTCAGATATGGTGATAATCCGATCCGCATGCTTCATAGATGCCTTCAGGCGGCTCATAATATAGGCATTTTCAAATCGGTTCAGTACACCGGGAAAATGCTTATCATAATAAAAAGGAATCAAATCATGTATGATTACCGTATCTTTTCCCCTGTAAAACAGAGGACGGTAGCCCCGTGGGAAAAGGATCCGGTCCGCCCCATACTTTCTGGCCTTCCACGGTACGAGAAACAACTCCCATACAATGCAGGTAAGTTTATTCAGCGGGTTCCCTTTCATAAGGACGAAACGGATACCCGGAATATCGAAATCTTTCCTGTTATACTCATTTCCCAGGACAATAATCTCCTTACAGTGCTCCCCGCTCTTGTTCGTAGCAGTAAGATGCTGTACCAGACTTTGTGCAAGATTGTATATGCCTATACTTTTCCCTTTGCCTTTAACCAATTTAAAGCAGTCAATCACCAGCCTCATAATTGCACCTTTCTTTTTTATCTTCCGCCCTGTTTCATAAAGAACCGCCAGCCTTTCCACCAGTACTCTTCCTGTATTTCACCTTCAGCCGGCGGTTCTCCACCTGCCCGTAGCTTCTGTCTCCTGCAGTGAAGCATGTCGCTCCAATATGCCCCTGTCAAAAAGAGGGCATAATTTCTCCCCAAATATACGGAGATAAAATGCGCTTCCAGCATGGTGTACAGCGCAAAACTGAGTACCATCATGAAGCCCATATAATTTTTCTTTTTATAGCACTGCCAGATCAGCATTGCATATAGAACAACATAAACCACCCCCGGTATGATTCCATACCAGTAAAACAGGCGCACATAGCCCATATCGAAATATTTGGTGTTTTCAGGCCGGGAGAACAGGCTCCAGTTGCGAAGGATTCCCCCTCCTCCCTCCAATGTATTCATACTGGTTATCCGGCCGGTAAAGAAGCGGTCATAGGGGTAAAAGGGGCCTTCATAGGGCTCATAATAAGCCATCCAAACGGACATGCCCACACAAAAAAGGAAAGCTGCGATCCCCGCAATATACACCCAACGGCTGTTCCTGATATTTTTCCCATAGGCCAAAAACAAAGACAGCAATAGAGAAAACAACAGAATTATAATTCCCGTTCTGGAATTAGTCAGGAAATAAAGCCAGATACCTGCCAGAAATATAAGCGCGTAAATCCAAGACTTCATTTTTTCCCAATATAAATATATCCCCAACGTGACCAAAACCCAATACATACAATAAAAAGCATTGGGATGCCCTAAACCAAAACAATATCGTATTCCCCGGTCACCTTCATCAACAATATACATGTTTCCAAATATTCCGGTTACCGCCAATACCACAAGTAAAATACAGCCGGATAATGTGATCCAAAAGGTAAATTTCAACGATTTTTTTAAATCTATATTCTTAAAAGCCGCACAGAATACTACAAGCCGTACTGCTTCATCACGTCCTGAAAACATATAGCAGCTTCCGGCCAAAAGTAAAAAAACGAGCAGCCAAAGCCATTCTTTTAACGAGAATTTGGTGCAGCATACCTTTATCAGAAAAAGAATAAATGTAATGCGGAATAACTGACCTTCAACCGGGTTAATATATGCACTTTTATCAATGATAACAATCAAAAGCTCCAGCACCAGGCCTGCATAAAAGCAGAACTGTCCTATACCTGCCAGCTTTCCGCCGAATTGTTTTTCTTTTTCCATCCACTTATCCTCTTAGACAGCTAGACAGCTGATACATCATTTTCGCAGTCCTGCTTTATGCAACGCCCCATTCCAATATCCCTGTATGGTATTTTTCCAGAACCATTGCATTCCCTGCTTGAAATAAGAACCGAAGGAAATCCTGCAGTTTTTTGCTGTTTTCCAGCCCTGTTTAAATTTCAGGATTTGCAGCAGCATATAATTTCTGCAGTTTTTGCTTTGCCACAGTTCATACTTTTCATACAAAAACTGCATATCATTAAATTTCCGGATATCTTTTTCTTTAAACATTCCTGTATATTGTTCTTCGTGAATACCAATAGAAATCAGAGCTTCTTCTGTATAAGCAAAAACAGGATTCTTTTTAAAGATTTCAAAATATAAAAACATATCGGATGCCCAGTTGCTTTTTTCATCGAACATCACATCACAGCTTCTGTAGATAGTGGCACTGGGTGCTCCAATCTCATTCCCCAGAAATAGATTCCTATAGTCATTATTCAGCCGATCGATATACCATTTCTGAGCGCAACGTGCATAAGCGCCTTTATTATGCGGACTATCCAAAGGTACCTGCATCGTACCGCAAAAAGCCAAAGATGCCTCCGGCTTGTTATCCAGCAGCGCCGCCATTTTTTCAAGGCTGTCCGCATCGGTAAACCAGTCATCGCTAAACATAATCTTGACATATTCACCCTTCGCTTCGGAAAGAGCTCTGTTCCAATTGAAAATATGCCCTAACGGTTTGGGATTATGAATATAACGAATCTTCTGCCGCCCCATTTGTTCTATCAATTCTGAAATCTCATTGTTAGTGGAATCATCAGTAAGAATAATTTCATAATTTTTAAAACTCTGCAGAAAAATAGATTCCAACAGACGTTTGACTTCATTCACATTATTATAAGCAGGTATGCATATGGAAACTTTAGGTACCAGCATGTATTATCCTCCGCAGCACTTTTTTCACAAAATGGCCTGCCCGGAAAAATCCCCGGCGTATTGTTCCTGCCGCATGGCGAAGTCCTTTTTTTAAAGGTGCCTCTTCCCTAAGAATCAAAAACTCATATTCATCCGTATGCTCACGCAGATATTGGGGAAACGAATCATCAATTTTCACCAGAGTAAAAGAGGCATCTCTGCCGAATATATCCTTTCCGTCCTTAATCCGATCCGCAACATCTGACAGCACTTCTGCTTTATTATATTCCTGATGTGCCGCACTTCTCACCTTTTCGGCAACACGTTTTTTTACATCCTTTTCCCCATGGCCTCCCATGTAGCCAAAGTGCCAGCCTCCGTCGTCTACGCGGATACCGCATTCCTTTCTTTCCGGGAAACGAAGCTCACCCAGTTCTAATCCCTGTTTCTTAAGCAGCCCATAGCTGCACATTTTGGATCCAATCCACTTTTTCCTTTTCACCCCCGGAAATTCTCCGGCATAAGATAACAAACTGCCTGAAACTTCCTCCATATTAAGATAGCAGTAAAATAACCGCTGCGCAAAATGATAAATCTTATTTTCATCAAAGTCAGCTATTATTTCCTTCACCTTTTCCGGATTGGGTATTTCATCCAGATCACTGAAAATAATGATATCATCATCCGTACAGTTTTTAAGCCCTCTGCCTACCGCATTTTTCTGAAAAGTATCCCTGTCATGGGTATATCCCTGAGGTGTATCATCCACTACCACATGTATAATTTTATCTGCAAATTCCGCAAACATCTCTTTATTTTCTTCATAATATAGCGGTTTTGCCTTACCTGAAAAGGTTTCCGTTGCCTCGCTGATTACAAACCGATCAACCACAGGATCCATAACATGCAGCCGAAGCTTTAAGATATCTAATTCGTTAAAAAACTGAAAGCAATCATATACCATATTTTTTCCTGTCTGTTGAGTTCCAAATAGTTTTTTATCTGTTTATCAACCTTCCATGTATCTTTTTTAATCTGTGCAAAAGCTTATTCTTTCGGCGGAAATCAGGATAACCGCTATTTGTACCGTACCATTTATGAAAAACAAAGGGTGTTATGCCTTCTGTCTCCGGTATCATATTCTCATGTCCAAAATACTTTGCAACTTCCAACGGCGCAATCTGCATCCCCTCCGCCTCCAAAAGGTGGCGGATTTTACAGCAGATAAAGCCATCCTCATTAAAATAACCTTTTTCCCCAACCCATGGCACCCCGGCTTTTTTAGGGAAGTCCATAAGACGCTTACTGCGGATACCCACACTATTCCCTACACGGCATATATTCCCATGAATATCTCTGTAGGTAGTCGTGTCCCCTGGTTTCGGCAGGGGCCAGGGAGAACCGATATAATCATAATCCAGGAATTCATCCCTCCACATTTCAGGATGAACCACAAAACCGTCATAATGGACAAGGAGTGCAAATTCTGTTTTAATATAGCCCCCTAAATCATAAACTGTTTTATAATTAAAATCGTCAATATTACATAATTTGTCTATATGCGCATATCGAATACCCTTCGGCATAAATAAAGGTTTTTTGTCTGTAATTATAACGGCATCTGCGAATACGATATCTTTCATGCTGTATTCCATTGCCTTTAAAGTTGCCCTGACCTGTACGCTGTCCATAGCACAAAGAGTCACCTGAGGCAGAACCAGCTTCCCCTGTGCATTATAATAGCTTCTTTTTTTATCATCCATACCGCATTACCTGCCTTTCAATGCCTTCATTCTGCGAATAACCCCTCTGGCAATTTTATGCAGCCTGGCATTGGTATAAATGCTCTTACTTTGTATTTTATAAAGACAGCTTTTCAGCTTTCCGGGTTTCACATTCAGTCTCCGATACCTGCCAGATTTCTTCTTATAAACCTCCAGCTCATGCCGGCATTCTTCATCTGAAAATACACGTCCTTTCCGATCCATATAATTCCAGCCCGAATAAATATTCTGCTCACTGGCCCAATATCCATCCGAAACATTATGTCTGGCCCAGTATTTAGGGGCTATAATATACTCCACCGTATCACTGGTAAAGGCCGGAAAATAAGCAAAGGAAGAATTGGCAAGCAAAAGATATCTGGCATTCTTCAGAATGGAATAATCCTTTGCCAAATCAAAGTTATAAGCCGGAATTCCGGGTAGAAATTTATTCGCTTCCTTAACATCATTCGTTATAATCATAAATTTCATATCCGGATTTATTTTGCGCATATTTTTCATGCCGTCAAGCCAATATTTTTTTCTGAGATACAATTCCGGTGAATCCATATAGTCAGAACACCGCAAATGCAGAACACATAAATTTTTATCTGTAAAATCATGACAGTCATATTCCTGTTTTACTTTGAGCCATTGTTTAATCTGCTTTTTATAAGCGATATAATATTCTTCCGCCTGCATATTCCCGAACAGAAGCATATTATCCGCCACCTGAAACATACCTTCATCCGCAGCTGTAACATAACATCCATGTGTCATATCATGGCGGGAACTGCCGGTAAATATCCTGTCATCTCTCTCATAATAGGTGCCTGCAAAATCTTTTTTTTCAGCCTTTACGCCAAAATCCAGATCCATGAAGTAAAGACCGCAGGAGCTATGGATATTATTCGCAAGTGTATCGCTGCCTAATATGGAAAAATCTCTGCCCTGTTTCATGGCAATACATCTGGTTGTCACATAACAAAATAATTGGTTTCCCAATCCCTGCCCCTTAAGCAATTCAGTTCCGACCATTTCATTTCTTCCTTTTCCCATTCCATTATTTCGGCAGCTTCGCTTCCACAATTTTCCCTTTATCCACATTGTAGATAATATCACAATTCTCTATCGTCCGCAATCTATGGGCAATTATGATAAGGGTCTTGCGCCCGTGGAAGCTGTCGATAGCCTCCATAATAGCCGATTCCGTATCGTTATCCAGAGCGGAGGTCGCTTCATCAAACACCAGAATTTCCGGATTATGATACAGCGCCCTTGCGATACCGATCCTCTGCCGCTGTCCGCCCGACAGACGAACCCCTCTGTCGCCGATGCTGGTTTCCAGCTGTTCAGGCATCTGCTCCACGAATTCCTTCATCTGAGCTTCTTCCAACACCTGCCAAACTCTTTTATCATCTATCTCATCCCTGTCCACACCAAAAGCGATATTTTCCCTAAGGGAGTCATCCGTCAGGAAAATCGTCTGAGGAATATATCCGATATGGCTCAGCCAGGAAGGATAATTATCAAAAATATTGACGCCGCCGCAGGTTATCGTTCCCGCCTGCACCTGAAGCAGACCCATGAGGATGTCGATAGCCGTCGTTTTTCCAGCGCCGGAAGGTCCCATAACACCCACGGATTTCCCTATCGGCACGCGCATACAGGCATCATCCAGGATTTTTTTCGTAGTATTGGGATATAAGTAGGTGATGTTGTTAAGGCAGATCGCATCCCTGACAGGAATCGCCGCGGCATTCACATCATCCTTATTCTGGTACTCCCCATACTTCGTATAATCGCTGAAATCCACATTTTCATACACATAATCCAGCGAAGGCTGGAAAAATGCAATGTTAGTAACATGTCCGTTGATACGGTTTACACTGGGAAGCAGCCTTGTAGCAGCAAAGGCAAAAGCCGTCATCTGAGGAATCATTTCCGTTAAATTGCCGCCTGCCATGATATAAACGGCCAGATAGGCAAGAACGCCCCCCATACAGAGAGTTTCTATCAGAAGTCTGGGGACATTATTCAATACCGTATATTTACTGGTAACTTCACCGGCAATCTGAGAATATTTGCGGAAATTTTTTGCGAAGAAAGCTTCCTTATGGAGAATTTTCACATCCTTGATTCCATAAATGGACTGAAGGCGCCATTTCCCCATGCGGCTCTGAACCTGCTGGGACTTCAGCCCCATGGAATTCAGCCTGTTTTTCATGACACGCATGATAAGCAGTGTCATAAATACCAGTATTCCACCCATCACCACTGTCATTTTAAAATCCACCAGCAGAAGGGTTACGCACAGAAAAACCGCAACAACGGCTTCACTCGCCAGCTGTATATATTCCATCAGGATAGTAAATACCTTGGGCACATCACTGTCAACCAGACGGAATACGGTAGGGATATCCGCATTGAGATAAAATTCATAAGGACGGTTCAGGTACTCTTCCAGCATATAGCTTACCGTACGGAACTGATTTCCATTCACGAATCTGGCCTGGGCATAGGTCAAAAGCAGCAGGAAAAGATTTTTCACCACAATGACGACGATAACCAGAAGAAGCAGAAGCAGAATAAGCTGGGTGTAGTTCTCCCTGCTCAGTTCAAATCCGAAAAACAAACAGATTTTCTGTACCATTTCGCTCTGCAGCATACTATCCTGATCGATGATCGCCGTAATCAAAGGCAGGATCGACGTAACCCCTATGGTTTCCAGTACCCCGCCGATAAGAATAAGAATCGCCAGCAGGCCTACCTTCCGTTTTTGTTCCTTACTTAAAATGCGGCTCAGTTTTTTAATATTTTCCATCATAAGCGTATCATTCTCTCCGTATAAATATCCCGGCATTCTCTGCCGTTCAGCCATTTTGCCGGCGCTATTACTTTTTTCTCCGGATTTTCATTCAGCCATGCTCCCCACCAGCTGAAGCTGCTGTTAGCTATAATATTATGCCTGCATCTGCTCATCAGATACAGATCCATATAACCCGTATCCTCCGTGCTTCCTTCCACCAGGACACAATTTTTGCTTTCAAAATGTTCCCCCGTCCATTCCGGATCATTGCTGAACAGGAAAAAACGGGCGCCGGGTACCAGCCTCTCCATCCGCGCAAAAGCTTCTTTATAATAAGCTTCCGTGCAGATCTCCGTATAAAGGCCGCCATGGCTTTCATCCAGGTAATCGCCCCTCCGGATATGGACACTGACCGACTGACAGTCCTCTATCTGTTTCTCCAGCCGGAGATAATCCTCAGGCAGCGGAAAAGCACCCGACTCTATCCCGCGGAACCGGTATGCTTCACGGACTTTTTCCTCACAGTCCCGGAAGTATTTGTCACTCTGAAAACACCCTTCCAGCAATACCGGATCCTTTTCCATCACCAGCGGGTCAAAATTGATATCCCGTTCCCGGTAGGCCTTCGTCCTGCGGCCGGTCAGCTTTCGCCTGACACGGGACAGCGCATCCATGGAAGCATCTGTCATTTCCGTCAGTTCCTCTCTGCTTGCCCGGTCATAGGTAATTCCGAACACCTCCAGCTGCCTCGGCCTTGTTCCCGGCCCTTCATAACAGGTGACATCATCTATTTTTACTTCTTTTCCCTTAGCCTTCAGGCTCAGATAGAGGGCATATTCAAACATCTGGTTGCCCAGCCCTCCCGATAATTGCACAATAACCATATTAACGCCCTCTTGCCCTTTGTTTCAGAGGTATGATAAACCTGTCATTCAGCCAAATCACCCAAAGATAAACTGCCGGTGACTTCAGGAAAATCATCATTTTCTTTTTTTCATTGGGATTAGCTGCCGGATTCTGATAGACCCTGTCCATTTCCGCGCTGTCCGCCCGCAGCCGCTCCCTGATTTCTTTCCGGTATTTTCGTCTGAAGTCCTTTTTCGCCTTTCCCAGCGAAATGTAATAAAGCAAAAGCCTTTTATAAAAAAAATATCGATGGATATCCGCCAAATCCATTCTGTCTATGGAACGCAAAAAAGCTTCCTTTTCTTCATAAGCCGGCAGCTGATCCGTAAAGATACGTTCTCCCAGCCCTTCTCCCATGATACTGCCTTCCCGTTCCAGGACATAATTATAAAAGGAAAAATCCATGTATATGGTCCCGGAAGCCCTTGCCAGCAGCTTCGTGGTATATACGATATCCTCATAATATTTTCCCTTCGGAAACCGCAGTTCACCCATCAGTTCCCTTCGGTAAAGCTTATTCCAGGCGGCATTCTGGATACAGATGTCATCCTCTTCTCTTAAAAAGCATTCCAGCGCCTCCCGGCCTTCCATATAAACTGCGGCACCTGTGGACTCATCCACAGCACGATCCCTGTAGATTTTCCGGTACCGGCATACCGCCAGCGGCGCATCAAACTGCCTCGCCGCAGAAAGCAGCCCTTCATACATATCCTTCTCTATCCAGTCATCCCCGTCCACAAAAGCAATGTAGCTTCCCAGCGCCTGACCGGTTCCTGCATTTCTGGCATCGGAAAGACCGCCGTTTTCCTTATGGATCACCTGGATTCTGTCATCCTCCCCGGCCAGCCTGTCGCAAAGGCCCGGACAGCCATCCGTGGAACCATCGTCAACCAGAATAATCTGCAGGTTCCGGTATGTCTGCTCCCGTATGGAACGGACGCATTTTTCCAGATACGCCTCAATATTATATACCGCCACGATGACCGAAATCAAATCCGTCTGTTCCTGCTCCGGTATCGGACGGAATGAAAAATGTTCTATTTTCTGCACGGGATAATTCCTTCCTGCAAGCTGTCACTGCAACCGCTTCAACACACAGCTGAACGATCCGCCATCCAGGCCTGGAACATCAGAATATACCAGATCTGAATGCGCCAGACACCGTTTTCCACAAAATCCTTCCAGATTTTCCATACCGTATCCGGATTTAAAATACCCTGCGTTTCCAGCGTCCTGCGATCAATCAGCGTTTCCGCCCATGCCCGCAGAGACGGCTCCATCAGCCATTTGGCAATAGGTATGGAGAATCCCTTCTTTGGCCTGTCCATCAATTCCTTCGGCACATATTTATACAAAACATCCCGAAGAACCAGTTTCCCTGTCCCATCCTGCCTCTTATATTCCAAAGGAAGGCTCCAGGCGAACTCCACCACATCCTTATCCAGCATAGGCACCCTTGTTTCCAGAGAAACCGCCATAGCCGTACGATCCACCTTTACCAATATATCATCCGGATGATACATCAGCATATCCATCAGCATAATCGTATGGTTCGTTTCCTCCAGATAACCTGCCGGCATCTGTGTATACTTATACGGCAGGTTTCCGTGCTCCCTTGCAATATCCATAGTAAGCGGATCCGTAAGCCGTGACTGCACATAAATATCCGAAGGATCCCTGGCCCCCAGAAGTTTCCCCTTGATACGGAATAACTCCTTTTTTACCAGAGGACTGTGCAGAACCAGCTCGCTGCAGGGCTTACGCAGAAAATAAGGAACATTTTTCATTTTCCCCCAAATACGGCTCACCGAAGCATAAGAGGTATAACCGCAGAAAAGTTCGTCTCCCCCATCTCCGCTCAAGGATACCGTCACATGCTCCCGGGTCATCTTACTGACCAGATAGGTAGGAATCTGAGAAGAATCCGCGAACGGCTCCCCAAACATAAAAGGAAGCTTAGGAATTACCGCCTTGGCATCCGCCTCCGTAATATAAAGCTCCGTATGCTCTGTTCCCAGCACCTTCGCAATTTCCCTGGCAGTCTCCGCTTCATTATACTCTTTTTCTCCCATACCAATCGTAAAGCTCTTCACTTTACCATGATTCAGCGACTGCATCAGCGCCACAATAGTGCTGCTGTCTATCCCCGCGGAAAGAAAAGCCCCCACCGGCACATCCGCCACCATCTGATCCCGGATAGAAGCCTTCAGAAGCCGCTCCAGCTCCTCCGCCGCTTCCTCCCGGCTTCCCGCAAACAGATTCTCCTGCCCCTTCTTCGCCGCATCCATCACAGACCAGAACGTTTTTACCGAAGGCCTGGAAAAAGGAGCTTCCAGCGTCAGGATACACCCCGGCTCCAGCTTCCATATATCCTCATAAATAGAATAAGGAGCAGGAATATACCCATGCACAAAATAAATATCCAGCACATCCCTGTTGATTTCATTACTAAAACCATCCAGAACAGAAATCGATCCAATATCCGACCCAAACACAAAACACCCGTTTACAAAACCATAATACAACGGCTTCTCCCCGATCCGATCCCGAAGCAGATAAAGCCGCCTCTCCTTCTTATCATAAAGCGCAATGGCAAACATCCCCTTACACAAAGTGATCACCTCTTCGATCCCCATATGCTCCATAGCCTCCAGCAGAACCTCCGTATCCGAAGTCCCCCTGAAACGATCCACCTTCTTCTCCTCAATCAGCCTCTTTGCGATCTCCCTGTAATTATAGATTTCACCATTAAAGACCATTTCAAACCGCCCGCTGTGAGACTGCATAGGCTGTGCCCCATTTTCCGAAAGATCCACAATAGAAAGCCGCTGATGCCCCAAAACAACATCCCCGTCCTCACTCGCCCAAATCCCCGAAGCATCCGGCCCCCTGTGCCGCATCCTCTCATTCATCTTCCTGATATTCTTCTCCCAATCCCTCTTCCAATTACAAAACCCTGCAATCCCGCACATAATCTCACCCGCTTTCTAAAATCAAGCCTCTTTATCCTGCTACAACTTACTAAATCCCTTATCTTTTGCCCTTTTTCCCTTTTTTTGCCCTTAACTTACTCACTTCACCCAGCTTTGCCTCTGCTGTTCTCCGGCTGCCCTTCGGCCTGCTGTGGCTTGGCCCTCCGGCAGGAAGCTTCCCGGCCCGGCTCCCGGGAAACCGGCTGCGGCCAGAGATGAGATCCTGTAAGGGCCGTATAAAAACGCCGGTCCTTACACTGCGTATTCTGCAGCGTTAGTACCGCTGCGTTTTTATCCGAGCGAGAGCGCGCCCTATAAGGACTCATCTCTGGCCGCAGCCGGTTTCTCGGGAGCCGGGCCGGGAAGCTTCCTGACGGAGGGCCAAACCACAGCAGACCGAAGCAGCAGCCGGAGAACAGCAGAGGCAAAGCGCCCTTACTCTTCTTCGATCACCTTAAATTCATTCCGTTCCTTTTTGTCAAGAATCGTCTGCTTGGCGGCTTCCGTCTGCTCTTCCCACAATTCGGCCGCCTTATCCCAGCTTTCATATTCCTTCTGTCCGCGTTTATCCGTAAATGAATAATTATTTTTCAGATATTCTCCCAGGAAGGCGCTGCACTTTTCCATGCCAAAAGCATTGGCATGACCGCCGTAATCGTCAAAGTCCATCTCAAAATCAATATCCAGTTCCTCATAATAATCATTCATGTTCAGGAACTGATATCCGGTAGGGGCTATGATGTCCGCTATATAATTATACTGCCTCTGCTTTTCTTCCGTCATGGTATTCGGCGATACGATAAATAAAGCGTTCAGACCTTTTTCCTGCAGATAAGCCAAAAGATTACGCAGCACCTCTTCCTGATCCTCCGGAATCGCCTGCCGATCCGTCACCCAGGAATAATCCGCTATTTCGCTGGGTCCGATATCGTCCCGGATCACAGCGCCCTTCAGCGGATCCGGATATTCATACCGGAAGGTAACCATCTGACTGGGAAGCACCAGCGTTTTCCAGTTGGAATGATATTTAAAAATATCGAAATAATAGGTATATCTTGGCTCTTCTTCATTCGGCTCCACCAAATCATTGATGGTTTTTATCCGGTTCCAGGAATACTTCATGTTATCGGTGACGCCTCTGGTATATGCCATGTTCTGTGTGAGCCGTTCATCCGGCCCCAGATACATGCGCATTTCGAAAACATAAAGCTCAGGATCCTGGGTTTTCTCCGCCTCCTCCACCAGATGTACCGCGGCCTTCGGGCGCTGCATGTTAGAGGACAGCGGATAACAGGTGATGCCGGTATCCTCCCAGATCTTCGGTCCCGCATAATAAGGATATACCGGGCTGGATCCGATCATCACCACATCAATGGTATCCTTCTTTTCCGCGTAAAATCCCACAAAAATGTCCTTGATATCGCCGTTTGTCCGAATCATATAGGTGAGTGGAATCAGTATCAGGAAAAAACCTGCTATAAATACAATTGTCTTAATCCATTCTTTTTTCTTCATACTACCTGTTGCTTTCCCTGGAGTGTGTCTGAAAATTGCATGAATGAATTTTCAAACACGCTTTGACATGATAAATCTGCAGATTTACAGACATACTCTTTACTCCGTCCATGATGCAAATTATTTTTTCTTCCGCCTGGAAATCAGATATTCCATCCATTCCCTGTCTACTTGCTCCGGAAGATACTCTTCAAGAAGCCTGGCGGCATTGCGCCCCATCTCGTCTGCCTTTTCCCTGTCGGAAAGAAGAATCCGCAGCTTCCGCTCCAGGGCATCGGTATCTCCGGGAGGGATCAGGAACCCGTTGACTCCGTCCTGAATCAGCTCTGCCGGCCCGCCGCAGGGGCAGTCGGTGGAAATCACCGGAAGTCCCAGGCACATGGCTTCAATCAGGGTATTCGGCATCCCTTCACTGAAAGAAGACAGGACAAAGGCACTGCTTTTATATATTTTATCCGCCACATCCGCCACCGCTCCGGGCAGGCTGACACGTTCCGAAAGCCCCATCTGCCCGGCAAGCTTCAGAAGCGGTTCCCTGCATTCCCCGTTTCCGTAAATAACCAGCCTTGCTCCGGGAAAATCCTCTGCCAGTCCGGAAAATGCATGGAGAATCATTTCATGGTTTTTATTTGCATCCATACGGCCCACCGCATGAATACAGAGTTCCCTCTCACCCTCAAACCTCTCTCTGATAAAAGAAGGGTTCAGAGGATTTTTCAGGATCACCGCCTTCTTCCGAATTCTGTCCGGGAAAAAGGAAAATGCCTCCTTCGTCTGGAGCACCACCCCGGCCGCTTTGGCAAAATAAGTCCTGGCCAGGAAACGCATCAGCCCGGAAGCATATTCCGCCTGAGGTTCACCTCTCACCGAAATTACTACCGGGATATTCAGGAAGCTGCTGGTAAGCAGGGCCATGAGATTATTTTTTCCGATAAAGGAAAGGATTACATCCGGTTTTTCTTCCTTCCATATACGGCGCAGCTTACGGAAACGGCGGACAAAATTCACAGCCCGGCTCTTGCTCGTCTCTTCCTCCGTTATCTCACTGAAAACCCGTTTGATATCCGGGGAAAGCTCATATTCCCCTTTCCCCTTATACTGGGTAACCACAGTAACCTGTACTCCCTGGTTTTTCAGATACTCGGCCAGATTGACCAGCACTCTTTCGGAGCCGCCCTTACGAAGGGCGCTGATAAAAAGAGCGATATGGATTTTTTCGGAAGGTACTGTTTCATCCTGCTTTCTGTTCAATATACCACTCCTTAATAGCTTGTCTTCTTTTAGTATGCCATATAGCATGCATACCACTGCTGGAAAGTATAAAAAGCCCACACGATTCGGGAATAATTTTCTCCGCTTCCCGGCCCCCGATCTCCCTGCTGCAGATAATTTTCCACAAACCGGCTTACATAATCCGCGTTGAAAATCCCCTGTTTCACGAGAAACTCTTTTCCCGAATAGTCTGTCAGGCTTTCCCGTAGAGGCCCCCGGAGCCATTTGTCAAGAGGCACGGAAAAGCCCTTCTTTTTCCTGTCCAGCATATCTTTTGGGATATAGTCGTAAGCTATGCTTTTTAGAATCCTTTTTTTCTCTCCATTCTCAAATTTGAAAGAATGAGGAAGGCGGAAGGAATATTCCATTACATCCTTATCCAGGATAGGGCATCTGGCCTCCAGGGAATATTTCATGGAAGCCCTGTCCACCTTACACAAAATGTCTCCGGGAAGATACGTATCCATATCCAGAAGCATCCTGCGGATCTGCCAGTCTTTCTCCTGATAGGCGCTTTCCTTTGGATAGCGGCAGTCCATTCCCTCACCGGCAGCAAAGGCTCTTGCCACATCCAGATATGCCGGCGGGCAGATTTGGGTTTTCAGCTCCGGATTGCGGTTCTCTGCAATGGAACGTACCTTTACCGGAAGCCGTTCCTCCAGCCTTGCCCTTCTTAAACCCGGCAGGCCTAATATTCCATGAACCATTCCGCCTAAAGCATCCAGCCTCTGTACCTGCGCCAGCCTGTCATACATCTGATAGCCGCAGAAAAATTCGTCCCCTCCGTCTCCCGACAGAGCCACCGTAACCTTTTCTCTGGCCAAAGCAGATACCAGCATGGTCGGGATTTGGGAACTGTCCGCAAAGGGTTCGTCATAATACCTGGGAATGCTTTCCACCAAATCGAACATTCCTTTTTCATCGATATAGGCTTCCGTATGATCCGTGCCCAGATACTCCGCCACCTGTCTGGCATAGGAGGCCTCATCGTAACGTTCGTCTTCAAAGCCGATGGAAAAAGTTTTCACCGGTTCCGGCGAATTTTCCTGGGCGACAGCAGTCATCAAAGACGAATCGTAGCCGCCGCTCAAAAAGCTTCCCAGCGGCACATCGGCAATCATCCGGGAAGCCACCGCCTTTTGAAAAAGCCTTTTCAGCTCCGCCTTAGCTTCCCCGAAATCCGTCACCGGATTTTTCTGCATTTTATGGTATACGTCAGCAATGTCCCAATATTTCCAGGTCTTTATTTCCCCCTTATGAAACCGCAGGATTTCTCCCGGCTGCAGCTTATATACATCCTTAAAAATACTGTCCGGCGCGTTGATATACTGCTGGTAAAGGAAGCGGGCCAGCACATCCCTGCGTATTTCCTTCGTAAATCCGGGGCATTCCATGATCGGCTTCAATTCCGAAGCGAATACCAGGTTTTCTCCGTCCAGCCAATAGGAAAGGGGCTTTTTTCCAATCCGATCCCGTACAAGAAAGATTTCCTGGGTACTTTTATCATAAAGGGCCAGGGCAAACATACCGTTAAACCTGTCAATACAGGAAATACCCCATTTCAGATAAGCTGCGATAATGACTTCCGTATCACAGTTAGACTTAAAGGGGTAGTCGGAAAGTTCTTTTTTCAATTCTTTAAAATTATATATTTCACCGTTATATACGATACAAACCCGATCCTGTGCGAATCCAAAGGCAGCATCCGAATGCATGGGCTGATGGCCCAGCATGGAAAGATCCATGATGGAAAGTCTCCGCTGTGCAAACCCAATCCGATAGCCGTCTTCCCCGGAATAAATTTCTTCCCCGGAGTCGTTGGGACCACGGTGGTACATCGTGTCATTCATGATCTTCAGGGTCTTATTCGAAATCTCCCTCCTGCTCACAAAACCACAAATACCGCACATACTGCCACTCTCCTTTCCTTCTTTCTACTGTCAGCACCGCCTGGCGGTGTCCTCTCTTACAGCAGATCCCTGACGCTTGCGAAATGTTTACACTCATTATCTATTGTGTCCATCAGTTCTTCATTTCTTTCCTGTATCAGGGTCCTGAAATTCTCCAGGTTATCATATCCCTTCTTCGTCCACGAATAGGGATGGGTCAGAATCTGAACTCTGTCGTTTTCCAGAAGCGTTGCAGCATCCGGCGTGCCGTAATTCCACCTGTGCTTCGCATCGGAAATATATTTTACATGCAGAGGCGTGGATTCCGTGACATTTTCGGAAAAGGTAAAAAACTCATCCTGATAAGCATTGATAATCCCGGGGAACTTGATGTTTTCCCGAAGCACATCCGCAGACGGACGATGGATGGAAAATTCGGTGATTTCAACCCCGATCATTTCACTGAGCACATGAATTTCCTGCAGGATTTTCTTTCTCACCAGCTCCATATCCGTCAGACCGTTCAAAGCAAAATGAAGGCCGATAACATGTCCTCTTTCATGCATATATTTTATCATATCCATGTTTTTCTTGGATAAAATATTATAGGAATTATTCGTCCACTGGAAAAAATAAGTGGAGGTGAAATCCATGGACAACTCCAGCTTGGAAAGTGCAAAAGCCCGATCCACGCTGAATTCCACATCATGTCTCATAATGATGAACTTATCCCTTGCCTGAGCCTGCCTGAAGTTGCATCCCCGTCCGCTTTCTTTAATAATATTAATGATTTCTTTATAATCCGAATAGGAAAACATTCCGCTTTATTCCTCCAAAGTTATTTGCATACCGATTCTATATAATCCTGCCATTGCTCAAAAACCGCTTTGCCGTTAGCAATCTTACAGATATCTCTCGCCTTTCTGCCGAGCTGCTCCGCCAAATCCGGATTTTCAATCAGTCTGCAGATTCCGTCCGCCAGGGCTTCCTCATCCTTGATAGGGACAAGCAGCCCGTTCACTCCATCCTTCATAACCGTCCGCGGACCGCCGCAGGGACAATCCGTCGCCACTATAGGCAGGCCCAGAGCCATGGCTTCCAAAAGCGCGTTGGGCAGACCTTCCCAATCGGAAGAAAAAGCAAAAACAGAGGCATTCACCAGCACTTTTTCCAGAGAATCGCTTGCTCCCATGAGAAATACATACTCTCCGGCATTTCTCTCGGCAATCAGCTCCTCCAGCTGCTCCCTGGTGCCGTCTCCGGAATCTCCACCATAAATTTTAAGTACATAATCAGGATGCTTTTTATGCACCCTGTCAAAAGCCCGAATCAGCATCAGCTGATTTTTAAAGTCCACAATTCTTCCGGACTGCACCACCTCTTTGACCCGTTTTTCCGGTTCAGGCACATCCAGATATTTGTCATTCAGGGGATTCAGAATAATCCGGGATTTTTTCCGCACTTTTTCAGGGAAAAAGTCTCGCTGCCCTTCCGTCTGGAACACACAGCCTGCCGCTCTGGGAAAAAGCAGCGGAATCTGGAATTTATCATCCCAGTGGTCATAATGCCCCACCGGATCCGTACGCACGGATACAATCACCGGAATCCCGGTTCCCAATGCTGCCGTTATGGCACGGTAATTCGCCTTATGGCAGAACGCAACCACCACATCCGGCTTAACCTTCTTTATAAACGCCCGCAGACGCTGTCCGCGGATTCTGAGCTTGGCAAATCTGCCCCTGCTCTCTTCTTCTTTATTCAGGCCCACATGGACCCTGGTAATGCTCTTGTCTATCTGAAACTCATTTTCAGCATACCACTCCGTAGCAATATAAACCTCATAGCCTTCTGCCGCAAACTGGTGGGCAAGATTCGTGATTACCCGCTCTGCACCGCCCTGCTCCAGGCTGTTTATGTGAAATACAATTTTACGCATCCTTACGTCCTTTTCGTTATTCACGCGGTCAGCCCGCACCTTCCTTCTGGCATGGCTGAACTGTTCCCTCAAATTCAACTTAGTTTACCACATTAAGATTCATGATACAAGAAAAAAAGCGGGTACCCCCGCCATTTCGCCGTGGTACCCGCCCGCAGAACATGCCTGTCCTCCTCCGGTCAGCATTACTCAGCCCGGTTCTTACTGCTGTTTTCTCCTCCGGGGCCATCCTTCCTTGGAACCTCGTCCGGGATGACGTCACTGGTTCCTTCCTTATCATCAGGAAGGGGAAGATCCGACTGGGGGATGTTTCCGTCATCGTATACATTGCTTGTTTTCCGGGAAGCCTCCTGGCCTGCTTTTGCTTTTTTATCCATAACTGCTGCCGCCTTTCACTTTTTCGGTTAGTATGCCCGGGTGGCGGCTTTTTACTCTCTGGTAAAACCTTTTCCCCTGGAAAATGATTTATTAATAGCGGATATCTCCGTCATGGGTAAGAAGGGAAACAGAATCCATACCCTCCATTACGGAGCAGGCATCTATCAGCCCCATTTCATCTTTTGTCTTTAATTCCACCACATAATCAATTCCGCCTGCCGTCACATTCCGGGATCTGATTTTATAGCCTTTTGCAAAGCTCTCCAATACAGGAAGCAGCTTTTTTTCAATTCCTTTATCGGAACTGTTCAGGACCAATAAAAGAGAAGCCTGGGGTGTTTTTATGAAATCCAGCAAAAACGACAGTATTGTGACCACCAGGCAGGTGACGATTGCCAGCATATATAGCCCGGCGCCGCAGATGATGCCCGTACTGATCGACCAGAACAGGAAAAGCAGGTCCATGGGATTTTTTATGGCATTACGGAAACGGACGATGGAAAGGGCTCCGACCATACCTAACGAAATAACCAGGGAAGCCTGAAGAGCCAATACAATCGCTGCCGTAAGCACAGGCATGATTGCCAGTGTTTTATTAAAATCCCTGGAATAAAAGCTGCTGTGGCTGTTCAGACGGTAGATATAAAAAATATAAACAGACAGCAATACTGTAATAAGCAGAATGGAGACTACATGAAATGTTGACATCTCCATCGAAAAGCCTTCCAAGATCGATTTCTTTATTACATCCTTTGTACTCATAACATTCCTCCCGTATTGTATGCTTCTGCTGCAATTCTGCACTCTCTGTATTTTGAATATGGCGTCTGCTGCAGGCGTCCGGTTTCCAGAGCCTGCGCAATATATGCAGGAAGTACTTCATCATATTTTACTTCCAGTATATGCTTTCCTTTTTCCATGACAGGCAATACTCTGACCTTCGGATCCAGAAATCTCCTTATATCGGCAGATGCAGAAATATTTCTGTCAAAGGTAACTCTGACATTTCCTGCTTTATTTACAAAAGCTGTTCTTTCATATTGGACTATGACCACCGGACGAAGCAGCATTGTCTGCATGGAAAGATACAGCATACGCAGGACTTTGGGTGCATCTTTTTTATATGCAGGAATCTTTCCTGCCATAATCGCCCTGCACTGCTCCTCAGTCAGCATACAGCTGTCTTTCTTGGTCATCCCATTCAGCTTATATTTTACTTCCAGGGAAATTTTGTCAGCACATCCGCCATAGATACGGATACGGAACTTTTTTCTGTCATTCACTCCGTCCATAGTCTCAGCAAAACATGAATTCTCATAGTCATCAAAATACAGACTGCGGATTTGGTATCTTCTCTCTTCTCCGTGATGAGCGTCTTCCTGCATCAGAGGAGATAACCGCCCTGTCAGAATCAGGAGTTCTCCCTCGGTGCAGACATATTTCTCTTCTACCCTATACTCCATCGTCCTTCACTCCTCACCATAATTTCCCTGTGCAATGGCATTGTCCAGGAAAGCAATTCTGTCCCTGATATATCCTTCTATTGCGGTGATATCCGTGCTGTTCCCCGCTTCGGGCCAGCGAAGGGTTTCTCTTTGGAATGCACCGCTTTCTGTGAGTAAGGACATATACTCGGCTGCCTGTCCGCATAATCTGTCCGTTTGAATAATTGATTGTCTCATAGAAGACCACATTTGGCTTGTGAGGTCAGAAATTTCCCGCTCGTTATTTCTGTATAAATTCTGATAGTCCTGAACAGAAAATATTTCATCTATCCCGAAGACACCAAATCGAGTGATATTTGGACTTTCAACCGACCATGCATCGCCAAAGGAATAATTCATATCCCAGGGTATTTTTTGTATTAACAGCTGTTTATCATATTCTGTCGCTAATATATAGAAATTTTTATCTATGTTATCTGATGCAGATAAAAATTGCAGATATAGCCAAAATCTGACTATATTTTCTTTATCTAAAATAACTTGTTCATCCTGCAGCTTTCCATCCAGCAGAAAATCCGTATAATTCTGCAAAGGATACCATACATCTTCCTGCCACTCCTTAGGATATTCCACCTCAAATTCTACTGTTTCCATACTGTCGGCAAGCATATCATAATAATCTTTTCCGACTCCATTTATAGAACCGCATTTATAAAGATAATCCCCATCTCTTAAGCCCAGCTGTTTTTTATCTATGGGCTCCATCAACCCATAGATTCCTCTGTAAAAGCCATTAACAAACACTTCTACATATTTTATTCTGGTTCCCTGCAGTTCGGGACTGATTTCATTCCAAAGACCAACCGCCATCATTTCCCGTATTTTACTTGTATCAGAATATAACGCATTCAATATCCACTTGTTATCACTGCGCATTCCCAGAAAAGATTTATTCTGAGAATTACCCTTTTCATCAAACAGACGAATACCGAAACTTTTTTTCTCAAACTGCCGGCTGCTGGCCCCTCTTTCATAATAGGTACAATAACTTTCTTTTATCGTGTATAAGCCGCTCGCTTCATCATCTTCCGGATCCCATACAATTAATTTACTATTGTTGCCGACTCCTTTTTCTGCTGACTCCACTAAATCTCCTGTGATACTGACAATAGGCAGTCCTGAAAATACCACCTCATCTTCACTGTACCACCCATCACCAAAGACAATAAAACGAAAAGGATGGCCTTCTTTAATGGCAAGAGCCTTATCCTCCCAATAACTGTCCTCATAAAAATACACTTTCAGTTTTTTATCTGTAGTTTCCAGCTTCCCTTTCAGTTCTTCTGAATTAAGGGATTGGGATATATAATAAAATCCATAATTACCGTCATAGGGCAATTCATGTTCCCCATATAGGACAAAATTTCCTATGGGTTCATCTGATGAAATAAGCCCTTCCTTCATTCTGTCCAATTCATTTTCTGTTTTTACTTCAACGGACATAATTTTCTGCTCTTCTTTTGCCTGAAGAAATAGTCCGAATATTCCTAAATATGCAAGCAAAAATAAATTGACTGCAAATAATACTTTTTTTCTTTCCACAATTAATCCTTAAACCTGTTTTCTTAAGTTTATCGCTATTTTTGACAATCTGTAATATTATACGTCCGTATTTTTTATTTTGCAATGTTTCTATTCTGATTTTCGCTTTTTTATTTCTTAAATTTTAATTAATTTTTTCTAAAACAAATGTTTATACTTGTATATTTTTCCATACTCGTAGTACAATATAGTACTACCTGTAGTTCTAATTTAACCTGATTTTTATTTCTTATCCTAATAAATAATTGGTATCTTTTAAGCAAAAAACTGCTAATTGTAAAATAGAACTATCATTTCTTCTCAAGAAAGGAGTCGCCGCAGAATCTATCCATATCTGATTCTGACATAAGCTTATGAAATCATTTCTTGTAAAAAGTGTCCTTGCCATATGCATAACCGTTTTCTGCGTATTTTATCTGGACATTATGTATGAACAAAAATCAGATAATCCAATTGCCGAAGTAAATGCCTTTAACTTTGTTCCCGAAACGATTCAGCTCGCAAATTTCGGCAGTTCCCACGGACAATATGCGTTCGATTGGGGTGCTCTTAAAGATCGTGGAATTAAATGCTTCAACTTTGCCCTGCCAAGCCAGTCGTTTGAATATGATTATGCACTGTTAAATATGCATAAAGATGAATTTGCGGAAGGGAGTATTGCTTTCATTCCGATATCTTATTTTTCCTTTAACAGTGAGGCCACCTCACCGGATGATATTGAGGCCATCAGTGTACGGTATTATCGTATTCTATCCCCCCAATATAATCCCAATTATAGTCTCTATAAAGATATAGTTGCCATACGGTTTCCTATTTTATCAGCAGGCGATAAGATATTTGATCTGTTTAAACCGCCTGTTACCTTTCCGTCCTTATCTGACAACCGCCAGAATATTGTTTATGCCGCAGAAGTATCACCTGATGTACCTGTGCAGGACGAAAATACGGATGCTGTTTCTACTGATTTGTCTTCCGAAGTCCCTGTTTCCGCCGAAAATCTGGAGCAGATTTACGGAGCCGAAAAAGTGCAGGAGTTTGAGGCGAAGGGAATTGCCAGATATCAAAGGCATTTTGAAGGAAAGAGCGAATATTTTGAAGAGGATAAAGAACAGAATCTAAAGAAAATGATAGAATTGTGCCAGGAACGAAATATCACTCCCATTTTAATCACGACACCATTTTCGATATATTATAATAAATATGTATCAGAAGAGTTTATGAATGAATTCTACAGCAAGATACAGGGAATTGCTTCGGAATATGGCGTTTCGTATTATGATTATTCCCATGATGAGCGCTTCCAGATGCATCTGGAGTATTTCGGGGATGCGGATCATCTTAATGAAGAAGGAGCTATTTATTTTACGGATATGCTGACAAATGAAATACCGGAATTGAAAGCTTATTTGGAGACACACTGAATAATTGATACAAATTATATACTGCTATAAACAGAGGCTATGGTACATTTTGTACCGTGGCCTCTGTTTATGTTTCAACGTATCATATACTCTCTTTCCAGATATAGTAATATCACATCCATAAACGTCCTTTTCAAGAATAACCCGCATGAAAATATTTCATTCCATCCCTCTCCGGCCACTATAGTATACTAAAGTAAACAAGTGAACTATCCCTTCTTTTCCATGCCTCATAACAATCATTTACACTACATAAAACAGGAGAAAACCAGCCATGAAAATCACCGATATCAAAGCGGAAAAGGTCCGCATAGAACTTACCGTTCCCTTCCGCGTTGCTTTTGCCGAAATAAACTATTCAGAGAATCTTCTTCTGAAGGTTTCCACCGATGAAGGAATTGACGGCTATGGCGAAGCCGCCCCCATGCCCTTTGTCACCGGTGAAACCATCGACAGCGTTATCAGCGTCATCAATATGATCCGTCCGGGCCTCATCGGTATGGATCCCATGGATATTGAAAAAATCCATGAATTAATGGACACCTGTATCTACGGAAACAGTTCCGCCAAATGTGCTGTCGATCTCGCCATGTACGATCTCATGGGAAAATTCATGGGACAGCCCGTTTACAAACTCCTTGGCGGCTATTCCAACCGTGTCCAAAATGACATCACCATAGGCATCAGCACCCCCGAACTCATGGCCAAAGAGGCCCGTCAGCATGTCCTCAAAGACGGCTTTCACATCCTCAAAATCAAAGCCGGAATCAACGTAGAAGAAGATATCCGTGCCATGCGCCTCATCCGTGAAACCGTGGGCCCACACATCCGCCTCCGCGTAGACGCCAACCAGGGCTACAGCGCCAGCGACGCTGTCTACGCCATCCAGGAATTTAAAAAAACAGGCATCGAAGCGGTAGAACAATGCCTACCCCACTGGGATTTTGAAGGTTCCGCCTATGTCCGCAGCAAAGTAAGCGGCATCCGCATCATGCTGGACGAATCCATCCACAACCACCTGGATGCCGCCCGGGCCTGCAAAAACGGCTGTGCCGATATCCTGAACATCAAACTCATGAAATGCGGCGGCCTTTTCCGTGCTTCCCAGATCAATTCCATCGCCGAAGCCTTCGGAGTAACCTGCATGGTTGGCTGCATGATGGAGACCAAACTCGCCACCACCGCAGGAGTAAGCCTCGTTGCCGCCAAGAAAAACATCACCGAAGCAGACTGTGACAGCTTCCTCTTCTATGCCGACGAACAGACCGGCATGACCGGCGGCTTCACCCGGGACAACGACATCTTCACCCTCCTCGATGCTCCCGGCTTCGGCCTAGATCTCTCCTTCTGACTTGCCGCTTCTTTTTCAAGCACACAAAAGGCCGCCATCCTTCAAAACCGATGGCGGCCTTATCCATTCCCTATTCAATCCCCACTTCCATCATTTCCAGTAAAGCTCCACAGACTCCCTGGCATCCTCTGATGACATCCCAAACTTCTCCGTCACCATTTCCACCGTCTGCTCAAAAGGAACTCCCAGCTTTTCACAGATTTCCGCCAAGGCCTTTATTCCAACCCGTACTCCTTCTGCCTTGCCTTCATCTTTTGCCATCTCCGCAATCTCTTCCAAAGCCTTACACATATCCACTTCCCCTTTCCGCTCAAATCCATCTGTCTTCCACCACTTATCCACATGCAGCAATTCCCTCAGACAATCAAAAGTTTCATAAGAAATATGCCTGAATTCCTCCGGCCTTTCCTGAATATACCGTTTCATCCCCGCACCATCGGCGGCCATACCCAGCAGAGAAAAAACATGCCTTAAATCCGTCCTGAAATTATCCGGCGCCACATTCGAAGCCTGCACCAGGTTCACTTTATAATTCGACATAAACGGTTTCATATCCTCATACTCTTCCGGAATATCCAGCATATCAAAAAGATCCAGAGGCCCCTCCCATTTTCCCGTTCCATAATAAAAACAAATCGTAACCACCGGCGCCAGCCTATCTTCCCTCAACAGCCCCGACAAAAACTCCGCACCATCCCTGTAATCCTTCCTCTTACGGTGCTTATCCGAAAGCGCTTTTACCTGCTCCGCATAATTCATGGCATCATAAACCATTTCCCTCACCGGCATAGCATAATGAGTTTCCCTCTGCCCTTCCACCGCAAAAACAGCATAAGTAGTACGCCCCGACGCCTTACACACAGCATCCCGATACCGTCTTACCGAAACCTTCCCCCCGCCCTTATCCCGAAAAGAAAGCACAGACCTCCCGGACATACTCTCAAGCATCTCCGCCTTCAGCACCTGCTTCCCCCGAAACAAAGAACCATTAAACAAATCACTAAAATTCTCCGGTTTCTCCAGAAACCTCATCACTGCCAAATCCTTTTCCCCTGCCATACAAGCACATCTCCTCCTCATCAATTAATGATAAATCCAAAAGATATGTGCTTTATACAGATTATTATAGACACATCCCAACAAAAAAGCAATTCTTTCGGACATATAAAAGTAAAAAACCTAAAAATGGAATATTTGGCTGAACCGCCGAAAAAAGAAAATCCTATCCAGATAATTTATTTATACCACACCCATCCCCAAAACAAAACCCCAAAAAATATTAACTTTCCATAAACTCCCCTTCTAATCCCTTCTAACCCATCCGCCATCCCATACCCCCAGGTTCCGTTGCCAGTCGTTCCCTCCTGCGCGGGAATTCCGCTTTGTCTCCCTGCGGGGTCTGTGAAGGGGGGCCTTGATGTCCTGTCCCGGGGGACGGCCGGTGTTGGAGTGTGGCGCCCAGGTGCTTTATATACCACGCAGAGGAGACCAATCCCATACGGCAGCCTCACCTGCCGTATGGGATGCCCTGGGCTCATCGAAGTGCCCGGTATATCAGCACCTGGGAGCCACACTCCAACACCGGCCGTCCCCCGGGACAGGACATCAAGGCCCCCCTTCACAGACCCCGCAGGGAGACAAAGCGGAACTCCCGCCGCAGGAGGGAACGACTGGCAACGGAACCGTCCGCTCTCAACGAAACAGGCGCATGATCTCACTGATGAACGTCCGCTCCACCCGCGTCAGCTCCGTCTGATTCTTCTTAATCCATCCGAATTCATATTTCAGGTTCACATTCTGATAAGGATAAATCACCATAGAAATTGGCAGATTCAGCTTATTATATATTTTTGCACTCTGGGCCACACAGAAATAGGCCGGAATCTGCCCGCACAGACTGAACGCCGTATCATTATCCGCCACGTAAACCACCCTGGGGTTTCCGAAAGCGGTACGGATTTCTTTTTCCTCCCGGGTAAACGGATATATCGTCTCCTTAGTTGTTATCAGCAGCTGTTCCGACAGCAGCCCCTTCCTCAGCCGTGTGATCCCAAGCTCATTCACCGGATTGTTCCGATCAACCGCCACTCCCACATTCAGCCTCCCCAGGGCATGATACTCCATGTCATTCTGTGCAAACAGGGAACAGGCCTCCTCTGTATAAAGATTCAGCGTCATCAGAATCCCCAGATCGCATCTCCCGTCTTTCACATCGGTAAAAACCTCCGAATAGGTTTTCTGGTAAAACTGAAAATCCGTATCTGCATTCAGATATTGGGCCAGAAGCCTTGCAAAAATTTCACTGGCGAACAGCATCTGTCCGCAGGAAGCGCTGAATTTTAACGGCTGTCCCTTTTTTTCTTCTGCTTGGACGGCCATGCTTTTTATCCTGTCCACATGCTGCAGGGTTTTCTCCGCCTCCGCAAGAAAAGCCCTCCCGAAATCCGTGGTTGCGATCCCTTCCGTAGTCCTTATGAAAATTTCCTGTTCCAGCTCCAATTCCAGAGCATGTATTGATTTGCTCAATGCCGACTGGGAAATATAAAGGGTCTGGGCTGCTCTGCTGAACGAACCCAGACGATTGATTTCACTGGCATAAATGAGTTGATTCAGATTCATATACGCACGTCCCTTCCTGCCAGACGGCCTGTACATCCTCAAGTGCCCGGATGTCCTCGCCCGGATTCCCCTTTACCGCAATGATATCTGCCAGAAGGCCTTCGCGGAGCAGCCCCAGGCTGTCCGAAAGCCCAAGCGCTTTAGCACCGTTGCCGGTGGCGCAGGCAATCGCTTCCACAGGGGATATTCCATATTGTACCATATAAGCACATTCCCTGGCTACCGGTGAGGCCTTGGGATGGCTGCAGGCATCCGTATCCGTTCCTGTTGCCACAAGGACACCGGTGTCATACAGCTTTTTAAATTGATCCCGGTAGGTCTCCACCGTATCCTTCAGATAATCCCGGTTGCTGCTCAGGCTTTCATCCGTCATAGCCTTCTGTACAAGTTCATAGGCATAATGGAATACGTAAATGGTGGGAACCCATGTCTGTCTGTTATCCCGCATCCGTTCCGCCTGATCCACAGACAGATGGGTGCCGTGTTCAATGCTGTCACAGCCCGCCTGAATGCACATGTCCATGGATGGCCCGTATCCGGCATGCGCCGCCACCTTGCATCCGAACCGGTGTGCTTCTTCCACAGCCGCATCAAGCTCCTCCTGATTGAATTCTTCTCCCCGATAGGCTTCACTGTCCAGAAGCTTAATACAGTCCGCTCCATCTCTGATATTGCGCCTTACCGCTTTCCGGATTTCTTCCACACCGTCCACTTCCTCCACGGCTCCCGTCATACCGTACCCGTGTCCGCCGGTCATGCACAGCCCCTTCAGGCTGGTAAAAATACGGGGCGCCCTGATATAGCCTGCTGCCGCCGCTTCCTTCAAAGCCCTCCCCACGCCGTCTGCGCTGGACATATCACGGATAGTGGTCACCCCCGCTTTCAGCGTATCCTCCATTCTTTTCCCTATAAAATAAGCCCGCAGCATCCTGTCCTCTGCGAGCCTGTCCGCATTTTTCTCTCCATAGTAATAGCCGATATGGGTATGCATATCAATCATACCCGGCATCAGGGTACAGCCCTCAAGCCGGATTTCTTTTTCCGGGAAACGCCTGCGCAGCTCATCTGCCGTACCTACCGCCCGAATCCTCTTCCCGTCCAAAACAACCGCTCCCTGTTCAATAACCCTTTTCCCGTCCCCAACGATTACTCTGTCCGCAACCAGCATCCCTTTTTCCTCCTTCGCCATACTCTATACCCGTCTGTCATTTATCCATATACCGTTCACGCAGTCCGCCGATACACATTAAGATAATTTCCCCGCTTTCAAGCACATAACTTTATGCCCTTTTTCCACTTCCTCCACCCGGACGCTTTCCCTGCATTCCGCATCTGCATAGGGACATCTCCCCGCAAACCGGCAACCTGCAGGCGGATTATAGGGTGTGGGGAGATCGCCTTCCAGCAGAATCCTCTTTTTCTCCCTTTTTTCTTTTCTGGTAAAAGCGGGAGCCGCAGAGAGCAGTGCCTGTGTATAAGGATGGGCAGGGGCATCAAAAATCTGTTTCTTGCTCCCCATCTCAACAATCTGTCCCAGATACATAACCGCCACATCGTCGCTGATAAACCGTACAATACTCAGATCATGGGATATAAAAAGATAGGTCAGTCCCATATCCTCCTGCATATCCTTCAGAAGATTAATGATCTGCGCCTGGATGGAGACATCCAGCGCGGATACCGCTTCGTCACAGACAACAAACTCCGGACTGGCGGCCAGCGCTCTGGCGATACTGATACGCTGTCTCTGTCCGCCGGAAAACTGATGGGGAAAACGAAGGGCCTGTTCCGGAAAAAGACCGCACTTCTCCATAATAGCCTCCACCTTCTCTTCCAGCTCTATTCTGGATGACACCAGCTTATGCGCCGCCAGCCCTTCTCCGATCAGATCGTATACGGTCATCCGCGGATCCAGAGAGGAATAAGGATCCTGAAAAATTATCTGCATTTTTTTCCGCAGCGTATGCATCGCATCGCCTGTCGCCGTGCACACATCCACGCCGTCTATGAGAACCTGTCCCTCCGTTGCCGGCGTAAGGCCGAGAATCGTACGGCCCGCCGTGGATTTCCCGCAGCCGGATTCTCCCACAAGCCCGAGGACTTTTCCCCTTTGTATGGTAAAGCTGATATCGTCCACAGCCTGGACATATCCCAAGGTATGCTGGATAAACCCGCCCTTTACCGGGAAATATTTTTTCAGATTCCGTACATCTACCATGTTATCCATGCTGTTCTTCCTTCCGCAAAACCATTTTACTCACAGCCTCCGCAGTATTTCCAGCAGAACACCTTGTGTTCTTCGGAAAGCTGCGCGGCCTCCGGGAATTCCTTTTCACATTTCTTCCCTGCATACCTGCATCTGGGATGAAACGGGCAGCCCTCAGGTTTATCATTCAACGAAGGCACATTTCCCGGTATCACTTCCAGACGATCCCCTTCAAAGTCCGCCCGGGGCCTGGAATGGATCAGTCCCAGCGTATAGGGATGCGCCGCGTGTTCAAACAATTCGTCCGTGGGAGATATTTCGCAGACCTTTCCGCCATACATCACTACAACGCGATCCGCCATTTCGCTGATCACACCCAGATCATGGGTGATGAAAATACAGGAGCTTCCCGTTTCCTCCTTCAGCGCGTTCATCAGATCCAGAATCTGCGCCTGTATTGTCACATCCAGCGCGGTCGTAGGCTCATCCGCAATTATCAGCTTGGGTGAAGTGATCAGTGCCATGGCTATCATCACCCTCTGGCGCATCCCTCCGGAAAGGCTGAAGGGATAGCGGAACATCATCTCCTCCGGCATGGGTATTTTCACCTTTTTCAGGTATTCCACACACCTTTCCCGGGCATGCCTGTCACTGATTTTCTGGTGGTTCTTCAGGGCTTCCTTCATCTGATCCCCGATTGTATATAAAGGGTTCAGCGCCGTCATGGGTTCCTGGAATATGATTGAAATATCCTTCCCCCGGATTTTCCGCAGCTCTTTTTCCGTCATCTGCAGGGTGTCCCTGCCTTCAAACAAAATCTGTCCGCCTTCATATTTCACATTGCCGCCCTGCACCAGCCTGACAACCGACATGCAACTGACACTTTTTCCGCAGCCGCTTTCCCCGACCACTCCCAGCGTTTCTCCCTTTTTCACTTCAAAGGATACATCATCCACCGCTTTCAGTACGGCCTCATCTGTCACAAAATAGGTCTTCAGATTCCGTATCGAAAGCAAAGTTCCCTGTTCACTCATCATTTGCTCCCATCTGTACTCTATATTCACGCATGCAGTTTCCGCCGAATGCCGGCCGGCAGAACTGAGTCCTTATTTTTTCAGCCGGTCCGCCAAAAAGGGCATCACACTTTCATTTTGGGATCCAGCGCATCCCGCATGCCGTCCCCCACCAGGTTCAGCGCCAGAGCGCTCAGAGCGATGGCGATTCCGGGAAAAAGAAGCAGGTAAGGCGCTGTTTTCATATAATCTCTCGCCGTACTCAGCATAACGCCCCACTCCGGCGTGGGCGGCTGTACTCCCATTCCTATAAAGGACAGGCCCGCTGCCGTAAGCATCATGGACGCAACGGACATACTCGCCTGAATGATGATAGGCCCCATGGCATTGGGCAGGATATGTCTCATAATTATAGTAAAATTACTGCTGTCACACGCTCTGGCAGCCATAATATATTCCTGCTCCACGATAGACAGAATCACCGACCGTACGATCCGGATAAAGCCGGGAAGGCTTACTATCGTCACCGCTATCAGCAGATTACGCATGCTGGATCCCAGCGCCGCTACCACCGCCAGGGCAAAAAGCAGTCCAGGCACGCAGTTAAGCACGTCGCACAGGCGCATCACGATACTGTCGAACCTGGAGCCGTAAATACCGCAGCAGGCCCCTATAATTCCTCCCAGCAGCAGAGAAACCGCAGTGGTTCCCACACCCAGGGACAGGGAACGCCTGCTGCCATGTATGATCCGCGCGAGCATATCTCTTCCGAACTCATCCGTCCCCAGCCAGTGCTGCATACAGGGCGCCATCAGCCTGTCCTTGGGACTCTGGATGACAGCCGCTTCATAGGGGATCAGCAGGTCCGCAAATAACGCAAAGAATACAAATACGGCAAGAACCACAAGGCCTGCCATTGCCGCCTTATTTTTCCGGAACAGCTTCCAGGCATCCGCCGCGTTGTTGCTTTTTCTTTTCTTTTTCTTTGTTTTTTCCATAAATTTATTCCTCCGGGCCGGCAATTCCGGCCGCCGCAGCCAAAGCTGTTTTTATTTCACGACCTTTTCCCGGATACGGGGATCGATTACGGCATACAGGATATCCACCACCACCATTACGAGGCAGAAGAAGGCGGACAGAAACACGGTAGAAGACATGACTACGGGAATATCCTTACTGCGGATAGCCGTCAGGATATAGTTTCCCAGTCCTGGGATGGCAAATACCGTTTCACAGATAACGGCCCCGCCCAATATAGAGCCGAAGCTGGTTCCCATCACGGTAAGCACCGGAAGAAGCGCATTTTTCAGCGCATGCTTCCACACCATACAGGCCGGTGTGCAGCCCTTGGCTTTAGCCGTACGCATAAAATCCTGGCGGATGGCTTCCAGCATGGTGGTACGGGTCAGCCGCATCAGCTGGGCGCTGCCCCCTGCCGCCAGCGTCAGCACAGGCAGGATGTAGCTTCTCCATTCGGCAATCCCATGGGTAGGCAGAAGCCCCAGCTTCAGGCCAAACACATATATCAGCACCATTCCCAGGAAAAAACCGGGGATGGACGCAAACAGGATGGCTGTTATCGTACTGAAGGTATCCGCAAAGGAATACTGTCTCACCGCCGATAAAATCCCCAGAGATATCCCCACAATGGAAGAGACAATAAAGGAAAGGCAGCCAAGCTTCAGCGTAACAGGCACTTTGGTGAAAAACTCTCCGGTAAAAGGCTGTCTTGTTCGGTAGGAGGTTCCCAGATCCCCCTGAAGCAGATTCCCTATATAGGAAACAAACCGTACCAGAAAAGGCCGGTCATATCCCAGCTGATGATTCAGTTCATCCACCGTCTCCTGTTTTGCGGAGATACCAAGTATCTGCCTGCCCGGATCTCCCGGCGTGAAATTCATGATGGCAAAAACGATGAACAAAACCCCAAGCAGGGTCGGTATGATAAGGAGCAGCCTTTTTAATATGTACTTCAGCATTCTTTCATTCTCCCTTTTCAGCAGAAGATCAGATATGTCGGATATGCATTATTTTCATAACGCAAACTTCAACACTTTATCGTAACATAGTCATATAATATTGCAATATTCGGCATCTGTCAACAATTAGCCCCATCTATGCTATAACTTTTATTCATAGCATTTATGATATTTTTACAAATCCAATCGGTTAGTTTTCGTGTATAATGTTAGATATTTACTAAGTTTGGTCATTTTATTTTTAGTAACTCGTTTACGGGTATGAACCCATACCAAAGAGGAGGATTTTATGAAAAAGAAATGGAAAGCCCTTACCGCTGTCTGCTGCGCGGCGGTTCTTACCTTAAGCCTTACCGCCTGCTCCGGCTCCTCCGGTTCCAATACCGGTTCCGACAGCTCCGCCGGCACTACTGCCGCCGGAACCACAGGAGAGGAAGTCTCTGCTTCTTCCGGAAGGACAGATTTAAACATCCATATCGGCGACGCATTCAGCACGGTGGATCCCCATAATTTATCCCTGAATGCAGATATGATGCTGAGCCGCCAGATTTACGAGCCTCTCTACTGGCTCAATGACAGCGCAGAAGAAGTTCCCATGTTGGCAACGGAATATTCCGTGAGCGAAGACGGCCTTACCTGGACCTTTAAGCTGCGTGACGGCGTTACTTTCCAGAACGGAGAAGCCATGAAGGCAAGCGATGTGGTTTATTCCTATGAAAGATGCTTTGACAACGCCTATATGCAGGAAAAAGTGGAAGCCATCGATTCTGTAACCGCTCCGGACGATTCTACGGTAGAAATCCATCTGAAATATCAGTTTTCTCCCCTCATGGAAAAAATCGCTTCCATCGGCATCATCAGCGAGAAATTCGCGGAAGAAAATAAGGATACCCAGGGTATTCTTGGCTTTAACGCCTGCGGTACCGGAGCCTATTCCATGGCAGAGGCTGTCCCTGATGTGAGCGTAACACTGGAAGCTTACCCCGGTTACTGGGGAGGAGAACCGTCCATCAAAACACTGCACTTCGAACTGATTACGGACGATACCACCTCCATCACCGCCTTTGAAGCCGGAGAACTGGATGTCATGGGTGTTCCCTCCGCCAACTGGGAAGAAATCGTTTCCAACGATGCCTTTGCAACCTCCGCCCGTCCTTCCAACCATGTGGTCTACCTGATTTTTAATACGGAAACAGATCCTTTTAACAATAAGGAGCTCAGACAGGCTGTAGCTTATGCTGTAAACCGTCAGGATATCATTGATGTGGCAGCAGACGGCCTGGCAAGTCCTGCAACCTCCCTTGCCACCTCCTATATGTTCGGATATACAGATGATCATATGACCTATGAATATGATCCGGAAAAAGCCAAAGAACTCCTTGCCCAGGCGGGTTATCCCGACGGACTGGATATCGGAAGCATCAAAACCCTGGGCGGTTCCTATTTCGAAAAAGTAGTTCAGGTAGTTCAGGCAGAGCTCGCCGAGGTGGGTATCACCTGCACCATTGAAAGCATGGACGGAAACAGTCTGGTAAATGACTGTATCACCGGCAATTTTACCATGGCCGATATGGGACAGAACCTGAGTCTGGATTATGATTTCCTGAAAACATATTTCAATGAAGAGTATATTGACGGCCTGAACATGGCCCGCTATTCCGACAGCACCATCCAGGATCTGTTTGAAAAAGGCGCCTCCACAACGGATAAAGAAGAACGCCTTGCCATTTATAAGGAAATTGAAGATTTAACCCAGGAAGTCTGCACCTATGTCCCCCTCTACAATCTGCAGACAACCACCGCCTGGAACAAAGATCTGAACTATACACCTTCCATCACCGGTGTTCTTTACAAGGACTTCAGCTGGAAATAACTTTACTGCATATGTGAAAATGCATGCGGCCTTCTGCCGCAGGAATTGAGGTTGCCATGATAAACCGTAATGAAATTCAGGAAAAAGCGGAGGAATTAATAGCCCGCTATCAAATTCCCTCCGTCAGCATCACTTATTATCAAAACGGAAGCTATGAAACCATTCATGCAGGCTATAAGGATGTGGAAGGCCAGGTTCCTGCCGATGCCGATACTCTGTATTCCATCGGCTCCTGCACCAAATCCTTTACCGCCGCCGCAATTGCGGTGCTCTGCGATAAGGGTCTGATCCATCTTGACGATCCGGTAGTCAAAATCATCCCTGAATTTGACATGTATGATTCTTACGCCGGCTCCCACCTGACCATCCGCGACATGCTGTGCCACCGCTGCGGCCTTCCCCGCCATGAATTGGCCTGGTATCCCCGCCTTTCCCAATATTCAGAAAAACAGATGATTGATATGCTGCGTTATCTGAAACCCAACGAACCCTTCCGTTATAAAATGCAGTACCAGAACATGATGTACACCCTGGCAGGATTTGTAATCAGCCGGGCTAGCGGCACCACCTGGGAAAGCTTTGTCCGGGAAAACCTGATTGAACCGCTGGATATGGGCCCGATTTCCTTTGATGCCCCCCAGCTGGAAACCTTTGAAAGCCGCGCCAAAGGCTATCGCTTCTTCGAAGGCGCGCCCGTTCCCGGAAACAAGCAGGTGCCCTACTGTCCGCTCTATACCATGTGTCCGGCCGGTTCCATCAGTATGACCAGCACACAGCTTGCCAAATGGGATGCCCTTTTCCTGAATAAAGGAAAGGCAAACGGAAAACAGATTATTTCAGAAGAAATGTGTACACAGATGTTCACACCGCAGATGCTTATTTCCGACCCTATTGCGGAACCCCTTCAGGGTTATCTTGATATGTGTTCCTATGGGCTTGGATTTTTCGTGGAGAACTACCGCGGGACAAAGGTAGTCCAGCATGGTGGCCACATCGACGGCTTCATAGCCGACCAGTGTTTTGTTCCGGATAAGGATTTTGCCTGCTCCGTACTTACCAACTCCGAAAATCCTTACGGAGCGAGGGTCATGCGTTATCTCCTTCTGGATGCCATACTCGAACAGGAGCCTGTGGACTGGATCGGAAGCTTCCTCCGTTTCCAAAATGATATGAAGAAAAAACAGCAGGAAGCTCTCACCAGCCGCACTGCCGTAAAATCACAGTCAGAGGAATATCCCTGCCCCGCTCCCCTTTCCTCCATCTGCGGTACCTATTCTGACAACGGCTACGGAGACATTACTATCCGTGAGGAAGAAAGCGGGCTTTCCCTGGAGCTTGGAACCCTTACCCTACATGGTTTCCACTGCCGCAGCCAACATTTTCTTTTTACCGAAGAACATGTGCTTCCCGGCCTGGAGCTGGAAGCAGAAGCGGAAATCGATCGGAAAGGAAATGTGACCGCTTTCCTGATAGCTCTGGAACCAACGGATAAAGAAAAAATACGTTTCCTAAAAAAATAGCAGATATTTATCTGCAGACTGCATAAAAACATCCTGCCGGGAACCATTGCAAGGTACCCCGGCAGGATGTTTTTCATATCTTTCCCACATAATAACTACTCTTCTCTTTTCAGCGACCCTTCCCGGGTATACTCCAGAATATCCCCGGGCTGGCAGTCCAGCACATCGCAAATAGCATCCAGCGTGGAAAACCGGACAGCCTTTACCTTTCCCGTTTTCAGATTGGATAAATTCACATTGGATATCCCCACCCTGGCAGCAAGTTCATTTAATGAAATTTTTCTGTCAGCCATGACCCGATCCAGCCTTAATATTATCGCCATATCTCACTCCTGTTTCTAAACGGTCATATCCGAATTATTCTGGTATTTATAACCATAACGCAATAAAAGCGCCATGACAAGAGCCAAAAGCCCGGGGATAAAATAGTTTCCATCAAAAACACAGCGATTTCCCTTTGCTAGGATCTCAAAATTCGTATAATATCCATCGATTCGCGGAAACAGAAATGATGCTGCAAGAATAGCAATACTCGCTGCTATCCCAAATCCATACAGAACACTGTTGAATGGTCTTTTGCTGATTGCTATGGAAACCAGCATCGAAAAACACAGACACAAAATAACACAATACAAAAGCCTCTGTGAATAATTTATAAGCATTTTTGAATCTCCAACTATCTCCGGCCAGGACACCGATAACATCATCCCCAGATAAATATGCACTAAAATCCCCGATAAAAAAATAGCGGTTCCCAGCAATATTTTAAATCCCACAGACAGCCTGACAGGCCGATCCTTCTCCCCTCCAATAACAGGTGATCCGTCATAAAATTCCTCTTTTACTTCCCTTTTTCTTTCCTTCACTTCTTTTTTCCTTTTATACCACAATTCCCATTTATCCCATCCCCTGTCAAACCATTCCAAAAATTTTTCCGTTACCATCCTGAATTCCTCCCCTCACACCATGTTCCTGTCCACATGTTCCTCGCAAACACATTCCTTCTTATTCCTTACCCTCATAATGTCTGATCCGCTTCCGCCTGAAGCTCACACCCTGTTTCAAACACATTTCCAATCAGCAGGACAAGAAAGCCAACACAAATCCATGAACCATTAAAAAAAGGATTATCAACATAGTATGTATGAAAACCGATCTCCGTAACTCCCGCCTGGAAAATTCCCTTCTGCAGAAATCCTATCAACAGAAGAATCTGCCCGATACGCCTGATATCCTTAGCCGTCTCCGGCAAAAACGGCGATCGCTCCCGCGCTATCCTCCTCAACGCCCTTCTCCCATACAGCAAAAGCACCAGTACCGGCAGATCCATCGCCAAACTTCCCATAACCGACACAGCAAGAACCAGACTCTTACCGCTCACCGGCTGCACATATCCCGGATAATAATCATGTCCCAGCTTCATATGTCCTACAAAAGGAAAATCATACCTGTATTCATACCCATTGAATTCAACATTTATATCTTCCTGCGGCGTCCTCGCCACATAAACTGAATTCACCACCCCAATTACTATTTTCAGCACATAAAATAAAATCATGGCATACATAATTACCATACATACCAGATAATTTCTCCGCCCCTTTCCATTCAGATACTTCGTATCACCCATCCCTGTCCCTCCTGCAATCCTTCTCTTATTATTAATACACATTCCGGGCATACCATCTATTATCAATATAACACACCACTATATCCAGCGCAATATAATTTTTAACGATAATCATTAAATATTTATCTAATTTCATTAGTGTTTATTATTCAGCATCTGTTTATGGAGTATCTGTTTGTGCATCTGTTTGTGAGGGCATCTGTTTTTGAAGTGGCATCGGTTTTAACATCTGTTTTTATGGCGGCATCTGTTTTTATCCTTACCTTTTTTTGTTTCTTCTGTTTCTTTTTTTATTCTGTTTTCTTTACCATGTACTCCCCATTCGTTTATTCTTTATTTGGGCCAACTTTGATTCAGACTATTTATCCCTAAATATACTCAAATGTCTTCATTTACTCCATAACCTTCCTGATTTTCTGGAATCCGTGCAGTGTTCCTGGCCGTCAGGTGCCCCCGGCGCTTTGGTTCCGGGCAAGGGAAAGATCTCGGAGGCAGATCCTTTCTGCGTCATGCAGATGAGACCGGGCAGATGGGACAGCCCCACCTGTCCCATCTGCCGCCCTCGGGCTCATCGGAATGTCCGGCGCAGTCCGGATCTGCCTCCGAGACCTTTCCCTTGCCCGGAACCAAAGCGCCGGGGGCACATGCCGGCCAGGAACACTGCACGGATTCCAGAAAATCTCGCCTCCCCCCCTTTGCACTCCCCCGCCACCTGTGATAAAGTAAAAACAACACATTTTTTACAGAAAGGATCTGATCACCATGAAAAATGCAGAAGACCTGCGCCGTGCACTCCGCGCCATCGATCATAAAAGCTATCCCGCCTATAAAGACCTCAAGGGAAGCTATTCCTTCGGGAACTTTGTTTTATCCATCGACCATGTACAGGGAGATCCCTTTGCCTCTCCATCCCGCCTGAGCATCCTTGTTGACGGAAAAACAGCAGGCTTCCCCGGCTCCCTCTTCGATACCAGGTACAAACGGGTGGCCCTCCAGGATTACCTCAACCGCCTTTTTTACCAGGAAATCGAAAAGTACACCTTTAAAGCCAAAGGCTCCGGCAAGAGCGGCCTTATCAGCGTCAGCCGGTGCGGTCAGGAAATTCTGGAACGCTCGGCCGTGACCATCCATCCGGAAAACGGAGGCCTTCATATCCGCCTTGCCGCAGGCTTTCCTGCAAACGGAAGGACTATCAACGCCTCCCAGCTGGAACGGATTCTTTTTGACTTTCTCCCGGCCTGTGTGCAGACTGTCTGCTTTTATAAAAAGCTTTCTCCCGCAGGTGTCCGTAAGGTGATAGACCTGGCAGAAGATCAGCATGCGATCCGTACCCGGCTTCCTGAGCTGGATCTGTGCGCTTTTGTGGCTAACGGTTCCATCCTGCCCAGACAGTCGGGCGTATCGGACAGGCCCATGAGAGATGGGATCCCTTTTACCTCTCCTGCCTCCATGGAAGTCACTCTCGATCTTCCTCACCACGGCCCGATCACGGGAATGGGCATCCGAAAAGGCATCACCCTTATTGTAGGCGGAGGCTACCACGGCAAATCCACACTGCTGGAAGCCTTAGAGCTGGGGGTTTATAATCATATCGCCGGAGACGGCAGAGAATATGTGATCACGGATGACAGCGCGCTGAAAATCCGTGCGGAAGACGGCAGAAGCATTAAAAAAACAGATATTTCCATGTTTATCAACAATCTGCCGAACGGCAAAGACACCAAAGCCTTTTATACGGAAGATGCCAGCGGCAGCACCTCCCAGGCAGCCAACGTCATCGAAGGAATGGAGAGCGGCACTTCCCTTTTCCTCATCGATGAAGACACCTGTGCCACTAATTTTATGATCCGGGACGAACTGATGCAGCGGGTGGTATGCCGTGAGGAAGAACCCATCACTCCTTTTATTGAAAGAGCCCGTTTTCTCTATGAAGTATGCGGTATCTCTTCCGTCATTGTCGCAGGAAGCTCCGGCTCCTATTTTCATATAGCCGATGCCATTATCCAGATGGATCGCTATGTCCCAAAAGATATTACCGCCTTTGCCAAAAAAGAAGCTGAACTCTATGCGGCCCGGAATCCGGAAAGCCCGGAAGCAGGAATGCCCCAGCTTCTTCCTGATCCGGAACTGCCTTCCTTCCGCCGTGCCCCCGGCTATAATCCGGCTCTCCGAAAAGATGATCGCCTGAAAACAAAAGTACACGGCAGGGAGAATATCCAGCTGGGCCGGGAAGACATTGACCTGCGGTATCTGGAACAGCTTGCTGATTCGGAACAGACTGCCGCCCTCTCCTTTATGTTGGCTCTGGCTGAAAAAAATCTCTTTAACGGACAAACCACCATGAAGGCCCTGGTGGATTCTCTGCTGTCACTCATAGAGAAAAAGGGACTTGAGGCTCTGTCCGGTTCGGGTTATCTCCCCACAGACCTTGCCGTTCCCAGAAGGCAGGAAATTTTTGCCTGCTTCAATCGGTACCGGGGTTTAAAGTTATAAGTTAAACAGACAAGAGAACCTTCCATTCTCTGCCCGTGGGAACACATCTTTTTATCATAACTGTCAGATATACCGGGAATCAAAAATTCCCTATTCAAAAAGAAACATTCCGGATAACTTTTTCTCAAAGTTTTTCCGGAATGTTTCTTTATTGAAAACTTCTATGTAATATCACAGCCACTGTATAAAAGCCGTCTTATCCTTACAGTTATACCCGGCCTTCTTATAAAACTCCAGCGTTCCTTCATCCTTTGCACCGGTAAGGAGCATCATTTTATAACAGCCGGCAGCTTCCGCCATGGATTTGGCATAGTCCAGGCAGGCGGCGGCCAGCCCTCTTTTCCGGTAATCACTGTGGGTAACCACATTTTCTATAAAAGCATATGGCCTTCCCTTCCTTGTCAGGTTAGGAATTATTACGCAGACACAGGATGAAACAAGCTTCCCCTCTTCTTCCGCCACGATAATATGATGATTGGGATCCGCCATAATCTGCTCCCATGCCGACGACAGAGGTTCCATATCCTCAGGCAGCGCCTTTTCATGAAGAAACAGATACAGGGACAGCAGTTCCTGTAATTCCCATTCTTTTACTTCCCTAATCACCATTACATTTCCTCCGCCATTTCACGCAGCTTCCCGGCATAAGCCTCATTTGAGAAACCGGCAGCCCTTTCCAGGGACGCTTTTTTGTATTTCTCATACAGAATCGTACTGTCGAGCAGACGCATCATCTGCTGTGCCAGACGCTCTTCCTCCGGTGTAATCAGCGACGCGTCCAGATTTTTTTCCGTATCCAGGTTAGGAATCAGAATGCCATAATCTCCGTCTATATACTCCTCTTTTCCCACATAAGCCTTGAAATCATCCATAAGAATCTCGGCAGGGCCGGTCATACAGTTGGTGGAAATCACCGGTTTCCCCAAAGCCATCGCTTCCACAAGTACGTTGGGAAATCCTTCATTTAAAGAGGTCATCACATAGATGCTTCCCAGATTCAGCCAGGGGAACGGATTTTTTTTCACCCCCGGAAAACTTACCGCGCCCGAAATCTTCAAGTCCTCAGCCAGCTTCCAATATTCCTGAAAATCACCCTCGCCTACAATCAGCAATCTTGCCTCCGGCTTCTTTTTATAAAGCAGCGCAAAGCTTTTCAGCAGGTGCCAGAAGCCTTTTACATCATCCTGACGCCCCATGGATACGATCACACTGCCGCAGTCCTGGAAGGGCATGCGTTCCTCTTCCTGAGCAGTCTTTTCCTGTTCCTCCCTGATATCAAAAGGATTATAGAGAGTAACGGTCTTCGTACATTGGAATTTTTCCCGGATTTCCTCTTCGATTACACGGGAACAGCAGACAATCTTATCCGATCGGGAGCAGAAAAGCTTCAGCAGCCTGGGATTCCCCATGTCCATATAGCTGCGTACCCCGCACCATGTTTTTCCTGATGACCGGGAGAACACATTGACCAGATTGGCCGTAGGCCCGAAGCTGTACGCAATATCGACACCCAATTCCTTTTTCAGGCTGCTCACCTTCCGGCTTCTGCGGAACACATTACGGATTTTACGCAGTTTTCCGTCCTCCGCCCCCATATGCAGATCAATAACCCGGAGTCCCCGGATATCATAAGCAATATCCCGGGAGCTGAAAATCACAATATACACCTCATAAAAAGGCTCCAGCAGACGGGCCGTGGCTACACAGACCCGTTCGAAGCCGCCCTGGTGCAGCATAGGTACGATGAGCATTATTTTTTTCTTCATTGGCAATTCTCCTGCAGATAAATCTTTTCCAGCATCTTTACCTGATCCGATACATCAAAGCCCGCAGCCTTAATGGCCTGCGTCATCTGATTTCTGACATACTCTTTTCTTTCCAGTACATTTGCAGCCCACGCACCGGCCCCCAGTGAAAGCGGTTCCGCCTGGGCCAGCTCCGTAATCAGCACCTCCGGCGTCACACTGTCCGACACCAGACATCTGAGGCCGCTTGCCTGAGCCTCGATCACCGTCCCCGGAAGGCCTTCAAAGACAGAAGGGAAAACAAAAAAATCCATGGCCTGGTAATAATCACTGACATCGGCCTGATTCCCGGTAAAAATCACTTTATCCGCCAGCCCCAAAGCCGCCGCTTTTTCTTTTATCATATCCTGCAGGCCCCCTTCTCCCACCAGCAGCAGCATAGACGAGGGAAGCTTCTTATTCACCTGCTCAAATACATCCAAAAGAAACGTATGGTTCTTCATATGCCCGAAGCGCCCCACATGCCCGATAACAAAAGCATCCTGCGGGATCTGAAGCTGAAGCCGCATTTTATCACGAATCTCTTCCCTATAGGCAAAAGCCGCCGCATCAATGGCATTAGGCACCGTACGAACCAGTCCCGCCCGTGCCATCTTCTCCCCAAACACCGCCTCTCCGGCCAGTTTGGAACAGGTCAGGCAAAGATCCGCCTTTTTCCCCAGATTCCGGCGCAGGAATCTGGTTATCCTTCCCTTCATTCCCGGATCCACGCCGGCGCTTCTTGCATGGGCTATCGTAAGAGGCACACCCGCCTTTTTGGCAACCGGCAGATAGATGGATGCCGTGCTTGTCATATGGCCATGTACAGCCCGGTATCCCGGATGCTCCCTGAAAAAATCCTTCCAGGCCTTCCTGTAAGATACCCAGTTCACCACCCGGAATCTGGGCACACGATACACATGGCCGCCCAGCCGCTCTATCTCCTCGTCAAAAAAACCCCTCTCTTCCGTATGGACACAGAAATCAAACTGTATTTTATCCCGGTCCATATGACGGTAGCTGTCCATAACCCGGCTTTCCGCCCCTCCCAGGTTGGTTCCTCCCAGAACCTGAAGCACTCTTATTGGTTCCTTCACCGGCCATTCCCTCCGTTTCCATGGCGCAGCCCAATCAGCTTTGCCAAGATCCGTTTTGCGCTCGCCTGCAGATATTCTGCAAGATTTCCTGCAAATCCACGCTTTTCTCCCGGAATTTCCATAAATTCCTTATAAGAAATGAATTTTTCCGGATACTCTGCAAGCATTCTTTCATACCACCCGATTTCCGAAGCATTCATTCCATTGGCATGAATCACCAGCGTCGTATAGCCCTGCTTCCCCCGGAAACAATCCTTTTTCCTGCTGGAAACAGGCAGAAAAGTAAGCCCCTCCCGACAATACGGCTTCTTACCGAATCCGTCTGTCAGAAAAGAAAAACCGCACTCCTTCAGCGCCTTTAACGTATTTTTATCAAACGTATGCCCCGGAGCCATAAAAATATCCGTATAAATCCCCCGCTCTTCCAGCTTTTTCTTCCCGCAGGAAATCATACTCCTCTGCTGTTCCAATGGCACTCCCGCATACTCCGAAAAACAATTCAAAGGAAAAAGCCCGCCCTTACGGGTCGTATACTGATGATAACAGCCATGCTGCGCGATCATCCACCCCTCCCCCTGAAGCTCCTTCAGATATTCCCAGAAATCCTCACGCGGCTCCATAATCCGCAGACCATCATCCCGGTTATCCGGAACCACCCCAATCAGCGGACAAATATGATACCTATCAAACAAAGCCTTCAAAGCCAGGAAATTATCCCAATTCATATCCGGCGTAATATCATCCATACGGATTGCTATTTTCATTCCAGCATGTCCCCCGCACACAGCTTCCGCCCGCACTCATACTCCTCAATCAAAAGCGACCCGTCCACCGTACGCACAATCAGCTTCCCGTCAATTATATCAACAATTTCCCCCGGCGCATACCCGGAAAAATCCAGCATCTCATCAAAAGGATGTGCACTCCACACCGTAACCCGCTCTTCCCCACAGAAACAGAAAGCCCCCGGAAAAGGCCTGCTCACCCCTCTCACCAGATTATAAATATCCCGCGTCCTCCCATGAAAATCAATCTTCCCGTCCGCCGCCGTACGTTTATTATACCACCCGCCAAAATCCTTCGACTCACGCCTGATCACAATATTCCCATCCCCATAAGCCTCCAAAAGCCTGCGAATCAATCTCTTGGACACAAGAATATTCTTATACTGCAAAGTCCGTATCGTATCATGCGCATTAATCGAAAACATCTCATTAGCAAACACATTAGGACTGTCCGGATCCGCATCATACTGAAACAAATTCAGCACAAACCTCGTATCCCCGTTAATCACCGACCAATTAAGCGGCGACCTCCCCCTCCCGAAAGGAAGATACCCACAGCTCCCATGAAACCCAAAAATCCCATACCGGAACCGATCCAGCACCCCCTGAGGAATCAGCCTCTGCCACCCCATCGAAATCCCGATCTCAAACGTATTCTCCTCAAAAAACCGCACCGTATCCTCATCCTTCAGCCCATAAGACCGCGTTTCAAACACAGGAATCCCGAACCGCTCCGTCAGATACCCCAGCCCCTGATACCCCGAAACCTCATTCCCCGAAAGAACATCCGGATGAATCGTCACCACCAAATCCACAGCACATATATTCTCCTGAACAAAAGACACTATCTCCCCCGTAGTATCCTTCACCCCAAATATAACCACCTTATAATCCATTCCCGTCTCTCCTTCCCATTCACATCTCTCTCTTCTCTTTTCCCTTCCCCCGCCCCAGTCTCTTCTCTCCTTCCACCTCTTCCCAAAAATGGAAGCCTGCCACAACCCTCAGGGGCCTGTGTCTGTCCGCCAGGTTTTTTCTCCCGCCGGGCATTCTGCCGCTGACTGCCGGTGTGTGCAGCCGGGCCCGCCGCATGGTATGATCCTTTGCAGACGCATCTTATACCATGGAGATGAGACCGAAAAAGTGGAAGGCACTCCTAACACTTTTTTGCTTCGGGCTCATCGCAATGCCCGGTATAACTGCGCCTGCAAAGGATCATACCATGCGGCGGGCCCGGCTGCACACACCGGCAGTCAGCGGCAGAATACCCTGGCGGGAGAAAAAACCTGGCGGACAGACACAGGCCCCGTCCGTCCTTACTTCAGGTTTTCCTTATACCAATCGATTGCCAGCTTGATTCCTGACGCAAAGTCATAGTCCGGGTCATAACCCAGATTTTCTCTTGCTTTCGTGATATCCGCATTGGAATCCCGGACATCCCCTCTTCTCGGAGGCCCGAAATTAGGCTCCATTTCCTTGCCCAGCGCTTTGCACAGATCGTAATAAATATCTATAAGAAATTCTCTTCCGCCGGATCCGATATTATAGGCTTCTCCGGCAGCATCCCCGGAAGCCAGGCAGGCTTTCAGGTTCGCTTCGATAACGTTGTCGATATAAGTAAAGTCACGGGACTGCTTTCCGTCCCCGTTGATGGTGGGAACCTCATCATGAAGCAGCTGCTTTAAAAACTTGGGAATAACGGCCGCATACATGCCGTCCGGATTCTGTCTGCGTCCGAATACGTTAAAATAACGCAGTCCGTAGGTATCCAGATCATACAGCTTCTTATACAGCTTTCCATATTCCTCATTCGTCCGCTTGGTAAGAGCATAAGGAGAAAGGACCTCCCCCTCGATTCCTTCCTTTTTGGGAAGGGCGGGATGATCGCCGTATACGGATGAGCTGGAAGCATAGACAAATTTCTTCACGCCGCTTTCTCTGGCCGCTTCCATCATATTCAGAGTTCCGCCGATGTTATTCTGCTCATAGAAAATGGGCATTTCAATACTCCGGGGAACGCTGCCCCAGGCCGCCTGGTTCAGCACATAATCCACACCGTCGCAGGCACGCCTGCAGGTTTCCAGATCCTTGATATCTCCTTTAATAAAGGTATATCCCGGCCTGTCCAGGAACATTTCCACGTTTTCCTGCTTTCCGGTAGATAAATCATCCAGGCATCTCACCTGATAGCCCATATCCAGAATCGCTTCACACAGATTGGAACCGATGAATCCTGCTCCGCCTGTTACAAGAAATACACTGTCTTTGTCAAACTGTAAATTTTTATAGCCCATGTTAACTCTCCTTATGATAAAACATTTAATTCTATACGAACTGTTGCTTACAATCTCCAGTACATATATTCCTCCGTCATATAATCACGACGGTTCAGAATTCCCTTGATATCAACCAGTACCTTTTTTTCATGGGCCTGATTAAAGAAGCCTGCTATCTCTTCCTTGGACAGATGGCTGAATTCCTCATGCGCTACGGCAATGACCAATGCATCCAGATCCTTAACTGCCTCTCTGCCCGCAAGCTTCACGCCATACAGCCTTTCCGCTTCCTGTGCATCCGCCGTCTCATCCACAATCACCGGCTCGATGCCGTATTCCCGCAGTTCCTTTACAATATCGATCACCTTGGTGTTTCTGGTATCCGGACAGTTCTCCTTGAAGGTGAAGCCCAGAATCGCCACCCTGGCAGTCTTAACCGCAATATCAGCCTTAATCAGGTTCTTTACCACATTTTCCGCCACATATCTGCCCATATCGTCATTAATCCGGCGTCCGGACAGAATGATCTGGGAATGATACCCCAGCTCCTCTGCCTTATACGTAAGATAATAAGGGTCAACTCCGATGCAGTGGCCTCCTACAAGGCCCGGGAAAAAGTTCAGAAAATTCCATTTGGTGCCTGCCGCCTCAAGAACAGACTTCGTATCAATCCCAAGCTTGTTGAAAATAATGGAGAGTTCATTCATAAACGCAATATTAATATCTCTCTGGCTGTTTTCAATTACCTTGGCCGCCTCCGCCACTTTAATGGAATCAGCCCTGTATACTCCGGCTTCCACCACAAGCTCATATACCTTTGCTATAGTATCCAGCGTCTCTTCGTCCATCCCGGAAACAATCTTCACAATCGTTTCCAGTCGGTGAACCTTGTCGCCGGGGTTAATACGTTCCGGAGAATAGCCTACTTTGAAATCCACGCCGCATGTTAAACCCGATTCCTTTTCCATAATCGGAACGCAGATGTCCTCGGTCACTCCGGGATATACCGTGGATTCAAATACTACAATACTTCCCTTCACCAGATTGCGCCCTACGGTACGGCTCGCGCCCTCAACCGGACGTAAATCCGGCGTATGATCATCATTCACCGGTGTGGGTACCGCAACGATATGGAATTTCGCTTCCTTCAGTTTGGTTTCATCCGCTGTGAACTCCACATTTGCCTGCTTGATCACATCGTCTCCCACCTCTCTGGTAGGATCATAGCCCGCTTTATACTGCTCTACCTTCTGCGCATTCAAATCATAGCCGATAACATTGATTTTCCTGCCGAAGGCTACCGCAATGGGCATTCCCACATAGCCGAGGCCTACAAGAGAAAGCTTTTCTTCTCCGTTCACAAGTTTTTCATATAATCCCATCTGTGTCCTCCTAAACCCGAATCTGTTTCATTCGTATCTGTCTTTTTTATGGATAAATGCCGGAAACAACAATAGCCGCTTCCGGCAAAACTTACCTGTTCTGCTGTATGCGGGAGATCTCTTCCAGATATGCGGCTACCACAAAGTTCCTGTCGAACTTTTCCTCCACATATTTCCTTCCCTGAAGCCCCATTTCTTTTCTTTCCTCATAAGACATGGCAAGGAATCGTTCCGCCGCTTCCGCAAGGCTGCCGCTGTCCTGGGCCTGAAAGCTCAGCCCGCTCACCCCTTCCGAAAACGTATCAAGACATCCTTCCACAGCGCTTGCAAGCACCGGCCGCGCCGTCGCCGCCGCCTCAAGGAGCACATTGGACATTCCCTCATGATAAGAAGGATGGATAACCGCCTGGCATTCCTTCAGAAATACGGGAACATCGTCCCGGTATCCATAATGCATAAGGATTCCTTTTTCCTGAAGCTCCTTCACCCTCGGCTCATACACATCCCTGGTTTCCTCTTCATAGGCTCCCAGAATCTGAAACAGGGTTTCCGGATGCTTCTCATGGACCGTCTGTGCCGCCGCCATCAACTCCTCGATTCCCTTATCCTTCATCAGGCGCATAACAGACACAAAACGGATTTGCCCGCTATCCCCCGGATACTCCTCCGGCCTGTGTTCCGTGAGGTTCACTCCGGAACCCGGAATCACCCGCACCTTCCCTGAAGCACATTTCTTTTGAACCATAAAATCCCGGTTCCCTTTATTCTGGAAAAAGACACAGCCGGCTTTTTTCAAAGCGGTTCTGTACATAAGGATAATCATTTTCTGCAGAAGCCCGCCGTTTTCCAGCGTAGTCCCCAGCCCCGTAACATTTACCAGATAGGGGGTTCCTGTCAGCCTCGCCGCCAGGCCGCCGTAAATATTCGGTTTAATGGTATAAGTCAGCACCGCCAGCGGACGGTATTCTTTCATCAGCCTCCGGTAGAAAAGCATCAGCTTCATGTCCTTGACAGGATTCATCCCCCGCCGTTCAAAGGAGGTGGGTATATATTCACAGCCCAACGCTTTTATCTTGTCCACATAGCCAGTATCCGGCACGGAAACCGCCACACGGAAGCCTTTTTCCAGCAGCGCCTTCAGAACCTCCTTACGGAAATCGTAAAGCCCGGAATCGCTGTTGGATAATATCAATAGGGAAGAAGCCATTGCTTTCTCCTTGTCTTTCCTCAGTCGCCGCCGTTCAGTCAAACCCGAACGATCGCCTTCAGTCTTTCGAATTATCATTCATTCTGCGTATCATAATTTCATTGTATTTCATCATGCAGATATTTTCTTCATAAGCGCCGATTGCTTCCTCGTTGGCCGTCCCTTCCAGATTACGTATGATCTGCGCGGGCACATTCACTCCGCAGGCATAGGCATGGGGATATCCGCCGCCGAAACGGGGATTCACCTCGGAAATATAGTACTTACCGTTCACCTTGAAAATATCTATGTCAATAATACCACAAAATCCTATTGTTTCAACGAAATCTTTTATCAGGCCAAACAGCTGCCCGTCTTTGACGGATACCGATTTGTCCGTCTCTCCGGCGCGCATCTTGATTTTTTCCTTTACAAATATGGAGGTTACCTTGCCGGAAATCATATCAATATAGACATCCGCGCCGTATTCCGTACCATCCATAAATTCCTGTATCATCATATCATCATTCAGCCTGCATAAAAGCTCGGCCTCTTCCCTGCAGGAAACCTTGTTGATATTGATGCTCGCGCTTCCTCTGGCCGGCTTTATAAAAACCGGATAATGCATTTCTCCATCCTCCACCGCCTTTTCAAAGGCTGCAGGATCCATAAAACAGCGGGCGGCCGGGAATCCCAGCTCCGTCAGCTTAAGGTACATCTGATATTTATCAAAAGAAAGAGCCACCGCTTCCGGAGAAGAAATGATGGGAGTGGTTCCCACCGCAAGAAATTCCTCCCGGTGTTCCGCAAGAAGTGTCAGTTCCGGGTCAATGAGAGAAAAAACGCCTGTAATTTCCTTTTCCCGGCAGATATCCAGAATGGTTTCCAGATATCCCGGCTCCGTCATGCGCGGGACTAAAATCGCTTCATCCGCCTCGTAAACAGCCGGTGCCAGTTCACTGCAGTCCGTGGCATAAACCTTTCCTCTGCCCGCCAGTTCTTTCCTGAAATACTGTACCACCTTGTTCCTGGTTCCGGCGCTTAAAATCAATATATTAATCATACCTGTGCCTCCTGCCTTTTTTTCCGGATTTCCGCCAGATTCCCTTCGGAAACCGAGGTGTCCTCTGCCACCTCATCCCTGGCAAAAACCACGGTTACCGTTTTTACCAGGACCTTAATATCCATGGCAAAGGAAAGATTTTTCACATATTCCACATCTTTGGAAAGCCTGCTGTCCCAGTCCAGGAAATTCCTGCCTGAAACCTGGGCAAGCCCCGTCAGTCCGGGCCTTACCGTATGACGCAGCCTTTCTTCTTCCGTATACCAGGGCAGATAAGACACCAGTAGCGGCCGGGGGCCGATGATGCTCATATCCCCTTTCCAGATGTTAAACAGCTCCGGCAGTTCATCCAGACTCGTGGCCCGGAGCAGCTTTCCGAATTTGGTCAGCCTGTCCGCATCCGGCAGAAGATTTCCCTTTTCATCTCTTTTATCCGTCATCGTGCGGAATTTGCACAGGGTAAATATTTTTTCATTCCTGCCGGGACGTTCCTGATGGAAAAGCACAGGACTGCCAAGCTTGATTCTCACAAGGATGGCTACCACCAGAAGCACCGGGCTTAATATAACAATGGCAAGGGTAGATAGCAGTAAATCCAGAAATCTTTTTCCAAACTTTTTATAAAACATGCCGACCTCTTTTCCTGTAACAATTCAGACTTGTCTGAACTGCTACAACTGTTACCTGTTCCTGCATTTTATCCTTATACAAAAAAACTGCGTATGATTCCGATAATGAGTTCCATATCCGCCGGCGTATTTTTAATGTCGCTGGGAAGACAGAAGCCCTTCTTGAAGATACGTTCCCCCACACTTCCGTTTTCCTCCATGGCAATAAAATCACAGTTTTCATAGAACGGCTGAAGGTGCATCGGCTTCCAAATCGGGCGGGATTCGATATTTTCCGCCTCCAGGGCATCCATCACCATATCCGGTGTCACGCCGCTGTCCGGCTCGATAGTCATACAGGACAGCCAGTTGTTGGCATTCCCGTCCGGATTCATGGGATTCATGGCCAATGCCGGAATATCTGCAAATGCTTCTTTATATTGTCTGTAAATTTCCTTCTTTTTACGCTTATGCTCTTCCAGATGGATCAGCTGTCCTCTGCCGATTCCTGCTACCACATTGGACATGCGGTAATTGAAGCCCAGCTGGGAATGCTGATAATGCCTTGCCTTATCCCTTGCCTGGGTGGAAAGGAAACGGGCCTTTTCTATCGCTTTTTCATCACTGGATACCAGCATGCCTCCACCTGAGGTAGTGATGATTTTATTTCCGTTAAAGGAAAAAATGCCGTAATCTCCGAAGGTTCCCGTCATCTGTCCCCGGAAGGTGGAGCTTAATGACTCCGCCGCATCCTCAATCAAAGGTACCCTGTAAGCATCACAAAGCGCCCGTATTTCATCAATTTTTGCCGGCGTTCCGTACAGGTGGGCACAGATAACAGCCTTTACCTGCGGATATTTTTCAAAAGCCTTTTTTAACGCCTGCGGATCCATATTCCAGGTATCCTCTTCCGAATCAATGAATACCGGCGTTCCTTTTTCATAACAGATGGGATTGCAGGTAGCGGAAAACGTAAGGTCGGATGAAAATACGATATCACCCGGCTGTATGCCAATCAGACGCAGCGCCAGATGGATGGCCGCCGTACCCGCGCTCAATGCCGCCGCATATCCGCAGCCGGTATATTCCGCCATCTCTTTTTCAAAATTGTTCACATTAGGGCCTAACGGGGCAACCCAGTTGGTATCGAATGCCTCCGCCACAAACTTCTGCTCCTCTCCGTGCATTGTCGGAGAAGAAAGATAAATTTTTTCCCTTTGTTCCTTTTGTTCCATCATAACCTCGATTCTTACGGTTTCATCCGTATTCACTATTCTGAAAGAAGGTAACTGTTCAGTGCCTTCACAGTTACGCAAGAAGCTCTATCATTCCCAGCCTGCTGTTCATGAGAAACACCACGTTCCGGTTCCCTATGGCGGGAGCCGGCGCCGGCTGATCGATCTGCACATATCCGTTTTGGGTGAGCTGCTCTAAGTCTGCCTGAAAGTCCGCGCTTTCATAGCATATATGATAGGGAGCGTTTTTATAGGTCTTTATCAGTCCCGAAACCACACTGTCCGGCGCATTGGGGCTTACCAGTTCTACCACATAGCCATCCTTTTCCAGAAACAGGATATCCACCTTGCGGTATGTATCGTTTGTCATATCTCCCTGACGGACGAACCCCAGCTTCTCGAATTCCTCCGCCGCCTTATCCAGTTTTTTCACAAGATATCCGACATGATGTACCTTCATCTTCATCCCTCTCTGTAACTGTTCCGTATCTTTACAGTTACATCTCTTCCTTATTATATACATAGGTGGGCACGATACCGGCCACCAGAGGCCTGATGTCTTCCACCTCATCCCTGGAAGCATCCTCCAGACGCTTCAGCTGGATGAAAAATTCCCGCTCATCCAGTTCAATGGGACGTCCGATATGGATCAGCTTATTTTCCGTATCCTGCATTCCTTCCTCATCCATCAAAAGCTCTTCATACAGCTTTTCACCGGGACGCAGGCCCGTAAATTCTATCTGTATGTCTTCCCCCAGCTTATAGCCGGAAAGACGGATCAGATTCTTCGCCAGATCCAGGATTTTTACAGGCTCTCCCATATCCAGGATAAAAATTTCACCGCCCCTGGCATAGGCCCCGGCCTGCAGGACAAGGGATACCGCTTCCGGTATCGTCATAAAATAACGGATGATATCGGGGTGGGTTACGGTAACAGGCCCGCCCGCCTCGATCTGTCTCTTAAACAGCGGAATGACACTGCCGTTGCTTCCCAATACATTTCCGAAACGAACCGCCACAAATTCCGTGTCATAATGTTTATTGAAGGTCTGCACGATCATTTCACAGATTCGCTTGCTCGCTCCCATGATATTGGTGGGATTCACCGCCTTATCCGTGGAAATCATGACAAATTTCTTCGCCCCGTTCAAAGCGGCCGCCTGTGCGGTCTTCCAGGTGCCGAATACATTATTTTTTATCGCCTCATTAGGGCTGACCTCCATGAGAGGCACATGCTTGTGGGCCGCCGCATGGTACACGATATCCGGTTTATAGGTTTCAAAAATATGATTGATACGCTTCGTATTACGGACAGATGCAATCAAAACGGTCAGCTTCAGCTCCGGATATTTGATAATCAGCTCCTGCTGAATATCATAGGCATTATTTTCATAAATATCCACGATGATCAGCTGGGCCGGTTTATGGGACGCGATCTGTCTGCACAGCTCACTTCCGATCGAACCGCCGCCGCCGGTAACCATGACCACCTTATTCTGTACATAACTCAGGATAGAATCCAGATCCACCCGGATGGGTTCTCTTCCCAGAAGATCCTCCACCTCTACATCACGCAGTTTGCTTACGCTCACCTCGCCGTTCACCAGCTGGTACATGCCTGGAAGGGAACGCAGCTTACAGTTTGTCTCCTTACAGATGCTCAGGATGTCACGGATTACCGTAGGCGGAGCGGAAGGAATTGCCACAAAAATTTCATCGATATCATACAGATCCGCGGATTCGATAATTTTATCACGTCCGCCCACCACTTTAATCCCCTGGATGAACTGTCCCCATTTTTGTTTATCATCATCAATAATACAGCGGATAACCATGGTGCTGTAATTGCTGGTAACAATCTCTTTAATCAGGGCATTTCCCGCTTCACCGGCCCCGATAATCATAACGGATACATTATTTTTCCTGTTCTGTATCTTATGCTTGCGGCTTCTGAGAAAACGATAGGAAAAACGGCTGATAAAGGTAAAGGTTATGAGCAGGAAAAGATACATGAAATAATAACTGTCAGGCACCGGTTTCCCGGAAACCTTAAACAGATTCAATCCCACACCGGAAACCACTGCGGACAAAAAGCAGGACATGATCAGATTCTGCATTTCGTTCTCGCCGGCAAAAGCCCACAGGCTGTGATACAAACGGAAAAGATAGAAAATGCCCATTGTAATCAGGATATTCACCGGAAGGAAGTTCCTGATAGGCATCAGGAACTGATCCGGAATTTCATCCAGATGCATGTCATACCTGAGCAGAATAGCCAGAAAGCTGGATGCCGTCACACTGAGGATATCATAAATGATCAGAGCCGTCCTGCGGTAAAACAACTGATAATTAAAATGGCGGGAATTCTTCTTTTCTTTATCCTTCATTTTCATTTACTCTTTTCTTCTTTTTCCCTCGGAATGTAAGGAGCGGCGCCAGCACCGCCATCGTGGTAAAGCCCAGCGGATTACAGGGATGGAACAGCCACTCCACCAGCCCCGCAACAGCAAAGGCCAGAAATACGGCAAGCGGCAGGGCCGCATAATCGTCCCTGGGGTTCTCCCTGTCCTGAAGCCTGCCTGTCTGCCTGAGTGTCAGTGCATACCGGAACATCTGTATCAGGCTTACGATTCCCAGCAGCAGATAAACAGCGCCGGTTATAAGGCCATGGTCATGAATCACCTGAAGATAGGTATTATGGGCATGGACACTGAGAGAACCATCCGGAAGTTCAACCCCCATCTCATCATGGCCGGTCAGGTTCCAGTGGGATATATAACGTTTGAAAATTTCAAACCGCCCGTTGGAATAATCTTCCTCGTCAGAAGGCCCGTCTGCCGACGTTTGGGAATCCCCGGTATCTGCGTCCGTGTCCTGTTCTCCCTCCGGCGCAAGTTCCGGAATTTCCGTTTCCTGCGAAGAAGCAAGCATTACAGACATTCCGTTCACTTCCAGCCTGTCTTCCCCCGGAGCATACGGCTCCGCACTGGAGTCAGCCATGAAGGTATCCACAAATTTTCTGACAATACTATGCTCTTCTCCAAAAAGCTTCACATCAATACAATAGGCAAACCTGGGAAAGGTGATATAGTTTTCGGAATCCGCTTTGTCTCCCTTGTGCACCGCCCACTCTTCCTCATTTGCTTCCAGTTCAAATATATAAGGATCATCATACAGAGGAGGGATCAGCCGCACCGCGGAATAGGTGACAGGAAAGCTCAGCAGTATAAGCAGCACCAACAGCCCTGTTTTTCCCAGAAAGCTTAAAAACCTCTCCCTGTAGCACAGCAGTGAGACAAAAAGCAAAACAACGATTCCCATTGCCACAGCAGCAAGATATCCCGTCCTCGACATCGTCATCAGAAGAAAAGATACCGCCATGCCGAACATAAGCGCAGTAGTCCAGTACATATGAAGCCTGCGGGATTTATGATACTGCATCAGCAGCTTTACAAACAGCGCACAGATTACCAGAGTGAGGTAAGCCGCCGTAACAGTCACCGTATGAAATACAAAATTGTACCGGTAATAGCCCCATGCCCGGAAGGGCCTGCGCAGCACGGCAAAAACTAAGGCACAGAAAAAATTCAATATAATTCCATTACAGAGTATTCCCAGAAAACGTTCTTTCTTTTCCCAGGAAAGATAAAAGATATAAAGCAGGGTAAAAGCCGTAACCATATAAACAGGCCAGCCTCTCGTATTCCGAAAAACAAGAAGAAGGACAAAAAAGGCGGCAACAAGAACCGTAAAGGCCGGGGAAAGCTGCTTCCACGCCGTTTTTTTCTTCCATATAATAATGACCAGCTGAATCAGCACCAGGCCCGCCGCTGCAAAAAGGATGGCATTCAGCATGGCGAGCTTGTCCTGCTCTTCTATCCCGCGGAAAGGGCGGTAATACAAATATCCGGCCACAGCGGAAACAGCAAGCCATATCAGATTTCCCCAATGGAAAAGCGCTTTTTTCCCGCACATGGTAAGAAGGACCAGACAGAGATAGATCAGGACCTTCCTGTAAGCATAGTCCTGATAGATATTATACATCGCATTTACATAATCAATACAGCCCCAGAGCGCGCCTGCCCAAAAAATGCACTGCAGCCAGTCCATCCCCCTGTCCAGAACCGTTTCCTTCAGAGGCGGAAGCAGCGGCGCAATACTGTCCCTTTTGGCATTTACCACATATAAAAGCAGAGCCGCCATGACAAGGATACCGGCCGTATATACCATTTTATCCGCTTTTACGCCGCCATAATAAGCAAAAGGATATACCGCGGCGATCCCGGCTATGGCTCCTGCTGTGATCAGCGGATTGCAGATACCCTTAAATACCCACTGTACCTTCACATCCCTGGTAATTTTTCTTTTTCTCGCATGATTTTCCACAAGCAGCAAGGAAAAGCCTGCTGCCAGGGCAATTACGAACAGGATCACGGCCTTCTGCAGAAAACTCAGCTTATCGGCATACTGGAAACGCATGATTATATTGTTTCCCACCTGCTCATCAATCTTCTGATCGCTGCCCATGAAATAATAGTTGCCATACACACCGATACCGGCATCCGCAGTCTGCTGATACCCCAGCTCCACCGCCTCTTCCGGATGGCTGATTTCCCATACATAGGCTCTGCCCTGTACGGTCTGAAACTCTACCGGTATGGTAAAAAAGCCAGGCGCCTCATAGGTGTCCAGCGCTACCCTTCTGGAAAACACAGTCTCTCCCAGTTCATCCGAGATAGTCAGGGAAACCACCCTGCGGGACAGGTTTTGTATCGCATAAATACTGATTTTTTCCAGATATCCTCCGTCGCCGATAAAAACCTGCTGGATTCTGGCATCCTGAGTCACAGCCGCCGTCTTGCCCTGAACGTTCTCATTGCCCGATACTTCCCGTGAACCATCAAAAATTCCTAACGGCCCGATTAAAAGCATCAGGACTGCAGCGTAGAAGAGGATTATATATTCAATTGCCCGATATTTCTTGATTTTTCTATTCATTCATTTTACCTGAAATGCCAGTTTTCCCATTAGCCCGTCGTGAGCGGCTTGTCCGCTCACCTAAGTTCTAGGGAAAACGCCAGTTTTCCCATTAGTATAGCATAATTTCCCTGTACTTACAACATACCCCAAAACAGGCAAAGCGAACCAGAAAATCAGCACATACCTTACCAGATAAGTAGGCCCCAAAATCACAGTGAGCCAATTCAGCACCACCGGCAGAAAGGCCAGCACCCTCACATACTCCTTCTGCTTCATCAAAAACAACAGCCCGGCCAGATAAATAAGGAATAAAAATCCCGGAGAAAACAGCATGGATATCACCGGTACCTTCTGCTGGAATACTTCCAGACTCAGCCTGCGGAACCACTCATTCAGCAATGGGATTTTACTTTCCCTCACCCCCGGCAGTTCCGTTTCGAACCCGAAATAAGAACTGTCCTCATACGTATAGGTAAAGACTGTATTCCCCCGGTATACATCGATCACCGTATCCGGATACCAGAATCCATAGGAAGTAAGCAGCCAGGCATTCAGATATGCCGCAGGTGCCTTCCCTCCCACCGACCACCACAACTTCCAGAACAATGACGGATTTTCTTTGTACCTTTCGTTATTAAAATCAATTTTCACACTATCGGACAGCTTGGGAGTATAACGCTTCAGCGCCTCCTCCGGAAGAAATTCATGAAGCGTTTCCTGTTCCTCCTGTGTCATCACCGACGGACTGCAGGCATAAACCCTGGCCAGCTGCTGAATGGGAACTGTAAGCATTTCCTGATTTTCCTCTGCCTGTGCATGCAGCACCCTGCCCAGCCCGCCTGTCACAAGAAAATACAACGCCAATGCCCCAATTCCGGCCGCCAGCGCTTTCTTCCGTTTTTCCCGGCCGGAAGCCAGAAACATCACCGGTATCATCAGGAGCATTATATAGAAACCATTGTGCCGCATAGCCGCCATACAAAACAAAGCCGCCGACAGCAATACAAACTTTTTCCATGAACCAAAGCTTTCCTTTTCCTCAAACAATTGCAGGAGCAGAACAATAACAAGAAGCATGCCCGCAGAATACAAAGTATCCTTGGCGGAACACAACACATACATCTGAATCACAGGAAAAAAAGCAAAATACAGCAGGCTTACGATACGGAACCACCTGGCAGTCCCTCTTTTTCGAAAAAAAGCAAGAATATAGGTAAAACAGCCCGCCATTACAGCCATTTGAAAAAGCATATAAAGCGCGATCCCCGTATTATACGAGGAAAACAATTTATTCCCCAGAGATATGATCCCTCCCAGGAGCAGCACATGCAGAAGAGGATGATGCGTGGTGAACTGCCTCATCGCTACCTGATTGAATTCATCCTGGGCGTCATATACAAAAAAGCCGGGATAGACCGCCAGAAGAATAATTCCCCACACCAGCATGAAAAGAAGAAAAACCATCAGATTCTCCCGAAATCCATGCATATGCTCTTCCCTGCAGACAGGAATAACACGTTTCCCTTCCAGCCATATCCAAAGCTCCCCGATAAGCAGTCCAAAGAAAAAAGTGAGAAGGGGAATGGATACCCACATGCGCCAGTCCGTAAAATCCACATACCCCGCCGCTTCCAGCCGGCTTCCGAACAAGCAGGCCATCACAAAAAGAAAAGCGCCGAAGAAGCCCCAGGCAGTCCTTCCTTTCAGAACCTTATCCTTCCAAAGCGCTCTGTCTGCTGCCGGGAAACTTAGCCCCCAAAGAAGGACTGAAAGAAAACTATTGCTGAAATCCAGCCCTTTCCCTGAGGATAAAAGCATTTGGGGGATACAGACAACACCCAGCAGGGTCACCGCTGCCGATATTAATTTTTGATAGTTACGGGATAAGTTCATCGTCTTCCCTGCCTTCGCTTCCATCACTGTTCCTGCGGTTTCTCCTGTTTCTTCTGAACTGTCTCTTCCTTCTGATCTGTATCCTTTTCTCCCTCTTCTTCCCCCACAATTTCCCGGACAACATATTGGGGGGCATTATTCATACAAATGTACATCCTGCCGATATATTCCCCTACCAGTCCCACCATCAGCATCAGCATTCCTCCGATAAACATGAGGGCAGACATCAGGGAACTGAAACCGATGGGCACCATAGGATTTACCAGCTTCTTAATAATTGTATATAAACCATAAAGGAATCCGAGGAAAGCGCATCCGGTGCCGATCATGGTGGCAACCCGCAGCGGTTTTTCACTGAAAGCCGTAAAACCGTTGAACCACAGACCCAGGAGCTTACTCAGTGTATACCCGGATTCTCCCGCCTTTCTGTCCTGATGCTCCACCGTCACATTTTTTATATTGCGCGTCGCACGCAGAACAAGGCCGATTACATAAGGGTAGGCATTCTGGTACCGCAGCATCTCATCCACAATAAAACGTCTTGCCGCAAAGAAACTGGACACGTACAAATCAGCAGGCTTGCCCAGCATGAATTTCAGCATCAGATCATTCACCCGGCTCCCGAAATTGCGGAATGCATTATGATGCTTATGCTCATATTTTGCATAGACCACATCGCTGCCTTCCTCCAGGCCCTGCAGCAAATCCTTTATTGCAAAAGCCGGAGTCTGGCCGTCGTCATCCATACATACCAGGATATCCCCCTTCACCTGATGAAAACCCGCCATCAGCGCCGCATGCTGACCGAAGTTCCTCGCCAGGTTTACACCGCAGATGTTGGTATATTCCCTGCAGAGTTCCCGGATGACATCGAAGGTATTATCCGGTGAACAGTCATTCACCAGTATGATTTCCCACCGGTATTTTTCCTGAAGCTTTTCCATTTCCCTGTTGATATCCGCCACCACACCGCCTATCATTTCCGCCGAACGGTAGCAGGGAATCACAATACTAACCAATTTCCTCATGCAATCTTCCATTCCGCCCGCATTCCTGCTGCCGCGGGCTTTTCTCCTGTTCTATCATTTCCGTCAACCATTCAAATATCTTCGCCGCTGCCATAATCCATCATAACTGTTTGGTACCTGCACAGTTGCTTCCCATTTATACTTACGGATTTTCAGGAAACAGACATGCCATCAGGATCAAATCCCGATATCCATCATTCCCCTTTATTTCATCCTTAAGAAAAGCTTCCTTCACAAAGCCGGCTTTCTCATAGCTTCTCACCGCCGCGGTATTATCAGCAAATACGCGTAGCATCAGCTTATGAAGCCCCATCTTATCTCTGGCGTAACAGACAGCTCCTTTGGCAGCCAGAGTCCCGTAACCCTTTCCTGCCGCATCCTCTTCCCCTATAAAAATCCCATACTCCGCACGGTTATTCTCCCGGTCAATATCCCGGAAATAAACACTTCCCACAGGCCTGTCCCCTTCTGTTTCACACAGAATGAACTGAACCACTTCCCCGGAAGCCACCTTCGTTTCCATCCACTCTATGTGGCCCTGTACGGTAAAAGGCTTCTGGAAAATAAAATTTTCCCTTACCCTGTCCGAATTCCGCCATCCCACGATCCGTTCCGTATCATCCATTGTAATAGGCCGCAGATACACCGGCCCCAAATCTATTTTTTCTTCCATATCAGGAAATCTCCTCTTTCTGAAGCCGGTATACCTCCAGCTCATTCCCTTCTGTTCCGCCCGGTATCCGCTCCTCCATGATTACCCGGATCACCAGACCTCTCTCCCGGTAATATGCCTCCAGCCATTCCCATGATTCGCCCTTCAGGGAAACCAGCCGGACATTCTCTCCGTTAACAAGGGCATCCTCCAAAGAGACATAGCCGAACGCTTCCAGCTTTTTCTCAGCCAAAGGGCTCTTGCACAGCCAGCCGCCCAAAAGATCATAATTACCCAGAAGTGTTTCTCCATCCCGGAACATCTTTTCCGAAAACTGCACCGTGGAATACACGTCTGCAAGATAGAGAATCTCCGGATGACCGCGGTAATACGCCCTGGCTGCCGTATCGGTCCGGTTGATCCCCTCACGGGACGCATATTCCTCTCCCGTTTTCTCCATGGAACGGGGAAACAGGGAAATCGCCGTCACAAACAGCAGGACCGCTGAAACATACACCGGATTCAGCCACCGGCGGGCCGAAAGCTTTTCTTTTGCCGTAAATTGTCCATCCTTCAAATAATGAAGCAGCCATGCGGCCAGCATAACGATTTCGGCAAAATATAACGGATGGCTGATCCTCACCGGCACTCGGTTCCTGAGAATCAGATACATCCACAAAACACTTCTCACCCCTCCAAAAAGAAGCAGCTGCCATAGCAGCGCCGCTCTTTTTCCCAGGTATGCCGCCAGCAGCAAAAGCACGATAAGAACCGCCTCCGTCAGCAGGAACGGAAACTCCTGCTCCGCATCAAAATCCAGACCGGGCGTATTGCTCAGCCGTGCTTTATAAAGCCAGAGCCCTTCCCGAAGGCTTTTCCCGAAGTAGCCTTCCTTTTCCAGAGCATATGCACTGATACGCTCCATCAGCCCTGCATCAATCCGATCATCAACTCCATAATTATAGTTGCCAAGCAGAGCGGCTTCTTCCTCTGTCAATCCCAGCGAATCATAAAATTCTTTATTTTCTTCATACTTCAGGATATCGGCCGTCTTAAAATCATAAACTTCCGTCCGGGCGTCAAAAAGCCGGAAAAACTCTTTCCATTCCGCACTTCCATAAGCTATCCCGTTTGCCGCCTGTCCGATTAGAAGTCCGGTCAGAATCAGACCGAAAACTCCCAGATAACAGGCCGCATTTTTTTTCGTAAAAACAGGCCTTTCCTCCGCCCATTTCCACAGCCCCGCCACACCGGCAAGGGGCAGAAGAAGAATCAGCATTTCCGGACGCAGCAAAAAAGCCAGTATGCATAAAAGCACCGGCGGAAGATTCTTTTTCAGGAATCCGCCCGCACTTTTCTCTGCCTCCGCCTTTTTTCCCGTAAGAAACCAGAAGACCGCCGCTGCCGTCAGCAGGCCGCTGGTAACCGTATACTGCACAAAAACAAGCAGCGGCAGAAGAAGGGCGGCAAAAAGCAGGCTTTCCAGAAGGCCCAGCGCTGCTTTTCCCATCGATTTTTCCGCATACCCCATGCTCCTGTATAGAATCACATAAAGACTGCCGAACTGGCAGACGCATAAAAACAGGCCATATACATAAGAGGTTCCGAATATTCTGCAGACAAAGCTCAGGATAAGGCTCAGCGGAAAAAGCATCTGCACGTTTCTGCTTTCAAAAGCGCCTGTGTAAACGCCTGATAAAATATCCTTCATGAGCACGTCATCATTGAGATCATAATAATAATCAAACCTCAGGCCCAATAAAAGCAGCAGGATCAGCACAAAAAGGGCCGGCAATATCCAGTTTTCCCATTTCCGGTATAATGTTCCCAGCTTAGTTAAAACCATAGAATTCCTTTACTTTTCCTGAAATATAGCTTACCTGTTCTTCTTTTAGCCCATAATACATGGGCAGCCGAAGAAGTCTCTCGCTTTCTTTGGTGGTATAACGATCCTCTCCATGGAACCGTCCATACTTCAGCCCTGCCGGAGCGGAATGCAGCGGAACATAATGGAATACGGCGAGGATATCATTTTCCGACAGGAAATCGATTAGTGCCGCCCTTTCCTCCTGATCTGCCGTCTTGATATAAAACATATGGCCATTTTGCACACAGTAATCAGGAACATAGGGCAGTTGGATTTTCCCTGTTCCCGCAAGGCCCACCAGTTCGTTCCGGTACTGGTTCCATATACGGATACGTTCGTCATTAATAACGTCGGCCATTTCCAGCTGGGCATAAAGGTACGCCGCATTCAGTTCACTGGGAAGATAGCTGGAGCCGTAATTCTGCCAGCGGTATTTATCCACCTGGCCCCTGAAATATTTGCTGCGGTCCGTCCCCTTTTCCCGGAAGATCTCCGCATCCTCGATATCCTTTTCATGCTGGATAAGAAGAGCGCCCCCTTCTCCCATGCTGTAATTTTTGGTTTCATGGAAACTGAAGCAGCCGAAATCACCGATGGCTCCCAATGCTTTTCCTTTATAATAAGCCATAATACCCTGAGCGGCATCTTCAATAACCAGAAGCTTATGCCTTCTTGCTATATCCATAATGGCATCCATTTCACAGCCTACCCCGGCATAATGGACCGGCACAATAGCTTTTGTCTTTTCGGTAATGGCCGCCTCGATCAAGGTTTCATCTATATTCATGGTATCCGGACGGATATCCACAAATACAGGCACGGCCCCACGGAGCACAAAGGCGTCCGCCGTGGATACGAATGTAAAGGAAGGCATAATGATCTCATCTCCAGGCCCCACCTGGGCTAACAGGGCGGCAAGCTCTGTGGCGTGGGTACAGGAGGTGGTGAGCAGGCATTTACTGGTACCGGTTTTTTTCTCTATCCATTCACTGCACTTCCTGGTAAATTCACCGTCCCCGCAGATTTTCTGGTTTTCCACTGCCTGACGGATATAATCCATTTCTTTTCCCGTAAAGGGCGGTACGTTAAATCTGATCATAGCTGTCGCCTTTCTTATTTCTTCCGTCCGCATTGTGCGCTTATCTGATAAATACACAATCGGCTGGCTTATTTCCGGGATATATTACCGGACAATTATGTTTCAGGCAGGGTGTACACCTGATATCCATCATTTTCATAAGTAAGTATATATTCTTTTTCCGAAAGAAACAACTGCAAGGCGTCCCATTTCGCACTTTCCTCCGGAAGCTCGCCATGTTCTTTATAAATAATAACTGCCGGTTCCTCCTGCAGCGCAAGAAGCTCCTCTTCCATCTGCTGCGCCGGATAGGTATCCAGATCCGGCCAGCCATGCGTGATGCTTAAAGGCATATCCAGAAGAAAATTCAGCCCCGGGGCATTGCCGAAGGTTATCAGGCTCCTGCCCTTTAATCCGTTTTCCTCCGCATATCCAAGCAGGCCGGAAAGATTCACGGCATTTATTTCCTGTGTTTTCATTCCGGCAAGCACCCGGAAATTTTCCACCTTTGCCTCTCTTTTTTCCCCGTATATTCCGTCTCCGAAGGCAAACCTGCTTCTGAAGCCAATTCCCTGGAGAAACACCATCACCACTATCATGACGGACATGGCCATAACAGGAAACGCTTCCGTCTTTCGAAGCTTGCGCCGGAAAAACTTACCGAGCATCCAGAGGGCGAAGGGCGCTGCCAGAAACAGATTATTCAAATTTGGCATGGTTTCATTATTGCTGCCGATCGGCGTGGCTATTACGGACAGCAGAATGATAAACGCCAGCAGTCTGTCCCTCCGGAAAAAAAGGCTGTTTCCCAGACAAATGCAGCAGCTTATTAAAATCAGATACAAAAACAGCATGCCCCACTCGTATATACTGCGGTAATTATAATAGGTAAAAGTAAACATCCCCCTGCCCCAGAAAAGCCGGATCAAAATGGGGATACACAGGCAGTAGAGCACCTTCCCCGCCTTCTCCAGACGAGACGGCAGCAAATGGAAAAATATCCATCCCGCCAATATACATACGGCAATTACCATAAGCCAGGTTAAGGTACCGCCATATGCGGAAAGTATAGAAGTAATCATGGAAAAAGGCGAGTAGCTTTCATCCGTGGAGGTATATCCCGCCAGACTGCCGAACATCCCGAAGTATGCCCCCGGCCCGTACTGGATACAGATTGCCAGGAATACACCCGCAAACCCCAGTAAAAATCCTGACACACAGGCACCGGCATTCTTCCACATTTCAGCTGCTTTTTCCCCGCTTAGCTTTCCATAAAAGAAAACTGCAAAAATAAGAAGGGCTTCTGCTATATTGGGCGTCCTCACCATGACATTTAGCCCAAGACATACACCTGCCCACACAAGCAGGCTTTTCCGGTTCCATATAAGCCCTCTGTATAACAGGATACAGACCGCCAGAAACAGAAAATAGGTCAGATAATTATACAGAATCGTTGTGGGACACCAGCAGAAGCTTACAGCGATAATTTCTCCCGCAAAAGCTATCCAGGCCGGCATCTTCCCCTTCAGGAAATAGTAGGAAAGCAGCGCCATAGCACTGATAATAAGCCTTGTGTAAAAATTCATTCCCAGCAGCGTGCCCCCAAAAGGAAGCTTCATCAGCAGCCAGCCTGTCACATTGGCCAGATAAGTGGCCAATGCCCAGCTTCCCTCCATCTGGGGAAAAAAGCGGAAATTAGTCAGACTGTACATAGGATCCGATACATCAATTCCCTGGTTCATCCAGAGAAGCGGATAAAGAAACAAAAGTATCGGAAATACATATTTTACCATTATCATGTTTATTTTTTTTAATCGGATCCCCTGTTTTCCCATAGAGTTCCTTTCCGTGTATGATCTCATTTTCTATCCGTCCGCAACATTCACTCATTCCTGTGAACCTCAGCGTTTCATAATCTCATCCACATGACGGACAGCGGAGGCACACTTTTTTCCCACAGACGTACGTGCAAGCATCCGTTCCAAAACCATGAAGCATTTCCCCCGCAGCAAATCCACGGCCGTTCCAAAAAAGAAAATAAACAGCACACTTTCCGCCAGCTGTATCAGAAATCCTCCCAGATGCTCCGACGGCGTCCCGATAAGCCATCCGGTCCAGGATGCGCTGATATCCATATGTTCATGAATTAAGTACACCCCCAGCATAGCAGGTGACAGCCTGCAGATCAGGGAGGCGAGCTTTTCCGAACGGATCTTCAGCCCGGAAAAGGCCATAAACAGCCCCAGCGCTCCGGTAAGGCAAAACACAAAATTATAATGAAAGGGCACGGATACATAATATTCCAGGCTTCCCGTTTTTCCGCAGATCAGCAGTGTTATTATGGTAATTACCGCCACGGCGGTACAGGAACTTATATAAACCGCAATACCGATATGCTTTTTGTTTAAACAGGGAATTCCATATTTACGCACATAAGCCGCCGTCAGATACAAAAAGATGAACCAGCCGAAATCATAACCGAATTTGTCCGAGGCAAACATCAGAATGCTAAGGCTCTTTCCCAAACTAAAAAAGAGAAAGAGACATACCAGCGTAATCTGCAGCTGTTTTTTCCCCATCCCCTTCACAGCAGCATTCAATACCGGAGAAAACAGATACATAATCACATAAGCAGTCACAAACCAGTAATGCCCTGATTCCACAGGGAACAGTGACTGCCAGATATAATAAATATTAACTTGTGCGGGATCCAGCACGCCTGCCGCCGCCAGTACCACAGGAATCAGCAGCGTGTAAAAAAGGACCTGGCATATCAGACGGATCAGCCGTTTCAGGGAAAACCCGCTTTCCGACAGGAAATAACCGCTGATAAACACATATACATTCACCGCTACAATACAAAAGGCTTCAATCAGGATGGCAGCCACTGTTCTTTCCGTCAGCCCATTTCCTGCCTCCGGCAGACTTCCCGTATGGGAAAGGAAATGCATGGTAACCACCATGAGCATGGCAAGCATACGCAATAATTCAAAATTCGCCTGTCTTCTTTTTCCTGCCGCCATCGCCGCCTCCTTTCTGCCGCTGTCCCTGCCTGCAGATTTTTTTAACCTAACGCTTATCTTTCTCTTGCGATCTGCCCGTTTTCTACCCGGTAAACCATATCACACTTTTCAATGGTCTGCAGACGGTGGGCAATAATAATAAGAGTCTTGCGTCCGTGAAGCCGGTTAATGGAATCCATAATGGCTGCTTCTGTTTCATTGTCGAGCGCAGAAGTCGCTTCATCCAGAACCAGAACCTCCGGATCCTCAAACAAAGCCCTGGCAATCCCGATACGCTGACGCTGTCCTCCGGAAAGACGGATTCCCCGCTCCCCGATTCCCGTATCCAGCCCTTCCGGAAGCCCCTTCACGAACTCGTCAAGCTGCGCCTCCTTCAATGCCTGCCATACCTTGTTATCATCAATTTCCTCATCCGGAACGCCGAATGCCACATTCTTTCTGATAGATGCATCAATCATGAAAATAGTCTGCGGAATATAGCCGATATTTTTCAGCCACTCCTCATAGTGTTCCCTGACTTCCACGCCGTCAGCCAGAATACTTCCTTCCTGGATATTCAAAAGCCCCAGAAGGACGTCAATAATTGTAGTTTTTCCCGCTCCGGAGGTTCCCACCACTCCTACAGAACATCCCACCGGAATTTCCATATCCGCATGATTGAAAATGAGGACATCCGTATTCGGATATTTATAGACAATATCCTTTAATTCTATTTTTTTCAGAACCGGCAGTTTTTTAATCTCTTTTCTTGCCTCATAGGCCTCCGCGTCATAATTTACATTTCTGTCATTAATCTCCTCCTGCAGGTTATCACTGACCCCCATGAAAAAGGGCTCAAAATAGGATATGGAGGTAAGGTAATTATTGATCCGGTTGGCGCTGGGCAGAAGCCTCATGGCTGCAACCGCAAAAACACCGATCTGAGTGATCATCGCCGCCACTTCTTTTCCCGAAGCAATCTGTAAAATCAGATACAGCACAAGACCTGCAATACAGACTGTTTCGATCAGAAGACGGGGGGTCGCATTATAAATATTATATTTTTGTACCGCTCCCACATAACCTGCGCCGCATTTGGAATATTCATTGATGAAATAACTTTCCTTATTGGCAATTTTGATTTCCTTGATTCCCATCACGGACTGATCAATCCACTTATACAGGCCGCTGTAATATTCCTGATTATCCTCTCCCGCCTTTATCATGATAGGCTTTAAAATACATTTGATAACCAGAAGCACAATAACCAGAAGCAGGGCTATCGTCAGAATCATCATGGGATCCTGTGTCATCAGCACGATGACCAGAACGAGAAACATAATAATTTCACTCAGCAGCTGAAGAGAAGAAAGGATGAGCCCGTACATATTATTTACATCGGAAGTAATGCTTCTCTGGATGACGGAGGTATCCGCATTCAGATAATACTCGTAGGGCCGTTCCATAAAATTAATCATCATACGCCGGGACGTGGCAAACTGATTGGTATATACGAAACGCAGCTGCACCACATTTTGGAAATATAAGAACACATTCTTTACCACAAAGGCCGCGATGATGACCAGCAGCATCACAATGGTAAACTGGGAAGTGCTCTTCATCCCGAGGAAACGGTAAATGTCGCCCAGATATCCGTCCCCGTTCACCGCCTCCGGATCCAGAAGCGTCGTAATTATGGGAATAACAAGTCCGATACTGCAGGCTTCCAGCGCCGCCCCTATAATCATCAGCACTACAATTCCGCCCATCTTGGCTTTTTGCTTTCCATCCAGAAGGACGTTCATTTTTTTTAAAATTTTCTTCATATGATACCTTATCCTTTTATCTGATAACCGTTCAGACAGGTCTGAGCGATTACTTTATCTGCTCATTCTGCCTGTGAATTTCCGGGTCTTCATATTTATCCATGAAATCTTCCCCCAAAAACACCGTTTCCTCGGCAAACCGGATAGAGGAAGGAACCGTAAATACGGAAATTACCTTCTTCACGCGGATATCCGGCAAAAAATTCATCATTTCCATGGGAAATCTGCCTGACAGCACCACACAGTCCGGAAATTCCGACTCATAGTCCAGGACATCCCTGGGATGAGGCTTCATGATCACCTGCGCATCTTTTCCATAAATATCGATAATATCCCGAAAAATCCGTTTCCGCGTCTCCAAATCACAAAGCGGTTCTGTAAGTATGAGAATCTTATTCTCATGATTTTCCCCGCTGGAAAGCTGGGTTACAAGCCGCTCCTTATTTTCAAGAAAGATACCCAGCAGGCAGTCCTTATCCGCTTCCGTCAGATTTTCCACCAGCTTTTCCCTGGAACACTCCACATATTTGGGACAGGGATACTCCAGAACGGAAATATCATTTACTTCCATATCCAGACAATATTTTCCCCACCCGTTTTGAATGAAAATCAGATTCCGGGAAGCCAGAAATGCCTTCAGACCGAAATGTCCCCTGTTATCATATCTGGCCGTATCATAATACCGGATACAATCCAGGCCATCCTCCAGGGCATGATAATATATTTTTTTCCAGCTCAGATAATATCCGATCGGATCGGAATCACAAAACACATAAATATCCTTATACTGCCGGAAGTCCACCGGGATATAAGGCTCCTGAAGCTTTCCCAGCAGCTTGCAGAACTTCATTCTGGAAAACATATTTAATATCAGGTTTCCCCTGTTTCTGTGATATTTACGCAGAACAGGAAAAAAATCTTCTTCCTTTTCCTCAAAAATAAAAATCTGCCGGAAAAGACCGGAACGCTCAGCCCTGGCCTTCAAATCCCCAAAATCATTGGACATCGTACTCAGCACCAGGCAAGCTTCTCCCCTCTTTGCACCGGGCAGGTTCAACTCCTTCAGACAGGCAATATACACATGATAAAACGTATGGCACACATAGATCCTCTCGTTCATGCCGCTGCTCCTTCATAAAATTCGTTATATTTTACCATACATCGCTGTCAAAAAGCAAATTACACTCTAATTCCGTAAGAGTTCCCGTGCATTCTGTGCCAGCGGCCTGTGGCTCTGTCTCGTGCGGCCTG
>NZ_MPDJ01000001.1:926828-1184727 GCF_001881565.1 Eisenbergiella tayi
TACGGGCCGCCGCTCTGCAAGGTTCCTGTGCAGGCACGCTCTCGCTCGGATAATCACGCAGCGGTACTAAGGTTGCAAAATACGCAACCTAAGGACCGGCGTGTTTATACGGCCTTTACAGGAATCCTTGCAGAGCGGCGGCCCGTACAGAAAGACCGGGAGGAAAAACAGGCCGCACGAGACGAAGCCACAGGCCGCTGGCACAGAATGCACGGGAACTGGCAGCCTCTACCCTTTGGTTTCTTCGCAGGCTTTTATGATCCAGATACCTTCAATCTGTCTGACACAGCCTTCGGCGGGGTAACTGGGCATGTTTTTGTATTCTTCAGTTTCTTTTATTTGTTCGATGGCTTCTTCGTTTATGTCGGGCATTTCCACACCGATGTAGGTTTTCATGAAGTTATGGCGGACTCCGCTTGTGAGGAGGCCGGTTTCTTTTGCTACTCCGGAGAGGTCATCGAATTTCTCTCCGTCGAGTGAGTAGCTTCCCAGGAGATCCGGGGTTTCACTTAATCCATATTCTCCAATCAGCGCAAATGGCTGGCCGGGGATATAGCCTTCGGTGGCTTCTATCCGCATCATGATCCTATTGTAATAGGCATATGCCCTTTCGTAAGCGATACCCATACGGAAATATGCTTGATTTGTCACGATAAAATTCTGATATCCCACCAGCAGAAGCACGGCTGTTATCAGATATGCCAGGAGCTTTCCTGATTTTAATTTTCCGTGCGCGGATATAAACAGGCCGGTTTCCGTATCCTGGCTTTTCTCAAGAAGGGCTGCTAAAAATACATATAAAATATGGTACTGATAAAGCATGAGCATGCTGACACTGGCATCCGGAGCCATAATAATTATGGAACCCATGGCAAGCGGTACCATCATGGTAAGCAGGGCGTAGAACAATGTCGTCCATACATTCCGATAGTACTTCTTTTTAATAAAGAATGCTATGACAAGGGCGGCTGTTAAAAGGCAGGAAACTACATTGAGCACCCAGGCCGTTCCTGAAATAAAGGAGAACGGTTTCAGTATAAAATATTCCGCCACCCATTTATAGGAACGTAAAATGAGTCTGGGCAGCCGTATCAAATCTAACTTTCCCATCTGGTCCAGGCCGTTGTATGCATCCAGCTGAGGATAAATCATCCGGGAAATGACAGTATATACCACAACGGATACGCATGCAACCACAAAGGCTTTTATCCCTTTCCGGAATACCAGGCTGGCTTTGCTGCTTTCCTCCAGCATGTCCAGGAAAAGCCCAGTTACCAGAATGCCCAGCGCCAGGCAGAGATACGCCTGATAAATTCCCATGCATAATACCAGACATACAATTCCCGGCAGGAAACCGTATTTATATTTTCGTATAAACCACACTCCGGCGCAAGACAGCAGAATTCCCACCGCATAGCAGTCAGCGGTAAACATGAATGTAAACAGGCTGCACATACTGGGAAAGGAAAGCATCATCAGAGGAACGAGCACTGCAGAAGTGATACTCTTAAGTCCCAGGGCTGACAGTACAAAGCAGGCTGCCGCTGAAATGAGGACAATGGCGAAGATTCCGCTCAGCCAGGGGACGCTCCATATACCATCCAACGGGTTTACATATTTCAGAAACCATCTTCCAAATTCCGATCCTACAGCATAGCCACCAATATTATTAATATCATCCCAATTTGGAAGTTTATTGGTCAGCATATAAGCATGTATGATAATTCCGGAGATTATTCCGGAAAGCATACAGCATTTAATATGAAAAGGGATTTTCTGATAAATATCTTTAATCGTATCTCTTGTATCACTCATTTGTATTATTTATCCTTTCCAAATGAAATCTCCCCATTATTTCACCTTTCCCACAATCACCCCATCCACTTCCACATATTCCATCTTCGGATTAAAACATTTATCTTCTTCCGCCGCTTTATATATATACAGTGTATCCGCCTGTACGTTATTCATTTCTTCCTGCAGATGTTCTGCCGCCAGACTGCGTATCGTCTGGCAGGAATAATTAAAATAATTCACCGTCATATTGTTTTGTGCCGCATAGATACTCAGACTGTACATCAGTTCTTCATCATCCAGCATATAGGACACAAAAACCATATGCTTCAGGTCATCTTCTTCTGCCCATTCCTCCCACTTTTCATCCTCCAGCCGGCTTTCGTATATAAAATCCGTGCCAAACTGCACCTGCCGCTGCATCAGCTGCCACTTCCCGTCATAGATCTGAAGTATGCCGAAAATAACTAGAAGCACCGCAGCCATTGTCTCCCAGGGCATTTTCTTTTCCATCCACACAACACTTCCCAGTATAACGAGATACACTACCGGCCATATAAAGCGACCGCAGCTGCCAATCCGCTGCCAAAGGGAATACAGCCAGTTCGGAAGATCCAGGTTCCAGATCAGATCGCTTCCATAGGCCGCTTTGGGAGAAACCGCCACCAGCACGGAGATTACAACCAGAACCAGATAGGCAACCCCATTTTCTTCCCAACTCCATTGAATCTGTAAGGATTCCTTATCCCGTTTAACGAAAATACGATAAATAAGGTGCAGCAGCCAGGCCACGGTACCTACTGCCAGTGTCAGCAGAATTCCTGTTCCCGGAAATGCCAGGCCTTCGGAAGAATTCACTCCGTATACCGGAAGACTGGTCAGCACCTGGGACCAGCCCTGGGGGTTCAATAAACCGTTCAGGTTAAAACTGGACTGCCCCAACAGAGAAATATCCGGCAGATGCTTGTGGGAAAAGCCTCCCAGCAAAGCCACCGTCCCCACTGCCGTTCCTATATAAGAAAGAAATGCCCATAAATCCCGTGTATACTTCCTTCTCTGTATGACATCCGCAAGAAGGAAGCTCAAAAGGATAAAGCCGCACATCGGCACAAAATAAAGCTGTATGCTACCCGCAAGCAAACCCACAATTCCCCAGGAAATCATATATTTTTTCTTCGTTATCTCCAGTCTGTAAATTCCCAGATACAAGGAAAGAAGAATCAGCCACTGGGCGCCTAAAGCCATATTCAATGACATCTGCCCCAGCATTATAGGAGTGATTACAAAAAGCAGGGAGCCTACAACAGCCTCCGCTTTCTTTTTTACATAATGAAAAATCAATAGTGCACCAAAGGCTCCCTGGGCACCCATACACAGCATGGACCAAATCCCGAAATATTGGAACTCTCCGGGCAGAACCGCCCTGAGCATTTTAAACAAAACAGCGAATAACGGCACAGAATCCGTGAATATTACGGATACCGGATTCGGATAGGAAGCATTGTCCATCAGGCCTAAAGGGAAAAACCAGTCACTGTTCCTGAAAAAACACCAGCCAAGATAGTTCTGGGTGATATCGCCGCCTCCCAGAAGCCAGTCCGTATAGGTCACATTCAGAACATGAACACCGAAAATACAGATAAACGTTATATTTCCTACAAGTGCACCGAGTATCCAGACATTATGCTTTTTCCAATAATTTAAAACGCTCTGCACCGTACCCTGTTGACCTCCCTGTCTTACATCCCCATTTATTCCGGCAGATACCCAGAAGATATATCTGGAATCCGTATGTGTTTGATCCGCAGACAGCCGTCAGAATCAAGCCGGCCTGACCCTGACGACTGTCCCTGCAGAAATAAAATGCGATGAACCGATAACTGATGCCAGTATATCACTTTTCCAGGTGTCAGGCAAGCCAAAGACCTCGCCGGAAAGCCCGTTGTTTATATGAAAATAAAAGCCGCCGCCTTATTTCTCCTTTACCTCTTTCTGTGTAAAAGGTATAATAAGCATAAAATCATTAAGGGAAGAGGCGCTATGAATACAGAAAAAAGCATTCTAATCCGGACGGATGGAAATAAGGATATCGCAGCCGGCCATCTGATGCGGTGTCTTTCTATCGCCCAGGCGCTGCATGAAAAAAAAGTGCCTGTCTTTTTTGCAACAGCTGATGAGACAAGCGCCGGCCTGCTCAGGACTTTTTTCGGACCGGGTGAAGATTATCCCATTTTTATTCTTCATTCTGACTACCGGAAGCCGGATTCGGAAACGGATTCTCTTATTTCGCTGTTTTCCCAGTTCCATATCGGCTGTCTTTTAGTGGACTCTTATTTTGTTACACCTTCCTACCTGGAAACTCTGAGCGAAGTGACTAAAACGGCTTATATAGATGATCTGTATTCCTTTGATTATCCGGTTGACCTGCTGATAAACTATGATGCCGTTATCCCTGAAAATTTCTATCAGCAGGCCCGCTGCCGGCTTTTGGGGCTCTCCTATACGCCCTTAAGGAAACAGTTTTCCAGGCTGCAGCCGACTGTCCGCCCTGAGGCAAAAGAAATATTGATATCCACGGGCGGTACGGATCCCTGCCACGCGGCAGAATCCCTGCTCAGCCAATTGATTGATTCTGAAGAAAGCCGTGACTGGTGTTTCCATGTACTGGCCGGCCCCATGCATTCTGATCGGAAGTCCCTGGAGCAGATGGCTCTTTCCCATCCCGGACTCCGCCTGTATGAACATGTTGCACAGATGGCTGAGCTTATGCAGCGCTGCGATCTGGCTGTTTCGGCTGCCGGAACCACTCTCTTTGAGCTGTGCGCCGCAGGCACTCCCGCGGTCAGCTTTACCATGGCGGACAACCAGTTCACCACAGCCGTCCAGATGGAGGCCGGTGCCGGGATTCCCTGTGCAGGAGACGTCCGAACCACCAAAGATTTCACCTCCGGGCTGTGCCGTATCCTGTATGGTCTGGCCTCGGATTATGAAAAAAGAAAAGCGCTGTCATCCTCCATGCACCGGCTGATAGACGGAAATGGCGCGGGCCGTATTGCCGATGAGCTGATCCGGCTGCTTTATTCCGATTGAATCCAGTCCGGCGAGATCGGATTTTTGCAGCAGCTGTGAAGGCATGGAATCGTAACAAGTAATCCAAAACAAGGAGTTATAACCTATGAATACATCCAGCACATCATTAGAAGCATCCGAAAGCCGTCCCAAGGCTCTCGCCATCATTACAGCCAGAGGCGGAAGCAAACGGATTCCACACAAAAACGTACGGGATTTCTGCGGAAAACCCATTATCAGCTATTCCATCCGGGCTGCCCTTGCTTCCGGGGTTTTTGATGAGGTTATGGTTTCCACCGATGAGGAAGCGATCGCTGATGTCGCCAGAGAATACGGCGCCTGTGTTCCGTTTCTTCGTTCAGCCGAGACGGCGGGCGATTATGCTTCCACCGATGACGTCATCCGGGAAGTGCTTCTGGCCTATGAAAGCCGCGGGCAGCATTTCCAACGTTTTTGCTGCATTTACCCCACCGCTCCCTTTGTTACAGCCCAAAAACTGAAAACCGCCATGGAGCTTCTGGACAAAGCGGAATCCGTCATGCCGGTAGTTCCTTTTTCCTATCCTCCTCAGAGGGGAATTATTCTGGAAAACGGCCGGATCCGCCGAAAGTATCCTGAATTTCTGGCCACCCGTTCCCAGGATCTGGAAACAATGTATCATGACTGCGGTCAGTTCTATGCCTGCCGCACCGATGCTTTTTTCCGGGACAGCACCACAGACGTGGATGATCTTCTTCCCATGATCATGCCTGAAATGGAAGTACAGGATATTGATACCGAGGAAGACTGGGCAATTGCCGAGCTGAAGTTCCTTCATATGAAGGATGGGAACCCGGCCCCTTAAAAGGGTAAAAATTTCCATTCTCCGCATGAATCCTTCCGGATTTGCAGAATCTATAGTATATGTTAACAGAAAGGAACTCTCATGAATTCAGATGCACTGCAGACACCATATTTTTATATATCGGAAACAGGACTGGACACAGATGCCTCCATGCTGAAGAAAGCCCTTTCCGAAAACTGGGGCTCCAACCACCTTGTAGGCTATTCCGTAAAAACAAACTCACTCCCCTGGCTCCTTCAATATATGAAGGCACAGGGCTTTTATGCGGAAATTGTTTCCGATACGGAATACCGGCTGGTAAAAGAGCTTGGCTTCACCGATTCCCAAATGATTTACAATGGTCCTATTAAAGACAGAGCGATATTTGAAACCATACTTCTGGAAAACGGCTATATCAACCTGGATTCCACTGAAGAGCCTGAATGGCTGGAGGAACTGAGTGCCGCTTATCCACAGCAGATTTTTTCCGTTGGCCTCCGGGTGAACTGTGATATAGCCGCCCTTTGTCCCAATGAGGTGTTAGTCGAAGAAGAAGGCGGGCGGTTCGGTTACTGTTATGAAAACGGAAAGCTTAAGGAGGTTATCCACCGGTTATCCGCCCTCCCCAATGTAAAGGTAGCCGGGCTCCATCTTCATTCTTCCACCCAGTCCCGTACTGTCGAGGTTTATGCGGCTCTGGCCAGCATGGCCGTCCGTATAGCGGAGGAATATTCCCTTGACCTTTCTTATGTGGATATGGGCGGCGGCTACTTCGGCGGCAGAGAGGACAAACCGGATTATCGGGACTATTTTCCTGCCATCTGCAGCAAACTGCGGGAAAAATTTGATCCGTCCCATACCACTTTAATTGCAGAACCCGGCGTATCTCTGATATCCAGGGCAACCACTTTTGTGACCTCCGTAAAAGATGTAAAGGAAATCCGGGGCCATTCCTTCCTGGTAACAGACGGCAGCCGCACCAATCTGAATCCTCTGGTGACCAGGCATGTGTATCCTCATCATTTATCCTATTGTGACGATCCGGCCGGCCGGCCCCTTGTAAAAAGCCAGTGGATAACCGGATTTACCTGTATGGAATACGACCGCCTTTTCGAGATAACAGACAGTCCTGCCCTCAGGCCGGGGGATAAGGTTATATATGATACCGCAGGCGGCTACACCATGTGCCTGAATCCCCTTTTTATCCATTATTTCCCCGCAGTTTACGTGGAGCATCGGGACGGTTCCCTGTTTAAAGCCCGCGATCCGTGGGATATCAAAGAATTTATGCAGAAAAATTATACGGAAGAGAGGAACAGCCATGAATAAGAATTTTACAATCGGTTCCCGCCAGGTAGGCGCGGATGCCCCCGTTTTTATCGTTGCCGAGATGTCGGCCAACCACCTGCAGGACTATAACCGCGCCCTGGAAATCCTTCATGCCGCCAAAGAAGCCGGAGCAGATGCCATTAAGCTTCAGACCTTTACCCCAGACACCATAACCCTGGATTGTGATGATCCCTGTTTCCAGATCACCCAGGGAACCATCTGGGACGGAACCACTCTCTACAAGCTGTACCAGGAAGCCTATACTCCCTGGGACTGGCAGCCGAAGCTGATGGAAGAAGCAAACCGGTTAGGCTTGGAATGCTTTTCTTCTCCCTTTGATTTCACATCCGTGGATTTCATGGAATCCATGAATATGCCTGCCTATAAGGTGGCTTCCTATGAAATCAATGACATTCCTCTTATCCGAAAAATCGCCCGTCTCCATAAGCCGGTGATTCTGGCCACAGGCGTCGCCCATCTGGAAGATATCGAGCGTGCCCTCCGGGTATGCCGGGAAGAAGGGAATGAGGACGTCATGCTTTTAAAGTGTGTCTCCTCTTATCCCACTCCCTATGAGGATATCAACCTGAATATGATTCCCACCCTGGGCAGCACCTTTAACTGTCTGATGGGGCTTTCCGATCATACCCTGGGGCCTGCCGTCGCCGCCGGTTCCATCGCTCTTGGCGTCAAAATGGTGGAAAAGCATCTGACTCTCCGCCGGAGTGACGGAGGCCCTGACGGAGCTTTCTCCATGGAGCCGGAGGAATTTGCGGAAATGGTAAAAAATATCCGCATCATGGAAAAAGCCCTTGGTTCCTCTGAATTCCGCCTCACCCCTAAGCAGGAGCTTGAGCACGATGAAGGCTCCCGTTCCCTTTTTGCCGTCCGGGATATTGCACAGGGCGAGGCCCTGACTCCCGAAAATATCCGTTCCATACGGCCGGGCAATGGGCTCCACACCATGTATTATGAGCAGGTGTTAGGCCAGAAGGCTTCCCGGGATGTCCGAAGAGGCACACCGCTTTCCTGGAATCTGATAACAGAATAATACGTTATCAATCACATAGGGGCGTGCGGGATAAAGGAAAAACCTTATCCTGCACGCCCCTGTTTTCTTTATTCTTCTGTGAGAAGCATTTTTCCTGCTGCCAGCCGCACGATCAAATCCACACAGTTATCCGCTCCGATCACGCCGCTGTCCAGGGAAAGATGGTAATTCCGGCATTGTCCCCATTCTCTGCCGGTAAAATGCTTATAGTTTGCGCTTCGCCTCGCATCTTTATCCTTCAGCCTGAGTTCCGGCGATTTTTCACTTTCTCCGTACAGCCGCACAATACGTTCCGCACGGAATTTGGTATCTGCATGAATGAAAACATGCAGGCAGTCCGGATTCTCCCGCAGGATATAATCCGCGCAGCGTCCTACAATGACACAGCTTCCTTTCTCCGCCAGTTCCAGAACTGCCTGGCGCTGCATGATCCAAAGATAGTCGGCGGCATTCAGCCCGTTCATGGTATCCTGTCCTCCGGGAGGTGCAAACACATAGGAAAGTCCGGTTTTTCCAGGCGCATATTCCCCCTGTTCTTCTATATATTGAGGTGCAAAACCTGTTTTTTCCGCCACCTGTTTGATCAGTTCTTTGTCATAGTATGGAATCTCCAGCCGCTTTGCCGCCTCCTTTCCTATACTTCTTCCTCCGCTGCCGAATTCCCGGCTGATAGTAATTATTTTGTTCATCAGAAGAACCTCCTTCTATTTTAATGTCCAGTATGTGTACCGGATAACTGCCGCAGAAACCAGAAAGGTGAGAATATCTGATACCGGCATGGAGTAAAGCACACCGTCCAGGCCGAAAAACAGGGGCAGCAGCAGGGCAAATCCCACGCCGAACACCACTTCACGCACCATGGAAAGCACGGTGGAAAGCAATGCCTTTCCCAGTGACTGCAGATAAATAAATGTAGCCTTATTTACACATGCGAAAATCATCATGCAAAGATAAATCCGGAAGGATTTAACAGCAAAGTCCGTATAATAAGCACTCTCGTTTGCTGCCCCGAAAACCGCAATGAGCTGGCGGGGAAACAGTTCTACAATAAGAAGTGCTGCGGCCCCTACGGCAGCCTCTGCTGTCAGCAGACGGGTAAAAAGGGCTCTGGCGCGATCTTTGCGCCCCGCACCGATGTTATAGCCTACAATGGGTATACAGCCCGCAGCCATTCCCACAGATATAGATATGACTATCTGGAAAAATTTCATGACAATCCCTACCACCGCCATGGGTATCTGGGCATATTCCGTCTGGCCGAACACCGGATCCAAAGCGCCGTATTTCCGAATCATATTATTGATAGCCGCCATAGCTGCCACAAGGGAAATCTGAGACAGGAAGCTGCAGATTCCCAAAGGCAGAAATTTTTTTGTCAGCCTGCCGGACACAAGAAAGCTCACTTTTTCCAGTTTTACGGCCTTCATATGGAATAAATACCAGACGGCCAGCAGCGCAGTTACTACCTGACCGATAACCGTAGCTACAGCTGCCCCCATCATTCCCCACCGGAAAACGAAAATAAACAGCGGATCCAGTATAATATTGATCACCGCCCCTGCCAGTGTGGAAATCATGGCAAATCTGGGACTTCCATCGGAACGGATAATAGGATTCATGGCCTGCCCGAACATATAAAAAGGAATTCCCATGGAGATATAAATAAAATATTCTTTGGAATACCGGAAGGTTTCTTCGTTGACCCGTCCGCCGAACATCGTCAGAATCGGATCCCGAAACAGAAAATACACGGCTGTCAGCAATACGCTGGCAAGAATACACAGAACCACTGCGCTTCCGATACTCCTGTGTGCATTTTCCTTTTCATCGGCCCCGAGGCTGATGCTTACAAAGGCGCAGCAGCCGTCTCCAATCATTACAGCCACTGCCAGCGCCACTACCGTCAGAGGAAATACCACCGTGTTGGCCGCATTTCCGTAAGATCCCAGATAGCTGGCGTTTGCGATAAAAATCTGATCCACTATGTTGTATAATGCCGCCACCAGCAGCGAAATAATACAAGGCACCGCATACTTTCTCATCAGCGTGCCGACTTTCTCCTTCTCCAAAAAAGCATTTGATTTCTGTTCCATCCTTACTGTACCTCCTCATTATCAAATAAAAATAAGCGCGTGCCGTTGAGAGCTGGATTTATGCCTCTGGCCACGCGCTTTTTGTCCCGGGTATTCTGTTCTGCCACGGGAATCACTTATAAAATTATTTTCCTGCCTTTTCGGATCCTCTTCAAAGCCACTGCCTTCAAGGGCCGTAAAAAGCACACAAAAAACGTGTGGCAGTCAACTGGATTTACGCAGTTATGCCACACGCTGTATTTTGATTATACTCGATTTTCCCATCCGGTTCAAAGGTAATTTTACACAAAAAACCTGTTATTCCCTATAAGATCACCGTTTATTTTCCTTCTACCCACATCCTTCTTGAAAACGTCTGTTCCTGATCCGTACCCTACTCCAGGCCAAACTGTCCGAGAACCATACTTGCCGCATGTATCAGTTTAGCTCCGGGGGCCATATTCTTATCCTGCAGCCCTTCTTCCTCCTGAAGGATAAAATATCCCCGTCCCATGAGCGAGTGTCCCGTAGTCACCTTTTCCAGATAATCTCCCGGCCTGATGGTACAGTGCCAGGCTCGCAGCACGATTCCCTCCGGAAGCTTCAGTTCCTCCGGTTCCGGAACCTTTTTCACAACGCACTCCTCCAAATCAAAATAATGGATCATCAGCTTCGCCGTTTTTTCAGGGACAAAGGAATATTCCATACCGCAGCGGCTGCGGATATACTGTTCCGCCATATCCACCCCTGTCGCCATGGGTGTGAACAGATTATGGAGATTGTGGCCGGAAGGCCTGGCAGACAGCTCTATCGGAAATACATAACCGTCTCCTGTCATCAAATCCGCATGCAGCAGACAATTCTGCAGACCAAGCAAAGCAGTCACCTCTGTCAGGCAGGCCTCCACCCGTTCACAAAGCCTTCTGCTTTCTTCGCTCTCCCGGGGAGAAACCGCCATATATCCTACCGCCTGGCGCGCAGGCGGAGGTGTCAGCAGCTTCCTGCGAAGAAGAATCATGCGGAAGCAGCTCCCGTCCATAACAGCGTCCACACCATATTCCACGCCGTCCACAGCCTCTTCCAGGACATAATCCTCCTCAGGAAACCGTACCTCCTCTTCACAAAGCTTCGACAAAGCCTCTTCCAGCTCTTCTTTATTGTTTATAAAAAAAATCCCCCTGCTGCCCGAACCATATCTGGGCTTAAGTATGGCAGGGAAATCCAGTTCTCCGTATTCCTCTTTGCGGATCGGTACTCCTGAGGCAATCAGACAGCAATGACAGTTCCTCAGCCCTTTTTCCTGCAGTTTCCTGTGAAACAGATATTTATCCGTACAAAGCACCGCCGCCTGCCTGCTGATACCGGGAAGTCCCAGGGCATCATTTACCGCCCCTGCCGTAGTCAGATACCTTCCGATGGGCCCTGTTATCAGGAAATCCGGGGCTTTGGGCCGCAGCGTCTCCAACACGGCCTCTTCATCCGATATATCTACAGCCAGCCCCTCGTCGGCCGCCTTCAGACCCTCCGCCCCGGGATTGCCGTCCAGCGCCGTCACTCGGACTCCCAACTCCTGCGCTTTTTGTATGGTGTGCAGAGACTCTTCCCCCGCCCCTATCAATGCTGCTTTCATCCTTGCTCCCATCCGCACGCTCCTGCGCACATCATTACATTCACTTATGTTTTTTCCGGAAATTCCGGTACGTCCACAACAGGGTAAAGTAAAGCATAAAAACCAGTGAAGATTTCTGCTGCATACGAACCAGCTTTTTCTCCTCCTCATTAAAGCGTTCCAGGTAATAAGGATTTTCCTGGAATCCCGGAAAAGTATCCTTCATTTCCTTACCCAATGCCTTCACAAAGGACAGCTCCTTCTTTTTCACGCCGAACATATAAGTAAACAGCGTATTCACATAAAATAAAACCGCAAAGCTGCACTCAAGCTCTTTATAATATTCTTCCAGATAGCCATATTTCTTAGCTTCCGCAATCATGATCCGTCCGGCTTCCATCCTGTCCTCACATCGTTTCCGGGTGATGGTATGCACCGTGGATTCCTCATGCTGGTAATAATAGTACATAGCTTTGGGAATATAGGCAAAGTTTTTTGCACGCAGCATCCATGTATTTCCCAGCGCATTATCCTCATAAAAAATTCCTTCCGGGAAACGGCTGTCACAGCCAAGGATAATCTCGCGCCTGTAGATTTTGACCACCAGGCTCCCGCTGTCCAGAATGAGCGAAGCATACTTTTCATGATCAAGGACTCCGGCCTGGGACGGCTTATTATTGGGAACCACCTGTCCCACCTTCATGCTGTGCTCATGGGTCAGACAGTAGTCACAGCCCACCATATCCGCGCCGGTTTCCTCCGCACGGGCCAGCATGACTTCATACATATCCGGAGTGATCCAGTCATCGCTGTCGATAAATCCTATCCACTCTCCTCCCGCCATGGAAAGCCCTATATTTTTAGCGCCTCCCTGCTTACGGTTTACCGGAGAATGCACCGCCCTGAACCGATCCGGATATTCCGCTTCATAACGCCTGATTATCTCCCAGGAATTATCCGTGGAGCAGTCATCCACCGCAATGATTTCCATATCCCGGCACGTCTGGTTCACCAGGGAATTCAGGCAGTATTCCAGCTTTCCCTCCCCTGCCGTATTATAAACAGGAACGATTACGCTCAGCTTCATTCTTTTCTCCATTCCTCCAACCTCTACGCAGGCCTTTTTACTCCGTAATTCCTTTGGTCACCCGGTAAAGATCGAACTCATTGTGTTCAATTCCATAATGCCCCACGTACTCTATCTGCAGATTATAAGGAAGGATTTGATCGGGAACGAAATCCCACTCAAAATCCGTATCCAGAAACCATATTTCGTCAAAATCCTGTGACAAATCCACATCTCTCACATAAAAAAGCCTGTCCTCCGGGAAATAATATTTGTAATTAAAATAGTATGCCTGATAGTTATATACCACCAGATCATTTTCCCCCAGATTCTCCCGGAAAAATTCCTCCGTCTGTTCCGTCAGAGTGGCCTTATATTCCGCGCGGAAGGCATCCCGATAGGATATCCCCCCTGTAAACAGCAGAAATACAAGGATGAGTACAACAGCCTCTTTCCGCATCCTCACACACCCTATTGCCAGGAACAGGCAGAAAAGCCCCATGGCCGGGAATACATACTGATCTCTGTAAATAGGCTGTTTCATAAATGACAGGATAATTCCTCCCGCCGCCGTCAGCGTGGGAACCGCCATGCAGAAAAAAGCAAATCCCCCTCTTTCCCGTATTTCCCGTTCCTCATTCCTGACGGCAAAAATGCAGAAAACGCCGGCCAGTATAGAAATCCCAAGAAATACAAAAGCAGTCTGCGGAAGAGGTTCCAGGCCAAACGCCCATAAAAAATAGCTCCATATGGTCTCCGCCGTAATCGGGGGTATCCAGTACCCGGCCTCAACCCTCGTCACCTGAGCATAAAAATAAGGCAGCCACGGCAGATAAGCCGCCACCATCAGCAGGGAAAACAGAACCCATTTCCCCAGCTTTTTCCTGTTCTCTTTCGTTAAAAGCAAAACCAGGAATAAAAGCCCGTTAATAATGATAACGGAAACAAAGGAAAAATAATGCAGATAGGCCGCCGCAACTGCCGAAACACTGAGCATGATCCAGGAAGACCATCTGCCGTCCCTGTATATTTCCCATGCGGCAAGAGCACAGGCCGTCACACACAGCAGCGCCCAGGAATACATGCGGATTTGTACCGCATACTCCATGGAACATGGAATACAGCCAAGAAAAATCAGGAAAAGGTAGGAAACCCCGTTTCCGAAAAATCTGCGTATTTTCGTTGCGCCAAGGACGAGCGTCAGGCTCATGGGTATTATCGTCAGAATCTTCTGCACCTGCAGGCTGTCCCCAAACAAAAGGCGGAAAATCCTACCAAGAAAGTAATACAGAGGAGGATGCACATCCTCCGCCGTATCCATAATGATCTGTCCGAAGCTTTCACGAAACAGGTTTACACTGAAGATTTCATCCGTCCATACATTATTGTTGAAAATCAATGACAGGTAAAGCAGGGTAAATAAGACAACGCTTCCCCAGATAAGCAGATCCCAGCCCCGTTTCCTGACTGCAGGCACTGTTTCCTCAAAACAAGTCCCCTTCCCCCCATTTTTCCTTTCGTCTGTCTGCATACACTCTCCTCCGGCTGTCAGTCAGGTCTGCCTATACGGCATAATATGCGGCTATTTTCTTCACAGCCGTAATAACATCCTCCACATCCTTATCGCTCATGGCATAATACAGAGGAAGGCTCATAATCTCTTCATACAGCTTCTCCGCTTTGGGACATAACCCCTTTTTGTAGCCCAGCCTCTGATAATACGGGAAATAATACGTAGGAATATAATGAACATTACAGCAGATATTCTCCGCACCAAGGGCTTCAAAAAATTCTTTTCTTCCAATGCTCAGGCGTTCCGGCCTGATACGCAGAATATACAGATGCCTTGTGGTATCTGAATCCGGGATTTCCTCCTGTACCATTATCTGCGGAATCCGGGAAAAGGCTTCATTATAGCGTTTTACTATTTCTTTCCGCCGCGCCTTAAACATCTCCAGCTTGTCAAGCTGGCTGATAAGAAGGGCCGCCTGAATATCCGTCATCCGGTAATTGTATCCCAGCTCTATCTGCTCATAATACCAGGGTCCGTCGGGAACATTCTCCAGCCAGTCCGGATTCCTGGTTATTCCATGCTTACTGAACAGTACAAGACGCTTATAAAGCTCGTCACTGTCAGTCATAACCGCCCCGCCTTCTCCTGCCGTCACGGTTTTCACCGGATGGAAGCTGAAGGTTGTCATATCCGCAATGGAACCCGTGGGCTTTCCGTCATAGAACGTTCCGATAGAATGGGCGCCGTCCGTGATCAAAACAAGCTTATGTTCATCACAGATTTTCCGCAGGGCCTTTAAATCCGCGGACTGACCGGTATAGTCCACAGCCACCACAGCCTTTGTTTTTTCTGTGATACAGCTTTCCACACTGGCGGGATCGATTTCATAGGTTTTTTCGTTGATATCCGCAAATACCGGTTTGGCCCCGCAGTACAGCGCACAGTTTGCGGATGCGGCAAAGGTAATAGGGGTGGTTATCACCTCATCCCCTTCTCCCACGCCGGCCGCCAGACAGGCGATATGTAGGGCGGCCGTCCCGTTGCAGACCGATACGGCATGCCTCGCTCCGGTTATCCTGCAAAGCTTGTCCTCCAGTTCTTCTATCTTGGGACCGCATGTAAGAGGCCCGTTTTTCAGCACATCCAGGACTGCCTGATAATCCGCCTCATCCAGATACTGGTGTCCGTATGAAATTTTCGTATCCCTTACCGGCGTACCGCCTGCTATTGCCGGGATTTCCTGTATATTTTCCTTCATAATGCCTGCCCTTTCCCTATTTCAAAAGGAGGGTGCCCCTGTAAAGCCTCTTTCCTTCATCCATACCCCGGTGAGAGAAAGAAGCCCTGCGGGCCCCCTCTTTCTTTTCTTATTTCTCTAATTCCACATTTTTTAATAATTCTCTGATATCTTCCACGGTAAGCCATTCCGTATTGTTTCCGGAACTGTAGGAAAAGCCCTCCGTCACCTTGGTACCGCTTAAATCAGGCACCTGCCTGTCATTCCACACCACCTGGGGATAGACAATAAAATGCTTGTCATATTCATAGGTATTGAAAGAATCCTCGGGAGTAATCATAATCTCATGAAGCTTTTCTCCCGGACGGATGCCGATTTCTTTCTTTTTGCAGCCGGGCAGCATCGCTTCCGCCAGATCCGTCACCTTAAAGGAAGGAATCCTGCTGATGAAGGTTTCCCCGCCCTTCGCTTCCGCCAGAGCCTTGATTACCAGCTCCACGCCTTCGGTAAGGCTGATCCAGAACCTTGTCATTCGGAAGTCTGTAATAGGAAGCTCAGTGCCTCCGTTTTTAATGATATTATAGAACAGCGGAATAATGGAGCCGCGGCTTCCCGCCACGTTGCCATAACGCACGATGGAGAAATTGATGTCCTTGCTTCCCGCATAGGCATTCGCCGCAACAAACAGCTTGTCACTCACCAGCTTGGTTCCCCCGTAAAGGTTTACCGGATTAACCGCCTTATCTGTGGAAAGGGCAACCACCCTCTTCACATTGGTATCCAGGGCCGCGTCAATCACATTCTGGGCGCCGTTTATGTTAGTGCGGATTGCCTCATTGGGATTATACTCACAGGCAGGCACCTGCTTCAATGCAGCCGCATGAATAACGTAATCCACACCTTCAAAGGCTCTTCTGAGCCTGTCTTTATCCCTTACATCGCCGATAAAATATCTCATTTTCGACTCGTATTCTTTAAATTCATTCTGCATGATAAACTGCTTAAACTCATCCCTGGAGTAAATGATGATTTTCCTGGGATTATAATGAGCCAGCACATATTTGGTGAAACACTTTCCAAAGGAACCTGTGCCGCCTGTTATCAGTATTGTTTTATTATCTAACATGAACTTTCCTCCGTTTGTGTATAGTCTGCCGTTTTTTCTGATAGTCTATACCTTTCTGTTCTTATCTGTGTACCTGTGTACACAAAAAATCAAAGAAAAGGAAGATTTTTCTTCCGCTTTTCCTACCGGCATTATATCATAGCCTCCGGCCGAATGCAATGAGCCCTTCCGCAGGAGCTCAATCCCGCAGACGGTATGTCTCCCCTTCGGTTTCCTCTTCCTGCATTATGATTCCATCCCTCAGCAGCAGGTCGATGCAGCCGGCAGTTTCCTTCTCCGATATCCCCAGCGCCTGAGCCAGCTCCGGGATGCCGGCACGGACATGATCCGTCAGATAATCCAGCAGTCTGGGAACATTTCTCGCTTCTGTATATTCCCGGCGCCCCTTTTCCTCAAGCTTTCTTCTCTCCTCTTCGCCTTTGGTGAGCGGAAGGATCAGAACCACTCGGTCAGGATTGAACTCCTCCAGAAGCCTGGGGCTGTTCCAGCCTCTTTGCGTCCAGATACGCCGGATCCGGGCCAGGCCTTTTCCGGTGCCGTCCCCTACCCCGATGAGATGGAACATCCTGCTGATTCTTTCATTTCTGGCATCCGGAGCCGCACCCCTCAGCACAGCTTCCGCATCCACGCGCATGTCTCCTGGATTGGCTATCAGGATCTGCTCCTTTTCCTTTCGCACCAAAACCCCGTTCCGATCATAATAGTTCGCATGGCTCAATGCATTGGCAAGCGCTTCCCTTATCCCGGCCGCCAGATTTTCCTGTGCTTCCTTTCTGCTTTTCTCCTGCATGGCGGCCTCTGACGCAAACCGCGTATCCTCCAGTATATTCGCACAAACCGAGAGGAAAAAATCAAAAAGATTTCCAGTCCATCCCCCATGCATTACCTCCGTGGTTTCCGCCTCCGCGAAGTCCGGTTTTGAGGGTTCATATCGAATCTCCTCTTCCGCTTCCCGCTCGTATTCTTCATACTTCAGCAAAAACCGGGGAAACTTTTCTATAATCTGTTCTGTTTTTCCAAACATCAGCAGCCCGGCGGCAGTTACATGATACTGTCCCTTTCCGTCTTTCGCCAGCACCCCCAGTTCTTCCCAAAAAGCTTCCTTTACAACAGGTTTTTCGAAAGAGCCCTTCATCTGCCAGAGACTGTATTCCCGGATATATCGTTCCATCGTCCCTTCGTCCAGGGCTTCCGTCCCCAAATCCATAAAAATCTGTCCATCCTGGGAACCCGCATCAGCGTCACGGAGCATACTTTCCACTTCTTCCCTGGTACAGCGGTAATCGCCCTCCCCGTTCCTCCTGTAAGAACCCATATAAGGATCACTCCCTATGAAAACGGGCTTTTTTCTTCGATCCGCCCGCGGTACTTCGATGACGACAATTCGTTCTTTCCCTGCGCCGTCTTCCGCACTTCCGTCTCCACCCGTCCGCGCTTCCACAATCCGCACCTGCTCAGGGGAAAGGATATTTGCGCTGACTATCTGCTTATCCTCCGCCTTTCTCCAGAACTCCTCCGCCAGCCATTCCGGCGACGGCAGACGGACCGGATAAAAGGATTTATCCGCAAGCTCCTGCACCCCCATGAGTATTACGCCCCCTACCGTATTGGCAAAAGCAGAATAAGTCTCCCACAGACTCTGCGGGAATCCTCCCTGGGCTCTTTTTGCTTCAATCCGATTATTCTCCTTGTATTTATCAATTTCTGCAAAATCTAGCATCCGCCGCTCCCTTCTCAAACAGCCCCATTCCCCCGTGAGCCGCCGGAAATCCCGGCCTCTCACATTCCTTCAGCCCTGCGGCAGCCTATTTTCTTAACTCCATCACGGCTCCATGAACCCGGCGCACCGTCCTGGGAGCCGCCGTCAGCAGCAATAAATAAGCCTTCTGTTTTCCGGTTAAATAAGGAGATTTTATCGTATCCGCGATATGCTTCCGGCAGTATCTTTTCACAGCCATATAAAAATCATCTCCCGAAACCATTTTCTTTACCGGAATATGCAGCAGATAATCCAGCCTTTGATACAGCCCGAAACGGACGGCCTCCTCCTTCAGCGCCGGGTAACACTTTTCCACCACAGCCTGCACATAATCCGCATTCCGCACGATATCCACAAATACCCTGGAAAAATCATTCCGATCCTTTTTCCTCGTATTGCTCCCTATCCGGTAATATACATGATACAGCTGGCGAGGCAGGATACAGACGCCTGATGTTTCCTGCAAAAGCTCTGTCAAAAGGAAAAAATCCTCGTTCAGTTCACCTTCCGGAAACCGTCTGTCTCCGAGCAGGCTTCTGGAGGTAAGCTTGGTACAGAAGGAACAGTCCCCCCTGTGAAGCAAAAGCTCCCGCAGGAATTCCTCACTGGTCATAAAACAGATCTGGCCGGGAGGTTTACATACATCCGGCCTTTTCTCCCCATTTTCATCTATTTCATCCCTGGAAACCTGCACGATCTGCCAGCCGCCCTTCAGCGCCTGTTCCGCAAGGCTCGCATACATATCCGGTTCGACAAAATCATCACTGTCTACAAAACCAAGATATTCCCCCCGCGCCCTTTCTATGCCGTAATTTCTTGCAGAGGATGAGCCTCCGTTCGGCTTATGAAATACCCGGATCCGCGCATCCTTCCCGGCCAGTTCATCACACAGCCCTCCCGTACCGTCCGTAGAACCGTCATCCACAAGCAGGATTTCCAGATTTTCATAGGTTTGTGCACAGACCGACGCCACACACCGCTCCAGACAATCCATGATATTATAAACAGGAATTATGACAGAAATAAGAGGATTTTTCATCCCCGCCTCCTTCCCGGCCACACAACAGGGGCCGTACTGAACGGCCCTTCCGGGGGCGGTTCCACCTTCCCCTGCAGCCAGTTATCATAAAAACGCAGACATTGTTCCGCCGCATTCTGTGCATTCCACAAAGAAACAATGGTTTGACAGGCGTTTCCCCCCATCTTCCTTCGTTCCTTCCCATGCTCCATCAGAAAGCATACGGCCCCCAGAAACTCTTCATAGCTTCCTCCGGAATAAATCATGCCGTTTTTTCCATGCTCAATGAGATAGGGAACGGCACCCGCTTCCCGGTTTGCCACCACGGCGCAGCCGCTGTTCATCGCTTCATTCACCACAGCTCCCCAGCCCTCCAGATGATTGCTGGTAAAAAGATGAATATGGCTTTTTTCCATCCGCTCCCTTACACGGGCAGGATCCAGGAACCCATACATGGTAATCTTATCCTCCAGGCCTCTGCTTTGGATATCCTGTTTCACCGTTTCTTCCATCTCTCCGCTGCCGATGAGATGGATATGAAAGGAAAAGCCTTTCTTTTTCAGATCTTCCCCCAGTCTGACCACGAATTCCGGATGCTTCAAAGGCATCAGACGGCCGGCCCATACAAGCTGTACCTCTTTCCCCTGCCCTTTCATCCGTTCCAGTTCACCGCTGCTATAAATCTTTTTTTCCGGAAAATAACCAAAGCGGAATTTTTTTCCGGGATATGCATGAATCAAAGTAAAATCCGAAGCGACATAAGCCCCTGCACACAGCAGATATACCGGCTTGTTCCGGTATCTGATATGCTCCTTATATTTATGGATAAGCCCTTTAGGAGAAACCGCCTTCCACTGCCCTTCTCTGTAAATCCTCTCACTGATACGGATTGCCGGCTTCCCGCTGCCCAGCCTCGCCGAAATCAGTTCCTCTTTCTCCATCCAGCCTGCCAACAAAAGGTCACAGTCATCGATCAGCCGTCTGCAGATTTCTTCCTCTTCATAAAGCAGATGTACATAGGGAATAGCATGTGCATCCACTGCCCAGCCCATACGCACCCGCTCTTCCTCCATGGGCTCCGTCTGTATGAAAGAAAAATCCTCTCCCAGTTCCTGGTATAAGCAATTGCAAAAGGGGATTTGATGATGATTAATATAGTTTGAAATAAAGGTTAGTTTCATGACTGCTCCATTATTCTTGTTTTACGCTTTTTCCGGAAATATAGTATTATTCTTTTTTTTAAAAAGCTGGTTCCGTTCCAGTTCAGCAAATATCCTGCTTTTGTATCACAATCAGCGGCACAGTTAGTTCTTCTTTTGTTAATCCTGCATGCGCGCTCTTAAAATCTTCATACCCGCCGTTTATATCCTTGTACCAAAGTGCGACATCAGACACCGCAGCCGCCACATAATCTCCAACGAAATCTTCTGTTTTTGTATGCGGAACGCCATTACCGAGCAAACCGCTTTCTAAAAATTCTTTATGAGAGAACAGTTTGAATTTATTTCCAAAAGCATTGGTGAACAATTGGGGGAAATCTGTTTTGTATTCCTCTTTTACATAAAACGAGCAGCATCTTGGCTCAACACAAATATGACGTATCAGAGCTCTGTTTATTGCCGGGTAATCCTCAACGCACTTCATTGTTATATCTTTCATTCCATGATCTGCTGTTATTAAAAACAATGTGTCAGAAAGCGAGTTTATCAATGTTTCAAGCTGATTATTATAATTGAGCAGCATCTGTTTTATACAATCGGAATCAACTCCAAAATCATGGATATCATGGTCAGGCTGAGCATGATAAGCGTATATAAACTTTCTTTCATCGTTAGCGCACAAATTTTTTATATGCTCACAAATACCCTCCATTGTATCTGCAAAATATTCCGTGTACGGCCAAACTGCACAAGTTTTAACATTATCACCAATCACGCTCAGAATATTATCATAAGGCATATATTTATATGGCTGATTCTCGTCGCTTGCAGGGCTTTCTGTCCCACTCTCAAGATTCGAAAATAAGTCGATACACTTATCAACTTCTTTGAAATAACAAGACCAGCCTATCCATCCATGCTCGGCAGGCGTTCTGCCTGTGAGAACAGAGGTAGTTGCCGCAGTTGTCGTACAAGGGTAAACGCTTGATAATTCAGTCTTTATGTGTTTACGCAAAAAAGCATTTTCAGGCAAGCTTCTCTCTAAGACATTTACTCCCATTCCATCCATAAGCAAAAGTACAACATTTTTATAATCTTTTGCCAGCAATTCGTCTGCAAGAGGCAATGTTGCATGATGTGGTTTTACTCCATAATATTTTAACAGAGAATTTGTAATACTCATTATACTATTATCGTAATTAGGTTTCACCATATAGTTTTCACCATCCCATTACACTCTAACTTATCTTATTTTCTGTTACAGCCGCCTTCCCTTACACAGTCTCCAGAATCTCATGGTAAATTTCCATCATCCGCCGGTAATTCTCATTTCCATCATGATTCCTGAGCGCCCTGTCCCTTGCGCCCTCCGACAGTTCCCGGGCCAGTTCCTCATTCCGGAAAATCCGGATAATACAACCGGCCAGCCCATGGACATCACCTTTTTCGAAAAATAAAGCGCTTGTCTCATCCTCCGCCATATCCGGAATCCCTCCCGTTCTGGCCGCGACACAGGGAAGGCCGAGAAGCATGGCCTCCCCCAGGGAATTCGGTGAATTTTCAAGAGCCGAAGGACAGGCAAATACATGGCTTTTCAGATAAGCCTCTTTCATCTGTACATCAGAAAGCGATCCCAAAACAGTCACCTTATCCTCCAGCCCATTTTTATAAATCAAATCCCTAAGGTATTTCCCATACCCGGAAATTTTCAGCTTCTCCTTAAGGCTGCCGCAGGCCGTTATGCTATTTCCCGCCACACTCACATGGGCATCGGGAAACTGTTCCAGGATTTCCGGCATAGCCTGAAGCAGATAATGAAAGCCCTTCAGCGGATAATCCCCCTGGCTGGCAAAAATTTCATAAGGTCTGCAGCCCTCCCGATTCCAGCCGCCCTCATAGAAACAGGAACGCATGGTCTCATTCATCTTATGATAGTGCAGCTTCGGATTGCAGGCAAGAGAACCTGCCCTGTCAAACTCCGTCCGTCCTGTCACATGCCCGCATCCCTGCAGCACCTTTAGTTCCCGCTCTCCCCGGATACGGAACTTCTCCTGCTGCTGCCGCAGGCTGTCTTTTCGCAGGATATCCCTGAACGTGGCTTTCTCCTGTACCCGCGCCGGGAGATCCGCCATGTAGCTTTTCGCGCATTCCCCTACCAATCCCTGGATACCCACCAGGATCCGTTCCGGCCTGCCGAAGCTTTTCACCATCGCGAGGGCATGGGGGAACTCCGTTCCGAAAATATGGACCAAATCCGGCCTGAAATCTTCCAGGATCTCCTGAAACCTCTCCTCCATGCCGCAGTCATAGACCTCCGGCCGCTTCAAATCCTCACGGAAACCATATACAGACACTTCTTTTTCCCGATATGGCCCTCCTGTATGATCTGTCCTAAACTCCCTCAGCGGTATTTTCTTTTGCAGCCAGACACGCTCTCCCTCCGCCGGAAAGCAGACGGCAAGCTGCACAGAATCCCCGTCTTCTGCCAAAAACCGGTTCAGGGCGCCTGTAAGCCATCCCTCCCGCACGCTGTAGCTTTGTCCCAGGGCCGCCGCCACGGCAGGAGGGCAGATATTACACAGCCATAAAATACGCATCTTATTTTCTCCTTCCGTAAACAGCCGATTTCACTTTATTATAAAAGCCTGCCAGCGCAGGATTTTCAGCGATCCAGGTACGCAGGGGGGCGAGCGAAACCAACATAAGAAAAGCGAACCAGGTGCTTTTCCCCCATCCCTGATAATATCGGGTAATCACCTTATGCTCCAACGCGGAACGCTTCCGGTTTTCCTTCGTTTCGGAAAAGCCTCCCCCTTCATAAAAAGCCACGGTTACCGGCATATACACCGCCCGTGCATTTTTATCATAAATGCAGTACAGAAAATGCTCATAATCCGCCCGTACCCGGTAATCCGTGTCATAGCCCCGCTGCGCAAACAGCTGCGCATCATAAAAGCAAACCTGATGACAGGGCACATTCCTGTAACAGGTGAAATCATTCATCACAGGAGCGGAATGTACCGGACTGTTCTGCTGCTGATTGAACTGATCCCCGTAAAATATATAGCTTCTTCCCCGGCCAACCTCCGTACTCTCCTGCTTTTCTATAAAGGAAGCCGCATCCGAAAGAACGCTGCGGTTAAAAAAACGATCCCCACAGTTCAGGAAAAGCACATACTGCCCCTGTATTTTTTGAACCGCCTGATTCATTCCATCGTAAATGCCGCTGTCCGGCTCCTGAAAAAAACGGATCCTGCTGTCCGCCGGTATCTTCCGTTCCGTTCCTTCTCCGAAAAGCCGCTGCACCGATCCGTCCGTGCTCCCGCCGTCCTTTATGATGATTTCAAAATTTCCGTAATCCTGATCCAGAATACTCTGAAGCGTGGAAAAAAGCTTATCTCCCGGATTTAAAGACACCACTACAATACTAAAAAATAAATGAGCCATTCAACCATTCCTTCTCTGTAAAAATCCAGCTGTGATAAGGCAGCACACGGACGCCCTCCTGGTGTGCCGTCATCAGGAAATAAACAAAATAAAGCAGACAGAAGCCCGCCGTCGCCGCATACATGATTCTTTTCTTGTTCCGCAGGGATTTCCCCTTTTCAGAGGTTTCCGGCATATTTTTCAGAATACCCGGAACCAGAAGAATATGGGCCGTGATCAGATAATAACCGAACCGGGATACCAGCGGCAGAAAAGAGGCGCAGGTATACAGCGCCAGCCCCAGCAGGTTGAGTTTAAAATACAATAAATTCGCCTTATTGTCCCTGATCGTTTCCCGATAGGCACATAATCCCAGCACCAGCACGGCGGCACAGCGGATAATCCCCATCAGGCTGCCCTCCAGGCCGGTATCCTTCTGCAGATAAACCGTATTCTGATAAGAAGGGTACAGTTTCAGGACCACCGCCATCCAGAAATTCTGAAAAAGAGGAAGGCTTACAGCCAATGCCGTCCCCAGAATCACCTGCCATTTTTTCCAGGGAAGAGCGGCAATCAGGTACAAAGGAATCACCACCAGTACCGATTTATGAAAGAATGCGGCAAAAAGAATGAGCAGAATAAACTTTCCATATTCCTTTTTCAGCACATACCTCAGGCTGTACAGCGTAACCGCCAGGACAAAATAATACCGTACCGTATTAAAGGTCCTGAAATAAAGCCCCAACAGCATAAACAGCGCAAAGGAAATGGTAAAATCCACACTCTGATCATACATGGACTTCAGGAAAAGGACAGCCGTAACCACGGCAAACAGGCCGAATACCAGCAGATAATTTTCGCCTCCCGCCAGCCGGAAAACCAATTTCACCAAAAGGTTGAAGCCAGGCTCCGTCACCACATAGCCGCCCACATAGATTTCATGGAAAGTGGTTACATAATTCCCGTAATCATTCCCCACGTCGATCCGCAGGGACGCCGTCCCGGCCATAATCAGAAACAAAGTAAATAAAACAGCCCCGTTCATGGCCTGCCGCCTTGTCACTGTGCCGCCCGCCCCTCTCCGGCAGACGGCTTCCCTGTTTACCAAACATGCCAGCGCTATCGTAGCTGCGCCCAGAAGACCGTAAAAAATCATTCCTGCCCCGCTCCTTTTTCCATACGAATCCCTCTGCGCATCAGGGCAAAAGCCTCCCGGAACGAGAACTCCTTACACATGACATCCTTCTGCTTATAAAGGAAACGCAGTGCCATCAGAAACGCTGCTTTTCCATACAGGAAATGATAAAGCACGCCTCTGTCATAAAAAAACTTTTCATTATATCCGTGAAACCATGTGGAAGGCCTGCCGTTTTCTTTTCCGATGGTAACAGGCGCCTTATATACCTTCAGCCCTTTTCTGATACATTCCGCCAGAAACAGGCTGTCCTCCCCATTGCTGTACCTTGCGCCGCCACCGAACAAAAGGGAAAACGCAATATTCGCCTCCCGGAGCTTTTCCGTCCTGGCGGCGAAGCTGTAGGTAGGGTATCTTCCGCAGTTATACCACCTCACCCTGCCGTAGCCGTCTATATGATAGGTTGCCCTGTCCTCAGGCACATCCATATTGAACAGAATCATATCCGCATCCGGATTTTTTTCAAACTCCGCTTCGATAGCCCGGACCGCGCCGGGACGGTATATGATGTCCTCATCCGCGAACAGGCAGATATCCCCCTGGGCACGCATCAGGCAGTTATTCCGGGAAAGCCCCACTCCCCGCTCCGCAAAGCTGTAGCAGCGGATACGGTGATCCTGATACGAATATTCCCTGTAGGTATTTTCTCCGCACTGATTTACAATAATAGCATCCGCCTGAAGATTCATACGCTCTGCCAGCGTGTCCACATCCTCATTCACCGCGGAAACAAGAATTTCCAACTTCATTTCCGTCTCACTTTCTGTAATAAGCCTTCAGGTATCTGTCATCCGCATCCATGAGAATGGCTCCCCTCACGGATATCTGCTGCTTTTCCAGCTGCATCAGGATATGGGTCAGTTTTCTGCCGCTGCCGTATCCCCACGGCAGAACCAGAACCACGCCGTCTCCCTGGCGCATCTTCTCACAATCCTGCTCAACAAAAGGCCAGGCTATCCGCGATGTTTCCAGCTTATCCCCGATGCTTTCCGCCAGAAGCTCTCTCACTTCCTCCAAATCCTGCGCTGCCCCTTCTGACTCCTTCTCAAGAGAACCCGAATCCCTTTCCTTCTTTCCTTTTTCCACCTCTATCAGGCACAGCTGCCCGGCCCCCTTTAAAAGAAAGGCGGCATTCGTCAGAAGCTCCTGTCTGTACTCCTTATTCCTCTGCCTTGTCAGTATACCCAAAAGAGGAGCATCACAGCGTTTCCTGAAATCCTCCTCCAGATAAATGGAATCATCCAGAATATAAAGAAAAGCCAGCGCCAGAAAAGCCAGTATTGCACCCAATACTGCACCGAATCCCACCGCATTGCCTGTTTTCGCGGCACGCGCTATCGGAACCGCCGGTTCCACCAGCCAGCACTGCATATCGCTCAGCCCTTCGATAGACCTGGCAAATTCTCCAAGCCCATATACGTAAGCCTGCGCAATCTCTTCGGAAAGAGCGGCATCGCCGGTGGTAATATACAAAGGCATGATCTTCACATCATTCATCTGTCCCACGGAAACAGAAGCCTTTACCTGTTCCTTCGTTATATCCTCCGGCAGGGCCTCCATCACAAAATCCACCACCTGATCGGTTTTCATGATTTCCCCCCAGGTATAGGCATTGTAATAATCCTCGATTTCCCCATATTTATCCTTATCGAAATAAATACGGTACTGAGACAGAACCTGATATTGGGCAGGGCCTCCAAGCACCAGGGCCGTAAAGAGGTAAATCCCCCCCGCAGCTGCTGCGCCGATTAAAGCCGCGGCCAATATCACCCATACTTTTCTGAAAAGACAGAGGGCAAAACGCTTTCCGTCCATGCCCTCCTGCCAGAATTTCTCTTCTTTCATCAATTATTATCCTCTTCGGAATCCGTTTTCATCGCTGTTATCTGCTTAGAATCCACACCCTCCGTGCTTTCTGCCTTAAAAAGAATCTTCAGAGTGAGAAGCATAAGCTTGATATCCATCCACACAGAATAATCTTCAATATAGGTCAGATCCAGCTTCAGCTTATCATAAGGAGTGGTATTGTATTTTCCATATACCTGCGCATACCCTGCCAGCCCCGCTTTCACCTTCATACGGAATGCAAATTCCGGCATTTCCTCCATATACTGAGCAATGATTTCGGGCCGCTCCGGCCTGGGGCCGATGAAGGACATCTCCCCTTTCAGAATATTGATCAGCTGAGGAAGCTCGTCAATACGCACCGCGCGGATAAACTTACCCACGGGAGTTATCCGGGAATCATTCTTGGCAGCCAGCCTGGCCACCCCATCCTTCTCCGCATCCACACGCATGCTTCGGAATTTCAATATTTTAAACTCTTTGGCATCCCTTGTACATCGTATCTGCTTGTACAGCACCGGGCCGCCGTCATACAGCTTGATCACGATTGCGGTGATCAGCATAAACGGCGAGGCTATCACCAGCAGAATAGCCGCACATACAATATCTATAATCCTCTTTATAATTCTCTGTTCCACCGTAAGCGTGAACTCCCGTGTGAGAAAAATAGGAGTGTCAAAAAGATGCAGCTGTTCCGATCCTTTAATGATAACATCCGGGATTTTCGGCATCATGTAAATACGCACAGACCGGCTGTAGCAATATTTTATCAGTTTGTTCCGCACAGCGGTGGATATATCCCACAGAACCACCCCGCCATATCCCTTCTCTATCTCATCGAGAATGGCGTCCGCCCCTTCCGAAACATTCAGGCATTTGGCTATATTATATTTATCCTTCCTGCTGGAAAACTTCCGCTGGATATCCTCAATGGGCCTGTCCCCATAAATCAGCAGAAGCTGTCTGGGAGGGAAAAGCTTCCGGTAAATCCTGCTGGCCAGCCATGTATAGCAGGCAGCAAACACCACCTGTCCTAATAAAGTCAGAATCAGCGGCATGGGAGGAATCAGCCAGCCATGTATCATAGCCATCTGTAAATAGGAAAACACATTCGTACACAATAAAGCAAATACCTGCGACCCAAAAACTTCCAGGGGCTTTAAATAACCTATTTTCAATGCACCATAGGTTTTCGAAAATAAAAACAGCACTGCCAGATAAAAGAAAAAAATCAGAAGATGTCCCCTGAAATAAAGCTTTGTATCATGTTTGATAATGACAGGATAATAATAGGCGAAATATACTATTATATATCCCCCTAACATAAACAACTGACCTATATAAGATATTACTAAAATCAGAAGTCTTTTCCTGGATTCCGCTTGATTCATTCACTAGCTCCCATCCGTCCGCCCAGGCGGCGCTTTTATTCTGTAAGGATTCTGTTACCGTCAGTTTACCATACCTACACCCTCCTTGCAACCGCGCGCAGGGCCCAGAAGCAGAAGTGATAAAGGCTTGTAAAAAGAGAAAGTCCCTCCTGTTTCCTGTACAAATACCAGATTCTTCTGATTGCCTCCAGTTTATTGGAAGACAGGGACTTGGCCGGTCTGCGGTAAACGGCCAGGTTCTCATCCAGCCCATAAGCGGTGTAGCCATTACGCAGGATTCTCCACCAGGTTGCGGTATCCTCGCTTTTTACCTGTGGCATACAGACCAGCTCCTTACTGATTTTCTGCAGGTCAAAAAGAACCGTAGTCGTAAAAATCACAGTTCTGGAAAGTGCTTTTTTGTAAGTGAGCGTCTCCGGCACATGAACTATTTTGCCATTTCCCACCCCGTCGCTGTCGCCGAACTCGTATCCTGTAAATGCAAAAGCAGCCTGCTTTTCCTTTAAAAAAGCAAGCTCTTTTTCCAGTTTTGTTTTCGTCCATAAATCGTCGGCATCCAGATAGGCCAGATACCTGCCCTGTGCAAGCTCCACGCCCTTGTTTCTGGACGCAGCCGCCCCCTGGTTGTGTTCCTGGCGCACCGGGCGTATTCTGCCATCCGCTTCCGCCAGCCTGCATAACAGTTCAAAGCTTCCGTCTCCGGAACAGTCATCCACCGCGATCAGTTCCCAGTTCTTATAGGTCTGCTCCTGTACCGTCTCCACTGTTTTTTCCAGAAACGCCTCTGCATGAAAAACGGGCATGACGATACTAACCAAATCGTTTATCATCCTCTTATAACTCTTCCTTTACCAGATAGATGGGACGTTTCTTCACTTCCATATACGTCTTGGACATATACTGTCCCACAATGCCGAGACAGAAAAGCTGGACTCCGCTGACCATGCAGATAATACATACCATGGAAGGCCAGCCGCCCACCGGATCCCCTACAGCCAGAGTCTTTATCACAATAATAATTATCAGAAGAAACGCTATAAAGCAGAAAATCACCCCCAGGATAGAAGCCAGCGCCAGCGGCACCGTAGAAAAGGCAATAATCCCATCCAGCGCATAAATAAACAGCTTCCAGAAAGACCATTTCGTCTCCCCGTGGGCTCTCTCCACATTTTCAAATTCCAGCCACTTGGTGGAATACCCCACCCAGCCGAAAATTCCTTTTGTAAACCGGTTATATTCCGTCATCTGCAGGATAGCGTCCACCACCTGCCTTGTCATCAGACGATAATCTCTGGCACCGTCCACAATCTCCGTTTTGGAAATCCGGTTTACCAGCTTATAAAACATTCTTGCAAAAAAAGAACGGATGGGAGGCTCTCCCTTTCTCGTCACTCTCCTGGTCGCTACGGAATCATAGCCCTCCTTGATATAAGAAAACATCTCCGGAAGCAGAGAGGGCGGATCCTGTAAATCAGCATCCATCATAACCACATAGTCGCCCTTCGCCTTCTGAAGCCCCGCAAAGATAGCGGACTCTTTTCCGAAATTTCTGGAAAAGGATACCAGACGGACCCTGTCGTCCCTCGTTTTCAGATCCTTTACCTCTTCCACAGTCCTGTCCTTAGAACCGTCGTCCACGTATAGGATCTCCACATCCAGCCCTTCTTTTTCAAAGAAAGGGGTGTTTTTCATCAGTTCCTCATAAAAGCAGTCCACGTTCTCTTCCTCGTTATAACAAGGAACAATAACGCTCAGCAGACTCATAATTGTACCTCCTAATTCGTAACCACCCGGACCTGTCCGGACGGTTACCCCTCCATGCGTATCCGGTCCGCAATTCTGGCTATGTATTCGCTGTTGGTAGGCCTCACCGCTCCGGATGCGGCACTGTAGCCGAACAGCTCTTCAAATACCGCCGGATTTCCTCTCTCCCAGGAAACCTCAATGGCGTTGCGTATTGCCCTTTCCACCCGCTGTATATTGGTATGGTTATTTTTTGCAATATTCGGATAGAGAAGCTTGGTCACGCTTCCCACCAGTTCCATATCCATAGCAGTGAGCACAATGGCCTCACGCAGATAATAATATCCCCTCAGATGAGCCGGCACTCCCAGCTCCAGCATGAATTCCGATACGTAGCGTTCTATCTGTGCCTGCGTCAAATTTTCCGTCATTTTATTTCCTCTCATTCCGCCGCGAAAGCAGCTTTTCCGTTCCATGCAGCGATGAATTCAGGTAATCCATCTGCAATTTTCCTGTTTTTTCCAGGTCCATCTACAATAATAGCATGGTACAAAAGGAAATAGAATGAAAACCAGTCGAGAAATTTCGCGTTATAAATACGAATTTTCTCCTTTTTCCGACAACGCCTCCACGATCTCTTTTACCCTCTGTGCCTCGGACTGGGGGCATACCAGCACGGCTTCCCCGGCCTGCACAATGATCAAATCTGAAACGCCTACGGCAGCAATCAGCTTGTCTACAGAATACGCGGTACAGTTCCTGCTGTCAAGAAGTAATGTTTTTCCCACCGTTAAATTCTGGTTTTCGTCTCTGTCCTTCAGGGTGTCAAAAGCATCCCATCCGCCCACATCGCTCCAGCCAAAATCACCGGTAAGCATGAGTACATGATCCGCCCTTTCCATAATTCCGTAATCCACGGAAATCTTAGGAATCCGGGGATAAATTTCCCACAGAGCTTCCTCCTCCCGGGGCGTTCCGAAGCTTTCGGCAAGCTGCATCAGGCAGTCGTAAATATCCGGCAGAAGCTTCTTATAATAGGACAGTATGGTGGATGCCTTCCAGATGAACATGCCGCTGTTCCATGCATAGCAGCCCGCTTCCAGATAAGCCTTCGCCGTTTCCTCATCCGGCTTTTCCACAAATTCCTCCACCCTGCGGTAAGGCTTTCCTTCCGCCTCCACACTGCGGATATAGCCATAGCCTGTGGAAGGGAAGGAGGGTTTAATCCCGATGGTCACCAGGGCATCCGTCTCCTCTGCTGCCTTTACCGCTTCCCGGAGCGTGTCCTGAAATACCGCTTCTTCCCGGATATAGGGATCCGAAGGGACCACGCACATGATACCGTCCCCATATTTTTTTACAATCGTCACAGCCGCATAACCGATACAGGCTGCCGTGTTTCGTGCCGCCGGTTCCGCAAGGATATGATCTTTTCGCACACGCCCCGCAGTCTGGGAAAGCATGACTTCCGTCTGGGAAGCATTGGTGACAATAAAAATATCTTCCTTGCCGGCAACGCCCAGAAGCCTGTCCACCGCTTCATTCACAAGCGTCTCCTTCCCGGAAAGATTCAAAAACTGTTTCGGCATCTTTTTCGTGGAAAGAGGCCACAGCCTGGTGCCGCCTCCGCCTGCCATTACTACTCCATATGTTTTCATAAATACCATTCCTCCCGGAAAAAAATTTTATTTCTGGCGTAACTGTTCCGTGCCTTCCCGGTTATTTTCTGGCTTCCTTCATATTATCCTTAAACCAGTCATAGGCCAGCTTCACGCCTTCCTCCAGTTCCACCCTGTGGGTCCAGCCCAGGCCATGAAGCTTGGTCACATCCGTCAGCTTGCGGGGTGTTCCGTCGGGCATATCCGTATTCCAAACGATTTTTCCCTCAAAGCCCACTGTTTTCTGCACGGTTTCCGCCAGCTGACGGATGGTTACCTCTTTGCCGGTTCCGATATTCACATGCTGCTCCCCACTGTAATTTTCCAGCAGGAACACACAGGCATCCGCCATATCATCCACATACAGGAATTCCCGCAGAGGAGTACCTGTCCCCCACAGTTCCACGCTTTCCTCGCCATTCACCTTCGCCTCATGGAATTTGCGGATCATGGCAGGCAGCACATGGCTTCCCTGAAGATCATAATTGTCATGAGGCCCATAAAGATTGGTGGGCATACAGCTGATGAAATCATCTCCATACTGCCTCTTAAAAAATTTACACATTTCCAGCCCGGCAATTTTGGCAATGGCATAGGCTTCATTGGTAGCTTCCAGCGGCCCGGTAAGCAGCGCATCCTCCGGAATAGGCTGGGGAGCCAGCTTGGGATAAATACAGGTGCTTCCTAAAAACAGCAGCTTCTTAACGCCGAAATCGTGGCAGCACTTAATCACATTGCACTGAATCTGCATATTTTCATAGGCAAACTCCGCAGGCGCCGTATTATTGGCATTGATTCCGCCCACCTTGGCTGCCGCAAGAACCACCACATCCGGTTTTTCTTCTTCAAAAAAAGCGGTGACCTGTGCCTGGTTTGTCAGGTTCAGTTCCCTGTGGGTCCTTCCGATGATATTTTTATACCCTTTTGCCTCTAAATTTCTCACGATGGCGCTTCCCACCAATCCCCGGTGGCCGGCCACATAAATCTTATCTGTTTTTTCAATCCTGCTGCTCATCTGTTTTCCTCTTTTCTCTTATATTCCCGCGGACAACGAACCCAACGGGCACGCCGGCGTGTCTACTTGGCTCCCGCAAGCAACGCGCCTTTACGCATCCCTGTTTCCATCTCTGTTATTTTGCACGGAAGCCATGCCGGATATCCCCTTCTCGTCTCAGCTCAATATCCTGGATTCTGGGCGATGAAGGAAATTTATCGTAACCGATCTGCCCGCCGTCCGCCGGCACATATATAGTGATACCGTCCACTTCATAGGTGACGGCCGCAAAGCTGCCATATCCCTGCTGCCTGATATAGTAAGGCTCTCCCGCCGTTTCCCCGATTCCCTGCACAAGCCCTGCTCCCTTTATCAAAAGGAATACAAGCGCCCCGGCTCCGAAGGCGTAATATCCATAAATCCTTATTTTCTCCTTTTTTCCGGTCAGCCATATATATACGTAGCCCAGCACCGCCGCAGGCAGCATCACCACATACACATAACCATAACGAACCAAAGGGGCGGAAAACTGCCAGAAGAAATAGCCTGTAATCAGGACTGCTGCATACAGCAGCCAGTCCCAAACGTCGATTCCGCCGATATCCCCATCCTTTTTGCCCTTTATAAACCAAACGGCTCTCCCAATGGTAACCGCTCCCAGCACAGTACAGCCGGCACTGGCCGCCACCCACAGCTTTTCCAGTCCCTTCAGCGAAGAAAACCATTTCCCCGCCCAACCGGAAAAAGGCGTGTCATAGAGATTCACGTCATATAAAAGCCTGGCAAAAACCTGGATTTCCTTAGAATCACAATCCGCATACCCTTTCTCAATTTTCCAGTCCACCGGAAAAAGATCCAGGAATGTAAACGGATAAAACAGCCATCCCGATATCAGCACTCCGCGTATCAGCCACGGGAGGGCTGTCAGCACGCCAAGCCCGATATACAGGGCGATCTCCTTCCAACGCTTTTCCTTCAGAAGCATAACCGCCGGCTTCAGCACTAGCAGCAGCATAACCGCTGCTGACAGCTTCACCGTTATGGTAAATACCAGAAGCAGGCTGAGCAGTGCATAAGGCGTCACGGAAGCTTCCCTGCGCTCCAGCAGATCCAGCCAGGCAATCAGGATATAAAAAAGAAGCAGCATGGCAAAATAATCCGAAGCGGGCGACACCATTTCCCGGTACAGAACCGTTAAATAATAAATCGCTCCTACCCTGACAAAATCCGAAACCAGCACCCGTTTCCGTTTTGCCAGCCTGCCCAGCCCGCAGCACTGGATTCCCACCAGCAACGCCAGAAAGCCCTGTACGGCATGCATGCTCTCCGTCCAGGACCCGCCGGCCATCCAGCGCATGCCGTAGATGGCACACAGAGGAAACGCCGCACTGTTATAGGCAAATCTGCTGTGAAGGTTTCCCAGGCCGGGAACCACACCGTATTCTTCAATCCAGCGGATAGCCTGGGCATGGTACAGCCCCGTATCCACATGCATATATCCCCGGGAGGTTCCATAGGCCATCAGCAGCACAAGAACCGCCAGAAACAGCCTGCCCCCCGGACTGCTTTCCCGCCATTTTCCCAGGATAAACGCCGCAAGCTGCCTGCGCAGCAAAGCGGCGCAGACGGCACAGGCCAAAAGCAGAAGCACATTTGCCCCAAGCCCCACTCCTGAAAAAAGGCTGAATACCTGAGCATACACCGTGATAAAGGCAAGGCCGGCCATCAGGACGCCTGTACCCGTCCGGCAGACATATCCTGTCTCCTTTTCGGAAATTTTTCTCCCAAAAGGCGCCAATACCGCAAATCCTGCCAGAAATGCCGTTATCCCTATATACGCCCAGTTAAGCAGCACCAATAACATAATTTTCCCTCGTCAAACCGCATTAACGGTTTCTGTTCCTGAATTCCTCGCAGCTCATCCCCACGATTTCCTGCATATCCGCATTCATCATCATGGCGACCAGGCCCCTGAAATCCACTTTTCTCTTCCAGTTCAGTTCCTTCTCCGCTTTGGTACAGTCACCCCACAGATATTCCACCTCCGCCGGACGGTAAAACTCAGGGTTCACATCCACCAGAAGCTTACCGGTCTGTGAATCATAACCCTTTTCATTCACGCCCTGTCCTTCCCAGCGGACCTCAATACCCACCTCACGGAAGGCTTCCTCCACAAATTCCCTTACCGTATGGGTTTCATTGGTGGAAAGCACATAATCCCCCGGTTTCTCCTGCTGCAGCATCAGCCACATGCCTTCCACATAATCTCCCGCAAAGCCCCAGTCCCTCTTGGCATTCATATTTCCCAGGGAAAGCTTTTCCTGCTTTCCTGCCAGAATGGAGGCAATAGCAAGCGTGATCTTCCGGGTAACGAAATTTTCGCCCCTTCTGGGAGACTCATGGTTAAAAAGGATACCGTTGCAGGCGAACATGTTATAGGATTCCCTGTAATTTACCGTAATCCAATAGGAATACAGCTTCGCCACACCGTAAGGGCTCTTGGGGTAAAAAGGCGTTTTTTCGCTCTGGGGAGCAGTTTCAGGCAGCCCGCCGAACAGCTCTGAGGTGGACGCCTGGTAAAAACGGCAGGGCCCGCCGTTGATACGGACAGCCTCCAGGAGCTTCAGTGTGCTCATTCCCGTGGCATCCGCGGTATATTCCGGCACTTCAAAGGAAATCCCCACATGGGACTGCGCCGCCAGATTATAAACCTCCGTAGGCCTGATTTCCGCCATGATGCGCATCAGGGCGCTGGAGTCTGTTGTATCTGCATAATGAAGAAAGAATTTAACATTATTATAGGGGGAATGAATCAGATGGTCAATCCTGCTGGTGACAGAAATGCTGTGTCGTCTTACCAGCCCATGCACTTCATATCCTTTTTCCAGCAGAAATTCCGCCAGATAAGAACCGTCCTGACCATTGATTCCTGTAATTAAAGCCACGTTTTTCATATATAATACCTCTCAGTCTTTGCCCTTTGGGCTTTTTTTGCTGCAACTGCAAATCAATATACCATGTAATATTGCTGAAAACAATTTATAATCTTGCCTACAAATAGGAATATATTGCTATTGTTTATGGTTTGCTATATAATAATTTCTGTTGTGGGACGCATCCGTCTGTGTACCTGCCCCTGCCTCGCCCGGCCTTCCGTGTTCCCTGCCTGGGGCGTCTTTGCGGGGGCGGCCTATGTTTGGCGCGGTCGGACTCAAAAAAGGGGTATTTCTAACTGTTTCTTTTGTCCCGGCTGCTGTCAACGCGGCTTAAACTCCTCACTTCGCGACTTTCAGTCGCTTTCGTTCGTCAGACAGCGCCGCTAGGGGCGGACAGCAGCCGGGACAAAAGAAGCAGTAAGAAATATCACCTTTTTTTCGTGACTCCCTTGTCAAACATAGGCCGCCCCCGCAAAGACGCCCCAGGCAGGGAACACGGAAGGCCGGGCGGGCAGGGGCAGGTACACAGACGGATGCTGGGTGAAGGGTTTAAAAAAAAATAGTAAGGGAAAGGGATAATGATGGCTAAGTCTTTGTCGGATCGGGTGCTTGCTACGCCTTCTTCTTATGCGAAAAAGCATTATCTTTATGTGCAGGAAATTGGTACTTTGACTAGTATGGAGCCTCATGTGAGTTCCAGGGAGAATATTAGTTCTTATCTTTTTCTTACGGTGCTGAAGGGGGAAGGGTATCTTACTTACAGGGGGCGGAAGCATTATATTCAGGCCGGGGATTGTGTTTATATTAACTGCCGGAATCAGTATGCTCATGAAAGTTCGGCGGAGCATCCGTGGACTTTGATGTGGGTGCATTTTAATGGGAATGGGGCGGATGATTTTTATCAGGCTTATCAGGGGCAGGATCGGAGTTCTATTTTCCATCCGGCGGATACGGCACCTTTTACTGATAGTCTAACCGCTCTGTTCGGTTTGATGCAGGCAAAGCCTTCTCTTATGGAATTAAGTGCTCATAAATATCTGACGGATATTATTACGTTGATTTTTACGGAGAACAGGGCGGAAGGGGTTCAGGGAGCTTCTGTGTCGGGGAAGCCGGCTCAGGTCCGGCAGTATCTGGAGGAGCATTATATGGAGAAAATTTCTCTGGAGGAGCTTTCTTCTCTTTTTTATATCAGTAAGTATTATCTTTCCAGAGAGTATAAAAAAACATACGGAATTACTATTGGGAGTGATCTGACGGCGCGGAGGCTGTCTCATGCGAAATCTCTTCTCCGGTTTTCTGATAGTTCTATTGAGGAAATTGCGGCATTGTGCGGATTTGCGGATGCGGGGTATTTTATTAAGGTGTTCAAAAAGGCGGAAAATATGACGCCGCTGGAGTATCGGAAGAAGTGGTAAGGAGGATGTATGAATAAGAAAAAAGGGATATTACGGAATGCTGCGGAGGGTTATTTTGCGGCTTTCGCATTGGCAAATATAGGGCAAATCGCGGCTGTTGATATCATATCGCTGGTTCTTTTTCTGATGTGTTTTCAGTTGTTTCTTTTTGCGGAGAGGAAGGAAACGGAAAGTGCTTTGTCGGCGGATGGGAAAAAGCTGGTTAAGGGATATTCTTCACGGAACCGGAGGGTTGCTTCCGTTATTTTGGGTATTCTTTTTGCCTTTTTTTATTTGGCTGCGGAGCATGGTTCTCTTGCGGGGGCTTTGGAGAACAGGTTGTTTCAAATGATTTATCTGCTTATGACGGGGGCCGGGCTGTTTTTCCTGTTCTACAGGGGGTGCCGCCTTCTTTTGCTGTATCTGGAAAGGCGTTCCCTGCGTATTTCTTCGATTCCGGTATCAGCAGATTCGCCGGAGCCTGCACTTTCTCTGCAGACTAAGCTGTTTCTGTTTCTTCTGCTGATCGCCTGCTGGCTGCCCTGGTTCCTTTATGATTTTCCGGGTGTTATGACACCTGACAGTCTGAGTCAGTACAGTCAGGCCATGAGGCTGACGGGGTACAGCAATCATCATCCTTTTGTGCATACGCTGTTGATCCGTCTGTTTGTCTCCCTTGGAAATGCCGTGTTTCATAATGTGTATGCGGGAATTGCCTGTTATACGGTATTTCAGATGATTGCCATGGCTGTTATCGTGGTTTCCTGTATCAGTGTGCTCATTCGGCGCCGGGCCGGGAAGAAGCTGTGCTTCTGTTTTCTTCTTTTTTATGCGCTTGTGCCTTATAATGGGATTTTTGCGGTTACGATGTGGAAGGATATTCTGTTCTCGGGCGTGCTTTTGCTGTTTGTATTATGTATTTACCGGTTTCTTCCTATTTATCGGGAGGGAAGGCCGCTTTATCAGAAGCCTCTGCTTTACCTTTCTTTTCTGTTATGGGGAATACTGGCGTGCCTGATGCGTTCCAACGGTCTGTATGTGGTGGCGGCCACGGCGCCTTTTCTGATTTATGCGTTCCGGAAGCAGTGGAAGCTGATCCTGCCTTCTCTGCTGGTCATATTGGGATGCGCGGTACTGATAAAGGGACCTGTCATGGATTCCCTGGGTGTGGCAAAGCCGGCCTTTTCTGAATCCCTGTCCATTCCGGCCCAGCAGATCGCACGGGTGGTCGCCGAAGGGCGTGCGCTCACGGAGGATCAGATTTCCCTCATAGGAAAAACCATGGATTATCCTTCTATCCCGGATTATTACCAGCCGGAATTATCGGATCCGGTTAAAGCGCTTATTCAGTATGGCCACCCGGAATATCTGGAAACCCATAAAGGGGAGTATCTGAAATTATGGGTACAGCTGGGCCTGAAATATCCTCTGGATTATTGGAATGCCTTTGTGGATCAGACGAAGGGCTACTGGTTCCCGGGCGCTCCGGGGATGCTGACCAATGAGGGGATTTCCCCGAATGAACTGGGGCTTTCCTGGCAGCCGGTTCTTCATGGACAGGGAGTGGCCAAAATCGTGGAAATCATTTCCAAGCTTTATACTATTTTTCCTCTTTATGGGCTGCTTTACAGCATAGGCGCTTTTACCTGGGCGGCTGTTTTTCTCTTTACCAATTGTCTGCTGAATGGGAAAAAGGAAAACTGGATATTGTTCATTCCCTTTTTTGCCGTAGTGCTGACCCTCTGTATAGCAACTCCGGTGGCCTCCGACGTCAGATATCTCTATTCCCTGATTTTCGCCATGCCGCTGTTAATCCATGCGGGGCTTGAGGTAAAGGGAAAATAATAGTTCAGGTCCGGGGAAAAATACAGACAAAACGAATCAACATTATAAAAATCATGACAAGGAATTTATCTATGGAACAATACAATATTCATCCGGATTTTTTAAAGTATAAGATAACTCCGCCTCTCAATCCTGCTTTCCTTCCGGCCGTCCAGTTTTTTATGAAACGGATGCAGGATATGGTGAAAATACCGGAGGGACTGAAAGAAACCAGGCGTAAGATTCCGGGATATCAGGATGTGCCTGTCGGGATATCCATCTTTGAACCGGAAGAAGAAAGGGAACCTCTGCCCGCGCTTGTATACTTTCACGGCGGAGCTTTTGCCTTGCAGTCAGCCCCCTGTCACAAAAAGCTGTCCTGCAGCTATGCATTGAATACGCCATGCAAAGTCGTTTCCGTGGATTATCGGCTGCTGCCTGAAAACACATTTCCCATCGGTCTGGAAGACTGTTTCGCCGCTTATCGCTGGGTGCTGGAGAATGCAGCGCAGCTCGGCATCAGCCCGAACCGGATAGCCGTCGGCGGAGACAGCGCCGGAGGCGCGCTTTCCGCTGGTGTTTGTCTGTTGGCAAGGGATCGGGGCATCCCCGTACCCTGCTTTCAGATGCTGATTTATCCCGTTATGGATGAAAGGCAGAATTCCGCCTCGATGAAAAAATACAACGACACGCCCCTGTGGAACAGCAGACTGAATGCGAAGATGTGGAAAATGTATCTGAAAGACGGCCTGCCTGTCGAAAAGGGATACGCGTCTCCTGCAGAGGCAGTTTCTTTGGAAGGAATGCCTCCGGCCTATGTGGAAGTCGCCGAATATGACTGTCTGCGGGATGAAGGCATTGCTTTTGCGAAAGCGCTGAAGGACAGCGGGATTCCCGCGGAATTATATGAAACGAAGAGAACCGTCCACGGCTTTGAGATTGCGGAAAAAAATGAAATTGTAAAGGAAAGCGTTGACAGAAGAATTAAGAAACTCCGTTCTGTATTTCAATGACATATAAAACGGCAGCTCCGGATCCCTGAAGTGCAGGAATACAAAACAGCCCTGGCGGTAAAATATTTTTTAACCGTCGGGGCTGTTTTTATATTACTTATAACGTCTTCATATACTCCGCAATCGCATCATGCCAGTCGGCAAACATAAAATCGGTAGTCAGCTTAAACATCCGGTTTTCCAGAATGGAATAAGCCGGTCTGGGAGCCGGAGCTCCGAATTCCTCGGTGGTAATCGCCTCCACCTTCGTTGTTTTTCCAGCAAGGCGGAACACCTCCCGGGCAAACTCCGCCCAGCTGCAGGAGCCTTCGCAGGTGGCATGGAACATGCCGTAATTTTCCGTAAAGAGCAGCGCATTAATCGCTTTGGTAAGTTCGGAAGCGCTTGTGGGAGATCCGAACTGGTCGCCTACCACTCTCACCTTTTCATTGGTTTCGGAAAGACGGAGCATGGTCTTGGCAAAATTCTTGCCGTCGCCATACAGCCAGGCCGTCCGCAGAATAAAATATCTGTCTGCAAAATCCTTTACAAAGTTTTCTCCTGCCAGCTTGGTCGAGCCATATGCGCCCTGAGGATTGGTGGCATCCGTTTCCACATAAGGCCTTGTCCCTTTTCCGTCAAATACATAATCCGTAGATATATGCATCAGCTTTGCTCCGGTTTCCCGTGCCGCAATGCTCAGGTTTCTGGGTCCTATGGCGTTGATTTTGAAAGCCTTGTCATACTCTGTCTCACAGGCATCCACTCCGGTATGTGCCGCGCAATTGATAATGGCATAAGGCTGCACCTCCCTGGCCAGCTCCATAACCTTATCAATATTGGTAATATCCAGCTCTCCCACATCCGTATTCACAAAACTGATGTCCTTATTATCCTTAAAAAAAAGATTCACAGCCCGTCCCAGCTGTCCGTTGCATCCGGTCACAATAATTTTTTTCATTCAGGAAACCTCCAAATTTTCTGTCTGCGCACAGCCCTTACACCAAAGCCTTCCGCAGACACGCTTACATTTTTTCTTATTATATCACCACCGCACATATTTTACTACCTGCCACTTTCTCAGTGTACAGATAAAAAACATCGCTGCCCCTGCCGTCCTCCCCATGCGGCCGCTGTCCTGCAAGGATTTCTGTAAGGGGCGTTATAAGCACGCCGGTCCTTAGGCTGCGTTTTTTGCAGCCTTAGTACCGCTGCGTGATTATCCGAGCGAAAGCGTCCCCTTTAAGGAACCTTGCAGGACAGCGGCCGCATGGGGAGGACGGCAGGGGCAGCGGAAGCATTTACCATTTTCGCCCTTTTTCCTTAAAAAATACTTAATTTTAGTGACAACCCCTCCTTTTTTGTCTATAATGGCAGTTAGGGTTTATTTTCAAATTTACGCGGAGGCTGTGACTTCCGTATAAGACGGCGCCGGTATCGAAGGCGCCGGTATTTGCCTGTGTACCTATGAAAAATACGAAGGAAAGCGAGGATTTATGATGAAAAAACTGGGTGTATCACTCCTGGTGGGCCTTACTTTTGCCATGCTCCTTTTTGGCTGCGGAAAAGAAAAGGCAGAAGAAGAAACCGTACCGGCAACAGAAGAGACGGCAGAAAGCCTGCCTGTGGAAACCGAATCGGAAACCGAGACAGAGACAGTTGCTGAAGATGTGCCTCCTGAAGAGGGAATGGTGAGAAGCTCTCTGACCAATGAATGGATCAGCGGGGATATCGCCGATCAGCGTCCCATTGCAGTCATGGTTCCCAACGATTCTTCCGCTCTTCCTCATTACAGCCTTTCCAAAGCGGATATCCTGTATGAATGTCCTGTAGAAGGCAACATTACCCGTCTTATGGCTATATTCAAGGACTGGGATAATGATGATATGAAGCGTATCGGCAACGTAAGAAGCTCCCGTGATTATTTTGTGTACTGGGCTTTTGAATATGATGCTATTTATTTCCATTTTGGCGGTCCTTATTATATCGCTCCTGTCATTGAGCAGAAAAGCACCGATAATGTAACCGGCGCCAACTACGGCGGTACCGGTAAAAAAGGAATTTACGGAAATGCGTATTATCGTTCCTCCGACCGCAAGGCTCCCCAGAATGCCTATCTGAGCGCGGAAGGTGCCAACGAAGCCATCGACAAGCTGGGGATTTCCAAAACCTATCGTGATAACTATTATGATCCGGATCATTTCAAATTTGCTCCGGAATCAAGCCCCAATACTCTGGATCAGTACAGCAATGCCATCACTGTTAAGAAACTGGATATGGCCAAATGTTATCCTATCTCCAAAACCTATTTTGAGTATAATGAAGAGGACGGGCTGTTCTATCGTTTTGAATACGGAAAGCCCCATGTGGATGCCGGATTTGACAACACACAGCTGGCTTTCAAAAATGTCCTGGTTCAGTTCGCTTATTATGAAGTAAGAGATGAAAAGGGATATCTGACCTTCCAGGATCACGATACCACCAGGGACGGATATTATTTCACAAACGGTAAGGGAATCCATGTTAACTGGAAAAAATCAGGAGACTATGATCCTACCAAATTCTATGATGACGATGGAAATGAAATTGAGCTGAATACCGGAAAGACCATGATTTGTGTGGTAGAAGAAGGGGATACCTTCGGATACGAATAAAATTACCGGCGGCGCGTACATTTGATTCGTTGCCCGCGGGAATAAAACAGGCGGCAGTACCTTTATGGGTGCTGCCGCTTTTGCGTCTGACAACGGATGGTACACAAAGCGCAGCATCCGTTGTCCTGTTTCATTTTTTAGTTATTGCATGTCACATGTCACCCTAATTCCAGCCTGTTGATCGCTGAGAAAATGGCTCTCACGGACGCCCTTGTGATATTGGAGCTCACACCCACGCCGTATGTGACACGTCCGGTTTCCGCATCAAGAAGATGGATATAGGCCGCCGCCTGGGAATTGGAGCCGCTCTGAAGAGCATGCTCTTCGTAATCAAGTACCTTAATGCGCAGACCGAGTTCCACCTGAAGGCCCCTCTGTACCGCATCGATAGGTCCGTTGCCCACAGCAATGAATTGTGCGGGTTCTCCGTGACTGGTGTAATCCACCGTAACTCTGGTGTCAAATTCGGAAGCCGTTTCTCCGGTAAGATCATCGATTTTCAGCTTGCGGAAATGAATGGGTTCTTTTTTATCCAGGTATTCCCTGCGGAAGGAATCCATAATTTCATCCGGTGATACCTCACCCTGCTTTTCCGATATTTTCTGAATCACATTGGCGAATTCCTTATGCATAGCCTTAGGAAGCTTGAAACCATAATAGGTATCCATAATAAAGGCTACGCCGCCTTTTCCGGACTGGGAATTGATGCGTACGATGGGTTCGTATTCCCTTCCGATATCCGAGGGATCAATGGGCAGATAAGGGACCTGCCAGATCTGGCTGTTTCTTTCCTTCATCGCCTGCACGCCTTTATTGATGGCATCCTGATGGGAACCGGAAAAAGCGGTGAATACCAGCTTGCCCGCATAGGGATGTCTTGCATCAATAGGCATCTTGCAGCATCTCTCATATATTTCAATAATTTCATTGATATGTTCGATGTTCAGCTCGGGATCAATTCCCTGGGAAAACATGTTGTAGGCAATCGTGAGCAGATCCACGTTCCCGGTGCGTTCTCCGTTTCCGAACAGGGTTCCCTCCACTCTCTGGGCTCCTGCCAGCAGCGCCAGTTCAGAGCTCGCCACGCCGGTTCCCCGGTCATTATGAGGATGGATGCTGAGGATAATGGTCTCCCTGTTTTTAAAATGCCTGTTCATCCACTCAATCTGATCCGCATACACGTTAGGCGTATTCATTTCCACTGTGGAAGGCAGGTTGATAATAATGGGATCTTCTCTGGTAGGCCCCCAGGTTTCCTGCACCGCAGTGCAGATCTCCAGGGCAAAATCCAGTTCCGTCCCGGTAAAGCTTTCCGGAGAATATTCCAGAACAATCTTTCCGGGAAATGCAGCGGCGCGATCTTTCACCATCTGCGTCCCTTTCACCGCGATATCGATGATTTCTTCACGGGAAGCATGAAATACCACATCCCTCTGCAGAGTTGAAGTGGAATTATAGATATGTACCACGGCCTGCTTACAGCCCTCAATCGCTTCGAAGGTACGATCGATCAGTTCTTCCCTGCACTGTGTCAGCACCTGGACCCTCACATCATCCGGTATCATCTTTCGATCCACCAGCTGGCGCAGAAAATCAAATTCTATCTGGCTTGCCGCAGGAAAACCGATTTCTATTTCCTTGAAGCCAAGCTTGATCAGATATTGGAACATTTCAATTTTTTCTTCCACAATCATGGGATCGATAAGCGCCTGATTTCCATCGCGCAGATCCACACTGCACCATACCGGCGCTTTTTCAATTTCCTTGTTCGGCCATTCCCGTTCCGGATATTCGACTATCGGATTTTTACGGTATCTTTTATAATTCAGCATTTCCTACCTCCTGCAAACAGAGCCGCCCGGCGGCGGTCCCTTAAGTAATTCCCCTGCTGGCATCATGAGCAAAAAAAATCAGCCCTTCTCCCGCCGAAACTCAAGTTGGGCTGATTTATCTATCTATCATTCTCCGAGGCCGCTTTCTATCGCATTTACCAGCGCTTTCAAAGCCTCTTCCTCGTCTTCACCCTCGCAGGTAAGCTCGATCTCATCACCACATTTCACACATGCCCCCAGGACACTGAGAACACTTTTGGCATTTGCCGTGCTGTCCCTGAATGTAAATGTTATTAACGACTTAAACTGCATCGCTTCTTTACATAGGATGCCGGCCGGCCTTAAATGCAGCCCTGTAGGATTCTTTATAACCACCTTCTGGCTTACCATGAACATTCCCTCCTGTTTCTTCATCCCTGTAGGAAAACCGCTTTATCCTACTAAAATTAGTATATCATCATTCCATTCATATCTCAAGAGTTTTGCCCGGAAACCCCTCCGGAAAAACCTTTTTTCCCTTTATATTTCCGTCATCAGAGCATGATATTCTGAATGAGATCCGCCAGCTTGTGGGCTTCCTCATCAATCATCTTCTGATCCCTGCCTTCTATCATAACGCGGACCTTCGGTTCCGTTCCGGAAGGCCGGATGAGCACCCTGCCGTCGCCGGCAAACTTGCGGTTCAGTTCATCAATCGCCCCGGCGATTTCAGGATATTCCATATATTTATCCTTCTTATGATTCGGCACTCTGGCATTTACCAGGGCCTGGGGCATTACCGTCATAATGGAAGCAAGCTCAGACAGAGGCTTTCCGGTATCCACCATAACCTCCAAAAGGTGCAGCGCACTTAACAGGCCGTCACCTGTTGTGTTCTCATCCAGGAAAATCACATGCCCTGACTGTTCGCCGCCCAGGCTGGCGCCGATTTCACGCATGCGTTCCAGCACATAACGATCTCCCACCTTCGTCTGTTCCATATGGAGTTTTTCTCTTTCCCCCATCTGGAAAAAGCCCAGATTGCTCATAACCGTAGCCACAATCGTATCTTTTTTCAGCTTTCCCTGATTCCTCATATGATTGCCGACCACTGCCATGATCTGATCGCCGTCCACAATGGCGCCGTTTTCATCCACCGCCAGAAGCCTGTCGGCGTCTCCGTCAAAGGCCAGGCCCACATTGGCTTTCTCATAAACCACTCTGGCCTGAAGCTCTTCCATATGTGTGGAACCGCAGTTGGAATTGATGTTGGTCCCGTCCGGCATATTATGGATGGGAACCACATTCGCTCCCAGTTCTCTCAGCGCTTCTACCGATGTATAGAAGGAAGCTCCTTCCGCACAGTCCACCACGATTTTCAGTCCGGATAAATCCACCGGAACAGACTGAATCGCATGGTTGATATATTCTTCTCTGGCATCTGTCCTGTATTTGATCTTCCCCACCCTGGAACCGGTAGGCATTTCAACGCCCTGCATTCCATTGCGGATCAGCGCTTCGATTTCATCCTCCATGCTGTCCGGCAGCTTATAGCCATTCCCGTCAAAAAACTTAATGCCGTTGAACTCCACCGGATTATGGGATGCGGAAATCACGACTCCGGCTTCCACCTTATATTTCTTTGTCAGATAAGCCACTGCCGGTGTGGGAATCACACCCACATATACCGCGTTGGCCCCTACGCTACAGATTCCCGCCATCAGCGCATTCGCCAGCATATCCCCCGAAATACGGGTATCGCAGCCTACCATGATAGTAGGCCTGTGTTCGTTCTCTTTTGTCAATACGGTTGCCCCTGCCTGCCCAAGCTGCATAGCCAGCAACGGGGTCAGTTCCTCATTTGCCACTCCGCGCACACCATCCGTGCCAAATAATCTAGCCATATAATCCTCTCATTCTGCCTTACCAACGGCTCAATACTAAATATCCTGCATACCGGACGAAAACCTTATTCCTCCGGGTTATCCTCCGGTATTTTTTCTATATTCAATGTTGCCTTTACCGGTGCCGTCAATGTGACTCCCGAAGGCAGAGAAACATTCACTTCCGCTTCCGCGCTTCCTTCACTTAATTCCGTCACTCCGGTCTGATCCATCCATTTACTGATATCCACCGTACAGGTGAGGTTATCAACGCTGACCTGATCCAGATTTTCCTGCAGCCCCCTCATTTTTATGGTAACAGAACTATCCGGGTTCAGGGAGACATTATACCCTTCCGGAACATTAAGGATCTGGACTCTGGAGCTGTCCACCGCACGGGTTATATCCACAAGGGGCGCTATTTTCACTGTAACAGCCACTTTGCCGTTAAATTCTTCGCCGTTTGTACTGGTCAGGCTGACTCCGTCGGGAAGGTATCCCCGCACATCGATCAGCTTTGTCACATCGGCCGTTGCTCCTGTGAGATCCAGTTCCTCAGCCGGAATCACAATTTCCCTCACATCTGCGAGTGTGCTGCTCCGGCCCGCAACCGTAACCACAGCAGGCGCACAATTGATCTCTCCTGTAGCCACATATCCGGCTGCCGGTTCTCCCGTAGTGGATAAGGCCACAGGTATTTCCTTCGTGGCAAGTATGGTAATGGAAACCTTGGCAGTATTCACACTGCGGGAAATCCTGCTGTCCGTAACCTCTTTGCCGTCCTCATCCAAAAGGCTGATTTTTTCGGTAATATTAATGCTGTCTGTCAAATCGCTGACATTCGCTTCCACCACAGCCTTTTTAACTCCGTCCACCACAGATTCCGGACCGGTAATCTTCATGGCGTTCCCATCCGTGGTAGTTATTTTTCCTACGATATAGCCTTCCACCGGCTCGCCCGTCTGGGCGATTTCGATGACAAGCTGCTTTTCCTTTTTATCTTCCACTTCCAGTTTCATGCTGTCTATGCTTCCGCTGATGCTCTCTATTTGCTTATCGACATACCGGCTCACGGACAGTCTGATGGGTACCGTATTGGTAAAAGACAATTCGGAGAAATCCGCGGTTGCCGAAATATCGCTGGAATTAAGATTCTCCAGGACAGAACGGCTCGCCCTTACCGTAACAGTCACCGTATCCGTATCGTCCAGCACCTGATAGAGCTTGTTTTCATCGGTGAGGACGCTTGTATTCGTTGTTTCCACCTTGACATCCCGGAAAATCTTTCTTTCCACGGGATCATTAATATTGACAGCCACCAGCCAGAGAAGGATGGAAAAAACTACCGCCATGATTTTCAGGCCGAGATTATGCCATAACTTATTTCTTCTTTTCATTCTTTGGCCATCCTTTCCAAAGCTTGTGTTCCTTCTCCTCCACGGGTTTATTCTGTATTTTTTTAAGCTGATCTTCCAAATCCGCAGGGGACAGGCTGCGGTAAAGCACGCCGGAGTAGGCCACGCTTATTTTTCCTGTTTCCTCGGAAACAATGACAGTCATGGAATCCGTCACCTCAGAAATCCCCACGCCTGCCCTGTGCCTTGTTCCCAGATCCTTGCTCAGGGACATATTATCCGACAGAGGCAGATAACAGGTTGCTGATATAATCCTGTCTCCGCGTACAATAACAGCACCGTCGTGAAGCGGTGTATTATGTTCAAATATATTAATGAGCAGCTGGCTGGTAACAATGCCGTCCACATCAATCCCGGTCCGTTCATACTCTGTCAGCGGATCGTTCTGCTGCACTACTATGAGCGCCCCGGTTTTTACCTTTCCCATCTCCGCACAGGCTTTGGATATTTCATGGATTGTTTTATCCGAGAACAGACCGTCCTCCACCTTTCCTATTTCAAAGGGAAGAAGAGAGGCCAGGAATTCGGTTTTCCCCAATTGCTCCAGCGCCTTGCGCAGCTCCGGCTGCAGGATCACCACCAATGCAACCACACCGTACATAACTACATTTTTGGCAATCCATAAAATGGTATTCATTTCAAATAACGCGGCGATCACAATAAATACCATGATAAATACAACGCCTTTAAACAATGCCCAGGCCTTTGTATTTTTAATCCATACCATTATGTGGTAAACCAGAAAAGAGATTATAATAATCTCTACAATATCCGTCACCTTCAAAGATGGTACATGTGCCAAATATTTGTCCGCAAAGCTCCTAATCTGTTCCATATCCACCTAAACCCGCTATTTCCTCGCAGTGCTTTTTGAATGCGTATGCCTGGCATTTCTGTTATTGCGCTGCGTCGTAATCTTTTTTACCTTTTTCTCAGGCGTGGCCACCGTCATTTTAGGCACCGCCTTTACATAATAATAATACTCATCATCCTCAAACTGTACTTTTTCCGTCCTGGAATAGTCCAGATTGAATTTGAAAAACTGCACCACCATGGCCATGGCGATAGCCGCCAGGCTTCCCAGAATCACACCGCCTATGGAAAAATTGGCATCATACATCAGATCGCCGACCATCAGGATCACAACATCCAAAAGGGCTCCTGCCACTACGGCAATCGTCCATGCATAATCTACAGACAGCCTCCTGATCAGATAAACCATAATCACAGTAACCGCAAATGCGGCGATAACGATCATCATCGCACGGTTGCCGAAAATCCCGTCAAAAATATCACGGAACCGCTGGATCATAGACTCCGCCTGGGATGCCCCCAATATGGATGCATTCACATTCATATAGGTAATGAGATAATATATCACTACCCCGCAGGCCACCGTCACCGCGGCAAAGGGATTGGCAAGCAGTCCTGCCAGCAGCGGAGCGGCATAGGGAATCTTCAGCACAAACAGCATGGGGGTTACGATTACCAATACCACGCTGTCCGGTGAGAACCGGAAATACAGCAAAAACATAAGAAGAAATACCAGCAGCGCTATTACCGCACATTCCAGCGATACCTCATACAAATGCAGCGTTACAAAACCTGCCCCCACAAAAAGGATAAAGTTCTTAGGCATGAAGGAGCATACCAGAGCCACCACGAGCACAGCCGCCATATTGTTCAGCTGGCTCATATACCCCAGCTGCTCGTTAATCATCAGCAATGATATCAGGGCCAGCACAAATTTCAGGACGGGCACAATGTATTCTTCATATTTTACATAGAAATTCCTGATATACTCTCTCACTTCAAGTAATGATGTTGTCATAAATGTCCCTCTTAAGAATTCCCGGTAACGGCCCTGCTATGCACAGGCCCGACTCCCTTATTCCTCTTCCTCGGAATCGCCGTCCAGCTCTTCCAGTTCTTTACCAAACCGAACCGTTGCACGCAGTGCAAGCCCATATCTTCTCTGGGCGATTATAAACGCGGCAATAAGGTATACAGCGCACAGAATCACATATGCGAATACAAATCTCTTGGCTAACGCCAACAAATCAATGCTGTAAAAATCCATCATTATGCTGTCCATCTGGAAAAGCAGATAGATACCGCACATAATACAGAAGGCTACCGTAACGGCAATCCAGGTTTTCAGCATCTGGAAACCAACATAATCGCCTCTGAAATAACTGCAGATGGTCTGGTTTTTCTTTCCGTCGCCTGCTTCATACGCAGCCATTCTTGTCATTACCGCCACTTTATTTTCGTTTATCATCCTACATTCCTCTGCCAATTGCCAATGCCACAAAATAAACGTGCTTTATGCCTGCATTCCTGCAGACCTCTGCAACTGCGTCAATGGTACTACCGGTGGTGTATATATCGTCAATAATTACAATCGTATTTAATTTTACATCATTCTGTGCTATTTTAAAAGCTTTTTTCAAATTAATTTGGCGCGCTGCGCCGTCCAATTCCTTCTGGGGACAGGTATTCCGGCTTCTTTCCACCAGCCCTGAAAATACCGGAATATTCAGACACTTCCCCATCTCTTCCGCAAGCAGGGCCGCCTGATTATATCCCCTCTTTTTCTCCCTTGCGGGATGAAGCGGCACCGGGACCAGTCCGTCAGGCCTCCAGGAAAGGATTTCCCTGCCCAGCCGCATGGCAAGCTCCCTTCCCAGGAACGCCCCATACTCACGCCTTCCCCCGTACTTCAGCCTGTACAGGGCCGGCCGTATGCTTCCATAGGTATAAAGAGCGATTCCCCTGTCATATATATGCGTTTTGCCTCCGCAGTCATAACAATATTCCTTTTCTTTTTCCCGAAGCTGCTTGCCGCATTTCAGACAGCGGGGTTCCTTAATAAAAATAAGCTTCTTTCTGCATGCCCCGCATATATAAGCCCCGGAAGGCTCAACCGGCCTGTCACAGACCGGACAGCGCCTCGGGAAAAGCAGATCCGTTAAAACAGCGAGTATCCTGGTGCATCTTTCTTTCATATGGCTCCTTTAAGCCATGACTTCCTTAATCCTCACATCCAGGCTGGTATACCGCCTGGCCTCACTTTCATTGGCGATCATATCCTGCACCACCTGACGGCTTCCCAGTATGGTCACACAATTTCTGGCTCTTGTCACCCCCGTATACAGCAGATTCCTGTTGAAAAGCATCCGCGGGCCGCCGAGAAGTGGCATAATAACCGCCGGATATTCGCTTCCCTGGGATTTATGGATGGTGATGGCATAGGCCAGCTCCACCTCCTCCAGCTGGGCAAAGGCGTAACTTACCCGTCTCTGCTCATCATACTCAATCATTACAGTCTGTGCATATTCGTCAATCTCCTTCAGGATTCCCATATCCCCATTGAAAATCCCTACTCCGTGATCCACGGGAATGCCGTATTTGCTCACAATATCCCATTCCAGCTGATAGTTATTCTTCGTCTGCATCACCTTATCCCCTTCCCGGAACAAAGTGGAACCGGACTGGTATTCTTTTTTGGATGCATCCTTGGGATTCAGGTACGCCTGAAGCACCTGATTGAGCACCTCCACACCCAGATTCCCTTTTCTCATTGGCGTGAGCACCTGGATATCCAGAGGCCCTGCCTGTACATAACGGGGCATCTTTTCCTGTATCAGGAGAATCATATGCTTATAGATCACCTGTACGTCGCTTCGTTCCAGGAAAAAGAAATCCCTGCTTTTATTATCCAGGGGAATCTCCTGGCCGGCATTTATTTTATGAGCGTTCACAACAATGTCGCTCTCTCCCGCCTGGCGGAATATTTTTTTCAATTCCACTACGGAAAAAGCGCCGCTGTTAATCAGGTCACGAAGCACCTGGCCGGGGCCAACGGAGGGAAGCTGGTTCACATCCCCCACCAATATCAGCCGGGTGCCGGGTGTAACCGCCCGTAAAAGAGACTGGAACAAATGGATGTCCACCATGGACATCTCGTCCACAATCACCACATCGGCTTCCAGCGGGTTTTCCTCATTCTTTTCAAACCGGGCATTCCTTCCATACCGGTTCTCTTCTTCCAGCATGGCGCCGTTAAGCTCCAGAAGACGGTGGATGGTCCGAGCCTCATAACCTGTGGCCTCCGTCATACGCTTGGCCGCCCGCCCCGTGGGAGCCGCCAGAAGGATATCCATCCCTTCCGCCTCAAAATAATGGATCATGGTATTTATCGTTGTTGTCTTTCCCGTGCCCGGACCGCCGGACAGGACAAAAACCCCATTTTTAACGCTTTCCAGCACAGCCCGCTGCTGCAGCTCCTCCAGTTCTATCCCCTGGTTTCTTGCCAGCTTCTCAATATCCGCAAGGAGCTTGGCCTCCTCCGAAGGGAGAAGCTGTCCTGAAAAAACCATGCTCACATTCAATTCCTCCAGCATGCGGGCACAGGAGAGTTCCGCATAATAATAGGAAGAAGCATATACCGGATCCTCTTTCCCGTCCTGTTTGATCACCAGCTTTTTATCCATTGCCAGGTTGGGGATCTGGATACTCACATAATCCGGATCCAGCCCCAGAAGGGCCGCCGCCTTTGCCGTCAGCTCCTTATATGGCAGATAGGTATGCCCGTCCATGGCCGCCAGCTGCATGGTATACAGGATGCCGCTGCGGATCCGGAAATCGGAATCCGTATGTATTCCGATTTTGGCTGCCAGCTCATCCGCCCGCTTAAAGCCTATTCCATCAATATCCTCCGCCAGGCGGTAGGGGTTTTCCTCCAGGATTCCATAAACCTCCAGGCCGTATGTATTGTAAATTTTAATGGCCAGCGTATTGGAAATACCGAATTTCTGCAGGTAGATCATCGCCTCCCGCATCCCCTTCTTTTCCTCCAGCAGAGCGGCGATTTCCATCGCCTTTCTCTCACTTATCCCCTTGATCTCGGCAAGGCGTTCCGGTTCTTCTTCCATAATCCGGAAGGTATCCTTTCCGAATTTCCGGACGATCCTGGCCGCAAGAGAAGGGCCCACTCCCTTTATCGCGCCGGAACCGAGGTATCGCTCAATGCTCGTTTCATCCTCCGGAGCCACATGCTCGTAGCTTTCCACCTTAAACTGGTTTCCGTAAACCGCATGGGCCACATATCCGCCTGTCAGCTCCAGGTTTTCCCCTTCATCCAGGGCACGGAAGGTCCCCACACAGGTGATTTCCTCTCCCTCTGAGACGAGCTCAAATACGGTATAACCGTTTCCGGTATTTCTGTATATTATATGATCCACATAGCCTGCTTTTTTTTCCACCGGTTAACTCCTGCTATCTGCTCTCCGGACATGAACGGGTATCAAAAGGGCTACTCCGACGGAGTAGCCCTGACTCTATACCTGACAGATCCTTACTTAAATTTCATCCTTATATCCAACTAAAAACTCCACGTATTTACCTGTCCCGATAGCCACAGCCGTCATAGGATCCTCTGCCGTCATAGTATTGATGCCGGTTTTATCCGAAATCAGCTCCTCCAGTCCCCGAAGCAGGCTGCCGCCGCCGGTAAGGACAATTCCCCTGTCCGCAATATCTGCAGCCAGTTCCGGGGGAGTTCTCTCGAGCACACTGTGAATGGCTTCCACAATCTGCAGCGTAGGCTCTCTCAAAGCCTCTTCCGTTTCCTCCGAAGAAACCTTGACCGTTTTAGGGAGGCCGGTTACCAGGTTACGTCCTCTCACATCCATATAATCAGGCTCCGGACGCTTATATGCGGAACCGATCTTGATCTTGATATCCTCTGCGGTCCTTTCACCGATCAGCAGGTTATGTTTTTTACGCATATAACGGACAAGTGCCTCGTCAAAATCATCTCCTGCAATCTTAATAGAAGCGCTGACTACCGTACCGCCCAGAGAAATTACCGCTATATCGGAAGTACCGCCTCCGATATCCACAATCATATTGCCGCAGGGCCGGGAAATGTCAATACCGGCTCCGATAGCCGCTGCGATAGGCTCTTCAATAATAGAAACCTCCCTTGCACCGGCCTGATAGGTCGCATCCTCTACGGCCTTCTTTTCCACTTCGGTAACACCGCTGGGAACACATACTGCAATCCTTGGCTTACGGAAGGTTTTTCTTCCCAGGGCCTTCTGGATAAAATGCTTCAGCATCTTTTCCGTAACTGTATAATCAGAAATAACACCTTGGCGAAGCGGCCTTACTGCCACAATATTCCCGGGTGTACGTCCCAGCATCAGCCTTGCATCCTCACCGATAGCCTTGATTTTATTGGTATCCCTGTCAAATGCCACTACACTGGGTTCTTTCAGAACGACGCCTTTTCCTCTTATATACACTAAAATACTGGCGGTACCCAGGTCGATTCCAATATCTGTATACTGCATATTCTCCTCCATTTCAAATGAAGACGGCGCGGAAGACTTTCTCATCCAATCCCCTGCGCTTCCTTCTGCCTCTATTATATTATGGACCAATCTTTATGAATCAAGCATATATATTTTACAAATCACGTAAAATTACGAAAAATCCAATAAAAAGCCTGTCCGACGCAAGCGTAAAATATACCGTCTGTTATTATAACCTAAATCCTCCCTTATGGAAAGTGTTTTCATAAAAATTTAAAGAATACACCGCTTTACCGCATATTTACAGGCGGGAATACAGTTCCGGCTGTCAGCCGAATCTTCCTCCCTTGCGGTAAAACGATGTATTCTGTTTTTTTATTCAAACACCCTGCCAATTATAGGTATATTTGACTATTCCTTTTTGCCGGCCTTGTTTTTCTTCGCCTTCTCCAGCATTTTTCCAACATAATAGCCTGTATAGGATTCCTTGCAGCCGGCCACCTTTTCCGGGGTTCCCTCCGCAATCACGGTTCCGCCGCCGTCACCACCTTCCGGTCCCATGTCAATAATATAATCCGCGGTCTTGATCACATCCAGATTATGCTCGATGACAATGACCGTATTGCCTCCGTCCGCGAGTCTGTGCAGGATTTCCACCAGCTTATGAACATCCGCAAAATGGAGTCCCGTGGTAGGTTCATCCAGAATATAAATGGTTTTGCCCGTACTTCTCTTGCTCAGCTCCGTTGCCAGCTTGATACGCTGGGCCTCACCGCCGGAAAGCGTTGTGGAAGGCTGGCCCAGTTTGATATAGGAGAGTCCCACATCATAAAGGGTCTCAATTTTCCTGCGTATACTGGGAACATTCTCAAAAAATGTCACAGCCTCCTCCACAGTCATATCCAGCACGTCGAATATATTCTTCCCCTTATATTTAACCTCAAGGGTTTCTCTGTTGTAGCGTTTTCCGCCGCAGACTTCACAGGGGACGTAAACATCGGGAAGGAAGTGCATCTCTATTTTAATGATTCCGTCACCGCCGCAGGCTTCACATCTGCCGCCCTTCACATTGAAGCTGAACCTTCCTTTTTTGTAGCCCCGTGCCTTGGCATCCTGCGTGGAAGTAAACAGATCCCTTATCATATCAAATACGCCGGTATAAGTAGCCGGATTGGAACGGGGTGTACGCCCGATAGGGGACTGATCAATATCGATCACCTTATCCAGCTGCTCTATGCCTTCAATGCCCTTGTTTTTCCCGGGGATGGTCCTCGCCCGGTTCAGATCCCTCGCCAGAGTCTTATACAGGATCTCATTCACAAGTGAACTCTTTCCCGAACCGGAAACACCGGTTACACAGGTCATCACTCCCAGAGGGAACCTGACATCAATATTCCGAAGGTTATTTTCTTCCGCTCCTTTCACCTTAATCCATCCCGTCGGTTTTCTGCGCTTATCGGGTACCGGTATGGAAAGGGCGCCGCTCAGATACTGGCCGGTGATGGATTCGGGATTCTGCATTAATTCCTCAGCCGTACCGCAGGCCACCACCTCACCTCCGTGAGACCCCGCTCCCGGTCCGATATCCACGATATAATCCGCGGCAAGCATGGTATCCTCATCATGCTCCACCACAAGAAGGGTATTGCCCAGGTCCCGCAGGTTCTTCAATGTATTCAGAAGCTTGTCATTATCCCTCTGATGCAGTCCAATACTGGGCTCATCCAGGATATAGCAGACGCCTACCAGTCCGGAACCGATCTGGGTAGCCAGACGGATACGCTGGGCCTCCCCGCCGGAAAGGGTTCCCGTGGCTCTGGACAGGGAAAGATATTCCAGCCCTACATCCGCAAGGAAGCCTACCCTCGCCCTGATTTCCTTCAATACCTGCTTACCGATGAGCTGCTGCTGTTTCGTCAGCTCCATTCCGTCCAGATACGTTTTCAGGTTACGGATGGACATGGAGGTGACCTCATAAATATTTTTATCACAAACCGTGACTGCCAGCGCACCTTTTTTCAATCGCATGCCCTGGCAGACGTTACAGGGGGTAATGCTCATAAAGGTTTCGTATTCCTGCTTCATAACATCCGAACCGGTTTCCCTGTATCGGCGTTCCACATTCTTGATAAGCCCTTCAAAGGCTACCGGATACACGCCTTTCCCCCTCTGTCCCTGATAATATACTTCCACCTCATGGCCCTTGGTTCCGTGTATCAGGATATCCTTTATCTTATCCGGATATTTTTCAAAGGGCGTATCCAGACTGAAATGATATTCTCTGGCCAATGCCTGGAGAATAGCGTTGGTGAAGCTGGATTTATCGTTGCAGGACTGCCATCCCATCACGGTGATGGCACCCTCATTAATGCTGAGACGTTTATTCGGGATCATCAGATCCACATCAAATTCCATTTTATAGCCCAGGCCGAAGCACTCCGGGCAGGCGCCGAAAGGATTATTGAAAGAAAAGCTTCTCGGCTCTATTTCATCAATGCTGATACCGCAGTCAGGACAGGAAAAACTCTGGCTGAAGGTTACCGGTTCCCCGTCAAGCACATCCACGACCAGCAGCCCTTCCGTAAGAGCGAGTACATTTTCGATGGAATCCGTAAGACGGCGTTCTATTCCTTCCTTCACTACCAGACGGTCTACCACGATTTCAATATTGTGCTTGATGTTTTTATCCAGCTTTATTTCTTCGGACAGCTCATACAGGTTACCGTCCACTCTCACACGCACATAACCGCTTCTCTTGGCTCTTTCCAGCACCTTCACATGCTCGCCCTTCCTCCCGCGTACCACGGGGGCAAGAAGCTGGATCCTGGTGCCTGCAGGCAGGCTGCAGATATGATCCACCATCTGATCCACGGTCTGTTTTTTTATTTCCTTCCCGCATTTCGGACAGTGGGGGATACCGATACGCGCATACAGAAGCCGGAAATAATCATAGATTTCCGTTACGGTACCTACCGTGGAACGGGGATTCCGGTTTGTGGATTTCTGATCGATGGAAATAGCAGGAGACAGACCTTCTATTTTTTCCACATTGGGCTTTTCCATCTGTCCCAGGAACTGTCTGGCGTAGGAAGACAGCGACTCCATATACCTGCGCTGTCCCTCCGCATATATTGTGTCAAAGGCAAGGGAAGATTTCCCGGAGCCGGACAGCCCCGTGAGGACCACCAGTTCATTTCTGGGAATATCCACATCAATCCCTTTCAGGTTATGCTCATTTGCCCCACGGATTTTGATATATTCACGGGGCTTCATCTTTATGCTTTCCTGTTCCATGTCGTAATTACTTCTCCTTTCAAAGCGGCTGTTTCCTATGCCCTGTTCCATCCTGTCACTCTTTTATTTTCGCCAGCGTTTTCTTCAGTTCCACCATCTTGTCACGAAGCTCTGCCGCAGCTTCGAAATTCAGATCCGAAGCTGCCTTTTTCATCTTCTTCTGGATGTCGCCGATAAGCTTCTCCAGCTCCTTCTCGTCCATGGATTCCGGATCCTTTTCGAAACGTACCTCCTCCTTGGCAATCACCTTGGAGATACTGATAAGATCCCTTACGCTCTTTTTGATGGTCTGAGGCGTAATTCCATGCTCCTCATTATACTTCTGCTGGATTTCCCGGCGCCTGTTCGTTTCGGAAATGGCGGCCTTCATGGAATCCGTCATATTATCAGCGTACATAATAACATGTCCGTCCGAATTTCTGGCTGCACGGCCGATAGTCTGTATCAGTGAGGTCTCTGAACGCAGGAAGCCTTCCTTATCCGCATCCAGTATGGCGACCAGGGAAATCTCCGGTATGTCCAGACCTTCTCTCAGAAGATTGATACCCACAAGGACATCAAACACATCCAGACGCATATCCCGGATAATTTCCGCCCGTTCCAGCGTATCAATATCCGAATGCAGGTATTTCACACGGATGCCCACATCCCTCATATAATCAGTCAGATCCTCTGCCATCCGTTTGGTCAGGGTTGTCACCAGCACCTTATTATGTTTATCTGTTTCTTTCCTGATTTCTCCCACAAGGTCATCAATCTGCCCTTCCACAGGCCGTACCATAATCTCCGGATCCAGCAGCCCGGTAGGACGGATAATCTGTTCCGCCCTCAGCAGCTCATGAGCCTCCTCATAGGCCGAAGGTGTAGCGGATACAAAAAGCAGCTGATCAATATGCGCTTCAAACTCTTCAAAATTAAGCGGCCGGTTATCCAGCGCCGAAGGCAGACGGAAACCATAATCCACCAGCGTCATCTTTCTGGAACGATCCCCTGCGTACATTCCTCTTATCTGAGGAACGGTGATATGGGATTCATCGATCATAATCAGGAAATCATCCCTGAAGAAATCCAGAAGGGTCATGGGCGGTTCTCCCGGAGCGGTGCCATTCAGATGCCTGGAGTAATTTTCGATTCCGGAACAAAACCCGGTCTCCCGCAGCATCTCAATGTCAAAATTGGTTCTTTCTGAAATCCTCTGGGCCTCCAGAAGCTTGTCCTCCCCCTTAAAATAGCGGATCCTCTCCTCCAGCTCCCTCTCTATATTATCACAGGCAGCATTGATCTTCCCCTGGGATACCACATAATGGGATGCCGGGAAAATGGCAATATGCTCCAGAATGGAATGCAGCTGCCCTGTCAGGGGATCCACCTCGGCAATCCTGTCGATTTCGTCTCCGAAAAATTCCACACGGATCAGATAGTCTCCGCCCTGGGCAGGATAAATCTCCACACAGTCCCCTCTCACCCGGAAACAGCCGCGGCTCAGATCCATGTCATTCCTGTCATACTGTATATTAATCAGTTCCCGCAGAACCTCGTCCCTTTCCTTTACCATACCGGGCCGCAGGGATACGATCATATCTTTATATTCATCCGGGCTGCCCAGGCCGTAAATACAGGAAACACTGGCCACTACAATAACATCCTTGCGCTCCGCAAGAGATGCCGTAGCGGACAGTCTCAGTTTGTCAATCTCATCATTGATGGAGGAATCCTTGGCAATATAGGTATCCGAAGACGGCACATAGGCTTCCGGCTGATAATAATCGTAATAGCTCACGAAATACTCCACCGCATTCTCAGGGAAAAATTCCTTGAATTCACCGTAAAGCTGTCCGGCAAGCGTTTTATTATGAGCAATAATCAGGGTAGGCTTCTGAATCTGCTGGATGATATTCGCCATGGTAAATGTCTTTCCGGAACCTGTGACACCCAGCAGGGTCTGGAATTGGTTGCCTTCCTTAAATCCGGCAACAAGCTGTTTAATAGCCTGCGGCTGATCGCCGGTGGGCTGATACTCTGAGTGTAATTTGAACTCCATATTATATATTCACCTCCGCAGTAGCCTTAAAAATACCCGAAAATCCTTAACTGTTTACTGACAATAGTCCAATTTTCAATATCATCAAAAATTATATCATAGACTATATGAAATGTATAGCATATTCCAGAACATTTGTTCTGAAATCTGATTTGCCTTTTTCCCGTCTGCATCGTTCCCGCTTAATCTTTATATTATACCGAAAACCAATAAAAAACACAGGGCAAAATAAAAATAATCCGCACTGTGTTTTCCGCTGTTCTATTCTTTTTTTTCGATCAATACCTTTTTTAATGTTTCTCTCAGAACCTCCACATCAATCGGCTTTGCCACATGAGCCGTCATGCCCGCGTCCATGGCCTCTCTCACATCCTCCGCAAAGGCATTGGCAGTCATGGCAACAACAGGGATTTCCCATGCATCCGGCCGCTCCAGTCTCCGTATCCGGCGGGTGGCTTCATATCCGTTCATTTCCGGCATCTGGATATCCATGAGAACCGCATCATAGGTTCCTGGGGCCGCCTCCCGGAATTCCTTCAGCGCCTGCGCCCCATCGGTTTTGACTGCTGTTTCCGCCCCATAAATGGACAGCAGCTCACAGAGAATCTCTGCATTGATGGCATTATCCTCCGCGATCAGGAACCTTCGGCCGGCAAACAGCTTCCTGTTTGCGGCATCCGGGGATTCAGCTCCGCCTCTTTCTCCGGGGTTCTCCAGCTCTCCGTCCGCACATTCTCCTTCCAGCTCCACACAAAAGGTGCTTCCCCGGTGAGGCAGGCTTTTTACGGAAATCGTCCCTCCCATCAGTTCGACCAGCCCCTTGGTAATGCTCAGGCCGAGTCCGGTGCCTTCTACCCTCATGGTTCCGGAGCTGCGCGTAAACGGTTCGAAGATCCGGGAAAGAAATTCCTCCGACATGCCCACACCCGTATCGCTTACCGTAAACCGGTAACGAACCCTGTCAGGCCCATTGACGGCCGGTATCTCCTCCACCGTAAAATCCACGGTTCCGCCCTCCGGCGTATATTTTACCGCATTGCTTAATATATTGATCAGTATCTGATTGCTCCGCAGGGAATCCCCATAAAAATACTTATGCATTATCCCTTCGGTACTGATAGTAAGCTGCAGCCCCGCATCCCTCGCCTGAGGCGACATAATTGCCGACAGCTGGTCTAAGAGGTCCGGAAGATATATCTTCATATTATTCAGCTTGATTTGAGAAGATTCTATCTTGCTCATGTCCAGAATATCATTAATCAGGCTGAGCAGATGTCTGGAGGAAACCGAAATTTTATTCAGGCAGTCCGCCACCCGCTCCGGTTCGCCCATATGGGCAACCGCCAGCGCCGTCATACCCATAATGGCATTCATCGGCGTCCGGATATCATGACTCATGGCGGATAAAAAGTCACTTTTAGCCCGGTTTGCCTCCTCTGCAAGCTCCAGGGCATTCTCCAGCGCCTTTTTCGTCTGTCTCTCAGCAGCCAGGACATCCGTCACATCCGCCCTCACCAGGCAGATGGTGCTGTGGTTCACATCTCCCCACATCACATTAATCTGTTTGTATCTTTCACCGTTCTTATCCCGATAGGAAACCAGGAAATCATAACCATTGGGCTTCTCTTCCAGACGCCTGATCATGGTTTTCAAATCAAATTGACAGGCTGCTTCCTCCCTGTTATCTTCGGATATATACCGGTTCACAAACCGCGGAATGGCTTCCCCATAGTTTTCGCTGAAATAAGGAGGCAGATTTTCCAGAACGGTATTCCTGGAATACAAAGTCAATCCTCCGCTTCCGATATTGATAAAGCCGGAAAGCTCAAAGGTATATGCTATCAGACGCAGAAGTCCCTGCTGTTCCCGTACGGAATCCGTTATATCCGCCCTCGCAAGACAGATTCTGCCCAGCCTTGGCTCCACGACGGAAAGAGTTACATTTTTGGTCCTCACATCTCCCCTGTTATCCGTCATGGAATAAGCGAAGGTAAAGGGACTCGATTTCTTCAGCCTCTCCAACAAGGTCCCGGGATCCATCACTTCTTTATACCGTTCCCGATCCTTCGGAACCACGTTGTCTTCAAGCATCCTTTCCACCCACTGGGAATAGTATCCCTGCTGGGGAGGTATGCAGCCCGCATTCTCATTCCAGGTCAGTACTGTGTAGCTGTCACAGGTGAGATCAATGTCTGACACAAAATCATATCCGGCAGAAGAAAGTCTGTGCAGAATACGGTCGGATATGGTCTGTTTTGTGATATCCGTTACCGTGAGGATGCCTGTAACATCCCCGCTGTCAGGTTCCTCCACCAGATTCATTTTTATGTGTACATATCTGCCTTTTGTTTCCCGGGGTATCTGTACAAAGCATTCATACTGTCTCTCAGGTATCCCATTTCGGAAAGCCTCAAGAGCCGGCTTATTCAGATACATTCCGTAAAATTCCTGCCGTTCCTCTTCGTCAACCACAAGACTGCCCAGACCGGTAAAAAATCCTTCTCTTGCCGAGCCGAAGGTCTTAAGCAGATCTGAATTTGTATGATCGATAATTTCCAGTATCTGATTCTTGGTAATATTGCAATGGCCTATGATCAATGCGTTGGGATCCTGCGTATGGTAGTGCTGCAAAAGCAGATCCTTATACTGCTGGCGAATCCGCTCCTGTGCTTCCCTCTCCTTGGTCATATCCTGGTAAACCGAATAAATCCGCGTTTCCCCATCCTCGTATTTGATCAGGGTAATATTGTTTTTGACCCATATATAACTGCCGTCCCCTCTTCGGAGCCTGTATACGATTTCGCGATGTTCTCCCCCGGCAACATAGGAGTCCATCTGCTGATACACATATTCCCGATCTTCCGGATGGACCCCCGCCATGGCATCATTCCGATACAGCTCCCATGATTCCTCAAGGCTCATCCCTGCCATTGCCGCAAATCCGTCTGATAAAAATTCAGGAATCAGCCTGCCCGGCTCTTCATAACGCATTACCGCAATCCCGCCCGGCAGATTTTTCAGAACGGTCTGGAAATATTGTTCCAGCCGCTCTTTTTCCTTACGGTTGGTGACTGTTTCCGTAATATCCCTCACATACTTTACGTATGCCGGAATTCCATTCCAGTCCGTTTCCCGGAAACGGGTGCTGTAAAAACGGCCGTTTCTGTCGGCAGACATCTCATGCTCTTCCCCATCCGGCTCATGATCCTTCAGAGTACAGAATTTACAGGGGCCGTCCTGACCGTGCAGGGCCGAATAACATTTCTGTCCCACACAATTCTTCCCCTCGGCAAAAAGATTCTTGGATTCATTCACATAAAGCAAATCATAATTTTCTTTATCGATTACATATATTCCGTCTGCCGTCTCATTTACCATACTTTGAAACAGGCGCGTATCCGCCGACATTCCTGTAAAAACCGCATAAAAACCGGTATTTTCCGCCAAAGGCCCCATCCGGCGCCCGTTGAGGTGTATCCAGATCAGCTGTCCGTTCTTATGGCGCATACGATAGGAAACATCCAGAACCTCTCCGCTCTGCAGCGCATTCATAGCCGCTTCCCGCACACGTTCCCGGTCCTGCTCATAAATGATATCAAGGACATTATTCCCTGTCATTTTTTCATATTCTTCCCGGGTATGTCCGGAAAGCGCCGTAACGCCATCGGAAAAATAAGTGGGAATAAAATTCTGCCCTTCCACACGGTAGCTGGCTATTCCGCCGGGTATGGAGTTAACCAGATGATTCATTTCCAGCTGTGTTTCCTTCAAATCGGTAATGTTATGAAATACACAGTGAAGCATCGGATACCCGTCTTCTTCACCAATCCACTTGACCTGAACACGTACCCATACGATATTGGCATCCTTATGGCGGCAGCGGAATTCGAAACTGTCAATTTCATGCGTCCGGATAACCTCCCTCGCCCTGGCAGTCACCATTTCCACATCTTCCCGGTAGATCATCGCTGCAGCATCCAGCTTAATTAATTCCCGGTACTCCTCCACGGTGTATCCGGACATTTCCGGAACTCCATCGGAAAAATACACCGTATCAAAAGTATCGGATACCTTATAAATTGCCACCCCTCCCGGGATCGCATTAATAATATCCTGCATTTTTTCATTGGCGCGGCTCAATTCTTTTTCCGTTTGGATCTGTCCGGTTACATCGCTGTAAACGCCATATAACTGCTTCACATCCTCTTCGGTTTCCTTCACAGAACCTTCCAGATGAATCCAGCGGTACTCTCCCCTGGTATCATTCCACAGCCTGTATGTAAACTGCATGGAACCGTTACTGCGTATCGCTTCCTGTATATGCATCTGCAGCTCTCCCAGTTCATCCGGATGAACTCCCAGGAAATTGGTTTCCTTTTCCACCAGACGGATATGGTCCTCCGTATAACCCATAATTTCATAAAAGACAGAATTATGATAAACAGGGAAAATTTTCCCTCTTTCAAATCTGTATACGCATAATCCGCACGGAATACTGCTGAGCGTCGTCTTAAAATCTTCCCTCATCCACTCTGCCCTCCTTCTCCTGCATAGTACAATTTCCCCGCTCCCCTTTTTATTCAGAAGAAAATAAAAATGCAGAGCCGTGATACACTTCTGATTGTATCACAGCCCCGCATAATAAGTAAACATTACTGCTCCGATCCCAGCTTCTCATTCATGATTTCAATAGCTTTATTCAGCTGGTTATCCACGCCGTCATTATAATAAGCTTCACTGTCAAACTTTTCTTCTATATCCGGTTCAATGCCGATCTTATGGATATTGTTGCCGTTAGGGGTATAATAATTACTTACAGTCAGTTTTACCGCGGAACCATCACTGAGGGAAATAATCCGCTGTACAATCCCTTTCCCGAAAGTTGTCGTTCCTACCAGAGTACCGATTCCATAATCCTTCACAGCTCCCGCCAGAATTTCCGATGCGCTGGCGCTTCCGCTGTCCACAAGAACCACAAGCGGCTCTTTCATTTCCTTTGTCCCGTCACATGTATATTCCGAACGCTTGCCGTCCTTATCCTCCGTATAAACGATAAGTCCTTTGGGAAGAATTTCACGGGCAATATCGCACACCGTATTCAGGTTGCCTCCCGGATTTCCCCGAAGATCCAGAATCAGTCCCTTCATTCCGGAGCCTCTGCAGACCGCCAGTGCCTCCGTAAACTGATCCAGCGTAACCGTATCGAACTCCGTTATCTGTATATAGCCAATGCCGCCGTCCAGCATTTTCTGGTTTACGGTGGGACTCTCCACTTTTCTGCGGACAACGTCCACCTCCAGGTAATCCGTGGCGCCTTCCCTGATAATGGTCAGATGAACCGAAGTTCCTTCTTCTCCCTTAATCTTGCTTACCACCTGGGTCAGCTCCAGTCCCTGGACCTCTTCCCCGTCGACCTTATACAGAAGATCTCCTGCCCTCAGGCCGCTTTCCTGAGCGGGCGTCCCTTCTATAATGCCCGTCAGCCTGGGAAGGCTGGTATCAGCGTCAATTCCCACATAGGCGCCTATTCCATAATAAATCCCTTCTGTTTTATCCTGCAGTTCCTTCAGTTCTTCTGAGGAATAATATGTGGAATAGGGATCCCCCAAGGCTTCCACCAGGCCGTCATACACGCCTTTTTCCAGTGTCTGCTCATCCACACTCTCCAGATAATACCTGTCGATAGTATCCTCCAGCACCTGAAGCTTATTCATGGTCTGCGCATTCGCCACACTGTTGCTGCTCACACCATCCTCTTCATTCTGTGCCGCGGTTTCCTGCGTTCTGGATGACTGATATAAATTCCATACGGACTGCCCTAAAAAGACACCGCTCACTATCAATGCCGCCGCCAGAACACCTGTAATAACCCCTCCCCAGAAGCTCTTTTTGTGATTCATTGCCTTGCTCCCATCTGCCCGCTTTAACGGGCGTACCTGCCGGAGAGACTGAAAATACCTTTTATTCAGCCAGCTGTCAGGCCATTCAAAAATTTACGTCCTGTTTTAATATATTGAAAATTATTTTAAATAATTCCATGGATTTACATATTCACCGTTCACTCTCACACTGAAATGCAGATGTGGCCCGGTTGACCGGCCGGTAGAACCCACAGCCGCAATCTGTTCCCCTTTGCTCACCGTCTGTCCCTGTGACACATAGAGGGCAGACGCATGCATATAAATGGTATACAGCCCGTCCCCATGATTTATCATGACATAATTGCCCATGGAACTGTTATAGGCCGCGCCCACTACCGTCCCGCCGTAGGCCGCCAGAATAGGCGTCCCGCTGGGCGCGGCAAAATCCACGCCGTTATGGAATTTCTGCACTCCCAGAGTAGGATACATGCGGTAACCATATTCATCGGATATTCTTTTATAAGAGGTGAGGGGAAGCTGAAACATCCCTCCGTCATAGGTAACCTTCGGTTTATTCAATTCCTCCAGCTGCTTTCGCTCTGCCGCAGCCGCCGCCTCCAGTGCAGCTATTGTGGAATTCTGGGCCGCGATATCCGCTTCGTATTCCTTAAGCGCCGCCTCTTTATTGCTGATATCCCCCTGAAATGCGGTAATCTGCTGTTCCTTCTGCGATATCAGGGTTTCCAGGCCGGCTTCTTCCTTTTCCACTTCCGCCTTGGCCTGCTGCAGAACCTCCTGCTCTTCTTCCAATGCAGTCTTGCAGGTCTCCACCAGTTCACGGTTCTTCTGGTATTCCTCCAGCTGCCTTTGATCATAAGCATTCATTTCTTCCATATAATTGGCATTATTCAAAAGTTCCCCGAAGCTTTTTGCAGATAAAAGCATTTCCAGGGAATTGCTGTTTCCTTTTTCATAGGCATACTGTATACGGACCTTCATCGCGGCATACTGTTCTTTTTCCCGCTCCACAGCTTCGTCCAGCATTTGCTGTGTTTCTTCGATTTCTTCTTCCTTGTCCGATATCATCTTTTTAAGCTCATCGATCTTGGACTGTATTTCAGCCAGGTTCCCATCCAGCTGCTTCACATATGCCTCCAGATCATTTTTAGAGCTTTCCAGGCTGTCTACCATAGCCTGTATATTGGACATGGTGGACTGCAGCTGTTTTTTCTCTTCCTGCGCCTGAGATATGGCAGATTCCTTCTCCTTAATGCTCTGTTCCAATTCACTGGATGTCGCCGCATCACTTCTCACTGCCGGCCACATCCATACAACAAACAGAACGAAGCCCAGCATAAGGCTGATGCATCTTTTGTTCTTCTTCATAATTCACCACCGTACCGTATCATCTGGCCTACCTGACGTGTCAGACACGCAGATGCTTGCGGACAGTAATAAAACTGCCCAGGAAACCGATTCCTACGCCAATAGCGACTACCACAGGGGCCAGCGTGGAAAATACCGTATTAACCGGCAGGAAATTCAGCAGTCCCGACAATACGGAAAACTTGGTCCCGATGTATTCCACTACCTTATTGTACAATACATAAATGGTTCCCAAAGGAAGGGCAGAGCCGAAAACACCGATAAGGATACCTTCAATTACAAACGGCGCCCTTACAAAGAAATCGGTTGCCCCGATATATTTCATAATGCTGATTTCTTCTTTACGCACGGAAATACCTATGGTTACGGTATTGCTTATGAGGAATACCGAAACCAGGAGCAGAATCAGGATAATGCCTGCCGACACATAGGCAACCAGCGCATTCACGCCCGTCAGCGTTGATGCGGCGAGCTCCGACTGGTTAACGGTCCTGATTTCCGGAATGCTGTTCAGATAGTCCACCAATGCCGTCTGCTGTGAAATATCCTTCATATAGATAGCGTAGCTAGCGGAATTCTCCAGAGGATTATCCGGGAATCCGTCTGAAAACTCTTCCGGTATCCAGTTTTCTTTATAATATTCCCATGCCTGCTCCGGGGAAGTGTACTCTATTTTGGAAACCTCATCCCTCGCTTCAATTTTGGAACCGATATCCATGATCTGTTCCTCGGTAGTGCCGGGCTGGAAAAATATAGTTACGGATACGCCTTCCTCTGCTGATTTCACAATACTCTGAAAATTGGTAATCACCGCATAAAACAGGCCGAACAGAAACAGACAGGCGCTGATCGTTGCCACAGAAGCAAGCGAAAACCACTTATTACGGAAAATATTGATAATGCCCTGCTTCAGGGTATAAAAAAATGTACTAATTCTCATCTATATAACCACCTTTTTCTTCGTCGCTCACGATGACGCCCTTCTTCATCGTAACAACCCGCTTACGCATTTCATTTACAATTTCGCGGTTATGGGTTACTACCAGGATTGTGGTTCCTCCTTCATTGATTTTCTCCAGAAGCTTCATGATTTCCCATGAATTCTTGGGATCCAGATTACCGGTAGGTTCATCTGCCAGCAAAATAGGCGGTCTGTTAATCAACGCCCTGGCCAGCGCCACTCTCTGCTGCTCTCCGCCGGAAAGCTGCTTGGGCTTTGCCTTATATTTTCCGGCCAGCCCTACTGTCGCCAGGATAGCCGGAACATTTCTCTTGATTTCCTTTGTGGGCACCTGTATGATCCTCTGCGCAAAGGCCACGTTTTCATAGACATTCCTGTCCTTCAGCAGACGGAAATCCTGAAAAACGATCCCCAGATTTCTCCGGTACCTCGGGATCTGGCGCGGTCTCAGATCCGCCACATTCTGTCCGTTAACCAGAATCGTGCCGGAAGTAGGAGTCAGTTCCCTGAGCAGAAGTTTGATAAGAGTGGACTTTCCGGAACCGCTGTCGCCAACGATAAAGACAAATTCGCCTTTTTTAATTCTTAAGTTAACACCATTTAATGCAGGTGCCCCTGTAGAATAGCTCTTACTCACTTTATCAAGAACTATGAGGGAGCCGTCCTCCTTAATTCTCCTTTTTGTCTTCTTTGTACCAAAAAGTCCCAAAGCTATACACCTCACTATCCGGCCGGAAAAACAACGGCCTAGTATTCAAATGTTTCCATATATTTCATGTATTTTACAACCATCAGCGCTATTTTAAAGGTAATGGCATCTTCAAATACCCGTAAATCCAGGCCGGTACTCTTCTGAAGCTTATCCAGGCGGTATACAAGCGTGTTTCTGTGAATGAACAGCTGACGGCTTGTCTCCGACACATTCAGGCTGTTCTCAAAGAACTTGTTGATGGTAGACAATGTTTCCTCATCAAAATCATCCGGGCTCTTTCCGCCGAAGATTTCCTTGATAAACATCTTGCAAAGAGGGATGGGAAGCTGGTAAATCAGTCTTCCGATACCCAATTCATTGTATGCGATAATATTCCGTTCGTCAAAGAAAATTTTTCCCACATCCAGAGCCATTTTGGCTTCCTTGTAGGAACGGCTCACCTCTTTGATTTCCTTCACAATCGTTCCGTAGGCAATACGGATACCTGTAATCCCCTCTTTTTCCAGGAATTCGTCGATGATCTTGGCCGCCCGGTCAATTTCCCTGCCGGCATCCGGCTCCACGAGCTCCTTAACTACGATTACATTATTTTCATCGACCGCAGTTATGAAATCTTTATTGTTATTTCCAAAACCGCCCCGCATAATTTCCAGAACATTATTATCCCGGTTGTTGTCCGATTCAATGATCAGGGCCACCCTGGCCACATCCGTGGGAATATGAAGCTTTTTCGCCCGGCTGTAAATATCTACCAGAAGCAGGTTGTCCAGAAGAAGGTTTTTAATGAAATTGTCCTTATCAAACCTTTCCTTATATGCCACCAAAAGACTCTGTATCTGGAACGCGACCATCTTGCCGATCATATAAACATCTTCGCCGGCGCCTCCGATAACAAGGATATATTCCAGCTGTGTTTCATCCAGTATCTTAAAGAACTGGTATCCCTGTACCTCCTGACTGTCCGCAGGGGATCTGGAAAAATCCTGTGCCGCTCCCAGACAGTTGCTCATTTCTTCAGATGTTGTGGCAATCATTTTGCCGTCCACATCCACTACACACAATTCGACGCGTGCAATGCTGCGCAGTCCGTCAATCGTAGTCTGCAAAACCTGATTTGATATCATAATCTTACCCCGCTCCTTCTCCTATGCAATTTCCACAAACATGAAAGCCTCCGGAAAATTGTCTAATGTAACACCCTTTTTCCATTTTAATTGAAAACCACAAAAAGATCTATAGGAAACTCAAAAAATTTATGCACTTTTAAGCTTTTTTTTCTTACAAACCATTTTTCAGACGCTGGTCAACCTATACAAAAAAGACAGGAGTCAGTTTCCTGTCTTTTTCTTATTATATTCATTTACATTATGAGTGAAAGCCTGATAGACGAGTTTGCGCTTTAAGCGCGCCAGCAGGGAGGGGTTCCTGACCCAGCCCACCGCCCCGAAGGGAAGGGAAACCCACAGCTCCGCATTCACAAAATGTCCGTAGGCATGCATCAGCTGAACATCTGTAGGCCATGGCATCCTGGATATAATCACCTCAGGAGCCAAATCATTCAGATTATTTACCAGCCGTTCGGGCTGGCTCCCAAAATCCTCATAGACGCCGCAGCCTTTAATCAGGAGATTGTCCTGGTATTCGGAAACGATTTCCTGCAGTACTTCAAGATTGTCCTGCGTATCCGCAAGAAGATAAACGCTGTTTCTGTTCCTTCCGAATTTCCTGAACAGCTCTCTGAGATACACCTTTTCATCTATTTCGCGGATCCGGTTCCTTCCGGCAATACCTGCTGCCTCCAGGACATCCGGTTCCGTACATACCGTCATGTCTATGGCTTCCAGACAGTCCTTCAGCTGCTCGTCCTTGGAAGCCTGCGCCAGATTGGAACTGGAAATATACGCAATCGTATTAAGCGCCCCGTTGTGCAGGAAGCTATCCGTATTGCGCAGCGCCTCCCGCGCTCCGTAATCATATAAAGTAATTCCTAATATTGTATATTTCTGCATACTTTCATCCTGGCAGAATAACGCCTGCACCTCCCCCCTGCATTTTCCCTTCCGCTATTATAGCAGAAAATTCCCCCTTACGCAACGTACCACGTAACACACCGCTGCGGCCTTCGCCGGAGGGACTCCCGGAAACACGGCAGGAGGGAACCGCCGCCCCGGGCTACTGCCACACGACATTCAATATCATATATCCCAGGCAGATGACAATGGCTATAATTAACGGAATGCTTATCAGCTTTCCCTTCTTCTTTCCCGATTTTCTTTCCCGAAGAAGCCAAAGGACATATTCCTCCCGTCCCTGGTTCCTGCACAGCCATACAAGCACACAGACAGCCAGTGCTGTGGAAATTACGGCTATCACCAGATAAACACTGATAGCGGCTATCATATCCTCGCTGGTCGCCACGGCCTGTGTCTGCTCCAGCCATACCCTTGGGAAAAATCTCTGGTAAAAATACATGGCCAATACCGACTGGGCATTAAAGACCACATGCATCAGTATGGAAGACCAAAGGCTTCCTGTAGCCTCCACCAGCACAGCCATGGAAACGCCGATGGCAAAAGCATAGGGCGCCTGATTAAAATTCATATGCATCAGGCCAAACAGCAGGGAGGACAAAAGAACCGCTCCCACCACATTTCCGCTTTTCAGATAGCCTCTGTACACCACTCCCCGGAAGCAAAGCTCTTCACAGACAGGCCCGAATACGGCCATCAGGAAAAAGGTCAGCAGAAAAGGGAGATTCAAAACCTCGCCGCTTATGGAAACCACCGCATTATCCACAAAAAGCATGCTTATGGCATTCAAAAGGGTTGTCAGGGGGCCCATGAGAAAGGTATACAGTATGATCATAAATACCGACGATACCTTCAATTTATGGAAACCCAGCACCCGGTTGGGTTTCTCCCTGGAGGTGAGCACCGCAAGAAAGGCAGGCACCGCCAATATCAGTTCGCTGACCAGAAGATTGGTCACCATCCCCATACTGTACACATTACGCAGCGCCAGCAGAAGCCCTACCACTCCGAGATGCAGCATTATCATCCCCAGAAAACACCAGTTAACTTTCCTGTAATTCATCTGACGCTCCTATTGTATCTTTTTGATAGATTTTTCAGTAATTTCAATCCGTCCGTTTTTCAGCAGATGGCCTACCGCTCTCTTAAACTCGTTCTTGCTCATCTGCGTTTCCCTTTTAATGACTTCAGGCGATGCCTTGTCGTTAAAAGGCAGGACTCCGTCAAAGCTCTCAATGAGCTCCATAACCTTCACCGCATCTGTTTCAATAATACGGTAGGACTTATCCCTTATACTCAGATCCAGCTTGCCGTCCTCATGCACCGCTATCACTCTGGCCTGAATCAGTTCTCCCACACGAAGCTCTCCGAACATCTCACGGGGCGGTATCAGGGCGGAATACCGGTCATCCACCGCCACAAATGCTCCGAACTGACGGCTGATTTCATACAGATGGCCGCTTACCTGGTCATCCTTTTTGTAAGGGCTGTCCGTCTGCAGATAATGATATATTTTCATGCTCGCACATAGGCGGCCGCTTTTATCCACGTAAAGCACTACGGGAAAGCTGTCCCCCTCCTGCACCCTGGCTGTCTGTTCCTTAAAAGGAAGAAACAGATCCTTTTCCAGTCCCCAGTCAAGAAAGGCTCCGAATTTGCCGGTCTGGGCCACTGTCAGTACGGCGACCTCCCCCAGGCTCAGTTTGGGCTCTTTCCTGGTAGCTATGAGACGGTCCTTGGAATCCCGATAGATGAATACCGTCACAAAATCACCTGTTTCACAGCCTTCCGGCACCTGTTTCCCGGGAAGGAGCACCTTCTCCTCCTGATTATCCTCCGGCGCAAGATAGACTCCGAAATCCACCTTTTTCACCACCATCAATTCCTGCATTTTCCCTAATTCAATATGCATATTCATCCTCACTGCTTCTTTTTTCTGAACTCCACCACCGCATAAGGCTGCCCTGCCTCATCGCAAAGAGATACACTTACCAGGTTTTCCTGTTCAAATACCTCCGGTACAATACAATCATGGAGCAAGGCCGATTTTCTGTATTCCGCCCGCATCTGCCCGATGGCAAAGTCCTCCGGCAGAAAATCCTGCGCCATATTTATATACTGCCCGTTATTTACATGATAATTACTGTCTAAATGCTGTTTTCCCACCACAAGGGAGGCTTCTCTGCGCCCACCGTCAGGGAGGACGATCTTGCGCGGCTCATAATCCATGGGCAGCTTAGTCTCCAGCTGATAGGCCGTCAGCATTTCCTCCGGAGGCCTTACCGGCCTTCCTGTCTTCAGATTTATCAGGCTCCATATGGAATTGGCCCGGATGATATCTTCTCCGGCCTCATCCTTTATAAAAAAGTTACGATACCCCATGAATCCTTTAAATTCATAGGGAAAGGTCCCGATTGTTATATTGTCACATAATTTAGGATATCTGTCTATCACAATCTGCCAGTAAGACATCACCCATAGCATGTCCCTATCTTCCAGATAGTCAAGCCCCACCCCGAGCTGCTCCGAATGAAAGGTGGAACAGTCCTGAAAATAATCCACTATGGATGCTATGCTCAATTTTCGCTCCGGATCCAGTTCGCTGTAACGTACCCTGCTTTGAAATGTGTACATCTCTTATGCCTCCTCCTGCCTGTCTCCAAGTTGCCTTAAAAACTTATTATACCCCAGGTTCCCGGGACTTTCAACTTTTGTTCTTTTATAATGTTTTCCGCATTCTAATTCAAGTTACAGGCAATTGCAAAAAGATAGGCTCTATTATTATGACATAATAAAACCTCAGCGTATTTCTCTGCTGAGGTTTAAAACAGGGCTGCAGGAATCCGAACCTTGGCTTGAGCCAGCATCATAAAATTATGGGGTTTCCCCACCCTTTTCTTCTAAATATTTCCTAATCACCTCAATGATGGCTTTCGCATTATTAAGCTGCTCCAATGCTTCTTCTTTTGAGGCAATATAAAAGTCATCATAATCACTTTTTTCACGGCGTTGCTGTAACTGGCCTATTTTTCTCCCGAAACTTCTTGGTATTATTTCAGTCGCAACATAAGTATGGTTAAAATACGCTATAACATCTTTATGTCGTTTAAAGTCTATTCCCTCTAAAGAAAGGACTGCTTTTACCGCATAAAATACCGAATAATAAGATCGGTTAATAGAATCCTTGAAATGATTCTTCATATAACAATCTTCTGCTACCGAAAAACTTTCCTGCGCATTTTGCATCCGATACTCACATAACGCTTTTTTTCTTTCATCCGACAAGAACAATCCCCTCCTTTTCAACGTTGTCATAATATGGCAATGCTCCCAGCCAATAATTAAAGTGATCAATATTCTTTATGCTCACACTAATGTGTACATTCTCTAAAAGCTCGTAATCTGAAGCAATATCATAAACTGAATTTTCAATTTTCCTGATTCCGTCGTCATCTAGAGAGGTCAGAATCATCACATCCATATCTGAATTTTCATGAAAGTCACCTCTGGCATAAGAACCATATAAAATGATCTTAACCAAAGAAGTTCCTAATAAATTTATCACATCATCCGCAAAACGACGTAAAACCAGCTTCTTATCCATATCAATCACTTCCTTTCAAACAGGTAATCATTTTCAGGAATATGTCGGCGATGTACTTAATGATAGTTTGATATACTCTTTTAATACCCATCTTCCATGAGGACATTCCTTCCTCCTTAGTATATCTATATTATATCTTCATTTTACTTTATATAACAACACCAAATCAAATATTTTCCCGGAAACCTCTGATTGTAAGCAATAAAAAACCCCAGCGAAATAAATCACTGAGGTTTTATGAACAGGGCTACAAGGATTCGAACCTTGAAATGACGGAGTCAGAGTCCGTTGCCTTACCGTTTGGCGATAGCCCTAAATTGGGACAAGCTTTTTTAGCCGCTTGCAAGAATAGATTATATATGATCCGCTCCACTTTTGCAAGTACTTTTTTTATAATTTTCCATTTTTTTATTTTTCTGCAAAATACGATGGAAAACTCCCTTTTACGGCCTTTTTTCTGAAGGCGGCCGCCGGATAACCGGCAGGACCGCCTTCAAGGTTGGGGGAACCTCTATACTTCAAACATCAGATCTCCGTAGGTAGGGAACGGCCAGTCTGCTTTATCCACCATCATTTCCAGTTCATCAGCAGGAGCCCTCAGGGCATCCATTGCAGGAATAACCACATCCTTATAGCGGAATGACTGTGCCTTCACATCCTCCATGGCCGATGCTGCCGCTTCTTCTTTTTCCAGGACGGACAGAGCTTCCTTCATCTCTGTAAGCTTGCTGTTTACCTTTGCAAGAAGTTCAGACTGTACAACAGGCTCAACGCCCGCCGCCTTTACGTCCAGGACAGTTTTTGCCAGTTTCTGGCTGTATTTCACTACCGCAGGAATAATCTGCTTTGAAGCCATATCAATCATGGTAAGAGCCTCTATGTTGATGCTCTTTGCATAAGTCTCGTATATGATTTCTTCGCGGGATTCCAGCTCAGCTCTCGTAAATATATGGAATTTTTCAAACAGCTGTACTGCTTTTTCCGTTGTCAGGGTATTGGCGGATTCAATCATGGACTTGATATTGGGAAGCCCTCTTTTTGCCGCTTCCTCCACCCATTCATCAGAATAACCATTTCCGTTGAAAATGATTCTGTGATGTTCAGTCATATACTTTTTAATCAAATCATGTACGGCCATGTCGAAGTCATCCGCCTTTTCCAGAACATCGGCGGCTTCGCAGAAGGCCTCTGCAACAATTGCGTTAAGTGTCGTATTCGGGCTTGCGATGGAATCTGCAGAGCCTACCATACGGAATTCAAATTTATTTCCTGTAAATGCGAAAGGTGATGTTCTGTTTCTGTCCGTTGCATCCTTCGGCAGATCCGGAAGTGTGGACACACCTGTCATGAGCTTGCCGCCCAGAAGACAGGATTTGGCTTCACCGGTTTCAATCAGCTGTCTTACCACGTCTTCCAGCTGTTCGCCCAAAAATACCGAAATAATAGCCGGAGGTGCTTCGTTTGCACCCAGTCTGTGGTCATTTCCCACATCCGCAGCGCTCTGGCGGAGCAGGTCCGCATGGATATCAACAGCCTTCAGGATACATGCCAGAACCAGAAGGAACTGGATATTTTCATTAGGTGTTTCACCGGGGTCCAGAAGGTTCATTCCATCATCTGTAGTAATCGACCAGTTATTATGTTTACCGGAACCATTTACACCGGCGAAGGGCTTTTCATTCAGAAGACATCTCAAGCCGTGACGCTCCGCCACCTTTTTCATGGTTTCCATGATTATCTGGTTATGATCCACCGCGATATTTGCAGTCTCATATATAGGAGCCAGCTCGTGCTGTGCGGGAGCCACTTCGTTATGCTGTGTCTTGGCCGTTACGCCCAGCTTCCACAGTTCTACGTTCAGATCCTTCATGAAAGCACCGATACGCTCTCTGATAACGCCGAAGTAATGATCTTCCAGCTCCTGTCCCTTAGGAGCAGGTGCCCCGAACAGGGTACGTCCCGTAAAAATCAAATCCTGTCTCTTTAAGTATTTCTGACGGTCTACCAGAAAATATTCCTGTTCCGGTCCGACAGAAGCCGTAACCTTGGTAGCCCTCGTATTTCCGAAAAGCCTTACCAGACGGAGTGCCTGCTCGCTTATGGCCTCCATGGAACGAAGCAGGGGGGTCTTCTTATCCAGCGCCTCACCTGTATAGGAACAGAAGGCTGTGGGGATACAAAGAATCACACCTGTGGCATCTTCCTTTAAAAATGCAGGGGAAGTAATATCCCATGCGGTATAGCCTCTGGCTTCAAATGTAGCTCTCAGGCCGCCTGACGGGAAAGAAGAGGCATCCGGCTCACCCTTAATCAGCTCTTTGCCGGAAAATTCCATCAGCATCTTCCCGTTTTCATCCGGGTGTCCTATAAAAGAATCATGCTTTTCCGCAGTGATGCCGGTCAGCGGCTGGAACCAGTGGGTATAATGGGTTGCGCCGTTTTCAACAGCCCAGTCTTTCATGGCCTTAGCCACAATATCTGCGGTAGCAGGGGAAAGCTCCCCTCCCTGGTCCATAACCTTCTTCACCTCTTTGTACACATTCTTAGGAAGGCGTTCTCTCATGGTTCCCAGGTTGAATACATTTTCGCCGAAAATTGCTTCCACATTCAGAACTTCGCTCATTTTATCCTCCATTCCGCCGCCGCGAAGTACGGCACTTTCTCCAAATTTTTACGTCTGCAGCCCCGCAGGAATCACTTCTTTCAGTCCGCCGGCTTCTCTCTGAGAAGCCTCCCTTAGTTTTCTGCATAAAAAAAATGCCCCAAAAACCCCTTTGGAACACCTTCGTTCATGATACCTGCCAATATGAAAACCGCTTTCGTTTTCTATAAGATACCCTAAATCACAAAAAAATGCAAGTAAAAAATAAAAAAATTTTGTATGTAAAATTTTACATGCTCCGCATAAGAGGTTACTGTCCACACCCGCGGGTGCGCACAGTAACCATAAGGGTTCTTCATATCATGAGTGGGAAGGAAGCCTGATTTTTCAATTTATATTACCACAACTTTTTTCCCCTTGCATCAAAAAAATAAAAAACCTTTCATGCCTTATAACAGTTCGGCCCCTCTCCGTCTGCTGGTCTTGCGTTTCCGGCCTGCGGTCTCCTTTCCTCCGCGGCCAGCCCCGGCCATGCAGAGGATCCTGTAAGGGGCGTATAAACTCGCCGGTCCTTAGGTTGCGTTCTGTGCAACCTTAGTACCGCTGCGAGTTTATCCGAGCGAGAGCGTCCCCTATAAGGACCTCTGCATGGCCGGGGCTGGCAGCGGAGGAAAGGAGACCGCAGGCCGGAAACGCAAGACCAGTAGACAAAGAGGGACCGAACTGTTATAAAGCCTTCACTCTTAAAATATCATACTTCTCCGGCTGCTCCGTCAGCTCCAGGTACAAAACCTGCTTGGGATGCGGCGCGCTTTCCACTTCCGTGCCTTCTTCATCCACGATCCGCAGCACCTCTGCCGTTATATTTCTGCCGTCAGGCTTCATAATTTCAATAGAGTCACCGGCACAGAATTTGTTTCTCTGCTCTATTCTTGCCAGGCCGTCTTCTCTCAGCTCCCCGACGATGCCCAGATAAATGTATTCATTCACATACGTATTATTGTCATATATCTGCGCCTCCTCCGAAGGCTTTCCAAAATAAAAGCCTGTCGTAAACTGACGGTAGGTGCATTTGGAAATTTCAGCCTGATACCACTGACGGTTTTGGCGGTATCCTTCCTCGGAAAGGAAATAATCATCAATGGCCTTCCTGTATGTACGGGCCACAGCGGCCACGTACAGAGCCGTTTTCATTCTTCCTTCTATCTTAAAGCTGTCAATTCCCGCCTCCACCAGCTCCGGAATGTAATCTATCATACACAGATCCTTGGAGTTGAAAATAAAAGTGCCCCTCTCATTTTCATAGACCGGAAGATATTCTCCCGGACGGCTCTCTTCCATGACCGCATATTTCCAGCGGCAGGGATGGGTACATTCCCCCTGATTGGCATCCCGTCCGGTGAAATAATTGCTGAGAAGGCATCTTCCGGAATAAGAAATGCACATGGCCCCATGCACAAAGCTTTCAATTTCCATTTCCTCAGGAATATTCTCCCGGATTTCCCGGATCTCCGCAAGAGAAAGCTCTCTGGCAGAAACCACTCTTTTCGCTCCCTGTTCCCACCAGAAACGGTAGGTCATATAATTCGTATTATTGGCCTGGGTTGAAATATGGATTTCCACCTCCGGCCATTCCTGTCTGGCAAGCGTAAACATGCCCGGATCCGATATTATCAGCGCATCCGGGCCAATTTCCTTCAATTCCCTGAAATATGCCCTGGCTCCGTCCAAATCCCGGTTATGGGCCAGTATGTTCGCCGTCACATAGACCTTTTTCCCATGGCTGTGGGCAAATCTGATTCCCTCGGCCATATCCTCCTTGGAAAAATTTTTCGCCTTCGCCCGGAGCCCGAAAGCCTCTCCTCCGATATATACCGCATCAGCGCCAAAAACCACCGCGGTTTTCAGCACTTCCAGATTGCTTGCCGGAATCAGCAGTTCCGGTTTTCTGTTACTTTCCTTCATTTCTGACCTACTTTCCGTTTTCTTCCTGATCCGGCCGCTTTCCTGCACCATCCCCGTCCGGAGAGACCTTCACACTGACGGCCACGCCGTCCCCTACCGGCAGCACGGAGGTCACCAGAAGAGGATTGTGCTTCAGCTCGTAAAGATATTCCCGCATCCGCGCATGTATGGTTCTGTCCCTTCTGGTCACCGCATACCGGGATTCCAGGATATCCCCGTCCTGCAGAACGTTATCCGACACCATCAGCCCTCCCGTCCGAAGAAGACGCAGGACATCCGGCAGGAAATTCATATACTGTCCTTTAGCCGCATCCATGAAAATGAAATCATAGCTGCCCTTCAATTTCTTCAGCGCCACGGCCGCATCTTCGGCAAGCAGCTGAATACATCCGCTTTTCCCGCATCTCCTGAAATTCTCCAGCGCCACGGGAATCCTTTTTTCATATTTTTCTATGGTAGTGATCTGACAGCCCTCCGGCGCATACTCACTCATACAAAGGGCAGAAAAACCAACTGCCGTTCCCACCTCCAGAATCCGTTCCGGCCTGTTAACCGCTATCAGCGTTCTCAGCAGGCTCTGGGTTTCTGTGCGGATAATCGGCACATTGGTTTCCCTTGCTTCCTTTTCCAGTTCATTAAGATATGCCGGATTCCCGGTATCCAGGGAATTGATGAAGGCCGTCAGACGCTCATCCGTTATCATCATCTGCGTCTCCTTCATCAGAAGAAGCAGCCATGGTCTGTATCAGTTCCTCCGGAGTCATTGATGTATTGAGCGTGTAGGTTCCTGCTTTAACACCTTCCTTATAGCCTGCCAGCCTTTCCTGCAGGACGAAAAGCCCTGCATCGCGGATCAGGCCCGCCGCTTTCAGATTATCAGCAATATCCCTCACACTGTCCTCGCTGCCCACCGTTATCACGATATCGGTTCCTGGAGCGCTCTCCATGGGAGGCTCTCCGAAGATTCTCTCGCCATAGGAATAAGCCATGCTTCCAAGACGGTAAACAACCATTATCACGAGGATAATTACAACAATTTTTACCACGGAATATACAGCAACCCCTGCTGCCTCTTTTTTCTTCATTGCCGTTTCCTTTCCTTCCTACTCAAAATCCATTGCTTCTGCCAGCTTCACGTCAATCTCCTGCATCATACGGCAAAAAGCGAGTTCGGCATCAAGGAACTCTTCCACTAACGGGTCTTCCCTGAATTTCTCATATTCTCTCTCAAAATCATCCAGCTTGTCAAGTAAATCTTCTGTTTGGACAGAATTCTGCAATTCAAAGTTACGAACCCGGTATTCGTCTATCTTTTCTCTCATATCACCGGCATTGTCGACCCGCTCGCTCTGTCTGCGGTATTCCCGGTAAACCTCAGATTCCTTTACAGCCTGGGCCAGCTGTTCCAGAGCCTCTTGTACTTCCATCATTTACACGACCTTTCCAATTCTAAACTTCCATAATAATGGGAAGTATCATGGGACGGCGTTTTGTTTTTTTCCAGATAAAATCGCCCAGGGAATCTTTTACCGCAGACTTGATCTTACCCCAGTCGCTGCAGCCGCGGCCAATACAATTATCCAGCACATCCGTCATTAATATTCTGGCCTCATCCATCAGGGCATCGGATTCCTTTACATACACAAATCCGCGGGACACCAGATCCGGACCGCTCACAAGCTGTCCGCTTCCGGAATCCAGTCCGAGTACAACAATCATTATTCCGTCCTCTGCGAGATGCTGGCGATCCCTGAGCACCACATTTCCCACATCTCCTACACCAAGGCCGTCCACCAGTATCGTGCCTACAGGAACCTTTCCTGTAACCTGGGCATTTTCACCGCCCAGCTCAAGCACATCCCCGGAATTGATCATGAAAATATTTTCCTTGGGTATTCCCAAATCAGCTGCCAGCCCCGCCTGCGCCTTACGGTGTTTGAATTCCCCATGGACGGGAATCGCATATTTAGGGTGGACCAGCGTATAAATCAGTTTGATTTCTTCCTGGCAGGCATGTCCCGATACATGGACATCCTGGAAAATAACCTCCGCGCCCTTCATGGAAAGCTCATTGATGACTTTGGTCACCGCTTTCTCATTACCGGGAATCGGATGGGAAGAGAAAATGATAACATCATTAGGAGTGATGGAAATCTTCCTGTGGGCGCTTCCTGCCATACGGCTTAAAGCCGCCATACTCTCTCCCTGGCTTCCCGTTGTGATGATGGCGGTCCGCTCATCCGGGTAATTTTTAAGCTGATCCACAGTAATCAGCGTGTTTTCCGGTATATTCAGACAGCCCAGATTCATGGCGGTATCAATGATATTCACCATGCTCCTGCCTTCCACAACCACCTTCCTGTTGTATTTATATGCGGAATTAATGATCTGCTGCACCCTGTCCACATTGGAGGCGAAGGTTGCAATCAGGATTCTCTGGTTGGGATGCTCGTGGAATATCGTATCGAAAATGCGGCTCAAGGTTCTCTCCGAAGGAGTAAAGCCGTGCCGTTCAGCATTGGTACTGTCACACATCAGCGCCAGAACCCCTTTTTTGCCGATTTCCGCAAAACGCTGCAGATCGATGGCATCACCGAATACCGGTGTATAATCCACCTTAAAGTCTCCTGTATGAACCACAGTTCCCGCCGGCGAATAAATAGCCAGGGCAGCTGCATCCACAATACTGTGGTTTGTTTTAATAAACTCAATCCTGAACTGTCCGAGATTGATGGATTGTCCGAATTTAATAACCTTTCTTTTGGTATGATTCAGAAGATTATGCTCTTTCAGTTTATTTTCAATAATTCCCATAGTCAGTCTGGTAGCATAAACGGGGACATTCAGCTGCTTCAGCACATAGGGGAGTGCTCCGATATGGTCTTCGTGTCCGTGGGTGATCACAAAGCCCTTTACTTTATCTGCATTATCCTTCAAATAGGTGATATCCGGAATTACCATATCTATTCCCAGCATGTCATCATCCGGGAAAGAAAGACCGCAGTCCACCACAACAATACTGTCCTCATACTCGAAGGCAGTAATGTTAAGTCCAATCTGCTCCAATCCTCCCAAAGGGATTACTTTCAGCCTGGAGCCGTCATTATTCACTTGTTTTGTTTTTTTCAATCAAATTACCTCCACATTCCTTACAGTACCCGTAGAGCTTCACCTCATGATCGGTAACCTTAAAGCCTGTTGTCCTGGCAATTTCCGCCTCGAGCTCCTCCAGCAGGTCATCCTCCACGCTCATGACCCTGCCGCAGGAGAGACAAATCAGGTGATGATGGTGATGGCTGTTTTTTTTCGTCCCCATATCGCCAATCTCATATCTCACAAATCCATCATCCAGGTTTATCCGGTCTATAAGATGTAATTCCATAAATAACTGTATTGTTCTATAAACAGTAGCCAGCCCTATTTCGGGACTGTCTCCTTTTACCAAATCAAATATTTCTTCCGCAGTCAGATGGGATCCCGGTCTGGATGCCAGCGTATCTAATACAAGAAGACGCTGACGTGTTACCTTCAGTCCTTTTTCCTTCAGTATTCCTCTTATCTTTTCTTCATCAAGAGTCATGTATGCTACCTCCTACCGAAAAATTGCGGCCGGCAGGAAAGCTTCCCCGATGTAAAATCTCCTGACTGCACAAACACCCGGATTACTTTTCCAGGTCGATATCATCCAGCATATCGGAAAAAATTTCTGCCACCGCATCCAGTTCGCGTTCGTCATCCACGATTTCATAGATGGCATCTTTATCTTCAGGAGCGGAAATATCCTTCAGAATCAGGGCTTCCCCCTCTTCCTCATCCACCGTATCGGTGACAAGAATATAATCACAGCCGCCCAGTCTTGTCTGCTCTAATACATAAAATTCAGTCTTTTCGCCATTTTCCAGGCTAAATTCGATTTTATCCAAATTTCTTTCCTGCTTTCTTCTGCTTCTGTAAGCCGGGGCCTGCAGAACCTAAAGGCCTGGTTCCATGGGAATCCCGCTTCTTTCCTCTTTGGACACGGCCTGTTCCAGCACGCCGTCCTCTCTGTTCCTTCTGTAATCCAGATATCCCTGCAGAATAAGAACCGCAGCGATTCGATCCACATGCTCTTTCCTGTTTTCCCTGCGGATTCCCGCCTCTATCATGGTACGGTCGGCAGCCACAGTGGTCAGCCGCTCATCCCAGAACGTGATTGGGAGGGCGGTACGGCGCATCAGCTTCTCCGCAAATTCCTTGGTGAGCGCCACACGGTCCCCTTCGGAATCATTCATATGCTTGGGATAGCCCAGCACAATTTCCTTTACCTCATACTCTGTAATCAGTTCTTCTATCCTGGCCAGCGTCTGGCGAAGTTTATTTTCTTCTTTTCTGCGGACAATTTCTATTCCCTGAGCAGTAATCAATAAAGGGTCACTGATGGCAACACCCACCGTCTTTGACCCAAAATCCAGTCCCATAATACGCATACATTTCCCGTCCTTTTCCGACACGGTACATAATACCGCGGCACCGGGCACTCTAAGTGTCCGGCACCCCGGTTTACTGCCTGTCCCAGTTATTATTCTTTATATATTCCTTGAGCATCTCCTCCACCAGTTCATCCCGCTCCGCCCGCATGATCATGCCGCGGGCATTTTTATGGCTGGTGATATAGGTGGGATCTCCGGACATAATATATCCAACTATCTGATCAACCGGGTTATAGCCCTTCTCTGTAAGCGCTTCATAAACCGCAGCCAGAATGACCTTCACGCCATTCTCCGGTTCTTTTTCCACTTTAAAATACTGTGTGCTGCCAAAATCCTGGTCCTGCATCTTAAACTCCATTCCGTCAAACTGTCAAAAATACCTGTTCTATATTATCTTACTCTACTTTGCAAAAAATTTCAATGTATTTCATGTACGCCCCTGTCCGTGACGCCACAGCTTACGTATTCGCTCAGCTCTCCAGCAGGAGAATTTCCTCTGTCAGAAGCTTCACAGCCTTCCCTGCCACCAGCATATTTCCCTCTGCCTTCTCATCCGGCACGGCTGCCTTCACATACGTATCCGTATGACCGATACGGTACCTTTCCCCGTTGATTTCCCTGGCTTCTTCCGTTAAAATCGTAATTTCTTTCCCTATGTAGCCTTTCCGGTAGGCAGCGGACTGTCTCTTTTCCAGCTCCAGCAGCTCCCCGCTCCTCACAGCCTTCACCGCCTCCGGCACCTGATTCTCCATGGAGGCAGCCACAGTGCCCTGACGCCTGGAATATTTGAAAACATGCATTTCAAAAAAATCCACTTTTTCCAGAAAACGCCTGGTAACGGCAAATTCCTCTTCCGTTTCTCCCGGAAAGCCCGTAATTACATCCGTCGTAATTGCCGGATTCCCAAAAACCTGACGCAGAAGCTTCACCTTGTCATAGTATTCCTCAGTGGTATAATGTCTATTCATTCTTTTTAAAGTTTCATCACAGCCGCTCTGCAGGGAAAGATGAAAATGAGGACACACCTTGGGAACCGCCGCCAGGCCATTCACAAATTTCTCCGTAATAATCCTGGGCTCCAGCGACCCCAGACGGATCCTCTCAATCCCGTCCACCTCAGCAATTTCACGCACCAGATTCAGCAGATAAGCCCTCTCCATAGCCGTCCCGCGCAGATCCTTTCCATTTTCCAGATAATCACCATCCGACTTATCAATAAAATCCATACCATAGGAACTGATATGAATCCCCGTAAACACAATCTCCTTATACCCCTCCCGGGCAAGCCCCCTGACCTCCTTCAGGATATCCTCCTGCTTCCGGCTGCGCACCCGCCCCCTGGCATAAGGAATGATACAATAGGAACAGAACTGATTACAGCCGTCCTGGATTTTGATATACGCCCTGGTACGCTGGGACGCTCCCCCATCCTCCTTATTCCACCCCGAAAGCGACATTTCCTCATAAGCCTCCTCCCGGGAAATATCCACCACAGACGTATGATGAAGCGTCTTCACATCCACAGCAGCATCCCTGTCCGCCTCAGCCCTATTCCGCTCACGCTCCTCAAGAAAAGCCTCCAGAATCGGCAGAAGATCCTTCTTCCGGTTATTCCCCACAGCCAGGTCAATACTCCCGTCCAACAGAGCCTCTTCCTTCCCCGTCTGCACATAACACCCCACAGCAACCACCACCGCATCCGGGTTCCGCTTCTTCGCCCGATGCAGCATCTGCCTGCTCTTCCGATCCGCAATATTAGTCACAGTACACGTATTTACGATATATATATCTGCTTTATCATCAAATGGTACAATCATATATCCGCTTTCTTGTAACTTTTGTCCGATTACCTCTATTTCATAGGCATTAACTTTACAGCCCAAATTATGCAATGCTACACTTTTCATATTATTCCCCGCTTTTTTTGTCATGTTTGATGCTTGACTTTTACCCCCCTTCCCTTTAATATGTAAGCAGAAGGTATAAGACAACATAACCGTTCTACCGGATATAGTTGTTCAACAAATAAGGAGGTAAAACAAAATGAAAACCGTTAAGATTTCATTAAATTCCATCGATAAGGTAAAGTCATTTGTGAATGATATTACCAAATTTGATTATGACTTTGATTTAGTATCCGGAAGATACGTAATCGATGCAAAATCAATCATGGGCATCTTCAGTCTCGACTTATCCAAGCCGATCGATCTGAACATCCATGCTGAGGATAACTCTGACGAAGTTCTGGAAGTACTTAAGCCCTACATGGTTTAATTACCTTCCACCACTTCCCGGTAAATTATCATGGAAAAAAGGGCAAGAACCCTCGTTGTTGTGCAGGAGGGAGACTTGTCTTTTTTTTGCCCCTACGAGCCGGGCGCAAAGGAAAAAATGAAAGCTGACCGGAATACAGATAATCGCCCCACATTATCTGCATTCCGGGCAGTTTTTATTTTTTCCTTTGCATGCGGCGACAGCCGCAAAGTTTCAGATTCCCCGGAGGGGAGTCTGAAACCTGCCCGGCGGACTACCGCACCCTACCCCTCTCCTCCCAAAAGCGATGGGGCAGCGCAGCGCCCCCCAAGCCTACCCTCTCCCTCCCAAAAGCGATGGGCGCCAGCCCGAGCCTCCAACTCCTACTCCTCTCCCCCCACAATCACCATCTCCTTCGTCGCCAAAGCCGCCTCCACCAGCCCCTCGATCTCCTCACCCAAAAACCTCTCATGCTTCCGGATCACATTCACATTAGGCTTCGTCACCGGATGCTTCGCCACAAAGATCGTACAGCAATCCTCAAACGGCAATATAGAAGTCTCATAAGTCCCAATCTTCTCCGAAATATCAATAATTTCCTGCTTATCCATCCCTATCAGCGGCCGATACACCGGCATCGTGCAAACCTCATTCGTAGCCGCCAGCGACTGCATCGTCTGAGAAGCCACCTGCCCGATACTCTCCCCCGTAATCAGCCCCAGACACTCCGTATCCGCCGCGATCCTCTCCGCGATCCGCATCATATACCGCCTCATAATAATCGTCAGCTCATCATGAGGGCACTTCTCATAAATATGCAGCTGAATATCCGTAAAATTCACCACATGCAGATAGATCGGCCCGCTGTACTTAGCAACCTGCTTCGCCAGATCCACCACCTTCTGCTTCGCCCTCTCACTCGTATACGGCGGCGCATGAAAATAAACCGCGTCTATCTTAACCCCTCTCTTAGCGATCATATACCCTGCCACCGGTGAATCAATCCCACCCGATAACAGCAGCATCCCCTTCCCGTTCGTCCCAACCGGCATTCCACCCGGCCCAGGGATTTCAATCGAATAAATATAAATCTTCTCCCTGATTTCAATATGCAGCATCACATCCGGCTTATGCACATCCACCTTCATCTCCGGAAACGCATTCAGCAGCACGCCTCCCACTTCCCCATTGATCGTCATGGAATCCAGCGGATAATTTTTTCTTGCTCTTCTTGCATTCACTTTAAAGGTCAGATGCTTGTCCTCATAAACCTCATCCATATACTGCACAAGAGTACCGCACAGCTTATCAAACCCTTCATCCTCCACCTGCACCATGGGACAGATATCCGCAATGCCAAACACCTTCTTCAGATGTTCCACCGTCTCATCATAATCATACTCCTCAGACAGCACATCCACATAAATTCTTCCCCTGGTACGATGAACCGCAAACTGCCCCTCGCACCGCTTCAGCGCATACCGAATCTGCCTCACAAGAGCATCCTCAAAAATCCCCCTGTTCTTCCCCTTCACACCGATTTCCGCATATTTAATCAAAAATGCCTTAAAAACCATTTCTCATCCTCCGTTTCCGCAGCCGTTCCTTCCCGGCCTTCCATTATCCCAAAAAACCTTCCGTCCGGCCCTTAAGGCCGGACTTAAGGTCCTACCTCCTGGTAAACCTGCGCAGCATGGGTACAATCTCATACAACGCATTCAACGTGTACCTGATTTCCTCTTCTGTAGTAAACACCGACATGCTGAAACGAAGAGTGGAACCCATAAGCTCTTTATCCAGCCCGATAGCACGCAGTGTTGCCGACGCCGCCGTTCCCGGCTTATTAGAAGAGCATGCGCTTCCCGAGGATACATAAATCCCCCGCTCCTCCAATGCATGCAGCAGAACCTCGCTGCGCACTCCGCGGAAGGAAACACTGATCACATGCGGCGCGCTGTCCCGTCCGGTCAGCCCGTTCACCTGCACTCCGTCCAGCTGCATCACGCCTTCGATAAACATCTCCTTCAGCGCATACAGCCTGTTTACGTCACCTTCCAGATTGAGATACATCTCCTCACAGGCTTTCGCAAGTCCGGCAATCCCCGGTACATTTTCTGTACCCGAGCGCATGCCTCTCTGCTGGCCGCCCCCGAAAATAATCGACTGGATCTTCACTTTTTCATTGATATAAAGGAAACCGACGCCCTTGGGCCCATGAATTTTATGACCGCTCACCGACAGCAGGTCAATTCCCATCTTTTTCGGCAGAATCCTGAACTTACCGAATCCCTGCACCGCATCCACATGGAATAAGGTTCCGGGATTCATCCGCTTAATCAGCATCCCTGCTTCCGCAACTGGCTGCAGAGAACCGATCTCATTATTGGTATGCATAATCGATACCAGAATCGTATCCGGCCGCATCGCACACTGTAAATCCTCCAGCCGAATCCGTCCATAGCGATCCACCGGCAGATAAGTCACTTCAAAACCCTGCCCCTCCAGGTACTGCATTGTCTGCAGGATGGCAGGGTGTTCAATAGCTGTGGTAATCAAGTGCTTTCCTGCCCGGCAGTTCGCAAATGCACATCCGATGAGGGCAAGATTATCCGACTCCGTACCTCCCGAGGTGAAAAAGATCTCCTTTTCATTTACCTTCAGAGTTCTTGCAATCACATCTTTGGCATAGCGCAGATACTGCTCTGCCTGCACTCCTTTTACGTGCATACTGGATGGATTGCCATAGTCCTGACACATAACCCGGGTCATGATAGCCGCCACGCTGTCAAAACACTGTGTGGTAGCCGAATTATCCAGATAGCATTCCATATTTTTTCCCAACTTTCTGTATTTATTTTTTGCCGGTAAAGAAGCGCGGACTCCTCTATCGGAATCCGCCTAACATATTATATGCCTGGCTGCCCTAATTGGGAACTCTCAGGCCCATCCCCTTCCAGTTGGTACATGATCCAGGAAAGCACCGTAAATCCGGCAGTTTCCGTACGCAGAATACGCCTTCCCAGCGTTACGGGTACAAATCCGCAGGCAGAAGCTTCTTCCACCTCTCCGTCCTCAAAGCCGCCTTCCGGCCCGATAAAGACCGCCACAGACTGGCCGGGACGTATCTTCCCGATAAGCTCCTTCGTTTTTCCCATTCCCTCCGCCAGTTCATAGGGAAACAGCTTCACATCCATTTCCGAAGCAAACCTCAGTGCTTCCCCCATGGACATCACAGGCATAACCTCCGGTATGATCCGGCGCTTGCTCTGTTTGGCCGCAGCCTCCGATATTCCCTGCCATCTGGCCAGCTTGTTCTTTTCCTTTTTGGCATCCAGCTTTACCACACAGCGTTTGGCTGCCACAGGTATCACGGCGAAAGCTCCCAGCTCCACCGCCTTCTGGATAACCAGCTCCATTTTATCTCCCTTGGGCAGAGCCTGAAACAGGTAAATCCTGGACGGGAGCTCCAGTCCGTCTTCCTTCACAAAACGCAGCGTACAGACCACTTCATCCTCCAGGAATTCTTCGATTCCGCAGCGGTACTCCAGTCCGTCCATCCCGTTGCTCACAGCGATTTCTTCCCCGATCCTCATGCGCAGTACATTTTTTATATGATTTACGTCACTCCCGGTAATTGTGACTCTTTTTCCCTGAATCTGTCCGGGTTCCACAAAAAACTGATACATCCCTTATCCGTTTCTCCCATCAAACAGGCTTCCTGGCAGTCACTCCCACCCATTCGCCCTGATGAGCCACCTCAACAACCTCCAGTCCCGCCGCTTTCACAGCTTCCACAACCACAGCTTCCTTATCGTCAATAATGCCTGAGGTAATATAAATCCCTCCCGGCTTCATCTGGTTTACTATCACAGGAGAAAGCGCCACAAGCACATCCGCCAGAATGTTGGCCGCCACAATATCATAACAGCCATAACCCACCCTGTCCTGAATTTCCTTTTCTGTGATGATATTCCCTATCATCATCTCAAAGTTTTCCGGATCGATATGGTTGGATTCCAGATTTTCCCGTACCGCCTCCACCGCGCAGATATCCAAATCCGTACCCACCACTCTCTGAGCGCCGAACATCAGAGCCAGGATTCCCAGAATCCCGCTTCCCGTACCCACATCAAGAAGTACGGTATCAGGAGTCACATATTTTTTCAGCTGCCTGATGCAGAGCTGGGTGGTTTCATGCATTCCCGTCCCGAAGGCTGTTCCCGGATCGATATGAAGGACCATTTTCCCCTGATCCTCCTCCTCTACCGTTTCCCAGGAAGGGATCACGAGCAGATCGTCAATATAAAACTGGTGAAAGTACTGTTTCCAGTTATTAATCCAGTCAATATCCTCCGTCTCCTCCACCTCGATGCTTCCTTCGCCGATATCACAGAACGCACGAAGTTCTTCCAGCTCCTTCCGTACACTCGCCATTACCGCCTTTTCGTCCGTATCCTCTCCGTTTACCTGCAGCCGGCCGTCCTCTGTTTCCTCCACAAAAAAACTGAGCCAGGCGATGCCGTCATCCTCCGGCCCGTCCGGAAGGATATCCACGAACATCTGCTCCTTCTCCGCCGCTGTGAGCGGCACCTTGTCCTCTATCTGCGCCCCCTCCAGGCCAATATCATAAAGGGTGCTTATAATAATATCTTCCGCTTCGGTCACCGTCTTGATCTTAAATTTTTTCCACTTCATTTTATCATCCGCTCCTTACAACGGTTCCCCGTTTTCCGGGGCTTTTCCTGCCCCTGCAAGGGGCTCGCAAACTACATACCAGTTAATTATCTTATCATAAAGAACCTCTGACCACAAGGATTTTGGCGGATTTAATGGACATACCCATCCCTCTGGCACAGCAGTTAAGACAAGTCTGCCCCATTCCCCTTCGGCTTCATCAAAAAGTATTTATCCAATCCCATCCGCACCGTTTCTATATGATCAAAGGCCAGCCCTCTCTCTTCCTTTACATCAAACAAAGGTCTGCACCTGTATTCACAGTCCTCTTCAGCCGCCACCCTGTAGGAAAAGCTGACTCCTGCGTTCTCGGACCACAGACAGATCCGTTCCTCATCTCCTGCCGTTTCCCTGCGGACCCGGAACCACTCCGCCTCGGCGGCATCATCCCCGGCCTGTACCTTAAGGCCGCTTCCGTCTATGACGGCCATATAGGCCACAGAAATAATCCGGCTGCGGGGATCCCGTCCCGTCTCCCCGAAGGTATAGAGCTGTTCCAGGTACATCCCCTTCACGCCGGTTTCCTCCTCCAGTTCACGGGCCGCCGCATCCCTCAGGGATTCCGTTATTTCCACAAATCCTCCCGGCAGCGCCCAGCAGCCCAGGAAGGGATGATTTTTCCTTTTTATCAACAGCAGCCTTATACTTTCCTCCCTGTTATCCACAGCGAATATCAGCATATCCACGGTCACGGACGGCCGTTCATAATCCCCGGGCCGGTAATTCTTAAGAAACTCCTCTTCCGTAAGGCCGTTCTTATCCACCAATTCCATATAAAACCTCCATTCTCCGACGCCTTTGCCGCCGGCTCTCCTTTTTCCATTACGGGGCAGGCGTGAGCTGTCGTCCTTTTTCCCTTCCCCGGTTACCGTTCAGCCGCGCTCCGTGCCTCGTGCCTTGCGCCGGCCGGTTTGCCTTCCCTATATTTTATCACAGGGCTGCTCTTGACACCAGTAACCTTCTCTTCTATAATCAAGAGACGAATCTTTATTAAGTATATTTATTAAGTTTGGACTGCAGCGAAAGGAAACACGCTATGATGACTTTACTCCTGATTATTATCTACATATCCTTTATCAGCCTGGGGCTGCCCGATTCCCTGCTGGGATCCGCCTGGCCTGTTATGTACGGGGAGCTTCAGGTTCCCGTCTCTTTTGCCGGCATCATCTCCATGATTATTGCCGGAGGCACCATTATTTCCAGCTTTTTCAGTGAAAAGATCATACGCCGTCTGGGAACCGGCCCGGTTACCGCCATAAGTGTATTCATGACCGCCGCCGCTCTGCTTGGCTTCTCCCTGTCTCATTCCGCCTGGCTTCTCTGTATCCTTGCTGTTCCCTACGGTCTCGGAGCGGGAAGCGTGGACGCCGCCCTGAATAACTTCGTGGCACTGCATTATAAAGCGCACCACATGAGCTGGCTTCACTGCTTTTGGGGAATCGGCGCAACCGCCGGGCCATTTATCATGTCCCTGTGCCTGAATACGGGAAAAAGCTGGCACAGCGGCTATATGACCATTGCCCTGATTCAGATCATTCTCACCGTGTTTCTTTTCCTTTCTCTTCCTCTGTGGAAAAAACAGCAGGCCGGCACGGCTACAGAGGAAAACGGAGTACAGAATACTTCTCTCTCCTTTTCCCGGGTGCTGCAGCTTCCCGGGGCCAAACCAGCCCTGCTCTGCTTCTTTGGCTATTGTGCCCTGGAAGCCTCTGCCGGACTGTGGGGAAGCAGCTATTTTGTGCTCGCCAAAGGAATACCCGCAGAAAAGGCCGCACAATGGACCTCATTGTTTTATTTCGGGATCACCTTCGGCCGTTTTATCAGCGGTTTCCTTTCCATGAAGGTTTCCGATAAAAACATGGTACGACTGGGGCAGGCCGTGGCGCTTATTGGCATTCTTGTACTCTGCCTCCCCTTCGGTCCCCTTTCTATCTGCGGCGGATATTTCCTTATCGGCCTGGGCTGCGCTCCCATCTATCCCAGCCTTCTCCATGCCACGCCCGCGAATTTCGGCCGTGAATATTCCCAGGCTATCATGGGAATCCAGATGGCCTGCGCCTACGTGGGAAGCACCTTTATGCCCCCTTTATTCGGCCTCATCGCCCAATATGTAAATATCAGGCTGTTCCCCTGTTTCCTTCTTCTCTTTGTCATACTCATGGTTATAACAGCGGAAAAGCTTAAAATTAAATCAGAAGTCTCATAAAAATATGGCCTTTTTATACGAACAAAAAAGACGGCCGGCATCGTCTGCAGTTCCCCTTAAGGAACGCAGCCATGCCGGCCGCCTGAAATTCGGGATGTATCCTTTGTTTCCGGTCTTTATCTCAGTCTCTTGCTGTTCTGCACTTTATTTCCAGAATCCTTTTTTCTTCTTTTCCTTACCCTCCGGAGCTCCGTTATCACCCATCTTTTTCGCTGCATTCAGGCTGTCACCGGATGCTTCATCGAATTTCTTCAGCAATTCCTTTGCCTCACCGGAAAGCTTATCAGGCACCTGCACTACCAGGGTTACGTAATGATCGCCCCTTACCTCTTTGTTGCGCAGGTTGGGAACACCCTTTCCTTTCAGCCGGATTTTCGTATCCGTCTGGGTTGCGGGCTTCACGTCATATATAACCTTGCCGTCCACCGTATCGATAATTACCTCGCCGCCCAGGGCAGCTACCGCAAAGGATACGGGAACCGTGGAATAAATATTGTAGTCCTGACGCTGGAAGATAGGATGACGGCCTACAATCACTTCCACAAGCACATCACCGCGGGGACCGCCGTTGACACCCGGTTCTCCCATACCGGCCAGACGCTTGCACTGGCCGTTGTCAATTCCTGCGGGTATATCCACTTCAAAGCGTTTCTTCATGGGCACATAACCGCTTCCATGACAATCCGCACATTTTTCTTTTATTACCTTGCCGGTACCGTTACAGTCCGGACAGGTCTGGACATTACGCACCGTACCGAAGAAAGACTGCTGGGTGAATACCACCTGGCCCTTACCGCCGCATTTAGGACAGGTAATAGGCTGTGTACCCGGCTTTGCCCCTGTTCCATGACAGGTCTTACATTCTTCCTTTACATTCAGCTCTATGGTCTTGGAGGTGCCGAACACCGCCTCTTCAAAGGTTATATGGACACTGGTACGTAAATTTGCACCTTTCATGGGTGCATTGCTGGCTCTGCCGCTTCTGCGTGAACCGCCGCCAAAGAAATCGCCAAAGATATCACCGAAAATATCGCCAAAGTCTGCACTGTTAAAATCAAAGCCGCCAAAGCCGCCGCCGGCTCCTCCGTCAAAGGCTGCATGGCCGAACTGGTCATACTGTCTCCTTTTTTCCGGATCACTCAGTATGGCATATGCCTCTGATGCTTCTTTAAATTTCTTTTCAGCCTCCGCATCTCCCGGATTCATATCAGGATGGTATTTTTTGGCGAGGACTCTGTATGCCTTCTTAATCGCTGCGTCATCAGCATTTTTTTCAACGCCTAAGACTTCATAATAATCTCTCTTTTGTTCCGCCATAATTGCCTCCCTTGGTTCTGCCTCAACTGAGCAGAATCACTATTATCTGAACGCAACGCTAAGGGACACTGCAGTGCCCCCTAGCGTTGTATTATTAAGCTTAGACCTCTCTGAAATCACCGTCGATTACATCATCTTCCGGTGCGGAACCTGCATCAGCTGCACCTGCACCTGCCGCACCGCCCATATCCGGGCCTGCACCGCCTGCAGCCTGAGCCTGCTCATAAACCTTGGAGAACAGGGTCTGTGCACTCTGCATGAGTTTTTCCTGAGCCGCCTTCATATCTGCAACCTGGGATTCTGTCATTTCCTGATCCTTGGTCTGATCCAGCAGTGTCTTCAAAGCAGTTAAATCTGCCTGTACGCTTGCCTTATCAGCCTCAGGAATCTTATCTCCCACATCTTCCAGAGCTTTTTCTGTCTGGAATACAAAGGAATCTGCTTCATTTCTGGTATCAATTGCTTCTTTTCTCTTCTTATCCTGTGCTTCGTATTCAGCCGCTTCCTTCACTGCCTTGCTGATATCATCCTCAGACATATTGGAGCCTGCTGTAATAGTGATATGCTGTTCTTTTCCTGTACCCAGATCCTTGGCAGATACATTTACGATACCATTGGCATCGATATCAAAGGTAACCTCAATCTGAGGCACACCGCGTCTTGCCGGCGGGATACCATCCAGTCTGAACTGGCCCAAAGATTTATTATCTTTTGCAAACTGTCTTTCACCCTGAAGAACATTGATGTCAACTGCAGTCTGGTTATCAGCTGCTGTGGAGAAAATCTGGCTCTTCTTGGTAGGGATAGTGGTATTTCTTTCAATCAGCCTTGTAGCAACGCCGCCCATGGTTTCAATGGACAGAGACAGAGGAGTAACATCCAGAAGAAGGATATCGCCTGCGCCTGCATCGCCGGCCAGCTTTCCGCCCTGAACGGAAGCACCGATGGCTACACATTCATCCGGGTTCAGTGTCTTGCTGGGCTCATGGCCTGTCATTAATTTTACCTTATCCTGTACAGCAGGAATACGTGTGGAACCGCCTACAAGCAGTACCTTGCCCAGTTCAGATGCAGATACTCCCGCATCCTTCAGAGCGTTCTGAACGGGAACCGCGGTTCTTTCCACCAGGTCATGTGTCAGTTCATCAAATTTGGCTCTTGTCAGATCCATATCAAAGTGCTTCGGGCCGTCTGCAGTAGCTGTGATGAAAGGAAGGTTGATGTTGGTGGTAGTTGCGCTGGAAAGCTCTTTTTTCGCTTTCTCTGCCGCTTCCTTCAGTCTCTGCATTGCCATCTTATCGCCGGACAGGTCAATGCCTTCCTGTCTCTTGAATTCGCTGACCATCCAGTCAATCACTTTATTGTCAAAATCATCGCCGCCAAGACGGGTATCGCCGTTTGTAGCAAGAACCTCGATTACGCCGTCGCCGATTTCGATGATGGAAACATCGAAGGTACCGCCGCCAAGGTCATATACCATGATTTTCTGTTCTTTTTCATTATCAAGTCCATAAGCAAGCGCTGCTGCCGTAGGCTCATTGATAATACGCTTTACATCCAGGCCTGCAATCTTGCCTGCATCCTTGGTAGCCTGACGCTGAGCATCGTTGAAATAAGCAGGTACGGTAATAACCGCTTCATTTACTTTTTCACCGAGGTAGTTCTCTGCATCCGCTTTCAGCTTCTGAAGAATCATAGCGGAAATTTCCTGAGGGGAATATTTCTTTCCGTCAATGTCTGACTTGTAATCGCTTCCCATATGTCTCTTGATGGAAGCAATGGTTCTGTCCGCATTGGTCACTGCCTGACGTTTCGCAGGCTCGCCTACCAGCCTCTCGCCGGTCTTTGTGAATGCCACCACACTGGGGGTTGTTCTTGCACCTTCCGCATTAGCGATAACGGTGGGTTTGCCACCTTCCATAACTGCAACACAGCTATTTGTTGTACCTAAGTCGATACCAATTATTTTACTCATAAGTCTCCTCCATTCTACCGCTTTTTCGCGGCTATTTCATCAGGCAAAGCCTGAAATACTTAATTTGCCACTTTAACCATACTGTGTCTTACCACAGTATCATGATATGTGTAACCCTTCTGGAATTCCTCCACCACGATGTTTTCATCGTATTCTTCATCCTCCACATGCATTACCGCATTATGGAAATTGGGGTCGAATTCCTGGCCGACGGCTTCGATGGGCGCAACTCCCATGTTATCCAGTTCGGTCATCAGCTGCTTATATACCTTGTTCATGCCTTCCACAAAAGCAGATCCTTTTTCTTCTTCAGGAACGGTTGCCAAACCTCTTTCAAAGTTGTCAACCACCGGGAGAATCTTTTCAATCACGCTTTTGGCTCCGGTTTCGAACATTGCTGACTTTTCTTTATCCGTACGTTTTCTGAAATTTTCAAACTCTGCCATCTGACGCTTTACCCTGTCTTCCAGTTCGTCAATTTTGGCTTTAAACGCCTCTTCTTTTTTATCTTTTTTCTTTTTCTTGAAGAAGCCTTCCTTCTCTCCGGCCGAATCATCATCCTGCGAAGCATCGCATTCCGCTGAATTCTCACTGTTATCTTCTTCAAAGCCACAGGCCTTACAGCCTTCTCCGGAATCCCCGCCGCTGTCCGCAGCTTCTGTTTCCTTATCCGGATTCATTTCGGCTTCCCGGGAGTCCTCACAGGCTGCATCTTCTCCGGCTTTCGCCTCAGAAGCAGTGTCCATTTCTTCCTCCATGTTCCGGTTGTCTTTATTTTCCATCTTCTGCTCCACTCCATTCTGTGTATATGACACTTTCTATTTTTTCTTATAAAGCGTATCCAGCTGAGTCATAAGATTCTTCAGGATTCCCACTACCTTGTCATAATCCATCCGCTTGGGCCCGATAATTCCTATCGTTCCCTTCATTCCCTCGCCCAGCTCGTAAGTAGCCGTCACTATACTGCAGTCCTTCATTGTTTTCACCGGCGTCTCATTTCCGATATATACCTGGATTCCCGTACTGCTCTCATCTGCCAGTGTTTCCTGAACGATCTGATTTAATGCCTGTTTTTCTTCAAAAGTGGTAATAAGCTGTCCGGCCAGCTCCTTATCCGCAAGTTCCGGATATTTCAGGATGTTGTTCGTGCCGCTCGTATAAATCTCCAGGTCCTCATCCGCCTGTATGGCTTCCGCCACCGCATCGATGATTTCTCCTACCATATCGCTGTGGATTCCTGCCTGCTGTTTCAGATTGGCTATCATTCCCAGATTGATTTCGTCCAGGGACTTCCCGTTCAAATGGGTATTCAGCAGGATATTCAGCTTCAATATGGTTTCCTGGTCGGGCGCTTCTTCAACATGAAGCATGGTGTTCTTAATCATATTGCCTTCCACCACTATAACCGCCAGTACCTGGTGTTCATCCACCTTGGAAAGCTGAATGAACTTAAGCTTATTTCCATGATAAAGCGGCGATGATATCATTGCCGCATAGTTGGTGTTCACTGCAAGAACCCTGGCAACCTGCCGGAGAAGATGATCCATCTTATCTTCCTTCTCCACGAGAAGCTCCTTTAAATCGGCCACTTCCCGATCCTTCTCTTCCAGCATGCTGTCAACATACAGCCGGTAGCCTTTGTCGGAAGGAATCCGGCCTGCAGAGGTGTGGGGCTGGAGGATATATCCTAATTCTTCCAGATCTGCCATTTCATTGCGAATAGTGGCTGAACTTAAGTTCAAATCCGTATATTTGGAAATCGTCCTGCTTCCTACCGGTTCTCCTGTCTCCAGATAGTTACGGATGATTGCCTGCAGAATTTTCATTTTGCGTTCATCCAGTTCGTGCTGCATTACCTCACCTCATTTCGGGTTGTTAGCACTCAACCTTCAGGAGTGCTAACACCTTCTGAACATACATTATCACTTCTCCTATACGTTGTCAACTCGTTTTTTGAAATAAATTAATGAAAAAAGTGTGAAGAATCTTAAGGAATTCGAATGAAAAACAGAGGCTGATACGCCCTGCACGGCGGCTCTGTGCCCGGCAAAAGAAACGCCACATCCCCTGCAGGCTGAAGAACGGTGCATAACGGATTCGAAATCCGCCCTTCAGGGGATATGGCGCATAATGACGTGAAATTGTATTTTTATGTATTCCTAATAAAGTCCCGGCTGTTTTTTAAATAGCAAAGCTTCCTGTTACATCCCCGTTGATCACGTAGTAAACACTGCTTTCTTCGGGCTTCACATAAAGCTCCACATCCTTGAAATCCGCTTCGTTCTTTCCCAGATCATATTTCCACACATCCTTTGCGATCTTCACAAGATCCTCTGTGGAATAAGATTTTCCGGCAAACTGTACGGTTACGATTTCCTTTGCCTCTGCCTTTGCAGCTGCGGTCTTTGCAGGCGCTTTCTTTGCTGCAGGCTTAGCAGCGGAAGCGGGCTTTTCAGCTGCGGTTTTTTCTGCAGCAGGCTTTGCAGCCGTCTTCTTGACAGGTGCCTTCTTAACAGCTTCTTTCTTCACGGGTTCCTTCTTAACTGTTTCCTTCTTTACCGTCTCTTTTTTCACGGTTTCTTTTTTGACAGGCGCCTTCTTTGCGGGTGCCTTCTTTTCTGCGGGCTCTTTTACAGCTGTCTTTACTGCCGGTGTCTTTTCAGGCTCTTTGGTGTCGATTTTCAGTGCATCAGCTTTCGCAGTAATTTTTTCAACAGGTTCTGCAGTTTCCTTTGCTGCGGTTTTCTTCATTTCTGCCATAATTTTCTCCTCCTTTAGACCCAGGTACTTCGTCCAAGCACAACACACAAAGCAGTAATATACCTGAATACAGGAACCAGTTTACCGCAAAGACGGGCAGTTGTCAACTTTTCGCCTTGTTTTGGGCAGAAAAGGGAATTGTTACCGTAAAGCAGCTCCCCTTTCCAGGGGTGCTTGTGAGTTCAATATGTCCTCCGTAGAACTCCACGATATGCTTCACAATGGATAATCCCAGACCGGTTCCGCCCATCTTTTTGCTCCGGCCCTTATCCACCCGGTAAAACCGTTCAAATACCCTTTCCTGCTCCTCTTTGCTGATACCGCAGCCGTCATCCCTTACCCGGATACACATATCAGGGCCTTCTGATGAAATCTCCACCCATACGTTTCCTCCCGGGTGGTTGTATTTAATGCCGTTGCTTACCAGGTTCATGATCAGCTCCCGGAGCTGTTTGGCGCTGGCCTCTATGGTGAGAGGCTCACATTCCTTATGCAGTGTCACCTGATATTCCGCGGCAATGGGCTCCGCCGATTCAAAAATTTCCGTAAGCAAAGGCGCGATGCGCACCATGGAATAGGTAACCTCCGCCTCTTTGGCCTCCAGGCGGGATATCATGAGGATATCGTTGATAAGGTTGGTCATATTGTCCGTTTCCTTCAGTATCCGGGCAATAAAGTCCTTTTTGGTGGCTTCATCCTTCACAAATCCCTGATCCAGCAGTTCCGCATAGCCTTTAATGGAGGTGATGGGTGTTTTCAGTTCATGGGACGCGTTGCTGAAAAATTCCTGCCGTATCCTTTTTTCCTTCTCCAGACGATCCATATGTTCCCTGATTTCTGCCGCCATCTTCATGGTAGTCTGCGAAATCACGTTTAATTCCTTGTATTTATACTGCCGGAAGGTAAAACTGGGGTTTTCCCCCCGCACCTTTACCATTTCCCTGGAGATTTCATTCAGAGGGGTGGTGATGGTGTTGGTAAACCGTACGGCTATTATTACGCTTATTACAAAAGCGATCCCCGTGCCGAGAAGCAGAAGCGGAAATATCAGTATCATGTAATCCAGCATATTGGTATAAGGTACGGACATACGGATCACATAGGGGCCTTTTCCGGAACAAATGGCCACATACAGCATACTTCTGCCCAGGCTCGCCGAATAGCGGGATGAAAAACCGGTACCGGTCTTCAATGCTTCCTTCACTTCTTCCCGTTCCAGATGGTTTTCCAGACTTTTCGGCTGTTCGATTTCGTTATCGGCCACCACCGTACCATCCTCAGTTATGATGGTAATCCGGGACTGCTCATCCATAGTCGCTTCATGCAGCCGGAGCAGCTGTTCCTGCAGATCACCCTCGTAATCCAAAGCATAATCCACCACATGCGCAGTATTGATCATGGACTGCCTGTTATTCTTCAGCATATTTTTCCCGATAAAGTAATAGGAAAAAACACTGCTGACCGCAAGGGCCAGCATGAGTATCGCCACGAACCGGAGTAAGATTGCACGCTTCATCTTTAATTTTCCTTATTATCATTTTCCTGGGGGATCACAAAACGGTATCCCACACTGCGGATAGTCTTTATGTACTTGCTTCCTTCCTCACCCAGTTTCTGGCGCAGGGTCCTGATATGAATATCCAGCGTCCTTGTTTCAATATCCGCCGAATAATCCCAGAGCTTATTGAGAAGCTCATCCCTCTCAACCACCCTTGTCCGGTTGTCAATCAAATACATAAGCAGTTCATATTCTTTATAGGTCAGGGAAACCGTCTCCCCGTTCATAACCACTTCTCTGGCCGCCGTATCCACCGCAAGGCCGCCCATTTTTATCTTGCCGGTCCCATGTACAGGCTGCTGCTCCGCCGAACGCCGGAGAAGGGAACGGATTCTCGCCGCAAGCTCCAGCACTCCGAAGGGCTTCGTTACATAATCATCGGCTCCCCCGTCAAGGCCCACCACCTTATCGTATTCCTTATCTTTGGCAGTCAGCACAATGATAGGGATATTTTTTATCTCATCATCCCTGTTCCTGATAAGCCGGATAGCAGAGAGCCCGTCCATACCCGGAAGCATCAAATCGAAAACGGCAAGATCCGGCTGTTCTTTCCCCACCAGCTCCAAAGCCTCCTCCGCCGTTTCAAAAGCCAGGACCTGATAGCCATAGCCCTCCAGCGCAATTTTCACAAGATTCCGGATATTCTCATCGTCCTCAATAACAAATATTTTCTGCATGATTTTCTCTCCATTCTGCTCTGCTGTTAAACGTAATGACTCCGCCCTCCCACATCCGGCCAGTGTTCCCCATTTCCTGCCCGGCGTGCCTCAGTCCCTTCCGGGTGCGGGCAAAGAGGATCCTGTGAGGGCCGTCATAAACACGCCGGTCCTTACGCTGCGTCTTTTGCAGCGTTAGTACCGCTGCGTGTTTATCCGAACGAAAGTGTGCCCTCTAAGGACCTCTTTGCCCGCGCCCGGAAGGGACTGGCGCACGCCGGGCAGGAAACGGGGAACACAGGCCGGATGTGGGAGGGCGGAGTCATTACTGTTAAACCCAAGATTCCGTTATCAGTATATCACTCTTCATCCAATGCAGGAAGTCCCTTACCGGCTTCGCTCACCACGTAACCGGCTATATTGGTGGCATGGTCGGCTATCCTTTCCAGGTTACTGATCAAGTCAAGGAATACCACGCCGCTTTCGGGCACGCATTTTCCTTTTGACAGACGCTGGATGTGCTTTTCACGAAGCTCATCCTCCAGCTTATCCACGTTTCTTTCATAATCCGCTTCCTGCATGGCTTCGCTTGCGCTGGAGAATTCTCTCGCTTTCAGGGCGCTTTCCAGGGCGAGTATGGTTTCCTCGGCAATCAGCTTCATATCCTTGAAGCCCTTCTTGGAGAAGGTCACCTCGTCTTTACGCATGTTATCTGCCAGCTCGGCGATATTTTCCGCATGATCTCCCACTCTTTCCAAGTCGCTGACCGTATAGAAAAGGTTCTTGATCACCTGATGCTGTTCCTCGGTAAGTGACAGATTGTCCACTTGTACCAGAAAGGCCGTCATTATCTTTTCCATATCATTGATGGTTTTTTCGTTCTGAAATACGGAACGTATGGTATCTTTATTTCCTGTTTCAATACCCTCCAGGGCTTTTTTCAGGTTTTCCAGGGTAAATTGTCCCATTACGTTGACTTCACCGAGAACGGCGTCCATGGCGAAAGCAGGATTTCCCAGAATACGTTCATCCAGATGTCTGCGCATTTCTCCCGCGGCACTGATTTCCGGCTGTTCGTCCTCTTTGTTATCTCTTATTATATAGGTAGAAAGCCGTACCAGCTTATCTGCAAAGGGAATGAGCATAAGTGTATTGAGAACATTGAATATGGTATGGAAAATTGAGATTTCCACACTGTTTATGGTGGACGCTCCCCAGGCCTTATTAAAGCTGAACAGGATAAACATGATAATTCCGAAGACCACCGCTCCTATTACGTTGAAGAGAAGGTGGATACAAGAGGCCCTTTTTGCATTTTTTCCTGCTCCCGCGCTGGAAAGAAGGGCGGTTACGCAGGTTCCTATATTCTGGCCCAGCGTAATAAATACGGCTGACTGCCAGTTCACCACACCATTGAGGGCCAGTGTCTGAAGTATGCCTACCGAAGCGGAAGAGCTTTGAATGATGGCAGTAACCACGGTTCCTGCCAGGATAGCCAGCACGGGATTTTTACCGAGTACCGCGAATGCCTTCGCAAAAACAGGGGCTTCACGATAGGGTTTGATTGCATCAGACATAAAAGAAAGGCCGATAAACAGAATACTGAAGCCAACCAGGATTTCCCCGATTTTCTTCTTTTTCTCACTTTTTGTAAAAAGGACAAGAAATGCACCGATGCCCAGCAAAAGAGGGGCAAAAAATTCGGGCTTCATAACGCTGCCCCACTCGCTCATGGATACGATCCATGCGGTTATGGTGGTACCGATATTTGCCCCCATAATAACGCCCACGGCCTGGGTCAGTTCCAGCATTCCGGCATTAACAAAGCCTACTACCATGACTGTTGTGGCGGAAGAGCTCTGTATAATGGCAGTTATCCCCGCTCCTACGAGAATAGCCATCAGCCTGTTTTTTGTCAGAAAGCTCATCAGCTTCTGCATTCTTCCACCGGCAGATTTCTGAAGGCCGTCGGCCATGATATTCATTCCATAAAGGAACATGCCGAGACCTCCGATGAATGAAAATAACATTCCTACATCATTAATAGACATTCCAACTCTCCTCTGCCCTCATCAACGGATATCGCTGTCTTCCACTCAATCGAAATCCTGACGTCTCCCTCATTCCGCTTCGGGGCGGTATTTATTTTTTCATTGGTTTTACAATTGAGAAAAAATAACCATACTTTCTCATTGTCCACCTTTATTTTATCAGGTGTATGTAAAGTACACGCTTAGGTTATGTAAAATCTATGTAAAATATGATGAGAAATGTTAATTTCAGGACGCTCCTCACCGATAGAGGGCATTTTACCCGCTGTCAGGGTATTTTATACCCCGTCATATTGAGTTTCTCTTTTCTGCCCATTATAATGACATCATCAACACAGAAGGTACCTGTACTGTTGACCTCCGCGGCAGCCGTCAGGGCGGACGGGCGCGAACCAAAGGTTTGCCCGGCTCTGTCCCGCTGCCCGCGGAAATAAATGACACCTGTTTATCCAGGAAAGGAGTTCCCATGAAACTGATTGTCAATCAGGATTTACAGATTCCCGAAACGGAAATTACCATACGATGCGCCTGCATGGATTCCCGGCTGGAACGTTTAATAAACCAAATACGCCAATACGCCTTTTCCCTGACCGGCTATCAGGAGGATAAGGAATATCAGCTGCCGCTGGATCAGATTTTTTTCATTGATACCGTGGACGGCAAAACCTTTTTGTACCTGGAGAAGGAGGTCTATACCTGCCGGGATACCCTGACCAGCCTGGAAGAACGGCTGTCCCGCACCTCCTTCACCCGAATCAGCAAAAGCTGCCTCGTCAATACCAGCTTCCTTAAGAGTGTACGCCCGCTGTATAACCATCGTCTGGAAGCCGTACTGCAGAATGGAGAAAAACTGATTATCACCCGAAACTATATTGAACCGCTGAAAGAAAAGCTGAAAGGAGCAAATTTATGAAAGATATCATCTCAATCCGCATTCCCTCCATATGCATTTGTTTTACCCTTGTAACTGTCGCCAACTCCGCATTAAATCTTCTGCATAGCGGAGGAACGGATATGTACGCTATTTCTATCCTGCTTATTTTCGTCTGGCTTGTCCTCTGCCAGTTAATTGATGCCGCCATTTGCAGGATTGATTTCAAAAAATGGATCCATTACTGCATCACGGAATCCCTCATCCTTTATCTGGCCACGTTGGTTTTCTGCCGCGTCTTTTACTGGCATTCCTTTACCGTAAGGCAGCTGATCATGTATACTGTCGTTTTTGCATTTGTTGATATTTTCATCTTTTCTTATTTCAGGAAACGTCAGGAAATGCGGGCGGATGAAATCAACAGACTTCTTAATAAGAAGGATGCGGTATGATTTCATTTTTTAAAAGATATGACTGACATGACATATAGCTGACATGTTTGTCATGTTAGTATGGAAATAAAAAGGGGGCATATTTTATGAAAAAAGAAATTGCTGTTACTGAAAGGCCGGAGATATTTACGGAGCAATATCTGGCAGCCTTCGGGAATATGTCATGGTATGATTTTGTAACGGCCATGCCGTCGCTGGTATTCGTGGTCACAGGCTGGAAATCGAACGGTAAGGAAAATGCCTGCCTGCATTCCTGGTCTTCCTTTGCGGGAAGCGGGGCCGACAACTTTATCTGTATCCTGGGAAAAGTCAATAAAGACGGGCATATGTATCAGTCTCTGAAAGAAACGAAGGCGTGCGTGTTAAATTTCCCTTCAAACGATATTTATGACCGCTGTATTAAAACAATTGGCAATAACCAGTTTGAAACGGATGAAATCACCGCCTCAGGTTTAACGGCGGAAGCTGCCTTAAAAGTTAATGCGCCGCGGATCAAAGAGTGTTTTTTGAATATCGAATGTGAATTTTTATGGGAGCATGAGCTTTTTGAGGGAAGCCGGGAAGCGGCGGTTGCATTAAAAGCGGTCAATATCTGCATGGACAGCGAACGCTACGACCAACGCAGGCTTGGCAGATACGGAAAGAACGGTTTTTTATTTCAGATTGACCAGCCGACGAATCCGGAAACAGGAGAAACAACACCCTTCGGCCCCGGAATAGTGGAGCAGGGCAAGCCTGTTCCCTGGATTACGGAATGAGCATAATCCCGGAGAGGGCAAAAGCAGCGAATGCCTTTGCCCTCTCCGGGATTTCTGTATATTTTATATCCATGCTTCAGAATTTATTTTCCGGCCCGAATACTTTATCCGCAAGGCCTCTGCAGAAAGGTACATTCGCATCCTCTCCCCTGATTACATTTAGCAGGCCAATGAGCGCGAGAATCAGAATCACCAAAGTAACAAGAGCTGTTATGATTCCAAAAATTCCGGATAATACCGTACCCAGGAAGGGAATCCGGTAGCTCCAGGAAACAGCGCCGATGATAACGGATACAAATCCCGATATCAGGGAAAGGAAAAATGCCTGCAGGGTCTGTCTGGTAAGCCATTCATCCTGTACCGCAACTATGGAAAATCCCAGCAAAAGACCTCCCAGAAGCGTCTGCCCTAAAATAGCGAATACAAATCCCAATACTGCATAAAAAGTAATACTGATGCCGAACCGATCTTTTTTCATAAGTAGTCTCCATTCCGCCGCCCTGATATTTATGCGGCAATCAGATAGAAATAAACAAGGACAACAATTCCCAGCACAATCCGGTACCAGCCGAACACCTTGAAATCATGCTTTTTAATATAGCCCATCAGGAAGGAAATAACCCCCATGGACACGGCAAAAGCCACCACCATGCCGACTATCAGCAGGGAGGCCTCCGTCATGGTAAAGTGGAAGCCAAACTTCACCAGCTTCAGAAGGCTGGCCCCGAACATGACCGGAATAGCAAGAAAGAAAGTGAATTCAGCGGCTATCACTCTGCTGACCCCTATCAGCAGCGCTCCTACAATTGTGGCGCCGGAACGGGAGGTTCCGGGAAAAATTGCCGCAATCAGCTGGAACAGGCCGATAATCAGGGCATCCTTACAGGTAAGGGCCGCCAGGCTGTTGACCTTGGGTGTTTTCCCTTTATTCCAGTTTTCAATGATGATAAAGGCAGCACCGAACAGAATCAGCATAATTGCCACCGTAGTCGCATTATACAAATAAGGTTCTATTATGTCATCCAGAAAAATTCCGTAAATCATGGCCGGTATACAGGCTATGAGAATCTTAAACCACATCACAAAAATATCTGTTTTGATAATGCTCTTTTTCCGTTTTCTTCCCAGGTCAAAGGGGAAAATTTTATTCCAGAACAGTACTACCACCGCCATGATGGCGCCCAGCTGTATGACAACGAGGAACATTTCCCAGAATTCAGGGGATACATCCAGTGTCACGAATTCATTGAGCAGGATCATATGCCCCGTACTGCTGATGGGCAGCCATTCCGTGATTCCTTCCACAATGCCGAACAAAACAGACTTTAAAATTTCAATCATAAATATTCTCCATTATTTCCATATTAGCTTTACGCTCCGTTTTCCAGGTAATGCATCAGGTCATCATAGCAGTCCCTGGCATCCTGATAGCCTTCTTCGTATAGCATACGAAGCTTTTCTTTATCTTTTTCAATCCTGCCGATGCCGCTTGCCTTCTTCGGGCGTATTACGAAAGCCTGGCCGTTAGCCACCTGGGCATCCAGGTAATCCAGCATATTGTTATAGGCAATATGCCTGTTGGCCATCAGCTCATAGATTTTGGGATATCTGGCATAACGCAGCTTCATTATGCCGAGATGGGAGGCAGGCTGTCTTCGGTATCCCACTTCCTTGGTAAGCACCACCACATTTTTCCGGTTGCCGTCCACAATGGAATGCATGATGGGGACACTGTCGGACAGGCCGCCGTCCAGGTAAAGCTTATCCCCGATCTTTACATTTCGGGAAACCAGCGGAAGGGATGCGGAGGCCCTCACTGCTATGATATCCCTGTTCATTTCCTTCAGCCTGAGATATTCGGGCTGTCCTGTTTCTATATTGGTAACTACCGCATAGGCTTTTCCTTTGTAAGCGTTAAAGGCTTCATAATCATAGGGATTCAGCCGGTTGGGAATATCGTCATAGCACATTTTTACCCCGAACAAATCCCCCGTTGTCAATACATTATATGCACTGCAGTAATGTTTATCATCCAGATAATCCACACTGACTGCATAAGCCCGGCCTCTCTGACGTGACAGATAGCTGCACAGATTACATGCTCCTGCCGACACTCCATAGCAATTGGAAAATTCTATATCCTTATCAAGAAAAAAATCCAATACCCCTGAAGTATAAACTCCTTTCATTCCTCCGCCTTCTAAAACTAATCCTGCCTGATACATACTGTCCACCTCCGCTTGTCGTTCGTCAACCTCTGTTACCATACTCCTCTTTTACAAATTTCCGCAGCGCCGGCAATGAGCGCTCCACCTTTTCCGTGTCAATACAATAAGCCATCCTGAAATACCCGGGGCATCCGAAGGTATCGCCGGGTACCAGAATCAAATCATATTTCAGAGCCTTCTGACAGAAAATTCCGGCATCCTCCTCCAGCGCCTTGGGGAATATGTAAAAGGTTCCGCCGGGTTTCACACAGGTAAAGCCCAGCTCTGTCAGGCAATCATACAGCAGGTTCCTGTTGGTTTCATATACAGACAGATCCGCCGTCTTATCCAGGACCCTGGAAACCGCCAGCTGGATTATGGAAGGCGGGCAGTTATGCCCGATCCCCCTGGAAATCTGGCCGCACATATTTACAATGGTTTCCGCATCCCTGCAGGCAGGGTTCACTGCCACATAGCCTATTCTTTCTCCCGGAAGGGACAGGGACTTGGAATAGGAATAACAGGAAATGGTGTTGTCATAATAACCGGATACATAAGGAACCTTTACTCCTGCAAATGCAATTTCCCGGTAGGGTTCATCCGATATGATAAAAATGTCGTGCCCGTACTCTTTTTCCTTTTCCCGGAGGATACCGGCAAGATGCTCAATGGTTTCTTCGGAATAAACCACGCCGGAAGGATTATTGGGCGAATTAATCAGCACCGCCATCACTTTTTCATTGAGCATCTCTTCAAATGCTACAAAATTAATCTGGAAGCTGTCTGTATCCGCAGGGACGATTTTCAGGACAGCTCCGGTAAGGTTTACATAAGGATTGTATTCCGGGAAATACGGCGCAAAGGTGAGGATCTCATCCCCGGGCTGTGTGACCGCCCGATAGGCATGAGCCAAAGCTCCCGCCGCCCCGGATGCCATGAAGATATGCTCCGGTCCGTAATTCATTCCGAATCTTTCATTCAGAGACTGTGCAATTTTGGCCCTTACAGAAGGGATTCCCAGACTCGGACTGTATCCATGCAGTTCCATGGGATTGTCATTCTGAAGCATTTCTATCATGCAGTCTGTAAATTCCTGCGGTACGGGTACGGAAGGGTTTCCCAGACTGTAGTCAAATACGTTCTCATAACCGATTTCTTCTCCACGCTTGGCGGCGAATTCAGACAAGGTACGGATGACTGATTTCCCGCTCAGCATAGCTTTGTATTGCTCTGATACCATATTTCCCTCCAAACTGCCTTTCGGCGCTGATGTGTTTTTTATCCCGATTATTGTATCACAGGGGGGAGGGGGTTACAATAGTAACCTTGTAGCCTCTCGGAAGGGCGCACGGAGGCGCTTTTCCTCCACGGCCCTGGCGAATTATGTCCCCGGCGGGTGGGATTGGTGGTGCTGGGTGCAGTTGAGGAAATGGGATATTACTAACTGTTCTGTGTGCCCCATATGCTGTCGGCGCGGCTTGAACTCCTCACGCGCCGACTTTCAGTCGTTCGCGTTCGTCAGACAGCGCCGCTAGGGGCGGACAGTATATGGGGCACACAGAGCAGTAAGTAATATCTCCATTTTCTCATATGCACCCAGCTCCACCAATCCCACCCGCCGGGGACATAATTCGCGGGGCCGTGGAGGAAAAGCGCCTCCGTGCTGGAGTAGATTGGCTGGGGGAGGGGAAAAAAGACTGGAGGGCCGATGGGGTATCGGGGGGCCAGTCTTTTGGATGTTGGATGATTAAGTTTTTTATGTAAATTAGAATAATTTCAAATAGTAGTGAGTTTATTTTTGTTGATGTCGGTGTTGGTGTTTGGGCTTAGGCTGGTGCAATGCTTTAGAGGCTGGTGAAGTCTGTGGGCATGCGGTAGACTAAGAGGGCCATGAGGGGGATTAGGATTTCGCAGACCTGGACGAAGAAGCTGGCTATGTCTTCGGTGATGCCGCCGAAGTGTTTGTAGGCTACCCAGCAGTAGTAGAGGAATGCGATGGCGGCGCCTGCGAGGCAGGCGAGGCCTACGGTTAGGTTCATGCGGAGCATGAAGAAGGCGCAGGCGGCGGTGTAGAGGATGAGGATGGCGGCCACTGCTGTCTTGGCTTTGCCTTCCGGGACGTAGAGGGAGCATTTGCTGGTCTGGGAATGGCGGAGGAAGATGATGGAGAGGCCGTAGAGGGTTCTGGAGAGGATGAAGCCGAGGGCTACTACTGGCCATCCGTCTATGGGCATTTCACTCCAGAGTCCTACTATAATAAGGAAGTAGCTGACGCAGGTGATGATGGCAAAGTAGCCGCTGTGGGAGTCCTGCAGGATTTCCAGTTTGCCTTTTCTGGGCTGATGGGAGGACAGAGCGTCAACCGTGCGGAAAAATCCGTCCATGAAGGCTCCGCTGGAGAGGAGGAGGGGGATCATTACGCAGACTACGGAACGGAGGAATTCATAGTCGAGCAGGTAGGGATGGACTATCCTCCATTCGGTAATTAAAAAAGCAATAACAGCTCCGACCCAGGGGACAAAGCAAAGGATGTATTTGGTATTTTCTTTTGTTTTGTCAATCTGGCGGGCAGGTATTATGGAATACATGGAAAAAGCTAAACGAAAACTGTTCCAAATCTGTTTCATGCTGCTGCTCCTGTCTCTTTGGTATTTGTAGCTGTTCAGTACCTTCACAGTTACTGGTATTTATTCTATAACCACATCATCGGCATATTCGTCCCATATCAGGCATATCCAGGTTTTGCCCTGGCTGAGCTGGATGGGATCGCCGTTTTTATCCACATAGTATGCGGGATCGGTGTCTGCATAGCGGGACCAGGTGCCTTCGGTCATTTTTCCCTGGGTGAAAACCTGTACTTTCATGTTATTGTCACCGTGGCAGCCGAAGGCGAGGTAGTCGTTTGCATCCCTCACTTCTCCGTAGCAGTATTGGAATATGACGTTGTCGTAGGACAGCTGTTCTCCGGTGCTTTCGTCAATGTGGGGGCCGCCGTATTGGAAGCGGTAGTATTTTCCGTCTTTCTCGTTGTATTCAAAGTAAGCCTGTACCTTGCTGAAGCCGTTGGGCAGGTCTTTCTCTTTTCCTCCGGGATAGAGGAGAAGGGCCTTTTGTCCGCTGCTGTTGTTGGGCTTCTGTCCGTCCGGGGCAAAGGCAAATTTGGGTTTATGGGTATCATGGTAGGTCTGGCTGTAGCCGAATTTATCAATATCCTTCTGAAGGCCTTTGATATCTACGTAAACGTTATGGGGGGCCTTCCTTTTGGAGGTGCGCAGGAAGGTGCTTGCGGCAGGATGGTCTATGCCTGCAACGGCGCCGCTGATGTTGTCCACGCGATCACTGTTAAGCAGCTCTCCCACATAGGGGGTTGCCTGTCCGAAGTGGGCGTAAATGGCATCGAATTCCAGGGCGCAGTAGACAAAGTAGTCACGGCTGCTTCTTATATATCCAATTTGGTCCATGTCCTGGTAATTTTCAAAAATACCCATTAATCTGGTAATACGGCCCTCCACTGGGGCTTCGTATATGATGGAGGCCTGGGAAATGCCTGTCTGGGGGGTTCCTTCAATGATGTTATTGAGCATTACGGCAAGGGGACGCCTGTTTACTTCGCCGGGATCCATTTTTTCTCCGGTGAGGAAGCTGTGCTGGCCGTCATTCTGTACCTTCAGGGACTCTTCCTCATGGGTGAGCGATCCGGTTTCATTGGCTTCCGCCTGTTCGCTGGCGCTGACGGAGGAAGACTGTCCGGGGGTTTCTGTTTCGGCAGGCTGTTCCTGTTTTTTCCCGCAGCCCGCAAGAAGCGCTGCTCCCAACAGTAACACGGCTAAAAAAGCGGTTGCCCGGTATTTCATCCCTTTTACTATCTGGATTTTTTTCATGTGTTTCTCCTAAAAAAACGATTCCCGGCGAAGGTTTCTTCCCATTCGCCCGGTTTCTGTGATTTTCCTGTTAGCGGTTATTCGGTTTTGCATTTTTCGACATAAAGTCCATAAATTCTATGATATTGTACTGCGCAGATCAATGAAAGTCCAGTAATTTATGAAATTCTTAATGAATTAAACGGCATTTTTCTGCGACTCTGACAAACAAAGTTCCCTTGGGCAGTGCCAGGAGATCTTTTCTTCCGACGGCTCCCATTTTGATGGTGAGGACAAAGTATATGGGGACCGCAACAAGGATCGCGGCGGCCAGGCATACTACATTCATATGGATGAGCAGGTACAGGCCATGGTAAACGCCAAAGGCAGCGACGCCCATGAGAATGGCGGCCCATCCGGGGAGCAGGAAGGTTTTAATGATTTCCTGCTTGTATTTCAGTTCCTTCTTTACAGAGATACCGTTCAAAATGCACATAAGGAAGGAGTATAGCACTGTGGCAATAACCAGGGTATAAAGCCCTAAATCAGTGGTCAGCAGCAGAGGAACCAGTACCACGGTCTGGATGACCAGGGCTACCGCAGCATTGACTACGGGCAGGTTCACTTTGCCGATTCCCTGCAGAACCGCGTTGCTGATTGTGGAAAGAGCGTAGAAAATAATGCTTATGCTCATGGCCGCAAGCAGGTAGGATACGGTATCCACCGACGCCTTCTGGGGATATAAAAGCAGGGTGACCGGCTTGGCCAGTACCGTCAGGCCTACGGCGGAGGGAATGGAGAGAAACATGGTTGTTTTGATTGCCGTTCCGATTCTTCTGTTGGTTCCCGCGATGTCTCCCTGTGCGAAGCTACCCGAAATTCCGGGGATCATGGCAGAGGACATGGCGGAAGCAATGGCGATGGGGATATTGGATATCTGCTTGGCCTTGCCGCTGAACAGGCCGTACTGTGTGTAAGCCTCGGCTTCAGTGAAGCCTTTTACATGCTCCATAATCCTCGTATATATAGTAAGGTTGAGAGAAGTATTAAAGTTATAGATAAAGGTGCTCAGGATGACCGGTGTCACCATGGTAATGATGATTTTGTAAACCTCACCGGTGGATAAAACCTGGGAAGAATTATCTCTCTTCACCTTACGGTTGATATATTCCTTATTCAGCAAGAACACGCCCAGCATGAAAAGCAGGGCTATTATTACGCCGGATCCGGTGCCGATAGCACTTCCCGACGCGCCATATACGGCCTGGGTAGTTGTGTCGGAATCTGATACGGCCTTTATCAGAAGAAATGCCGCCAGGATACTGACTACCGCATTGAGTATCTGCTCCACTATCTGGGAAAATGAGGTGGGCACCATGGTTCCGTGTGCCTGGAAATATCCTCTCAGGACCCCCAGAAGCCCGGAGAAGAAAATGGTTGGGGCAAAAATGCGCAGTACCGGAATGGAATTGCCTCCCACCAGCAGGCCCGCGCCGAAGAAGGTAAAAAGGCTCGCCAAGCCGCCTACCACCACTACATAGCCGATGGCGCAGCGGAATATTTTCTGGGCGTTCCGGTATTCCTTCAGCGCCAGTCTCTGGGCGATGACCTTGGAGATCGCAGAAGGAATACTATAGGAAGAAACAAGAAGTATGATCGTATAGATCTCGTAGGCGGAAGAATAATATCCGTTACCTTCATCCCCGATAACGGCGGCCAGCGGGCTTCTGTATAAAATTCCTATAATCCGGCAGATAATTCCCGCGGCTGCAAGGATCCCTGCCTGCATGACAAAGTTATTGCTGTTTTTCTTTTTCCCCATATATTAACCACCTGTTAAAAAATGCTTACTCAGAAAGGCGGAAGGAAAGCAGGGCATCCAGCCTTCTTTCCACAACCTCATAAACAAAAATATCCGGCTGCTGTTCATCGATCATCGACTGTTCAAAACATCCGTTCCAATGCGGCATATAGGTATATGCGAAATTGGAGGCAAGCACAGGGGCCATTCCGCCTGCAAAGGAATCCCTTACAAGGAAAAGCCGTCTTCTGTCCGGTGAGTCCGACTGGTATATCAGTTCTGTGGCATCAATAGCCTGGATAACCGCCAGATTGTTGGTGGGGTATCCGGTCACATCATAGCTGACCTCAGCCGGCTTGTTCTTTTTATAATAGTCTCTCAGATTCATCATATTCGCCAGATCATATCCTGAGAAGTCATTGGGGGTAATCGTCAGTTCTTCCACCTGAGGGACCTGAATGCCCAGTTCCTGCAGAAGGGCTTTGGCTCCGATATAAGCTCCCAGATAGTTCCAGTGGGTATCGTAGTGCCAATACAGATCATATTGATCCTTGTAGGCCATCAGTTCTTCTTTCGGGTATACAATACGGATTCCCGTCTCTTCGCGCAGATAAGAAATAACCTGCTCCGCCCGGGTCTGTTCTCCTCTTTTCCTGATATAGTCAGGAAGATTGTCCGAATAGATTTCTTCTTTATTAGAAGGAATCATGAGGATAAATTCAATCCCTCTGGCTTCCAGATAGGCTTTGGTGCTCAGAATATTATCCTTTATCAGCTCCAGCTGATCCCGGGTATACAGATTGGTTCCCTTATAATCTTCAATACTTCCCTCATCCGTAAAAAACAACCAGTTATTTTTTCCCAGCACCACGCTGGAGGATGAGGAATCCCGGAAAACATTCATACTCAGAATGCTGTTCGCTTCTATCATCTGGCTTCTGAAGGCCAGGTGATCGTTATAATAGCTGCTATATTCGGAGGCAAAGGTCTGCAGGTTATCCCGGGAGAGAACCGGTTTCTCCGCCAGCTGCCTGTTTTCCGTATTTTCCGTATTTATATAAGGTTCTGCAAAATGATATATGATTCCCGGCCCTATAACCAGCAGGGCAAATACAATGATCCACGCCGCCGCCTTCTTTTTCGTCATGTGCCGCTCCTTTCGTATCTCGTTCCCTATCTTAAGAAAAAATCACGCTTGCAGCCGTGATGGTACCCGACAGCTGCACATACTTAAAAGTTCATGTAAATAAACGCACTGTAGGTACTGCTTACCATAAGCATTACGCTGTAGACAAGAAGCAGCATGCAGAAAACCAGTTCCGCGGTGCTGTTTTTGAATTTTTCTGTCCGGGGCATGATCTTAACTGCCGCTTTCTGCAGCAGGCCGCAGCCCAGAATACCGCAGGCCGCCATAAAAAAGGCTCTGTTGGTCACAAGCTCCTGTACGGCGTAGCCGGATGCGGTATACATCCAGGGGAGGAACATCCGCTTCAGATATTGAAGAGTCAGCCCCACATCCCCTACCCGGAAGAAGGTCCAGCCCACGCACAGCACCAGGATGGTATAAACATGCTTCACCACTTTTGTTTTTTCCAGTATTTTCCCCAGCCCCAGACGTTCCAGGACCATAAAAAATCCATGGAAAATCCCCCAGCAGATAAAATCCCAGCTGGCGCCGTGCCACAGGCCGGTGGCAATAAAAATAATGGATATATTAATATAGGTCCTTACCTTGCCCTTCCGGTTTCCTCCCAGGGGGAAATACAGATATTCACGGAACCAGGAGGTCAGGGAAATATGCCACCTGCGCCAGAAATCGGTTATGGTAGAGGCAATATAAGGATAATTGAAGTTTTCCGTCAGATGGAAGCCAAACATTTTTCCCAGCCCCACCGCCATGTCGGAATAGCCTGAAAAATCATAATACAGCTGCAGGGAATAAAAAATAATGGCAACCCAGGCAAGCACACCATTTATGTTTCCCAAATCCAGCCCATATATCCGATCCACGCAGGCTCCCAGCGTATCCGCAATAATGACCTTTTTCGCCAGTCCATATACAAAACGACGGATTCCTTCGCCCATAAGCGTCAGACTCTGCTGCCGCTGTGTCAGCTGTTTTTCAAAGTCCCTGTATTTTTCAATGGGGCCCTGTGTTATTTTCGGGAAAAAGGAAAAATAAAGCGCCATATTCAGGACATTTTTCTGGGCCGGATATTTTTTCTTATACAGATCTATCAGATAGGTCATAGCCTGGAAGGTAAAAAAGGACACACCTAAAGGCAGGGCAATGTCCTTCATTGACAATAGCTCCCTGCCGAATATCTTGTTTAATGTATTAATGAAGAAATTGAAATATTTATAATAGCCCAGGATTCCCAGATTTACCAGGATTCCGGCGATAAGAATGAATTTCCTTCTCCCCTGGCCCTGTATTCCGTCCATAAAAAGCCCCAACGCATAATTAGCCAGTATGGAAACCAGAAGCAGCCACATATATCTGGGTTCGCCCCATGCATAAAACAGCAGACTGGCAGCCAGCAGCAGGATATTCTGAAGCTTCCTGCTCTTTCCCGCAATTTTATCCAATATAAATACTATGGGCAGAAAAGCCCACAAAAATATCATCGAGCTGAATACCATTCTTTTTTCTCCGTCTTCTTTTGTGCTTCCCGAAATATCCGTTTACAGCCATTCGCCTTCTACTTATTATAAACGGTAGACGACATTTTTCAAACCTTTTTTATGAGATCACGAATGACCTCCCCGGCCGCAATCAGTCCGGCCACGCTGGGGACAAAGGAAACGCTCCCGGGAACGGAACGTCTGCGGGATGTGGAATCCTCTTCCGTCATAAGGCTTTTCTCCGGTTTCCGTGCCTCTTCTCTGGAATACACCACCTTCAGATCTTGAATTCCCCTGGCCTTCAGCTCTCTGCGCATAACCCTGGCAAGAGGGCACACGCTTGTCTGATAGATATCTGTCACCTCAAAGCGGGTGGGCTCCAGCTTATTGCCGGCTCCCATACTGCTGATAACCGGTACACCGGCCTCCTTTGCCCGCACCACCAGTTCCAGCTTTGCCGTCACCGTATCCACCGCATCCACCACATAACTATAGGAAGAAAAATCAAATTCGTCCGCGTTTTCCGGCAGGAAAAAGCATTCCCGTGTTTCCACCGCCGCCTGGGGATTGATCGAAAGAATACGCTCCTTCATCACCTGCGTTTTATACCTGCCCACCGTATCCAGGGTCGCTATAATCTGCCGGTTCAGGTTAGACAGCGCCACCTTATCATTATCCACCAGAAGGAAATACCCCACGCCGCTTCGTGCCAGCGCCTCCACAGTAAAGCCTCCCACGCCTCCGATTCCGAATACCGCCACTTTGGATCGGCTTAATTTATCGATTCCTTCCTCTCCCAGAAGAAGGGCTGTTCTTACAAATTGCTCCTGCATTCACTTTTACCTCACTGTATTTCCGAATCCATATAAAGGGAATGGACTTCATTATACCATTGTCCCTTTAAATCTGTCTATGCATTCATGTACAGTTGATGTATGGAGGGGCGTTCCCCCTTCACCCCCGCGGGCCCTCTGCACGTCCCTTTCCCTTCGGCCCCTTCCTGCGCCTTCCCTTCTCCGGCTGCTTTGGCCCGGGTGAGATGCTGGCGGCTGATTCAGCCTCAAAAAAGGGATATTTCTAACTGTTCTGCATTTCCTGTCTGTGGTCAACGCGGCTGAACTCCTCCCTTTGGTCGTCAAACAGTCGCCGCTAAGAGCGGACCACAGACAGGAAATGCAGAACAGTAAGAAATAATCACCTTTTTATCCGATGAACCTGCCGCCAGCATCTCACCCGGGCCGGAGCAGCCGGAGAAGGGAAGGCGCAGGAAGGGGCCGAAGGGAAAGAGGGCGTGCAGAGGGCCCGCGGGGGTGAAGGGGGAACTTATGTAGCCGTTAGCGGCAGATGGTTATCATGTCCGTCTGCCGTTATTTTTTTACCATGTATTCATGCAGGGCTGTCAGGAGCTGGTTTTCTTCTCCTTTGGGGTTTATCAGTTTTAGTTCCAGTGATTTTCCGGTTCCCAGGGCGCATACTCCAAGGATCGATTTGGCGTCTACTGTGTAGCTGCCCATGGCTAAATCGTATTCGCCGTCAAATTTTCTTATGGTGTTTACGAATTTCCATACTTCATCCGCATTGTCAAAACATATTTTTACTGATTCCATACTTAAATCCTTTCCTTATATTAATTATTTTCCTGATTTTTTACTTTGTAGAACGATGTAGCTAAAGTTTTTCCCTTTTTTTCTGAAATATACATTTTTTTAACATAATAAATAAGAAAATAATCACGATTGAATCGCGATTCAATTGCGATATAATATTTCAAGAAATATAAGGAGGGCGGTATGGAATTCGTGTCTATCGGGGGATTGGTAAAAGGGATTACATTGCCGGACATTATGCATGGTATATCACAGTCAAGAAACATGGTCCTTGCAAATGTCTTTTACAGGCTGTAACTTATTGAAAGCAGGGTTTTAGATTTATTTGAGTCCAAAAAGGAAATCACACGCAGAGACGTAGAATTGTTATTAGGATGTTCCGGTTTCCCGGCCAGAAAAATTCTTAATTCCTTGCTGTCACAGGGAAAGATCCGTGTAACAGGAAAAGCCAAGGCAACAAAATATGTTATAAATCCCTGAAAACATCAAGATCCAAACAGGCTGGCTTTCCCATGAAAACCAGCCTGTATTTTGTATATCCTATTTCCCCTTAAATCCGCACAGCTCTTTCTATCAGTTCAACACACCTGTCGTATCCCAGTGCGGAGCTGTTCATGCACAGGTCGTAATTCAGGGGATCTCCCCATTCTTTTTCCGCATACATTTTATAGTAGTCTCTGCGCTGTTTGTCTTTCATGTGTATATAGGAATCTGCATCAGTCATGGGAATATTGTCGATTTGGTTGGCACGTTCCCTTCTTTCCGCCATGGATGAGGCGTATATGAATACGTTCAGGCTCCTTCGTTTTTCCTTCAGTATCTCTCCTGCGCAGCGGCCGATAAATATGCAGGGGCCTTCCATGCTCAGGCGGCGGATGGTCTCCGCCTGGGCCTGGTAAATACGGTAAGGCAGCATCCCCCGGTCATTTCCCCGGAAATTTTCCACCGCAGCAGCCACAGAGTAAAGAAGGCTTCTGTTGACTTTCTCGTCGTTAGCTTTCACTTCTTCCGGATTAAGACCGTATTTTTCCGCCGCCAGCATAAGAAGCTGCCCGTCATAAAAGGGGATCCCCAGCTTCTCCGACAGCCGTTTGCCTATCTCGCGGCCGCCGCTGGCATATTGACGTTCTATAGTAATTGTTCTCAGATTTCCCATTTTTCATTTCTCCTTTTCTATGCCGTTGCATCCACGAACTGCGAATTGTAAAGCTCTGCATAGAAGCCGTTCTTTGCAAGGAGTTCTTCATGCTTGCCCTGTTCGATGATATCGCCGTCTTTCATAACCAGAATCAAATCCGCATCGCGGATGGTGGAAAGTCTGTGAGCAATAACAAAGCTGGTTCTTCCTTCCATCAGACGATTCATGGCCTTCTGGATCTGCTGCTCCGTTCTGGTATCTACGGAGCTGGTCGCTTCATCAAGTATCATTATCTTATTATCCGCCAGTATGGCACGGGCGATGGTAAGAAGCTGTTTCTGCCCCTGGGAAACGTTGCTGGCGTCTTCATTAAGCTCCATCTGATAGCCTCCCGGCAGCGTCTGGATAAAGTGATGGGCGTGCGCGGCTTTGGCCGCCTGGATGACTTCTTCATCCGTGGCGTCCAGACGGCCGTACCGGATATTTTCCATAATGGTCCCCTTAAACAGCCAGGTGTCCTGAAGTACCATTCCGAAAATCTCACGCAGCTCGCTGCGGTTGAAATCGCGTACATTGGAGCCGTCCACCAGGATAGCGCCGCTGTTCACATCGTAAAAACGCATCAGGAGCTTCACCATTGTGGTTTTTCCTGCGCCGGTAGGCCCTACGATGGCTACGGTCTGGCCGGGCTTCACGGAACAGTTAAAGTTATGGATAATAATTTTATCCGGATTATAACCGAATACTACGTTCTGGAAGTCAACTCTGCCCTGAGGGAATTCCAGATGGACAGGGTTCTCCACATTCTGTACCTCTTCTTCCTCTTCCAGGAATTCAAAAACGCGTTCTGCGGCGGCGGCAGTTGACTGCAGCATATTGGAAACCTGCGCCAGCTGGGTAATAGGCTGGGTAAAGTTCCTTACATACTGGATAAATGCCTGGATGTCACCTACGGTGATTGTTCCGCGCACAGCCAGCATACTTCCCACAACAGCTACGGACACATAACCCAGGTTTCCCACAAAGGTCATGATAGGCTGCATCAATCCTGAAAGGAACTGGGATTTCCATGCGGACTGGTAAAGGATATTGTTGGTGTCATGGAAGGTCTGTTCCACGTCCTCTTCTTTATTATAGGCCTTTACGATATTATGTCCGCTGTATACCTCTTCCACCTGGCCGTTGATTTCGCCCAGATATTTTTGCTGTGCAACGAAGAATTTCTGTGATTTTTTTACTACGAATCCTATCAGTCCCGCTGATATCGGAAGAATGACAATTGCTATCAGGGTCATCAGAGGGCTGATACTCAGCATCATGATCAGTACACCCACCATGGTGGTCAGGGAGGTGATCAGCTGGGTAACGCTCTGGTTAAGGCTCTGTCCCAGCGTATCCACATCATTGGTGATACGGGACAGTACCTCGCCCACGGTCCTGCTTTCAAAATACTTCATGGGCATCCGGTTGATCTTGGAACAGATTTCCTCACGGAAACGGTAGGCCAGCCTTTGGGAGATACCGGTCATAATCAGTCCCTGTATGAAGGAAAGGACTGCGCTCAGTACATACAGCCCCAAAAGAAGGAGCAAAATCTGTCCTATTTTTTCAAAATTAATGCTGCCGGTTCCGGAGACCTTGGCTACAAGTCCGTTAAACAGCTCCGTCGTAGCCTTACCGGAGATCTTGGGTCCGATGATTCCGAACACGGTACTGCCGATCGCAAAAAATAATACGGCGACAAATGCGGGCCAATAGCTGCCCATATATTTCACAAGTTTTTTTATGGTGCCTTTAAAATCCTTGGCCTTTTCGCCGCCCATCCGGGCGCCGGGGCCATGCATCCTTACCGGTCTTCTCTGATTCTCACTCATGATGCGCTTCCTCCTTTCAGCTCTGCCTCAGACAGCTGGGAACGGGCAATTTCCTGGTATGCTTCACAGGATGCCAGCAGTTCTTCATGGGTTCCGATACCGGCTATCTTTCCTTCATCCAGCACAATGATCTGGTTGGCATGGAGGATTGTGCTGATACGCTGTGCCACGATAATGATTGTGGCATCGGCAATTTTGTCATGAAGGGCTTTCCGCAGTACCATATCCGTCTTGTAATCAAGGGCGGAAAAGCTGTCATCAAACAGGAAAATCTTCGGATTCTTTGCAATGGCCCTGGCAATGGACAGACGCTGCTTCTGTCCGCCGGATACATTGCTGCCGCCCTGGGCGATAGGGCTTTCATAGCCCTCCGGCTTACTGTCGATAAATTCAGTTGCCTGGGCAATATCCGCCGCCTGCTCCATCATTTCATCTGTAATATAGGAACCGCCGTATTTGATGTTGGATTCGATGTCACCTGAGAACAGGTTCGCTTTCTGAGGCACAAAGCCCAGTATGCTTCTCAGCTTATGCTGGGACATTTCACGGATATCAACACCGTCTATCGTAATTTTTCCTTCTGTCACATCATAAAAACGGGGAATCAGATGCATCAGCGTGGATTTTCCGCAGCCGGTGCTTCCTATGATCGCCGTCGTTTCTCCCGGCTTCGCGGTAAAGCTGATCTTTTCCAGTGCATCCGCTTTGGCCCCGTCATAACGGAAGGAAACATCCTCAAAGGAAAGTTCTCCCTTTACCTGGGACAACTGAGCATCCTTTACAGAAGGCGCATCATGTATGGTAGGCTCCGTATCGAGAACCTCCTGGATCCTTTCCGCCGCCACGCCTGCACGGGGGAGCATAACGGAAATCATTGTGATCATGAGGAATGCCATGACAATCTGCATGGTGTAGGTAATGAATGCCATCATATCGCCTACCTGCAGGTTTCCGGCATCAATCCCTTTTCCGCCGAACCAGATAATCATGACGGTGATGCAGTTCATGATCATCATCATCATGGGCATCATGAACGTCATAACCCGGTTGGTAAACAGCTGTGTTTTCATCAGATCCTTATTGGCTGTTTCAAAACGGTCTTCCTCAAACTTTTCCCGGCTGAAGGCACGTATTACGGAAACACCTGTAAGGATTTCCCTGGATACCAGATTCAGACGGTCAACCAAAGACTGCATTTTCTTGAATTTGGGCATGGCGATCCGCATCAGCACAAGAACCACTGCGGAAATAGCCACTACCGCCACTCCGATAATCCATCCCAGGCCGGTTCTGGTACTCATAACCTTGACAATGCCTCCGATACCAATGATAGGGGCATACAGTACCATACGAAGCAGCATAACCTCTACCATCTGCACCTGCTGGATATCGTTGGTGCTTCGTGTAATGAGGGAAGCTATGGAGAACTTATTCAGTTCGTTATTGGAAAAGGATACCACCTTGGTAAATACCTTTCCCCGCAGATCCATACCGATTTTAGCAGCTGTCCTTGAGGATAAAAGGCCTGCAAGTATGGCGGCCGCCATCATGAGCAGCGTAAGGCCGAGCATTTTGGCCCCTGTGGAAAGCAGGTAGTTCATCTGCACCTGATTCAGATCCATACCCATAGCTTCATATTCCTTCTGGATAAAAAGAATTGCCTTCTGGGTAATGATGGAATCGCTCATATCCCCCATTTCCTCTACAGCCTCATCCTTCATCGTGGTAAGCTTGGTATCGTCCATTCCCTGGGCAGCTATCATCCCCTTCAGACTGTCCATATCCGTCATCCCTGATTCCTGGACAGAACTCAGTATAACCATGGGCATTCCGAAATCATTATTAAGACGATCAATCGTCTCTTTATCCGAGGTATTCAGCTCATATATACCGTCAACCAGATCATAGGCCTGAAGTACTTCGTTTTTCTCATCGGCTGTCATAAACAGGCCCAGGCTGTCAAGGGTTTCTTCCCTCATTTTATCAGGCACCGCATTTTCTATGCCTCCCTGCTGAATTCCCACATCCACGATATCAGAAGTATAGGAAGGCAGTGCCAGATCGCAGTACGCCTGGCCAATCAGAAGCAGAATAATGAGCAGAACAGTCACCTTATGCTCGCCCAAATGTTTAAACAATTTCCACATTCTTTCAGTTTCTCCTTTCAGATGCTGTTATTAATTAAGATGTTTCTCCATAAAACACAGGTATGTTTTTCTCCATAAGGTCCACTAATTCCCCCCATAGTTCCAGGAACGTTTCCATCTTTTCTTCTCCCATTTCCTTCAGGACCCAATCGATATAATCCGTACACGTCTTCCAGGCCTGCAGTCTGGCATCCTCTCCTTCATCAGTCAGACAGACGTAGGTTTTCCTTCTGTTCTTTTTATCTACCATCCGTACCGCCAGCCCCTTTTCTTCCACAGACTTCAATGTCCGGGACATGGCGGGAGGAGACATGTAGGAACATCTCGCCAGTTCGGAAACCCCGATGCCGTGTTCGTCAGGATGGTTCTTCATATATCTATGAACCATTTGCAGTGTAATAAACTCTCCATGAGTAATGTTCCCCAGGCGGATTCCCATATTCACCTTCCCGTACCGGAAAGTCGTACGAAGCAAAGCACTGCGCATCTCATCCGTCGTCATTCTTTCTCTCCTTTCGCGGCTGTTGGCTGCACCTGATTGCGGAAGAAGCTGTAGCTTCTCCGCCGGAAGGTATCTCCCCGCCGGCATTTTTCTTTGGCAGCCGCATACCGAAATGTGTTTTGCAAGGACAACATTTAACAATGTTAATAATTGTTATAGTTAAAGATTATAGCCCTGAGAGCTTGTAATTACAATATACTTTTTAGAAAAAAAGTATAAAAAATATATAAAAAATCCGTCACTTCGTACAGGAAAAAGTTCTCCAACCCGATTTATATCGGTTTGGAGAACCTATAAAACGAAATAACGGCTTTCGTATATTCCACTGATTTCTCAAAGCATGTATATATTTTATGAAAGAAGCTCCAGATATTCCAACGCTCGTTTCAGGCCGTCTTCACTGATATCTGCCGTCACGAAATCCGCGGCTTCCTTCAGCGCACTGACCCCATTTCCCATGGCAATCCCCACACCTGCTGCCTGTATCATTTCCAGGTCATTCATGCTGTCGCCCACCGCCGCTGTTTCTGCAAAGCCCAGCCCCCAATGCTCCAGCAAAAGAGTGAGACCATACGCCTTGGAAAGATAAGAGGGGATAACATCCGCCCCTCCCGTAATTTCATTCATGAGCGGCGTCCGCAGCCCGGGGAAATTTTCCGCTATCAGCCGGGCCGCTTCCACGGTATCATCCAGGTACAGCGCATGCATGGGAATTTCATAAAGCATTCCTGCATCGTAAAGCTCCCTGCGGAAAAGCTGCTCCTTTCCCTTCCATCTGGACAACTGTTTTTCCGGATTGGTCGTATACCATTTCCCTTCATACAGGCCACCCAGACAAAGCTCATGGGTATAGGCAAAATCAAGAACCTCCTTCTGCAGCTTCGGATCCAGGAAGGTCTCCTTTAACACCAGCCCTTCCGACTCCACCATGGAACCGTTGGAATGTATGATTCCGTCAGGCTTAATCAGCTCTTTTATTGGAGCATTCCACACATCATTGAAGAATCGTCCGCTTGCCAGGACAATTCTGCACTTTCCTCTTACGGCCTCCAGGGCCTTTTCCGCACTTTCCGGTATTTTACCGGCCCTGTGGTCAAAAACCGTATTATCATAATCCAGACAAAGTACTTTTATCATTTCTGCTCCTCCTCTGCTGCCTCCCTTTTTCGGATCAGGGCCGTCTCAATCCGCTGGTCCCTGATTTTTTCCACATGGATATCCAGCCCGTTCACCTGCACGTCAAACTGGCTGCCGTCTGCAGGAATTGTGCGGAGGCAGCTGTATACCATGCCTCCCACCGTATCATAATCCGGATCCTCCGGCAGTTCAATATCAAGCGCCTCAGCCAGCTCCTCAATATCAGTCCCTCCGGAAACCTGCCAGAGATTATTTTCCAGCTGTACAATCTCCGGCTGCTGAGCCGGATCAAACTCATCATATATATTTCCCACAATTTCTTCCAGCAAATCCTCCATGGTAATAATTCCCGCCGTCTGGCCGTATTCATCAATGACGATGGCAATGTGTACCTTATTGGTCTGCATATCACGGAAAAGGTCATCCGCATGAACCGTGTCAGGTACCAGATAGGCTTCCCGCAGCAGCTCCCTTATCTGCCCGGGCTCATCGCCGGCCCTGTTGAGCAGATAATCCCTTGCATTCATAATTCCGACAATATCATTGATATCCTCGTCATATACCGGGTATCTGGACAGGCCGGTTTCCCGGATGGTACGCATGATCACTTCGTCTTCCTCCTCCAGAGAAAAGGCAACCACATCGGCCTCTCTTGTCATGGCGTCCCTTACAGAAATATCATCGAACCGGAATACATTCTGTATCCATTCCTGTTCCTCCTGATCGATAGTGCCCTTCTCACCGCCCAGTTCCACCATCATGCGTATTTCCTCTTCCGTAACAGAATCCTCTTCCGCCTCTGTTTTCATATGAAGGATACGTAAGACCGTGTTGGTGGAAAAGGACAGGAACCAGATGACCGGCTTCATGGCCACCGCCACACCGGATATCACTCCGCTACTGAACTTCGCCACCTCCAGAGACTTCTGCATGGCGATCCTCTTGGGTACCAGTTCCCCGAAAATAAGGGTGAAATACGCCAGGATAATGGTAATTACCACCACAGATATGGTATCCAGCGCCGCTTCCGGTATTCCATGAAAGCCGATATCCTCGTATACCCATTTTACCAGATATTCGGAAAAATTATCCGCGGCAAAGGCACTTCCCAGAAAACCGGCCATGGTGATGCCTACCTGTATGGTGGAAAGGAAGGAAGCCGGTTCCTCTACCAGCTTCAGCAGCCGGCCGGCCTTTTTATCCCCTTCCTCCTCAAGCCTGCGCAGCTTCGTCCCATTCAGGGAAACCACCGCAATTTCCGCGGCAGCAAAAAATGCATTCAATAAAATAAGAATAACCTGTAAAAGCAATTGTCTTGGTATTGATGTCAAAATAAATCTCTCCTTTTTTCTCTGTTGTTCAGGACGGTTTCCCGTCCTCCCTCTTTGCCGTCCTGCGGCAGCGCTTTTACCCCGAAAAGCACAAAAAGACACAGCCTGTCAAGCTGATGCTAACAGGCTATGCCCTTAAAAGGTTTTCGTATTTTATTCAAATAATGATTCGTTTCCCCCTCAGGGTCCGCGTCTTCCATGAAAGACCTTTCCTTTCTCTGCATATCTTCGATGAAAATATTATAAAGAAAATATACCGTATATGTCAAGGAAAGTGCCGGCTTCCTACTATTAATTTTTTATAAAAATGATTCTGCCGGTTCATAACCGGAATGTTCCACCGTATCTGCTATCACCAGCCGTCTGCCTCCGGTAATTTCAATTGCCTGCTTAATGCCCATCCCTTCACATGGATTCAGATAGATCATCTGATCCTCACGCAGCCTATCATAGTATTCTTTCAAATCCCAGGCTGCCCTGTCATTTAGCTGGACTGCCTTCAAATGCGGCATATTTCTCAATACTTCCAAAAGATGAGTGTGCGAACCGCAGAAATGTATCATACCGCCGTCAGGATATACAGCTAGCAGTTTATCATCCAACGGCATAATAAATTCCTCATATAACGATGCGGAAAGAAGCTGAGTGGTACAGCCGCATAGCTGACCATAGCCCGGCGGCTGAGTACGGTTCCAGGAGATAACCGGCTGAAGCTGGCAAGCCGGAATATGCTCCCGATACCATTGATGGATTTCACATAATAAATCATTGATTATTCCCAGATCATGGGCTGCGGCCTCTGGCTCTGTCAGCATGGCTACCAAAATTTCTTCCCCATATAAATTAGTTGCAATATTCAGGGCACTCGCAATGGTTGGCAGCCCGAATAACGGAAGCCCTACTTTTGCCTCTGTAAATGCCGACGCCGCTCTTCGGGCGAGCTCCCATGTTTTATTATTTTCAAGATCCGGCCTCTCCAGGCATCCTACCTCCTGATCCAGATAATGGTTATACCATTGGCCGCCCTGGAAGAAAACCTCCGCCCCCATTATTTTATCAATAAAATGCACTCCGTAAAATGGAGGTTCAATACACAAGGGAACGAACATTTCTTCATTTTTTATACAATTTACTTTACCGGCCAGATCCTCCAGCGCCCTGTTAACCCATACTTCCGGTTCTTCATATAAAAGATCGGCATCGGCATTACCAATAACTCCGTTCAGCGCCAAGAAATGGGTGTCCAGAAAGGGATCTCCCTTTCCGTCAAACAGATTCCGCATCCTTGCGAACCATTCATCCCTGACCGCAATGCAAGTTTCGTCATTCAGAATTTTCCCGGCGTATTCACTTAATTTTTCCATATTCCCTCCTTATAAATTCCCTGCATTACCAGCAGGTTCTCAGCCCTTTACCGCGCCGACCATGACACCTTTTACAAAATATTTTTGAAGAAAAGGATATACGCATAAGATAGGCAACGTGGCAATTACAGTTGTACAGTATTTTACCAGCTGTTTATATTTATCCATTTCAGACAAATCCATCACCATGGAAGAAGCCGCATTGGATGTATTCGCAATCAATATCTCCCTTAGAATCAGCTGTAATGGAAATTTATCTCTGTCCTTGATGTAGAGCATGGCATTAAACCAGGAATTCCAGTGTCCTACTATGTAATAAAGCACAAGCACCGCGAGGGTCGGCTTCACAAGCGGAACGATGAGTTTGCAGAGGATCACAATATCATTTGCACCGTCAATCCTTGCGGATTCCACCAGGCTTTCCGGGAGGCCGGAAATGGTGGTCCTCAGTATGATAAGATTCCATGTATTGATTGCTACAGGAAGAATCAATGCAAACAGACTGTCAATTAAACCCAGGTTTTTTATTAATATATAAGTAGGGATGAGCCCCCCGCTGAAAAACATAGTAAAAACAAAAAACAAGTTAAGGAACCGATAGGTATACATCTCTTTTCTGGAAAGTGCATACGCCCCTAAAACCGTCATTACCATATTAATCAAAGTACCAAGTACTACTATTACAGCCGTATTCATATAGCCTGTAAATATTCCTTTATAGCTAAGAGCAACATCATACCCCTTTAGAGTAAAGCCCAGGGGCTTAAATAATAATCCCGTATGCTGAACCAGTCTCAGCGGATCACTGAATGAGGCAAAAATTATATATAAAATAGGATACAGGCATAAAACAGCAACAATCCCCAGAAAAAGTTCCATAGCCAGGTTTCCCAAAATATAAGACGCTTTTTTCTTTCTTTTCATCATATTCTCCCTGAGCCTTCCGGCTGCTCATTTACAGTTTCCCATTTACCACAGGCTCTCATCCGTAGCTTTTTTGCTCAGCCAGTTAGCCAGTACTAAAAAAGCGAAATTTATGAGAGAATTAAATAAACCAACTGCTGCTGCATAGCTGTAGTTTGCCTCAAGAATACCTCTTCTGTATACATAAGAGGAAATTACATCCGCCGTTTCATAGGTCAGCGGATTATAGAGCAGAATAACCTTTTCAAAGCCAACTGTCATGATATTCCCCAGACGAAGAATAAACATTATCACAATCGTAGGCACAAGCCCCGGCAGCGTCACGTGAATCAGCCGTTTCATCCTGCCGCAGCCATCCACATATGCAGCGTCATACAGCTCCTCATTTATTCCCATAATTGCCGCCATATAGATGATACTGTTCCATCCGGCATACTGCCACAGATTCGTTATAACAAATATGGGTTTAAACAGCCAGGGATTCTGCAGAAGGTTATTCGGTTCAAAACCTATAAACGCCAGAATATCATTGATCACGCCTTCCGTGGCACAAAAATCCACTACAATCCCGCAAAGCACCACTAACGAAACGAAGTTAGGCATATACAGCATCGTCTGGACCGTATTCTTAAATTTTTTACCCGTTATTTCATTCAGCAGCAAGGCAAGGATAATCGGAGCCGGAAAACCTATAATAATGTCGTATACATTCAGCATAAAAGTATTGCGCATCAATCGGACGAAATACATATCCTTAAAAAAATCAAGAAAATATTTGAATCCAACCCAATCACTCCCAAATATTCCCTTTCTCGGCGCATAATCCTTAAAAGCCATTATAAGGCCGCCCATCGGCACATAACAGAAAATGATATAATAGGCCAGCACAGGAATCAGCATCAAATAAACATATTTATATTTTTTGATATCTTTTATTAATTTCTCCGGCATAAATTTTGATCTCCCTCCTGTCAGATAGGAACCCGGACGCTGCAGCCGTTTTCTTTCTGCCGGCTGCAGCGTCCGCAAATATCCGAATTCCTATTCTTAAATTATCTGTTATTATATCTTTCCAGCGCCGCCTGCTGGTATGATATGGCTGTTTCGATTTCCAGCTTTTTCATGTCACTGACATAAGAATCAAATTCATCCAGGCTTTTTGTTCCCATGATAAACTGCAGCACGGCAGTATCCTGGTATGTCTGTATCTGGTTCATAATCCGGGCGTATTCCTTCCCTTCTTCTGCGTTCAAGGTTGTCATTGGAATATTCAGGCCCGTATCCGCCTCTTCTGTCAATGCCTTTCTGATTTCGGCATTCTGCATATCCAAAGCGGGATTCCCTTCATGTTCAAATCTGATAAAAGGCCCCATATGGGTTTTAAATGTGAGAATAGCATCCAGGACAGGATAGTCCGGATTATTCAGCATCTTGTCCGTATATTCTACAAGAGGGTATTCTATTCCGTTATAAGTCACCGTTTCCCCTGTAAGATTATATGTCTCTCCTTCAATACCATAGTTATAAAGCATATAGCCTTCTTTGGTATATCCATAATTAAGGAATTTTACCGCAGCCTCCGGATTTTTACAGGCTGTTGTAATCGAATAGCTGAACTGGGGTCTTACCTGGTAATTTGTAAGGCGGTAATTAACCCTCTCTCCCTCTTTCAGCACAGGATATCCGCCGGTCATGATAGGAGACACCCCATTCATCCAGGAACCTACCGTATCGGGGCTATGGATTATCATGCCTGAACCCCCTGTCGTCATCATACGTTTCATGGCATCGTCATCTCTTGTGGAAAAATCTTTGTCAATCAGACCTTTTTCATACCAGTCATTCATGAGCTTCAGATATTCCTTAAACTCGCTCTGAACAGGGCCATATTTTACGGTTCCGTTTTCCTGATAAAAACCAGGACCAATCCCCCATGCCGTCATAAACACACCGGAAAATCCGTCGATACCTGTTTTAGGAAGTATCAGAGGGCTCTGTGCCCCTTTCTTTTCTTTAAACTGAGTAAGCACATTCTCATACTGTTCCATCGTATAAGGCCTTTCCAGCCCTAACTCTTCCATCCAGTCCTGTCGTATCAGGATCCCGTTATAGCACCATTCTTCATAAGGTGATATGGCATAAAATGCAGTTAAATTCCCATTATCTGTATAAAAATCCTTCTGCTGCTCTTTTACAACAACCTTTTCTATTGCTTCTTTATAATCAGGCGCATAGGTATCAATCAGATCATCCAGCGGGATAATGATTTCATCCTCCACATATTTATCCCTGCCTCCGATAAACAATCCATCCCCTCCCCATCCGGTACAGATAATGTCCGGAAGGCTGTCCGATGCTATCATCAGATTAAACTGCTCTGTTTCTTCTCCTGCCGGCGGATGAATAAAAGTTAATTTTACCCCGGTTTCCTCCTGCACCTTCTGCCAGACTTCATTATCATCATAAGTCATTGTCTTTCCCACCCAATAAATAGGCGCCCAGATTGTCAGTTCCACTCCTTCTAATGATAATTCTTCAAAAGCATTGCCGGAAGACGCTGCTGTTTCCTGTCCGCTTTCTTCCTTCTTTGTTTCTTCAGGTGCCTTGGATGGTGTCTCCTCAGCCGGACTGCCGCATCCGGCGGTTCCCATAAGCAATGCAAGGGAAGCCGTTAAAGCCAGTCCTTTTTTCAGCCAACTCTTTTTCCTGTAGAATCCCATTCTTATCCCTCTCCTTTTCTTATATCCTGTGAACTATTTTTAACCCTGTACGTACATCCATCGTTCTTAACCGGTGCGCACCTTGTCAGAACATATTTTGGTTATAACAGCTTTTTCACGGCCGGTAAATTTACAATTTTTTCCTGAGTAAACCAAATCGGATTTACCTCCGATTTTGAATGCACAATTTTTTCCGGCATATTCAATTTCTTCCCTTTCATGCATTTCCTCATATCCTTATGCTATAATTCCTTTATATCTATCTGAAGCGGGGGATAAAATCATATGCGCAAACAAATAAGGGAGCATCTGGTACACAGGAACACCGTACTTTATTCATGGATCATCTCTTACCTGATCATACTTTGCCTGCCATTCTGCATATCCAGTATATTGATGCAGCTATTAATCCAATCCGTAAGGCAGGAAACACAGGAAGCTTACCGAAATGAACTGTTGAACACCCAAATTCTGCTGGATGAAAAATTATCAGAAATGAGCCGGATGGCACTGGAATTTTCTTTAAATAAGGAAGTGGACAGGCTGGTATCCTTATCCGGCCTCTCTGCCCAGGAACATTACTCTTTTTACTTATTGCAGCAGCGTTTTCAGGACTACAGCATTTCTAACCACTATATAAGTTCCATCGCATTATATCTTCCGGATTTACAAACCTGTATTACCAACAAATCCTGTTATACCGGCACGCTTTTCCATGATTACTGCATAGAAAACCTGCCTTCGGAGGCATATCCTGAAAAATCTTTTCAGAATACCTACTATGTCCTGCCTGATTCCGGTATATTATACCTGCTTTCCCTCCCCCTTATCGCCAATTCTCCCGGCAATGCTTATCTGGCTGTCACGATGGAGCTTTCCGTCCTTGACACGCTGCCTTTCAGCATTGCCAACCACATGCTATCCATCCGTTCCGATTCCGATAACAATGAATTACTTCTTCCAACGGCTTCTAATACTTTTGACAGCGAAAAAAAGAGTTCTGTTTTATCGATAGCTTCTGATATTTCAGGCTTCACCTACAGCTTATATGTTCCGGAAAAGGAGTATGTCTCACGTTTTCAGAACACTCAATTTTTGATTTTGTTATGCAACCTTTCCAGTATGGCGATCTCCGTCCTTCTGGCATATTATTTTGCCAGGAAAAACTATAAGCCGCTTATTAAACTGCTTGCCAAAGTGGGAGCCGGAACATGTTCACAAAATGAATATAACCTGCTTGAAAACCATATTGACAATATTACCCAAAAATCCTCGGAAATAGAAAAGGAACTGACCCGGAATAAGCTCGCTCTATCCGATTATTATCTGAGAAGGTTTCTTACCAGAGCGCATACGGCGCAGGAATGGCCGGCCATACAGGCAATACCTATCGTAAAGGCCATAAATATGCAGACAAAAACTGCCGCGGTCCTTATCCTGGATCTTCAGGATTGCGGACAGCTTTTTCATGAACAGGGGGACCAGCAGGAAAACCTTTCCCTGATTCGTTTTATAATCACAAATGTTATGTCTGAACTGATACCGGATACCCTGCAGTATAAAAATATTATAGACGATAGCCTGTTCATTGCGATTTTCCACGGGGACAGTGAGGAAATTTCAGCCATTTTAGACAGTCTGAAACAGATTTTGCTGCCTCTTCTGGTTTCCTACAATGCAAGTATTCGTATTGGCGTAAGCCGCCAGCAGACAATCACCTCCGTCACTTCGCTTCCGGATTTTTATAAAGAAGCTGCCGAGGCACTGGAATACTGCAGGATTTTTAATCTTAACTGGGCAGATTATAATATCAACTGGTCCTGCGGACATCATTTTACAAAAGATTATCAGCAATTAACGGGGATTACCTACAAATTTCAAAATGCCATAGCTGTGTCTGAATTCAGCCGTGCCGCCGAATATATTGACCAGCTTTTCCTTCTTCACTTTTATCAGGGGCAGCCTCTTTCCGATGTCCGTTTGAACATGTATTCTATCATCAGTCTTTTCCGTTCCTGCCTCATGAAGCTGGATGATAAAAATTTCCCTGTTTCCGTGGAAAAACAGATGGAAGCCCTTTTAAACTGTACCACCATAGAAGAATTAAAGGATACGCTTCGTTCTAACCTGGAAAAGCTTTCCGAGGGATTGGAACAACAGACGCATACCCGTACAGCCCGGCTGATACAGCAAATATATGACTATATTGATCAGAATTATCAATGTTATGATTTAAGTGTGAACAGCATTTCCGCTGCTTTTCAGATGTCTCCGGCTTCCATCAGCAAGCTTTTTAAACGGGAAACCAACACCGGGCTTTTGGATCATATTAATCATGTCCGTGTACAGCATGCAAAAGAATTATTGCTGTCTCAGACCTACTCCGTTTCTCAGGTTACGGAATTGGTGGGCTATACCAATGTATCCTCTTTTATTCGTATTTACAAGAAATATGAAGGGATATCTCCCGGAATGGTGAAACAGCAGAATTAATGACGGCATTCCCGTTTTTATATCCAGCCCCTTACGCCGCATGACCCCCGTCATTTTCCTTCCGTTCCTATGAAAGACTTATGGGTAGAATGAAAAACGGATATATGATATACTGTAAATAAATTATGGGGTTGACCGGAATGTAAAGGGATACATATAACATGCATGATGAACGTAAGTTAAGAGGAAAGGCTTCAAAATCTTTCGCCAGACGTATAATCAAGGTCTGGATTTTTGGAGTGCTGGTTCCTCTTCTTGTGGTGGAATCGCTGATTCTGTGGCAGTTTTACAGAATCAACCACAATGATGTGGATGAGGAAATAGAAAATAATCTGAACAAAGTATCCGTCGATATGAAGGATCTCATGAACAACATGAATTCCATATCCTGGCTCCTGGAAGCCGACGGTACTGTCGGGAAGAACCTTCATCTTTATTTTGATGAGGAGGATACGATAAAAAAGGGGGATCTTCTGATTTATCTCAGAGAGCAGATCGCCAACTATGAAATTGCCAACCCCTCCATCGGAAATCTTACCTATATCTATATTCCCAGAGGCGAAACAACGCCTGTCAAGATCAACCAGACCTCTCTGGCTAACGGCGAACTGCCGGATGATACCTATTATCTGTGCAAATGGCAGAACATGAATTTTTACGGGCCGCATGAATCGAAATCCAAAGTGGCCTCTTACCCCTGTTTCTCCCTGCTGCGTTCCTATAAAATGGAACAGGAATATGGGGATATCTACATCTATCTGGAATCGGGGTACAAGTATCTGCAGAAGCTCATCCCGGGCAGCGTCATGGGTATGGATACCGTCTTTCTGATCGAATCGGAGGAGGGACGGACCATGTATTGCTCCGACAGCAGACTGGTTCCTCTTTATTCGGATCTGGATTCCTACAGAAAAGAACTGGAAGAAAAAAATCATCTCTATAAAACCTACGTCAGGACAGAGGAAGGCGGCTGGAAAATCCATCTCTGGGTTCCTGTCAGGGAATATTACCGGCAGATTTACGGGATGGCGCTCAATTTAAGTGTTGTCACCCTGCTGGCTGTTTTTGCCTGTATTCTTGTTTCTGTCCTTCAGTGGAAAAGTATCTATACCCCTTTTACCAAATTTGAAAAAAGGCTCCAGCTGATAGCATCGGACAACGATGTGGAAACGAAGGTGGAGCAGATGAACATCCAGGAATTTGATGATAATTTTGCCTTGCTCGACAAGATGAAAAGCAACATTCTCCTTCTTCTGAACCGGGTTCAGGCGGAGGGGAAAAAGAGGTCGGAGCTTGAACTCAAGGTGGTTCTGGGCAAAATAAATCCTCATTTCCTTTACAATACCCTGGATACCCTGAAATGGTATGCCGCCGGGAAAAAAGATCGGGAAATGGTTCATTTTATCACAGCTCTGAATAAGCTTCTGCTATATAATATGTCGAAAACAAGTGATACCACTCTGAAAAGTGAGCTGGATGCCGTGAGCGCCTATATTGTCCTGCAGCAGCTGAAGTATGATATCCGTTTTTCCATGGACACCGGAAAGCATCCGGAAATCCTGCAGGCCGACATGCCCCGGTTCGTGCTGCAGCCGATCGTGGAAAACGCTATCCTGCACAGCGGTTCCAATGAGGGAAATATCTGGATTGAGGTGGAGCTACTGGCAAACGGCAAAATTGCAATTCTTGTAAAAAACGACGGTACTCCGATCAATCCGGAAAAAATCAAAGAGGTCCTGGTACAGAAAAATGATATTTCTTCTAACGGAATCGGGCTTCAGTACGTGGCCCGCATGCTGGAAAACCGGTTTGGGAATGATTTTGAACTGAAAGCGGAGCGGACGGAGGACGGGGTGAATGTGGTGGAAATCCGGATTCCGTTTGAAGCGGACGAAATCAGCGGGAAACCGGATAAGTCTGAGAGGGGGTATCCGTAAAGTGATAAGGGTATTTGTTGTGGATGATGAAAAGCTGGTCCGCAGGGGAATTCTCGGATTGATTGACTGGGAAAAATATGGCATGGAGGTAGTGGGCGATTCGGGAAGCGGGGAAGAGACGCTGGAATTTCTAAGAAAAAGGGAGGTGGATCTTCTTTTCTCCGATCTGGAAATGCCCGGGCTTTCCGGGATCCCTTTTCTGCAGGAGGCCAGGCTGATCCGTCCTGACATTCAGATTGTCGTTCTTACCATGCATCAGGAATTTGAACTCATCCAGCAGGCTCTCCGGATAGGCATCCTGGATTACATCACCAAGGCCCAGATCGAGGAAGAAAATATAGATGCCCTCATGGACGGGATTAAAATCCGTTATCTGGAAACCATGCGCCATACACAGCTGGGCGAAAGAAATGTGCTCTATAACGAGGTTTATATCTGGGAAACGGATAATAAGAAGAGGTGCGAGGAGGCAGTCAAGACACTGGAAAGAAACAGGTTTCCCTTTGAATTTTTAAGTGAAACACGGCTTCTTTTTTCCGGGGAATGCAATGTCATAAGACTGAAATCCATCATCGAGGATTTCGGGCCTGAGGATTCTTCTCTTCTGGAAATCAAGCAGGTGAAGGGTATCCCCTATGACCAGCTGGCGGATACGCTGAAGGCCTCCATGGCAGATAAACTGTTTGAGGACCGCAGGCCGGGCTGCTTTACCTACGCCTATCTTTACCCCAGTCTTCTGCAGGTGCATTCCGGTGCCTCCAGAAAGGAGATCCTGGATTTGTGTCTGAAAATGGAATTTATGCTCAATGGGGAATGTTATGAAGAGGGAATGGAAAAAATCTGCCGTGCCGCGCTTTCCCCGGAGGAGCGTACGGCTGTTTTCTATCATTTCAGCCTTTACTGGTCCGATTTTTCAGGGAAGGATTTTACCCGGTATTTTGAAGAGGTAAACGGCTTCCGGTGGTGGTACCAATGGAGAGCATGGTTTGATGAAACCCGCAGCCTGGTGTTGAAACGGATTGGGGAATCGAATGCGGAAATCAGTACAATGGAAGCCATGCATAAGGCCATGAATTATATCAGGGAGCATATGGACAGGGAAATCACGCTGGAGGAGCTTCTGCATCTGACCGGGATGAGTAAAAGCCATTTCTCCAAAAACTTTAAAAAGATCACAGGAAAGACTTTTGTGACTTATCTGAATGACATGCGTATTGAATCCGCCAAAAAGTATCTGGCAGAGACCAAACAGCCCATATATTGGATTGCGAACCAGGTAGGCTATACGGACGAACACTATTTCCGAAGGATTTTCAGGGAAAGGACTGGGAAAAATCCAAAACAGTACCGTGAAAATAACTGAAATTTCACAGAAGCAAGCGTAAGAATATCAAAACTGCACAATCGTATTATCAAAAGGGGATAATTGTATTCAAAAAAATAAAAAAATACAATTATCCCGTTTTTATGCACAAAGCGCCCTTCGTTTTTATATTACATTTGATATAATTATAATCAATAAATAAACGATAAATAAGGGGGATTAAGTATGAAGAAGAAATTAATTGCAGTGCTTCTTACAGCAGCTATGGCTGTGGGATGCCTGGCAGGCTGCGGAAACAGTAAAACCACCTCCGGCGGCGCGGATACCGACAGCAAAACCGCCGATACCGAAGCTGCGGCGGATACAGGCACTGCACAGACAGATTCCGGGGAGCAGGCCAAGAGTGTGGAGGAGCTTCTGCTGGAGCCCTATGACGAACCGGTGGATATTCACATCGTACTTCAGTACAGGGAATCCGAGGATCCCAATACGCCTTCCGACTGTACGCCGGAAACATCCACGGCAGTAAAGCTTCTGAAGGAAGAAATGAATATCAATCTGATATATGACTGGATCGTGAATGCGGATCAGTATGAACAGAAATTCGGCGCTGAGCTGGCGGCCGGAAATCTTCCGGATGTCTTCATGGTAAATCCAAATGATTTTGAGGATTTATCCAATCAGGGCGGCCTTGCGGATCTGACCGAATACTATGAAAAATACCGTTGTGATGATTTGGACAATATTTTCAACTATGACGGAAACTTCATCAACGTCGCCAAAAAGGACGGAAAAATCTACGGACTGCCTATGGGCACGGATCCTGCACAGATGACCTCCCAGATGATTTACAACATGACACAGCTGGAAAGCGTGGGCATTACTTCCGCAGATCAGCTGCCGAAAACCATTGAGGAGTTTGAAGCCCTCTGCGACAAGCTGATGGAAGTGGATTATAACGGCGACGGAAAGACCGGCGGCCCTGTCATTCCTGCCTGCAAGAACTATATGGATGCACAGCTGGCAGATTTTGAGCCCTTCTTCCATGCTTATGAAACATGGGCGGACGGCTGGTATGATAAAGACGGGACTCTGCAGTATGCAGGTATCGACGAAGGGATCAAGACCACTCTGACAAAGCTGAACGAATGGTATAACAAGGGCTATTTCCAGAAGGATTTCGCCGCATATGATATCTGGGCCGCAGATTCTCCTGTTGTCAATGATATCGTAGCCGGAAAATATGCTATTGTTCCCGCTTCCTGGTGGGTTCCCAACTGGCCGCTTAATACCAATAAGGTAGAACATCCCGATTCCAACTGGGTGATCGGACCCAACCTCTCTCCTGACGGAAATCAGCCAACTATCATGGTTGACCGTTATCCGGTAAATAACTTTGTAGTGGTCGGCCGTGACTGCAAGAACCCGGAAGCCGTATTCAAGATGATGTACTGGTCCTTACAGTATACGCTGGAAAACAGCAATCCCGAAAGACAGAATGCTATGACAGAGGAAGAAAAAACAGAATGGTACAGCTACGTTTATACATGGCTTCCTTACCGCATCTACTCTCCTACCTGCTTACGGACCAATTTCGAAGTTATCAACAAGCTTGCCGAAGAAGGCAAGACGGAAATCACAGATGCGGATGCCGCTAAAAACAATGAATTCTGGGGCGCCTGGACCTCCTACCTGAATTATAAGGAAAATCCGGACGACGGCGTCGCCTGGGGGACTTATTTCAGCCGGCTCGCACCGGACGGCGGTGTCGCCAACATGATTCATACGATAGAAACCGCAGACATCATTTACGATGAGGTTTATGTGACCACACCCGCCATGGTTTCCAGAAAAGCTGAGCTTGACAAGCTGCGCAACAATACCTTCCTGAGCATGGTAATGGGCGAAACACCTGTTTCAGATTTCGACAAGTTCGTAGAACAGTGGAAGGCACAGGGCGGCGATGAAATAGCCAAAGAAGTAAATGAATGGTATCAGAATAACAAATAAACTAAAAATGCAGCCATTATAAGGAATTATGCCATATTTTATACGTAAAATATGGCATTTTCTTAAACAACGGATGGCCCGCGACGCGCGGCATCCGTTGTTTATCGGTTTGGAAAGGAGTAAAAGTCCATGGCACAGCAGAAAACAGAAGGAAAAGAGAAAAAGAAAAAAAAGAGCCTGTACAGGACGAGAGAGCTTCACATTATGCTGATACCGGCAGTACTGTTCACCACTTTTTTTGCATACCTGCCGATTTTCGGCCTGGTGATGGCATTCCAGGATTTTAAACCCCTGATGGGCTTCCGGGAATCTCCCTTCGTAGGCTTACAGCAGTTCCGGTATATTTTTACCATGCCCAGCTTCCGGACGGCTTTCGTAAATACCATGATCATTTCCTTTTTTAAGATCATTCTGAGTATTCTTGTTCCCATGATACTGTCGCTGATGTTAAATGAGGTGACGAAAAGCTGGTTTAAGCGATCGGTGCAGACCATTGTATTCATCCCCTATTTCTTTTCCTGGGCAATTCTTGCCGGCATGATACTGGAAATTTTCGCTTATGACGGTATCATCAATAATACCATGCTCCACCTTTTCGGCACGGATCCCACGGCCTTTCTGGTGAGCAACAAATATTTCCGTACCATCATTATCGGTTCCGATGTATGGAAGGGAATGGGCTATAATACGGTTCTGCTGCTGGCGGCCATCACCAATGTGGATCCCACTCTTTATGAAGCCGCCCAGGTGGACGGCGCAGGACGCTGGAAACAGGTGCTTCATGTAACACTGCCCTGCATCCTGCCGATGGTGGCAGTCCTGACCGTCCTTGGACTGGGAAATATTCTGAATGCAGGGTTTGAACAGATTCTGATCATGTATAATCCTACCGTCGAGAAAACAGTGGATATCCTGGATACCCTGGTCTACCGGCTCGGCATGACCAGCCACCAGTATTCGGCCGCGGCGGCCATGGGATTGTTCAAATCGGTGATTTCGCTGATTTTTGTGGGAACCAGCTATCTGATTCTCTATAAAAAGAGCGATTACCGCGTATTTTAAAGGGGGTGCGGCAGATGAAAATCAAGCGTTCAGGTTCTTATTATATTTATCAGGTGTTTAATACGGTGGTTCTTGCTCTCGTGGCGCTCACCTGTATTTTTCCCATACTGCATGTTCTCGCCATGTCCTTAAGCAGCAGCAATGCTGCAATGGCCGGACGTGTCACCTTCCTTCCGGTGGAGTTTTCCCTTTCCGCTTATGAGTATCTGATGAAAAAGAACGATTTCTTCCATTCCGTGGGAATAGCGGGAGGAAGAGTGGTAATAGGCACAGCCCTGAATATGATTCTGATCGTGCTGACCGCCTATCCGCTCTCCCGTTCCTCCATTCATTTCCGGGGGCGTACCTGGTATATGACCTATTTTGCCATAACCATGTTCCTTGGCGGGGGCTTGATCCCGACCTATATGGTTATTAAAAACCTGCATCTTCTGGACAGCTTCTGGGTTCTGATCCTTCCCTGCGCCATGAATATCTGGAATGTGATCATCATGATGAACTTTATAAGAGGCCTGCCGCGTGCGGTGGAGGAGGCGGCCTTTGTGGATGGGGCCAATCACTGGCAGACACTGTTCCGGGTCATTCTGCCCATGTCCAAGCCTTCCCTGGCATCCCTGCTTCTTTTTTCCATGATCGGGCATTGGAATGCGTGGTTTGACGGCATGTTCTACATGAATAATCCGAACAATTATCCTATGGCAACCTACCTGGCAACGCAGATCATCAACAATAACCAGAGCATGACGAATATGACGCCGGAGCAGCTCGCCCTGCTTTCCAGCCTCAGTGAAAAGACGGTAAGAAGCGCCCAGCTGTTCATTTCCATCATACCGATTCTGGTGGTTTATCCGTTTCTTCAGAAGTTCTTTGTGAAGGGAATTACGGTAGGTTCTGTAAAGGAATAATAGAAGGAAAAAAGAATGCGCAGTGAATATAATATCGGGGAAGAGAGGGTAAGGGTATGAGTTTTGCTGAGGTTAAGAAGGTAAATGGGAGTCCGGCCCTGGTGATTGACGGAAGGGCTTATCCTCCCATGGCTATGACAACACGTTTCCATAAGCCGGAGTATATTAAACGCCTGGGAGAATCCGGGCTGAAGGTTTTCTTTTTGATGACCAATACGGACTGGCTGCGGCCTGGAAGGGATTATACGGATGAACAGGGAATACAGCGGCATGAACCGGGCGGAATGGAGGCATTTGTCAGGAATGCGGAAACGCTGCTGGCAGAGGTGCCGGATGCCTATATCATCGTAAGAATCGGGCTTCATCCGCCGGTGGACTGGATGGAGGCCAACAGGGATGAACTGATAACCTATCAGGACGGAAGCCATGAACCGGCGATCCTGTCTTCCGAGGTACATAAGGATGAGATTCCGGGGATGTATTCCTTTGCTTCCGGGAAATGGCAGGAAGCGGCGGGAAAGGCCCTGAAGGAGTTTTGCGATAAGGTGGATTCCCTTTCGTTTGCCGATCGGGTCATCGGGTATTTCCTGGCGGCGGGCGGCACCTCGGAATGGTATCCTGTAAATGTGCTCTGTGACAGGGGGAAAAATAAATATGGGGATTTTTCACCCTCTTTCGTGAAATTTTACGGGGAATTCCTGAAGAAACGGTACGGTACGGAGGAAATGCTGAAAAAGGCCTGGAAAAAGGAGGATGCCTCTTTTGAAAAGCCGATCATTCCCAACGTGCAGGAGCAGTATTTCATTTTTATGGAAGAGGGCATCATGGATGCCATGAAGTATTATGAAAGCGCGGAGCGGATCATCGGTAAAAATATCGATATGGATGCGGAGAAAGCTGCTAACCTGGGCGTATTTTTAAATATGAAGGATTACAGATATGTGGCTGACTTTTATGATGCCTTTCATGAAGCGACGGCGGAGGCAATTATTTATTTTGCGAAGCTGTTAAAGGAGCGTTATGCCGGAAAAATCGTGGGAGCTTTTTATGGTTCCTACGGATGCACCGATTTCTTTAACAGCAGTACAGCCACCTCCACTCTTCCGATTCTGGACTCCGGTTATGTGGATTTTCTCGCGGCGCCGGGCGTTTATAATAACAGAGAGCCGGGCGGCAGCGTTGCGCAGAGAGAGATGCAGGATTCCTTCCGGCTGCGGGGTCAGATGTTTGTGGCGGAGGAGGACAGCAGAACCCATCTGGAGGACAGCTTTTACAGGGACGCCATGGGACTTTATGATGTGCGGGACAGCATCGTCACCCTGAAACGGGATTTCGCAAGAGTCCTGTGCGAGGATATCTATGCCTGGTGGTTTGACCAGCATGCGGAAGGCGGACGGTATCAGCATGAGGAGATTTATAAGCTGTTCCGAAGACAGGAGGAAATCGCGCAGTTTGCATACGGCCTCGACCGAAATAAAGAAAATGAAATCGCTTTGATTTATGATCAGGAAAGCTGTCATACCGTTTCCATGTATACGAATACGCTCATGCTGGATTATTACAGGACCTCGGATCTGCCGCGGATCGGCGCGCCGGTGGATTATTATTTTCACAACGACTGTGCACGGGAGGATATGCCGGATTACAAGCTTTATGTGATGATGAATGTTTTCCGGCTGACGGACGAGGAACGGGAAGTGATTCTCCGAAAAGCCAGAAAAAACCACGCGGTAGTGCTGTGGCTGTATGCCCCCGGCTTTATTAACCCGGATGCTGACCTTGTGATGGACAATGAAAATATAGAGCAGCTGACCGGATTTAAAACAGGACGGATCGATCATACCTGCTCGCCGAGGTTTAAAATCACCAGCCTGAAGCATCCCGCGGTAAGGTATGCGGCGGAGGATCGCCGGTATGGCTATATTGACAGGGATGTGCACTCCAATGTCTGGCTGGAAAACGTGATTCTGCCCGCCTATATGAATCCGGGGTTCTATATTGATGATCCGGAGGCCGAGATTCTGGGAACCTACTGTGAGCTGGGCCTTCCCGCCTACGGGCTGAAGGAAATGGACGGCTGGACAAGCGTATACTGTGCTCCGCAGATCCTTAGGGCTGAACTGCTGGCCTCCCTTGCGGAATATGCGGGCTGCCACCTTTTCAATAAGGATGACGATATTCTCTGTGCCAATAAGAACTTTGTGATGATCCATGCCTCATATAAAGGAACACATACTTTATATTTCAAAAATCCGTGCAGTCCCTTTGAGGTATATGAAAAGAAATATTACGGACATAACATAACGAGACTTGAGCTTGAAATGCGTTTGGGGGATACGCTTATGTTCTCCCTTTGCGGTGAATGCTGAGTTTATACATAAGGATATCTCCCGGATTTTTTCTCAGGCAGCGGGCAGCGTTTTGTGCCATACACGAAATGCCGCCCGCCGCTTTTCCTCCGCCGGTCTCAAAATTTTACGCCGCTCTCAAAAACAGGATGAGCTTACCGGCCTATAACCGCCACAGGACACCCGAAATACCAATACTCCGTCGCTTCCCGGAAACCGCAGCTTTCATACAGATGCAGGGCGTTCTTGTTTTCCGCCTCCACACACAGGGACACCTCTCCCTTCTTATCTGCCGCTATTTTTACAGACTCCCTCAGCAGCTGTCCTCCCAGCCCCTTTCCCCGGAAATCCGCCGCCACACATAATCCGAATATCATGGCCCGTTCCCCGCTGGTATCCACACAGCAGCAGCCTGTACATCTTCCCTGCGTCTCTATAACAAACAGCATTGTATCACTGCTCTGATAAGAGCTTTCCACATAACGCCTTGCCATTTCAGGCGTATCGCCGAACGCCTCGGCCTGAATCTCAGTCATTATGTCCAGATCACCCTTCTGAGCCTGTCTGACCACCGAAGGACTTCCGCTGTCTTTTGCAGCTTCCTCTTTTTCCCGCCAGATCATCAGATATTCCTTCCTTATAAGCACTGCCCCATATTTTTTCAGGATATCTCCCGCAGCCGGGTACGCTTTTTCTGTTTTAAATTCCAGTTCACTGTAGCCAAAAAACCGGATATACTCCAGAGCCGTATGAAAAAGAGCATGAAAAACCCCTTTCCCCCTCTGTTCAGGAAGTACATAGGCAGATATTTCCGCCATTTTTTCCTGATCTCCATATATGATGAGAATCCCGGCAAGCCCCAACTCCGTGCTCCCGTTTTCCACATAAGCCCGGAAAAAACAGGGCATTTCCGGATATACGTTAAATTCATTAGTCAGAAACAGCTCATTGCAGGTGCCGTCGGCCCTGTTGCAGACAGCTGCCAACCGTGAAATCTGTTCTTTTTCTTCTTTGTCCAAAACATTGCTTCTGCGGATCACTATGTTTCCCACCTGTATACTTTTTTCCATTTATGTAATTTTCCTCCTGTTTCCCCAAATATCCATTATCAAAAAGCCGTACTATAATATCTTATTTTATCTATTCTAGCATTCCTGTGTTATACAAACAAGAAATTTCAGCATTAAGTGTTAAAGCTTTATTAATGATTCCTTAAATTCCCATAAAATCAGACAAAAGTGGTAAAATGTATATAGGAAGCCTGATTTTTTCGCGTTATAATAACGGAAAATACGAAGGATTCTCTTGACAGCTCCAGGAAGCAGCCAGAAAAGGAACGGTGCCTATGAAACATATCCAAATGCCTGATATACGAAAAAAACATCAAAATGAAAAAGAGGAGCTCATACCCCGGCCGGAAATCCCGGCCCGGGAAATCGATCCTGCCGTCGGCCTGTCCGCCGATGAGGTGCAGGCGCGTCTGGAAAATGGTTATGGAAACATAAGCAATTCCTCTCCTACCAAAACAGTCGGACAGATTGTAAAATCCAATACCCTTACCTTCTTCAACCTGGTATTTGTCATATTGGCCGTCTGCCTGATCGCAGTGGGGTCTTATTCCAACCTGCTTTTCCTTATCATCGCCGCCGCCAATACCTTTATCGGCATCTTTCAGGAAATCCGTTCCAAGAAGGCAATCGACCGGCTCACCCTTCTTGCGGAACAGAAGGTTCCCTGTATCAGGGACGGTACGCGGGAGGAAATCCCTTCCTCGGAGCTTGTGCGGGATGATATCGTGGAATTCGAAAACGGAAGCCAGATCTGTGCGGATGCCGTTGTCCTTTTGGGGCAGGTTACTGTAAATGAGTCTCTGCTTACAGGGGAAACGGATGCCATTCCCAAGCTGCCCGGCGATGATTTGAAATCCGGCAGCTTTATAAGCGGCGGCCATTGTACCGCCCGTCTCACCCATGTCGGCGCCGATTCCTATGCGTCCCGGCTTGCGGAAGAGGCCAAAAGTGATGTAAAGCTCGCCAAATCTGAAATGATGCGTTCCCTGGACCGCCTGATCCGCGTGATCGGCATCCTTCTTGTGCCTGTGGGAATCTGCCTTTTCCTCACCCAGCACCAGATGGGCCTCACCGTAAAAGGCGCTGTGGAAGCGACTGTGGCGGCCCTTATCGGCATGATCCCCGAGGGCCTGTATCTTCTTACCAGTATCGCAATTGCCGTTGGCGTCCTGCGTCTTTCCCGCCGCAAGGTTCTTGTCAGGGATATGAACTGTGTGGAAATCCTGGCGCGCGTGGATACCCTCTGTGTGGATAAAACGGGAACCATCACAGAACCCGGAATGGATGTGGACAAGCTTGTTCTTTTGGATGAAGAGAATTTCCCGGAAGAGGCTGTCATGGAAATGCTGGCGGCTTTCTATGATAATATGGATGCGGACAATGACACCGGTGCCGCCCTTGCCGCTTGTTTTAAAAATGATTCCGACTGGGAGGCCCGGGAATTTTATCCCTTTACTTCCGAAACAAAATGGAGCGGCATCACCTTTGCGGAACACGGCAGCTTTCTTATCGGCGCGCCGGAATTCATTATGGGCTCACGTATAAAGGAGCTGAAAAAGAAAATACGTCCCTGGGCGGAGCAGGGGATGCGTGTGCTGCTCGCCGCCTCTTATGAGGGGGAACCGGATACAGGCGGCCTTACAGAAGATCAGATCCACCCCATGGCCCTGATTCTCATTACGAACCGGCTGCGGAACGAGGCTGCGGAAACCTTCCGGTATTTCAGGGAGCAGGGTGTTTCTATCCGTGTCATTTCCGGCGACAATCCCGAAACAGTGTCCCGGGTTGCCATACAGGCCGGCATAGAAGGCGCCGACCAGTTCGTGGATGCTTCCACCTTAAAATCGGACAGCAGCCTGGAAGCCGCTGCCGAAAAATACAAGGTCTTCGGCCGTGTCACTCCGGAACAGAAATGCCGGCTGATCCGAGCCATGCAGAAAAACGGCCATACCGTTGCCATGACCGGCGACGGCGTGAATGATGTGCTGGCGCTGAAGGAAGCCGACTGCGGCATCGCCATGGCTTCCGGCAGCCAGGCCGCCTGTCAGATCGCCCAGCTTGTGCTGCTGAATTCCGATTTCCAGTCCATGCCGGCAATCGTAGGCGAAGGACGAAGAGTCATAAACAACATCCAGCGGGCCGCTTCCCTGTTCCTGGTAAAAAATATTTTCTCCCTGCTGCTTTCGCTGGTCAGTCTGTTTGCGGGCTTCCCTTATCCCCTTCTGCCCCTGCAGCTGTCCCTTATCGGCTCCCTGACCATCGGGATCCCGTCCTTCTTCCTTGCACTGGAGCCCAATAACAGCCGGGTGGAGGGTCATTTCCTCAGCAACGTTTTCTACAAGGCTCTCCCCGGAGGGCTGACAAACCTTGTGCTGGTGCTCGGAGTGGAGCTTTTTACCTATGCTTTTGCCTTTCCGCTGGATCAGCTGTATACCATATCAGCCATCACCGTGCTTTTTGTGGGCCTTTTAGTCCTGTACCAGGTATGCAGGCCCTTTGACTGGAAAAGGCGGGTTATCTGGGGCAGCATGACCGCAGCCGCCCTCGTATGCCTCGTCTTTTTCGGAAACCTTTTCAGCCTGACGCCGCTGACCCTGCAGACCGCCCTGGTGCTCGCCGTTTTCCTGCTTCTCGCCCAGCCGGTCATGCATACGGCCCTTTGGCTTTTCGAACAGGGCAGCCGCCTTTTCCGAAGATTCTTCGGGAATGAAGAGGCAGGCGTATAAATGAGCCGTAATTCATAAATTTGTGAAAAGAATCTTACATCTTTCTTAAAGTTATTGATACCCTTTGGGAATTGCGCCATAATATAAATAGAAAGACAAAGAAAGGACGTGTTGCCAATGGACATTACATTGTCGGAAGATATCGATCCGGAGTATCTTGAGGATGTCTCTGACATCCTCACAAACAGAGAGTTTCTGGCCTTGAACTGCTTCAAGCATCACTATGCAACAACAAGGCTGATGCACAGCATGAATGTTTCCTATATTTCATGGCTGCTGGCAAAGAAATTGGGCTGTGACGCCAAAGCGGCGGCAAGAGCCGGACTGCTTCACGATTTCTTTTTGTATGATCCGAAGCAGGGACGGCCTTCCAGGGAGCTGCAGGCTTTCTGCCATCCCAAGGTAGCTGCGGCAAACAGCAAGGCGACCTTCGATATCACCGAAAAAGAAAAAGAAGCCATACTGTCTCATATGTTTCCTCTGGGCCCTCTTCCCAAAACCCAGGAAGCCTGGATCATTACCGGTGCGGATAAGCTCTGTGCCTGTGTGGAGGTTTTCCATATCGGCATCGCACTGACCCGCAGCGGACGTGTTGTTGTGAGTGCGGCTTAGCTGGCATTGTTAATTTCATAAAGAGTGCCGGGGAGGGCGTTTTAGATAACGCCGGACTCCCGGGCAGAAAACAGGACCGCCCGGAAGGGATTTTCCCTCCGTGCGGCCCTGTTCTTTTTTTATCTGTCTGTTCTACAGCGGGACAGCATTGTCTTCCTTCTTATATTTGGTACTCCCGTCCGGCAATCTCTTCCCCGGAAAATTCCAGCACATAGGTTTCTCCCTGCCTGGCTTCCCATTCTGCCATTCCATCCGCCGCCTCCCAGGTATTTCCGGATCCCTTCACCCGGAGCAGCCCGCGGGCTTTTATGCGGCAGGCTCCGTTCATCTGCGCTTTTATTTCCGCTCCGGTCAGTCTTCCCCGTTTCCAGGAAGCCGATACCACAAAGCCGCCTCTGGCGCACATTCCGCGGAAGGAACCGTCTATCCAGTCCACCGGTACGGCAGGAAGAAGTTCGATAAAGCCCTGATGACTCTGCAGAAGCATCTCTGCCACTCCGGCTCCCAGGCCGAAAATTGCATCGATCTGCTGGCTGCCTTCCGTCAGCATGCCCGCGCCCAGATTCTCACCGGTACTTTTCAGGATATGCCCGCATTCCAGCGGATTTTTAAACCGGGCCATCAGGGAAATCTTCCAGGATCCCGGCCAGCCTCCCTGTCTTTTCGCATGAAGGAGCCTTCTTTCCAGGCTTCGGCGTGCTGCCTCAAACAGTTCCGGCGTTCCGGTTTCTGTAATCAGACCTCCCGGATAAACGGGATACATATGAGAGGTATGGGACATTCCGGGAGTACACTCCTCGTAATCCTCGTACCATTCCTGCAGCTGTCCGAACCGGCCTGTGCGGTAGGGCGGAAATTTTTTCATTGATTCCAGCGCCTGTACGGGCACCGGATCATCACTGATGTCCAGAATTTGCGCCGCCCGTGCCACATTGGAGAAAAGCTCCCGCAGAATACTCATATCCATGGTAGATCCTATCGTAACTGCGCTGATGCAGGGATGATTGGGTGAACATCTGCTCTCCTTCGCCACCTCGTCAATCAGTTCGATCACGGTCTCCTCACCGCTGGTGAGGAACTTATTTTCCGGGGAAAGGGAAGGCGCCGTCACCAGATAGCCGTCCTTATTCTCCACCAGGAAATCCAGCATGAATGCGGCGGCCTCCCGCAGTACCGGATACATTTTTCTTAAAAATTCCCTGTCCTGCGTAAATTCATAGTGGGTCCAGATATGCTCGCACATCCATGCGCCGCCAAACGGCCACCAGCTCCAGGAGGCATCCTCACAGCTGGGCTCCGTGGAACGCCACAGATCTGCATTGTGGTGGGCCACCCAGCCGTTCATATGATAGTATTCCTTTGCTGTCTGCTTACCGGAATCTGCCAGCTCCGTGAGCAAATCCATCATGGGAAGATGGCACTCCGGAAGTCCCAGCACCTCACAGGGCCAGTAATTCATCTCTACATTGATATTGTTGGTATAATTGCTGGACCAGGGCGGATTGGGCGTATCATTCCATATCCCCTGCAGATTCAGGGCCTGGCTGCCCGGCCTGGAGCCTGCAATGGTCAGATACCGGGAATATTGCAGCATCAGCGCCGCCAGGGACGGGTCATCCACCCCTTCTCCACAGAAATGAAGCCTCTGTGTTGTAGGAAGGTTTCCGGACAGCTCCGTTCCCAAGTCCAGATCCACCCGGTTATAAAGCGCCTGGTAATCCGTCACATGATCTTTTCTGGCTCCTTCATAATCCCGTCCCGCCTTCTGCAGGCCGTCAAGCCCTTTCCGCAACTCTTCCAGCACCTTTCCTGCATCCCGGTCCCTGGGAACCCGGAAGCCTGCATAGCTGGTCCCGGCGCGGACAGCGAGCAGCGCATAACTCGCCCCGTTCACGTATACCCTCGCCCCGTCGGAAGCCACCGTGCCGTCAGTGGAAATCACCCTTACACAGCATGCGAACCTGAGGGCATCCGAGCTTTCCGGATCCTTATAGATAAAGCGGGGAGCCACCGCCGTATAGCTCGGCTCCGCATGATCCGGAGCTATTCCGGTCAAAAAAGCCTCTCCATCCTCTGCCCCGTTTATATAATGAAGGGAAGAGTCCACACCAAAGGCGAAATCCAGCACCTTATCACGGCCTTCCCCTTCTTTCGGCTCGGCCGTACAGTAGACATAAGCCGTTCTGTCCGGATAGCTGACAAAATATTCCCTCCGGTATCGAATCCCGTCCCGGATCCAGGAAACCGTCTCCGCCGCATCACTCAAGCTCAGGCAGCGCCGGTAATCCTCAATATCTCCCGGCTGAGGCTCTATCACCATCTTCAGGGGCATATTCCGGCGGTTATCGGCCTGCCCCATGGTTATATGAAGGCTGGCTAACGGAAGATAGGTTTCCAACCAGCGCCCCTCCATATCATTATTAATGATAGTATTGGCTTCCTTCCCTTTTCCTTCCAGGGCAAGCCTTCTTGCTTCCATAAAACAGCCATAATGCTGTGGGTTCAGGTAAAATCCTTCGCTTCCCGACCAGAGGGTATCCTCATTGATATATACCTCCTCCAGTACCGGATCTCCCATAACCGACATGCCGAGGCTTCCGTTTCCCAGATAATGAGCGTCCCAGAACTGTTCTGCGGGCTGTTTTTCCCATAAATAATAATCCTTCATCCCCTTATTTCCCCTTTCTTTGCCGAAGCAGTTATCCTATCTTGTTTTTAACACATTTCAGGGAAAACGTACAGAAACAATTCTTCACATAAGGGGACAATTCTTCAGATGTTTTATTCTTCCGGATACAGAAATGCGCTCTCTGACTCCCGTTCCATGTCCGCTTCCTCCATCTGCTCCTCCCTTGCGGTGAAAGAACCGGTCTTCCACACACCCTTTTTATAGAAGAAAAGGGATAAAGCCATGGCTATCGTCCAGCCGATAGGCCATGACAGCCAGATGCCCATCGTTCCGAATCTTACCGACAGCAGGAACGCCAGTATCACACGCAGAAATAGATCCGTAAACGTCGCTATCATAAAGGACTTCATGGCTCCCGCCCCGCGCAGGACCCCGTCCGCCATCAGCTTCAGGGAAATCACAAAATAGAAGGGCGACACAATCCGCAAAAACTGTGTTCCCGTTTCCATGGCTATGGTGCTTCCCTCATTCATAAACAGAGACAGCATGGCATGGCTTCCGAAAAAGAACGCCGCAAAAAAGGGAACGGTAATAATTAAAGCCAGCTTTACCGAGGCTCTGAATCCCTGTTCAACCCTTTCCTGTTTCCCCGCCCCCAGGTTCTGTGCGGCAAAGCTGCTGGTACCGTTGCCCAGAGTCGTCAGACTGGTAATGGCGAATGTATTCAGCTTAACTGCCGCCGAATAGCCGGCGATAACGGAAGAACCAAAGGAATTGATCAAACCCTGGATAAAAATGTTGCCGATGGATATAAAGCTCTGCTGCAAAATACTGGGAACGGCAATCCTGCTGATTTTCCCCAGCATATTCCAGGAAAAGACCTCCGCTTTTTCCTCCGTATGTATGGAAGCCAGCCTTTTTTTCAGGGTGATGAGCGCCAGCACACAGGCAATTCCCTGGGCGAGGAAGGTCGCCCAGGCCACACCTGCCACGCCCCAGTGAAAGACCGCCACAAAAAGCATATCCAGAAATATATTTCCGATGGAGGAACCGATCAGAAAATACAGCGGCGTTTTGGAATCTCCCAGAGAGGTGAAAATTCCGGTAGCCACATTATACAGAAAAAGGAAAACAAACCCGCCTATGTAAATCCGCAGATACAAATCACCATCCGCAAATATATTATCGGGAGTATTAATCATGATCATCAGCCCCCTGCTCCCCGCCAGGCCCACAGCCGTAAGCACTGCGGACAGCGTCAGTGAGGCAAGAAGCGTCGTGGAAACCGCCGTTTTCATTTCTTTATACCATTTCGCACCGAAATACTGGGAAATCAGCACCGAACAGCCTATATTGCTTCCCACGGCAATCGCCATGAAAATCATCGTAATCGGGTAGGATGCCCCTACCGCCGCCAATGCGTCCTCTCCCGCAAATTTCCCCGCAATTACACTGTCCGCAATATTATACAGCTGCTGGAAAATCACACTGACAAACATAGGTATGGAAAATCTCCATAATACGCTCTGTGGTTTCCCTGCCGTCAAATCCTTATTCATCCCGTTTCCTCCGTTTATTTGTGATCTGATTCCATTCCATTTGCCCTTAAGGCCGTTTTGTATTATACTACTTTCCATAAGATAAATAAAATCAATATTTTCTATTCATTACATAGATTTTATCTATATATCCTGTCATATAATTCCTGCGGCGATGGATAAAAGAACCGCTTTTATCCGTACTCGTCCGCAGCTGAGAGGAACAGAAAGGAAAACCTGCCATGGGCGTCAGCTTTGATTCTTACAAAACCTTCTATTACGTTGCCAAATTCAGAAGCTTTACGGAGGCTGCCAGGGCGCTTTACGTCACACAGCCCACCGTCACCCATGCCATTCAGATGCTGGAAAAAGAACTGGACTGCATCCTTTTCCAGCGTTCCCGCAAGGGCGTATCCCTGACTCCGGAAGCGGCGATGCTGTATGAACACGTGAAAGCCGCCTGTGAACACATCTTTGAAGCGGAAAACGCCCTGAAGGCAAAAAAGGAACTGCTGGAGGGCCAGATACGGATCGGAGCAGGGGAAACCACGCTGCATTTTTTTCTGCTTCCCTATCTGAAGCAGTTTAAAACCTTATATCCCGGTGTGAAAATCAAGGTAAACAATACCAGCACTCCCGCCTCCCTTTCCGCCCTGCGCGCGGGGCATATCGACTTTGCCATATTGGTCATGCGCCCGGACTATAAAGGGGCCTTTCTTCCGAGAGACCGCTTCTCCGTCACAAGGCTGGCCGGCTTCCAGGATATTTTCATTGCAGGGAATGATTTTTCAGAGCTTTCCGGACATAGTGTCACTCCCCCGGAGCTGGCAGATTATCCCCTAATCTGTATGGAACCGGGAACCGTTACCAGACAGTATCTGGATGATTTTTTCCTGCCCTATCATCTTACCATAAGCCCGGATATTGAACTGGCCACCACGGATTTAATCACCCCCATGGCTGTCAATAACCTGGGAGTCGGTTTCGTCCCCCGCCCCTTTGCGGAAAGTGCGCTGAAGGAAGGAAAGGTATTTGAAATCGAACTGACTGAAAGCATTCCCGAAAGAGAAATCTGTGTTATATCAAGGACCGACACTCCCATATCCCTGGCCGGAAATGCCTTTCTGCATTTATTTTCTGAATGTCCCCAAAAAGAATAGAGGCTGCCATATCCCTTTCTGAAATCCGGGAAACAGCGCAGGACAGAAAAATCCCCGGGTGGTGGAAGCACCCGGGGATTTCCGTCCGCCCGAATTGGCGGACTCGTATATACTAAAACTAAGGGATTAAGATGAACGCAAATTTATTATCTGTCATCGTGCAGCCGGAAGTTCGCATAAGCGCTCATGCCGTGCTCATGCATATCCAGACCGTCGATTTCCTCCTCTGCGGATACCCGCAGCCCAATGGTTTTATTCAATATTGTAAACAGGATGAAAGCGCATACCCCAACATATGCCATAACAGATACTACTCCAAGAACCTGGATTCCGAAAAACTGCAGACGGCTCATTCCCCAGTCCGCCAATACGGATCCTTTCACAAACACGCCGGTGAGGATCGTCCCCATCGCGCCGCAGCCGCAGTGGACAGCAACCGCACCAACCGGGTCATCCACCTTCAGGACCTTATCCAGAAGCTCTACAATGATGACTACGATAAAGCCTGCAATAAGGCCGATGGCCATAGCCGCATAAGGGGAAACCACATCGCAGCCGGCGGTAATGGCAACAAGACCCGCCAGAGTTCCGTTCAGTGTCATGGAAACATCAGGCTTGCCATAGCGGAACCAGGTTATGAAAAGCACCGTGACCGTAGCCACTACTGCAGCCAGGTTAGTGGTCATGGCGATATCACCCAGATTGGTAGCCGCACCAGTGGTAGAACCGCAGTTGAAGCCAAACCAGCAGAACCAGAGAATGAATACACCCAAAGCGCCTATAACGATGTTATGGCCCGGAATAGCCTGAGGCTTTTTATTCTTATCAAACTTACCGATACGGGGACCGACAATGGCAGCGCCCACAAAGGCACATACACCGCCTACCATATGAACTGCTGTGGAACCGGCAAAATCATGGAAGCCGATACCGGAAAGCCATCCGTCCGACCAGATCCAGTGACCGGTTACCGGATAAATGAAAATAGAAATAGCCGCGCTGTAAATCAGATATGTTGAAAATTTTGTTCTTTCAGCCATGGCCCCCGAAACAATCGTGGCTGCCGTAGCACAGAATACTGTATGGAAAATCATAAATACGCCGATGGGAAGCCCATGGAACATGCCATCCGCATCTGCCAGACCATATGTACTGAAAAATCCGGTTGTTCCTATAAATCCTCCAGCATCCTTACCGAACATAATTGCAAAACCGATGATAAAGAAAAAGATACTTCCCAATACGAAATCCATCAGGTTTTTCATGGTTATATTTCCGGCGTTCTTCGCTCTCGTAAATCCGGTTTCAACCAGTGCAAACCCTGCCTGCATAAAAAATACCAGAAACGCGCCAAGACAGGTCCATACAATATTAAGCAGCAATTCCACCGCGGCCTCCGAACTCATGCCGCCCGCAATCAGATCAGATAAATACATAACATTTCCTCCTCTTTTCACAGCATCCGGAAAGATGCTTTCCCTCACTGTTTCATAAAAAAAGGAGATAATAAAGAGTTTGACCCTTTGTTATCTCCTTCGATAAACTTATTTTTCATAATATTCTTTTTATGCATTTCCTTACTGTCTCTCCCGGCCAGCCTTTACAGGGCTTCTTTTCCCCGCTCGCCGGTACGGATTCTTACTGCATCCGCCACATCATATACGAAGATTTTCCCGTCGCCGATATTACCGGTGTTTATTTCCTTCACGATTTTATCGATCAGCTTATCCGCATTTTCCTTCGCCACAACAGTTTCCACCTTGATTTTGGGAAGAAGGTTCACTCTGTACTCGGCTCCGCGGTATTTCTTAACAATGCCCTTCTGATTGCCGTAACCCATAATATTCACTATATTAAGGCCGTTTACCTCTTCCGTATCCAGAACCTCTTTCAAATCCTCCAGCTTTTCGGGCTTAATAATGATTTCCAGCTTTTTCATACGCTTTCCCTCCTTGAGAAACAGACTTATGACGTCATTTCTGAAAAACAAAAAAGACGTCTTAACCGGATAATGGTTAAAACGCCTTTGTTTGAACTCTATTATACACACCTCATAATGATTGTCAAATGTTTTTTCTCATTTTTTTTATATTTTCTTAACATCCAGTCTCAGATGTATTCCGTGTAATCTACTCCCGGAAGGTCTGCATAGCGGTTCCAAAGCTCCCAGTTTTCCTGCGCCACGGCCTCCTCCAATTCGGCGATGAGCCTTACCCGCACCGCGCTGCGGTGGATGAAGCAGGGATTGGGATCATTAAAAAACTCATCGCTTTTGCTCAGAATAATTTCTTCCTTCAAAGGCAAATCCGTCATTGTCCCCCGGTAGACCTCTTCTCCCTTCAGGCAGACGCGGATCACCTTCTCTTTTTCTTTTTCCTTCTTTTTCCCAAACACAGTCCGGTACCTCCCTTATATCAGCATATACAGCGAAAACAGGGCAAACGCCAGAAACAGAACCGCATACAGCAGCTTCACCGCAGGCATCCGCTGCAGGCTTTTCTCCGAAAGGGCAAAAACGCTCTTCCCTCCTGCCACAAGAATGATAATGAGCAGCGCCGGAATACACATGGCTGCAATATATAGACAGAATACGAAAAAGGGAACTCCTTCTCCGGGAGCCGACTGTACCCACTGAAGTATGGACGCCAGATAAATCTGCCCGGTGCAGAAAAATTCGCCCAGAGCAATCACAACACTTCCCCCGAATACAGCGAGGAACAAAAGCTTCCCCATACTCGGACGCACGGCAGCCTGCATCATTTTCTCATTCCATCTGCGCAGCGCCCTGGGAAGCTGCATCCTGACTCTGCCGAAATTCCCTTTTTTCACCTGGACAAAGTCCCACAGATTGCCAAAAGCCGCGCCCAGGCAGAAAATAAGCAGCAGTACATTCAGTATATTTCTGGCCGTTCCGAAGGCATCCATGGGAATGGAAGACGCAGCGGCAGCAACCGCCATTCCCAGCCCCAGATATGCCAGGAATTTCCCCGCAAGATAGCATAGCCCGTACCGCAGAAAACGTCCTCCTGCTGCCGCAAGCAGCGACAGGAACAAGAGCGTCATAGAAAGCGCACAGGGATTCAGACCGTTCAGGAACCCGGTGACCACCACCGTGCCTATGGAGGCAATTCCCGCAAATTTATTTTTTCCCGCCTCACTGTCCACAGGTATTTCCGGGTTATAATCGGCGCCGATCCCTTCCCCCGCCTTCATCAAAGCCTCAAGCCCGCTTCGGATTTCTTTTTCCCCGGACAGATACCTGTTCCCTATGAAAAGAAACGGAACCTTCTGCAAAGCTACGGGCACCTGCCGGGCTTCATACAGCTGCAGCAGATAAACGGCATTCTCCTCTTCCATCACGGAAAGCTCCTGTATATTCACAGAGCAGGCTCCCTTCTCTGTCTCCATCTCCGTCGGCAGCTCCTTCAGAAAAGCCTTCACTTTATCACAGCTGCTGCAGCTTTCGGTGGTAAACAGAAGGATATTCATACTGTCCTTCTCTCCCTCCGTAGCGGCGAACAGCCCGTCCCGTCCCGCTTTTTCCTCCGGATTCCCTCCGGCCTCTTCCGAGCTGCCCTTTTCTCCGGCTCCGCTGCTCTCCGTATCCCTTCCCGCAGCCTCCGCCAGACAGTCATAAAGCTCCTCCTCTATCCGTGTATATCCGGAAACCCACCGGTTCCCTATAATGACCATGGGAAAGGACAGATCCTCATCAGGAATTCCCAGCTCATCCGCCAGCCGTTCCAGCTTTTGCTTTCCGTCCGTCCGGAAAGCATAGTATTCCTCTGTCTGATAATGAATGGGATTCTCCCTGCCCTCCATCACCTTCTCTGCCAGCTCCCTGATTTTCTGCCCCTCATGGCAGGATTCGCAGGGATTGTTATGGAAAAAATAAATCGTTACTCTTTCCTGCTGCGACTCCGTCTCCTGCGCCTCACTCTCCCCGGCCTTACTCCCGCATCCTGCTGCCAGGAAAAGCCCCATAACCAGCAATAATATACCTATTAATTTCCCCACCCTGTTTTTCATCATTTCTCCCCATATTTCTTCCGTAAAATCACTTATAAAGCGATTATAACTTCACACTTCCCCCACGTCAACAGCGGATAGCTGCGGTTAAGCCTCCCAGACAAACCGCAGACACTTCTTTCCCTTCCAGCAGATTTTTTCCGCCGGGGTTCCTCCCAGCCTCCTGCACACTTCCTCCGAGGCCCTGTTCCCTTCCGCCACCAGAGCCTGGACTCCGTCAAACTCCAGTTCCCGGAAACCATACTCCAGCAAAGCAGAACAGGCTTCCAGACAATACCCCTTCCTCTGATCCTCCTGTGCCATTATAAACCCAAGCTCCGGATAGGCAAAGCCTTCTCTCATATGAAAGCCTGCCCTTCCCACGCACCTTCCCCCCGATTTCTCCTCCAGCATCCAGATCCCGAACCCATAAAAAGCATAAACCTTTTCTATATAGTCCTTGATATAAGCCCTTTCCTCATCCCTATCCGCAGAAAGCCCATCCAGGAAATCCGCCGCATCCCTCTGGTCATAAATCCGGTATAAAGCCTCCAAATCCCCTTCTTCCATTTCCCTGACCACCAGCCTTTCCGTTTCCAGTATCACCCAGGGCTCCCCTCTGTGCCTCTGATACACCTTCCCCAGAAAGTCCCCGTCCAGCCCCTCCAGCGATTCCACCGCATAAGGAATATTCCCCCACTCCAGCTTCCTGTTTTCCTCTGTCAGGAACAGTAATATACAAGCCTCATCCCCCATTTTCTCCCGAACCGCGTCAGGCCTGTCCGTAATATAGACCACACCCTCCCCCTGTTCACCCTTTTCCCTCATACCGCTCTCCAGCTTCACCTGATACAAAGCCAGCCCTTCCCTCAGCTCCTCTATCTCCTCTGCCGCCGGTTCCCACCCCAGCTCCAGAACCACTTTCTCCAACATAATCGCCGTACTCCCTTTACGAATTTACTTATTTCGGCTACAATAAACCTGTCGGCTTATCCGTGACAATCCGCATCACCGTCCGTGAAAGCCCACATGATTATTGTAACCAAGATAACTGCAGAAAGGAAGATTTATTTTATGGCACAGAATCCTGTTGTAACAATCACTATGGAAAACGGAGATATCATAAAGGCTGAGCTTTATCCTGAAACCGCCCCTGTTTCCGTAAACAATTTTATCAGCTTGATCAACAAAAAATTTTATGACGGACTGATTTTCCACAGAGTCATCAAGGGTTTCATGATCCAGGGCGGAGATCCTGACGGAAACGGAACCGGAGGCCCCGGTTATTCCATCAAGGGTGAATTTTCGCAGAATGGCGTAAAAAATGATTTGCAGCATACCGAAGGCGTTCTTTCCATGGCGCGCTCCATGGCACCTAACTCCGCAGGAAGCCAGTTCTTTATCATGCATAAAAATGCCCCTCACCTGGACGGCTCCTATGCCGCCTTCGGCAAGGTAACGGAAGGCATGGAAAATGTAAATAAAATTGCTGAAGCAAAGACCGATTATTCCGATCGTCCCATGGAGGATCAGCGCATTAAGACTATGACCGTTGAAACCTTCGGTGTGGAATATCCCGAACCTGATAAAATGTGAGTGAATGCCCCGCAGCCTTGCGGGGTATTTTTCTTTTGCTTCGTACGAAATAATTTTTTCCTGCTTCTTCTCTTTTGTTGCGGTTTTGATGTTATGCGCCTGATAATCTGATACTATACAACAGGCTTTCCGGGAGCGCTGATCTCAGGAAAAGCCGGATAACAATCATACACCCTCAGAAAGGAACCCGGAAACCGCTTAAAAGCGGTTCTTTTTTCCGTACAGTGGATTTATGGGAAACAGAAAAAAAGAACAGGACAATTATACCCTGTATCAAAAACGTATCTATAACGAAAACCGGATACTTATTCATTACGCTTCCTTCCTTTCCGTCACGGTCAACACCCTGGCCTTTTTACTGAGCTTCTTCTCCGAAATCATGCGCAGTTCCCGTCTTATTTACGCCCTGGGCGCAATATTATCTGTGGTCTGCGTGCTGCTGTTCCGCTTTTTTGAGGAAAAACAGGCCGGGACTTCCGCCGGTTGGTTTTACGGCTTCTGGTCGGGCATCCTGTTGGAAACCGCTGTTCTGGGAACCCTGATGCATCCTCATGGAAATGCAGTCACCTTCTGTGTGACCCTGATTACCCTCGGCGCGCTTCTGCTTGACAGGCCCGGCAGGATTTTCATTCTTATGGCCTCCGCCTCCATACTCTGCTGTCTTTTTTCTTTTCTGTCCAAGGAGATTTCCCTGGCTCTGATGGATTTGATAAATATTACGATCAGCCTTATCATAGGCATCTTTGTAGCTTCGTACACAAGCGCTTCCCGAATCAACGATCTTCTGGCGAAGGGGCGGATCCTGAAGCAGCGGGATAAAGATCCTTTAACCAATCTCCGCAACCGAAAGGCCGCCCAGAAATACATTACCGATTATCTGGAAAGGAACAGCGATTTATGCGCCATGCTGATCATGGACATTGATCATTTTAAAACAGTGAACGATGTTTTCGGCCATATGTACGGCGATAAGATCATCCGTGAAACGGGGACAAAGCTGAATCAGATTTTCCGCAGCAGCGACTGTATCTGCCGCCTCGGCGGAGACGAATTCATGATTTTCATGACAAAGCTCCCCGATAAAGATATCGTTTTAAAAAAAGCGGCCCAACTGAACAAAAGCATTTTCACATGTCTGAACAAGGATCACCGCAAATATATGATATCGGCCAGTATTGGTATCTGCTTTACGGATTCCGTGAAAAGTACCTATTCACAGCTATATAAAAACGCTGACAGCGCCCTGTATTCCTCCAAGCAAAATGGCCGGAATCAGTACAGTGTTTACAGAAACGAGCTCAAAGATACCAGCATTTCATGAATTTTTGTTCCTTATTTAGGGTTCATATATTGTTCATATTAACTTTAAAAAAAATTAATCCGTCAAACATGGTTTAGACACTTCTATTCCCTATACTATAGTCATAAGATGAAGGAAACAAAAAGCACCATTGCTTCATCTTCTCCTCTCAAGCGTACAACAAAACTTTTTATAAATAGCTTTTTCATAATAAATGCCAGGTAATCAGTTACCTGGCATCCTCCCTTTTTACAGGGCTTTTTTTATGTATTTTTTTCTTTTTCCAGGGCAGTCTCAGGCAAGGAAGGAGTCTATAAGACGGTACAATTGCTGCACCTCTATGGGTTTGGCAATATGCGCGTTCATCCCCGCCTGCATGGCTACGGTAATATCCTCCGCAAACGCATCCGCCGTCATGGCGATGACAGGAATCCCGGACGCATCCCTTCTGGAAAGCCGGCGGATCTCCTTAGTGGCGCACAGACCGTCCATCACCGGCATCCGGATATCCATCAAAATCAGATCATAAAAACCTTCCATGGAATTTTCAAACGCTTCCAGCCCTGCTTTTCCGTCTCCGGCAATATCCACCGCCGCCCCGGTCTGCTGCAGAAGCTCTCTTGCGATTTCCCGGTTCAGCTCATTATCCTCCACCAGAAGGAAATGCCTGCCGGTAAAATCATAGGTCGGAAGTTCATTTTTCAACACATTCTCACCCAATACGTACTTTTGTATTCCGTAGCACAGCGTTGAAAGAAAAATAGGTTTCTGAAGAAAGCCGGCCACTCCTACCGTCTGCGCCGCCTCTTCTATTTCACTCCAGTCATAGGCGGACATTATCAAAACAGGAATTTCGCTTCCCACCTCTTCCCGGATACACCGGGCCGTCTGCAAACCATCCATCACCGGCATTTTCCAGTCCAGGATAACGGCATCGTAATTTTCTCCCTTTTCATGGGCTTCCTTCACCCTGGCTACCGCATCCGCACCGCTTTCCGTGCATTCCGCAGTGACGCCGAATTCCTTCAGGGCCTGTTCCATATATTCCAGAATGTCTTCCCCGTCATCCACCACAAGTATCCTGAGATCCGGGAAATAAGGATATATGGGAGGCATATCATCAATCTGCATGGGAATCGTCACAGAAAAAGTAGAACCAGCGCCGTTTTTGCTCGTCACACGGATAGTCCCTCCGAGCAGCTCCACCAGCCTTTTGGTAATAGCCATTCCCAGCCCGCTTCCTTCCGTCTTATCCACACGGCTGTCCTGCTCCCGGGAAAAGGGCTCAAAAATATGCTCCATGAACTCCTCGCTCATGCCTATACCGGTATCTGTTATCACCATATCCAGAAAAACGGAAAGCTCGTCCTCCCCTTTTCTCTCTTCGATATCCATACTCACTTCTCCTCCGGCAGGAGTGAATTTGGATGCATTGGACAAAAGATTTATCAGTATCTGCCGCAGACGCAGCGCATCGGAGCAGTATCTTTCATGCCTGAGATTATGAAGCTTCACCGAAAACTTCTGATTCCTGGCCTTGATATTAGGCTGTGTGATGGTAACCACATTAGTTATCAGCTCCGGAAGGGACAAGGGAATCCGGCTGATAGAAATATTTCCGTTTTCTATTTTGCTCATGTCCAGGACATCATTGATCAGCCCCAGCAGGTGCCGCCCCGACAGGGCTATTTTTTTAAGACAGTCCTGTATTTTATCCGGCTCATTCAAATGCAGACTTGCAATGTCCGTCATCCCTACAATCGCATTCATAGGCGTCCGTATGTCATGGGACATGTGGGAGAGGAAATCCGACTTGGCCTGGTTCGCCCGCTCCGCCAGATGAAGCGCCGTCTTCAGCTCCTGCGCCTGCTTTTCCAGCTTCTCCTGCATCAGGCGCAGCTCTGTCTCATTTGTAATATCAATAAACAGGAGCAGATAAACCGGGGCCTCTCCCAAGGTATCCACACAGGCGGCATTGACCTGAAGCCATGCTTCCTTTCCCGCCCGGCTTGTCACACGCACCACAAAATGCACCGGTTTTCCTTCGGCAAACTCCTCTTTATGCGCATACATCACTTCTTCGTTCTGTTTGAGGTTCTTCAAAAATAAAGGATTTTCTTCCCCGCTATTCCCGGTATTTTCGCCAAAAAAATCATAAAACCTGGTATTGGCGCTTAAAAGCGTCATTTCCATGTTCTGCCCGATCCGGCATTTAGCCACAAACCCCGGAAGGTTATCATAGGTTACCGACTGCTCCCTCTGCTGCATGACCAGATCCGTCACATCCGTCATTGCCGTGTAAGATACCTGATACCCGTCTATATAATCATCCACAAAAGTGGCGGACATCTGTACAAGAATATACTCCCCGTCCTTCCTCCGTATCCGCCCTATGATGCTATATCCTGATTTGCCTTCACTGAGAGCCTTTGTCACCGCCTCTCCCAGCACGTTCCAGTCATCTTCATCATGAATACCCAGTTCATCGTTGCTGTAATAGCTGTCACAATGATTATGATATATTGCCTCATATTCTTCCTTGGTATATCCGATTAATTCATAATAAAAATCATTCGCCCACACCAAAGAAAAATGTTCGTTCAGCAAATGCTTGCTCACGCTCACATGCAGCATATTCATGAGCGTTGTATATTCATAATCTCTTTCCCGGTTTTCTGTATCCATCTTATCTCCCCTGCACTTACTGAAGAACTCTCCGCGTAATCTTTCTCGTTTTAGCTATAGGTTTATTCTATTCCTTCTTCAATGAATTGGCAAGTCTTCTGCATCCTTTTCATTTATGTTATACTTAGTTTGATATAGTACACTGACGTAAGGAGATGCCGCCATGAAGGCCGAAACTCATTTATATGAAATGGTATATCAATCCATGCTCACGCAGTTATACAACGGGACACTGCGGTGCGGTCATTCTCTCCCCTCCCAGCAGGAGCTCTGCCGACAGTATAATATCGGCATCACGACGATTCGGAAAGTCATGCGCATGCTGGAGGAAAACGGATTTATCCGTACTGCTTCCGGCAAACGGGCTGTCGTCTGCTTTAATGATAAGGACCAGGCCTATATTTCCACGCTGCTCAGGAGACGTGAAAGCATATCGGACGTATGCCGGGGACTGGAAATTCTCATGCCCTCCATCTATGTGGCGGGCGCCCATCTTTACACGGCGTATGATAAGCTGGAGGATTCCCTTCCCGCTGTCAGCAGGGAAACGGATTCCTATAAACCCTATATACAGATCAATCAGTTTTTAACTGAATTTCTTATACCCCTGAATAATCCGGTTATTCTGGATCTCCGTTCGGATATGGAGCATTACGCCTGGATTCCCTATCTGTCGGTTTCCGACATGGCATATCCCTACACCCTTACCGAAGGCTATGCCTGTTCTTTTTTACTCCATGTCCTGTCCCTTGCCAGACAAAAGCAGGACAGGGCATTGAGCGATTGCCTGCAGCAGATATACCGGGGGATGGGGAAGCATGCCGCCAATTATCTTGATATGCTGAAGGAAAAATATCCCGAAGTCCCTGAAAAAGACTCCTATCATTGGTTTTCCGGGAAATCGCGCATTCCCTTATACACAGTAGTGGCCCGTGATTTATTCAAGCGGACGGAAATGGGCGAATTCGACAGCCGTATCTATCTGCCCTCCGTGCCACAGCTGATGCAGGAATACGGTATTTCCAAGTCCACGGCATCCAACGCCATCGCCCTGCTCAGCGATATCGGTTTTGTCAGAATTCTGGACAAAAAAGGAATCGTACGCCGGAAGGGGGAACCCCTGCCTCCTGTACGGCTGGATGAGAAAAAAATAATCGATCATATAATTATGTTTCTGGATATTCTTCAGATACTTGCCATCTGTTCCAACCGCCTTTCTTCTGCTGCCTTTTCTTCCCTGAGCCCTTCCGGGAAAAAAGAGACGGCCATGCTTTGGAGCGGATATCCGGAACCCGGCTCCACTGCATTAATCGTCCAGATTCTGCTCCATTTTCTGAAAAAACAGATACCGTATCCATGCCTTCAGAATATTCTTGACCAGTTTGACGACATTCTGATCTGGGGCCACTATATGGACAGAGTAAAAACGCAGACTGCTGAATCAAAAGCATTCACGCGGGAAATGCAGTGCCTTTTTTCCAAACTTCCGGATGCTCTCCTGCAGAATGACGAAGCAGTCTTTACCCGCATATTTTCTTCCATATTTATCATGCTTTACCAGGATTCCCGTGAACAGCTCCTTCATGGAATGCCCTGTACGGAAAGGTTTCCTGCGGCTTTACTTTGAAGCCCTCTCATACAAACAAAAACGGAGCCACAGGCTCCGTTTTTGCTTCCTACAGCAGTGCGAACGTCTTTCCGTCCGTTCCCGTACTGCTCACTCCGCCATTTTTATTCACATATACCCTGGTATAATTTCCGGGATTTTCATAATCTTTTCCATAACCGTCATCATCATACAGCTCATAGGAAGCGCTTTCTTCCACAAATCCAAGCAGCCCAAGATGATCAAAATCCACCTGCTCCACATACTGGCCTCCGCGGGACACAGGTACCAGATGATCCGGACGGATAAAGAAAACCACCTCATCCAGCGCTATTTCCACATAATGATGGCCTTTTTCCAATATCTCTTCTTTTCTGTCTTCAGGCCCTCTGAAACGCACCAGCTTCATACGCTCCGGCAGATACACATAACGCCCCCTGGCATTCTGCTCGTATACCGGCGCAATCATTATACTTTCCCCTGCCATCAGCTGGTCTTCCACCCGGCGTGCAGACCGATCCGAAGGATATACAAAGGAGAGCGGACGGAACATCATCTCATCATGCAGGGCCGCCTTCATGTATTCACTGTAAATATAGGGCAGAAGGGCATAACGCAGCTCAATGATTCTGCGGAAGCTCTCTGTCTGTGTAAAACGGTAAACCTCCTGACGCCTGGTCCCCCATGCCGAATGATTTCTCATAAGAGGTGTGAAAATCCCCAATTCCAGCCAGCGCATCAGCAGTTCTTCGGTCACATCCGCTCCGAAGCCTCCCAAATCCGCTCCGGTATACAGGAAACCGCACATATTTAAAGAGGGCATCATGTGCAGATTCAGAAGGATATGCGACCACCAGGAAAGGTTATCCCCTGTCCATATCCCGCCATAACGGTGCATACCAATATAGGAGGAACGGGAAAACATGAGGATCCTTTTATCCGGCTCCAGTTCCTCAAAGGCCTCTCCCGCCGCACGGGTCATATTATAACCATAAAGATTATGTACCTTATCGTGCCTCACCCTTCCGTCCTTATGCTCATGATAAAAAAGCTTGTAATCCTCTTCATTATTGCTAAGCCCATCCACCAGCTGATGCAGGGAGGCTGAGGCCTCATTGTCCAGATTGATTCCCTTGAAATCCTCCAGCTTCTCAAATACTTCCTTCAGATGCTTCTCCGAATAGAAAATGGCGGGCTCGTTCATGTCATTCCAGAAGCCCTCAATCCCCTGATCCAGTAGGATCTTATACTTTCCGCCAAACCATTTTCTCGTGTCTTCCCTGAGCATGTCCGGGAAATGGACACGGCCGGGCCAGACTCCTGCCACGAATTCCTCTCCGTTCTCCTCCTTGCAGAAATAGCCGTTCTTTACCCCTTCCTCATACACATCATAGCCTTCTTCTATTTTCACCCCGGCATCGATGATCGGAACCAGATGAATCCCCTGATCCTTCATTTCACGGGCAAAACCAGCCAGATCCGGGAACGTCTCTTCATTGACGGTAAAATCCTTGTACTTCACCATATAATCAATGTCCAGATAAATGCTGTCCAGCGGGATACCTGCCTCCCTGTGCTTTTTTACCACCTCCCGGATCTCATCTTCATTCATATAGCTCCATCTGCTCTGCCCATATCCGAATGCCCATTTCGGCGGGATGTAGCTTCTCCCCACCAGGCCGCGGAACTGTTTTACAATCATCTCCGGATTTTCCCCTTCCATGATATAGACAGCTATATTTCCTTCTTCCGCCTCCACAGTCATCACATTCCGATCCGTATAGCCGATGTCAAACACAAGCTTCCCCGGATAGTCAAAAAACACACCGAAGCATTCCTTCCCATCCACCAGCAGAAAATTATGGGCTCCGTACAGGGAACGCTTATCTTCTCTGTGGTTAGGATCATCGCTGCATTTACTCTCATATATCCAGCCTCTTTTATTGATTCCTCTCACGTTTTCCCCAAGGCCATATACAATATCCTCTTCTTCCATGGTATAGGAGAATTTTCTTCCTTCCTCCTGTGTAAAATAAGGCAGCTCACCCGCCCATTCCTCAAAGACACCGGTTACCGCCTCGGTATCAAAAGGCGTTCCATAAGTAATTTTCCGTATCATTTTCCGCATCCTTTCCGGTATATTTTCTTTTCTTTTACTATAGACGCCTGAGACGGTGAATGTCAATTTATCCTGTAGAAATTAATCATTTTTTGATGTCCGAAAGGGAGCCGCAGGTATCCCATTCATTCCAAATACAACAGGTACTGAAAAGTTATGCCAGCAGTATCTCACATACATCGGCATCTTTATTTCATCCGACCAAACCAGCAACTTACCTCCTTTTACTTCTGCATTTGCTTTTCTGAAAATTTTATCTTCGCCTGCTATTTCGAAGGGTGCAGCTTCTTCTCCATATTCCCGAAGCTGTATACCCCGTCCGGTATAATCAAATTCCACTTCCATTTTATCTTCACAGGGGTAACTGGTCCTGTAAACCGGCCCGAAGGCTTCTTCTTTATCAATAACCCCATATATTTCACAGAGCGCCTGCAAAGCCAGTCTCCTGCCTACTTCCCGCTTGTCTGCCGGATGTATCTCGTTCTTATCTCCGCAGTCCAATATCACCGCTATCCCTGTATTTTTGATGGTATGGAAAACCTGCATCTGCGCCTCACGGATTATACACCAGCTTCTGTCATCCTCCCTGAGCGGATTCTGATATCCGGGGAGCTGAACCAATAAAAACGGCATATTCTCTTCCTCCCAGTCTGTCCTCCACTGTTCGATCAGCCTGCCTAAAAGTCTGCCATACATCCCAGCCCTTGCTTCATCGGCTTCTCCCTGATAGTAGAGAAATCCTTTCATTGTATAAGGCATAACCCGTTCCAGCATACAATGATACAGCCCTGAAGGTCGGAATGGATGAACACAGTTTACAGGTCCTGGCCATCGGCTGTCTCCGCAGTCTCTTTCCACCTCCTGCCAGGTAAGTTCAGGAAATTTTCTCCAGTATTCCATGGCTTTCCTGTTCCATTGCTCGAAATATGTTTCATATTCCTCATACTCTCTGAGCTGCTGCTCCTGTGATACCCCTTCAACAGTTTCTTCATATTCTTCCCAATAAATACGCAGAACAGAATCCTCCTGAAGTACATTTTCCGGTACCCATGCAGCCGCGGAAGTTCCTCCCCAGCTGCATCCGATAATTCCAACCGTAACCCCTAACTCCCTGCTGATACGCTGGGCAAAATAAAATGCCACAGCCGACCACTTCCCGGCCTTCTCTTCGGAGAACAGTTCCCAGGCTGAAGCTGCTTCCTCTTCACAAAAATTATCATTTTTCCAGCTTAACCTGGGCACCTGATAGTACCGTACATCCGGCTCCTCCCCTGCCAAAGCCTCTTTGCCGCCCACACTCCGTGATAACTCGTACTCCATGTTGGACTGGCCGCCCGCAAGCCATACTTCCCCGACACACACATCCGTAAAAATATGGTATCTGGTTCCGCATACCGCTACCAATTCTCCCCGGACTCCCGCTTTCATAGGTGACAGAATTACCTGCCAGCGTTCTTCTTTAATCCTGGTTTCCATTAACTGTCCTGCAAATTCTACTGTTACTTTTTCCCCCTCCGGGCCCTCCCCAAACACACAAACTTTTTTATCTCTCTGCAAAACCATATGGCTGGAAAAAACAGCAGCCAACCGAAATTCCTTCATTTCCATCCCCTCCTTTATCATTTTCACCGTATGCTTTATCCTTTTTCTATGCTAAAATACACATATGAAAAAAATTAATTCTTATTTCCTAAATGAATTTCATAAGGGTAAATCCAGTATTATTATAAAGTTCCTGCGTCAGTTTCTTCTTACCATTATAATACCTACCATTTCACTATGGATTATATATCTGGCTGTACTGAACATATACTTTATCAATAACACACTTTCCATTCAACAGACATATTTGGAAAATTCCCTTTCACAGCTGAACCTCTCTTTTTCCAATGCGGATAATGTTTTTTCATCTCTGGAAAGCATACCTGAAATCATTTACTATCTTGATGTTTATTCTAACAAAAGAGAAATGCTTTACTCTCTTAAAAAATCCATCCGGGTTCAGTGTGAGGATCTGCGGAATGGAAATGCATCTATCAATTCCATAAAGATCTACAGCAGCAAACCGGGATTGCTTTATGCGGAACCATTTTTTCCTCTGGATGACATACCTTTGGATGATAATGAAAAACAAAAGCTCATGGATTCTGTACCCACCAAGATATTATGGCATATTACTCCCGTTGATAATGTGAATGGGATTGCTAAAAACGTTCCTGATATTTATGCTTATCAAAAAATGTACGCCTATAATTATGATCATGTTATCGGATATCTGGAGCTGAAGCTTAATCCTGAAATCCTCACCGAGTATTTTAATCAGTTTGAAAATAATTCCTCTTTTCATGGTGGTTTATTTACTGTATACAAAGATGGATATCCCATATACAGCAGTACAGAAGATACTCTTCTTTCCGTTGATAAAGATATTTCATCTATGCCCGAAAATACAGCAGCATCTTCTATTCTGAAAAACACATACACAAATACGGTCACAATTCCCCAAACCAATCTTAGACTGTGTATTACCGGAAAGCTGAGTGATTTATCAGGACAGCCCAATAATCTGCTCACCTTACTGTTGAGTCTGATTATCTGCCTGCTCCTAATCCTGCTCATACGTTTCTTTATGAATATAGCCGATTTATCCAGACAGATTTTGGATTTTTCCACTTATATCCGTACTTCCAGCCCGGATGACCTTACCCTTTACCAGGAAGAACCGGATAAATACAAACAGGAGTATAAGGAACTTCATCATTTGATAAATTCTTATAACAATTTAATTCGTGAAAACTCTACTCTTATGTCCAAAGTGCAGAAAATGGAGCTTTTGAGCCAGGATGCCCGATATCAGGCTCTGCAGGCGCAGATTCATCCGCACTTCATTTATGGCACACTGGAAAACATACGTATGCTCGCCCTGCAGAATCATGACAGGGATGTGGCGGATATGATATTTTCCCTTTCCGCACTAATCAGACAGTCCCTGTCTATTTCTTCCAAAGCTGTTACTATGGCAGATGAAATAGAAATCGCGAGGCATTATTTAAAAATACAAAAATATCGTTTCGGAGAGCGCCTGAACTACACCTTCAAAACCGATGAAACCCTGAACGAAATCCGTATTCCTTCCTTTATCCTGCAGCCTATCCTGGAAAATTCCATTATCTATGGGGTATCCGATACCTTCGATAATTGTGAACTCGATGTCTCCATCTATGAAGACAGCGTGAATATCTATATACGGATATCCAATACCGGCAAAACAATTTCGCCGGAAAGACTGACTGAGATCAATGAACTCTTATTCGGTCAAAGGGAACTGTCAGCGTTCAAAGGAAACCATAATGGCTTCGCCCTATATAACATTAAGGAGCGGCTGCGCATCTTTTATCACGGACATACCTCTATCCATATGGAGCTGGATGAGCATTTTACCCGAACTCTCATTATTATTGAAAGGAGCAGTGCAAATGTTTCAGATTCTGATTGTTGACGATGAACGTATTATTCTGAATGGCTGCAGCTTTATGATTAAGGAGTTACTTGATTTATCCTTTCCCGTAGAAGTATCCCTTGCCAATAATGTTCCTGAAGCCATGTCTTTCCTGGAAAAGAATACGCCCGATCTTATTCTTACAGATATAAGAATGCCTGTTATGGATGGATTTGAACTGATTGAGTATATCCGCAGTCAGGGGCTTTCCAGCCAGATTGTCATCTTAACCAGCCATGCGGATTTCGAATATGCCAGAAGAGCTCTCCGCTATAATGTATCTGATTTTATCCTGAAGCCTATTGATGAGGAATCCCTGAAAAAAGTTATTCTACATTCCTATGAAGTCAGGAAAAAAGAACTGGATGAGGCCAGAGAATCCTATTATCTGAAAACTCTCACGATGTTGCTGTATGATGTTTCCGCATCTGACCTGCTCCTGACGGATGATATTCTGGAGGAATTATTCCCCTATACCTACTTTACAGTGATAACTGCCTCTCTGGAAGCCCCACAGGCGGACACTCTGCAGGTGGAAGTTCTCTTAAAACTATATTATAAACAATGCCGTTGTTTTTATTTACATGAAAGACAACAGCTAATCTGTATCTGCAACCATGATACCTTTTTTGTGAAACCGTCAAATCTGCAGGATAAACTTTATCAGATCCTGGGGTGTCAGTTTCTTCTTGGAATCAGCATAAGTTCTAATTCCATCCATAAAATTCATCATCTGTATACCAATTCCTGTCAGCGTATATTCTATAAAAAAGCGTTTGGCTCCAATGAAGGCCTTACCGGAACCGCTTGCTTTTCTTATCAGGATTGTATCCAGATATTCACCAAAAACGATACTGAGTCCATGCGTTATGCCCTTCTGAATTACATGCATAAGCTCCGTTTGGTAGATGAGCCTTCAGACTCCTATCTGGAACAGATCTACATCAGTTTTTTTCAGAACATTATTCTTTATCTGGAAAATATGGGGATTTCTGAGGATTTTTCACATCTTACCGCACCTCCCTGTTCAATCGGAAGTGAGGCTGGGCTGGCTGAACAGATTATTCTTCAGATACTGCAGCTAAAATCCCGGATCAAGGAAAATTATTCTGATAATGGCAATGAAATGCTGACCAATCAGCTGCTGGCGTTTATCAAAGAGCATTACCGTGAGGACATATCTCTGGATGATTTATCCGACGCAGTAGGTCTTCATCCCAATTATGTCTGTACCTATTTTAAAAAAGCAACAGGCCAGTCATATCTGACCTGTCTCCATAAAGAACGGATCCTGGCTGCTAAAAAGATGCTTAAGGAAACGGACTATTCCATTGAGGAAATAGCCCGCCAGGTCGGTTACAACAGTTCCACACAGTTCGGCAGGATTTTCAGAAAATATGAATCTCTTTCCCCTTCGGATTACAGGAATCAGTAACTAATATTAGCCGGTGAAAAAGGAACGGCTATGGAACCTATTCCATAGCCTGTGTCCTTTTTAGGTCATCTGATAACTAAAAATTAAATTTTGTCTTGATATCTGCCGTTTCTTCCGTCATATACTTGTTAAGCTCCTGCACACCAATCTGATCCAGAAGTCTCATATAATCTTTATAGGAAGCCTCAAATTCCTCATCCGTCTCCGCAGTATAAATCTTTACAAGCTCCGCCTCTCTCGCCTCTTTAATCTTGGCGCGTATGATTCCCATGTCGGAAGTGGAAACAGGAAGCGCAATGGAAAGCTCTGGATAGTTTACCACTTTATCCAAATTTTTGGAAAAATCTGCTATCACCTCTGGATCCGCACCTGAATAGTAAGTATAAGCTTCATCCAGTTCGGTAGTGCACATAAAATAATTATTATTAAATTTACTGGTCATAAGATCCTGATCCTTAGAAGTCTCCAGCCATTCATCGGAAAACTGGGGTGTTCCTTTTTCATCCAGAACATAATCGATACCTTCGCGTCCCCACAATGCAAGATGCTGTCCCTCCGTACTGTTCATATAGGCAATCATCTTAATTGCCGCTTCCGGATCCTTACACTTTTTGGAGATAAATACTCCCGCCCAGCCTGCATTGGTTCTTACTATTGTTTTAGCGTCATCCGGAATCGGCATGGAAGCCCATTCAGCGCCTTCCACATTCGCCTGTGTGGAAGTATTCAGCTGTGCCAGCTGCGTAGGCCTGCTATTCCATTCATATACAAAACATTTTCCATTCAATGCCTGCTGTTTTCCATCGTCTTGATTGATAATAGCCAGATTCTCTTCAGAGAAGAGTCCTTCTCTATACATCTCATTAACATATTTCAGATAATCATAAAATTCAGCAGTTGTATCTGTATATGCAACGGATGTATGACTCTCATCGGTATATATAAATTCACTTGCAGCTCCTGTCCAACTCTGAAAAGGTGTAAGCCTCCATGAGGGGCTGCCTGCATTTACCGGCATCATCTCGGGATATTTTTCTCTTACCATTTTACAAACATTTATCAGATCTTCCATGGTATCCATAGCCGGTTCTCCCAACTCTCTCCAGATGTCTTTCCTATAATATACACAGGCTATGGAAGGTACTACGCCCTCGGCATTCTCCCATTCCTCATTTGTATTGTAATTCTGGATAATAGTATAATAGTGCTCATCCTCTGGATTGGCATTATGGCTTCTTGCGATTCCTATCCTATCCTGGGACGGCTGCCAGTCAACACCGTATGTTTCAATTAATTCGTCATAACTCCAGCAGAGATTGCTGTCACAAAGTCTGTCAATTTCATCTGAGGTGAAAATAACATCTGGCAAATCTCCAGATGCAATCATTAAGCCAAGCTGGCTGTCATCGGCTGAACGGGTAACATCAAAAGTTACCCCTCCGTTTGCTGTTAATGTTTCAGGTATAATACCCGTCCAGGTATCCGTAGGAAACCATGTAAAATCAATATACAGATCCAATTTAACAGCATCATTTGCAGTTTTGGAAACTGCAGTGCTGTCTGCATCGTTTTCTTCACTCGCTACATCCGAGCTTTCTTCCTGGACTGCTGATACGCCTTCCGTAGAGTCAGTCATCTGACATCCTGTAAGAAGGGTTCCTATACAGGTAACACAAAGTAACAGTGAAAATAACTTCTTTTTCATTTCTTTCCCTCCTGTTTTCTATTCTTTTACCGCACCTACCATCATTCCCGTAACAAAATATTTTTGAAGGAATGGATAGATGAAAATAATCGGGACCACAGATATCACCATTGCTGCCATCTGAACGGACAGACTTGTCGTTCCTGTACTCTGATGCGCCGCCGCATTCAAATCTGCAGCATTCGTCTGGAACTGATTGATAATTTCCATCATCAGATAAGGCAGTGTCCGGAGCGTCTTCGTCTTTACAAAAAATGTAGAATCATACCAGTTATTCCAGTGAGCCACTCCGATAAATAAAGCCAGTGTAGCCATAAATGGCTTGGAAATAGGCATAATTATTTTTGCAAAAATCCGCAGTTCGCTTGCTCCATCTATTTTAGCCGATTCTCTGAGTGAATCGGGTATCCCTTCAAAAAATGTCCTACCAATTGTAATATAAAACAGATTAAGCATTCCCGGTACAATATAAACCCAAAAGGTATCAATAAGATGCAGTCCTCTCAGTAATGTATAATAAGGAATAATCCCTCCCGAGAAATACATACATATAATAATAAATGTCATATAAGCTTTTCTGCCGATCAAATCCTTAAAGGAAATCCCATATGCCACCAATGTGGTAAAAAGTACTCCCAAAAAAGTCCCTATTACGGTTCTTGCCACAGTTACCCCTAAACCTCTCACCCATTTCCAGTCAGTAAAAAACTTGCTGTAATTAGTTAAGGTAAATTTTCTGGGCAGCCAATAGATCCCTCCAAGACTGGCATCCAATCCTTCATTAAAGGACAGCATAAAGACATAATAAAAAGGATACACAGTAATAAAGAGTATAACAACAGCCAATGTATAAATGATAATATCGAGAATCCAGTCCTCTTTGCTTTTTCTCATCTTTTTCCTGGTAATTGCAGTTGCTTTTTCCATATAATCTCCTATCTGCACCAATTATGTGTAGTTTTATTTAACTCATTAAAATAATCCGGAACCGGCCAGCTTCTTGGAAACAAAGTTACTGGAAAAAATAAGAATCAAGGAAATAACCGATTGGATTAATCCTACCGCGGTTGCATATGCGTAACGCCCCTGTGCCAAACCAACATCAAAAACATAAGTCTGTATAATAGAAGAAGTATCTGAGTTCACATTGTTTCCCAGAAGATAGCACTGTTCAAAATTAGAACCGCTTAAGCCCCCTCCGAATAAATTTCCCATAGTCATAATTAATACAACTACGATTGTACTTTTAATACAGGGAAGAGTTATATAAATAATTCTCTGCATTCTTGTTGCCCCGTCAATTTGTGCCGCTTCATAATAATCCTGGCTGATTCCTACAATGGCAGCTAAAAAAATGATTGTCCACCAGCCCATCTCTTTCCAAATATCCAGTGACACCGCCAGTCCCCAGAACAATTTAGCATCCGTCAGGAACTTAATAGGTTTTTCTATTAAGTGGAACTTAGTAAGTAATACATTAATAATTCCTGATTGCGATAAAAATTGATAAGATATACTGGATATAATTACCCATGAAATAAAATGCGGCAGATAACTGCAGGTCTGAAGGATTTTTTTGAATTTAAGATGCTTTATTTCATTAATCATCAAAGCAAAAATGATGGGAAGGGGAAACGTGAAGATCAGTTTTAATACACTAAGCGCCACTGTATTGCGAACCAGTTTCCCAAATTTATAGTCCGTAACAAATTCTTTAAAATACTTAAGTCCTACCCAGCTGCTTGTAAAAATTCCTTTCACGCCGCTGCTTATGGAATAATCTTTAAATCCCATAATAATTCCAAACATAGGGATCAAATTAAAAATTATCAAATATACCATTCCCGCCAATACAAAAACCTGCAGTGCGCCCTGTTTTCTGAAACGCTGCCAGAATGTTTTTTTAGCTGCTCCCATTTCGCTACCTCCGCTCCCTGTTTATTTTACCTGCTCAATATAACATTAACCTCCATCTTCTACAATCAACAATTTCTCGCCCTTTAAACAAATTTACAGATAAACTGTCAACACATATTAAGCTTAAAAATTGTAGATCAAAAAAGAGCGCCAGCCTCTCAGCCAACGCTCTCATTTTATTCACTATTTCAAATCTATTCCGACAAAGCTTATTCTCAAGCCTTACCAACAGAACCAAACATTTCCATTTTTTCCTTAACGGTATCTTTGATAGCCTGTGCGCCGGGAGCCAGAAGCTTACGAGGGTCAAATCCCTTGCCTTCCAGATCCTTGCCAGCTTCAATATACTTTCTGGTAGCTGCTGCAAAGGAAAGCTGGCATTCGGTGTTAACATTGATCTTGGAAACGCCAAGAGAGATGGCTTTCTTGATCATGTCTTCCGGAATACCTGTGCCGCCGTGAAGAACCAGAGGCATGTCCCCTGTCAGCTGCTGGATAGCATCCAGAGTTTCAAAGGAAAGTCCCTTCCAGTTTGCAGGATATTTGCCGTGGATATTGCCGATGCCTGCTGCCAGGAAATCAACGCCAAGATCAGCAACCATCTTGCATTCGTTAGGATCTGCACATTCGCCCATTCCGATAACGCCGTCTTCTTCTCCGCCGATGGATCCAACTTCAGCTTCAATGGAGATTCCTTTTTCATGAGCTGCTGCAACCAGTTCTTTGGTCTTTGCAACGTTTTCTTCGATTGCATAATGAGAACCATCGAACATGATGGAAGAAAATCCTGCTTCGATGCACTTGTAGCATGCTTCATAGCTGCCATGGTCAAGGTGAAGAGCTACCGGAACAGTGATGTTCATTTCTTCCAGCATTCCGTTTACCATGCCAACAACGGTCTTATATCCGCACATGTATTTGCCAGCACCTTCGGAAACTCCCAGGATTACAGGAGAATTCAGTTCCTGTGCTGTCTGCAGAACGGCTTTGGTCCATTCCAGGTTGTTAATGTTGAACTGGCCTACTGCATAGTGGCCGGCTTTTGCTTTGTCGAGCATTTCTTTAGCTGATACTAACATTTTATTTACCTCCGTTAAATTGTAAAATAAATTCCCTTTACTGGTGTTATTATAACCCATCTTCTTAAAAAAAGAAAGTTAAACTTTTCACGCAATCCTACTCTTCCAGAGTCCAGGGCACCCGTATTTCCAGCGCCTGTTTCCGATTCTGCATATCCACGACATAATGCTTTCCGCCGAACTCACCGTCCAGGGTCCAGGGCACCTCTTCTTCGGACTCAATATGAAGGGAGGCCGTCTTAAAGCAGTACATCTGATCCGTGTCTATATTTCGGTTAACCAGATCCGTAAGTATCTGGTTCAGCTCAATGGCGTTGGCGGGACGCTTAATCAGCGTCACTTCGAACTCGCCGTCATCCAGCTCCACATATTTGCCGGTAATTCTTTTGAAGCCCCCGACAGACATGGAATTGGTGATCATTCCGAAAATGAAGTCCCCTTCGATCTCCAGATTCTCCGCGGTGAATTTCATCTGGTAGGATTTGATGGAGGGAAGGCGCTTCATGCCCTCCAGTATATATGCCATGTGCCCCAGCACGTTTTTGTATTCCTGTTTTGTTTCATAGGAAACATCGGTGAAAAGCCCGAAAGCCGCAATATAAACAAAGGTATCGTCATTAAAGGCGCCGATGTCACAGGCAAACAGCCTGCCGTCCACCACGGTTTCCGCAGCTGCCTTCATATTTTTAGGGATTCCCAGGCTGTTGGCAAAATCATTGGTGCTTCCTGCCGGTATGTAACCCACAGGCACCAGCTTGTTGCTCTGCATAATGCCGGTTACCACTTCATCCAGCGTTCCGTCCCCGCCGCTGCAGACCAGGAGGTCGTACTTTTTAGACTTCTCCGCCGCCATTCTGACGGCATCTCCCGCATACTGCGTAGGATAAACGGTGACCTCATTTCCGGCCTTTACAAAGATATCAATAATATCACTGAGATTGTTTTTAATCTGTCCCTTGCCAGCCTTGGGATTATAAATAAACAGCATTTTTTTCTTCGCCATCTTCACATTTCTCCTTATATGGCCCCCTCGGAACTTCAAAAAAGGAGCATACGCATGCTCCTTTTCTCTTTATTTGAAAGTCTTTATTCCATTCAGTTGCTCTTGCCGCTGCAAAGATACTTTGCAATATCCTCTACCGCAACTTCCTCGTCGGGGCCGTCTGCAATAACGGTCACCAGCTCGCCGCTGTCAAGGCCAAGACTCATCATTCCCATAATACTTTTTGCATTTACCTTTTTACCTTCTGATTCCAGATAAACAGTGCTGTCATGCTGGCTGGCCACCTGAACAAGCATAGCAACCGGTCTTGCTTCCAGTCCGCCGCTTAACTGAATTTTGACTGCTTTCATTTTCATAAATTACTCCTCCTTTTACTGCTTTCCTTCCACTTCTTTAACTATTTATCCCCTGCTGCGACCTGACATTATCGGCTAATTCACTCAACTTGCGAAGCCTGTGGTTCACTCCTGACTTACCTACGGGGGGATCCAGATATTCGCCTAACTCACGAAGAGGGGCATCAGGATAAGCGAGTCTTATCTCCGCCATTTCCTTCAGGCCGTCCGGAAGATTCTCAAATCCGTACTTTTCCTGAAGAAGCAGGATATCCTCTGCCTGTCTCGTTGACGCATTCACGGTCTTACCGATGTTGGCCGTTTCACAATTTACTCTTCTGTTAACAGAATTACGCATTTCTTTTACAATTCTGTAGTTTTCGAAGTTCATCAGGGATTTATGGGCCTCGACAATATTAAGGAAATCAGATATCCCCGTACCATCCTTCATATAGACAACCTGGTACTTTTTCCTCTGTACAATTCTGGCTTCCACTTCGAAGGAAAGTAAAATTGTCTGGATCTGTTCTGCCTGAAAAAGGTTTGTGCATACAATTTCAAGGTGATAGCTTTTTCCCGGGTCACTCATAGAACCCGATGACAGAAATGCGCCTCTTAAAAAAGCTCTCTGACAGCATGAATTTTTAATGAGAATAGCGCTCACAGGAGCTCTCATATCCCGGAGCATTCCCTCATTATCCATAAACTTTGTGGCCTGGAGCACCTGCTTTATCTGAACCGGATCCGTCAGTTCTATATCATAAGCCCTGATCCTTGCACTGTTTACACCCGGTCTGCCGCTCTTTCCCACGCGTTTTTCATTCACGCTAGTATTTATATTAAATGTTTTCTGCAATAATGTAAAGCATTTTCTGATAACAGCTTCATTTTCTGCCTGAATCAGAAGCATTTCACAAAATGCAGAGGATTTCTTTTCTTCATCCTGATTATAAGTTTCATCTGCCGCCCGGTAACTTCCGCAAAAATGCAGAATCGAGGCCAGCTCCGCTATCTGGCAGTGCCTTGCCGCCGCCACCTGCTTCTGCAGTTCTTCCTTTACTTCTCCTGAAAAAGACATATCCAGCCCTCCCGGCACAGGCCAGCCTCCGGAATTTATTTTACATCCCTGTGGCTGATGGTTAGCCCATAATTTCCTTTATCCTTCATGCGTTTGTACAGTTCATTCGCCAGCGTTACACTTCGGTGCTTGCCGCCTGTACAGCCTATTGCCACTACCAGCTGGTATTTTCCTTCTTTAATATAATTGGGAATCAGGAAACGGAGCATATCCTCCAGCTTGTCCATAAACTGGCCTGCCTCCGGAAAGCCCATCACATATTCCTGTACCCCTTTATCATTCCCCGTCATATACTTCAGTTCATCAATATAAAAGGGATTGGGTAAAAACCTGACGTCAAACACCAAATCCGCATCCGCCGGAATCCCATGTTTGAAACCAAAAGACATAATGCTTATGATGAGATTATTATATTCACCATTCTTTACAAAAATTCTGTCTATTTCTTCCTTTAATTCCCGGGTGAGAAGCTTGGAGGTATCAATAATATAATCCGCCTTCTTTTTCATCTCCGTCAGGATTTCCCGTTCCTTGGAGATGCCGTGCTCAACCCGGCTGTCCTCCGGTGTGCACAGCGGATGCACCCTCCGGCTTTCCTTATAGCGTTTTACCAGTGTGGAATCCGAAGCATCCATAAAAAGGACTTCAAATATAAAGCCGTTCTGCCGCATCCTGTCCAGTATTTTCATGGCGTCCCCAAAGGACTGATCCGCCCTCACATCCAGCCCCAGCGCCGCTTTGGATATTTCATTTCCCGGCATCACGAGCAGCTCCATGAATTTTTCAATCAAAGGCACAGGAAGATTATCCACACAGAAAAATCCCACATCCTCCAGCATCCTCATGGCCGTGCTCTTCCCGCCGCCGCTCATCCCGGTTACAATAACGAATCTCACTGTTCTTCCTCCCCTGTACCCTGTCCGGCTAAAAGAAAGCAAAAGCCCCGCAGGAGGCTTTCGTTTCTTTTTCCGCATAAATGCATGTATACTTTTAAAAATCTCCCAGTAAAATTACTTCCGGCTCCAGCGTGACGCCGAATTTCTCCTTTACAGTTTCACTCACTTCCTGTATCAGTTCGGCAATATCCGCAGCCGTGGCAGTGCCGTCGTTAATCACAAAGCCACAGTGCTTCTCAGAGATCTGTGCCCCGCCTATCCTGGCTCCCCTAAGCCCGCTGTCCATAATAAGCTTTCCTGCAAAATACCCCTCCGGCCGTTTAAAGGTACTGCCTGCACTGGCAAATTCCAGCGGCTGTTTTTCCTTTCTTCTGGCAGCAAGCTCATTCATCCTGGCGAGAATTTCTTCCCTGTTTCCCGGCTGAAGGCGCAGGCTTACCTGAAGGACCACATAGGGCCTGTTCTTGATCACGCTGTTGCGGTATCCGAACTCCATGGTTTCATTATCCAGATCCAAGATGCTTCCGTCCTTATACATGACCTGCACGGATTCCACGATCTGCCGCATTTCCCCGTCATAGGCCCCGGCGTTCATCTTGACGCCTCCCCCTATGCTTCCCGGAATCCCTGATGCGAATTCCATCCCGGTCAATCCGTTTTCCATGGCCGCCCTGGCCGCCGCCGAAAGGAGAACAGACGCACCTGCCGTCAGCAGGGTGCCTTCCGTTTTCAGAATGTTGAATTCCCCGCCCAGACGGATAATGACTCCCCTGTAGCCTTTATCCCCTACCAGAAGATTGCTTCCGTTTCCCAGAATAAAATAGGGCCTTTCCACAAGATTCAGGTATTTGATAATCTTTTCCAGCTGTTCCTTATTCTCGACGGTTACGAATACCTCTGCAGGGCCGCCCACGCGAAAGGTGGTATGCTTATGCATCGGTTCCTCCAGAAGGATATTTTCCGCCGCCACAATACTCTCCAAAAAATCTATAAAAGCTTTACTCACTGCTGCTCCCATTCCTCATAAACATGTAACTGTTCAGTCCCTGCGCAGTAAATGCGCAGACCTGACTGAATAGTTATATAAACTTATCAATATATTATGCCGATACCGGTATTTTTAGTCCAGCACCATCTTGGCAGCCCCATAAATACCGGCATCATTTCCCAATGTTGCCAAAGCAAACAGCGCACCGCGGCTTCCCGCAAATACATACGGTATGTAATTCTTCTGGATGAAATCCAGCAGAATCGGACCCGCTTTGGATACACCGCCGCCGATAACAAAAATTTCCGGGTTCACCACTCCGGCAATATTTGCCAGCTCTTTACCCAGGATTTCACCGAAACGCTCTGCCACTTCAATTGCCAGCTCGTCCCCTTCTTTTACCGCATCAAAAACTGCTTTTGCGGAAATATTCGGGTTGTTTCTCAGCACGCTGGGCTTATCGTCCTCCTCCAGCCTGCGCTTCGCCAGCCTTACAATACCGGTGGCAGAGGTATACTGCTCCAGGCAGCCGTAATTGCCGCAGTTGCATCTTTCACTCTCTCCGTCCATCACATGGATATGGCCGATCTCGCCTGCTGCCCCGGTAGTGCCTGACAGGATCTTGCCGTCTGCAATGATTCCGCCGCCCACACCGGTTCCCAAAGTAACGGCCACCAGATTCTTATGTCCCTGTCCGCCGCCCTTCCACATTTCTCCGAGGGCCGCCACATTGGCGTCATTTCCGGCTTCCACGGGAATATTCAGAAGGCTCTGCAGGCGGTTCTTTATGCTGAAGGTTCCCCAGCCTAAATTCACCGCATTGTAAACCGTTCCTTCCCCGTCAATAGGCCCGGGAGCGCCGATGCCGACACCGACAACATCTTCTCTGGCAATTTCTCTTTCCTTCATTTTATCCAGAATGCTGTCCGCCACATCAGGAAGAATTGCCTCCCCGCTGTTTTCTGTCCTTGTATGGATTTCCCATTTTTCCAGAAGGGTTCCTTCCGTATCAAAACAGCCCAGCTTTACCGTGGTGCCTCCCACGTCTACCCCGAAACAATATTTTGCCATGATTTAATCGTCCTCCTCATCTTCTTCTCTTCTGCGTGCCAGGGAATTCTGCACACGGGTGTACAATTCCTGAGCCGCGTTATAACCCATCTTCTTCTGGCGGTGGTTGACTGCCGCAGATTCGCAGATAATCGCCAGATTACGTCCCGGACGGATGGGAATGTTGTGGCAGACTACCTTGTTGCCCAGGTAATCCGTATATTCCTCTTCCAGTCCCAGCCTGTCATATTCTTTATCTTTATTCCAGTCTTCCAGACGGATGACCAGATCAATGGACTGCGTATCCTTAACGCTGGATACACCGAACAGGGTTTTCACATCAATGATACCGATACCGCGCAGTTCGATGAAATGCTTGGTAATGTCCGGAGCATTTCCTATGAGGGTATCGTCACTCACCTTGCGGATTTCCACCACGTCATCAGACACGAGACGGTGCCCTCTCTTGATCAGCTCCAGAGCCGCCTCCGATTTGCCGATTCCGCTTTCACCGGTAATCAGCACGCCTTCGCCGTATACATCCACCAATACACCATGCACGGAAATACAGGGGGCAAGCATAACGTTCAGCCAGCGGATTATTTCAGCCATAAAAGCGGAGGTCGCTTTTTTAGTCATAAGAATAGGCACGTTCTTTTCTTTCGCGATTTGAAGGAAAAGGGGATCCGGATGAAGCTCTCTGGAAAATACAATACAGGGAATAGGATAGGACAGCAGCTGATTATAAATTTTCTGCTTTCTTTCCTCCGTCATGGATTCCATATACGTGTATTCCACGAAGCCGATAATCTGAAGGCGTGTGGCCTCATAATGCTCAAAATATCCCGCCATCTGCAGCGCAGGCCTGTTGATGTCCGGCTGGGTGATTTTAATCCCCTTTACATCAATTTCCGGCGTCAGATTTTCCAGCTTCATCTTTTCGATGATCTGCGTTAGATTCACATGTGACATACCTTGTCCTCCAATTTCCTTTATTCTCGCGAAGGCAGCGGGCCGGTTCTTTTACCTGGCCCCGGATTCTCTGCCATACGTATACCTTTGCTTATTTTACCACAGAACCATGAAAAAAAGAATAGATTTCAGCGGTGCAGATTTACTTCTTTTACTATAATTGTTCATCCGCAGCCATAATATTCAGAAAAGGCCGGTAATCCTTTGCATTTCTTTTTGTTTGATTTCCGGCAATACATGGGAATATAAACCCGCAGTCATCTGCAGGGCAAGATACCCCTGAATCACCCGGAGCGTTTTAAATATAGGTATGCTGACAAAAGACGCCCCGAACCTTGGGGGCTTCAGGGCGTGTTTAAAATAAGTCACTATGGCTTCCGGTCCGGGTTAATGTCAATGTCAATATTTCCTGCTCAATCTTATAGATCAAGAGCCAATCAGGCGTGATGTGGCATTCCCTGTGCCCTTCGTAGTTACCCGACAGATTATGATCCCTGAATTTGGGCAGCAACATCTGTCCGCTGCATAACATTTCCAGGACATCCTGCAGGAGCTGGGGATTATAGCCGCGTTTGATAACCGTCTTATAATCCTTCTTAAACTTAGCGGAATATCTTACTTCAAGCATTTAAGTCCTCCATAAGATCTGTTACACTGTGGAATGGCTTGCTGAGGTTACGCCCGTGATTTACATCATCAATCGCAGCAAGGGTTTCAGTGTTGGGGACATCAAGGGCAACTTCAAATGGTATTTTTTGCTGGCGCACCATGGTTTTCGCAAAAATGTTAATAGCTGTAGTCATGTTTAATCCGAGTTCACTGCAAAGCCAGTCGAATTGCTGTTTCAAATTCTCGTCCATACGGATATTAATATTTGTCTGAGCCATTTATAACACTCCTTTCGATTTTCTATATCTAGCTTAGCATAATTTATTGACACAGTCAATTTATTGTAAATAAAATTATTGACATCTTTAACTTTTTTTCCCATGAAAAAAGGCATAGATCTCTTCTGCTATATTCACCGGTATCTCATCAACCTCCGACAGCTGTGAAACCTCCGCATTCCGGATATCATCTATCGACTTAAAATGCCGCATCAGGGCCTTGCGCCTTGCAGGCCCAACGCCAGGAATATCATCCAGCACGGAACGCACCTGATCCTTGCTGCGCAGGGAACGGTGATATTCAATGGCAAAACGGTGGGCTTCATCCTGTATCCTGGTAATCAGCTTAAAGCCTTCTCCCCGGGTATCAATCGCTATTTCCTTATTCTGATAATACAATCCCCGCGTACGGTGATTATCATCCTTTACCATACCGCATACCGGTATTTCTATACGAAGCTCATCCAGGACCTGGCGCGCCACATTAACCTGCCCCTTACCGCCGTCCATAAGTATCAGATCCGGGAATTTGGTAAAGCTGCCGAATTCTTTTTCCAGCTGTTTTTCCTGAAGCTCCTTCGCTTCTTCCATTCCGTGAAGGAACCTTCTTGTCAGAACCTCCTTCATGCAGGCATAATCATCCGGCCCGCTGACGGTACGTATCTTGAACTTACGGTAATCACTGCGTTTAGGCTTTCCTTTTTCATATACCACCATGGAGCCCACATTTTCAAATCCGCTGATATTGGAGATATCGAAGGCTTCCATCCTGCTGATTTCCGGAAGGGAAAGCAAGCCGCATATTTCCTTCACCGCGCCTATGGTTCTTCCCTCTTCCCTCTTGATACGCTCCCTGTCCTTGCTGAGTACCAGCGCGGCATTGGTTGCCGCCAGTTCCACCAGCTTTTCCTTCGTTCCTTTTTTAGGCACCCAGATATGTACGCGGCTGCCCCTGCGGGATCCCAGCCACTGCTCCAGTACCTCCACATCCTCAATCTCCTCCTGAAGCATCAGCTCCTTGGGGACAAATGGTGTTCCGGCATAAAACTGTTTTACAAAATCAAGCAGGATCTGGGCGGAGCTGCTGTCCGCTACATGGGTCATATAAAAATGCTCCCTTCCGATCAGCTTGCCGTCCCGCACAAAAAACACCTGTACCACCGCATCATTATCATCCTTGGCAAGGGCGATAATATCCTTATCCTCGCCGTTGCTGTCCGTGATTTTCTGTTTCTGCGCCACCTGCTTCACACTGTTATACAGATCCCGGAATCGGATCGCTTCTTCAAAATCCAGATTTTCCGAAGCCTCCTCCATCTTCTGCTGCAAATCCGCAAGAATGGGCTTGAAATTGCCGTTCAGGAAATCCAGCGCTTTATCCACCTGTTCCCGGTATTCTTCCCTGGGTATCCCTCCCTGGCAGGGCGCGCTGCACTGGCCGATATGATAATTCAGGCAGGGCCTGTCCATGCCGCAGTCCCTCGGCAGTACCCGGCTGCATGTCCGCAGCTTATAAAGCTTATTGATCAGTTCAATCGTATCCTTTACCGCAGCCGCCGATGTAAAGGGCCCGAAATAACGGGATTTATCCTTTTTCATCTGCCGGGAAAACAGGACTCTTGGATAATCCTCCCCCGTTGTCACCTTTATATAAGGATAGGTTTTATCATCCTTAAGCATGGTATTGTAACGGGGGCTGTGCTCCTTAATCAAATTATTTTCCAGAACCAGCGCTTCCAGTTCCGAATCGGTCACAATATACTCAAACCTGGCAATTTTAGTAACCATTTTTTCTATTTTGGGGCTTTTATTCGTGCTCTCCCGGAAATAAGAGCGCACCCGGTTCCGCAGGCTGATGGCCTTCCCCACATAAATAATGGTATCCTCACTATCATGCATAATATAAACGCCGGGCTTTGGCGGAAGCTTCTTTAACTCTTCTTCAAAATCAAACATATTTATTCACTCCGATTGTCCTCCGTCGCAACGGGCGGCGAGGGGATAATTTATTGCTTATTTTTACGTGAAAAGGGATTCTTATATTAGAATATCATAAGAATCCCTGTCTGTAACTGTATTTATTTCTTATCAGAAGGAGGAAGGACGGTATTGGAAAATCTTCCTACCGGGCCGCGCGGGCCGTTGGATGTATCATCATTTCCTTTTTCTTCTTCAGAATCTGTTGTTCCGCCTGACACAGACGTCTGCTGTGTATTATCCTCTTCTGCCTGCTGAGACGGAGGATTTCCGGAGCCTGATTCCTGTGTATGGAAAAAATTCAAATCCTGTCCGGGTATACCGCTTTCGGAATTGTTCCACCAGTCGCTCTGACCGGTGCTGCCGGTATTCTTATTCTGTCCTTCCCCGGAAGGCCTGGCTTCACTGTCATCAGCGGCAGAACCTGTATTCTGGCTCTGTTGGAAATGAAGATCCCACGGTTTGGGAACAATTTCCTCTTCCGTATTGTCCTGCGTCTTCTGTCCGGCGGGCATTTCCTGTACAGCAGGAGCGGCACCGGCCTCCGAAGAGGAATCTGCGGCTTGCGTATTTACAGCAGCTTCCGGACGGGCATTTTCAGAAATACGGGATTTGGTTTCTTCGGTACTATTCTCTTCCGGTTCCGGAATTCCTTTTTCCTTGCGGTATATCTTCATGAATTCCTTACCGGTTATGGTTTCTTTTTCTATCAGATATTCAGCAATCTTGTCCATAACGGAACGGTTGCCGCTGAGCAGCTCCAGCGCCTTTTCATAGCATTCCTTCAGGATGCGCATGACTTCGGAATCAACCTCCGCCGCTGTTACATCGGAGCAGTTCATCACGGCTCTGCCGTCCAGATACTGGCTTTCCACGGTCTGCAGGCCGATCAGGCCGAATTTCTTGCTCATACCGTACTGCGTTACCATGGCCCTTGCTATGGAAGTGGCTTTCTCTATATCATTGGAAGCCCCCGTAGTAACGGTGTCAAATACAATCTCCTCCGCGGCCCGGCCTGCCAGCAGGCCTACCAGCATGTCATGCAGCTCCTCCTTGGTGTTGAGGAATTTTTCCTCCTCCGGCACCTGCATTACATATCCCAGCGCGCCCATGGTCCTGGGAACAATGGTGATTTTCTGCACGGGCTCGGAGTTCTTCTGAAGAGCGCTCACAAGCGCATGCCCCACCTCGTGGTAGGATACGATGCGGCGTTCCTCCTTGCTCATGATACGATCCTTTTTCTCTTTTCCTACAAGCACCTGTTCCACTGCCTCGAACAAGTCCTTCTGGCAGACATAATCCCTGCCCTGTTTCACCGCATTGATAGCGGCCTCATTTATCATATTGGCAAGATCCGAGCCTACAGCCCCGCTGGTTGCAAGCGCTATGGCATCGAAATCCACGGTATCATCCATGAGAACGTCCTTGGCATGCACCCGCAGAATTTCCACACGGCCCTTCAGGTCTGGCTTATCCACAATGATCTGCCTGTCAAAACGTCCGGGACGCAGCAGCGCCTTATCCAGGATTTCAGGCCGGTTGGTAGCACCCAGAATCAGGATACCTCTGGAACTGTCAAAGCCATCCATCTCAGAAAGCAGCTGGTTCAGTGTCTGTTCCCGCTCTTCATTCCCGCCGCCGTATTTGGAATCACGGCTCCGGCCGATGGCATCAATTTCATCGATGAATATAATACAAGGCGCATTCTTAGTAGCTTCCTTAAACAAATCACGTACACGGGAAGCACCCACACCTACATAAAGCTCTATAAAATCAGAACCGGTCAAAGAAAAGAACGGAACATGGGCTTCCCCCGCCACTGCCTTGGCAAGCAGGGTTTTACCGGTTCCGGGAGGGCCTACGAGAAGCGCTCCCTTGGGAAGCTTGGCTCCAATCTTGGAATATCTTCCTGGGTTGTGCAGGAAATCCACTACCTCCACGAGAGATTCCTTGGCCTCGTCCTCTCCTGCCACATCCTTAAAGGTTACGCCGGTTTCCTTCTGTACGTAAACCTTGGCATTGCTCTTTCCCACTCCCATAGGGCCTCCGCCCCCGGACATCCTTTTCATAAGGAAGTTAAACAGGAAAATAATAATTACAAAAGGAAGTACATAGGTAAGAAGTATGGAAAGCAGGAAGCCTGAATTATCAGGAATTTCACCCTTTATTTCCACTCCCTTATCCAGCAGATGCTGAATCAGGGTATCATCCTCCACACGTCCCGTATAATAGTTGATTTCCTCGGCCCGCACGAAGGGGTTATCACTTTCCTCGGATTTGGGAACTATATTAATCTGGTCATCGTTGATTTCCACGCTCTTGACCTCTCCCGCATCCACCTTTTCCAGGAATTCATTATAGGTGATTTCCTGATTGGATACCCCGCTGAGCATTTTCATAAAAAAGCTCATGCATACCAGCGTTACCAATGCTGCAACCAACAGCAGCAGCAGGTTCTGCTTCTTAGGTGGCTGTCCGCTTCCTCCCGGACCTCCCTGCCCGTTCCCCGGGCCGCCGCCCTGGCCGTTGTTAAAGCCATTGCCGCCGTTATAATTATTTAAGTTGTTATTATCCATAATGTAAAACCTTTCTTTAACAGCTCCTCTCAAGAAACTGGACAAATGCTGATAATCATTTCCTATTATAGAGTTTGAAAGAATATAAATCAATATTAATTCTATGAAATTATGGGGCAAACTATAAAAGATTTATTAATTTTTTTGCAGAAAACGGTAGATTTTTTCCCATTTTCCGTTGTATAATATTAAAATTGAGTTTTCAATAATAAAGGGCGGGGAACCGGTACGCTTCAGGGCGTACTTTTCTAATTTACTCCTTCTTTTTCCGGGAGCAGGCAACTTGATAAACCTATTTTTGACAGAATGGAGAACGCTATGGCAGTAAAGTACGTATTTGTTACAGGAGGCGTGGTATCCGGACTCGGTAAAGGTATCACCGCCGCATCTTTAGGCCGGCTTCTGAAGGCACGTGGTTATAAGGTTACCATGCAGAAGTTCGACCCGTATATCAATATTGACCCCGGAACCATGAACCCGATACAGCATGGTGAGGTTTTTGTCACCGACGACGGCACGGAAACCGATTTGGATCTGGGGCATTACGAAAGATTTATCGACGAAAACCTGGGCAAAAATTCCAACGTCACCACCGGCAAAATATACTGGTCCGTCCTGCAGAAGGAACGAAGGGGCGATTACGGCGGCGGTACGGTTCAGGTCATCCCCCACATCACCAATGAAATCAAAAGCCGGTTTTACCGCAATTTTACCGATGACGATACCAGAATTGCCATCATTGAGGTCGGCGGTACGGTAGGCGATATCGAAAGCCAGCCTTTTCTGGAGTCAATCCGGCAGTTCCAGCATGAGGCCGGTCACGAAAATGTCATTTTAATCCATGTAACCTTAATTCCGTATCTGCGCGCTTCCCAGGAGCTGAAAACAAAGCCCACACAGGCCAGCGTAAAGGAACTGCAGGGAATGGGAATCCAGCCGGATATCATCGTATGCCGCAGCGAAATACCTTTGAATCAGGGTATTAAGGATAAAATCGCTCTTTTCTGCAATGTGCCCAGTGCACATGTGCTGCAGAATCTGGATGTGGAATATCTTTACGAAGCTCCCCTTGCCATGGAAAAAGAACATCTGGCCGATGTGGTCTGCGAATGCCTGTGTCTGGAAAACAGAGAACCTGATCTGACAGACTGGACAAGCATGGTGGAGGCTCTCCGCTCTCCGGAAGATGAGGTCACCATCGCCCTGGTGGGAAAATATATCCAGCTGCATGATGCTTATATCAGCGTTGTAGAGGCTCTGAAGCACGGAGGCATTTCCAACCGGGTTAATGTGAATATCAAGTGGGTGGACTCCGAACTGGTTACCAAAGCCAACGCGGATGAATATCTGTCGGACGTGGACGGTATCCTTGTACCCGGCGGATTCGGCGATCGGGGAATCGACGGTAAAATCCAGGCAATTTCCTATGCCAGAACCCATAATATCCCTTATCTGGGATTGTGTCTCGGCATGCAGCTGGCTATTGTGGAATATGCCAGGAATGTGCTTGGCTATTCGGATGCACACAGCGTGGAACTGGATCCCTCCACCACACATCCCGTAATAGCACTTATGCCGGATCAGAACGGCGTGGAGGATATCGGAGGCACTCTTCGTCTGGGCTCTTACCCCTGTGTTCTGGACAAGTCTTCCAAAGCCTTCGCCCTTTATGGTGATGAAACCATTTACGAACGGCACAGACACCGCTATGAAGTCAACAACGATTACCGCGGCCTGCTGGCTTCCCATGGAATGAAGCTTTCCGGCCTGTCTCCCGACGGCCGTATTGTGGAAATGTGTGAGCTTCCGGAGCATCCGTTTTTTGTTGCCACCCAGGCTCATCCCGAGTTAAAATCAAGGCCGAACAGACCCCATCCCCTGTTCCGTGGATTTATAGCCGCGGCACTGCAAATGAAAAATAACAAATAAAATTTATGAAGAGGGACTAATGAAGTACGGATTTGATAACAACAAATATCTGAAAATGCAGTCAGAGCATATCAGGGACCGCATCGCCATGTTCGGCGATAAACTTTATCTGGAATTCGGAGGCAAGCTTTTTGACGACTACCACGCCTCCCGGGTTCTTCCCGGTTTTGAGCCGGACAGTAAATTTAAAATGCTTTACCAGCTGAGAGAACAGGCTGAAATAGTTCTTGTCATCAGTGCACCTTCTATTGAAAGGAATAAAATCCGCATGGATTCCGGTCTCACCTATGACGCGGAAGTCCTTCGCCTGATTGAATCCTTCCGAAAAATGGGCTTTCTGGCTAATTCCGTTGTTATCACCCAGTATTCCGGACAGCCTTCGGCGGATCAATACCGTCTGCGGCTGAATAATCTGGGAATCCGTTCCTTCCTTCATTATGTGATCGAAGGCTATCCCGATAATATTGATCTTATCGTCAGCGATGAAGGCTATGGCAGGAATGAGTATGTGGAAACTACCAGACCCCTCGTTGTCATAACCGCTCCCGGACCCGGCAGCGGCAAAATGGCTACCTGTCTTTCCCAGCTGTATCATGAGCATCAAAGAGGGATTCAGGCAGGATATGCCAAGTTCGAAACCTTCCCCATCTGGAACCTTCCTTTGAAGCATCCGGTGAATATGGCCTATGAAGCGGCAACTGCCGATCTGAACGATGTAAACATGATCGATCCTTTCCACCTGGAAGCTTATGGGGAAACCACAGTGAACTATAACCGGGATGTGGAGATTTTCCCGGTACTCAACGCTATTTTCGAACAGATTCTGGGAGAAAGCCCATATAAATCCCCTACGGATATGGGCGTAAATATGGCAGGCAACTGTATTATCGATGACGACAGCTGCCGGGAAGCCGCCAATCAGGAAATCATCCGGCGCTACTACCACTGCCTCTGCGAACTAAAGAGGGGCAACAGCTCCAAGGATATCCTGTATAAGCTTCAGCTTCTCATGAAACAGGCAGGACTTACCATCAATGACCGGCCTGTCGTAAAAGCCGCAATGCAGCGGGAAGAGGAAACCGGACATCCCGCCGTAGCCATAGAGCTTTCCGACGGCACTCTGGTAACCGGAAAAACCTCCGACCTGTTAGGCGCAGCCTCCGCCTGCCTTCTGAATTCCCTGAAGGTTCTGGAGGATATTGATCACGAGGTTCATTTAGTATCCCCTCAGGCAATTGAACCTATCCAGACTCTGAAAACCTCATACCTGGGAAGCATTAACCCCAGACTCCACACGGATGAAATACTGATCGCCCTGTCCATCAGTGCAGCTACGGACAAAAGGGCCGCCCTCGCCTTAAGCGCCCTGCGCCAGCTGAAGGGCTGTGAGGTTCACTCTTCCGTTATGCTCTCCTCTGTGGATGAGGCGGTATTCAAAAAGCTGGGAATGCATTTGACCTGTGATCCTAAAACGGAATCGGATAACCAGCAATAAACTTTTTACGATACAAAAACCCTTCGGGTGATAAGCGTTCTGACTGCCGGAACGCCTTTTCTCCCGAAGGGTTTTCTTTTATATAACTATTTATACTATAAGCGGGTCTTATAATTTCCCACCACATTCACCCCTTCATTTACCACAATAAAGGCATGCGGATCATATTTGTGTACGATATTCTTCAGCTGGCTCAGCTCGTACTTGGAAATCAGGACAAATAAAATATGCACCGACTCATCCGTATAAGCGCCGATGGCTTCCCACTTGGTAACGCCGCGTTCCAGTTCGCTGAAGATTTCCTTTTCCATTTCTTCATCCTGCATCTTGGTAATGATACGCACCTCCACATTGATCGTCTGGGCATGTACCTTATCAATGGCAAAAGAACTTAACGAAGCATAAATGAGGGAATAAATCACTGTGGGAATATCAAACAGGAACATACAGATAGAATACAGGATGATATTGGTGACCAGATTTACACGTCCCACCCTGAAATTCTTCCGCCACTTAATCAGCATCATTCCCACGATGTCCATTCCGCCCAGGGAACCGCCGCTCTTTAAAGCAAGTCCCATTCCCAGGCCGCAGATGATTCCGCCGATGACACAGCACGCCAGAGTATCATCAGGCAGTATGGGCTGTGCCGGGATCGGTATGACCGACAAAAGAATGGTTACTGTGGTAACACACATCACCGTTTTTATAAAAAACCGCCTTCCGATCCGTTTCATGGAGAGCAGTAAAATGGGAACGTTAATCAGATAATAGATGACACCGGCTATATCAAAATTCTGAAGCGGCAAATCCAGATACTGAATAAGAAGCGTCCTCAGCACCTGGGAAAATCCCATGATCCCGCCGCTGTAAAGAGCAACCGGCACGATAAACAGATTTATTCCCAGAGAATAAATCACCGCTCCGGCAAGGGCTCCAAAAAAACGGTTTATCTGATACCACTTCCAGCTTTTTTCCATATCCTTGAACTTCTGCAGCGCTGTTTCCATTGACAAAATCCTCCTGTTGCCAGTATTCCCAGATCTATTATAACTTACCCGGAACAGGATTGCACCAATCATTTTTCCATGTTTTGGGATTCGGTATTTATACTGCGGAAAAGGTGCTTGTAAGAAAGAGCTATCCATATAGATTGATTTATTAAATTCATGGCGCAGAGTACACTTTCTATTCGTACAGTTCCGCCTGCAGGGATATCATTTTTGCGAATCGGCCTCCGGACTTACATAATTCCTGATAGGTGCCATCTTCAATTATTCTTCCGTTTTCCAATACGATAATCCTGTCGGCAATCTTTACCGCCCCCATACGATGAGTAATCAGGATCGAGGTACATTCTTGGGACAACTCCTCAAACAAACAGAAAATTCTGTCTTCCTCCATGGGATTTATGGCTGCGGTGGGTTCATCCAATATGAGTAAATCATGCTTTCTGTAAATACCGCGCGCTATGGCAACCCGCTGCCATTCTCCTCCCGACAAATCGATTCCTCCGAATTTTCTGCCTACCTCTGTCTCCAGATTATCCAGCAGATACCTGCTGTTCAGTCCTGCCATATCCAAAGAATCCATCAGGCTGAGCTGTCCCTCATCGTTATCATCCCTGTAAAGGTCGCTGATCCGTATGTTATCCTTCAGACTCATATCATATTTCTGAAAATTTTGAAAGACCATTGATGTCTTTTCCCTTCCCAAGGTTTTTATTTCACCTGAATCCGTCTCATAAATAGAAGCGAGAAGCTTTGCCAGTGTACTTTTTCCCGAACCGTTAGCTCCAATAATCGCCACTGTCTCATTCTTCTTTATCCGCAGATTAAAATCCCGGAATACCGCCTTTTGCCCCTCCGGATAAGTAAAATCAATATGTGAGAGTGTGATATCTCCATCCATGGATACCGCTGCTTCATAATACTCAGGCATTTTCATAAAGGTACAGTACTTTTTTACGCTCCCGTAATTTCTGAGAATTCCTCCTATATGCCTGACTATCATTTCATTCATTAAATCATACATCCTTTTTATAGATGTAAAAACAGCCATAAAGACTCCGATTGTAATAGTGTTATCAACCAACAGACGGAATAAAAGATAAAGGATTGAAAAATAGCCTGCTATTGTAAGGCTTTCCATACCCATATGTATGAATGTGGATTTTTTATTTATTTTCCAGGTTTCTTCTGAATAGCCCTTTAAGGAAGCAATAAACTTACTCCTGAAAAAAGGAACCGCTCCCCAGAACCTTGTTTCTTTAAAAAACCTCTTTTCTGTAATACAGCGATTATAATATTCATATTTCCTTTTGTACGGCGTACTTGTGTCAACATAATGAGAAACCAGAGTGTGATTGATAATTTGTGATAAAAATACCGGCAAAAATATAAGTAAAAGAAAAATGGAAAGTACCGGCTGCATTCGATATAAATATATTTCTATCATTATAAAATAGGGCAAATAAAAGGATATAATGGAAAAAACCGTAAGCCACATGGTAAAAATGCCGTTTCCGCCTTCCCGGGCCTTTTTTATTCTTTCCAGGTTTTCTGAGGTTTCAAAAGCCAGCGGGGACAGGCGGTTTATTTTTTGAAATATTGTTTTTTGGATTTCTCCCTGCATTTTCAGACTCAGGCTTACGTACATGAAATTATAAATTCCATTACCGATAATCTCCAGTGCGCTGACCAGACCAAGAAAGCCTGCCATAAACCAAATCCGTTTCTGTGCCATAACAGAATTCAATAAATCGGCGGCTTCATCCACAAAACTGCTTTTGGCCATAATGATAGCTGTATTCAGTAAACTGTAGATAATTCCCACCAATAAAAATAAAATAAGGTAAGAAAAATATTTTTGGCACAAAAGTTTTAACGGCAAAAGCATGACGTTCAGGTTACTGTTTCCCATACCATTTTTTCTGGCTTTCAAACATTTCATAAAAAATACCCTTTTTCGATATCAGCTCATCAAATGTCCCTTTTTCCAGGACACCGCCATTCCCCAATACAAGGATCTCATCTACCCATCTGGTAAATCCCAGACGATGGGATATTATTACCGCTGTTTTCTCCTTCATCAGGTTTAAAAACAAATAATATATATCCCTTTCGCTTTCCGGATCCAGCGCAGAAGCCGGCTCGTCCAGCAATAAGACAGGTGCGGGGGAACACATGGCCCGTAATATCGCCAGCTTCTGCCATTCACCTCCGGACAGATCCTGCCCGTCTTTCTCAAGCTTACCTAAAACATGCTCCACTCCATCAGATAAGGAATCTATTTTATTCTTCAGCCCGACTTTATCCAACAGCTTCAGAAGCTCTTCCTCTTTTATTTCCTTATGGGAAATGTTCCCCAGTTCAACATTTTCTCTCACTGTCATACTGTATCTGACAAAATCCTGAAATACCACGGAAAAAATCTGATTTCTTTCCCTGACAGGCACCTTTCGGATAGATTCTCCATTTAACAGAATATCGCCGCCGTATCCGTCATACAAACCCAACAGCAATTTAATTATTGTAGTCTTCCCTTCGCCGTTGCTTCCGACAAGCGCATAATGTTTCCCTTCTTTCATTTCAAGAAACAGATTCTTCAGAACCTGTTTCTCTGTATCAGGATATGTAAAACTGGTATTCCGGAAGACAAGAGACTTAAAAACAAACGCTTCTTTATCGTATGGCATTCTATTTTTATCTTTTTCATCAATTTCTTCCCATGAGAAAAATGAATTCAAATCCTTAAAAAAATGATTTGTACGGGTTAAGGAATCCACAATCTCCGTCAGTCCCCATGTGGTTTCCTGCATGAGCTCTAAAATAGCATTAATAAGAGATATAAACAGGCCAACACTCATGCTTCCGCTAATTACTGCGGGAAGAAGCGAGACGATAATCAGCATGGAGGCCCCACAGACAAACACTCCGGAAGCCTTCATTTTAATGAACCATTTTTTTCTGACGCCAAGCTGAATCCCACATACCTGTTTAAATGACTCCTCCCATTTTTTCCCTAATTCCGTTGAAAAACCAAACAAAAACCTCTCTTCTTCCTTATCCTTGGAACACAGGATATCATTCAGTACCTCCGTCTTTCTTTTTTTCTCTGTTACACTTATGGCGGCTTCATAATGCTCTGCACCGCTTTTTTGAGCCATTATACATAAGGGTATGGAAAACGCAAATATCAAAATAATTCCCCACCATGCTCCTTTTATTAATATGATGGAAATACCACAAACACGGATTGCCATGTCAAATGCATGCAGACATTTAAGAAAGCCTTCAGAAAAGTACGGAACTATATTCGCATTTACTCTTGAAATAAGATCCAGGGCTTCTTTATTCTCCATATATTTATACTTAACAGCACTGGTCTTATCTGACACTCTTATCAGCAGTTCTTCATTCAGCTTTATTTCGATCTTTTCCCATAAAAGCCGTGAAATATAGTTTACAAGCTCTGATATAAATATAAACAACGCAATTAATATTAACCAAAATAAGGCCTTGTTTATTCCTCTATCTTTTATTTTTAAAACAGCATCAACAAAGCCTGCGTCCAGTTTTATCGCTATCAGGGGAACAACTGCCCCTATTGCCTTCATCAGCAGATATACTCCTGAAGCAAAGGGAGCTGCTTTCAAAGGAGTGCTTACCAATGATATCAGGTTATATTTTTTTAATCCTTTCCCTTTTTCCATGAATCCCCCTACATTCCAGCCGGTATATAATCACCGGAATACCATAAAAAAGAAAGTGAAGGATCCTATATACAATATAGCGTATCCTCTCCCCTAAAATAGGGCTATTTCTGATATGCCGGAAAACATGTGCATATTTGACCGCTGCATAATTATAAAGAGGAAAATCTGAAATCTCTTTTTCCTTCCGGTTGGTATCGATAATCTGTTCAGCCGCACCGAGTATTTCGAAATCTGCGGCCTGATCTTCATATCCATGTGCGTTATCACCCACAAGAATATAAATGCCTTCTTCCATTTTATAAATAATTCTGTGAAGAATTAGCCGCTCCTTCTTTGTATATAAAACAATATCCCCCACCTTATATTCATCTTTTCTGATTATTGTTATCGTATCATCTGTTTCCATAAGCGGATACATGCTTTTTCCCTGCGGTTTAATCTGCAGAAAACCGACAGCAGCAAGCTGTAATTTAAGAATTTCTATCCACATGCTGAAATTGATCTCCACAGATACCTCCTTAAAAAGCTGACCGCCACTGGCTGAGTGGCGGTCACGCTCTATTCCTCTTCTTTTTCAATGGGATAACAAAAGCCGCATCCAACATAGCCTTTATCGCATACTCCGGTACCAGTATAATTATTTGAGCAGGCTTTATAGCCCAAAAAACAAATTCCGTCTCCCGACAAAAAAACGGCAGGCATATTTTTCTTATCCAGAACAATTACTTCCGGCTTTAAATATTCTTTCATATTGCCTCCTGTTCTCTGTTACTTTCAGCTTGAAAATTTTTTAGGGCAATATATTGTTCCACATCCCACATATCCAATCGGACAAAAAACAAAAACATCTAATTCCGAGCTGTTAACAGTTACACAATCCGGTTTTTCATACATAATTTACATCTCCTTTCTCAGCCGCTATACAAAAACGGACAGCCTGAATACGCAAGAGCGCAATATTTCTTCGGACATTCATAAGAGTCCACCCTTAATAGAGCCTTCTCTAATGTAAAAATTTCAGCTTTCTTATACATACAATCCCTCCTTTCTTAATATTAAAATATTTTACTTTAAAGGAACCGCGTTTTTGAGCATTTCTTTATAATAATACATTCTCTTTTCACAGGTTCCTTCAACCGTCAGTATATTTTTATTATCTAAAAGCGCCTTTGCCGGACAGCCTCCATAACAGATAACCTGGCATACACACTCCCTGCATTTCTGTATGAAGAATTTTCTCAGCCTCATCAGTTCTAAAAAGCGCCGAAACGGGTCTCCTTCTATAATTTCTTCCAGATTATTACTATAAATATTTCCAATGCAAAATTCTTCACTGTCAAACATCTGGCACGGATATACATTCCCTGCTGCCGTTATCCGCAATCCACAATCCAAGTGTTCTTCACCAACCAGGAACGGACATGCCCAACTCACTTTTCCCTCAGGGAAATCAATATCAAGCTTCGGATGAATTTTTTTGGCCGCTTCAACCCAATTTATAATATCTTCCTTCTCTCTTTCACTTTCCGCTGTAAGGCAAAAGGAATCCGTACGATGTGCCAGGGCGAAATTAACTGTTGAAATTCCATATTCCCGGGCAAAATCCAAGATAGATAAGATATTTTCATAGCAACAATTTTTTTCCCAGATATTACACCTAAGTAAAATATCATGGCGGAATCTATGTTTTTTTAATAACCCAATGGCTTTGACCTGTTTGCCAAATGTTCCTTTACCTCTGGATAAATCATGTATTTCTTCAATCCCACTGTCTAACGTAAGCTGAAGGTTTACCTTTTTGCCTGAAAGGAATTCAGACATTTTCTCATCCAATAAAGTTAAATTTGTTATTATTGTCGGTATCAGGCCATTCTCGTTAATAATGCTTATAATCTCTTTAATTTCAGGATGAAGGAAAGGCTCTCCTCCTGATATAGCAATATTCTCAACTCCCATTTTCACTGCATGGCTTATAATATCTGCTGTCTTCCCATAAGGAAGCATTTCGCAGTCTGTCATATTTTTTTCGTTATAGCAGTAAATACACTTTTCATTACATTGAGATATGATTTCAATATATAATCCTTTTAAATAATTTCTCATAGATATGCCCCTAAATTGCTGCAATAATCTTCAGTTCCACAAAATTTTGGATTGTGTCGCAAACATCCTCCAAAATCACTTCCTTATCCACATCCATGCCTTCCTCTAATATAGAAAGGGCAATCCCTTCAGGCTCTGTATTTGTACATAGGCGATAAATTTTCCCTGCCGTGGCATTCAGGACGTGGGTCTTCCCACTGTCAGGATCAAATAAAATCATACGTCCATCTTCCATTTGTTCACTGCATTTAAGAATATGTTTGTAATAACCGGTACTGTTCAACATCCTCTCCCCTTTCCCCTATATACCTTCCGAATAAATCACCGTATCCTATTTTTAATATGGCCTGCAGCCAGTGACAATGACATAATAAAAAATACCATGGTAATAATTTTTATCAGAGTATTCCATTGGAAAACAAATGCCGTTGTTAAAATTAATCCTTCTATACTTACGATTATTCTGCTTCTGCGTTTATACACTCTTTTTTCTTTAGCATCCAGTTCTTTTCTTTTATTTTGCACCGGGGACATTTTGTAAATTATCACCCAAAATAACAAGCACGCAAAAAAGGAGGGTACTTCTTTCCAAAAAACATTTGATATAAAATAAAAGCAGACAATTATAGATACTGACGATATCAAATTGCATCCCGTTCTGCTATCAGCATGATATCCCCCTGCATTTATTCTCAATGGCATACTGAATATCCAAAATATTAAGCTCTCCCCCGGTATGCCAAAGCATATCCCTATAATGAAGGTAATACATAAACCAATGATTAAATCTTTAATCCGCGTCAAACCAAATTCGATTATTTCTTTATCATCCGCATTTATTATACCTTCCCGGATAAAATTCTCTGTTAGCTTCATATATCTGTACTAAAACTTACGCAGTTTTTTTACACATTCAGGAATATTGGTCTGATAATACCAAAATGAGCAGGCTGTATTTGCTTCCATGCAGGCTGCTTTTTGAGCCAGAGAAACAATAACTTTTTTCATTTTTTCCGATATTCTCTTTTCCTTCATTTTATTTGCCTCCCTTTTTTATTTTTGATTATATCCCATATTTATCCCGTTTTTATTCTCATGCCAAAAATTGACCATATTATTGTAAAAAACAGATGTACGAAAAAAGTTGAGGGCACTTACTCTTCTCCCTCAACTTTGCTATCCTGTTTATTCAGCATACATCATAATTTTTACACGAAACATATTCTCATCATAACAAAACTGTAATACACCATTATGCTCCTCCACCATCTTTTTTACATTATCCAATCCTATTCCATGTTTATGGTCATCTTCCTTACTTGTAAGGAACCTATGCTCCTTTACTGTTACTTTATTTGAATAACTGTTTGATATATCCAAATAAAGAACTCCCTGTTTATAATGAATATCAATATCCAATATTTTATTTTCCGTATTCACTGCCGCTTCTATCGCATTCTCAAGAAGATTGCCGATGATCACATTTATATTAAAATGGGAAGCAATGTCTGAAGGAATATTTACCTTTACATTCACTTCCTTTAAAACCTGTTCAGCCTTACTAATCATGTAATTCAGCACACTGTCTATATCCAGATTTCCTGTATGCACCACTTCCTCCGGATTACTCATAAAATCAGCCATATTCTGCAGATATTCCTCTATATCTGATTGGCCGTTTTGTTTCGCCATAAGTTCCAACTGGATGATATGATGTTTCATATCGTGCTGCAAACCTCTTATTTTGTTTTCTGTTTTCATGATAGTATCCAATTGATTGGCATACATGGAAATCTTTTGTTCCAGTACCAGTTTGTCAATCTTATATGTATAAGCTTTCAGTATTTCATTGTATAAATAGAAAACTACCATATTAATAAACAAAAGACATAATGTTTCCATTTCAAAAACCATATTATCAGGACTGTTTTTATCAAATAACAACCCTCCGAATAATAGTATACTTATCAACGGTACAAGCATTAATGATAAACTATGCTCCGGAAGAACCACGTCAGTCATCTTATTAGAGGTAACGATTTTTTCAGCCGCCAATATACATATAAAAAACAGCAAAACTGTAATCAGACTAAATACCTGATTATGTATCACACTCTCTCTATAATTATCTACAAACATAACTATCGCTAACGTATCACATCCCATATTGATAAAATAAACCAGTAAAGTAACCATACTGTTTATTTTAAATGTATGTGTGTACAACCGTGTAATAACAAATATACCTGCAAGGTTACATACAAAATTAAGTAATGGCAGATGAAAAACCAAGTAAAGGACGGTATTCACTACATAAAAGAGGCCATAAACAATGAGTTCCTTTTTACCTGATGCCTCTTTGCCAAAAAAAACTTGCATAAACCGCCGTATAAGTACCATTCTGAAAAAATTGCTCAACCAACAAATTAATATATTATACATCCTTCATCCTTTTACCCTTGATTCAGTATATGTTCTCTTACATCTTTTCTGTTTGGCTTACTTATGCTTAAAATTTTGTCATTGCTCATTTCTGCTGTTTCATACGTATATTTCCTTACATGATTACGGTTTATAATATAAGATTTATGTATCAATATAAAATCCTCCGGTAACTTTTCCCGAATAGTATCGATTTTATCATAAAACTCTATTTCCTTATTTTTAAGCACAATGTGTATTTTTCTTCCGGCACTGTAAAAATACAAAATATCGCCATAAGGAATCTTATAGTACTCACCGCCTTTCTGAAATTCAAAAAACATATTGTTTTTATCTATTATTTTGATTGCTAATTCCATTGTTTCATCTATTTGTTTCTGCAAAATTGGTTTGACGAGGAAATCCATCGGCTGCATCTTAAATAATTGCTGTGCATATTGCCCTTTACATGAAATATATACAATCTGTATATCCCTGTTTTCCAGTTCCTCACGAATATATCTGCCGACAACAATTCCATCCAGATCCAACAGCTCTATATCAAGAAAAATGAGATCCAGCCCGCCGGAGTTTTTCAGGTAACGGCATAGCTGTTCTCCCGAATTCCATATATGGACAGCAAATTTAATCATATGTTTTTTTTCATACTGCAATAACATTTCTTCTATTTCAGAGCATGTGAATTCACCATCATCACAAATCCCAATATCGTACACACCAACAGCTCCCCTCATTTATATCATCCCGTAACGGTTTTACCCTTTTGCTGGTAAAATGCTCCGCATGTTTGAATAATTATATCACAGGAAAACAGAAGGATACTGATATTGGCCTAAACGGCCTGATAATGTACTTAAATGCAAAAACTAGAATAACCCGCATCGGAATAATCAGAGTCGTTTTTTCCTTACGGCATCAAAAAAGCAGGCGCTTCCGCCTGCTTTTTGTCTGTTATTTTACCATTCCGCTATGGATCCATCCTCATGTCTCCATACCGGATTCTTCCATCTGTGAGGCATCCGGTTCTCTTCCAGAACCAATTCCCTGTTAACTTCTATTCCAAGGCCATCCTTCTCGGGAAGGCTGGCGAATCCGTCGGTAAATGTATAGACTTCCTTATTTTTAATATAATCCAGGACACCATGATGCTCATTATAATGAATTCCCATACTCTGTTCCTGGATAAACGCATTATAGCAGGTGGCATCCACCTGAATGCAGGCTGCCAGGGCTACCGGCCCCAGCGGGCAGTGCGGTGCAAGCGCCACATCATAGGCTTCTGCCATGGCGGCAATTTTCTTCACTTCCGTAATCCCTCCGGCATGAGACAAATCAGGCTGGATGATATCCACGCCTCCGGTCTGAAGCAGCCGTTTAAAGTCATATTTTGAAAACAGCCTTTCTCCCGTAGCAATAGGAATATCACAGGCTCTTCGTATTTCTATAAATTCTTCCATATGCTCACACAGAACCGGTTCTTCTATAAACATGGGCTGGAATTCTTCCAGTTTTTTTGCCAGTATTTTAGCCATGGGCTTATGGACACGACCGTGAAAATCAATGGCTATCCCAAAATATTTCCCCACGGCTTCCCTTATCGATGCCACCCGTTCCAATACCCGATCAATCTTCTCATAGGAATCTATAATCTGCATCTCTTCTGTGGCATTCATTTTTATAGCGGTGAATCCGGCTTTCTTCTTTTCCAAAGCATCTCTTGCCACATCACTGGGCCGATCTCCTCCTATCCAGGAATAGACTCTGATTTTATCCCGGCAGCTTCCTCCCATCAGCTCGTAAACAGGCGTATGATAATATTTTCCCTTGATATCCCAAAGCGCCTGATCAATGCCGGAAATAGCACTCATCAGAATAGGGCCTCCCCGATAAAAACCTGCTCTGTACAGGGTATTCCAGATATCCTCTATACGCCTGGGATCCTTTCCTAACAGATATTCCTTCATTTCTTCCACGCAGGCAAGCACGGTATTGGCTTTTCCTTCGATAATCGCTTCTCCCCAGCCGGTGAGGCCATCGTCCGTGACAATCTCCACAAATCCCCATCTGGGCCGTCCCCAGTAAACATTGACTTCTGCTATTTTCATACGCTTTTTCTCCTTATTCCCTGAACCAGGCCCCTGACATATGCTGAGGCTTCCTCCCACTGCTTCTTTTCCACATATTCGCGGGGCACCATATTCTGCCCCATTCCCACTCCAATGAACCCTCTTTCGAAAAAACTGCCTATATTTCCGGCATTTACACCCCCGACCGCCACATATTCCGTTCCATCAAAAGGCCCTTTCAGGCTTTTTATGTAATTTTCCGGCAAATCCCCTGCCGGAAACAGCTTCATGGTGTTTAGCCCATAAGATAAACACACATCCACATCCGTAGGAGTCATCACCCCGGGTAAAATCCGGATAGCATGTTTCAGGCAGAATTCAATGGTATCCCTGTTGACCGAGGGTGTCAGCACAAACTCCGCCCCGGAATCCAGGGCTATCCTGCACCGTTCCGGAGTAGTAACTGTTCCCGCCCCCACTGCCGCTTCCTCTCCGAATATTTTTTTCAGCAGAATGATCTGTGAAAGCGCATCATCAGAATTAAGCGCCACCTCAAACATTTTTACCCCACCCTCAAAAACAACCCTTGCGTAGTCTTCTGTTTCTTCCAGCGGGACATTCCTCAAAATAGCACAAATCGGATGCTTTAAACACAATTCTCTCATTAATTATACCCCCTTTTCCACATTAGAGAAGCTATATTTCCCTTTAATGTGTATGAACCCGCCCATTAATTCCGTATAATGGAACTATATTTTATAATATGGAACTATATATTTTTTATACCCCAATATTACATCTCTGTCAATGTACTTTTTCTAAATATTGGGGTATTCCTTACAACCAGCTAACCCTTCGTTTTTGGGCCCTGAAAGGCAGAATTACTCCGGAAGAAGTTCGTGAGATACTGGAGGATTAAACTTTCAAAGCTGTCCTTTGCCCTGCCTCCTTGCCTTGAGCCATGAAAAGTGCTAAAGTTAGGTAATCGTGAAGGAACTGAACAGTTACAAAGCCGGTTCCTGTGAAATACCATTTTGAAATAATCGAGGTATACTATGGCAGACAATTCTTCCGTCCAATCCGTGGAGCGAACTTTTGATATTATTGAAAACCTTTCTTCGGCTCCTCAGGGCTTAACGCTTCTGGAGCTTTCTTCTGATGTGGGGCTCCCAAAAAGTACGGTACACCGCCTGCTTTCCACTCTGACCGGGCGGGGATACATCACTCAGGATCCGGAGTCAAAAAAATATCTTCTCACCCTGAAGCTTTTTGAAATCAGCAGCCGCAGCCTTGCCGGTTTTGATATCCTTTCCGCCGCCAGGCCTTACCTGCAGCATCTGTCCAGGATTACAAATGAAGCCGTCCATCTGGTAGTGAGGGAGGGGCACGAGGTCGTGTATATTTACAAGGAGGATTCGTCCAAAAATACGGTACGGATGGCTTCTCATATCGGCCTCCATAATCCCATGTACTGTACCGGCGTGGGCAAAGCCATCATGGCCTATCTCCCCCGAAGCGAACAGGAGCAGATCTGGAAAGCTACGGAAATCATTCCTTATACCGTTAAAACAATAACTGATTATGAGCTTATGCTGAAGGAGCTCGATCACATCAAAGAATGCGGCTACGCCATCGACGATGAAGAACATGAAAACGATGTCTGCTGCGCGGCCTGTCCTATTTTTGACTATACCAATATGCCCTACGCCGCAATCAGCATTTCCGCGCCGCGCTCACGTATGGATAATGACAGAATGGAACACAGGATCATTCCAGAGCTGCTTACAGCTACACGCAGAATTTCCGGGATAATGGGATGTCCTGAGCATTCCTGATAAAACCGGGCATTTACCGATTATCCTGAAAGATATGAAAAAACCAGGCCTGCCGCCGCCGGTATCTTACCGGCAGGTGACAAAGCCTGGTTTCTTTATTCCTTATAATTACTTATGCATTCAGCTGATCCAGAAGCCCCTGAAGCTGCTCCAGGCTCACCTTACCGCTGCTGAAGCTTAACACGCCGCGGAGAGGCATATATTTCATCATGGCTTCCATCATTTCAGAGGAAATAGCCGAAGCTGCCACATCGCTGTCCTCTTCCTGTCCGCCTACCATATCCAGCTTCATCATAGGCTCCAGAATCTCCCTGGCTTTTTTATCCTGCATCAAATCTCCGAAGGTACTGTCCAGAGTGAAATGTACGGGAAGCTTAACCGTTGATTCCACGGTAACCGTCTCCTCCAGCTGGATATCTCTTGATGACTTGCCCACAAGGATGCGGAATTCCCCGCTTTCCACATGCCAGTCATGAATCTGCGTATTCCAGTAAGCAAAGGCTCTCTTACCCAGAGTGAAGGTTACGGTCTTTGTTTCACCGGGCTGCAGGTCCACCTTGTCAAAGCCCTTCAGCTCTTTCACAGGACGGATTACGGTGCTTTCCACATCGGAAACATAAAGCTGTACCACTTCCTTGCCCGCCATGCTTCCCGTATTGGTTACATCCACGCTTACCGTGAGGGTATCCGTATCCTTTATCTGTGCCGCGCTCAGCTTAAGATTGGAATAAGCAAAGGTTGTATAAGACAAACCATATCCGAAGGGGAAACGTACATCCATCTTCTTGGTATCATAGTAACGGTAGCCTACAAAAACACCTTCCCGATATTCCACCTTATCGCCTTCTCCCAGGTAGTACAGATAGGACGGGTTATCCTCCAGCTTGTAAGGGAATGTTTCAGGCAGTTTTGCACTGGGATTCACTTTTCCGAAGAGGATATCCACAACAGCGGCCCCTACCGCCTGTCCGCTCAGGTATGCTTCCACGATACCCTTAACCTGATCGGCCCACGGCATTTCCACTGGGGAACCGTTATGCAATACCACAATGGTATTCGGCTGAACGGCGGCCACGCGGTTAATCAGCTCATTCTGGCAGTTCGGCATTCCCATATGGCTTCTGTCAAAGCCTTCCGATTCAAATGCATCCGGAAGTCCTGCAAAAATAACAGCCGCTTTCGTTTTGCCTGCTTTTTCCACCGCTTCCGCGATCAGCGCTTCATCCGTCACATCTTCCTGATCTCCGTAGCCTTCTGCAAAGGTAATGTTTCCCCAGTCCTTTACCACATCCCAGGCCCCTGTGACCTTATGGCTGTTGATATGGGAGCTGCCGCCGCCCTGAAAACGGGGCTGTCTTGCATATTTACCGATAAAAGCGATTTCTTCCTTTTCCGAAAGAGGCAGAAGCCCATCTTCATTTTTCAGAAGGACAATAGTTTCCTCCGCTACCTTTTTCGCATATTCATGATCCTTATCTCTGTCAAATACCGCTGAATCATTCCTGTTTTCTTGGAAGCGGTATACGATATTCAGGATTCTTTCCACCGCTCTGTCCAGAACAGATTCCTCCAGGCGGCCTTCTTTTACGGCATCCACGATCTGCTTGTCATTGATGCCGCCGGATGCGGGCATCTCCAGATCCAGTCCTGCTTCCAAATCGGGTACTCTGTTGTTCACCGCACCCCAGTCGCTTACCACGAAGCCATCAAAGCCCCATTCCCCGCGGAGGATATCTGTCAGGGCTTCTTTATGCTCAGCAGCATAGGTGCCGTTGATCTTATTATAAGAACACATAACAGTCCAGGGCTTCTGGCTGCTCACCGCGCCCTCAAAAGCCGCCAGGTAAATTTCACGCAGCGTTCTTTCATCCACTTCGGAGGAGGAAGACATCCTGCGCGTCTCCTGGTTATTTGCCAGAAAATGCTTGATGCTTGTTCCCACGTTTTTGCTCTGTACGCCCTTGATCAGCGCGCCTGCCATCTCAGAAGCAACCATGGGGTCTTCCGAATAATACTCGAAATTCCGTCCGCAGAGAGGGGAACGTTTGATATTTACGGCAGGCCCAAGAATAACGCCAACGCCCTCCGCCTGGCATTCCTCACCCAGCACCTCGCCCATGCCGGTTATCAGTTCCCTGTTGAAGCTGGCCGCCGTACCGCAGCCCGCCGGAAAGCAAACCGCCTTAATGCTGTCGTTAACCCCCAGATGATCCGCTTCCTGATCCTGTTTCCTGAGTCCGTGAGGGCCGTCGGAAACCATCATGGCCGGAATTCCCAGCCTTTCCACACTCTCCGTATGCCAGAAGTCCGCTCCTGAACACAGAGAGGCCTTTTCCTCCAATGTCATCTTCCCAATCAGTTCCTGCAGTTTTTCCCTTGTCATACCATTCTCCTTCCCATAAACAAAACAACGTTCTTAACCTTTGATATCCCGAAGGACATCCATATTTTCATAATATCATGTTCCTTAGGAAACCGCTATTGCAAAACTGACTTAATATAGGTCAATATTGACTTATTTATAAAAATATAACATAATTAAATCATATTTTAGGGTTATTCTTTACCTATAGGGGGTTTTTATGAAATATCTGAATGAGATCAGAAGAGAACTGGACACCCTGGCTTCTCAGGGTGAAAAAGGGATCGGCTACCAGCCGTCCTCCGACTCTTATGCCGATTCCTATAATGGAAGCTATTTTGACGGGATTCATCTGAAAAAGAATTCCCTGCCCGCCAGCTACATTCATGAAAATATACAGGTGGAGCCGGAAATCCAGGTCCGCTGCTTTTCCTATGAGGATGCGGGCGTCCTGGTCCCCCGCCACTGGCACAACAGTCTGGAAATCCTCTATATAGCGGGAGGGGATATGGATATCATGATAAATGACTCCGCCTTCCGCCTGGAAACAGGCGATTTTGCCATTATCAATTCCAGGGATATCCACGCCACCAGCTGTTCCGAGCATTCCCGGATCCAGGTTCTGCAGATTCCCTATCCTTTTTTGAAGAAACACATTCCTGATTTCGACAGGATCCGTTTTCTCAATGGTTCCTGCGGGAACCCCGCGCCTGATGAAGCCTTCCGCTTCTGTCTGAAAGAAATCAGGTATATTTATGAGGGCAAACCCCAGGGGTATCAGCTCCATTTTACCAGTCTGCTTTACGAATTGCTGTTTTTGTGTATCACCAGCTTTAAGGCTCCCGATGGCATGGAGGCCAGTTCCATGACGGACGAAGAACGCACCCGTCTGATAACGGTCATGGATTATGTAAATGCCCATTATAACGAAAGCATAAGCCTTAGTGACGCTGCCTCTCTTGTCGCGCTGAATCCGGAATATTTCTGCCGTTTTTTCAAAAAAAATATGGGAATCACCTTTCTGGAATTCGTTAACCAGGTACGGTTTTCCCACATTTGCGAAGATATCCTCCGCACCGACACAAGCATAACTGAACTGCTTACCCGGCACGGATTTACCAATTATAAGCTGTTCCGGAAAATGTTCCATGAAAAATATGGCTGTACACCTTCCGAAAAAAGAAAAGAATCCTCCGGAAAATAAACTCTCATTCTTCCGGAGGCCTCCTCATATTTTCTGCTTAATCATCTCTGCCGTTTCCAACACGGCCGAAGAAGGTGAGCAGATAGATGCCGCAGATACCCACAATCACATATACGATTCTGGAAATCCAGCTCATCTGGCCGAATATCAGCGCTACCAGGTCCAATCGGAACAGACCGATAAGCCCCCAGTTAATGGCGCCGATAACTGTAATCACAAGTGCTGTATAATCAAGACCTTTATTTCCCATGACAGCTACCTCCTTTTCTTACGTAACTATCATGCCCTTCTTTTTCATTTTTATTCAGGCGATAAAAAAACCGTCCCGTCCTTCTCTCTTGGCCCGATATAAAGCATTGTCCGCCAGTTTATATACCTCATCATAACGGTCGCCGCGCTTTGTCACCACAGCGCCTACGCTGATTGTCACCTTTCCTGCATTTGCAGCATTGATTTTACGGATATTCTGAAGCAGTCTCTCACAGGTATCGGCAAGAGCTTTGTTTTCCTTCATTCTGTCCATATAAACCACAAATTCATCTCCTCCGGGCCTTCCCACAATATCTTCTTCGCGGAAGCATTCCCGGAGCACTGCCGCAACCTCACAGAGAACCTGGTCTCCTGCCATATGTCCGTACGTATCGTTAATATTTTTAAATTTATCAATATCGATGAGCAGAAGCGCTCCCCTGTTTCCTTCTTCCAGGCACTGCAGCCGTTCTTCGATGAGCCGCAGGCTGGTCTTTGCATTGTACGCATGGGTCAGGCCATCTCTTTCCGCCTGATTTTTCAGCTTATCCCTTTCACGCCTCTCTTCTTCAATATCATTCATTTTCCCAATGATACAGACAGGATTTCCTTTATAATCATAGATGGTTTTCATGGCAAGCCGGATCCATATGAGCGTGAGCTTATCCTCCGTCTGGTTCTGCTTATATTCCGGAAGCTGAAGCTCCCGGATCCCGTCCTTTCCGGGAACCATAATCTCCAAAAGCTGCTTCCGATAGTCTGTTTTTTCATCAGTTCCGGATTTCAGGTTATAGATCGCAGTTCGTTCCTCCCCATTCCCGTCCGGCTTCATGGAAATAGTGAAAATATCTTTTTTGATATCATATTCAAAAAAATAATCATTAACAAGCCCGTAAATTTCCCTGTGCTTCGCCAGCTCCAGAGTTATTTTCCGGTTCAGCTTTTCCTTCGTGAAAATGCCCCATGCCAGGGCGGCAATGATCAGGAAAATAACCACCCCTGCCGCTGCTGCCGCCTGGAAGGGATTTTCCTTAATATAATCCGCCAGGGTCGGGCTTTCCTTAAAAATAGTATTGGCATAGATAATCGACTGCATTTCATCCTGGGGCAATGCCTGTATCACCTTGTTCAGGATACTGAGAAGCTCCGTGCTGGCAGGCTTAACCACCCCGATACAGGTACTGCTGTCAATGGATATCTGAGGAATCAGCTTCAGGCTCTTGAATTCCGTCTTGTTAAAGTAATATTGGGCCACATAAGCGTCCATATAGCTGTAATACGGCTTACCGCTGTTTATCGCCCTGACAATATCCTCCCTTGACTGGAAATAAACACCTGTGTCTGTTTTCTCCCAATAGCAGCCGCAGCCATCCACCATGGCCATACTCATTTCCTCCAGCCGCCGGTTCTGCATTCTGTCACTTATCAAAAGCATATACTGCGTGGTGATATAAGGCCTGCTCATGGCCACATTCCTGTCTTTTGCCAGCTCATAATCATAATTCATGCCGGCTACCAGATCAATGCTCCCCTCCGCGGCCATACGGTTCAGGGTTTTCTCGTCCGGCGCTACCACCAGCTGAAAGGAAAGTCCTGTCTGTTCCTGTATTTTTTCCAGCAGATCCACACCGATCCCCTTAAGCTGTCCGGTTACCTCGTCCGTATACTGATAGGGCGGCAAATCCGAAAGGACTCCCACCTTCAGCGTCCCCGCTGTCTCCACATATTTTTTTTCTTCTGAGGTAAGCCACAGCTCCGTATTGGGCGGGTTGAAATATTGTTCATAAAGGGATGCTGAAAAATAGGGATCCGCCTGTTCAATGCTCTGCAGAGCCTTATCCAGCTGATTCAGCAGGTCTGTTTTTCCCTTTGTGGATACAAAGTAAAACGGCCTGGGCGAAAAACGGGCAACCGTCCGTAAGCCTTCCATAAATTCCATACTGGTGCTGAGCATGACATCCGCACGGTTTTCCCTCAGCGCCTGAAGCATTTCCTCCTCCGTATCGCAGGGAACAATTTCCGGAATCAGCATGTTCATCCTGCAGTACTCTTCCAATTCCTCCCTGCGCTGGGCGGCTCCGTCTATCATAGCCACACGGAGAGGCCTCTCTTCTCTGGAAGCTTCATTAAACGCCGTATCTTCATAGAGTACCTTTAATACTGTGTATACAATACCGCAGCTGTTGGAGGCGTAATCATACATCTCCTCCATCCTGCTGTTATACAGCATACCTCCCATGATATCGATCTCTCCGTTTTCCAGCATCTCCATCAGGGTCATAAGGCTTTCGTTTATATCCCCTTCAGCCCGGACAAACTCATAATCCCATCCGGTATATTGGGCGATTTCCTGTAAATAGTCATAAATATAGCCCGTATAATTCCCGTTTTCATCTATTTCCGTCAATCCCTGCTGAATGGGATATCCCACACGAACTACCGGCCTGTCCTCTTTTGCCTCAAGAGAACGCGCCGGTAATAAAGCTGCCAGAATTAATATTATAAAAGCCGCCAGGCATCCCTTTTCCCATAAAGGAAACCTTTTATACTGCATATTTTCTCCTATTCCCACATAGTTACTCATTTATTATTCCTATAAATTCTATTTATTTTAACACGTCTGGCAGAATAAAACCATACAGTATAAAAAAATAAAATTTTTTCGGTTACAGTTTAAAAGGCCGGATGCCTGTCACTGCAAATAGGTCTGAAGATACTCTTCGCGTACATCCTCCGGCATAAGACTGCCTCCCGTGGCCCATACGATATGCGTGGCACGGGCACTTTTTTCCAGCAGCCCCTGCTCCCTGCAATAGGCAGTCCCCTTTTTCCCCGCCAATGCTCTCAGGCCACCGAAGGCGGCACAGGCGGAAGGTTCCATCACAATCCCCTCCGTTTCCTTCAGACGGCGCATCCAGTCCAACAAAAAGGAATCCTTTACCGTATAAATACCGTCCAGGAGCGGCTTCATATTCCCGGCCGCCAGCCCCGAGGGCCTGCCTACCGCAAGACCGTCGGCAATAGTCCTTCCTGTAAGGCCAAAATCCTGTACGCTGATTCTCTCACCCTCTCCGGCCGCCATGCCGAGAAGCATGCATGGGCACTGTACCGGTTCCGCAAAAAAGCAGTGAACGGCATCCCTGAATACATATTTCAGGCCCAGCGTAATTCCTCCGGGCGCGCCTCCCACTCCGCAGGGAAGATACACGAACAACGGATGATCGCAATCAACAGGGATGCCTTTTTCTTCCAGCTGCTTCCGAAGATGCAGCGCTGCCACCGCATATCCCAGGAAAAGCTGGGAGGAATGCTCGTCATCCACAAAATAGCTGGTTTCCTCTTTATCGGAAAGCGCCCTTCCTTCAGCGACTGCCTCTCCATAGTCTCCTTCATACTCTTTGACAATGACTCCTTTGCTTCTGAGCAGATCCTTTTTCCATTGCCTGGCATCGGCGGACATATGCACCACGGCGCGGTAACCGATTGCCGCACTCATGATTCCGATGCTCAATCCCAGATTTCCGGTGGAACCCACCTGTATAGTATAGCCGGAAAAGAACTCCCTGTATTCCTTCAAACGGGAATAATCATCGGTTTCCTTCAGGATCCCCGCCCGAAAAGCCAGTTCTTCCGTTACCTTGAGAACCTCATAAATACCGCCTCTGGCTTTTACGGATCCCGCCACAGCCAATTCACTGTCCAGCTTAATCAGCACACGGCCCTTTTGTATCCCGTCCTGTCCTGTCATTCCCCAATCCTTCCACAGGGAGTCCGCCATAGCGGGAATGTCCTGCAGAGGGGACTCTATGATTCCTGCGCTTTCTTCCAGTTCAGGAAAGCACGAGGCCAGGAAGGGCGCAAACCGGCGGATGCGCCGCTGTGCATCCAGAATATCCTCCATGGTAAAGGAAAGCTCCTTCTCCGCCTGGTCAAAGGGCAGCCGATCCGGATTAAGCCAAAAGGTTTCTTTTGCTGCCGCCGCTTCCTCCACCTCCGGAATTGCCAGATATCTGTCCCACCTGTTTGCAAGCTGGTAAACCGATTCCGGGAACCGGTCAGACGCTTCCGCTTCCGTCAGCGGTTCGGTGTGGATCGGCATCTCCCAAACCATTTTTTCACTGCTTTCACAAAGAGGCTTCCATACCGGGATTCCTTCCCAGTTAGGATCTCCTGTTTCAAAAAAACGGACATAGGTTTCATAAATAACCCCCGCCATTCTTCTTCGCTCTTCAAGGGGGATTCCCGGAAAAAGCCGCTCCTCCTTCCAGGCCCCGTCAAAGGCAGCCGCCTGATCCAGCACATGGGCGGCCGTCCCGAAATCCATGCTGTAATACCATACCCTGCTTCCGTTCCTACTCATTATCCGGGCCAGACGGCTGCTGTATGTACGGTACATATAATCAGAAAGAAGCTGCTCCCATTTTTCCCCTTTTTGCGTCTCCGTCAGATTTTCTCCCCTGCTTTCCCATTCCTTCTCATAATCCGCAAATTCTTCCCGGACAATTCCCGCGTTTCTTCCAAATAAGGCTCCGGAAACCGCCGGTGCATGGGAAACGAAATCAGGATCCTCCAGCCGACGGAAAATCATTTCATGCCTGCAGCAGCCTACGATGGCGTTACCCGACCAACAGGAAGGGCCCTTCAGGATTTCTTCCCAGTCATAAGGGATAACAATCCCGTCTGCCACCGGACCGAACATGCAGGTATTTCCCGGGTTATCCACAAGCCTCTCCTGAATTTTGAGCAGATTATCCACATCCAGGCCAAGGATATCCTCCGGTTTTTCCATACCGGCCAGCTCAAAGAAAATATCCGCCACTGCCGCCGCTGTATTCTCATCCCGGATACATTGATAAGCTCCGCTTGCCATCATAACCTGACTGCAGAGGGCTTTCATCTCCGGCCTCAGCAAAAGCGCGCCGAGGGACTTCGCTCCGGCGGATTCCCCGAAAACGGTGATCCGGGAGATATCCCCTCCGAAGGCTTCAATATTTTCCCGGATCCATCCCAACGCGGCCAATTGATCCAGCGTACCGTTATTACCTGTATGCCGGTACCTTTCCCCCAGGGCTTTTCCCAGATACAGGTATCCAAGCACACCCAGCCGGTAATTTACTGACACATAAATAAACCGGTGATCCCTTATCATCCCGGGGCCGCTGCGATCCCGGCTGCTTCCATTCTGGAAAGCGCCTCCGTGGATATACACCGCCACCGGCAATTTCTTTTTTTCCTCTTTTTCCGGAGCTTCTCCAGGGACATAAATATCCAGGCTCAGACAGCTCTCCCCATATTCTTGCGAATACGTCAGCCGGTCATTTTCCGCAGACGGCGGACAGGATTGAATCGCTTTTCTTCCAAACCGGGAAGCCTTGTACACTCCCTCCCATTGATATTTTTCCGGAGGCATAAAACGCTTTGCCACCGCATAGGGAATCCCCTGAAAATGATATATTCCATCCTTCCAGTAACCTTCTGCATAACCGCTTGTTGTCTTAACCTGCATTTTTTCCTTTTTCCTTCCTGCTTATTCCATCCTGCGGCACAGCTCCTGCGCCGCCTCGCCTATTCCTTCCCCAAAGGTGGGGTGAGGCAGGATTGTCGCCGCCAGCTCCTGCACAGTCCTGTGGGTGGCTATGGCGAGCGCAGGCGCGCCAATCATATCCGTCGCCCTGGCGCACATAAGCTGCGCGCCCAGAAGCCTGCCGGTTCCTTCCTCCGCCACCAGCTTGATAAATCCTCTTTCCTGCCCCGATAACAGGGATTTTCCATTGAGAGACATAATATATTTACCCGTTTTCACGGGAATGCCTGCTGCCTTCGCTTCATCTGCGGTGATTCCCGCACAGGCGATTTCCGGATCCGTATAAACACAGGAAGGGATGATCTGCAGGTTCCGGGAAGGACAGCGTCCTTCCATATGGTCCAGCGCCAGCAGTCCCTGCGCCGTAGCCGCATGGGCGAGCTGTATACCGCCTGTCACATCTCCTGCCGCATAAATTCCGGGAATCCGTGTCTGATAATTTTCATCTGCCGGGATTTTTCCTTTTTCCACACCGGCCCTGATTGCCATTTCCGGCGAAAACACGCCTTCCCCACAGGCTCTTCTCCCCACAGCTACCAGCAGCCCGTCCGCAGAGATCCATGATTCCTGTTCCGTTTTTTCCGGATCCGATCCTTCTTTATAATAACACAGCCAGCCGCCCTGTTCCATTTTTTCCACTCGGGTTACCGCCGCTTTTGTATGGACATCCACCCCTCTTTTTTTCAGAATCATTTTCAGGTTCTGGGAAATCTCCTTATCCATGCCGGGAAGGATTCTGTCCATAGCCTCCAGGACAGTGACCTTTTTGCCCATATCACTGTAAAATTGGGCGAACTCCATTCCAATCACTCCGCCGCCAATAATAATCAGATGATCATAGAGGCGTTCCCCGGAAAGAATACTAGTGCTGTTTTCTACTCCCGGAGAGGAAATACCGGGAATCGGAAGCATGGCAGGCTCGGAGCCTGCCGCAATCAGAATATGACGGGCTGTAAGACGGCTGGTCTGTCCGTCCGCTTCCGATGTGACCATTACGCAGTTTTCTTCTGTTATCACGGCTTTTCCCTGATACAGAGCGATTTTATTTTTCTTAAACTGCAGGGCGATTCCCTCCTGCAGCGTTTGAATCACTTCCTTCTGACGCTTATGAAGGGCGGCTCCGTCTAACTGCACATCTGTCACCCGGATTCCTTCTCCTGATGCTTCCCTCATTTTCCGGTACAGACCGGAGGAATGAAGAAGCGTTTTTACCGGAATACAGCCATTGTTTAAACAGGTACCGCCAAGCCTGCCTTTTTCCACCACAGCTACCTTTTTACCATCCTGCGCAGCCCGGATGGCCGCCGGATAGCCTCCCGGCCCAGCCCCTATTACGATGAGATCATATTGCATTTCCATACTAACCCTCCCGCCCGTTTTTTAACGGGCCTCTGCCGAATCCTTAAAAAAAGCTTTCCATCAGGCCGCATATATCTTTTTTCATCAGGGCCTGCATCTTATTGTCTGTCGGGATTCCGTCTATGGCATCCAGAACAGCCTTTTTCTGAAACACCTGGCCTGAAAGACATTTTTCCGCACGCTCCGTAAGTTCCACATCAAGGGCATCGGTAAAAAGACGCGTCTCCTGTATCCTTCCTCCGTCCACTCTGAGCTGAATCCGCATCTCTCCCCAGGAAAAACGTTCTTCCGTTTCTTTACTGAAGGGAATCTGCCTGCCATATTTCCAGTCCCAGGAAGAAAACCGCTCCGCCAGTCTGCTGATTTCCTCTCCTGCCAGCCGTTCTCCCGGAAAATCCTCCACGGGGATCCCAAAACAAACGCCAAACGCTTCTTTCAGCTTTTCCGCCATACGTTCCCGGTTCAGCTCCGGCGCCCAATCGCACAGATTTCCCACTCTGCTTCGGATCGAGTCAACGCCCTTGGATTCCAGCTTTTTATCTGACACATGCAGATACTTTTCCATGAGCTCCCTGTCCGCATGCAACAGTATGGTTCCGTGATGATAGCAATAATCTCCCGTATGGAAATAGGCATTTCCCGAAAATTTGCAGCCATCCACCGTAATGTCATTTCTGCCGCTTTTTTCCGCATGGATACCTAAGCTGTTGACAGCCCGGAGGATGACTTCCGTCTGCTTTTCCACGTTAAAGTTTTCTTTTCTGACCAAAAAGGTAAAATTCAAATTTCCCAAATCATGAAACACGGCCCCGCCTCCGGAAAGACGGCGGGCCAGATACCCGCCGTCCCCTTCCAGCTCCTCCGTTTGGCATTCCTTCCAGGCATTCTGGTTCCGTCCGATTACTACGGTACGCTCATTCTGCCACAAATACAGAATACACTCCTCCCTGCCCGTATGATACATCAGGTATTCTTCCAGGCCCATATTCAGATAGGGATTGAGGCTTCCGGATTCTATCGTATATAGCTTCTCTATCATTTTTCTTCCGCCCTTTATCTGGTAAATTCATAATGCAGCCTGGGATTCCTCGCCGCCCCCACCTCATCCAGACGGGTTATCGGCGTCGTATGCGGCGCGGTCCGGATCCACTCCGGATCCTCCTGCGCCTTCCGGTGGATTTCCAGAAATGCCTCCGCCAGTTCATCCAGGTTTTCCATGGATTCCGTCTCCGTAGGCTCTATCATTAACGCTTCATGGACAATGAGCGGGAAATACATGGTGGGCGGATGGATTCCATAATCAAGAAGCGCCTTTGCCACATCCACCGCGGTAATTCCCATTGTCTCCTTTTCCGGCTGCAGAGTCATGACAAACTCATGCATACAGGTTTCCTCATATGCCATTTTGTAGGCCTCAGACAGCCTGACACGCACATAGTTGGCATTCAGCACCGCCATATGGGCGGCCTGCACAATTCCCTCCGGCCCCAATGTCAGGCAGTAACAGAGCGCCCTCACAACCACCAGGAAATTCCCGTAAAAAGCCCTCACCATGCCGATGGAACCGGGATATTCGCGCAAATAAAAGCCCTGTTCTCCCTCATCGGCCTCTCTTCCGGGCAGGAACTGCTTCAGAAATTCCTTACAGCCCACAGGCCCGCTTCCCGGCCCGCCTCCTCCATGAGGTGTGGAAAAGGTCTTATGCAGGTTCAGGTGCACCACGTCAAAACCCATGTCTCCCGGCCTTACCACTCCCATAACCGCGTTCAGGTTTGCGCCGTCATAATAGCACAATCCGCCCGCTTCATGGACAATACGGGTGATTTCCAGAATATTTTTGTCAAACAGTCCTACCGTATTGGGATTGGTGAGCATCAGGCCCGCCGTATCCTCTCCCGCCGCCTCCGCAAGCTTCTCCAAATCCACACAGCCCTCCGGCGTGGAAGGGATATTCACCACCTGGTAGCCCGCCATGACCGCACTGGCAGGATTGGTTCCATGAGCGGAATCCGGAACGATGATTTTGGTCCGTCTGCTGTCTCCCCGGCTTTCATGAAAGGCCCGTATGAGAAGCAGCCCGGTAAATTCCCCATGAGCGCCTGCCGCAGGCTGGAAGGTCATGGCATCCATTCCCGTGATCTCGCAGAATATCTTCTCCGCATCATGCAGTACATGCAGACATCCCTGCACCGTCTCCTCCGGCTGCAGCGGATGGACACGGGTAAAGCCGGGCAGGGAAGCCGCTTCATCATTCACCTTGGGATTATATTTCATGGTACAGGAGCCCAGCGGATATGCGCCGTCATTTACCCCATGGGTAGCATTTGCCAGCTGCGTATAATGCCTGCTGATATCGTTTTCCGACACCTGGGGAAGCCGCAGCGGGCTCTTTCTTTCCATGGACGGCATCACAACAGGTACGTCACACTCGGGAAGCAGGCTGCAGCCTCTTCCTTCCACACTTCGTTCAAAAATCAGCTTCATCTGTTTCCCACCTCCCTTATCAGGCTTACCAGCTCATCCATTTCCTCTTTCGTATTCTTTTCCGTCGTGCACCAGAGAAGCCTGCCATCCGGCAAAGGAAGTCCTCCTAAATAGCCTTTCTCTTCCAAAGCCTTAAGTATCTTTTCCGCACCCTGTGGGGCATCCGTGACAAATTCATGGAAGAACTCCCCTTCATATGCCGGAGGAAGCCCTGCTTTTTCCAGCTCCTTCTGTAAATAATGAGCCTTGGAGGTACTCAGTACCGCCGCCTTCCGCAGGCCTTCCGGGCCCATGGCGGACAGATATACTGAGGCTGTCAGCGCACAAAGCGCTTCATTGGAACAGATATTGCTGCCCGCTTTTTCCCTCCTTATATGCTGCTCTCTTGCCTGAAGGGTCAGCACGAAGCCCCTCTTTCCTTCCGTATCCACCGTTTCCCCCACAATTCTTCCGGGCAGCTTGCGCATCATTTCCCTGGTGGCCGCCATAAATCCCAGATAAGGCCCTCCGAAAGCCAGAGGCATTCCCAAAGACTGCCCCTCTCCCACAGCGATATCCGCGCCGCATTCCCCCGGCGTTTTCACGATAGCCAGTGCAATAGGATTACAGCCCATAATGAACTTTCCGCCTTTTTCATGTACGAGCTCACCCAGCGCCTCTCCATCTTCGATAATCCCATAATAATTGGGCTGCTGCACATAAAAACAGGCCGCCGTCTCATCCAGCATTTCCTTAAGTGCCTCTGAATCCGTGCTTCCGTTTCGGGCAGGAACCATTTCCACCGTAGCCTGACGCCCGTGACAATAGGTTTTCATCACCTCAACTACCTGGGGATTGGTGGTTTCCGACACCAGCACCCGGGTACGTTTCCTGTCCCTGCACATGAAAACACTCTCCGCCGCAGCGGCAGCCCCGTCATAAACCGAAGCATTGGCGGCATCCATGCCGGTAAGCTCACAAATCATAGTCTGATATTCAAAAATAGACTGCAGGATCCCCTGGCTGATTTCCGCCTGATAGGGCGTATATGCGGTAATAAATTCTTCTTTGGAAACCACTTCCTTCACAATGGAAGGTATGTAATGATCATAAGCGCCCGCTCCCCGGAAAATATGCCTGAAAATACGGTTTTCTCCCGCATAATCTTCCATTTTCCGGAGAACCTCCATTTCAGATAATCCCTCCGGAATCCTGAGCTTTCCCTGCAGTCTTACCTGTGAAGGGATATGGGAAAACAACTCATCCGTAGATGAAAGCCCCATGGCTTCCAGCATTTTCTGTTTCTGCTCTTCTGTAGCCGGTATATAAGAACCCATCTGCTTATCTCTCCTTCCCGGGGCTTTACTCTCCCAAGGATTCCACAAAAGCCTCATACTCGGCTGCGTCCATCAGTTCCTCCTGATCCGTGATATCCCTCACCTTTACCAGCCATGCTTCATTTGCCTCCGAATTAATGAGCTCCGGGCTGTCCAGAAGCTCTTCATTAATTTCCTCCACAATCCCTGTAACCGGCGAGTAAACATCCGATACCGCTTTCACCGACTCCACATCTCCGAAAGGCTCTCCCGCAGTGACACTGTCCTCCGGTTCCGGCAGATTTACAAAAACCAGATCCCCCAATGCCTTCTGCGCATAATCCGTAAGCCCGATCCGGGCTGCGCCGTCCTCTTCGAACAATACCCATTCATGTGATTTTGAATACCTGTAATTTTCCGGATAAATCATATCTTTTTCCTCCTGTTATTTATTATTTTTCAATGAATACATCTAATTACGGTTTTCTTGCCAGCTGCAGATCAATCGTATCATATATCGTAATTTTCCCGCCCAAACCATTAATCGCGTCTTTTATTTCAGAAAAAAATTTCATCCTCGTTTTTTCTTCAATCGCTATATGGTCAGAATATGTGCCCAGAAGAGTAATATATTCATCGGCGGTAAATGTCCTTGTCCTGTGATACAGCTTATAGAAAATATCTGTAAATCCATATTTATATGCGATCTCTGCGCGCCTTTTTGCATCGGCGTCACTGTATTCTTCAGGTGCAGAAGAGTTCGGCATATAGACGGCATAGATTCTTTGTAACGCTTCATGGATATCTTCTCTGCCTTTGTCTTTATAAGGGTGATTGGCAAAACGGGCAAAAACCCCTCCGCTTTTCAGCATTTCGAATACCTTCCTATATCCTGTTTCTTCCGGTATCCAGTGAAAGGCAGAAGCAGAATAGATGAAATCACAGGAATCTGGTTCGCATACATAGTCTTCAAATTTTAACGTTGCCACAGAAAAACGAGGATACTCTTTAAATTTTTCACGGCATATCTCAGATAAGGCTTCCCCATATTCCACTGCGGTAAGCTTACACCCGGTTTTCACTACAGGCGGCGTGGCCTGCCCTCCGCCTATCCCGATTTCGACAACATTGCTCGATTCATCGACAGGAATATATTGAAAAATATCCCGATACAATTCCTCCACATATCCCGGGCGCATTTTTTCATATACTTCAGCCGCCGTATCAAATGTCCATTCCAGCCCTTTTATAACTGCCATCACTCTCTCCTTTTCATGCTGCTGAAACCATCTCAGGACTCTGTTTCCCTGCCTTATACCTGTCTTTTATAAAAGGGAAGCTCCACAACTTCCGCCTCCACGCGACGCCCTCTTACATCCGCTTCCACACGGCTTCCCACTTCTGCCTTTTCCGCCTGAACCAGAGCCATGGCCACCGGATATCCCAGGTAAGGAGCATGTGTACCCGAAGTACTTTTTCCGATTCTCTCATCTCCTATATAGATATCAGCCCCTTCCCTGATAATTCCTCTTCCGGTCACCTTAAGGCCCACTCTCTTTCTCGTGGGGTTCCCCGCCTTCTCCAACGCCTCTTTTCCTATAAAATGATCCTTCTTCATTTTAACCGAAAATTTCAGCCCTGTTTCCAGCGGTGTTATCTCATCATCCATTTCATGCCCATACAAAGGCATCGCCGCCTCCAGCCGAAGCGTATCCCGGGCTCCCAGCCCGCAGGGCGTCAGCCCATCCTCCTTTCCCGCTTCCATAAGCGCCTCCCACAAAGCCGGCGCCTTTTCACTGTCCATATAAAGCTCGAAGCCGTCTTCGCCTGTATAGCCGGTTCTGGATATCAGACACTCTATTCCGGCCGCCTTTCCTTCGGTTACACAACTGTAATACCTTCCGGGAATAGATTCTTCCGCCGAAACCCTGCTAAGGATCCGCTGTGCCAGAGGCCCCTGCAGCGCAATCTGTCCTACCTTCGGAGAGATATCCGTAAAAATGGCCCCTTCCCTTTGATGTGAGAGCATCCACTCAAAATCTTTGTCCTTATTTGCAGCGTTTACCACGATAAAATAACGGTTTTCCCTGATTTTATATACGATCAGATCATCCACCACGCCGCCTTCCTCATTACACATCGGGCTATACCTGGCCTGCCCGTCATACATCCCCGTAAAGTCGTTGGTCAGCAGAGCATTCAGATTAGCCAGGGCTCCTTCCCCCTCGCAAAGGATTTCTCCCATGTGAGACACATCAAACAGCCCGCACCCGGTTCTCACAGCCATATGCTCCTTAATAACCCCTGTTTTTTCATACTGTACCGGCAGCAGAAAACCGGCAAAAGGAACCATTTTCCCTCCGTACTTCACATGCGTGTCATACAGAGAAGTCCTGCATTCTTCCATTGGCACTATACCCCTTCCTTTTCACATTCCAGCTTTCAGAACGTTATACCAGGTTCCGTCGGGACACAAAAAGGCATATAGCCTCACGGCTATATGCCTTCCCTGTCTTCGTACCTGAAAGATTACCCCTTTCCACACATAGGTCTGAAGAATCATACCCTGCAGAAAGAAGCTGCCTCGTCGGTGGTGCCGGCGCCTGTTCAATCTTACGCACTTCACCTTTCCAGAGTTTCGTCCAAATCCGGTCCTTTTGCCTGAGAGTTTATGCCCCTTCGGCGCAGATGGTCTTGTCTCTCCCGGATTCTTCTTCCGAAGTTTATTTTGTTGTACATAAGGATGACTCACGGAGCGCGGCATCCTTTGTTTTCCCAGCGCCTGTATACGCTGTCAGCATCTGTTTGAATGCTTTTCACTTTGTATATTCAGTGTAGCACAAATAGGGAAAAGGGACAATTGGTATTAATGGCGAAAATATCCAAATAATTATATCTATCCAATTCATACACATTTCATCTACAGGTATATCTTGTCTTTAAGCTAATTCTATCCTATAATCATTTCAACAGCATAAGATTCAATAAGAGGAAAACAAATGAAATCCATTCAAGTTGTTGCAGCTATAATCGTAGATAAAAATAAAATATTTGTTACCCAGCGTGGTTATGGTGATTTTAAAGGTAAATGGGAATTCCCAGGTGGCAAAATAGAGCTAGGAGAAACACCACAAGAGGCATTAATACGTGAAATAAAAGAAGAACTTTTAACTACCATTAATATTATAGATTACATTACGACAATTGAGTATGATTATCCTCAATTTCATTTATCTATGCAATGCTATCTATGTAATATTATCAATGGAGATTTAACTCTTATGGTACATAGTGCCTCAGCTTGGGAAGATATTTCAAGCCTAAACAAGATAGATTGGTTACCAGCTGATCGATTACTCATTCCTTTTATCCAAAAACAATATAACTATTGATACATTTGAACTAAGCGTTCAAATGTTATATCAATACCCACTTTTTTCAAAAGATTTTTTCTACTTTCATAGAGTCTTTTCAACAAAGAAAGATAATCTCTTCCATAGTGCAATAAATTATGACAATTACTACACAGAGATACAATATTTTCTTCCACATCCAAAGAAACAGAAAAATTATTTTGAAAAGCCATTGGAACTAAATGGTGCGGTTCTGTGTAGTTAGTATTCGAATTTTTTCTTATAAAGCTTTCATGCGTTCTATCAATTTCACATTCAAATCTTGCATAAGCTAAGGCGTTAAGTGAAATTTTTCTATCCCGTTTATATATTTCTATTTTATCTATAACTACCGGTTTTCCTTTGTCCTTTGGTTTCCCATTATAAGAAAAATGAAAAGGTAAGTCTTTATCTTGAACGGAAGCCAAGCTTGTCATTATTGTTTGGTCATCAAGTAAATCTAATTTTAACTCTTCTTCCACCAATTTAAGTGGAAATATCCATACCTTTCTTTTCACACCATTCTCATCAAGTTGTTCTTCTTGATAAGGTTGATTTGCCAAAACAACTATTCCTCTATAAATATATTCGCGTTTCTTAAGAATCTCAAATAAATGCAATTGCATCCCATTGGTTTTTGAATGATATAATTTACCATTTTTGTATCCCGGATTCCCATCTAACTGCTGATCCCCTATTTTTCCAGTGCCTGTATAGTATAAAATACCATCTTTCCATTTATCATGGTAAAAATCAAGAGTATGGTCGGCTATTATAACCATCACATTGGTACGATTGACTGGCAACATTCCACCCATACTTCCACACTGAAATATTTCTCGTATTTTTTGTAAATTAACCTTCTCTCCAATTTTTAAACCTGGATCCACTCCCATTGTATGCCCCCCTCTATTCCTTCCAATGAAGCCTATGCAATTCCCCTTCAAGCAGCATCCCTTCGAAATTGTTCTGTCGCAAAGCCTCATACAAAACTACTGCCACCGAATTACTCAAATTCAAAGAACGAATCTTGTCCAGCATGGGAATCCTGATGCATGTATCCTCATTATCCACCAGAATTTCTTCCGGAATCCCTGCACTTTCCTTACCGAACATAATGAAGTCATCCGGCCCGAAGGAAACATCGGTGTATACATGTCTGGCCTTTGTAGTTGCCATCCATATTTTGGCTCCAGGATTTTTCTCCAGGAATTCCTCGTAATTCACATACCGTCTGACATCCAGGTCCTTCCAGTAATCCATCCCTGCCCTTTTAATCTCCTTTTCATTCAATCGAAAACCCAAAGGCTCTATTAAATGCAGCACCGATCCGGTAGCTACGCAGGTCCGTCCTATATTACCGGTATTCGCCGGTATCTCCGGCTGATGCAGTACAATATTCATTCTTTCGTTCCTCCAATATCCTTGTTATTCAAAAAACATCTTCCAGCCCAAACATTTTTCTAAAGCCGGAGATCAAATATTATGAAGCGATCCTGATTTTGGCTCACTGCCTGCAGAAATACCACAGCCCTGCCGCCTTCTCACAAAGGTCGGCAGGGCCATGGCACAGCAGGTAACCGGTCATTTTCCGGATATTATTTTTTTTGTTCCTTTTTCAGGCGTTCCACGAAATCCGCCAGCCTTCCGATTGCAACCTTCAGGTTTTCCAGGGAATAGGCATAGGAGATTCGGATAAAGCCTTCCCCGCAGTCACCGAAAGCAGTGCCGGGTACAACGGCTACCTTTTCCTCCTGCAGAAAACGGGTGGCAAATTCATCACTGGTCATACCGAATTCTTTTATACAGGGGAACACATAGAAGGCTCCATAGGGTTCAAAGCACGGAAGCCCCATCTCACGGAAGGTATACATCAGATAACGTCTTCTCTGGTTATAGGCCTCGCGCATTTCCCTGACATCCTCATCGCCGTTGCGCAGGGCTTCCACTGCCGCGTACTGGCTTGTGGTGGGCGCGCACATAATGGCAAACTGATGGATTTTAAGCATTTGCTCAATAATAACGGAAGGGCCGCAGGCATAACCCAGACGCCAGCCTGTCATGGCATAGGATTTGGAAAAACCGTTGATGAGAATGGTTCTTTCCTGCATTCCCGGTATATTGGCAATAGAAACATGATCTTCTTTGTAGGTCAGTTCTCCGTAAATCTCATCGGAAATGACAAACAGATCCTTTTCCAGGATTACTTCCGCGATAGCTTCCAGATCTTCCCTTTCCATAATGGCTCCCGTCGGGTTATTGGGGAAAGGAAGCACCAGGACCTTGGTCTTATCCGTTATGGCATCCCGCAGCTCCTGTGCTGTAAGGCGGAATTCATTTTCAGCCTTCAGGTTAATAATTACAGGCACCGCATCGGCCAGGATGGCGCAGGGTTCGTATGAAACATAGCTGGGCTGAGGGATCAGTACCTCATCCCCCGGATTTACCATAGTGCGAAGGGCAATATCAATGGCCTCCGATCCTCCCACGGTAACCAGTACCTCATTGTTATAATCATATGTAAGATCAAAGCGGCGCTTTAAATAATTGCATATTTCAACCTTTAATTCCTTTAATCCTGCATTGGAGGTATAAAAGGTTCTTCCCTTTTCCAGGGAATAGATACCCTCATCCCGGATATGCCAGGGGGTATCAAAGTCGGGTTCTCCCACCCCAAGGGAAATGGCGTCCTCCATTTCACTCACGATGTCAAAAAACTTCCGAATGCCCGACGGTTTGATATCTACGATTTTATCGGACAATGGATTTCTCATGGTGTAATTTTCTCCCTTGAATCTTCATATTTTTTAGCAAGAATCGTTCCGTGATCTTTATATTTCTTCAGTATAAAGTGGGTTGCCGTGCTGAGCACGCCGTCCAGCGCGGAAAGCTTCTCGGAAACAAAGCTGGATATTTCCTTCAGGTTGCGGCCCTCCAGGGTTACAAGAAGGTCAAAGCCGCCGGATATAAGATATACGGCATTCACCTCAGGGTATTTATAAACCCTCTCCGCAATATTGTCAAAGCCCTGCCCTCTCTGAGGAGTTACACGCACTTCGATCAGTGCGGATATTTTATCCAGGCTGGTCTTATCCCAGTCAATCAGCGTATGGTAGCCGCAGATAATTCCTTCCGACTCCATCGCTGCCAGCTCGTTCACCACATCGACTTCTTCCACTCCAAGAATAACAGCCAGCTCCTTTAAATCAATGCGGCTGTTTTTTTCAATAATTCCCAACAACTGTTCTCTCAGTTCTCTCATACTATTACTCCTGTCTGCCGGTCCCGCTGTCAGGCCGGCTTACTATATTTGATATAACTCATCCGGTTTTGCCGGTTCCAGAAAACGCTTTTCTTCTCCGTTCCTGATGATCCGATCCTTTCCGCCGGTAGTTCTTCCCACTACCGTGGCAGGGATATTTTCCTCTTCCAGCCTGCGCACCAGATCCGCGCCATTTTCCGCTGCAATCAGCAGACAGCCTCCTGAAATCAATTCATAGGGATTCAAGTCAAGAAGATTGCAGATCTCCACTGTCTCCTGCCGGATGGGCAGTTTTTTCAAATCTATTTCCAGTCCGACGCCTGAACTTTCCGCCATCTCCCAGAGCGCACCGAATATACCGCCCTCGGTCACGTCTGTCATGGCCCAAACGCCGGACTTTCCGGCGACTGCGGCCTCCGGAATGATGGAAAGATATTTGTCAAAGCCCTTGGCTGCCTCCACTAAATAAGCAGGAAAACGCCTGCGCAGCTGCTCTTCCCTCTCCTTCGCCGCAATGGAGGTTCCCTCCAGGGCGATCCATTTGGTAACCACAATATCCCCGTCCGGCTTTGCCGTACCGGTTGCCACCGGTGCGCCCGCTGCCGCTTTTCCTATCGCGGTAACCGTGAGGACAATCCTGTTTACCGCATCGGTAACCTCTGTATGTCCGCCCGCTATCTGTATATGTAAAGAGGCACAGGTTTCTTCCGCCTGAGCCATGATTGCCTTCAATTCCTTTTCTTCACAGGAAGGGGGTAAAAGAAGGGTCAGCAATACCGCTACCGGCTCTCCTCCTGCCGCCGCGATATCATTGGCTGATGCGTGGATTCCGTAGTATGCCACATCTTTTCCCGTACCGGTCACAGGATCGGAAGAAAACAGCACCACTTCCCCGTCTCCAGGCGCCAAAATGGCGCAGTCCTCCCCCAGACCTGCGCCAAATATGATTTCACCCCTGCGGGTTTTCAGTTGTCTTAATATCGAGCGTTTCAGGACGCTCTCGGGCACCTTGCCAATCTTCATTCCGTGCTCCTGTTTCTGTTATTGCCCTGCTTCTATTGTCCCGCCTGCTGTTGCTGCTGGGCCAGCTGTTCGTTATACTGCTGGATGATAGCAGCCTGCTCCTCCGGTGATTTTCCTGCCAATATAGCCGCTAACGCAGGATCCATTCCTCCGTTATCAGCCGGAGCGGTACTCTGCCCGGACTTCAGCGCTGCCGCCACACTCTTTACATGATCGATGCTTCCTGTGGCTATGGCCGCCTGCATTTCATTATAAGCGTTGCTGTCGTTTGTGGCAACCCCTACGGTAGCCGTACGGGGAACCATCTTATAGCTGCTGCTGTTGATCTGCTCTCTGCTGACCTCCACGCCATTTTCCGTAACTATTTTCCACAGTCTGGCCTTATAGCCGATATGGGCGGACTGTACATCCACAAAACCGATAGGCTGTGAGGATGTCTGGTTAATGGTTTCAGAATTCGGCTGGATAGTTTCCAGCACTTCGCTTTCATAAGTCACCACATGGCCCGGATCTCTTGTCTCCACACCATAAATGGTAAAGGTAATATTTTTATTGCTGGTATATCCCTCGATATAAATAGGATAACCTGTATTGTTGACAAATCGGAAATCCTTTCCGGCCGATTCGGCAATCGCCGCATCCATGGAAGGCTTTACATAACCGACGATCATGGAATGGTTATGCCTTTCCTCTACCTGAAGTTCGGCCTTCAGCACAGCATTGTAAAGAGTGGTGGACACCTGGCAGATACCGCCGCCTATGCTGTCTACTACCTGGCCGTTAAGGTAAGAGCCCGCCATGTAATAACCATTGCTTTCCGTAAACGGACTTACCGCTTCATAGGTGGAAAAGGTTTCACCGGGAAATAAAGTGGCCCCGTTTATCAGATTGCAGCCATTGGTTACGTTGGCGCTTCTGTCCCGGCCGGAGGAAGAAAAGCTGGTGGTAAAGGTACCGAGAACATCCTTAACCTTGGTCAGTTCCTCTGCATTCCCCTTAGGCACCTCTTCCGTCACCACCAGATCAACGGATGTATCGCCGCCCTTCCACTGTGTGGTAAGATATTCATAAATAGCGTTTTCAGAAGCCGTGTTATCCACAACGATACCGGTCTGTCCGTCCTCGATGACGAAAGAACCGTCCACTCTTTTCAAATGGGCATCGATCGCTTCCACGTTAAAAGCGTCACATTTATTTTCCACAACGGATGTAATCGCTTCTTTGTCAAAAGAGAAAGCGATATCATATACCTTGTTCTGATGCTCCAGATCCTTCAGCGCTTTGTAACGCACTACCACGTTCCCAGATTTTCCCAGATTGACCGCATCCTCTACCAGCTCCGGATTCCCCCAGCTCAGTCCGAGCTCGGAAGCCGTAACAGGCACGGTGTTGCCGTCCATGACATTTAAAACAATCGTATTGCTTCCCAGCGAATCCACATAAGACTGAATAGCCGCCTTCGCCTGGTCCCTTGTCATACCGGAGAGTGAAATCTCACCTGCATATACGCCTTCCAGTATCGTATCATCCGGCTTTGCCTGCGCCTTGGAATGGATACCTGCCGCAAGCACAGCCACACCCAGAGTACATACAAACGCCAGTAAACAAATCCATTTCTTCATATGCTGCTCCTATCCTTACAGAAAATACAGAAGTGTGGGCACTACCATCGCCAACACCAGTAAAATGATGATGACTGATGAAATTACTTTTTGTGTTTTCTTATTATTCAAATTAAACATTTTTATGCCTCCCGACATTTTCACATGATTTTATCCTGTTTGAAAAAACCATATGCAACCCTAACTGTTCAGATGATTATTATATATGAAAGCTTCTGTTTTTGCAAGCAAAGATAAGCGGAAATAAGCCACAGAAAATCCCGTTCAAACCGCTGTTTTTCAGGGTTTTTCCACATGTTCCGTTAATTTCCCGTATTGCGCCAGGATTTTGTCGATGGTACGGCTGGCTTCGTTCTTGGTCATTTTTTCTATATCCGCATCCAGTTCCAGCTTGTGGACGGCGGCAAGCCTGTACAGCCTCTCCTTCTGTGCACCTGAGGCGGGTCCTTCTTTTTTCACCTTATAAACCAGCTGCCGGGGGGCAAAATCCTTTTCATTCCAAAACAGTTCACACAGCTTTACATACAGCTGCTGTGTCGCTTCCGCATCTCCCAACGCCCTGTGAGCCGTATGGGGGATATGAAAATGAACACATAAATTTTCCAGAGCCCGGCTTTCCAGATCCGGGAGAAATTTCCTTGCAAGCTTCAGTGTGTCTATCCCCTCACGTTCAAAGGACAATCCCTGATTTACCGCCGCTTTCTTAATAAATGAATAATCAAAAAGGATGCTGTGACCCAGCAGCGGCAAAGCTTCACTGAAGGACAGGAAAGAAGGAAGGATTTCCATAATATCCGGTGCGGATACCAAATCTCCGTCATGTATTCCCGTAATTGCTGTTGTGATTTCCGTCAGCTTCCGTCCCGGATTAACCAAAGACCGGAAGCGGTCGGTAATCTGACCGTTTTTCACCTTCACGGCTCCGATTTCGATGATTTTATCGTATTTAGGATAAAGCCCGGAGGTTTCCAAATCCAGGCAGACATAATCCTTCACCGGGCCGCTCATTTACCGGCACCTGATTTTTTCTTCGCCCGCGCCTGTTTGCCGGCGTTCTTTTTATAGTATGGACAGTATTCGGTCAAAAAACACTCCTCACATTTTGCGGTGGGCGCTTTGCAGATTTCCCTGCCCAAAGCAATGATCTGCAGATTATAGAGTATCCAGTGCTCCTTGGGCAGAGCCTTCATTAAATCAAATTCCACCTTTACCGGATCCTCTTCTTTTGTCAGCCCCAGGCGAAAGGATATTCTTTTTACATGAGTATCCACAACGATACTCGGCTCATTATAAATATTTCCTCTGATTACATTAGCTGTCTTTCTTCCCACTCCGGCAAGAGAAGTCAGATCTTCTATGGATTCCGGCACCTGCCCGTCAAACTTATTCACCAGATCCTGACAGCAGGCAATGATATTTTTTGCCTTATTATGATAAAAACCGGTAGAACGGATATCCTGTTCCAGCTCCTTTAAATCCGCCTTTGCAAAAGCCTCAACGCCGGTATATTTCCGGAATAAATCCTTTGTCACCACATTGACTCTGGCATCCGTACACTGCGCGCTTAAAATAGTGGCGATGAGCAGCTGCCATGCATTTTCATGGTCAAGATAGCAGATAATATCCGTACCATAATGCTGATCCAGCAGTCCGAGAATCGTTTCAATTCGTTCTTTTTGTTTCATTACTTACTCTCCATTATGTCAAAGGAAGCAATATGGTATACGCCTCCTGGTTTAAAGGGTTTCTTTTCCTGTAATCGAACAGAAGGTAATAAATGGCAGTTTCGTTATTATGTTCCAAAGGCTCCTTTTCCCAGACCGGCAGTGTAAAACATTCAATATGGGTCATACGGGCCATCTGGCGGGACGTGCAGCCATCCTGTACATATTCGGTCAGGCATGTGGGATTTTTTTCTTCCCTTCGGTAAAAATCATTTATTTTTTCTTTTATCTCCTGATTTTCCAGGAGTGTGAGGGCAAAGGCCGGACGGCTCTTCATATTTTCTCTCAGATACATATCCAAAGTCAGAAGCTGCCTGTACAGCTCCTCCTTTTCCGGCTCCGCTGAAACGGCAAAATCCAGAAGCACCTGATAACGGTATCCCCTTGCCGGATTATTTATAAAATACCCTTTTTCCTCATAATATTCCGCCAGCCGTTCATACAGGCAGAAGGGATCCGAGAACGCTTTTTCCAAAACAGGAAGAGTATGGACAAACTGGCCGCTGTTGTAATAAAGCTCCACCATTTCCTCCACTTTTTTCAGCTTTAATACCTGGTCATAGGGCAGCCATTTGGTAAAAAGGACTTCATAAGGAGGCTTATCTGTATAATGGATCTCATATTCAGAAGCCTTCTCATGCATATAAGAACCTTTCAGAACCTTCAAAAATCCCAGCTGCAGCTGCTCCGGCCTGCAGGCATATACCTCATTAAAGGAATGGCGGAAGCTCTCCATATCTTCATAAGGAAGCCCTGCAATCAAGTCGAGATGGATATGGATATTTTCTTTTTCCCGGAGAGCGGCAACAATCTGCCGAAGCCGTTCCCAGTCCATGCTGCGCCTGATTTCTTCAATCGTTCTGGGGTTCGTGGACTGTACCCCGATTTCCAGCTGAACCAGACCCGGACGAAGGGACTGCAGAATCGCAAGCTCCTCTTCCTTCAGAATATCCGCCGATATCTCAAAATGGAAATTGGTAATTCCGTTATCGTGTTCTTTTATATATTTCCAAATGCCCATGGCATGCTTATGATCGCAGTTAAACGTTCGATCCACAAACTTTACCTGGGGGACCTTTTTGTCCAGGAAAAACTGAAGCTCCTTTTCCACTAGCTCCCGGCTGCGCAGACGTACCGTTTTATCAATGGAGGAGAGACAGTAGCTGCACCGGTACGGGCAGCCTCTGCTGGATTCATAATAAATGATGCGGTTATGAAAATCCCCGATATCCTCTTCATTATAAAAGAAGGGAAGTCCGCTGATATCAGTAAGCCTCCGCTCCCCTGTACGGCATATACCGGCATGGCGCCTGAACACAATACCTGCTATCTTTTCAAGATCTGCGGTTTCCTTTGTGCTGCCATTACGGTAATAGCAAAGCAGTTCCCGGAAAGTCTCCTCCCCTTCGCCAACCATAATTCCGGTAAGAAAAGGCAGCTTTTCCAGGATTTCCTCCGCATTATAGGATACCTCCGGCCCTCCCAGCCAAACAGGGACATCGGGAAGAATTTTTGCCAGTTCCCGGACGATATCCCTGATTATTTCCCAGTTCCATATATAACAGGAAAACGCGATACAGTCTGGTTTCCTTCTGTAAATATCCGCCAGGATATCCTGGAAGGGCTGATTTATGGTATATTCTGCAAGTTCAATATTTTTCTCAAGTTCAGAATCCTTCTGAACACTATAGGCACGCAAACTGTATATGGCAGGATTGGAATGGATATACTTCGCATTCACTGCCGTTAATAAAAATTTCATCTGGTTTCCTCCAACTTCATTATAGAATACAGCGAAAAATACCGTATGACAAGCCTGAAGTGGTGATTTATCCGGATTGCCCCATACGGGGAACCGACGGAAACCGGATTTAAATTTCTTCTATAAAATGGTTTGGATACTTATCCCAATATTCCTGATATACCCGGGCCTCCTGTCCATCCAGGTTCAGCTGATACATGCGGAAGGTAACCCGTATATTTTTGGGCTGCCACTGCTCTTCATAGGAATAACGATAGGTCATTCCTATCTTTTTCATTACCTTTCCGCTTCTTGGATTATTCCTGTCATGTGTCGCTGTAATATAGGAAATGCCGGCTTCTTTCAATAGGCTGATCAACGACAGGCAAGCCTCTGTCACAATTCCCTGATTCCAGTATTCCTTTCTCAGCCCATAGCCTAAATCATGGCTTTTTTCCTCGTCTATATTTACATAGCCTATGGGAACATTTTCATTAAGAAGGCAGACAGCATATCGGAAACCCTCCGGTTTCTCATAGCTTTTCAGGTATTTTTCCTGCAGGAACGCAGCTGCTTCCTCTAAGGACTGCATGGGAAACCATGGAAGGAAGGTATTTACCTCTTTATCGCTAATTATCTGGTAAAAGGCTTCCGCGTCCTCCGGTGTAAAACGACGGAGCAAAAGACGGGAGGTTCTGATTTCAGGCGTGTTTTCCATATTTAAATTTCCCTTTCTTCCTTTGTGGATTTATGAGACGGATTATCTGAGAGCGTTTTCAGGTATGCTTTTATCTCTTTGTTATTATGCAGAACAACCTTCTTTTCATCAAATTGTGCGGCAAGCGCCTTCGTACCATCTGCTCCTGAATCATAATCCCCCACCCATTGGAACATGGCCCGGAGCATAGAAAGTGTTGGTTTATATATGCACTTTTCAAGCCCTGTTTTCTGCTTCAGCCAACGGGTTATTATTCTTTTCTTCCTGATGAAAAGGGGGATTTCAAGTAAAATCACTATGTCGGCCTGACGCATCCCTTCTGCAAAACAAACCCGTCCGGCATCCTCCATAACATAATCGGGGCTGTTCAGAATATCATGAAATAATGCATCTCTTTCTTCAATTGGACGTTTCTTATTCCCCGATGCTTCTTCAGGCGCCGGAATATGGACCACTTCATCCAAATGATAGCAGGGTATCTTTGTTATCTGTGAAATACGCCGCGCCAAGGTGGATTTCCCGCTTGCCACTGAACCTGTAATATAGATTTTCACTTTATTTTTTCTCCGTATAGCTTTTCAGTTTCGGTTATTCAAACATTCCCTATACTCTGTACACATCTCATGGTCAAAAGTTCCTCATCAACCATTACTCCCATATAATACCATATTTACTTTTACATGCCCATTTCATTTTCCATGTGCTATACTTATGTAAAATTCTACAAATTTGTTGTTACAAATTTTTTTAAAGGGGGAACTTCTATGCGTTCTGTATTTAAAAAATATCTTCATATCACATCATTACGTCGTAAAATGATTTTGTCATTTTCTGCATTACTTATTTCGGCTTTAGCTATTCTGCAAGCTGCAAACACTTATCAAACCTATACTGTACTTGAAGAAAATTTATCTGATTCTGTTCATGAGTCCCTACGCCTTGGGCTTTCCAATATTGACTACTTTTTTGAAGACATCAATAACCTGGCTTCCGGTATTTTACCCGAAACTCCGATTCAAAATGCTTTAACTGAAAAAATAGAATACAACAGTCTGGAAACTAAGTCTCTCCTTCGCTCTGTGGAACAGACTATCAAACGTTATTCCTCTACCAGACCATATATCCCCAAAGTATATCTCGTAAATCTGGATAACCAGATACTGGATAATTCTCTACAAGGAATGGTGGTTCCTATCATTAATGAGGATACCGACAATGGCAGTCTGAACCTATCAGATATTCATGATGCTCCCTATATAAGCCAGCATATACCGGTCATTTCTTTTGCCAAAAACATCTATTCTCTTTATTCAGGTAACAAAAAACTCGGACGTCTTATTATCGATATTGATACCCGGGTCATTAATCAGGTTTTATATGACTTTTCTCTACCTATGAAAGGTGAAATCTTTCTTCTTGACAATAAAAATAAGCTTTTATCTCGTTCAGGGACTTATTCCTTTAACGATCAAGCTTTTTTAGATGCTGTTACATATCCCTTCCCCTCTATGGATGAAACCATATCCATAAATCATGAAAAATTCCTTTGCCTGACAGAAACCTCAGCCTTAACAGGCTGGACCTTCTGTGCTCTTATTCCTTATCATATGTTTGCCCAATCCATCATCATACAAATGAGCCTGACTCTAATTTTGTTTATCGTTTGTATTTTTGCTGCTATTATCATTAGCCGCCCTATTATTAACTCTTTATATAAACCTATAGGTATGCTGATTTCATCTATGAAAGAAGTAGAAAACGGGAATTTAGACAGCTTTGTATCCTATCATAATCAGGATGAACTACTTTCACTTATTGATGGTTACAATTCCATGTTAACCCAGATACGCAACTTAATAACACAGGTAAAAACTAAAGAACGCAGCAAAAGGCAGGCAGAACTCTACGCTCTACAGGCCCAGATTAATCCTCATTTTTTGTACAATACCCTAAATTCCATACGTTATCTGGCAAAGCTGCATAACACTCCTGATATTCGTGACATTACTGTTTCATTAATCCACCTGAGCAGCGCAAGCCTTTCATCCGATAAGTTTATAACCATTTCCCAGGAATTGGAACTGGTTGCTGATTATCTTCATATACAGAAAGTACGGTATGGCGAAGAAGTGGTTTATTATCAATGTCAAATTACTTCTCCCGACATTACAGAATATCTGATTCCGCGTTTTTCTATTCAACCGCTTATTGAAAATGCATTATTTCATGGTATTCTCCCAAAAGGGCATGGGCAAATAACAGTTGTTCTTTCAAAGATGGAAACATTTATACTGATTAATATTTATGATAATGGGGTAGGTATGTCCAAAGAAAAAATATCATCATTAAATAATCTTCTGGAAAACGATCAGTATCAGGAATACAGTTCAGATTCCTTTGAGGTACGCAAGCTTAAAAATATAGGAATTGAAAATATTAACCATCGAATCAAAATAAATTTTTCGAATAAATTTGGGATTAATCTAAGTACTAATCCATCCGGCGGTATTCATGTTCAGATGAAAATACCCGTTATGAAAGAGGAGGGCTATAATGAAAACAGTATTTATTGTTGACGATGAACTTCTGTCCCGGCAGAGTCTTAAAACAAGTATTACCTGGGAAAATTATGGGTACCGTCTGTGCGGAGAATCCTCTAACGGAGAGCAGGCATTGAAAATTATATCATCACTTCATCCTGATGTAATAATAACAGACATTAAAATGCCTGTTATGGATGGCCTGGAGCTTCTTCGCCATCTAAAGGACATAAATGAACCTGCCAAAGTTATTGTAATGAGTTGTTATGATGAATTTGATTATGTTAGAGAAGCCATGCGGCTAGGCGCAATCGATTATCTTCTGAAGCATACCTATGAAGAATCAGATCTTGTAGAACTTCTGCATAAGCTGGATTCTATATTCTTAAAGGAACAAACTACAGGCGAAGGTTTAAAGATATTGCGACAGGAAATTTTTCTTAAAATTATAAACAATAATGTCAGCAAAGATGAATTGAATAATTATATTGACAATGATATTATCCCTGAACTGAAATCACTCTATATGATCGCCTGTTTTCAACTATCCTCTCATAAGCAGCATATATTGTCACAACAGGATACCCAGAGTTTTACTGATTATATCCATCACAGTTATTCCGGTCAAACACCCTGCCAGCTTTTATTACTGAAAGAGGAAGGAAATAATTTTTCTCTTATTTTTGCAGGAGACAATCAGACAAGTATCGCAAGCTTGAAAACAGAAATAAAAAATATACTCAGTCATCTATATCAATTTTTTGAATCCCAAAATATCAGTTGGATATCTGGTATCAGTTGTCATGCATATTCAGATTGGAATGATTTGAAAGAAGCTTACGAAGAAGCCCAGGAAATGCTAGGCGAAGATACAGAATTCTTAGGCTGCAGTACTAAAATTCTTGCTGCCGTCGATTATATTAAAACAAATTACTCTAGGGCGATTACTTTAGAGGATATTGCAGAATATGCTGGAATCAGCAGAATTTACTTAAGTCAGTCCTTTAAGAAAGAAACAGGGCAGAATATCAGTGACTACTTAATTCAGTACCGTTTGAAAAAAGCAAAAAAATTACTTTTAACCAGTAATCTGAAGGTATACACCATAGCAGAGATGTGCGGTTTCGGAAGCGTACAGTATTTTGGACAAATATTTAAAAAAATGACCGGTTTCAGTCCCTATCAGTTTAAAGATAATCTCTCATCCTAATATCTCTTAAAAAATAATAACATAGTCGTCTAGGAATAAAAACAGTGGCAAGTATAATGGAATTATCACTAAGGCGCCTTTATCTCTTAAACTTATAGGAGGGTTTTTATGAGAAACAAAATTTATAAACGAATTCTGTCCTTTTCCATTGCCTTCGTTATTATGGCTTTCACCTGTATCGGCTGCGGAAATACTGCGTCATCCGAACCTTCAATTCAGGCTTCCATACAGGAGACTAAAGAAGTTCAATACTCAGCAGAAACGCAATCCCAGTCTCTCGTTTCAGAAGCCGAAACCGCCGGTTCGACCGATTATATCCCGGCTGATGACGAATATTTCTATGTTAATGGGAAATCACCTGATGAAATAACCGGAAACATTCTTTTTTGGAGCTGGGATCCCAATTTTTTCACAATGGTAGAAAAAATGAAAGATGTCTATCCTAATGTAACTTTTGACTTCGTTACTATCGCTTCTGCAGAAGATTATCTCCAAAAACTACAAACTGCGCTTACCAGCGGCGGCGAAGTTCCTGATATCCTTGCTATGGAAATAGGAATGGTAGGTAAATTCTATGAAATGGGTATCTGCGAAGATATTAGTGCAGAACCATATAACATAGATCAGGAATTATTAATTCCTTATCTGGCAGAAATTGGTACCGACAATGACGGAACCTTCATCGGGATCCCTAATACTGCAGGTCCCGGAGGATTATTCTATAGAAGGGATCTTGCAAAGGAATATCTTGGAACGGATGATCCTGATGAAATCTCCGCAATGATGCCTACCTGGCAGGATTTCATCAAAGTCGGAAAGGATGTGGTTTCCAAATCCGGCGGCAGTGTTAGCATGATTCCGGGTATGGATTCCCTTGTTTATCCCATGGTAAATCAGACCGGTCTAAAATGGAAAGATGGTGATAAATTAATGGTCTCTGAGAATTTCACAGAAACCTTTAATCTCCTCAAGGAAGTAAAGGCTGCCAATATTGATGGCGGTATGGATATATGGACCCCTGCCTGGAATGCATCCTTTGCTCAGGGAAATGTGTTATGTTATCCCGGCTCCTGTTGGTTTCAAAGCTTTGTTATCGAGCCCAATGATCCGGACGGCAGCGGCAACTGGGGTGTAGCCTCAGTACCAGGCGGCTCATATAACTGGGGCGGTATCTGGTGGGGCATGTATAATCAGAGCAAAAACAAAGATGCAGTTGCTGCATGGATGAGATATGAACTATCTCCTCAGGGAGCTCAGAATAAATACGAACTTATTCATTTTTATCCTGGAGTAAAAACTGCATATTCCTCCGATTACCTGTATAAACCCAATGAATTTTTCGATAACCAGAATGTAACTGACTTTTATCTTAAAGAAATGGATGAAATGACCGTTCTCAGGCCTTTATCCGATGATTCTATGTTTTATAACAGCATGTCATTTTTCGCCCAGTCTCTGGATTCTGGAACTGCGGAGGAACTTGCGAACAAGGTGGAAGAGGATCTGATTTCATCAAATCCCGACTATCAGAAATAGCAAAAAGGCCTGCTGCCATACATTTTCCGGCTGCAGGCCTTTTCTCTGAGGAGGTTTCAATGAAAAGAAAACGAAAAATAAGCTGGCCGATTATATTCATCCTGCCATTTTTTATAACATACTTTATTTTTAATCTTTTTCCCATTTTGTTCAGTTTCTATATCAGTCTCACAAAATGGAAAGGATTCGGACCGATGGAATTCATCGGTTTTCGAAATTATGCATCGCTTTTAAAAGATACGGCATTTTATCGTTCGCTTCTCAATAGTATTATACTCGTCCTGGAAGCAATGATTCCTATTCAGACTTTGGGATTAATAGTCGCCCTTCTGCTAAATTATGGCTTTATCAAATGGGGGAATTCTTATGTTAGAAATGCAATGTTTCTTCCTTACGTAACCGCCCCCATCGCTATTGGAATTATCTTTTCTACTATGCTTGATCAGAATTTCGGTATTGTAAACGTAATGCTCAGACAATGGGGAATTATCAGCAGCAATATAGACTGGCTCCATAATTCTGCCATTGCCAAGCCTCTCGTTGCCTTCATTACAAACTGGCGATATATTGGTTATGTTGCTATAATATATCTTTCCGGTTTACAAGGAATATCCAGCGAAATTTATGATGCGGCAAAGGTTGATGGAGCATCCTCTCCAAAAGCCATTATTTATGTAATTCTTCCCATTATGAAACCAATTATTGTCTTTCAGACTACTATTGGTATTATTGGCTGCCTTAAAATTTTTGAAGAACCGTTAATGCTTTTCGGAGATTATAAAGGGGGCGTCGGCAATGCCGCTCAGACAATGAATATGAAATTTCTGGATACAGCTTTTGTATCCGGTCAAAGTGGATATGGAGCTGCCACCGGTTATGCCATGTTCGTGGTAATACTCATATTCTCATTCCTGTATTTTTCTATCATTAACAGGAATAAGGAGGAATAACCATGCAAAAACGAGAAAAGAATCAAAAACCTCTTTCTATTATCATTAATTTCATCATGATCATTATTGCCACCATCAGCATTCTTCCTTTTATCCTGATGTTTGTCATGTCAACTCAGGACAATCAAATGATTTTTTCAGGTGTTACCTTCCGGCTGGGTAATGCATTGCATGATAATTTCCGGACAATTCTGGAAGCCGATTATTTTCGTTCTGTTTTAAACAGCCTGATTGTCGCTGTATCCAGCACTGTTCTTACTGTACTATTCAGTGCAATGGCAGGCTTTGCTTTTGCCAAGTATAATTTCAAACACAAAAATCTTCTGTTTCAGATTGTTCTGATGACTATGATGGTTCCCATGGAAGTAGGCTTGGTAGCTTTTGCATGGGAAATGCGCATACTCCATCTTTCCAAAACCTTTCTTCCTCTAATCCTGCCCAACATAGCCAATGCTTTTGGAGTATTTTGGATGACCCAATACATGAAAGATGCCTTTCCTTACGAGTTAGTAGAAAGCGGTCGGATTGACGGTTGTAATGATATGGGAGTATTTATACGTCTGGTATTGCCTATTATACGCCCTGCCATTTTCACTTTAAGCATTATATCCTTCCTGCAGTCTTGGAACAGTTATCTGCTTCCCATGATTATGATTAATAATCCTAAAATGTACACTGTCCCTCTTGTCATTGCTTCTATCGGTAATATGTTTGTAGCAAACTACGGTGCGCGTATGCTGGGCGTTGTAATTGGTATTCTGCCCATCATCCTTCTTTTCGTCATCTTTTCAAAGCAAATTACAGAAGGACTTGCCGCAGGTGCTGTTAAGGGCTAGAATAAAATCTATATACTATGTCATGTACATAAAGGAGAAAAAGCTCATGATGTTATTGCCGGATTTATACCAGCTGTGCGGCCCCTGCTACGGAAGCCACCAGAATGTCTATGCACTGTCCTTCCCCAATAAACAGGAGCTTATCCTCTTCGACACCGGCCTGGATGAAACCGATCGGAGGATTATAGGAGAGAATCTCTCAGTATGGGGGCTGGACGCTTATAAAATCAGCCATGTTTTTCTTACTCATTCACATTTTGATCATACAGGGAACGCCGCATATTATGCAGAACTTGGCGCACAGATTTTCATGTCGGAAGCGGATGCTGCTGCTGTGGAAAGCGGTTCTTCCGGTACGATATCTTATTGCTATGGCTTCCCTTTTCCTGCCTGCTCCGGTATACAAAGACTCTCCGGAGGAGACGAAATAAATACCGGGTGTATTTCCATAAAATGCTATTCTGTTCCCGGACATACCCCCGGAAGCATGACTTATAGCTTTGAATGGAAGGGAAAAAGTGTATTGGTAACAGGTGATTTTCTGCAGACTGGAACAGATAGCTATACCCCGGTACTGGGAATTCGGGTTGATGAAAGATATTGTTATGAAGCTTACTGTCATTCTCTGAAAAAGATGGCGGAACTTTCCTGTGACATTATTCTGCCCGGACATTTCCGTCCCTGTATGAAAAACGGCAGCCGGCTGTTGGGAGCAGGTTACCGTGAGATATTGGTAAACAGGGATTTATACAAAGACTGATTCTTATAAGTAGTTCTTACCATATTTTTAATTAGTAATATCACTTACTGCCCTATACCCACAGCTATAGGGCAGTAAAAAATATAATTTACATTCTGTCTCATAATTTATCTGCTGTCACCAGATCATACCTTTGCCTTTGGCACAAACTCAATCTTTAAAGACATCCCCATACCATCAGCAAGTCTTTTTAGCAGATTTAATGTTGGATTTCTTGTTCCATTTTCCAGCTTACTAATATCAGCCTGATCTATTCCTGTTCTTTCAGACAGTTCTTTTTGTGTAAGATTTTGAGCGATTCTTGCATCCACGATTGCCCGTATGACATCCATTTCCGGTTGTATTTTTTCATATTCTTTCTTAAATTCTGTATTTTCTAATTGCTCATTCATAAATTCATTTAATGTTTTCATAATTACTCCTATCTGCGCAAGTTAACACGGAAACACCTAGGATATTTAAAAGGGCCTATCTTTCAATATTTACTTCATTCTATCCAAATATACTTTTCTTCTCATTTTTGCCAACTTTATTTCATTTACAGGTGTTTTATTAGTTTTTTTAACAAATCCATTTGTTAATATAATTTTATTATCATAATAAAAAAAATATAATACTCTTGTTATATTTGTCCCAACTTTTCCTCGAATTTCAAAAATACCGTCATCAAGATGTTTGCTATATGGCTCCCTTAAAAGATTACCTTTTTCTTGCAATATTTGTAGCAAACCGACCAATTTTGCACGCATTTTAACGTCCAATTCCATCATAAATTTTTCTACTGGTTTTTCCCCATTTATTTCTTCAAAAAACTCTACTGTAAATTGAGGCATCCTTTGCCTCCTTTCTTCATGATATATATATAATATGGCGTATATACCATATTGTCAATATATAAAAACATTCAAAAGACAGCTGCTCTATGAACCGTTGTCTTTTGAATTATCATTAATAAATAAATTTTTCAGTTCGTTACCCTTTTACCGCCCCGGTAGAAATACCCCCCACAATATATTTTTGTCCCAATATAAATATAAGCAAAACCGGACACATCGTGAGAACAATATCTGCGCATACCAGATTATACTGCCTTTCATACATACCGAAAAAATTGTAAACAGCCAGAGTCATAGGCCATTTACGGGAATTATTCAGATAATACAATGGCATGGTAAAGTCATTCCAAACCCCCATAAAGTTTAATACGAATATGGTCACAAGCGCGGGTTTGAGCAGATGGATAATAACCCTGGTAAAAAGCTGGATGGGAGTGCATCCGTCAATAATCGCCGCTTCATCAATTTCCTTATGAATGGATGCCACAAACCCATAAACAATAAACAGACTGATAGGAATATTAATCGCAGCATATAGCAGGATAATTCCCGGCCTTGTATTAATAATATGTAATGCTTTCATGACTTTCATCAAGGGAACGTTGCTCACCGGCATGGCAATGCCCAATATAATAAAATAATAGATAAAACGATTGATTCCGGACCGGTTCCTGGACAATACAAATGCTGCCATTGCTACCAGAACAACAATAAGGATTGCGCTGCATGCGGCATAGCAGAAACTGTTCAGAAAGGATGCAAATACCTTCCCCCGTTCCACTACTACAGAATAATTTTCAAACATCCACTCTGTTGGAAGTCTCATGGACATCGTATTGGATTCAGCCGGAGATTTGAAAGAGTTAATAAAGATTACAACCATGGGTATAATAAAAATAAGACTTAAAATAATTGCTGTCAGATTCAGTATTAATGCGGTTATTCTGCCTCGGCTTCTCATCAGTCTTCCTCCTTCATTTCAAGTGCTTTCAACAGGAAATAAGAGATTCCCATGACGAAGATGAACAATATACTGGATAGGGTAGTACCCATTGCGTAATTTCCCTTTGCAAATTCAGAATATACAGCCGTATTCAATACTTCAGTGGCATGTCCTGGTCCTCCGTTGGTCAGGGAATAGATAATATCAAAAACGCGGAAGCCATAAGTCAGGTTTAATACCGTAGCATTTATCAGCACCGGTGCCAGAAGAGGAATTGTAATATGTCTGGTTTTCTGCCAGAAGCTTGCTCCGTCCATGGATGCCGCCTCATAATAAGAAACCGAAATAACCTGCAGCCCTGCCATAATTACCATCATAATATAGCCTACGCCCTTCCAGATATCTACCGCAATTACCGTACCGAACGCCAGTCTGGGATCGGAAAGCCAGCTTTTGGCAAGAAAATCCAGTCCGCATCCTCTTAAAAAGTTATTGATAAATCCATTGGTAGGATTTAAAAGACTCTTAAACACCAGTCCCACTATCAGATAAGACATTACCTGGGGAGAAAAGATAATCATTCTGTGTACATGGTTTCCTTTCACCCACTTACCATTAAACATAAGTGCAAGGCCCACTCCCAATATGGTTTTCAAAGCTGTTGTTACCAGGGTAAATATCAATGTATTCCCGATGTATCCGGAATAGCCTTCCGTATTGCTGAATGCTTTTGCATAATTTCTCAAACCAACAAAATTCACTTCCGATGTATAGCTGTTCCAATCTGTAAAGGAATAAAAAATTCCGAGTATTCCCGGAAGAAAAACCAGGACACCAAACAGAACGAATGCACCGGCCGCCATATAGGTAGGATATCTTTTTTTCATATTCATTATTCAGACCCCCTGTCAAAGGATATGGCCCAGTGTTTATCACACCGGACCATATAGTCAACTGTTATTCCGCCCATGCCGGATCCTTCTGAAGCTGTGCCTGTTCCGTTCGTCTTTTTTCTATATTCTGGAATACTTCATCAGGAGTCATTGTACCGGTGTACATGGCGTCAATATCCTTTCCAACATCCATCCACTGAGGATCGATATACGAAACACCTACCTGCATAACTGTACCTTGAGGAAGGGAATTGATATATTCCACAACCTCCGGTCTTTCTCTGGACTCAATTTCAGGCCAGCAGACAGAAGTGATTCCGCCGCCGTCAAGTCTTTTCTGAAGATTTTCAGGTCTCGCCAGGAAATCAAAAAATTCCTTACATTCTTCTACGTATTTACTGTTTATATTTATAAAGTAGGCATTATTTGTAGGGTTAACGCTCACAGACTGGTTATCTGCCCAGGGAAGGCAGAAAATGCCAAGTTTTCCGTCCATTTCCGGATATGCATTAATTACTTCATCTATCCAATCCATAGACTGATACATCATGGCTGCCTGTCCTGTTCCAAAAGCATCCACGCCTCCTTCTACAGACTGGCTGAGGAAATCCGTACCAAAATAGCCTAAATCAGCACATTCTTTCATCTGCCCGAGTATGGTTCTTATTTCGGTAACCTCGGTTATTTTCATTTCATTTTTATTCAGTTTGTCATACAGATCATCATAAAGCGTCACATAGTAAGAACCTGTTTCAAACAGCGGCAAAACCTGATGCCATCCATTCTGGCAGGCTTCATAAAGAGGTGTCTTCCCGGAATCCTTAATAGCCTGGCAAACTGCCTTAAAATCTTCATAGGTTCTGGGAACCTCCAAACCTAAATCTGCAAAAATATCTTTATTATACACACATGCAGACACTCTGGTCCCGGGGAACTGGATTCCATAAACTTTGTCATTATAGGATACTCCCGGAAGGACAATCGGATCCATCCGTGATACCCATTCCTGATCGCTTAAATCCACGCAATTTTGTTCCGGGTTAATCCGGCTGTATAAACTCAAAGGATCTGCATCCACACACATAATGTCATATGCCTCACCGGAGTCCAGCTTTGTTTTCAGCAAATCTCTCCACTGATCATCGGGAGTAATCTGAAAGTCTATCTTAATACCAGTTTCCGCTTCAAATTCCTCTGCCAGCTCCTGAACCACTCCCGATGTGGGAAGCCCGGACTGATGGGTTCCGAAGGTAAGTGTAATATTGCGTTTTTCCTTTCCGCTTTCCGTACTCTGTACCTCTCCCTGTACCGTATCCGCGCCTGAATCTGCATCCGTGCCGGATCCGGTGCTTCCGCATCCCGCCAGCAGACCCATACACACGGCAAGGCTTACTATCATCGCTTTTCCCTTTTTCATTACAACACCCTCCTTGATTTTTCAGCTGATTCCTGTAATATTATATTAAGGTTCCTGACATCCCGAATAGCTCCGGGCAGGTCCTTTACATATTTGTATCGTATAATATTTGACAGGTTTCGTACATGTACAGAAGCGGTTTGGTTATGGATATTTTTGCCACCGCAATGGAGGGACTATGAAAAAGAAAAACACTCTGCAAAGCAGATTATTTAAAAATTACTCCTTCATAATGTCCCTCATTCTCATACTCTGTTTTATCATCCTCAGCTTTTTCTATATCCATAATGAATACCGCCGTATGATCGATTATCTGAATACTCTGACTTCCTCTATCGCCAATAATATCGAGCAGGAAACCGATAAACTGTCCAATGCTTCCATGAATACCATCTATTCAAAATCTCTGAAAAGTTGCATGGACAATATCGATCCGCAGGCACCCGACTGGAATCTCATAACTGAAGTAAATAAAGTTATAGGTTCCATCATCGGCCCTTATTCTACCGTATCACAAATTAATGTATATTCCATCCACAATTATATGGTGGGCTGGGGTACTTTCAGCATCAGCCAACCGGCTGTTCTTACCCGTCAGCCCTGGTATAAAGAGGTGAATACACTTCATGGTTATAAATATATTGGTCTGCCCTCTATGAATGAAGAATTTACTAAAATCAATCCTTATATGAAGAGCCGATATTACCTTTCCATGCTTCGTATGTACTATGATTCCGCCTATCAACCTCAGGGAGTAGTAGAAGTTGTACAGGACTGCAGCATCTTTTTTTCTTATCTGGATGAGTTGTGCGAGGATAATCCTGAATTGTCCGTTCAGATTATTAACAGTGGCGGTGATCTTATTTATCCCTATAAATCCCACACTTCTACGCCCGGATATTATAAGTCCGTCCAGGAAGGAACTGTTTATCAGAATACCGGAAATATTGTTTATGATGAAAACGGGAACCGATTATTCTTAACATGGAAGGGAGAAGAAAAATCCGGCTGGAATATTCTTATTACCCAGAATACCCGATATCTTTTTGAAAAGCTATATCCTTTCCTGCTTGTATTTACCGGATTCCTCGCCGCCTTTTTGTGCGCTTCCATGTATCTTTGCTTTCATGTAGCCAAAAACCTGATGCTGCCTCTGAATTCTCTGAAAACACAGCTGGAAAAAATAAATCTGGATGAGATTCTTAGTTCAGATACCTCCCTTCTTATCGACAGCCAGGAGAATACCACAGCAGAAATTGAAACTTTATTTGAAATATATAATGACATGTATTTATCCCTGAAAGATTCCTCAGAGTCCATCATCAATGCAAAAGCAGAAGAAGCCAGAGCCAAACTGTTTGCTACTCAGTCCATGCTTAAACCGCATTTTCTTTATAATAATCTCACTAATATCAGCATTATGGCGGAAAACAATATGACGCCTCAAATCATTACATTTTGCAGCAATCTGTGCCGCTATCTGCGTTACATCTCTTCCGACGGACTGGCAAATGTGGACATTGCCACAGAACTGAAATATTCCGTCAGTTATCTGGACTGTATGAAAATCCGCTACGGTGATAAGCTTCATTATCAGTTGGATATTCCTGATGAACTGAAAAATATTCAAATACCAAAACTCACCCTGCAGCCGTTAATTGAGAATTCGCTGAAATATGCATTTCCGAATTCACCGCCTTGGATCATACGGATTGCTGCAGCAATGGAAGATCAATTCTGCTGTTTATCAGTAAGTGACAACGGAATCGGTTTTTCTGAGGAATCCCTGGGAACACTAATAAAACAGCTGGATGAAATCCGACATTCAAAGGATATTTATTCCATAGAAATCGGAGGTTTGGGAATCCGGAATGTATTCCTGCGCCTGTTGTTCATGTATGGAGAAAAAGCAGATCTTTTGATTACCGGAAGCCAGAATGCAGGAGCTAAAATTGTTATTAAGATTCCAATAGGCAAATAACTATATAAAATCAGAATACATAGTTATTTATAATATGTTCAGTTGTTATGGGATAAGGGGGAAGCATACATGAACAAATACCGTTATATCGTAGTAGAGGACGAGGAGTTAATCTGCCAGAATATTATTCGTAAAATTGAAGGCCTCGATCTTCCTCTTCAGTTCTGCGGAGAAGCGGAGGACGGCGAAAAAGCATTGGTTTTAATTGACCAGCAGAATCCTCATATTGTTTTCACAGATATCAAAATGCCTGTCATGGATGGTCTGATGTTATCTAAGGAGCTATACTTTGCCTATCCTCAAATTAAAATTGTTATAATAAGCGGTTATGATGATTTTGAATTTGCCAGACTGGCTATGAAATATGGGGCATCTGACTTTCTGCTTAAACCGTTGGAGCTTGATGAATTACGTACCTGTGTACTGCATATAACAGCTCTGTTGGATGCTTCCGGAAAAATTCTGCTGGAGGACAGCGGCATGGCATCCTCTATGAGCCGTCAGGAAATCGCTGATTATGTAGAAGAATTTATCAAAAAAAACTACAAAGAAAATATAACCTTAAATGATATAGCTGATTCCTTAGGCTTTACTCCTGACTATATCAGCAAAATTTTTAAAAAAGAGAAAAATATAACTCCTATTAAATTCATTACAAAGCTTCGCATTAATGGTGCCAAACAGCTTTTAGCCTGTACAGGTTTGGACATTCTATCCATCAGCCAAAACGTCGGATATACAGATCAGTTTTATTTCAGCAGGGTATTCAAGGCACAGACGGGAATGTATCCCAGTGAATACAGGAATAGAAAAGAAATGAACTAATCATAATATTTTCATTTAATTGATATGTTTTACGTAATATTTACATTTTATATCAGATCAACTGAGTAAAATTATCAATAAATTTCTGTCACTTTGTCCAATACACAAATATTATTTATTTATAAAATTAGTTACTTTTTAAAAATATAGGCAATTATTGTCATTTTATGTAACATACACCATTTTTATTTATCATACAAGATTGTCTTTCCTCATATTTTCTGATAGTATTAATGTAATAATTTTCATAAAAAAATTTTTTCATGATTCCAAAGGAGATTTTATGACAATTTCCAAAGGCACTACCATTCAACAAATTGCGGAGCTTGCGAACGTATCCACCGCTACCGCATCCAGGGTTATCAACCAGCCTGAAACCGTTAAGCCGGAGACACTGCGCCGGGTACTTCAGGTTATGAAGGAACTGAATTATCAGCCAAAGCAAAATATTACGCGTCTTCTTCTCGCTACCTTCCCCAATTTTACCAATCCCTTCTACAGCCTCTGTATTCGGGGAATGCAGGAAGCGGCAAGAAAGCGGAATTATAAGATATATCTTCAGCAGATCGATGATCCCACCAAAACAGAATCCTATGACTTTTTGCTGGACAATCACTTGTTTCACGGCATCATCTTCACACATCCGCTTCCCGATAAGCAGCTTCTGGATCTAATCCTTATAAAGCATCCCGTTGTCATGTGTTCCCAGTACAGCATATCTGATGATGTTCCCTGTGTTGTAATAGATGATTATGCGGCGGCTCAAAACGCTGTCTCCTATCTGATTTCAATCGGGAAAAAGAGAATTGCCCTGATGAATTCACAGCAGGACTACAGCTGTTCCTTATACCGGGAAAACGGCTATCTTGATACCTTAAAGGAAGCCGGTCTTCCTGTTTATCCGGAATTTATCACACATGTAAATGATGTGGACTATAGCCTGGCCTTATCCGCCGCTTTAAACATGCTTTCAGGGAAAGTCCGGCCCGATGCTGTGTTCTGCATCTCCGATGTGTTCGCCAGCGCCGTTATCAAGGCCGCCGGACAGCTGGGCCTGTCCGTTCCGGAGGACGTAGCCGTTATGGGCTTTGACAATGTGGCTCTTTGCAATATGACCATACCGACTATTTCTACAGTCAGCCAGCCAATGTACCAGCTGGGGTGGCAAAGCAGCAATCTGCTGATCGATCAGCTGGAGGGAATCCCTGTGGTTTCCAAACGTATCGTTTTAAATACGGATATTATAGTAAGAAAATCTACCTGATCCTTCTCCGATCTGCAGTAAAAATTTCCCCATAAAAAAGCTTCTGACTGTGAATATGGAAGCTTTTTATGGGGAAATTTATCTGTATTGAAATATTTACATAAGTAATACATATTTTTCTGTAAATTTTACATAATAAATAAAAATACCTTTATCAGCTTATACTTTTATTTGATTTTTTTTCAAACGTATGCTAGTCTTTTTACAGAACATACAAACAGATGCCGTTTTTAATCGTGCGGCGGAATGGAGATACAAATGGCAATTTCTCAAAATATTACCATTAGCCAGATAGCGGAAAAGGCTGGCGTTTCCATAGCCACAGCTTCCAGAGTTATTAACCAGCCAAGAACCGTTAAGGAAGAAACCCGAAACCGGGTACTGCTTGCCATGAAAGAGCTGAACTGTCAGATCAAGCGCAATACCAACAAAATCCTGTTGGCAAGCTTCACCGATTTCGTAAATCCTTTTTACAGCCAATGCATCGCAGGAATGCAGATAGCAGCCAAACGCAGAGGCTATCAGCTGTTTTTACAGCAAATCGAAAATGCGGAAAATCCTTCATCTTATGATGATTTGATTAACAGTAAATTATTTCAGGGCGTGATATTCTGCCACAATATCCCTTCAGGAGAAACTTTTGACAGCCTCCGTATAAAATATCCTATTGTTATGTGTTCTCAATACAATAAGGATGAGGATATCCCCTATGTTGTGGTGGATGATTATAATTCTGCAAAAAATGCAGTGAATTATCTTCTTTCCGTAGGGAAGAAGAGGATTGCTTTTATCAATTCTTCCAAAAACTACAGCTATTCACCTCTCAGGGAAAAGGGCTTCCGGGATGCCCTGAAGGCTTCCGGCAATCCTGTTAATGACAACTGGATTATCCATTTGACAGATATCGATTTTAATGTGGCTTTTTCGGTGGCAACCACATTATTATCTTCCTGTGATAAGCCGGATGCGATTTTCTGCGCATCCGATGTATATGCCTGTGCCGCGCTTAAAGCGGCGCATACCCTGCATTTATCCATCCCTGAGGATGTTGCGGTAATGGGATTTGACAATGTCAATCTGACCACTATGACTGTGCCTACCATATCTACCGTAAGCCAGCCTACCTATCAGCTCGGCTACCAGAGCTGCAATCTTCTTGTGGATCAGATCGAGGGGAATCCTGTTCCCAATCAGAAAATTGTTCTGGCAACAGAAATTGTGGTCCGCAGCTCTACCTGACACATGATTCTGGCTATTCATAGGCCGGAACGGCTTTCCGGGCAATTCCTTGTCCCGCAGCTGTTCCGGCCTATTCTTTCCTTCATCTTTTGTTTTATTCTCAGTTTAACGATTCCACAAACCGGCCGAATGCCTTCCGGCCTTCTTCTGTCCGCTTATATACTCCGGCGTCCTCCAGAACCTCCATAAATACTTTCCCGATCTCTTTCTGAATAATTTCATGGATGTTTCCTGCGTTTACTTCTTTATATTGGGGAAGGAATTCCTCAACCCAGTCGGCATGCTTGCCCAGCACTTCATCACTGCGGATGTCAGCACCGTCAAGGATGGCTTTTTCCAGATCCGCCATCTCTCCGTCCAGACGGGAGGGCAGGACAGCCAGTCCCATAACCTCAATCAGTCCGATATTTTCTTTCTTAATATGATGCAGCTTTGCATGGGGATGATACACTCCAAAAGGGTGCTCCTCCGTGGTGATGTTATTGCGCAGAACCAGATCCAGTTCATAATTTCCTCCCCTTTTCCTGGCTATGGGGGTAATGGTATTATGAGGCTCTCCATTGGTTTCGGCATAGATAAAGGCCGCTTCATCCGTGTATCCGCGCCATTTTTCCAGAATTACATCAGCAAGGGAAATCAGTCTGTCGCTGTCAGGTCCGGCCAGGCGGATAACAGACATAGGCCAGTTGACAATGCCTGCCCTGACATCCTCGTACCCTTTTACCGTAAAGTCCGTATCCACAGCCGCTTTTGCCATGGGGAACTCATAGTGCCCGCCCTGGAAATGATCATGGCTTAAAATAGAGCCTCCCACGATGGGCAGATCCGCGTTGGAGCCCAGCATGTAATGAGGAAACAGCTTTACAAAATCAAACAGCTTCACAAAGGTATCGTGTTCGATTTTCATGGGGATATGTTTGGAGTTAAAAACGATACAATGCTCATTGTAATATACATAAGGGGAATACTGAAAGCCCCACTGACCGCCGTTAATGGTGATGGGGATTATTCTGTGGTTCTGCCTTGCGGGATGGTTCACACGTCCGGCATAGCCTTCATTTTCCATACACAGCTGGCATTTGGGATAGCCGCTTTGTTTAGCGTTCTTTGCAGCCGCAATCGCCTTGGGATCCTTTTCCGGCTTGGAAAGGTTGATGGTGATATCCAGATCGCCGTAGGGTGTCGGGGTTACCCATTTCTGATCCTTGCAGACACGGTATCTGCGTATATAATCCGTATCCTGGCTGAATTTGTAAAAATATTCGGTAGCAGCTTCAGGAGAGACTGCATAGCATTCCCGGAATTTACGGATAATCTCACTGGGTCGGGCCACAAGGACACTCATGATCTTCGTATCAAATAAATCCCTGTATACAACGCTGTCATTTTCCAGAAGTCCTTTTTCTGCCGCATAATCCAGCATATCCTTCAAAATACCTTCCAGCTTTTCCGCCAGCAGGGGTTCTTCTTCCTTATCCGCTGTAATGGGAGTCTCCGCATCCTCCGGTTCCTCCAGGCCAAAAAGCTCTAAAAGACGGTTCATTGTATAAATGGTATCCTCAGGCTCCACAAGTCCTGTCGCAAGCCCATACCGCACTAAATCCCTGATACTGTTCTGAATCATTTTTCCCTCATTTCTGCGCCCCGTGGGCTCCTGCCCTGACCGGCGCCTGCATTCTTACCTTTTGATACTGTCTCTCACTTACTTGTACCCTGCTGCCGCATTTTGGTACAGAAAGATGGACGGCCGTAAACCAGCCGTCCATTGCCGTCAGATTAAGCTCGGACCATCGCCGATTTCCACCACATAGAAATCTGCCGCATAACCGATTTTCTTCAGATATTCCGCTCCTACCTTTTCAATAAAGCTGTCGATGGCATCCGTTTTAACAATACTTACCGTACATCCGCCGAAGCCTGCCCCTGTCATACGGGAGCCTATCACGCCGTCAATCTTCCAGGCCTCTTCCACCAGGGTATCCAGTTCAATTCCGGTAACCTCATAATCATCCCTGAGGGATACATGGGAAGCATTCATAAGCTGTCCGAACTGCTCGATATCATTCGCCTTTAAAGCGGCAACCGCTTTGATGGTGCGCTGGTTCTCATAAACGGCATGCTTTGCACGTTTCCTGCGCACATCATCCTTGACTGCCGTTTTATACTGTTCAAACTGTTCCTCTGTCAGATCACCCAGGGACTTGATTCCCACAACCTCCTGGATCTCCGCAAGGGCGGTCTCACATTCGCTTCTTCTCTCATTATATTTGGAGTCACCTAAGCCCCGCTTCTTATTGCTGCAGGCAATCACGATCTTGGCGCCTTCCAGCTGGATGGGCGCATATTCAAAGCTCAGATCCGCGGTATCCAGGAAAATGGCATGATCCTTTTTCCCCATGGCAATCGCGAACTGATCCATTATGCCGCAGTTAACCCCGTTAAAATTATTTTCAGAATACTGTCCGATAAGGGCCAGATCCTGATTGGTCACATCAAAGCCGAACATATCCCTGAGGATAAAACCGGTAAGAACCTCTACGGAAGCAGAGGAAGACAGGCCGGATCCGTTGGGGATATTGCCGAACAGCATCAGATCCATGCCGTAGGGGATTTCCATCCCTCTCTTTTCAAATGCCCACATCACGCCCTTGGGATAGTTGGTCCAGTCGGCATCCTTTTCCGGCTTCAGGCCGTCAAGGCTGCTTTCCAGCACTCCCAGGTGCTCAAAATTCATAGAATAAAAACGCAGCTTTCTGTCGGCACGCTGTCTGGCTGCGCCATAGGTCCCGATAGTCAGCGCACAGGGGAATACATGTCCGCCATTATAATCCGTATGCTCCCCGATCAGGTTCACACGCCCGGGGGCAAAGTAGGTCTTAACACCTGTGGTATCCCCAAAAACTTCCCCAAATTTCTGCAGTATCTTCTCTTTCATACGCCTTCTCCTTTTTTCTTTTCAGTCAAAGCTTTTCCTATTCCGCTTTCTGTGTCCGCAACCGATTTCAAGTTAATTTTATCATATAACAAAAAACAGGTACCGGCAAAGAGATTTTTGTTGCAGGTACCTGTCAAAATGTTAACTATTCAATTCATTAATCTGGCTGATAAAATCCTCAACCTGTTTCAGATATTCTTTATTTCTGCGGTTTTCCCCTTTTTGCATCTCTTTTCGATAGCTGGAGGGGGACATTCCCTTCATCTGTTTAAATGCCTTTGTGAAAACAAGGGGATCATTATATCCGCAGGACAATGCAATACTTTCCACAGGAAGATCCGTCACTGCCAGAAGCTCCGCCGCTTTGGTAATCCGATAGGTGGTGAGGAACTGCTGGGGAGACATCCCCATGGAATTTTCAAAAAGGGTATACAGATAACTGCGGTTAATGCACACATATTCAGCTACATCCGTCACCTTGACCGGGTTGCAGTAATTGCGCTGAATAAATTCCACCGCCCTTTTCACATACTGGTTTGCCTTATCCTCTTCTGTTTTTTCAGACGGTCTGGCATTTTCGGCAATGAGGGATAAAAACAGATGAAGCTGCCCGTTTCTGCGAAGCTCATTGGTCAGTCCAAAGGTATTGTGCTCCATCATATCCCGCACACTGCGGTACAGCTCGTCCGATCTCTCGGAATGGAATACCGGATGCCGTACCGAAAGGCCCATATAGGAAACAAAATTTTCCGCACCGCTTCCGGAAAAACCTACCCAGACATAAGTCCAGGGCTCCTTTTCATCCGACTGGTAAAAGGAAAGCTCTCCCGGAGTTATGAGGAAACCGCTTCCGGCTTCCAGAGGATATTCCTGGCCCGCGATGCGGAAAATCCCTTTTCCGCTAAGCACATAATGGATCATATAATGAGGCTTCAGGGCCGGGCCGAAGCTGTGCAGCGGCTCCGTTTTGGAGCAGCCGCAGCAGTTAACCACAAGGGAACCAGTCTGTTCATTTTTAAATTCCAGCTTATATGCTTTTTCCATAAATTATGCAAAAATTCGTTCATCCAGATCTTTCTGCACCTGTACCAGATTATCTCTGATCGAAAGCTTCTGGGGGCATAAGGCTTCACATTTACCGCATTTGATGCAGTTCTTAGCCTTCTCTTCGTCTTTCAGTTCCTTCTCCCATGCACCCTTCACATGGTCGTATGTACGATACATATGGTATCTGTTCCAAACCTGGAAGTTGCCCGGAATGTTAACGCCGGCAGGACAAGGCATACAATAACGGCAGCCTGTACAGCCATTCTGCACACGGGAACGCAGTTCTTCCACAATTGCCTTGATTTTGTTCTCTTCTTCATCGCTCAAGGGGCTGAAGTCAATAAATGTCTTCAGATTATCCTCAACCTGCTGCATGGTGGACATACCGCTCAGAATCACCTTCACATTGGAATGGCTTCCCACCCAGCGCAGAGCATAGGATGCAATGCTCTTGTCCGGATCCATTTCACGGAATTTAGCATTGATATCATCGGAGAAATTAGCAAGGCTTCCGCCCTTAATGGGCTCCATGATAACAAGCGGTATTCCCAGGCTTTCAGCCAGCGCATAGCCCTTATCCCCGGCCTGCTCCTCCGTATCCATATAGTTATACTGGATCTGGCAGAAATCCCAGTCACGGTAACGGATGATTTCATCAAACACTTCATAATCATCATGGAAGGAAAAGCCATAGTAACGGATCTTTCCTTCTTCCTTAAGCTTAGCACAGTAATCAACTACACCCAGGGCTTTCATTTCTTCCCATTTTTCCTTATTTACCGCATGCAGCAAATAGAAATCGATATAATCGGTCTGCAGTCTCTGAAGCTGTTCTTCAAAAATACGCTTTGCGTCATCCACGCTTTTTACTGCCCATAAGGGAAGCTTTGTTGCAAGATAGAAAGAACTTCTGTCATACTTTTTCAGAACCTTTCCAACAAGCGGTTCACTTTCTCCATTATGGTAAGGATAAGCGGTATCAATATAGTTAACGCCTGATGCAATCGCCTTATCCATCATTCTTTCTGCTTCCGCCTCATCGATTTTTCCATCAGGCGTGGTGGGGAAACGCATACATCCGAATCCCAGCAGTGAAGTTTCAATTCCCAGTTTTTCCAGTTTTCTCTTTTCCATTAGTCCTCTCCTTTTTGTTTGAAAACTTATTGCATCGGTCTTTTCCGCAGAATATATCAGCGGTTTACCGATAGTGCCATTCTGTGATAGGTATGCCTTACTCCTCTGACAGCTATGGAGTAAGCCATGATATTTTCCGGTACTGCCATTCCCGGATATCCCGAATCGCCGATATGATGAATATCTGTTCCGGTCATTTTACAAAGCAGCGCGATCTGCTTTATGGTAGCGGTATCGGCTCCTTCCTGGGAAGTCCCCACTGCCGTTATGGTCAGCGCTCCCAGTCCGTGCGCAAAAGAAACCAGCTCCCTCACATATTCCATGGTTATTCCCGGAACAGTCCCAGGCGCCGGAAGAAGTATAATATCTGCCCCGGCTTCAGCAAAGCTTTGAATGTCTTCTTTCGTAATAATCCGTTCGCCGCCTTCGCTGAGGATTCCCGAAGCATGCATTTTCCCCGCCGCAAGTATGATTTTATCACCCAGGGCGCCGGAAATGGCTTTCAGAGAATCCGTTATGGCCTTATTGCTCACCCCGTTTCCCGGGTTTCCGGTAAGCACAAGCAACTGGACACCCATTTCACAGGCTGTCCCTGCATTTTCCACTGTGGCTTTTCTCCCGGGAGTCATTTCCCACAAAGTTCCTGCATTCTCAGCCGCCGCCGAATCCTCCACAGGTTCCAAATTGATTCCGATCACTCTCCCGGTCAGTCTTTTCAGCTCACGGACCGTATCCCCTGAAGATACCCCCTGCGGGAGCCCTTTTACCACGGGTTCCTTCACATCGAACATATTCAAAAGAAGGATATCCGCTCCCATGGATGCCGCAAACTCCGCATTTGTCACATCCCCCAGCAGAGGCTGGGTAACCCCGATGCATTCGGCAGCCAGCACCCTTCCTTCGCTTCCCGCTATGGAAGCAAGCAGCTCCTGCTTTGTAAATGCAGCTAAATCTGAAGCGCTGCAATCAAGTATTCTTTTTGTCATTCCATCCCTCCCCCATTCCGAAGTTCCGGTTTTTCACCTGATAATTTTTATTATAAAGCATTAATTAATGATTTACTATCCCCTTTATAAAAAAATTTACGAAAAATTTACTACGGCAAGTAGTTGTTCCCGAAGCCCGCTCCGCCTTATCTTCCCCTCCGCTCCCCCGCGCCCGGTTTTTTCCGCAGAGGCCGCCGTCCGGCAAGGTTCCTGTGCAGGCACGCTCTCGCTCGGATAACTACGCAGCGGTACTAAGGCTGCAAAAGACGCAGCCCAAGGACCGGCGTATTTATACGGCCTTTACAGGAATCCTTGCCGGACGGTGGCCTCTGCGGAAAAAACCGGGCGCGGGGGAGCGGAGGGGAAGATAAGGCGGAGCGGGCTTCGGGAACAACTACTTGCCGCATCATATAAGGAAAAATAATCGTGGAAAATCAGGGAAACGCTTGGGTTATTATTGAGCGCCGTCATTTTTCATGCTATGATGAAAAAGCTTGGATTATGAAAAGAAAGGTTTATTACTATGGAACTTCAGCCTTCCGTTATCTTTGCTATTGAAATTATTGGGACAATTGCCTTTGCCTCTTCAGGGGCGATGGTGGCTGTCCGTAAAAAGCTGGATTTGTTCGGGATTATTGTATTGGGTGTCATCACTGCTGTGGGCGGAGGTATGCTCAGGGATATTTTGATAGGGAATATACCGCCGAATATGTTCCGCAATCCGGTATATGTGCTGGCTGCTTTTCTTACTGTGCTGGTGCTTTTCATGCTTTTCCGGTTCTGGCCTTCTCTTCTGGGAAGCCGGTATATGGAGAGTTATGAAAGAATAATGAATATTCTGGATGCCATAGGTCTGGGGGCGTTTACGGTAATTGGGATCGATACGGGTGTGGAAGCGGGGTATGGCAATTATCATTTCCTGATAATCTTTCTGGGGGTGATCACTGGTATCGGCGGAGGTATTCTCCGGGATATTATGGCGGGGGAAACTCCTTATGTGCTGAAAAAACATATCTATGCCTGTGCTTCTATTGCCGGAGCGTGTCTGTACGCAGGACTTCTTGAGGTAAGCAATTCCGATTCGGCGATGATTGTCAGCGCGCTGCTTGTGGTGGCTATCCGCATTCTTGCCAGTCATTTCCGCTGGGATCTTCCTACTGTGTAGGCTGCTGGTCCAGTACCCGGCCAGTGGCTGCACAGTAAAGCGCTGTCATGTTGCAAACCATAAATTAAACCGTGATCAGGAGAACCGCATGAATAAAGAAAAGCTGATAATCCGGGAAATGAAAGAGGGAGAGGAAAGGGAAATTGTAAAAACAGGAAGACGGGCTTTTCCTGCCTTCGAGGCTCTTTTCGTGGAATCTCCCAGGATGACAATGGCCGCTGTGTATGAGGATAAAATTATCGGAGGGATCATTTATAAATTTATTTCCTCCGGCGGGAAAAGAATTGCATATATATCAGAAGCATTTGTGGATCCGGATTATCATGGTTCAGGTGTGGGGACAAAATTATATAAGGAAACCTTTTGTCACATATGGGATCAGGGCTGCGACGGGATGACCGCCCTTGTTAAGGATGATAATGTGGCATCCTGGAAATTATTTATGGAAAATGGTTTTAAAAGAGCAGGGGCATTTGAAGTAATCAGACAGGCTGGGATCTCCGGAGCACTTCTGCAATATCTGAAAACACCCGTTCCCTTTGCTGTGGGAATGGATTTTTATATGGTTATGAAGGAAACGTCTGTTAAAGAAAAAGATACGGGTGTTTGCCAGCTTTTTTCTTTTCTGGCCTCCAATTTTCTTCTTCTGCTGCCTGTATGGCTGCAGCTGTTCCGTAGGTCTCCTCAAAGCCTTCCTGTTTTTATGAGCGCTTATTTTACTGTTTTGACCTTGTTTGTTCTGACCCGGTACGCCGGAACCTTGTTCAGCAGGCGCAGCTGGAAATTTCGTTTTAATAATGGAGGAAGCTTTCTCACTGTCCTGCTGGGTCTTTTTGGAAACACCTTCCCCATGAACGGAAACTGGTACCCTGATAAATATGAGAATACGCCTGACTTCCGAAGAGATATGGCCATTCCGGAAATCATAAAATGGGCGGTTTTCAGTCTTGCTGCATTGCTGGGTTTTTCCGGGATCCCATATTTGAGGAGCGTTTCTCAGATTATCTGTTACTATCTTATATTTATTATCATCCCCTTGTATCCGTTCGAAGCTTTGGGCGCGGGGAGGATTTACCGTTTCTCCAGATTACTGTGGCTGTTTACAGCCGTTCTTACGGTGCTGGAGCTTACTCTCGTCTTTCATTTTGCCGGATAAACGATGGGGCTGCGCAGAAACACACTCTTCCGGAATATGAGCATATACTATCATAATAACAAATATGTCAGGTGATATGAAATGAGCGATGATCCTCGCAGTGCTATGATACAGGATGGGAATATTATGCGTATCGAGAACGCATTGGTTGAAGAAACCTTCTGTTTCAATGATTCCAGCGGTTATATCATAGTGTCCTACTCCGTACCGGGCGAAAACAATACTTCTTTCATAGAATATATAAGGCTCAATTTCAGCAGAAATACCGTGATAATCAATTCATTCGGACAGAATGTGTGTCCCTGCTGTCTTCAGAAGGGAATGTGGGTTAATGTCATCTTTTCTTCCCGCATGACCAGAAGTATTCCTCCGCAGTCAGGCGCGCTGTTAATCGTGGTGAAGAGAGGAATTCAGACTCCCTCTTCCGTAACCACAGCCCCTGTTGCCTATGTGGATCCTGCCAATAATTTTCTTTATACCGGCAATCCCAATAATATCAACAGCCAGACGAGATTTCTGATAACAGATACCACCACGATTACAAACCGTTTTGGCAACCCCGTCAGTCTCAGTGCGCTGCGTCCCGGACAGCTTGTCAGGATAAGGCATGCGAATGCCATGACAGCAAGTATTCCGCCTCAGACAACGGCCTTTGCCGTACAGTTAGTTTAGTACGGATATATGGCGGTGCCTGTCAGCTGGCAGTAAATGAAATAATTTTAAAAAACAACGGCTTTCCGATTTCCGGAAAGCCGTTGTTTTACTGAATCTGTGAGAGCGATAGACGGGGCTCGAACCCGCGGTCTCGACCTTGGCAAGGTCGCGCGTTACCAACTACGCCACTATCGCAATTTTAATAGGAATCAGAAATTCTTCTGAAAGCAGGTAATCACCCACAAGCGGGTGATGGGAATCGAACCCACGTATCCAGCTTGGAAGGCTGGTGTTCTACCATTGAACTACACCCGCATATATATAAAGCGTTCCACGTTTCAGCGTATACCGCTATCCACGCTTCCCGCGAGATGCCTGAACTGAAACAGAACAGTTATGCATCACGAACGAATTATATATTATCATGAGGTTTTCCTGTTGTCAACCCATAACTTTATTTTTTTATACGTTTTTACTTAGGACTTAATTTTCAAATTAAGTTCCATCCCGATATGGAACTTAATCAGCAAAACTGGAAATTACTCTGACAAGGCTCATCCATAGAACTTACTCTGATGAAAAATTATCCATTTCTCCT
>NZ_MPDJ01000001.1:1184748-1255212 GCF_001881565.1 Eisenbergiella tayi
AACGGTTCTATCCTAATTTTACACTCATTGAGGGAAAAATGCACCCACTTTTTGAAATTTTCTTTACGCAAAGTGGATGTTAATTTCAGAAAGTGGATGTTAGTTTAAATATTGACCGTTTTTACTTAGGATATTATTGTTTACGATTTTACTGTGCTGTGAAACAATAATGAGCAGACATAATCCTTTGGGAATATGTCTGCCCATTCCACAACAGCATATCTAATTTCATCCGCCTTTTCTGAAATAGAATAAATCGTTAATTTATTCCGGTATCCTCCGGAACTTCATATATTTTTGACTGGTACATTAATGCAAAGGTAACTTCATAATTATCCTTTGCCAAATACAAAATAACAGAGAGTTCATCCGTATCCCAGGTATTTCTATACTTTACCTGGCCGAGGTTTAAGGCCTCTCCTTCCGAATCACAATAACCATATAAGCTTCCCTTTGCCTTTTCCACTTTAGCTTCCCCATAAAGCGCTGTTAATTTATCAGAAATATTGTTGAATGAATTAATATATAAATCATGATCCGTATGGGTTTCATTAAAAATTACTGTTATAGTATGCAGTTCATCGTTTTCATTCATATCATAATTAATAAAAGCATCATCGCCTTCCACTATTCCTTCATATAAAATATGATGTCTGGCATTATCATCACCTTCTGTTATAAGATCTGCCGTTTCATAGCGTTTTACAACTTCTGCACTGTCGCCAAACTTAACATTCCTGAAAACACAGTTATCTCTGTCTTCCACAATCAAATTCATGCTTTTGGGTTCCGAGGCATTCCCACTGCCGTCTTTCGCCACAAAGGTTATCTCATAAGTACCCTCCTGGTTCAGGTCATACTCTCCGCTCACCTCAATCGTACAGGCATCCGCATCCGCTGCCTCTGCATTATCTTCCGGATTGTATTCACTTCCCCTTGCTGCATACACAGTGTCATTTAAAACAGATAATTCCGGTGCAACCGTGTCAACAACATGAAAATCATACGAAACATCTTTCATGTTTCCTCTCTTGTTTTTTATACTGAAAACAACTGTATAATCACCTAATTTATCTGCATCGAAATTTCCATCATCAGCTACCTTAACTTCAAGAATTTTCTCCGGATCAAACTCTATGTATTTAACCAGATCAGCCCCGGTTCCCAATTCGATGCTATCCTTGGATTGGGATACTTCAAAAGAACCCTTATACACAAATTTGTAGCAAATAAATATAATTGCTATAAGGACCAAAATGATACCGGCAATAATAATCGGCAGAAGTAATTTCTTTTTATTTTTCCCCTTGTTTTCATCGGTCTGCTTTTGTACGGGGTATCCGCAATGCGGACATGCCGCTATCTGATCCGAGATTTCTTTTCCGCATTCTGAACATTGAATAAGTGCCATGTTTTTTCCTCCCTCTGGTAGTATTTTCTATTATATCTCTTAAAGCAGCTAAAATCTACAAATCAGGCTAATAAAAATCTTCCCTTTTCTTCCCCCTTAATTTTCATATTGAGAACAATCTTTCTTACCGCAGGATAAGTATTCATAGAAAAGGCCTGCTGCCTATTGACAGCAGACCTTTAGCATTGACATATTATTCCGGCTTAATTGTTAACTAATCCAAATTAACCCATACTTCTCTTGCATCCGTACTTGTAAGAGCAGGAGTTGTTATCATAATTGTCTTTTCATCATTGAATTCTATAGAAAATGTTTCCCAATCATCCCCATAACGTAAAACCTTAATTTTATTTCCGCTTATAACCTTATAATCATAAGTTGCCAAAGAGGTATCCATCCATGCATATCCTGTTTCCAGCCGGTATTCCACTTCTTTTTCGGAAAAATCCAATACACAGAGGATATAGGAATCCTTCTCCCCTTCCACCTTACACCAATCGCGAAGCAGCTCTTTCTTAAGATTCGTTCTCTGTACCGTATTGACGGCAAACAAAACAATTAATACTATAATAACCGCGGCAGCTGCAATTCCTATTATTTTCTTGTATTTGGCAAAAAAACCGGTGGGTTTTGCAGCCTGCTCAACGCCCTGTACCTCTTGCTGTGCATCTTCATTAAATCTCGTTCCGCATTTAGCACAAAACACAGAATCACCCGGCAATTTCTCACCGCAATTAGGACAAACTATTTCTGTTATATTTTCCATAATACCAAAATCCCCCTACTCATATTTTACACTTATTTCATTATATACTTAAAGAAAACATAAATCTACATATTCATTCCATTTAACATAACCTTTATTTCCCAGTAAAAGGACAATTCTTCCGATTCATCTGTCATTATATATGTGTCCCGAACCAAATCAGTGATGCAAAAAATCACCTGCCTGTATTATTCTGATACGGAATCAGTCTGTGGTGATCTTATGATATGTACCCCCAACTGTTTTTCCTATTATTTCCAGATTTATCTCCCCAAATGCGGTCTTGCTGACTGCAAGTTGATAATCCGATTCTGCTGGAATACAATAAAAACTTCCCTCTTTCAACTTGGTTTCTCTGTTATACTCACCTAGTTCAAAAGATCGGGATAATAAATATTCACTTGTAAAATCTGATAGTGCTATTTTTGTTTTACTTGCCAGATAATACACATTTCCATCCTTGGTAAAATAAAAATACCCTCTGTGTAAATCAGACGTATCATCTTCCTCCCATATTCCAACCAAATCATCTTTTGTAATAGAATAGGTCGGATCCTTTTTCATTTCTTCTTCCTCTGTAAGCTCTTTTAGCACAGCGGATGCGCTTTCCAGAGTTTCATAATTATCAAGAAGCTTTTTCTGTTTTTCATTCAGAGATTCATATGCCTTCTGAATTTCATTTATCATATCCGCTTTTTCTAATGTAACTTCCCCAATTTCACTTATCTGCCGTGAAACAGCTTGAACCGTCTCCTTATCCGCTTCTGATGCACATCCGCTTAATGCAATTACAACAATAAAAGACAGAAAAAAGAAAGCCCTGCTTTTTTGATTCTTCACACGATTTCCCTCCCATAAGATTATTTCTTAATTATACTTTAAAAAGGTACCGTCTTCCACCACTTTAGCATCATGTGTATATTCTGTTTCAGTCCTGCAGTCACTATTTATTTCAGCAGAAAGGAAGTTATTTGCCGTGACAGGCAGCAATTGCACATAAAAAACCCTTACAAATACTGCCAAATAGTATTTGTAAGGGTTTATGCCCAGAACCGGAATCGAACCAGTGACACGAGGATTTTCAGTCCTCTGCTCTACCAACTGAGCTATCTGGGCCCATTGCAGCAAACTGCTACTGTAATCTGCAACATTGATTATTCTAACTATTTTCTTTTTATCTGTCAAGATCCTTTTTCGAATTCATTTACCGATGAGCATTTCATAAAATGATGCATCTGTCTGATAAATACCCTGATAGGGCTGTTCGATATAATATATTTCTTTTTCCTTGTATACAAACAAGGTATTTACCGAACCCCTGCAGTTTATATCAATCTTAATATACTCTTCTTCGTTTGGCATATCCTGTATGCTCTGCCTGCGGGTTCCTTCCGCATCTAATACCGCCGAAACAAACCGGCTTATCCAGTCATCGTCAGAATAATTCACTGCTTCATCGCCTATTGTCACATCTATGGAATCTATGGTATCCCGGGCAGGCAAAACGACAGGCTCTGCCTTTCGAGAGCAAGAAACTGCCAAAAGCCCTATAACGGCGATCATGATCAGTAGTATGAGCTTTTTCATAAATTATTCCTCCGCATATTCCGCCCCGCTATTTTAACCTTCATTCCGTTTTATCATATCATTTTATCAATCAATAATCCATTTTATTTAATATTTCCTTTCATTAACTTCATACTATCTTCTAATATCCGCTCAACTCGGGCCTTCTCTATCCCGGCAAACGGCAGAATGCCTTCCGGATCGCACTCATGCGTCCCTATATTCTTCACAAAACAGGAAACATCAAGCCATTTTCCCATTTTATAACCGGTTTCGCGGTTGAGGCCTTCCAGCCGGAAGCCCATTCCCAGATGAAGCGCTTCACTTCTTTCGTTAGGGCTGGTAACTAGCGCATAGGCATTTTTCACATTCTGGAGCTTCAGCAGTTCCATTAATGCATGGTACAGCGCCTTTCCCATCCCCAATCCCGTATGTTCTTCCTCAACATAAACGGACAGCTCCGCATCCCACTGATATGCGGCTCTTTCATGAAAACGGTGTGCATAGGCATAGGCCAGGATTTTTCCGTCAGCTTCACAAACAAGATAGGGATAAGCTCCTATTATGCCTGTCATGCGGCCTCGGAATTCTTCTAAGGACGGTACTTCGTATTCAAAAGTAATCGTCGTCTTTTTTATGTAGGGTTCATATATTTTCAGTATTTCTGAGGCATCTTCAAGGCGGGCGGGCCGTATCGTGATATTTTCCATTTCTGCCTTATCCTTTCTTTATCGTTCCCGTATATTAAGCAAGCACCCGGAATGGCTGAAGCAGGAATCCCACAACCTTCCAAGCTAATCTCTTTAAAAATGGTACTTTGGCCACGGTTACGTGATCCGGAACAACATAGTTCTTTTCATCCACCACCATCCGGCAATCCTTTTCGATATCTCCCATGTATTCCATGAGCTGCTGTGTGAGCTCCTCACTCTGGATCACAAGCATGAGCTCCGTATCCATATAGGTGCTGCGAAGATCGAAGTTATAGGAGCCTACAGCGCACAAATCATTGTCAATTACCAGAGATTTTCCATGGGTGGAAAGTCCTCCGTCATATTCATAAAGGCTGATACCGGTGGCAACCACATCTTTTTTATGATATTGATAATCGCTGGAAGCCACGAAATTGTCCCCGTTTTCCACGGAATTAATTACCATTTTCACTTGGGGGACCGTATCCACGATTTCCGCAAGGGTTTCGTTCATATAATCATTGGTCACCACATACGGCGTATGGATAACCACCCGCTCCTGTGCCTGTTTCATCAGCTCCGTCAGGGTATAGAAAATATCCGGTTCTTTCCCGTATATCCCGATGGGGCCGGATACCAGGCGGATACGGTTGGCTGCACAGGTATGGGCTGTATAATCATAGGCGGTATCAAAAAAGCCTTCCTGCTTTTCCCGAAGCTCCTGGTAACGGGCTTCAAGAAGTTCCATCTGCTTCTGAATCCTTTTTTTCTTCTGCTGTCCTTCATCGTCATGGAACAGACGGCACACATCCAGATTCCAGACCCGGTTAAAATACGCCTCTACCTGGAACAGGGAGCTTTCCCCGCTGTTTTCCTCTCCCTGTGCGGTATTGTATATCAGCACCTCTCTGTCCAAGCTCTTATTTTTCGAATCATAATCCCCCAGAAAGTAGTCAAAGGTATTCCTTCCTCCCAGGATATAAGCGCTGTCATCCACAATCACGTATTTATCATGCATTCTCCCCTGGGTTTTCCAGGGCATCAGAGGATTGACGGGATTGTAAATTTTAATCTGGATATTCGGATGGGAGGCAACCGCATGGAAAAGAGGATCCGGCTCCATTCGGATAAGTCCGCTGACTCCGTCCACCAGTATCTGTACCTTTACCCCTTCTTCCGCCTTATGCCAGATGACAGACAGCAGATCTTTGGTGCTCTCTCCGTTCCTCATATCAAAGGTGCTGAGTATGATACGGGATTTCGCCCCGTTTATCAACCGTATGCGGTGTTCCAGGGCGCTTTCACTTGTTTCCAGAAGCATGGCCCTGTCCGTTCCCGCCTCGCTGCTGCGGAAGCTGTCCGCACGGAACTCTTCCGCGGTCTGACTGCTCACATCCTTATACTTTATAAAAGGGCCTATGGCCCCCGCTACCAGATATACGACAATGCATACCACAATTATCAGTATCATCCGTTTTGCTTTTATTCTCACTGCTTACACTCCTGTTCCCCGCTGACGCTGATCCATCTGTCAAAATCCGTATGCAGATACTCCCTGACTGCCTCTGCCGCCTGTGTACATATTTTACTTATTCTTACAGGAATCCCTTCCTGTACCACAAGAGGGTCAATATACCTCAGCTTTGACGGCACGTTAACACAGTATATTCCCTCCACCGGCTCTGCGCTGCTGCGGATTTGGGAAAAACGGGTATACTCCTCCCACAGGCCTGCCGCCCTTTCATCCTGAAGCAGCTTATCAAGCACCTGCTCCTCTGTGGTATACAGATCCGATTCCGATAATATCCCCCATTCCACGGCTTTTCTTAATAAATCTGCCAGATACTGCATGCAGAACCGATCCTCATCCGCGGTGAACATGCGGGAATTATCCAATGACCCCAAAGTAAAAGTAAGCGCTTCTTCCGAAGAGGTGAAAGCCAGTTCGGGGATCCCCTCTTCATTCAGGACGGTTGTGAGGTTCCTGTATATCCGGCGGATTTCCCCCGGACTTTTCTTTTCCCGGCAATAAAAATTGCCCAGCGTATATTCCAGCCTGTCGGCGGACAGCCCCGGAGAATCGTTATCCGCAATGGGATACCGATGGTAATCCGCCACATCCTCCGTTGACAGGCCGTATTTATGTAATACCTTCTGGATACCTTCCGATTCCTCTATCAGTTTACGGGTATATTCTTCCGTGGATTCCTGTTTCAGGTGATCCCCCTTCATAAAATCAACCACATGGGCAAAAACCGGTGTGGCAATATCATGAAGCAGTCCCGCAATACTCTGCTTTACATCAAAGGTAAAATGCCATACGATCAGCCCTGCTCCCACGCTGTGAATCCATCTCGTATAGGGCGAGGAAAACCGGAACAGGGGGAAGGAACTGTATTCACATCCGCAGTGCATTCCCACCTTTTTCAGCCGCTGCAGTTCCTCTGCCTCAAGCAGCTCTGCCAGAAAATCCGGGAAACCATCATTATATATGTCCCATAAAGGGCTCATTTCCTCAGGTATCGATTCTGTCATAATGCCTCCCCTGCGCCATCCTGCCCGGCGCCTGCTGTATATTGTAAAATAGTATAATTGCAAAGGTACGGAACAATTACAAAATATTATAACGCACTTCCCTGCAAATGCAACTGCGCGCATGAAAATTTTTCTCATACAATCGATATTTTACAATTTTTTTATAGTTTTTTTCAAATTCATCCTGCAACGCATTATCACGGCATACGAAAGCGGCCGGAGTCCTGCGGGAAGGTCTTCCCGCAGGCACTCCGGCCTGTAACTGATTCTGATTCCATTCTTAACTCTGTTCTATCCGGTTGCGGATTTCCTGCATCCGAACGTCCATACTGCTGATAATCCTGGCACACTCCGCCAGCTCCTTCGCAATATCATCCGGATTGTCAATATCCTTTTTATACTTAAGCTTATGCTCCAGGCTGGCCCAGAAGTCCATGGCAATGGTACGGAACTGAACCTCCACCCGCATATATCTCTTGCAGTTGGAAAGGAAAATAGGCACCTCCACAATCAGGTGAAGGCTTCGATATCCGTTCGGCTTGGGATTGGCTATATAATCCTTCTTCGCGATCAGCCGGATATCATCCTGCTGCACCAGCATAGCCGCCAATGCGTAGATATCGTCCGGGAAGGAACAGATCACGCGGACACCCGCAATATCATTCAGATTCTTTTCTATGTTTTCCACTGAAAGAGGAATCTTTTTTTTACGCATCTTATCTACGATGCTCATCGGCTTTTTCAGCCGTGACTTTATGGTTTCAAAGGGATTTCTGTTATATGTGATAGAAAATTCTTCATCCAGGACACGGAGCTTGGTTTCCACCTCCATCATGGCACAGCGGTACCTGCTCATGAGTTCTATAAAAGGGATCGCACTCTCCAGAACCTCTTCCGGCCGCTCTCCATCCAGAATTCTTGTAAACGCATCTCCTGAAAGTCCGTCAAACAATATGGTTTCTTTTGTTGTTAATTCATCCATAAATCTATTCTTTCCTTCTCCTGCCTGTCTTTCATGTTTATCGGGTAATTCTTACATATCATATCATAAAAAGGGATGTAATGAAAAGAAAAAAGGGAGCAGTCCCAGCAATCTTTATAGTATTTTAACTTTTTTAGCCAAACCTTTATGCTTTTTTTATATATCTTTAATTATAATGAAGCTGATGAAAGAAAAACAACCCATAATTTTCTTTTATCAAGGGAATCAGAAAGGACGGGACCATTATGAAGCTCATCATTGCGATTCTCCACCAGGAGGATGAACCTCTTGCTGTAGAGGATCTGAATAAAAAAGGATTTTTTGTCACAAAGCTTGCTACCACAGGGGGCTTCTTTAAAAACCACAATGTAACCCTGCTGATCGGAACGCAGGATCATCTGGTCAGCGACGCAATAACTATCCTTCATAAGGATGCCGGAAAAAGGCAGGAGCCGAGATATTATCCCCAGCCCTCTGCCTCCGGCCCCCACTGTTCTCCGGCGGCATTTGCCATTCCCGTGGAAACGGAAACAGGAGGCTGCACCATTTTTGTTCTTGATATGATACAGTTTGAAAAGCTATGAGCGCGTTTCTCTTTTTCATTCGGAAGGGCGATGCTGCCTCCGTTTCCTTACAAGGGTATTTTTAATCCGGTCGGCCATACAGTAAAAGCCGATGAAAATGATAAAAATTTCCAGCCTCCCCAGAAGCATGCCTGTCATCTCCACTATAAGCGTGGCATTGTTTGATGCCGGACCGGTAACCCCTATGGAAAGGCCTACGGTTCCCAGGGCGGAGGCAAATTCAAACATGGCCTCCGTCAGGCTGCAGTCTGCGGTTTCCGTAAGAAGTAAGGAACCGGTAATAAAAATCACCAGATAGGCGGTTACAAAGCTGCCTGTCTGTTTATATAGTTCTCCGTCAATCGGCTGCCTGCCCTGGGCATTTGTGTAAACAGGCACGCTGACCCTGCGTTTGGAGGATACTCGTTCCTTCATATTTTCGGCCGCCATACGCAGCATGAGATATACTCTGGTCATCTTCAGCCCTCCAGCTGTGGAACCGATCCCTCCGCCGATCAGCATGAGCAGAATCATAATTCCTAAGGACATCTGGGGCCAATCCTGATATCCCATAGTGGAGAAGCCTGTGGTTGAAAGGGCCGCTATCACATTGAAGCCCGCCTGCCGTATGCTTTCCCCTGCATCTGACTGAAACAATGTATGGTGCAGGCTCCATGTTACCGGAATAACAGCCGCCGCAAGCACCAGGAACATAAACCGCAGCTCGCTGACCCGGAAAGCACGTCTGAATTTTCCCCTGACAAGCAGGAGAAGGACGGCGAAATTTGTAGTGCCTGCCAGCATAAGCACGTTGGTTATGGTATCGATCAGAAGGCTGTCATAAGCGCCGATGCTGTCCGTCCTTGTGGAAAATCCGCCCGTGGACAAAGCGCACATGGTATGGTTGATGCTGTCGAATAACGGCATCCCCGCGAGCACATAGGCAAGGACGCCGGCCGCAAGAAAAGCGCAGTACATCACGAATATGGCCCGGGCCGTTTTCCCGAGGTTCGGAAGGAGTCTGTCAGGATGCCCCTCCGCGCTGTACAGGTTCATGGATTCTCTTTCCTGAATAAAGATGAGCATCATCATCACGAAACCAAGCCCTCCACAGAACTGCATAAAGCTTCGATGGAATAAAAAAATATGGCTGACCTCTTCCACGTTCATGACGGACAGTCCCGTTGTCGTCCAGCCGCTGACCGCTTCAAATAAAGCCTGTACCACCGTCAGCTGCCCGGCAATGACAAAGGGCGCCGCTCCTGCCGCGATGCCGTATCCCCAGGCGGCCAGCACCGTCATGCTGGAGGAATACAGATACCCTCTGCAGCTTTCCTGTTCCTTCTTCTTACCCGACAGGAATCCTATCCCCAATCCGAGTAAAATGGAGAACAGAGCCGGAATTAAAAAGGCCGGTATATATACGGCATCTTCCGGATAAAAGGGCAGTACCAGAAGCGGGACTGCCAGCAGCACTCCTATCAGAAGAATCAGTTTGCCGATGCTGCGTTCTTCATATATAAACTTTTTCATCCTGCAACCTTCTTTTTTTAGATTTCTGTCAGACGGAAAGCCTTTTATCTTCCTGTCAGCTTTCGTATCACTTCTTTTTCCTGCTCCGATGTGGATATGACAACAAGAGTGTCTCCCGGAAAGATCCGGTTATCCCCTCTGGGGATCATGCTTTCTTCTCCACGCAGGATACAGCCGATAATGGCATCCCTGGGAAGGTCAAGCTCCCATATCCTTTTCTCCGCCGCAGGAGCCGTCGGAGATATGAAAACCTCTGTAATTCCAACCCTGCCGCTTCCCAGCGGGATCCTTGTAGCCATCTCATCCATAAAGGCCTGCTGTTCTATGATGCCTGCCACCACGTTAATGGCGCACACCACAGAATCAATTCCCATGCTATAGAAAAATTCGGTCTTTTTGGGATCATTGACAAGAGCCACTGTTTTGGCCGTTCCAAACCGTTTTTTGCACAGCTCGCAGATGACCAGGTTATCCTCATCATTCTGGGTCAGCGCAATGGCAATGTCCATCCAGTCCGCTCCTGCTTCCTCCAGCACATAAGGCTTGGAAGCATCTCCGTATATGACCTCCATAGCCTGGATTTCCGCCAGGCTATGACAGTCAGCATAGTTTTTATTAATCACTGTCACCTTATAACCCTTGCGTATCAGAGATAACGCCAGGGATTTTACTTTATGGAAGCCTCCTGCAAGGAGGATCCTGTTTTTATCCGATACACTGCTTCTCATCTTTGCTCCTCTCAGTGCCCATGGCTTTTTCTTTGCCCAGCAGCTTCTCTATTTCCCTAGCCGACAGGACGGCGGGGCAAATGGTTTCAATCCCTGTTCCCCTGTAAATACATTCCTTTTCAGGGTCATAAAGCCTGCACACTATCTTTTTCGTATGGAACAGGGATTCCGCCATCTGGGAAATCATAATGTTTATATTGTCATTATCCGTTACCAGAATAAGGCAGTCAGCCTTTTCCGCCGATGCACGGGATAAGGTTTCCAAATCCGCGGCATCCCCCGTCTCTGTCAGTCCGCCATAGGAGCTGTCCAGCTTGCGGAAGGCATCTCTGTCCCTGTCTGCTATGCATACGTCGTTTCCCTGTCCGTATATTTCGGCGGCCAGGCTGGCTCCCAGCCTTCCGCAGCCTATGATCACCACATATTTTTTCTCATCTTTTTTGGATAACCGGAAATCACTGTATTTCATATGTTCCCCTTTCTTCCCTTTCCCGGGACGGCGCTCAGAAACCAAAGAAGCCTGATTTGTCATTTTGTTTTCTTTTCACCACATGTCCTACGCCATTCTCATCATATTCGATCTTACAGCGTTCTTTTTTTTCGTCCGTCCTGCAGTCGTCCATAGTATATGCAGCCTCTCCGGGCCTGGAAAAGCCGCCGTAATTATCTATGTTTTTTCTTGCGGGCAGGAATGTGGGATCCAATGACCAGGCCGCGCGGAAATGCTTCATCGCTGATATATGGCACCCCTGTTTTTCCATCAGGATTCCAAACAGGTTATGAGGCTCGGCCGCGTCCGGGCAGTCTTTCATCGCCTCGCAGATCTTTTCACGGGATTCTTCTATATGATAATCATGGATAAGGCTGCGCACCTCTTCACATAACTGATTCAAATATTCTTTTTCGGTTTCTTCTTCCATCACTGTTCTCATATCTTTATCCTCCTTTTGATGATTCCATTCTAGCTGATATCCTGTGAGAGGGGTGTGAGAGTTCGGGGAAATGGTGTGAGAATTCTGTGAGAATATTGCCGCCCGGCGGCGGCAATTTCAGAGAATTGCTTTGCAATTCTCCCTGGGGCCGCTTTAGTTGGCTCGCGCTTTTTAAGGACAGAGATTGAATTAGGTAAGGGCGGGATAAGAGAAAACAGATAGTAGAGACAGGAATATTAAGGGTAAGAGAAAAGTGTGAGAATTATGAGTATGACGAATGGAGACAAGGACAGGCCGTGAAATTATTCATCGGCCATTCGGTAGCCTATCCCTATTTCGGTGAAAATATAGCGGGGTTTGGCGGGATTTTTTTCCACTTTGCGGCGCAGGGCGGCCATGAGGGCACGGAGGGCCTGGGTGTCGGAGTCATAGGCGGCTCCCCATACCTCTTTCAGGATATAGCCGCTTGTGAGGACCTTTCCCGCATTTTTTATCAGCAGGGACATCAGGCTGAACTCCATGGGGGTCAGGTGAAGGGGCTCTCCGTCCAGGGCGGCGGCATGCTTTTCAACATCCAGCTCAAGCCCGCCCACCCGGTATACGGACTGGGGACGGGGAAGGCCCTGTCGGTACAGGTGGCGGAGCGCCACACGGATGCGCGCCATCAGCTCTGTGGCGGAAAAGGGCTTGGTCAGGTAATCATCCGCTCCCAGATCCAGAAGGGCCGCTTTTTCTTTCTCCTGATCTCTTGCGGAAACTATTATGATTGGCATTTCCGACCATTCCCGGACCTTTTTCAGAATTTCCTCTCCGTCCATGTCCGGCAATCCCAGATCCAGGAGGATCATATCCGGCTGGGAGGAGAGCAGCAGCTTCATGGCGGAAGCCGCATTGCCTGCGGTCAGGCAGGTAAAGCCCTCCGCTTTCAGGGCGTAGCAGATAAAATTCCGGATCTGTACATCATCCTCTACCACAAGTATTGTTTCATGATATTGTTCCATCTGTTTCCTCCGTTTCCTTATCTACAGGACAGGTATCCGTCAAAGGCAGGGTAAACCGGAATTCCGCGCCCGGGCCGTCGGTTCTGTTTCCCGCTTCCATCCGTCCGCCGTGCTGGCTGACAATGGATTCACAGATCGTGAGTCCAAGGCCGATTCCTTTCTGGGCATCCACGGGCTTTATCCGGGACGTATAAAAGGTCTGAAAAATATTAGGCAGATCCTCCGGCGCAATGCCTTCTCCCCGGTCAGCCACACAGAATACGGCATTTTCTCCTGCTAAATCCTTTTTTACTGTTATCTTTATTTCCGCTTCCGGCGGCGTATGCTTCACCCCATTGTCAAGAAGGTTAATCAGCACCTGCATGATCAGCCTGGCATCCATGGGCACCATCAGAACCTCTTCAGGCACCTCTACCTGGATTTCCCTGCCGGGAGAACGTCCCGCCATCTGCGCTATGGCCCCACCCACAATTTCCTCCACAGCTTCCGGCTGCTTTTTAATGACCATCCTGCCCTCCTGAAGCCTGGTCAGGCTCAGAATGTTTTCCACGAGGGAATGGAGCCAGATGGCATCCTTATGGATCCCTTCTGCCAAATCAAATCGGGGATCCTCTTTTTTCGACATATCCATAATCATTTCAGAGGTTCCCATGATTCCGGACAGCGGCGTCCTCAGATCGTGGGAAATCGCCCGGAGCAGGTTGCCCCGGTATCGTTCCTGCTGTATCTGCTGGCGGGAACGCACCTGTTTCCTCACGGCAAGGATGCGGTCCATAGCCAGCGCCACGCATTCCAGCATGGAATGAAGAAATATCTTCTGTGTTTCCTCAAAAGCCTCCGCTTTTTCTCCGGGGATACGCACCACGCCCAGAATCCCTTCGCCGCCGTAGACCGGCCAGTCATAAAATTCCTCTCCCGCATAGAAAGGATCCCGGAGGTTTTCCAGCCTTTTCTTCACTTCTTCTCCGTTTTCCAGCCTTCTTCTTACAAGCTTTCCTTCTTCTGTTCTCTGAAGAAATGTTTTTTCCGGTTCCCCCGTTTCGTCATAACAGAGGCACGCCGCCCGGCAGTCCAGCAGATCGCTTATGACGGATACGGCTGTTTCCGCAGCATCGGAGAGCTCCTTGGCTTCCGTAAGATGGCTGGTAAGAAGATACAGGGCCTGTGTCTGCCGTTCCCGTTCCAGGGCTTTTTTGGCATTTTCCTTTTCTCTTGATGTAAGGGCGCTGGTTACCAAAGCCACTACTGTCATCACCGCAAAGGTAACCATATAGCCTGCGTCATAAAACTGCAGGGAATGATAGGGTTTGGTAAAAAAATAATTAAAGGTAAGAGTTGCCGCCACAGACGACAGAATCCCCCATAGATATCCCCTGGTCAGGCTGGCGGTGATAAATACGGCGAGGATATACAGCAGCACCACGTTGGTTTCCGTAAATCCGATTTCCCGGAACCCCATCCCCAGCAGGGTAGCGGCCAAAAGAAACAGAATCGATTCTGCGGAATAGATTATGCCGACCCTTATTTTTTCCCCTTTTTTATCCATAATATCCCATTCCTTTTCCGGCCGATCCTACAGCCGGTTCATTTTATAGCCGATACCCACTCTTGTCTGGATATATTGGGGATTCTCCCTGTCCGGCTCTATTTTTTTGCGAAGCGTCGCCATGTAGACCCGGAGAGAAGGGATATCGCTGACGTTCACATTTTCCCACACCTTTTTTATCAGGTACTGATGCGTAAGAACCTTTCCCACATTTCTGGCCAGCTCACAGAGAAGCTTGTATTCGATGGGAGACAAGTGCAGCTCCTGTTCGCCCATATAAGCTGCCGCCGCGGCAAAATCGATTTTCAGATCTCCGTTTACAAAAACCGTGCTTATCTCTCCCTGCTCGGATTGCATATAGCTGATCCGGCGGAAGGTGGAACGAAGCCTTGCCAGCAGCTCCTCGACGCTGAAGGGCTTCGTGAGATAATCGTCGGCCCCCGCATCCAGGGCCTCTATTTTGTCCTGATCCTCGGTCCTCGCACTGATCACGATAATGGGGACGGAGGACCAGCTTCTTACCTTTCGTATGATATCCAGGCCGTCCATATCCGGCAGTCCCAAATCCAGAAGGATGACCTCCGGGCTGTGGGAGGTTACCGCCAGCATGGCCTGCGCCCCGTTGGAAGCTTTTTCATAATGGTATCCCTGTGTCTCCAGGGTGGTTGCAATCAGGTTGGAGATTGCCTTTTCATCCTCCACAATCAGAAGATTATGTTTCGTTTCCATTTCTATCCTCATTTCTGCGCTGCATTGCGCATATCCGTCATGCTTTTCCGGCTGTTTCAGGGAAATTGTCCCCGCCCACATCCTCCGCCTTCAGGTCAAACAGAAAACAGGTCCCTTTCGGCACGTTGTCCCTCACCTCAAGCTTTCCTCCGTGGGCCTCCACGATAGAACGACATAAAGACAGGCCTACTCCCATGCTCCTCGTTCCGTCCGCCGCCTGGTATTCTCCCGTATAGAAGAGGTCAAATACCTTTTCCTTTCTGTCATCCGGTATTCCCTGTCCGTCATCGGCTATATTGATATAGATTCTGTCCCCCAGTTTTTTCGCGGAAATATCAATGTGCGAATCCTCCGGCGTATATTTGATAGCATTATCCACGATATTCATGATCACCTGCATGATCAGCTTTGCATCCATCCAGGCCATGAGGAACTCGTCTTCCAGGTGTACCTGGATTTTATGTCCCCTCAGCCGCCTCCGGATATGGCTCAGCGCTTCGCTTATCACATCCTCGAGAAGCTCAGGCTGCTGCTTCAGTTCCATACTGCCGTTCTCTATTTTGGTCACGGACAACAGGTTCTCAACCAGATTATACAGCCATACGGAATCGTCGTAAATATCCTCATAAAGCTTCTGCTTCTGATCTGCGCTCAGGTTGTCCCCCTGCTGCATCAGCATGCCTGAATTTCCGGAAATGCTGGTAAGCGGTGTCCGCAGATCATGGGATATGCTCCGCAGAAGATTGCTTCTGAGCTGCTCCTGCCTGATCTGAAGCCTGGCGCGGTTTTTATCCTCGGTGCTCTGTTCCTTTTCCAAAGCCAGCGCTGCTTCATTGAGCATGGCGTTCAGAATGCTTTCATCAAAGGCAGGCAGGAAACCGTCCTCCAGACAGATTCCCACCACACCGTATACCGCATTGGCGCTTCTCACCGCCAGATACAGGCCCTTCGCTCCGGGAAGTGTCCCGGTGGAGGCTCCCGCATGTTTATTGTTCCGGTAGCTCCAGGAGGCTACCGCAGTCTCATCCTTCGTGAGCAGACGCTCAATACAGCTGTTTTTTTCCCTGGGAAAGCAGTAAGGCCTTACCCCTTCCCGAGGTTCCCCCGGATAATAGACAACATCCTTATCAAGAAGCTTCACCAGCTGTCCGGCCACCGTTTCGGCTATCGCTTTTTCTCCATAGGCCATCTGCAGCTTCCTGCTGGTATCCAGAAGTATTTCCATTCTCCAGGCCTTCCTTACAGCCTGACGGCCGTAGGATTTCACTTTTTTAGCCAGGGAAGCGGTGATAAACCCGGCCAGAAACATGATCAGGAAGGTGATCATATATCCCGGATCCCTGACCTTCAGGGAATTATAGGGTATGGTAAAAAAGATATTGAAGCACACCACGCTGAGTACGGAGGCAAGCAGGTTATATATCTGGTTTTCTGTTATCAGGGCAATAATCAGGACTCCCAGAATATAGATGGTCACAATATTGGCTTCGTTGATTCCCAGCAGCCGGAACAGGAACGCCAGAATCGTGGATATCCCCAGAACCGCAAGCATGGCGAGGGAATCCTTCAGGTAATTCTTATCCTTTACCGCGATTATGCTTTCCAGTCTGTTCTTTTTGGCATAACGCCTTGTATAGGTGTCCGGAATGAGATAAATTTCCATCCGTGGCACCAGGGCCGTCAGCTGATCCGCAAAATTCACATTCTGGGAAAACAGCTTCTTCTTTGTATAGCTCCTTCCCAGCACGATCTTGGACACTCCGGAAATACGCGCGTATTCCGCAATCTGCCTGGTAATATCTCCTCCGTAAAGAGTCACCGTTTTGGCTCCCAGCTGTTCCGCAAGCCGCTGGTTCATGCGAAGGCGCAGGGCATCTTCGTCCCCCATCCCCTCTCCTCCGGGCGCTTCCACATGCACCGCCGTAAACCGGGCGCGGAATGCATTGGCCATCCGGGCTGCCGCGCGGATCACCTTGGCATTGGACGGGGAGGCCGAAAGGCAGACCAGAATATGTTCTCCCGTATAATATTCACTCTCCCGGTTCTGTTCCCTGTTCTTTTCCGTAACCCTGTTTACCTGATCCGCCGTCCGCCGGAGGGTAATTTCCCGCAGGGCCGTAAGATTATCCAGGGTAAAAAAATGATCCATCGCCGTGCCGGCCTGCTTCGGGCAGTATACCTTCCCCTCCTTCAGCCTTTCCAGAAGATCCGCAGGCTCAATATCCACAAGTTCCACCTGATCCGCCTGATCGAAAACAAAGTCCGGGATCCTTTCCTGTACAGTGATTCCTGTTATGGAAGCCACGATATCATTCAGGCTTTCCAGATGCTGCACATTGACCGTGGTATATACGCTGATTCCTTCCTTCAGCAGCTCCTGAATATCCTGATAACGCTTGGTATGGCGGCAGCCGGACGCATTCGTATGGGCAAGCTCATCCACCAGCAGCAGCTGCGGCCTTCTCTTAAGCGCTGCATCCAGATCGAATTCCCTCAATACTATATTTTTATACGGGATTTCCAGAACGGGAAGCTGCTCCAGTCCGTCCAGAAGCGCCATGGTTTCCGGACGCGCATGGGGTTCAATATACCCGGCAGCCACATCTACCCCCGCTTCTGCCATCTGTGCGGCCGCCTCCAGCATCGCATAGGTTTTTCCCACTCCTGCTGCATATCCGAAAAATATTTTTAATTTTCCCTGATTAATCCTGGATTCCTCTTCCTTTACCTGTTCCAGGAGCTTATCCGGGTCGGGCCTGTTATTTTCCATATTATTTTCTCCCAGCCACAGCTGATTATGATTGAAACACATCAAGCCGCCAGTCCAGAGACTGCCGGCTTTTTATGAACATAAGGACAAGTCATCAATCCGTGAGGATTCCGTCAAGGGCAAGATTCACTTCGAGCACATTCACGGTTTCCTCTCCCAGTATACCAAGGAATTTTCCCTTTGTATACTTATCGATAACTTCCCTGACCTCCTCTTCCGATATTCCCTTTGCCTCGGCAATACGGGGGACCTGGTATTCGGCTGCTGCCGGGGATATATGAGGATCCAGGCCGCTGCCGGAGCCTGTGACCAGTTCCACAGGAATGGCTTCCATATCCGCATCGGGGTTCGCTTCTTTTATCATTGCAACCCTTTCCGCAATCTGTGCGGCATATTCCTCACTTGCCGGAGACTTGTTGGACGCGCCTGCATACATCAGCGGATTTCCCTCATCATCCGTGTAGGTGGATACATCCAAAAACATGATTCTTCCCCACATATGGGCGGGATCCGTAAACTGCTGCCCCAGCAGTTCACTTCCGTATTTTACCCCGTTTACCTCTATAATACTTCCATTAGCCTTATCCTTGAAAAACAGCTGTGATATACCGGTCATCACCAGAGTGTAAAGCAGACCGCACAGCAGCATCATGATAAAAAACAACAATGTTGTTTTTCCGAAAACCTTTTTTACCTCTTTCATCTTCTCTTTCCTTTCTGTGAAACGTTCCGCCGTCCCGGATTGTTACAGGAACAATCCGCATGCAACCAGGATCATATCAATCAATTTGATGAATATAAACGGTGCAATGATACCGCCTAACCCGTATATCAAGAGGTTTCTTGAAAGCAGCTTTCCCGCTGATACTTCGCGGTATTTCACGCCCTTGAGCGCCAGGGGAATCAACGCTACGATAATCAGGGCATTATAAATAATGGCTGAGAAAATCGCACTTTCCGCACTATGCAGCCGCATGATATTCAGAGCGGCCAGCCCGGGATACAGTCCCATGAAAAGCGCGGGGATGATGGCAAAGTATTTTGCCACATCGTTCGCGATGCTGAAGGTGGTAAGGCTTCCTCTTGTCATAAGGAGCTGCTTGCCGATTCTCACAATGTCTATCAGCTTGGTGGGTGAGCTGTCCAGATCCACCATATTTCCCGCTTCCTTTGCAGCCTGCGTTCCTGTATTCATGGCAACGGCAACATCAGCCTGGGCCAGCGCCGGCGCATCATTGGTACCGTCTCCGGTCATGGCGACCATATGCCCCCTGGCCTGCAGTTCCCTTATCATGGAAAGCTTGCCTTCCGGCGTGGCTTCCGCAAGGAAATCATCCACTCCCGCTTCTGCGGCGATTGCTGCTGCGGTCAGAGGATTGTCACCGGTTATCATAACGGTACGTATCCCCATTTTCCGCAAATCTGCAAATTTTTCCTTCACGCCTGCTTTGATGATATCCTTCAGATGTATCACCCCCAGGATAATATGATCCCTGGCTACCACCAGCGGTGTTCCGCCCTGATTTGCGATTTTTTTTACCGCCTCGTCACATTCCTTGCTGTATATTCCGCCATGGGCTGTCACGTATTCCTTCATGGAATCGGCAGCGCCTTTACGGATTTCGGAATCCTTTATATTGACGCCGCTCATCCTTGTTTTAGCGGTGAAAGGAATGAATTCCATATGGTTTTCAGAAAGGTTTCTTCCCCTGATGCCGAATTTTTCCTTCGCCAGGATTACCACGCTTCTGCCTTCCGGCGTCTCATCAGGAAGGGATGCCAGCTGTGCCGCATCCGCAAGCTCCTGAGCCGTATGCCCGTCAACCGGAATGAATTCCGCAGCCTGCCGGTTGCCCAGCGTAATGGTTCCCGTTTTATCCAGAAGCAGGGTATCCACATCCCCTGCCGCTTCAATGGCACGGCCGCTCATAGCCAGTACGTTTGCCTGATTCAGACGGCTCATTCCCGCGATGCCGATTGCAGAAAGCAGAGCGCCGATAGTGGTAGGCGCCAGACAAACCAGCAGCGCCACCAGAGAGGTTATGGATGTGGGATTGGCCTCTCCCAGCTGTTTGGCAGAGAAAAGGGAATAAGCGTACAGGGCCATAACCACAAGAATAAATATAATAGACAAGGCAACCAGAAAAATTTCCAGTGCGATTTCGTTCGGTGTCTTCTTTCTCGCCGCGCCTTCTACCATGGCAATCATTTTGTCCAGGAAGCTCTGGCCCGGTTCGCTGGTAATTCTTACTACAATCCAGTCGGAGAGTACTCTGGTTCCTCCGGTCACAGCACTGCGGTCGCCGCCCGCTTCCCGGACTACCGGTGCGGATTCGCCGGTAATGGCGCTTTCATCCACACTGGCCGCGCCCTCTATCACTTCTCCGTCGCCGGGGATCTGTTCCCCGGCTTTTACAATGACGATATCTCCCTTTACCAGCTTTGCCGAAGGAACACTGGCAATCTGATCCTTTTTATCAGGGGAAGGGATTTTATGCGCTTCCATATCCTGTTTTGCCGCCCGCAGGGAGTCCGCCTGGGCCTTGCCCCGCCCTTCCGCAATGGCTTCCGCAAAGTTCGCAAACAATACGGTAAACCAGAGGATTATGGTAATCCCCAGAATATATCCCGGCGCCGCGTCCCTGATTCCAAACAGGGATACGGCCCAGAGAACTGTGGTCATAATGGCTGATACAAAGACCAGGAACATTACGGGATTTTTGATCTGGGTCCGGGGCGCCAGCTTTAGAAAAGCATCCTTAATGGCGCGCATGACCATTTTTTTATCATGCAGAGCATTTTCTGTTTTCATACCGCTGCTCATTTATACTACCTCCATTTATACACATTCCTTTTAGGAAATAACATCTGCTCACTGATTCATGCTCCCTCTATATCAGCCTATCATCTGGAAATATTCCGCAATCGGCCCGAGTGACAGCGCCGGGAAGAAACTCAGGGCACCCACAAGCAGCACCACAAATATAAGAAGGAATACAAACATTCCGTTGCTGGTGGACAGGGTTCCCGCCGTGACGGCAACCTTTTTCTTCTTTGCCATACTGCCTGCGATGAGAAGCATGGTGACAAGAGGTATAAATCTTGCTCCCAGCATAACCAGGCCGATGGAAACATTAAGAAAAGGGGTATTGGCATTAAAGCCTGCAAAAGCCGAACCATTATTGCCGCCGCCGGAGGAATATGCATACAGCACCTCCGATAAGCCATGTGCCCCCGCATTATTCAGGCTGTCTGCCGTGGAGGGAAGCAGCGCTGCAATGCAGCTGCCCACCAGAATTACGATGGGAGTTGCCAGACAGCAGAGGACTGCCATCTTCATTTCAAAGGGTTCAATCTTTTTGCCCAGATATTCCGGCGTACGCCCGACCATCAGGCCTGCGATAAATACGGCCAGGATGGCGAAAGCAAGCATGCCGTAGAGCCCGCAGCCAACACCGCCGAACACGACTTCGCCAAGCATCATAAGAAGCATCGGTACCAGGCCGCCTATTGGCGTATAGGAATCATGCATGGAGTTTACGGAACCATTGGAAGCCGCCGTTGTCCATGTCGCCCATGTGGCCGAGGTGGCAATACCGAACCTTGTTTCCTTTCCTTCCATATTGCCGCCTGCCGTTCCATCCGTGCTGTCCACAGCCACCGCGCCGTTCTGCGCCAGCTGAGGCGTACCCTTCTGTTCATTTACCGCGCAGACTGCTAATGCCGCTGTCAGCATGATAAACATTGCTGCAAAAATCGCGATCCCCTGCCGTTTGTCCTTAACACTGCGTCCGAAGGTGAAGCAGAGCGCCACCGGAATGAGCAGCAGGAAAAGCATTTGGATCAGATTGCTGAATATTGTGGGGTTTTCAAAAGGGTGCGTGGAATTCAATCCGAAGAACCCTCCGCCGTTCGTCCCCAGCTGTTTAATGGAAATCTGGCTCGCCGCCGGTCCAAGAGGAACTACCTGTTCCGTAACAATATCGGCCGCCTGAACAGGATCTCCGTCTACCGTAACCTCTCCTGTTTCTTTATTTACAATGGCTCCGTCAATGATTTCACCGTTTTCATCCAGTGCGACAGGCTCCAGCAGCTGCACCTCATCGTAAGGCTTCAGGTTCTGTACCACGCCCTGGGAGCTGATGAGAATCCCTCCCACAATGGCTATGGGAAGCAAAATATAGACAACCGATCTTGTAAGGTCAACCCAGAAGTTTCCGATGCCATTCTGTTTTACTCTGGTAAAGCCCCGGATAACTGCGAACAGAACCGCTATACCCGTTGCCGCCGATACGAAGTTTTGAACGGTGAGCCCCATCATCTGGGAAAGATAGCTCAGCGCACTCTCGCCGCTGTAGGCCTGCCAGTTCGTATTTGTCATGAAGCTGACAGCTGTGTTGAAGGCCAGATGCCAGGAATTTCCGGGTATATGCTCCGGATTCAGCGGCAGTATCCCCTGCAGCAGAAGCATCAGGAACAATACCAGAAAACCAACTGTATTAAAAATCACCGCACTTATTATGTATCTCTTCGCGGACATTTCTTCCCTGCTGTCAATACGCATGATCTTATAAATCAGCTTTTCACAGGGACCGCAGATTCGGGAAAGGAATACTTTTTCACCATTCATAACCTTTCCGATGTAGGCTCCCAGCGGAATGGCGAGCGCTACCAGTATAATGAGATAAACTGCATATTGAATAAAGCTTTCCATTACCTGTCTTCTCCCTTCAGTAAAATAACAAAATAGTAAATCAGCATACCAATTCCTGTTGCCGCTATAAGCCAAATCAGTATATCCATATCTGTCTCCCTTCCGCCGCAGCGTGCGGCATGCTCATAACTTAAATTTCCTGATTACCTGATGAAGTATAGCAAAGAGGGTAAAAAGATGGGGTTAGAGAAATGGGTTTGGTGTTAAAATTATGTTAAAATGGGGGCTGGTATCTGTGGGGTTCGGTAGCGAAAAGGTTTCCTGCCCCTGGGTGGAGTCCGTATTCTCTGCCGTCCTGCGGGCCTCTCCCCTTCCGTCTATGCCTGGGGTGCCGGGGCTTCTGTGTCCGCCGGGCCAGACGCTAAAAGGGGAGATTTCTAACAGTTTTCTTCTTCCCTTACTCTGTCAACGCGGCTGAACTCCTTCGTCAGACAACGCCGCTAAGGGCAGACAGTGTAAGGGAAGAAGAAAGCTGTAAGAAATATCACCCTTTTGGCGTGATGTCCCGACAGACACAGAAGCCCCGGCACCCCAGGCATAGACGGAAGGGGAGAGGCCCGCAGGACGGCAGAGAATACGGACTCCACCCAGGGGCAGGAATGGTTTTGGCAGGAGGCAGGCGCAAATAGAAGTATGTCATGAAATCTTATAGGAATCTTAAGATTAACTTCATTGTTTTTTGGTGTTATATAGCCCATAATGGTAGTATAAGGAAGTAATTTTGATATTTATATAGGAAGAGGGGAGGGTCCATAATGAAGGGGTTAAAACGTTTTTTTACTTTATTGGCTGTCAGTGCTGCGTTTGCATTGTTTACGGGAAATTTGACGGTTTTGGCTGATAATCCGCCCGGTGGGACAGATAGTGATTCTATAAATGGTTCCGTTCAGACGGAACCTGAAGGCACTGATACCTCATCCGGCACTTCGACAGAGAATTCTCAGACGGATGGGAATGATAATACTTCATCCAATCCTTCTGTAATAGAAATGTTTGTATGTGACAAAAATGGGATTATAACCGGGGTTAATCCGGAGTATTTGCAGAGCCTTGGTACACAAGAATTGAAAATATCTTTGACGATACCTTCTTCTGTAAATGGGACTAAAGTCACAGGAATTGGACCTAATGCATTTATGCCGGCTTACTATCCTCAATATGTCATTAACTTTGTATCTCTTGATTTTTCTAAAGCAGCCATTACTTCCATCGGGAATAATGCTTTCTTAGGCTGTACAGGCTTAACCGGTACGCTCAGGCTGCCGGCGACCCTTACTTCAGTAGGTGAAAACGCTTTCTCTTACACCGGTTTCTCCTATGTTTATTTTCCTTCGGGTAAATGCAGCTATGGGACGGGGGCTTTTGGAGATATGAAGAATCTTGCTGCCGCCATATGTCCTGACGAAACTTCTTATCATAATCTTTCTTCGCTCTCTATTGTTAACCAGGACAAGCTTACCTATCCGCTTACTCTTTATTTTCAGGATGAGAACGGCAGTACTGCAGCAAAGAACAGAGCGGCCCTCTATAATATGCCTCTTACTTATGTAATGAAGGATAATCGTTCCTGGATTAATGATAAGGATTATAAGCTGCCGTCGCCTAGCTTTGAAGGAGACTATACCTGGAAATGGAGCACGGAATTGAACAGCTCAAATTCCGTAACGCCTGCATCCCTTGTGAAGGGGAATTTACTGGTAGCAGTCAAATCTATTACGAAACCGGCAATCAGTTTCGGCGGCGACATTAATAAAACCTATGATAAATCTGAGGCCGTCCTTACCGTTACGGCCAGTCATCCCAAGGCTAAGGCTTATAAGGATGCGGTGAACGGGGATGTTGTTTTCTTTTATACCTGGGAATGGACAGATAACACTGGTATTCACAATAAAGAATCTGAATATGATAAGAATAGTTTGGAATTTACTAATTCTTCAGATTTCACATGCAATGTTAAGGTTCAGGCTTTTGTCAAGGGGGATGATAAGGCTTTTTATGAAGAAAGCCATGATTATCATGTAAAAATCAGGCAGGTATCGTCTGTTGTTAAGCCCATAGTTTCTTCAGGAACGGTATCTGTGGATGGTCAGCTCCCCGATTTGAGCCTGGGCGAAGGCAGTACTCCCGGTGATATTGTGTGGGATGAGAATCAGACTATTCAGGAAGGGAAAAAGGAATATTCCTGGACATTTACTCCCAAAGATAAAATCAATTACAGCACTGCTGCCGGAAAAGTGACCCTTCAGGGAACTGCGGCACCGCTTTATACAATCAATGTAAGTACAAGCGGCAGGGGGAAGGTATCTCCGGACGGCACCGTAACCGTTGAAAAAGGAAAGGATATTCTGTTTACCTTCACCCCGGATCCGGGTTATAAGCTGGGGACAGTTACCCTGGATAATATTGATGTTACGGGCAAAGTAAAAGATAATTCTTATAAAATAGAGAATGCCCCCGCTGGGGATTCCCAGGAGCATAAGCTGTCTGTATCCTTTAAGCAATTGGACAGTGATGATATGAAACAGATGTTTAGCAGCCTTCCTGTAATAACTTCTGATAAAATGACACCTGATCAGGGAAATGCCTATCTGGATGCAATCATTCAGTATCGATCTCTTTCTGCTAATCGGACTACGTCTGTTTCCCAGGATACATTGCTGGCATTTTATCGTACTTTGGCAAAGCATCCTAAAATAGAATTTGATATCGATAATAAGGGACCTGTAAGCATATCCGACTATACAGCGCTGCTGGACAGCATGACTCTGGAGGATGCGAAGGGATTAAGGGACGGTACAGTCTCTCATCTCAGTATCAGTATTGATGTGAAGGATACGAATTTAAATACCCAGCAAAGGGATATGATAAAAGCGGCGAAAAAAGATGCGGTTATTACTGACAGTTACAATATCAGCCTGAAAAAGTCGGTTACCAAACCAGAGGGTACCAATGATACCTACCTCACAGATCCCAGGTATCCTCTTACCCTCAAATTCCCTGTTCCCAAGGGTATCAAGGCTCCTGCTTCCGGATATGAACGAACCTTTTATGTTGCTGCTGTCCATGAGCAGAGCAACAGCCGTTCTTCCACGGATATTCTTTCGAATAAGGACAGCAGCGGCAAAACCATAACTGTTGCCACCGACAGATTCTCTGTTTTTACCGTCTTATATCAGGATATTAAGAAAGCGGAGGATCCTCATACATCCTCCGGCCAGAATAATTCATCGGATAATAAAAACAATGACAATAATTCTTCCTCCAACACCTATGTCCCTGACTATGAAAAGGATTTCTGGGATAATGTGTCGAATCTGATTAAGAAGGCCAAGGCCGGTGACACGGTGAATGTAAACGCGGTAACCTATGACAAAATGCCGGAATCCGTAATGGCCGCCCTGCGGGAGAATCCTCAGGTGGCATTAATTGTCAGATGGGACGGAGGAAAGCCGGTAATTATTCCTGCACAGACTGCCCTCGCTTTCGAAAAGGGACGTGTCTACTATCCGCTGTCATTATTAAGTGAGCTTTATGCCAAGGTAAATGCTTCCCTGACCGCTCCTGTACCAACCCCTCCCAGTTCCGGTACCTCCGGCGGCGGCAACTCCTGGGATATATCCGCTCCTTCCTCCAATAACACCACTTATACCCCTACATCCAAGGATAAGGGAACAGAAATAGAAGCGGAAACAGAGAGTGAGAGTGATACGGAAACACAGGAAACGGAAACTCCCTCGGAAAGTATGGAGGAATCCTCTGAAGTGCCGGAATCCGTTCCTCATAAGGATCTTGACACACAGGAGATCAGGAAGACATCGGAAAGCAAAACGATTGCTGTTGTTCTCATCGCCTCCTGTGTTCTGCTGATTCTGGTGGTGGTAATTATAGTGGTATTGCTTTCTATTAAGAAAAAGCAGGATTGACCGCAAGATTAACGTGACTCTGTAAAAAACAAAATCATATGATTGTACCATGTGCTCCCATCCGGGCAGACCGATTCATGTCTGTTTCCCGGATGGGAGCAATTTTATTATCAAAAAGCCCTTATAAGCCAAATCATATAAAATTATAAATATAAGATATAAATGATAATGTCTGTATATAAGCCTCATGTTATAATTTAAAAATATATTTATGTCAAATTAAGGGGATACAGCATGAGGGGAAAAGAAAAGGGTGTTTGGAAGCGACTGGATTTTGCCAGCCAGTCATACAGAGGCATTATGTTTGTCAGCTACGTACTGGTGGGAGGACTTGCTCTTATATTAATGGTAGCAGGTGTTTTTTCATGGTTCAATGTTTATTTCAAGGAACAGGTCTCTGCAATAGGAATCGAGCAACTGAAGCAGATTGATACGGTATATAACAGCAAAATTGATTTATATCATACCCAGCTGAAAAATGCATATCATGAACCTGCGATTAAAAATTATATCTATTCGGATACGAGTGATTTTCAGCGTGATTATGAACTCAGCCGATATCTGCAGAATATGATTGTATATAATGAAGTAATTGAATATGTCGGCTTTTATAAAAATGATACCTTCCATGTTCAGGTGGGGACAAAATACCCGGATATGCAGGAGCAGGAAGAAGTGAATAAAAGATTATCCGAGTCTAAAGACGATATGGAACACTTTGTCCTGCAGTCTCCGTCCGGAGAACGGAAATTATGTATCTTTCTGACCGAAAGAGGTATGCTGTACGGTAAACCGGAACGGGGAATTGTCTTCATGGTTAATTTAAGAAAGCTTCAGAATGAATTATTTTCATCGGATGTATCCGGAAGCCGTATCATTATATTTTCTAATTCAGGGACCCCATTGCTGGAAAATGATAATTTTACGGAAAAGGAAGAAACTGAACTTTGGAAAAGTATTGAAAATCAGCAGGGCTTGAAGAAAGACAACAAAATAACAATTGACGGAAATTCTTATATTTATAACAGCATGCCCAGCAAACAGAGAGGTGAGTTTCTTGTCCTGCTCCAGGATTTCCATGTACAGGAAGCACAAATGTCAGAAGCCAGCAGAATGATGTATATGATTTTTATGGGAGTTCTGATTGCCGTTCTTGGATTCTCCGTCGCTATGGCAAGATGTGTCTATTTCCCATTCAAAAAATTTATGGAGGTACTTAAAGATAAAGCTGAGTTTACAGATAGCAGCGAGGCTTACAGCAGGGAACGTACCCAAATAACCAGTGACAAAATATTATATCAGGTCGGTATGATGTCGGCCGGATATTATTCCGACAGAGTTCTGAGCTATCTGAACAGCCCGGATGAAAAGGACGGTATACCGGATATATTAAAACTGAAGGATCGGAATGAGCATTGTCTTCTTATTCTATTCTGGCAGGAATATGTAGACAGCAGCCGTACAGGCATCCTGTCCATGGAAATCTGCCATCTGCTGGAAAACGCAGTCCAGGGCTGCAAAGTATCCGTTATTGTAGATAAGTCAGAGGATTCCTTTCTTATTTTACTCAAGGAACCCAGATGGATAAACCGGATTTCCGATCATGCCTTTATCGTACAAATCCTGAAAGAAATATGTGATAAAGAAGAAAACGGCAATCGGATTTTCTGTGCGGTTTCCTCCTTAGTCCAAGAGGAAGAAGATTTACCCGGAGCCTATAAAAAAATATATATGCTCCGCAAATCAAACCTGTTAGGCCAAAGTGATACCGTCATGTCCGAGGATGATATGAACTGCAGGGATGATAACGTGATTCCTGTCAAATTCTATCAGGATACTCTCCGCGCTATCCGGGAAGGCGAAGAAGAATCCGCTGTAATTGAAATAAGAAAACTATTGATGAGTATAAGTCCCTATTCCTTTGCACGGCAGCTTCATTTCCTGGCCGAACTTGCGGTGCAGATTTCCCAGCTATCTTATGAGGTTCCGCTGAATAACAGGGAGTGGCAGGAAAAATATCTGGATCATTATATGAAAATCGCTGCTTTGCAGGATCAAAACCAGCTTAAGCGCTTTTTTGAACAATTAATTACTAACAGCTGCCTGGAGAATAAGGTTGTGAAAGAAAAAAATCTTCGTATTCAGGTTGTGGATTCTTTAGACTATATACAGCAGAATTACAAAAACCCGGATATCTGTGTGGATAAGGTAGCCGAAAAGTTTCATATCTCCGTCTCTTACTACAGTAAACTGTTCAATGAATTTGTGGGTATGACCTTTCCTGAATACATAAACGATTTACGGCTTTCCTTTGCTAAAGAGCTGCTGACGGCCAATTCCATAATCAGTATCAAACGAGTGGCAGAAATAAGCGGATTTTCCAATCTTTCCTATTTTTCCGCTCAATTTAAGAAAAAATACGGCTTTACACCTTCCGGCTACAGAAAAATCCTATAAAAATAATAAAAAATATAAAATTAGTACGCAGTTAAAACAGGAAAAAAGCTTATTTCTGTTTTGATTGCGTATTTTTTTTATTGAATTATGCGATCGGCAACTTGATAATGGTGCTATCCGGATGACAGACAGATTATTATGAGGAGACTGGAAAAGAAAAGACAATTCAGCTACCGGGAAGGATGGTTATTATTTTAAATGAGTAAGAAAAAAATTATTCCAAAGAAAAAAAGGCCAATAGGAATGGCAATCAGGCAGGACGGGCCATTATATATTTTGGCCCTGCCGGGAATTATCGCCTTACTGCTGTTTTCCTATCTGCCAATGACAGGCATTATCCTTGTATTTAAGGAGTACAACTTCAAAGGAGGAATCTATAAAAGTCCCTGGGCAGAACCCATATACAAAAATTTTCAGTTTTTCTTTAATAATATATCCACGGCAATGCGTGCTACGGGATTAACTGTAATGTATAACCTGCTTTTCTTTCTGGCAGGCACAATCCTTTCTGTGGCAATTGCCATAATGCTCAGTGAGATTTCAAGCAAAAAGTTTATTAAGATTTCCCAGAGCATCATGTTTCTTCCGTATTTTATATCATGGATGGTTATGGGCGCTATTATGTTCTCTTTACTGAATGCTGAAACAGGCCTTGTAAACCGGCTTTTGCTGTCCGTAACGGGACAAACCTTTGATTTTTATTCTCATCCGGGAGCATGGGGCTTTTTACTGGTAATCGCTAACACATGGCAGAGCTGCGGGTATAATTCCATCATCTATTATGGCGTTCTGACCGGAATTGATTCCTCTTTATATGAAGCCGCACATGTGGATGGGGCTACCCGGTGGCAGTGTATTATGAAGATCACGCTTCCCTTAATAAAGCCAACCGTAGTAATTTTGTTCTTGCTTTCCGTTGGCAACATGCTGAGAGGAAACCTGAATATGATCATCGGCCTGACAAATCTGAATCCTATTTTACTGCCAATGACAGATTTGATTGATGTGTTTGTTTACCGCAGCGGCGTCAGAAACGGAGAAATGGCTTTTGCCTCTGCAATTTCCCTTTACCAGTCCATATTCGGCTTTTTACTGGTAATAACTGCAAATAAAATTGCAGGGAAATTCGACAGTGAATCCACATTATTTTAAGGAGAAAAGATGAAATGAAAAAACTGGGCAAGGATAAACTGCTGCTGGTCCTATTTTATTTTTTATTAACTGTAATCTCTGCTTTTTGCATTTTCCCTATATTGTTTGCCGTCATCGGTTCCTTTACAAGCGAAGCAGAAGTAGCATCACACGGCTTCAGGCTGTTCCCGGAATCCCTGACACTGGATACCTATAAGTATGTATTTCTCACACAGGGCAAAAAACTAGTAAATGCTTATAAAATCAGCATAATAAATACGATAGCAGGGACTGCGATTTCCCTTTTCGTAACCATTACATATGCTTATGTAATATCCGTCAGAGACTTTAAAATGGGGAATAAATTCGCTTTCTTTGCGTATTTTACCATGCTGTTTAACGGCGGTATGCTGGCTTGGTATTTAATCTGCACACAGTATCTGGGGCTTAAAGACAACATGTGGGCCATGATTCTGCCCTATTGCATGAATGTCTTCAATATGTATCTGATGAGAAATTTTTTCAAGGGGCTGCCCTATGAATTAGTGGAAAGCGCAAAAATAGACGGCGCAGGGCACTTCCGTATTTTACTTCAGGTTATTCTGCCTTTATCCAAAGCCGGAGTTGTGACCATTGCATTATTTTATGCGCTTCAATACTGGAATGATTTCTATCTTCCGCTGATGCTTATAAATAAAGATAACCTGTTTTCCATTCAGTATATTCTATATAAAATGATGTCCAATATTCAATATCTGGCATCCAATCCTACAGGAGCCATGGCATCCCATGTAATACTGCCGACCCAGACAATAAAAATGGCTATTACCTGCATTGCAATCGGGCCGATTATATTATGTTACCCTTTTATACAGAAGTATTTTGTAAAAGGGGTAACGGTAGGTGCATTAAAAGGTTAAGACAGCTGATCAGCTGATTAATAAAAATTATACAGGAGGGTTTTATGAGTATGAAAAAAGCAAAAGTATTAATTGCAGCAGCTGCATTAGCGCTGCTGCTGGGAGGCTGCGGTAAAGGAAGCACGGAAAACACTGTCTCCTCAACAGAAACTGCAAAAGCGGAACCCACAGAAGCGCTCTTGATTCTGTACGGGGATGAATCTCAAAGAATGCGGGAATTTTCCGAAAATGAATTTCACGACAGAGTCCTTGATGAGATTAACGTTGATGTGACCATACAGTATCTGCCCTGGTCAGAATATGCCGGCGGAAAATCTGAATTGATGCTTTCTTCCGGAGAAAAATTTGCAACCTATACAGATATTGCCTATTTGTCCAAATGTATTTCAAAAGGATATTATGCCGATCTGACAGATGCAGTCGATAAATATGCAGGACATATCAAAGAATACTGCGGAGGTGATAGTGCCTTTGACGTATGGACAATAGATGGTAAAGTATATGCCATTCCGATGGGCAATAACCCGAATGCCGGTGAAAATTATGTTATTTCGGCAAGAAGGGATATTATGGATGAAGTCGGCATGGACAGCCTGGATTCCATAGAGGATGTGGAAAAATTCTATCAGCTTGCCAAAGAAAAGTATCCTGAAATCGTGGGGATTTCAAGAGGCGGCATGAACCTTTTGAATCTGAACGCTGCTATTGCTTCTGATGTGAATGTGCTGAAGCTTGACAATTTTGTAATGACAGACGGGAACAAAGTTGATGATGATTCGGTTTACAGCTATTATGAATCCGAAGAATACAGACAGATGTGTGAAATAACAAGAAGATGGAACCAGATGGGAATTATACCCAGCTATTTGTTATCAAACAGTTCGCAGGGGGATGCGGAATTTGTCAATGGAAATGGGCTGTTTGCATCCGGTACCAACAATACGGTTTTTGAATTCATGGATATGGTTAAGAAGTCCACGCCAAATGCTGTTTTTGAGAACTTCTTTCTCGGTGATAAAAAACGGAAACCGCTTATGTCCAGAGGAACTTATACCACCGCTTTTGCCGTAAGCGCCAATGTGGAAGGTGCGGAGCTGGAAGGCTATGTTAAGCTTATTGATTTACTGCAGAGCAGCCAGGAATGGGTTGATTTTATCACTTATGGTGTTAAGGACAAAGATTATAAGCTGACAGAAGACGGGCAGGTAGAAAGAATTACCCAGGAAAATCTGTTTGATACCTGGATGCCCAATAACATTAATTTTAAAAGATATCCTACTTATGCGACGGAAGAACAGATCGAAACCTTTAAGAACTGGGATGAAGATTCCATCCTTCAGAAGAATATCGGCTTCGCCTTTGATATGACACCTGTTAAAACGGAATATGCCCAGCTTCTTGCGATTGAACAGGAATATTTGAATCCCATTTCCAGCGGTTTTGTCGATTATGAAGAAGCATTGCCGGCGGCAATTGAAAAACTGAAACAGGCAGGCCTTGATAAATATGTAGAAGAATATCAGCGCCAGTTCAGTGAATTTATGGCAAAAAAGAACGGAGAATAATATGAACTATAAAAATCCCATTATATCAGGCTATAATCCGGATCCCTCCATTTGCTGTGTGGGAGAAGATTATTATTTAGTTAATTCAACCTTTGAATTTTTTCCTTCTGTTCCTGTTTATCACAGTAAAAACCTTATTAACTGGACTCTGGAAAGCTACTGCCTTACCTCAAAAGAGCAGGTTGATTTAGAACACTGCGGCTCGTCCGGAGGAATATATGCTCCTACCCTGCGCTATCATGATTCTGTCTTTTTTATGACAACAACTAATGTGAGTTCAGGCGGAAATTTCATAGTACACACAAAAGATATTAAGAACGGCTGGTCGGAGCCCCATTGGGTTGATCAGGGAGGCATTGATCCCTCTTTGCTGTTTGATGATGACGGAAAGGTATATTTTACTTCCACCGGTTCGGATGAACTGGGACAGGGAATTCTTTTATGTGAAGTGAATCCGTATACAGGCGAAAAACTGACAGAAAGCGTTATTATCAGCCATGGCTGCGGGGGAAGCTATCCGGAAGGGCCCCATTTATATAAAATCAACGGAAAATACTATCTTATGCTGGCAGAAGGCGGGACTGAATATGGACATATGGAGACAATGCAGAGAGCGGACAGCCCTTACGGTCCCTATGAAGCCTGTCCCCATAACCCGATTCTTTCTCACAAAGAAGATATGCGGGCGGAAATCCATTGTACGGGCCATGCAGAATTAATGCAGGATCATAACAATAACTGGTGGCTTGTCTGTCTTGGTGTGAGGCCTGCTGGTATTGCTCCTAATCGTCTGCTGCTTCATCATCTGGGACGGGAAACCTTTCTTGCCCCGGTAAAATGGAGTGAAGACGGATGGCCGATTGTGGGTGATAACGGGCTGATATCCCTCGAAATGGACGGACCGCTTCCGGGAGAACCTCCCTTTGCAGTTGACCGAAATTTCCTTGATGATTTCAGTATGGAAGCATTCAGCCTTCATTATAATTACCTGCGCAATCCTCATACCGAAAATTATATTCGTGATACAGAGAATAAACGCCTTATCCTGAAGGGAACAAGGGTAACACTGAATGATGCAGACAGCCCCACCTGGATTGGTATCAGACAGAAGGATTTTGATACGGAAACCCATGTCCGGGTCAGCCTGTTGGAACAGCATCAAAACATAAGGGCAGGAATAACAGCCTTTTATAATGATTCTTACCATTACGAGATTTACATAACCCATGAGGCCAATTGCTGCAAAGTATGTCTGGCAAAGCATATACATGACATTTTTGTGGTTACGGAAAGTGCCCAGATACCGGATACAAAAAATATTTCCCTTAAAATAAAATCAGATGGTGAAAGGTATTCTTTTTACTACAGTCTGAATGATAAGGACTATATTCTTCTGGGAACCGGGCTTGCCGTAGGATTGTGTTCGGAAAGTACAAAGACGATGACCTTTACCGGAACATATCTTGGGATGTTTGCAGAACTCGGCCAGGCAGCCTTTGAAGACTTCGAGGTTAAAATACTGGAAGGATAGAAGGAATGGGTAATCTGAAAAAAGTGAAAATCTTCTAAGAAGATAACTGAAAAATGGGCCTCACATAATATATCATTTATTATGTGAGGCCCGTTTTTATCTCAGAACCACTAATTTTCACTATTCCGAAAACCGGTACCCTACCCCCACCTCTGTAATAATAAACCTGGGATTAGTGGTATCCTTTTCAATTTTCCTGCGCAGCGTCGCCATAAATACCCTGAGGCTGTTGGGATCCCCGCCTTCCCCATACCCCCATATTTTATTCTGGATATAATTATGGGTCAGGACCTTTCCCCGATTGCTCACCAGGAGCGTGAGCAGCTTATATTCTATAGGTGTCACATGGATTTCCTTATCGTCAATAAAGACCATACGCTTCACAAAATCAATGCGCAGGTAATCGCATTCAAAACTTTCCCCCAGCTCGTTTCCGCCGCCGTTCTGTTCACTTTTACGGATAGCCACGCGGATACGCGCCAGAAGCTCTCCCATATGAAAGGGCTTCACCACATAATCATCCGCTCCCAGATCAAGGGCCTTTATTTTTTCCGTTTCCTCCTGTCTGGCGGAAACCACTATAATAGGCTTATCCGAATTGCTGCGGATATGCTCGATCACTTCCATTCCGTCCATATCCGGAAGGCCCAGATCCAGGATCACCACATCCGGGTTATTGGCATAGCTTAAACCAATAGCCTCCCTGCCCGTATCTGCTTTCAGATAATGGTATCCTTCCTGCTTCAGGCTCATGCAAATAAAATTCGATATATATTTATCATCCTCCACAATAAGGACGTTTACTTCCTTTTCCACACCTTCCATCATCTGCTGTCCTTTCCGTTCCTATCTTCAAATGGCAGGAAAAAACGGAAGCTGGCGCCTCCCTCTTCCCTGTTGGAGGCATCTATCGTGCCTCCGTGGGCCGTCACTATTGCCTTACAGATGGCAAGCCCCAGGCCTATCCCCTTACCGGTATCCCGGCTGACCGGGCGGAAGGTTACAAACTCGTCAAATATCCGTTCCTTAATCTTCTCTTCAATACCGGTTCCGTCATCCTCCACATAAAACCAGACACCCTTATCCTCTTTCTGGGCCTTGATAAGGATGACTCCATCCTCTTTCGTATGCTTAATCGCATTGTCCAGAAGGTTAATCAGAACCTGGACAATCATTTTGCCGTCCATTTTCACAAGCAGCATTTCTTCCGGGATATCGATTTCCACTCTGCGCTGCTTTCTCCTGCCCTTCACATAGGCCAGGGCATTGGTGATCACATCCTCCACAGCCTCGGGTTTCTTTTCCACCACCAGCTTGCCGCTGTCGATTTTGGTCATATTCAATATATTTTCCACCAGCTGTATCAGCCAGTCCGCCTGCTCATTAATATCCTTCCCGAGACTCATAATGCTCTCCGGATCCATCTTGTCCCCGGACTCCGCTATCAGGCTGCTCGCCCCGGCGATCCCGGTCAGGGGCGTGCGCAGATCATGGGATATGCTGCGCAGGAGATTGCTGCGCATCTGTTCCTTTTCCATGGCGAACTTAATCCGTTCCTGTTCCATGGTCAGCTGTTCCGCAAGCTGTTCGTTTTTCCGGGCAACCTCCACCTGCTTTCGGAAGCGGACGGTAAGATTGGAGGAAATCAATGCGGCCACCAGAAAAAAGAGAAGAAGGATTACATCATCCTGGTTGGAAATGGAAAAGGTTCGCACCGGCTCCGTAAAAAGATAATTGAAAACCATCACGCTTACCACCGACGCGGTCACTCCATACGGATAGCCGTTTGTGCAGTAGGCCACCAGAAGGACCCCTACGATAAAAAGCATGAGTATATTTTCTTTTCCTATCCCAAGCCAGTGCAGCAAAAAAGAAAACAGAGAGGTAATGAGCATAATGCCTGCCAGCCGGCAGGCATACCGGAGCTGATGCGTTCCGAAAAACCTTTCCATTTTCTTTTTCATTTGGTATCCTCCTCAAACCGCCTGCCGTGCTTTCCGCAGCTTTCATATTGCCTCTATTTTATAGATGTTTGAGAATTTTATCAATATCTTTTTTCTTGCCGATTACCATCAGGTGCTCATCCGCCCGGAATACATGATCGGCTCCCGGAAGAAAGCTGGTGATTCCATTAAGCTTGGTGCCTATGATGCTGCTGTTCAGCCTTGCCCTGAAATCCACCTCCCCGATAGTCTTTCCGATCCATTCCCGCAAAGGCGGAATTTCATAAATAGAATATTCCTCATCCAGCTCAATGTAGTCAAACACATTATCGGCGGAGTATCTCACGGCTATCCTCTCCGCGATATCCTTCTCCGGATACACTACCGCATCCGCACCGTTGCGCAGCAGAAACTTGGCCTGGATATCACGAGTGGCTTTGCTGATTACATATTTGGCTCCCGCTTCCTTTAACAGGCTGGTAATTTCCAGGCTGCTTTGGAAATTAGTCCCGATACAGACAAAGCAAAGGTCGAAATTCCCAATACCCAGACTGTGCAGGACTTCCTCATTGGTGCAGTCTCCAATCTTGGCATTGGTAACAAGGGGAAGCAGATCCTCCATTGCTTCCTCATTTCGATCCACAATCATCACTTCATTATTCAGTTTCAGCATTTTACGGCATAAATGCTGTCCAAACCTGCCCATTCCTATGATCAGTACAGTTTTCATTTTATCCTTTATCCTATCATAACTTTTTCTTCCGGCAGCTTCACCGGCGCCACTTTTTTCCGTTCCATAAAGGACAGGGCAAAGGACATGCTGCCAATCCGTCCGCAATACATTAAAAGAACAACGATAATCCGGCTGGCCGCGCTTAAATCACGGGTGATACCTGTTGACATCCCCACAGTGCCTATTGCAGAAAATACTTCAAAAACCACATCCTCCATCAGCAGATGGGGCTGGAAATAAGGGATGGCGATGGATGCCACAACAGCCATAAAAAGGCTGATTACCGCCACATCACTCGCTTTTCTTACGGCATCGTCTTCCAGTCTCCGTTCAAAGATATTGCAGCCTCTGGCTCCCCTGAGATTGGACCACACATAAATAAGGAGCACCACAATGGTGGTCGTTTTAATACCTCCCGCTGTGGAACCGGGGCTTCCGCCGATAAACATCAGAAGCACCGTAAGCATTTTGGAACTGGTGGTAAGGCCTGCCGTATCTATCGTGTTGAAACCTGCCGTCCTTGCCGTTACAGAGCTGAATGCAGAGGTAAGGACCGCTTCTCTGGCAGACATCCCCGCCATCAGACCGTCTTTTTCAAACAAATAGATAAATAAAGCCCCGCCTACAATAAGTATTGCCGTACAGGAAAGAACTATTTTCGTATGAAGCTTATATTTTTTTATATGAAATTTATTATGGCAGATATCATCCCATACAAAAAATCCGATGCCTCCCACAACGATCAGAGCCATAATGGTAACGTTAATCAAGGCATCATCTGCATATGCGGTAAAAGAGGAGTAAGGTCCCTTGCTGGTTCCCATCAAATCAAAGCCTGCATTGCAGAAAGCGGACACCGCATGGAAAATCCCAAAGTAAATCCCCCGCGCGAAACCAAATTCCGGGATAAACCGGATCATCAGGAGCAGGGCGCCTGCCATTTCAATAACCGCCGTCCCGATAAGAGCTTTACGCACCAGGCGCACTACGCCGCCCACCTGGTTGGTATTCATGCTTTCCTGCAGAATACCCCTTGTTTTCAAGGATATCTTTTTATTTAAGAACATAGCAAACAATACCCCTATAGTCATAAATCCCAGGCCGCCCACCTGTATCATCAGCAAAATAATACATTGTCCGAACAGGCTCCAATAGGAAGCGGTATCCACCACCACAAGGCCGGTCACGCAGGTAGCGCTTGTCGCCGTAAACAAAGCGGTAAGGGGCGTAGCCATCTCACCGCTTTTTGTGGCTATGGGAAGCATCAAAATGAGCGTTCCCGCAGCAATTACCAGAAAATATCCCAACGCAATAATCTGCGCCTGTGTCAATTTTTTTCTGATATAATGAAACATTTTCTTATCCTTTTCCTTTTGCTATATTTCTGTCGGGAGATACTCCCCGGCCAGTCATGCTTTCCGCTTATTTCCGCACAATCCGCTGTCTATCCGTTTCCCGTGCACTGCCTCATAAAAAGATGATACAGTCCCTCCGGGGTTGCACCGGTCTTTTCCAGAACCCGTATCCGGTTTTCCAGGAAAATCCCCCGGTTTCCCGATTCATTACAGATTCCGTACAGCTGCTCCGCTCCTGCCATACGGTTTGCCATACCGCACAGCAGAAGGTTATGGTAATCGGAACCGTCTAAAGCAAACACCGCCATTCCCGGCGCACCCGCCACCTCATGCCAGCGTGAGGAAACTGCCATCATTTCTTCCCTTGCCTTGCTGTCAAATTCGGGAATCCGCAGGCAGCTGACGCCGTTTTCCTTCAGTTTCTCCTCGAACAGAATGGCCAGTTCTCCTTCTCCGCCTATCAGGACCTCGTAATCATCATCCGGCGCCGCATCCTTTGGCCTGAAATGATAGCCTTTCAGAATATCATTCATTTGCCCGGTAAATACGAAGCCTACAATAAGCAGATAAGCCGTTAATGCTGTAAGCAGCAAAATATTTGTTAAAATAGTCATTTCATAATCGCCTCCTTGCTTTTTTCCTGCGTAAATTTTATTTCTTCACAGGAAGAGGATGCCAGCCTAAACTCTTTTCTTGGTTTAAGCATAGCATCCCCGGTATTAAGATAGTCTTAAGAATGATTATGAGGGCATTAAGATTGTAATAAGATTGAAAACCCGCATAAACACTGGATTTTCTGTACTTTATACGTAAATATAACAGGCATCATGTTACTGATTTGCTGTTAATTATATTAACTTGTTCTTATGCATATATCACTATGCTGTAGTCTCTATACAAAATATGGTAGCTGCCGCTTTGTCTCTAAAGCTTAACTTGTAGTTGAAAAATGGGAAGCAATAAATTATAATATAATAAATTTCAAAAAATTCATATCTGTTTGTTATGTTTTGCACATCAGCTTTTAAATCTTTTAAGAATTAGGCAAGCCCAATGGACGGTGCCTGCCGCCTCCTCACTTTCTCATGTTCTCTGCAAATCCATCAAAACGATACCCAAAATACGGTATAATAAAAAATAATGAATATATTGACAAGGTTCTGACATACAATTATAATGTAGCTAATTAGCGAATGACTGGAGTCCGGTCACAGAAGGAGCCTTGGAATTTTTATTCCAGGCTCTTTTTGTTGCACGAGGTATTTACTATGGATAAAAATATTGTATACACTACTCCATCCCAACAACTGGAATTATTAAAAAAGAAAAACCTAATAATTAATGATGAAATCTCTGCCCTTAATAAAATTGAGAGATATGGTTTTTATAATATTATTAACAGCTACAAAGAGCCTTACACAGAAACTAAAAATGGGAAAAGAATATATAAAACCGGGATCACTTTTGAACAAATTTTTTCTTTGTTCACTTTAGATCATAACCTTCGCAATTCAATTATGGCTGCCATGCTCGACTTAGAGGAACATTTACGGGCCGTTACCGCTGATGTAATTGCAGAATCTTTTGGAATTGATAATAATGAATACTTAAAATGGAATCATTATCGTGACAGGAAGGTTACCCGTGACCGCTTCAGTCTAAAAGGTATCCTTAGCACCTTGCAGCAAAATGTTTATTCAGACAAGGATCCAATAAAATATTATCGGGAAAAATATGGCATTGTACCGCCTTGGATTTTATTTAAGGGAACTTATTTCAGTACACTCATTAATTACATAAGGCTTTTTAAAAATAAAGAGAAAAGTGTACTCATCTCAAAACTATATGGCATCTCCCAGGAAAAAATAACTTCTGATATAAAACAACTCTTTTCTGACTCTTTATTCATTTTTTTAGATTACAGAAATACGGCTGCACATGGTGGACGTATATATAATTTCATGTCTAAGCATTCTAAATCCATTTCATTTGTACCGGAATTTTTAAACTTATCAGATACAATGTTTCACTTAAAAACAAGCTATGGCCTTTCTCAACTATTAATACTTATGGATGTTTTTGCTTATCAACAGCCTGGAAATATAATTAAAGACTCCCTTCAAACAGAAATTAACCGCCATGTGAAATTATATTCTGATGATATATCCTATATAGAGTCTGCAATAAATATTTCGATAAAAATGACAAATTGTGTGTGGATTACGAAAAACAGTAAAAAATTTCATACAATTCCTACCTGTAGCGGAATAATAAACCCACAGTTAATGGAAATTGAAAGACTAAAAGCTAATGGTTACATTCCATGCAAAAGGTGTGGAAGGCAATTTTGGACATAAAATATATTAATCTTTTACTCAACCCCCACCTGTTCATTTCTGAATTACAAACTATGTCAAAGCAGAATAATTAATTACTTCCTGGCACAATCTGAAGTAATACAGATGCATAAAACACTTCTGAATTCTGTTCAAACTGTACGGTTCCTCCGTAGCGGGCGGCAATTTCACTCACAGAAGCCGTCCCGATTCCGCCCCCTTCCTTTTTTGAGGAAAGCGGCATACCATTCGCAAACATCACCGGCGTCACACAGGTATTATCCACCAGAATCAGAAGGGAGGAGCTGCCGCGGCGCTTTACCCGAAGCGTTATTAACCGGCGTTCCACCGCCTCCTGTCTGCAGGCCTCCACCGCATTCTCAAGCAGGTTTCCCAACAGCACTGTAATATCCGTATCGGATACGGGGCAGTCATCCGGATAATCCACTCCCGCTTCAAATTCGATTCCGCTGTCCCGCGCCAGGGATGCATAATAACAGATAATAGCATTAACCACATCATTGCGGCAATACCGCTCCCTTGTATCCGGAGGCATCTGACTTTTATAGAGATCAATATAATCCGCAAGCCCTGCTTTATCATCCCGATCAATATAGGACTGCACCACGGCCAGATGCTGCCGCAGATCATGACGGACCCTGCGCATTTCATCCATATGGGTGGCCAGGCCGTCAAACTGTTTCTTCTGTGCCTGAAGGCTCCTGTCGGCATATTTCAATTCTTCCTCCAGCTGCGTCCGGGTGCGGGAGACTTCCAGGACCTGAAGCGTCACAAAAGAGACATAGCAGGCGCCGAACAGCATGAGATAACGGGAAACAAGAAACTGCCAGGAGGCGTACGCATATACGTCAGTCACCGTACAGTAAAGCATGCCGAACAGTGTGGAAAACAAAGGGATTTTCCAAAAATTCTTCCACATGGCTTTATCATTGATTTTGAGTGCATCAGCAATGGTATGGCTGAAAAAATGGAACAGGAAAGGACAGGTTATCAGATAGATCACTATACGCGCAGCATTATATACAAGATACGGATGCTGATCGGAAAAGTCCCAGAAGAACTTGCTTTCAATATAATTCGCATTTCCTAACACAAAGAACTGCCATGCCAGAAACAACAGCCAGGTAAACATCAGCTTTGAAAAACTGTCTCGGATCAGAAGGAACGCAAGGATCAGATAAACCAGCAAAAAACTATAGCGTGTAATTGTAGTCCACTGTTCCGCCGCCGCATAACCGCCCCGGTTAATAGCATAAAAGACGACGCTGTAAATTGCCGCCAGAATGCTCTGCAGCAGGACTATATACCGAAAGGGCAGGCGCAGTCTGTCACGGAACAGCCAATACCGGGGCAGAGCAAAGGGAAGGGAATCCAGAAGCGGAAACAACAGTATCATCAGAATATCGATCAGCTTCATCATAACAGAGCATCCTCCCTTTCTTTTCTGAACAGATAGGAATTGAACAGCGTTTCCAATTTCTTTTTTTCCCGTCTTGCAAACGGAATTCTCACTCCATTATCCATCAGGAAATCCAGGCCGTCTATTCTCTCCACCCGTTCCGCGTTGACGATACAGCCTTTATAGCAGTTTAAAAACTGGGGATAGGTGTCAAACATATCCGCAAACTCCTTGAAAGAGTTACGGAACCGCAGGATACCGCGCTTATCCGTATGTACCTGAATATAATGTTCATCCCTGTCACACCAAAGTATCTCATGCAGAAGGATTTTTTCCTCCTCCATCCGGATAAACCGGGCGCTCCGTACTTTATCCAGTCCGGCCAGATCCATAGTCCTTGCAAAGTCCTCATACAGATAAGGCTTCAGCAGATATCCGCATGCCCGCACGCCATAGCTCTCAATGGCATGGCTTTCGCTGGTAGTGACAAATACCAGCGCCACCAGCCTGTCCGTTTCCCGTATTTTCCTCGCCGTATCAATCCCGGAAATTCCGGTCATGTACTGGTCGATAAAAATAATATCCCATACCTCCGGCACAAAGCAGGATAAAAATTCTTCACCGCTGGCAAACTCCTTTATTACGGGTTCTTCCCCTGCATAATTCTCCTCCAGGTATCGGTACAGACACTTCCGCATTTCTTCCCTGCAAAGACTTAAGTCATCTATAATAGCGACTCTCATTTCCGGAGTCTCCTTCCTTGGTACATAAAACTTTCATATCTCAAGCTTCGCACATACCCTTCTCCCCTCAGGCCACTGCTTTCATGGCTGCTGCCCGGTTTGGATTTCCTCCCTTCCCTCTGCGCCGGACGTGCAGGATTTCCTGTAAGGGGCGTATAAACTCGCCGGTCCTTAGGCCGCGTATTTTGCGGCCTTAGTACCGCTGCGTGTTTATCCGAACGAAAGTGTCCCCTGTAAGGATTCCTGCACGTCCGGCGCAGAGGGAAGGGAGGAAATCCAAACCGGGCAGCAGCCACGAAAGCAGTGGCCTGAGGGGCGAAGGGTATGTGTGAAGTTTGAGTCATTAATATTATTTTACAGGAACGATTCTTTTTCTGCAACGCAGGTTCCGGCCAAAAAGTGCAAATTCCGGCCAACTCCTTGAAAATCGGCTTCATTTCCTCTATCTTGAAGATATAGAAAACCGTGGAGGTGGAAAGGAGGCCTATATGTGGAATGTAATTATCTGTGACGGCGATGAACCGGAACGGGAGCAGCTGATGGGATTTGTCCGGCAGTATTTTGAAGAAAAGAAGAAGGATGCACAGATTGCAGGCTGCATGGACTGGCCGGAGCTTGAAGGTATGGTAAAACAGTCTCTTCCGGATGTTGTCATTGTGGCCCAGAACAGCGTGGATGGACTGAATACTATTACCAGCGCCAGACTCCTGTCCCGGAAAATCATATGGTTTTCCGATTTGGATTTCGGTGTTCAGGCATATCGGCTGTGCGTTCCCTATTTTTCCACAAAGCCGGTTACCTATCAGAAGATGGAACAGGCTCTGACCCGTTTCTTTGAGGTAAGCCCGTGGCTCGGTAAAACATGAGGCATGAGGCCTGTGAACTGTTTTCATTCACAGACAACAGATGGCCCCTGAAAATATAGAAAATCGAAAAAAGGAGTTGTGATATTTTATGGAATACACATTTAAAATAACGATATCCGCCTGTGCACATCATACATGGCAGGGTGTACTGCAGACAGAAACCGGTTCGCATCCCTTTATGAATGAGCTGGAGCTTCTGGATGCCATATCAAACCAGATGTACCTGGAGGATATGGAGGTTTTTTCCTGGGAAAAGCTTCCCTGGGAGGAGAATGCAAAGGTATAACCGGTTCCCTGAAAGCCGGTATCATGTTCTTTCGGAACTTAAAAATCGAAATGGTACAGGCCTTTCGTGAATACGGAAAGGCCTCTGTGTTTATTAACTTTTATTTTGTTATTGATTTATTTACAGATTATGCATATACTGTAAATGGTAGATACTCCCACACCTCTCAGCGATGTGTCTCAGGGAGTGTTTTTTATATGGGGAGAAAACATAAATGATTCGGTAGTATTCTTTTAATATATCGAATCCACTGACTGCAGCGAAAGGAGTACATAACAATGAAAGTATTATTAATTAACGGAAGCCCTCATGAAAAAGGCTGTACCTACACCGCACTTTCTGAGATTGCCGGCGTGCTGAATGAAAATGGAATCGACACGGAAATCTTTCAGGTCGGAAGCGACCCCATACGGGGCTGTGTGGGCTGCGGAGGCTGTGCCGGAAAAAACAGATGCGTTTTTCAGGATCAGGTAAATGTTGCCCTTGATAAGGCTGCAAAAGCCGACGGTTTTATTTTTGGTTCGCCGGTTCACTATGCATCCGCCGGAGGCGCGATCACCTCTTTCCTGGATCGGATGTTTTTTGCAGGCAAAGAAAACATGGTTTATAAGCCCGGAGCCGCCGTTGTCAGCTGCCGCCGTGCAGGATCCACCGCAACCCTTGACCAGCTGAATAAATACTTTACCATATCGAGTATGCCGCTGGTGGGCTCTTCTTATTGGAACATGGTACACGGAAACACTCCGGAAGAGGTGCTGCAGGACAAGGAAGGTCTACAGACCATGCGCAATCTGGCGCGGAATATGGCCTGGCTGCTGCATTGTATCGAAGCCGGCAAAAAAGCGGGAATCTCTGTTCCTCAGCCGGAATCAGGCAGTACCACCAACTTTATCCGTTAATATAAATAAAAAAAGAAGCAGAAATATCCGTCTGCGGGAAACTCCCGCTTTCCTCTTCGGATATCTCTGCTTTCTTTTATTTATTCCGTTTCCTTATCTTATATCATCTTATATCGCTTTCATCGAAGGGATCGCCGCATTCCGGACAGAATTTAGGAGGATGGGCCGGATCTTCCGGCTCCCAGCCGCATTTATCGCACTTATAAAGCCGGGCTCCTGCCGGTTTGGGTTTCCCGCATTCCGAGCAGAACCTGCCCTTATTCACCGCTCCGCAGGAGCATACCCAGCCTTCCTCCGCAGGTCTGGGCTTTCCGCACTCGGAACAGAACTTTCCGGTATTACCCACGGCCCCGCAGCTGCAGTTCCAGCTTCCCGCCGCAGGCGTATTCGCAGGCGTGTACGCCTGCCCTCCGGCCGGCGAAGGCTGTGCGGAAGCCTCCTGCTGGCGGTTCTTCTGTCCCATTTCGAATAGCTGCCCTGCATTGATTCCGCCTGCATTAGCGGCCATGTTCATGCCCGCAAAGGCCATCATGGGGCCTGTGGATTTATTTCCCGCCGCCGTCTTCATGGCATCTGCCTGAGCGCCGGTAATCGTCGCCGCCGCCATGTTGGGATCTCTCAGCACAGCCGCCTTCTGCAGCTGCTTAATCATATCCTCATCCTCTTCCGAGGCCTTCACGCTGCTTACGCCGAAGGATGCAAGGGCGATTCCCCGGAGCTTCACCCATTTTTCCGAAAGCACCGTATTCAAAGCGGATGCGATTTCGTCCGTATGTCCCGGAAGGGCACTGTAACGGATACCCATATCGGAAATTCTGGCAAATGCGGGCTGCAGGGCGGTCATCAGCTCACTTTTGAGCTGGCTGTCCAGATTTTCCCTGGAGTAGGCCACTTCCACATTTCCGCATACATTCACATAAAAACAGATGGGATCCACCATGCGATAGGAATATTCCCCATGACAGCGGATGGCGATATCAATGTCCAGCCCAATGTTCCTGTCCACTACGCGGAAGGGCACCGGATTGGCCGTTCCGTACTTATTTCCAACGATTTCCTTAGTGTTAAAAAAATATACTCTCTGATCCTTGGGGGTCTCTCCGCCAAAGGCGAACCGGATACCGAAGGTTTCAAAGGAACGCCTCACATTCTCTCCCAAATCTCCGTAAAAGATGGAGGGTTCGCTGGACGCATCATAAATGTATTCTCCGGGCTGGGCGCACACATCCACCACTTTCCCCTGATCCACAATCATCATGCACTGTCCTTCATTTACCGCGATAACCGATCCGTTGGATATCACGTTCTCGCTCCCTTTTTTATTGGAACCTCTTCTGGAGGTTTTCTTGCTTCCTTTTACTGCAAGGATATTGGCCGGAATCGAATCACAATAGAAATATTCTTCCCACTGATCCGCCATTACCGATGCCGCCGACTGCACTGCCGCTCTGATTAATCCCATAAAGACCTTCCTTTCTGTGTCTGTTGCATAAGCGCTCGTTCTGCTTCTGATATTTGCCGGGAATCTGTTTCTATTATAGGATACTATTGCTGTTTTTGCAAAGGGAAACACTGCGGGCAGTAAACTGCGGATAACCGATGTATATCTGCCGCAATCCCATAATATATTATAATAAACGTCCGCCAAAGGAGCTCTATGACTAATGAACAAAATCAACTGCAGGACGCAATATACAGCAATGACTATCTGGATCTGATATTCGATCCAAATGCCAGCGTCTTTCAGGAAGGGCGTATGGAACAAAATCCCCTTTCGGTTACACCCAATCCCAAATATAAAATTCATTTTTTAGATCGGAAAACCAATCCGCCATTGAATTTAGGATACTATAATTACTATGAAATTCCCCATTGCTATGGTCTTATGGATATTTCAGCCTTAAATGAATCAGGAAGCGATTTTATCCAAAACCAGTCTAATCTGGATGTAACCGGAAATGGGGTATTAATTGGTTTCCTTGATACCGGAATTGATTACACTCACCCGGTTTTCATTGATTCGGGAGGGCGGACAAAGATCCTTTCAATCTGGGATCAGACGATTCCGGCCGAAACATATCACCCCGATCTCCCCTATGGAACCGAATTTACCAGGGAGCAGATTAATGAAGCCTTAAATCATGAGAATCCTTTTGAAATAGTTCCCAGCAAGGATACCATCGGACATGGGACACAATTGGCCGGAATCGCTGCCGGGAACCGGCAGTCGGCAGATGCTTTCTCCGGAATGGCTCCCGGAAGCCAGCTGGTGATTGTAAAACTGAAAGAAGCTAAAGCAAATTTAAAAGAATACTATGGTATTGCTCCGGATATGCTGGCCTTTCAGACCACTGATCTTATGATGGCCCTTTCTTACCTGAGAAATGCCGCTGTTCGTTTGGGCTTACCCATGGTTATCTGTATCGGGCTGGGAACCAGCCTCGGCGGCTTAACGCTGCGCAATCCGCTTGAACACTATATTGAAAATCTCGCCGAGACCGAAGGCTTCTCCATTGTGAGCGCCATAGGAAATGAAGGACTGGAAGGGACTACCTATATTGGCAATATCAACAACAGCCTTGGCCGTGAAAATGTAGAAATCCTCGTCGGGCAGGAATACGGATTCACTCTTGAGCTCTGGGGGCAGCCTCCTAATATATATTCGCTCAGCATCCAGACACCTTTTGGTGAAACTATGCCAAAGCTGCATATCCGGGGCCGGGGTACACTGTCCCATGAATTTATTACTTCCCAAACCATTCTTCAGATTGATTATCTGATGTCCGAGCAAAATTCCGGGAATCAGATCATTCAGGTTAAGTTTAAGAATCCTATGCCTGGGATCTGGACTGTTACGGTATATAAGCAGGCCTATGATACCAGTGATTATTTTATGAAGCTTCCTATCAGGAATTTTCTGCGCAGCGATACCCGCTTCATGCGCCCCACTCCGGACTATTCACTGGTTAAACCGGCCGGTGTCAGGAATATTGTTTCTGTCGCAGCCTACGATCTGCAGACCGGCAATGTATATAACGGCTCCAGCTGGGGTTACATCAATGTATACGACACGAAACCGGATCTGGCGGCTCCCGGCGTCAACATCCTTGTACCCAATTTACATCACGGTTTTTCTACGGCAACAGGCAGCAGTATCGCAGCCGCCTGCACGGCCGGCAGCATTGCCCTTCTCTTTGAATGGATGATTCGCTATCATATCCCCTGGGCTCCAAATTCCCCCGGGACCAAAAACTTTTTAACCAGAGGAACCAGGCAGATTCCCGGAATACAGTTCCCAAACAAACGAATGGGCTATGGAAAACTCGATCTGGCCTCCTCCTACGAACAAGTTCTTAATCTTTAAGGAATACTATGGAAAGTCAAAAATTAGAAAATTTACTGAATGTCTCCCTGCAGGTTACGGAAACGGAACGCAAAGAATCCTTAATCCTGGATTCCGGCTTTCATTCGGATACGAAGCAATGGGACTTGATCATTAAATATTCGGGCGACTTAAGCTCCATCAGTGATTATGCCGCCGTCACAGTATTGCAGGGCGGTTATGCCATTGTGACTTTAAACGAAGCAGATATCCCCCGTTTAACCGCCAACCCGCTGGTTGAATTTATTGAAAAACCCAAAACCCTGTATACTGCTGTAAATACGGCTGTCACTTCTTCCTGTATCTTAAATTACCGTCACTATTCTAACCCGGAACTACCGGACAGTCTTCTTGGACGGGGGACGATTATCGCCTGCATTGACTCCGGCATTGATTATACCCATCCGGATTTCATCGACGACAGCGGCAGCTCGCGGATTCTGTTTATCTGGGATCAGGGGGCCGCGGGCACTCCGCCTTCAGGATATCGCCAGGGTGCCGAATTTACCCGGGAACAGATAAATGCAGCACTCAGGCTTCAGAATCGTTCTGAACGGGAGCAGCTGCTGCCCCACTGGGATTTTTCCGGACATGGAACTGCCGTATTAGGGATTGCCGCCGGAAACGGACGTGCCTCTAACCGTAACTATCCCGGCGCAGCGCCTGACTGTGATATCATCGTTGTCAAGCTGGGTACCCCGGACGCTTCCGGTTTTCCCCGAACTCTGGAGCTGATGCAGGCAATCGATTATGTCAGCCGGAAAGGGGTGGCGCTTGGCCGCCCTACTGCCATCAATCTGAGTTTCGGCAACAATTACGGCGGCCATGACGGGGAATCTCTGTTAGAGCAGTTTATCGACCAGATTGCAGGAATCGGACGGACGGCTATTTGTGTCGGTACAGGCAACGAAGCCGCGGCGGCGACTCATACCGGCGGCCTGCTGAAGACCGGCCAGACGGAAGATGTATACTTCAGTATCAGCCCTTACGAAACAAATCTCTGTCTCCAGCTTTGGAAACAGTATGTCGACGATATCAGCATCTCACTGATAACCCCAACAGGGATCCGGGTAGGCCCGCTGGTAACAAAAAATAAAACGGTAAAAGTGTCGGCTGAGGACATGGAACTCATAATCTTCTATGGCGAACCGAGTCCGTATTCCATGTCCCAGGAGATCTTCATCGATTTTATTAACCGAAGCTATTATCTGCAGCCGGGCCTTTGGAGTGTCCATCTGGAAGCGCAGAATATTATTGACGGAAAATATGATATCTGGATGCCGGGAAGCATTTCCTTAAACAGCATGTCCAGATTTTATTATCCGGACGGTGATACTACGCTCACCATCCCCTCTACCGCCAGAAAGGTCATTTCGGTTGGTGCTTATAATCACCACAATAATAATTATGCCACCTTTTCCGGCCGTGGCCCCACTCGCCTGAATCAAAGCATCAAGCCCGATCTAGCCGCCCCGGGTGTGGATATTATGAGCACAGCGGCAGGCGGCGGCTATGACAGGGTAACCGGCACTTCTTTCGCCACTCCCTTCGTTACCGGAGCCGCGGCCTTACTGATGGAATGGGGTATCGTAAAGGGTAATGATCCTTATCTGTATGGGGAAAAGCTAAAGGCCTGCCTGCTGAAGGGAGCCAGGCGGCGCGGACAGCAGCACTATCCTGACAGCCAGTGGGGCTGGGGACGGCTCTGCCTGGAAGACAGTTTTCCCTGACCTGTATGGTGCAGCAAGGTATCCTGCCATATTACTGCAGGTTATTCCATAAACTTTCATAATCCGGAATAATCTGTTCTTCCCTTGAAAGAATGAACAGGCGGCAGCCATGAGGCGGAATGCTGACCACAAGATTATTTTTCCACAGTTCTTCTTTCCTGCCTGTTTTTAAGCGGAATATATGCCAGTCGGGAGTAAAACCGAGTTTCCCGATATCATAGGCGTAGTAAAAATCAGCCTCTGATTTGTTGAGTATATATATCAGGCCTTTGTTGTTTTCTTTGTGTACCATGACAATTTCAGGGCGTTCCTCCGAAAGAAAAGGCAGGGAGGGTTTTCTTCTTTTGTCAGGGCGGATGAAATCAAAAAGCTTTTGCCGGGCAGGGGCTATTTTGTGGAGGGGATCGGAAGTGTAAATGCAGCTTCCCGATACAGCCGCCAGCAGTGCCAGGCTTTCTGTCTCCCGTTCTGTCAGGCGGATCTGGAAATCCCGCAGCATGACGGCATCGGGGTCTGTCTGGTAATAGCGGTGATTCGTATAGTTATTTCCGGTCAGGCAGCGCATCATATTCTGAGGGCCGAATTCACCGTCCCAGCTGGAACCAACGTCGCCGCCTATCCGCATGCCGTCGGCATATCCCACAAAGGGGAGGAAGGGGGCTATGCAGCCCAGCCAGTAGCTGTCTTCTCCGATGGCTTCACGGATCATCTGCAGGTATTCCCTGTAATATTCTATAGAAGTTTTACCGGGATTGTATCTTTTCACACGGCTGCTGTCCTGGAGGCCCCAGAGCATAAAATCCGTCTTGAACATCCCGGCGCCCCATTTTCTCAGGGTGGTGAAGACATGCTTCATGTAGGCCATGGCTTCGGGGTGGGAGGTGTCGAGGCAATAATATTCTTCATCCTGGTATCCCCATGGTTTGGGCTCATTGTCTGTAATCCAGGGCCGTATGGGGTTCCCTTCCCAATCATGCAGTACCCAGTCCGGATGTTCTCCGTAGAGTCTGCTTCTGTTGCCGACCATAAATGCTCCTACCCATATGCCCGGAATGTATCCGGCCTTTTTTATCTCCTGAAATGCCTCTTCCAGGCCTTCCGGGAACCGTTCGCCCGGTTCCAGCCAGTCGCCTATGGAGGTGCAGTATCCTACGTCCAGCTGAAAATACCTGATTTCTTTGCTGCATTCCAGCTGGGAAAAGCCTTCCAGGTATTCTTTCAGCTGTATTCTGTCAAAGTTCTGGTAGCAGTAATACCAGGAGCACCAGTGATAGGCCGGCGGCATTAAGAGTCTGGCCGACATGTTTCTGCCGATTTCTTCCGCGGCTTTTTCCAGGCCTTCTTCCATGGAAGGGGTCAGGAGGAACCTGAGCCTTTCAAAAATGACCTGTTCCCTTCCGGTATTTTCCATCCGTGCGCCGACAGACAGTGACAGCTCTGTTTCTGTGCTGTGTTTGCCGCTTCCGTCCGTATATTTGACGTTCTCCCGGGCATTCACCTCACAGACGGTCTCATAGTGCTTCTGCGAAACCGGATAGATGGTGAGTGCATGCCCCCCGGGAAGCTTCAGCGAACATAAACCATAGCTTACGATCGTTCCCCTTTCAAGCATGCTGTTTTTCCCATAATAGCCGGTATCTCCTCCCATCCCTTCCGCCGCCTGGTAAAAGCCTTCGGCCCGGATGTCAGCCTGATAAAAGAAATAAAGGGTATGAATCGGGCCTGTATAATTATCCAGGGAAAATTCCAGTTCGAAACTTTCCTCTTCTTCATGCAGACTGCATGCTACTTTTCCATGAACTGTTTCCCAGACTACTTTATTTTCTTCCTTTATAATCCGTATCACATGAAGGGAATGTCCGTCGATTCCCGGATACATATTTCTTATAAGATAAGCCGTACCGCTGCTTACCGTAAGGCTTCCGTCTTTTTCTATTCTGCAGTTTAGTGCCATTCCAGCCTCCCCGCCATGCCGTCCTGTGCGGCATCCTGATATGTTAGTTCTTCCATGTAAATGGTTCCGGTATGAGTATCATTCAGGTGATTCCGTCATTCAAAGGCGGCAAGAATGCCGCCTTCCAATCCGTTATCCCTTTTTACCCAAGATATTCATGAGCCATGACAAGCATAACACTGGCTGTCCAGGTATACGCACGATCTCTCAGCCCCGCTCCGGTCAGCGCATCGAAATTCTCCGCACAGCCGCTTTGCTGTACTACCTTACAGAAACGATGGGTTATATCACGGACGAAATCTTCTTCTCCGCATTCCCATAGGCCATCAGCAAGAAGCATCGTGCTGGGTGCCCATATGGGGCCTCTCCAATAGCCGTCTGCTTCGTACAGCTCGCTGGACGGGCTTTCCGTAGCCAGTCCGAACTCTGTGAGGAACTTATCACTTTTAAGCTGCTCCGTCAGATATCCCCTGATATCCGCCGGAAGCTTTTTCCCAAGCACCACAGGAAGATAGAGGAGCAGACTGTTATTCTCGATTTCCTTTCCGGTAACTGTCTGAAGGGCTTTAGGCCTGCCTCCGTCAAATAGCTTTTCCTGCATCCGGGAAAGCATGCTCTCCGACCGTTCCTTCCACAGGACACTGTCGGCCCTGCGTCCTGTCTGCTCCGCAAGGACACTCAGTTCATCCATCTGAATTATGAGAAACGCAGCCAAATCCGGCAGAGTGACAGGAGGAAGCATACGGAAGGGTGTGGAATTATCCCAGCCGGAATCATTTCCATGTGTATATTCGCAGAGGCCGTCGCCGTCCTGATCCCGGTAATTCAGCCACCACAGTGTCCATCTGCTCAGCTTTCCATATGCTTCCTCAAGCTGTTCCATGTCAAGCTTCATAATTCTTTTTAACCGGCGCAGTGTCCAGCCATGAATGGGAGGCTTACAATAATTGTCAATGACGATAGAGTCATTAATGCTGTCAGGAATCCGCCCTGTCTCACTTTGATGATCAAACATGATCATGAACTGATTCCAGGCCTCCTTCGGATTATGATATGCCAATGCCAGGGCGTTAAAGCAGTGATCCCAGCTCCAGACATTGCACATCCAGTTTTTCGACATAAACATGGCGTCTCTTTTAAGAAATCCAAGCTTATTCACGATACTGCTCCAGTTAACATAAGCCGCCTTTTCCCTGGCATCTTCGTATTCTTCCGGCACAGAGGGCATGGACTGATAAAAACGCTCAAAATCTTCCCGCGCATTTCGGCATACTTCCTGTATATCATAGCTGATATTGCGGTTTATCCAGGAATCCCTGACTTCCTCCAGCACCAGCAGGAATTCCCCGTTTTCCTCCAGGACATCAAGCTGGCAGAATTCCGAATTGCTCACCTTCCATTCCTGGTGAAGCGCAATCCTTCCGGCCTGGTTAAACAGCATATATCTCATGTAATTCTTAAAGCAGTCCGCCAGATACCAGGTATCCTTTCCGGATAAAACCGGCTGGATAAAATCAAAGGCCTCTCCCGGAAGGAAATCCAGCCTGATTCCGGCCCCTTTTCCTCTCCCGCTTATCAGAAGCGTATCGGAATCCGCATAGGCCAATGTGACCATTCCTTCCTCCCATTTCAGTTCCACCTTTTCCGGGTGCGCTTCTATCCTGTATGTACAGGCCTTACCGTCCTGCAAAGGCGATATTCCCGCCACAAAGGGCGTTTTTGCATTTCCATGGACAGTCCTGAGATACAGCCCCTCCTCCATTCCGGATCCGCGGAAATTCTTTTCATGATACGATACCGCCATATAGCTCCCCCTGGTGCTGAACGGTACCTCTTTTAAATCCAGATACATCCTTCTACCTCCTTCTTTCAAATCCCTTTTTATTATGTTTTCTTTCCCTACCCTTTCAGGCCGGAAAAGGTAATTCCTTCAATAAAATATCTCTGTGCCATAAAGTATACTGCAATCATCGGCAGAGTGATAACCGAAGATAAGGCCATCATAAGATTCCACTCGCTTACATGCTGTCCCATAAAATTCTGCAGCGCGAGGGAAACTGTTTTCAGGTTTTCCTTATCCAGATACAGCAGCGGCCCCATAAAGTCATTCCAGGTATTCATAAAGGTGAATACCCCCACCGTACATAATACCGGCTTTGCCATAGGAACAATAATGCGCAGATATATCACAAAATAATTGGCGCCGTCCACCAGCGCCGCTTCATCGTATTCCTTCGGAATCCCCGAATAAAACTGCCTTACCAGAAATACATTAAAGGCGCTTCCGAAAAAGCAGGGCAGCGTCAGGGGAACAAAGGTATTATAAGCCCCAACCGCCTGCCAGATGAGGAATTGGGGAATCATCAAAACAGTCTGCGGTATCATCATTGTAGACAATAACAGGGCAAACCACAAGTTTTTTCCCACAAAACGAAGCCTGGAAAAGCCAAAGGCAATAAAGCTTGAACTGAGTATGCTTCCCGCCATATTGATAAGCACAATAACCGCCGAATTCACAAAATACCTGGAAAAGGGGGCGCGTGCAAAAGCATCCCTGAAATTGTCCAGATTATAATGGCTGGGCAGCCACTGGATAGGTGTCGTCATGATTTCCCTGTTTGTCATAAATGAACTACGCACCATCCAGAAAAAAGGGAACAGCATCAGTATTGATATGCCGAAGAGCAATATATAAGAAACAATCTTTCCTCTATTCTTTTTTTTCATAATCAATCTCCATTCTCGTAAATCACCCAGTTGTCCGAGGTCTTAAACACAAATGCGGTGAGCGCCGCAATGATAAGAAATAATATCCAGGACATCGCCGCCGAATACCCCATCTGTGACTGTTTAAAGGCGGTGCGGTATACCAGCAGGGAATAGAAAAGGCTGGCGTTGGACGGCCCGCCGTCGGTCATAATATAGGACTGGGTAAAGGTCTGCATGGAGCCGATAATTGCCATAACAAAGTTATAGAAAATAATAGGAGTCATCATGGGAATGGTAATCTTTCTGAACTTGGCAAAACCGCCCGCACCATCGATTTCCGCCGCCTCATACAGCTGCTTGGATACTCCCTGCAGTCCGGCCAGATAGATAACGACCGTATTGCCCGCCGCCCAGACTGCCATCACGGCAAGGGAAGGGATAACCTCTTTGGGGCTGAAAATAAAATTGTGGGTATGCCCGCCAAAGGATTTGATAATACTGTTCAGCAGGCCATACATAGGATTATAAATATACATCCAGATGGCGGAGCTTGCCACTACCGGCACAATGGAAGGAATATAAAAAATTGTCCGGAATACGGACAGCCCCTTCACCTTTGTATTCAGCAGCATGGCTATCAGCAAAGGGATACAGGTGACGAGCGGAACGCTCAGAAGAGTATAATATGCCGTCACCTTCAACGACTTGATCACAAGCGGATCCTTAAAAAGATTTACATAATTTTTTATGCCTATAAATTCCTGAGGTGTGATCACATCCCATTTTGTAAAGCTGAGCCACATACTGAACAGCATGGGACCGAAATTAAAACAAACCAAACCGATAATTGCCGGAGCGATAAAGAAATACCCCCATTTCAGCTGGGTCTTTTCCTTTAATGACATCCTCTCCTTTTTTTTCATCTTTAACTGCCCTCCAGTCTTGCCCGCAGGATACCCGGACGGCAGCCGTATATCTGCTGCCATCCGGTATCCCGCCGCCATTTATTTATTTCCAGTAACCATCTATGCTGTCGGACAGATCAAGCGCTTCCAGAGCCTCTTTTGCAGATACCTCTCCCAGCCAGACATTGTCAAGCGCGGGAACAATGGTATTATCCACGATAACCGGGAAGTTTTTCACTCTGACATTATCTCCCAGGACAGTGGTATCCGCCTGCAGAATATTTTTGAAGGCCTCACACATCTGCGTCGCATCTACTTTCGTATAAGTGGAAACCCATTTTGCCTCATTTTCCCCTCCGTCAAATACTTCCAGCGTATGAGGAAGGCCGCCGAGAGAAACACCCTGATCCAGTGCAGCCTGAATGGAATTGGTAAAATTGGTAAAGTACTGATAAAAATCAAATGCTTCTTTATTGTCAGCCGCATTAGGTGACATACAAAGACCGGCAGTCCAGCTGATATCCGCCGGATGCTTAAAGGCCGGGATCGGAGCCACGCCTACGTCAAAGCCTTCATTGGTATAATTGGCAAGCGCCCAGCCGCCGTCAATTACCATGGCAACCTGTCCGTTCATCAGCATGGCGGAGGCATCTGAAAACGCGCCTTTTGCCATGGCATTGGAGGGTGCGCAGTGAATCTTATTCCCCAAATCGGCAATGGACTGAATCACTTCGATCCCTGCATCAGAGCTGATTCCCAGAGCCGTACCATCTTCATTCAGAATTCCCGAATCATTGGTATGGAGCAAGGGTATGAATTTTACCCAGTCTGTAGGCATCATCGTCCCATACACCGTGATGTTGTCCGGATCGAAAGCCGCATCGTCAGGTCCGCTGCCGCTGCTGTCCTTCGTAATCTTTTTGGCATTTTCCACGAACTCATCCCATGACCAGGGCTGTGATGCATCAATGCCGGGGAACGCAATCCCATTCTCTTCCAAAAGCTCCTTGTTATAATACAAACACAGAGTTGTCACGTTATAGCCTACCGACCATACATTTTCATCCGTGGAAAAAATAGCAGAATCCACAGAAACATCGGAAGGATTCACTCCCGCGGCTTCATATAAAGGCTTCAGATCCAGCAGCGCTCCTTTTTCGCCCCATTCAAATACATTTCCCTCCGGCAGGTTGAAAATATCAGGCATGCTTCCGGCCGCTGCCATCGTATTGATTTTGCTCAGATACTCCGCATAGGGAATATAGTTTTCTTCAATATCAATATCCGGGTTTTCTTTTTCATATTGGGCTACGATCGCCTTATCAAATTCCTGTTCGGCATCCGACGCCCACATATAGAAGGTTACTTTTTTCTTCTCCCCTGAGGAGCTTTCCGCCTGGGAAGCCTCCGTCTGTCCTGAGCCGGCTGTACTTCCGGCTGCAGCAGTATTTCCTCCGCTCCCGCATCCCACACATGTACATACCATACAAACTCCGATAAACCATGCCAATAACTTTTTCTTCATTTTTTACCTCTCCCTTTCTAATTAATAGTTTCGTCCGTCGACATGTATATAATATTGGTTTTCAGGCTCCGCTCCTAGTACAATATTATCATGCTACTAGCACAATTTTTCCGTTTCATAAAAAGAGGATGCAGGAAAACCTGATATTTCAGATTTCCTGCATCCTCTTTTATTCCTCACCGCATATATTTCTGTATTCCCGCGGTGTCAGTTCATAAACCTTCTTAAAGCTCCGGGCGAAGTAATTCGGATCATTATACCCCACCATAAGCGATATGTCCGAAATAGATAAGGACGATGTTTCCAGAAGCTCTCTCGCTTTCTTCAGCCGGACATTTTCCAGATACTGCATTACCGTACAGTTCTTCTTTTCCTTAAACCTTTTTGCCAGATAAGTGGGTACCACAAAAAATTCTCCCGCAAGGTCGCCTAAATTGATTTCCTCCTTATAATGCAGCCCGATATATTGTATTACCTTGTCAACCAATTCGCTCCTCGACAGGATTTCCCCTATCCGTTTATTGATTTCCTCCGAATATCCGTCAAGCCTCGAAAACATGTCCCTTTTGTTTTCAAAGGCTGCCGCAGCGAATGGGAACAGCTCCTGACGCAGCTTGACAGGCAGCTGCAAATCATACTTCGTATACTTATTGGCTATTATCAAAATAACAGACTGATAGACCTGCTTGACTAAATTACAATAATTCTCATCGGAAAAGAGAGTCTTCATGATTTCACTCAGACATTCGGAATACTTGTTTTCTCTGGTGCATTCCAGGGCCGCCTCAAAGGCCTCGTAATAGATCCCCGGCTTTTCACAGCTCTGGCTTTTTATTTTCATCAGCCTGTATTCCGGATGATAAAACCGGATATTCAGGGTATCCTCAAACTGGCCGATCATTTCCTCAGGATTCCTGCATTTACCGGTCATATAAACAATCTGCTCCGCTCCGGAAAAACATTTCTTCCCCGCTGCCGCTTCGATTTCCCTGCCCGTACAGTTTTTTCCTTCCCAGACAAGCAGAAGGATGTCAGGCGCTCCGTAAAAGCGGATGACCTTCCAACTCTTTCCCCCACCCATCGCTTCCAGTTCACCCAGGCAGTTTCCCGCTTCCTTTCCTATTTCTTTTCCCCTGACAAGAAAATAAGTCCCGTCTATATCCTTCCATTTCCTCAGCTGAAGGAAATCCGTCCAGGAATAAATATTCTCTTCTTTTTTCTCCTCCTTTTCCCTTTCCTCATCCAGCTGCCTGCAGACATCCCGGAGCATATCCGTAAATTCCTGCTGCAGAATAGGTTTTTTAATATAATTGATGACCCCCAGCTGAATCGCCTTTTTCATATATGCAAAATCATCATAACCGCTGATGATAATAAAGCGCGTCCGGACATCCGGATCCTTTTTCCTGATCCGCTCTATAAAATCAAGGCCGTTAACCACCGGCATATTAATATCCACAAAGAAAATATCCGGCTGCTCCCTGTCATAAAGCTCCAGGGCCTCCAGGCCATTGCCGGCCATCCCCACCACCTCCAGCTCCATACCGCTGCTGCTTATCCTCTGTGCAATGCTTTTCAGGACATATTTTTCATCGTCCGCAATACAGATACTATACATAAGCCTTTTCCTCCCTTCTTCCGCCGTCCTCAGGGATTTCCAGTTCTATCCTTGTCCCGAAGCCCGCCGTGGAAATGATTTTTACCCGGAAGGCCTCCCCATATTCCAGATACATACGCTGTACCACATTCTTTATTCCTATATGCGTCTCCTCCGCGAGACGTTCCATGGGATTCTCATAAATCTTATATATTTCCTCATTCAGCGAGGCAAGCTGCGCTTCTTCCATGCCCCCTCCATTATCCATCACCTCTATATGAAGGTTCTCGTTATGCTTCCGTATATTTATGGAAATACAGCACTCCTGCTGCTTTCTCTGAAAACCATGCTTTATCGAATTCTCAACCAAAGGCTGCAGTATCGCTTTCAAAAATGGAAGCTCCATCAATTTCTCATCCACATCACAGAAATACGTTAAATCATTAATCTTATATTTCATAATAAGAAGATACTGCATCGTATAATCGATTTCCTCCCGAAGCGTAATCCACTTATTCTGCCTCAGGTTATACCGGTATAACTGCCCCAGAGTCTCGCATACCTTGACGGCTGACTTTTCCTTCCCGTTTAATATCAGGCTGTTGATAATCTCAAGCGTATTAAAAAGAAAATGAGGGTTAATCTGCCTTTCCAGAATCTTGATTTCCGCATTCTTCTGCAGCGTGCTGATCATTTTATTCTTCTCTATCAGAGAATAAATCGAACCGGACATTTCATTAAAGCCATCTATCAGCTCCCCGATTTCATCAAAATATGTATTCTCAATCTGTATGCCTATGTTATTATTACGTATTTCCAGCATCGCATCCGCACAGTCCAGAATGGGGTTGGTCAGATACCTGGAAACAGCAGCCGCCACCACTATAAGGAGGCATCCCACCAAAACCAGAATCCCCACAAATACAAGCACCATCATTGGGTTATTCATCGTCTGATATTTTTCATCCACCACGGTAATCAGATCCCACCGGAAAAATTCCGTATCGATTTCTTTTTTCGAAGTGAAATAACGGTTCTCCGTCCGCGTCACACGATAGGGCAGTTCTTCCAGCCTGCTTTCCAAATCCGGATTATCCGGTATATCGGAACAGATAACCCCGCCGGTCCTTTCCTCCAGGGCAAGCCAGGTTCCTTCATAGCTGGTATCAAGCAGCTTATTGATATTTTTCAGGGGTATGGTGATGACCATAAAGCCGGTTCTTTCCAGCGTATTATAATCATGGACGACATAATAGATCGTCATGTTCCATTCCGGATGGTTTCTGTAAATCCCCCTGTCACTGCCTTCTCCCGCTTCCACATATTTCCCGTTCCTGATAAGCTCCTCATACCAGTCCTTCTGTTCTATGTCAACATTGTAATCCAGACGGTAGCTGTCGGTTCCGGTTACTCTTGTGCCGTTTAAGGCGATAATAGCGAACTGGTTCCCCTCATACAAAGTGCTCAGGCTGCCTAAAAAATCCCCGGCATTTTCTTCCATCTCCTGCCTTCTCTGTATGGATACGCTTTTCATAAAAATATCCTGCATCCAGTTGCTGTAGCAGATATTATAGGCAAGGCCGTCCATATTATCAAAATAATTCCGGATATTCTCTTCTTTTTCCGTCTCCATGCTTTTCACATGGTTCACCACAGTGCTGCGCCAGGAATTGGTATAGACAACACCGAACACAATCGATGCCAAAAGCACTGTGCCGATAAAAGTACACATGACAAAGGTGACCGTTTTCTTTTTTAAGCCAAGATGCATGAAACGTGTCTTTATATCATTGAAAAGGTTTAATATCTCTTTCTGTGCCCCGCTCCCCACTTCCATACCTCCCTTTATCAGAATCAGATAAGCCTATTATAGCAAAAAGGAATGGTTCGTGACACCATTCCTTTTTTAACGTATTATTCATCAATCCGCCAACAGGCTTTTCACATGCGCAAGCGCCCTGTCATAGGTTTCCATATCCGGAAGATGCTCCAGAAGAACGGGGACATCCCTGTCCAGTGCTTTTATATGGTTCAGATACATTCCCAGATCCACGCCGCCCTCTCCGGCGGGCACCTCATGAATGACAACCGTTGTCCCGTCCTCCATCAGGCAGTCCTTCAGATGGCAGCTTCGGATATCCTTCCCCAGAAGCCCGAAGGTCCGGCCGGCCAGTTCTTCCTGATGGGTATACAGATAAGGATCCCTGATGAAATTCACCATGTCCATGTGAACCTTGAACCCATCCCTGTCCACATCCTTAATAAACTGAAAATACTGTTCCGGTGAGTCCGGAAGCATCCACTGCATGGATTCCAGCGCATAACAGGTATTCTTCGGCTTCACCCTGTCGCACAGATCCCGGATAAATTCCACATTCTCCTGGTATAATCTACGGCTGTAGTTTTCCATATAACAGCCATACCATGCCGGGCCTGCCGCCCCCGACACATTTACGCAGCATTCCGCCCCGATATACTCAGCCAGCCGGAGCTGCTCCAGACAGGCTTCCCTGGCAAGAGCCGCCTGCTCCGGATCCGGGTGATGGGGCGAATTCCATACCCCTACCTCCGCAATCATGATATCCCGTTCCGCTGCGGCTTTTACATAGGCATCAATTACGTGTGCCGGGGCTTTATAATTCACCGGAAAGGAAGCTGCCCGATAGCCTCTCTCAATCAGTATATCCGCCCATTCCTCCGGTGTTTCATGCGGCGGTGTAAAGTTCAGTCCAAGTCTCATATTATCCCCCTGTCCATAATGGCATATTTTTTCTTAATTATATACCGTTATGACTGAACTGTAACTACTAAACAGGGATTTTTTATCTGCCGGGCAGATAGATCCCAAGACCGTTTCCCAGCTTTTTCCCTTCCATCAGGAACTTCTTTGCGGCCTTCTGCAGACCGGTTTTTTCGGAATAGCCCGCCGGATCTGACAGAACCTCTCCAAAAATCCTCTGCTCCGCCTCGGTTCCCTCCATGTCCGTATCCAGCAGGGTAAACAGCTCCTGAAACCTTATGATATTTGATTCCGGCTTCAGTAATTCTCTCAGCTTCGGATAAAGCAGCCAGGAATGGCACAGGTATGGCTTTTCCGTTCCAAACCATGCGAAGGCCTGCTGAAAGGACTTCTCACAGTCCTCCTTAACAAGCGGATCCCCCTGCGGAATATGCACGTTAATTATAGGGGTTCCCTTCGGGATTTTATAAGCTTTCCCTTCTAAAATACCTGTAATATCATGATCCGCTTCCAGGAGTTCAAATTCCAGACGGCCCAGCCTGAAAAGCGTTAATTTCAGATGCCGCCAGAACCAGCCATATTCATTAATACCATATTCTCCATAGTCACGCAGGCAGTTCTCACACCAATAGGTAATATCACGGAAGGTGTCCCAAAATATCTTTTCCGCAATGTTACGCTCCATGTATACATCGTATGTATCGCAGGCAAACCGGCATAGATACGCAAGCATCCATATTCGGAAATCCTCTTTTTCCTTTATCCGCTCACAGAAGGCGAAATAATCCTGTCTGTATAGCTCCCGGTTCCGGGTATACTCCTCTTCGGATATGGGCAGGGATAACATCTTATCCGCCGCTTCCTCCATCAATCCTATTCCTTTACAAAAGTCCTTCAGCTCCATCTGTTTTTCCCTGCATTCCTTTCCGTATTTATTTTGTTTCGGAAACTTAATGTTAATTATTATATCATATTATATTTGCATGGGAACCTCATAAAGGATTAATATATTTTCCGCCCCTTTTGATCCGGAATCCCACTCTTCCTGTAAAAATACGTATTCACCTGATCTCTCCACTCCCGTGCGTTATCCAGCTGCCTGTCAAACTGCTGCATGACCGCGGAAAATACCTTATCATCTACCTTGCCTTCCAGCCGTTTCCAGCTCTCGATCATGCCTTCCACTTCCTCCACCCCTTCAAAGTGAGAATCGTAAATATGCTGAATCACCGTTTTCCCTGTTTTCAGCCTGTATGTATATAATACATGATGGAAAAACAGCAGCAGTTCCTCCGGACAGGTTTCCGCATTATTATACATGGAAGCATTCGGTTCATAATATTGCCGGGCATAACCGGTTCCGGAATCCGTTCTGTCGACTCCAAGCCCCAAGTGATCCGCCCTGTGATAGGTTCCCCACCGGGAATATTCATATCCGTCCACGCTGGGGCCATAGTGCTCCCCGGGAGTTACCATCCAGCCGATACCCAGCGGGCTGGTGTATTTCTCATACACTTCTCTGGAATCCAGCAATATTTTCTTAACCGTTTCCACAACTTCCCTGTCATTCGACAAGGTCTGGCGGATCCATTCCTCGGCAATTTCTTCTGCAGATAAATCCGTACGGTATGCCAGGCGCCCGAACCCATAAAGATTGGCGGCAGCCAGGTCGCCTCCCGTCCAGTTTTCATCGTCACCTGTATTGCATACTGCTGTGATACCTGCATTTCTGTTTCCCATCATCCGGCCGCCGACAACATCTGCAACCGTATCCTTCTCCGGTGAACAATATGTCTTAAAATCCAGTACTTCCTTAAACATGGGAATCAGATAGCATACATCTATCTGGTGTCCCGTATATTCCTGGGCAATCTGAACCTCCAGCATCTGATTGGTCTTTGTCAGACCTCCCAGAAGCGGGGAAACCGGCTCACGAATCTGGAAATCCATGGGGCCGTTTTTGATTTGGAGGATAACATTGTCATGATAATCACCATCCATGCCAATGAAGTTATCATAGGCTGCCCTTGCCCGGTCTGTCTTATAATCGCGCCAGTCCTGCTTGCAGTTATAAACAAAACAGCGCCAGATAAGAATCCCTCCGTAGGGCTTGATAATATCTGCCAGCATATTGGCACCATCCGCCTGGGTCCGCCCATAGGTGTAAGGCCCCGGCCGTCCTTCGGAATCGGCTTTAACCAGAAAGCCTCCCAGGCCGGGAATTTTGTTATATACCTCCGCTATTTTTGCCTTCCACCACTCAATAACTGCTTCATCCAGCGGATCGGCGCTGTCCGGCCCTCCCAATTCTATCGATGCCGCAAAGTTCAGGCTCAGGAACAGCTTTATTCCATACCCGGCAAATATATCCGCGATCTCCTTCACCCGATCCAGATACTTATCCGTGATCAGCCAGGTGGCGGCATCGTTTACATTGACATTGTTAATGACCACTCCATTGATGCCCACGCTGGAAACAAGGCGGCAGTAATCACGGGTACGTTCATCCACAATTACCTTATTGTCACGAAAGAAAAAGGACCGTCCGGAATAGCCTCTTTCAATGCTTCCGTCCATATTATCCCAATGATTAAACATCCGCAGCGGATTATCCGGCGCACAGATAAACTCTGCGCCGCAAAGCGTTTTCTCCATGGCAATCTGACGCAGGATATGAAATACCCCATATAAAACACCGGTTTCCTCCGACGCCAGAAGATACAGAATATTATGCTCTTCTTTTATTTGCCAGCCGCCTTCAGGTATTTCCTGCTGCCGTCGGATCAGAATACCGCTTTCCGGTTTTTCCTCATCGGTTATTTCCGTCCTGGTGTCTAGCATTTTCTTAATGCCATAAACCAGCTCACCCACTGCATTTGCGATAACCTCATTGCTTTTATCAAAGTCCGCTATCGCCGTCTTTTGAACCAGCCTGCCATTCCCCATATCCGCTTTGGGTGTGTAGGCAAGCCAGCCCTGTGTCCATTTTTCCAATCCCCACTCCTCCTATCTTAGAGTGTATCTGCAGATTCATTCCTGCAGTCTGCAGACACACTCCCCCATGTTTCCGAAAGCGACCTTCATCAGGCCAGGCCTTCTTCCATTAACGTCATGAGAACCAGCAGTCCTCCCCATGCATAATTCCTGTCGCTGTTTAAAACATCATCCCCATAGCCATTCTCACTGTTGTAATTCTCATGAACATGGCCGTGCTCCGTCCATTCCTTCATGAACAATTCCATGGATTTATCCACAAGTATCCGCGTCTCGGGCAGCCCCTCATACCGTCTCATTCCCATATACACCAGGAAATTGAGAGGCGCCCATATTCTTCCTCTCCAATATGTATTTTCCGGATACATGGGATGATTCCTAGCGATGGAAGGCATGATCCAGTCTCCGTAAAATTCCTCCGGATTCATAAAATGCTCTTTCATCATTCGTTCAGCCTGCCTGTCATCCGGCAGCCCTGTCATCAGCGCATAAAAATTGCAGGGGGATAATACCGTGCTGAACTTCTGCTCATCTGTTTTATAGTTGCAGTAAATCCCAAGCTCTTCATTCCACAGCCGGGGTAAAAGCTTCTTAAACGCTTCCGCCCTCTCCCTTAGTTCTTTTTCTTCGTTTCTGCCCAATATTCCCGCAATATCCGCCAGATGCTCACAATCATAGATATACATGGAATTCAGCGCCACGTCCCAAAGCTCGAGTATATTTTTCTCCGGGTTAAAATAAACCTCCTCCGGAATATACATAGGTGAATTATCCATACCGGATTCCAGCGATGCACCAAAGGTTTCATGGATGCCGTCCATCTCCCATTTATTATCGTAATCATCGGAACCCCAGGATAGAAGCCCGCCATTATATCTTTTCTCCATCCACCAGCGGTTCCAGCGCAGCAGCAGGTCAAAGGCTTCCTTCAGGAATTCTTCATCCTTATCCATTTTATATACTTCCCATACACACATGGTTCCTACCGGCGGCTGGGAACGATCAAAGGATTTTCTTCCGTTTCCGAAGCTGCCGTTGGGAACAAAGCCCAGCTCCTCCACCTCTTTCAGGTTTTCAATGATATTATTCTTGCCCAGCTCAGGCGCATCAATCGCAGCCATGAATCCCATGAAAAAATTATCCCAGCAGAAAAGCGCATATCCTCCTCTGTCGATATTCCAAAGCCGGCTCACATTAATCATGGGCCGTTTATTTTTGCTGTCGTAAATTAGATTCCAGGCCAGGCTTGTCTGCATTCCGATCCAGGCCTGCGCATAATCCTTATATTTCTCCGATGCATAGGTGAGCATTTTCTCCTTATTTTCCCGGATGATTTCATCCGCCTGTTCCGGCGTATACTTCTCGCCGATGCTGAAGCAGACTGCCTGGTCAAGCTGTATCGACACAAAGGGACCGGAAACCGGCATATAGGTATCATCATTTTGCACCCCGGAAATGAGCTGCAGCCTCTTTGTCTTCCCGCCGGCATCCCAGACGATTCCCTGCTCATCTTTCCTGCACACGGCGGGCATATTCCATAGAACAACTCCTTCCAGTACGATGGAAGGAATGAATCTTGTGGTGTTCGACATCGGTTCTATCCTGATAATCAGGCTGTCATCACGGACAGCCGTCTGTATTTTAAGGGCTATCCGTCTCCATTCCAATTCCAGCTCCGTATAGCTTCCGTCATAGGCATGGAGTCCCGGCCTTATTTTTTCATCCGTTTCCCCGAGTCTTCCGATATTGGGATACTGCAGATACTGTCCCCGCAAATATTCCTTCAGGCCGATACGCACTCCGTATCCTTCCGGCATATGCACATAAGTCGTGGCACTGTAGGTATCCCATGTATTCCATCCTGTCAGTATTTTATCCGTATTCATTTTATCCTCCAAGCCGTCGGCAAATCATGTATCTGAGTGCCGGCATAAATCCGCAATCGCCTAGTTCCTGCCGGAATGCTCTTTTTTCCACGCGCTGGGTGACATTTTATAATAGCTTTTAAATGCCCGGAAAAAACTTTTTACGCTTTCAAAGCCCACAGCTTCCGACACCTCCTCCGTACCCGCGCCCTCAAGAAGCCGCTCTCCCGCGATCTGCATCCTTCTCATATTCACATAATCAGAAAAGGTGTAGCCTGTTTCTTTTTTAAACAGCTGGCTGAAATAGCTGTAATTGAGATTCCTTTTATTCGCAAGAAAAGCCATATTCAGCTTTTCCGATATATGCCGGTCAATATAATCCAAAGCCCACCGCACCGACACATGGTATTCCTTATCTTTCTTTTCCGAGGCCGACAATTCAGCCATCCGGCGCACATAGCTCCATGGAACCGTCATCTTCCCCTGCAGCTCCAAAACCTCCCTGTCCCATTCAAGAATAGTGGTTTCCACCGCTTTTTTCAATTCTTCATAGGAGCATGGCTTTAAAAGGTAATATTTCACCCCGTATATCATGGATTGCTGCGCGTATTTGAAGTTGTCATATGCACTGACAACAATAAACCGGAACTCCGGCCGCGCCTGCATGATTTCCATCAGCAGAAGCCCCGACATGCCAGGCATATTAATATCGATAATTACAAGTGTCAGATGACTCGTTTGTTCCAGGTAATCCAACGCTTCCTCCGAAGAGGTAAAAGCACGCACGCTTTCAATTTCCGAATGGTTCATATGGAGCACCCGGCGTTTATTTCCCTCGGCTTCTATTTTCTCATCATCAATGATTACCACCTCTAACATCTATACCCCCATACGCTCCACAGCGGATAAAACGCTTCTGTCAACGCGGATTTCCACTATAACCCATCCCTTTTCCTCAAGTATTTCCACTTCCGCGCCCTTCCCATAAAAAAGCTTCAGGCGGGTAGCAATGTTTTTCAGCCCGATTTTCCCCGTATTTTCCTTCACATAAGCATCCTTCAGTGTTTCATTCACAGCGCACCTGACATTTTCCGATATGTTGCCCGTATTTTTTACCTGAAGGACAAGCTTTTCCTGGTTATATGCCGCATACACGATCAGGTATCTGCCATCCCCATATTTTACCGCATTCTCAGCAAACGGCTGCAGGATAAATTTCGGTATCTTCAGATCCATCAGAGCTTCATCAACACGATAATCCACCTCCATTCCAGGGCTTCGGAAAGCGTTCACAAACTCCACATAGTTTCTGACGCACTCCAGTTCCTTTCCGATGGCGGCCAATACCCCAGGATGCATGTTATATCTCAATATCCGGGAAAAATAACTGATTGCAGTGGATTCCCGGTATCGATCCATTTCCTCCAGTGTATACTGTACAATGCTCAAACCATTATAGAAAAAATGTGGATTCATCTGCAGCTGAAGAGCCATCATTTCCGTACGCTGTTTCTGTTTTTCCAGTTCAATGACGGACTGAATGCTTTTCTGGATTCTTCCCAGAAGTATATTGACCTTCCCCGCAATTTCATTCAGCTCCTGTTCCTGGTTCTCCGGGAGCCTGGACGAAAAATCATTATCCACGATCTTCTCCATATCCCCCAGCATATGGTACATGTTTTTGAAAATCTTTTTAACGAGCTTCTGAATAAAGAATTCAATAATTCCAAGGCCGGAGCAGGTAATTACAAGAATAAATATGATATTCCCAACCACTGTGGCGGCAATATCCGCTGTCTCCTGCTGTAGGACAACGTATCCGGATAAATAGGAATTATAGATTCCCACCCGGTCCTCAGGAAGGCTTTCCATAAGATAAATCCCGTCGGATTCATTCAGAATTTGTTTGAGCTGCTTTTCTTTCAGCTGTACCACAAAGATTCCCAGCTGTCTCCCCTCCAGGCCCATTATTTTACGTGCATACACCGCATACAGCGTTCTCACTGATTTCCCGGTCTCCAGATAAATCTCACTGCTCACATTTTTAAACCAGCCGCTTGTGTCCCTGCTCTTCATAAAGGCCGATAACTGAGGATCCCTTTCCAGGTATCCGGCATGGTGGAACTGGTTGCCATGTTCCGGCAGTTCGGCATACGTACTGTAAAAAGTGATTTCTTCAATGATATCTTTATTTATATATTTTATCGTCGTCATATCCTCGCTTGCATCATAAAGAGAAAATATATGCTCCGAGTCATTTTGAAAATCACTGGAAATATACTTCTGAAGCTTCTCCATCCCAAGCAGATAATTCAGCGCCGTTTCACTTCGTTCACAGACAGCATTGAGCGATTCATTTACATTCAGCAACAGCTCTCTCTGGTTTTTTTCATCCAGAGCCACCATATCTCTGGAAAGCTTGATCATATAAAGGGAAACAATCGCTCCTGCGCTTATTGCTATAACTGCAAAAAAAAGCAGGTTGATTTTCCCAACTATGCTCTTTGTTTTTTTCTCAGTCCGCATAATATTTAACCTGCTTTTTTATTTTTATCTGGCCCTGCTTTCCATTCTGCATGTAAGGCTGTAATAGGCTGCCGTCTCTTCTCCGGGCAGCCGCTTACAGCCTTTCCACACTTTTACTGATAATCTGCCAATACTAAATCCGTACCATTTTTTTCATTATAAATATCAAGTAAAGATTGCGCAACATCAAGACCGCCGATGTTTATATATTCCTTTACATAATCATCCCATTTATCAAAGGATGCGTCTCCGAGAATATATTTTACTCTCATCTCATCTGTCAGTTTTACCAGATCCGCATTATACATACTATATTCCTCTGAAGACAAGCGGATAAACAGATTCCTGTACATGGGATTTGCCACAGCCTGCTCAAAGGCGTCCCTAAAGGCATCCTCTGTCAGCTGTTCCGGGTATATGTCCATACGCTGCAGGATGGAATAGGTTTCTGCATCCGCACCTTCCATCTTCTCTCCGTCCAGGCGCATTTTGTCCGGATCCGTGGTTGCATTGTATGTCAGTTCTCCATTTTCCAGGGTCCAGTGAATTCCTTCAATACCATACTTACAGATACGGTATCCCTCGTCGGTGGAAATCCAGTCCGTAAAATTAAGAAGCCTGTCAATTTTATCTTCATCCTTAAAGGAGAAACAGATAATATTGGACATAGCATTCGCCGCAACCATACCCTGTCCCTTGCTCTCATCTGCCGGCGGCTTTACTGCAATCAGCTTTCCGTCCGGCTGAGATTCGGTAAAACCATAATCTCTCACAAAGGATCCCATTTCAGACCACCATCCCGAAAAGCATCCGAATTTTCCCTGATTCACTTTTTGCCTGTACTGTTCTGCCGTGTCCGTAAAAATTTCAGGGTCAATATATCCGGCCTTATACAGCTCCTGGATATATTCCAGACATTCTTTATAATTCCGGCTGATAGAATCAATTTCCACCTTTCCGTCTTCCTCATGATAATAGCCGGGATAAATGCCAAACATCGCATAAATGGCGGTAAAATCGTTATTCCCCATTCCGTAGGTATCATTTTTCCCATTCTGATCCGGATCATCCTCGGTAAATGCTCTGAGAACCTCCGTAAATTCATCCCTGGTTTCCGGCACCTTCAGCCCCAGGTTCTCCAGCCAGTCTTCCCGTAAGTATAAATTATATTTTCCTTCCACATTAGCCGTAGGCACACCATAAATTTTGCCGTCTACCTTAACGCTTTCCCAATACGCCTCAGGAACATACTTCATCAGATTGGGATACTTGTCCACCAGATCCGTAATATCATAAAACGCACCCTGTTTTGCATATTCCATATACATATCATAGGTTAATACGCTGATATCCGGAATGGTATCTCCCGTTACTAAAAGGGAAAATTTCTGTTCCACATTATCGGATACATAATTCAGGGACAGGTCAACACCCGTATGGTCAATAATAGCCTGATGCACCATATCCGTATCCTTTGAAGTCAGCCTTCCGGAATCCTGAAAAAGAACCGCTTCAACAACCTCTTCATCCGCCGTGCTATCCGCAGCCTCGGCCACACTCTCCTGACCTGTATTACCCACAGCGCTGTTTTCAGCTCCTGTTTCCTGGCTTCCCGCCTGTTTCCCGTAACACCCCGCCATGATAATTGCCGCTGCGGCTGCGATAAGCAGGCCTTTCATTTTGTTTCTTTTCATTCTTTTCCTCCTCACATTTGTTTTTGTAACTGTTCAGGCTCCCTCTTTGCCGGTTGAGATTGCGTCTCCGGGCCGGGCTGCCCTTTGTCCCCGCAGCATCCCCGGTTATACAGAGGATCCTGTAAGGGGCGTTATAAACACGCCGGTCCTTAGGCTGCGTACTTTGCAGCCTTAGTACCGCTGCGTGGTTATCCGAACGAAAGTGTCCCCTCTAAGGACCTCTGTATAACCGGGGATGCTGCGGGGACAAAGGGCAGCCCGGCCCGG
>NZ_MPDJ01000001.1:1255233-1781593 GCF_001881565.1 Eisenbergiella tayi
AGAGGGAGCCTGAACAGTTACGTTTTTTGCTATTTATTCACTCATCCCTTGACAGAACCGACCAGCATACCTTTTACAAAGTATTTCTGAAGGAATGGATAAACCATAATAATTGGAAGCGATGTGATGATAATCAAAGCCATCTTGGCATTTTCCGTAATCATAGTACCGTTGGCAGAATCAATTGCCGCAGCATTGGCCATAAGCACCAGTTCCCTTAATATTACCTGGAGTGTCCAGTATTTGGAATCGTTCAGGAAAATGGTTGCCCAGAAAAAAGAATTCCAGTAGCTGACAGCATAAAACAGGGTAACGGTGGCCATAACGGATTTTGCCAGGGGGAGATAAACCTTCAGCATAATCCCCAGCTGCCCCGCTCCGTCAATTTCAGCCGCCTCTTCCAGCTCGATGGGAATTGTCATCAGGAAATTCCTCATAATGATAAGGTTGTAGGTACTGATACAGCCGGGTATGATCAGCGACCATATGGTGTCAGTCATTCCCAGCTTGTTAACCAGAAGATAAAAGGGAATCATTCCTCCTTCAAACAGCATGGTAAAGACCAGGAACAGGGTAAGAAGGCTCCTGTACGGCAGATATTTCTTGGACAGGACATAGGCCCCCATAAAGGTAAGCACCATGCTTAAAAAGGTTCCCGTCAGAGTAACAAAAATGGAATTGAAGAAAGACTGTACGACCCTTTTGTTGCTGAGCATGGTAACATAGGCATCCAGATTAATCTGATCCGGAAGAAGCAGCATCTTTCCGCTGTAAATATAATTTGTGGAAGAAACCGATCCTATGATAATATACCAGAACGGATACAGCATAAGCAGAGTAACCAAAGCCAGCAAGACAGTATTAACAATCGTGAAAGCACTTATTTTCCTTTTCTTCCTCACTACCATATTCCCCCGTCTTCCGATATCCTTTTGGATGCCCAGTTGGCACCCAGCACCATGACAAATCCTATCAATGATTTAAACAGCCCGATCGCCGTTCCCAGCGAATAATTATTTACTGAGCTCATTCCCACACGGTATACATAATATTCAATCGTTTCACCCACACTGAGGACGGAATCATTCAGCATGGCAAATGTCTGGTCAAAATTCAGGCTCAGAATCGCCCCGACTCTCATGATAAGCATGACCGATATTACCGACGATATTCCCGGCAGGGTAATGTATCTTAGACAGTTCCAGCGGTTTGCCCCGTCGATGGCCGCCGCCTCGTATAATTCTTCATCCACTCCCGTAATAGCCGCCAGATAAACGATCGAGCCCCATCCGACCTCTTTCCATACACTGGACAGCACTACCATCCACCGGTACCATACCGAGCTTCCCATAAAGTTAATGCCTGCTCCTCCGGCCGCCTTTATCACGGCATTCACAGGGCCTTTGCTGACAGAGAAGAACATATAAAACAATCCGCCTGCCACCGCCCAGGAAATAAAATGAGGAAGATAGGTAATCGACTGTACCACGCGTTTTCCCATTTTATTTTTCACTTCATTAATACTCAGCGCCAGAATAATCGGCGCCGGGAACACAATACAGATGTCCATCACGCTGAGAATTATATTATTTTTTAATACGGATAAAAAGGCAGAGGATTTGAACAGCCGTTCAAAATTGGCCATTCCAACAAAAGGGCTGCCCCCGATTCCTTTCATCGGACTGAAGGATTTAAAAGCGATTATAATTCCGCCCATGGGAATGTATTTAAAAATGATATACCATATTGCCACCGGCAGAAAAATCAAATAAAGAGTTATGTATTTTTTTAAATGCTTCTTCTTTTTCATCACTGCTCCGGTACCCGCTGATTTAGCCATATCCATGTCCCTTCCGACTTTTTTTGCTGTTTATCTTATCTATTTTTAATTATAGACAATAACAGGGCCGCTTCAATCCACACGGTTTTATATAAAGTATCCTGTTTTTATATTTAAACAGGTTTTTTTATGTATATTTTTTCTCATTCAAAAGATGTTGTTAGCTGTTTTTACTTTTTTTCACCGTTAATTAGCCTATATTATTTTAAAAAATGTATATACACAGGCAAAATTATACTTACTGTGCCATAGATGTATCAGAACAAAAAACGGCCTTCAGGATCGCCCCTGAAAGCCGTTGTAAAAAATAATTATATTACTTTCAATGATAACTGGAAAATGAAAAGAAATATCCCGACAAAAGCCGAAAATAAAAAAGAACCCTACCCGTCAGAAACCAGGTAAAGAGTCCTCTTCAAAAGACTGATGCCGGCAACCGGACTTGAACCGGTACGAGATTGCTCCCGAGGGATTTTAAGTCCCTTGCGTCTGCCAATTCCGCCATGCCGGCAGACCATCCGCAGTCTATACAAAGCATTTCTGTGAGCCTGCGGATAATGGATGGAGGTGGATTCGAACCACCGAAGCAATTTGCAGCAGATTTACAGTCTGTCCCCTTTGGCCACTCGGGAATCCATCCATTTTCTATTGCCGGAGACGGAAATCCGTCTCCAACAATATACATTTAACCATAACTTTATTGGAATTGCAAGAAATTTTTTCCGTTCGTTTTCTCATTCGTTTTCAAGTCTTCCTGCTTCCTGACCGGTTTATTCTTATGCTGCAGGATAACCCCTGATGAGGGGGGCATAGTCACGGTTATTTTTCCTGCCGTTACCTGATACGTCACATGCTCCGTATCATATCCTTCCCTTCCTGTAATGATAAGCCTTGTCATTTCCGACTGTTTGGGTATCCCCAGTTCCCAGACGGATAATTCCTTCGTCATTTCGTGCCCATTGTTGTTAATCAGTATCACGGAATGGTTATCTTTGGTAAAACGGGCATAACCAATCATATTATCGGCGGTGAGCATCCATTTGATGGAGCCGGTCTTAAATTCCTTATTTTCCTTATGCACACGGATGATTGCCTTATGAAAGGCGATCATCTCCTTATCTTCCCTGCCCCAGGGATAAGTACGACGGTTATCCGGATCGGTAAAGCCGCACAGTCCGGCTTCATCCCCGTAATATATCGTGGGCGCGCCTGGCCAGGTCATCTGTATTAATACCGCTTCCCTCATAACAGCCTTGTCAACGCCTTCATTGGCGGCGCCCGGCCCCAAGGTATTCATACGTCCCACCTTCTTGTTGGTACGGGTCAGGAAACGGGAATGATCATGGTTAGAAAGCTCATTCATGGCAACCTGAAGGGAAGGTGTGGCAAAACAGGCAGTATGATAGCCCATGGCTGACCAGAAGCTTTCTCCGTTGCCCAGCAAATCCGGGCGGTAATCATCACTGTGCTTCTGCATTCCCGTAAGGAACCAGGTCACCGGCTCCATAAATGCATCATAATTCATCACCGTATCCCACTGATCCCCCTGAAGCCAGGAGGAAGGATCCCCATAGTGCTCCGCGAGAATAATGGCATTGGGATTGGCGTTTTTAACACTTCTGCGGAAATCTCTCCAGAACCGATGGTTAAAATCCGGGGAATGCCCCAAATCCGCGGCTACATCCAGTCTCCAGCCGTCGGCATTAAAAGGCGGTGAAACCCATTTAGCCGCAATTTTCATGATATATTCATACAGCTGCCTGGAACCCTCATAATTCAGCTTGGGAAGGGTATCATGCCCCCACCAGCCGTCATAAGTGGGGTTATAAGGAAACCTGTTCTCATCATGGAACATAAAATAGTCATGATACGGACTGTCCTTTTCGATAAAGGCGCCCTTGGCATAGCCTTCCTTGCCTTCGTATATCCGTTCCCGATCCAGCCACTTGTTAAAAGAGCCGCAGTGATTGAACACACCGTCAATAATAACGCGCATCCCTCTTCTGTGGGCTTCCTCAACCACATCAATAAACATCTGGTTGCTGGCCTCCAGGTTCACCCTGTTGGTCACACGGTTGATATAACGGCCGGCAAAACGGTTTTCATGCTGCCAGTCCGGAAGAAGATCGCCTTCCTCATATACTATCTTTCCCACATGGGGATCGATATAGTCATAATCCTGTATATCATATTTATGGTTAGACGGAGATACGAACAGAGGATTGAAGTAGATCACGTCTATCCCCAGATCCTGCAGGTAATCCATCTTATCCAATACTCCCTGCAGATCTCCCCCGTAAAAATCCCTCACGTCCATTTGGGAAGGATACCGGTACCAGTCATCAACCTTTTTCGATTTGTCACCGATATAATGGTATTCTCCTGTAAGTACATCGTTGGCGGGATCTCCGTTATAAAAACGATCCACATATATCTGATACATGACTGCGCCTTTGGCCCAGGCCGGTGTGGAAAAGCCGGGTATAATACAGAAATAATAATGCTCTTCCGTCTGCTTTACCACGCCTCTTGTATCATAATAGCATTTTACTTTTCCTAACTGTGCTTCAAAATAATAAGTGATTTTTTCATTATCCAGCAGCTGCCGGTATTCGTAATAGTCAAAAAGAGAATCCGACGACACTTTAAACATCAGATTCTTCTGTCCCTGGCAGACAAAAAACACCCGGTCCAGATTGTTCTTTTTTGCCCTGAAGGTAATTGTCACTTCACTGTATGGTGCCGGTTCTGCCGGTGATATAAAATTTCCAGTCGTATCACTGAACAGAGCTCTTTTGCTGAGGACCGGCCGCATACTGCTTATATACTGATGCTGTTCGCCCCGCAAAAACCGTTCAAAATTCATAATCCAAACACCCTTGCTCTCATGCATTTCCCGGTATATAACCTAAATGCCTACTATTAGAGATTTTCCTTCTCCATTGTAACGTAAACCCCGCCTACATTCAAGCTTTTACCACAGTAAAAAAGACAGCTTTTTACGGCTGTCCTTTTTAGAGAAGGTATTTCTTATGGGGTATAGCAAAAAACTATATAATGTATTGGGGGGGGTTACGAGTATTATAATAGCAAACCCAACCCAATTTGTACATACCCAGAATTCACAAATATCACAAATTCACTATATCATTTTTGGTACTTTTTCACAATTGACTATTCAGCAACGGTATCGAAGAAGGGTTTCTCCTTCTGGAACAGGGCTTCAAACTCTTCTCTGGTGATTTTTTCCTTCTGAAGAAGAAGCTGTGCGGACTTATGGAGCACCTCCATATTTTCCAGGATGATATCCTTCGCGCGGCTGTAGCACCTGTCTATGATTTCCTTAACCTCTTTATCAATTTCCCCGCTGATCAGCTCACTGTGGGATTTGGCATGGGCCAGATCCCTTCCGATGAACACTTCATCGTCATCGTCGTCATAGCATACAACGCCGATATTGTCCGACATACCGAAGCGGGTAACCATTTTCCTGGCAAGCTTGGTAGCCTTCTTGATATCGCTGGAGGCCCCTGTGGTAATGTCATCAAAAATAAGCTGCTCGGCGATACGGCCTCCCAGGGAAACCATGATTTCCTCTTCCAGCCGTCCTCTTGTCATAAACATATCATCCCGTTCGGGAAGGGGCATCGTATAGCCTGCCGCGCCGATGCCGGTAGGTATAATGGATACCGTGTAAACCGGTCCCACATCAGGCAGCACATGGAAGAGAATGGCATGGCCTGATTCATGGTATGCGGTAATTTTCTTTTCTTCATCGGAAATGATGCGGCTTCTTTTCTCCGAACCGATTCCCACTTTGATAAACGCTCTCTGGATATCTTCCTGGGCTACAAAAACCCGATCCGCTTCGGCAGCCAGAATTGCCGCCTCATTCAAAAGATTCTCCAGATCCGCCCCTGTGAAGCCTGCGGTAGTCTGGGCAACCTGCTTTAAGTTCACGTTTTCGGCCAGAGGCTTATTCCTGGCATGAAGCTTCAGGATATCCTCCCTGCCGCCCACATCAGGAGTCCCCACGCTGATCTTACGGTCAAAACGCCCCGGGCGGAGAATCGCCGGATCCAGGATATCCACACGGTTGGTCGCTGCCATAACGATGATGCCTTCATTCACGCCGAAGCCGTCCATTTCCACAAGCAGCTGATTCAGGGTCTGCTCCCTTTCATCATGGCCGCCGCCCATGCCGGTGCCTCTGCGCCTTGCCACAGCGTCAATTTCATCGATAAATACAATACAGGGTGAGTTCTTCTTGGCTTCCTCGAACAGGTCACGGACCCTGGAAGCGCCCACACCAACAAACATCTCCACAAAATCAGAGCCTGAAATACTGAAAAAAGGAACATTCGCTTCGCCGGCAATCGCCTTGGCAAGAAGCGTCTTACCTGTTCCGGGAGGGCCCTCCAGAAGAACTCCCTTGGGAATCCTCGCGCCTACCTTGGTGAATTTGGAAGGCTCACGCAGGAAATCCACGATTTCCTGAAGCTCCTCTTTCTCCTCCTTCAGCCCGGCTACCTCTTTGAGAGTAATTTTGTTCTCACTGCCCACGCTCATTCTGGCCCTGCTCTTGCCAAAATTCATCATTTTGTTGCTTCCTGCCCCCGCTCCTGCATTTTGGGCATTCATCATCATGAAGAAAAATACCATGATAACAACGCCTACTATCAATACGGGCAGCATGGAATTCATAAACCAGCTTTCTTTGGGCACATCACGCACGATAGGATCAATGCCGCTGTCCTCAAAAAGCTGTATAGCCTCTTCCACATTCGTCACATAGACGGTCCGGCTATCCCCGCCTTTAAGCATAACAGTAACGGAACCGGTAGGGGTTTCCTTGTTCTGGCTGATAACGGCGCTGCTCACATTGCCCTCCGCCAGATCCTTTTCCAGTGCTCCTCTGGTATAATTATCCTGCATCTGGTTCATGGAACTGGACCAGACCATCAGCAGAAGAGCTCCAAGCAGCAATATAAAGATCAGATTAAAGCCCCTGACATTTTTTCCCAATTTCTTTCCTCCTTTTTCAGAAGATCCCTGCAGCCTCAGAACATGCTTATCTTCTTTTTTTTCAAACGAAGAAGCTGCTCACGCAGCTTCTTATCGATTAATCATCAAATTCCACCACACCAATGTACGGAAGATTTCTGTATCTCTGGTCATAATCGAGCCCGTAGCCTACTACAAACTCATCGGGAATCCGGAAGCCGGTATAATTCACATTTACTTCAACCACTCTTCTTTCCGGTTTATCCAGAAGCGTACACAGCGCCAGGCTCTTAGGCCCTCTGTCACGCATCATTTCCATCAGATAGCTCAGGGTTCTGCCGGAATCCACGATGTCCTCAACAATGATGACATCCTTATCCTTCAGAGGTTCATCCAAATCCTTTACGATCTTTACGATACCGCTGGATTTGGTGGAGCTTCCATAGCTGGATACAGACATGAAATCCAAAGAAACCGGAACGGTAATCCTTTTGGCAAGCTCACACATAAAAAAGCTTCCGCCCTTCAGCACGCATACCAGATGAACCTGTCTTCCGGCATAATCCTTGCTGATCTGATCCCCTATTTCCTGGATTCTGGCATCCACCTCTTCCTCTGATAATAAAACTCTGACTCTCTCAGCCATTTTCTTTTCCTCCTCTTATGTGTATACGGAGTATCCTTTTTGTATCTTCCGTTACTTTCACTGCACTGCTGATGCGGTAGCCCAATACCCAGAGGACATGGCTGCCGTCCGCGAGCAGAAGCAGATTTTCTCTATTTTTAACCGGTATCTTTTCCTGAATCAGGTAGTCCTTCAGACGTTTCTTCTGAAGCCTGTCGTTGATGGCAAGATAGTCCCCCGGCTGTCTGGTCCGAAGTACCAGAGATTCTATTCTATCATAATCCAACCATTTCGTACATGTTTTTTGTGGAATAATCTGAGAATTTTCCCTGAAAAACACCGAAAATTCCAGGATCCCCGCATCCCCTGCATCGATTTGCAGCGCGGGCGCTTCCTGTTCTGTCTCCGTAATACGTTCTTCCAGCAGTTTCCTGTCTATTATCCGGCAAAAGGCAGGAGCCGTCTCCGAACCCTTCTCCGGCGCCTTCTCCTTTTCCTGCAGGATTACCTCTCCGAAGCCACGCAGCGCCTCTATTCCATAAGGCAGCATGAGCTTTCTTCCTCCCTGCTTATGAAAAAGAGCCTCCACATCACGGATATGGCTCATCCCTATATCCTTCCCGCCTCCGGAAAGCTCCTTCAGCACCTGCTTCAGCATATGTGTGCGCAGAAGCTCTTCCTCCCGCAGAAATGCATCCACCTCAATCCGGATTTCAGGATGTTCCTTACGGACTCCCTCCGTCCCGCAGTCTGCCTTCCGCTCACAGCCGCCGGCCGCACCCCGGCTGCTGCAGCGATTAAGCGCCTCCTGCGCCATACGGTTCACATAATCTGCTGTCTGCATGAGCAGCTCCGCCTCCTGCGCCAGATGAACGTCCGCTTCCCCGCAGATTTCTTCCCTGGCAAAAGGAAGGATATGACGGCGGATTTTATTTCTGGTATAAGTATCCGTATCATTACTTTTATCTATACACCAGCTTATCTTTTTTTCCAGAAGCCAGCTTTCGATCTCATCTCTGCCCACGCACAGAAGAGGACGGATAATATGATCCCTCACCGGCCGGATGGATGCCATACCATCCAGCCCGGTACCGCGGAACATGTGAAAAAGAAGGGTTTCCGCCCTGTCGTTGCGGTTATGCGCCACAGCGATTCTGTCCGCGCCGAAATCCTCCGCCGCTTCCGCAAAAGCGCGGTAACGCGCCTGACGCCCCGCCTCCTCCACAGAAAGCTTCTTCTGCTGCGCTTCCCGTTCCACATCTGTTTCCGTGAGATAAAAGGCAATGCCCAGCTTCCTGCAGCATTCTTCCACATAAGCGGCATCCTCTCCCGCTTCCTCCCTGATCAGGTGATTCACATGGACAGCTGCCAGCTTCCATTCATAGCGGTCCGAAAGCAGGGCAAGCACATGGAGCAGGCAGACAGAATCCGCCCCTCCGGACACTCCCGTCACAATCCTGCTTCCTTTTTCCGCCATATGATGTTCTTCCATATAACTGCGTATTTTTTCTACCATTTTCTTACTAGCCTTCGGTTCTTTGTTCCCGCAGCCTTCCCGTCCGTGCATCTGCGCTCCTGCGGCGGCAGCCGCACGGACGGGAAGGCTGCGGGAATGAATCTTCAGTTTCCTTTGTATACTATATCCAAAATACGGAAAAAAATCAATCTTCCCTGGTTCTTTCCCATATTCCGGCCGTTAAAACCGTCATGTCATCCCGGATCCGGCCCTGACACTGTTCAATCGCATATTTCATGATGGAATTGGCAAGCTCTCCGGGTGATACCGCGCCGATACGGCCTATCATGCTTTCCAGTTTGGATTCTCCGTCGCCGTCCGGCCAGCCCTCCGTCATGCCGTCGGAAAGCATGATTATGTAATCCCCATCCATCAGCTGGCATTCCGCCGGCTTCGCCTGTGCATACCCGAAAGCTCCCAGGGGGAAGGTCCCTCCATCGATTTTTTCCACAATGCTGCCCCTTTTAATAAAGCTTACTGCTGCCCCCGTTTTCATAAACCGGCAGCTGCCCTCGCACAGATCCACACTGCACAAATCCAGAGTCGGCATATTTTCTTCTCTTCCTTCACTGGCAACCGCGCTGTTTACCAGCTGCACGGCCATTTCCAGCGGCAGCCCGGCCTCCAGCATGGCCTCCGTCATATCCGCCACGGCCTCGCTGTCCCTGCATGCATTTTCCCCGGATCCCATACCATCGGACAGCACCATGGTGAAATTTCCGTCATCCGCTTCGAAAAAGGCAAAATTATCGCCGGATACCTCCTCTGTTTCTTTTACCGCCATGGCTGTCCCCGTCATATAACAATAAAAAGGCTCCTCCTCGAAGAAAAAACACAGGGGCGTCTGTCCGATAAAGAACGGATTCCTCTTTGCGGATACCAGTCGCATATCCAGAAGCACGGAAAGATAATCCGCCGCATCCTCCACCGTTCGGGACGCCCTTCCCTTTGTTGAAAGCAGCACGGAAAGCTCCATGCGCCCGTCGCCCTTCTGTACCAGGTACACATCCTTTGCCAGCAGCCCCTCGCTTAAGAGGCCCTTGGCGATCTGCTTCTGTCTCCTGCTTCCCAGGCTGATAAACCGCACGGATTCTTCCGCCACCTGGTTCATCATTTCCGCCATTTCCTTCAGGTTCCCCGCAAACAGCTGACGTCCTTCCGTGAGCTTCTTCCTCATCAGATAAACCGCTCTGGCCTGCCGTGCGCCGGCCTCTTCTTCCGCATCCATGCCTTCCCCTTCTTCCCCGAAAATCTGTGCCAGGTTCTGAAAGGTATCCGCACATACTTTGATTTTACGCCTGCCATATTCCAAAAGATAAACGGACTGCGCCGTATCCGCAGTGTCCTTGTTTTTCATCTGCCATCCCGCCTTTCCTCATAATAGAGCCTCATTTTTCACTCAATTATAACGGACTGACTTTGCAGGATTTGTCAAAGCGTAGAGGGATGTCCTCCTTTTTTTTCCGGTTATTTTTTTCTTTTCTCACAAGAGCTTTTCTTTTCAGCGTTTTTTACTGTCAGCTTTTGCGGTTGTGCGTCGGGCGGGGTCGTTTCTTATGTTTATTGTTTATGCAGACTTCTGTTTTCCGGAAAAAAGTCCCCTGATACAAAAAGACAGCGAAAGCAGGCCGAAGCCCCTTCCGCTGTCTCATTCCACAGTTTAATCTTTCGGTTTATATATAATTTCCCCTTCTTTGACCAATCCAAGCTTATCCTTGGCAACCTCTTCCACATACTTTTTGGTCTGGGTATATTTTCTATATTCTTCTATTTCTTGTGTCCGGGCGTTTTCCGCATCTATCTGCTCCTGCAGAGCCTTTTCCTTTGCGGCGTAGGTTTCCTGCTTCTGCTTTAACTCCACGCTCTTGAAGGAAACCACGACAAGAAGCATCAATACGACCGTCAGTACCAGGAACATTCCCAGGCGGTTCTGTCTCTTCTTGCGGAAAACCACTTTTCTTTTTACCATATTTAATTAACACCTCTTTGAAAAGCCGTCCTTCAGCCACAGTCGCCTGCGTCCCTCTGCCTCATTTTTTTCTTATCCTGTCTTTTCTCCCGTCGTTTACATAAATTCATTCTAATCGCTTTTTTCCATGCAGTCAACCTGTATTTTACCTGTCTGCGGCGTATTCTGGCCTCCCTTGCCGCCCTGCGCGCTCCCCTTCCTGCCAGCACCGTCAGCTTGTGCCAGACAAAGCGCACAGGAGCCGTCAGTTTCCACAGGAATTTCCCAAGCAGCGCCAAAAGCCTGTTCACCGCTCCGGAAACCAGATTCACAAAAGGCGCGCTCAGCGTCTTCTTATAAAGGAACATTCCCACCCCTGCCCCTATCACGGAAAACCAACGGAACATCCCGCTGTTTTCATAATAAAGCATATAAAAAATACCTGCCGTTGCCAGTATCCAGAAGGCCAGATCCTCCAGCGAAAGCAGGAACCATCCATGGGGAATGATTCGTCTTACAATACGAAACAGGTCATAAATAAAAGTAATAATCACTCCCAGGAGGAAGGAGTGCAGTATAAAAACTCCTTCTCCTGCAATTACCGGGCTCACGGCGCACCTACTTGAAAAGCCTGGTGAAAAGAGATTCCCCTTTTCCGCCATAGCCGGTATTCTCCGAATATGTAAGACTGTCTATTTTTCCATCCACATCCACCTCGCCCTTATCGAGCATAAGGCGGCTCACATGCAGATCATTTCCTTTTATCATGAGCATCCCCTGTTCAGTCTCCAGGAGAACCTCTGCCACATCAAAGGAAAGCACGTCACACACACCGCTGATATTGCAGATTCCTCTGTCTGTCAGGACCACTTTATGACGTCTGTCTCTGGTTGTATTCAAATCTTCCATAGCTGGGGCCTCCTCACGTGTTCTTATAGAATATATGTGAGAAGGCCCCTTTTTATGACTGCTTTACTCCGCTGCAGGACATGTTTCCGAAAATCCCTCTTCCAGCCTCTCTATTTTTCCGTTCAGCTTCCCGCGAAGTTCTACCAGCCACTGCGGCTCCTCCTCCGTCACCGAACTGATGCACCGGATAAGCCCCGCATAAGAACGTAAGTCCACAAATCTGCGCATGAGAGGAAGAAGCTCCCTCGTTTCCTCCGGATAAGCATACTCGCAGGCATATCCTTCCTGAAAATCCCTCCAGGCCTTTTCCAGCTGCTCCCCTTCCAGCTCCTCCGCAAGAGAATCCCGCACCTGCTCAAGATCCAACCCGTACCAGCAATAAATTCCGTCATCAAAATCAATGACGCTGCATTCCTTTTTCCCTTCATCCCAGAAAACATTATCCGGCTCAAAATCATAATGCACCAGCCCATAATTTTCCGTCGTCACCGCCAGCCTGCCAAGCTCACGCTCCACCGCCGCCAGCTCTGTAAAAGCCTCCCTGCAGCCTCCGTATTCTTCTAAAGTCCGCCTTATCCATTCCAGGATCTCCTTATGCTCCCGTTTCCTCACAACAGGAACATACCCCGAAGAAAGAGCATGCAGCCTCCCCAAAGCCCTTCCATAAGCATACATCACCTCCCGGCCGTATCCGGCCTCAGAGATCTCCACACCATCCACCTTCTCAAAAACACACGCAAAATACCTTCCAAACCCGGTATCGGCCACTACCATATCCTCTCCGGACAGCGAGCATACCGGTCTCAATGCCGGATACCCTTCCTTCAGCAGATAACGGATAAATTCCAACTCTCCCCTGACATCCGTTTCCGCCTTCTCCCCCACAGGAGCCAGCCGCAGGAAACAGACCCTGCCCTCCCTTGTAAAAGGATAAACCGCATTGGAGGATATACGGAAATACCCCAGCATCTCCTCCAGGTTATCCTCATCATGCTCCCATAAAGCCAGCGCCTCCCTGGCCAACTCATAATTTTCAAACAAATATTCAAGCTTCAGCATTCTATAATCCTTTCTTAACATAAAAAAAACAGCACTCCCGGAAAACAGAAGCGCCGTAAATTTACCACTCAAATATAAAAGGATGAATGCTGTCAGAATTATCCCCTCATGCGAGCCGTACGTCTTTGCTTTCCGAAATTCCCATTATCCATTTTCCTCATAATACGACTCACCTGCCTTTCTGTAATCATAGTAAGCGAAACTCCCCCAAAAGTCAAGACATCCTACAGATACCGGAACAATTCCTTAGCCTCTTCCTTCCTCACCGTTTCCTGCACATCCAGCACTTCCACCTTCACATCCTTATTCCCGAACTGAATCGTAATAATATCCCCTTCCTTCACATTGGAAGAAGCCTTAGCCGGCTTATCATTAATCAAAACACGCCCCGCGTCACAAGCCTCATTAGCCACCGTACGCCTCTTAATCAGCCGTGATACCTTCAAATACTTATCCAATCTCATAATTTTCCTCCTCCGATTTTTTGTTCCTTCAAAATATATTTTATATTTTTTGCTGTTCCAACCTTATCAATCACATTTTCCCCAATCCCATCACACAAGAAAAACCCAAACCTTCCATTCCAACTATAATCCGGCACTCTCGGGCATCATCCGGCACTCTCCGGCATTATCCGGCATCATCCGGCACTTTCAGGATACCGTTTCCCTGATTATACTATGATATACACATTCATACAATTCCTTCTTAATTCTCCCCATAACCTTCCGCAAGCCTGATCCAGTCCCTTCCGAGAGCATCTGTCAAGGATGATACCCAGGGTGTTCCAGGCGATGCCGGGTTCCGCTGCCGGACAGAGATCTCTGCAAGGGCCTTCTAAAAACGCCGGTACTAGGATTGCGTCCTCTGCAATCCTAGTACCGCTGCGTTTTTAGCAGAGCAAAAGCGAGTGCAAGCACTCACTTGCGTGCCCACGCAGAGACTCTGTCTGGCAGCGGAACCCGGCATTGCCTGGAACATCCTGGGTACCATCCTTGACAGATGCTCTCGGAAGGGACGTGGCCCCCCACAACAAAATGGCTGCCAATTTGTGTTTTGGCAGCCACTGATACTTGTCCATTATAAATGTATAAATCCCAATTATGCGTTAAGCATATCCTTTAAAGCTTTTCCTGCTTTAAATTTAGGAGCCTTAGAAGCAGCAATCTTCATAACTTCACCGCTCTGAGGATTTCTTCCCTCTCTGGCTGCTCTTTCAGATACTTCGAAGGTACCGAAGCCTACCAGCTGTACCTTTCCGCCTTTTTTCAGTTCATCTGCTACTACATCAGTAAAAGCTTTCAGAGCTTTCTCTGCATCCTTCTTGGAAATTTCAGCTGCGTCAGCCATAGCTGCTACTAATTCTGTTTTGTTCATTATGAACTCCTCCTGTTATCACTGTAAATTATTTCTGTATGCAAAAGAGTTTAATCTCTCAGACACTATATTATATATATACGTTTATCCCTTCTTTGTCAAGTATTTCCCTTGAAAAACCTGGGTTTTAAGGATAAATTTAACCCTTTATTAATAAAGAAGCTGTCAGAAAAAGATACATCTTCGATTCGTCGGTATTTATGCGGAAAAATGCGGCATTTCTGCTCAACAGACTTTTAAACCGGCCGGATGATAAAAGCCTGCCGGTTCCGCAGTCCGGCTGATAAAAATAGCTTACAATCAGCAAGTATTCCGCACGAGCTGTCCTTTTATTCTGAATAACCACAAATAATATATTGTTCCAAATAACAAAGAGGAGTGTGGACAGTTGCATCGGGAACAACTAATGCGCCATTGAATAAAAATATCCTCATGGTATGATTTTATCAGAATAAATCATTAGGAGGGCAATATGTTACATTTACCGGAAAATCTGAAAAAATACCGACTGCTGAAAAACCTGACACAAGAGGATGTTGCTGAATATTTAGGAATCACAGCACAAAGCGTTTCAAAATGGGAACGAGGTGAATCCTACCCTGATATCACCTTCCTGCCGGCCTTGGCAAATATATTTGAAACGAGTGTCGATTTACTTATTGGCATGGATACGATACGGGCAGAAGAAACGCGCTACAATATCCATAAAAAAGCTGTGGCATATCAGCGATGCGGCGATTACAATTCAGCCGAGCAGACATACAGGGATGCCTTATTAATATATCCGAATAAACCCGGTATGATTCTCGGCCTGGCCAGTACATTGGCCCTAAAAGGAAATACCAACGAAGCTATTGAACTTATGGAAAGAGGGCTGCCCCTGTCCAGCAATGAGAAGCAAAAAGCAACTATGCGTGCAGCATTATGCTTCTTATACTTAAAAGCAGGAAGAGAAGACAGCGCAAACAGGCTTGCATCAGAGCTTCCGCACACAAGAGAAAGCAGAGAAGTGATCCAGCCGCTTATTCAGCAGGGATTAAGTGATATGGAAATTGACGAAAATATAAAAACAATAATCCTGGGGGACGGGAAAGGAATATGGTAACAGGGTTACGGCAGGGTTATCTCTGCCCGGAGCATACGGTAAATCCTGTCATCTTTGCAAATACCCGGAACGGAGAAACAGCGCTGCATATTCCGGCACGCAGCGCTGTTTCTCATAACCCCTTAAATATCCTCTTTTTATTCCCCGTTTATGTACGTCCTTCCCATTCTCATTTCAGGACATTATTCATAAAATTCTTCTTCTCGGCCTCCTGCTTCAGAAGGTTTTCCAGCTTTTCCCTGTTTCTTCCGGGTATCCAGGCCTTTCCGTTATTATAATAAAAGTTAACGATCTTCCAGAACTTTTCAGGATAGGCAAACCGGTAATACAGCTGCATGCGATCCTCATCGGTAAGGCTTCTTTCCGTTTCATAGGCTGTAAAAATATTCAGGCCAAGGCTGACCGACCAGCTGTTTTTCTCCAGAAGCTTCCTGAGAAACAGATACAAATCCCGGACAGGGTTATCCAGCATGTATTTTTCAAAATTGATTACGGAAAAATTGCCCTGGGTAAATAAAAGGTTATGGTACTGGAAATCGCCATGGCAGAAATTACCCTTTTCCCTGATCTTTTCCTCATCAAAGTCGGCCGTATATTCCTGAAGCTCCTCTGCCGCAGACAGAGCCATTTCATAAAAAAAGTCGTAGTGGTGCAGCAGATAGATTTCAAATTCCGTTTTCTGGCTTTTTTCCCGCAGATAACGGCGCACCTTCTTCAGTTCTCTGTTATGCTTTACATATTCATTTTCCATGCAGAAAGCGGGCACATCATAATCCCGGGCAATTCCGGGCTGACACATGGCCTTGTGCAGCCTTCCCAGCGTCCTGGCCGCACTCTGGCACTCCCTCACATCCTTAAGATTACACTCCCTGCCTTCAAAATAGGTCTTCACAATATAAGGAACCCGATCCTGGTCATAGGAAATTAATTCGCCTTCTTTATTCCTTTTCAGCTGCTCCACCCGGGAAAAGCCGTTTTCCATCACAGCCTCCAGCAGCTTTTCCTGTATTTCCAGCCGTGCGGCGGGACCTGTATATTCCTTCAGGATTAACCAGCCCTCCTGGGTTTCCCCCAGCAGCGCCCCTCTTCCTTTTAATATCCGGAGAATCTCTATTTCATAATTTTCAAAAACGCTTGCCGCTCTGTCATTCACTGATAATACCTCCCTCTCATACCTGGCACCTTCCGCCAGGCATATGCTGCCGGGCCTACGCTGCGGGACATACGCTGTGTGACAGCATTCGTCCGGCATCTGCCGCCGGATACCGATTAAAAAACTGCTGTCCGGACAGCGGTAATTTTCTGCCGCTAGGTATTACCTATCATATGAGAGGGAAGCTCAACTTATGTTTCTTTCGGAAGGTTTGAGAGCAAATATTCTTTGGAATTACGTGAAGGGTCCTCAAGGACAAGCTGAAGGAGGTTCTGAAGGGTTTGTCCCAGCTGCGGTCCCGGTTTCATCCCCGCCGCGATCAGGTCACGGCCGGTCACGGCCAGGTCCTTAAGGGACAGGCAGTCCCCTTCTTCCTGAATCTGTTCATAGATGTCATGAAGGCTGCGCAGCCATTCCTCCTTCTGCGGGCGCTGGTAATCACTTTGTGCCGCCAAATCCGCCTGCTTTACCTCAAGCAGCAGGGGGAACAGCTCTTTTCCCACCTTGGATGCCGCCCGGCGCACAGCCCTTTTTTCCGGCAGGATTTCCATATCATGCCAGTAAACCAGTTCCCGCACCCGATCAATGGTATCGTTGTCGTACCGGAGCCTTTTCAGTATCTCTTCCGCCATTTTGCTGCTCACGGCCCCATGTCCATGGAAATGATCCGTACCGTTTTCATCGGCAGAGGCGCAGTCCGGCTTGCCGAAATCATGGAAAAGCATGGCCAGGCGCAGTATTTTATCCGGCCTGACCGCCTGCATGGCCCGCAGGGTATGTTCTCCCACATTCAGGCAGTGATGAGGATTCTTCTGGGGCGTACACATGAGCCGGTCAAATTCCGGAAGGAAAACTGCAGTGATGCCGGTTTCCCATGCGCTTCTCAGGTATTCGGGATGAGGGCTTGTCACAAGCTTGGTCAGCTCCGTCTGGATTCGCTCCGCGCTCACCTTCCGAAGATTTTCCGCATGTCCCCGGATCGCAGCCTTTGTTTTTTCTTCCATGGAAAAACCAAGCTGGGCGGAAAACCGCACGGCCCGCATGATCCGCAGGGCGTCTTCGGTAAACCGCTCATCGGCGTCTCCCACACAGCGGATAATTCCTTCTTCCAAATCCTTTTTTCCGGAAAAGGCATCCACCAGCCCGCTTTCCTCGTTGTAAGCCATGGCATTTATGGTGAAATCCCGTCTTTTTAAATCTTCAATGAGATTGGCGGTAAATATCACTTCTTTAGGATGACGGCCGTCCTCATATTCGCCGTCCACCCGGTATGTGGTCACTTCATAGCCGTTTTTTTTCAGCATGACAGTCACGGTGCCGTGCTGGATTCCCGTATCTATGGTGCGGCGGAACAGCGCTTTCGTTTCCTCCGGCCTGGCTGAGGTGGTAATATCCCAGTCGTCCGGCGTTCTCGAAAGCAGAGAATCACGCACACAGCCTCCCACCGCATAGGCTTCATGTCCTGCATCCTGCAAGGTGTGTATAATAAAACGGACGTCCTCCGGAAGCTGTATTATCATGTTCTTCGTTCCTCCTCTTTCAAAATTTTTTTAAGACCTGAGTGTATTATATATAATATACCGCTTCTTTCGCAACTTAAAAATCGGTCCGGTGCCGCCGGGCGGGCTGAACCATAGGACCGGCGGCACCGGGGCCGTGTATTGTAACCACTAGTTCCTGAAAATTATTTTTTCCGCACTGGTACAGGCCATGATATCCTTCCCGGACTTTTTATAATATTTCATCAGCTTTCCGGGACTGGTGATGACTAATTGAGGAATGGGTTCCTTCATGGATTCCTGTCTTTCGGTTTTTTCCTTTCTGACACCGGCAATTACCTCCTTTAAATGGCTTCCGAATGCCAGAAGCTGGCTGTCCGGCTTTTCCGCCGTCCAGAGAAGGCAGTGCAGAGAAACTTCTTTCTCGAATTCTCTGAAATAGGATCGGTAAATATAATCCGTAATATAGGGGACATAGATGGCATACAGCTTCAGAATCCCAAGCAGTGTGTGGTAAAGGGCATACTGGGCACCCGCCCGTTCTCCGGCCCCGTGCTTTTCCGGCTGGTAAAGCCTTTCCTTTACAATCTCGATATAATAATCACAGAAATCCTCCCAGAACAGTTCGTCTATTATTTTTCTGGCCTGCCCCGTCTCATATTCCTCCAGAAGCGCCTCCGCATCCGTCACCGTTTCCTTCACCCGTTCCAGAATCCACAGATCCACCGGAAGCAGCACCGGTTCCGTACCTTCTCCGGGCCGGTAATCCTCCAGATGCATTAAGGCAAAGCGAGATGCGTTGTACAGCTTATTCAGGAACCGTTTGGAGGGCCTTAAATCCTCTTCACTGAAAAAAGTATCTGTCCCGAGCTTCGCTCCGGCAGCCCAATACCGGATGGCGTCCGCGGAATGGGTTTCAATCAGCTCCATGGGGGACAGGCCGCCGTTGCTTTTGGACTTGCTTATTTTTTCTCCCGGTTTGGCAAGGACGAAGCCGCTGATCATGATATCCTTCCAGGGAATGTTTCCGGTATGGTAAAGGCTTCGTACTATGGTATAAAAAGCCCAGGTGCGGATGATTTCGTGCGCCTGATGCCGCATGCCCATAGGAAGGATTTCCCCGCTTCTGTCATCCGCTTCTTTGTATCTGGCATTAATCAAAGGCGAAACCGATGAGGTCGCCCAGGTATCAAAAACGGCGGTTTCCGGAATAAATTCCCGGCAGCCGCAGCGGCAGGCCTTTCCCGGCCCTTCCTCCGCGGGATTTACCGGCAGCCGGTCTTCCTCTGCAAATACAGGCTCCTTACAGCTTTTACAATACCAGACAGGGAACGGTACCCCGAAATAACGCTGCCGGGAAATACACCAGTCCCATTTCAGATTTTCCACCCAGCTGATATACCGGCTCTTCATATGGGCGGGGTGCCACCGTATTTCATCCGCAGCTTCCAGGAACCGTTCCTTTTCCGACAGCACATCAATATACCACTGGCTGGACGGGATGATTTCCACATCGGTCCCGCACCTTTCATGTACGGCTACCATATGGGTCATCTCTTCCCTGCGTACCAGGGCTCCGTCTTTTTCCAGTTCCTGCAGTATGGCATCTCTGGCCTGCCTGATCTTCATTCCGCCAATCAAAGGCACCTCCCGATCTATGGTGCCGTCCGGGCATATTACCCTCTTATAAGGAAGACCATGCTTTTCGCACCAGGCGGTATCCGCCGTATCCCCATAAGTAGCGCACATAACCGCTCCCGTCCCTTTATCCATGCTGGCCTGCTCATCCGTCAGAACAGGAATTTCAAAACCATAGAGGGGAACACGGGCCTTTTTCCCCTCCAGATGCCGGTACCTCTCATCCTCCGGGTTTACAAAAACACATACGCAGCCATACAGCAGCTCCGGCCTGGTGGTGGCTATCAGCAGCGTTTCCCCTTCCGCCTCAAATGCCAGATAATTAAAAACCGATTCCTGCTCTTTCATTTCCAGCTCCGCCTGGGCGATGGAGGTCCGGCACTGGGTACACCATAATACCGGCGATTCTTTCCTGTAGGCCCTTTTCTGCTTTACCAGCTCCAGAAAAGCCCTCTGGGATATCCGGCGGGTATCGTCGGATACCGTCTGATACTGCAGGGACCAGTCAACGCTTAATCCCAGACGCTGCCACATACTCTTGAAATCCGCTTCATATGCCGCTATCGTTTCCATACACTTTTCCCGGAACAGGCTTCCGGGCATATCCGCCGCCCGGATACCGCTGTCCTTCTCCACAAGGCGTTCCGTAGGAAGCCCGTTGTCATCAAAACCGAAGGGGTAGAATACGTCATATCCCCTCATCCTCTTATAACGGGCGATCATTTCCGCCTGGGTATATGAAAATACGTGCCCGATATGAAGCTTTCCGCTTACCGTCGGGGGCGGCGTATCAATAGAAAAGACCTTTCTGTCCCGCCCGTTTTGGTATCGGTATATCCCTTCCTCTTCCCACAAATCCTGCAGTTCCTTTTCCGTCTTTCTGAAATCATACTTTTTATCCATTCCGGATACCTCCATTTTACGGCACAGCCGTTGTTTTGTTTTACAAACCAGATAGGAAGCGTAGCGGCGGCGTACCTTACGGACAGCTTTCCACAAGAAGGCAATCATATACCTTGTTTCCGCACAAAAAAACGCCCTAAGCAAATATGCTTAGGGCGAACTATAGTCCGTGGTACCACCTAAATTCAGAAGAGACTTCTGCACTTTGTACAATACGGGAAAACCGTTCCGGCTTCCGATATCGCTTTCCCTGATAACGGTGGAAATCTCCGTTGGAGTCTACTTGGAATCCTGCCCGGCGTATCACTGCCTGCCCGATCCCGTTCAATCCAAAGCTCAAAGGCTACTTCCATGTTCCCTTCACGAAGATTTTCACCAGCCATCTTCTCTCTGTTCATCCGGAAGAACATGTACTCCTCCTCATCAACGCTTTTGTCTGAGTCTGTTATCGTTATTATAAGCATGGAATATGAGGAAGTCAATATCCATTTTTTATCTGTCGTATTTCAGTGCCTTATATAAATTAGTTCCGAAGTCAAGCACAAAGATGAGTGCCATAACCAAAAGGAATACTCCCGGGAAGCCTGTTATCACCTTCGCAATAAACATATCCTTTCCCTGGAACAGGCTGTCAATTGCCGGAATGATATCAGCATTCACCAGTCCCGGCGTGTTCAGGAAAAAGAAGAAGCAGATAAAGCTCAATAAATCGGCAATGCCCGTAACCACGGCCAGACGTCTGGTATACCTGCCTTCAAAATAACCGAACAGATCCCTGCCTACTCCAAAAATCACCATACCTATCAGCAGGAACCATACGCTCCTGACTGTCTGCGCATTCAGAATCGGGATGCTCACCTTCTGTCCTCCCTGATTTACAATGACACAGAGGATCTGAGGCACTATCAAAAAAACAATGAGAAATGCGACGGAAAGACATACCCCTGCGATCGTTTCCCCTTTTCCAATCCTTTCCTGCTTTACAGGCACCGGAGGAAGATTCTCCCAGCTTCCGTTAATATCCTCCAGGCTGATTCCCTTTCTCTGGAAAAAAGCGAAAATCAGTGTCACAAAACCAAAGGCGAATACCAGTCCCATAATAATACTTCCCATCCATCCGGCCAAATCCGCAAGATATTCATAAAAAATTTTAGTTTTCTGCCAGTTATCCATAACCATGGTAATTCCTCCGGCCAGCAGCATTCCTCCTGTCACCGCAAGGAAAACTATCCGCAGCACATACTTATAGGCGCTGAAGTAAGGGGGGCCGATAAGGCATTTATCCTTATCCGGACTGTAATGGTTCGCCATTTCGGAAGGGGATCCCAGTTCCGCCAGCACAACGCGCAGATCCTTTTCCTCAGCAGGCCGATCCTGACAGCGCTCCTCCAGCATATCTTCAATCAGGGTATCCAGCTCCGCGCTGATATCCTCCCGCATCTTATGGGGAAGCAGCCTGGACACCGCATATACATATCGTTCCTTTAATTCCTGTACGCTCATTTTATACCTTCCTCTCCCTTTCCTTCCAAAAGCTGTTCCATGCTTGCCGCCGTCTTATGCCATTGTTTCTTCAGCTTTTCATAAACTTCCTTACCCTCCGGGGTAATGCAGTAATATTTCCGGGGCTTGCTTTCCTCCGTATTCCATTCACTGATTAAAAGTCCTTGCCCCTCCAGCCTTCGGAGAAGCGGATAAAGAGTGTTCGTTTCCACCGGCATTCCGTATTCCGTCAGAGTCGTCACCAGGCTGTAGCCATATTTCGGCTCATCCAGCTGGCTTAAAACACTCAGTACAATGGTTCCCCGGCGCAGTTCCATCAGCAGACCGGCCAGCACGTCTTCTTTTCCCATATCTCATCCTCTTGTCTTTTGCTTGCACTATATTGTTTATTACATTATAGTGTGTATCACACACTATGTCAATACATTAAATTATTTTCCTATTTCACAAAAAAAGAACCACGTTTCTCCCGTGGTTCCCTCTCATAAGTCCCTTTATTTATCCTCCACATCCATCCCCGTATCAGGATTCAGCCGGATGCGAAGCAGCTGTCCGTCCAGCACATACTGGGAAAAATTAGTTTCGTCCCCGTTCCGCATCAGCTCGGTCACCCAGGTTTCCCCGTCAAAATGCCCTTCTTCCACAGATAGGAAATTCAGCTGTCCCGACTGTCTTGAGGAAAGATGGCTGAAGCAGTCTTCATCCCCGGGCGCAGGCCTTTTGTAAAAATCCAGAGCCACACCGGCGCCTCCCAGATAGAATTCACAGGGTCCGGTCTGGACCAGCAGGGCGCGCCCTCTCACCTGTGCTTTTTTCCTGCCTTCTTCCGAGCCGGTATCCGTGGTATATCCGAAATACATTTTCTCATGTCTCAGATATTTAGCCACCACATGATATTCCGGCAGCTTCAGGTAATGGCTTGTTTCGAATTCCTCTTCCGCAAACGCATGAACCCTTCCTGTATTCCGGTAACGGATCAGAAGAGGTGTCATGGAAGAGAGAATTCTCATGGTCAGAGCCATATCCCGGCAGTCCTCCATAAGCTTCCCTTCCTCATCCAGGGCGCTTTCGGCCCCGAAGGCACAGATGCCCACAGCGCCGTAATCTGCCGCCGCCAGAAGTGCGTTCATGGCATTGGCTTCTCCCCGGACAGGGGATTCCGGAATAAACAGCGGATTATCCTCTCTCGCATAGGCCTCACAGATCCTGACATACTCCCTGCGGTTCTGATTATAAATATCAGGCCCCAACAGATCCAGATCCGGCGCTCCGGCCTTCCAGATATCCAGGACCCTGCCCACCGCCGCTCCGGCATTATAGCATAAGCCGGGCTCTTCATAGGACTGTTCCCCAACCATGACATTGGTTATCATGGGGATCCGGTAAATCCCTTTTCCCGCTTCCGCGATTTCGTTTATATACAAAGCATGGTGCCATGCGCTGAAGGCTTCGTGAGAATGCCTTCCGAACTGTTTTTTCCATGGGGATACCGCGCTGTCTGCCGGAATGCTTTCTTTCCCGCTGTCCGGCAGTTCCACATCCTTCAGAGCCTCCGGCACAGGTTTTTCATAATCCCTGTCCGCCAAACAGGAATAATCCCTGTCCGTATTGGCATACCCCATCTCATTTTCAATCTGAACGGCGAGGACTGTCCTTTCCTCTCCGTCATATGCTTTCAGAAATTCCATGAATTTCACAAAAGCCTTTTTATCCCGTTCCAGAGTCGCCCTGCAGTGCACGGACAGGGACGGAACCGGCGCCTTATCCGGCCCCAGAGCCAGCCTGTAGGTCTGCGGCTGCAGCTTGATATATTCCGGTACGTAATTCGGATGTCCGTTTTTACTGGTCCCGAACCAAAGAAGAATCAGATGAAGACCTGCGCTTCTTGCCTCATCGACAATTCCCTTTACCAGCTCCATATCATACCGATCCTGTTTCGGTTCCACGCAGCACCAGTAAACGGGAGCCTCCAGACAGTTTCCCCCATATGCTTTCACCGCCTGTATGGCTTTCTTTATCATATTGCTTCCTGTAGATGAATTATGAACCTGCAGGCCGATGGGCATAAACGGCTTGCCGGCGGCATCCTGAAAGAATGTATTTTCCATTTCCCTCTCCTTTTTATGTTCCAGTTTTCAGATGCCTTTATTATAGATCCGGCGGACATTCATGAACAGGTGTAAAAAAACTCATCCCTCCTCTTTGTTTTTCAGGATATAATAATACATCTCCTGATTGTCCTTCTTCGCCCGATCCTCAAGCTGCTTTCTGTGAGCCTCCGTCAATTCGTCGCATATAATGGAAAACATGGTTACATTGTCCTCTTCGTAAGCCCTCACTGCAAAAGCCATCCTGTCGTCTTCCGACATGGAGTCCGTCGTAAGAGAAAAATGTGCCGCATCATCCTCCTCATATGCCCGTTCTCCCAATTTTTTTGCTGTCCGGGGAGATACCTCATCAATCACAGACGCATACAGCAGCAAGCTGTCTTCATCATCATATGTCTTTTCCGCCAGTTCATCGGCTGTCTGGGTATACGGCCCTTCCACATAAAATACCACCGGCTGCTTCATTTTGTTTTTTTCGTTCCAGAAGCCTGACAGGCCGCCTTTTTCTTCTCTCTGCTTCTGCACCAGAATACAGAGTTTCAGGGCTTCCATAAAATTCTCGTCTCCGGCAAGGGAATCCGTCCCATCCAGAAAAGCGATCTGCCAGTCTCTTTCTCCTGCCGTTATATTCCTCACCGTCCGGTAATTTTCCGGGTCACTATTCCATGCAAGCTGAATGAGGTATCCATTCTTAAAAAAACAGCTGCAGGCAAATTGTCCCTGCCATGCATTATTGTAGTTCGAATCCTCTCCCCAGAAGGGGACTGTCTCCCCTCCGCGTGTCACGGTATTTTTCGCCGGCTGCTTTCCTGCCACATCCATACCGGCTGCATTTCCTCCGGCCGCTGTCTTTCCTCCGTTTATCCCGGCGGCTCCCTCCGCCCTTGCGGAAAAGCCTCCGCAGACAAACCCTGTAACAAGCAGAAGCCCTGCCAGCATCACGGCTGCCGCCCTTCTTTTTCCCGCTGCTTTCTTATCATATTTCATAATCGCCGTTAACCTCTCCTTCATCAATTCCGTCTTTTCCCCCAGACCCGCACAGGCCTCCTGCCTTACAGGGGCGCGCAGAGCCTGCAGGGACGCTATAAGGGTATCTCCGTAAGCAATCCGGCCTGCCGCAGGGAGTCCGGCAATCACCTGCTCATCACAGGATAATTCACAGTCCTCACTGATTTTTGAGGCCGCCATCAGCAGCAGGGGGTTGAACCAGTGGATACAGACCACGGCCTGTACAAGCCATTTATAATATAAATCCAGCCTCTTCAGATGGATCAGCTCGTGGCGGAGTACATATTCCATCCGCAGCGCCCTTTGCTCCTCAGTCAGCTTTGTTTCCCATTCCCTGCACAATTCCCCGGGAAGGACCAGAAAAGGATGGAGGAATCCGGTCAGAATCGGAGAAGATATTCCCGGACATTGATACAGGACTGCCTCCTTCTTCCATCCCCATTCTCTGCATAATACGGTGCATACATGTAAAATTACGGGATCCTCCGGCAGAGTCCGGTGCTCTTTCAGTTTTTTCATAAAACGGCGGTAGCGGTAAATACGAAGCGCCAGCAATCCTAAGGCAGGAAGAAGCCACACCAGCCAGATCATAGCGGACATCCGGGTAAATGACATTCTTTCCGCCGTCGCCGCCGCATATGCATCTGCTGTTCTGCGGACTGCCGCCCTTCCCGTGTTCTTTTCCACATCCATTTCCGGCACATCAGTCCCTGCAGTCCCGGAAGCTTCCCCTGTACCTTTTCCTCCTGCCGTTTCCATAACAGGAACACTGTCCTGTGTTCCCGTCTCCGCCGTCTGCTGCCGTCCGGCCGCCTGTCTGATCCGCTCGGCCGTATAACCTGCAATTCCGGGGATCGGGGAATAAGGTATCAGGAACCGAAGAAGGATTAAAAGCCATATGTAATAACAGCCCGTCCTGCTGATATGCCCGTTCAGCAGATACCTGAGCGCTAAAAATACCAACACCATCAAGGAACCGGAAAGGGATGCGGACAAAAGTCCCTGCATCATCGTGTTCATTGCATATCCTCCCTGCACTTTTCCCAGAATGACTGCAGCTGCTCGATCTCCTCCGTTTCCAGCTTCTCGGGGCCGATCAGCGACGCCAGCAGATCTTTTACGTTTCCGTCAAATACTTCCTCTACAAAATTCCTGGCCTGCCCGGAAAGATATTCCTCTTTGGTTATGGCCGCCCTGTATTCACAGTTTTTCCCCTGCCGTACGCCGAGAAGCAATCCCTTTTCCATAAGGCGGGTAAGGAAGGTCCTCACCGTCGTCCGTTTCCATTCACGGCCCGCTTCCGCCACGGCCTCCAGCAGCTCCGATATATAGATACGGCCTCCGTTATCCCAAATAATTTCCATTATCTCTTTTTCCGAGTCCGACATCAGCTGTATTGGTTCCATAATGACCTCCTTTTATTACATCTTGTAGTCATTTATAGTATTACACAGTGTAGTCATAATGTCAACGGGAAAAATACACATTCCGTAAATGCTGTTTTTCGTATCCTGCAAGCCCTCTGCTGCCATGTCCCAACACCCGGCATTTTCGGCTCCCCAAAAACCGCAATCCTGTACGCACAGGGGCTTCAGGGAGTCAGGCGGCCGGAAAATGCCGTTCCAAAAGGCAGGTTCAGGCATGGCATCCTGTCTTTTAAAACCACAGGGTCGTAAAAAGAAATATTTATTAGCGTATTAACATTTTTCTCCATTGATTTTTTACTTAAATTTTCAAAAAAACTCTTGACAGTTTCTTAAAAGAAGGGTACTATGATGCTGTATTCCAAACGATTCAATGATTTCACATATTTTTGTAAATCCTTGGCACGTTCGAAGATTTACAAAAATATGTGATTTTTTTGTATTTCGCCCCGAATATGTAAAAATTTTTAAATGAGGAGGTACCACTAATGAGCAACGGTACAGTAAAATGGTTTAACGCAGAAAAAGGCTATGGTTTCATCACCAACGCAGACAACGGAGAAGATGTATTCGTACATTATTCTTCTATCCAGACTGATGGATTCAAGACATTACAGGAAGGTCAGGCTGTAACATTTGATACAGAAGCTGATCCCAGAGACAGCAAGAAGGTTCGCGCTGTCAATGTTATTCCCCAGTAATCTGAAATAACGTTAAATCAAAAGAAGCGCCTGTATCTTCTGCAGACGCTTCTTTTTTTTATGTGATTTATAACCGTACAGATCCCCTCTCCGTCCCTTGAGATCCGGTTTCCCGCCCCGGCCAGTGACTTCTTTGCGCTGCCGGCCCAGGACATGCAGAGGTCCTTAGAGGGGACGCTTTCGCGCGGATAAACACGCAGCGGTACTAAGGTTGCAAAGGACGCAACCTAAGGACCGGCGAGTTTATAACGCCCCTTACAGGATCCTCTGCATGTCCTGGGCCGGCAGCGCAAAGAAGTCACTGGCCGGGGCGGGAAACCGGATCTCAAGGGACGGAGAGGGGATTTGTATGGTTACAGTGATTTTATAAATACGGCAGGCCGCTGAAAATGGCCTGCCGTAATATATTTCTTTTATTCTTTATCCAGGCCCGCTGTATAAATACCGCAGCCCCTCACCTCTGTTTCTCCGCCTTCCTGATATTCCCTCTTTTCTCCCAGCACATTGGAGCGGTATATCCTCTTATCCGTCTGAAGTACCAGCTTATCCGATTCTTCGGAGGCATTGAATACCCGGAATATAAAGTCCCCTGTCTCCTCCTGCACCTTCCATGCGGTCCAAAGCAGGGTATTTGCGCTCCATTCCAGGAATGTGTAATGCTCCGGTATATTTCCTTCCCCTGTCTCCGCTTTTGCAGCCCACAGCTCAGATGTGAAAGCATAGGCTTCTTCATAGGAACGGTACAGGGCATTTCCTTCTCCATGGGGAATCAGGCAGAATTCCTTTTTCTGCCTTCCCAGGCACTGCGCCTGGGGCGTCGGGAAATCTCCCCAGTCTCCCAGCTCACGGACGCCTCTGTGAAGGGTCAGCGCTATGGTATTTTCCTGTTCCGGAAGAATTTCATACTCGTTTAGGCCTTTATTGGCTATTGTCATTCCGCCTCTGTCCTCATGAACATTGACAAACAGCTGCTGGTGCTGGGCGTTGCAGGGATTTTCCCATACCGGGGACACAGAATTGCTCCGCTTTGCCACCTCAAAAATGGAATCCGCATAATGCCATTGGGTGTCCAGCCCGGTTTTTACCAGCGCACGGAGTCTGTGATCCAGCGCCTGGTTATCAAATTCCACCTCTACCTTCAGGCCTTTGCCCACCCGCTCCAGCACATAAGTGACTGCCACGGTCATGAAAAGTGTTTCCTTGCTGCTGCCGGCTTTCCTGTTTTTAAATTCCACCAGATCCCTTATTTCCTCTGCCAGTCTTTCATCCGCGGAAACAGGAATTTCCATGGTTATTTCAGCCCGTATGGCGGCCCGCAGCGGCGTATCCTCCACCCTGCTGATCACCGCTTCCGCATTTCTGCTGAGAACAGGGGCTTCTCCCACCGGCTTAAAGTAGATATACTCATTGCCGATATCCCTGGTATCCTCCAGCATTACCGCCTCACGGTAAACAATACCGCTCTCCTTATGTGTGATATCCACGGTTCCGTTATCATTCACATGGCAGGAAAGCCACCTGTTTTCCATCGTGTTTTCTGAAATAAAAAGGGAGTCCCCGTTTTCTTTTTCCCCTTCTTCCTCCACAGGAAGCAGGCAGTAGGTATCCATGGTAAAAGGCGCCATTTCTTCGATTTCCAGAGTCACCCTGACTCTGCGTCCGAAGTAAGCATTCCGGAAGCGATCCTTGGGAAGATCATAGCCGAAAGCATAGGGCAGCTCCTCCACCCTGCCGGGAACCGTATTCCCTTCTCTGTCCACAATACGATAGGCAGGAAGTTTTTCCGTTTTGGCCTTCTCCAGACAGGCATCTACCGTACTTCCCTTGAAAGGATATTTTTTTACGGTAAGAACTGCCTCCGCCACCTGGCTTTTCCGGTAACCGGTAGGATTTACCACCAGGAAAGGAACCGCTTCTTCGTCCATTTCACGGAATTTCCGGCAGTCCATATGCGCTGCCAGATAAGCAAGGCTTTCCTCGATGATATGAAGGGCAACCTGCTCCGCCTTCTCAAAACGGGTAACCATTTCCCTGTGTACCGCATCCACGCTGCAGCCGCAGATACTGTCATGAGGATGGTTCTGCATCAGCGTTTTCCAGCCGTAGGCCAGCAGATCATGAGGGTATTCCTTTCCCCATTCATAAGCCATGGCCGCCAGCGGCTCCGCAGCACGGACAAAAAGGGCTTCGCAGCGGGCATTCATCTGTTTCAGATAAATCCGGGCCGACGCCGTATTCGCCAGAGTGTACCAGCCGTCGGTCTCCTGGCTGCGCAGTTCTCCCTTAATCACAGCGAGATCCTCTTTGTGCTCTTCCTTCAGGCACCGGCAATAGTCCGTAAAATTGGAATGGATAAAGGTGATATCGGGAAAAAGATCTGCCGCTGTCCTGAGGGCCTGGGACAAATCCGTCTGTACCGGCTGGTGATCACAGCCGTTCATGAACAGAAGATGATCCGTAGAGGCAAATTTCATGGCCCCCGCCAGCTTTTCCTCCCAGTATTTCCGCGCCTCTTCCGGTTCGGCAGGCACCTCCATGCCGTTATTATACCAATTGGCAAACAGCACTCCCAGAATCCGGGATCCATCCGGGGATTCCCAGAACATTTCCGAATATTGTGAGGTAAAATTATCATTTTCCGCCACTTCGTTGTTAAAGCCGGTAGGCTTCACTCCCCTTCCGAATGCGGCACAGTCGATTCCCGCATCCAGGAGTATCTGGGGCGCCTGTCCCATGTTGCCGAAGGAATCGGGGAAATACCCCACCTTACTCACGTTTCCGTACCTGGCGGCTTCCCTCATACCGGTTTCCATGTTACGGAGGTTGGATTCGCTTCCTGTCAGCCATTCATCCTGCAGGATATACCAGGGACCGATATACAGCCTTTTTTCCTTTACCAGCTTTTCCACCAGTTCTTTCTTCTCGGGCCTCACCTGGAGATAATCATCCAGCATAATCGTCTGTCCGTCCAGATGAAAGCTTTTGAAGTCCGGATCCCTCTCCATGGTATCCAGAAGCCTGTCCATAAATTCCACTTCCAGGCAATGGTGCTTCTCATACGGCAGGTACCATTCCCTGTCCCAATGGGAATGAGAAATCACGTGCGCTTGTTTTTTCATTTTCCCGCTCTCCTTTACTTTGCTCTGCCCATAAATCTTCGTGTTCTCTTATTCTTGTCTTCCATTCACACTTCGGAATCATTATAACGGATCAGCCGAAAAAAATCTTCCGTAAAAGGTTAGATTTATTCTAACGTTTTTATACCCTTCAGCAGTCCGGACAGGCCTGAACCGTTACCCGCCTTTCAGCCCTTCACTTCACCATACCACAGAATCTCCCACCATTTACGCTTTTTCCTGCTCCTTAGGCTCTCCAGGGTGCCTGCCACCGGCAGTAAGAGGATCACTTCCCTTCCGTCCCCGGAAAAGTCCATACGGCCTCCGTGGGTGTTAACTATCTGCTTCACTATACGCAGCCCCATTATGTGGGGTTTTTCCATAATATGCGGCTTTTCCATAACGCGGGACTTTTCCATAACACGGGGCTTTCCCGTCATGCGGCCCGTCTCCTGCTCCTGAACATCCCGGTATCCCAGATCCTGTGTAAGAAGCTCACGGATTTCAGGCGGAATCCCTTTCCCATTGTCCTTCACCCCGATGCGGCACAGGGAAAGCCCGTTTTCGGCAATCAGTTCCCCGCTCATTTCTATACGGCATGAACGGTTATGCCGGACACTGTTTCCGATAAGATTATTCAAAGCTCTGGATAGCAGGCCGATATCCCCCTGCATGACCACGCTCTCCAGTTCCTCCCGGATGGAAACCTCCAGTTCATATTCCTCATCAAACCCTCCGTTCAGCCAGGAAACCGCCACGGAGCGCAGCAGGGCCGCAGGCACATACTCTTCCATACGAAGGGGCTGCATCTGATATTCCAGCTTGGAGGTAAGATTCAGATCCTCTATCAGGTTTTTTATTTTCAGGCTCTGTTCCTTAATAATTCCGGCCTGCCTCCTGTCCTCCTCAGAAAGAGACTCCTTATTTTCCAGATTATCCGCATATCCCATCACCATGGAAAGCGGTGTGCGGATATCATGGGACACGCCGGAAATCCATTCGGTACGGGCTGTGTCCCTCTGCTCCAGATTCCATCTCTGCCTGTCCAGGACTGCGGCGGCCTGGTTCAGCTTTTTCCCCAGCTCTCCCGTCAGCCCCTGCTCCGGAACCAGCACCCGTTTTCCTGATATCAGCCCGTCGATGCCTGACGCCACCGGCCTCAGAGATGAATAAAGGCGGTAACCCGACAGAACCGCAAGAATAAGCACCATAAAAAGATTGGCAAGAACCATCACGATAAGAAAAAACGGCAGCTTCCGTATGGATGACAGAGACATCTCCATCATATACTTGGACACAACACCCTTGGATTCCCCTATGACAAGGAGCCCTTCCTCACAATTCCACACCCGCACCGGATAATCCTTCAGATACCAGCGTGAAAAGGACGCCACCTCTCCCAAAGTAAAATGTACCGGAATTTCCTCCGGCACCTGCCAGTTCCAGATCCTGTTTCCCGAATCATTCAGCAGAAAAGCGAACGCCGCTCCCGTATCCTCCAGAAGCTTATAGCCTTCTTCTTCCAGATACGGCGTCCCGTCCCTTTCCCTGTTCATATGGGAACTGACCTCCATGAGCCGCCGCCTTCCCACGCTGTCCGGGTTTTCCCGGTTCTGGGAGGCGAAATAGGTTCCCACCATCATCATCACACACATATTGACAAGGATAACCACGGCGGCTATCCATCCGGCGGATAAAATATACCGCCGGTATATTTTAAATAAGCTTTTCATGATCCCTGCTCCTTTGCCAGACGATACCCCAGCCCTCTCACTGTCAGAAGCCATTCCGGCGACGACGGGTTCTCTTCTATTTTTTCCCGCAGCCTCCGGATATGAACCATCAGCGTATTTTCATATCCATAATACTCATCTCCCCAAACGGTATTGCAAAGGATGTCAAAAGTAACGATATTTCCCCTGTTCTCATACAGCTTCTTCAGAATAGCCAGCTCCTTTGCCGTAAGCTGCAGGCTCTCCTTCCCGTCAGACACGGTACCCGCATTGAAATCCACCTTTTTCTTTCCCAGCTGCAGTATCCCGTCCTCTCCCTGCCGCATTGCCCTTCCCGGCGGGAAGTACGTCCTTTTCAAAACCGCCGTCACCCGGAGAATCAGTTCCTTCGGCAGAAACGGCTTTGTCATATAATCATCCGCCCCCAGGCCAAGTCCCAGAAGCCGGTCATTATCCTCATCCCTGGCAGACAGAAAAAGCACTGGTACCATGGAAACCATGCGTATTCTCTGCATCAGGGAAAAACCGTCGCCGTCAGGCAGGTTAATATCCAGAATAACCAGATCCGGTTCCTTATTTCCCATCTGAAAATAAAGAAAGGCTTCCTCACAGCTTCCTGCCGACTCCACATTCCGGAACCCTTCTCTGCAAAGCATATCCGTAAGCATCCTGCATAAGTCTTCATTATCATCCACCAGCAGCAGGCTGCTGTCATATATCGTATTCATACAGTACTCCTTTTCTGAACTTTCCCGGATCTTCCGTCCTGTTACTATTCACGGTTCCTGTGCCGTCGGTCTTAGGATTCCGTCCGCCCGGTATTCCCTGTCCTGTCCTGCGTACCGCAGTTCTGCAAGGATTCCTGTATGGGCCGTATAAATACGCCGGTCCTTAGGCTGCGTATTTTGCTGCCTTAGTACCGCTGCGTATTTATCCGAGCGGAAGCGTGCCCTGACAGGAACCTTGCAGAACTACGGTACGCAGGACAGGACAGGGAATACCGGGTGGACGGAATCTTAAGACCGACGGCACAGGAACCGTGAATAGTAACCCTGTTTTCCATTATATCCGCAAGCTGCCTGTCCTTCCAGAGTTCCGGCAAAAATTTAAGGTAAAAGTAAGGCAGGCTTCATGGACGTTTAAGGGGGCTCCTTTATTCTGGGTACAAGAAAGAAATTGCATCACACAAACACGGCGCCAAACGCCGGAGAAATGGAGAAAATTATGGCACTGGCAGTAAAAACCAATCAGCTCACCAAAACCTACAACAACACCCCCTGCGTAAATAATGTGGATCTGCGGATCCCCGAGGGCAGCATCTACGGCTTTCTCGGCCCCAACGGCGCAGGAAAAAGCACGACCATGAAAATGATTCTGGGCCTGATCAAATGCAGCGGCGGCACCGTTGAGGTCCTGGGACAGACCATGAATGACAAAAACCGCCTGGCAATCCTCCGGGACACAGGCTCGCTCATTGAATCCCCTTCCTATTACGCCCACCTCACGGGACGGGAAAACCTGAAGATCGTATGTCTCCTCAAGGGAGTTCCCGAAAAAGAAATCGATGAGGTTCTCCGCATTGTCCGAATGGAGAAACAGCAGAATAAAAAGGCGGGGCATTATTCCCTTGGCATGAAGCAGCGCCTGGGCCTGGCCTCCGCCCTTCTGGGACGTCCGAAGCTGCTTCTTTTGGATGAACCCACCAACGGCCTGGATCCTGCCGGCATCCAGGAGATGAGGGAGCTGATTTGTTCTCTCCCCGGCAAATATGGTATGACCGTCATGATATCCAGCCACCTTCTCAGTGAAATCGATCAGATGGCTACCCATACGGGCATTATCGACCGGGGCGAACTTATTTTCCAGGACAGCCTCGCTCACCTGTATGAACACAGCCGGAAACAGATACGGCTTCGCACCATGGATAATAAAGCCGCCTTCCGCTATTTAACCGATCAGAAGGTAACCTGCCGCATAGAAGGGGAATATCTTACCTTCCGTGATATGTCGGATGATAAACTGGCATTTCTCATGGCAGGGACTGCGGCCTCCGGCGCCGGTCTTCTCCGGATCCAGGAACAGCAGCAGACCCTGGAGGATATTTTCCTGGATTTAACCGGAAGGAAGGTGAGCTTATGATTACCGCTTTACGGGCCGAACTGAAAAAAATAAGGGGCCGCTTCCTCTGGGCTCTTCCTCTCGGTGTTGTGGGCATGGAGTTCCTCTGGATGATGTCCAACAGCTATCTGGCAAAACCGGAAGCTTCCGCAGAAGGGTATTTCAATCTTCTGTTCCAGCTCCCCCTGCTTAACACCATTTTTCTTCCTCTGATTCTTGCGGTCATGGCAAGCCGCATATGTGATGCGGAAAATAAGGGGAATACCTATAAGCTGCTCTGCACCATGCAGGAGAAAAAAAAGATATTTGACGCAAAGCTCCTTCTGGGAGGTATCTATATCCTTTTCCTCACCCTGCTGGAAGGCGCCAATGTTCTGCTGCTTGGAAGGCTGCTGCACTTCACGCAGCCGCTTCCCATAAAACACCTGCTCCCCTTCCTTGCCGTGCTCTTTGTAGTGAGCCTGGCGCTGTATCTGATGCAGCAGGTTCTTTCCATGCTCATAACCAGCCAGCTCATGCCTCTCTTCATCGGGCTTCTGGGCAGTCTGGTTGGTGTCTTTTCCGCCTTCTTCCCTGTGGGAAGCGTGGCCAATTTTCTCCCCTGGGGCTATTACATGGTAGGGCTGACCCTTTCCTCCTGGTATGACGAAAGCGCCCGCACCATGTATCTGTATGAATCCCCCTTCCGATGGGGCTGGTTTTCCGTTTTCCTGATCGCGGCCGCAGCGCTTTACATCGTGGGAAAACATTTATTTATGAAAAAGGAGGTTTAACTATGCTGTTTTCCTGTATGCGCGCAGAACTTATGAAACTGAAACGTTCTTTTATCTGGGTGGTTTTCCTCATTCTCCCCTTGATCAGCACCGTAATGGGGTGTGCAAATTACCTGCAGAATGTGGAAATCCTGGACTCCCTGTGGTACAGTCTCTGGACTCAGACCACCCTGTTTTATTCCAATTTTTTCTTTGGCCCCCTCATTGCCGTTTACTGCGCCTACCTCTGGCGTGTGGAAAATTTCAACCACAACCGCAATGCCCTGATGACCGCCCCCGTTCCCATTCCCATCCTGTATTTATCCCAGTTTCTGGCCATTGCCTGCGTCACTCTTTTGACCCAGCTCTGGGTGGGCGTCCTGTACTTCATCAGCGGCCGCGCGGTGGGTATGGCGGGTTTTCCTCCTATACAGACCTGCTTCTGGCTGCTGAGAGGCTGTTTAGGGGGACTGGCCATAGCCGCCCTGCAGCTGTTGCTCTCCTCCTTCATCAGAAGCTTTGCCCTTCCCATAGCAATCGCCTTACTGGGCAGTATATCCGGCCTTCTTTTTTCCTCCAGGGATCTGGGACTTTATTGTCCTTATTCCCTCATGCTCCTGGGCATGAATTCCAACCGGGAAGAAGATATCCTCTCCGGCTCCTCCCTGCCCTTTCTGTTAAGCTGCACCATTTTCCTGCTGCTTTTTGTACTGCTGGAAATAGGGTACCTGAAGAAATCGGATGTAAAAGCATAATCCCCTTTTTCCTGAAAAGAGCGGCCCTCTTCGGCCGCTCTTCATATCTCCCGGGCAAATTAATTCACCTCCGGGTCCTTTATCTCTGATTTTTCATCCATCTCCGACAGGGATTTCCTTGACACATGGGAAAAATAGCAGCTGAATTCCCCGCTTTTTTTCTTTTTAAAAATCATGCTGTCATTAAACGGCCTCCTGACAAGATGCCCCAGCCGGTCAAATCGATCCAGATAGCACCAGTTACAGCACAGCCAGGTATCCTCCGACAGCTTTCTGGTATACTGCTCCAGATTCCTTATCATACATCCGGCCATCGCATCAGCCATTCTGATAAAATATCCTTCCGCCTCTTTACGCCCATACACCCTGGGATGTTCTTCATCCGCCCAGACAAAGGATTCATCCATATATCGAAGCAGCCTTCCCACATCCTGCTTTTCAAAATACAAATGCAGCATTTCCTGGGAAACCTGTTTTATCTGCGCCTCCTCAAGGATATCCAGCGTATTGCCCTGAAGCGGTTCCTTCTGTAATTCGTCTGTTTTAAACCGTATCCTCTCAGGCTCTTCTTCCCCTGAAGCCTCCAGGACAGAATAAAAATTTTTCTTATCCTGATACATCAGGTTTTCCGCTTCATTTATTGCCTGCTGAAGGGAATTGCCCTTCTGTGTCCAGTTCACACCGACCGCAGCGATATCGCCGTTTTCTTCCCTGAAAATACACTTCAGCTGCGCCGTCTTTTCCAGAAATTCCTCCTGCCCCAGATCCTGACAGAGAATGACAAATTCATCCCCGCCTGTCCTGTACCTGGAGGCATTTCCAAAAACACTGCTGATTTTCTGATAAGTGCGTATGAGCAGTTCATCCCCCGCCACATGGCCATATTGATCATTGGTTTCCTTCAGCCCGTTAACATCAACGAAAACAACTCCCCAGCCATAGCCCTTATCCGGAATCGGCGGGGTAATATCCCTTATAAAGGCATTTCTGTTCATTGCCCCGGTCAGCCCGTCCGTAAAACTGAGCTGCTGCAGCCTGTCTGCCATACGGTTCCTGGAAATAAGCGTCTGGAAAAAATAAGCCAGGATATTCAGGATTGCCGTCGTATTCTCCAAATCCTGAACGGGAGGATTGTCCACCCCAAAAAATCCCATAACAGCGTCATTTTCTATCAAAGGCACCGTTACCAGAGAATGGATATTCTGAAGATGGAGCTTTTCATATTCCCTGGGCTCGCTCTCCTTAAACTCCTCCAGATCCTTGATGATCACACTCTCCCCTTTTTCAAAATAGGTCATCCAGCGCCGGATATCCGATACCGGCACATCCTTCAGATTATTAATCTGAGGCTCCACCCCCGGCGCACACCATTCATAAGTGTTGTCCATCAGACTCCCGTAGATTTCAAAAATGTAAGTCCTCTCACTATAAAGATACTCCCCCATTACCTTCAGAGTATTTTGTATCGCCACATCCACGTCAACAGAGGAATGCATCATACGAATGCATTCCAGTACCTCCTGCTCACGATCCAGCGTCTCCTGAAGCTTCTTCTTCTCCCTGGTGCTCTTAGTAACATCCAGAGCAATTTCCAGCCTTACCAGCCGTCCGTTCCCGTCCCAGTCCACAAGCTTATCCTTCAGGAGAAAATGCCCGTCCGCAATTTCGTTATCTCTTTCCCACTCATAATAACTGTCTTCCGTCAACAGATCATTATTACAGAAATCACAGGGCTCCGTCCTTCCCTGAAGGACCTCATAGCATTTCTTACCCTTTACTTGTTCAAAATTATCATATCCGAATACCTGAAGGCCGCATTTATTCAGATAAAGCAGCTCATAGCTCTCCCTGTCCGACACATAAATCAGCTCATTCAGCCCATCGAATTCCACCGCCAGATTTTTCATAAGAACCTCACTTATTTATATCTTAATCATACTAGTTCCAAACAACTCTGTCCAGCAATACTTAGATATCTGTTTATGCTTTTGTGTTGTAGTTCAGGTTTGTGTTTCATAGCCCCGCCCTCCCCGCCCGCCGTTTTTCCCCACCCGCCCTGCCAGATGCTTCCTCCTCCGGATCGGATTCTGTCCCCTGCGCAGGCACGCTAGTGAGTGCTCGCACTCGCTTTCACTCTGCCAAAAACGCAGCGGTACTAAGATTGCACAGGACGCAATCTAAGGACCGGCGTTTTTAGAAGGCCTTTGCAGGGGACAGAATCCGATCCGGAGGGGGCTGGCATCTGGAGGGCGGGTGGGGAAAAACGGCGGGCGGGGAGGGCGGGGCTATGAAGCGGAAGGCTGAGCTGCGGCATAAAAGGATGACGTAATATAAAAGGATGATTGCAAACATGTTCGGATACGGATATAATAAGTTTCGGTAAACCATCAGTATCGCGATGGAACGCAGGACGGCTGACGGAATGCAAACTTTTTACATAAATTAGGAGGTTCGGACTAATGAAAAGAAAAGCTCTTAAGGCGGCGTTTCCTTATACCCTGCCGGTTATGATGGGATATCTTTTTCTGGGTATGGCTTTTGGTATTCTTCTCACCAGTAAGGGGATTTTTTATGGATGGGCGTTGTTCATGAGCCTGTTTGTATACGCCGGTTCCATGCAGTTTGTAGCGATTGAACTGCTTCTCACCCCTTTTGCTCCGCTGTCTGCGGCTCTGGTAACTCTTATGGTGAATGCCCGCCATCTTTTTTATGGGCTCTCCATGCTGGAACCTTTTAAAATTATGGGAAAGCTTAAACCTTATATGATATTCTCCTTAAGCGATGAAACCTATTCCCTGGAATGTTCGGCAAAACCGCCGGAAGGCGTTGAACGGAAGTATTTTCTTTTCTTTATAGCCCTTCTCGATCAAAGCTACTGGGTGATTGGCACCCTGGCAGGTGTTCTGGTGGGAAATATTTTTCCCCTGGATTCCACGGGAATTGATTTCGCCATGACGGCTCTGTTTCTGGTTATTTTCCTGGAGCAATGGGAAAGTACCTCCAATCATATCCCGGCGCTTGCAGGACTGGTTATTACGTTCCTGTGCCTGATTACGGCAGGCCATGATAATTTCCTTCTTTTTTCCATGGCCGGTATTCTTGTATTCCTTATACTTTTCAGAAAACAATGCACAAAAGAGAGGTCCCTATGACAAGCTTACAAATACTAATCACACTTTTGGTTATCGCTCTCGTTACCATCCTGACCCGGGCGCTCCCCTTTCTGTTCTTTCCGGCGGGGAAAAAGACACCGGAAATTGTTAATTACCTGGGCACGGTCCTGCCTTTTGCAGCCATGGCCATGCTGGTAGTCTATTGCTTCAAATCCGTTTCCATCCTGAAGGGTTCCCATGGAATCCCTGAACTTCTCGCGGCGGCCTTCGTTCTCTGCGTACATAAGTGGAAGCATAATATGCTGCTGAGCATCGGCGGAGGGACTGTCCTGTATATGTTTCTTGTACAGGTTATTTTCAAATAGGCAGTCTGTCCGGATACCGCTTGCCGGAAAGAAATCTTTCCAAAAAATATCCGCAGTCCCCGTCAACAGGGAACTGCGGATATTCAGCTGTTCTTTAATTTTTTCCACCAGGCTGCTGTAAAACCGGCTTATTAATAGTTCTCAGCTTTCACCTGGAAGTATGCCTGGGGATGTGCGCATACAGGGCAGACTTCAGGAGCTTTCTTGCCTATGCAGATATGTCCGCAGTTGGAACACTGCCAAACCACATCGCCGTCCTTGGAGAATACCATATCTCCTTCCACGTTTGCAAGAAGCTTTCTGTATCTATCCTCATGCTCTTTTTCAACCTTGGCAACGCCTTCGAATAATCTGGCGATCTCAGTAAAGCCTTCTTCTTTGGCTTCCTTTGCGAAATTAGCGTACATATCGGTCCATTCGTAATTCTCGCCTTCCGCTGCTGCCAGCAGACATTCTGCGGTGGAGCCGATACCGTCATTCAGAAGCTTGAACCACATTTTTGCATGCTCTTTTTCATTGTTTGCTGTTTCCTCAAAAATATTGGCAATCTGTACATAGCCGTCTTTCCTGGCCTTGGATGCAAAGTATGTATACTTATTCCTCGCCATTGATTCTCCTGCAAATGCGGTTTCCAGATTCTTTTCTGTTTTGGATCCTTTTAAATCAGCCATAACATATTCTCCTTTTCTTTTGATAAAATTTTTTGTCCGTAACTGCCAGATACTTTTATTTTACTCCTAAATCAGCGCTTCTGTCCACATAAAAAGTATGCAGCATCTGCTCTGCAAGATGGCTCAGGGGCCTTCCGTAGAACTCCTCGTACAGCCTTATGAGCTCTTCATTCTGATGGCTGCAGCGTATCTTCATCTGCCGGTCTCTCTCGTAAAGGCTTTGGATACGGGCCTTTATCAGGGTATCTCCCTTCCATTCCGTATCCTTAGGCTGGCCTCCGCCTCCGATACAGCCTCCGGGGCAGGTCATCACTTCCACGAAATGATACTGCTTCTCTCCGTTTTTGATCTTTTCCAGCAGGCGGCCAGCATTGGCGGTACCATAAACCACCGCCAGCTTAAGAATCACATCGTCATTGATATAGACAAAGGCTTCCTTTACTCCGTCAAGCCCTCTCACGGACTGCAGCTCATACAGCAGAGGCGGGGCTTCTTCTCCGGTAACCATATGGTACGCTGTCCGTACCGCGGCTTCCATAACCCCTCCGGTATTCCCGAAAATCACACCGGCGCCGGAGCCTTCTCCCATCAGGTCGTCGTAATCCTCGTCCGCCAGCCCCGCGAAGTCGATTCCCTCTTCCCTCGCCCATTTGGCCAGCTCTCTTGTAGTGATGCAGTAATCCATATCCCGCATCCCTTCTATTCCCAGATATCGCCCTGCGGCATTCATCTCTTCCCTGCGGATTTCGAATTTCTTAGCCGTGCATGGAGTGAGCGCCACATTTACGATACGTTTGGGATCAATCCCCATTTTCTTTGCAAAATAAGTCTTTATGGTAGGCCCCTGCATCCCGATAGGGCTCTTGGCGGAAGATACATTATCCCTCATTTCAGGATAATAGGTCTCCACGTATTTCACCCAGGCGGGACAGCAGCTGGTAAACTGAGGAAGAGGCGCGGTCCCTTTGGTCAGCCGTTCTACCAGTTCGCCGGCTTCCTCCATAATCGTCATATCTGCTGCAAAATTGGTATCCAGAACGTAATCGGCACCCAGCTTTCTCAGCAGCGCCACCATCTTACCCTGGACAAAGCTTCCGTCCGCCATCCCGAATTCCTCTCCCAGCGCCGCACGGACGGAGGGGGAAGTACTGAAAATAACAATGCGGTCCGGATTGGCCGCGGCTTTCCTGACGCGTTCATACTCATATCTTTCTGTAATGCTTCCGGCAGGACAGACATTGGCACACTGTCCGCAATGGATACAGATAGCATTATCACCCGTAAGGCTCAGGTCATAGCGTCCCGCTACCCCGATGCTTTCCGTACATACCTTTTTACATTGGCCGCATTTGATGCACTTGGCCTCATCCCTGCATATAGACGGATTATCCGGTTCTATGGGAACCCTGATATCCGTAAAATTATGCTTGCTCATCCTGTGTCCTTTCTACTATAAAGCCTTTTCCAGTTCCTGATCCTTACCCGCCGGCCAGGTAATTCACAGGTCATTTCCTTTGATGTTTCCAGTATATCCCTTCTTTTTCTGATTGTCAATAACAATAATAGAAATAATTACTATTTTTATTATAAAGTTTTCAGGAAAGGTATGAACGGTACCATATATGGAATTATGTCAAAAAAAATTATAATTGTTCTCTCCCTTGTCTCTTATCCCACGGACCCGTTATTATAGCTTTACAGGACTGCCGTAATCCTTCCGGGGATTCCGGAATAATCATTAACTTCACAGGTAACTGTTCTTATCCCTTTTCCTCCATGGCCTCAGGCATGGCAGGAAGGAACCCCATTACAAAAAAATTACAGGATAGAAAATATGGATATCTTAAAAAACAACAAAAGAACGGTGCTTCTTCTGAGCGCCGTCATACTGGCAAATACAGGCCTGCAGATTCTGGTGCCCAGGTTTCTGAGCGCTTTTATCGACAGGGCGGAAACCAATGCGCCCATGACAGCCATAACCCTGATCATCGCAGGTTATCTGTTTACGGTAGCCGCCCAGAAAGGGGCCGGCCTCTGTGAAGAATTTATCTCCTGCAGGCTCGGCGGAAGAATCACCAATCGGATAAGGCACCAGATGCTGGAACATTTCATTGATCTCCCCATGAACAAGCATGATACCTTCAGCAGCGGTGAAATCATGACGCGGCTGGACGAGGATGTGGAAGGTGTATACGAATATTATCAGATATTATTCCTTCGGATCGGAACCAGCGTCCTTCTTCTCGTCGGAGTCATTCTTTCTGTCGCCATGAAAAACCGTCTGACAGCCCTCTTAATGCTCGCAGTAAGCCTGTTCAGCATATGGATTTACAAAGTCATTTCCGATTTCGGCACCAAATGCTATCTGAAAAGCAGCCAGGCCGCCGCCGTCTTTAACGGCATCCTGAAGGATAAGCTGGACAATCTTGTGGAAATCCATCTGGCAGGCGCCGAAAGACATGCGCTGGTTTCCCTGAAAAAAGCCATGCATGAAAAATTCCGGGAATCCCTTCCCGCCGGCCAGATGTACGGCAGGCTTTGGAGGGCATCTACGGTGATGGAAGTGATCAGCGTGGGAGGCACCCTGCTCATAGCCTCCTTGTTATGGGACAAAGGAATGATTTCCCTGGGTACCGCCTATCTGTTCTACAATTATGTAGATTTAATTTATGCTCCCCTCCAGTCCTTCCGCAATCATCTGGGAGGCCTGCAGAATGCTTCCGCCAGGAAAAAGCGTGTGGAAGCCTTTCTGAAGGAACCTGCCGAAAACGGCATCCCTGAAGAACACAACGGTAATTGTACTCCCTCTGCACAGGCCGTCCCTTATCCTGCACAGGATGAAAATACCCCCGCGGCTTCCCTGAAGGATTTCTCTTCCCTGGAAGTAAGAAACCTTCATTTCAGTTACCAGGAGGGAACGGAAATCCTCCGGGGAATCAGTTTTACCATACATAAAGGGGATCTCATGGGAATCATGGGGGAAACCGGATGCGGCAAAACCACGCTGGTGAAGCTCCTGGCAAGGCTTTACAGCTGTCCGGCCGGCAGTATCTTCATAAACGGCCTGGAGCTTGACAGCTACAGTCTGAAAGAGCTGAGGGAAGAGATTCTTTACTGTCCCCAGAAGCCCCAGCTTCTGCACGCATCCTTACGCGATAATATCACTTTATTCGATCCTGATATCAGGGATGAGGATATTTATAAAGCCATAAACGCCCTGGGGCTGGAGCTCTGGCTGGAAGGCTTTGAAAGGGGCCTGGATACCTCTTTTTCTTCTGCAGAAGGCAGTATATCTGCCGGTGAGGCCCAGTTTGTAAGCATCATCCGTCTTTTTCTCCGTCATCCCCAGGTTATCATTCTGGATGAAATCACTTCCAGCCTGGATAAAAAGAAGGAAAAGGAGCTGATGAACGCCATAAAACGGCTGAGCGGTGAAAGGACTGTCCTCATGATCGCCCATCATCCGGAGGCACTGCGGATGGTGAATAAAATTCTTGTGCTGGACGGCGGCATCCTCGTGGAAGAGGGCGAAACGCGCCGCCTTATGAACAATCCCGGTTCCCTTTACTATAAAGCACTTACGGCAGGGGATGAGAAAGGAGGAATTTCTTTATGAATAAAAACAGCTACAGGGACTTCTTCCTGAGAAACATTAAGATACGGCCTTGGCTCACCCTGTTCAGTATCTTTCTCAATATATATATTTTCTGTTATGCCGCCGTGAACATCAGCTGCTTACGCTGGATTCTGAACAGTCTGCAGGAAAATATCCGGGGGCAGGGGATCCTGTCCGTGATCTGGCCCTGCTTCCTGATCATGGCTGTGAACGGAGTCTTACGCTGCCTGTGCATCAAAGGCTCCGCCTATACGGATGTCCTTCGGAACTATTATTATCAGGACAGCCTCCGCCTGCAGTTTTTCAAAGGACTCCTGAAAAACGATTATATTAAGGAAAAAGCCGTCAATTCCGGAAAGGTCTTCGAACGGCTGGACGACGATGTACCTGCCGCCACATTCCCTGTGGAACTCCTGACGGAAGTGACCGGATATGTGGTTTATACTTTAGCTGCCATCGGTTCCCTTCTGCTTGTCAACTGGAAAATAACCCTTTTTATCTTCCTTCCCTTATCCCTGTGTCTTTTCCTCATAAAAAAGCTGTCGGGAAAAATAGGCGAAAGCCGGAAGAAAAACAGGGCCATGCACGATTTTGCCTCAGATACGCTGTCCGATATCACCACGGCTGTTCTGTCCATTAAAACCATGGGCGGGAAAAAATCCGTCCTGCGAAGATACGATTCCGTTTTGGAGCAGCGGACCAAAACACAGGTAAAGGATACGCTGTTCCAGTCCGGGGTGAATGCCGCAGTGGATATCGCCTCCGTCATCTGTGTCGCCGCCATGATGGCAGGCGTCGCGGGACTCATGCGTGCGGGCAGGTTCCCGCTGGGCGACTTTTCTATTTTCATCTGTTATCTGGATACGCTGAATGACTGTATCCTCCGCATAATAGAATTGTATACGGAAACAAAGAAGGCCGAGGTTTCCTGGCAGCGGATCAGGGAATCGGCAGGAGAAAAAAATACAGCTGTTCTGGGGCAGACAGGAAATCTGATTTTGGCAGGAGCACAAAAAAGCATTCTCACTTCGAAAGAAAAGGCAGACCTTCCGCCTGCCTTTTCCGCCCGGCCTGCGGAGCCCTTCCGGCAGCTGGACGTAAAGGCTCTGTCCTGCATCTATGAGGACGGCAGAGGAATCCGGAATGTGGATTTCACCCTTCGCGCCGGGGAAATCCTTGTCCTGACCGGCCCTGTAGCTTCAGGAAAATCAAGCGTGCTTCATGCCCTCCTTGGCATTGTCCCTGGCACCATCGGAGAACTCCTGTGGAACGGAGAAAAAACAGAAGATCCCTTTTCCCTGTTTCAGCTGCCCAACGCGGCAGTCTGCCTGCAGAACTCCCATCTGCTCAACGCCACCATCCGTGAAAACCTCACTCTCGGAAGAGATTTTTCCGATGAGGCCTGCCTGGAAGCGCTGAATGACTGCTGTATTGCAGAAGAAGTAATGCATATGCCGAATGGTCTGAACACCTTGGCGGGCGAAAACGGAATTATGCTTTCCGGCGGCCAGAAGCAGCGGATCCTGCTGGCCCGCATGCTGCTTATCCACCCCCGCCTGTATCTGCTGGACGATGCCACAAGCGCCCTGGACGGGAAAACAGAACGAAAGATCATAGAAACCCTCAGAGAACGAATGCGGCGCGACAATGGTGCCGCAGTCATAGTCAGTAACAGTGACTATGTCAAAGCGATGGCGGACCGTATTTTATCCATCGGCGGAAATGCCTCTTAAGACATCCTCAGGGCGGAAGGAGCTATTCCTCCGCCCGGATCGCCCATCGCATCTTCGTGGAACGGGCGCGGCTGTTTCTGCTGCATTCCTCTGCGGAAGGCCGGATGACCTCATTGGAAATCTCACGGTAAAGTCCTTCTTTATAAAACTGCTTAAAGCTTTTCTTCACAATACGGTCTTCTCCGGAATGAAAGGTCAGAATAGCCACACGGCCATCAGGCGCCAACACCTGGGGCAGCTTTTCCATAAAGGAATACAGCGCCTCAAATTCGTTATTCACATCGATTCTCAATGCCTGGAAGGTTCTCTGACAGGACTTCTTGACCGCCTCCCTGCGCTCCGCAGCCGGAAGAAAAGCGAGAGCATCCTCTATTACCTGGCGCAGCTCCCCTGTGGTATCAATGGTTTTTCCCCTCTTCAGCCTGGTAACCGCCTCCCTGGAAATCTCTCCGGCATAAGGCTCATCGGCATTTTCAAGCAGCATGCCCTGCAGCTCCTCCTGCGTGATATTCTTAAGCCTCTCTGCGGCGCTGATCCCCTTTTCCGGGTTCATCCGCAAATCCAGCGGCCCTTCTGTTTTATAAGAAAAGCCTCTGTCCGGATTATCTATCTGCATCGAAGAAACCCCCAGATCCGCCAGCACGAAATCAAACAGCCCCGCCTCCTCCGACACCCGGTCGATATCGGCAAAATTCTGCAGCCGGATCGAAAGGATGTCCTCTCCGAAGCCCAGCTTTTCAAGCCTCTCCTTTGTTTTGGCGGATTCTATCGGATCCACGTCCAGTGCATACAGATGCCCCCGGGAATCCAGGCATTTCAGCATTTCCTGGGTATGCCCGCCGTAACCCAGGGTGGCATCCAGGCCTGTCTGCCCCGGCTTAATCTGAAGAAATTCCAGGATTTCACTGACACAGATGGAAATATGCATCCCCGCAGGCGTGCTTCCCTTTTGTATGACCCGTGATACGGTATCCGCGTATTTTTCCGGATTAAGTTCTTTATATTTTTCTTTATAGCTCTTAGGATAGGCGCCGGAATAACGGACACGGCGTTTATGCTTCTTTTCCTGATTTTCCATGGTTGTCACCTCCGCTTACTTTCCTCTTACTATAACAACTAATTTTCCGGCAGGCAACTAAAAACACCAAAATACCGGGCGCGGTGGACATGAGTCCGCCATAACCCGGTATTTTTACCATCCTTTTATTTCAATACAATCTTTCTCAGGTTTTCCTCCAGGATTACATGAGGGCTGACGCCGTCATCATCATATAGCTCATAGGAATCGCCTTTCTCTGCAAAGCCATAAAGCTTCAGCTGGTTCCAGTCCACCTGCTCCACGTTTTCTCCTCCTGAAGCCAGCGGAAGAAGGCAGCCTTTCCGGATGAACAGAACCACCTCTTCCAGCGGGATTTCCAGGAAATGATGACCGGCAGGCAGCACTCTTTCCTCCGTCACCTCCTGCCCGTGAAAACGCAGAAGCTTCATTTCTTCAGGCAGATATACCGTCCTGCCCACGGCATTCTGTTCACATACCGGGGCTATCATAATACTCTCCCCTATCAGAAGCTGATCCTCCACCCGGCGCGCGATCCGATCCTCCGGCCAGACAAAGCCGAGAGGCCTTGCGTACATTTCATTTTTCAGCGCCGCTTTCATAAATTCGCTGTAGAGATAGGGAAGGAGCCGGTAACGCAGCCCGATAATCCCGCGGAAGGCTTCTATATCCTCAAAAGCATAGGCCTCCTGCCTGCGGGTCCCTCTGGCGGAATGATCCCTCATCAAAGGCATAAAGATACCGAGCGCCATCCATCTCAGCACCAGATCCTGCGTGGCATCTGCACCAAAGCCCCCGATATCGGCCCCTGAATACAAAAATCCGCACATATTCAGGGAAGGCATCATTTTCAGGTTTAACAGGATATGGGACCACCAGGATTTATTATCCCCCGTCCATATGCCGCCGTACCGGTGCATTCCTATATAGGAAGCCCTGGAAAACATCAGAATCCTTTTATCCGGCTCCAGCCGTTCAAAAGCCTCCCCTGCGGAACGGGTCATAAAATAGCCGAACAGGTTATGTACCTTATCATGGCGGATCCTTTTTCCCTTATAGGTATGGTAAAAGCTTCTGTAATCCTCCGGATTCTTGGAAATGGTGGAAACCAGATCCTGGAATTCAAAAAAGGTATTCACATCGAGGTTCATCTTACGGTATTCTTCCAGCTTTTCGAATACCTTCTTCAGACGTTTTTCGGAATAGAAGATAGCCGGTTCATTCATATCGTTCCAGAAGCCTTCGATTCCCTTGTCCAGCAGGAATTTATACTTATCCCCAAACCAGGCCCGTGCTTTCTCGTCCAGCATATCAGGAAAATGGCATTTGCCGGGCCATACTCCCACCACGAAATCGTCTCCGCCCTCATCCTTGCAGAAAAATCCGTTTTTTACCCCTTCTTCATAGACCTCATAGCCATCCTCTATCTTGACGCCGCCGTCGATAATGGGAACCAGATGAATTCCCTGCTGTTTCATATCCTCAACAAGCTGCTCAAAATCGGGAAAGGCCTCCCTGTCGATGGTGAAGTCCTTGTACCGTTCCATATAATCGATGTCAAGGTAAATGCTGTCCAGGGGAATATGGTTTTCCCGGTACCGGGCGGCAACCTGCCTCACTTCCTCCGAAGATGCATAGCTCCACCGGCTCTGCCCGAATCCAAAAGCCCATTTAGGCGGAAGATAGCTCGGGCCAATCAGTTCCCGGAACCAGGTTATGATGTCATCAGGCGTGCCCCCGTCAATGATATACAGCTCATAATCCCCGTCCTCCAGGGTAATTTTCAGCTGGCTGCTGTTCGTATATCCGATATCAAAAACCACCTTGCCCGGCGTATCAAGAAACAGGCCGAACTGCTTTTCCCCGGAAACAAGGATGAAATTATGCGCCCCATAAAGGGATTTGGTTTCTTCCAGATGGACAGGATCATCCGTACAATTGCTCTCATAGATCCAGCCCCGCTTATTCATGCCGCGCACATTTTCTCCCAGGCCGTACACGATATCCTCTTCGTCCATTTTATATATAAGGGCATTCTCACATTTCCCCAGATAAGGGGGCTTATCCCGGCATGCCGCCGGTTTATTCAGGACAGCGTCTGTCTCAAGCGGTGTACCGAACACATATCTTTTTATCATAAAAATCTCCTTTATCAGCCTTTGATTCCGCCTGCCATCACGCCCTGTTTGAAATTTTTCTGAGCGCAGGCATAAACGATGATGATGGGAAGCATGGAAATCAGGCTGCCCGCCATAAGCACATTATACTCTGTCCCATATTGGCCGTTCAGATTGTTAAGCGCCAGCGTCAGCGTCATCTTATTTTTATCCGTCAGCATCAGCAGAGGCCACAGATAATCGTTCCAGCTTTCCATGAAAGTGGTTATGGTCAGTGTGGCGATGGAAGAGCCGCACAGGGGAAGAATGACCACCCGGAAGATCCGGAACATCCCCGCGCCGTCGATCCGGGCCGCTTCCATAAAATCATTGGGTATGGATCGCATTTGCTGCACCAGCATAAAAATACCGAATACCCGGAAAAGAGACGGCAGAATCACACTGGGGTAGGTATTGATCAGGCCGAGCTTATTCATGATCACAAACAGCGGGATCAGCGTCACCTGGGTCGGTATCATCATGGAGGCCAGATACAGCTTCAGCAGGCCGTCCGCTCCGGGAAACCGGATTTTGGTAAAGGCAAACGCCGCCATGGAGGCCGACAAAATGGTAATGAGCGTATAGCTTGTGGTGATGAAGAAGCTGTTGAAAATAGCCCTGAGAAACGGGAATTTTGAAAACACCTTCCGGTAGGCATCCATCGTGGGATTTTCCGGGATCCAACGGATCGGGATTTCCATCAGGGCGCCCTTGCTTTTCAGGGAAGTGGAAAGCATCCACAAAAAGGGAACCATCACGATCACCGCAAGCAGGCAGGATATCAGGTAAAAGCGGAAAGCCCGCCAGAATTTATGATTCATAATGCACCCATCCTTTCTGCAGCTTCATCTGCACGCCGGTCAGGATAAAAATAATGATGAACAAAAGCCAGGAATATGCCGATGCATAGCCCATCTTAAAGTACTTAAAGCCATATGTATAAATCCGTTCCACCATAACCTGGGTCGCCCCGTTCGGCCCGCCTTCCGTCATGATCATAACCTGAGGGAAAAGCTGGAAGGCATTGATCAGGGACATAATCAGGCAGAAAAAGATAGATGGTGTCAGAAGCGGAAGGGTTATCCTGAAAAACTGCTTGCTTTTTCCTGCGCCGTCCACTCTCGCCGCTTCATAGTACCCTACATCAATCGCTTTCAGCCCGGAGAGCAGAAACAGTCCGAAAAATCCCATGTCCTTCCATACCGAAGCCAGCACAATAGCCGGCATGGCCCACACTTCACTCGTAAGCCAGCTCGGTCCCTTAATGCCGACAAACGAAAGAAGCTGGTTAAAGATCCCGTACTGAGGGCTTAACACCCATTTCCAAATCAGGCTCGCCGCAACCCAGGAGGTCAGAACCGGGATATAATACATGATACGGAACACAGTGATTCCCTTCATGCTTTTGTTTAAGATAACAGCGACTCCAAGGGCCGCCACAAAAACGAGAGGAATGTAAAGGACGATATAATACAGCGTATGCCCCAGAACCTTCCAGAACTCTGCCGTAGTCAGGATTTTTATATAATTGTCAATGCCGATAAAATGTCCGGACAGGGTTTTCCAGTTCAGCGCATCCAGCCCGTTCCAGTCGGTCAGGCTGATAATAATGGAAATAAGAATGGGAAGCAGGCTGAACACTATCATGCCCACAAAGCTGGGAAGCATGAAAGGAACCGACTGCAGAAGATCCTTAATCCTTCTTTTTTTCTTCATAATAGTTTATCCCCACCGCAGGGCTTTCCCTGCACTTTTTTGGCTGCGGCGGCCTTTTTGCACCCTGTCCTCTGCCGGACCGTCAGACTGCCTGCAGCGGTTCAGACATACCTGAACCGCTGACGCCGCCGCACATTTTACTTGCTTTTAGCTGAGACTATTTTTTACTTAAGGGTAATCTGTGCTTCACATTCGCTCTGAGCCTGATCCAGCGCATCCTTCACTGTTATTTTCCCGGAGGCTGCCATAGTGAGCTTATCCGTTATAATATCGGCCATCAGAGAATAATCTTCAATAATAGGAGCTACCACCAGATAATTCAGGGAATCAAATACGGCCTGACGGTTCTCGGGAGGCGTGATGGCAAGATATCCTGAAAGCACTTCCTGGTTATTAACAGCAGGAAGATCCCAGCCTGCATCAATTCTCATCTGTGCGGATTTATCGCTGGATGCAAGCCAGTTGATCCAGGTTGCAGCCGCTTCTTTTTTGTCACTCTTCGCATTCACTACAAGGGCGTTGCTGAAGAAATGGGTCGCTTTCTGTGTTCCGCCGGGTTCCACACAGATGTCCCATGCGAAGTCACAGCCGTCGGTAAAGGTTGCAAATGCCCAGATTCCGGTAGGAATCATGCCGAGACGCCCGCTCTGGAACAAATCCCAGTCGCCCATGCCGCCCATCTGCTCCTCGTTCGGCTGTACATTCGTCTCCGTCACCTTATTGATCATCATTTCCGCCGCTGTCAGGTTTTCCGGGGAATTGATGGTAAAAGCTGTCTTATCTTCATTTAAAATGCTTCCGCCGTACTGCGCGGCTACCTTAAAGAATTCATTGAAGGTAATGGGCTGGTAAATGCCGTATGTATTTTCATCCAGCGCCCTGATCGCTCCCGCCGCTTTCAGCGCATCATCCCAGGTCCAGTCGTCGTTAGGATATTCAATCTGAGCCTGATCAAACAGATCCTTATTATAAATCAATACTACATTGGAAAAGTTTCCGGGTACACCGTACTGTTTGCCGTCCACGTTGAATGCACTCAGCGCCGTTTCATCATAACCGGAGGTATCGATGCCGGTCAACTCGGCCAGCGCGCCTTTATTGGCATAAGCCGCGAAGTTTTCAATATTCAGCTCATAACAGTCCGGAGCCGTCCCGCCGGCCACACGGGTCTGCATCTGGGTAAAATAATCATCATAGCCAATGGTTTCGATATTTACCGTGATATTGGGATATTCCTCATGAAAAGCTTCATACATCTTCTGAAGTGTTTCCTCATTGCTCCCGGAGGCATTAAAATTGGCATAGGTGATGGTCACCGCCTCTTGGTTATCCCCCTGTGCGGAAATATCCACGGTTTCCGCTGCCGCTGTCCCTGTTTCCCCCGCTTTTGAAGCTGTTTCCTGAGGCGCCTGGCTTTCCGTTGCGGCTGCAGACGAACCGCACCCTGCCATTGATGCGACCATCGCCGCACTCATCATAACCGCCAGTAATTTTTTCAGGTTTCCTTTTTTCATTTTTTTCTCCCTTCTGCGCATTATTTGGCGCAAATCATTTTTGCCCGAAAGCATATATTTTTTGTTTAACCGGTTAACCTCTCAAAAAAAAATTGAATTACCCTATCCGGTGACAAACTCCCATGTGATATGCAGGCCTTCCGTGCCCTCCAGCTCCACTTTTGTTTTATTCCACCGGATCCTTGCCTCATGTTCCTCATCCCAAAATCTCTCGGCGCCTGTCTCCCCTGCCAGAAGGAAATGCAGATCCTCACATTTTCCTGTTCCATTTCCGGTATCGGCATCCAGGCCTTCCCTCGCAGGGCCCTTTAATGCAAGCCCGTGACCAGCTCTTAAGTAAACAGGGAACCGTTCTTCGCCATCCGATTCTATATGTCTTCCGCCCTCATACTTTTTACGGGAAAATAATCCGTACCAGCTGCCTTCCGGAAGCCACAGGCTCCTTATTCTCTGATTTTCCTGCAGCAGCGGGGCCGCCAGCAGGCTGTTTCCAAGCATATATTCGTCTTCCGCCCTTACCGCCTCCGGATCCTGCTGCCAGTCATAAACAAGAGGCCTCATCATCGGCCGGTACTCCCTGCAGCACTGAAGCGCCGTACTGTACAGATAGGGAAGAAGATTTATCCTGAGCCTGTGCCAGAACCTCATTTCATCGATGAATGCAGGATAATTCCAGGCCTTTGCTATATTCCAGGGACTTCGCTCATTATTTCCGTCCATCCCCGGCATCAGCTCTTTAAACTGTCCCCCGTCCGGCTCCGAATGCCACTGCATCACCGGCACAAAGCAGGCAAGCTGTGTCGCACGCCGGTACAAATCAGGCGAAGGCAGAGGCCCGGCAAACCCGGCGATATCAAAGCTCCAGAAAGGGATACCCGTCATGGCCGCCGACAATCCTGCCTGAAGGACACTGTACAGCTCCCCGTTTTCCGACTGCTGGTCGCCTCCCCAGTGTATGGGTGTTCTGTGGGCTCCTGCAAATCCCGCTCTGGAAAAAAGTACATTTTCTTCTTTCAGGAATTGGGTATACGCGCCTGTATAAGTCTGTGCATAATTATTTTTAGCCTCCGCACCGGTCATGCCGCCGGAAAACAGCAGATCGCTTTCATAGATAAACTCCCCGCCGTCCGTTTTAAATCCGTCTACCCCCATATCCAGCAGATACTGCCGTTTGCCAAACCAGTCCTTTTTCGTCTCCGGATTGGTAAAATCAGGTATCATGGAACCGGCAAACCAGTTCCCTTCCGGAATCCGGTAGGGGCTTCCGTCTTCCTTTCTCACACAAAACGCTTTCCGGACCGCATTTTCCCTGTCAAGCTCCAGCTGTCTGCAGACACGTTCGTCCATTCCCTGCTTTTTATAGACCGGAATCTGCCAGAGAACCAGCCGGATATCCTTTTCATGCAGTTTTCGGATCATGGATTCGGGATCCGGCCAGTAAGGGCTTTTGGAAAAATCAAACTCTTCACAGGTATGTACCCCTCCATCCGGCTTCGGCTCATATTCCGCACCGTTCCAGATATAAAATGTGGCCTCATCGCTCCACGCCTCCAGCACCATCACGCTGGCCGGGAACCCGTATTCCTCAAGCTCCCTCAGCTGCTCCTCCACCGCCTTCCGGCTGTTCCAGTGGTTCGCGGAAATCCAGATTCCAAAGCTGTATTTTGGGGGAAGCAGCGCCGGTCCGAAAATCTTCATATATGCGGCGATTATCTCTTCTATCGTGCCCGTAAATACATGTACCGCCGCTTCGGCAGGTATTTCACATTCGATTGTCTCCCGGAAACGGAATTCTGTTTTTTCCGCCGTTTCCACATAAATTCCCAATCCTGTATCCGTCACAAAAAACGGGGCTGCCAGATACGTGTTCTCACCCTGCCGGCAGAATTTTTCCACCACCTGGTTTACCGCAGTTTTTCCTTTTTGATTCAGCCCGTTATATTTTTCTCCCATACCGTAAGCGCCCGCATAGGGAACGTCAATGTACAGGATATCCGACTCACCGGCATTTTCCCTGCGAAGCACGGCCTGCCCGCCCTTTTCCGGCGCTGCATGATACATACAGGGGGCCGAGCCCATTATCCTTTCTTCCATACACACATCTCCATCATTTGCTGTATATTTACCTGTTGGTTTCCATTTTCCCGGCTTTTTCCGTTTCTTCCGGAAAGCGGTTTATTCCCTATCCGGATCGATACGCTTTACGCTGGCCCGTTCCACCAGCCGTACCGGAAGAATTTCTTCCACCTTCGCCATGTTGGGATCCGCCATATTCTGCACCAGCATGTTTACTGCCCGTTCTCCCTTCAGGGAAATCTGCTGCTTTATTGTGGTGAGCCCCGGAGTGAGATAGGCGGAAATATCCAGGTCGTCAAATCCTATAATGGAAATATCCTCCGGCACCCGGATCCCTTCCTCATAAAACCCTTTCATCAGACCGATTGCAAAAATATCGGCCGCAGCGACCACCGCGGTAACATCCACCTTCTCGCGGGAAATCCGCTCCGCAATATTGACGCCGCTGTCATAATCTACGTTCCCTTCAAACAGATATTCCTCCCGGTACGGAATTCCGTAATCAGCCAGCGCTCTCTGATACCCGCTGAAACGCTTCTTCATGACTCCATTTTCATGCAGGATACCGGAAACCAGCCCCACTCTCCTGTGTCCTGCATCCAGCACATATTTCGTGGCCAGATAAGAGCTCTTTTCATCATCAATGCGGATCGCATGGAACCAGTCATACTTACAGTAGCTGTCTACCAGGACCACCGGCACATCCAGCTGCTTCAGCTGGCTTAAAAATTTATTCTGGTAGGTTCCTATAATGATGACCCCGTCCAGGTTGCGTTCCCTGATCAAATCCAGATAATCCTCCGTCACGTCTGTGGCAGATATCAGAACATGATAGCCATTCTGCCTGGCATGGAATTCAATGCTCCCTAATATTTCACTGTAGAAATTGTTTCGGAACATCAGGGTGCTTCCCGGTTCTGTCTGGGGAACCACAACTCCGATCAGCTTCGTGTCCTTCAGGGACAGTCCCCTTGCATTCAAATCCGGAACGTATTCCATCTGGCGGATTACATCAAGAACTGCATTTTTCGTCTGTTCCGATACTTTTTTCTTTCCGTTGAGTACATAAGACACGGTAGCCGCGGACACACCTGCGGCGGCGGCCACATCCCGGATCGTTGCTTTTTCCTTCATAAATGCTTCCCCTTGGGCCTTATTTTTAAAAAGGCTCCTGATTTTCATATCTCTTTTTGAACCGGTTTACCTTTTGGTTAACCGGTTAACTCAATTATATAGCAATCATGCGCAATTTGTCAATATTTTTATCTCATTTTATTTAATTATATAAGATATGTCTAATTAAAGCTGTTCTGAGCAGTGGAAAATGACCAGAAAATCCTTTTTGCACCGTAGGATTTATGAGGGCTGAGAAACGAAAACGATAGGGCGGCCGGGTATAACAATTAAAAACCTATTTCTTACAGAATTCCCAAAACAGGCAAAATCCCCGGATACCTTATCAGTATCAGGGGATTTTTTTAGTTACCTATCCTTTTGTTCGGTGAAATTATAAATGTGAGGATGCTTACACATGAAAGCGATCGTATTTCGTATAACAGTCAATGCATACCTTTTTATCCCCGAGAAGCCGGATCCAGTTTGCACCTGCGGTCTCTTTGCAGCAGTCACATTCATAAGAAGCAAAAATCCGCGCCGGTTCCGGTAATGTAATTTTTGTCTCCTTCACATCAAACATATCTTTTGGCTCCAGGCTTTGATAATACCCGAAAGACTCTTCCCGAGTCATGGAATCGGGTTTCTTTTTCAGTACAAGACGCACGGATTTCCCTGCCGCCCTGTTATAGAAGGAAAAGGCCTGCTTCCCGGTCATGTGAAACAAAAGGGTTCCCTTTCCAATGCTGCATCCAAGAATCACCTGAATGGCATCAATCCCGCAGGCATCATTTTCCGAAATACACACCACCTCTTCATCAGATGAAAAAGTCAGTTCCAACAAATCGGCCGCATACAGTGCCGCCTTATAGCCAATCGTCAGGCCGCCGCATTCATGGCCGTGAAAGGCAACGCATTTTTCCCACAATTCTTTCTTATCCATTTTATTCTCTCCTAATCATCCACTAATACCGTATAATGTCCGCCGACTTCCACAATCTTCGCGCTGACGTCATAAACCGCCTTCAGCGCCTCCGAATCCAATACCGACAAGTCCCCGTATTTGTAAACCTGCCCCTTCCGCATCAGCAGAAACCGATCACAAAAACGCAAAGCCAAATTGATATCATGTATAACTATGATAGCTGAAATGCCGTCGGCATGGCAAATATCCCGTACTATCTGCAGTACCTGGTATTGATTGCGGATATCCAGGCTGCTGGTAGGCTCGTCAAGCAGGAGCACTTTTGGCTGCTGGGCAAGCGCCCTCGCCAGCATCACCTTCTGCCGTTCTCCTCCGCTGAGCTGATTCAGGAAACGTCCCTGTATATCTCCCACCAGGTTCAGCCGCTCCATAACCTCGTGCACAATAGCGTGATCCGCCTCCGTGAACCCCCAGCGCATGTAGGGCTTACGTCCCAGCATTACCACATCATGTACCGTCATTTGTGTGCTCGGGACATTCTGCGAAACAAATGCAACCCTTTTCGCCACCTCCAGAATGGGCATGGCCAGAAGATCCTCTCCATCCAGCATCACTTTCCCCGAATCCGCCGAAAGGATATGATTGAAACATTTGAGCAGCGTACTTTTTCCCACACCGTTATTGCCCAGGACAGCAAGGAATTCTCCCCCATTCATCTGAAAGCTGACATTCTGAAGCGTATCCGGATAACCCCGGTAATGATAACAGATTTTTTCCACACTTATCATTCCCGTTTGCCCTCCTTAAACAGAAGATACAGGAACAAAGGCCCTCCCAGGAATGAGGTGATTGCTCCGATCGGCAGAATGACCGGACTGATGACCACTCTGGCAAACAAATCACTCAGTAGCAGAATTGTGGCGCCGGTCAAAATGGATCCGGGGATGACGTATATATGATTATTCCCCACCACCATACGGACAATATGCGGCGCGACCAGCCCGATAAAGCTGATAAGCCCTACGTTCGCTACGATCACCGAAGTAGTAAGGCAGCACAGCACCATATTCACAAGAATCAGCCGGCGGACATTTATTCCAAGACTCACAGCTGTTTCACTGCCGCTTAGGAGGGCATTGTAATCCCAGCGGTGAAAACAGCAGTAAACAATTAAAGCTGCTACAACAATTCCCATTCCGCCGAGATCATCCCATCCCGTGCTTCCCAAATTGCCAAAAGTCCAGTACACCAGCGTAGCAAGCTGCACTTCATCGGCAAAGTATTGGATCAGCGTAGTCGCCCCGGTAAACATGGCGCTGATGGCAACCCCTGAAAGGACAATACCTTCCGGAGAAATATTCCGGAAACGGGAAAGCCCCAGAATGGTCAGCGCCACCAGAATGGAACCCACAAAAGCACACACCGGTACGCCCAGCCCCATTGTATTTCCCATACCAAAGACAACAATCGCAACCGCGGCGCCGAAGCTTGCTCCTTGTGAAACGCCAAGCGTCGATGCGGAAGCCAGCGGATTCCGCAAAATAGCCTGTAAAATACAGCCGGCCAGCCCCAACCCGGCACCCGCGATAATTGCAGTGCAGATCCGCGGCAGTCTGTTATTGCGAACCACAAGATTGATTTTATCATCCCCGGATAATCCGAAAATTCCCTTGATTAATTCGTTAAGCGGCGTAGCATAGGAACCGGCCCTTAACGCCAAAAGACTTGTGAGCACCAAAATGACAGCCATCAGCACCAGAAAGCAGATACTTTTTATCTGGTTTTGCTGGTAAACGGTTTTGGGCTGCTTATTCGCCGATTGTAATTTGGCGGAATTCATAACCGGCCTCCTTCAAATCTTCATAAGGGTTAGTCCCCAACAATGCAGTGAAAATTTCTCCCGCTTTTTCAACCGGATCAATATCGGAGAACTGTTCCGGATACATTATACATGCCGCATAATAAGCATCCGCCAGAGCCGTTTCCAGATTGGAAGCGGATGAGCGGAAAGAGATCTGAGAATATACCTTACCCTCCTTAACAGCCGTCAGATTCTGGTAGTAATCAGGATTATCTGCATAATCTTCATTAATCAGGCTCATTCCATTGAAATCAAGAAAAATAATTTCAGGATCCCAGGTTAATACCTGTTCCAGATCAATATCAAACGCCCCTGTCTGATCCGTTGTGTTTGCAAGATTGTTCGCATGAATCAGCTCAAAAGGCCCATAATAAGCTTCCGTTCCTTCAAAACCATGTGCGCCCTTAAAAGAAACACCCGCCACATAGACACTGGGCTTGTCCTCTTCGGGAATGTCGGCTGTACGGTCATCCAGATCCTTTTGAATCCCCTTCAGATATGCCGTAAGCTCCTGCGCACGATCTTCCTTTCCATAAAGCTCCCCCATAATACGGATGGTTTCATAAGCATTATCATCCAAAGTCGTATCACTGCCGGAAACCATCACAACAGGGATACCGGATTTCTCCTGCAGATCGTCCGCATCCGCGCTCGCATAGGAGGACATTACAATAACCTGAGGGCCTGCGGTGATGATTTCCTCAATATTGGGTTCCCCATTGGTTCCGGTAACCGGAAGGTCTTTAAACTTATCAAAATTCACATAATTGTACAGCCTGGACATTCCTTCCTTCACTTCATAATCCTCTACGCCAACCACCAAACCGGCGGCATCCATATAACAGCTGTATCTTAACGCGCCGACACCTACACAGACAATGCTTTCGACCCTGGACGGAATTTCCAAATCACGGCCTGTACTGTCGGTAATAATACGAGTTGCCGGCTCTTCCGTACTTTCTGCTTCCGACTCTGCCGCACTGTCGGTACTGAGCTGTTCCGTGAATTCTTCACTCTGCTGTACAGAGCTTCCGCCAGCAGACGCGGACTGATCTGCTTTGCCTGTACAGGCGCATAATGACATGGCCATGACGGATACTACTATCATAGATACTATTTTTTTCATTTTATTCCTCCCTCGATTGCAGGCCCTCCTGCGATGATTTACCAACTACACCTGCCAGTAAACAGCTGCAATTGTGGTATGTGTTGTTTCCTTTATAACGTTATCAATGCTTTCTCTATGTAAAAAATCTTTAATCTGTTCCTTTTGATACGATGACAGCGAATGGGAGGACGAAATCCTTAAAGTATATTCCTCAACTGCATCCTCCGTTTTCCAGCTGTTTTCCCGCTGCTGCTCTTCATACTCTATTTTTGGCTTTTTTCCGTTAAGCCACAGCAATTCAAATGCATACAGAAGAGCCTCGTCCAGGGAATTCGTATCTGCCTCCAGTTCAAGAAGACTGTTCAGCTTGTCCAGTATGGAATTACTGCGTCTGGTCGGCTTTACCATAAGGCACCAATTCCGGCTTGCCTCCGATAATTTAAGAAAAGAATCGGCAGAAACTACCGCCGGAGTCATGTTCGCCAATACCAAATCAAACTTATTCTTCCAGCCAAGAGCCTGTAAATCAATATTCTGCCAGTCCTGAACGCAGAAACAGGCGGAAGAAGCACGGGCGATCCTGCTCTTTTCACATTCCTCGATCATTCGCGGTGAAAAATCAATGCCTGTGACGCAGGCTCCCAGCTGCTCCAATGCAAAGGAAAAACGACCACCTCCGCATCCGACATCCAGCGAGCTCTGCCCACGTTCGATCATTTGCTTCTCTGTGATCAGACGTATAGCCAGACTGCTCTGTGCTGTTGGTATGTCTCTGGACGCAAATGCGCCGGCCTTGCTGTTCCACCAGTCGATGGCAGCCTGCGGATCTTTCATGCCGGGACTCCACCGATCTTTTACTTCCTGTATGGTCATTGCACCCCTCCTTTTATGTACTGCAAGTAAGTGTGCAGCCATGAAATAATATTTCACTTAACGGCTGAAACAATAAAAAAGCTGCTCAGTCTGTACTTCTGACAGACCAAGCAGCCTACATGACTGCAAATAATTTAAGTAAAAAACATAATCGGACAATAATTCTATATGCTGACTTCAGTCAGTGTGACGCGCTTCGTGTGCTTTTTCAATATAGCACTTCCACTTTCTTCTGTCAAGATCCTACAGTATTCACGCGGTGAAGTGTTGAAATCTTGTTTAACCATTATAAACCTTATATATTAGGGAATTTTTTCATTTCAGTTTACTATGGCATTTCAATTTTCTATTGCAGAACTTCGGTTTAACGTATAAATCCTATCTCTTATTTACCGGCCCATTCCTGATACCATTGCCTTACCGTTTCCAGGCTTTCCTCCACAATTTTGGATGTATCCTCCGCCGAGAATCCTCTGTCATACAAATTATGGGCTGTCTGACAGGCTTTGTCTCTTGCTCCATTCTCAAAGCCTTCTTCCCTATCCTTCACTCTTTCTTCCCATGCCTGCATATATCTCACTCCCATCTCTTCAGTGAATTTTTTTACAGATATAATTATAGATTTCCTTATTCCTTTCTGTCCTAGCGCCACAAGCTTTTTTTTATCTGCCGGTAGTAATACTACTGATTTTGTCTGCTTAAGTAAAAATCGTATACAGAGTGCAGCAAATTCATTTTACTTATATATCCTTTATGATATACTTAATATTGAATATAGTTATTCACAATATAACCGTTATTCTATAACTCAATCATACCATAAACAGAATATATATTCTATTGATTATCAATTAAAATGTTCATTTACAAGGTTTATCAAATAAACTGTACACAAATTCTAAGAACACACCTATAAAGTGAGGTAACCATGAATTACACAGAACACAATGCAAAAGCCTGGGATGTCATAGGAGAAGGCAGCTCGGAAGATGGCAGGGCACAATTTACTCAGATGATCAGTCATGAAGATTATCTGCGTGCAAAAGAGGGGCTTCTTCAGGTTTCCCTAACCTCTTCAAAATATGTCCCGGAAAATTGGTTTCCATCCCTTAAAGGAAAAAAGATTCTGGGCCTGGCCTGCGGCGGCGGACAGCAGGGCCCTGTTTTTGCCGCACACGGTGCCGATGTTACTATTATAGATATATCTCCCAGACAGCTGGAAAACGAAAAACTGGCAGCAAAAAGAGAAGGCTATTCCATAACAACATTACTGTGCGACATGGAAAAGACTCTGCCTTTTGATGATAATTCCTTCGATATCATTTTTAATCCTGTATCAAATTGTTATATTGAAAACATTCTGCCGGTATGGAAAGAATGTGCCCGTATTTTGAAAACAGGCGGAATATTAATGATGGGTTATGTTAAAGAAGAGCACTTTATGTTTGAACCGGATTTCAGCAAAGATCAGGCACTTACCACCATATATAAACTTCCTTTTCATTCCCTTCGTGACTTAAGTGAGGAAAAGAAGCAGAAAATGCTTAAGAATCATGAACCACTTCTGTTCAGCCATAGCCTGACAGAACAAATAGGAGGGCTGATAAAGGCCGGATTTCTTATTACCGACCTTTATGAAGACGGAGACGGCGGCGGATTATTTGATCAATATATGAATTCTTATGTAGCTGTCCGGGCAGTAAAAGCACAATTCAGGATGGCCTGATGCCCATTGAAACATAGATGCCGAGTTCTGTGTTCCATCCTTAATGTACAACAAAAATATCCTCAGAACTCCTTTCCGGGTTCCGGGGATATTTTTATGGCTATTATTTACCAGCCCATTCCTGATACCATCGCCTTACCGTTTCCAGGCTTTCCTCCACGATCCCGGACGTATCCTCCGCCGAGAATCCTCTGTCATACAAATTATGGGCTGTCTGACAGGCTTTGTCTCTTGCTCCATCCACGAATCCATCTTCAAAGCCTTCTTCCCTATCTTTCACTTTTTCTTCCCATGCCTGCATATATCTCACTCCCATCTCTTCGCTGGATTTTATTTTGCAGATGTAATTATGGATTTTTCTGATTCTTTCGCTCTCTGACTCACAGGCCTGTTTCCCGTCTGTCTGTTCCGCATACTCCAAAAATTCCACCAGCTCACTGCTCACTTCGTCCCGGTTCTTTCCCTTCGTATTAAGAAAAATACGGACTGCCCCATCCTCAAGAACACACGATAAATCCTCACTGCATCTGGCCTGAAAGGTATATTTATATTTACCAAGTCCAAATATATCATACGGCGTGATCACAATAATGTAAGTTTCGTTCAGCAGGTTAAAGTGAATGGAACCGGGTTCCAGCAGCGAAGAATCCAATAGTGACTGGTAGTATCTGCTGCGTTTCGGCAAATCATACTTAAGCTGCTTCTGCATTTCCGAATTATATATAATCCTGTCCTCATCCATGGAAAAAACGTCCATACGAATGGAACGCAAAAGCGGGCTTGTCCGCAGCTCCTTCTCTGTTTCGTTTTTCGTCAAAAGGGCAATGTCTCTGCCTAAAATAATCTCAAGCACCGCCCGATGTACCTCTTCGTTTTCCATTGCCGCATCAAAGAGAAAGCGGTCCATAAGGGTTAATTCGCCAAGAGGCACCATTTTGGTTTTTCTTTCAGTCATTTAATCTTCTCCTTTATTTTATCATATACACAGGAATTGAATCAATAATCAGAAACGAAAAACAAGCATAGACATCCCCCCTTACCCTTAAAATAAAAATACGGAAACTTATGGGCAGAACTGCCCTGATAAAAAAAGAATTTACAGATAAATTTATCTTAGCATAAACTGCATACATGGGCAACAAAAAAAGACTGAATCCCGTGCACTTTTACACATGGCTTCAGCCCTTTTCCAACAGGTCACCGAATTTGCTCCGCCGACCGTAAATAAATATTTCAAAAGTGCCAAAAGCACTTTGAACTAACTTTCCTTTATTATCTTTTTATAGAAATCCACTCCCATGGGCAGCGCCCCGATGGAAATATTCTCATTCAGCCCATGGATGCTTTCATACTGCTGTTTATTAATATAAAGCGGGGCAAAACGTATGCAGTTATCACATATATCCTTATAATATTTGGCATCGGTACCGCCGGTCATCACGTAAGGGCTGACCCCGATTCCCGGATAAATTTCATGGATGGTTTCTTCCACCTTCCGGAAGGCATCCTCCGCATAATTGACAACCGGACAGGGATAATCCTTGTAAATAACCTCTGTCTCCAGATCGTACTGCTTCGCTTTTTCGCTGATCAGCTCAATGCTTTCATCCGTTGGCTGATGAGGGATAAAACGAAGATTGCCTGTCACATAAGCTTCCTGAGGCAGTACATTCAGGCCATCCGCCCCCTTTGCCATGGTAAAGGCAATTGTGGTATGCAGCATGGCCGCGCCGGCGGGGCTTATAGAAGGCATGAGCTTTTTAAGAAGAGGCTTGAAAAGCCACAGGTTGGCAAATACCATTTTCATCCCAAAATTCATATTAGGGGTTACACGGCGGAACATTTCCAGCACAGTAGGGTTAAATTCACTGGTAAAGGGATCGTGCTTTTCCACATCCGCCATAAATTTACTCAGACGGACAAGAGGTGTATTTTTCCCCGGCGCGCTGGCATGGCCGCCTTTGCCCCTGGCGATAAACTTCAGGTCGCCGTAACCCTTTTCCAGAACCCCCACCATGGCATAGGTCCCTTTCACGCCGCCGATGGGTTCTTCCATAATCATGCCGCCTTCATCTATCAAAAGTGCCAGCTTTACTCCCTGCTCCTTCAGATAAGCAACCGTTGACGGCGCGCCCTCTCCGCTGAATTCCTCCGTACAGCTGCTGGCGATATAGACATCCCTCTCCGGCTGATGGCCTTCCTTTATCAGTTCTTCCACAGCGGTAAAAATGCAAAACAGGCTGGATTTGGTATCCACGGTTCCCCTGCCCCAGAGGTTTCCGTGTCCGTCAATATCACCGCTGAAGGGTTCATGATCCCATTTTCCGTTGGCTTCCACAACATCATGATGGCTCATGAGGAGGATGGGCTCCGCCTTTCCCTTACCGCTCCATTTAAAAAGCAGGCTTCCGTTGAATTCATGCTTCTCACAGGTTTTATGTACCAGAGGAAACAGTTCCTCCAGGATTTCGTGAAATTCATAAAATTTTGTCTTATCGGTATCAAACCGGCTGGATACCGTTTCCTTTCGGATCATTTTTGCCAGAGCTTCTCCGTATTCTCTCGCTCTTTCGTTTTCCTGAAGCTCCACCTTTGCCGTCATGGCCGATGTGGGCTGCAGCATACAGGTTCTCACTATAACTGCTGCTGCAAGCAGAAGTATAAGAATTACAATTGCCAGGATTATATTGCCTGTCATATCTGATTCCCCCTAATATTTTTTATTATAAAAGAAAAGCTTAGAGCTTTCCTTTTTTGAACAGGAAATAGCCAATCAGCAGGGCCATCCCACCCGCCGGAATCATCAAAAGGCTGGTCTGGGAAATAGCCGCCGGCACAAATACACACAGCAGAGTCATGGAAAGAACCGGTACTGCCGCAATCTTGGGGCTCTTCATAAAATACTTTAAGCCCAAAGCGCCGAACAGAGCGGGTACCACGTTGTCAAACGCGGGGATGAGCACCGGATTTTCCAAGACCGGACGCAGCGGAATCATTAATATAACCCCCGCCACAATAACCAGAGTGGTGACAATGGCACTGGTGGCCACGCTGATCGTGGAAATAATTTCATTTTCCGGGGTTCCCACCTTGGTTTTGGCGATATCCCTGGCATTCATGGCACAGGGGATTTTCATGTTCGTCACGTTGCCGGTGATAAAGGCCAGATAGCTGCCGCCGGCTCCCAGCATGGGTGTGTATACCAGGAATTCCACAATCGCTACAGGTATATAAATAATCCCCACCTTGGCGAAACCAATCAGAAAGCCTTTCAGGCTTGGTGTGACGCCGTTTACCGCTCCGATTAAGAAAGGGACTCCTATCAGCAGGATTACACTGACAATGAGCATACATCTTCCTATCCTGTGGATTCCTTTGTTGAAGTCATCCAGAAAAGCCTGCTTAAGGGCTTCGTCTTCCTGCATTCGTTCGATTTTCTTTTCGTCCATTTTCATCCCTCCCTTATACCAGGCTCATGATCACAGCTGCTGCCATGCCTGCCAGCATACTCACCGCCATGCTGAAGTTATCCAGGACCGCCATGCCTTTTTTGTTGGTAAAATATTCGAATACCGCCATAAACGCTGCAGATACCGCGGCAACCGCAAGAGGGACATAGTTTCCGGTACTGGTAAACGTCCCCACGTAGGAACCGATATAAGCGCCGCACAAACCAACAAACATACAGGTTGTGGCATGGTCACCGAAACCGGGCTTGCTGTCGCCCTTCGCTTTAGGGGCCTTCTGGATTTTGCCGAGATACTTTTTAAGGAAGAAAATACAGCAGAACACCCCGCCCAGAATGCCGATGGTCATTACCAGTGAAATGGTTGCAAACGCCGACATACTCATTTCCGACAGCTTCAGACCTGTGAGGCCGATGCTCTGAGCGGCGATTTCCGCCACATTCAATTCATACTGAAGGGCACCAATTACCGAAAGGCGGAGCCAGGAAAAGGGGACCCCCAACGTTCCGCTGAGGGCGATAACGCCCAGCAGGATGCTTATACTGGGCAGGATGGTAAAGGTGGCGCTGGATATAATGGCACGTTTCAGAACTTTTTTGTCCATGCCGATAGCCAGGCCGGCACGATAGCTTTTTATCAGATATACAAAACACATCACTGTAATGAAAAGTAGGACACAGGCTACTATCAGATAAAAAACACCTGAGTTCACACTTGCTATATATTCATTGTTCATATTCACGTTCTCCTGCTGTTTTCTTAATGGGAAAAGGGGCGCCGATTCCGGCACCCCTGCATTTACAGTCGGATCATGCTGCTTATTTCACCAGCCGCACCGTTTCACGGGCAATAGCCAGCTCTTCATTGGTGGGAACCACCATGGTAACCACCGCGCTTCCTTCATCGGAAAGAATGATTTCTTCCCCGCGCACTTTGTTTTTCTCCAAATCAATATTGGTTCCCAGATATCCGATATACTGGGCGATCATCGCGCGTACTTCAGAATTGTTCTCACCCACGCCTGCCGTGAATACGATCACATCCACGCCGTTCATGGCAGCGGCATAAGCGCCGATATATTTGCCCACGCGGTAGGCATATGCCTCCAGCGCATGCTTTGCCTGATCATTCCCGGACTCCGAAGCCTGTACCAGATCGCGGAAATCGCTGGAATACCCGTCAGACAGACCGAGAACGCCGGATTTCTTATTGCAGATATCGATTACCTCAGATGCGCTCAGACCTTCTTTTTCCGCAAGGAAGGAAACAATAGCAGGATCCATGTCCCCGCTTCTGGTTCCCATGATGAGGCCTTCCAGGGGAGTCAGTCCCATGGAGGTATCCACGGATTCCCCGTACTTCACTGCGGAAACAGAAGCGCCGTTGCCCAGATGGCATACGATGATCTTCAAATCCTTTCTGTCCCTGCCCAGGATCCGGGCCGCGCGTTCGGATACAAAATCATGGCTGGTGCCATGGAAGCCGTAGCGTCTGATTTTATATTTTTTGTAATATTCATAAGGAAGGCCGTACAAGTATGCCTTTTCCGGCATGGTCTGATGGAATGCGGTATCGAACACCGCCACCATGGGCACATCCGGCATGATAGCCTGGCAGGATCTGACGCCGATGAGGTTCGCCGGGTTATGCAGCGGAGCCAGGTCATTGCAGTCCTCGATCGCCTGAAGGACCTCTTCGTTAATACATACGGAACCGGAAAAATTCTCCCCTCCATGAACCATACGGTGTCCTACCGCATCAATTTCCTTAAGGGAACGTATCACTCCCACCTTCTCATCGGTAAGCTTTTCTATTACCAGCTTCACCGCTGCAGTGTGATCCGGCATATCCGCTTCCTGCTTCACCTTGTCACCGCCTGCCGGCTGATGGGCGATGTTGCTGCCGTCAATTCCGATTCTTTCACATAAACCTTTTGCCAGTACCTCTTCACTGTCGCTGTCAATCAGCTGATATTTCAGGGAAGAGCTGCCGCAGTTGATAACCAAAACCTTCATACTTATGATACCCTCCTGCTGTTTTCATCCATTTTTTCATACGGATCCGCCAGGAAGGTATATTTTCCTGCCTTATTCCGCATTTCCATAATGGTATTCTATCATACTTTTTCCATGATGTGGGAAAGATTAATAAGCTCTTCCCCAATAAACCATTTTTTTGGCCGGCTTTCCGCAGCATACGCACTTATCGGAAAGCTGTTCCTGCTCGAAAGGCATACAGCGGCTGGTGGCGGCGTATTTTTCTTTGATCATATCCTCGCAGGCCTGGTCGCCGCACCACATGGCTTTTACAAAGCCCGGCTTGGTATTGAGGGTTTCTTCCAGCTGTTCCATGTTTTCCGCCACATAGGTATGGGAATCTCTGTGGGCGCGGGCGCGTTCCAGCATATCCGTCTGAATCTGCTCAAGAAGCTCTCCTGCCTTTGCCTCCAGATCCTCCAGGGCAACCTCGATTTTTTCTCTGGTATCCCTGCGGCAGAGCACACATTTTCCTGCTTCGATGTCCTTGGGGCCGATTTCCACACGGATGGGAATGCCGCGCATTTCCTGTTCGGAGAATTTCCATCCGGGACTCTTGTCGGAATCATCCACTTTCACACGGAAATTACTGAGCCTGTCCTTCAGCTGATAAGCGGTATCCAGAACGCCTTCCTTCTTCTGCTGGATAGGAATGATCACGATCTGGGTAGGAGCCACCTTAGGAGGGAGCACCAGGCCGGAATTGTCTCCGTGAACCATGATGATCGCACCGATAAGACGTGTCGTCATTCCCCAGGAGGTCTGGTAAACATATTTCAGGGTATTGTCCTTATCGGTAAACTGGATACCGAAGGCTTTGGCAAAGCCGTCGCCGAAGTTATGGCTTGTGCCGGACTGCAGTGCCTTTCCGTCATGCATCAGGGCCTCTATCGTATAAGTAGATTCCGCTCCCGCAAATTTCTCTTTATCTGTCTTGCGTCCCCTGATAACAGGCATAGCCAGAACCTGCTCACAGAAATCCGCATACAGGTTCAGCATCTGGATCGTACGCTCCTCCGCTTCTTCCATAGTGGCATGCGCGGTATGTCCTTCCTGCCACAGAAATTCACGGGAACGCAGGAAAGGCCTGGTTTCCTTTTCCCAGCGGACAACGGAACACCACTGGTTGTATACCTTGGGAAGGTCACGGTAAGAATGGATATCATTTTTATAAAAATCACAGAAAAGCGTTTCCGAGGTAGGGCGCACACACAGACGTTCCTGGAGAGGCTGAAGGCCGCCATGGGTTACCCATGCCACCTCAGGGGCAAAGCCTTCCACATGATCCTTTTCCTTCTGAAGAAGGCTTTCCGGTATAAACATGGGAAGATACACATTCTCCACGCCGGTTGCCTTGAATCTCTCGTCCAGCTGCTTCTGGATAAGCTCCCAGATCGCATAGCCCGCAGGCTTTATCACCATACAGCCCTTAACGCTGGTATAGTCAATCAGCTCCGCTTTCTTTACCACATCGGTGTACCATTGAGCGAAATCCTCGTCCATGGAGGTTATTGCCTCCACCAATTTCTTGTCTGCCATTTTTCTTTCTCCTTTTTCCTTCATTGCTTTTTTCAGCAAAAAAACCGCCGTTTTCTGATCCGCCATTCAGGCCTCCTAAAGGAAACCTGTCTGAGGGACCGGAAAACCGGCGGTACCACCCTGATTAACACATCTGCTGATGCGTTCACTTACTTTTCCGTTAACGCCGGAATTACGTTGCACTTATGGAACCGTCACGTTCCTTCGTACAAGGCTCCAAGGCCGGTTGGGCTGCGGCTTCATGAAAACCTCCCACCATCGGTTTTCTCTCTGTGGATGAGACATGCAGCTTACTTTTCCTTTTCTCTGCCTTATCAATATATATGTATTGATATTAGGAAACTTTTTGGGTTTTGTCAACTTATTTTGATAATATCCTCTGCATAAGCGTTACAGTTCAGCCTTCAGCCGCCGTCTGTGCCAGCCCCGCCGCCCTTGCCGCCCTCCTTTTCCCAGCCCGCCTGGCCTTGCCCTCCCCTGTGGGGCAGCACCCTGCAAGGATTTCTGTAAGGGGCGTTATAAGCACGCCGGTCCTTAGGCTGCGTCCTGTGCAGCCTTAGTACCGCTGCGTGATTATCCGAGCGGGAGCGTCCCCTCTAAGGAACCTTGCAGGGTGCTGCCCCACAGGGGAGGGCAAGGCCAGGCGGGCTGGGAAAAGGAGGACGGCAAGGGCGGCAGGGCTGGCACAGACGGCGACTGAAGGCTGAACTGTAACGCTTATGCATTATAATTCCGTATGTATTTTAACCTTCCATAACCGGCTCTATACTATATTTTTCCGACTCTTCCGTATTATCCTCATAATACTGAGCCTGGGCATTCCACAGCTCCTGATACAGGCCTTCCCTTTGGGCAAGAAGGGTTTCATGATCTCCCCTCTGAACCAGCTGCCCCTGCTCAAATACCGCAATATCGTCACAGAACCGGCAGGAGGACAGGCGATGGGAAATGTAAACGGCGCTTTTGCTCCCCACCAGTGTTTCGAAACCGGAATATATTTCATATTCTGCCACGGGATCAAGAGCCGCAGTGGGTTCATCCAGGATAACGAAGGGCGCATCCTTATACAAAGCTCTTGCCAAGGCAATTTTTTGTGCCTCTCCCCCGGAAATTTCCACGCCGTCAGACTCAAAATCCCGGTACAAAGGAGTATCCAGACCTCTGGGCATATCAGGCATACGGTCGGAAAAACCTGTTTTGTTCAGGCAATCCTCTGCCTTCTGTCCATCCACTTCCACGGAGGCCGCCACATTCTGTCCGAGGGAAAAGGAAAATAATCTGAAATCCTGAAATACTACGGAAAATAAGGAAAGATATTCGCTATAATTATATTTCCTTATGTCGATTCCGTTCAGCAGGATTTCTCCCTCCGTGGGGTCATACAGCCGGCAGAGCAGCTTGATAAAGGTGGTCTTTCCGCTGCCGTTTCTTCCTACAACGGCAAGATGCTCTCCTACCTTCATTTTTAAGGAAAGATTACGTAAGGCCCAATTGTCGGAGCCGGGATAACGGAAGCTGACATTCCGGAATTCAATTTCATATTCATTATCATCCCTTTTTTCTACGGGAAGGGTTCCCTGGTACTTAATCGGTTTGGAATCCAGGATTCCCAGATAGTTTTCCAGGAACGGTTCTTCACTTCGAAGAGCGGATATTCCCGAAATAATTTCAGAAAAGCCTCCTGTAAACTGAGTAACTGCACCCACATACTGAACTATCATCCCTGCTCCGAAAGCACCGGCTATCGCTTTTGCTCCTATGAAAAAGTAAACACATCCGCCAAGAAGCACTCCCAGGCCGTCTTTTACCGCTTCATAGAAACCGGAAAGAAGCCCTCTCTTTCCCAGCCGGTCAATATCCAGCACCTTTTTCATTCCTTCCACAAGCATTTGTCCTTCGCTATACAGACGTATTTCTTTTCCATATCGGTAATCCATACAATCACCTGCATAGTACATAAAACTTCTGTTTCCCAGCATAAATTCTTCCATGAATTTGCGATCCAGCTCCACCTGCCTGCCATTCAGCCATACAGAGTATATGGATGCTCCCACAAGCAGCAGGATCATCAGAATGGACGCTGTTCGGGTGGAAAAAAAAGAGGTGCTTCCGTGAAACGGCATAAAAGCAGGAACCGCGAATACGATAGCTGTCCCTATGGTTATGGCTCCTTTTACAATGTTTTGTACGTTTCCGATTACCCTCCAGCATAAACCGCCTTCCATCTGTATTCTTTCCAGATAATATCTCTTTTTATTCTGATAGGACGGATCCCCCAGATTCTCATAATCTGTATTCAGGAACACTTCACTGATACTGTTATATTCCTTCCACATGATCTTTTCACTGGCAATGTTCTTCAGTTTTTCAATCCCCTGCATAAGAAGGTATACCGCCAGATTAATAGTCAGGGTTAATAATACATATCGTCCCAGCAGCTGCACATTTTTATTTCCAATCAGTTCATTCAGGATTCTGGCGCTGAAATAAAGGTTAATAAAAGGAGAAGCAACCTGAAGTATCGCATGAAAAACCACCACGAACCAGAACCCGCCGGTAAACTGGTGATACAGTCTAAAAATCCTTCCAAGCATATGAAGCTCCGTCCTGAGCTTATCTCTTTTCATATCCTTCACCCCTTTCCAGCTTTTTCTTATAATAATGACTCTGAATTTCATACATGTAAGCATAGGAACCTTTGCGGGCCATCAGTTCTTCATGGCTTCCCATTTCTGTAACGGAACCGTTTTCCAGGAAAAATATCCTGTCACAAAACCTGGTACTGGCCAATCTGTGGGATATGTAAAGAGAGGTTCGTCCTTTGGTGAGTTCCCCATATTTATGATATAATTCATTCTCCGCTATAGGATCCAGAGCGGCTGTCGGTTCATCCAGAATGATAACCGGCCCTTTTTTATACAATGCCCGCGCCAGCAGAAGTTTTTGCCATTCGCCTCCTGACAGCTCTTCCGCATCTTCATTCAGCGTTCGGTTAAGCATGGTATCCATTCCCTTTGGAAAGTCTTTTACCTTGTCCCACAACCCTGCCTGCTCCAGACACTTTTGTACCTCATCCCTGTCAAAATCCGTTTCACTGGCCGAAACATTCTGTGCGATGGAAAATGGCAAAAAATTAATTTCCTGGAATACGACGGAGAAAAGCCTGTAATATTCATCACGGCTGCAGGCTGCCATATCCTTTCCATTAATCAGAATCCTCCCCGAGGTGGGATGATATAAACCGCACAGCAGCTTTATACAGGTTGTCTTTCCCGCCCCGTTTAACCCTACTAAAGCCAGCTTTTCCCCCGGCTTTATAATAAAATTCAGGTCACACAGCGTATCCTTCTGCGCATCCGGATATCGGAAATAAACATGCTCAAAACAGATTTCAACAGGGCTCCCTTCCTCAGCTGTGATCGTCTGTTTTCCGTCATTCACATACGTATCCGGCATTTCTATAAATTCCCTGTAGTCACAGCATTCCATACTGAATCTGGACAGATTGCCGGTTTGATGCGCGATATCATTCAGCCATACGGAGAAACCGGCTACCGCTCCAAAATACATGGTAAAATCCCCTGCTGTTATCCGTCCTTCCAGCACCATTTTAATCAGAAGGAAATAGCAAATACCATCCCGCGCAAAGCTGAGAATTCCCTGTAGTGCATTAACTGCAAACCACCAAAATTCATTTTTACCGGTCAGCCTGCTTTTTTCAGATAAAAAGACTGAAAACAATTCACCGAACCAATCCCCGATCCGGAAAAGCCGGAAATCCTTTCCCGCCGCAAAATCAGTGGGAGTGTAAAACAAATAATAAAGCTTCTGATTCAATGCCGTACTTTCATCACGAATTCGGTATTCCAGCCGTCTGACTGCCTGACCTGCCGCAAATATCAACGCAGCTATTATCAGCAGGAAAGGAATAATCAGAGGATGCAGGGAGGCCACAATCCCCGCATATACCAGAAGCCCCAGAATATCTCCGCTGATTCCCACAAACGAAGAAATAACTGCCTCTCCCCCTGAATCACTGCCCCGCAGGAATTCCCTCGCCTTCTCTTTTTGCAGCTGCCCTTTGCTTTGCTCTATATTGGAATAATCTGTTGTAAAAATCTTTTCCGCCCAAATATAAAGATAATTCATCCGATTTTTGAGGCCAATAGCAAATATCTGTCCACGTGTAATATATTTGTCCACCATGTGGCACACACAAAGGATAAAGGTAAAAACAGATAAGACCGCCGCCAGCCTGAACAGAGAACCGCCTTCTGTGACACAGTCCAGCACTGCCTTCGGCAGTAATATACCCATTAAGGGAATCACCACTACAAGGGGAATTCTGCACAATCCCGTCAACATACCCTTTTTATCCCATTTCCACCACTTGGGCAATACATAGGCCAAATTCTGCAGTACCGAATACTTCGGCTTCTTTTTTACTTTTCCATTTCCCATATCTACACCACCCTGCTGACTTATTCGTATTACTACCATCCAAGGATAACACCTGTCACCAGGCAAAAGAAAATTCGTGCACAAAAGGTCATCTTTTATGCACGAATGGTTATCCCAGGCAATTGGAATTACCTGATATTTATAAGGGAAGCATCACTTCCGCAGCAAACACCCCTTCTTCATTTTGCCGGTTTACATAACCTCCATTTTGTTCCGCTATGACATCAATCCGCATGAGCCCGAAGCCGAAACGGGCCATTTCATCCCGTCCGCTTTTCGAGGACAGAAAACGGCCGCCTGTTTTCTCGGGTCTTTTTCCCATAGAGTTGGTTACGGAAATATATAACTGCTGCTTCATAATTCCTATATATACTCTTATGAACCTTTTTTCGGGCTCCTCTATCCGAAGGCAGGCCTCAATGGCATTATCCAGAAGATTTCCCAACATGGCACACAGATTCACATCAGAAATCCGCATCCGGCCGGGTACTTTTGCCTTGGCATTCACCGCAATACCTTTCGCGCGGGCCAGGGAAAGCTTACTGTTAAGAATGGCATCAGCCATGACATTTCCTGTTTTCAGCACCTGATCCACTTCGGTGAGATCTGCATTCAAGCCTTCCAGGTATTCTTTAAGACGTTGGTTTTCACCATTTTCCATTAAAATAAGCATGGTTTGTATATGATTGCGGAAATCATGCCGCCAGCCTCTCATCTGTCGGTACATGTTCTCCACTTCGTCCACCTGCCTGCTTATCAGATCATTTTGAAAGCCTTCGATTCTCCGATCCACCAGCCGGGTCAGATACCAACGGATAAGAAAAGAAAGGCCCACTGCCGCCAGTAAAAAAGCGGTTATATAGACGACTGCCAACCAGATACTCATAATCCTTAAGTCCTTTCCCCTGTTCCGTATTCTCCGCTTTCTTCTCTCCTGTAATATGCTACAAAAGCCCTGTTTACCTCCTGAAAAAGCCTTCTGCTGACAGGAACCGAAGTCCCGTCATCCAGCAGAAGCTCCTTCTTTTTTATTCTCGCGGCATAAGCCAGTCCCACGATATAGGAGCGATGGCACCTGATAAAATTTTTTCCCTCCAATTGCTCCTCCAGTGTATTAATTCCGCACCGAACCTCCAAAATTTCTTCCTTCATATGAATCTGAACCGTATGGGCAAAGGCTTCCATATACATAATCTCTTTTTGAGCCGCCCGTACTTTTTCGCCCTGCACTGTCGTTAAAAGAAGATAACTTTCTTCCTCTTCCTTCTTCGCCGCCTTGTCCAGACATTGAAAAAACTTATCCCTGCGTATGGGTTTTATCAGATAATGGAGGGCTGATACATCGTATCCTTCTTCTATGTAATCGGGCAGGGCGGTTATAAAAAGGATCTGCAGCTTCTCATCCTCTCCCCGCAGATATTTTGCCAGGGACACGCCGTCTTCCCCCTCCATCTGAATATCCAGCAGGATCAGCCACCAGTCCTTTTCCTCCTCCCATACAAAGCGGAAGGCCTCCGCACTGGGAAAAATCCTTGTCTCTATTTTTATATCGGAAGAAACAGCCCATTCCTTTATGTAACGTTCCAGCATTCCGGCCTGTTCCGGTTCATCATCGCATATTGCGGCTTTCAGCGGCATTTGTTTACTCCTGTTTTTATGGGAATATCAACGTTTTCTTTTTTTACATTCTAGGACAGACAAATATGGATGTCAATGCGTATACTTAACCTGTGCGCAGGAAAGATTTTTACAGAAGAACAAAAGGGCCGGCCGATGACATAATAAATATTGCAGAAACGTTTCCTGTGTGCATATAATAGGGAAAAGACAGACTGGAAATTAGGAGAACAATTACATATGAGCAAAGGAAAAAGAATCGGTTATGGAGTGCTTTCTTTACTGCCGCTGTTATTTATGCTGCTGATACAGGTTCTGGGGGGCCAGATAATTTATGCCGCTGTAACGGTCTATATGTCCATGCAGCCGGGAATGGATCCCGCTATGCTGAATGATATTGTTTATACTTATGTTATGGAGCATTATACAGGCGTTCTTGTATTGATTCAGGGTGTTACCCTTCTTGTTTTCGGGTGCTGGTATTATCTTGGCTTTACACGGAAAAAAGAAAGGGGCACTGTTAAAAAACTGCTTCATATACATAACCTGGCCGGTATTTTTTTGCTGTCTGTGGGTATTTATTTCTTCGTTACCCTCCTTTTGGGCGCGGCCGATCATCTGGTGCCTGATATCATGGACGAATACAATATGCTGATGGAGGAAAGCGGAATCGTAGGGCTTACATTGCTTTCATCCATCGTTACTCTGGTAATGGCACCGCTGGGTGAAGAGCTTATTTTCAGAGGGCTTACCCTCCAATATTTAAGAAAGACCGGACTCGGTTTCCATGCAGCAAATATCATTCAGGCCATTCTGTTCGGCATAGCTCATATGAACTGGATACAGGGAATTTATGCCTTCCTTCTCGGACTCATACTCGGCTGGCTCTGCAAACGCTTTAAAACTCTTGCGGCTCCCATGCTGCTGCACATGTTTTTCAATTTTTCAGGAACCTATATCGCCGCTCTGATTGATCCTTTGCCGGAAAACATTTGGCTCTTCCTCTTCCTCTTTGCGGCTTTTTCAATTTTTACATTCCTGGGGATAAAAGTATTGGAAAAAGCTCCTTTGTATCAGGAAAATACAATATAAAAAAAGAAAGCAGGGAAGAAATCCAGTAATCCGGTTTCTTCCCTGCTGTTTTTATGGAGGAGCGCTAATCAGACTCCCTTTTTGGCAGATAAAATTATTTTTCAGTCTTCCGGGAATAAATATTCCCTGTATTTGGAGTAATCACTTTCCCTGCAGTCCACAAAGAGTTTTACCCCTTCCGCCAGATATTCCTGGCTGCTGACTGTCGCATTGCTGTTTAAATAGCTGACAATTTCTCCTTTTTCGTAAGGGATAAGAAATATGCCTTCCCTGTTTCCGGAGAAAACCCTTTTTTTAATCATCTGCAAAAGCTCCTGCAGGCCTATGCCGTCACGGGCGGACATAAAAATCTTATTTCCGTCAATCCTGGGTAGTTCTTCCTTTGCCATAATGAGATCCGCTTTATTCATCACATATATGCAGGGAATCTTTTCGGCTCCCAGCTCCCGCAGGGTTTCTTCTGTTACCTGAATGTGTTCCCGGTAGTGTTCATCCGATGCGTCTACAATCTGTAAAAGCAAATCCGCATAACGGACCTCATCCAGCGTAGAACGAAAAGCCTTAACCAGCCCATGAGGCAGCTTGCTTATAAATCCAACCGTATCAGACAGCAGAAAATCCTTTCTGTCATTCTGGTTGATTTTTCGAACAGTAGTGTCCAGTGTAGCAAAAAGCATATCTCTTGCCACCACCATTTTCTCCTCTTTTCCCACATAGGTTTCCACCATCTTGTTCATAAGAGTGGATTTCCCTGCGTTGGTATAGCCCACAAGGGCCACCTGGGGAAGGGAAGAATCATTCCGACGCTTACGCTGGGTATTCCTGTCATGTTCAATGGCTTCCAGCTCTCTGCGCAGTTCACTTATTCTCTTTTCAATTTTACGTCTGTCAAGCTCTATCTGCTTTTCACCGGTACCCTTATTACTCATGCTTCCGCTGGCTCCGGCCTGCCGTCCAAGGGCTTCCCTCATGCCTACAAGACGAGGCAGCATGTATTGGAGATTGGCTGACTCTACCTGCAGCCTTGCCTCCCGGGTTTTGGCTCTCCGGGAAAAAATCTCCAGAATCAGATTGGTCCGATCCATTATGGGGACTCCCACTTCCTTCTGCAGATTTTTCAGCTGGGAAGGGGATAAGGTTTCATCAAAAATCACATAGTCCAAATCCATCTGTTCCACGGTTTCCTGAACTTCCTTAACCTTACCGCTTCCTATATAATAAGCGGGATTAAGGGATGAAAGGTTCTGTTCTATTTTGGCCGTAACTTCCATTTCGCAGGCCTCTGCCAGGCTTTCCAGCTCTTCCATGGAGGTTTCAAAATCAGGATTATCATCCACGTTAACCCCTACCAGAAGAACCCGGGATATATTTTCCTGCTGTGTATTGTTATTTTCGTTCATTCATTTCCTCTTTTCTACGCTGCTTTTCCATGTAGTATTATACTTATTTTGTTCTGTTATTACAGGTATCCGTTTGTGACAGCAGCGCAGACACAAACTTATTTACAGAAAGTTTCTTTTTCGTATCCATTCCTTAATCTGATAAAACAAATATTTTTATGCGTAAACATTTCATTTCCTCCATTTTCTCATTTTCAGGTACAAAAAAAGAGACTGCTTCCTGCATAATCCGGCTTGAATTAATCCCCGGAAAATGCCAAAGAAACAAATACTATTCCCATCATATGCAGACGTATACAAAAAACCTGACGCTGCTGCCGACTATAACCGGATACCGCGTAAGGCTGCCATACCGCATATTTTTCCTTTGGAATAGTTATCTGAATCTTATTCTAATAATCAATCTCTCTGACCTCTGATTTCTATTAATTTTTATAAAGCACCTGAAAATGTTATTACAAATTCATCATAGTGGGGATCAGTATGTTTTGTCAAGGATATTCTGAAGAAAACATGGGGAGCCATTATAACTGCAATGGCTCCCCATGTCTTTATTCGTAAAAATTATAGTTCTGATTTACTGCTCTTCTTTTTTACGTTTCTTTGCAGTAATCCCCAATGTAAGGATTGCTCCTACAATAATCAGTGACCAGGCGGCGATTGGAGCTGTGTCTCCGGTTCCGGGACCTTTGGCCTCACCCAGAACTCCAACCTCAGGCGCTGCTGCTTCACCCAGAACTCCTACTTCAGGCTGTACGGGTGCAAATGCTTCTCCCAGTACGGCGGTTGCTTCTGTAGGTGCCGTTACTGTGGGTGTTGTTCCTGTCGGTTCATCCGGTGTCGGGGTGGGAGCAGGAGGGGTAACAACATCCTCTTCAAAATGTGCAGTGTATGTTGCTGCTGCATATAACTCGTTTACTCGTTGAGGTACATATGTCTCATCTGTGCTTACTACTGTGCCATCTTCATTGGTCCAGTTAACGAAATGATAACCTGGGGCTGCAGTGGCTGTGGAACCTGTGGCTGTACCATTGACTGCCAGTATTGTTTCACTGTCATTGTTTACGTTTCCATTTGCATCGGCGATGTATTTGATGGTGACTTCATTTTCCAGATAGTTTACTTTAATAACATCTCCATCAGATACTGTCATTCCCTCTTTGATGTCTGCAGGATTATAATTGTCAAATGTATATCCCGTGTAATTATTCTGTGCAAGGGAATCTGCTGTTACTGTCAGTTCCTTAGCTCCATTTACCCATACCTTATCGGTTACCTCTACATCATCGTCTAACTGATGCACTCCGGCTACCCAGTGCTGTACCGTGTACTTCACTTCTACCTTGGCATCTTCATCCTTTTCGTAATTCACCCGGATGATTTGTTCGTCTGCTACTATACTGCCTGCTTTGATGTCTGCAGGAGCATAGCTGCTGAATTTGTATCCCGGATAGGTATTCTGTGCAAGGGAGTCTGCTGTTACTGTCAGTTCCTTAGCTCCATTTACCCATACCTTATCGGTTACCTCTACATCATCGTCTGACTGATGCACTCCGGCTACCCAATGCTGTACTGTGTATTTCACTTCTGTTTTGGCATCTTCATCCTTTTCGTAATTCACCCGGATGATTTGTTTGTCCGCTACTACACTGCCTGCTTTGATGTCTGCAGGAGCATAGCTGCTGAATTTGTATCCTGTATAAGTATTCTTTGCAAGGGAATCTGCTGTTACTGTCAGTTCCTTAGCTCCATTCACCCATACCTTATCGGTTACCTCTACATCATCGTCTAACTGATGCACTCCGGCTACCCAATGCTGTACCGTGTACTTCACTTCTGTTTTGGCATCTTCATCCTTTTCATAATTCACCCGGATGATTTGATTGTCTGCTACTACACTGCCTGCTTTGATGTCCGCTGGATCATAGCTGCTGAATTTGTATCCCGGATAGGTATTCTGTGCAAGGGAATCTGCTGTTACTGTCAGTTCCTTAGCTCCATTCACCCATACCTTATCGGTTACCTCTACATCATCGTCTGACTGATGCACTCCGGCTACCCAATGCTGTACCGTGTACTTCACTTCTACTTTGGCATCCTCATCCTTTTCGTAATTCACCCGGATGATTTGTTTGTCTGCTACTACACTGCCTGCTTTGATGTCCGCAGGAGCATAGCTGCTGAATTTGTAGCCCGGATAGGTATTCTTTGCAAGGGAATCTGCTGTTACTTTCAATTCCTTAGCTCCATTTACCCATACCTTATCGGTTACCTCTACATCATCGTCTGACTGATGCACTCCGGCTACCCAATGCTGTACCGTGTACTTCACTTCTGTTTTGGCATCTTCATCCTTTTCATAATTCACCCGGATGATTTGTTTGTCTGCTACTATACTGCCTGCTTTGATGTCTGCTGGAGCATAGCTGCTGAATTTGTATCCTGTATAAGTATTCTTTGCAAGGGAGTCTGCTGTTACTGTCAGTTCCTTAGCTCCATTTACCCATACCTTATCGGTTACCTCTACATCATCGTCTGACTGATGCACTCCGGCTACCCAATGCTGTACCGTGTACTTCACTTCTACCTTGGCATCTTCATCCTTTTCGTAATTCACCCGGATGATTTGTTTGTCTGGTACTATACTGCCTGCTTTGATGTCTGCTGGAGCATAGCTGCTGAATTTGTATCCCGGATAGGTATTCTTTGCAAGGGAATCTGCTGTTACTGTCAGTTCCTTAGCTCCATTTACCCATACCTTATCGGTTACTTCTACATCATCGTCTGACTGATGAACTCCGGCTACCCAGTGCTGTACCGTGTACTTCACTTCTACCTTGGCATCTTCATCCTTTTCATAATTCACTCGGATGATTTGTTTGTCTGGTACTATACTACCTGCTTTGATGTCTGCAGGAGCATAGCTGCTGAATTTGTATCCTGTATAAGTATTCTTTGCAAGGGAATCTGCTGTTACTGTCAATTCCTTAGCATCATTTACCCATACCTTATCGGTTACCTCTACATCATCGTCTGACTGATGTACTCCGGCTACCCAATGCTGTACCGTGTACTTCACTTCTACCTTGGCATCTTCATCCTTTTCGTAATTCACCCGGATGATTTGTTTGTCTGCTACTATACTGCCTGCTTTGATGTCTGCTGGAGCATAGCTGCTGAATTTGTAGCCCGGATAGGTATTCTTTGCAAGGGAATCTGCTGTTACTGTCAGTTCCTTAGCTACATTCACCCATACCTTATCGGTTACCTCTACATCATCGTCTGACTGATGTACTCCGGCTACCCAGTGCTGTACCGTGTACTTCACTTCTACTTTGGCATCCTCATCCTTTTCATAATTCACCCGGATGATTTGATTGTCTGCTACTATACTGCCTGCTTTGATGTCTGCTGGAGCATAGCTGCTGAATTTGTAGCCCGGATAGGTATTCTTTGCAAGGGAGTCTGCTGTTACCTTCAGTTCCTTAGCACCATTTACCCATACATTATCAGTTACCACTACATCATCGTCTGATTGGTGCACTCCGGCTACCCAGTGCTGTACTGTATACTTCACTTCTACTTTGGCATTTTTATCCACTTCATATAATACAATAACTTTATCGTTATCTTTTACTTCCTGCGGCAGTTTTGGAGAATCCGTTTTCTGTTTATATCCGGTGAAAGTCTTAGTTGCTACTTTTTCTACAATATAGCTGTCTGCTTCTACCCAAATATTTACTTTCTCATTTACTGTATCAAAAACAGTACCATCTTCAGTCTGGTATACGACCTGATATTTTAATTCCCTGGTATCATCCATATTAGGTACATAATGGCCATAATAGGTGGTAGGTCCATTAACAGTCCAATCTGTTACCTTCTGAGTACATGCCTTATCTGAATACCAGCCTTCAAATACATAACCATTAATAAATGCTGCTGTCTTGGTAGTTGGGGTTACAGTCGCTTTTCCATCTAATAGTTTAACTTTATTATAGTAATCTACTAATTCAAAACTGTTTTCATCTGAATCCGCTCCGGCTCCCGGAGGTACCGCTTTAAATGCAACTGTCGTATAATTCACAGTGCTGTACGAAACATATCCATCAACGTGATAACATTTGGTACCGGCACTTACCAAGGGCTTGTCAGTATTACTGTTAGCTCCGTTTGCCCAAGGTGTTTTATACCAGATAACATCTCTTACTTCAATATCTGAACCATATCTCTGTTTAACTGCCTGAAGGACTTGTTCTTTATCCGGATAGGTAACTACATTAGAAGTTCCCTGATGTTGTACTAAGTCAGATTTTTGCGAATCTCCATCATACGGAATTACACTTCCCTGTCCTACATAGAAATAATCCTTTGCTATAGTAGAACCGATTTCCTTTTCTGGCAATAATACATAAAAGTATGCTGTTACGGCTTGTTTATCATCTGAAGTAACCTTAATTGTAGTAGTTTCCTTCACATTTTTCCCATAAATGTTCTCATACTCATGGGTTATGACAGCAGTTCCCTGATTAACACCGGTTATTGTTATGAAACCGGTACCTTTGTTACCGTCTATTTCTACAATATTTTTATTGCTAGTACTCCAGTTGTTACTAGAATCCAAATTTCCTGCACTAAGAGTTTTAGTTTCGCCAACTTTAAGATAAATGGTCTCACTCTTCGTTACATATTTCCACCCGCTTCCTGCCAATACATATATAGAAAAGCTGTTGGCAGTAAAACTCACATCGCTGTTCTTTCTGTTTTCAGCAACAGACTGGGCTTCATCCCCTGACATATGATAAATATCAAAGTTTTCGCCTTCAACTCCGGTTCCTATGATTTGTACGGAAACACCGCCCTTAGGCTGAATCTCATTTCCATCTTTATCCAGAATTGTGATATCAAATGCTCTTAAGTCAACCAGTTCTTTTCCTTTTTCCTCAAGCTTTGTTTCAACTGCATTCTGTACTGTACCGGCAGAAACTTCTTCCGCAACTACTTTATAACCTTTCGGAAGTACCCCTGCAGAATAGGTAGTAACTTTTATCGTTACGCCATTTACTTCTACAGTATCTATAGTTTCAATATATTCTTCCTCTTCTTCTTCCTTCTCTGCAAAAGTCACCTTAACTTCTACATCCTTAGAAGGAGATACCGCATACTTATTATCACTTCTGGAAATAACTGTTCCATCAATAATTACTTCAGCAACTTCATAACCATCTTCCGGATTCACATAGAACTCCAGAGATTTCTTATTTTCAACTTCTACCTGACTGCCAATTTCATTGCCGTCAGCGTCAGTAATACTTCCTTTGCCTTCCACCTGAAATGACACTACAGAAAATTCCCTGGTTACGTCCTCAGTTTCGGTTTCCAGCACTTCTTCTGTTTCAGTCTCAATCTCAGATTCGGTTTCTATTTCTGTTTCGGTCTCAGATTCCGTCTCGGTCTCTGCTTCCGTTTTCGTTTCAGTTTCCGTCTCAGACTCGGTTTCTGCAGCAGATTCTGTTATAGTTTCTGTTTCGGTTTCCGTCTCTGTGGAAGCCTCTGCATTATCATTCTTTTCTGCCTTTACAGTAACTGTTATATCCTTATCCGGATTAATTTTATAAATACCATTTTCTGAAGAAAGTTCATTATTATCTGCTGTAACTTTTACAGAAGTTCCTTCTCCAGCTTCTACTTTGAAGGACAGCTGTTTTCCATTTTCAACTTCCAGTGTTCCGGTGATTTCCTGGCCATCTTCCTTAAAAACTTTGACATCGCCTTCTGTGTTGAAATTCACTTTCCACTTGGAATTCTGATTTGCCTCCTCAGAAATACTTTCTGTATTCTCTTCTGTTTTACTTTCCTCTTCAGAAGTTTCTGTAGTTAATTCCTCTTCCTGGCTGACAGATGTGCTTTCAGCTGAAGACTCCTCTGAAGATTCTGAAGCGCTTTCCGAAGAACTTTCTGATGCTTCTTCCTGATTTGACTTATTTTCCCCGGAGTTTTCTTCCTCTCCGCCGGAATTCGTATTTTCTGAAGCTTCTGCAGAATGTGTTTCAGACGATGCTTCACTGCTCTGCTCCGTTTCATTTTCTGATGCAAGAACAGTAAGCCCGTCATTGCCTACTGTTGTGGCAATTAATACAAAAGCCAGTAAAAACGCCCATAACCTCTGCATGCCCTTTGTTTTCTTCATCTGATTTTCTCCTCTCTGTTCTGACCATCTATCACTTGTTCTTTTCATCCGGTTTATATCGATCCTTCAGTCTGTAATGTGCTGCTTCTGATTATCATCAGGTTCTGCCACACTGTTCCGCTGCCCGGAGAGTATTTGCAGGAATGTTTTTATTAGATTAACTTGATTATATAATCAGCACCGTAACACCAAGCGTTACATTTTTACTAAAATCAAATATTTTAACTAAATCATGAAATTTATTAAAATAAAAACCGCCCGGGAATTTATTTCCCGAACGGTCTCCTGAATGTATCCATATTATTTAGTTAGTAAGCTCTGCTCTCTTATGTCCATTCCATATCAAAAAGGCTCAACTGGACCACTTCTTCCACCGGCTTCTCTTTTTTTGCTTTTTCCATCACCGCATGTTCTTCCGAAATTTCCCCAAGAAAAACAGAGGGCTCTCCTGATGAGGTTATAATCAGTTCTTCGGCGGCCCGTGTCATCCCCACATAAAAAAGACGCCTCTCCTCTTCCATATCTCCCGCTGCCGTTCCCAGCTCCAGCGGCATCAGCCCTTTTCTCATGCCATACAGGAATACGGCGGGGAATTCCAGGCCTTTGGCGCCATGCAGTGTCATGAGCATTACTGCATCAGCCGGAAATTTGCGGCTTCCGCACCGTCTTACATCCCCTTCAGAGCCAAAAGAAATGGTCTCAAGGAAACTTTCCATAGATGGATTGAGCACAGCAGCGTTCAGAAGCCTGGACATGGCTTCGCTCTCTTCCAGCTTCCGATCCTTTATCCATACCTCAAGCAGCTTTTCTGTTTTTTCCCTGCGGACTTTTTTCCCGTATTTGTCGGCAAGCATGGACAGCTGTTCCTCAGCCATGGTTTCTTCTGCCGGCCAGATAAGCTTCCGGCAGAAACTGCGGGAAACAAGATCCTCCGGACAGAGCAGGTATTGGAAGAAATAAAGGGTACCCCGGACATTTTTATCCAGAAGAAAATCCTCACGTCCCGCTACCACGTATGGTATCCCTTCCTGCCGAAGGCATTTTTCCAGAAGCTGCGCCTGTCTGTGGGTACGGTAGAGGACTGCAATATCAGAAAAGCTTCTGACCCTTTTTACCTCACCTCCATGGTTTTCTTCCACATCGAGCATATCAATACCACCGATAAGTCGGTTGATTTCCTTGGCAATAAATATAGCTTCTCCCATTTCGCCGGGAGCCTCTACCACACGGACGGAGGCACCTGCCGGGTTCGATGCCCGCATATTGCGCTCCGGCCCTTTGTTATGAGATATCACATCCAATGCACAGGCTACAATTTCCGGCGTGGAACGGTAGTTATCTGTCAGCCGTATCGTGCGCAGCATGGGATAATCCTTTTCCAGCCGGGCAAAGCACTGTGAATCCGATCCCCGGAAGCCATAGACAGACTGATCCGGATCTCCGATAACAAATAATTCCTGTCCGTTTTTATTCCACACGCGAAGAAGGTCATACTGGACCGGATTAATATCCTGAAATTCATCCACCAGCAGGTAACGGAATTGTTTTTCCTGTGCCGAAATATCCTCATCCAGGAAAAGCTTCCTTGTTTTCAGAAGAAGGTCATCGTAATCCAACGCTTTTTCCTCTTCCAGCATCTCCTGGTAATATGCCGCCGCTTCCTCGGTAACAGGAGACTGAAGTCCCTGAATCCCACATTTCAGAAGAGAGAGTTCTCTCAGGAAACGGGATACGGAAAGCTTCAAATCAAATCTGGTGATTGTTTTTCCTGCCAGTTCCTCCATCAGGCCTTCGTCAGCCACGAAAAAATCCTCTCCTCTGTCGCCGAGTATTTTGCTGCATATGCCGTGGAATGTTCCGATGCATAATTCTTTGCTTATACGTTTTCCTTCGGGAAGCTTTTCCAGCCTGCTGCGCATTTCTTCCGCGGCCTTGTTTGTAAAAGTAACTGCGGTAATCTCCGAAGGCCTGATTTTCCGGTCTTCCAGAAGACTGCATATGCGGGAAATCAAAGTCCTCGTTTTCCCCGCGCCCGGCCCGGCAATTACTGCCACAGCCCTGTCACGGGCCGATACCGCCTCCTGCTGTGCCGGGCTCAGGCTGTTCTTATGTAATTCCTCCGCATTCCCCCCGATTATATCCTTTTCCTTTGCTTCCTTATCTGTTTCGGATCCGCTTCCCTGTTCCCGGGCTGATGCGGAAATTTTACCGGATTCCGTATCGTTTACTATAGTTGCTTTCTTTTTTTCCTGAAGCCTTTCTTCCATAAAAAAACTGAGCTGTCCTTCCAGTCCGTCGATTTCCGAAGGAGTTAAAAGTTTTATCGTCCCATATTCACCATCGAATCCCGGGGTACGTTCTACCTTTCCTTCGCGCAGACGGTGGATTCCCTCTGCCACAGGCGCACCGGCAGCTTTTTTAATGTCCTCCACCGGAATATTTCTCAGGATTTCAAACTCGGATCCCAGCTTCACAAGCATGGATTCGTATTGTTCCAATACCTTTTTGGAAGCCGCCGATTTTCCGGTGCAGGCCCCGATAACTTCCGGGAGGGGAACCAGGCTTTCAAAAGGCTTCGCCCCTGAAAGCACAAAATCCTCTTTCCGATCCGCAAGCTGCTCCACTCTATGTAAAACACCTATTGTCAGTTTTTTCCCGCATACCGGACATATATTGCCATAGGCCGCAGCCTCGGACGGGCTGATGCAAAGGGAACATTTCCGGTGTCCGTCAAAATGATATTTCCCCTCCTCCGGGAAAAACTCAATTGTTCCTTCCAGTCCGTTTCCTGTGGATATGGCTTCTGCCAATCCTCCGTAAGAAAGAGGAATCTGAAAAAGATTTGCCTCCCTTCCCAGCTTTGCCGGAGAATGGGCGTCAGAATTGGAAATCAGCTGGTAAGAATCCAGAGCCGATATCCTCCAGTTCATAGGCGGATCCGATGACAGTCCGGTCTCCAGAGCATGTATATAGGGTGTCATGTCCTCAAAGCATTCCTCTATCGTATCAAATCCGGAAAATGCGCCGAACATGGAAAAATGAGGCGTCCAGATATGCGCCGGCACATATACGCCCTCCGGTACCGTTTCAAGCATGATTTCCAGCAAATCCCTGCAGTCCAATCCCAGAATCGGCCTTCCGTCGGAATGGATATTTCCGATAAGCTCCAGACGGCGCGCCAGCCTGTCCGCCTCCTCCAGGCCGGGCAGCAGAAGCAGGCTGTGAACCTTCCTCACTTTTTCGTTCTTTTTATAAATAGAACTGATCTCTCCGGTGAGTACAAACCTGGGCTTCCGGTTATCCGGCGCACCTGCATCCATTATCCGGTATTCATCCTTCAACGTATATAAGCCATCTTCTGCCGGCTCCAGCTTCTCCTTCAATTCTTCCCTCCATGCAGGATGGGTGAAATCTCCGGTTCCTACAATATCAATTCCTTTTTTTCTGGCCCATAAATCCAGATATTCAGGTGTGCAGTCTCTGCTCGTTGCCCTGGAATACCTGGAATGTATGTGCAAATCCCCTATATACATAGCGTTTACCTCATTTGCTTCCCATATGAAAACCAATTGTTTTATCTTTTATTTTTCCGTATCTTTTATGCAGTACATTTTTTCCCTGCATATTGTAAATTATAACTTTTTCTCACTTTTTTCGCAAGAGAAGCTGCTGCCCCCGCTGTCTTTATTACATAGACATTTCCATATTTCCAGCAATACTACCATGGCCAGAGGGCCTTTGATGATTCCTGATATTCCAAACAGCTTTACACCGGCATAAACAGAAAGAAGCATAAAAACAGGCGAGATTCCTGTTTTGCTGCCCATCAGTTTCGGTTCCAGGAATTCCCTGGCTCCCATACACGCCACATAAATTACCACACACAGAATAGCAGCGCCAAACCTTCCGTTCACCAGCTGCCAGAATGCAGTCGGCATAAGAACAATACCTGTTCCGATAAAGGGAAGGGCATCAAGCATCCCTGCCAGAATGCCAAGAAGAAAAGCATTTTCCACTTTTCCTATCCATAACCCTATGCAGCATATCAGCATTATCACCAGAAGAATCACTGCCTGGGCTTTCAGATATACTGCGACCAGACGGATAATTCTCTCCCCGATATCAAATACTTTTTCTATGATTTCCGAACTTTCCCCGCCCTCCTGCAGCCGTTCCACCATGCCGTCATAATCCTTGCACAACAGAATGGAGGCGATAAAACTCACTCCCAAAAAAGCGGCAGCGGAAAGAATTTTTTTCAGATACCACCATGATTCCCTCATCATGGCCGGGAAAAAATCCGCCTGAAGGTTTTCTATAAAAATCTCAACCTTCTCAATTATCACCCGTTCCACCTTTACCGCATCCACTCCGAAATGCTCCTGTGCAAACAGACAACAGTCGCCAAAAAAACACTGTATCTGCTTACACATCCCATCCCAGTTCTCCGTAAGTACCCTCACCTGCCCCAGGCCGCACTGCAGCAAAATCCACAGAACCACCAAAAGCACTGCCGCCGCACCTGCCATAACTCCTGCAAGCAGAATTTCCTTTCTGATATGGGTTTTCCTCTGTACCCGGTTCAGCCAGGGATTGCATAGATAAACGATACAAAAAGAAAGCAGGAACGGCGTGACAAGCGGAAACAAATAGCGGAATCCAATAAATACGCCTAATCCTGCCGCTACGGCAAAAATCCACTTTTTCGAACCTTTTTCCAGTAATTTCCCCATACCCTTTTCACCCGTTTCTTTCAAAATTTTCACGAGATTAGTATAAGGATTTCTATTAAATCTATCCTGCTTCAGAAAAGATTAGAGCTGCCAGTTTCAACCACCGGCAGCTCGTTTTTCCAATTATTTTCTTAAATTAATATTTTTTATGAATGCTTACGCTCATTGATACGCACAGCGCTTTCCGCCAGCCCCATTACAATAAATAAAAAGGGGGTGCAGCAGACCTGCTGATAACAGAAAAAATTATGTCCTGCATAGGCCAGAATGGAAAGCATTCCTGCCAAAACAAACGCTGAAAGCCATGTACTTTCCGTGCCCTCGGATTTTTTTTCCCATGCCTTGAAAAACCTCCATACTCCCATACCAAGCATGGCCAGAAAAGCAAGCAGTCCCACGATTCCTATGCAGATAAGCAGGTTCAGGAATTCATTATGCGCATTGGTAAGGATATTCGGCTTCCAATATTGGTACAGCAAATCGGCATACTCAGGGATACTGTAGCTGTAAGCTTTAAAGCAATCCGGTCCTGCGCCGAATAGTTTACGGAGCGGCGTCATCTCTGCAAACATACCTGCGGCAGCCTTCCAGGTAAAGCCCCTGTCGCTGCCCCATTTATTATCAAACAGCAGATATTGATTATGAAAGGTGATTCCGAACCATTTTTCCCAAAGCCCAGCCGTATTTCCTATAATAAGCAGCAGCGCCAGCACTGCCGCTGATAAAACCCCAATTATACAGATCAGCCGCAGCTTTTTTTTCCATTTTCCCCATTCTTTTTCCACAGCCGCCTTTCCTTTTTTTTCTTCAAATTGAAGAAGTACAATTAAGCAGATGGAGAAGAACAGCAGAAGCAGCCAGGAAAGCCACCCCCGGGAAAACATAACGGACAGCCTGCCAAGCTCCAATGCCCTGTCCGAGAATCCCCACTGAAGGAATCCGATTGCCTTGAAAGAAGCCGCCCCCAGAATTGCCGTCTCCAGGAACCGTTCCATCTTATCCGGGCTGCCGCACGCCGCCACAAATAACCCAGTAAAAAGCAGGGCAAGCGATGCGAAAGCACTGTCGCTGTTTTGAGTCACCAGAGTCATAAATCCCAAAACACAATAGAGTCCCGAAGCAATCCGTATTTTATTGCTCTTTGCCGCAAAAAAAATACAGAGCCCAATAGCAAAAACAGTGCAGACATAGCTGGAATACCAGGTCGCCTGTCCAATAGTTGACAGGAATAAAATCAGATAGGAACTGCTGATCCCTTTATACATCCCCAGCGGATCCACTCCAAAGCGGTTAAGGATCCCCAGGATAAAGGTAATCCCGGAGCCTGCAAAAAAACCATAAAGAATCAATTTCCCGGCCAGACCGGTTCCCCGTTTCTCTTTCCCGTTTTTCCACGGGAAAAAACGGGAAATAAGGAAATAAGAGGCACCCATAAGCAGCTGGGTACGCAGGCCCATATTCCAGCCGCTTACCCCTTCCCATGCATCTGTACGGAAATCACTCAATACAAAAGAAATGACCGAGGCCCCCATATACAGCAGCACACCGATATCCGCCAGGGAAATTTCCTTCTTCCATTCTCCGCAGTCCCTTTTCATCATTTTCCCAAGCAAAACCACCACCGCGAGAACCGCTGCGGGGAACAGTATAAGAGTGGAGGTCCCTGAGAAAAAAGAAAATTTATATCCGCCTATTTCATGGTATTTGTTACCGAAATACAGCGGAAATATTGTGAGCATAAGAAACATCCAGCAGCCCGTAAGGAATTGGGCAGCATCCCTGATATTGCCGAAGAACCAATCCGTACCTTTATCCTTATTCTCAACGCTTTTTTCCTGTTCCTTTCTTTCTGTCAGCTGATCCATGGATGCTCCTCCGTCTGAAAATCCATCCTTCTGCCTGTTGCCGGATGATAAAAACTCAGGCGGCAGGCACATAAACAGATGTTGGTTATTCCCTTCCCTGCAGAATATTCCCTGCTTTTTTCAGTCCCGTATCTGGCATCACCCAGCAGCGGCAGTCCCGCATGGGCAAACTGTACCCTGATCTGGTGATGGCGTCCGGTCAGCAGCCGGATATTGACAAGGGCCTGTTTTTCTTTTTTTTCCTTCACTTCATAAACCAATTCCGCCCGTTTGGCATCCTTTGTTCCGGAAGGCACCACAGCAGAAGTATTCTTTCTTCCGTCTCGGAGCAGATAATCCTCCAGCTTTACGCTTAGGCCGGGTTCAGGTAAATTCTCAGCCTCTCCGGTAAAAACAAGAGCACAGTACTCTTTTTCCATAAAGGCCGCCGGCTTTTTCTTTTTTCCGGATTCCTGTCCCGTTTCATGGGACGCCTGACGGCTCAGGGCTGCTGCCGCAGCCGGCGTTTTTGCAAAAACAAGGATTCCTGAAACAGGCTGATCCAGTCGGTGCACCACACCGAGATAAGGATTTTTCCCTCCCAGATAATTTTTGAGTTCACTGACCATATCCGGTTCTCCCAGCCTGGCGCTCTGGACGGCTATGCCGGGAGGTTTATAGCAGACGAGGATGTCTTTATCTTCTGCCAGTATTGTTGATTTCATTTATTTTCCTCTTGGATGATTATTTTATATATGATTTAGGCAGGTTTATTATAACATGGAATGGATTTAAGTATATATATTTAATATGTAAAAAAAGAAAGGGTATTGCCAGATTCTGTATCGTGGCAATGCCCTTTCTGTATTATTCTAATATTCCTAATACAACGTATTTATTTCCGAATAGCATCTCCCATCTCCTCTGCGGGATTGTCTTTCCGTCCCATATTCAGGGAAATCAAAATCAAAACCCTTATGCCTTAACAGCCCCATTTCTTCCAGCGTATGGTTAAATCCATTATACCAGCCAAGATAACCATCATCCTGCTTCAGCACACTGACCTTACATACACCAGCACAATCCCATTCACCTTCACATTCTCCGAAAACCGGATTATCCGGATGCCGCTGCCAATTGGTAATTCCATCCCTGGATCTTGCCATACCATTCGCAGCCCGCATATCGGAATCACTTCCCAGATAAGTCATATAGTACCAATCATCCTGTTTCCATACAAAACATGCAGATACCTTATACATCTCCCAGTGAATCTCCGGATCAGGCTTGAATATCGGATTATGCGGATGCTTAGACCAGTGAATACCGTCCACACTTTCCGCATATCCAATAGCATCCGCTTCAGCTTTGGGTGTAGCACCGCCTGAATACCACATTTTATATTTTTTCTCTTCTTCTTCCCAAATGACATGAGGACACCAGATCATTTCTCTTTCCCACGGTTGCGTACAGAGCATTACCGGTTCACCATATTTATGCCAGTGCAGCCCATCTGTGCTGGTAGCATAGCAAATAACACTGGTAGAATACCTGCCGCACCATTTATGTCCCGTATACCACATATGATAAATACCATCCTTATGTATAAGAGTCGGTCTGCTTACTTCCGAACATTCCCATTCAGATTCTTCATCATAAGTAAGTACTACTTTAGGAAGCGTCCAATTTTGGCCATCTTTACTTTCTGCATACACAATACAGGTTACCGGCCGCCAGGAATACCACATTTTATAGATACCATCTTCATAGATTACAAAATTGTCAAAAACAGTTCCCATTGCGCCTCCGAATAACGGAGCGTCTCCCACTCTTTCCCAGCCTGCCATAACTCCACAGGGAATGGGCTTATATTGATTAGGGTTATGCATAGATACCTCCATTCTATTCTTATTGCCTCAGTAAACTATCAATTATTTTTGCCCCTTATTAATACTTGGCAATATTATCATGGTAGTAATAATTTACACTTCCAAGACCCTTACCAAAACCTCTTTCATCTCTTCCGGACTGGCCTTCTTCGGGGAATCCGAAATCAAAACCTTCATGCCATGCAATACCTATTGCCTGACCCTCTCTCATACCTCCGGTATACCACATCTGGTAACCATTTAATTCTTTTACCAGGCTTACCTTACGTGTTCCCAGCCAATCCCAGTTTCCATCCTTACCTGCTGATATGGGATTAGCCGGATGACGTTCCCAGTTATGAATTCCATCACGGGAACGGGCAAGTCCTTCCCCTGCTATCAGATCCCCATCCATCCCCTGATAAAACATATAATACCATCCATCTTCCTTCAGGACATAAGGTGCAGACACTTTTCCTATTTCCCAATAATGTTCATCTGTGGGAGAAAAAACAGGATTTTCTGCACTTTTCTTCCATTGCAGCCCATCTTCACTTTCCGCATAACCAATTGCATCCGGCTCATGCTGCCTGCCGGCACAATACCACATACGATAACAATTCCTTTCATCATCCCAAAGAACATGAGGATGAGCCACAGCAATATTTTCCCAGTCGTTATCCGGTACCATAACCGGAACCTCTCTTCTCTTCCAAACAATTCCGTCTTCGCTTGATGCATAACCAATACAGCTTCGGGCTGCATTAATCTCCGTGGGGTACATCATTCCTGTATACCACATATGATAAAGCCCGTTCTTTTTCAGCACTGTCGGCCTGCAGACTTCATGCCCTTCCCAACAGGAACCTTTGACTGCAGTAAGTACTACTTGTACATTATCCCAATCTGCTCCATTCCTGCTTTCCGTATAAGCGATTACTCTTCCTTTTCTCCAGGAAAACCACATTCGGTAAAGCTCTCCTTCTTTCATTACAAAAGGATCATTTACTGTCCCAAGTCCCGGCCCCAATACAGGCCTGGTCCCCACTACTTCCCATCCGCCTGTACATCCACGGGGTTTATATTTATATCCGCAAAAGTCCATGTCAGCCTCCTTTGATTAACTATTATTTATCCAATAATGCAAATCTGTTATAGTAATAACTGAATTTACCTTCTTTACAGGGATTTTTCTCCCGTTCCTGCACGTATACTTCCTCTTCATCCGGAAACAGGGCAAATCCTTCATGATATGCCATGCCAATTTGTTCTCCGCCGCTGTTGGATGCATTATACCATAAGCGTAAACCATTATTTTCTCTCACTACACTTACTTTACATATACCGCCAAAATCCCAAAGGTCATCGTCTCCCGCAATAACGGGATTATCCGGATGCCTCTCCCAGTTTATTCCATCTGCAGAACGAGCGAGCCCCACTGCTGATTTATAATCGCCATGAACTCCCATATAGAACATATAATACCAGTCATTCTGTTTCAGTACATAACATGCTTCGACCTTACTCATATCCCAGTAATTCTTCGGATCAGGCAAAAAAACCGGTTTTCTGCCCACTCTGGTCCAACTTATTCCGTCACTGCTTTCCGCAAGCCCAATCGCATCCGCTTCATGCATACGACCTGCAGAATACCACATTCGGTATAAACCTTTCTCTTCCTCCCAAAGGACATGAGGACACATAACACAATATCGCTCCCATGCTTCCTCCGGTACAAAAACAGGTTCCTGCCTTCTCTTCCAGTTTATTCCATCTTCTGATACCGCATAACCGATACAGCTTCTGCTCATCTGGTTTTCTTTGGCAAACATCTGCCCGGTATACCACATATGGTATAAACCGTCCTTTACGACGATAGTAGGACGGTTCACCTCATCCCCTTCCCATCCGGAACCGGGAACAGCTGTAAGCACAGCCTGAGGCAGATCCCAATGCAGTCCATCCGTACTGGCAGTATGGGCAATCAGCTTGACATCCCTCCAGGAAAACCACATACGGTATATACCCTCTTCTTTTATCACATGAAGATCAAAGGTAGTTCCATATTCCGGTCCGATTACCGGATTTTCCGCTGCCTTTCTCCATCCGCCCGCCGTTCCAAGAGGAACCCATTTTACATTTTGTATCATACTCCCCTCTCTTCCTACCGGCATCCCAAAAATAAATCCCGGCAAACAAATTCCTCATCAGGAATGTTTCTCTCCCGTGGTCCGTCACTGTCCGGCCATAACTTATGTCCCTTATGTCTGGCAACACCAATTTCTTCTTTAATCTGCCCTTCTCCCTCCGATTGATTACAGCCGTTATACCACATACGGTATCCTTCTTCCGTCCATAGTACAAATGGTTTACAGACACCCATATAGTCCCATCCACCATCTGTTCCTGCAATGACAGGATTATCCGGATGTCTTTCCCATCCGCTTATACCATCCCGTGATCTTGCCACCCCAATGGCAGACATTCTGTCGGCACTGATTCCTAAATAGAACATATAATAGTATTCTTCATCCTTTATGACGCAACAGGCTTCCGTTTTGAGAGCCTCCCAAAATCTGGATTTATCCGCCGTGAATACAGGGTTATCACCATACTTTTCCCAATGTATTCCGTCTTTGCTCTCAGCATAGCCAATACAGTCGCATTCATATTGTTCTCCGCCGGAATACCACATCTTATAAACAGATTCCTTGTCATCCCAAATCACATGAGGACAGTACAGACTGCTTTTTTCCCAAGGTTTTTCCGGAACCATAACCGGTTCCTTATATACATCCCAGTGAATTCCATCCATACTCTCTGCATATCCTACCGCAGTATGACCATACTCAAAATCTTCCGGACGAACCATTCCGATAAACCACATCAAATATTTTCCATTTCTATACAGTACACAAGGTCGGTTTACTTCATCCTTTGCCCAGCTAAGATTAATCTGCCGGGGCATAACCAACTGCGGCAGGCTCCAATGGATTCCGTCTGTACTATATGCCATAGCAATCCCTCTGGCAGGCCTCCAGGAATACCAAATCCTGAATTCTCCATTATCTTCACGCACACAGCAATCAAATACGGTACCCAAAGCACCTCCGATTACCGGAGAACTTCCTTCTTTTTCCCATCCTCCCGCTGTATTGCGAGGTATGTACTTATATCTTCCCATATTTCCCCCATTTTCTTCTGCCATATGAATAATCCTTCTTATGTCATCAGCTTTTTACTGCTCCAATCATAACGCCCTGGACAAAATGCTTCTGGAAAAAAGGATAAATAATCGTAATTGGCAATGTGGTAATTACTATTGTTGAAAACTTCAGTGCTTCAAAAAGATACTGTCGTTCAGCTCCTGTACTTCCTCCCGTACTTGTGGTAGCCTGCTGATTTGCCACAAGAATATCTCTGAGGTACAGCTGTATAGGCTTCAGTTCCCTGCTCTTAAGATAAATCATGGGATTAAAATATTCGTTCCAATGTCCTACTGCGTAAAAAATTATCAATACCGAAATGATAGGCTTGGAAACCGGTACGATGATTTTCCAAAGAATTACCAAATCATTAGCTCCATCCAAATGAGCGGATTCCATTAATTCTTCAGGAAGAGATTCAAAAAAACTTCTGGCCACAATCAGGTTATAGGCGCTTATCGCAGTGGGCACAATCAATGCCCAGGGGGTATCATATAAACCAAGCCGGTTTACCACAATATAAGATGGAATAATTCCTCCCGACACAAACATTGTCACCGCTATAAAGACGGATATCTGATTACGAAGAAAAAATTTTTTTATGGATAACGCGTATGCCGCCATAATGGTAAGAATCATATTAACCAGAGTTCCCACCACTGTATACCATATAGTATTATAGTAAGCCATGAATACATCTTTTTGTTTCAGAAGAGTTTCATAAGATGTCAATGAAAAGTTAACCGGCCATACTATAACATCTCTTCTGATTACATTCAGCGGATTACTCAGAGAATTGGCTATAACATACAGGAACGGATACAGGGTAATGAAAGCTGCAAGTATAATAATAATATAAATAACTACAATTCCGATTACGCCGCGCTCCCTCAGGCTTCTTTTTTGTTTCATCCTTAAACCTCCTAAAATAACGATGTATTGCTGAATTTTCTGCTCAGGCCATTTGCCAGAATAATCAGAACCAGACTCACCACACAGTTAAATAAGCCAATAGCTGTACCATATGAAAAATCCGAATTCAGCAGGCCGACCCTGTAAACATAGGTGGAAATAACATCCGCGGTTTCATAGGTAGCCTCATTATACATAAGGATTATTTTTTCAAAGCCAACACTCAAAAGCCAGCCGATTCTCATAATCAGAAGCACTATTATAGTAGGCGCGATACATGGTAATGTTATAAAAAACATTTTTTTCCATCGACCTGCGCCATCAACAATTGCCGCTTCATATAACTCGGGATTTACCCCTGAAATAGCGGCAAAGTATATAATGGAATCCCAGCCGAAATTCTGCCAAATATTTGAAAAGACATATAACCACCGAAATATTTTAGCTTCTGAGAAAAAATTAACTGCTGATCCCCCCAAAGCCTGAATAGCCAGATTCACTATGCCGTCTGTGGGAGACAGAAAAATTTTCATCATGCCTACAACTACCACCACTGATATAAAATGGGGCAGATAAGAAAAAGTCTGAACCGTTCTTTTTACCCATTTTCTTTTTACTTCATTTAAAAGAAGAGCAAAGAGGATTGGCACAGGAAATCCCATAAGCAAATCCATAAAGCTTAACAGAAAGGTATTCCTGATTAGTCTGAACGCATAGGGACTCTCAAAAAAACGTTTGAAATTTTCAAGACCAACCCAACTGCTTCCAAAGATTCCTTTCCTCACGTTATAATCCTGAAACGCAACTATATTCCAAACCATAGGTGCATAATGAAATAACAGAAAATACAGCACGCATGGTGCCACCATAAGCAACAGATATCTGTCTCTTTTTATAAGCTTCCTCACAGGAATTTTCTTTTCAATCTTATTTTTTGCCATATCCTATCGCCTCATCCAGTTTTTTACATACTGCTTCCGGGCAGATAACCATTCGGTTCAATCAGCCCTTTCGGGTATAGTTGGACAACAGCAGCCACAATGTGGCTGCTGCACAGTCCTTTTTACTGCATTACTTCCTGTGTCCTGTCATACCATGCCTGCTTTACAGCAACCACCTCTTCTATTCCCATCTGTTTCAGAGTATCCACGTAAACATCCCATTCACTTAAAGCTCTGTTGCCTGTGATAAATTTCACAACATTTTCTTTTACATATGTTTCAATATCAGGCCATTTTTCTGTATATACCTTATTCTCTTCATCTGTTCCGATAGCAATGGGAACTCTGTCACTCATAATGTCTTTGAACTCATTATAAGCTTCTTCAAAATAAGAACCAACATACATAGCCTTAAACGGCTCTCCGCTTTCATTCCCTACAAAATTCGGCCAGGCCCCAATTCCGCGCATTACATCAATAGCACTGGTTCCACTATTGGTAACCTTATCTGTAAATACTTTCTGTCCATTTTCTTCGGTAAATGTATCACCTTCAAATCCCCAGTAACGCAGTACTGCAGATTCTTCGGAGGCATATACCCAGTCAAGCCATTGTACTGCAAGCTTTGGATTCTCACAGTCAATTGTAACGGCATAATAATCATGAAATGACTGTCTCTTACTGACAGTGGGTTTATTATCCGGATAATTTTCATTGGTTAATGCAGGAATAAACACATAATGTCCATCCGGATTTGTCTCGCTTACCAAATCATCTTTGCCGATGACATTGTCTGTAGAGGATAAGGTTTGTCCTCCCAGCCTGTCCTGTGAAATCAGAGAATCGGAATCGGAACCATCAGTAGTTGTGCTGAGAAGCCCTTCATTATACCACTGGTTCAGCGTTGTCAGGCAATCCAGGAATTTCTCATCCATAAGGTCAAAAGCCACAACTCCATCATCGGATACAGACCAGATATCCGTATTATTAAATCCAAAGGCCTCTTTAAATGTATAAAGTCCAAACATCTGATCATTTTGGTAGCCTAAAGGAACTTCATCCTTTTTTCCATTGCCATTTGGATCCTGATCCCTGAATGCAACAAGCACATCATGATATTCATCAATGGTGGCCGGCATCTCCAGCCCTAATTTATCAAGCCAGTCTTGTCTTATGATATTCCACATTAATACGTAATTATTAATATCAAATTCTGCATGAGGCAGACCATAGATATTTCCATCAGGTGAGGTCATCTGCGCTTCATATATAGGCTGTTCCTGGAATAATTTCCAAAGATTAGGCGTATCCGTTTCATTTATATAATCCTTAATATTAACCAGAAGTCCCTGGGAACTATAGTCTGCTAATCCTGTAGTGCCGTTAGGAACACGGATAATATCCGGAAGTTCACTGCCGGACGCAAGTCTCGTCTGAGCTACTGTGTTATAATCGCCGCTGGCAACACATTCCCACTCCACCTTAACACCGGTGATTTTTTCAATTTCATTTTCTACTGGAAGACCTTCATCAGAATCATAATATGCTGATGCATGCCAGTTTTGATATGTGAGAATAGAAAGGGACTCACTTCCTGGATCACATAACGGCAAGGAATAACCTCCTGCATTTTCTGAAGAATCTGCCTCCTGTACGGTATTGCCTTCCGTCGTTTCCTGTTTGCTTTCCACTGCAGGCTCCGAACTTGCAGCCTCTCCTGTTCCTGAACCAGGCATACATCCTGACAAAATTCCACCAAGCATACCGGCTGTAAGTACTAATGCCAATAACTTTTTGTATTTCATAACATTCCCTCCTTGATTTGTAAACATCCCCATTTTGTTTTAGCAATACTGAATGTTTCCTGATACTTTTCTTGTAATTACATAGATTTCGAAAATAAATTGTATTTATGAAAAAACTGAACTAATGTAACAAGTTAAGAATCTCTTTTATACCGAGACTTTTTGTACAATATATTCATTTTTTTCTGCCGGCTATCAATTTATTTATAACTATTATACAATTTTATACATTCCATCAAAATGCATAAACGTATTAAAATGTATCATTTAGAAACTTGTTTCAGATACAGTAATTTTTTTTCCTAGAATACTGTTTTTCCTACTTCTTATGCTTTTTACTATTGAATTGTAGTATTTTATGGTCTATAATTTATAAAAAGGGATACAACTTCTAGTAGCAAAACACATACAACCTTATTTTTCCGGATATTTTTTGTATCAAAAAATTACTTTTTGTATTAATAAAGACAGGATGTGAATAAAATGCCTCAATGCCTTGCCTACATGATCAATATAGCTAATCCCTTAATGTTTAACAGAACCGGAAAATTTGAAGCCCTCTCCTCTAAATGGACACATAGTGTACAGACTACGGAGGATTATGAACTTATTGTTGAAACAGAAGGGAACCTGTACCTTCAGTATCAGGATGTTAAATATACGGTAACTCCCGGACAGTATCTTCTGCTTCAGCCTCCTTCATCAAAACCGAGTGATGAAAAAAGAATCCGCAGGGGATTCCGTGAATCAGAATGCAGTTTCTATTGGATGCACTTCTCCTGTCAACGTGCCTATCCCGTATCAGGACTTATCCCCAGTAAAATTGACGGCGGAAGAAATGATATTCTTCTTCCAGTTCAGAAAACACTTCTTTATCCGGAACGTGTACTGCTTCTTATGAGACAACTGCAAAATTGTGTTCGTACCGGTTATGATACCCATTATATGGATTATATGACCACCTTAATTATCAGCGAAATTTCCAACCAGCACATAATTTCTCTCACTGAAAAAAAAGATGCAGATACCCCCAATATTCCTCTTCAGAAACAGCTTTATAATGATATTGTTGATTACATAAACTATTTTATAAGTGATAATCTGAAGGTATCAAGTATCGCTTCTCATTTTGGCTACAATGAAAAATATCTTTCCCGTTATTTCAGAGAGACATCAGGAATAAGTCTGAAGCAGTATATCCTCTCTCAGAAAATAGAAAGAGCAAATTTCCTGCTCAGCGACACTAATATGAGCGTCACTTCAATCGCTGATTCCCTTGGTTTTTCTAATTATCACAATTTTGCCCGGACTTATAAGAACATTACTTCCATGACTCCTTCGGAATATCGAAATACATATGCAAAAAGAATTGTAAACCATCATTGAATTTATACCGGACTGATAACCGGCTTTCTTCCTACTTTATCTATAGGCATAAAAAACCGCCGTCAGCTATATTTCTGGCTGACGGCGATTATCTAATAAATTCTGGCAACTGCCTATAAATAACTCTATAATTCTACTTGAAATTTTCCTCTGCTCCAAAGCCACATAGGTGTATGGATATCAATAGGCACCCATTCTGTTCCTTCAAGCAGTTCTTTCCATCGTTGTACTACAATCAACTGTACATCTGAACTTTTTATTTCTTCCGGACTGATAATCCCCAATCTGGCACTGGCTTGTATTACATGCGTATCAGGGGCAACTGTAATATTTTCTCTGTCCGTAAAACTTACATCTGTATACTTTTCCATTACATACAGCCAGTAATTACATATTTTATTACCGCCCAGGTATGGAAAGTCTCTCTTATTTTCTTCTATATATTTTTTTATTTTCCATACGGAATAATTATTATCACGGAATAGATTCCGAATATCTCCATCAAACCTGTCTTTTATGGTGCTGCAGATTGTTTTCCATATAACCGGCTGTTTATTCGGTTGTAATGCAACCTTATATTTAACAAGTATTTCTTTTAGCTGTTCAGCCGGCATACTACATACTTTTTGACAGTCAAATACTGTTCCTGCATCTGCTTCACTGTATAATCGATTTGCACACTCCCAAAGGACATATGAATTTCTTTGATAGTTTAAAGCCATGGGCAGAGTAAAATACATATAATTCTCTTTTGATGCCTTATCTAATCCGGGATTCTCATCTTCAGGCATTTTTTCTCCGCCCAGATATCCCTTTTGATAAGCGGAATAAAGTTTTCGAACCTTATCCCTGATAATGTCTTTCTCTGCCGGCCCATCACTGCCTATTGTCATATTTTCCCCTGCTCCAAAATTATTCTGCCGCTGATACCAGACCTTAAGCCGACATCCAATTCGCCCTATTCGCAAACGACTTTGTGCCCATCTTAAACCTTAAACCGGTACCCAACTCCCCATAATCGCAAACGATTTGGGTCTCACCTTACACCTTAAACCGATACCCAACTCCCCAAATCGTTTCAATATACTGGGGATTTGCCGTATCCGCCTCAATCTTCTCCCTGATTTTCTTAATATGCACCGTAACGGTAGCGATATCCCCGATAGAATCCATATCCCAGATTTCCCGGAACAATTCTTCCTTGGTAAACACATGATTGGGATTTTCCGCCAAAAATGTAAGCAGATCAAATTCCTTCGTGGTAAATGCCTTTTCTTCACCGTCAATATAAACCCGCCTTGCGGTCTTATCAATGCGTATCCCGCGGATTTCCACGATATCATTGGTTTTCTGCTGGGAACTTACAAGCCTTGTATAACGGGCCAGATGAGCCTTTACCCTGGCAACAAGCTCACTGGGGCTGAAGGGCTTCGTCATATAATCGTCCGCGCCAAGGCCCAGACCCCTGATTTTATCAATATCATCCTTTTTCGCAGATACCATGAGTATGGGAATATTCTTCTCATCACGGATACGGCGGCAGATTTCAAAGCCGTCCATTCCGGGAAGCATCAAATCCAGGATAATGAGGTCATAATCTGAGCTTACAGCCCGTTCCAGCCCTTTATCCCCTTCATGTTCTATTTCCACCTGAAAGCCTGACAGCTCCAGATAATCCTTTTCCAAATCTGCAATTGCTTCTTCATCTTCAATAATTAATATCTTATTCATTTTCTTCTGCCTCCCTGTATTTTCTGATTACGAAATGTAAACAGGTTCCTTCTCCTTCCTTACTGGTTGCCCAGATGTAACCTCCATGGTCTTCAATTATTTTTTTAACGATTGACAGGCCGATACCGCTGCCTCCCATGGCGGAATTGCGGGATGCGTCCGTGCGGTAGAAACGTTCAAAAATATTTCCCAGATCCTTGGCCGCTATTCCCTTTCCATTATCATCTATTTCCACCCGGATGGAATCTACCTCATCCAGGATTCTTATATTGATAATACCCTTAGGTTTATCAATGTATTTAATGCTGTTTCCGATAATATTGTTGATTACCTTCTTCAGCTGTTCCGGATCCGCAATAATCCGGGTATCGGGATCCACCAGATTGGAATAATTCAGTTCGATGTTTTTAGACTCCAGGTCAAGCCCCACATCTTCAACACAATCTTGAAAAAATTCCGCCACATTAATCCGATGGAAATTATAAGGAATTTTGTTGCTGTCAATTCCCGAATAATAGGTCAGTTCATTGATCAGCCGGTTCATATCATTGGCTTTATTATAAATTGTTTTAATATAACGGTCTATTTTTTCCGGAGTATCCGCCACGCCGTCCATAATTCCTTCCACATAACCCTTGATAGCCGTAATGGGAGTTTTCAAATCATGGGAAATATTGCTCACCAGTTCCTTGTTCTGGCGTTCATTCTGTATCTTCTCCTCCGTGGACTCCTTCAGACGCAGGCGCATATCCTCATAATTACGGTACAGCTCCCCGATTTCATTGGTATCCTCCGAAGTGAGGGTATACTCAAAGTTCCCTTCGGCTATATTCTGCATGGCCACGTTCAAACGGTTGATAGGTGCAAATACACTTTTATATATCCATTGGGTGAGAATAATACTTGTTACAATGAGAATAATTACAATAGCAAAAAACATATAGATAAGAAGCGCCTTGGAGATAACGCTGTTCACTCTTGTAATGATAAAAACGCTTCCCTCCGAACCATCCGAGAACCGGAAATCAATCTGCTTCACCAGCTTCTGCATATCATTATAGTAATAACCGGCATTGGTGTCCCGGCTTTCAAATCCATAGGAAGGCAGCCTGCCGAAAATTTTCTGGGTCGCCGTTTCATTCCCCGAATAATATATGCCTGTACCTTTTCTTACTAATATATAGGAAGAACGTTTGAAAGCATCTTCATTCATTGCCGCAAGATATTCTTTATCCTCCAGCCTGGACGGATCCGTTTCCGCAAGCTGCTCAATGTCACAAAAAATATCGTCGGTAATATCGCTGAAGGAAGCGAGAGAATCAGACATGGTACTGTAGTCCGTAGTTTCAAACCCATAACTTAAATCAGAATTGTGTATTAAAACAGCGCCGATAGCCAGGAATGCTATCGCCGACAGAAGCAAAGGCAACAGGATTACAGTTAAAAATGTGATAATTAACTTCGTTCTGAATTTCATTGTTATTATTCCTATCCTTCCCTGCATATCCGATGTTATTCTGTCCTGCCAGCAGGATGCAGCGCTTTTCGGACACTGCTGCTGTTCATCCGGAAAAGCACATCTTGTGAACATTATATCATATTAAGAAATCCTAAATATAAAAACGGCAAAATAAATTTATAAAAAAAGTATAAAGATATTGACAAAAAGAATATGCTTTGCTATAGTAACAGTAACAGTTATCGTTTTCAACAGAAAGGAGGCGTGAGATGATGCTGAAATACAGCCGTCAACGGGAAGCCATCAAAGATTTCCTGATGACAAGAAAGGACCATCCGACGGCAGATGTAGTTTACAGCAATGTGAGAACAGAGTTTCCTAACATCAGTCTTGGTACTGTGTACCGAAATCTTACGCTGCTGGCAGATCTTGGTGAAATTGCAAGATTACGCGTCGGTGACGGTGTCGACCATTTTGACGCAGACACCAGTCCTCATTATCACTTTGTCTGCAGCGACTGCGGAAATGTGATTGATTTAGACATGGACAGCATCGACTATATCAACCAGACAGCCGCTAAAAACTTTAACGGACAGATAACCGGCCATATCACTTATTTTTACGGCCTGGGTCCCCACTGTAAAGAGAAAAAGCTGAAAGCTCTCTCTTAAGTTTCAAACAGCCATCCACAACTCCCGGATAACCGGCGAGTTGTAACAAAATAAAATCATTTTAAATTAAAAGGAGAAAAAGATTATGAAATTTGTATGTCAGGTATGTGGTTATGTTTATGAAGGCGAAAAAGCACCGGAGAAATGTCCTGTTTGCGGAGCTCCCGCAGAGAAATTCACCGCACAGAGCGGAAAAATGGAATGGGCTGCTGAGCACGTTGTAGGTGTTGCTCAGGGTGCAAGCGAAGATATTATGGAAGACCTGAGAGCTAACTTCGCAGGAGAATGCTCCGAAGTAGGTATGTACCTTGCTATGGCAAGAGTAGCTCACAGAGAAGGATATCCTGAAATCGGACTTTACTGGGAAAAAGCTGCTTATGAAGAAGCAGAGCATGCTTCCAAATTTGCTGAACTGCTTGGCGAAGTAGTAACTGATTCCACAAAGAAGAATCTGGAAATGAGAGTAGAAGCAGAAAACGGCGCAACTGCAGGTAAATTTGACCTGGCTAAGCGTGCAAAGGCTGCTAACCTTGACGCTATCCATGATACCGTTCATGAAATGGCAAGAGACGAAGCTCGTCACGGCAAGGCATTCCAGGGCTTACTGGAGAGATACTTCGGCAAATAATTATAAGAACTCCTCCAAGAGATCTATATAAACTACACAAAAGACATCCCGGGTTTCCGTTGGAAACCGGGATGTCTTTTATTTTTTCGTTTGTGTCACATGATTAATGGAACAACAAATATAAAAATAAAACTATATTATATTTACTCAAAATGTTGATGCAAATATGTTGCTTTCTGATATAATAATAGTAAGAAATATTGAAAGGAGGAGAAATGTATGCCAGCAATAAATGTTAATATTCAGCCGGAAGTAATTCATTGGGCACTTAGCCAAACTCAAGAATCCAAGCTGGGTGATAAGCTTATGAAAAATATTAAGCATTGGCTTGATGGCACCAAAACGCCTACTTTCAATCAAATAGAGGATTTCAGTAAAAAATCCAATATTCCGTTAGGATATTTCTTTTTGCAAACACCTCCCAAAGAATATATACCATTGTTAGAATACCGAACAGTTGATAGTATTCAGTCTGCCAATCCAAGCCGTAATTTAATTGACACTATCCATGAGATGGAAGCCGTCCAGGACTGGATGATCAGTTACAGAAAGGACATGGGATTTGACGTATTGCCAATAGTAGGAAGTATGAAGGGAAGTACTGACATAACGGCAATTGTTGATAAGATTCGTGCTGATTTGGAATTAGATAAGGCATGGTTTGAAAAATGCAATAATATACCCAATGCTTTTAATTATATGAGAGGCCTGTTGGAAGAAAACGGTATCGTTGTGATGATGAATGGTATCGTCAATAAAAATACACACAGAGCACTGAATGTAGAAGAGTTCCGTGCATTTACTTTGGTAAATGAATGGGCGCCGCTTATTTTTATAAATGCTGCTGATTCTCAGGGTGCGCGTTTATTTTCTTTATTTCATGAAATTGTTCATATATGGCTGGGCGAAGATGATTTTTATAATGATATGAGAAGCAGCCCTGACAACATGAAGCAAATAGAATTTATATGCAATGCCGCCGCAGGCGAATTAATGGTTCCTCAAAAAATTTTTCTTTATAAATGGAATCAAACTGCCGTGGAAGATTTATTTCAGCGGATAAAAACCATCTCTAAATACTTCCTTTGCAGTGAAATTGTAATTGCAAGAAAGGCTTTAGATAACAAAAAAATTACTAAGTCCGCATATGACCAAATTGTGGAAAAAGCATTGAATGCATATAAGGCAGCCAGGGAAAATAAAGAATCCGGCGGTAACTACTATAATACAATGACTTCCAGGCTTGACCGATGTTTTATCAGAGCTTTATGCGAAAGTATAAATATGGGAAGAACTTCTTATACAGAAGCTTATCGGTTAACAAATACCAGCCGTAAGACTTTTTCAGAAGTGGCTGATCGTCTGGGAGGTGCAGAATGGTAGAGACTACTGAAAAATTTTTAGTTTATTCTAATTTCTTTATGACACCCTTTCGATTCTACTATGCCTTTGATCTGATCCCATCTTATTGGAAAGAGTTATCGAATCCTCTCATATCAAAATATTTGGTCGTGTTAGATATGGTAAAAGATGAGATTGATACCGGACAAGATGATTTATCCCGTTGGCTTGATGGAATAGAAAATCTGCAGATATGCCCACACGTAACTCCTGAAATTATAACCAAATATCAGGAAGTACTGCAGTATATTGTAAATTGCGGATTTTATAAAGAATCCGCTTTACATACATGGGCACCAGGACATATCGCAGATCCATGGCTTATCGCTGCCGCTTCTGTTCATGGATACACCATTGTTACTGAGGAAGTCAAATCTGGTGGCCTTAGTAAAAAAACACCTAATAAAAATGCAAAAATTCCGGATGTCGCTGCCGCCTTTGGAGTGAGGACACGGAATCTATATGGTATGATGCGTCAATTAGGAATTAAAATTTAAACTTTATCATGAGACAAGACGGATATTTCACAGTAAACGTGATTTATCTGCCTTGTTTTATAATACATAGAATTTTCTCATCACTAAACGGGCAAAGACTAGTAAGCCCTTCTTATCAGTGCAGAAAGTGCATTCCACACACAAACAGGAGTAAAAATGAAAAAACAAAGAATCCGGGATTATTCCATCACCCCGGGCTGCATGCAGCCCGGCCCGCTCAACAAAATAACCGATGTAAAGGGCGTTCTGGTAGGCCATTCCACCATTTCCACCCCGGAAAACAAAACCGGAGTTACCGTCATTCTTCCCGGTACGGAAAACCCATTTCTGTCCAAGCCTGTCGCCGCATGTTTTGTCCAAAACGGCTTCGGCAAAACCTGCGGGCTTCCCCAGATAGAGGAACTGGGCTGTCTGGAAACTCCGATCGCTCTCACCAATACCCTGAATGTCGGCCTGGTGTCCGACGCTCTGATCTCCCATACTATTCAAAGCTGCGAAAAAGAAGGAGTAACCGTACATTCCGTCAATCCGGTAGTAGGAGAATGCAACGACAGCCGCATCAATAACATCTGCCGCCGGGCGGTAAATGAAAGCCATGTAAGAGAAGCCCTGGAGCATGCATGCGCGGATTTTGAAGAGGGTTCCGTAGGCGCCGGAAGGGGCACGGTCTGCTATGGCTTCAAGGGCGGAATCGGAAGCGCCTCCCGGCTCATTCCCCTGGACGGGAAAATCTATACCCTGGGCGTTCTTGTACAGTCCAATTTCGGCGCAACCCGGTATTTTACCATACAGGGAAGAAAAGTGGGAGAAGAGCTTCTTAACGCCACCGACAATTTTACCAAAGTGATTCCCACCGCAGACGATCAGGGTTCCATCATGATGATCATAGCCACGGATCTTCCCGTTTCCGACCGGCAGCTGAAACGCATCATCCGGCGCGCCGCCAACGGCCTGGCCTGCACCGGCTCCTATACCGGGCACGGCAGCGGGGAAATCATGATAGGCTTCACCACCGCCAACCGCATTCCCGCAGAATCTGAAAAATCCGTCCTGACCCAGAGCATTCTTTCCGAGCCGGCCCTGGATCACGCCTTCCGCGCCGTGGGAGAAGCCACCGAAGAAGCGGTGCTTAATTCCATGATAATGGCCGATACCACACAGGGGGCCGACGGCAGAACCTATTACAGTCTCCGCGAATTCGCCTCCTATCTGATACCGGCCGCATTATAGCTTCCGGGCGGCCGAGGCGCTGCCGTCCGGATAAATTCTGAATCGTTACGCCAGGCTTCCCTTCCCTGTCAGCCGTTTATATTCCAAACTTCACAAAATGCCAGTTATCAGTCAGGGTAAAAGACGGGGCATGCGGGGCATCTGCAAATCCTTTTTCCCCGCTGTACTGCATGGGGCTTGTAAGATGCCGGTCCCCATCTATGTGGTGATGAGGTCCATAAGTATTAAAGGTACTGGGAAACAGTCGGATGACCGTCCGATGTATCCCCTGTTTTATCCCCGCCAGCTCCCATTCCGGCCCCCAGCAATATCTAAGCTGCGTATCCCCGTCAAGCATAACTGCCATGCAGTCCGCATGCAGGCCGGTTTTATCAAATCTCAGTTTTCCATCCGCTCCTGTATAATGCAGGCTCTCCATTTCCACATAGGTTCCGCAGAAAGGAAAACCGGACGCGCACAAATCCCTGACATCCACCTCATCCTCCCGAATATCCGTCAGATAAAAGTCACCGGCGGTTTCCCACTGATGCCGGTCTTTCTCCCGGAAACCCTCAGTGCTTTTCACACCGAAATTCCCTTCCAGATATACAAAGGGAGCGTTCTCCCCTTCAGGACATGCTTCCCAGCGCAGACTGATTTCCCCATTTTTGAGAAAAGACTTTTTCACGGAATCAGGAATTGTATAAACGACATTTCCTTCTTTTTCTTCTCCGATCAGTTGAGTTTCTCCTGCCCGGATGCCCTCCAGGGGATCCAGGGAACGGATGCGCCATTCTCCTTCAGTATCTTCACATCCCCGCCAGGGAATATGGCATTCCTTCTCTTCCAGCAGAATTTGATTGCCGCCATGGCCTGTATAATGCCACTGCCATTCCCCGGCTTCATACCAAATCCCGGCCGCTTTTGCCTGTTCCCGGATCTGTTCTTCCAGAAACCACGCGCCATCCCCGCAAATGACCGCGGAATAAACAGCCTTCCCTATCCGCAGGACACCATCCTCCACATGTCCATGTTCCTCCAATATCCGTTCACTTGTAACATCAAAAGGAATCCCCTGTTCATAGCAATGCTCCGCGAACCGGGAAAAAGCCCGGCTTATCTTTCCGCTCCGGCTGTCCGGTGTCCCGCTTCCGTTATGCTCGTTAAGAGCTATGGCGTCAGCAGGATCAAACTGCGCCTGCACTCCTCTTTCCGGCGCAACCAAAAGCACCGGCCTTGGTTTGTGAAGCCGATTATCCCATTTGCGGTATAATTTACCGAATACGGCTGAAGCCGCGTCCTTCCAGGACAGCCCTCGTGGAATATTCGGAGGCCAGTCCCGTACCGAAGCGCTGTCCGCCTGATACTGCCACAGATGAAAAGCGATGGTATCAATGCCGCTTTCCGCCAGCCAGTCCACGTAGTTTTCCAGATCCGCGGGCGACAGACCCCAGCCGCTTCCTCCCAGGGCCTCCGCCATACAGCGTCCGTCTGAAAACTGTCTGCTCAAAGAAGAAACGGTCCTTGGATAATAATGGTTTCCGGGATAACGCTCCAGCGCATCCACGGCGGGCACATTGATCTGTTTCAGGTTCTGATAAAGGGAACCGCTGCAGGACGTTTGGAAAAACAGAGTTTCTTCTCCCTTCAGATGCGCGGTATACCGCTTTCCATGGGCTTCGCACCACTGATTCACAGGTTTGTAAAAGGCATCCGACAGAATATCACCTAATATCTTCCAATAAGCAAGCCGTACTTCCTCGTACCCTTCCCCTTCTGTAAACAGCAGCTTCCAGTCATCCCTGAGCTTCCTGCCCCGAAGCTGTCCATAGACTTCCTCCGCCTCAGGGCACCAGGGAATTCCTCCCATACTTACAGATACGCCGTGTCCGTCCAGAAAGCCCACCTCATCACTGAAAAATCCGGTAACACAGGCAAAGGCCTCTTCCGACAGTCCTTTCCGGTATCCATCATAAGTATACTCGATGAAATATGCCATTTCATCTCTCCGGAACGTATTAAACCCGGCTTTCCCTTCCAGCACCACTTCTCCGTTACGGTAATTGAGCCACTCACACCGGCTGTCCGGGAAATGTTCCAGCACATGGCCGTCCGCACTTCCGGAGGGCCATCCGTTCTCATCATAGATCCAGAATTCCATTTCCAGCTGTCCGGCGTACAGGATGATTTCCGACAGAATATCCAGATAGGCGCCGCTCATATAAGCGGGCCTTCCCGGATAATATCTGGGATGAAAAACCGTTCCCCGAAGGCCCATTGCCTTCATTTCCTCAAGCTGGCCTTTCAGGACGGACAGCTTCAGTTCCTCGTTAATTGCCCAGAAGCTTAACAGCTTCAGGCAGTTGCCCGTATATTCCATAATATCTTCTATCCTTCCGCCCGTTCATATAATTATCACGGCGATACGCTGCGCAGTTAATTCAGAAACCGATCCACGATCTGCTGCCGGTATTTAGGCGACAGCGAAGAGAAAAAGGCGGAATAGCCGGTCACTCTTACTACCAGATCCGGATCGCTGTCCGGATCCGCATGGGCCTTCAGCAGCCGATCCTTCGTCAGACAGTTCAGATTAATCAGCGTCCCTCCCATATGGTTATGGGTATGGATCAGTGTTTCCAGCGCTTCCACGCCGCCCTCCTTGGTTATCATGGAATTGTCCACGTCCAGATGGAGCGGGGAAGAATTCCCGAAGCCCGGCTGCAGCTTCGCCACCGTATTCGCTTTCAGGGAAGGGGAAAAGGTATGCAGGCCATTGGCAAAGCCCGGATCCGGTTCATTGGAATGAGAAATGGGATCCCCGTATTTCCTTCCGTTCGGCGTGGCAGGGAGGGTTTCCCCATACCTGACAATATCCCCATGGGAAAACATACCCGCAATAACCTTTAAACGGTGCCTGGGTGTGGGTTCGTCCATGCAGAGACTCACAAACAGATCCCTTACCTTTTCCGCCCACTTCATGGAAGGCGAATGAGGCGCGCCGAGCCTGTCAATGTTCTTAAGCATGAGACGGATTCTTTCATATCCTTCAAAATCCGCATCCAGGGCGGCGTACAGCTCACGGAAGGTGAGAACCTTTTCTTTTTCGATTCTCTGCTCAATGGCTCCGAAGGAATCCGCTACGGTAGCCAGGCCGATCCCATCAATGTTCAGATCAACGATATCCACGCCTCCTCTGGCACAGTTCAGCCCCCGTTCCACCGGGCCGTGCATGAACAGATTCAGGATGATTTCGGGCGTATCCTCGGAAACATGCTCATAATGCCAGTCATAGCCTTCTTTGATGCAGTCCACCATAATGGTAAGATGCTTTGCAAAAAGCTCCCAAAGCGTATCCGTACCCTGCTGTTCCATTCCCTTCATCTCTTCCATGGCCTGATACAGAGCCATGGGCATATTGATCCGGGTCACGTCCTGCAGAGGATATTCCACACCGGGGATCGCCGTCCAGTTACAGCCGGATTTGATACGCATACGCGCCAGCTCCTCCGGGAACCCGTTCTTTACAAAGCCCTCTTCACAGCCCATATTACAGGAGTAGCAGACGCCGGTTCCATCCTCCATGTTATATTCCAGCGACCGGCGCAGAAGCACTTCGTTCATGGAATCATGCACACGGATCGCCACATTGGAAGGAATTTTCAGATAGTGCACCGCATCCAGAATCAGGAAACTGACGCGGCTTGCCAAGTCCTGATCCCCGGCAGGCGTAAGCCCGCCAATCTGGGAATAATGGGTGTCGTTAAAGAACAGGCTGGCAAAATACCAGACAGCCTCTTCATCGGTAAGCCCTAAGCTTTCCTTATCTTTTTCATAGTAAGGGCGGAACAGCTCATCCATCTGTCCCAGCGCGCCTCCGGCATAATACATTCTGTCAATGCACTGGAAATGAGCCGTAAACTGACATGCCTCCCGAAGCGTCCGGGGCGGGTTTTCCAGCAGCCATTCATTACAGTCCGCCACCTGTGTATAGTGGATCCTCAGCTCTTCCTCCGCAGCATTTTCAGCCAGTCCCCTTGTATAATCCACATGGCGCTTAATCCATTCCAGAACACCCAGAAGCAGCTGTTCCTCTCCTTCATAAAAAGAGACGTCACCATGGATATTCAATTCCTTATAATATCTTACCTTTTCCAGAAGGCCTTTCCACCCCAGCTGAAGACCTATGGTGAGATCCGGGCAGAGATGGTTCATCCCTCCGCAGCCGTGCTGCAGGATATTATACTTTTCATATATGGGGAAAAGGTGTTTCGGCTCGTTTTCCTCACGGAACCCTATTTCCATCCAATTGGAAAGATTGCCAGGCCAACAGGTGGCCAGCGCACTGGAAGGATTGCTGTATACCGGCATCTCATTCAGAATTTTCCTGTAATTGTCTCCCAGCATTTTCATCCCGTATACCCTGCCGTCCTCATGGGTAATGGGTTCAAAGGTGAAGTCAGGAAAATACAGGAATCCATGATCATCGATATCCAGATAGCCGAAATGATCTATTTTTTCTTTATTTATTCTTATTTTATCCTGATGCAGCTGCTCAATCTTCCTCTCGATACGGGGAGAAAGAATCGTTTTTTCCGTATTTATCATAATCGCTCCTATCCGCGCAGTAAATGCGCAGCTCTGTCTGAACTGCTATTATACTCTTCCATTTCTTCCGCTCCCAGCTCCCGGAAGCTTTCCTGGACGATCGGTTCCAGCAGAAGATCGCCCTTTCCCACACCCATCCTGTGATAAGCCAGGAGTTCGATATCACGGATCCCGTTGTCCCACAGGAAACGCTTCATAAAGGGAAGCTCTGATGCATTCAGCTCCTCCACAACCGGAATCCGGATCCTGATATCCTTTCCCGCCTGTGCCAGCCGCACCAAGTTATCCTTGATCCGTTCATTTGACACTCCTGTCAGTTTCCTGTGAACCTCCTCATGAAAGGCCTTCATATCATAAAGGAACAGATCCGTATAGGGCAGAATCCGCTCAAAGTCCTCGAAAGGCACATTTCCCGCGGTATCTACGGCGGTATGAATTCCTTTATCCTTCAGACGCAGCAGCACCTCTTCCAGGAAATCAAGCTGGAGCATGCATTCCCCTCCGGAAAAGGTAACGCCTCCTCCGCTTTCCCGGTAGTAAGGAAGCTCCTCCAGAAGCTCCTCCATCAGCTCCTCCGCCGTGATTTCATAGCCAATCCTGCTGAGCGCCCTGGCATAGCAGCCCCGGGTACAGCTTCCGCAGTCCCGGCAGTTCTTCCGGTCATATACGAGTCCCCTTCCGGGATCCGGAAGGAGGCAGCCGCCCGGACAATTCTCCACGCAGCTGCCGCAGCCTATGCATTTTTGTTTATCAAAGGCAAGCTGGGGCCGTTTTTCATAAGACTCCGGATTATGGCACCAACGGCATCTCAGATTGCAGCCTTTGAAAAAAACAGCAGTTCTTACTCCGGGACCGTCAAAAACAGAGAACCTCTGTATATTAAAAATGACGGCCGTGCTTTGCTGAATATGAGATTGATCCTCGGAGAATGGAACCTGCTGCAAATAAGGATATCTCACAGGACGTGGCATCTGTTGTTTATTATCCAAGCACATTCTTTACAGCCCTTTCAAAATCTTCCTTCAAAAGATCGGCGCCTTCCAATCCGATATGCAGGCGCACCAGTCCTTTTTTCATCGTTTCGTTATCCTGCTCCAAATCCGCTCCCACCGGGGAAATCAGGCTTTCAAAGCCTCCCCAGCTGGGGCCTCTGTGGAAAAATTCCAGCTCCCTCACAATTCTTTTTATCTGTTCTCCGGGAAGATCAAACACCACGCTCATCAGCCCGCTGGCCCCTGTCATCTGCTTCTTTGCCAGTTCGTACTGTGGATGTGTCTCCCACCAGGGGTAAATCACTTCTTTTACAACAGGAAGCTCCTGGAAATAGGCCGCCATCTCCATGGCATTTGCCATATGCTGCTTCATACGTACCGGAAGGGTACGTATCCCGCGCAGCATCAGCCAGGAATCAAAAGGGCTCATGACAGCGCCGAACAGTTCCCTTTCGCTCTGGGCGATCTGATCTATATCCTCTTTGCGGCCAATCACCACACCGCCGATTATATCACTGTGCCCGCCCAGATATTTGGAGGCGGAATGCACTACCATATCGATGCCGAAAGTGAGAGGCTTCTGGAAAATCGGTGTACAATAGGTGTTGTCAATCACCGTGGCCGCATGGTGCTTTTTGGCGACTTCCGCTATTTTTGCCAGATCCTGTACCAGAAAAAGATAGGTGGAAGGGCTTTCCAGATAAATCAAATCCGTATTTTCCCGAATCGCCCCTTCTATCTCTTCCGTATCGGTGCCCTTCACAAAGGTAACCTCCACGCCGAAACGCTTCATATACTCCGCCAGGAAACGGTGGGCAGGGCCGTAAATACTGGCAACTGCCACCACATGGCTGTCCTTTTTCAGATAATGCATCATCGCTGCGCTGATGGCTCCCATACCGGAGGAAAAGCATTTTGACGCCTCTCCCTGCTCCAGGGCCGCCACCTTATTTTCCACAATCTCCGTGGTGGGATTGGACACCCTCGTATAAGCATAACGCCCTTCCCTGTCCCCTTCGTTTCCCTCGCATTCCGTAAACAGGGAACTCTGGAAGATAGGCGGTGTCACCGCACCTGCAAAACGGGAAGGATCTTCACTATAGTGGGTACATATTTCTTCTGCTCTCATTTATCAGCCCTCCTGCCCGCGGATTCTCCGCAGACGTAAATTCATTCTATTCCTTCACTGCCCCCGCAATATTCTCCACAAAGATTTCTTTCATGAAACCAAAGAGAAGGATGGCCGGCAGCATGGCAATCAATGTTCCAGCGGCGACATTGCCCCAGTTGATGTCATATTTTCCGATCATGGAATATATGGCAACCGTCAGTGTTTTCTTGCTGTTGGCATTAATATACAGCACGGATGTATACACATCATTCCAGCAGGCAAGGAACACAAAAATAAATACCGAAAACAGCCCTGACTTCGCAAGGGGCATCACAATCCGGAAAAAGGTTTTGATCCTTCCGCAGCCGTCAATCAGCGCCGCTTCCTCCAGCGCTTTGGGAATCCCCTTCATAAATCCGATTAACAGGATCGTCCCGAAGGGAATCTGCCCTCCTACCAGAATAATAATTACCGTGGTAAGCCTGTTGATCATCCCCATCCTTGACATAAGGATATATAAGGGGGCAAACCCCACCGCGGTGGGCAGCATCTGGGTCATCATAAATACCATGAATATCAGCGGTTTCGACTTGAACTCCATACGGGAGAGTATGTAAGAAGCCATTCCCGCAATCAATACCACCAGGCAGGCCCCTGCCAGAGCGATAAAGAGACTGTTCAAAATATAAAGCCCGAAATTGCCCATCTCGATTACTTCCCTGTAATTATTCAGGCTCGCTTCCCTCGGCAGATAATGGACCGGAAATTCATACAGCTCCTTGCTTCCCTTCAGGGAAGATACCAAAAGCCAGAAAAAAGGAAATACCGTAAAAAGAAAGAACAGGGCCAGCAGAATATACTTCATTGCCGTGAGCACTGCTTTTTGAATCATTTTTCCCGCCATTATTCGTCACCGCCTTTCAGGGTATTGGTGCAGGCAATATAGATTCCCGTACAAACCAGTGTAACAAGCCAGAGGATAACGCCGGCTGCGGATACCAGACCGTAATCATTGCCCTTTACCACCTCCGTCATGATATAACTGGATGCAATATGGCTGCTTCCGGCCGGCCCGCCCTGGGTCATACCGAAAATAAGATCCGGCGCGTTGATGGTCTGCACCGCCCTTAAAAGCACCATGAGGAGCAGTATGACACGGATGGAGGGTAAGGTTATGTAAAAGAATTTCTTTAAGGGTCCGGCCCCGTCAATGGCCGCCGCCTCATACATATCCTGGGGAATGGTTTTCAGCGCCGCCATAATGATAATGGCGAAGAAGGCCATACCGGTCCATACCTTGGCTACAATTACACAGGGGAGGGCATAATCCGGATTGGATAGGAAACCAACCTGCCTTTCCACAATTCCAAGCCTCATCAAAATGTCATTGATCACACCGTTGCTTCCGTTGAACATCCATTTCCACATGATACCCACCATGAAGCCGGAAAGAGCCCAGGGCATGAAAACCACACACTCATACAGCTTTTTCCCGAAAAAGGGCTTCTGCAGAAGAAGGGCGATTCCGAAGCCCAACAGGAACTCAACAGCCACACAGCAGAACACCCAGATAACCGTATTTTTCCAGGTTCCCAGATACGTTATATTGTCAAACAGATTACGGTAATTATCCAGTCCGATAAACTTCTTACTGAAAATATTATAGGATTTTACATCCTGGAATGACATGACTATTCCATCCACAGCAGGGTAATACAGCATGACCAGAATCATGAAAAGCCCCGGCAGAAGAAACAGGGCAATGAACAGTCTGTCTCTCATTTTTTTGGATAGCTTGTTTTTGCTTGGCCGCATAATTTCCTTCCCTTTCCGAAAAAGCACACCCTTCGGGTGTACCGGGAAGGCTGCCTCAGACTGTAAACAGCCCGGACAGCCTTCCTAACTTTTACTTATCTTATTTATTGAATCTTTCTTTTACCCATTCACTGTCCTGTGACCAGCTGTAGAAGGCACCCAGCTTGGCTGCACAGTCTTCCGGGCTGATTTTCCCGAGAAGCATCTCCTGTACCAGGCTGTCTGCGGCAGCTCCGAACTGGGAAATCTGCTCCAGCTCTTCTTTGGATGCAAATCTTCTTTCGCCGTAATCCACATAGCCTACATAGGAATCCGGATCCGCAGCCATGTCCATATAACACTTATAGTAACCTTCGCTGAAGAAAGGATCCTCCTGAGCGGTGGTATGGATGGGGATATTACCGTTTTTCTTACAGAAGGTCGTATTTCCTTCCACGGAAGAAAGGGTCTTGATTACTTCCCAGGCCGCATCCTTATTCTTGGAGTTTGCGGCAATACCCCAGCCTGCAAAGCCAGCAGGGAAAAGAGCCTGTCCGCTGGGTCCTACGGGCAGAGGAGCCACATCCCAGGTTCCTTCTTCCATATATTCCTCACAGGTTGCAACTACTTCGGGATCCTGGATAAGCATAGCGGTTACTCCTGAATAGAAGGCTTCCACCATTTCAGGATATCCCCATGCGATTGAATCGGGATGGGAACCGTCTTCATAAAGTTTTTTGTAGAAATTCAGCGCATCGATGGCTTCCGGCTGATCATAAATACTCTTACAATCATTGGCGATGAACGGAACTCCGATATCCAGCTTTGCAGGATCCGCGAAGGAAAGAAGAGTCATCTGCATGAAGCCTACGGTACCGGCGCCGCCGCGGAAGGAATAGCCGTAACGGTTCTGGGTGGGGTCTGTCAGTTCAACAGCCGCGTTATATAAGTCATCCCAGGTTTTGGGAACAGTGATATTCTTGTCTTCAAACCAGTCTTTTCTATAAAACAAGGCTCTTTCATAAACACCGTAAGGAATGGAATAAATATTTCCATCATAGGAAGTAACCTGATCCTTTAAGAATTCACTTACACTTCCCCAGTCCTCCCAGTTCTCCACATAAGAATTCAGCGGTTCAATAAATCCGTTGGAAATATGATCCACCGGTACGGAGTCCAGTTCGATGATATCAATATCCTCTCCAGCCTGAAGCATGGTTGAAATTTTCTGCGTGGCCTGATCCGCCGGGGGAGAGATGATTTCCAGTTCAATATTATCAAGGCCTGCGACCATTTCCTGAATCAAAGCATCCCTTGTGGGATTTCCCAGATAAGTAATCATGGTAATTTTTGTCTTACCCGCCGATCCGGTATCGCTGCCGGCATTTTCCTTCGCACTTTCCGTATTGCCGCTCTGAGCTGCGGCACCGGTCTGGCTGCTTCCCGAATCCGCTCCGCCGCAGCCCGACAAAAAAGCAGATGCCGCCATCATTCCCGCCAGCATAAGCGCTGTTATTTTAGTCCCCTTTTTCTTTAACATCAATATCTCCTCCTGCTTATTGCTCCATCATTGTTGTTTGTCAGTTACTATTCATGATACCTGTGCCGTCGGCCTTATGGTTCTGCCTGCCCCGGCATCCCCTGTCCTGCCTTTCTGCACAGGCTCTGGATCTGCAAGGATTCCTGTATGGGCCGTATAAATACGCCGGTCCTTAGGCCGCGTATTTTGCGGCCTTAGTACCGCTGCGTAGTTATCCGAGCGAGAGCGTGCCCTGACAGGAACCTTGCAGAGCCAGAGCCTGCGCAGAAAGGCAGGACAGGGGATGCCGGGCAGGCAGAACCATAAGACCTACGGCACAGGTATCATGAATAGTAACGTTTGCTACCGTCCAAGCTTGGTTGTGGGCTTATTATAGCAGAGCAGATTTTACACAAAAATAAAAAATTTTCACATCTCGTGTGGAAAAATGTCAGTTCCATTTTTAGGGTTAAAACAATTTTCCCCTATGTCCTCTTCTTTTCCTAAGGTATAATAAAGCCAATCCCTAAGAAAAATTTTTAGTAGCCAAAAGAAGGGAAATATTCGAATGAAGGCAATCACAAAACTCTGGAAATATTACCTTTATGACACCAAACTTGTCCATAAATTTTTGTCACTCCTTGTCTTGCTGCTTCTGATTGAAATTATCGTATCTAATTTTTATATCAGAAATAATGCGGCAAAATTATTGACGAAGGAGGTACGCACCACTTCCAAACAATTTGTGGAACAGTATGTGGATAACATTGAATATAAGCTGATGAAATTCAGGACCTTATTAAACAGCATGAACAGCAATGATAAAATAAAAGAGGTTTTTTCCCTGCCGAATCCGGATAAGGACGATTATGCGGCCGTAGATGCGGAAGTCCGCCAGATTTTGAATAATCAGTTCCCTTATGGCCTTTATGATCTCGCCCTCTATCCTCTCACCGGCAGCTCGGAAAACAGAAGTATTTTTATAAGGCCGCTGGATAAAGAAAACGGGACCTGGAAAGAACAATTTGAAAACCGTTATTTTGACCACTACTTTATGCATACGGAAGGCTCCTATAACACAGAGCTTCTTTCCATTCTGAAGCCGATATACTCCACCGACGGTTCCCGGATAACCTGCATGATCAAACTCAGCCTGTTTCCGGAAAAGGTGTTCAAGGCCATGAAAGGTGTGGACGGAAATTATTCCCACCAGCTTTTTATTATTGATAACCGGGGCAACTACATCTACGGACAGACCTTCTCCGAAATGGATGAATACCTCCATTTTGTCCGGGACAAATACGATATCATCTACAATGGCTATCCCGTGGAGGACTATCCCGGAAAAGAAGGGATCTACCTGACGAGCTCCAATTCCGCCTCCGGCTTCCGGGCCGTTTACTATTTTGCCTACGCCAGCTCCCTGGAAAGCATAGATAACCTGAACCGCACCCTCACCACCGGTATCCTGATCCTTTTGTTTATCACCATAACCGCCGGTTTTATTCTGTCCATAAGTGTAAATAAACGGTTTGTCATCGTTCTGGACAAAATAAAAGAAGTCAGCCGGGGCAACCTGAAAATAGAACCCTCCCGGCTGGGCAGTGATGAGATCGGCATTTTTGACACCTCCTTCACCCAAATGGTGGGACAGGTCAGCCAGCTTATCGAAAAAAACTACGTCATGGAAATGAAGAAAAAGGACGCCGAATTCATGGCTCTCCAGGCCCAGATCAACCCCCACTTCCTTTTTAACTCGCTGGAAATCATCAACTCTCTCATTGAAGTGGAAAAATATGATACAGCCTGTGAGGTAAATGCCCGGCTCTCCGCCCTGCTGCGCTACAGCATCAACCATAATTCCTCCGGCATTGTCACCCTCGCAGAGGAAATCAACTACATGAACAACTACGTCTATATTCAGAGCATCCGTTTCGGCAGCAAATTTACCTTCCATACCGATATCGATGAAAGCTGCCTGGACTGCCACATTATAAAGCTGGTTTTCCAGCCTTTTATAGAGAACAGCATCAAACACGGGTTCAATGGAATCCCTTCCGGCGGAAGCATCTTTTTCTGCGTAAAGGCCGGAGAAAAGAATCTCCTCATCACCATTGCGGATAACGGAAAGGGAATGGAGACTACTGAATTTGAAAAGCTTTCCGCGAAATTGGAAAAAGATGATTTCGATGACTTTCAGGAGCAAAATGAAAGCATCGGCATCCTCAACATCCATTACCGCCTGAAGTTAAAATTCGGAGCCGCTTATCATTTAACCATCACCACAAGAGAAGGGGAAGGCATGCGTACGGAACTCATTATCCCCAGGATATAAGAGGTGTTACCTATGAGATTATTGATTGCAGACGACGAATCCCTGATCAGGGAAGCCATTATGGCCCGGCTGAAAAAAGGCCGTTACGAATTTGAAGAAATTTACCAGGCCGGAGACGGACTGGAGGCTTGGGCTATTGCCAAAAAAGAGCGTCCGGAGATCATAATAACCGATGTACGGATGGACGGCATGTCGGGCCTGAGCCTGATCCAAAGCTGCCAGGCCGCGGGCATAAATTCCTCCATCATCGTGATCAGCGGCTATGCTGAATTTGATTACGTCCAGAACGCCATGTACCACGGCGCCTGCTGTTATCTCCTGAAGCCCATCACCCAGGAGACTCTTTTTGACGCCCTCAACAAAGCCATTGAAAAAAATACCACCCTCACAAAATACACACGCGTCCAGGAACAAAACACCCTTCTCCTGTTGAACCAGCTCCTCCAGAAAGCCCGTGACCACTCCCTGAACGATACCGAATACTCCCAGCTCCTCTCCCTACTCGGAGCGGACAAAGACTGGGAATTCATCGTGGGGTCCGCCCATGTGAGCCGCTACGACCAGAGCCGCTATTTCAGTATAGAAAACGTATACAGCATACTGGCCGACAGCCTCTCCCCCAGGCTCCCCTCCGCCTTCCGCCTCCTGCCGGGCCCCAATACTCCCGACCGAATCCTTCTCTTTTCCGCGCCCTCTCTGCAGTCTCTCCAAAAGCAAATATACGAAACCCTGGATTCCCAGATCATGAAACTCAATGTCCTGGGAGCCATAATCACCCTCGGGCTGAGCCCCATTTCCCGTTCCCTCTCCCCCGAACTCTTCGACCAAAGCGAACAGGCCCTGAAGCACCGTTTTCTGACCGGGAACGGCAAAATATATCACATGGAAGACCCCTCCGCCGACACCGGCCAGCTCCCCAGCAGCCTGGACTGGAAAAACCTGGAAAATGAGCTCCGCTGCAAAAGCCCCCAGGATACCGCGGAAAAGCTCTGCTCCCTCATAGACAGCTTCTACCCCCTGGTCCACAATTTCGAATACCTGATCCAATACATATACGAACTCCTGATCCGCCTTAACTACACCCCTTCCAAAAAAAGCTGGGACCATTTTACCGACAACCGCTTCTGGTCCTCCCACGAAAACAGAGAAGAAATCCTCTCCCTCATAAAAGAAGAAATATCCCTCACCTGCCGCACCAAACCCGCCGAAGGAAGCCAGTCCGTCACCGAACAGGCAAAAGACTTCCTCAAGGAACACTACCGCGAACCCATTTCCATGGAAATGCTCGCCGAATACTTCCACCTCAACCCCAGATATTTCTCCACTGTTTTCAAGAAAAAAGAAGGCCTCTCCCCCATAGACTACCTCACCCAGGTCCGCATGGAGGCCGCCAAAAGCACCCTCAGGAACACCGACATCCCCGCCTCCGAAATCGCCGCCCTCGTAGGCTACGAAGACCCCCGCTACTTCTACAAAGTCTTCAAAAAATACACCGGCCTCACCCCCACCGAATACCGGTCGTAAATATTGCTTCAATCATTGCTTCTGCTCCGGCTCCCTCCCTCCGGTTCCTTTGGGGCTGCTGTTTGGTTCGGGGACCTGCCCTTCCCGCTGCGGGCTATGCAGGGATCCTTACAGGGGACGCTCTCGCTCGGATAAACACGCAGCGGTACTAAGGCCGCAAAATACGCGGCCTAAGGACCGGCGAGTTTATACGCCCCTTACAGGAAACCCTGCATAGCCCGCAGCGGGAAGGGCAGGTCCCCGAACCAAACAGCAGCCCCAAAGGAACCGGAGGGAGGGAGCCGGAGCAGGGCCCAAGGTTGAGGCAAAATTTACTAAAAAAAAGACCTAAGCCCTCCAAGAACTAATTCCCAAGGTACGTAGGTCCTTTACCTTTATCCCTTTTCAAAAAACTGCCTGCGCCGCCGGAGAGAGTCCTCCGCGGGCCGTTTCGTTCCGGGGTCTGCGGGTGGGATGGACGGCGGGGCTATATTCTGCAAGGGAATACGCAAAAATGGAGATATTTCTTATCGCATTCTCCCGGTCTTCTGCTGGCCGCCCTTAGCGGCGCTGTCTGACGAGTGAAACGAGGAGTTTCAGCCGCGTTGGACAGCAGAAGACCGGGAGAATACGATTAGAAATACCTCCATTTTTACGTCTGACCGCGCAGAATATAGCCCCGCCGCCCATCCCTCCCGCAGACCCCGGAACGAAACGGCCCGCGGAGGACTCTCTCCGGCGGCGCTCCACTACCTCCCGCCCAACATCAACACCTACTCCCCTCCAAAAGCATCCTGCTTCACATTCGGGCTGCTCCTCTTCTCCAGGTTCACCCTCCTGTGTTCCAAAGCCGCCAGCGATATCTCAATGTCCTCCCTGGCCTCCTGGGCATTGAAGCAGCCAACCGTCACCATATCGCAGTCACGGATGGTAGCCCATGAAAAATTCAGTCCCACAAAAGGCGTACAGCGGCCCGCCGCCATGGACTTTATCGTCATGACAGGCTTTTTCGCATCATGAATGATCTGGTTGACCGTTTCGATCTCTACCTGCATCATGAATCCCATACAGTTATAAATCTGAATATAGGTCTGCACATCATATTCATTCAAATCACTGTAAACCACCAGCTCAGGCATATGCGCCGACAGTCCGGGAACCATTCCGGCATCCCGGATCATGGAGGTATAATCCCCAAGCCGTTCAATGGTACGTTTTCCCTTGTTTACCAGCTGTTCCGCGCTGGAATGATGAATCAGGCAGAGGCTTGCGCCAAGCTCTTTTCCCTTGCGGATAACATCCATAGCCTCTTTTCTCGCCTGGGGATTGTCGTCCACATTAATGATGGGCGTGTCAATCATGATGAACTTTTTCCCGGTTTTCTCCGATGCCTCTTCTACCGCCCGGCAGATGACCGGCACCTGGGAAAAAGGAGCCATGATAGTATCCACTCCCGCCTCCTGGAACGTTTCCAGAATGGGAACGACCGATTCCGGATGGGCATGGGTCTTCTTGATCATATTATCTGCCGACGGGCTTGTATGGCTCCACCCGGCCAGCCAGTTTGTTCCGATTATCATTCTGGATAAAGAGATACCTTCTACTTCTGTTCTCGGCATTTGTTCCATAGTAACCCCTCCTGCCCGATGTATCGGGCTTTACATACCAACAGGAAACCGCGCTCTGCCGCTTCCTGCATCAACGGACTGCTTTCTGCATCTTTTCACAATAATACTGCACCAGTTCAAATTTCGCATCCGGCGCTATGCGGTGATCCGGGCAGGGAATATAGCCGCCCAGAGCCATAAGCGGTTTCAGACGTTCTATTTCCTGATCCACCGCCTCCCGATCCCTGGCAAAAATCGTCTTATTCATACCGCCCACACCCCGCAGCTGCTTTCCGTACTTCTCCCGCCAGGGAGCAATGGAAGCATTCCAGGTTCCAACCTCAATGGGAAACATGGTATTTACTCCGTTTTCCAGCCAGATGGGAATGAGGGAATCGATCATGCCGTCACAATCCACCGATACGATTTCGATTCCATAGGAGCTGGTGAGATCCGTTATCTTCTTGTACCATGGCCCCACGAATTCCCGGAATACATTCGGAGAAATCAACGGGCCGTTCTTAAAGCAGATATCCTCCCAGAAATGGGCATAGTCAAATTTCACACCGGTTTCCAGCACTTCTTTTGCACATGCATAGCCCAGGCCGCACAGCGTATCCACAATTTCCCTGTATAAATCCTCATCGTCCACATACAGATAGGAAAGCTGCTCCACGCCCAGCATATTCCTCATATTCCCCATAAAGGAACCCAGATGAAGCCCCAGGGGGATTTCCCTCTCCGGCTCCTGTTTCAACTCTTCCAGCCGCTTAAAGTCAATCCGGTCCCGGCTCATCTGCAGCTTGGGCAGATAAAGCTCCTCCCAGGCTTTTCTGTCCGTCATGGAAGTTCCGATTTCCGCCGGTATGGAAACAGTTCCTGGCTTCACCTTGCAGATCAGCCCCTGCCCGTCATGGATAATCCGGCTGCCGTCAGGAAACTCCTCCAGTATCTTTTCCTCAAAAGGAGGAAACAAAAGGACCTCAGAAGAAAAACAGGAATTCCAGTTGAAATCAAATCCCAACTTTTTCATTATGGCCTTATCCCCTTCGGAATTATCCCCGGCCTCCACATAATTTATGGCTTCCTCCCGTCCGATATGGCCTTCATCAGCCCACTTCATCACGGTTTCAGCCCAGTACCCAAAAGACACTACCGGTATTCTCGTATAATTCCGATAGGTTAATACCGCCATGGTATTTTCACGGTTATTCATTATAACCCCTCCCGTCCGCCGTAACGGACACATTTTTATAGTTCTGCCGCTCCCGAAATTCCCTCTCGGACAGCAATGATCAGATATCCCTTCCCGCCTCTTCCATCACTTCCTTCAGCCGTTTGATATAATACCGGTAATTGTCAAAGGAAGAGTCCGGCGTAGCCTGATGATCACAGCCCGGCACATAGCCGCCGCTGCGGATAACAGGCAGTATCCGTTCGAATTCCCTGTCAATGGCCTCTTTTCCCTCTTCAATGGTGAGCTTGTTGAAGCCGCCGATAAATTTAAGCCCCGGATACAGCTGTCTGACCTTTACAATATCCATCCCCGCATTCACGTCCATCGGAAGGAATCCATCCACTCCGGCTTCGATAAAATCAGGAATCAGCCGGTTAAAATCCCCGTCCGTATCAATAAATACATTTTTAACCCCTTTTTCCTTCAGGAAAGGAAAGAGCTGCTTGTAATAATCCCCCACAAATTCATTGAAAATATCAGGAGAAATCATCGGCCCGTTGCAGCCGCTGAGATCTTCCTCCAGAAGCAGCACCTCCGGCTGGATAATATCAAACACCTTATCCAGATATTCCTTATAGGTATCCACCGCAAACTGGTTCATATCGTGCAGCACTTCCGGCATATCATAAAAAGCGTACATCTGCTCTTCAATGCCCATGAGCATACGGGACAGCCAGAAAAAGCCTGTCAGGCGGAACCGGATGGAATAATCCCCGGCCTCATGGCCCGCCACATATCTGCCGTAAACCTTCCGGATATTTTCATCGGTACAATAGAGGGCAAGATGCTCCCTTACCTTTTCCTTCAGGGCATTCCAATCCTCTTCCCCTGTTACCGGCGCTTTCACCTCTTCCACAAGATTGCTGTTCCTGTGGTATTTCCGAACCCAGCCATCCGTATCCAGCCGCACTATGTAAGTATCCGTTTCCTCCATCACCGTTTCATCAAAACAGGAAAACGGAATCCGGAACGCCATCCGTTTTACACCGTCAAAGCCCAGATACCGCTCGTAGGTATACACAGGATCCGACATCTGATCGCTTAAATACCGTCCCATATAGCCGTCTGCCGGGGGATAGAGCCGGGACGGCCTGTACTTCTTCGGAAGCCCCTCCTCACACCACCTGTTAATGGTCTTGTCCCATGGGAAAAAAGTCTCCAGCACCACGCCTCTTTCCGTTCTTTTTTCAAATCCCAATGTCATTAATATTCGTTCTGAATGATTCATATGACTCCCACCTTTACGCTCTTTTGGCTATTGTAGCACAGCCGCCGTATGATGGCTTGTAAAGGTCGGTGCTTTATGTGTAAAATATGGACTTTTTTTCTTGAAGCTTCCTTTCCGGCCCGTTATAATGGAGCTTATGAATACACAGGAATATTTAATACAAAGCAGTTATGTCACCACGCGCACAAGCCTTCCGCTGTTTACGGAGGAATACCATTATTCCCGTCATCCAAAAGAAGCGGCGCATTCTCATGAATTTCTGGAAATCGGAATTATTTTATCCGGCCAGGTCATTCACCATACAAAAGAGGAAAGCAGCCTGCTCACGCCGGGATGTGTATATTGTATACCCATCGGCCAAAAACACGCGCTGGAATCCGACCGGGAATTCACCATAAGGAATCTGTACCTTCTGCCCAAAATCCTGCTCACCGAAGCCTCCGGAGAAAATACTCCCATCCTGCTTCAGGATTTTTTCCTGTACTATACCGAATACAGGAAAAAACAGATTACCTATAATACCCTTTCTCCGGATCTGCTCTCCTCCGTGAGAATGCTTTTTCAGTCCTACGACAATACCCCTCTCTGCGATCCGCTGCTGGACTCATTCCGTTATCACTGTCTCTTCAATATCCTCCTGATCCTGTGCAGCAGCTTTTACAGCGCCAACCAGGCACATTTTGCCAGAAAGGATGACCGTATTTACCGGATCCTCGGCCTTATCCGTGATAACCTGTCCCTGCCAACCGGAAGCCTGCTTGCTCTAATCGCCGAAGAGCTGTCCCTGAATCCTCAGTACATAAACCGTCTTACAAAAAAGGAGCTGCACACCAACCTTTCCACCTTAATATTGGATACTAAAATCGAAAAAAGCTGTGAACTGCTCCTGAAAGAATATACGGTGACAGAAGTGGCCAATGCCCTGGCCTTCTATGATCACGCCCATTTTTATAAGGCCTTCCAAAGAAAGCTGGGAATAACGCCGTACCGGTACCAAAGGAAAAACAAAGCCTTCCGGTTCGGGGACGGCCGCCCATAAGCCATCCGCCGCCTACATGCCTTTGAAATAATTTCCGTAGGCATCCGCCGCCATAATCGCCGCATATACCTTTTCCGGCGTTACCTCAAAAGGCATATTATGAAGCGTATCCGTTTCCGCGCATGCAGCTTCCGCCACAGCCATGATCTTCTCTTTCGTCACTTCTTCCACTCCCAGCTCCTTCAGGGTCACAGGAAGTCCCACATCAATGCAGAAGCCGATAATATCTTCCAGCTCATCCGCAGGCATATCCTCCAGAACAAGCTGTGTAATGGTTCCGAACGCCACTTTTTCTCCGTGGTACATATGGTGGCACTCTTCCAATACGGTAAAGCCGTTATGGATGGCGTGGGCGCCTGCAAGACCGCCGCTTTCAAATCCGATTCCGGAAAGCAGGGTATTGGCTTCAATGATTTTTTCCACAGCCGGCGTGCATGCACCCGCTTCCAGAGCCAGCTTCGCCTTCACGCCCTCTTCCATCAGGGTATCAAAACACAGCTTTGCCAGAGCGTGGGCCGCCAGTGTTCCATGTCCTCCCGCACAGGTGAGGGCATCCTTTGCCAATACGGCGCGGGCCTCAAAATATGTGGCAAGCGCATCTCCCATACCGGAAACAGTAAGCCTTACCGGAGACTGTGCTATGACCTCCGTATCCATGAGAACCATATCCGGATTGGAGGGAAGGAACAGATATTCTTCAAAAACGCCTTTTTCCGTATAAATAACAGAAAGAGCACTGCAGGGCGCGTCCGTAGATGCGATGGTAGGGCAGATCACCACGGGAGTATGCCTGTAATAAGCCACTGCCTTGGCAGTATCCAGAATCTTACCGCCGCCGATACCGATAACCAGATCGCAGCCTTCCTTTTCCATCACCCCGATCAGACGGTTGATTTCCGTCTTGCAGCATTCTCCGTTAAAATAATCAAATACAGTACTGCATCCGGTTTCCGCAAAGCCCGTCTCCACACGGCCGCCGATTCTTTTGTAGCCTGACTGGCTGATTAAAATCAGCGCTTTTTTGCCATAGCCTTCCGCATATTTGCCCAGCTTGGACAATTCTCCCGCCCCCTGCACATATCTGCCGGGGCTGTTCAGAATGTTTGCCATAATGTACGCCTCCTGTCAATAAATTTATTAGCCGATTAATAACACGTTACAAGGTCATTGTATAATTGCGGTATGGTGATGTCAATTCAATTTTGCGTTAATTAATACGCCTCTCCGGTGCTTTCCTTTTCTGCCGTCCACTTTACAATTACAGATAATATGATATCATAAAAAGATGGAACAATGTGAAACACTACTATTTTAAAATCAGTAAACGGGGGAATCATTGATTATGCCAAGCATAAGGGATGTAGCCAAAAAGGCGGGGGTCGGAATCGGAACGGTATCAAGGACGCTGAACGGCAGCGGTTATGTATCCGAAGAAACCAGGAAAAAAATATATTCAATTATGGAGGAAATGAATTATAATCCGGGCAGCACACTCCGGACATCATCCGGCAGGAAAACAGGTCTGGTGGGCGTAATTGTCCCGAGTCTGGAGCATCCGTTCTTTGCGAGAATGATGCGCTGTATCGAATTTGAGCTGTCCAGACATGATTATAAATGCATCGCCTGCAATACCATAGATATCATGAACCGTCAGATCGAATTCATGGATATGCTTGAAAAAAAGGCCGTGGACGGCCTGATCGCCTGTGTGGATCCTGTTCCGGGCTTTACCGGCCGTAATGGGAAAGCGATTGTGAGCATGGACAGATACTGGTCCGGGGATGTTCCTTTGATCCGCTCCGATCATGAACAGGGAGGCCGCACCGCCGCAGAAGTCTTTCTCAGGGACGGATGCCGAAAAGTCATACAGTTCTACGGAGGCCTGGACAGGAAAAAAAGCGCCAATATCCGTCATGAAGTCATGGAACAGGTCTTACGTGAAAACGGCTGTGAGGTCATATCCGTAAATATGGAATGGGATGCCATGAGTTATGCCTATAATAAAAATATCATTCTTAAGTATTGGGATATCATCAGGGACACCGACGGATGCATGACAAATGACATAGGCGCTTTGAGCTGTCTGGCCGTAGCCCGTAAAATGGGGCTTGCCATACCGGAACAGTTCAAAATTATCGGTTATGACGGAACGGAAATTACCAATCTCACCTATCCCGAGCTCTCCGTTGTGGAACAGGATTGTCCCGCATTGGCGAAGGAATGTGTGGATGCTGTACTTCAGCTGATTCAGAATAAGGAGCCTGAGAGCATGCTCCGGATAGTGCCGATTCATTGGCGCGAACGTGGAACAACTTAACTGTTCCATATAGATAAGCATAAAAAACAGCCGCTTTGAGGAAACTGCAAAGCAGCTGTTTTTTATGCTTATTTTTAACTTTTTCAATTTATCTCCGTAATTTTAACTAGTTTAAACGATTCATTTTTGTAACAATCAGACAAATCGACGGAAGTTGTCTAAATTGCAATTGACATTATCAGCAAAAGTGATATTATTTATAAATGGAACAGTTCCATACGAATTGGTTAGGTTATAGGAGGATAAGCGATGAATGCGGTGAAGAAACGTGATTTATTAAAAACCAATGCCAAGAAGACATTTAAGGCCTGGCAGCTGTATGTACTTCTCATACCCGCGCTGCTCTGGGCAATCATTTTTGCCTATTACCCGATGTACGGTGTAGTCATTGCGTTCAAGGACTACAAAATCAGGGCCGGTATCCTGGGCAGTCCCTGGGCCGATCCCTTACTGAAATATTTCCAACAGTTTTTCAGTACCAGCATTGCGCTGAACGCCATTAAAAATACCATTGTTATCAGCCTGGAAAGCCTTGTTATTGCTTTCCCCATCCCCATCATTTTTGCCCTTCTGCTGAACCAGATCCGGGGCGACAAAACCAAAAAGACCATTCAGACCATCAGCTATGCCCCCTACTTCATGTCAAACGTTGTTGTTGTCAGCATTATTTCCGTTTTTTTCGCGGCGAACGGCGTTGTAAACAACCTGGTTACAAGCGCAGGCGGCAAAGAAACCCTGTTTACCTCTCTGCCCGAATGGTTCCGGACTCTTTTTATCGGCTCCAACATCTGGCAGACCATGGGCTTTAATGCAGTCATCTTTATAGCCGCGCTGACCGCGATCAGCCCCGATTATTATGAAGCAGCCACGATAGACGGCGCTTCCCGGTTTCAGCGGATTCTGTATATCGACATTCCCATGATTCTGCCCACCATCATACTTATGCTCATCCTGCAGATCGGCAATATCATGAACGTAGGATACGAAAAGGCATACCTGATGCAGAACGGATCCAATACCATTGTGAGTGAACTGATTTCTACATATGTGTATAAGGTCGGCCTGCAGACGGCGCAGTACAGCTTTGCAACAGCCGTCGGGTTATTCAATTCCGTAGTCAACTTTATCATACTTGTTACTGCTAACTTTATAGCTAAAAAAGTGAGCGATATCAGTATTTTCTAAAAAGGGAGGAATCAGGATGAAAGGGCAGGAATTAAACAAAACAGCAAAAAATGCCGGCCATAAAACAAAAATGAAGCTATCCGTGGGTGACAGGATTTTTAATCTTGTGAATGCAGTAATCATGATAATCATTTGTCTTGTTATTGTGTATCCCATTTACTACGTAATAATCGCTTCCATAACGGATCCGGTAATCGTCAACTCCGGCAGGCCGTTGTTTTATCCGGTCAAGCTTTATCTGAACGGTTATAAAACCACACTGAGCTATACCCCTCTGTGGACCGCTTACGGAAACACCATTTCCTATACCGTTGTGGGAACACTGGTTTCCCTGTTCGCCACCATTCCGGCAGGATACGCCCTCTCCAGAAAGGATCTTCCCGGAAGACGGGGGCTGATATTCCTTTTTACCTTCACCATGTTTTTCAGCGGAGGTATCATCCCCCTGTACCTGACAATCAGAAACCTGGGAATCTACAATTCCATATGGGCCATGGTACTGCCGGTGGCAGTCTCCGCCTATAACCTGATTGTCTGCCGTTCCTTTTTTGAAGCAGGGGTTCCGGATGAGCTTCTGGAAGCTTCAAAGGTTGACGGCTGCTCGGACTTTACCTTTTTCTTTAAGATTGCAATCCCGCTTTCTTCCACCATCATCGCTGTTATGTGCCTGTTCTATGCCACGGCGATGTGGAACCAGTTCTTCAATGCGCTGATGTATCTGCAGGATGATAACAAGATGCCTCTGCAGGTTGTGCTGCGCAATCTGGTCCTGATGAATCAGGCCAACCAGATGGGCTCTTCGGGAGATGCCATGGTCACCAAGCAGAAGCTCGCCGAACAGCTGAAATATTGTATCGTTGTTGTATCAGCCGCCCCTTTGCTGATCGTATATCCTTTCATCCAGAAATATTTCGCAAAGGGTGTCACAATCGGAGCCGTCAAGGGATAAGCTCCGCGGTTAATAATATCTTCCCAATGAGCGGAAGGTATCTTTAATAAATGTATTCCAAAATTAAGGAGGAACACACATGAAAAAGAAAATCGTTTCATTACTGATCTCACTGACAATGGCAATCGGACTTCTCTCCGGCTGCGGGAGCAGCTCCACATCCGGAGGCGCTTCCGATGCGGGAGCCGTCAGCCAGACAACCGACAATCTGGAAGAAGCGGTGGCAGCCGCTTCCTCAGCCGAAGACAGCGGCCTGACGGAGGAGGAACAGGAAGCCGTGGACGCAGGCCTTATCAGCCTGGACGGCACCCTTCCCATCATCAAGGATCCGGAAGCCTTTGAAGCCAAATACGGCAAAATTTCCGCTTTGATTGTAAACTCCGCAGACAGAGTCGTTCCTGTAGAGGATCTGGAAATGTGCAAGGTATGGTTTGAAGATACCGGTATCGAATTCGAATGGCAGGCCATCCCTTCCGAAGGCGCACAGGAAAAAATCAATCTGATGCTCGCTTCCGGTGAAGAGCTTCCCGATGTATTCTGGAGCTTCGGCGACGGCAAATCCGGCAACATCGTTGTTCAGTATGCGGATCAGGATATCTTCATGCCTACCGAAGGCCTTATCAACGAATATATGCCCAACCTGAAGAAAATCCTTGATGACAGTGAAAATTACTGGTCGGAAATTACCGCTCCCGACGGACACACCTATGGTTTCCCCTACATAGAAGAAATGTACGGCCTCGTTCTTACAGGCGGCCCTCTGCTGATCAACAAAACCTGGCTGGATGAAGTCGGCAAAGAAGTACCCACCACTGTTGATGAATGGGTTGACTGCCTGAAGGCTTTCCGTGACGGCGGCGATTTAAACGGCAACGGTGCTGCCGATGAAATCCCTATGGCTACCTGGTTCGGCGCTACCGATACCTTTGGTTCCTATAACATGTTCTATCGTTTTACCGGCGCTTTCGGCTGTGCAGACTCTTACTGCGGCGGCAACGCATATGCCGATCACCTCAGGCTGATCGATGATAAGGTTACCTTTACCGCACAGGATGAAGCCTTCCGTAAAACGGCAGAATTCTTCAACATGCTTTACAACGAGGGCTTAATCTGGAACGGCTCCTTCGAAGCGGATGAAAGCGCATCCTATAAATCTTCTTTAATCAAAGAAGAGGTCGCCAGAATCGGATGCTTCGGCACCTGGACCGATCAGGAAATCACGAACCTGGATGTACATGACGAATACGTTGCCATTCCCCGTCTGCAGGGCGAAGCAGGAATGACCGGATTCGAAAACAATTATTCCGAGCTTCAGGATTCCTCCAACACCGCCATTACCACCAGCTGTAAATTCCCTCATGTAATAGCCAAATTCGTGGATTACATGGTAGGCGATCCCGCCATCTCCATCCAGTCCAACTGGGGCGCCGAAGGCTATAACTATGTAAAGGATGAAAACGGTATTTTAAGAACCCCTCTTGATGAACAGGGAAGATATCAGCCGCAGACCGAGTACACCACCTTCGGGGAAGCCCGTGTGAATTCCACCACCACACGCGGATCCATGATCGTCCTGAATGAATATTACGAAACCGTTGCAGGTTACGCCTATGATGCCGTACAGCTTCTTGAGAACCAGAAAACAAACGGCAAAGATGAAATCATGGAAGAATATGATACAATCCCCCGTGTCATGATGACCACCAGTGAATTGTCCAGACTCGCCCAGATACAGCCCACTATTTCCGATATCGTTGACAGATATATCAATCAGTGGGTAACCGGCGGCGTTACCGATGATAACTGGAATGCCTACCTTGGCGAGCTGCAGTCCGCAGGTGTGGAAGAGCTGGTATCCATTTATCAGTCAGCTGTTGACAGAAGCCGCAAATAATAAAAACAATAAATTCTTTATACCATGCATTACTATAGTCAGAAAAATAAAAAGGAGATAATCTGAACAATGCAAACAAAAAACAACTACAGACCTGTCGTTCATTTTACCCCTCCGGCAAACTGGATGAATGATCCTAACGGCATGGTATATGCAAACGGCCGATACCATCTGTTTTACCAGTATTATCCGGCGGCCCCCTACTGGGGGCCGATGCATTGGGGCCACGCCGTTACCCGGGATTTGCTCCATTGGGAGCATCTTCCCACCGCTTTGTATCCCGATGAACTGGGGTGTATCTTTTCGGGCTCCTGCGTACTGGACAGAGAAAACCTGTCCGGCTTCGGAAGCCTTGAAAATCCCCCGATGATAGCCGTTTATACCAGCCATAATACAACGACCCATCTGGAACAGCAAAGCATTGCATACAGTCTGGACTATGAACATTTTGAAAAGTATTACGGGAATCCAATCATAGCAAACGAAGGCCAGCCTGACTTCCGCGACCCCAAGGTCTTCTGGAACCCCATAAAGCAATGCTACAGCCTGGTGCTCGCGGCAGGAAAAAATGTGGAATTTTACAGCTCCCGAAATCTGAAGGACTGGGAAAAGACGGGCGAATTCCAGGCCGGAATCCATGGCCTGGGGGGAATCTGCGAATGCCCTGACTGCTTTCCCCTGCAGACGGAGGATGGGGAAAAATGGGTCCTTATTATCAGCATGATACTGCCTCCCGAAGAAACAGGGAAGGAAAATAACGCCTTTAACCGAATGTCACATATCACGCAGTACTATGTAGGAGCCTTCGACGGAAACACCTTTATTGATACCGAAAAATCGGATATTCCTCTCCTGCCCGATTTCGGAACCGACAATTACGCAGCGGTGACCTTCCAGAACCTGGACGAAAAAGTCATGATCGGCTGGGCGGATAACTGGGATTATGCCGCGCAGGCCCCTACCGCCGAATCAGGCTTCCGGGGCAAAATGACTCTTGCAAGAGAAATGAAGCTTGTTAAGACTGAACAGGGATACCGTCTTTCCTTTTCCTTTAAAGGAACGGAGGCCCTGGAGGCCGTATCGTTCCCTCTGGCACAGGGTGATAACCGGCTGCACTCGGATTCCTTCGGGCTGAAAGCAGCCGTGAACGGCACCGGAAAAATTGTATTCCGGAACAGTTCAGGTGAATTTGTGGAAATCACAGTCACAGAAGAAGAAATAACCGTCGACCGGAGGCATGCCGGGCAGTCCTCATTCCAGCAGGATTACGAAAAAGAATCCTACGGCCTGAACCGTGCCCCGAGACAGCTCCGTGATTCTTCCGAAATAGAAATCATATTTGATAAATGTATTCTGGAGGTTCTCGCAGACAACGGTCTGACTCCATTTACAGTCAGTGTTTTCCCGCTGCAGCCCTACGAAAAAATAGGTGTGACGGGGGACATTCAGGCAAAACTGTTTTACTTATGCTAATTCCAATTATTTGTATCGCTTATCCGGGAGCCCTGGCTGTGTAATTTCAAGCCAGGGCTTCCAATCGTATCTGAAAAGATACCATTTTTATACAGACAGAAGTTCTATAGATTTCCGAATGAGTATGGTATAATAAGTTTCACTCCGAAACTCATATCTTCAGCATGCCGGAGAGCTTTGACAGTTCTGACACCCTGATTTACATACCTGTCCTCATGGAGAACTCAGACGTATGAAGAAAATACAAGTAAACTTATCTTTGAAACAGCGCCTTCTGCTTCTGCTCATCCTTGCTGCCGTCATTCTGTCAGGCATTATCATCGTGCGGCTGATCCCATACGGCAGTCAGTGCAAGACCGAAATTGCTCCCCTCGGTTTTGTGGGGACATACCATACCGATGGGTCAGAAACATCTCATCCCGCAGATAACAAGCTTGTCAGCGCCTTTCAGAGTAAAGGCATAGTCATGCAGGGATATTTTAACCGCCCGCTGTTAAAAGGGGAACATCTCTTTTTTCTTATGGAATACATGGAAGTGCATATTTCACTGAACGGCACACCTCTCTTTTCTTTCGGAACAGAAGAATCCCGTTCTCCTCTCGTCCGTTCCTCCGGAATGTCATGGGGCAGTCTGGTCATTCCCGAAGATGTTTCCTCAGCCGACGAATGGACGATTGAGCTCTCCAGCAAATATCAGAACAATTATTACAGTGCTTACCGGGATTTCATGGACAGCCTGCAAACCGGGGACAGCGGAGCCCTGGCACGGTCCATCATGCAGAAATACTGGTTTTATATCATAGGCGGACTTGTATTTTTCTTTTTAAGCATACTGCTTTTCCTGTTCGCGCTTGCGCTGTCGGTACAGGGGATAGCCATTCACCCATCCGTTTACCTTTTCTCCAGCTTTGCCATGACCAGCTGCTTTTGGATCCTGCTGAGTCCGGAGTACAGCACCCTGCTATTCGAAAACACAGCGCTTATCATGCAGCTTGAACCTTTGTGTATTCTCTCGTCCGGAGTGTTTCTGGCAGCTTATCTGGGCTCCTTTATGCAGACAAAAGCGAAACGCATCAACAATATAACTACTGCTTTTCTTTTACTGTTTATCGTTGGATTTCTGATATTGCAGCTTATGGGATTTACAGACGGCTATGAGGTACGCACCGCCATGGTCATCGTGCTTGGGCTGGCGGCTCTGGCCGAAACAGGGGAAATTTTATATGAGGAATTTCTGTGCAGGAAACATGATTTCCGTTTTTTAATGGTGCCGGGCCTGCTGTTTCTGTTCACCGCCCTTTGGGAATTTCTCAACTATGCTTTTGAATGGTTTCCGCCCGGCAGGCTGCTGTTCCCCGGATTTATCCTCCTTATGGCCGCGCAGCTCATCCATGCTATCCGCTATATCCGTTCCGCTATTCTCATGGGGCTGAAAACCCAGAAATTAGAAAATGAACTTACACAGAACCGCATATCCATCATGCTCAGCCAGATACAGCCCCATTTTTTATATAATTCTCTGCTGAGCATTAAGCAGCTCTGTGATACTCAGCCCCGGAAAGCCTCCGTTGCCCTGGAACATTTTTCTTACTTTTTAAGAGGCAGCCTGAACTCACTGTCGGACACCCGGCTCATTCCCTTTGAAAAAGAATTGAGCCATGTCAGGGATTATCTTTATTTGGAAAAAATGAGATTCGAGGAACGGCTGAATATCGAATGGGACATCACCTTCTCTGATTTTCTGCTGCCTCCTCTCACGCTCCAGCCTATTGTAGAAAATGCCATACGTTATGGCATCACCGAGCGCGAGGATGGCGGTACGCTGAGAATTCACAGCAGCAGAACATTGGAATGGGTGCGTATCACCGTAACGGATGACGGCGTGGGTTTCTCAGAAAACGAGTCCGGAACGGACGGACGCATCCACATCGGTCTGAATAATGTACGCTGGCGGCTGGAAAATCAGTGCGGCGGCACGCTTCAGCTGGAAAGCCGGCCGGAAACCGGTACAAAAGTAAGTATCATACTGCCGGTAAAGGAGGTTCCCGAATGAATATTATCGCAGTCGATGACGAACGTCTTGCGTTGGACAATGCAGTGGCACTTCTAAAAAAAGCAGCGCCTGACGCGGAAGTTAATGGATTCCTGAAATCCGCGGCAGCTTTTGCCTATCTTTCAGAGCATCATGTTGATATCGCCGTATTGGATATTAAAATGGCGGGGCTGAATGGGATTGCCCTCGCCAGGAAATGCAAGGATCTCTGCCCTGCACTCAATATTATTTTTGCCACCGGCTATTCCGAATATGCCATGGATGCTCTGAAGCTCCACGCCAGCGGCTATATCATGAAACCGATTCGTATGGAAGATTTACGGTATGAATTAGATAATTTGAGAAATCCACCCTGTCATCCATCCGGAGAATCCCGTGTCCGGGTACAGACCTTTGGAAATTTTGAATTCTTTGTGGATGGGCAGCCGGTAAAATGGCCCCGTACAAAGAGTAAGGAGTGCCTTGCCTACCTTATTGACAGGAAAGGGGCTACCGCCACTATCGCTGAAATATCTGCTGTTTTATGGGAGGACAGGCCCTATGACCGGGCTCTGCAGAACAACACACAGAAGGTGCTCTCTGATATGATGAAGGTTCTCAAGGATGCGGGTGTGCAGGATATTGTAATCAAAAGCCGCAACCGAATAGCGATTGATACGGCCAAAGTGGACTGTGATTATTACCGTTTTCTGGAAATGGATATGATGGCTGTCAATTCCTACTGCGGACAGTACATGGCGAATTACAGCTGGGCGGAACTCACCCTGGGAGAACTGGAACGGAAAACAATTTATGAATAAATAACGGAAAGGGAAGCGCGATTCCGGCAGCATTTTCATGCTGCCGGTATTTTTTTGCTTTTGCCGATAAAATCAGGAATTTGTCAGTGTATTGTCATGCTTTGTATTCTATTATTACAAGCAGGCAGGCGGCAGCTAATCAGGGCCCCCGCCTCCAACCAGAAATGTTGTACGGATGAAAAAGGAGAATCTCATGAGTACCATACGCTGCATCAATATATCGCTGGAGCTGTTCGGTGTTTTTCTGTCTCTCATACTCATTCTTTCCCTGCTGCTTTACCGCATAGAAAAGGATGCTCTCAACAGCTGTTTTCTGAAGGTTTTAATCCTGAACACTCTCCTTCTGGGCAGCGATGCAGCAGCGTGGGGGCTTAGGGGCAGACCCGGAACCGCCGCCTGGTATGGCGTACATACTGCTAATTTCCTGGTCTATGTATTAGGATATTTTCTATTGGCCGCGTTTACCGATTATCTGATGAATTACATTGCTGCCAAAGGGCCTGTTTCAAGAAAACCGGTTATCCTTATGCGGGGACTGGCCCTTACCGCCGTCCTGCTGGTGATTATATCCCAGTTCAATCATATGTACTACCTGATTGATGAAAATAATGTTTATCACAGGCAGGGACTTTTCTGGCTGTCTCAGATGTGGGGGATTTTCTGCATTGTCCTTAATGCGGGACTCTTATTCCACCACCGGAAAAAGCTTTCCGATAAGGATATTCTTGTTTTTACAGTCTATATTGCACTGCCGCTTCTGGCAATGCTGATCCAGATCTTCGTCTATGGCATTGCATTGCTGTACCTTTCCACTACCATAACCATACTGTGTATCTATTTAGGAATCCAGGAGGAGGAAGCCAACAAGCGCCGGGAAAAAGAACGGGAACTGACACAGGGGCGTATCGCCGTCATGCTCAGTCAAATTCAACCGCATTTTTTATATAATTCACTGCTGGGAATCAAACAGCTCTGCGATACGGAGCCCCGGAAAGCGTCCGATGCTTTAGTCCATTTTTCCTATTTTCTAAGAGGAAACCTGGATTCTCTTACCGATATCAGGCTGATTCCCTTCAGCAAAGAAATAAACCATGTGCAAGACTATCTCTACCTGGAAAAAATGAGGTTTGAAGAGCGTTTGAATATTGAATGGGACATTACATTTGATGATTTCTTCCTTCCGCCGCTCACACTCCAGCCCCTGGTGGAAAATGCGGTTCGTTACGGCATCACCGAACAGGAAGAGGGAGGCACCATATGGATTCAGAGCAAGCTGACATCGGATGCCGTAATCATTACCATAATCGATGACGGATGCGGGTTTGATACGGCGGAAACCAAAGCGGACGGACACACCCACATTGGTATCACAAATGTAAGGCAGAGGCTGGAAAGCCAATGCCATGCGTCACTCGCCATTATAAGTATACCGGGCGTGGGGACGAAGGCAGAAATAACCATACCATTGAAGGAGGGAATCCTGTGAAATCTATAAAAACAAAGGTAATGACACTGGTGCTTCTGTGTCTGCTGCTTTCGTCGGCTGCAATCGGAGGTACCGGAATTATCAAAACATATCATGTAGTGACGGCAGATGCCGCTCAGGCCATGAATCTGCTCTGCACAGTAAGGGCCGAGAAATTAAACCGGATATTGTCCGAAATTATGCTGTCCACAGAATCGCTGAAAAATTATGCCCTCGCTGAGTTTGAGGGTGTGGAAAAACTACAGGAAGATGCGTCCTATGCAAAAGCATTCAGTGATAAGCTGGTAGGCCCTGCCGTCAGTACCGCAGAAAATACGCAGGGTGCTGTCGCCGTGTATCTTCGGTTCAGTCCGGAGCTTACGGATTCCCAGTCCGGTTTTTTTTACAGCCGGGAACGAGGCGGCAGCGATTTTGAAAAACAGATACCTACCGATCTGTCTGTTTATGACAAAACCGATACGGAGCATGTAGGATGGTTTTATCACGCAAAGGAGAACGGAAAAGGCATTTGGATGGATCCTTATTTTAATAAAAATATCGGGGTGCAAATGATATCTTATGTGATTCCCATCTATAAGGATGGTTATTTTTTAGGTGTGGTAGGACTGGATATAAATTTTGAATATCTGCAGGAGATTGTCAGTGAAACCACCGTATACCGGACCGGGTATGCTTTTTTGACCAGCGATACCGCAAAGGTGGTATACCACAAAGACATTTCAAACGGAACCGATTTGGAAACCTACAACAATGGTGAATTTCAGGATTTTGCAGGATTGCTGAAGCAGGAACAGGAGAGCAGCGGTGACACTCTGTATTCTTATATATATAACGGAGTACCTAAAAATGCATCTTTTCTAAGTCTTGTAAACGGAATGAAATTCGTACTCACCGCCCCTGTATCAGAAATTGAAGAAAACCTAAATCAGCTCATTAAACAAGTCATTATCCAAATGCTGTTCATCCTGGCTGTAGCCGTCTGCATCAGCATTTGTGTAACACGAAAGCTGGTGAAACCGCTTATAGAATTGAATACCGCCGCACAGAAAATCGCAAATGGAGATTTGGACGTGCTGCTGACCTGCCACTCTCATGACGAAATTGGTACTCTGTCTGAAAGCTTCCGCCAGACTGTAGCTCATCTGAAACATTATATTGATTATATCAACAATCTGGCCTATCGGGATTTACTGACCGGGGTTAAAAACCGCACCGCTTATCTGGAAGCCGGAACAAAAATGGATGAAATGATCCGATTGAAAAAACCCGAATTTGCACTGGCGGTTTTTGATGTGAACAATCTGAAGGCAGTCAATGATGCTCTGGGACATGAATTTGGGGATGTATTTAAACGTGCTGACAGTATCATGTATGAAAACAAAACGGAAAAGAAAAAGGCGAAATCATGAGCGGGAAACTAATAAAATGTCTTGCTTCTTCAGCACTGCTGATTACTTTACTGTGCATTGGCGCGCTTGTTTATATACGGACAGATGAAAGCCGTTTCCATAGCGAGACGGAGCTGCAGCAAATCAACTTCCTGGGAACCTATGAGGTGGATAACAATGGAAAGCTGCTCCCTTTTAACGGTTCGATTGACGGGCTGAGCCATGACCGGCATCATGTAACGGTAACAGGAACCTTCAGCGAAGACATCCCTGCCGGCCGGCAGCTCATGCTTCGCATTGATAATCTAAAGGTAACTATTTATGCAGCAGATAAAAAGATATATTCCTTTGGGGAAAAGGGCACCTTCCCTCACTACGCCAGATCTGCCGGGAATGGATGGGACAGCCTGATCTCTCCCGGCATATCATCTGACGATTATGTCCGCATTGAGCTTGAGAATCTCTATACAAACCATTCGGATACCGCTTTTTCGGTATTCTTTCAATTCATGTACTATGGTTATGAGGGCGAACTCATCACCTCCCTTATCCGGTCAAAAGCAATGGAGCTTCTGCTGGCTGTCTTTATTTTCTGTCTGGGAATCATTGCAATTGTTTATTGTATACTTCTTTATCCGCTGAAAAAAGTGGTCCGGCAGACTTTTTGCTTTGCCGGGCTGTCCCTGTCTGCCGGGCTTTGGTTTTTTATTGATTTTAATGTGCAATGTTACCTGATTCCCCTTCCGGTATTCAATAACAGCCTGGATATTGTCTGTATGATTATAACCAGCGTATTCCTTGTGTCCTATTTTATACTCCTGCTGCACACACGCTGGAAAATCCTCCTTGCCGCAGAAGCGGCGCTGGAATTTATTCTGCTGCCGGCTGCAACCGCTGCGCAGCTGATGGGTATTTATGATTATTATGATTTTTTAAACGTTATAATCGTTTTTACCATACTGGAAGGAATATCCATACCAGCTATGATACTTTATGAAAACATACGGTTTTCCGACAAAATAAACCATTCCCTCATTGATTCACTCGCTCTCGTGGCTGGGATGTTTTTACAGATTTTCGGAGAACACAGGGAAAACAAGACTTCCCTGTTCTGGTTCAAGCTCGGTTTTTTTATTTTTCTAATTCTGCAGTTCTGGCATATGGCAAAATCGGTCAAAGGGATTATTGCCGACAGTACGAAAGCCGCTCTGCTGGAAGAACAGAAGCAGGAGCTAATAGAAAAGGTACAGAAAGACCCCCTTACCGGACTTTACAATAAATCCGCCACCCAAAAACAGGTTGCCGGCGCTCTTCGCACAGGAAATCCTGACAGCCTTGCCGCATTTCTCATGATTGATATCGATTACTTCAAAAAAATCAATGATACCCTGGGACATGCCGCAGGAGATTCTGTCATTCTGATATTTGCAGGAAACCTAAGGAAACAATTCCGCGATGGGGACATCGTCGGGCGTATAGGGGGCGATGAATTTGCAGTATTTATATGGGTTCCGGACGAAGTATGGATCTGTGAAAAGGCAAGAAAAATAAACGCTGCCCTTGCGGAGAACATCACATTAGAATCGGGGGCCTGCAGCATTACGGCAAGCATCGGCATCGCATTGGCTAAATGTGAGGATGCTGAATTTGAAAGCCTGTACCATCAGGCCGACGAGGCTCTCTACCGTGCCAAAGCTGCCGGAAGAAACCAATACAGTTTATAGAGAACTTAACCCCTGTTTATTGTACGGAAAGGAGAAACTACATGCTGTTTGCAGCAGTCGATCCCAATAAAAAAGATTTGAAGCAATTGGTAAAATTCCTGAAGTCCGCATATCCGGGCTGCAAAATCGTTATGTTCTGCAATCCTCTGACAGCGGCAGGTTATGTACGCAGCCATCCCGTTGACGTACTGTTTACGGAAATCGCAATGACCGGAATGTCGGGCTTCAGACTGAAAGAGATCACGGAAAAATGCAATCCCGGCGCACTGACCGTATTTATCTCTGCCACAGCTGCCTACGCAATGGACGCACTGAACTGCCGGGTATTCGATTATATGGTAAAACCTGTTACCCCGGAAAAAACGAGAAATGCCCTGAAGGAGACAAAATTTCAGCCTTTCATCCAAAAAAACTGAATATATGCCGGAACGGTATAAGAAACACCCCGGCAGTTACCTTCTGCTGCCGGGGTGCCGGAATTTTCCGCTATTACTATCCGTCTTGCCTTCTATACCAGCGACTTATTCAGATAAGCCTCCTGCTCCGCAGTCAGGGTATCGATTTCCTTCCCCATAAAACGAAGCTTTCTTGCCGCCACATCCTCATCAATTTCCACCGGCACGTCAATCAGCATTTCGGTCATCTCTTTTCCATGCTCTACCAGATATTTCGCAGAAAGAGCCTGGATTGCAAAGCTCATATCCATGATTTCTGCAGGATGTCCGTCGCCTGCCGCCAGGTTTACAAGACGCCCTTCAGCCAGGACAAAAATCCACTGTCCGGTGGGAAGCTTGTAACCCATAATATTTTTGCGCATTTCCCTGGATTCCACGGCTATTTCACGAAGGCCCGCCATATCGATTTCGCAGTCAAAATGCCCTGCGTTGCAGAGAATGGCCCCTTCCTTCATCACCGCAAAATCCTCGGCGTCAATTACTTTATCACAGCCGGTCACCGTCACGAAGAAATCTCCGGTCTTAGCCGCTTCCTTCATGGGCATTACCTCAAAACCGTCCATAACCGCTTCAATCGCCCTTACCGGGTTGATTTCCGTCACGATTACCTTAGCGCCCAGGCCCTTTGCCCTCATGGCAACGCCCTTGCCGCACCAGCCGTATCCGGCTACTACCACGTTCTTGCCTGCCACAATCAGGTTGGTGGTACGCATCACGCCGTCCCACACCGACTGTCCCGTACCGTATCTGTTATCAAAAAAGTGCTTGCACTGTGCATTGTTCACACGGATCATGGGGAATTTCAGATCCCCTGCCTTGTTCATGGCTTCCAGACGGATAATACCTGTGGTTGTTTCCTCACAGCCGCCCAGGATGGCCGGAATCAGCTCCTGCATTTCCGTATGCACCATGTGTACCAGGTCGCCGCCGTCATCAATAATAATGTTGGGGCCTGCTGCCAGCACCGCACGGATATGTGAATTGTATTCTTCTTCCGTCGCTCCGTACCAGGCATGTACCTCCAGTCCGGCCTTTACCAGCGCTGCCGCCACATCGTCCTGTGTGGAAAGCGGGTTGGATCCCGTCACGTACATTTCTGCACCGCCTGCCGCCAGCACCTTGCACAGATATGCGGTTTTGGCTTCCAGATGCACAGAAAGGGTCACCTTCTTGCCTGCGAAGGGTTTTGTCTGACTGAATTCTTCTTCCAGCATACGAAGCAGGTCACAGTTTCTCTTTACCCACTCGATTTTCTGCTCGCCGGATCCGGCCAGGTTAATGTCTCTGATTTCGCTACTCATTATTAGTTCCTCCTAAAATTTGCAGTTTTCACCTTCCATTTACCAGCCGAATTTTTATTATAGTGATGGTCGTCTGTCCTGTCATCACTGGAGCATTCCGTACTAATGGTATCAAAGAAAACCGGAAAATGCAAGACCGCCCGCACTATATATTGTTATCTTTTTTAAACAACCCGACAAAACACTTGTTATTACGACATTTTTTATTTTGCTATCAGTTCTATCCCCCGGATATGGGAAATCAGGCCATGATCGTTGAACATCCGGATCCGGTTTTTACCCTCCTTCAGGTCGATCAGCACTTCCTTTTCTCCCACATACTCCCAGGTGGGGAATTCCCAGCCGCTGGTACTGTGCAGATAGGTATTAATCACTTCATCATCATTCGCCTGAATGGAAATATCCCTGCAGTCTCCTGCCGCATAGATGATCCGAAGGATATATCTTCCTGCCGCAGGCACCATAACCTCATTGAACCTCAATTCTGCATCCCAGCCGAGGCCGGTCGCCACTGCAGTGCCGTCCACGCAGGTGATTTCCCCTCCTCCGCAGAGATTTTCTTCCCTGATTCCATAGGCAATGGGCATAAAAGGATCATTATCAATCAGTTTCAGCTTCCATACGGCCGGCGCTTTACCGGAGATCCGCTTCATCCGGAAAGTAAAGTCCCCCGCATTAACGGGAATGATGATCTCATGTGTTATAAAGGTGCGGATCGCAGTGCTCGCAGGCATTTTCACCGTAGCCGTAAAATTGCCGCAGGTAAATTCCATGACCCAGGGTTCTTCTGCCGCATAGAACAGACGAAGAGAATAATTTTTAGTCTCCTCCGCCTTACCGTAAAACTCGGCGGCTCCATTTAATACAAAACCGGCAGTCTCTTCATCCCACTCCACCTTTTCACTGCCCTGGAGCATCTTCGCGTCTTTTCCCGGATACTCCGTATAGCTATCGCTCATATATCCGGAACAGATACCGAAGGATAAGGGCTCCAGCTTCCTCGTTATATAAACTCCGGCGCCTCCGTTCGCAAGAAGGCTCAGTTCCAGCACATCCTCTGCCCTTACCTTTCTGCAGGTCCTGGAAATCATTTCGCCCTTGGCGCTGTCTTCATAAATCTCCGCTTCATATTCACCCTCACCCAGGAAATCAAGAGAAAGGTTTACTACCTTTTTAGGTGACGTAATCACACCTATCAGCCATTCCGTATCCGTATAACGCAGAATTGCCGCATGATCACCCGGATAACCGGACAGTACCTTCACACCTTGATAATGGTTTTTGGTGCGGCGCAGAAAATCCGTCCCCTTCCATCCTTCCATAAAACGCAGGGCAAGAGCATAGTTAGTCAGGCCGGAATCGAAAACCACCGGCAGCGCCAGCTGGTGCCCCATGGTGGTATTCCTGTTTTTCAGATTGGAAAATGCCGTGGGGGTATAGTCCATAGGGCCCGCCACATTTCTTGTAAAGGGAACGGTACAGTTATGGAGGGAATTCGGCAGATCACTCCACTGGTAGTGTTCCATACCCATAATGCCTTCCGCCGTCATGAAGTTCGGCCAGGTCCTCCCCTCACCCATGGGCTTCACGGAACCATGGAAGTTAATCATCAGCTTGTACTGAATCATCAGGTCCGCAAGCATATTGTACTGCCACATGGTATGCTGGGAATCATTCTCGAAAAAGTCAATCTTTAACCCATCCACACCCCAGCTTGCCCACAAAGGGATCAGTTCCTCAGCCTTTTCCCTGGTATCCAGCCGCTGCATGGCAGTCCAAATCCAGATCTGCACATTTTTTTCATGGGCATACTCACAAAGGTCCTTCACCCAGCAGGCATCCCAGCCGCAGTCCAGGGTCAGCCCTTCAAAGCCATATGCCGCCGCCATATCCACATAATTTCTGGATTCCAGGTATAGCTGGGCCCCATTCATATCCTCCCACCACGACCAGAGAGCACGCCCGGGCTTAATCCAGGAGGTATCCTCAATCACAGAAGGCGGATTCAGATTATAATTTATCGTGGAATTTACCAGCTCGTCCAGATTATCCGCTGCCACTGCGTATCTCCAGGGAGATTGGAAAGGGAGGCGCGTCTTAACAGGCTTTCCTTTTTCTTCCGGCGCAAATCCAACGGACATACATCTGTTTTCATTTCCAACCAGATGGCAGGAACAATAGCTGCCGTTTGTATTAATCACATTTGCCTCATTGAGCATAATCCACTCCCCGTCCGTTTCCGAAAAAAACAGGGACGGCATGCCAAAAGGCTGCCCGTTCATACTCTTATCCCAATTCCGCGCATTATAAGGGCCTTCATAGGTTGGAATCCAGTCCTGAAGCCAGAGCTTGTCACAATTTTCCGAAATTCTGAATTCCGTATTTTCCCTTTTCACCAGAAACGTATCCTTTCCGGAAGTACGGATTTCATAGCGAAAAGCCATTCCGTCATCGAAAGCACGCAGCCTTACCGTAAATTCCGATTCATGGGCTCTGAAACACAGCGCCAATTCCTGCGCGTGATTCGTATACACCTCTTTTTTTCCCACAGGAATGGAATATTCTTCCCGAATGGAATCTCTCTCTTCTTTTTCAAAGAGCAGACCATCGGTAAAATCTCCCAAATCCGTGCAAATCCCCATGGAACTTTCCTCAATAACCTTTTTTCCATGTTTACTGACACAGTACCGCAGAGAACCATCCCCCTGCTGCTCTATCATGACCTTCAATTCTTTATTGGGTGAATCCAAAGTCCACATAATATATCGTTCCTCCTAGTTTTTAGTGTCAGGCCGTGTTATCCTTTAACGCTGCCCATTACAATACCGGTTGTGAAATATTTTTGCAGGAAAGGATAAATCATCAAAACAGGAACAGCTGCAAGAAAAATCTGCGCCGCTTTTCCGGTCCGATCCGAAATCAAACCGATCTGCCGTACATCCCGCAGCGTTTCCAAAGCCATCAGGTTTGTGGAAACCACCTGTGTCTGCAGATAAGTCTGGAGCGGATATTTCATCGGAGAATTCAGGTAAATCAAACCGTCAAACCAGGAATTCCAGTGATTTACGATGACAAACAGCGTTACGGTTGCCAATACGGGCTTGGATACGGGAAGAATAATCATCCGAAGCACCCTGAAGTTCGTGGCTCCGTCCACATAAGCCGCCTCTTCCAGCTCCTTGGGCAGGGAACGGAAGAAATTCATCAGCAGAATCGTGTTGAATACATTGACTGCGTTAGGCAATACAAGGGACCATATCGAATCGATCAGCCCGGTATTGCGGACTACCATATAGGTAGGGATCAGGCCGCCGCCGATGAGCATAGGGACTACGAATACCCAGATGTAATATTTTCTTGCCGGGAATTCATGATCCAGCCGGGACAGCGGAAATGCCGCCAGCACACAGACAATCATACTGATGGGAACCGCCAGCAAAATCCTTCCCAGGGAAACGCTCAGGGATTTCCAGAATTCCGGCTTATCCGCCATATATTTGTAGGAATCCAGCGTAAAATCCACCGGAAGAAGCCCCACCTCCCCCGCCGCCACCGCGCTGCTGGAGCTGAAGGAAATCGCCAGCTGATTGAGCATCGGTAAGAGGCAGCTGATTGCAAGCAGCGTCAGAAATGCATAATTAAAAACGGTAAATATCTTCATTCCAAGTGTTTTTCTGCGCATAATGCCACCTCCTAGAACACACGATAATCGGTATATTTATAAGCCACCATATAAGAAATGCCAAGCATGGCAAAGGAAATCACTGATTTAAACAGGCCTATGGCCGTTGCCACTCCATATTGAGCATCCAGCATGCCGATTCGGTATACAAGCGTATCCAGAATATCGCCTGTACTGTAAACCTGCGGACTGTACATATTGAAAATCTGGTCAAACCCCGCATTGAAAATATTTCCCATAGCCAGAATGGACATCAGCATCACAATGGGCAGAATACCGGGCAGTGTTACATGCAGGGTCTGCTTCCAACGGTTTGCACCATCCATGACGGCCGCCTCATACAGGCTGGGATCGATCCCTGTCAACGCCGCCAGATACACGATTGTTCCGTAGCCAAACTCCTTCCAGGTATCAGTCAGAACCATCGTATAGGGAAACCATTTGGAATCCCCTAAAAAGAAAATCGGTTCCAGCCCCATCGCCGTAAATGCTTTGCCGATAACCCCGTTTGACGGGGACAATACATCCACAAAAACTCCCGCCAGTATAACCCAGCTCAAAAAATGGGGGAAATAAATCATGGTCTGAATGGTCCTCTTAAATTTCATCTTCCGGATTTCATTCAAAAGCAAAGCCACAATAACAGGAATCACTATACCCATGATAATTTTCAGAATTGCAATGTAAAAGGTATTCCATATAACCTGGTAAATATCCGGCAGATGAAACACATACTGAAAATTTTTAAGCCCCACCCATTTAGAATGGAAGAAGCCTTTGCTGGGATTAAATTTCTGAAAGGCCATAATATTCCCGGCCAGGGGAATATAGTTATAAATCAGCAGCAAAATCAGCGCCGGCATCATCATAAGATGCAGAGATCCGTTTTTAAAAAACTTTTTTGTCTTTCTGGACTTTTTCATGACATCACCCCTTATCAAAGACGGAGGAGAAAATCTCCTCCGCTTCTTTTCATTCCTTAATTCTGCTCTGCATGCCAGTCATTCACTTCCTGTGTGATTTCTTCCCCTCCGAGCTGATTCCAGTTCGCCACGAAGGAATCAAATTTATCCAGATCCCCTTCCAGAATAATATTGGTATAATCCTGCAGCTGCTGTTTCTTCAAAGTGGGAAGCATTTCCGCCATGGCTTCTGTAGGGGCCGCATAATACGCATCATTAACCACATTGCCGGAAACCCAGTAATTGTCATAGATAACGCCGAGCGCGCCGCCAGGCCCATACATTTTCAGCTGATGCCAGTTATTGTCCTTATGATCGCCATCCAGGCTCTTACATGCCATCTCATAATACCCTCTCTCTTCATCATTCAGGGTATCGGGATCCGCTTCGCCGTTGATAACTGCCGTTACCTTCTGTGCCGCAGTGAAATTCTTCATAGGAGGCTCGATGGATACAACAGGATACTGATATGTGCCAAACCCTTCCGGTGTGATATTGTATACCTCAGGCTCCGCTGTTTCACCGTAACTCTTTTCAAGCTGTAAATTGAGCATTTTGATAACCGCTTCCGGATGTTCGCAGTCCGCACTGATAACATAAAAATCTACTGTACTTGCAGAAAGCTGGGCCTTTGCGGGTGTTGTGCCATCCAGGGAAGGAATAGCCACCGGAACCCATTCAAACGAAGGATCCTTTATCTTTGCATCATTGATCCACGCCATATTCCAGAAATCACCGAACATCATGCCGCAGCGTCCGGCGCTGACATCCTCATTTACCTTATTGGCATCCTTTACACCGAATTCCGGATCAATCTGGCCTGCCGCATACATTTCATGCAGAGCGGCCATAGCATCCTTTACTTCAGGCTGAATGCCGCCCCATACAACCTCATCCCCCTTGTCTACCCAAATCCCGGGATAGGCATTATAAGCATTGAAAAAGCCCGTCAAATCCGCATAACCGCTGCCATAAAGATCCTTATAAACCGCCAGTCCATATGTATCATCAACACCGTTGCCGTCCGGATCCTGAGTTGTGAACGCTTCAGCGATATTTCTCATGTCCTCTACCGTCTCAGGCAGCTCCAGCCCCAGATTATCCAGCCAGTCGGTACGTACCCAAAGGACCTTTGCGGTCATCAGCGGGGAGCCGATCTTGGGAATGGCATACAGCCTTCCGTCAAAAGTTGCCGCCTGCATCGCAAGCCCTCCGTCAGAATTCAATACCTCCTTCGTAAACGGGGCAAGATTTGCTTCTGCCACCTCAGTCACATCCATAATCTGCCCGTTGTCATACATCATCTTAAGCTGAGACGCATTGACCTGCATGACATCCGGAATATCATCCGAGGTTATGGCAATATTTACCTTCTGCGCATATTGCTCCGTATTCGTGGACCATACCCAGTTCACCTTAATATTAAGCGCCTCTTCATAATAGCGGGTCCAGACATTATCCTCCAGGGAATCCCCTTCCGGAAACTGCATGCCCGCCCCCAGATTCTTTACCGAGCTGATTTCCACCGGCTCATCATAACGCGCAAACACATCTACTTCCCCTGACTCTTCCGAGCCGCTTTCCACACTGCTTTCCACATTATTTTCCGTATTCTTTTCTTCCGGCGCCGCTGTGCCGCCGTCCCCCGACTGCGATCCACAGCCCATTACTGCCGCTGCCGTCATCACCATTGCAGTTGTCAAAGCAACCAGTTTAAACTTTCTCCTCACACCAAGCCCTCCTTTTATATACTTTATATATTTAATTATAGTTTTTGCCATTTTGTTTGTATATATTGCATTCTTTATCTTTCTTGTTCTTTTTTTACCTTGTTCTTAATTTACGTTTATCAAACAAATAAAAGGAACCATCCGTCATATTTATACTTTGTTCATTGCCATCACAAAAAAGGGCCTGTTTCTCCCTGTTTTGTTTCTATTTTCCACTGACCGCCCGCAGCAGCGGTTTAAGTGGCTAAAGCCGCTTCGGCGTCAACCGCATCCAGCCGCTTCGGCAGTGGAGAGCATAGACAAAACTGTTTGAAACAGACCCTTATCAAAATGACCGGGAACAGCAGATGGAACGGACGGAGAGGAATCCCCATTTGTAATTCTCATCTTTCTACTGCATTGTTCCTTCTCCATCTCTGTATTCCCTGGGTGTCATTTTCATAGCCTTTTTAAATACTTTGGAAAAATTAGCCGCCGTTTCATATCCCACCATCTGGGCGATTTCGCTGATCCGGTATGATGTGGTTTTTAACAGCTCACATGCGGTTTCCATCCGGATCCGCAGGATTACTTCCGTCAGTGTCCTGCCGGTAAGCTCCTTAAACCGGCGCGACAAATAAGAGGGGTTCAGGTGCAGCTTTTCCGATAACGTACACAGGGACAGATCCCCGTCTATATGCTCCGTCATATAAGCCATCAGCCGGCTTACAAAGGACTTTTCCAGCTCCGCCTCATTCTGCCCTCCGGCCATTCCTCCATCCTCCTCAAAATATTCAATACCTGCCATTGCAATCTGGGAATCCGCCCGCAGACGATTAGCCGCAATATGCTTCAATTCCTCAAACGGCTGCGAAACATGTTCCCAGTCAATCTGTTTCTCCCGGAACACGAAAGAAATGGAAATACCGAGCATCTGCCAGATCGTACGCTGAATCCCCTCTGCCATTCCTTTTACCACCGCCTGGGCATGCCGGAGATTCTCTGTTTCCACCGGCTGCAAAGCCCACATAATCACATGCTTGTCCATCCATGCGGCTTCACTTTTTACGGCATAGGAAATTTTCTCCTGCATGGCCAGGTCAATAGCAAGAGCCGTCTCTTCCGTAAGCTCCTGTGCGCTGCGTCCCGCCAGCAGCATAACAGGGAGACTTAAATTCAAATCTATTTCCACCTTTTCATACGCCCTGTCCCTGTGGCTCGTCCGCTTACTCTGATCAAAAAGCAGCGTCTGCACCATATTCCGACGAAGCATGGCCTTATAAAGACGAGTTTCCTCCTTTGTCTTCAGCAAGGTATCCTGCATATCCATATCCCGTTCAATGGTTCGGATACATTCCCCTATCGCCTCCAACAGGAACTCATCCCCTTCGCTTTTTAAAATGTAATGAGTCACCCTTTGCCGGATTGCCTGCTGTGCATAATGAAAATCATCATAACCCGTCTGGAAAATAACATGGCACAAAGGCCATTTCTGCCGAATATTTTTTGCCAGTTCAATTCCTGTGATTCCCGGCATACAAATATCCGATACAACGATATCGAACTGGAACTCATTCAGAAGGCGCAATGCCTCTGTCCCGGAATATGCCTTATAAACATCCAGCTCATACTGAGGTGTTTCTTCCAGCATACCGGCAAGGCTGTCCGTAATCATTTCTTCATCATCCACCACTAATACCCTATACATACTCTCCCCCCTGCTCATCGCTGTCTGCAGGCAGAACCAGACTGCAGACGGTTCCCCTTCCTTCTTCCGCGCTGATTTCTATTCCATATTCCTCACCGAATTTTATCTTCAGTCTCCGGTCAATATTACAGATGCCATTCTCTATGGTTTCCTCCGTCTGCCGGAAACTTTCTTTTAAAGTCTCCAGCTCCGCAGCTGTCATTCCCACGCCGTTATCCTGTACATGAATATAAAGCTTTTCTTCCTTTCGCTCATACCAGACCCGCAGGACGCCGCCCTTCTCCACATTATTCAGTCCATGTTCAAAGGCATTTTCCAAAAGGGGATGCACAATCAGCCGGGGAACGGTAATCTTTTCAAACTCCTCCGGCAATTCTTCAAATTCCACGGTAAGCCGCCGTTTAAAACGCATCGCCTGGATCTGGGCGTAACGCCTTGCATGCTCCACCTCTGTTTTCAATTCCGTATCACTCCTGGCGCTCTTTGTTATATACCGATAATATTCGGATAAATAGGAAGAAAATTCCACAATACCCTCACAGTCTTCATCCTTGGCCATCCGATAGAGCGTAAAGAAACTGTTATAAAGAAAATGCGGATTGATCTGCGACTGCAGATGCCTCAGCTCTGCCTGCTGTGTCAGCAGCTTCTGTTTATAATTGATTTCCATCTGGTTCTGCAGAGATTCCGCCATCCGGTTAAAGGCTATGTACACATATCCAAACTCATCCTCCCGCTTCTCCTCAATCCGCACCCCCAGATTTCCTGTTTCCATCCGCTCTATGGTTTTCACCAGAATTTTAATCGGGTGGCTGATAACAACATGGAGAGAATAGATATAGACTGCCATCATCAGCATTACCATCAGCAGACAGATAAAGAAAATATTCCGGTAAATCTGCAGATTCCGGTATACCGTTTGATTGGAAACATAGGCGAATAAATCCATGTTCAGGAAAGCGGAATTTATTTTAAAAACCGTATATTTCTGATGATCTTTTTCATCCGTAACCTGCTGCAGCCACTGCTCCTTCGTGCTGTTGATCCCTTCCAGATTGATATCCCTGCCCACATTCAGTTCATATTTTCCTCCGCAGTCTACCAGCTTTATCCCGCTGTCCGGATATTCACCCAGGAAATTAAGTTCTTTTTTCAGCTCCTTTTCAGACAGCCGGATGACCAGCGTAAACATTTGGGCGGTATCCATATTCACTATATTATTGGGATAGGTTGCCCCCAGGTACATGGAACCCTGATCATAAAAAATAGGGGACAGCAAAGATTTTTCCTGCATATTCTGAAATTCCTGATTCTTTTCTCCCACTAATTCCACTCCGTCCACCGAAGAAATTTTCCGGTTCATCCCCGGGATACAGACAAACACCTCATCTATATAGGTGGAGCTTTCATGCAGAATTTTCAGTCGATTCTGCATTTCCAAAAGCTTCTTCACCTGCTCGCTTTTGGTCAGGATGGGAAATGCACTGATGGTATAAAAAATAATATCGTCATTAATACATTCAAACTGCAGCTTCTGAATTCTTCTGATTTCCTCTTCCAGAGTATTGGTGAGATAAGAGGTTTTGGAATATAATGACTGGGAAATTTCATCGGTCAGCATATTATAGCCAGCCATATAGATCCCGAAATACAATAAATACACAAGTACCAGAACCACTAAAAAGGCTCTGATTACCCTGTAGAAAAAAGATTTCTTAACTAATTTTAAAACAGAAATAGCTATCCCCCCTTTGCAGCCTATAGCCCCTTATTCAGGATTCAGAATCCGAAGGTACGCATCCAAAGGCTGTACCAACATCCAGTACCAAAAAAGCCGCCATAAAATGGCGGCCGATTTTCGTCCTTAAAAACAGGCGTTCCCGATGATATCTGAAATCACAGCCTGGTTACAGTATAACAGAACTCTATTCTTCTGGAAAGACAGCCCTTTTACTTTTGTTCCTTCCCGTTCTCCCATTCCTCCTTTAAAAGCCGGTACTCCACCCGATCCCGCAGCTCACCATGCATCCATACTTTTTTCTTCATATCCGCTTCTTTGATCATGCCGCACTTAATCATGACATTTTCCGAGCCCTTATTCTCCGGGTCGCACCCCGTTGTCACCCTGCATACTCCGTTTTCCTCAAAGGCAAAACGCAGCAATTCCCGGAACGCCTCCGTCATATACCCTTTTCCCCAGAACTTTTTTCTGCTGAAATATCCGGCGTGTACCAGCTTGCCCACAGGAGTTTCTTCCAAAACCGTATAACCGGTTTCCCCGATGAGTTCCCCCGTTTCCTTATCCTCCATGCGCAGGAAATATTCCTTCCGCGGATGTGCTGTAATTGCTTCCACAGAGATCATAAGATCCTTCAGGGATTCTTCTCTGCTGTGAGTCATGATATCCGGAAGATAATACATCACCTCCGGATCGGAGAGCAGCGCATGATGGCTTTCGAAATCTTCCTGACGATGATCCCGCAGAATCATACGCGCTGTTTCCAGTTGTACAGGTGCTGTCTCTCTGTTTTTTTCTTCTGTCATTATTGCTTCCATCTCACTCCTATTCTCCCTTTCTATCCGGCATTTTCCTTGCAAATACGGTATCCATGCAATGCTTGTGAGGAATCCCGCTGCTGTTACAGTCAAAAATCACTTCCCTGCACTCCTCAATCATCCAATCCTTATAGCAGGTGAACAATTCCCCCGATGCCCAGTTCCGGGAACACAGGTCCGAGTCCGGCGGCTCCGGGATAAAGGGCTTTTCCACAAAAACATTGACCGCATGCATGCCGCCTGAAGCTGTATGCGACCGGTAATTTTCCATAATCTCATCCCGCAGCTCCGGCAGGATATGATGGAATACCCCGGAGCTGTAGATAATGTCGAAATCCTCATCCAGTCGGAAGTCCCGCAAATCCGCACGGAAGAAATCAATATCCGCCTGATGGATATCCGCCAGCCTTCTGGCTTTTTCAATTCCGGATTCCGTCACATCAAAGGCCGTGACCTGGTAACCATTTCTGGCGAAAAAAACGGCATCCTTTCCTTCTCCGCAGCCCACCTCCAGAAGCCGGAGCGGCCTTGTGGGATAGTACCTTCGAAGCACTTCCATGCACATTTCATTCGGCATGGTTCCCCAGTAATATTCCTTCGCATTATAGCGATCCTCATAGGGTGTTACCATTTTCTTTTTGGGGATATATCCCATCAGTGTATCGATATCCGTTTCCAGTATTCCTGCCAGCGCAGGAAGCAGGGCGATATCGGGAAGGGACTGGGCATTTTCCCATTTGGATACCGCCTGGGAAGAAATATTCAGCTTCTTAGCCAGTTCTTCCTGGGTATAGCCCTTTGATTTACGGAATCGTACAATATTATCACATAACCTGATCTCCATTTTAAATTCCTCCTATATACAACTTGCCGGCCTCTTTACCGCTTCATTGTATCATTCCTTATCTCCGGAGAAAATAACGGCACAATAGAAAAACCGGCAGAAATCAACTGCCGGTTGTAAAAAAGCCTACCAATGATAGGACTGCATTCTTTTTAAGGACACCAGATCATGCATCATCTCATCCGGAACCTCCTGCTCAATGCTCACAAGCGCCTGCTTCAGCTGCTCCTCATTTCCGAATCCGGAAATCGGAATGGAAGGGAACGCCGCCCGCTTCACATAGCTGTACAGAAAATCCGTAACCTTGTAGCCCTCGCTCACACACAGCTTGAGCTGCCTTAATATGGCCTCATTCGCTTCCCCGTGGTACCGTTCCTTTTGCTGGGGGGAAACCGGCTTACCTGCCATTCTTTTGGAGAAATAGCCTCCGGCCAAACACATATAGGCCATAAAGCTCAGGCCGGTTTGTTTTTCATACTGGTAATACGCATCATCCAGGATGGTAAGCTGCGGTTCCACTAATGTTTCCGGAACCACATCGGCCAGGACAAACATCATCTGGTTACAGGCAAATCCATGCAGCCCATGCTCTCTGGCGTAAGTATCCGCTTCCTTCAGACGATCCAGGCTCCAGTTGGAGCAGCCGTAATAACGCAGGCGCCCTCTGCGGACCTCTTCCTCAAGGGCTTCCAGCAGCTCTCCTGCCGGCACCTGCGGATTATCCCTGTGCAGGAAGTACAGATCCACGTAATCCGTCTGCAGCTGGCTCAGACTTTCTTCCACATCTTTATGAAGATTCCCGGGATCTACCCGTGAGTACAGCATATTATCAATGGGAGGATGACAGCCTTTGCTTGAAAGGATCACTTGATCCCTTTTTCCCTTAAGCCATTCCCCAATGACCTTCTCACTGCGCCCTTTCTCATCACAGGCCCAATCGCCGTAAACGTGAGCAGTATCGATAAAATTCCCCCCGCCGTCCAGAAAGATATCCATCTGCCGGAAAGCTTCCTCCCGGCTCTTTTTTGTGCCGAAATCCGCGGTACCCAGACATAGCTGCGAAACCTGCAGATCCGTATTAGTCAGACTGACTCTGTCCATTGTGTAACCCCTTTCCCCTAACTGTATGTTAATGATATATTATTGTATCATTCTATTCGTAAAAGTGAAAGAGGGAGATTTATTCCGCCGCAACCATAATTTGCTTGTAATTTCATTGCTTTCCCTTCATAATATTGGTGATGCTCCACGAACTGATGATACCGATTTAAAATTACAGGAGAATCCCATGCTATTTCAGAAAGAATATATAACCGGCTCCCTCATGCCCCGGATTCAGGAGCTGTGGCAGTCTGCCGAATGTACCTTTCCGCCATTCCTTACGGAAATAAATGCCGGTGAAAAAGGAACGAACGAAAAATGGATTACCGAAAGCACGGAACGGATACGGCTTCACCTGAAGGCCTTTCCCTCCCGCAGCGCTTTTACTTTTCCCAATAAAAAAGGAAGTGAACGGATCACTCCCCGTCAGCAAATCTGGTTAAAGGAAACGGAAAGCCTGTTCCACAGCCTCCTTCTCACCGAACCGGTGCTTGGAATCCGAAATGCTCTTTCCCCTCAGACACTGGATGCTTTTCAGGACAAAATAAAACAATTTCTGCGCAAGGTGCGCAGTTTTGCACCGGATATGGAACTGGAGGATATGGGCCAGGCTATCCGGAATTACATGGTTTACGCCATTTTCCGGGAGCAGAACGGCCTTCCCCAGAAATGTTCTTCCTCCATTTTCGGTTACAGTATGCTGTACCCCTTTACCGACAATTTTCTGGATGATCCGTCCCATACAGAGGAAGAAAAGATACATTATAACAAGCTCATCCATCACAGAATCAGCGGCCTGCCTGTAACACCCCTGTCCCTGCATGAGGAAAAAACAGCCATGCTTTTGGACGCCATAGCCGCTGACTATCCCGGGCCGGAAGCCGATGAAGCCTATGGCGCAGAAGCCGCGGCGGATATCCGGCAGGGACTCCTTCTGATGCTGGAGGCACAGGAAATCAGCCAGAAGCAGACGGACGCATCCCTTTCCCTGACCGAAAAAAACATACTGGACATCTCCATCTATAAAGGCGGATTATCCGTATTAATAGACCGATACTTCATTAACTGTAAAATGACAGAACAAGATGCTCTTTTCTACTTTGGCTTCGGTTTTCTGCTCCAGATATGCGATGATCTCCAGGATATCGCCCAGGATCGGGAAAGCGGCAGCCGTACGCTGCTCTCCCGCTGTCAGACGCCGGAGGAGAGGGAAGACGTAGTAAACCGGCTGTTTCACTATACAGACCGGCTGTTTCATTTCTCCCCTCCCTCCAGCGCCGCTTTCCGGAACTTCCTTCTTCAGAACTGCTTCCAGCTGATACTTTCTTCAGCCGCAGGCAGCGGAGACTTTTTCAGCAGCAGCTATCTGGAAGGGCTGGAACGGGCCTTTCCGGTTTCCTTCTCCTATCTGAAGCAGACGAAAGAGAAGATGCCCGCAGCATTTTCCGCGGGAAAGCCGGCCGACCAGAACCGAATGATGGATATGCTGGATGCTGTTCTCAGTGAATCCCCATCCTGAGCCATGAGGGTTTCGATACGGACGGCAGCACTCATTTTTTGTATCGAAACCTAAGTAATAATTTGGTATTGCATATTTTATGTTCATCCCTTATACTAATTATAAATCTGTTCTCTCCCCGGAGAGAAAATGAAAGGAGCGTTGTTTAATGAAAGCAAATAATGAGGTGGCATTCACTTAACTTCACAGGCATACCCGATAACAATCCTTTCAGAATATACTTGATACGGAATTAATACCCGCAGGAACAGTATGAGAAGGCTTGTTTCTGCGGGATTTTTATGCCCTTTTTTAAGCATGCCGCCCTAATAGGAAAAGGAGGATTTTATAATGACAAAAAGCGAAAACAAGAATGAAAACAAGAAAACTATAAATCGAACAAATTATTTTGGAGGAAATCACTTTGAATATTACAGAATATGGATATATACCCGATGGTAAGCCGTCTCAAGACGGAGAAACCCCTGCGAGGGTAACCGCAGTTTATAAAGACAGATACGAAATAATCTGCAGCTATGGCACAGGCCTGGCTGCTTTGAAAAAGAGCAGCTATTATACAGGGGAAGAATCCTTCCCCACAACCGGCGACTTTGTCCTGATCAACTGGGAACCGGAGGGGGACAGCCGGATTATAAGAACATTGACAAGAAAAACCTTTTTTGCCCGCCTGGATCCCTCTTCGGCAGGCCATTGGGAGCAGCTGGTAGCCGCGAACTTTGACTATGTTTTCATCATGCAGTCTCTCAACCACGATTTTAACCCAAGGCGGCTGGAGAGGTATCTTACCCTGGCCTGGCAGAGCGGCGCCCGGCCCGTAGTCGTCCTCACAAAAGCGGATTTGGAGGAGGACTATATGCAGAAGCTTCAGGAGGCCGCCGCCATTGCCCGGACAGTGGATGTCATTGCCGTCAGCGCCAAAACCGGTTACGGCCTGGAATACCTGCAGCCCTATATGGAACCTGGCAAAACAATTGTTTTCCTGGGATCCTCCGGCGTGGGCAAATCCAGCCTTGTAAATGCCCTGGCCGGTCAGGATATGATGGCTGTCAACAGCATCCGGGAGGATGACTCCAAAGGCCGTCACACCACCACTCACCGGCAGCTCATCATGCTGCCCTGCGGCGCCATGATTATAGACACTCCCGGCATGCGTGAACTGGGGATGTGGGATGTAACCGACGGCCTGGGCGAAACCTTCAGCGATGTGGAGCAGTATTTCACGCAATGCCGTTTTTCCGACTGCCGCCATCAAAATGAACCCGGATGTCGGGTAAAGGCCGCTCTGGAAAACGGGGAATTATCCCAGGAACGCTGGAAGAGCTATTTAAAGCTGAAAAAAGAGGCGCGATATTCAGCCTCCAGGGAAGTCTATCTGAAGAATCAGCAAATGAAAGCCAAAGGCAGGGCCCGGACCGAAAAGCAAAAAAGAAAAAACAGCGGTGCATACCGCTGAGTTTTCTAAGGATTTAATACATTCCGCGGTTCTCCCCGCAGGAATGCTTCGATATTTTTACAGGTCTCCGTCACCACACGGGTACGCGCCTCCACACTGGCCCATGCCATATGAGGCGTGATCAGCAGACGGCTGCTGTCCCGGATCTGCAGAAGAGGATTATCCGGATTTATGGGTTCCTGGCTCAAAACATCAATCCCGGCACCCATAATCTGATCCTCCTTAAGCGCACGGCACAGGTCGGCCTCATTCACTACGGCTCCCCTGGCCACGTTTACCAGGACAGCCGTTTTTTTCATTTTTTCAAGGGCATCCCAGTCAATCAGGTTCCTTGTTCTGTCATTTAAGGGACAGTGCAGAGTGATCACATCGGATTCCTTCAGCAGGGTATCAAAGTCCACCCGTGTATATTCCCCGCAGCTGCTCTTTCCTGATGTGGAAAAATAAATCACCCGGCATCCAAAGGCGGCCGCGATGGCGGCTGTCCTTCTGCCTATATTCCCCATCCCCACAATCCCCCAGGTCTTGCCGTCCAGTTCATAATAAGGAAGGCCGAAATGGGAAAAACGGGGCTGGGAGGCATAAATGCCTGTTTTCACATAATCGTCATAATACCGCAGCTTTTCCAGGATGTAAAGAACACAGGCTATCGTATGCTGGGCTACCGCAGCAGTGGAATAATTTACCACATTCACCACCGGGATCCCGCGTTTCCGGCAGTATTCCAAATCCACATTATCGTAACCCGTGGCAAACTCACAAACCAGCTTCAAATGGGATGCGCCTTCCAAAGTACAGGCATTCATAGGCGTCTTATTTACCACAATAATATCCGCGTCTTTTACCCGATCCGCAGCCTCCTCATCCCTTGTAGTCATATGAAAGGTAACATTCCCATATTTCCTCAAAGGCTCCACAGAAACATCTTCACCTACACTGCTTCTGTCCAAAACCACGATATTCAATGTATGGCGCACCCCCTTTCTCTGCTTTCTCTAAAGCGTTCTGCCAAATCCGGCCCTTCTATTTTGCCGTCAGAATTTCAGTAATGCATTTCACAAGATCCTCGGACAGACCCATGCACTGCAGTTCTCCTATGATAATATAAGGCGCCCTGCCGCTGCATACCAGCTTATAAATCCTCGTTTTAATATCAAATGCGATTTCTGCCTGATCCAGGAAATCATAGATCAGCTTTTCCACATTATTTTCAGCCAATGTAAGTTTCTTCCGGAAGCTTACGGAAATCTCCTCCGTCACCGACACCGCAGGAAGCTCGATGCGCAGACAGTTCCTGCTGCTGTCGTAGCTCGTCTGCACTTCCATAGCCGCGCCTGCAAGGCAGCAATCAACTTCACTTTCCGTACAGCCGTACAGTTCAATGGTATAAGCTCTCTGCACAGGAATCAGGGAAAGCTCTCCCCGGGCAGGATAAATGGTAAAGGACTGTTCGTTCTCCCACTGCAGATCAAACCGGGTGGTTACACAGATACCCTTCTCATAATCACAGGTTTCATTGTCATCCTCATACATGGTAAAGCTTCCGTCCGCACCGGCATAAGCCTTCAGGATAAAGGAAGCCGGATTGCCCGCCGCGCTGTTTGCATCGATTTCTTCCGTCATGGGAATGATGGAACCGGCTTTTGCAAAAACAGGCAGGGTGTCAATATCCCTGTACATATCCATCATCCTGCCGCCTTCATAAATAACTCCGCGGAAGAAGTCCACATACACACCTTCCGGAAGCCATACCTTCTCCTTTGCCATATTCAGAGAAGGCAGGCGCGGGGAGGTGATCGGCGCTGCGATCAGCTGGGATCCGAAATAAAATTCATTGGGCACCTGATAAGCCTCCTGGGATCTGGCATTCTTATAATACATGGGCAGAATCAGAGGAATATCCTGGGCATGGGCCCTGTAATTCATGGTGTACAAATAAGGAAGCAGCTTATGGCGCAGGCGGAGGAATTCACCCATCATGCTGCGGATCTCCTGTTTGTAACGCCAGGGCTCCTTACCGTTAAATTCATTTTTGGTACTGTGAAGCCTGTTTATCGGAGAAAAGGCTCCGAGCTGGAACCAGCGGCCGGCCATTTCATCATCCTTAAAGCCATTCATATGTCCGCCGATATCATGGCTCCACCAGCCATAGCCAATATTAGAGGCCGTACTGGTAAAATAAGGCTGGAATCTAAGAGATTCCCAGGTTACCACCGTATCTCCGGAAAAACCTATCGGATATCTGTGAGAGCCGGGACCTGCATAGCGGGAAAAGGTCATCGGGCGTTTTCCGTTCCTCGCACTGTCCAGAAAATGAAAATGGTTCAGCATCCACAGAGGATCCAATCCTTCCATTTTGGTGATGCCGCCCTGCTGCCAGTCAAGCCACCAGAAATCCACACCCTTTTCCTCATTGGGATGATGGGCATATTTGAAATAAGCCGAAAGAAATGCAGGATTCGTTATTTCAAAGGAAACCGGTTCTTCCCTGGAAATATCCTTTCCCAGCTCTCTGGCCATAGCCTCATACATTTCCTCATGAGCCCGGATACCATCCGCCGGATGTACATTCAACGTAACCCGCATTCCTCTCTCATGGAGGTGATCCATAAACCTTTTAGGATCCGGGAAAAATTCTTTATTCCATGTATAGCCGGTCCAGCCGGTGCCATATTTAGGATCGATATTCACCAGATGCCAGTCCATATCGATAACGGCAACGGTAAAAGGAATCCCTTCCTCATCAAAACGGTGCATCAGCTCCAGATAGCTTTCCTCGGTATATTCATAATAACGGCTCCACCAGTTGCCCAAAGCATACCTGGGAAGCATGGGTGTCTTGCCGCAAAGATAATAAAAATCCTTCAGACATTCCAAAAAGTCCAGGCCATATCCCCAGAAATAAATATCCTTTATCCCCTTTTTCCTGGGACTTACCCAGCCTTCCTCGGTCAGGATCAGCGAGGCGGAATCATCCAGAACCGTAAAGCCGTCTCTGGAAACCAGACCGGAACCCAGTTCACAGGCGCCGTCAATGGTATCCAGGGTTCTGGCCGTACCTTTCAGATCATGGACAGGATCCCCGTAATGCCATACATCATTTCCCGAACCGGTATTCCCCGTCACATGAATCCGAAGCCCCCGGGGATTAAATTCTTTTTTATCATAGGTAAGCCGGAACCGCCATGTCAGGATTTCCAGCTCCTCCGGAGTTTCCTTCACCTGATAATCCACTGCGGGAAAATCTCTGTTGATAACAGTCTGTGTGGCCCGATCCTCAAAAATACCATCTTCACTGTATTCCAGGCGGACCAGCCCCTCTGTGAGCATTGTAATACGGTAATTCTCTCCCTGAATGATATTTCTGCTGTCCGCCGCAGGCCTCACAGGCAGCTTAACTAATTGTTCCATGCTGTAACCCTCCGTTGTTCTTCTTAGTGGTAATTTCTCAAACTTCGCCCATGTCCCTGTCCCCTCCGTCCCGTTCCTTCGGGGCTGCTGTCCGGTTCGGATTCCCCTCCTTCCCGCTGCCGGCTATGCAGGGTTTTCCTGTAAGGGGCGTATAAACTCGCCGGTACTAAGGCCGCGTCCTTTGCGGCCTTAGTACCGCTGCGTGTTTATCCGAGCGAGAGTGTCCCCTGCAAGGATCCCTGCCTGGCCGGCAGCGGGAAGGAGGGGAATCCGAACCGGACAGCAGCCCCGAAGGAACGGGACGGAGGGGACCGAGGCATGGGCGAAGTTTGAGTAAATTACTGTATTTTTTCTTCATTATATCCAAGGGCTATTGGGAAATCTAGCTTAATCCTATTCCAAACTAACACAATACTATGATCTGCGGATCACCCACTTCTGCAGGATCTCCGCCAGCTGGCTGGACTTAATAGGCTTCGCCAGATGCTCATTCATACCTGCCTGAGCCGACATAATCACATCCTCAGCAAAAGCATTCGCAGTCATGGCAATTACCGGTACGCTTTCCGCATCCCCTCTGCCAGAGCTTCGGATCGCCTTCACACAATCATAACCATTCATAACCGGCATCTGGATATCCATGAAAATCATCTGATAATAACCGGTGGGAGAATCCAGAAACCTCTCGAACGCCTCCTGCCCATTCTCCGCCGTATCTATTACAGCCCCTGTCATCTGCAGCATCTCCGCCGCAATTTCCCGGTTGATTTCATTATCCTCCACCAGCAATATATGGGCGCCGCTGCAATCCACCTCCTGGATATCCGGAAGGCTCTCTTCCTCCGCCTCATCCATCTGAAGCTTCAGCCCTATTACCACGGTAAAACAGCTTCCTTCCCCCAGACGGCTTTTTACGGTAATTTCTCCCCCCATCATCTGCACCAGGCTCTGCGTGATCACCATCCCCAGGCCCGTTCCGCTGATTTTACTGATCCGGGAATCATTCGCCCTGCTGAAAGGCTCAAAAATATGCTGGAGAAACTCCTCGCTCATACCGATCCCCGTATCCCGGAAGACAAATTGATAACGCCCCACTTCCTTATTCCCTGAAGGGAGTTCGGAAACCGTAATATATATATCGCCTCCTTCGGGCGTATACTTACAGGCATTGCTCATGATATTCATGAATATCTGATTGATTCTGGAATTATCACCGATTACCCTGACGTGTGTAAGATCCTTCTTTTCCAGATGAATTTTCTGCTTTCTCACTTCGGCCTGAGGCATAATGAGACATATCAGCTCCTCAATCAGATTATCAAGATCAAACCTGCCGTCCTGCAGCTCGTAATTACCGGTTTCAATCCGGCTCATATCCAGAACCTCATTCACAAGGCCAAGCAGCAGCTGGCTGGAGGAAGAAATTTTATCCAGCGCATTCTCCAGCTTTTCCCGGTCATCCATATGAAGCCGTGCCAGTTCCGTCATTCCAAGTACCGCATTAAGCGGAGTCCTGATATCATGTGACATTTTGGAGAGAAAATCACTTTTGGCCTCATTGGCTTTTTGAGCCATCTCATAAGCTTCTTTCAGCGCTCTTCTGCTTTCTTCATCCTTTTTCTTCTGCTCATGCAAATCCTGGAGGGCCAGAAGCACCCAGCTTTTCTTTCCTCCCAGATAGACGTTGCAGGATATGGAATGATATTCCCCATCCACCTTACGGAGGCTCTCCACCGCATATCTCTCATTTCCTTCCGCCATCAGACTGCGGAAATGAGCTATGGAAAGCTCTTCCCTTATTTCCTCAATGTAATCAGGATGAAAATTCTGGCTGGCATAATCATTCCAGAAGCTCTCATAGGGAAAATCTCCCTGGGGGATTTCCTGCACATCTCCGGGGACACGTATGGCGCAGATAGTGCCTTTCTCAATATCAATCCGGTATACAGCGAAGAAAAGGTTATACAGAGAACCCACAATTTCCTGATTCAGTTCCTCCAGCTTTTCCTTCTCCCGGCGCATGACCGTAGTATCCGTCACATTCTGATGATACCCCCTCAGACGCATCCCCTTACTGTAGGTCCTGTCGGCAACACCGCCGCAGCGTATATAGATTTTTCCCAAATCCGGATGGTACCAGGGATACTGCACCTCCGCACGCCCTGTTTTCACCATCTCTTCCACACAGGCATTGACCACCGGATAATATTCCCCGGCAATTCTCTCATACCAATGTTCATAACATTTTTCAGGCGTCACCACCGTCTTCAGGCCCAGAAGCTCCATCATGGTCTGATCCGCAAACATTCGGGGCTGTCTGCCGTCCTCAATCTCAATAATCCATAATCCCGTCTTTGACTCATGCAAAACATCATGCATGGTTGATATATCCTGAATCATACCAATCATAATTCTGCTACCTCATTTCCGTCCCTTACAGCCCTAAACGGCTGATTCTCTATCAGAGTATGCCTGAAAAATAATTCCGCGCCTTCTGCAGAAAATTTTTCAAGTACACCATAATTCTATATATCCAAATTGTAACTTATTTATCTCATAACAGCAATACAATACTGCTTTTTAATACAAGACTGGTTTTCCCCAATTAGAAAACGGAAGAATTCTGCCTCTATTCGGCCTAATCCTTCCGTTTCTCTTTTCCGGGAACTATATATTCTATTTACAGCAGCTTCTTTTTATAATATCCCCTGCCAGATTACAGTCTCTTCAGCAGTTCTTCTCTCTGCGCTTCATAACCCGGCTTGCCGAGCAGTGCAAACATATTTTTCTTGTAGCTTTCCACACCAGGCTGGTTAAACGGATTCACACCAAGCAGATATCCGCTCACGCCACATGCAAACTCGAAGAAATAGAACAGCTGTCCCAGATAAAATTCATTTACCTCAGGAACATTGATCATCAGATTGGGAACCTGTCCGTCCGTATGAGCGAGAATCGTTCCGTTCATGGCGCTCTTATTTACGAAGTCCACATTCTTTCCTGCCAGATAGTTCAGGCCATCCAGATCAACGGGCTCTTCATTGATGATGATTTCCTCTCTAGAGGTTTCCACATTGATTACGGTTTCAAACATAATACGGGCGCCGTCCTGGATGAACTGTCCCATAGAGTGCAGATCCGTTGTCAAATCAACGCTTGCCGGGAAAATTCCCTTTTGATCCTTTCCTTCGCTTTCACCGTACAGCTGTTTCCACCACTCTGATACATAATGTACACTGGGCTCATAATTAGCCAGGATTTCAACCTCTTTTCCTTTTCTGTGAAGGATATTGCGTACTGCCGCATATTTCAGAGCATCGTTATCCTCAAATGCTGCTTCCATAGCCTTTTTGCGTCCGTCTGCAGCGCCTTCCATCAGCTTGTCGATATCCGCTCCGCTCACTGCAATAGGAAGCAGGCCGACAGCCGTAAGTACGGAGAAACGTCCTCCCACATCGTCCGGAACCACAAAGCTTTCATAGCCTTCTTCCGTAGCCAGTCCCTTCAGGGATCCCTTTGCACGGTCTGTGGTAGCGTAAATTCTGCCCGCCGCTTCTTTTTTTCCATACTTCTTTTCCATCATTTCCTTAAATACACGGAAAGCAATGGCCGGCTCAGTTGTGGTACCGGATTTGGAAATCATATTAATGGAAAAATCCCTGTCGCCGATTACATCGATCAGATGTCTGATATAAGTGGAGCTGATGGAATTTCCAACAAAATAGATTTCAGGAGTCTTCCTGATCTCTTTGCTTACGCAGTTATAGAAGCTGTGTCTTAAGAATTCAATTGCTGCTCTGGCTCCCAGATAAGAACCTCCGATTCCGATAACCAGAAGCACTTCGGAATCGCTCTGGATCTTAGCCGCCGCCTTTTTAATCCTGTCAAACTCTTCCTTATCATAATCCACCGGCAGGTCAATCCATCCCAGGAAATCATTTCCCGCACCGGTCTTGGAAACCAGAAGGTCTTTGGCATCCATTACTTGTTTTTTCATAAAATCTACTTCATGCGCACCGATAAAAGGCGCTGCTTTTGAATAATCAAAAGTTACTTTGCTCATCCGTTTTTCCTCCAATTCTGCTGCCCATATGCAGCAAACCAATAGATATAACCGGCTTTCATCGCAAAATTCTGCAATTTGGCTCTTTATCCGTTCTTAGTGTAGCAAAGTTGTTTTTTAATTTCAAGAGTTTTTATGATATAGTTCCTTTGCGGTTCCCTCGCCCCAGTTCCTTCGCAGAGGGAAGGCGGACCGGCTGGCGGCAGACACGATGCACAGGGCAGGGGGAAACTGAAACCTGCAGGCAGGGGGGAACTGAAACTTTAAAGTCATGCAAAGAATTCTTTAAGAAGCTCCTCCAGTTCCTTCTCCTGGTTTTTCGTAAAGACCTGTTCCTCAAGCTGCTCCTCGGCCAGGCTTTTCTCCTGAATAGGTATTCCCTTTACCCGCTCCTTTTTTACAGGTGCTGAAACTTCCGCGATTTCAGCCGCATTAACGGAAGCCTGCTTTCTGCCCTTTTCCGCTCTCGGGGCCGGTACCTCTCCGTTTATCAGACTCTCTGTTTCATCCAGTACCGAAAGCCTCACCGCCATATGGTTCTCCAGATAATCTGTCAGACTGGTTTTCAGCGCGGCCCTTTTTCCGTTCAGGTCAACCATCCCGGATACACTGAAGTATAAATACAGTCCGAGGAAGCTCATTAAATAGAAGGGAAGGATCTCTCCGAGAGTTTTTCCGTCTATAATTCCCTTGCAGGCCCCCGCACCTGCGAAGAATACCGACAGCATCATCAGCTGTCCTGCAAAATGTGACAGACCGTCCATAGAAAACTTTCCTATCTGGATCCGGTTGATAAACTTGTCCACAAACACAGGAATATTAGGTACTCCGTCATTGAGCTTATAACAGTTCCTGAACTTGATTTTACACTGTTTTAGTATCTTGTTTTCCGTGGCCGACATATTTTCCGCCTCTTTTATCAGGGAATTTAAAAAAATTCCTGTAATAAACTTGCATAATATGCTTAATAATAGCAATATAATTGTCATAGCCACCAGTTCTTTATTTTCCATAAATGAAGTCATATTTTCCTCCAATCTGCTGTTCTTAAGAGACGTCTGTCCCATGATCAGCGGTTCCATTACGGTTCCTTTGTGAATAGTATTATAGGAGATTGAACCGTCCGCCACAATACGGACAGGCCGCAAATCGATCGGAAAATTCCGTGCCTTTCTGCCATAATCATGGAATAATTGTGAAAATACTGGTAACAAAGGATGTTTTTTGATATAATTCGTGTATTGAATTTATAAGTATTATTGGAGGTTTTATTATGAAATACAGAACTAAGGGTACCTGTTCCAGTTCCATTGATATTGAAATGGACGGCAATGTAATCAAATCGGTGATATTTACAGGCGGCTGCAACGGCAACCTGCAGGGTATCTCCAAACTGGTGGAAGGAATGTCTGCAGAAGATGCCATTTCCCGCCTGAAAGGAATAAAATGCGGTTTCAAGCCCACTTCCTGCCCGGATCAGCTGGCAATCGCTTTGGAATCCATTGTGGGAAAGGCTGATTAAACAATTCATTAGGGGGCTTGTTCATGTCTAAAAAAATCGTTCTAACCGGCGGCGGCACCGCCGGTCATATTACGCCAAATATTGCCCTGCTGCCCAGGCTGTTACAGCTCGGCTATGAAATTTCCTACATTGGTTCCTATAATGGAATGGAGAAAAAGCTGATAGAGGATTATGACATCCCCTATTATGGAATATCCACCGGAAAGTTCCGGCGCTATTTTGATTTAAAGAATTTTACGGATCCCTTCCGTGTACTTAAGGGTTATGGGGAAGCCAGGAAGATCCTGAAGGAAATTTGTCCGGATATTGTCTTTTCCAAGGGAGGATTTGTAACTGTTCCGGTAGTAAGAGCTGCTTCTTCTTTGAAAATCCCCTGTGTTATCCACGAATCCGACATGACGCCCGGTCTTGCCAATAAGCTGTGTATCCCGGTTTGTACCAAGGTATGCTGTAATTTCCCCGAGACCCTGCGTTCCCTCCCTACGGAAAAAGCGGTACTTACCGGTTCTCCTATCCGGGAGGAGCTTTCCAGGGGAAATAAGCTTGCCGCATTGGAATTGTGTCATTTCACTGCCAACAAACCGGTCCTCATGGTAATCGGCGGCTCTTTGGGCGCAGCTTCCATCAATCAGGCCGTAAGGGAAGCCCTTCCCAAGCTGCTCAACGATTTTCAGGTAGTCCATCTCTGCGGCCAGGAAAAAATTGATAACCTGCTGCTGAACCAGTCCGGTTATACCCAGTTTGAATACTTGAAATCTGAACTGAAGGATGTTTTTGCCATGGCTGATGTGGTAGTATCCAGAGCCGGCGCCAACGCCATCTGTGAACTGCTGGCCTTAAAGAAACCCAACCTGCTTATCCCGCTTTCCGCCGGAAGCAGCCGGGGAGACCAGATCCTGAATGCCCGTTCTTTTGAAGCCCAGGGCTTCAGCATGGTTATTGACGAAGATTATTTAAGCCCCGATCTTCTGATTGAGAAGGTACAGGAACTTTATTTTAACCGTCAGACTTATATTGATGCCATGGGTAAGAGCCAGCAGATGAACGCCACCAAGACGATTACAGAATTGCTGGATGGAATTGCAGAAGAACATATGAACAAGAGAAAATAGACAGCTGAGAATTTTACAGCCCGACGCAGCGGATTTACTGACAGGAAATACCTCCTGACTCAGAATGATCCCGGCGGCGGGCCTTTTATTATACTTCTCAATCTTCGCAGATAAGCTTCCGGATTTCTTCCAGTTCTTCCTGTTCAGGTTTTCCCGGAACCCAGTTAATATTCTGATTATCATCCTCATACCGGGGAATCAGATGCAAATGAAAATGGTTTACAGTCTGGCCCGCGCATTCACCATTATTCTGAACCAGGTTAAAGCCGCTGCATCCCAGCTTTTCTGTCATCCGGACCGCCATTTTTTTAGCCAGCATCATCACTTCCCCGCAGGCTTCATCCGGAAGCTCATAAAGATTCGCATAATGATCTTTGGGAAGAATCAGGGCATGCCCTCTTGCTGCCGGTCCCAAATCAAGGATCACACGGTATTTTTCATCCTCATAAAGTGTCTTGGAAGGGATTTCCCCATTTGCTATTTTACAGAAAATACATGCTTCATCTTTCATTGACTCTGTCTCCCTCCTGCCATGAATGGCATCCTGTATTTAACTATGATAATACTTTTCTCCAACATTCTTTCCGATATGGCATAATATAAATGTAATCAAAAAACCGCTGAGCAGTCCGCCCAGATGAGCGGCATTATTCACCCTAACACTCTGAAAGCCGGAATACAGGGATAAAGCTATCATTAAAATCATCCGCCGTACAGATATCTGAGCCGCATACCCTTTTCTGGTAATCACCAGATAAAGAAGGCCGCCGATCAATCCAAAAACCGCGCCGCTCGCACCAATAGAATTAAAATACATTCCGGTGGAAACCTCATAAATAGCGGTCAGCAGATTCCCGCAAATACCGGAGACAAAAAAGAGCACAAGATATCTGACGCTGCCAATTGTTTTCTCCACAATCTCTCCGCCAAAATAGAGCAATATCATATTATTAACCAGATGGCTGATATCGGCATGAAGAAACATAGCTGTCACCAATCTGTAGTATTCCTGGCTGCGGATTAAATAGAAAGCCCCGAATTCACCTTTAATATAAAGCCAGTCTCCTGTAAATTGGCACACCAGAAAAATAATGACATTTGCAGCCGTAAGCACTGCACTGCACCAGGGAATCTCTTTCATGTTCTGGTTTTGGTACCGATAAGTCTGCGGTTTTACCATAGGAACCCCCATTACTGCCCTTTAGTCCAATATTTGTCAATACCAAAAGGGTAACACTTCCTTACATACTTGTCAATAAACCGTTCGCCGTTTTGTGCAGTTATCCGCTTACTATTTCACCTCCGGTTCCGATTATTCCTCATATTGAAAAATCATATCTCCAAACCGGATTTCATCCCCTTTTTCCAGCACCATGCTCTCGTTCTGTTCCAGACGTATTCCGTTGATATAAGTCCCATTTGCAGAATTTAAGTCCATCAATGCCACCCTTCCTTCTTTTTCCACAAGCCTTGCATGAATACGGCTCACCGATGCATCAGGGAGCAGCAGCTGAACCCGGTTTCTCAGCTTTCCCGCTATCATTGGAAGCGGCTCCAGCCGATAACTGACTTCCTTTCCTTCCACCACTCCCCTCAGCCTGGGCTTTCCTTTCTTCTGCTGTCCTGAATTTCCCTGATTACATCCAGGCTCCCCCAGAAAAACCATCTTACTGTCTTCTCCATATTCCGACAGCCATTCAAAGGACTCCCATGTATCTGCATCCTGCATCTCCTCTCCTTTTTCTTCTTTCGGTTCTTTCCTCACTGTCAGTCTCCATAAAAATACCAGCAAAACGACACCATCCAGCGCGAGCAGGCCAAACAGGGCTGTTTTTAAAAGTTTTTCAGGCTGCAGATACCAGATAACCATACACAAAATTCCGAAGGCCAGACTGGCCGATCCAAGGCCTGTCAGATTAAGTCTTCGTAGCTTATCCGCACTTTTCTCACTTTCTGCAGCGTCCGCAATATCCCTTCCCGTCGTCTTTTTCTCCATCCCTTTTTCTGCTGCTGCCTTATCTGCTGATCTCTTACCTGACGCTTTCTTATTTGCCGATTTCTTCTCGCTCTCTTTCTTCTCAGCCGTTCTCTTTTCTGCTATTCTTTTCTCTGCTATTCCTCTGTCGATATATTCCCTCGTAAAATTATCTTCATCTATATCAATAAAGGAAAGTTTCTGCTTTTCATTCTCTGTACTGTAGGTATACAGGCCTGGTTCCTCATAAAACTGTCCCTGCCGGTCATCACTTTCCGCCACCCACTCCGGATATCCGTCATCTCCGTAAAACGCCTCTCCGGCATGGCCGGCCGGTCCTGTATCCTCCTGCCCGATACCTTCGTTCTTTTCCCATATACCACGGAAGCTCTCTATACTGAAGCTCTCCGCCTTTGACATTTTATAGAATTGATAAGCAGCACTCACTGCTTTCTCCTCCTTATGATCCACATGCTCCAGAAAAAACTCCGCTACCGGCATATAAATGCTGCCGGCCGGATTTTCCTTCTCCGCAAAGGGATAATAAAGGAGGCACAGCTGCTGTGTATCCAAATCCAGATACATATACCGGGGATCCAGCAAAAGATTTTGTTCCTCCAGCAAAAAACCGGACATATTTTCCAGTACATGGGCAAGTCCGTCTACTATTCCCAGTATTTCCGCAAAAGACATCTTACCCGCCTCATACAGCTGTTCCAGGGATTGGCGGGAACTGATATCATAATACAGGCATACCTTTCCGTTTATAAATCTTTCACTGCTGCACAGAAGACCGGGAATTTTATTCTTCAGTATCATCCGGCACTGATAATTGTCCATTTTGTCCTTCGGTATATTTTCCAGAATCAGATAGCTATGGCTAAGCTCGCGTTTATATTCAGGCTTTATCATCTTTTCTCCTATCTGCGCTCCTTTGCGTCAGTCAATCATAAATTGCCGGCCTTTCTTGCCAGGCGGATAAAAGCAACGGCATCCCTGCTCAGGGCTTTTTTCTCCGCCTTTATCTCCCAGCCTGCCCCGGTAAATAACCGTACCCCCGGAAAGGGAAGTGAAAGCTCCGCTCTCAGGGATACGTTCACTCCCAGCGGGGACGCCCTCACCTGCTTTTCCAGATTCCTTACCGGCAGCACCCTCTCCTCCAGAAGCTTTTCCAGTTCCGACTCTGCTGTCGCTTTCATTCTTCCGCTGTCCGGCTCGCACAGGCTTCCCCGGAAGGCGGATACATATGCCGCCTGATTCAGAAAGGATACCGTATACAGATAGAAGGACAGATACATCAATGCCGCAATCAGAAAGACTGCCAGCGGCATAATGAAGCTGGCTTCCAGGGTCATATAGGCATCATACATTTTTTTCATTTTATCCATACAGCTCCTTCTTCCTCACTTATCCACAGGAACTCCGATCCAGGCCTCCATTATCCACACCAAAACCACCGCTGCCAGAAAAAACGGTGCAAAAGGGATACGGGTATTTCGGTTTCCTTTTCTGCTTATCAGTAATCCCGCCGCCAAAAAGAAGGTGAGCAGACAGGCGCCGATAATTTCCGCCGTACATCTCTGCCATTGCTGCATAAGCCCTGCCGGCATGACCAGCAGTCCGTCGCCAATCCCAATCTTACCTTCTGTTATATAACTGTAAAAAAGTATCACGCCTCCCGGAAGCAAGCTTACCGGCAGAGCAGCCCAGCTGACCTGTCCGGCCATTTTCAAAATCCCCCAGTAAAGCGCTCCCAGAAGGATACCGGTATACAGAAGCCATCCCGGTATTTTTCTGAGTTTCAAATCGTAACAGCAGCAGATTCCCAGGAAACTGCATAAGATTAAATTTTCTGCCATTTTTTCTCCTTCCTTTATCCACATCTGGAACAGGGCGGTCTGCCTCCTACCTCCGACAGCGGTATGCTGATGACGGTTCTTTTAAGTCCGCTGCACGTGATGGTATTATGATAACGGGTTCCTTCTCCGGTGACATAAACAAAACTGCTGCCGTCGCCGCCGCATTTTTCACAGGGATAATATTTTCCTCCCGATTCATTCCTCAGCTGTCCGACCTCATCCTTACCAGCCAGTTCAATGGAAAGGGTCAGATGCGTACAATTTCTTTCCCTGTGGTAAACAGTGCCGTTTTCCGTAATATAAACATATTCCTCCTGTTCCTCACCACTAAATTTTCTTTCCACATCATAGCCTGTCCATGCCCTCATATAGCAGCAGCTTACAATGTTTGTACCGGGATACGCCAGAACAGGGACCACCGGCTTAACCCGTGCCGGCCGCACCAGCTGTATCATCTCATCCTCCGCTCCCGTAACATAGGCCAGCATGGACAGCTGACGTCCCTGCTGGTGCAGGGTTTCAAGATTCTGTGCAAAGGTATGGAAAAACAAGGTCATAGAAAGGATATTTATCATAAAAAATAAAAAGAGTGGTACGGCCAGGGACGCCTCTGCCGTCATGGAACCCTGATAATCCCGGAACAAAGAACGTTTCTGTCGGGAGGCGGGCAGGGACACCCCCTTTGCCGTCTGCCTGAGGGGATATGTAAAAGTGTGAAGTTTTTCGTTTGTGTGAGGAAAATGCGTTCGGAAGTACATGACCTTTCTGTTGTGTTGTTGATAGTTGCTTTTTACATGGCGTTCGTACAAAGGGGGCATCCCTGCTCACCTCCTGTTCAGCTGATTTTTCATTTCTAATCCTTTTTCCCAGCTTATTTCTTAAGCTGGTTTTTTAACCTCATCTTTTCTGTCTCATCTTTTCTGTCTCATCCTTCTATTCATATCCATAGCTTCTTGCAATCGTATATTGATAGCCATAACCGCTGGAGACCGCCGCTTCCGCCCGCATACCGTCTATGCATCCGTCTATACGGAAACAGCTGTTTCCTTTTGTCCGCCTGATATCCGCTTCCATAATATCCATAAGCCTGCCTGTTACTTTTTCCTGCGGCATCAGAAACAGCAGAGCCTGAAGATAGTCCTCATAGCCAAGACCTGACTGTCCCTTCGGGTATTCGGATAAATGGCCGCGAAAGGTGAGAAGCTGACTGTATGGGGTATTCCAACTGCCCCCATCCTTTATGACCGGCACTTTCTCTCCGTCAAAAAGCATCCTCATATCCTTCACGCTTTCCGCGTACCCCCAGGCAAAAAGAATCAGCTGTGTTACGGCCTCCTCCAGCTCCGGCAGGCCAAGCAGGGCCGTGATCAGCAGGGCCGTCCCTCTGGCTTCATTCTGTTTACCGCTGTCGCCGTACAGATATGCCATATTGGCTGCTTCCCGTATCAGAAGCAGTTTATTGGCCGTTCCGCGAAGATTATCCAAATCGTTGTCTCTGCCCTGCAGCAGATATTCCACCTGATAAGAGATTTCTGAAGTCTCCTTCCTGTTTCGGTAATTTCCGCATTTTTCCATAATATATCTTAAAAATATACAGGTATCCGCAATGCCGGAAGGTGTTTGTATTCCCTGCATTAATCCGGTGCCTTCCAAAACGATGTCCCGGCCGGTATAAAGGGTACCGACAGGAATGGATGCGGAGGACAGGGAAGAGCTGTTATCAATCGCCAGGCGCAGGATCCCTTCATTTCTGGCCTGGTTCACCACGTCGGAAGGCAGCTCCTGATCCCGTCCCTCCCATTCCTCATCCTCCTGCTGTTCTTTATTGAGTATGGCATTCTTTACCTGCTCTTCCGTTTCCAGGCGCCTTTCCTCCACATCACTTTCCAAAAATCCTCCGGACTGGATCAGTCCGGCATTCTCGGCCGCCTGCTCCAGAATGCTCAGTCCCCATTTATCCTTCATATAAGCGACAGCCTGCGCCCTCAATACCGCCCCCTTTTCATCCGATGCCACCGCCGCCTGCTGCAGCTGTACATCCTGTGCCGTTAACGCGGTCAAATCCTTTCCCACGGGAATGTTAAAAATCTGAAAAGGGCGGAAATTCATATTCATATAGCTTCTTATATGTTCTTCGGTATTGGAAAAGGAAGGGGCTCTCCCGCCATAGGACATATCTATAAAAAACAGATCATACTGCTCCAGTATTTCCCTGTGGTATTCCGCCAGAGCCGAATCCATAGCCATATCCATCACACATTCTGTCTGTGTGCGGATGGTATGCATCCGCACGCCTTCCATAACCGTGAGCAGCAAAGACAGTAGGATTCCGGTAACCAGAGACAGATAAACCGTAATGTATCCACTTTTCACGGCATATCTCCTTTTAATTAAATACTTCCGGCCTGGGAGGTTATCTTCCCGAAAATGGAATTCACAAGGCTGGTCAGCTGGTTTTTAAATATAATTACCAGTCCGATAAGCACCAGAATGATTAATATAACCTCCACGGTCCCCATTCCTTCTTCTCCCTTAAGAATTTCTCCGACACGATTTTTCATGTGAACCGCTCCGTTTACCGTACGCCAATAAATTTTTTTCATATATTCCTCCGTTCCGCCTTTCGGCCGATAAATTTTAAAATTTAATTTTCACTTACATCCCTGCAAAGGAAAAACAGGCCGGTACCATAATCAGTACCATTACCACCACGAGCATCATCATCATGGGAAGAAGCAATTTCGTCCCTGCTTTTTCGCCGGCCTCTCTTGCATTTCTTTTACGTTCCTCAAAGGCATGCTCCGACTCCTTCTGCAGTGCGTCCAGAAGTCCGGAAGCTCCTTTTTTCAGGTTTTGGCTGAGCAGCGCGCTGCATTTACGGTACTGGGTTAACCGGCATCGCTGCCCGAAATGTTCATAAGCCTGCGTTTCTGTAATGCCGCTTTCCATTTCCCGGCATACCAGCATCAATTCCTCATATACATAAACCACACCGTTTCCGCCTGCTCTTTTATTTCTGTAGTCAGAGGCCATCCGCATAAATGCGCTCCTTACCGGAAGCCCGGCCCCCATGAGCAGGACAAGCTTGCTGATAAATTCCGGATATGACAGGAGCAGCTGCTCCTCCCTTTCCTTTCTCTTCTTTTTCAGATCTCTGTCCTGGAACCGGTACAGGCAGGCGCCTGCGGCAAGAAACAGGATAAAAAGCATGAAACTGTTGTCCTGTATTTTTTCCTTCCAGAGAACAGGCCTTTTCTCTATTTGTTTGGGAAGCGCAAACCCTTCCTTTGTCCGGGAGGCCTTCTCCTTTTCCATAACCGCATCCGTCAAAAGCTTTCGGAACCGTTCTTCTTCTGTCAAAACGGGCGGGCATATCCGTACGGAAAAGAATTCCTCCCATCGCTGTTCATAGCAGGTAAGCACCGCACAGAGCTCCACCACCTCCCCGTTCTCTCCAACTTCCTCATTCCGTACCTTTCCATCGCTCTGAACCAGCTCGTAATTTTCACATTCCCACGTTATCTCAAAAGGATATCCCGGAATGTAAGAGGGAAAATACAGGTCTTTGGTAACCTCATCCAGGCTCGGGTTTTCTCCGGCAGCTTCCTTATAAAGAGCTTCCCTCAGTCCGGGCAGCATATCCTCCAGCTGTTTTCTGGTATATTCCCTTTCCTGAAGTTCAACCTGGATCTCTTCCCTTCTTTTTTCCTCCCTGGCTTCCAGGTTCACCTGCCGTGTGCCTCCTCCATAAGAATTCCGGTAGAGGATATCTCCCTCGGACAGGCTTTTATCCAAATGTGCGGAAAGGGAGAAAACGGCGGCCAGAAAGGCTCCGGCGGTCACAATAAACAGAAAGGTGCTCACTTTTTCTGCCGTATATATCCGCATGCGTTCCTGCGTTTCCCAGGGGTACAGTATTTCCATATCCTCCTGAAGACGCGGATTTCCCTGCGGCCATTTTCCCTTTTCTCTCCCCTTAATCTGTTTTTGGAAACAGGTGCAAAGCCATACTGCCGGCCGGAAAAAGATACGCACGAATACGGGTGCATCCGCATTGGCATCCGCTTTTGTACTGCGGCTGGCCCAAAATAAGACAAGGATTCCCGTCAGTGCTCCCACATAGATCACCCACATAATTCAAACCTCGATTTCTATCATTTTTCTGGATATCAGAAATGCGGCAAGATATAATGCCAGACAGCCGGTCATGATGAGAATCCCGGCAGTATTGAAATAAAGACAGTCAAAAAAACCTTTTGAGGTAAGCTGAAGATAGGCCATTATCAGAAACGGCACCATATTCATGATCCGCTGTTCATAGCGTCTGGAGGAGAGAAGCGTGCGTATCTCCCTTTTTACCTCAATTTTTTCTCCGGTTATGGCGGCGCTGCGCCGTATGATGGCGTTCAGATTCCCGCCTGAGCGCTTGGCGATGGCAAAAACCTGGGCAAAGTCCTCCATATCCGCCTCCTTGCTTCTTCTTCCCAGATCCATAAGAAGGATTTCCAGAGGCACATGATTCCTCAGCCCCTTTTTCATATAACGGATTTCTTTCGCCATCAGGCTGTCGGCTCCGTAAAGGCGTTCCATATCCCTGCCCGCCTCGAGGAACGCATTTTCAATGGAGTACCCTGCCTGAAGCCCGGCCGCCACCGAAAGGATGGCATCCTTAAATTGATCCGCGAGCTGTTGCTGCTGTTTGCGGATCAGTTCCTTTTCCATTTCCCGAAAGGAGAAAAAGACGATGGGCGACAGGGGCAGCATGGCCCAGAAGGAGTGGTAGAAAAACCAGGACAGCAGAGCTGCTGCTCCTATCCCTTTCACCCCATTTATCAAAATCTCCTTTTTGCGGAAGGAATACCTTCCATAATCAGGGGCGTGTTCCTTTTCCTGTTCCTCTCCTTTCCTGCTACGCCAGGGAAATCCCTGCCATTTTAAGCTTATCTGCATGGACGAGCTCCTCCTTTCTTACCAGCTTTCCCATAACCTTATTTCCTGCGGTTCCTTCTTCTTCCTCAAAGGCATATAACGGGGATAGGGTTATTTCTCCATCCTCAAACCCGGTAACCTCAGCGATTTCCAGTACCTTCCTTGTTTTGTCCCGAAGCCTGCCCAGATGGACGATTATATCCACCCCGGATGCGATCTGTCTTCGTATGGCGGGCAGAGGAAGCTCCACACCCATCAGCATCATTGTTTCCAGCCGCATGAGCATATCCCTGGCACTGTTGGCATGGCCTGTGGACATGGAGCCGTCATGGCCGCAGTTCAAGGCGCTTCCGATCAGATCCACGGCTTCCCCGCCGCGCACCTCGCCAACGATTATTCTGTCCGGCCTCATTCTAAGGGACGTCTTAATCAAATCCCTTATAGTGATGGGCCGGCATCCCTCCACGTTGGCATTTCTCGTTTCCATGCGCACCAGATTGGGAATCCCCCTGATTTGAAGCTCGGCGCTGTCTTCAATGGTAATCAGCCTCTCATCACTCGGGATGAATCCCGCCAGCGCATTCAGAAAAGTGGTTTTTCCGCTTCCGGTTCCTCCGCTTATGAAGATGTTATACCTGGCCCTTACCAACTTTTCCAGGAATCGGCAGGCTTCTTCACTGACGGATCCCATGGCAAGCAGTTCGTCCATCCCTATAGGCTCTTCAGGAAAACGGCGGATGGTGACCACCGGGCCGTTCAGAGCGATGGGGCCCAGCACCACATTTACCCTGGAACCGTTTTCCAGCCTGGCATCCACAATGGGAGAGGTCTCATTCACCACCCGGTTGCAGCCAGCCACGATCTGCTGGATGACATCCTGCAGCTTTTCTGCGGATTCAAACCCGAAAGGCCAGGGAAACAATCTGCCTGCCCGTTCCACAAATATCCCTTCCAGCCCGTTGATCATGATCTCCGTAACCTGACTGTCCTCAATCAGCTCCTGAAGCACATCCAGTCCCCGGATCGTATAAAAAAGCTCTTTACCAAGCCTTGCCCTCTCATATACATTCATCCTGCCGCCGAATTCCCTGGCGCGCAGCCGATCCGCTATGGCGTCCCGGATATCCTCATCCGACAGTTCCCGGGAAAAATCCATATGCTCCAAAAGCTCCCTCCGGATTTCTTCCTTTGTTATCAGATACTTTTCCTGCTCCATCCTTACCCTCCTTCCCATCTACGCATCCTTCCAATCCTCCCGGATGATCTCCTGCACCAGTGCCGCCAGCTCACTATGGGTGAGATTCTCAAGCCCCGCGGGCAGCTGCCGGAACAGGGGAAGGCGGAATTTCCTGGTTTTGCGCAGAATATCTTCACAGTCCAGGCATCGCAGAAGCTCTTCATATTGCTCCTGCTTGGCTGCAGCAAAGCCGTCGTCCCTGGTAATGGTATACACTCTGGTACAAAGCCTCAGGATATCAAACAGCCCCTGTACAGCCTCCGACAGATCCAGAAGGACGTATTCATAGCTCCCGGAGAGGTCCAGTTCTTCAAACAGCCGCAGCCATTCCTCCGCCTCAATACGCTGCAGATCCATACAGGAAAATACCGGCGGAATAAACGCAAGCCCGTTCACCTTCTGTACCATTCCCTCCAGCCGGTAAGGGAACCTGTCGTCTCCATTGTGGAGAAAATAAATCAGATCCGACAGGTCTGTGCTGAACTCCCGCTGCAGCATGCGGGCCAGCCCGGAATAGCTCTCAAAATTCAGATAAAGTACTTTGTGTCTGCGGGCCAGAAGCTGGCCCAATGTGAAAGAAAATGTGGTTTGAAGACACCGGCTTACCGGCGTATAGATTCCGATGAAATGAACGTTTCCGCTTCTTTCCCCCACAGCCGCGGGAGGAAGAATTCCTGCATCCGCTGCTATTTCCATAATTTTGCGGACAATATTATCCATGGACTGGTATTTGTTTACCCGCTCCAGTCCCGGCGGCGCCTCTCCTTCTTCCTCCAGAATGAGAAGCCTGGCCATTTTCCAGGAATCATCCTCCCAGTCCAGCGCCTCCCGGTATACCTCCTGGGTCAGCAGAAGAAAGGCCGCCCGGTTCTTACCGCAGAATTCCTCTAACGCCCGGGGATCTGTAAATACCTGAACCTCAAAGGGAAAGCTGTCGCTTCCTGCCAGCTGCCCCAGATAATCCGTAAGGTGACAGGTAAATTCCTGCTCCGTGTCGCAAACTGCCAAAATATTCTTTTTCAATCATACCTCCCGGCAGAAAACCAAAATCCGTACTGCTTCAAGCTATACTCCGGCAACTGCCTGATAAAATAAGTAATGGGAATTCATAAGTGAACTGCGTTCCTGCCGCATGGCCGGAATGCGAAAAAACAAGAAATGCTGAGGCCTCAGCCGAAAAGAATTGTGATAATGCAAAAGCAATACTGCCGTCAGAAGGCAGCTGTTTTTGATTGGTAAAATGAAGTATAAATCATGTGTTTTCATTTGTCCAGACCGTTTTGCAAAATAAAATATTTTTGTTAATTTGTAACAAACTGCTCCGGATAAAGTACATAAAAAAACAGGAAACACCTGGAAAACACTGGTTTTCCAGGTGTCAAACAAACAGTTATCAGCCCTGCTTATTTTTCTTCTCCGTCAAAAAATCCCTGTTCCATCAGTGTCCCGAGCAGCTCCCCAAAAAGGCTGTTTGCCCAGGCAAACCATGGTCTTGTAAATTCTTCCGGTTCCTCCGGATTAAATGATTCATGCATGTAATTGGTACCGGCATGGGTATCGGCCAGCATTTCCAGACAGTTCCTGATCTCTTTTTTATCTGTTGACGTAAGAGCCTGCATGATTATGCCGATATGCCATACATAGCCCTCCGGCGTATGGGGGCTTCCCATTCCTGCCGCCCTGCTTCCGGCATTATAATAGGGATTATCCTCCGAAAGAATAAAGCGTCTTGTATTCTGATACAGTTCATCCTCCCTGCTGCAGTATCCCAGATACGGCATTGCCAGAAGGCTGGGGGAGTTGGCGTCATCCATCAGGTTATAGTTGCCGAAGCCGTCCGTTTCATAGGCATATATCCGGCCGTATTTATGATGATTCACCACGCCATAATCCATAATTCCGTCTCGGATCTCTTCCGCCAGCGCCTTACAGCGGCCTGCCAGTTCCACGTCCCCATACACATCCCTGCTGATTTCCTCCGCATATCCCAATGCGGTAACCGCCATCATATTGGCAGGGATCAGATATCCGAATTTACAGCAGTCGTCCGACGGACGGAAGCCCGACCAGGTCATGCCCGTAACATTTACAGGCCTGCCCTTTCCGCCTGCGGGAAGTGTATCTGTTTTCACACAGTCGTGTCTGGTAAAAAAGTATTTTGAGCGGCTGTGATCCTGTTCTGTTATAAAGGTTTCCAGAATGCGCACAATCATTTCCTTATAAACCGGTGTGAAAATTCCGGTTACCCCGGTCGCTTTCCAGTATGCATGTCCGAGATACAGGGGCGCGCAGACGGAATCCACCTCATACTTGCGTTCCCACACATGGTCATTATTTTCTGTTTCATCCTTGTGTCCCGAACCGTCCGCCCTCTCGTTGAATGCATTCGCATAAGGGTCCAGGCAGACAAATTCCGCCTGTTTGGCGATGACTCCCTCAATGATATCCCTAAGCTCCCTGTCCTGTGCCGCATACTTTACATAGGGCCTCACCTGAGCCGCGGAGTCTCTCAGCCACATGGCGGGAATATCTCCCGTGATCACAAAATAGCTGCCGTCCTCCAGCTGCTTTACCGTGGTTTCCATGGTGTTCAGAAAACAACGGGCCGCCAAAGGGGCCAGCGGTTTATAATGAACATTATAGTATTCTTCCAGCTCTTTTGCCTTATTTATTAGAATTGAAGGGATTTTCATAGTACTCCTTATCTGCGCGTTTTTTATGAAAGTGTACGGCCTTTCCTGCCTCCGTCACCTGCTGCGCCTTATATATTTTTTAATTTCAATCGTATCCGTTTTCCGTAGCCTCAATGATCTGGTAGGGCACAAGGACAGTCTTGGGCTCCTTAATGCCGTTCAGCGCATCCGCCAGCAGACGGACGCTGGTATGGCCAATCGTATCCTCGTCCTGGCGCACATGGGTGAACATGCTTTCCTGAATAATGTTGTCACTGCTGTCAAAACAGACCACAGGGCATTTTTTATGAAGATTCATATGATACAGGCAGCGGTAAATAATTCTTGCAATACTGTATTCCACGGCAAAAAAGGCCTCAACCTCCCGATGGCTTTCCATAAACTTTGTAATCCGCCGCATATCCCGTTCCAGGTTTTCTTCAGAACGGCTGCTGGGCAGGGTAGCCTTTAAATCGGTTATCCATAAGGACTCGTCAGCAATCATTCCATGTTCGCGGAAAGCCATGGTTAGACCGTTCTGACGTTCCACAATAGTGGAGGTCTCTCTGGAAGCCGGCATGGCAAAGCATATTTTTTTATAGCCTTCATTCAGAAGATAGTTGGCCAGTTCCCTTGCCGCCTCTTCATTATTTGTCCCTACAAAGGAAAGAGGTATTCCTTTCAGCTGCCTGTCAATGGTCACTATGGGGAATCGCTCCACCACAAGCTGCAATACCTTTGAATTATAATTTTCATCATGGACACACATGATGATGATGCCTTCCACGCCAATCTGAAGCAGCTCATCAATGGCCCTGGTTTCTTCTTCTATATTTCCGTAAGAGCAGCGGAGCACCATGCTGAAGCCCTGGTTTTTGCATTCCATTTCCAGGCTTCCCAGCAGGCGGCAGCCGAAACTCGGCCCGAAGCCGTCCATAATCACGCCAATCAGACGATTGGGATTTTTCTCTTCTTCCTCCGCCGCCTGAACCTCTTCCGTCAGCTCCGCTCCGGAAACAAAGGAACCTTTTCCTGCCATCCGGATAATCCTGCCCTCCTCCGCCAGCAGCTCCAGCGCTTTTTTGCTGGTTATCCTGCTGACACAGTACTTCTCCGACAATTCTTTTTCAGACGGCAGCCTGTCTCCTTTTTTGTAGGTTCCGTTTTCAATACCTTCAATAATATCATTGTATATCTGTTCATAAAGCGGCAATTGTTTCATTCGGCTCCCTCCTGCGCATTAAATGATATATCATTTAATTCATTTTAACATTTGAGCATATCATTTTCAATTGCTTTCGGGATTCTTTTTAAGGATTTACAGCATTTTCCTCATAGCCGGAAGGCGGAAGACAGTTCCACAGCTGTGAAACCGCGGCAGAACAGCCCCATGCGGTATAAAAGGTATCCTGCGTTTTATCCGCCCACCTGGTCCACATAATATCACTGCTGTTTCTGTTCCGCCATGCTGTCTGCGCATTTTTCTCCATCCAGTCAAGGTATTGCGTCTGTCCGCCTTCATAGACCAGCTTACCGAGCCATCTTGCCAGTATTCCCTTGAAGCCGGGCAGATCATTTCCCTCGTCCTCCGTATTGATAACGCCGCCCTGATACATGACATTCATGGTATAATCCGCCGCTTTCACCGAATTTTCCAGATACTTTTCTTCCCCTGTTATCCGGTACAGGCAAAGGCCCGCGCCGATAAAGGTTCCCTGATTATAGGTGGAGCACCATTTATTGATTCCGTTTTCCAGATCATAGGCATCATAAACCGCCCCGTCTTCCCCAACCAGATTTTCGCACTGCCAATCGTATATCCTGACCGCCTTTTCCAGATATTCCTGCTCCCCTGTAATCTGGTACAGGATACACGCCGCTATTGCGGCCGGGCCGTTGATACATGAGTTTTTGGTTTTATTATCCGTCCTCCAGAACAGGCCGCCGCCCAAATCCTCACTCCATGCCCTGTCGTAAACCAGATTGAAATGTCTGACTGCCTGTTCCTTATAAACTTCATTTTCTTCCGCCTGACACGCCCTTGCACATGCTATCGTCATCCAGATAATATCATCATTATATTCATTATCGGACCAGTCCTCTCCAAAATCCTTTACAAATCCCAGATACATCTGCTCCATCAAATCTCTGTATTGCGGACTGGAGGTTTTTTCCCAGGCATCCACTGCGATTTCCATGATTTCGGCCCGGGGCCAGAACTGCTCGCCCACGATAGCCCCGGTACCGTCATCAGACATTACATAAAACTTGGCAAGAAACCGATCCATCGCCGTAATGGCCGTATCTTTGCCAATCTGTTCCCTTTTCACTTCTTCCGGCAATCGTCTCTCCATCTTTTCTGCCATCTCCTCATTCAGTCGTTTTTCTTCTTTTCCTGTCATGTTTCCTGCCGCACCGTTCATGCCTGAACAGCCGCAGACGGCTGCTGCCGCCAGGAAAATACAGAAAACAGCCGCCGTCATATGCAAAATGGAATATATTATTTTTCTCATACCAGCTCCTGACCTTTTTGCTGCATGACCTGCATATCGGTTAATCCAGCAAATCCGCTTCCGAAACCACGCCTGTTTTTCCATCCAGGAATAAGGTCTTGATTTCAAAAGGATTGAATTCCAGCGTATATACGGTTTTCCAGGCAGAGAGCTTCAGATCCGCTTTTGCTTTTTTGCCTGCCGATTCATAGACACGGATAATATAGCCGTCTTTTGAGGCCGCCTTTTTAAACGCCGACAAAATAACCGCGGGATTATTAATCGTAATAAGCTCCCCTCTTTTTTCCCCTTTACCAGATGGGTTAAAGGCAAACGCATATGGCGCTTCATTAAAAATCTGCGCCTTTCTGTCAAGACCGTCCATAAGCTCTCCGGGCTTTCCTGCCTCTATCCGGAACCGGAAAATCCGCTCTCCCTGTTCCATTCTCACCGTATGTCTTTCTTCCCGGAGTGTGCGCTCAAAATTGCCGTCCGCCGCACTGTAGCCTGCGCTTCTGAGAAGGGTAAGCCCTATTTTGCCGGCATTGATACTGCTGCCGTGACTTCCGCAGTTAATGACCGTCAGCGCCTTATCCTCATTCACGAAGGCATTCCATTTCTGCGCCACAACTTCCCTGTTTTCCTGCCGCAGCGTTTCCCTGCCGAACATCACCTGTCCCAGATATTCGCCGCACTCATACGCCGCCTGGATATTCAGTTTCAGGAAGGTATCCTTTTCATTCCAATAAACCCCTGTTTCTATTTCAAAAGCGGTTCCTTCCTTCGGGAAAATATAGCGCTGGTATGCTTTCGACTCATGCCAGCCGAACAGCGCCTCCACAACGGTACGGACAGGGCCGTCCTCTATTACCTTAACCGAAGGCACCACCTTATCCGCCAGTCCGGAAAAAGCGCTTCCTTCATGAGGGGTGAGCAATGTCAGATTTCTTTCCCCGCAGCTTTCCGGCGTGCGAAGCCCCCAGGAATTATAGGTATCATCATAAGCTGTCAGCCGGAAGCTTCCGGGCTTTATATACTCCGTTCCGTCAACCTGGTAAGAGTCCATCAGTCCGGTAGCGGTGTTGATCACCGCACGCATGGCCCCATTGTCAAATACATACTCCTTTTTCCCTGAAATCGGCTGGAATACCGGCCTCTTGGGAATGGCGCGGAAACGGATATCGATACGGTTCATACATGCGGGCTTCAGCGTAGCTTCAATCACCACTTTTTTCCGCCAGTCTATACAAAAATGACTGCTTTCCATCTCACCCTGGGTTTTCACAGGCTCCCCATTACAGGAGCATTCCGGATAATAAAATACGTCCTCCCAGTTCTGCTTCGGCAGCCCTGCCTCAAAGGCGAACTGTCCGGTAATTTCATAAGGATGGGGATTATAAATAAAGACACAGGAGGTGCCGTCCTCGATGGCTTTCTCTCCGGCTGTCAGCGCAATCCCCGCCTTCATTTTTTCCCTGGACATAATCTCCAGCCCATGATCCAGAAGCCGAAGGGTATCCTCCTCCACAAGCTGCGTTCCGGAGCCCGGCAGGGCATCGTGGAACTCGGCAAAAAGAAGATCCTTAACCGCCTCGTGAACAGCCTGGGCAGGGTATTCCTTTCCATAAAGAAGGGAAGCTGCGGAAAACATCTTTTCTCCGCTGTAAATTTCATTTTCCAGAAGCCTGTGCTTCTGCTTCACCCGTATCTGTGAGGTATAGCACCCTTCCGCCACCGGATTCAGCCCTCTTTCCACCAGCGGAAGCTCCTCACCCGATTCCCTGAGCTCTTGAAAAAAGCTTTCCACGTCGGAATGGATCATGCAATATTCTTCCTTTCGTTCCTGAAGCATTTTCTCCAGATCCTTCAGATCCTGTGCGGATGCCCCGCCGCCGTGATCTCCCACTCCCCAGAGAAACAAAGATACTTCCTCTTCTCTCGTCTCATTCAGGAATTTTTCCAGTTCTTCCGCCGCATGTCCATGAACGGAATTGTAATTTTCGTCCGATCTGTGTACAATCACTTCGGAACCGTTGAAGCCCTTCCAGCGATAATTCTGGCTGGTAAAGTCAAAGTTATCCTTTGCCGGACGGCAGACCACATAGGAATCAAAGCCTGCCTGATTCAGAATCTGCACCAGGCCCTGTGAATGTCCAAAGGAATCAAAATTAATCGCCGTGGTCGGGCGCTTTCCGAATTCCTCCATAAAAAACCGCCTGCCCTCCGCAATATTCCGGATTATGGATTCCCCGGAAGGCATGTTGCAGTCGGGTTGGAGGTACCATCCGCCCATGATTTTCCAGCTTCCTTCCTTTACCTTTTCTTTTATCCGTTCGTAGAGATCCGGTTCATTTTCCTTTACCCACTGATATAAAATAGCTTCGTTGTGATTAAAGGTAAAGCCGGGAAATTCGTCCGTAAACCTTTCCGCCGTTCGAAAGGTGGATAATGCCTCCGTACAGCCCTCCTCCCATCTCCACAGCCATACCGGGTCCAGATGGGCGTTGCAGATCAAATGTATTTTTTTCATAGGAGTCTCCTTTTCCTGTGATGTTCCAAGCAGGATATCAGTTCTGCGTTTCCAGTTCTGCAGCAATACAGACAGGTTAACTGTCACCCAGTTTTGCCGCCATTTCCAGCGTCATAACGGCGCTCAGGTGCTGTGCAAGATCAATGGTTCCTTCCGATTTCTGTCTCCAGTCTCCGCCGATCAGGCCATCCTCGTTCATACCGTTTTCCGCTATCACCCGGGCATTCTTTTTTATGATTTCCTTGAGATCCTGGTATTCGGAAGACTCCTGTGTCAGCTCATACACATACCGGAAATAAATTCCCCGGAACAGCCCGCAGTCATCGGGGCCTTCATAGGGAAAGATGCCGTCCGCATCCGCCAGCTCCGTCACTGCCCTGCGCGCCACTTTTCCCGCAAGATCCAGATATTCCTTATTATTGGTGATTCTTGCATATTCCATGGCCGCGCCGATAACCACTCCCTGACAATAGGTAAACTTCCATTCATAATCCACCTTCCCGTCTCCCAGCCTGTTCATACCGTCCCATATGAAGCAGGTATCCGGATCCATGAGGTGATCCAGGTTCCATTTGAGAATTTTCTCTCCCCATTCCCGATCCTCTTCCCTGTGGATCCTCTGATAAAGCCGGAAAGCGATAATGGCAGCCGGTGCGTTTGCCGGCGTATTTTTATAATCCAGCTGATCCTTTTTCCAGGCCATGCCTCCGCCGCAGCTGTCATTCCATGCCGTTTTGATATCATTCCATATATACACGGCCTGCTCTATGTACCTTTTTTCTCCGGTAATATCAAAAGCGCGGATGAGGGCAAGCGTCATCCACTCCATATCATCATACCAGTTATGCAGGAACGTTCCTCCATTTTCCCGGAAAGCTCCTTCATATTCCGCCTCAAAACGTTCCAGATAATAAGTTTCCTTTGTTCTGACAAACCCGTCCAGCAGCGCATCCAGTGCATGGGCATGCCACCAGTAAATCCACGATTCCTCTTCCTTTACCGGATAATGATTGACAAATACTTCTTTCTCATTATCCCAGAACCTGTTCCAGAGCGCATACTGCGCCCTTTCACATACCTCTTCTATTTTTTTCATCGTTGCCTTCTCTCCTTCCGGCTGAATCCTGTTCCTTTTAAAACAGGGCCTGCCACAGCTTCAGGCAGACCCTGTACTCAAATCTTATCACCGCAGCCCAGACAAAAGATTACTGCTGTGCCGCTTCCGCAAGGATATCATTTCCCTGTTTCTCCGCATTACTCAGAGCTTCCTCTGCTGTAATCTCACCAGCAACATATTTCTGAAGCTGGGGAATCAGGGCAAGACCCTCCAAATCAGAGTATCCGAACACCTTGGAACGGATTCCCGCATAGTCCATGGTTTCCGAAAATACTCTCAATATATCATCATCCATAAAATAAGGATCCTTTGCAGCTTCTTTGTTGGCAGGAAGGTTTCCGCTGATTTTGCAGAATTCCACACCGTTTTCAGGCTGCATTGTCCACCATTTGATGAACTCCCAGGATGCATCCGGGTTCTTAGCCCCATTGGGGATTACCAGACCGAAACCGCCCATCATTGCGGACTTTTCACCGTTATAGCCCTGAGGCTGGCCGATAACACCGAAGTTAAGGCCTGCTTCTTTATAGGATTCCAGAGTCCAGGGGCCGTTAAATGTGATTGCCACCTTACCCGCTTTAAATCCGTCGCCGCCGAAGCCGTCTTCAAAACCAAGCTGATAAACTTTGTCCTGGTTCAATAACTGATCCCAGTATTTGAGCACTGTAAGACCTGCCTCCGTATTAAAAGCGGCCGTAGGGGGATTGGTGCTGTCGTCTATCATTTTTCCGCCGGCCTGGCCAATCCAGTTATTGAACAGACCAACATCCTTCAGAGAAAATCCGGACTGAACCAGCTTGTCGCCGTCCCATTTTGTCAGCTTAATCGCCGCATCCCTCAGACTGTCCCAATCGGTAATGGAAGCGGGATCCACGCCTGCTTCATCCAGCAGATCCTTATTATAGAATAACACTCTGGAGTCTACGGTAAGAGGAATTCCGTAAACCACACCTGCGGACGTCATCTCATCCACAGCGGGCGCATAAAACTGGGTCATATCCACATTATCTTTTGCAATATAATCATCCAGAGACGCAAGAGCTCCCTTCGGCGCATAGACTCCCGTATTGAAACGATCCCATAAAACGATGTCGGGCACCTCATTGCTGGCTATAGCCGTCAGCAGCTTCTGCTCCATGCCGTCCTGAACCATATAGGTCACATGATATTTATCCTGGGAATTGTTAAAGCCCTCCAGCTGCTTTTCCAGCTGTGCCACCTGGTCGCCGCTCCAGCTTCCCCACATGGTAAGCTCTGCTTTCTCTCCGCTGCCCGCAGAAGAAGCATCGGCTTCCTTTTCAGTCCCCGCCGGTGTTGTTCCCTGAGAAGCCCCGTCGCTTCCTCCTGTCTGGGTTTTGCCGCATCCTGCCAGCATGGCTGTCGTCATTACTGCCGCAAGCAGCAGCGCTAATGCTTTTCTTTTCATAGTAAACTCCCTTCCGTGCATACGCACTGTCATTTCACTTTTTTATACCTGAACAAATGCCTTACGGCATCTGGCCTGACCTGAGTGATCCGTTCCTATTCCTTTCCTCCGCTGAAAGCAATACCCTGGATATAGTACTTCTGTGCAAAAACAAATACCAGCAGCGTAGGTATTGTAGCAATAACGGTTCCAGCCATCAGCGGCCCGTACATCGTATTGTACTGATACTGGAAAGTGGAAAGCCCTACCTGAATCGTCATCATTTCCTTGGAATTCAAAACTATCATAGGCCACATAAAACTGTTCCACCCCGACTGAAACGTCATGATTCCCAGTGTTATCGCCGCAGGCAGAATCAACGGCAGATAAATATTCCAGAAAATACGGAACTCGCTGCAGCCATCCATCCTGGCGGCCTCCGCCAGATCATCCGGCAGCGTTTCAAAAAACTGCTTCATGAAGAAAACCGCATAGGCTCCCACAGCGCCGGGAAGAATAATTGCCGCATAATGATTGATGAAGCCCTGGCCTCCCTGCCCGAAAATATTGTTTCCTCCCACTAACGGAAAGTTTTTTAATACCAGGAACTGAGGAATCATGGTAATGACGCCCGGAATCATCATAGAAGAAAGCAACAGGGAAAACATGGTCTTTCTTCCCTTGAACTTAAGCTTCGCGAAGGAATATCCGGCCAGCGCCCCCAGAAAAATATTGGTAAGCACTCCCGCCACAGCCAGAAACAGGGAATTCATAAAATACCTGCCGAAAGGTATCGTATCAAACACCTTGGTGTAATTAGCCAGCGAAAAGTTTTCTGAAAAAAGGGAAAGGGAACTGGAATAAATCTCCGCCTCCGGCTTAAATGATGTGGCAATCATCCACAAAAACGGATATACCGTAATCAGGGATATGATTAACGCGCCTATGTACCAGAAAACACTTTTTATATTTTTAACCGTTCTTCTGCTCATTCTCTTCCTCCCCCTTAAATATCCGCTTTGTTGATCTTGCTGTTTATCACTGTCATCACCAGAATAATTGCAAACAACACCAGGGAAATACTGGACGCATACCCCATATCCAGGTTTTTAAAGCCGTTATTATATATGTAATAAACAATGGTAATGGTTGCATTTCCCGGCCCGCCCTTCGTGAGCACGAATGCCTGATCAAACACCTGGAAGGTACCGATAATCAGCATGGTTGAAACAAGGAAGGTCGTTTTTGTTATGGAAGGCATTGTAATTTTCGTAAACATCTGCCACTTGCTGGCTCCTTCGATCTTAGCCGCCTCATAGTAAATAGGCGGAATCCCCTTCAGCCCTGCCAGGAAAATCATCATATTCCCCCCGAAGCCCGCCCATAAGCTCATGAGGACAATAGAAAACATCGCCAGCTTGGAATCATACAGCCAGGCCTTTCCGCTGATCCCGAACAATTCCAGAATCCCATTCAGCAGACCCAGCTGAGGATTCAGGATCCAGAACCACAGCGTTGCCGTAGCGACTGTTGACGAAAGCACCGGCAGATAAAACAAAGTCCGGAACAGCCCCACCATCTTCTGATCCGCATTCAGAAACATCGCCGCTCCCAGAGAAAGCAGCAGCCCCGCCGGAACATACATCAATGTATACACACACGTATTCTTAAGCGCAATCCAGAAAAATTCATCCTTTATCATCTTCCGGAAATTTGCCAGCCCCACAAGCCTTGGCGGGTTAATGACATCATATTTGGTAAAGCTCAGCCCAATCGCCATAATCATTGGCAGAAGCGTAAACAAAAGAAATAATATTACCGGAGGAGCTACAAACAGCCTCCCCATCCGGTCCTGCTTCCCAACAACCTTCTCTTCCACTACCCTTTTTTCTTTCTTTCTCATGCTCTCACTCCTTCTTGGTGATAATCAGCACTTTCCGTTTACTTATACCATTTATGTTATTTATATCATTTATTTTATACCATTTTCAGCAGCTTTTCTGCCAAATTACATTTTTTCTTGCTATTCACGCTGTTTATTGTCATTTTAACCGTTCACTTTTAATCAATCCATATACCATTCTCGTTAATATGTACATATAATAACACCAATCTTTATAACATGCAAGCATTTTTATATTATTTATATTAAATATATCATTTATATCATTCGACATAAAAATCCCTCTTTAAACAAATTATGCAGTCGCACAGCCCATTACAGCCCTTCCAGGCCGGTAAGACCCTTTACTCCGGAAACTCTCACTTAATTAAAAGAAAAGGACACAAAAAGATGCGCCCCTGCAAAAAACCAGGAGACGCATCCGTCTTAAAATAACCCTTTTCAAAAATTTTATTGACTACACCTTATTCTTATACAGCCATACAGAAAGTCTGAAACAAACAATATTCATGACAGCGGCAATAAGAAACACCACAATCCACAGTAATCCCTTCATCATATAATGATACAGCAGCACCATGAGCCCCATATACGGAAACATGGCAAACGCACCGACAATATCCGCTTTCTGCCCCTCAAACACATAAAATATAAGAAACTCTATCGGCATGATAACAGCAATCAGCACCAGGCTGTAAGGAACGATATGCGGCTGAATAACAGCAAACATCCCCGGCCTTATCAAATGTGTCACATTAGAAAACAAAAGCAAAAGAGGCGATGCAGCCAGACAAAACAAATAAACAATTACACTTCTGGCCCCTATGATCGAGCCAGGCGTTACCGGCAATATACTGAACAGCAGCTTCGTTTTATACTTTGCATCATTGAACATAAAATTACGCAGCAGCAGATAGGAAAGCATCAAAAGCCCCGTAGCAAAAATAACAACATTGGCAATATCGTTATTCCTGTTAATCGGATGAAAAAACATAGGAAACAGAACTATCCCAAGAAGCTGCAGCCAAACTATCTGGCTCAATGAAGAAACCTGCATTTTAGTAAAATTAAGAAAGTTTGCACGCATTATTTATGCCTCCTTATATAGTAGAGCATGATATCCTCAATTGTCGGAACCTCATAAACCGTATTAACCGGCAGCAGCTTTTTAAGCGCCGCTTTCTTATCCGTCAGCCCCTCAAAGCCATAAGCTGATTTGCTAATCCCCACAAAATAATTCTCATAATCCGGCGGCAGCGCCGAAGCATCACCTTTCACGACAGCATGCCCCTCCTTTATCTCATCCTTCTGCCACTGAAGGATAATCTGACCGTCAAACAGAAAAAACAGATAATCCGCAATTTTATCAAGATCAGAAGTAATATGTGTCGACATCAAAACAGTCTTATTCTCCTCAAGCACAATATCCTTAAGAATTTCTATCAACTCACTCCTCACCAAAGGATCCAGCCCCGAAGTAGGCTCGTCCAAAATAAAAAGCTCCGCCTCATGCGACAGCGCAAGCACAAGCGCATACTTCATCCTCATCCCTCTTGACAAGTCCTTAATTTTCTTCTCCTCCGGCAGTGAGAACTTCTCCATATAGGACTGATAAGCGCCGTCATTCCAAACAGGATACATGGGTGCAATCAAATTTTTCATTTTCTTCAAAGTTAAATCCTCATAAAAATGACCATCATCAAGCACGATCCCCAGCTTAGACTTAATTCCCAAATCACCCGAAACACTGTCCATCCCCAAAACCCGGATCGTTCCCGCGTCCGGAGCAATCATATTCAATATACTCTTGATAGTCGTCGTTTTCCCCGCCCCGTTAGGCCCTATGAAGCCCGTCAAAGTCCCTTTTTCAAGAGACAAATTCAAATTACGCAGTTCAAAATCCCCATAGCTTTTACAAAGCCCTTTTATCTCCAAAACCGTTTCCAACCCTTAATCCTCCCGACTCAATTCGTCTATAATCGTTTTCAAATCCGCCCCCGTAATCCCTACGGGCCTTGCGTATTCCATGATATCTGTAAGCTTCCTTTCAATTTCCGCAAGCCGGTTTTCCCGCAAAAGCTCCATATTCTGCGGCGCCACAAAAGACCCCTTCCCCGCCATATTGATTGTAAACCCCTCCGCCTCCAGCCCCTCATACGCCTTTCGCGTAGTAATAACACTGCAATTCAAATCCCTCGCCAGATTCCGCACAGAAGGCAAAACATCCCCTTCCTCCAGCTCCCCCGACAAAATAGCAGCCTTTATTTGATTCATAATCTGCTCATATATAGGCACCTCCGCAGAATTCACAATAATAATATTCAGTTCTCCTCACCTCCACTCCATCATACTGTGCATGCACTATAAGCACAGTATACCCCACACCTCTCCCCTGTCAATACTCCATAAAAAAATTAAACAATTTCCCCCACATCCTTCTACAAATTATCAAAAATACCCAATTTAAAAAATCAAATCCACTCCTCCAAAAATATGATACAATTAACACAACACCCCCGCCATACCAAAATACTGCCAATACCGCAGCCTTATCCCCAGACACCCCCCAACAACTCACCCCCAAAATTCCAAAACCATTAAAAAAAACGGAGGCCCCCATGGAAATAATACAACTCAAACACAACACACCACTCTGGAAACAAACAATAGACTTTGCCGAAAATTCATCCTGGACACCAGGCAGACACATAGCAGGAATGCTAAGAGAAAACAGATTTACAGACTGGGAAGCCTTCTTTGTAGCAACAGAAAACCAAAAAATCATCGCCCACTGCTCCTTCCTGAAAGAAGACTACTACCCCGAAAACAAATACTCCCCATGGATCAGCAGCATATTCGTAACCGAAACCGCCCGAGGAAAAAAAGTAAGCCACAAACTAATCCAAACCGCCATCACCTACGCCCAATCAAAAGGTTTTACCAAAGTCTACATCCCCTCAGACCTCAAAAACTTCTACGAAAAATGCGGCTTCACCCCCATAGACACCCTAAAAAACTACGCCGGAGACTACGACACCATCTACAGCCGGCCCCCGGAGGAAGGAAAAATCCCGCCCCCGGACTGATACCACACCAGAGAGAACGCGGCCCTGTGACGGTTCCGTTTATCCGCCCTCCCCCACTGCCTACAATTTACAATTCTACATTACGACTCTTCTCCAGCTTCTGCAGCTGCTTCTCCCCCTCCACAGCGATCTCCTTAAACTCCTCGATCGTCCGCGCAATCTGAGGCAGCGCCTTCGCTTTATACGCACTGATATCATCCAGCGCAGAAATGGTATCCGCAAACGCCTGCTTTAACGTATCCGGAGAAATACTTGCCTCCACCGCCTCCCGCTGAATGGCAACCCCCTGTTCCTTCAGCATCTTGGAGGTGGACAGAATCATATTGTTAGTCGTTTCATTCAGCATCTGAACCTTTTCAAGCACGATTTTCTGATTATACAGCGCGCCCGCAACAGTCACTGCCACCCGCAGCGACGAAATGGTCACCGTTTCCGCACGGTCTACGGCGCGGATAAGCTCCAGATTGTTCTTGCGGATCACTTCCATGGCTATGATTCCCTGCTGATTCACCACCAGCAGCTGCTGGAAATCCATCAGCCTCTGACGCAGCGGAAACAGGATTTCTTCCTTGATGAATTTAATCTTCTCCTCATCTTCCCCCGCCGCCTCGGCGTTCTCCACCGCATTGGACAAATACATATCCAGCTGGGTTCCCATCTCTATTCTCTGTGCCAGCTGCTTTGTAAGATCCCGCATGTCGGCCTGTTCGATTTCAAGCGTTGTATTATCATTCTTAAGCATATTCTTGCCCTTATCCAGCGTTTTCACAATGGATGCAATCTCGGCGTCAGCTGTTTTATACCGTTCGAAATAACGGCGGATAGGGTTAAATATTTTGCCCAGCGGCCCCGTTTTCGTGAAATCCAGGGCAGAGGGATCCAGATCCCTCATTTTTATGGAAAGGTCAGCCAGACCACGTGAAATCTCACTTGTTTCTCCGCCTGCCTTGCTGAAATCCCCCATTCTTTTCTGAAGGATACTGTTTTTAACAGAAGACTTTTTAATAATATCCGCGCCAAAGGTCTCGATCACCTGTACAAATTCTCTTCTTTCCGCAAGAGAATCCAAATCGACGCCCATGATCATCTCAGCCTTTTCCTTCATCGTATTATCAATGAGCGTTTTATCCTCATTGGTAAGCGCCAGTTCCTTTTCCACTTCCTTCTTTATTTCTTCAGTCCTGGGTAAATCCAGTGAAAAATCTCCCATATTCCTATCCCCCCATTTACATATTCGCATTAAACAGATTCTTTAACTGGTACACTACATCGTCGGTGGAAGCATCGATGCTGGCCGCCTCATTTACGGCGCTGATGCTCTGCAATGCCGCAAGATCCGCATTATATCCTATGGTATAAACGGGTATTTTCAGACCGCTCAGCACATTTCTGATATCATTCAGGCTGTAGCCCGAATTCGTCTCTCCATCACTCAGGACAAAAATCATCGGCTTTGCGCCGGGATTTTCTTCCAGCGCCTTGTTAATCATATCCATAGCCACACAGATACCGTCAAAGGTAGCCGTGCCGCCGGAGGCATAGAGATTCTCAACCGCCCCCTTAAACAAAGACTGCTGGTTCAAATCAAATTTCCCTATCGGCACTTCAATGGTCACATCATCCGAATAACTTACAAGGCCGATATAATTGTCGGCATTGATGTACTTCATGCTGTTGATCAGAGACTCCTGCAGCGCATTCAGCGGGGCGCCCGCCATACTTCCAGAGGTATCCGTCACAAAGACGCCGATGACAGGCTTTCCGTTATCCTTATTTACCTTATAAAGCTTCTGGGCATCCACCAGCACATCACCGGAAACCGTGTCATATTCACACACATAATCCTCCATGCCGTTAAAACCAAACTCGTCCGCCCGCTTCACAGCTTCCTCCGAAGAACAAAACTCGGCAAACATCTGAAGGATTTCCTTTTTCTCAGGACTGGTTTCCCCCACGCTCACCAACGGATTATCATGTCTGTAGCCAAACGGCGTGAATTTATAATTTCTGGAAAGTGCCGAATCATTCTGATAAGACTGGTACTCCAGGATAAAACCATCCAGCGTCCCTCTCTCCGCCGCTTCCCTCATCTGCATGGTGGTCAGCGCCACAAAGGGCACATTCTCCTGGAACTTCCGGAACCCGTCCACAGCCGTTTCGGAAAGCGGATTGCTCTTGTCATACCGTTCAAGTGTACATACAAGGAAATTCAGGCCGGCGCTGCTGGCGAAGGGATTGGTGTATCCCATAGTGAACTCACCGGCTTCCGTCGCCTCTGTAATCGCCTTTAAATCCACGCTTCCGTATTTTTCCGTTATTTTCTTATAGGTAGCATCAGAAAGCAGGATTCCGGCAACATTTCCCACCATTCTCTCCGTTATCACATCCGTTTCCACGCCTTTGGCATTGAGCATATCCACCCAGAGCATGCTGGAAGGGGAAAAACCGTCCGGCACCGCTTTCCCTGTGGCGATATAATCCAGCGCCTGTCCGCTGTTGACCTTTCTGACCTGTATGGAAACCTCCTGGTCATTAACGGTAAATCCCTGCCTGTTAAAATCTTCCGCCATTTCACAGAGCCATGCGTCCGTTCCCGTACCGGCTTTCTCCGGCGAGGAATAAATCTCTGCATAAAGGGAAGTGGAAGCCGGCATACCTATTTCACAAGTATCAATATCAGGAAGCTCAGCCGCCTCGTCCTCCCCAGCATCAAATTCCACAGGCGATTTTACAGGCGCCGCCGTATCGGGACTGATTTTATTCACCATTTTTTCAAGACTGCTTAAAGCGCTTTCCTGTGAAATCACCTTATCGGATTTTCCCAGATTTCTTGTAAGATAAATCCCTCCGAACACAACAGCGCATACGATAACTATGACTGCTGCCATTATGCCGATTTTATTCTTTCCCATAGTTCCTCCCATTCCGTGTCTCCACTATTGATAATATTTTGCATCATTTGTGAGCTTTTCGATCTCTTCCAATATTTCGTTGTTCATATCTTCATTTGCATTAATTTCAAAGGAAGAAAGCCCCACAGCCAGCGCATCCAGCTTCAGCAGAATCTTCTCATTCAATGCAAGGGCCGCCTTCGTGGATTCATAATTATCACGATACAGCTTCAGCTGCTCCTCCTGGATATCATCCGGAATATCATCCTCTTTATAATGTTTCAGACGTTCATATTCTTCTTCATCAAAAATGCTCATTCTTCCGGACATGGCAACCACATTTTTTATTGCCGATTCCTCCGCATTTGCAACAATGCTTTGAAATTTATCCCAGCTCATGGAGCCTTCCGTAAATTTCCGTCCGATAATTTCATTAATCCGGTTCCGGCATTTCTGTACCCGATCCAGCTGTCCCGACGCGGTTTTGGCAATACTGCCGAACATCCTGCTGTCCATATGGCTTCTCAGGATTTTCCTGGCCTCATCCAAATCATAAACCTCATCAGGCGCAATATGTATGGGTTTGGGATCCCGCAGCATGCGGATATTCACGCTGAAGAAAATGCAAAGCAGTCCCAGCCCTGCCAGAATGGACATCCCGGCCCTGAAAATACTTTCGTCCGTAACCCGCAGCGCAAGAAGCCCCGGCGAATACAGAATCACTACGATTATGGCAATAGCGATATCTATCGCAACTAATTTAATATATTTCTTATTCAATACCTGTCACCTCTTCTTCCGGCGAAAGTGTCGGCCTGAATCATACAATTTTCAAATAAACAAAATTATTATACCATATCCCGTCCGATAGCTGCAATCAAACATTTCCCGCCAAACAAATACAGGCTTTGCCCGAATTTCCGGCAAAGCCCATATTTTAAAGCCTATTCCATACCCCCAGGGTCCAGTCCTGTGTCCGCGCTGACCGCGCTTGCCTCCCGGAAGAAACAGGAAGAAACAGAAGGCGGCCCTGTCCCGGACAGATATCCTGTCAGCAGGTGCTTTATATACCATGAAGATGAGACCAATCCGACGCGGCAGCCCCACCTGCCGCATCGGATGCCCTGGGCTCATCGGAATGTCCGGTATATCAGCACCTGCCGACAGGATATCTGTCCGGGGCAGGGCCGCCTTCTGTTTCTTCCGGGAGACAAACGCCAGCCAGCGCGGACACAGGACTGGACCCGCCGCCCTTCACAGCATAGAGCAGATATTGATTCCATACAGCAGCCCAATCCCCGGCAGCCCCAGGAATCCCGATACCACGATACTGAGCGGCCCGATACCCACATGCCAGGAAAATCCCTGAGAACCCAGGAACATATTAATAAAGTAGATAGCCAGGGTTCCCAGCACCGCCCGCATGATAAAATTAATCAGCAGATCCGTCCTGCTCCGCATGGCTGCAATGAGTAAAATCAGAGCGAAACTAATGCCTATCATTAAAATTCCGTTCATATTATCCATCCGTCCTCCGTTCCCGACTTGTTTCGACAGGCGTTGTTCTTTTTCTGCACACGCCGGACAAATCGGTCTGTCCTTTCTACACAATATGTAAAAAAATAAAAAATATAACATGCATATTTTTCCTTTTTCCTGTATATACTTATTTACAAAGTATTCATTTGGCAAAATCAGGCAAAGGAGGATGATTCATGAAATTCCATTTCAGCCAGGGCAGCGTGAACAAAGAGGACAAGCCCCTTACTTATCAGGAAAGTCTGATGTTGGATATACAGAAGACAAAATGTGAATTGGAGAACGCCTATGCAGGTTTTGATTATGTCACAGATCCCGACCTGATTGACTGTTATATATATGAGCAGAACGCAGTCATGAAAAGATACAAATACCTTCTGCAGAAGGCCGCCAGCCTCAAGGCCTCAGAACAGGCGGTTTCCGGATAAAAATGGACTGTCCGGCAGCGGTTTGATAATAGTATGCCCTCCGCCAGGCCTGTACAATCCTCTAAACATAAAAGCACAGCTGTCCTCTCCCGGAAAGCCGTGCTTTTTATTCATGTCAGAATACATATACCAATGCGCTTGAAGCAGGAAGATCAAAGGTAATCCGATAAGGCTTATAGTCACAGGGTTCTGATGTGGCCCGGATGGATGCCGGGATTTCCGCTCCGTTTCCTCCAAACTGTTTATCGTCACTGTTCAGAACCAGCTTGTAATTTTTCCGCCTGGGTACGCCGACGCAGTAATCCTTTCTCTCCACCGGAGTCATGTTCAGCACGAAGAGAAGATTATTTTTTCCATCGGAGGCTTTCCGGATAAAGCTGTAGGTACTGCGTTCCGCATCATCTGCATTTACCCATTCAAACCCGTTCCAGTCATTGTCAATTTCATGGAGACAGGGATATTTACGATACATATTCAGCAGGAACTTTACATATTCCAGCATACCGCTGTTGAGCTCGTCCTGAAGCATGTACCAGTCAAGCTCCCTTTCCTCGCTCCATTCCCTTTCCTGGGCAAATTCCTGTCCCATAAACAGCAGTTTTTTGCCTTCATGACCGAACATATAAGCATACCCGGCCCTCAGATTAGCGTATTTATCCGCCCGCAGGCCGGGCATTTTATTGACCATCGAGCATTTCAGATGCACCACCTCATCATGGGACAGAGGAAGAATATAATTTTCAGCGCTGTTGTAGCTCATGGCAAAGGTCATGGAATAATGATTGTTTTTACGGAAATAGGGATCCAGCTTCATATATTCACAGAAATCATGCATCCAGCCCATATTCCACTTAAAGCTGAAGTCCAGGCCGCCTTTATCAATAGGCCCCGTCACCATCGGCCAGGCTGTTGATTCCTCCGCGATTGTCATTACCCCGGGGAAGGTTCCCCTGATCACGGAATTAAAATGCTTGAAAAATTCAATGGCTTCCAGATTCTTATTGCTGCCGAATTTATTGGGAACCCATTCCCCGTCCTTTTTGCCGTAATCCAGATAAAGCATGGAGGCAACCGCATCCACGCGCAGCCCGTCGATATGGAACTCCTTAATCCAGAAAAGAGCGTTGGCAATCAGGAAATTCTTCACTTCATTCTTTCCATAATTAAAAATCTTGGTCCCCCAGTCAGGATGCTCTCCCAGCCTGGGATCGGGATGCTCAAACAATGCCTCCCCGTCGAATTCAGCCAGACCATGGGCGTCTTTGGGGAAATGGGCAGGAACCCAATCCAGAATAACGCCTATTTTGCTGCGATGGAGGGTATTTACCAGATAGGCAAAGTCCTCTGCCGTCCCATAACGGGAGGTGGGCGCATAATAGCCGGTCACCTGATATCCCCAGGAACCGTCGAAAGGATGCTCCGCAATCCCCATAAGCTCCACATGGGTGAATTTTAAATCCTTCAGATAGGCAACAAGCCTGTCCGCAAACTCCCTGTAATTATAAAAACCATCCTCGTCCTTACAGGGATGCTTCATCCAGGAACCGATATGGCATTCATAAATTGCCATGGGCTCCTTATTCATATCTTTACCGTCCCGTTCCTCCATCCAGGCGGAATCGCTCCATTTCAAATGGGAGATATCCGTAGTAATGGAGGCCGTTCCGGGCCTTTTTTCCGCATAATTGGCAAAAGGATCCGCCTTATAAAGCTTACGCCCGTCCGGGGTTGTAATCAGAAACTTGTACATTTCCCCCGTTTTTACCCCCGGGATAAAAAGCTCATAAATTCCGCCCGGCCCCTTTTTTTTCATGGGGTACTGGTTTTCCTCCCATTCGTTGAATGTACCGAAAACATGTACCTGTTCGGCATGAGGCGCCCAAACTGCAAAAAACATTCCTTTCTTTCCATTCTCCACAGACGGATGCGCCCCCAGTTTTTTGTAAATATCATAATGCGTCCCCTGTGCAAACAGATACTCGTCGGCTTCGGAGATAAAGACCTTCTCCGCCTTTTTTGTTTTTGCTACACCTGCCATTTTTACCTCTCTTCCGCCGCCAGAAGCGGCCTGGATTATATCTATATGAAATCCCCTTCATGCAGAATAATCATATCGTCATCATCATAACGCTTTGCAAGGAGGACATCCATAAAATGCTTGGGCGTTTTACGATTGGCATGGTCAATGGCTTCATCCACAATATCCCTGACATCATTGACCGTAACGATATGATCGCTGGTCTGCATATCTTCAATGCGGGTATGAAGGGCAAGCCTGCCCAGTTCATCGATGGCATATTCCTGCATCTTCGCGTACTGACAGCCATAGGCTACAAGCGTACCGTTATCCAACGCCTCGATGTCAAACCTGGCATTAAAGAAGGACTCCATTTCCGGATTGGCGGAAATCAGTTTCTTTATATTTCTCTTTGTATCGATGAGTATCACCAGGATGCCTGTCTGCTCCTGATTCAGGGCATCCATAAGCCTTCCCGCCCCCTCATCGTCTATCTCTCCTGCATTATCAATGACAAGTGCGCCGCCCGCCAGTTTAACAACCAGCTCGCCGGCGTCTTTTTTATTGAATGCATCGCCTTCAATTTTGGCAAGCTTTCCGGAAAAATTATGATCCTTGGAGCGTACATCCTTAACGATGTTTTTGGCTAAGTTCAGAGTGTCCGAACCCGGATCCCCCGTGATGATCAGATTGCCTGTATACGCGGCAAGGCTCAGCTGGTCAAGCGCACGGACCAGCTTCTTCATAGCACCCCTGGTGGGTACAAAAGAAGCGAACAGCTGCTTTTCTTCCCTGCTCATGGAACGGATTTCCTTTTCCAGGCGTTCCTCCTCCAGGCGGGCATTCATTTCCTGTGTGTTTTCCGGGTCTTCTTCCGGTTCCGGCCCGGCGTCTTCATCCATCTCCGGTTCCGGTTCATATGCGGCATCCTCCGGCTCTTCTATGTAAGCAGGCTGTCTGTCTTCCGGTTCCTCTTCAGGTATCGGATCCGCCGTCCGGCTCACGGCAGGAACCGGTTCAGGCACGGAAGGCTCCTCATATACCGGCTCTGCTTCCGGAACTGCCGGTACGGGCTGAGAAACTGAGGGCGCCGGTACAGGCTGCGCTGCTTCCTCCGCTGTCCTTCCGGCAGTTCCTGATAATTCCTTCATTCCCGCCTCAGGAACAGCTCCGGCCGCCGCGGAAACCACGGCAGCGGCCGTCACTGCTGCAGCTGCTTCCGCCGCAGCCGCTCCCTCGGTCCGTTTCATGGCATTTTCCACTTCTTCAGCCGCCCAGATTTTGGTATGAGCGGAAATCACGTTATTTTCAGGAGGACGCCTGCGTTCCACAGGAATCCTTTCTTCCTTTTGAAGACGCTCCAGAACGCCTTTTCTGGCAGTTTTATCAAAATCGCGGAAAAGAGAATCCGTCTGTTCCATGACTCGCTGCTGCAGCTGCCTGCGGCGCTTCTCCTCATTTTCCAGCTTCATCTTTTCCCATTCTTTCATGATATCTTCAATGTTCATCTGGCCGGTGATCTGTCTCTCCACCTGGTACCCGTCCGGCACCACCAGGCCTATCTGCCCGTCATATTCCTGGGAAAGATAATTGCTGAGATCCGGATTCAGATTTTCTGAGCTTTCCTGTACGGGCTCCTGTACCGCTGCGGCAGGCTCCTCCTGTACAGCGTAGTAATCCGGCTGGGGCGCGGCGGCAGCTTCAGGCTGCATCTGCGCTTCCGGATACTCCGGCCCTGCTGCGGCCGGCAAATCTTCATAAATATAGGTTTCCTCCCCATACTGGGCCGGATCATATTCCTGGGGAATCATTTCTCCGGTATCCTCAGCCTCTATATCATAGGACTGGTCGGCATAGGAATTCTCCTGCCCGGCCATCTGATCCCGATACTCCTTAAGAGATACCGGATCCCCGGCAGGCTGACGGCCGTTAAGCATCAGTTCCTCCATGCTTTTAGCCAGTTCCTTCTGCAGATTTATGGTATTATACTTCCCGACATCCATAGGCTTTACATGGATATCATCCTCTTCAGCCTTTTTCCGTCCTTCCGAATTCTTGTCCTGTTTATCTTCAGGCTCCGGCACCCGAAGGCCCTGCTTGCGCATCATATATGCTTCATATTTCTGCTGCTGCGCAGGAGATAAAGGCTGATGCAGCATTTTCAGCTCCATGGCCTTCATGACATATTTGCCTTCCCCAAACCAGAGGATCAGCTCGTCGCATTCCTCCACACATTTGGTGGCAAGTCCCACACGATGGTATAAATAGGCCAGTTCATACGCCCATTTTTCCCTGTAATCCCTTTTTTTCAGTTCCTCCAGCACAGCTATCCGTTCCTCAAGCCCCACATCCTGGGCCTCATACAGCTTGTACTGAAGGACATATCTGCCGCTGTCATTGGGAGCTATCTGCGTGAAATCCTTATAATATTCCACTGCCTGTACGACTTCCCCCATCTTGATTGACAGGTCACACAGGGAATAAATGATCATTCTCCCTGCCGGATGGCGCTCATTCGCCATTTCCAGCAGCAGCTTGGCATCCTCAAATCTTCTGTTCACCTTATACAAATCACTGACGGTACAAAGCATCATCACGCTTTTTACCCTTGTCCAGTCAATTGTATCCGCTACCTTTGCCGCATCCACATATTTCTTCTGGGAAATCAGTGTTTTGATTTCCTCTGCCCGTATTTTGTACTCATATTTATCCAAGGTGCCACCTCTACCGTAATCCTGATTAGGCATAATTACCCACTTTTTTATCATATAAGTTTACCATAGGTGTATTGTCTTGTCAAAGCCAATTGCCCGTAAATATGAGCTTATTTTATTGTGTTTATTCTTAAAAGCGTATATGTTTATACCATTTATTACCAACAAATATCAATCGAACAAAACCTTCCAATCTTTGTCAGCGGCTGCTTCAAAACACATGGCTATCTGTTCCTTTGTGGTTTTATCTTCCGACAGAACAGGGAGTTCTTCCAGGGTAAACCATTCCCTCCCCAGCGTTTCTATATTTTTTTCAAATTCTCCTTCCACCGGTTCACATAAAATAAATACCTTGCAGATATTATATGCATAAGGAGGCTTATTATGCCTGTTTCGATCCTGAACTGCCACCAGCCGCACCGGAGCAACAAGCATTCCGGCCTCTTCCCCCGCCTCCTTCACGGTATTCTCCTTTATTGTCTGATCCATGTCCACCCAGCCTCCCGGCATGGCCCACGTGCCATCCATTTCCTGAACCAGCAGGATTTTTCCGTCCCGGATAATCGCCGCCCGGCTGTCCAGCTTGGGGGTCTGGTAACCCATTTCCCCGGCAAACAGTCCATCAATCTGTTCAAAGTCCATAGGTGTATTGCAGCTCACTATTTCCGCAGCAATTTCCTGTATTCTGCGGAAACGCTCCCGGTCAAAACGATCCCGGGAATAAGTAAGGCCCGCCTGGGCTATAAACTGCAGTTCCATCGCCCATTTCAGCCATTTATGCTCCTTCAGGGGATCTGGCTCCAGCATAAAGGAAGAAAATACATCCTCAGGACAGGACAGGTAATAGTCCGCCCTGATATGGGCAGGCGAGGCACAGCCCCAGAGAGCCAGCGCACCGTCCACTCCCGCGTCCGCCGCGCAGTCCATATCATAAACGGTGTCGCCGATAAAAACCGCATCCTCCGCACGGGCATTTTCCCTGCGCAGATATTCCTTCACGGGCTCGCCATAAGGCTTGTGAATAAGGGTATCATCCGCACAGATAACCGTATCAAAATAGCCCTCCAGGCCAAAGGGAAGAAAGTCCCGTCTGTATTCTTCCGCATTTCTGGAGGTTACTATCCCCAGTCTGGCACCGTTTTCTTTGAGCTTTTCCAGAAGCTGCCTGATTCCGGGAAAAACCTTGATAAATTTACGGTAATCAGGGGTAAGATCCCCCCAGAAATCCACGATTTCCGGTATTTCTTCCTCTGGAAAGCCATACTGCCTTAAGGCTGCTTCGCTGGGAATCCCCAGGGCATATTTCAAATCCCTGATATCTGTTTTCTTCCCTGTTTTCCGGTAAAGGGTTTCCTGGAAAGACAGGAGAACCGCTTCCTCCGAATCCAGCAGAGTTCCGTCCACATCGAATATGATATGTTTTTTCATAAATTATTACCCTTTCTTATTATAAGGAACCGGCGATTACCATAAGTCCCTTTTCATAATCCTTTTCATAATCATCGGATATCACCAGCAAAGGCATGGAGTGCTCAGGGATGATTTTTTCGCATTCCTGGTAAAGCTCTTCCAAAACGCCCTCCAGGAAAGGATTGCGGTACAGGATGATACGCTGGGGATTCAATATGGAGGCGTATATCTGGATGATTTTACGGTAAGCGTCCAGCATGCGGGAAGGGGCAAAGTCTTTGTCCTGGGGACGGAGTTTTCCCGGCATATCCGGAAGAAAGCTCAGCTCCCCTGCGAAATCACTCGCTCCCTGCCATACGTTTCCATTAATGACTATGCCGGCGCCCATGCCGTTCTTGCCGAGGTAAACGCAGACACAGCAGTTGTCCTTCTGCCCGTCCGAGCTCCAGCGTCCGGCAGCTACCGCATTCATATCATTGATTACCCGTACCGGAAGGCCGAACCGGTTGGAAAAATACGCCTGAAGATCGATTCCCACCAGCTGGCATTCCCCTCCCGACAGAAGAATTTTCCCGCCGGAAACCATGCCTGCCGCGCCGATAACTATCCCTTTCATGCTGGGATACAGCTGCCGGATGCTCTCCACCTTTTTTTCCAGAACCGTCAGCACCTCCCCGTCTCCTTCCGTGCTTCCTGAAGTCAGGCTGTTTCCCTCCAGATCCTTCAGCTTCCAGTGCACACTGTCATTTTCCACAGCCAGAAGAAGATACAGCGCATACATAGGATTGAGTCGGTAGAGCGCCGCACATCTTCCGCCGCTGGAACCTTCCGTCCCCGCCACCTCCACTTCTCCTGATTCACATAACAAATCTACGGTTTTGCTCACCGTTGGAAAACTCAGTCCGGTTTTACGGGCAAGGCTGCTCTTGCTCACCGGGCCGAGCCCTTTCATACAGCTTCTTACAATTTCCTGGTTCATATCCCTGACAGTAATCGTACTTGCCATAAGTCGCCCTCCCTTTTAAGAGTTTTTAATACTTTTTAAAAGTATTTTAATTATAGATCAAAAAAAGGATCTGTGCAACCGGAAAGATTATGCAGGCTCACCCTGTTCCTGCGTTTTCTATCCGGCTGCCAGATAAATTGTTCTGTTTTATCTCACTATTTATGCAGTCCCATCTCCCGCAGAATCCCCATGACCTCCCGCGGATTGTCGCAGGTAATTAAAGTAACGCCGCAGCTGCGGGCCAGCTCTGCCATCTCCCTGTTTTTGAACCGGGTTCCGGCCCAGGTATCTATACCCTTCGCTTTCAATCGATTGAAATTTTCCCTGGTGAAATCCTCGCAGACACAGGCGCAATATAAAATATCATAGGGATCCCTGTCTTTCCATGCACCCAGAAGTGATTTGGGATAATACCCATGCAGCTTATAACGGCCTTCATATTTATCATGAATATACTGCAGCAGCACGGCGCTGAAGGCATTCAGTACACATTTATCCCCTAAACCGTATTCTTCAATCAGGCTTATCACCCGATCTGCGGTTTCGTATGCCCGGCTCTCATTCCCTTCTGTCGGATATTCCTTCAATTCAAAATCATACGTCATATCCGGGTACTTCCTTGTAAGTTCAAGGAATTCCTCAAACAGAGGAACCCTTTCCCCCTGATATTCACCGCTGAATTTACTTCCGGCATCCAGAGAACGGATTTCCTTAAGAGTCATTTCCCGGATTGGCCCGGAGCCGTCCGTTGTCTGATCCACGATGAGATTATGCATGATAACCAGCTCGCCGTCCTTCGACATCTGTATATCCAGTTCAATCATGTCCAGGCCTGCCTCCATGGCATTCCGAAAAGAAGCCATCGTGTTTTCCGGACACTCCGCGGGATTCCCCCTGTGTCCCGCCACCCAGATATTTGTTTCCGACTGATTCCATATCATAATACTGTCCTCCCATTTTATAAAAACTGTTTTAAGTATTCCGGAATGGTGCGGTAATCATCGATGCACTGAAAAGGGACATCCGATAAAAATACATCCTCATCATTGCCTCCAATCCCGTAATCATCCCCGAAATACCATATTTCTTCATGAGAAAGCCCCCTCTCCCTGCAGAACAAATCCAGCGCATACAGCTTGGCATAAGGGTGGGGAACGATGTCAAAGGATGAGGAGCCTCCCACATACACCTTATATTCAGGGAACTTGTCCACCACCCGGTCATAAACCGCTCTTCTCTTGCTGCGGTCCGGATCATAGGAAAGCTTGTCCTGGATAGGCGCTGCCGTCCCCAATATGGGGAAAGTGAGCATGCCGCTTTCATGAATCTCTATCGTATCTCCCATATAAGAGGTATATCCCAGCTCCCTGCGGAGTTCATCCGCCCTTCTGACAGCAAGCGCCTTGTCCACCTCCGCCCGGTTATCTCTCTCCAACACAATCCGGGGATGGGAAGCCTCCTCTTTTACAACCGCATACTGCATCCCGTAATTGCCGATGATTTCAATAGGAAAACGCCTCATTTGTTTAAATATACGGACACAGGAACCGGCTCCCACCATCAGCAGCGTATATTTTTCTCCCAGCCGGCAAAGGAGTTCTCTGTATTCCGGTGACAGGGGAGACTTATGCTGTGTCAGGGTTCCGTCCAGGTCAAAGGCAAGCACCTTTGTTGCATATGGACTCATCTTCTTTCTCCTTTTCAAAAGCAATTTAAAACGAAACCTTTTATAAGGTTTAATTTCATTTCGAAACTTTATGTTTTCTTTTTTCTTTATATTCAAAACAATAAATGTAGTATATAAGGTCTTTTTTAGTAAGTCAATTGAAATTATTAACAGTTTTGGAGGTCAAATTATATGAATTATTTACGAAATTAATATAATATTTGTAAATAATTGACATCAAAACTCATTGATGCTAGAATCAAAACAAATATTTACGAAATTCGTAATTAAATTTCACATTAATTGTTTCGTTTTGGGAGATTTTAAAATGACAACGCAGGAAAAGAAAGAATTCATCATCAAGATACTTGATACCCAGTCTTCCGTTACCGTATCCCAACTAAGCGAAGCCTTCAAAATATCCGATGTGTCCGTCAGGAAGCTTCTGGCAGCCATGGAACAGGAAGGCCTGGTGAAAAGAACATGGGGAGGCGCCATAAGCGCTTACGGATCCCTGAATGAATTTTCCCACAAGGAAAAAGAATGGAAGCATACGGCAGAAAAGCTTTCCATCGCTTATGCGGCTTACGACTGTATCAGTGACGGGGATGCGGTTTTTCTCGACTGCGGCACCACCACAACACAGCTTGCCCGGGTGATACGCAGCGGCTCCAAGCGGAAAATACTGGTGGGTACCAATGCCATCAATATCGCCATGGAGCTTTCGGAAGCGGAAGATATTTCCGTCATCGTGATCGGCGGTAACTTCCGTCACCGGATTTTATCCTGCGTGGGGGCCTATGCGGAAGAAATGATGAAGACCCTGTTTTTTGACAAAGGCTTTATCAGCGGGAACCACCTTACCCTGGAGCACGGCTTCACTACACCGGACCTGCAGGAGGCCAGGATGAAACGGCTCATGATGGCATCCTGCAAGGAACACTATATCGCGCTGGATTACAGCAAATTCGGAGACGATTCTCTGGGGCTCATCGCTTCCGTATCTGATCTGGACGGCATTGTGACTGACTGGCGTACACCCGCCCCGTTCATTGATCAGCTGAGAGACAGAGGCGTCAAGGTGGTACAGGGAAACGAGGTGTTAAGCACCAGGGAGGGGATGTTTGTATGAAGTACAAGAAATTTGCCACCAAAATAAGGCCATACATCATGACCGCTCCGGCTCTGGCCGGAATCCTTCTTTTTACCATTTATCCTATAATTAAGCTGATACAGCTCAGCCTCATGAACACCAATATGCTCAATCCTTCCGAAAGCAGATTTATAGGACTGGATAACTACAGAAAGGTACTGAGCAGGCCGGATTTTCACAAATCCTTAAACAACACCGTGGTTTACACTATAGCCGTGGTTCTGATTATTACGGCAATCGCCCTGCTGCTTGCGGTATGGCTCAGCGAAAAAAGTTCAAAGCTGAACCGGTTGGTACAGGCCGCCGTCTTCTGTCCTCATGTGGTATCCATTGTATCCATCGCTCTGATATGGCTCTGGATGATGGAACCGAATTTCGGACTGTTTAACTTCCTGTTAAGAAAGCTGGGCCTGCCCACATCCTCCTGGCTGTCGGGCTCCTCCACCGCAATGCCTTCCGTCATACTGGTATCGGTATGGAAGGCCGTGGGATATGACACCCTGATTTTTATGGCGGCCCTTCAGAGCGTGCCCGCATCCCTCTATGAAGCCGCAAAGCTGGATCATGCCAATAAAGTGGTTATTTTTTTCAAGATCACCCTTCCCATGATTTCACCCCAGCTGTTCTTCACTTTGATAATCCGTACGATCAGCTCCTTCAAGGTTTTTGATACGGTGCGTATCCTGACCCAGGGAGGCCCCAACAATGCCACTACCACGCTGGTTTACAGCATTTATACCGAAGCTCTTCTGAATCTGCGGATCGGCTACAGTGCGGCGATCGGGGTGATTCTGCTCATCATAGTAAGCATACTGACAGTCATTTACTTCTGGGGCTTTTCCAGGAAGGTACATTACCAATAGGTTACAGGGAGCAAAAAGGGAGGATTATTATGCGGCTCAAAAAAAGACTGATTAAAACCGGCGGCGTAATCATGAAACTGTTTCTTTTATTTATCTTCGGGTGGCCTTTTTTCTGGATGATTTCCACCTCCTTACAGACGATAGATGAAGTAAACCGGGTTACGCCCACATTCTTTCCGGCAGTACTTCAATTTCACAATTATCTGGACGCCTGGCATTCCGGCCCGGCCGGAGGCATGTGGATTTATCTAAAAAATTCCATCATCGTGGTGCTCAGCGTCATTTTGCTGCAGATGCTGGTGGTGGTTCCGGCGGCCTATGCCTTTGCGAAATATGAATTTAAGGGGAAAAAAATCATGTTCGGCAGCATCCTGATCGCGCTGATGATGCCCACACAGATCACATTTTTACCCGTATATCTGATGATGTCCAAATGGGGGCTGATAAACTCCCTGCTTCCTCAGATATTACCATTTATAACAAATGCATTCGCTATCTTCTTACTGAGACAGTATTTTATGCAGGTAGAGAATGAATTGATAGAAGCGGCAAAGCTGGACGGCGCATCGGAATGGAGGGTGATATTGCAGATAATGATGCCCATGTCCAAGCCGGCACTCGCCTCCATTATACTTTTCAGTTTCGTCGGACAGTGGAATGAATATTTCTGGCCGCTCGTCATGACCAATGCGGATATGTACCGGACGCTTCCGGTGGCTATCGCACAGCTGAAGGAAATGGAAGGTATGGCCAACTGGCAGATCGTCATGGCAGGAAACGCCATCCTGGTTCTGCCTGTACTGCTGGTATATCTGTTCGCTTCCAAACAAATTATGAAATCCTTTGCCTATTCAGGGATTAAATAAACCAAACAATACGAAAGGGGATATGGTTATGAAAAAGAAAGTTTTAAGTATTTTAATGGGGGTTTCCATTCTGGCTGCCGCTCTCGCAGGCTGCGGCAAGGCTCCCGCTTCCACGGAAAACTCCGCACCCGCTCCGGCGGCAACGGATTCTGCCCAGGCAGCCGAAACGCCGGAAGCGGCTGAAAGCGCCGCCGGCACACAAGCTTCAGGAGAAAAGAAAACCGTACAGTTCTGGCACTGCATGTCCGGTACAAACGGGGATTTAATCAACCAGATGGTTTCGGATTTCAACAGCTCCCAGAATGAAGTGGAAGTAGTCGCCACCTTCCAGGGAAGCTACGCGGAAGCCGCCGCCAAAGCGGAACAGGCTATTTTTGCAGGCAATGCTCCCGACATTCTCCAGGTAGCCCAGGACAATGTGGGCAGGCTTGCCGTAAACGGCGCATTTGCCGATCTGCTTCCCCACATGCAGAAGGACGGAATGGATGATAAAGATTTTGTTGACGCTTTTGTAAATGACGCTTATTATGAAGGAAAGCTTGTTGTCATTCCTTTCGGCCGTTCCGCCCAGATCCTTCACATCAATAAAACAGTCCTGGACGAAATGGGCTGTGAAATCCCCACCACCTGGGAAGAACTGAAGGAGGTTGCCAACAAATGCACCATCGTGGAAAACGGCGAAACCAAACGCTACGGACTGTCTGTTCCTTTTGACCAGTGGGAGTTCTTCGCCCTGATCCAGCAGGCAGGCGGCAAGTTCTTCAACGAAGATCAGACCGGGCTGGGATGCCTGGAGGACGGAACCGCGAAAGAAGCTTTCAGCTTCATGAAGGATTTGCAGGATTCCGGCGCCCTGTATTACAACGATCCCGCCAACGATCAGGATAACCAGATGTTTACCTCCGGCATGGCAGCCATGACCATCAATTCTTCAGGCGCCATCACCTCCAGAAGGGAAACCATCGGTGATTCCTTTGAATATGTGGTAGCTCCCCTGGTAAAAGGCAAAATCGAATCCATGCCTACCGGCGGAAACGGCTTCGGTATCCTGGCTGCCAGCAAAGAACAGGATGCAGCCTGGAAATTCATGAAATGGTTTATTGAAGACGAAAAGGGCGGCCTTGCCTTTGTTATCGGCTCCGGTTATCTTCCTTTCACCAAAACAATGGCACAGTCCGACGCCATTCAGAATCTCTGGAAAGAAAGTGACAACTACAAAATCGCTTATGATGCCCTTCAGTATGGTGATGACAGCTATCGTATCGCCAACCTGACACCCGTCATTGCAGAATTCAGAACATGTATCCAGGCTATCATGCTGGATAATCAGGATATTGATCAGTCACTGAAAACCTTCAGCGATTCCGTAGATATTATCCTTAACGACTGACAGTACTTGTTTTCAAAAAAAGGAGAATGCCTCAATGAATGATTTACCTAAAACCATGAAAGCGCTGGTAGCCTATGGCAACGGTGACTATCGGCTGGAAACCGCCTATCCTGTTCCCGAATGCGGGGAGGACGACATCATAATCAAAACAGAAGGCTGCGGCATCTGTGCAGGGGATTTAAAATGCCAGCACGGAGCGGCCATGTTCTGGGGAGATGAAAAAGAAGCTCCCTGGGTAAAGCCTCCCTTTATACCGGGCCATGAATTTGTAGGCCGCATCGTTAAAATGGGTTCTCAGGTGAAAGGCTTCTCCCTGGGAGACCGGATTACGGCAGACCAGATCGTCCCCTGCGGAGAATGCCGGTTCTGCAGAAGCGGCAGATACTGGATGTGCCAGCCTCATTCCATTTTCGGATTCCAGAATACCAACAACGGCGGAATGGCGGAATATGTGAGATATCCTAAAACCTCTGTAATATCCAGGGTTCCTGAGGATATGCCTCTTGATCAGGCTCTGCTGATTGAACCCTATGGCTGCTCCAAGCACGCCGTAGACCGGGCGCAGATAGGAAATGAAGACGTGGTGGTCATTTCCGGAGCGGGTACGCTGGGACTGGGCATGATCACGTATGCCCGGATGAAAAATCCATCTAAATTAATCTCCCTGGACATGGCCGACAACCGGCTGGAAAAGGCAAAGGAATTCGGGGCCGACATAACCATCAATCCCGGCAGGGAGGATGTGGTACAGAGAATACTGGACATGACCGACGGCTACGGCTGTGACATTTATATAGAAGCAACCGGACATCCTTCCAGTGTGGTACAGGGTCTGAAAATGATCCGTAAGCTGGGAAGATTCGTGGAATTCAGCGTTTTCGGGGAACCGACTACCGTAGACTGGTCCATTATCGGAGATCGAAAGGAATTGGATCTCCTGGGTTCCCATCTCAGCCCTTACTGTTATCCCTTTGTCATTGAAAACATCAGCAATGGGAACCTGAAAACAGAGGGTGTGGTGTCCAAAACCTTTTCCCTTGAAGAATGGGAAACCGCGTTTGATTATGCCACAGGAAAATACGGGGACTTTAAGGTAGCCATCACCTTCGAATAACTTTTTGAGATGGGCAGATAAAAGCATAGAATGATAAAAACACCGCACACCCGGATTATTGAGGTGTGTGGTGTTTTTTATATTTTTTACCTTAATAATTAAATAGTGTCTGCTTCGCTGCAAGAGCTGAATGCAGCACCACCTGTAAAAAGACTGCTGTGTCAGACGTGTTCCATTTATTTTTTTGTGGAGCAAAACGTTCTCTTATGTTAAAGTAATATTTAAAGTTTAAAACACTAATCATTCAAAGGCAGAATTAAAAGCCGGCAGTATTAACTGCCCGGCATGAGGGGAATTTTATGAGAGGAATCGGAACGATTATCAATGTTGCCGCCGTCATTCTGGGGGGAGGCGCAGGCATGCTTCTGAAAGGCGGCCTTAAAGAGCGGTATCAGCAAATACTCATGCAGGCTTTAGGTGTCTGCACCATCTTCATCGGTATATCCGGCGCGTTGAAGGGAATGTACCGCATAGAAAACGGCGTTCTGGAAACATCAGGCACCATGCTGCTGATCGCTTCCCTGGTACTCGGTTCCCTTCTGGGGGAATGGATACAAATAGAAAAATGGATGGACCATTTCGGAGAGTGGCTCCGGGAAAAAGCGGGCGGAAAAAATGACAGCCAGTTTGTGGAAGGCTTTGTATCCGCATCCCTGGTCATCTGCGTCGGAGCAATGGCCATCGTGGGCGCCCTGGAAGACGGTATGCGGGGAGACTATTCCATGCTTGCCGCAAAAGCTGTCCTGGATGGTATTATCGTCCTCGTATTCGCCTCCTCCTATGGAAAAGGAGCCGTCTTTTCCGCTCTCCCCGTAGGATTATGGCAGGGCAGCATCACCCTCTTTGCCCGTTTCCTGGAACCCGTCCTCACCGCCCAGATCATATCCGACCTTTCCTTTGTGGGAAATGTCCTTATCTTCTGCGTAGGAATCAATCTTGCCTTCGGGAAGAAATTCCGGGTGGGAAATATGCTGCCCGCACTGCTTTTTACAGGAATACTGGATACTGTATCCGCCCTGTTTTGATAATTGCTGATTTAGTCGAAATCGATAAGGAGATTAATAATGAAAGGATATTTAAGTAAATTACATAATATTTATAAAGTTTATTCCGAAAAATCTTCAAATAATATCATCCTGTACAATATGATTTTTCCGCTTTGGCTGCTGTGGATCATTCCTTCTACCTGGATTGTAATACTCCCTGCCAACTTTCTGATTGATCTTGCCGTACTTCTTATCACCATGCACTGCCTGAAGATCTCCGGGCGAAAAGAAATCGTCAAACGTTCTGTCTGGAAAATATGGGTTTTCGGATTTATTTCCGATTTCATCGGAACCTTTTTCATGTTCCTGGTGAATATCATCGATTCCTTTCTGGACTACCGATCTCCCCTGACAGAATGGTGGTACAATAATCTGACCAATGCGGTTACCTACAATCCTCTTTCCACCCCCGCGGCATTCCTCTGGACAATCCTCTGTATCCTCATCAGCGGCAGCTGTATTTTTCTCTTCAATTATCATTTCTGTCTGAGAAAAGCAGTTCCGGATCGGATCCTCCGTAAAAAGCTGGCGCTTTCTCTCGCCATATTTACGGCCCCTTACCTGTTTTTGGTTCCTACCTCCTGGTTTTTTATGTAAGCTTTACAGGAAATATCGTATTTTCTGAAGAGACAGCTTTCCTCCTTAATCATACAAAAACATACAATACATTAAAAATAATAAAACGCAATTAAGCGGAACGAACTGTTCCTGAAAAAAGATATACTGGACAAACGAAATTCCCCATGCTATAGTAATGGAGAATCGGCTCTGCTGATTCCAATTTTAACAAGAAAAGGGTGAAAAGATGCGGAAATAATCTGAATTTGGAACTTTAACGGCCAAAGCCTGGCTTTGACTGTTCAATAAACTTTTATAAGCCTTTGGGTATTTCCTGTTTCGGGATAATACCTGCTGTATGTTTATTGCCAAAATTCGGATTGTGAGCATTTATCATTGATTATACATGCGCTGCAGAAAGCTTTTGCTTTCCGGCGTGCTTTTATGGTATCTATGCGTTAATCCACTTCCGGTAATAAACGGAAAGTGGATTTTTTGCATTCCATTTTCCGCTGCAGGCAAAGGCTCCGTTTGAGTAAGGAGATGATGCATTATGCTGCAAATAAAAAATCTTTCCATAACACATAAAAAGGATCTCAGACCGCTTCTTGATCATTTTACTTTTTCCCTCAATTCAGGTGATAAGGCCGTCATTATCAGTGAGGAGGGCAACGGAAAATCCACACTGCTGAAGCTGATTTATGATTCCCGGCTGGTTGACAGCTACGTGGAATACACGGGAGATATCCTTACCCAGGGTACACTCATGGGATATCTTCCTCAGGAATTCCCTCCGGAATACAAAGAGCAGACCATATATACCTATTGCACGTCCATTCCTGCTTTTTCAGACAGGAACCCGGGAGAACTGGCCGCTATCGCCGCCCGGCTTCGGCTTCCCAAGGATATTTTTTACTCCGACCAGCTGTGCGGCACACTTTCGGGAGGCGAAAAAGTAAAGCTGCAGATCGCCGGCCTGCAGATGTGCCAGCCGGATATTTATCTGCTGGATGAACCCTCCAACGACATTGATATCGAAACCCTGGAATGGCTGGAGCAGTTTATCAATACCTGCGGCAAGCCTGTCCTCTATGTTTCCCATGATGAAACCCTCATTGAGCATACCGCCAATGTGATTATCCATCTGGAACAGATTATGCGGAAAACGCAGCCGAGACATACGATCGTGAGGATGCCCTACCGGGAATATATCTCGAATCGGGAGGCCTCCTTTCTCCGCCAGGAGCAGCAGGCCCAAAATGAACGCAGGGAATACCGGAAAAAAATGGAACGTTTCCGGCAGATCGAACAGAAGGTAGAGTCACAGCAGAATAATATTTCACGCCAGGATCCCTTTACAGCCAAGCTGCTTAAGAAAAAAATGAAGGCGGTAAAAGCACAGGAACACCGGTTTGAACGGGAAAAAGAAGATATGACGGAAATGCCTGATGCAGAAAAAGCGATTTTTGTAAAAATAACTCCGGAAGCCCGGATTCCAAACGGCAAAATAGTTCTCGACTGCCAGAAGGAACGGCTTATGATTGAAGGACGCCTTCTGGCCTCCCCTATTTTCCTTCGTATAACCGGACCGGAAAAAATAGGCATTGTAGGACGCAATGGCGCCGGAAAAACAACATTGCTGAAACAAATCGCAGAGGAGCTTCTTGCCCGCCCTGATTTAAAGGCGGCCTATATGCCCCAGGACTATGAAGAACTGTTGAATCTGGAGCAGAACCCTGTCGACTTTCTTTCCTCCCGGGGCGATAAGGAGGAAAGAACCACTATCCGGACCTACCTGGGAAGCATGCGCTATACCGCAGATGAAATGTCACATGCCATCCGGGAGCTTTCCGGCGGCCAGAAGGCCAAGCTCCTTTTTCTCAAAATGAGCCTGGACGGCTGCAATGTCCTCATTCTGGACGAACCAACACGGAACTTTTCCCCGCTTTCCGGCCCTGTCATCCGACAGGTACTAAAAGAATACCCGGGTGCGATAATCAGCATTTCCCATGACAGAAAGTACCTGGAAGAGGTGGTTGATACTACCTATGAATTGACGGAGCAGGGACTGGTTAAACGTAACTGACAACGGAACGGACATATTTGCAAAATATGTGTCGAAATTCCGCAGATAAGGGAATCATATCGGACTATGATTCCCTTATCTGTAAAAAAGATCGGGTATTTTACTTCCAGTATCCCTGCACCGTTACAGGCCCCAGCAGACCGCTTCCTTCAATCGGCATGGTGGCCGAAAAGGAATCTCTGTATTTATGAACGAGGGTATTTGCAACATATACTGTCAGACTGTTCGTACCTTTCCGTAAATTTTGCAGGGTACAGCAATAGGGCGGCGCAATCCTGACCGAAGCCTTCTCATCATTCAGCCAGACTTCCAGTGTTTCATATACTGTTCCAAAATCAATCTCCAGCAGCTCACCATCTGTATCCGGATTCCATTCAAGATCTGTTTCATATCGCAGCGTACCGGAAAAATCTTCTGTTTCTTCGGCGGCTGTAATATTATAGAGTTTTCCGGCCTTTTTACTGCTGCCAAAATCTTTTTCATCATATCTCCGGAAGGAAATCCGCCAGTCTTTCTCCAACACAAGACTCTTCCCAATCTTGTAAACCTGTGGCTGCGGCAAATCCGTATCCGTTCCCAGATAAAGCATAGCGGCCTGACCCGGCGCCAGCTTCAGCTCCACTTCCCCTTTTTCATTTCTCACTGCAGGTTCCAGAACATTATCAAAGGCATTATACCAACAGGCCTGACATTCTCCGCTCCCTCGTACAGAAACCCAGCTATGTACCTGCATCACGGGATCTTCATTGAAGAACATATAAAATTCGCCGCCGTCCTGCTTGTAATGATAATATCTGAGTCCGGGAACCTTCCTGTCACAGCGTATATCTCGATCCACAAAGCGCTCCAGATTTTCCAGCAGTTTTTCCCCGTCTCCTTCAATACATATCAGATTTTCCGTATTATCTCCGTATCCATAATTGAGGTTCCCATTCTCTTCTTCCGGCTGTTCTGCAGCAGTATCCATCCCCTGCACATCTTTGTGCATCTCTTTCCAGCCGCTGAAGCTTTCCGCCTGGCGCCACCCGCTCTTCATCACGCCGGGCCGTCGTCCCGCAAACAGTACCGGAAGCCCGTTTCTCACCGCATATACAATCCACTGTTCCAGCTCTTCCGGTATCCATTCACAATCAGGAACAATAAGAACGCTGAATTCCTCATTCCCTGCCCTCATTTTCCCATCCGCAGCCTCACAGGTTTCCAGAATACCGATTGGCACCACCTCGTAGTCGATCTGGTTTTCTGCCAAAAGCATGCCGATCTCCTCAAAAGGCTGGCAGGAACCCATCCATTCCGTTTCCGCCGTATAAAGAAGGGCGATCTCCGCAATATGCGTTCCGCCGTTTAAAAGATGGCTCATCCGGTTCATATAATGGCACAGGCAGGAAAACCAGGGAAACTGCGGATTATTTCCCCATCCGTAAAAATGGGGCGGACAGTCAGGATCCGGGAACGGGGCGGCAGTAAATGCATGCGGCACAAACCAGTTCACTCCCCGCACAAGCATATGATCTGTCAGCCATTTCATCAGCTTCAGCCCTTCGCTCCATCCATAAGCACCGTAGACCTCACACATGGTTCTTCCCTTTTTCTTCGGATCCAGGTGTCCGAGAGAAGCCCCCATTTTAGCCAGTCCGTGATGAAAAAAAGTCCCGTTATATGTGCCCTTCCCTCCGATATGATAAAAATCCATCTTATCATAGCCCGGACGTATCTGCTGCAAAACCACATCGATGCCGGACATATGCTGCCCCCACAGCGCCTTAAAATAATGCCCTGTCCCCAGGCCAAGCCTTGCATGGGTTCCGTTATCCTCAATCACATGGCCGATATACTCCACGCCATGCTCCCGGCACCATTCTCCGATCTGACCGCAGAAATTCCCGCCGTACAAATCGGTCACCATGTTCATATACTCATATCTGGACTGTGGGGTGAGATCCCCCATTTGGTTCCATAACGCTGCCAGCCGTACCGCAAATCCGCTTCCCCAGAAGCTTTTCACCATCCCAAAGAGCTCCTCTCCCCAGGGCAGCTTCATATCAGGCTGGCCGATTGCCGCATTATGCCCATATTCTCCCAGGCAGTTCCCCAGCTCCGGTTCATCAGAGAAAAAGCCTGCAAAAGTATTGCCGAAATCCTCCCCATAATGTTCCAGATGGGATTCATAAACCACGTCCAGAAAGAAACGGACGGAGGACGCATCAATGGTATTAATGTATTTTTTTCTTCCACTGCCGGAAAATGTACTTTTTATGACGATAATATTCCAATAGCCCTCCGGAATGTCCCAATATAATACCTTTCCCCTTACTTTGTGCGTGATATCCACGGGTTCCTGAACTTCTCCCGCCGTTCTGCCCTTTCTCCGGGCGGCGACAACACCAATTAATTCTTCCCCCTCGTCAATGGACAGGAAAAAAGAGGTTCCTGTCCCGGGACCTGACGCATCAATTGTATAATGGTCCAGATAACGTTTTGCATAGACCGATTGCTCCTCAACAAGTCCGTTGCAGTATCCGGAAGGGAAATGGGCATCATCCAGAACCCAGACACGCATATTTCTTTTCCGCGCCTCGTCCATAATAATATCCATATCTCTCCACCAGCCCGGACCGGCAAAATCCGGATGCGGCCTTGATTCCACACAAACCGCCCTTATCCCGGAAGAATAAACAGCGCCCATCATCTCTCTCAGCCTTCCGCCGTCTTCCCCATGCTGCCAGAAAAAAGGAAGGATGTAGTTTCCTTCTTCCCTGTTTAATACCTCTTTCAGCCGCTTTTCCATCCCTTTTCCTCCTGTCAGTAATTATCCCTCAGCCACCCGCATACATCCGGGACAGAATTTTCATGTCCGCCGTCGAACAGCACATGGCTGTAACGCTCCGGCACACCCAGCATTTCATATACGGCTTCCAAAAGCTGAAAGGCTTCCACGCTTCCCTGAAGAGGAAAAATAGGATCCTTTCTGCCGTTTATGGTAAGCAGTTTTTTGGGAGCCGCCAGCGAGGTAATCTCATGGCTCTCTCCCGCCTCCAGCTGTCCGGGAACATAGTTGCAGATACAATGATCCATTGCCAGGATACTGTACTTATACAGATTCGGATATCCGGCAATCATAACGGCTTCAATCCTGTCATCCAGAACTCCCGCATAATTGCACACCTGCCCTCCGCCCGATATTCCATAGGCGCCAAAGGAATGGATAGCAAATGCTTTCTCCGCAAAATCCAATGTTTTCATGGCTTCAAACACGCGGATACCCACCAGGTTCATACCTGAATTCAAAAGGCGCGGTGCCAGCATGGAGCAGCTGGCGCAGGCATCCGTCCCTTCCGGCGCATCCTTTCTCTTCGCTTCCCCAAAGCCAAACAGCTCCGGTACCAACACCAGATAGCCCATGGCTGCCATTTCCATGGAAAGCGCTTTTTCTGAATTACCATCCGCTTTCACCCGGCCTTCTGCCCCGAATACTCCCTTTGCCCCTCTCGGATCATGCCCGTTGAGATATAATAAAGCCTTTCCGTTTCCTGTATCAGGACGGAGCACATAAACGCAGAGAGACAGTTTTTTTATCCGCTCCACCTGATATTTTTCTATGGTGATTCCGTCTTCTTTATGGCTTTCCAAAAGAGTATAATCCAGAGCTTCTTCATATTTGTTTTCCAGCAGATCAATTCTCAATAATTGTCTGATTTCTGAAAGCCTTCCGGCCTTATAGCTTTCCCACCGTTCCTTCCCCACCTGTAATGGAGAAATAAAATCTTTTCTTAAATCCTCATATAACAAATCCAGAAAATCTGAAACCAAAAAATCAGCCATTCCGTTAACCTCCCTAATCCTGTTTTTCCTGCTGCCATTCCCCTGCTGCCTCTGCGTTGCCGCTTACCCCTTTACCGCCCCTACAGTAATGCCTTTTACAAAATATTTCTGCAGGAAGGGGTATATCAAAAGAATAGGCAGAAGAGTGAGCACAAGCTGGGCCGCCTGCAGTGTTTTTACATTTGATAATGCGTTTTCAATCGCTTCCGCGGCATTGGTCATATCTGAGTTTGAAATAAGATTCTGCAAATAGGTCTGCAGCGGATAATTCGTAGTCTGATTATTATAGATCTTGCCGTCAAACCAGGAGTTCCAATGGTTCAGGAAACTGAATAAGGTTACTGTGGCAATGACCGGCTTCGACAAAGGAATGATCAGCTTAATAAACCGCTGAAAATAAGTAGCCCCGTCAACCATTGCCGCTTCTTCAATCGTTCCCGGCAGCTGTTTCATAAAATTCATGGTCAGTATAATATTATAAATAGGAACAGCTGTCGGCAATACCAACGCCCATATGGTATCAAATAAGTTAAGATCCTTTATCAATATATAATTAGGCACGAGTCCGCCGTCAAAAATCATGACAAAAATCAGCAGCCATACATAAATCTTCCTTGCCGGGAATTCACTCTTCTTCTTCGAGAGCGGATAGGCCATCAATACTGTGATTACCGTATTAATGATAACTCCTATTATAACTCGCTCCACAGAAATTCCAAAGGCCTGCCAGAAGGCATTTCTTTTAGCCACCATTTTATAGGATGCAAAAGTAAATCCCCTGGGAATAAGACCAACCTGATTCGCCGATACCGCTGCCTGGTTGCTGAAGGATACCGCTAATATATGTATGATCGGAAGCAGACACAGAGCCGCAAGCGCCGCCAGGAAAATGCCGTTAATAACACGGAACGTGTATTTTTTTATTGCTTTATTCATCTTGCCCCTTCCTCCCTAAAAGATTGTGTAGTCGCTGTATTTATTCGCCAGCTTATAGCTGCTGACAATTAACAGAAAGCTGACAACCGATTTCAGCAGACCGACCGCGGTACCAAGGCTGTAATTGGCCTCCACCAGCGAAATCCGGTATACAAAGGTATCAATGATATCGGCAGTTTCATAAACACGGGGACTGTACAATGTAAATACCTGTTCAAATCCAGCATTCAGGATATTTCCCAGGTTCAGAATCATCATCAGCATTACAATGGGGGCAATACTGGGAAGGGTTATATACAGAATCTGTTTCCACCTGCTTGCACCGTCTATTTTAGCGGACTCATAGAGAGATTCATCCACCCCCGTAATGGCGGCCAGGTATACCACCGTACCGTAGCCAAAATTTTTCCAGACATCCGTTCCGATAAGAAGCCCTAAAAACGGTTTCTTATCCCCCATAAAAAATATGGGATTCACTCCGAAATTTCCTAATATCTGGTTTACCACACCGTCCAAAGAAAAAATATCCAGTATCATTCCCGATAAAATAACCCAGGAAATAAAGTAGGGAAGATAGATAATTGTCTGAACGCTTTTCTTAAATTTTCTGCTTTTTACTTCATTCAAAAGGATAGCAATTATTATGGGAATGGGAAAATTAATCGCTATTTTCAATACGGCTATTTTCAGTGTATTCCATAAAACCCGCATAGTATCCGGAAGAGAAAACATGTACTCAAAATTCTCCAGACCGACCCAGGGCGAACCAAAAATTCCTTTTCTGGGAATGAAATCCTTAAATGCAATCAGTATGCCGCTGAGCGGTACATACTTAAATAACAAAATCAGCAGTATCCCCGGAAAAAGCATCAAATGAAGCTGCCAGTTCTTTTTCCAGTTAACTCTGAGTCTTTCCATCTTATTCATCTGCGTCACCTCGATAATTAATTGAAAACCATACAAAAACGGCGGCAGTGTTTCCTGTACACCACCGCCATTTTTGAAGAAATTACTGCAGTGCTTCCTTGATTTCTTCTCCGATTTTTGCTCCGCCTATATTGTTAAACGTTTCCGCAAAGGTATCAAAGTAATCCACGGGCTGATCTCCCATAATAATGGATATATAATCGGTAAGCTTCTGTGTTTTCAGAAGTGACTGTGTTTTGCTCATTGTTTCGGTAGGCGCTCCGGTATAATCACTGTACCGCACATTATCCAGATTCATCACCAGATAACCTTCCAGATATACCTTTTTCCATGCCCAGGAGAGTTCCGCAGGCAGATCCGTACTGATTACATTCTGGAAATCCGCATCCTTCCCGTCCACATGCTCTTCACCGGCCGCAATGGCTTCCGTAAACTTTTCTCCCCAGTTGATATTTCCGGCCATTTGGAAAGGCATCAGATTGTTGGCGCCCGCCTGGCTGATTTCCGGATCAGAGGCCAGTTCATTATACCTCTCATAAAATTCGCTTGTTCCATCAGCAAGCCAGGGTGCGGCATATCCGTCGCAAAGATGATTCAGCATTACAACAATTGCCTCGGGATTGCCGATCCCTTTCTTCGCATAAATATATCCGTATACGTTCAGGTTGACACCCGGTTTATAATCCGAATAGCCTTCCGCCGCCGGCATGGGAACAGCAACCCAGTCGGCACCTGTATTCGCCACACTGTCCTTCATCACTCCCAAAGGGCTGTAAAAGTAACCTATATAGATTCCGATTTGCCCTGAAGCAATTAATTCTTCTTCTTTGCTCTGTTCCTTCACGGCAAATTCATGATCAATGGCTCCTTCTTCATAAAGCTTTGCCAGGGCGCCCAACGGCTTTTTGGCATCAGGAGCGGTACAGCCCGCTATAAAGCTTCCATCCTCCTGCTTTACCCAATATTCATCCTTGCTGTAAACCTCATAGGCAGCCATGATGAAATCCAGCCCATTTAAGTCTTTATCCAGATATAAACCATAGGTATCATCCTTTCCGTTTCCGTCCGGATCGGAGAGTGCGAATTTTTCCGCAATGTCAAATACCTGTTCCATGGTTTTCGGTTCTTCCAGCCCTAATGCATCCAGCCAGTCCTTACGCATCCAGAGAATAGGATAGCTGTCTCCCACTGTATTTGCTACCGGTATTGCCATATATCTTCCGTCCTTTACGGTCGGGGCAAAAAGGGCATTGTCCTGCTGGCCTGCCACTTCCTTCAGATTATCCGTAGCCCATTCCTTATAAATATCGGTCATATCCGTAACCATATCATTCTTGATTAAGGATGCCAGAGTGGTTGCATCCACAATGCCGAAATCCGGAATCTCATCCGAAGCTACCGCAAGCTGGAATTTCTCCGTCATGGCGTTGGAAGCACAAAGAATAGAGTTTTCCACTTTAATTCCCATGACATCTTCCCACATCTGGTACATGGCATTATTCTGTGCATTCTGCCCTTCCGGATAATTCGTCACAACCTCGGCCTTGGCAAAGGTAAGGGTTATCTCCGGGTCATATTTTTTCATTTTATCCGCATCACTGCTTGGACCTTCCACCTTCACATTCTCTTGTGCAGCCGATTTACCGCAGCCGGCCAGCGATGCCATAATCATACATAACAGCAGAATAAAGGTAATCTTTCTCTTTTTCACTATTTCACCCTCCAAATTGATTTACCACATAAGACAGTATCTCTTTCATACGGGCGCCTTTACGCCCCTGTGCATCGGCCGCTGCACTTGTTGTTATTATGGTATCACAACAATTTTACAGGGGAAATGGTAATGATTTTACTTTTCTGCCTTATCTTTACTTACATTCAGCCGGAAATTTCTTGGAGATATCCTTTCTGCTTTATTAAATACTTTGGTAAAATACCCTGGTGTTTCAAACCCTGTTTTCTGGGCTATCTCATAAATTTTCATATCTGTTTCCGCTAAGAGCTTCTTCGCAAGAACCAGCCTGATCCGGACTATAAATTCCGAAAGGGGAATTCCGGTCTCCTGATGGAACACTCTGGACAGATAGGAGGGATTAATTCTGAATCTGTCGGAAAGCGCACCCAAGGACAGATCCTTTTCGGGATTATTGCGGATGTAAGACTGAACGGCTTTAACCGCATAATTTTCACTGCTGTTTTCTTTTTCTTCTTCCGCGTCCAAAATAAACAGACATCCGAAATTATCCTTTCCCAGGCACTTCTCTTTCATTTTTCTTGTTAACTGCTCCGAATCCTCCGGCCTTGCCTTCTGTGACAATCCGATCGACATCCTTATATCCAGGTGTTCAAGGAAAAAGCTCTGCAGCTCTTCCAGCGTTTTCAGGCACACTTTATCCCAATATTCCTCTTCTATGACAGGCTGGAGCCATACAATTGTATTATTCTCTCCCTTTTCAAACAAAAGTGCGCTGCAGTAGTGCCCGAATAACCTTTCCAGCATTCCGCACAGGCTTTTATGAAGCTCTGACCCGCTCATTCTGGCCTGATCCGCTTCATAGGCAATAAACAGGAAATATACTGCTTTTCCCGGATTTATGGATGTCTTTTCTGTTTCCGCTGCTTTTCTGTATCTTAAGTCAAAACGTTCCATCCACAGGCTGTCCAGCTTGGAAATCACATTGCCGATCACTTCTGTTAATTTTTCATCGGACACCGGCTTTAAGAGGTAATCATCACTGTTAAGCCTGAGCGCCTTTCTTACGTATTCAAAGTCCTGGTATCCGGTGAGAAAAATGATCCTTGTCTCCGGCCATATCCGCTTCGCCTGTTCCGCCATTTCCAGTCCGTCCATATCAGGCATACGGATATCCGAGACAATAATATCGCAGGGATCCTTCATGAGCATTTTCAGCGCATCCTTTGCAGAAGATGCCGTCCTCACAGACTTCAAGGGCAGAGCGGAGGAAGACACCGCATCTTTGATTCCGTTTAAAATAATTTCTTCATCATCCACAATCAGTAAACTATACATAATGCTCCTTCCTCTTTGCGATGGAAAAAGATATCCGGAAAATAGAGTATTCTGTGGAAATGGTGCTGTCAGAGGTGCTTTTGCTATCTGATTTTTCCAGATACAGCCCTTCCTTACAGTCCCCGTTCCTGGTCAGTCTGTTCTGTATATTCCATAATCCAAAATAGGTATCCGGCATTTTATCAAGCGATATAATTTGTCTGATTTTATCAATCGTTTCCTGTGTTATCACACCGGAATTATCTTCCACGGAAAAATCAATGCTGTCCCCGTTTTCACGAATTGTAATCTCAATCAGACAGGGATGCGTACACTTCTCCATCCCATGCATAATGGAATTTTCTATAAGCGGCTGAAGAAGCAGAGGAGGAATTGTATAATCCCCCAGGCTTTCTTCCGCATGAATCCGATAATTCAGCTTTTGACCAAAACGCATTTGATTTAGTTTTAAATATGTATTTATAAATTTCAGCTCATTGTCTATCGAAATAAACTCGTTGGATGCAAAGGTCAGCACGCTGAAATAGTCTCCCAGATACATACACAGATCACCCACGGCTTCGCAGTCATCGGACTTTGCCATATGATATCCCATATAGAGGCTGTTAAACAAAAAATGCGGGTTTATCTGCATTTGGAGCTCTTTATATTTTGCCTGTTCTACCTGCAGCTGTTTTTCCAGGACCTCCTGTATCAGATTTTTAACCTTTTCCGTCATTTGGTTGTATCTTGCGAAAACATAGTTGAATTCCTTGGATTCATCCATCTCCAGCTTATAATCATATTTTTCCTGTTCCACCAGCTTCATGGCGTGGCTCAGCTTTTCCATAGGCCGGTTTATGATCCGGCGTATCACTATAGTCAGGAAAACAGGCATCAGCAGAAGGACCACTGAAGTTGCCGCCCATATCCAATACAGAATATATATCGTCCTGTATGCAACCGCCCGGTTCATATAAACAATAATCAAAAATCTGTTTGCCTTGCTTCCAATCTGGTCTATAAGATATTTGCTGCCATCTACCTTCTGTACCTGTGTTTCCGACTTCTCCCAGTCAATCTTCTCATATACCTGCCTTCCTGTTTCTGATACGGTTTCCGGCCTTCCCAATAATTCCTTTGTTTCCGAATCCACAAACAAATAATCATAATTCTCTTCACTTTCATATCCGCGCAGGGTGTATCGGATATCCAAAAGAGAAACCTTTATTCCCACCATGACCGAATTGCTGCCCTGGGATATATAATATAGCGCATCATCAAAATGGAAAAAAGAGACTTCATTCTCTAAGTAGTCCTTTTTCATGGTCTGAAAAATATCGTCCGCCGGAATAATACTGTAGTTGGCGCTGAGCACCTCATTGGAATCCGGCAGATAAACAAATACATCATCTATGTACATGCTTATATTCCGGTATTCCTTAATGGTATTATAGGCTTCCAGATATGCAAGGAAAGAAGGATAATCCACCTGTCCCTTCCAGTTTCCCGTAAACTCCACAATTGCCTTATTTCCGCACAGCTGATACATGGACTGCATGACTCTTTCGATGTCTGCATTGATAATGGCGGAATAATACTTCACTTTATCTGTCTGGTTATTTATCGTTTCCTTCGTAAGATGTCTGCTTACAATCACCAGACCGCCCAGCACAAATGCCGTGAATGGAATCCAGATAATCAGAATGCTGAGAATAAGCCTTCCCAGCAGTGATTTCCTTACATCATAAAACCATTTCATTTTATCCCCCTCTGTCCGTAAGGTGCACAGTTTCCCTGTGCTGTATTATCGTTTCCTCTGGCCGGGTCTTCCCGGCAGAGGAAACGATAATACAGCACAGGGAAACTATGAACGGTAATATTAGCACTATCAACAATTTTTCAACCAATACTGAGTTGCAAAAATATAATAGAATTATTATATAACATAATTTACCCCATCACGACAGCTTTTCCTCGGAATATTTTTCTTCTCCGCCTTCAGGTATCTTTCCAAATAGTGCGTAGATAAAACATTTTCTCTATGGATTCCCCGGAACATTTGGTATAATTGTAATGCAAAAACAATCTTGTCCATTCAGGTCAAGAATCTTCTCTCTTTACCTGTTAATCTGATTTACGAAGGAGCACAACATGCAATGGGAAAAAGTTGAACTAGCGGCCAGAATGCAGAACTACATCCGGGATCACTGTATGGATGCGGATTTTACAATGGATGCATTATATGAAGCCGCCGGGTATTCACGGAGACATGCCTGCCGTATTTTTAAGGAGCTTATGGATAAAACACCGGAAGAATATGTCCGGGCGGTACAGATGACCGCAAGCGCGGAATCTCTGATTAAAACGGATTCCACCATACTGGATATCGCTCTGGATACGGACTTTGAAAGCCATGAAGGTTATACGCGGGCTTTTAATAAGCTTTTCGGCACAACTCCGTCCCGTTACCGCCATGGCCAGGTCCCTATTCCGCTTTTTGTTCAATATCCCATTCAGCATTACTACTCCTATCTAAAACAAAAGGAGATACAAGAAATGGAAAATCAGTCAAACACCCCTCAGGAAAGAGAGAGCTCCCAATCCATATGCACTGTCACAGTCATCCATAAACCGGCCCGGAAGCTTCTTGTTATGTATGCTCAAAAGGCCCATGATTATTTTTCATTCTGCGAAGAAATGAGCTGTGAATGGGAAGGACTTTTCAACAGCATTCCCAACCGGCTGGAAACGGCAGCTCTTATGACCCTTCCCCCTTCCCTTCATCCGGAAGGCACCACAGAAACCGCTGCCGGAGTGGAACTGCCCGAGGATATAGATATTACAGTACCGGAAGGCTGCACTCTGCTTTCACTGCCTCCCTGCGATTATCTTTATTTCCAGTCCCCTCCTTATGAAAAGGAAGAGGATTACTGCATTGCCATTGAATCCGTATTTCAGGCAAGCCAGACTTACCGTCCGGAACGTTTCGGCTATGCATATGCGCCGGAGCTGGCGCCGTCTGTTAATTTCGGTGCGGATACCCTTACCGGAGGGTGTATTGCACTTCCGGTAAAAAAGCTGTAAAGCCGAAACAGTATGGTTTCGTTTAATAATACAAAAGACGGCCGTATTCATGGCCGTCTTTTGTATTACTTAATTATTTAAATAACTATTAGTTTTTTACTTAAAATATTATTGAAATATTAATGGTTTCATTTTATTTTTCATCTGCTTCCTTCTCATATTTAATTTCCATATCCGGTACATACTTACGTTCCATCTGATGCCTTGCTTTCCTGTTCTCCACCGTATCAAAAATAATGGAAAAATCATAATCCTCAGGATACATCTGACTGGCGGCTACCTTCAGCTGCAGACGTTTGTAATTTACCAGAAGCTTTCTTTTCTGAATCTGGACGCCCACATCACCTCTGTCATCTGCCGGGGCAAATACTATTCCCAGCTTACGCTGAGGATACACCATAACGCTGTCCCCAATTTGAAATCTGCTTTTAATATCTTCCTGCTTGTGTTTTCCGGCTTTCTGTTCCTCTTCCTTAGAACGGATACGGGATATTTTTTTATTTTTCGGGTTTTGCTTTCTCTCTTTCTGAGTCTCTTCTTTATCTTCCGTTATATCAGGCAGAGCTTTCTTTTCCTGTCCGCCGTTTCCATAAGCAGCTTTCCATGCCATCTGCAGTGTTTCCTCCGACATTCCCAGCCGTCTGGCAATATAAAAGGCACAGCTTTCACCTGCCTCGCCCAGCTCCAGACGATAGAGCGGCTTCAGGCTTTCCTTATCAAAAGCCATTCTGGCATTGATAACCCCTTCCGCCCTCTCACCATATTCCTTTACCTCCGGATAATGGGTGGTTACCACAAACAGGCAGCCTTTTCTCCGCAGCTCTTCCAGCACGGCGACCGCAATGCCCATACCTTCCGCCGGATCGGTCCCTGAGCCAAGTTCATCCAGCAATATCAGGCATTCCTCATCCGCCTTCTCCAAAATACGGATAATATTCTTTATATGGGAGGAAAAAGTGGACAGATTTTCAGCTATACTCTGTCCGTCCCCGATATCACAGAAAACATCCGCATTCATGGCCAAATTCGCATCTTCACAGGGAATATGCAGACCGCAGCAGGCCATAACCGACAGCAGGCCTATCGTTTTCAGGGCAACTGTTTTTCCTCCTGTATTAGGTCCCGTAATTATAACGCCTTTTGTATCCCCTCCGAATTCTATATTCAAGGGTACCGTACTTTCACTTTTCAGAAGGGGATGCTTTCCGTTTCTGATTTTTATATAACGCCTGGTATTCAGTGCCGGTTCCCTGGCCTCCATGCCGGCGCTCAGCTTTCCTTTGGCAAATACATAATCCAGCTCTTCCATATATTCCAGGTTTATTGTAATGGCCTCCCGGTTATCCTCCACCAGCGCGGACAGGGTATACAGAATAATCTTAACTTCATTTTCTTCTTCTGTTTCCAGATGATTTATTTCCTCACGGAGTTTGGAAACTGCTGCCGGTTCAATAAAGAAAGTAGTCCCGGTGGAGGAAGCATCCACTACCGTACCAGGGAATTTATTTTTATATTCCTTTTTAACAGGAAGGGTATAATGGCCGTTTCTGTTGGAAACAAAGCTTTCGGAAAAGTAACTTTTCGAGCTGCGCAGCATGGAATCCAGTTTTGCCCTTATCTGCTCTTCCGCCTGGTTTTTTCTCTGCCGTATGCTTCGCAGGGTTTTGCTGGCATAATCATCCACCCTTCCCCCACGGATGCAGCGTTCAATTTCGTCCTGAAGATGGGAAAGATCCTGAAGACCGGCCGCAAAGCCTGCCAGTCCCGGCGCAAGCTCTCTGCATCTTTGCAGATATCTCACAAGGCGTATGGACATCACTGCAAATTGGCGGATTTCCTCCAGCTGATCCGGATTGAGCAGGATGCCCGCCTGTGCCTCCTGTATTGTTTTCCGTATACCCTCGGTTTCTGAAAAAGGAGGATTTCCAAAAGCATCCAGAACTCGTCTTCCCTCCGTGGTTTCACGTACAGCCGCCTCCGCTCTTGTCTGATCCAGATAAGGTTTCAGCGCTTCCAGTCGTTCTCTTGCCTTTTCCGTCATGGCATACGCCTTTAACATTTCTTTTATCTGCTGAAATTCCAGCATTTCATTCATATCATTCATTTATTCTATTCTCTCCAGATTTATAATTTTCATTTTCATTGTTCCTTACTGAGGAAGCCATAAACGTAAAAATCCACAGGGTCAGACTTACCCTGTGGATCTCCATAATAACCCGGATATTAATCCTGTCCGGGAGCCTGTTGCCATATGCCGTCCGCACGGCATATAACAAAAAGGGCATAATCCCGCAAGCAGGATTATGCCGTCATAAAGATAACAGTATCTGTAAACGCAGCCTGTTCGGAAATCCATCAGGGCAGACTTACAGAAGGAAAGCCGAAACCATCTCTCCGCTTCTGCCTGATCGCTATTTGCTTATCTTCCTCACATTGACTGCAATTAACACAAAAATACCTCTCTTTCTTTTACTGCACTAATAATAACAAGGGGAAAGGGATTTGTCAAAAGATTTTTTTACCAATAACTTATTGTTTCCCATACCTCACCACCTTCCCTTCCGAAAGCTCCTTCGTAGAATCCACCACAATCTCCGTTTCCGCATCTATGGCTCCTTCTTCAATGGAAGCATATTTATTATTCTTATCCCGCACATTCACATCCACCCGGCTTACCGCCAGTTCCTCTCCCAGGATTCCCTGCTGCTTTCTAAGCACATAAATATAATATCGTTCATTTTCACTGTGAAGTGCTTTTGCCGGTATGGTTATCGGATAGCTTTCCGACTGGGAGGACGCCACAAGAGTTCCGCTTTGCCCTACTGTTCCAACACCTTCGGGAAGGTAAACAACAGCCTCATAGCTTCCCGGCATGCTTTCACTTTCCGCAATGAAAGCAACCTGCGCCTGTACTGTTTTTCCGCTGTTTCCCAGCTTAAGCGTTACCGTATCTTCTATATCCACATACTTTTTTTCTTCTTTGGTAAGGATAACACGGAATTTCAGACTTTCATCCAAATCCGCCAGCACAATTGATGCTCCCTGGGGTATGATTTCTCCGGGTGAAATTTTAATTTTAGTTACAATACCATTATCTTCCCCGAAAACCTGTCCCCCGTTATTTTCCAGCTGTGTATACTTTTTCAGAATTTCTTTCCTGTAGGTGATCTCCATCTGATTCATTTCTATCGTCAGATCAGGATCCCCATTGAGATTGGAATCCTCCACCTTACGCTTTGCTTCCAGCATGGCATCCAGCTTATCCCAGACACTGTTCTCCTGATCCTGTTTGGCACTGTCCACAGAATCCTCCAGGCTTTTTTTGGTGCTCTTCCAGTTATCCCAGGCAGAATCTTCCCCTGTATAATCCGGCTTTGTCTTCGCATCCACATCGCCTTTTGCAAGCTCATCCTCTATTTCTTTCAGCCTTTTCTGCGCGTTTTCTCTTCTGGATACGGCCGCTTTCAGCGCTTCCTCCAGTTTTTCCCTTTCCGGGTCATTGTTATTTCCATTATTTCCGGAATTATTGTCACCGGAATCCTGGGACTGTCCGCTGCCCTGATTTCCTCCGGAAGAATTATCATCTGAGTTTTCATTGTCTGTACTGCCTCCGGTATCATTACCGCTTACATCCCCTTCCGCAGCCGGAGCGGCACTGCTCTCCTGCTGCTGACTTTCTTCGGGCGCCGCCTGGCCCCCATCTGTCCCGGATCCCGTATTGCCGCTGCTGCCATGGGCCGCAATATAGTCATCCAAAGCTTTCTGTGCCGCCTCTTCCGCAGATTTTGCAGACTCCAGTTCAGAAGATGCACTAATCTGCTGCTTCTGCAGATCCTTCATTCGGCTTTCCCAATCCGTATATTCCTGTTTTTTATTATTTCTGTCCTCATCGGAGGTCTGTTTCGGCTGGTTGTTTAGATGATCATTCAGCTTTTCCTCCGCCTTTGCCACGGAATCCCCTGCCTGTTCGATTTTACGGTTTTCTTCCGTATCTGCGAGCGCATAATCCTCAAGGGAACGGTTCTGGTTCAGCAGATCCTTTTGCGCATCGAGTTCTTTTTGCTGCCGTGCCTGTTCATTACTCATTTCCAGTTTTTTAATGGCAAGTTCCTGCTCGGCTATCTTCTCCTTGAGATCCTCCTGATCCACATCAAACAACAGTGTATTCTCGGAAACACTGTCTCCGAGATCGACGTAAATTTGATTTACTTTCAGTCCGCTCACCGCATCTACCGCAAGCTCTCTGCCCGCAGTGATATTTCCCGCCGCTTCCACCGTATGCCCGATGGCTCTTTTTTCCGGAACAGCCGTTTCCACCTGCGGAAGGCTGGCCCCATATATCCCTTTGGAAAGCAGGGTGCATAAAAACATAATTCCAAAGAATATGCAGCCTGCAATAAGAATTTTTTTCTTTTTCCGTATAAAATCCATGATATTTCTCCTGTTCCTCTTTCATCTCCGTCCGGAAAATCTATTCCTTCAGCCCGCTCATCGCAATTCCCTGCTCCAGATAATCCTGTCCCAGGAGGAAAATAAAAAGGGCAGGAATCAGAGTGACCACTGATGCCGCGAAAGCAAATCCGGCCTGGTTCAGCCCTATTTCAGGAAGATACAGGGAGAGAGGCCAGAGCGCCTTGTTTTTCAGAAAGGTAAGCGGCTGTTCAATCATATTCCAATATTCCAAAAATCCCAGGACGAACGCGGACAGAATTCCCGATGAACCCAGGGGCAGTCCTATCATTACAAACAGCCTGAGTTCCCCCGCTCCATCCATTCTCCCCGCCTCCAGCAGACCCGGATGAACACCTCGGAACCCCCGGTAGATAAGGAATACGGGAAACGTGGAAAATATCGCCGGAAGGATCACCGCCCCCTGGGTGTCAAGCATATGCAGTCTGTCCAGTACCAGGTAGGAGGAAAGCATGGTCACCTGAAAAGGCATCAGCATAAGTACAATATAGAGCGTAAACAAAATTTTCCGGAATGGAAACTTATATACTGCAAAGGCCCAGGCTGCCGGAACCGAAACCAAAAGCTGTCCTGCCAGAATCAGAAGCACCATTTTTATTGAGTTCCAGAAAAGCATAAAAAACTGAGGAGAATAAAATAAGAGTTTCCGAAATGATGCAAACGTGGGGAACTCCGGAATGAAGTCCCATGATATAAATCCGCTTCCTTCCAGGAGGGCCGGTTTCAGCGCCTGGGTCAATTCATAATCTCCGGTTATGGAACCGGATAACAGCAGCAAAACAGGGGAACAGAGAAAAAGCCCGATCAGGACAAGCAATGCATAAATAACTATTTCCCGCATTTTCCTGAAGATACGGCCCGCTGCACGTTTCAGCTTCCTTCTTTTTCCCTGATGTCCATATAAAAATCCCGTCATCGTCAATCTCCTTCATCCCACAGCTTCTGCAGCAGCATAATTGCGGCAAATAACAGCAGCCCCATACATACCGCCGCTGCCGCCATTTTGTCAAAATCCATCTTGGTAAACCAGTTGTTAAACAAATGCTGAAGCAGATACATGCTTTCATCCGGATAGGAGCCCGCTACCAGATACGCCTCCCGGAATGCCTTAAACGTATTCAAAAAGGAGAGCACTGTTATGGTATATAAAACCGGCTTCAGGTTAGGCATAATAATTCTTATAAAGCATTTCCATTCTCCCGCACCGTCCACCCGTGCCGCTTCCCGCACTTCCTCAGATATGGAAAGAATGCCTGTCAGCCACAGCACAACCGTATATCCAAGGTTTTTCCATATGTAGCTGAAAACCAACACCCAGAAGGCGGCAGCTGTCCCCATATAGTCTGTCTGAAAAACCGTTGCTGCTTCCACAAGACCCATGCCGGCCAGCCTTTCGGAAAGACTGGTCAGCGCAAGGTTAAGAAAACCCTGTTTATCAAATACAAGCTTCCAGATGAGTACTACCGTAGCCGCCGGTATGGCCATGGGGAACAAAAAAGCGGATTTAAGGAAGCGGATCCGGGGAAAACGGCTTAAAAAATAAGCAATGATAAGTCCCAGCCCTATCAGCAGCGGCAGGCATACCAGAATAAACCGCGCCGTATTTCCTGCCGCCATCCGGAAGGCCCTTGTCTCAAAGACCATTTTATAGTTCTCAAAGCCTCTGAATTCTCCGGTTACTGCCGTAACAAAGGATCGTCTGACCACATCTGCAAAGGGCGCCAATACAAACAGGGTCACTCCCAGGAAGCTGGGCAGCAGGAAAAAAAGATATGCGGATTTTCTTTTCTTTCTTCTTTTTCTCATTTTCTTTTATTCAGACAGATACAACTGTATCTTCTGTTTTATCTGCGCCACTCCTTCATCTACACTCATATTTCCTTCCAGTACGGATACACCTGCTTCCAGAATCGCCTGTTCTATAGGGCTGCCGGGAAGGTAGGGGGTTTTAAGGCTTCTCACCATCTGTTCCAGTCCCTTCTGCTCTTCCTCATTTGGCCAATATAAATCCAGAGTTGCAACACTGCCGTCATCCTTGCTGATGCCCATAGAGCCAAATGCGCCATCCCCTTCCATATCCGTATCAAAGAGACTGTCAAAGCTGGCTGCGTTCACCGGATATGGTTCCTGCTGCATAGACATCACATTATAGGATAAAAGCATTTCCACAAATTCCCTGGCCATTTCCGGCTCCGCAGCCTTAGCGGACACGCCGACTATGGACTCAGCCTGAAATACATTCTCAGCCTGAAGAGAGAGCGGTTTATATACTACCTCAGGCTTAACCCTGGGAACGGAAATTACATTGGTAAAGTCCAGGCTTACCTGCTGTGATGCCCCGATAGCAAGCTGTGCCTGGGACTTGGTCAGGAAATTCAGGATACTCCAGGAAATATCCAGCGCTGTTTCCTCCGCCGTACCCGAACTGTCATCCGAACCTCTGACGGAATTCAGGAATTCTTCCTTTTCCGAATCAGAAATACCGCTGATTTCATTATCATAAATTTTTTTGGCCTGTGTAAGGAATTCCTTAACCGTCTCTTCCTGAAGATTTCCATCCTCCTTACTCCAGGTCGGTTCACTCGCGATTGCCAGCATTTTCAGCAGAATTTCCGGCGTATATGCCGATAAAATGCTTCCTTCCGGATTTTTCTCTCTCATTTCTTCCATAACGGCTGACAGGGAAGACAGATCCTGTATGTTTGACACAAACTCCTCATTTCCCATGAGAAGAGGAATCCGGAATCTGGTAGGTATGGCATATATTTTCCCATCCTCCTCGTATACCCGGGTAATGTTATCAAAAAATTCCTCTTTTTCTTCTACTGCCTTCAGGTTTTCACTTAAGTCTGCCAGCATTCCTTTGGCAAGATAGGATTCTATGGGAAGGCCGTCCAGCATAATTACATCCGGCCCGTTTCCTGCCATAATCTCCGTATTCAATGCCTTAATAGCATCCTCTGCTGTAAGCCCGTTTTCTCCCGACATACCCACTTCATATTTTACAAAAACATCCTGGTGAGCCTTCTGATAAGCGGAAACAGCCTGCTGCAGAGTCTGATCCTTCTTAAGACTGTAAACCTTCAGCTCTTTGTCCGGGGTGGCGGGCATTGTCTCGTCATAGGTAAAACGGGATAACCCTGAGGAGAAAAGAACCAGGAATACCGGACCGTCTTCCACAAGCATTCCGTATTTTCCATTGGAAGGATCTCCCATGGAACAGAGGGTTCCCTGAAGAAGCTGCTTCGGGCTTTCTCCTGCCGTACACTGATACAGGCCGTCCTGACAGGCCAGATAAAGTGTATTATCTTTATCCATCGCTACAAGGAAGCTATAATTGCCGCTGGTCCAGTAAACCCCTTTTTCACCGTTGTTCGTCAGGCCGCTGATAAATTTATCAAGCTCCTCATCCTGTTCCATCAGCTCCCCCTTTACCAAATCAAACCGATAGGCTTTCGTATTTGTAAAGGCCACCATCTGTGTGTCGGAGAAGCATGCTGTATCCGCATCCCCATCTGTTTCAAAAAGCACGGTCAGAGAACCATCCTCCTGGTTTATCTCATAAATGGCCCCTCCCTGGCTGGCAAGCAGTCTGCCGTCCGGTGTATACCAGCAGTTTGTAATAAGCTCATAGTTATCCATATCAAAAGGGAGCATAATCTCACGAGTCTCTCCTTCCGGAGAAACAAACATATAATGGCAGTCTATTGTAAACATGTCGGACTCTTCCACCTGTACTTCGGTATCTTCTGTCTCCGTCGGCTCCGTGTCCGGCTGTTCGGAGCGCTCCGCATCAGACACCTCTTCCTGAGATGCTTCTTCCCCTTCCTCAGAAGACACCGCATCATAAGTACTGTATACCAGGAAAAGGCTTCCATCCTTTGCAGCAGCAGCATTCATAAAATAGCCTTCACCCACCATACCTGACCAGTCATCATACTTTTTGGTCCAGGTCTTTCCTTCATCCTGAGACACAAAGGGGCCCTGATTAAAGTCAAAAATCTGAAGGGTACCATCCGCAAGCCGGACTATTCCTCCATTTCTCTCCATTTCTTCCGGTCTGCCTATTTCTTCCTCCACATATCTTCCCATGGTTTTATCGCCGCCTCCGGCCATATCTCCCACGCTTTCCTGCTCTCCGCCCGTTTTGCCGCAGCCCGCAAAAAGCAGCGCGGCCGACAGAAAAAGCGCCAATGTTTTACTCACGGCTGTTTTTTTCATAAATTGATTGTCCTTTCTTTTTTGTTGTTACTTCATGTTAACGGACAAATCTTTTTAAAATTCCATCAAAACTCTTACAAGTTTCTTACAAATAAAAAAAAGACACTGCGGAATTTCTTCACGCAGCGCCTTAAATCTATACTCTTTTCCCCAATTCCTCTGACACAATTGTATAAATTTCCTTTGCCCCGCCACAGGAGATTCACAGGAAAATTTTACGCATAATTGTCAGAAATCCGCCTCCGTTAAGCTGACCGGCATTCCCTTTCCGAGGATTATTTTTTTCTTCCTGCCTTTATAACAGACAGTCAGTTCCCTTTCCTGCGGCATCGTCCCCTTCAGCTCCGCTTTTTCAAGCCTGCCGTCCCGGAAGCTGACAGCGACCGTCGCTCCTGCACGTGTACGCAGTCCGGAAACCATACCTGTTCCAAAAGCCCGCGGAAGCGCCGGAAGCAGATCGATCACTTCTTCCGTGCTTTGCATCAGCATTTCCGCGATACCTGCGCAGGATCCGAAATTGGAATCAATCTGGAAGGGAGGGTGTGCGCCGAACATATTGGGATAACAGCCTCCCCCCTGCTGATAGTTCATGGGATTGCTGCCGTTCACAGGGCGCATTTGCTTTTTCAGCATCCCATAAGCCTTTTCTCCGTCATGCAGACGGGCCCACAAACAGATTCTCCAGGCAAGCGCCCAACCGGTGCTTTCCTCTCCTCTCAGTTCGAGTGTCCGGCGGCAGGCCTCCGCCAATTCAGGTGTTTCCTCCAAAGAAATCTGTCTGCCCGGATATAGAGGATAGAGATGGGAAGTATGTCTGTGCGTCGGTTCGTTTTCCTCCAGCTCTTCATTCCACTCGAGCAGTTCGCCCCTTGAGCCGATCCGGTAAGAAGGAAGACGTCCAAGCGCCTCTTCCGCTTCTGCAAGAAATTCCTGATCGATTCCCAGTACCCTGCAGCAGGCCGCAGCATTCTCCAATACTTCACGGACAATCGCCATCGTCATCGTGGTCGTCTGACTGACTGCACATACTTTGCCATGATAAATAAACTGATTCTCCGGAGAGGTAGACGGTGCAAAAATAAGCTCGCCATCCTCATTTTCAGTAAGGACATCCAGGAAAAAGCGTGCCGCATCATGAATGACAGGATAACCTGTCTGACGCAGGAAATCCAAATCCCCTGAGAAAAGATAATGATCGTAAACATGCGCACTTAACCAGCCGGCTGAAAGCGGCCAGAAAGCATACACTGCCGTACCCTTGCCGCGGTTTCCCACCGGAGTGGAAAGGCACCATATATCACTGTTATGATGCGATACAAAGCCTCCGGCATTATAATGGATACGGGCTGTATTCCCTCCGCTGATCCTCAGATTACGAATCAGATCGAATAAAGGTTCATGCATTTCCGGCAGATTCACCGTTTCCGCTCCCCAATAGTTCATCTCCGTATTGATGTTGACTGTATAATTAGAGCTCCATGGGGCGCGAAGATGCTGATTCCAGATTCCCTGAAGATTAGCCGGCTGCGTTCCCGGACGGGAGCTGGAGATTAGAAGGTAACGCCCGTACTGGAACAGCAGGGTGAACCGTGCCGGATCCACATCCTTATCCCAGTCAGCAAGCCGTTCCGGAACAGGCAATTCCTCTCTTCCCGGTCCCAGATCCATGGAAACCCGGTTAAAATATTGCTGATATTCTTCTATATGCCGTTCAAGAAGCCTGTCATATCCCTTTTCCCGGGCAGCCTGAAGTTCGGCGAAGCAGGGTTCTTTATAAGGCCTTCCTTCCAGAAACGGATGCCGGAACGGACCGTTAAAGCTTGTCCGGGCAGCCAGAAACAGGGTAACACTGTCCGCATGGATTACCTCCAGTCCCTCCGGCAGCCTTTTCATTTCCCCGCCCTCAGAATCAATCTCCAGCACTGCACAAAACTGCATTCCCTTCTTATCCGGAGCATCCTCATAAATAACAGGATCCGGAGAATCAATATAGGAAGGATCCACCTGTGAAGGAGCGATTCCATCCAGGATCATCCTGTTTTCTTCTATGGACACTTTTGTGCGAAGCTGACAGGAAAAACCAGCTTTCAGGGAAACCATACCCGGCCTGTCGGCTGAAATATGCATCACCATAACCTGATCCGGCGCACTGATAAACATTTCCCGCGTGTAATTAATCTCCCCTGCTGAATATTCCAGTCTGGAAAGCGCCTTCTCAAGCTCCAATGCCCTTTTGTAATTCCGTATCTCTCCTTCAGGATGTGCCATATCCAACGTCAGTTCCCCTAACGGCAGATAGCTCTGCGTATATTCCCCAAGCACATTCTGTTCAAGGAGCGCCTGTGCCTCCTCATATTTCTTTTCCATGGACAGCCGGCGCGCCTGTAAATAGTATTCCGCCGCTCCGGATATATCATGGCTCTGGGGATAACCAGACCACAGGGAATCCTCGTTTAATGAGATTTTTTCCTGAGCCGTCCCCGACCATACCATTGCCCCCAGCCTTCCGTTCCCCAGCGGAAGAGCCTCTTCCCAATAGGATGCCGGTTCTTTGTACCATAATTCCATAATACTGTTCCTTCCTTTTCCCAAGCATAAGAATGTCTGCTGCCGCAAAAAACAATCAGGCCCCGGAAGGTTCCGGAAGCCTGATCGATTTATCTGTATTTATCTGCCGGCAGCCGTCTTATATATTTCAATATAGCGATCCACTCTGTAAGAATCAAGTTCACTCAGATACTGATCCCAGCCGGATTCGATGTCACGATCACCTGTAATAAACTGAACGGTAGCCATACGGACAAAGTTATTAAGATTCGTCTGGATTTCCGCATACTCATCCGCCATATCCAGAGGAATGTATACGGTATAATCCAGTCTTTCTTCCGGAATATACTGCTCTACTTTCTGGGTATCAAGAGTAATACGCTGCTCATAATTTCCGGACTGATAAATATCTTCCGCCTCCGGAAGCATGGAAAGACGGAAAGAAGCAAGATCCGCCTGCGGCCCCACACCCATCGTGCCCTTCTTAATCTCTGCACTCTGATCCTCAGAAACAGAATTTACAACATATCTGGCTTCTCCGCCAAATACGTTCTTGGTTCCCTCCGGGGCATAATCCCAGCCAATCCCTCGTTCTCCATACATACGTTCCATGTTATAATCATCATCATAGAAGAACTCATCAATCAGGCGGAAAGCCGCTTCCGGATACTGACAGGCATCTGTAATTGCCGCATGGAAGCCTTGTATCTCACCCTCAAACGCATTCTGGCCCTGGCGCCTGAAACCATCCGGCCCTGCCACAGGAATCAGAATCTGATAATTCTCCGCTTCTTTGGGATCCTTATTGTCATAACCCATACCCGCATGATCACAGACATACATTCCAACCACATGTGGTTCTGTCCTGATTGTCTGTGCCATCTGGTCATCCTTCTGGGTAAAGGAAGTACCATCAATCAGTCCTTCATCATAAAGACTCTTAATATAACGCAGCCCTTCACGGTAAGCATCTGTCGATGGGGAAAATTCCACCGTTTTTCCATCAGCGCCAAGGCTGAGCCAGAAGTCCGGTTTTACGGTCTGGAAAGACATACCCATTAATGCATATTCAACCATCGTATTCCAGGTAGTAGCTCCGATCATTCCGATTTCATCTTTCTTTCCGTTTCCATTGGGATCATCGTTAACGAAAGCCCTTAATACTTCCCTCAATTCTTCCGTAGTTTCAGGCATATCCAGTCCCAGGGCATCCATCCAGTCCTGACGCAGGTAAATCTTAGGATACGCACTGCAGTGATAGCACTCTGAGAAACGCGCAAATCCATAAATTTCCCCATCCGGCGCAATACAACTGTTCTTATAGTTTGGATTCTCATCAAAAATACGCTTTATATTTTTGCCATACTTATCAACGTAATCTGTAATAGGAAGCAAAACCCCTTCCTTAACCCCATACTGCATAACATCCGACTTTGTAAATACCGTTGGCCAGTCAGTCAGAATAAGATCCGGATAATCCCCGCTGGCAAGCATCAGGTTTCTCTTCTGGAGTGCATCAGACAAAGGCGTTGAAATAATATCCATCTTGATATTCGATTTTTCTTCAATCTCTTTTACAAACCGGTTCTGTTCCCAGTCAATATCCGCCCCTCCTTCAATCCATACCTTCAGCGTAATTTTCTCATCCATGATCGGCATGCCGGTAGCGTTAAACCCTTCCGGTCCCGAAGCATCCGCAGCAGCTTCGGACGCCGCATCTGAGGCTCCACCTCCCCCGCTGTCCGAAGCGGTTTCTGCTTTCCCGGACGAACATCCTGCCATACCCAATACCATACACGCAGATAACAGCAAGGCCAATACTCTTTTTTTCATAGTTACAAATCCTCCTTGTTATATTTTTTTTTGAAACATTCCATTCCCGTAATTAAAAATGAAACGTTCCAATAATAACCCCCGTTTGTCCTATCCCTTAATCGCCCCTACCATAATTCCTTTTACAAAATATTTTTGAACAAAGGGATAAAGCAGCATAACCGGCACAGAACCCACAATAATACTTGAATATTGCAGCAGGTATTTCGTTTCCTGCATCTCAAGCTGTTTCGTTACATCAAGCGTCATGCCTGCCGTGCCCATATTAACCAGAATCTCCCGCAGAACCAGCTGCAGAGGGAATTTGGTATTTGTACTCAGATACATCATTTCATTAAAATAAGAATTCCAGTGGCCTACCGCATACAGCAGGACATTAACTGCCAGGATCGGCTTTGCAAGAGGAATGGCAATCTTAATCAGGAAGGTAAAATCATCACAGCCATCCACGCTGGCGCTTTCCTGTACTTCCCCGGGAATTGTTGACTGGAAATAGGTACGGGTAATAATCAGGTTCCAGACCGAAATAGAGGTCGGTACCACCAGTGCCCAGATACTGTCCAGCATTCCCAGATTTTTAATCAGAATATAAGTGGGAATCATCCCGCCGTTAAAAAGCATGGTAAAAGTGAATAAAAGCATGATCGGATTCCGGATAGCCAGATCCTTACGTGAAAGCGGATAGGCCGCCAGCACCGTCATAACCAGATTAATCACAGTACCCACCACTGTATATAAAAGGGAGTTACAGAATCCGGTTACAAGCAGTTCATGATGCAGAAGCATTTTATAACCGCGCAAGGTAAAATCTACAGGCAGCAGAAAAACCTGGCCGGAAAGAAGCGCTTTTGGTGATGAAAAGGAAGCCGCCACAACATAAATCAATGGAATCATAATACAGATTACAGATACGGCGCATAATATGTGGACAAGCGCCATATATAAGTAATCCTTCGGTTTTGTATAATACCGGACAGTTGCATTTTTCTTTTTTATTGTCTTTGCCATAGCCGCCTCCTTACCACAAGCTGGTCTCATTTACCCTTTTGGAAAACATATTTGCAAGCACTATCAGAACCATGTTACATACAGAATTAAACAGTCCCACTGCCGTTGCATAAGAATACTGGAAATTAATAAGTCCCCGTTTATACACAAAGGTGGAAATTATCTCAGAAGTCTGCATATTCACCGGATTCTGCATCAGATATACCTTTTCAAAACCCAGGCTCATAATACTGCCTACCGCCAGAATCAGCTGAATTACAATCGTCGGCATAATCGCCGGAATATCTACATTCCACACTCTTGCAAAACGGCCTGCACCGTCAATAATGGCTGCCTCTGTCTGAGAAATATCCACGCTCGCAAGTGCCGCAATGTATATAACAGCGCTGTACCCCATTCCCTGCCAGACGCCCGACCATACATACAGGCTTCTGAAAAGCCCCGGCTTTCCCATGAAATCAATTGCTTTCCCTCCGAACAGCATGATAATATTGTTGACCAGCCCTGTCCGGACCGAAAAAATATTCTGCATAATCCCGACCAATACTACTGTCGATATGAAATAAGGCAGATATGTAACCATCTGAACTACTTTCTTATAATGCCTCCCCCGCATTTCATTGATTGCCAACGCAAGCAGGATAGGCATGGGAAAACTGATTATAAGGCTGTACAGGCTGAGAGCAAGTGTATTTGTCATTAAATTCTTGAAATCCGGTGTGGTAAAGAAATTTTTGAAGTGTTTTAAGCCCACCCATTCGCTCCCCCAGATTCCTCCACGGATGGAATAATCCTTAAACGCGATAACTGCCCCTCCCATGGGGAGATAGGCAAAAATAATCAGATAGGTCACAGGCAAAACCAGCATCAGATATAACTGCCAGTGCCTTTTCACCTCCACAGATATCCTTTTCCCCATACTTTTCTTAGCATTCGGCTGGTTTTTCATAACCCTTCCCTTTTCCCCGGTTGTTCTCACCGCCATAAACAATTCCTCCTCCCTTTACATAATTAATTTAATGTCTTACTTCAACATTTTTCACATATCCGTGTGCATATTCCCCATACCTCTGTTCCAAGGCTCCCTGACCCAATACATATCCGCCAAAGGGTATGGGTATGATATTTATGTTAACTTCCTATCTATCCTCCCTTATCTCAAACGATTTGTCTTGTAACTATTGCAACAAAAAAATTTTAACAAAATATCTAAACTAGATATTTTGTATCGTGTCTATTCAGTATTATATCTTATTTTGAAATAAAATCAAATAAAAATATATAAAATATATAGACTAGATACTCCGGAGGTGACATAATTGACAAAAAGCATGTTTGTAATTAAAGGAAATATATGTGCAGATCGCGTCAGACTGGGACGGGCACTCCAGCAGCCGCCAATAACGCAGGAGGAACTTGCCATGAGAATCCAGCTGCTGGGCTTTGAAGATATGACCAAATTGATTATCTCGAGAATTGAAAAAAATCAGCGTCATGTTTGTGATGCTGAATTGCGTATCCTTGCAAAGGCTTTGAATGTATCCATGGAGTGGCTGGTTGGAGACGTCAATATTTTTGAATAAAAATAGAATGGAAAATGAATTGTAAGAATAAGTCCGAAAAGCTTATGGAAATATGTGTTTGGGAAGGATTAGAGAATTATAAGGCAACAATCAAAATGTCAATATTCCGTATTGTTTAAAGTATTTTTACCATAATACCCTTTATATTTTAAGCAGTTTTATATTATTACCTTATAATTCCTTTCCTTCTGACTATTTTTTCCTTCTCTTATATACGCTCCTCACCGCCTGAACCCCTGCTATAGCCAGTCCGGTGAAAAGCAGATACTTTTTTATTTTTGCCACAGCCTCCTCTTTCGTCGCAGGGATGTGGCTGTACGCGAAATCCCGAAAGGGACGGGAAGGCTTCCCTCCAACCAGATCTTTATAGGTAAGCAGTCTTGTTTCATATGCGGCAGGATCCTCTTCATGGAAAATAAACTCCCTGGCCGCCCGGTTCACACCGTCGCCGTATTCATTGAAACCACAGGACGGTGTATAGCCCAAATCCAGGCCGCCGCAGTTTCCCACAAAGCTGTTCCTGTGATCATGACCGCAGTATACTGCAAAAATATCCCCTTTTTCCCGGAAACTCTCGAATTCCCTTGCGTTATTATCAGGAATGCTCACCGCTTCCTTGAAGCTGCCGCTCTGGTACTTTTCCGGATCCAGCACATAATATTCATTGGCATGGGTACGGTAGGTACGTACCGCCCCTTTTGTCTTCTTATCAGTCTTCTTCAGCAGCCGGTAATATTCCGGCATGGGAATATGCTGGAATACAATCCCCGGAATCAGTCTGCCATGTTCCTGCTCAAAGGTATCTCTAGCGCCCTTATACCAGAATACCTGCCTGGGATTCAGCGTCTGGTATCCGCCCCCGGGAGCGTCTCCCCTGGAATCCATGAGATAAACCGCCATAACAGTCTGCGTTTCTTCAAAATTCCGGATTCCGACGGCAAAAGTCCCCTCCTCCGTCCCATGAAGGATTTCCTGTCCGCGGCTGTTCAGCCAGTCCACACATCCGGGAATGTTCCGGTAAATCTCCATCTGTTCGTCATTGGTCATCCCGCTTTGTTCGTCATGGTTTCCAAAGGTTACCGCAAAGGGGATTCCCCGGCTGACAACAGGCTCCATGATCCTGTTAATGGTTTTTTCCACCTGCCCGGGTTTTTTACGGAATTTTTTGCTGTATCCCTTTAATTGATCTCCGGTGAACACCACCAGATCCGGCTTCGCCGCATCCAGCGCCCTGCGCATCAGGGTTAATGTATCTTCCGCCACCTCCGGTATTTCCTGAATATCGGTTATATGTAATATATGAAAGGTTCCGTCTTCTCTGAATTTCATATCTGCTCCTTTCTATCTCTGCTTAAATCCTGTATTTCCCACATTCCAGCGCTTTTTCTTATGTCTGACTTTCCAGCTTCCACTCATAATAAACGCATATTCTTCTTATTACAATAAAATACATAAAATCTTAAAGAAAGTTTCACTTAGAATTAACATGACATCTTGACAGTTTTGTGGAAGGATGATACATTTATGTGGAAACAGTTGTGTTTATGTGGAGATGATTGTATATGTTTGCAAATGAAAGAAGAATACAAATTACGGAAATGCTCAACCGCCGCTCTTCCGTAACCGTTAATGAGCTTACCGATACCTTCCGGGTATCCCTTGAAACCATACGAAGGGATTTGGAATATCTGGAAAAACAAGGGGCCTTAAAGAGAGTGCACGGCGGAGCCGTCACCGTTCATAAAATGCAGAATTATACCAGCCTTTCCTTCCGTGTTTCAGAGCACCGGGAGGAAAAAAGAAAACTTGCTCTGGCTTCCCTTCCCTTTATTCAGGAGGAAGACAGAATTGCCCTCGATACCGGTTCCACCTCCTTTGAGCTGGCTTCCCTGCTGTGTGAACGCTTTTCCAGACTCACCATCGTCACCAATTCCCTGGAGGTATTCCAGATTTTATCCGGCAAAGAAGGCTTTCAGACCATCCTGACCGGCGGCTTTTATATGCCCGGTGAAAAAACCTTCTACGGGCATCTGGCGCTGGACATGATAAAGCAGCTGCATGTATCCAAATTTTTTCTGGCCCCTTCCGCTGTCTCCCTGGATTTCGGCATAAGTGATCATATTCATGAAATGATAGCGGTACAGAGAGCACTGATTGCTATTTCCGATCAGATCATTGTCCAGGCGGACAGTTCAAAATTTGAGACCTGTGCAGCCCTGAAGGTTTGCGATCTCAATCCCCGTTTCCTCTATTTCACCGATTCAGGTCTGCCGGACGAAATAGCCGAAGCCTACAGAAAAGCAGGACTTCAGATTACGAAATGCTGACGCCCCTTTCATCAGGGCCGATACATATTATAAAAGTCCTGCGGTACGCAGGCGGAAAGGTCGAACCATGAATAAAAAAGTACTCCTCATCCTGGCTGACGGACTGCGTCCCGATGCTCTGGCGGCCTGCGGCCATCCTTACGGAATCCGTCTTACCGAGCTTGGCTGCTGTTGCCTGGAAACAGAAACGGTTTATCCTTCTGTTACACTCCCCTGCCATATGTCCCTCTTCCACAGTGTTGATCCCGGCCGTCACGGCATCCTCACTAACACCTATGTTCCCCAGGTACGTCCGGTGAACGGGCTTTGTGAGCAGCTGAACGCCGCCGGTAAAACCTGTGCTTTTTTCTATAATTGGGAAGAGCTGCGGGACTTAAGCCGTCCTTCCTCACTCGCTTACAGCTATTTTGTATCGGGCGGTGTCTATACTTATGAAAAGGCAAATGAAATGGTAACGGCCAACGCCCTTTCCTTTATCAGGGAAGAAAAACCGGATTTCGCATTCGTTTACCTGGGGCTTACCGACAGCGCAGGACATCAGTATGGCTGGATGGGCGAAGAATACCTACAGGCCTGCCGCCAGTCCCTGGATGAAATACAAATGCTTACGGAAAGCTTTATGGATGAATACACAATTATAATCACGGCAGATCACGGAGGGCACGACCGTACACATGGTTCCCTGGAAAAAGAAGATATGCTTATCCCCCTTATCTGCATCGGTCCGGATTTCTGCCCCGGTTCCCGTTTCGAACAGGCCGGAATCTGTGATATTGCACCCACAATAACCCGGCTTTCAGGAGCCTCGCCCGCCAGGGAATGGGAGGGAAAAAGCCTGATATGATCAATCGTTTAACCTCCAGGCGTGATATCCGCTTTTTAAGCTTTCTCTGCTGCCTGGTTTATTTTGTCAGCTACCTCACCCGTCTAAATTACGCTGCCTGCCTTGCTGAGGTCCAGCGTTCCCTGAATATCAGCAAAAGCCTGGCCGGACTTCCGGTTACCGGCTGTTTTATCACCTATGGAATCGGCCAGCTTCTCTGCGGCTTTATGGGAGACCGTTTCCACCCCCGGGATATGATTTTTACCGGCCTGACGGCCACCTCTGTCTGCAATCTGCTGGCCGCTCTTTTTCCCCGGATAGAAGTCATCATCCCTATCTGGTGCTTTAACGGCTTTTTTCAGTCCATGCTCTGGCCTCCGCTCGTACGTGTGATGGCAGAAGGTCTGGATGAAGAGCATTATAAAAAATGCTGCGTACAGGTATCCGTTGCCTCTTCCGCAGGAATGATTGCCGTATATGTCCTCGCGCCTGTCTGCATATTTATTTCCGGCTGGAGGCTGGCTTTTATTTTCCCCGGCCTTTTAGGTATCGCCACGGCCTTTTTCTGGCTGCTGAGCTTTACCAGACTGCAGTCTGACGGAACCAACACGGTTTCCGCCTTAAATGTGGAAATGGATACGGACTATACAATAAAACTGCCTGCCCTGTTTCTCCAGGCATCCCTCATTCCCATCCTTCTGGCCATTATCCTTCATGGGATCCTCCGGGACGGGATTACCACCTGGATGCCCGCTTATATTACGGAAACCTTCGGACTCAGTACTTCCCTGTCCATCCTCACAACGGCGGTACTTCCGATTTTCAGTATTTTCAGCATCACCATCGCCTCATGGCTGCTGCAGAAACTGCATAATGAGCTTTTTACCGCGGGTATCCTTTTTGTAATAGGAACGCTTTCCTCTCTCCTTTTGCTTCCTTTTTACCAGTCCCTGCCCGTGTTCAGTATCACGATGATGACCCTCATCACAGGCTGCATGTACGGCATTAATCTGCTGCTCATCAGCCGGGTTCCCCGGCATTTTGCCAGATTCGGCCGGGTTGCTACCATATCCGGCATACTGAACGCCTCCACTTACATAGGAAGCTCTCTCTCCACCTATGCCTTCGGCGCTATCTCCGAACGCTTCGGCTGGTTTTACACCATCGCAGTCTGGGTACTGGTCGCACTGGGAGGAGCCCTCCTGTGCTTCTTCACCTTCCGTAAATGGGAACGCTTTTCCAATCCGGATTAGAATGTATAAAAGATCTGGAAAATGCGGTGTTCTTATGGTATACTTGCGTCGGCTGGCTTTCTGCCGGCCGTAACCAAGATACCCCGGCAATAGGAGAACCTGCATGAGCATATTAAATGTTGAAAACCTTTCCCATGGTTTTGGGGACAGGGCTATTTTTCATGATGTATCCTTCCGTTTGCTCAAGGGAGAGCATATCGGCCTTATCGGCGCCAACGGAGAAGGAAAATCCACTTTTATGAATATAATCACCGGAAAGCTTCAGCCTGACGAAGGGAAAGTGGAGTGGGCTAAAAATGTACGGGTAGGCTACCTGGATCAGCATACGGTGCTGGAAAAAGGCACCTCAATCCGTGAAACACTGGCTTCCGCCTTTTCCTTCCTTTTTGAAATGGAAGCTCATATGAATGAAATCTGTGAGAAAATGGGAGAGGCTTCCCCGGAAGAACTGGACGTGTATATGGAAGAGCTGGGAACCATACAGGATATGCTCACCATGCATGATTTTTATATGATAGACTCCAAAGTGGAGGAAGTGGGACGCGCCCTGGGGCTGTCCGATATCGGGCTGGATCGTGACGTTTCCGAGCTGAGCGGCGGCCAGCGCACCAAGGTCCTTCTCGGCAAGCTGCTGCTGGAAAAGCCGGATATCCTGCTGCTGGACGAGCCTACCAACTATCTGGATGCGGAACATATCGAATGGCTGAAACGCTACCTGAATGAGTATGAAAATGCATTCATCCTCATTTCCCATGATATCCCCTTCCTGAACAGCGTCATCAACCTAATTTACCATATGGATAACCAGGCTCTGACCCGTTATGTGGGGGATTATGACAAATTCCAGGAAGTCTATGCCATGAAAAAATCCCAGCTGGAAGCCGCTTATAACAAGCAGCAGAAGGAAATTGCCGATCTGAAGGATTTTGTGGCCCGTAATAAGGCACGTGTAGCCACAAGGAACATGGCCATGTCCCGTCAGAAAAAACTGGATAAAATGGATGTGATTGAATTATCCGGAGAAAAACCGAAGCCGGAATTCCATTTCAAAGAAGCACGTACCCCGGGCCGCTATATTTTCACCACCTCGGATTTGGTCATCGGTTATGATGAGCCGTTATCCTCGCCGCTGAACCTGTCCATGGAAAGAGGACAGAAAATTGCCCTGATCGGAGCCAATGGAATCGGAAAGACAACTCTCCTGAAAAGTATCCTTGGCCTTATCCCTCCCCTCTCCGGGAATGTGGAACAGGGAGATTATCTGAGCATCGGTTACTTTGAGCAGGAAATGCCCCCTGATATCTCCACAAGCTGTATCGAGGAAATCTGGCAGGAATTTCCCGGCTTTACCCAGTACGAGGTCCGTTCCGCCCTGGCAAAATGCGGCCTGACCACAAAGCATATCGAGAGCATGGTAAAAGTATTAAGCGGCGGTGAGCAGGCAAAGGTCCGGCTGTGCAAGCTCATCAACAAGGAAACCAATATCCTGCTGCTGGACGAGCCTACCAATCATCTGGATGTGGATGCCAAGGCAGAACTGAAGCGGGCTCTACTGGCCTATAAAGGCAGCATTCTCATGGTATGCCATGAACCGGAATTTTATGAAGATCTGGTCACCGATGTATGGGACTGCACCAAATGGACTACCCGGGTATTTTAATTCCGGAAGCTTTCAGCTCAATGATACAAAAGCTCCCATAAAGCCCCTGACAGCAGGGGCTGCAGGGTCAGCATAAGAAAAAGGATAATTCCGAAGCAAAGCTCCATTTCATAGCGGGCGGCGGGGGATTCCTCCCGTTCCTCCGCACCTTTACCATTCTGCCCGTCCTCTTCCCCCCATAAGCTGCCTTCTTCCGGCTTTTCTCCTGCCCCGAACCGTTCACACAGCCCGGGCATTATCTTCAAAATCACTTTAAATAACAGATATCCCACCCATGTCCCCAGGGTATTCATAAGCAAATCATCTATATCGGTGGCCCGGAAAGAAAACAGTTGTATCAGTTCAATGAACAGCGAAAAAAGGAACCCGATACTCACTGTCTTTTCCACCAGCCGTTCCCTCTTCCAAAGCAGCGGAAGCAAAAAACCAAAAGGCACGAACAGAAGCATGTTTTTAAAATACTGGCTGAAATCAGTAAAAATATCAACCATGGGAATCATATTGATGTTCGCATCAAACTGAAAATGGTATATGGCAGGAACCCCTGTTACCGTAATGATTCCGGCCAGCAAAAACGCAAACAGCAGCACGCCTGCCGTATGCCAGGGCTTCTTTTCCTCTTTCTTCTGTATTTTTTTCTCCAGCCATAAAAGAACCGGAACCGAAAGCACCAGCCCGCTGCCGGCGCCAATCGCCAAATCCATCAAAAACAGCATAAAAATATCCTCCCGCCTAAAGCTTCAAACATACATATTTTATTATCTGTATTCTAATCATACCCCATGAAAAATAAAACTTTATTTAGTTCCCATTAAGATTCTATAAAGATCTGTATAAGAACGTTTCGATCGTATACTTTTTTTTATATTTGTGATAGGATGAAGGGGCAGTTTCCCACAATTCAGCTATATATAATACTTTTCGGAATACCCTGCCAAAAGAATAAGAGGCAAACAGAAATGGATCTGATTAATCAATTTATTGAAAACTACAAGAAAAAAATAAAATTTTATGAAACGGCCGGACGGATTGCGGCCGATATGCTGGAAGATTCCCTGCGTTCTTCCGGTATCCGCGCCATGGTGACATCCCGTGCCAAAAGCCCCGGAAGGCTGAAAATCAAGGTCTCCCAGCGGAATGAAAAACGAGAAACTCCCTATAAGAATATGGGTGAAATTTATGCTGACATCGCCGATCTTTCCGGCGTGCGCGTCTCCCTTTATTTCCCCGGTGACCGGGCAAAAGCGGACAGAGTCATCAACAACCTTTTTGCAGTGGCGGAGACGAAAAAGTTTCCTGTCCAGTCCAAACAGCCTTCCTATAACAAACGTTTTTCCGGTTATTGGGCCACACACTATCGGGCCAGCATGAAAGAAGAATCCCTGGAAAAAAGCAAGCTGAAATATGCGCCGGTCCGTCTTGAAATACAGGTGGCGTCCGTCCTGATGCATGCCTGGTCGGAGGTGGAGCATGATCTGGTTTATAAGCCGCTCCAGGGTACTCTTTCCGATGAGGAGCTTTCTATCCTGGATGAGCTGAACGGGCTGGTCCTGAGCGGTGAAATCGCCCTGGAACGCCTTCAGGCCGCCGGAAACGAGAGAATTCAGAGTAAAAATACCGCATTCAATAACCAATACGATCTGGCGGCTTACCTGTATAACTATCTGAGTACAAGATACAAAAGATTTGATATCGAACCCCGTATGGGGAATGTGGAACTTCTGCTGCGTCTGATGGGACGGCTGAAAATAGCCAACGTAAAGGAACTGGAACCGATTCTGAAATCCACAAAGCTGGTTAACGACAAACGCACCATCACGGAGCAGCTCATTGACCAGATAATCTGCGGAAATGAAAAACGCTATCACCTCTACCGCGAGCTTCGCGCTCCCGGAGAGAAACTGGCAAAGGATCAGTTCCAGGCTATGGAATATTTCATGAAGCCCTGGATCAGCCTGGAAACCGTACTGGGCCGTCTCACTCTGAAAAGCAATCCCAAGGCGAGAGGCACCTTTAATGTCAACAGCCTGAAACGGATGAAAGTACTCAGCAAAGAAAGCCTGGATAAGGTGGTGGCTCTCCGGAACGCCCGAAACGGGCTGGTCCACGGCATCGAATATCCCACCACCGCAGCTATGATTAAAATGGGGGACGATGTTCGTTCCATTCTTTCCCAGCTTTCCGACGCCCCCCAGAATACATAATTAATCGACTTCCTTCTTTTCACACCATTCCTGCAGCGGGCAATCCTGACACCGTGCCTTCCGGGCCGTACAGATTGCCCGTCCCAGATAGATAAGCTGAAAATTTATCCGGTTCCAGTGCTCCTTTGGAAGCACCTTCATCAGCTCCTGCTCCACCTGCTGCGGATTTTTTCCCTCCGCCCAGCCCAGTCTGCGGGAAATACGGAAAACGTGTGTGTCCACTGTCACCCCCGGAATCCCATAGGCATCAGCCAGAAACAGAGTGGCTGTCTTTCTTCCGACTCCTGCAAGCTTCAGCACCTCATCCAGCTTATCCGGCACCTTTCCGCCATATTCACTGACGATCTGCTCACAGCATTTTTTGATATTTTTAGCTTTATTCTTATACAAACCTACCGAACGGATATACTGCTCGATTTCTTCCGCCGGCGCCTCCGCTACAGCCTGCGCGGTCTGAAAATGCCCGAACAGTTCCGGCAGCGCCTCATCCACCTGCTTATCCGTACTCTGGGCACTGAGCATAATAGCTGTCAGCAGCTGCCAGTCATGGTTATGGTAAAAGCCCTCCTTCGTTGTTCCATATGTCTTATCCAGCATATTTAAAACGTGGGTTACTTTTTCCTTTTTTGTCATATGTATTCCCCTTTAAAAATCTTTTTTCCATACAGGCATTATACTATGTTTTCAGGCGGATATCCACTTTCCTCCATAAAAGGACACAGAAAAAGCATCCTCTTAAGGATGCTTATACCTGCCGGATTTTGGGCTCCACCGCTTCGGAACGCACATTATGCGACTGGTTCTGGTTCTCCGGCTTCACCTTTTGTGTTATGCTGTTGAATTTCTCATTGTTTTTCTTCTGGTTTATTTTTTCCTGCTTGTCTTTATCCATTTTCTCACCTCAGGAATAGTATAGGCAAACCAACAGAAACTATTCTTTAACCTCATTAAAAAAAGGTTCTGCCACAGCCAGCCATTCCTGCGGCAGATAAATGGCAAGATAACCATGATTATAACCTTTCGCTTCATATATTCTGCAGGACGGCACAAAGGATTGGAATAATCGCGCCGATTCCTTTACACACTTCATTTCCTTTTCCCCATACCAGTACATAACCTCCGCAGTCGTATCCCTGACACTTTCCTTCAGCCTGTACTCAGCCATATAAGTACGGTACATATTTTCCAGAGATTCCATTCTGACACGGGGCATGTCCTGGATATAATATGCCTGTATTTCCTCAGGATACTGCATTTTGGCCGGAAGGAGCTTCGGCATCCACCTGATCTGACGGCGGCAGGCCTTTTCACTGAACATAAACCTGCTGCCGAACCGGATAACAGCCATACAGTAACGCGCCATGCCCGGCTGTGGGAAACACAGGCTTCCGTCTATGATGGCCTTCCGGGTTATATCCGCTTTTCTGGATAACAGCTCCATCACGATTTGCCCTCCAAGCGATACTCCTCCCAACGCAAAAAGATGTCCGCCGCAGTTTTCTTCAATATAAGCCATCAGCTTATCCGCAGAATCCTCCGTGGATTTGTAAGTGAGGGCATATTCCTCCCCGTGTCCATCCAGAGTCGGAAGTATCACATGATAACGATCTGATAACGCCCGCGCCTGACGCAGATAATTCCACCATGCGTTTCCCCCTCCGTGTATCAGCATAATGTGGGGATTTTTTTTACTGCCGAACTCATGAAATTTCATTTTATTTTCCCTTCCGTATCATTTATCCTATTATTTCCATAATAAAAACACAGGGCTTTTCCCCTTCGCTGTCCAATGGTGAGGAAACCACCTCTTTCACTCTCAGTTTCAAACCCAGCATGATTTCATAATGGAAACGGAAATGCCCTCCGCAGCAAAAACAATAGGTCTTTGAGACAGGATAATCCCTTTTCAACTTATTGAAATTAGGGCAGGAGCATGCATATTTGTCTCCATCCCTGTAATATACCGCATGAACGGTGATCGTACCGTCCTCATTTAATATGGGGGTTCCCATATAGTCCTCTTCCCTTATTTTTGCCAGTCTTTCCTTCCACGGAAGCTCCTTATTTTCACGGGCAAAGGCTTTGGATGCTTTTTCCCTGGCGCCGCTTTTACAGCACGCATTCCAGTCCAGCATATCCCTCTTTTTACCGGCATCCACTTTTTCATCCATAATATCTATGGCACGTTTAAAATAGGATGCCTTAATTTTTTTCGGAGTACTGCTTACTACCTGTTCAAAACCGGCATTGATCTGATCAATAATGGATGCATCCACATTGAATTTTACAAGTGATTCTCTGAACTTTTCAGGACATGGCATAATCATTTCCCCCTTTTCATGACAGCAGCTTTTAATCAGTCTTTCTTACTCGGAGGAATTCCTCCAATGCGGCTCTATCTTTAGCCTGAATAAATTTTTTCTGAACGGTATCATGTACCGGATCGGTTATCAATCTGATCGTTTCTTCCAGACTGTGCCACTGTACATGCATTCCGCTTTTTCTTTCATCTTCCTCCAGATTAGTCTGCCCCTGCAGTCCCGCTGTTTTAACAACATAGTAATATGAGTACTGTACAAAATCACAATGTGCCCGGTTTTCATATACATATCCCAATTCCTGGACTATTTCGCACAAGTAGCCGGTTTCTTCCAATACCTCACGCTTCACAGCTTCCCGTCTGTTCTCTCCATCCTGAATTCCGCCTCCCGGCAGAGAATACAAATGGAAAACAGGTGAATACATAACCGCGATTTCATTATTGTCATTAACCATGACAGCCCTTGCGGCAAATCTAGGTTCTGCTTCCGTTATCCCTTCTTTATTTAATATTTCCATGTCTGTTATTTTTTTCAGCAGTCTCATTTCAGCCCCCTGAGAAACCTTTTTTATATTCCCTTCAGTATTATAAAAAATATATATTTCCCCTCCTGACAATTCAGCAGTTCCGGAATTCTTTCCTTACAAAAGCTTTCCTAGATTATAGCATAATATGATGATAAAAGTTACAATAAGAAAAGGAAAAATATATTGGCAGGGAAACCAAATTACTGATTAAATGTCTCCGTACTATATGCTATACTGATCCCATACCATGCAGCGGACAATCCGCCCATTGCATACATACAAAGCGATCCCGGCACATGCCGGATACAGACAGGAGAGTTATGATATGACATATTTTAAAAATGCAAGACCGGTCTGGCTGACCGGCAGGGAAAAAGAAAAGAACTGCGGAGTTGGTTTTATATGCTGTTTTAACTCCCGGGAGCTTTCCGGCAATAACTTAGTGCTGTCCATAGCTTCATCCGGTATATACCGGGCCTGCCTGAACGGAAGTTTCCTTGGTCATGGTCCCGCCAGGGCTGCACATGGTTATTTCCGGGTGGATCGCATAGCAATCCCTTCCGACCTGCTGCAGGAGAATAATATTCTGACCATTGAGGTGATCAGTTTTTATGTAAACAGCTTTTATATAGTGGAGCAGCCGGGTTTTCTGCAGGCAGAGCTTCAGTGTGATGATAAAGTAATCAGGTTTACAGACGCAGATGGTGATTTCAGGGCCCATACATTAAAGGAACGTCTTCAGAAGGTACAGCGTTACAGCTTCCAGCGTCCTTTTATTGAAGCTTTCCGTCTGGAAGAGGGTTTCGATGACTGGAAAAAAGGTACCTGCGGATCCGGAGAGCCTCTTTGCAGACAGGAGGATAAACAGCTTCTGGAAAGGAGGGTTCCCTGGCCTGATTTCCCGGTACTTCAAATAAACAAAATTATCGCTGAAGGTACCTTTGATTCCGGAAAGGCAGATCTTCCCGTCTGGCAGGATCGTTCTTTATTTGAAATCGGAGATACTCTTCATGGTTTTCCCCTGGATGAACTGGAGGAAAAGGTATCCCTTGTCATGGACGGCTGTGTAACCTGTACTCTCACCTCCGGACAGTCTCCATCCTCCCTTGATGACGGAGGGCTGCTCTCTGAGCATTGCTTCTTCATTGCCGACGCAGGACGCAATACTACCGGTTTTATCGGTATCTGTCTGGAATGCACACAGGCATCCAGGGTATATATCACCTTTGATGAGGTCCTCCTCAACGGAGACGTCTCCTATAACCGGATGTCCTGCGTCAATGCCGTCAGCCTGGAACTGAAACCCGGAAAATACTGTCTGGAAACCATCCAGCCATATACCTGCCGTTATCTCAAACCTATGGTCCTTTCCGGTAGCGTTAACATCCGGGATATCTATATCCGTGAATTGAAAAACCCTGCAGTTTCCCAGGCATCTTTTTCAGCCTGCGACGATTCCCTTAACCGGATTTTTGAGGCAGGCAGGGAAACCTTTGCACAAAATGCCCCCGATCTTTACATGGACTGCCCTTCCAGAGAACGGGCCGGCTGGCTGTGTGACAGCTTTTTTACCGCACGGGTGGAAATGGATCTGACCGGAAACCATCTTGTGGAAGATAATTTCCTGGAAAACTATCTGCTTCCGGAACAGTTCCCATATCTTCCGGAAGGGATGATACCCATGTGTTATCCCTCCGACCATCCCGATGGTGTATATATCGCCAACTGGGCGCTTTGGTTTATCCTTGAACTATACGAGTACCAGGGCAGAAGTCCCCAAAGCTCCCTGATCCCTGCCTTAAAAAATCGTGTGGACGGTATATTGGCTTTCATGGCCCGCTATGAAAATGAAGACGGCCTGCTGGAAAACATCCCCGGCTGGGTCTTTGTAGAATGGTCCAAAGCCAATGAACTCACGGACGGAGTCAATTATCCCTCCAATATGCTTTACAGCGCCACCCTTCTTGCGGCCTCCAGGCTGTATAAAAAGGAGGAATACCGCCAAAAAGGTTTACGGATCCGCTGTAAAATCCGGGAGCAGTCCTTTGACGGCCAATGGTTCTGTGATCATGCGCTGCGTGCAGACGGCAGGCTGGTCAGACAGTCTGATGCAACGGAGGTCTGTCAATATTATGCGTTCTTTTTCGGGACAGCCGAACAAGAAGATTACCCGGATCTTTTTAACCGTCTTCTGGAAGATTTCGGACCTGATCGGACAGCCCGGGGACTCCATCCCCAAATCTGGCCCGCAAATGCTTTTATCGGCAATTATCTGCGCATGGAACTCCTCTCAAGGGCGGGAAGGCCTGCCCAGCTTTTAAAGGAGTCCCGGGAATACTTTGACTACATGGCTTTGAAAACAGGCACTTTATGGGAAAATACCGGAGATTACGCCAGCTGCAACCACGGATTTGCTTCTCATATCCTTCATTGCTTCTATCGTGATATTCTGGGTGTTGCCGGTATAGAAAATAATAGAATCCGACTGGTCTTCCATGACCTCCCCCTCACGGAATGTCAGGGTACCCTTCCTGTTTCAGGAGGTCTCCTGTCCATCCGCTGGACCCGCAGCGGCAGTACTCTTACAGCCTGTATCCAGGCTCCGGAAGGCTGCCGGATACAGGCCTCCTGTTCCGACGGACTGCAGCTGCAGACCCGGATACAGATGCTGAGCCAGCATTCTTCCAGTCGGGAAAAGCATAAATGATACAGAGGGAATAAGAACATGGACGAATTTTCCAACTTAAAAAGCAAACTTCTGGCAGAGCAGGTACAGGATCAGCTTTTCCGTTATATCCTGAGTACCCCTGTCCCTGTGGGAAACAAGCTTCCCAACGAATTCGAACTGGGACAAAAATTCGGCGTAGGGCGCAGTACTATACGGGAAGCGGTAAAACTTCTTGTTTCCAGAAAAGTCCTGGAGGTACGGCAGGGTTCGGGAACCTATGTAATCAGTACCACACCCGCAGATCTGGATCCTCTGGGCCTGCGGGCTGTGGAGGATAAAATGGCGCTGGCGCTCGATCTGGTTGACGTACGTATCATGCTTGAGCCGGGAATTGCAGAAATGGCAGCGCTTCATGCCTCCCCGGAGGATGTGAAAAAGCTTGATCTCCTGTGCAGGAAGATAGAGAAACGGATCAATGACGGAGAAAGTTATATTGACGAGGACATTGCTTTTCACTCCTGCGTGGCCGAATGCTCCCGCAATGTAGTGGTAAAACAGCTGGTGCCCATTATTGACACTGCCGTCCTGATGTTCGTAAATATAACCCATCAAAAGCTTACCGATGAAACCGTACGCACACACCGGGCTATTGCTGATGCCATTGCAGAGCATGATACCATAGGGGCAAAAACCGCAATGATGATGCATCTGACCTATAATCGGGAGCTGATTAAAAGGCTGATTAGAGAAGAAACGTAAGAATATTTCTTCCATTTTCAAACCGGTATGGATGCGAAACACAAAATATGCTGTGGACAAGGAGAACAAAGCCGAAATCATCTGATGACTTTGTTCTTCTTTGTTTATCATTCAAAGAAATTTCTCCTCTTCTCGGCTGAAGAATATAATAAATTGTGAAATTCATCCAGCCGGATTTATATAATAATAGCAAAAAGTAGAATGTACATAGGATGACTTGTTCTGTTTTCAGGGAAATGATAGGATAAATACAGTAAGACATCTGATGTCTTGATTCTGTCAGAATCAGCATATAGCGAATAACAAAAGAACAACTAAATGGGAGGAATAATTTATGAAGGAATGGAACAGCCAGCGTGTCAGGGCCCTGGCCCCTGAAAATGATCCGCTAAAGCTCGGTATGGGCTGGACGGCAGCCGATCTGGAGAAGCCCCAAATCATGGTGGAAAGCACCTTCGGCGACAGCCATCCGGGAAGTGCCCATCTGAACCAGTTTGTGGAAGAGGCCATGCGCGGGATAAAAGACGCGGGAGGAAGAGGTGCCAGGTATTATACTACCGACATCTGCGATGGAATCGCTCAGGGACATGACGGAATTAACTATTCTCTGGCACACCGTGACATGATCGCCAATATGATCGAAATACACGGAAATTCCACGGGCTTCGACGGCGGGGTTTTCATTGCAAGCTGTGATAAGTCCGTTCCCGCCTGTCTGATGGGCCTGGCGAGGCTTGACATGCCTTCCATCGTGATCACCGGAGGTGTCATGGATGCCGGACCGGATCTGCTCACCCTGGAACAGATAGGCGCTTACTCCGCCATGTACCAGCGAGGTGAGATTTCCGAAGAAAAGCTGACCTATTATAAGCACAATGCCTGCCCCTCCTGCGGCGCCTGCTCCTTTATGGGCACCGCTTCCACCATGCAGATCATGGCGGAAGCACTTGGCCTGATGCTTCCCGGCTCCGCTCTGATGCCCGCTGTCTGTCCGGAATTAAAGGAAATGGCTTATAAAGCGGGATTACAGGTAATTGAGCTTGCCAAACAGGGACTTAAGGTAAGCGATATCGTGACCATGAAGTCCTTTGAAAACGCCATCATGGTACATGCCGCCATATCCGGTTCCACCAATTCCCTGCTGCATATTCCGGCAATGGCCCATGAACTGGGCTTTGAAATTGACGGCGACACCTTCGACCGCATGCACCGGGGAGCCCATTATCTGCTGGATATCCGCCCGGCCGGTAAATGGCCGGCCCAGTTCTTCTACTATGCCGGAGGCGTTCCTGCCGTCATGGAAGAAATCAAATCCATGCTGCACCTGGATGTCATGACTGTTACTGGAAAAACGCTGGGAGAAAATCTGGAAGAACTGAAACACAATGGATTTTATGAAACATGTCATTCCTATTTGGAAAAGTGGAATTTAAAACCTGCTGATGTCATCCGCAGCTTTGACACTCCCATCGGGACCGACGGCACCGTGGCTGTCCTGCGCGGCAACCTGGCACCGGAAGGCTCCGTGGTAAAGCATTCCGCCGTACCCAGGGAAATGTTCCAGGCAGTGCTTAAGGCAAAGCCCTTTGACTGTGAAGAGGATGCGATTGCCGCCGTACTGTCAGGCAGCATTCATCCGGGTGACGCCGTATTCATCCGTTATGAAGGTCCTAAAGGCTCCGGAATGCCGGAAATGTTCTATACCACGGAAGCCATTTCTTCCGATCCGGAGCTGGGAAAATCCATTGCCCTGATAACAGACGGCCGCTTTTCCGGAGCCTCCAAGGGTCCCGCTATCGGCCATGTTTCTCCGGAAGCCGCCCAGGGAGGCCCTATCGCCCTTGTGGAAGAAGGCGATCTCATCCATATTGATATCCCGGCACGGATTCTGGAAATCATCGGTATAAAAGGTCAGGAGCTTTCTGCCAAAGAGGTGGAGCAGATCCTGGAAGAACGCAGGAAAAAGCTGCAGCCAAGAGAGCCCAAATATAAAAAGGGCGTACTGAAAATTTATTCGGAGCATGCCGTTTCCCCCATGAGGGGCGGTTATATGGAATAGACTGCTGCCGCCACTCTCCATGACCTATACCTGTCTGCACAGACCCTTTACCCACAGGCAAAACCGGATCAGAATTACATCCGGAGTGGATCAGGGCCTGTGCACCGTTTTCAGCACTATTTTCCTAACATCGCATATATATCATCATCGGAAGTATCCGGATAAGCCTTTACCAATTCAAAAACCGGTGCAATTGTCTCCTCCGTTTCCTCCAATTCCTCCGCAATGACAGAAAGCGATTTACCCTTCCGGAGTTTTTTCCTGACTATGGATATTATTTTTACTATTTCCCCTTCCAGTTTGCCTTCTTCCCGGCCTTCCTGCCTTAATTCCACCAATGCTGTGCACATATCGTAACCTCCTTCGTCATTCCTGTATCCTTCCCGCTCTGTTTCCCCCAGATTTTTCATTCCGATAAATACCTCCAGCATGTCGCATTCCTCTGCCGTCAGATTTCTGAAATGCTGCGGATGGCTCCGTACATATTCCTGAAGCCTTTCCTTATCCGCCGCATAGGGCAGCAGCTCAAAAACGACCCTCAGCTCCGTTCTGAAGTGTTCCGGCTCCACATTCCATGCATGAATCAGGTTCATGGGAAAATCCGGACATAACCGCTTCATATCATCAAACCCAGCCGGAAACCGAAGGATGTCATAAAGGCTCGTGCCTCCCTCCCACGGGATTTCCCCATGGTAAAAAATAATACATATCACAGGATGCAGTCTGTCCTGCTCTGCAAACCCGCTCAGATATTCACTTCCGCTTTTTAAATCATGCCTTTGTCTGTGAAGCTCCTCTATCTGCTTTTTCTGCTGCATATAGGCAAGGGCAGTATTAAGCATATTTCTTAAGGGCATGGAAAAATCCGTCTGCTGCTGGTTCTCATCCATAAGCAGAAGATAATCCTCTTCATTCCCTGCAGCGTAAATAACATCCGGTATTCTTTCCAGATGGACCTGCTTTTTTCCTCTGTCATCAGAACTGTACCCTAATACTTCAGGCATTCCCCTCAGCATATGCGGCAAAATACGCTGTCTGCCGTTAAAAAGGCCTCCGTTTATCAAGTCACAGAAAAAAGCCGGCTTCCTGAGCAGCTGTTTTCCCTTCACATTCATACCCTTCTTTTTTTGCACAGATATGCCTCCTTTAACAGATACCGGCACAGAATACCTTCTGCATATCTGCCATCCTTCAAAGCAGAACACCACCCAAAAAGGAGCTGTGCATACGGATGACGGAAAGCAGCCGAACCGGCAATTAAGATCACTGCCCTGCAGGGAACTCCCCCTGGCAGCAAATAGAATCAATGGCGCAGCAGATTCTGCACCGAAAATAAAAATATACAAATCAGGCCTGCTGGAAAAGAACTTCCTTTTCTCTTATAGTAACGGACCTTTTGCTGGCTGGCAATCGGCAAAATGACGATTTACAGATAACATTTTCCCGCAAAACATCTGCAAATCCCTGTAAACACTGCATTTCTGCATGTCAAAGAACTTTTTATTCCAGGTTGACTTTTATGTTTCCGGCATCTATAATAAAAGAAAAGCGACCACATAGTCGCTTTTTAAAAAGGAGTGTTGCCCATGGGTGAAAAAGGTACCATGACCCGCAGGCATATCCTGGACAGCGCCTGTCCCCTGTTTATCCGGCATGGGTACAAAGCCGTCACTATGCAGGATATCTGCCGGGCCAGCGGTTTAAGCAAAGGCGGTCTTTACCGCCATTATAAGGATAAGTCCTCCCTTTTTTCCGATCTGCTGCAAAGCTTCCAGGAGGACAGAAGGCTTCACCATAAGGAAGGCATGGAGTCAAATACCTCTGCCGGAAGGCTGCTGAAGGATTACCTGCTTTCTGAACTGGGAGAAGTACAGGACAGGAAACCGGGACTCTGCGGCGCTATTTATGAATACTGCCTGGAAAACCGGGAAACGCAATCCCCTTCCTTTATGTCAGCCCAGTATGAACGGGGAAAAGAACTCCTCCTTAAGCTTCTTGCTTATGGAATCCAGACAGGAGAATTCCATTTGGAAGAGCCGGGAGAAGCCGCTTCTGCTGTCCTTTTTATGGTAGAAGGGGTGAAAATGTGCAGCGAAGTGATGCCAATTACAGAAGAGATGCTCACAGGTATTTATCATCAGATAAAGAAGCTGTTAGGAGTATCGGAACAGGAGCCGGTATGATAACCAGAAAACAAAAGCGCTCAATCCTCTATATTTTATTCGTATTTATATTGTGCTCCGCCGCCAAGGATTTTGAATTCCTTGTGCTCAAAACGGATGAAACCTTCCTGGCGGAAAATATCTTCTGCAAAATTTTTGCCATCCTTGTCATTTCCCAATGTCTTGTGGAGCGAAAGCTCTCCTGGCGAAGCATCGGTTTCCGTCTAAAGGGCATAAAAAAAGGGCTTATTCTCGGATTTTCCTTAGGGCTCAGTACCTTTGCGATATCCTATCTAGCCGAATTCCTCATACTGTTTTTCATGGGAAAATCACCACGGCTTTCCTTTTATATTTCCAACTTCGCTCTTTCCGATCAAACAGTCACCGGCATCTCCCTTTCCGCACTTCTCATCTGTATCCTTGGAAATGTGATCAATGTGACGGCGGAGGAAGGACTTTTCCGCGGATTGATCTTCAAGCTGGGCCGGAGGGCTTTTTCCACCCGGAGCGCCAACTTCATTCAGGCTCTGCTCTTTGGTATCTGGCACCTTGTTATCGTTGCAGTATGGTTCAAAGAAGGCAGCCTCACGCTGGGGGCCGCCTTCCTCATGGGCGTCGGTTATATCATACTGGCCGGAATTCTCGGTTTTGAATGGGGTCTCTGCGTCACTCTCACCGGAACAATCTGGACCGGGATCTTTGAACATTTTTTCAACAATTTTATCAGTAATTCTTTACATGTTGTCACAGATACCGGAGCTGACGAGCTTCAGATACTCCGAATTGTCCTTTCCAATATTCTTTCCCTTCTTCTGGTGCTGTTTCTCATGAAGCGGAGTAAGAAGAGGAAACGCCGTTCTCCTGAAGGCCGCCGGACATCTGGCCGGTAGGCTGCGGTGCCGTCTCTTCCATTTTCATCACATCGCCGTGATGAACAAAAAGCAGAGGAATTAAAGTGATTACCCCGAAAATAAAAGCGTATAAAAACAGGTAGCGATAACCGATAAATTCCATGACAGCCCCGGATAAAACAGGTGTTAGTATCTGGGCCGTCATACTTGCCGTATAATAATAGCCGGTATACTTCCCTGTTGTCTCCGGCGTGCTGATTTCCATAATCATAGGATAAACATTGATGGATACTGCCGCCATGCCAATACCTATCATGGACATATATACATATAAAACGGGAGAGAACTTCCCTGAAGAAAACAAAGCTCCATAAGCTATGATCAATAACAGGCCTCCGGCTATCACCGTCTTTTTTCTGCCGATTCGGACTGCCAGTCCTGCCATCGGCAGATAAGCGAACAGCGTTACGATAACCGGAACGAGCTGCAGCGTAGCGTAACTTCCTCCCTCCATTCCCCACATCACATTCGCATATTTGCTCAATGCACTGGACGTGGCATTATAGGCAAAAAAGAAGAAGAAAACACAGGCCAGCACTCCAAGAAGAGAACGTTTCACATCTGCAGGAAGCGTTTCCTTTCCCCCGAAACTAACGGTATCTTCCTGATAGACCACACCCAGCTTCCGGCTTTCCTCCTGCATGCGTGCCACCGCCTCCGGCTCTTTCACCGTGAAGAAAAGGATGAGCGCGGATGCCGTCATAAGAACCATAATTACTGCAAAAACAGCCATATAATCAGGATGCTTCACCGCCGGGACAAGAAGGGAAATACAGGCAAGTATTACCATGGTTCCCGCCGTGGCACTCAGCGAATTCAATGCATCGGCCTTACTTCTGTATGGGCTCGGTGTCACATCCGGCATCAGCGCCACTTCCGCGCTTCTGTAGCTGGACAAAGCCAGTAAAACCACACCAAGCCCTATGATAAACATCGGGAAATTATATAAATAATCTCCCAATGGAATCAGCGGCATACCCAGCACCGCAAAAAGCGTCCCCAGCAGGATATAGGGCATACGTCTTCCATACCTGCTCTTTGTTTTATCGCTCAGGCTTCCGAATATGGGAAGCAGCAGTACCGCCAGAATATTGTCAAGTGCCATAACCACACCGCTTACCGTATCTCCGATGTGGAAGGTATTTTTCAGCATCAGGGGAATAATCCCGTCATAGGCAGACCAGAACGTCATAAAAGCCATAAAGGGCAGACTAACCAGAATCGTTCTTTTATAATCCATTTCGCTCCCATCCGCGCTTGGCGCATTCAAATCAGGGCGGCTGAAGTTTTTCCTTTCAGCCTGTATCTTCTTATTCGATAATAAATATATTTTTAAGCAGCGGAATCAGATCCCACATATTGTGAATGACTGCATCCGCTCCCGCCTCTGCATATTTCGCAGTGACCAGTACCGCCCTGCGGGATTTTTCTTCTCCGGTAAGGCTGTCATACTCCTCCCTGCTCAGTCCCATTTCCGAACTTCCTTCGATAATTCCTATGGAGAATACACCTGCACTTTTTCCTTCCTTGATATCGGAAACCGTATCCCCCACTTTTACGACTCCGTCCGCGGAGGAAACCGCAAAGGCCTCCATGTTTCTGTATATCATGTACGGGTAAGGCCTCCCCAGCTTATTGGTACTGTCGGGCGAAAACCAGGCATCCGGTTTATAGCCGTGTTCCTCCGCCTTTTTCACAACAATTTCCATCATTCCGTCCGTATAGCCGGTTGTGGAACCAATGGAAATTCCTTTTTCGCGGAGAATCTTCACCGTTTCCAATACGCCGGGCTTAATATCGGTAAAATTCTCCAGGATACTCATTAATTTTCCTTCAAACATCTGATAAAGGCTGTCAATATCCGTCTCCCCAGATGGTCTTCCGTATTTTTCTTCCCATAAAGTACGGATTCTGGGCATGGCAAGCATAGTCTTTATATGGTCACGCTTAAGCATTCCCATGGGCTCTCTGACTTCCTCCATGGTCGGCTCGATTCCGAATGCTTTAAACACCTCCGCGAAAGCCTGTACAGGGGCGAAACACCCATAATCCACCGTAGTTCCCGCCCAGTCAAAAATTACCGCTTCCAGCTTCTTCATACCGCTCTTTTCTCCTTTGTCTGAAGAAATTCTCCCAGGATATCACATAGTTTATTGATATCCTCTTCATAGATTTCCCCGATATTTCCAATCCGGAAGGTTTCCGCCTCCGTCACCTTTCCGGGATAGATGGCATAGCCTCTTTCCTTGATGTATTCATACATTTCAGAAAAGGTGAAGGAATGATTTTCCGGATAAAAAAAGGTGGTAATAATCGGGCCCTGATATTCTTCTCCGATATAAGGGGAAATCCCCATCTCCTTCATTCTTCGGATAAGCAGACGGTTATTATCCGTATACCGGCGGTTTCTGGCCTCAATGCCGCCTTCCTCCTCCATTTCCTCCAATGCCCTGGCAAAGGCCAGCACCACATGGGTGGGTGAAGTGAATCTCCACTTTCCATCCTTTTCCATAGTCTCCCACTGATCATACAGATCCAGGGAAAGGCTTCTGGCCTTGCCTTTACTCTCCATCAGCTTTTCACGGTTTGCAATAATGAAGGAAAACCCGGGAACTCCTTGGATGCATTTATTTGCGCTGCTGATAAGGAAATCTATTCCCAGCTCTCCCACAGGAATATCCACGCCTCCGAAGCTGCTCATGGCATCCACAATGAAAGTCTTTCCCGCTTTTTTTACCACACCGGCCACCGCCGCAATATCATTGAGAATCCCTGAGGTTGTCTCACTGTGGACCATGGAAACATGTGTGATATCCGGGTTTTCTTCCAGCAGCATACCGATGACCTCCGGATCGGGAACCTTATCATAAGCCTGCTTATATATCAGGCGGGAAATGGAAGCATGCTCCGCAATGTCTCCCATCCTTTCCCCATAAGCGCCGTTTGAGACAATGAGCAGCTTATCCTCCCTGCCAATCACACTGGTAAGCACGGATTCCACGCCAAAGGTTCCGCTTCCCTGCATAAGCACCGCTGTATAATCCTTATCGGATACTCCGGCAAGCGTTAACAGCTTTGCCCTGATCTCCTGGGTTATTTTTTTATAGTCATCGTCCCAGGTACAATGGTCAAACAGCATCTCCTGTTTTACCGTATCCGTCGTGGTAAGGGGGCCCGGGGTTAATAATTTATAGTGATTCATATATTTCTCCATTTCCATTTTACTACTAATATGTAGAGTTATTGTGATATTCCGTACCTTAACAAATACGGATTATTTCTGTTTACAGCTGTCAGACAGTTCCTGATGTTTTTTCAGCAGTTCAAAGGTCAGCGTCTCTCCAAAAACCCTGGGATTGCCTGATTTATTTTCCGTATCCTCCGCTTCTCCCTCATAAAGGGGGATCGGATAGGTTGCCTGCAGCTCCGCCCTGCCGTTATTAATAATACATTCTGCCATTTCCATAGCTTTGGGGTTGCTCTGTGTTCCCTTGTCCACTACGGCTGCCGATTCCGTAAGGGAAAAATTTCCTTCCGCCGGGTCCACAAAATCAATGGGAAGGCCGGAGGCTTTATCCGCCACCGCCTGATGCCGTAATCCGAAACCGATGGCGACCTCTCCCGCTCTCGCCTTCTTTAAAGGAGCAGAACCGGAATCCTCAATATGATCCCCCGCGTTGGCATAAATTCCGGTCAATACTTCCTTCGCCCCATCTTCCCCATATTCGGATACCAGAGCCTGAATCAGCAGCCATGCTGTGGAGGAGGAATTGATATCCGTCACAGAAATCATGCCCGCATATTCCGGATTCGCCAGATCCTTTATGGATGCAGGGACAGGAAGATTATTTTCCTTCATCATTTCCGTATTCAGGATAATTGCCCCTTCCTGAGCGGTAATCGGCGCACAATAGGAAGGAAACTCGTCCAGTGTATTTACCGAAAAGGTAAGGTTTTTAAACATCTTGTTCTGTTCCTGAGCGCTGTTGATATAAAACGTACTCATCGTTATCAGATCCGCCTCAATATTGCTTCCTTCTGCCAAAAGCTTTCCTCCCAGCTCGGAGGTTCCGAAGGACTGGAAAATATACTGATCCCGGAAACCATTGTTATCCAGCGCGTTCTTCATGGCCGTAACCGCTTCGTCGTCCGCATTGGAATAAATAATCACCTTTTCATCCGCCGCACTTTTTCCGCAGCCTGTAAAAGTGCACAGCGCCACAGCCGCAGCCAATCCCACTGCCGCAAGTCTCTTGCATTTTTTCATCTTTACTCCCTCATTTTCTGCTTTATTTTTATCCTGCCGTTTGCCAGGGCCTGAAAAAGAACCCTGGCAATCAGGTTGATAAACAAAATCATTAATGACAACACAAAAACTTCATTGAACTTATTAAAATACTGCAGTTCTTTTATTTTTGTCGTCATGACCATGGTCCTTGCACCCGCAATGAAAATCACGGCGCTGACCGTTACCATGGCGTTGATGAAATAATAGCTGAATACTTCCAGTATGGTGGAAACCGCATTTGGCGTTACCACACGGATGATAGTTTTTATCCATGAATCCCCCATCAGCATTGCAGTTGTCTCCCAGGATGCGTTCATTTTAGCCAGGGAGTTTTTCATCATCAGATACGGTGTGGAAAAAAAGTGCACCACATTACACACAACAATAAGAAAAAAAGTATTCTGGACCGGAGTGCCGGAAAAGCTGAAAAGAAAGGCCAGGCCGATTACCATTCCGGGAATGGTGTTCGTCACAAGAGCGATTCCTTCAATCACATTCTTCAGCCTTTTACTCACAGTACTCCTTGCCGTTACCAAAGCGCTTCCATAAGCCACCAGGGTTCCCGCCACTGCCGTAAAAAGGGCTGCCACAAGTGAATTCCTCACCACCCCGGACAGAGCGTCATCCTCCAAAACACTGACTGCATGATCCATGGTAAACCGGATATCATAGGGCCATTCCGATATAAAGGGAACAATGAAAATAACCGCAAAAACAGACAATACACACAGGATTATAGCGGCGCTCACACCACCGCAGGCTATGTCCCGCAGCCTGTGGCAGCTGATTTCTATAGTGGATATCCTGCTGTATCTCACATTGTATTTTTCCAGGAACTGCAGCACCGCTATGCTTATTACGGAAGGCACCAGCATCACCATGGCCACCACCGCTCCCCTTGCAAAATCGGGAATGCTTCCCAGCATCTGATTATAAAGGACAGAGGCTATCACCTCATATTTACCCCCTACAGAGGCCGGAATCCCGAAGTCCGTGAAACACAGGAAGAAGGCCTGGATAAAAGAAGCGGCCAGCGTTCCCAGAAGAGGCCTTACGATGGTCATCATAAAGGTGGAAAAACCATTGTCTCCCATGACACGGGATACAATCATGAATTTTTTATCTATGTATCCCATCGTGTTATGAATCAGCATGAACGCTATGGGCAGGGTATAAATCACATAACCCACAAGCAGCCCGTTAAGGCCGTATATGTTAAACAGCTGCCTGCCGAACAGCCTGGTAAGAAGCCCCTGCTTACCGAAGGAATATATGATCGCAAATCCATAGGTAATCGTAGGAAGAAACATGGGAAGAAGGGCCGCCGCCCTGATCATCCCCTTCATCCAACGGGGAATATTGGTATAATTGATCGTATAGGCCAGAAAAAAAGCCAGGACTGTGGTTATCAGCGCGCTGACCGATGCCGCAAGAAAACTGTTTCCCAGCGCCTTCCCGAATCCGCCGGAAAAAATTACGCCGCTGTAATGGGCAAGCGTAGGCCCTTCCTCTCCCCAAAATGATTTCAGCAGAAGCCGGAAAACCGGAAGAATCAGGAACACCGTGAATAGAATGAGTAAAATCAGGAAAATAATCTTACTCTCTTTATTTTTCTTTTTCATTCCCCGCTCCCTCAAATAGCCAGATAGCTTTCTTTCGGGTTTTCTTTAAAAAGGGAATAGATATTGTTCCTCTTGATTTCCAGCTGATTCAGTATGAATTTACGGACAAAACTGTTTTGGGGCTGATGGATGATTTCCGCAGGCTCATCATACTGGGAAATACCGCCCTCATTAATAATAAGCACACGATCAGAAATCGTGAGCGCTTCCTCCGGATCATGGGTTACGATGATTGTTGTCAGATGGTATTCCCTGGCTATCGTCTTTATCCGATCCTTGATGGACTCCTTTATCACACCATCCAGCGCACTTAACGGTTCATCAAGCAGCAGAATACGGGGCTTCATCACCATCGTCCTCGCCAACGCCGCTCTCTGCTTCTGCCCGCCGGAAAGCTGATCGATTTTCTTATCCAGGTGTTCTTCCAGTCCCAGAAGGCGGATCAGCTCCTTCACCTCTTCATCAGAGGAGATGCCCGGCTTGTTGCGCAGGCCGTATGTAATATTCTGATATACATTCAGATTGGGAAACAGGGCATAATCCTGGAAAACAATATTAAAACCCCGCTTTTCCATGGGTTCATGGGTGATATCCTCCTCATGGAAAAGGATTTTTCCCTCATCCGCGTCAGTTATCCCCAGGATCACATTGAGCAGCGTAGTTTTTCCACATCCGCTGGGCCCCAATATGGATACAATTTCCCCATCCTTAATATCCAACGTAATATCCTGCAGTACAGGAACACCATCATAAGATTTTTTAATATGCTGTAAACTGAGCATGCCGCCCTTCCTTTCTTCTGCTGTCTTTTCTTAAGCACTCAAATTATAACAACCCCCTTCTCCGGCAACTATCACACCAAATTCAAAATTTTGTAAAAGGCTTGTAAATGATTGACATCGTATGATAATCTGCTATACTGTAATTACTACGACAGACATAGTACGTCAGACGGAGTAGTCTTTCCTTATCCGTCGGAATAAAAAGGAGCTGATGAATTGATAAGCAGTGATATCATCCGCGGCTACAATGATACCTTCATTCTTTTTCATCTTCTGGACGGTCCCTCCTATGGATATGAAATATCCAAACACATAAGAGAGCGCTCGGGAGACAAGTACATTATTAAAGAAACGACCCTGTATTCCGCCTTTACCCGGCTGGAAAGAAACGGCTATATCGAATCCTTTTACGGAGACGAAACCAACGGAAAGCGGCGTACCTACTACCAGATAACGGAGAACGGCCGGAATTATTACCGGGAAAAATGTGAAGAGTGGAAAGTGACCAAGGAAGTAGTAGAACAGTTCATAAGACTGTAAGAAAGGACGATTTATGGATACCATACGAATTTATCTTGAAAATATGTTCGCCCGGCTTCCCGGGACCCCTGAGATCATGAAGCTGCAGAATGATATGCTCCACACCATGGAGGATAAATACGAAGAGCTGAAAAGCGAGGGAAAATCAGAAAATGAAGCCATCGGAATCGTTATTTCCGAATTCGGCAATATAGATGAACTGCTAGAAGAGCTGGGACTGAAGACGGCCCAAAATACAGAAAAAGAAAGCTATGAAGATAATAATTCCGGAGCCGTTTTTTTATCCGGAGAGCAGGTGGAACAGGTTATTTCGGATACCCGGAGATATAGCCGTCTGACAGGGGCGGGAACCTCTTTATGTATCATGGGGCCGGCATTAATGATTTTAATAAACGGCCTGTTTTCTTCCGTCAGGCCGGAGCTTGCCCGCTTATCCAGACTGGAGGCTGTTTTTACTCTCTTTCCTCTTTTTCTCTGTCTGGCTGCGGGTCTTGGCATGCTCATTTACGGAAGCAGCCGGCTTGAACAGTATAAGTTCCTGAAACACTCCAACCTGATTTTAAGTCCCTCTCTTCAGGCCTCTGTAGCCGATATGCAGGCAAATTTCCAGCCCCAGTGCGCAGTAATTACCACAGTGGGCATTGTGCTGTGTGTATTAGCTCCCTTTACTCTCATAGCCCTGTCACAACTTGGGGAAAGCACTTCCCTCGGAGAGGAATACGGCGGTACCATAGGTATTTTCTTCCTGTTTTTATTTATTTCCATCGCCGTTTATCTCTTTATTACCGCAGGATCGGAAGAGGATATTTACAAAATACTTCTGCAGGAAAAGAAAAAAGAGGGAAAAAAGAAAAAGAAAGCTTCTGTTTCTTCCAGCCAGGCCGGTCAGACGATTTCCCTGATTCTTTCCGTTTACTGGCCGCTCATTACCTGTATTTATTTTATATGGAGCTTTCTGTTCCATTCCTGGTCCACCAGCTGGCTGATATGGCCGCTGGCTTCTGTTGTAAGGCATCTGCTCTATTCTGTTCTGGATACTATAGAAAAAGAACAGAAGAAGGCAAAAAAGAACAAGAACGCGTAGGATTACGGACGGAGACAAAAAGCCGGATGTTATGGTCCGGCGTCCTTTCCATCGGAGGACGCCGGACACAGCATCCGGCTTGTTTATTTGATTAAGCAGGCTTGTTTATTTGGCAGGCTTCTGTATTTCAAATTCCTGAAATCCCATGTATCCGGGCGCTACTTCGTATTTTTCAAAGCACACTACGGGGTTGCCGTCTGCATTGATATAGAAGCTGGTATTTTCGTCTACGGTCTGAAAACCATCTATCATACCGTCATCTGCTGCTTTTCCGATTCCCCAGTAAACCGCATTCTCGTCTGCCGCATCTCTTTCCTTCATCTGACGGATGATGCTTTCGTTGGCGATTTCCACATAGTTATCACCCAGGAGATCCTGAAGGGTAAGCTGTCTGTTCTGAGACAAATCCAGATTGTAATAATAACGGACTCCGTATGCGGATACCCAGGCTTCATCTGTGATCAATACCATGGACAGGATGTTTCCCTGCTGATATTTAACTTCATAATCCACATTAACCGCAATGTCCCTGTTTCCCCATTCTTCTTCGGTTCCGCCTGTGGCAAAGAAGGCTTCTTTGTATTCTGCAAATTTCTGCTTTGCGTCGGCCACATAATCGTCCACGATTGTCTGTATTTCCTGATTGATATCTCCTACAAAGGTTTCCTTCCCCGCATCCGCATCACCGGTCTGTGTTTCGTCCAGCTGTATTTCCGGTACGTTTACGGTAATATCATGGCCTTCATCTTTTTCGTGATAGGAACGTATAGTCAGCACTCTGGCGAGGGAACCGATAATGGGAAGTTCGCCCATTTCCCTTGCGAAAACCTCATTTGTGTTCAGGCCTATTGTCATGCATACGAGCAGCGCGGCCGCGGCTGTGCCACAATACCTGAAGATCCTTACGGCATTGTGCGTACGATGCTTTTTTATGGATTTTCCCTTGTCCATAGAATGGATGGCATCCTTTACTACATTATTTAATTCTTCCGGTATTTCTATATTATCATATACTTTTTTTCCATCTTCAGGCTTTCTCATAATTGATCTCCTCCAAACCTTTCTGCAGTTTTTTAAGAGCGGCATACAACCGTGACTTTACCGTACTTAAATTGGTTTTCGTCACTTCGGAAATTTCCTGAAGGCTCAGCTCCTCATAGAAACGAAGGATGATCACTGTCTTCATATCCTCCGGAAGCTTCTGTATTTCTTCATAGACCTCATTTGAGTCCATATCTGCTTTTTCAAAGCCATATTCCTGATAGGGCTCTTCTCTTATTTCCGACGGTTCGGTGCTGATTTCCTTTTTATTTTTGCGAAGGTACTGCAGCGCCTCATTCACCACAATCCGGTAAAACCATGTTTTCATTGCCGCCGGGTTCCTGAGTCCCCAGCACTTTTCCAATGCCTGGCATATGGAATTCTGCACCACATCCAAAGCACTGTCCCTGTCCTGTACATAACTGTAGGCCAGCCGATAACATTTTTCCTGGTTTTCCAGGATATAGGCCACTGTCAGGTCATAAATATCCTGCTTCATTGTTATATCCTCCTGTATGCGGGCATATATCCTGATTGGATTACCCTTATCATTATCGTCAAAGCCCGGATGAACGGCGGCTTTTACGATTGGACCGTTGTACAACGTTTCCTTTCATACTATAGATGGACAGTGCCTGAAAAAAGTTTGGATATTGATTCATTTATTTTGTGGAATATTCTTCTATTTTTCTTTCTGTCTCTTTTACGGATTCCTCCTGGAGCTGTTCCAGAAAAGAAAAACCTTTTACAACCTCGGCTGCATAGGTTTTCTGCAAATCGTATTCCAGAGGCAGCCAGGTACGGATATCGCTTTGATTATGCTGAATGACAGCTTCCAGCTTGTCCAGTGCCTTATAGACTCTGGCTTCCTTTGTTTCCTGCGCATCCATTTCCTCAAACAAGGCTGTAATTTCCTGATACAGAGGCCCGGGCAGGCTTTGCAAAAGCTCATCCACGGCACGTTTCTCCACCTCTTCATGTTCCTCTGTTTTTTCAAACGTAGGGATATCACCCGTCACCGCTTCACCGATATCATGCAGCAGGCACATGCGGATGACCTTATCCGTATCTATATCCTCCAGCTCATCCTTCATCAGATAAGCCATTACGGCCGTGCGCCAGCTGTGGGCCGCCACATTTTCCACAACACCGTCCGCCGTCACACAATGCCTGGGTACTGATTTCAATTTTTCTATCCTGCCTAAAAAATCAATGAACTGTTCCGCGCTGAATTTCTCCATATCCGCTCCTTCTCTGCGCCGTCCGGCGCTCTGTTTTCTCTATAGAAAAGTAACCGTGCCCTTAAAAAAAGAGTACGGTTACGTTAGCTTTCTTTATGTAATTAATAATTCTTCTTAGTAAGCGATCATATCCTGATCCAGAAGGCTGATGGCATCATCACTGAGTCCGTAATAGCCCTGTGCATCTTTTTCCACCTTAACAATGATGGACTTCTCTGCCTGATATCCCAGATTAGACATGTTATCGTTGATAACCTTTATAACCAGCTTAGCAAGGTCATCGTTCAGCACCTGATCATCGGTATAATCATCCGGATTGGCATTGGCTACAAAATCATCCACTGCTGTGCTGATAGCATCTTCGCTGTTCACAATAACATCGATAGGGCTGACAACAACCTCAACGTTGAAATCATCACCGTTCTTTACAGCATCCTTTACTTCAAACTTGGACTTGCTGTAAATCTGCTTATACATGTCTACGATCTGCTGATATACATCATCAGATACACTGTCGAGGCCGTAATACTGCAGGAAAAAGTCTGCTTCTACGCCAATTCCCTGCTCGTATTCTTCCTTGGCCTCATCTGCCGTTATGTCTACCAATTCCATATATCCCGTGGAATCTCCCAGATAAATATTGTTAAGTACGCCGTTCACGTACTTGCTGGCATCAAATCCACCTGCACATGCCGTAAGTGCCAGTGCGGTAACCATTGCCACAACTGCTGCTGCCATTCTTTTCATACGCATAATATCTTTATTTCCTCCCAAATGTGAAAATTCTGTGTCCTAATTATATTACGCTCTAAACGGTCAGGTGTCAATGGAGTATATACTATTTAAGAAAAATTTAAACAATTATTTCTTTGTATTATCGATTGCTTTCCCGGCAAGGTAACGGGAGACATTAAAACCGCGGAGTCCCATTCCCTCTGATTTTCTTTCCATACGGGAAAAATATTCCTCCATGGAATAGGATTTATTTTTCAGGAATTCATAATTTTCCGGGGCTGCCAGTATGGGCGCCGCATCCGCTGACAGATGGCTCAGGTAATAGAAGTCCCTGTAGCTGTCCTCCGCCGGCTCTTCACTGACGGCGGTAAAATCCACAAACTGCATATTATACCTTGCGATCCAGTAATCCGGCTTCGCAAATGCCAGGAGGATGTAAAACACCGTGACTATAGTAACACAGTATCGGAAAAGGCGGAAACCCGGCCTGAAAATTGTGACAATAATGCCGCCCAATACCAGAGCCGTAACCGCTAAGGCCCATAATACAATAATACGAAGAAAAGTAAGCTGACAGATCTGAATATATAAAATCATCCGGTATGCGCTGGATGCCACCATAATATAGGTACAAAGGGAAATAACAGTGAGTATCCCCTTCAGCACCCTGCTTTCCCTGAAAAATCCCAGGCATACAAGCACTATGATCAGGTTTATGATACATACCGCGAGGAGTTGGAAAAAGCCCTGTCTGGCATAAGAGGAATAGGTATAGCCCTCCGGCAGTCTCATCTGTCCCATAAATAAGTAAACCACCTGGATGCTGCAGAAAATCAGATACATAACGGCGAGTACAGAGGTAAAGGTAATAGCCAGCACCGGCTCCTGATTCCTGTTTTCCCTGCATTCTTCCTTAATAACCCGGCTGTTTAGCATAGCCATGAAGCCGTAGGAAGCAAAGAAACCCAGCACAAGCATACAAAGAACCAGAAGAATGTTCCCTATATTGATATGACGGAAAAGGCGTACGAACAGATCCCGGAATACCGCGTCCGCGCTCACCAGAAGGGCGAGAATAAAAAGCCCGAGGGGGACTGCCACAAGAAGCCCCAATGCGACATAACGTCCCTTGCCATCCTTTTTTCCCTCCTGAATCCTTTTCTGCCTCCAGACAGCGCCGTCACTGAAAGGGCGTCCCACACAGGCAATCGTTTCCAGCAGACACTGACAGATGGAAAGCAGGTATTTGGAAAAATTCCACTGACTGTCATTTATATACTGGTGAAGCATCAGGCTCAGGGTAAGGAGAAAAATTCCTGTTTTTGTTATGAGCTGTATACTTACATTGTCTGTGAGAAACACGGATATGCCCAGCAGTATCATGCTCACAACGGTAAAGATACTGTCTTTTTTTAATGGAACCCCTGACTTTCTGGTACATAAGCCAAAATAAGCAAGGGTTCCTGCGACGAAAAAAGGGTAGGTAATCCCAGAAGCATTTTTGTACAGACAGAACGTATAAAAAAGGGCATAAACCGCGCTGGCCCATCCGAAAAATGGAAAGGCTCCCCGCATAACCGCCGCTTTCCGGTCCGCCTCCAGCCTTCTTTCCTCCTCCTTTTTTCTTTCCTCCGCCCTTCTTCTTTCCTGCTCCGCCCACGCCGGATTATTCTCCGCCATATGACTGTTCTCCGCCGTATAATTCCCGTTTACCGAATCCATTCTGCCATAATCCATGATATATACCTCCTACAGGCTGTTGCTCCCACTGTCTTCTTCCTCATCCTCCACATACTGAAGGATATCACCGGGCTGACATTCCAGGGCTTTGCAAATTGCATTTAAGGTGGAAAGCCGGACCGCTTTTGCCTTGTTATTTTTCAGAATAGACAGATTGGCCAGTGTAATATCCACCTCTCCGGCCAGCTCCGTCAGTCCTTTTTTCCTTTTGGCCATCATTACATCCAGGTTAATAATTATGGACATTTTCCACCTCCTATATTGTCAGGTCATTTTCAATCTTATAAGCCACAGCCCGATCGAATACCTGACTCAGTACCTTGCTGAACAGCCCCGCAATCACAAAAACCAGGATGATGATCATCACCGCGGGTGTCAGATAAAGGAACAATCTGCCGGCCGTAACGAGGGCAATCAGAAAGCTGTAGGTCCCCATCCGGTTCAGGCTCTTCACATTGGCCTGGACAAAACAGTCATTTTCCAGAACGGTACGGAAAATCCGGCGCAGCTCATACAGGATCAATTCGGCCAATATCCCGGAAATCCCAAACATAATAATCATATGGACATAATACTGGGCAAAATAGGAATTGATCTGCCCATAAATTTTAACGGAAACCGGAAGCGTCAATGTCACCACTATCCCCGCGTAAAACATGACATCCAGCATTAATTTGGTAAAGCGTGTGAGCTTATTTCCCATAATTTCTTCTTTCCTCCTGCTCATAAAAAATATTCAACCACATACAGCTTTCTTTCCCCGCCTTCATAGAGAAGGTACATGACAGAACCGTCCTGCTTCCTGTAAATTTTTTTCCCTGTCACTTTTTCAAAATACGGGTACCAGTCTTTATCGGCGCCCAGACTGTCCAGTATTTCAATCACCCGCTCCTTTGAAGCTCCGGACAAAAGACTCCCGTCCTCCAGAACAGGCTGTTCCTTTCTTTCATCATACAGGAACACATGATAACGTTCCCCGTCTCCATGAAAGCTTTTTCCGCTGTCAATCTCGTACAGCTGTCTGCAGCCATAAGGCAGGTCTGTCTGCCAGTTGGCCCGTATTATCCTGAGATAGGAATTTCTTTCGCTAATCCGGTACGCCAGCAGCAGCCCTGCGGTTAAAGCCAGCATACCAAGAAGAAAAACCACTTTGCCTTTTGTCTTCATTTTTTTATTTCTCCCGAAGCCTTTCATATGTGCCCCAGCGGCCCTGTGCCATGAAAGTGAGCATGCAAAACTGTTAATGCCTCTTTTCCATAAAATAGCATCATTCTCATTGAAAGTCAATATATTTTTATTGATTTACAATAAATATTTATTATTTTACAATAGTGAGAGGGGGTGAGCGGGATTTTAAAGGTAAATAGCAGCCCGAGAGCGGGATTTTAAAAGCGGACAGCAGCATACAATCCTGTTCTCCGGTTCATATATGTAAAAGCACTAAAAAGGCAGGACGGAAAAATAACGTGACTTCTTCCTGTCACGAAATTTTTCCCGTCCTGCCTCAAACATACTCTTTTTAGTATTTACCGGATGTTCCCCCCATCCCTCCCTTAAAACAAACCTTCGTTTTTCTCCTCCAGCACGCAGATACCATGGTAAAGCAGCTCATTCACCGGTGTGGCAACTCCCAGTCTGTTTCCGTACTCCATTACCGTTCCCGCAAACATGGCAATCTCCGTCTTCTTCCCCGCTTCCAGATCCTGCAGTGTGGACGGCTTATTCAGGAAAGGGAGCCCGCGCAGGGTTTCCTCCTGCTTTTCCATATCCTCTTCACTCAAATCAATTCCCTGTTTTACGGCAATCTGCATCACTTCCCGCATAGCCTGCTTTCGTATGGCATTGGCGTGGCTGCTTCTCTGAAAGGCTCCGAACGGAATTCCCAGAAGGGCGCAGGTCAGATTTTCTCCCACATTGCACATGAACTTAAACCAGATGCCCTTTATCATATCCGGATCGATAATTCCGGTAATTCCACATCTGTCAAAAACCTCCTTTACGGCCATAACACGTTCCGAATAATGGCCTTCCCGGTTCTCTTTTTCTCCGAAATGAATGCTTCCCAGCGCAGGATCATAATTCGTGCAGCCATCCTTCATCACTATGGAAACCCTCATATAGGAATAAAGCACATGAGCTTCGCCATATGCATCAATCACCTTCTTCTCACTGTCAACCCCGTTTAGCACCGAAAGAATAACCGTCTTTTCACCAACAAAGCCTCTGATATCCTTTACCGCCTGATCCAGGCCATAGCCCTTTACCGCGATAATCACCAGATCGGCGGGCTCTCCGGCCTGTTCCGGATCGGCAACAGGAAAATGATAATTTACGCCGTTAATGGACACCCCCTGTTCCATAAGCCTCTTCTTCCGCTCACCCCCGGCAATAACCCTGAAGTTTTCGCCGTATTCCTCATAAAGCCGGGGCGCAAAATAAGCTCCCATAGCGCCAAGCCCAATTAACGCCGCCGATTTCATTTTTTCCATATACCTTTCCTCCTGAAGAACTTAAATCATTTCTTCCTTTTCCTATCAGTTTAATTCGTATCCGGTTCCCTGTCAATTTCCGAAAACAGCCTCTGGTTTTTTCTTCCGCACAGCAATAAAATACATCAATTTGACTAAGATAATACATTTTTTTCCGGCCTTCCTTATTGTAATATCAGGCTGAGGGTAGTACTTGGGAAGGCCGCGCAGGACGCGGAAATGGGGTATTTTATGAGCAAAATTATGCTTGATTTCACCTGGCTGCTGGGGCGGCTGCGCAGGATTTATTTTATGGCCCTTCCCGAAAATGAAGGGGACTATGAAAAAAGCCGGAAAAACTTCATTGCGGGTGATTCCGCCAATCAGACGATTGCCCAGCTGGCAGGCGGAACCTTTCTGGTTTCCTTAATGCTGTCCGTACATATTCCTGATGCGTCCATCGGTGTTATCACATCCATGGGAAGCTTGGCTGCCCTGTTTCAGCTCTTTACCATGCAGCCGATTAATAAACTGAAAAAAAGAAAGCTTTTTGTCTGTATCACCGTACTGCAGAAGCTGTTCTTTTCTTTGATCTTTTTTGTCCCCCTGCTTCCGCTGCCGTTTCATATTCAGCAGTTCCTTATCGTTGCAGGGTATTTTCTTGCCCAGGCCTGGTCTCAAATCGGGACTCCCGCCACACAGGACTGGATAGCGAGCCTTGTCCCCATGGAACTGAGGGGAAGCTATTTCTCCAAAAAAGACGCTGTGGCCGTATTTGTCACAGTTACTGTTATGCTGGGCGCCGGCGTGATTATGGACAGTACTGCCGGAGAACGCCAGCATATAGGCTTTCTCCTGAACGGGATGCTGATTTTCATCCTTGTCCTCATTAATTTCTGCGCCTTCAGCCGTATGAAAGAGCCCCGTTACGCCATACTGAATGCCGCCGGGCAGGAGCTTCACGGCAACCTGGCAAAAAAGTATATGGAAAACCAGGCAAAAAAACAAAAGGGCGTATTGAAGGCAGAAATAAAAGAAGCCTTCCGGAATTCTGATTTCCGCAAAGCTTTTTTTACCAACCTGTTATGGCTCACCGCTTTTTATACATCCTCTCCCTTTAATACCAGCTACCAGATTAAAGAACTGAACCTTCCCTTCACATTTATCATGCTGGTTGGTTTTTTCGGAAATTTGGTCCGGATCGTCATCACTCCTGTTGTGGGACGGATGGGGGATCGTTTTGGCATGGCTTATATGTATAAATATTCCCTGATCGGCATCCTGCTGAATTTTGCCTTTATGGCTGTTTCCGTTCCCTCCAACGCCTATCCCATGACCATTGCCGCCACCATTTTTTCGGCGGTGGGCTGGAGCTTTGCCGGTATCGGACTGTTCGGCATCCAGCTGGAGCTTCTGAACGAAGAAAAAAGGACTCTGCAGCTTTCCATCCTCTCCTCCATTGGAGGCGTTTATGGGTTTCTGGTGTCTTTTGTGGCCGGCAGATTTCTTTCTTTTCTTCAGCAGGCTGGCTGGAGTATCGGAGGAAAGACCCTGTATGCCCAGCAGGTTACAAACAGCCTGGGTGTCGTCTTTCTGATCGCCCTGATTTTATATGTCAAATTCATCGTACAAAAAAGAGAACAGGAGCTGCGGCGTTAATAGGCAGCTTTCCGGCAGGGCAGTCTGTACTGCCCTCAGCTTTGTTCTCTTCTTGTTTTACATGAGACGGATGTCCTTGATGGATCCGCTTTCCTGGAAAATTTCCCATTCCGCAATATTAACCGCATGATCCCCGATTCGTTCCAGATATTTGGCTATCATCAGCACATCCACACAGGCGTCGATATTGTCTACGCCTTCCTGAAGCATGTAAACCAGATCGTCCTTAACCTTGGCAAAAAGGGAATCCACTACGTCATCATGGCGTATTACCTCGTTTGCCGCATCACTGTTTCGGGTTACAAAGGCATGGACCGCATCATGGACGATTTCCTTCGACACCTGAAGCATACCGGTTATATGCCTGGAATAAGCATCCAGATCACATCCCTTCAGCCGCAGAAGAAGTTCGGCAATATCCGCAGTCTGATCTCCGATACGCTCAATATCCGTTACCACCTTCAGGGCAGCCGATATCATACGCAGATCCCCTGCAATAGGCTGCTGCCGGGTTATCAGGGAAAGGCATTTTGATTCAATGCTTCTTTCCATGTCATTGATCACCCGATCCCCCCGGATAATCTGCATCTCCAGATCCTCATCCTTACTGTCCACAGCCGTCAGCAGCATATCAAAAGAAGCCTCAACGGCTTCCCCCATTTCAGCCACGCTTTTGCGCAGGCTGTTTAACTCCTCCAGATAAATGGTTCGTACTGTCATAATCCTGCTCCTCGCATTTCCTTATTAGCCAATTATATATCGTTTCACCTGCAATCATCCAAAACGGCCTGTAATATAATCCTCTGTCCTCTTGTCCTTTGGCCTTGAAAAAATATTTCCGGTCAAATCCTTTTCCACAACCTCACCCACCAGGAAAAATGCGGTTTCATCGGAAACCCTGGCCGCCTGCTGCATGTTATGGGTTACTACCACAACCGTATATTTTTTCTTAAGGTCTTCCATCAGATCCTCTATCTTTAATGTGGAGATCGGATCCAACGCCGACGTCGGTTCATCCATTAAAAGCACCTCCGGCTGTACGGCAAGAGCTCTTGCGATACACAGTCTCTGCTGCTGACCGCCGGAAAGTCCCAGCGCGGATTTCTTCAGCCGATCCTTCACCTCATCAAAAATAGCCGCGCCCTTCAGGCTTTCCTCCACAATTTCATCCAACTGTGATTTATTTTTTATTCCATGGATCCTGGGGCCATAGGCAATATTATCATAAATACTCATGGGAAACGGATTCGGCTGCTGGAATACCATACCCACCTTTTTACGAAGCAGTGTGGTATCCACCTTTTCATCATATATATTTTCACCGTCCAGCGTGACTTCCCCGTTTATTTTCACTCCGTCCACCAGATCGTTCATGCGGTTCAGGGTCTTCAGAAAAGTGGATTTCCCGCAGCCGGAGGGACCGATAAAAGCGGTAATGGCATTCGGGCTGATATCCATATCCACATCCTTCAGCGCATGGTTCGTACCATAATATAAATTCAATTTTCTTGTACTGATTTTTGCGTTTTCCATCATTGCTCCTGTCTGCCCGCTTTGCCGGGCATATGAGTTACGTGTGTATCCATCAGGGAATTCCACCCTTACTATTCTCTCGTCTCCACATTAAACTTTCCGGACAAATACTTGGTCAGCATATTGATGCCAAGCACGAGAACAAGGAGTACCACGGCAATGCCGAAGGCCTCTCCGTACTGCGCTTTGGACATACACAGATACAGCTGTATCGTCAGAGTCCCGCCGGATTCCAGGATTTTATGCAGGAATCCCATGCCGCTCTTAGGAAGCAGATAGCCGCTTCCGGCAGTAAACAGAAGGGCGGCAGACTCTCCCACTATCCTTCCCACAGCCAGAATGATACCTGTAATAATACCGGGCATGGCGGAAGGCAGAAGAATGGTACGTATCATATACCATTTGGTAGCGCCCATTCCCAACGCACCGCTACGGTAGCTTTCAGGCACGGTTTTCAATGCCTCCTGGGTATTCCGGGTGATCAGGGGCAGCACCATCAGTGTGAGTGTAAGTGCACCGGTCAAAATAGAATATCCAAAACCCAGGGTCGTTCCGAAAAATACCATACCGAAAAGGCCGAAAATAATAGAAGGGATTCCGGAAAGAATTTCTGTGGTAAATTCAATCGTACTCACTATTTTTCCCGGTTTGGCATATTCATTCAGATAGATCGCGGATCCTACGCCAACAGGCGTGGCGATCAGCAGGGTAATAATAACAATATATAAGGTATTCAGCAGATTTCCCGCAATACCGAAGGTTCCTTTAATCGTGCTGGGCACCGTTGTCAGGAACTGCCAGCTGATGCTGGATACCCCTTTTACAAAGGTATAGCACACAATTCCAGCCAGCAATAATATGGACAGAGATGCCGCCGCATAAATCAGTGCTGTTATAATATAGTCAGATATCCTGACTCTTTTTATCAATATACTTTGATCCATTCTTATTCCTCCGTGCCGCAGGCGGCATATTCCGGATAACCGGTTATTTCAGGCTTTGCTCTGAGCCGCTACTCCCACGCTGCTGTCAGGAATCTCTGCCTTTACCACCTGGCTTTTTCTGCTTTTCACCCTTTTTTCTTTCTCTTCCACATTTTTAGGCTTGAGAATCTTTGTGAGGCAGGTATTGATAATCATGATGAAGGCGAACAATACCAGTCCGATGGTAAACAGAACTTCTCTGTGAAGGCCGGATGCATAACCCATCTCGCTTACAATTGCGGTTGTAAGAAAACGCACGGAATTAAAGGGAAGCGGAATGTTTACCGAGCTTCCGGATACCAGGGTAATGGCCATTGCCTCACCGATGGCACGCCCCACGCCCAATACAATCGCTGTGGCAATGCCGGATTTTGCCGCCGGAAGGATCACCTTGAATATGGTCTGTATATGGGAACCGCCCAATGCCAGGGAAGCGGCCTTATATTGGGCAGGAACTGCCCTCAGAGCCGATTCACTGATATTAATGACCGTAGGCAGAATCATAATAGCCAATACGATAACTGCGGAAATCAGGTTGGCGCCGCCGGTAAACTGATGGGTTTCCGAACCTTTAAAAAGCGCCGTTTCAACCTTATACATCAAGGGATTCAATATCATAATCCCTAAAAGACCGTAAATAACGGACGGAATACCGGCAAGCAGCTCTACCGCAGGCTTCACCACCGCCGCCAGCTTTTTAGGAGCCACCTCGGCAAGAAAAATGGCTGTAAGAACACCTATCGGCACTCCGATCAGAATAGCCAAAGTGGTGCCTACTATGGAAGTGAGAATAATATACAGAATACCGAAGCTGGGATCCTTGGCTGTCGGTTTCCACACGGTCCCGAACAGAATATCCTTTAACCCTACCTTAAACAGTGCAGGGGTACCGTTTATCAACATATATATGGTAATGGAGAAAACTGCAAGTACGGCAAAAAAAGCACAAACGATAAAAATTAGCTGAGCAGTTTTTTCCACTGCCGTTTTTGATTGTCTGCTTCCTATGATTGAAAAAGATTGTTTCATATGATTTTCCTTATCCTTATAGGGACCTGCTTTCGCAAGGTAAACCCTGCTTTCGCAAGGTAAACCCTGCTTTCGCAAGGTAAACCCTGCTTTCGCAAGGTAAACCCTGCTTTCGCAGGGTTTGAATATTGCTGGTATTTTGTTCTTATGGGATTAGTCTACGGTAATCAGTCCGACGCTTTCCACCAGGGCTTTTCCTTCGTCTGATGCCAGATAAGAGAACATTTCCTGTACGGCTTCCGTCTGCTCGGAGATTTCTCCTTTGGTAGCCATTACGAAAGGTCTGCTTAACAGATAGCTGCCGCCTTTGATATTTTCAACGGTAGGCTCAACATCGTCCACTGCAAGGGTTTTTACCGTATCATCAATAACATCCAGCGATACATAGCCGATTGCTCCGGGAGTTGCTGCAACCTTTGCCATAACAGCGCCTGTGCTGTCCAGTTCATTAGCATATGCACATTTATCTTCGATATCAAGCAGCTCTTCAAATGCCCCTCTGGTGCCGGAACCAGCTTCTCTGCCGACTACTACGATAGCCTGATCCTCACCGCCTGCATCCTTCCAGTTCTTGATTTCTCCGGTATAGATCCTTGAAAGCTGTTCCTTAGTCAGACCTGCTGCAGTATTAGCCGGATCCGTAACAACTGCAATACCATCGATAGCTACAATATTTTCTGCCACGCCTGCCGCTTTTTCATCATCGGTCAGATTTCTGGAAGAATTTCCTATATCAACGCTGCCCGCGGTAACCGCTTCAACACCTGCTCCCGAACCGGTAAATTCAGCAGTTACGGTTACGCCGGGATATTTAGCCATAAAGCTTTCAGCCAGGGCATTCGCGAACTTTTCCATAGAAGTGGAACCAGCCATGGAAATACTTCCGCTCAAATCTGCTGCCGCCTCTGAAGAGGGCGCTTCGCTGCTTACTGCTTCCGAGGATGCCGCTTCCGGAGCTGCCTCACTGCCGGGAGCTTCTGATGCAGCAGTCGCTGCATTAACGTTTGAAGTGTCTGTGGAACCGCAGCCTGCGAGTACCCCCATCACAAGAGTGGCTGCTGCCGCAATTGCTACAAATTTCTTTTTCATAATAATTTTCTCCTTTACATCTGTTTTATCTCGTTTGCAATTGCAATGATACCCGTTTTGTCCAAAAGAAAAAAGCAGGATATGGTTATGAGTTTGTAAGCTTTGTGTAAAGGGTGCAGATAAAAAATATTGCCCCTGCCTTCCGCCTGCGTGTCTCCCTGGCCCGTGCCTGGTGATGCCCCGCTGTCTTCCCTGTGCGGCCGCTGCCCTGCAAGGATTCCTGTAAAGGCCGTATAAATACGCCGGTCCTTAGGCTGCGTCCTTTGCAGCCTTAGTACCGCTGCGCATTTATCCGAGCGAGAGCGTGCCTGCACAGGAACCTTGCAGGGCAGCGGCCGCACAGGGAGACAGCGGGGCATCACCAGGCACGGACCAGGGAGACACGCAGGCGGAAGGCAGGGGCAATATTTTTTATCTGCACCCTTTATACAAAGCTTGACTTTTACGGAGTACATGGTATTATGAATCCAGTTAGTTCTAAAAAGAACTATGCGAGGTGGTGTATATGAATCGTATCATTGAATATCTGATTATAGGGAGAAAGCTGAATAAAACGTACAACAGATACCTGGGTGAGGTCAGTGAGATTTACGGCCTGAACCGGATGGAAATCAACGTCCTTTTATTTCTGTATAATAATCCCGGCTACGATACGGCTTCGGATATTGTGGAACTGCGTTCCTTTCCCAAATCCAATGTATCCAAGGCTGTTGATGTTCTGACAGGGCGTAATTACCTGGAAGGAATTACAGATAAGGAAGACCGCCGGATCATACATCTGCGGATATGCCCTCCTGCTCTTGACGCTGTCAGGGCGGCCAGGAAATGTCAGGAGGATTTTCTTCAATATATTTGCAGAGGGGTTACAAAAGAAGAAATGAAGGTAGTGGATCACGTTATATCCGTTATATCCCAAAACCTGAAGGAGAATTAAAAGATGTTGGAAAAATTAATCGTATGTATTGTTGCCGGCCTGGGAGCCGGTATCGGCACAGGGTTTGCGGGAATGTCCGCTGCTGCCGTTATTTCACCCATGCTCATAACCTTTCTGGGTTTTCCCGCTTATGAAGCCGTAGGCATCGCCCTTGCTTCCGATGTTCTGGCCTCCGCAATTTCCGCCTATACCTATGGGAAGCACAAAAACCTGGATGTGAAAAACGGAATTATCATGCTCATTTCCGTCCTTGTTTTTACTCTCGTCGGAAGCTTCGTCGCCTCCAAAGTCCCCAACCGGTCCATGGGAAGCTTTTCCGTAGTCATGACATTTCTGCTGGGTATCAAATTCCTGGTAAAGCCCGTCATGACTACCAAAGAGACGCAGGCCGATAAGGATACGCGCACCAAAATCATCCAGTCACTTCTCTGCGGAGCCCTGATCGGATTTATCTGCGGCTTTATCGGAGCCGGCGGCGGAATGATGATGCTTCTTATCCTCACCAGCGTTCTGGGCTATGAACTGAAAACGGCAGTAGGAACCAGCGTCTTTATCATGGCCTTCACGGCATTTACCGGCGCGGTTTCCCACTTTACCATCGGAGGGATTCCTGATATTCCTGCCCTGCTGCTCTGTATCCTTTTCACGCTTATAGGGGCAAGGCTGGCCGCCCGGTTTGCCAATAAGGCATCTGCCAAAACTCTGAACCGGGCTACGGGAGGTGTGCTTACCCTCCTGGGTCTGGTAATGATCGTCATGAATTTTCTGCCGGCCTGATAAGCTCGTAGCTTTCTTTTATCATGCGCCGGACATCCCTGTCCGGCACAGAGCCGTCAAGGATCACCGTATTCCAATACCGTTTATTCATATGATACCCCGGCAGTACGCCGGGATAAGCATCCCTCCAGAATTGGATCCATTCGGGATTGCATTTCACATTTACCTGGACAAGGCCGTTTCTTTCATATATATAAGCAAAGGTTTTTTTATTGCCTTTACACCGCATTACCGTCCAGTTGTCATCATGAAAGGGATAATCTTCGTAAACGCCCTTGAATGTGAGGCAAAAGGCTATCATTTCTTTTCTTGTTTTCATCCTTCTTCCCCCTCTTTTATCAAAAGCTTAAAAATCCCAGATGCTCCAGAAGTATTTTGGTTCCCATCAGGATCAGAATAATACCGCCCGCCAATTCTGCCTTTGCTTTGAATTTCGTGCCGAATACATTTCCGATTTTAATTCCGAGGACACTTAAGAAAAAGGTTATCGTACCAATAAAGGATACGGCCGGTACAATGTCCACATTGAGAAAAGCAAAGGTGACTCCCACCGCAAGTGCATCAATACTGGTGGCAACTGCCAGAGGGACCATGGTCTTTATGCCGAAGGAATCATTCTGGCATTCTCCCTCTTCCGCTTTTTCCCTGGATTCCTTTATCATATTCAATCCGATAAGGCCAAGGAGGACAAACGCAATCCAGTGATCAATACTGGTGATCAGATCCTTGAACTGGGTGCCCAGCAGATAACCGATTAACGGCATTCCCGCCTGGAAACCGCCGAAATACAAACCCGCGATCAGCGCATTTTTCCAACTCATTTTTTTCATGGAAAGACCCTTGCAGATAGATACCGCAAAAGCATCCATGGACAAACCCACCGCAATTATCAAAAGCTCCCAAAGACTCATATCCTTTTCCTCCTCGTTTGACCCTTTTATATGGCCAAAATACAGCCGTTCTTTTTCCGGCGTTCTCCGATACCTGTTTTTTACCCCTCCGGCCAGGAACGTCTTTTTTCTTAAGAATAAAAAAAGACCTATCTGCTCTTTGGGCAGATAAGTCTCATCATTTAAAGCAAAGCCAGATAACCGTGTTATCAGTATGTTGACTTCACTACACCGTCAAGTGCTAACTACTCCCTTATCGTGAAATTTATCATATCATTTTGATAAAAACATGTCAATAAAGTTCTTCAAAAAATTTGCGGATCATTCGTTCCTCTGCCTGGACAGAGCCCTGTATCATGGGATTTTTACCGCCGCCCCTGCCATTCAGCTCCTGATTCATGAGTTTTCCCAAAGCGGCCACATCCTTATCCCCGCTGCATACCACATATTTATAACCCTCGCTGTCACTTCCTGAAAAAACTGCGGCCAGCCCGGCCCGGGAAGACAGCATGTCCGCAAGCCTGCGCACTTCTACCGAATTCAGTCCTTTTTCAAAAAGAACCGCCTTCTCCTGCCCCTCCGGCGTTTCCTTCAGGAGCATATCAAAAATACGCTGTTTCAGCATTATATTTTCCTGTTTGAGTTCCTGCATCTGTTCCAGCTGTTTCTGCACCGCTTCCCCGATTTCTTCCGGCTTCGCGGATAGCAGATTGGATACGGCCTTCACATTCCTCTGCTTCCTGTCGTAATCACCGAGGGCCATCCATCCGATCTGAAGGGTAAGACGGATCCCTGATTTATAGTGTTCCGAGGAGGTTACCTTAATCGGCCCTATTTCACCGGTGCGCTTCACATGTGTTCCGCAGCAGGCGCATACATCCGCTCCGGGTACTGTGACGATGCGGATATCCCCGTCAAGCTCCTTTTTGCTGCGGTATTCCAGCTTCTCCAGTTCTTTCTTTCCGGGATATTCCGCAAGTATGCGTTCATCTGCAAATACCACTGTATTAGCCATTTTTTCCGCTTCTGCTATCTCATCCTCAGTCAGAAGACCGCTGAAATCCACAGTCACAAAATCTTTACCCATATGAAAGCCAATATTATCGTATCCGTGAGTCCTGTGAATAATCCCTGAAAGAATATGTTCCCCGGAATGCTGCTGCATATGAAGGAACCGCCGGTTCCAATCGAGCTTTCCGTGCACCATAGTTCCCGGCTCCAGGTATTTAGTGCAGATATGCAGGACATAATCTTTTTTATCCCTCACATCCGTCACTTCCCCATCCTCCAGATACCCCTGATCTGCGGGCTGTCCTCCGCCTTCCGGAAAAAAAGCGGTTTCATCCAAAACGATTTCATATCCGTTCTTTCCTTCCTCGCAGCTCAATACCCTGGCATCAAACTCTTTTATATAGGCATTTTCAAAATAAAGTCTCTTTGTAAACATCCTTCTCTCTCCTTTGCTTCCTCTTCCGGCTCATTTCTCCGGCCTTCCGTTCTGTAAACTCTCTTCCGTCTTCTGCATGGCTTCCCGGAAAAAACGGAGCAATCCCTCTTTCTGTGAATCAAAGCACTGCAGTTGTCCGCCCTCCACGAAATAATTGCCTGTGATAATATCAACGGATATACAATCCAGAGGAAAACCTTCCTCCTTCTGCTCTTTTGCCCTGTCAACCAGATAGAAGCTTCCTCCGCCGATGTCAGCCCCCTCATATTCGTACCGCTCCCTGCTGTTCATGATCAGACAGATGGCATTCCTGTATTCTGCCAGGCATTTTCCTCCCAGCCTGTGGGCGATACCCGAATAATAAGCCGTCATCTCCTCATCGGACAGCCGTCGCCCTCCCACATTGCGCACATGGACTCCCGGCTGTTCTTCCTCCGGAAGACCATGGATATAAAATCCGCTGTCACAGGAAAAAACCGGCTTCTGAAAAATCCGGTAATAATATTCCGCCTTCATTCTGGCATTTTCCAAAGGGGTACTTCCTGACTCTTCCGGACTTTCCTCCACTCCCGCCAAATCATCCAGACCTATCAGATCCACATTCAGTTCTTCCAGGAAATCCTTCATCATCATAAATTTCCCATGATTCCCTGTTCCAAAAATCAATTCCATTTTATCACACCTAACTCTCTTTCGGGAGCCCTTACTTTTCAATGAAATACAGATAGAAGTACAGATAAAAAAGTGAATGCCGCCTGAAGCAGCGGGATTATTCCCATGGTAAAAGCAGCCCGGCTCCCAATCCGCCGCGCTGCTTTCCCGATTTCTCTACCACTCTTTTTTTATTTCCTGTTCCGACAGTCCGTACCGGCTGAGAAAATCCTGCATATCACCCTGGCTTCGGATATACATGATTTCTTCCGTGTGCCCCGTTCTTTTATCCCTGAAGCACGCCACCTTCTCACCCGTACAGATACTGCATTTTAAAACCGGAATCTGTTTTTCCCTGTCAAATTCCGGGTATGTATTTTCTTTTTTCCTTTTGAAAAGAATCACCGGATTCTCATCCCCTATTCCACCGCATAGTTCAGCTTCACCGTAATCATTGCCGTTTTATATCGGGAACTGGTGTCAAAGGCGCCGTCGTAGCTGTACTCTCCGGAGCCGGAATTCTTGGCGGTAATCTGGAAAACCCCCAGGTTCGCACTCAGAAGCTCTCCCGTCCGGCTTCCGGTACCAGCCGCCATAATATCAATCCTTTGCTTGGCGTTATCCGTGGCCTTTTCAATGAGCTCCAGCTTTACCTCATCCAGTTTGGTACAGTAATATTCAGGTGAATTGGATACAAATTCCACCCCGGATTCAATCAGTTTGGTTATATCCCGGGAAATATTCTCCACCTTGTCAATATCCACTGAGGTTACGGACAGACTCTGGTACAGATCATATCCATCCGGATAATCCCTGATATAATTCCCGTTCTCATCATATTCCGTACGATAACGCTGGGAAATATCCACGGAGCTGAATACCAGCTCATCTTCAGAAACCCCGTTTTCCAGCAGATAATCCTTTACAATTTCCGAATCTCTCTTTATAACGGCATATGCCTCTTTTGGAGTAGCCCCATAGGTGGAAAAATTTCCTCTCCATACGATCAAATCGGACTCAAAATCCAGGTTTGCCGAACCTGTTGCCGTAAGCCCTCCGGCTCCGGCGGTCTTCTTATAATTCATTAGGTTTCCCGAAAAAATTATGACACAGATTATAGCCGTAATTCCAGCAATTAATGCAATAATAATCGCTTTCCAGTCTCCCAGTCCGCCTTTTCTCCTGTCACGCTCATATTCCGTCTGCTGACTCACCGTTTCCTTTTTCTCATCCATCGGCATCCCCTCCTTTTTTCTTATACTCAGTACTGCTGTTATGTATTCAGTATAGCAGTGGCGCAGTGAAAAACAAGGAATATTTTCTTAATTCTTGTATTTTATTCCTTTGTTTGATAGTATAAAAGTATGCGGGGAATTGATATTCCTACATAACAATAAATAAGAAAAGGAGGAAAAGAGTATGAAACACAAAAAGCCACTGGCCCTGATACTGTCTTTAATCACGGCCCTCACCCTTTCCATCCCTGTCATGGCACAGGAAGGAAATATTCCCGATAAAATTATCATTCTGCATACAAATGACGTCCACTGCGGAATTGATGACAATATCGGTTATGCCGGCCTTGTCTCCTGCAAGGCACAGATGGAGCAGGTGTACGGCAGGGAAAATGTTACTCTGGTGGATGCAGGAGATGCCATCCAGGGCGGAGCCATCGGCACACTGTCAGATGGCGCATTTCCTGTGGATATCATGAATCAGGCCGGCTACGATATTGCCGTGCCCGGAAACCATGAGTTTGACTACGGTATGGACAACTTTCTCAGGCTGGCAGAAGAAAGAGCCGAATACACCTATGTCTGCTCCAATTTCATAAATCTGAAAACCGGATCCTCTGTTTTTCTTCCCTTTAAAATTCTTTCTTACGGGGATGTGGATGTGGCTTATGTGGGAATTGATACACCGGAAAGCTTTACCAAATCCACCCCTTTGTACTTCCAGGATGATGAGGGGAATTATATCTATGGCTTCTGTCAGGGGAACAATGGACAGGATTTATATGATAACGTGCAGAATTCCGTGGATACCGCCATTGCCATGGGCGCCGATTATGTCATTGCCATCGGGCACCTTGGCTTGGAAGGAAGTACGCCACAGTGGCAGTCGGAAGCGGTTATTGCAAATACAAACGGAATTGATGCATTTATCGACGGACATTCCCATGAAGCCTATGATAAAAAGGTTAAAAACAAGGACGGTAAGGAAGTTGTCCTCGCTCAGACAGGAACCAAATTAAATGCTGTGGGGAAAATAGTATTGGATCCCAAAAACGGGACTATAACAGCCGAACTGATAGAAAATTATACGGATAAAGATCCGGTTATGGATACTTTTATCCATGCGCTGAAGGATGGCTTTGCTGACGTTCTCGGCCAGGTAGTGGCGAAATCCGATGTAACGCTTACCACAAAGGATCCTTCCGGAAATGAACGTCTGATCCGAAACGGAGAAACCAATCTGGGCGACCTGTGTGCAGATGCCTACCGTTCCGTTATGGGCGCTGATATCGGCATTGTTAACGGCGGAGGTATCCGGGCGGATATCAAGGCAGGAAATATTACCTATGAAGATATCATAAATGTCCATCCTTACGGAAATGAAATGTGTGTTGTGGAAGCCACAGGGCAGGAGATACTGGATGCGCTGGAGCTTGGCGCTTCTCTTTACCCGGAAGAAAACGGCGGTTTCCTCCAGGTATCCGGGCTTACCTATTCCATAGATCCTTCCATCCCTTCTTCCGTAATCAGGAATGATGAAGGTGAATTCCTCCGGGTTGACGGGGAATACCGGGTATCCCATGTGCTTGTTGACGGCATTCCTCTGGATCCGGCCAAAACCTATACCGTGGCCTCCCATAATTATATGATTAAAAACGGCGGAGACGGCTTTACTATGTTCCGTGATAATAAGCTTCTCCAGGACTGCACTATGCTGGATAATCAGGTATTGATTGATTACATCACAAAACAGCTTAAAGGCATTGTAGGAAAAGAATATGCCATGCCTTACGGTGAGGGACGGATTTCCAATATATACAGCGCTTCCGCCGCTGGAAATGCCGCATAATATCCTTCTTTTACGTTTTTCGTTCCGAAATATCAACAGCCTGATTTTACCTGCAGGCCAAAAGACAGCCGGGCCATATTTTATGTATATGGCTCCGGCTGTCTTTTCCTTTATCCGTTCCTCTGCTCCGTCATACATGAATAACCGCATATAAATAGGAATCCTGTATGCACCCGTTTTTAAAGATACTTTTTCTTTTTATTCCCTCCAGCTGAAAACCAGCTTTTTCCAGAACTCCTCTGGAAGCCAGGTTCGTGGAAAAAGGCTCCGCATAAATCCTCACCAGCTTATAGCGCCGGAAGGCTTCCTCGCACATCTGCTGCACCGCTCTGGTCATAATCCCTTTTCTCCAGAAGGGCTCCCCAAGCCAGTAGCCAAGCTCCGCGGATTTGCAGTACACATCATCCTTCAGCATAACCGCAATACTCCCCACAGCTTCCCCATCCACTACAATCGCCCTGGACAGCTGCGTTTTTCCTTCTTTCTCCATACAGTCCCCCACAAACCACTGCGCATCCTCTTTTGTATAGGGATAGGGGAAGGAATCTCTCAGCCTCCCCGCTATTTTTTCATTATTTGCATATTTGGCAACTCCAGCAATGTGATCCTCTTTCCACTCTTCCAATATAAAGTCCATGTCAATCCTCCGATATCTGATTTCCTGTTTTCTGACGGAAACCGGGGTTTTTCTCTTCGATTCCGGTTCCCCCACCCTTAGTGACAGCTGTTTTATGCCGCGTCCTCATACGCAAGAAGACAGCGGCCCCAACATGACTATAGGGCCCCTGGAAATCCATTCATTTTTCTTTTTCCATCCTCTGGATTTAAACATAACCCAAAATCCTTTCTTTACCGGAACCGTACTCACGGCGCCGCTCTTCGAATTCCTATTATAAAGAGTCAATTGTCCCGCCGCAGACAACGGAATATCCAATTTAAAACATTGCTGCCCGCAGGAATTAACCGCAGACAAAAACCGCATGGATTATCAGAAATATAAATCTGGAATCCATGCGGTAAAATTCAATCTATTCAGACCACACAGATACAAGCCTCTGCGTACTTGCATCTGCATTATACAGCTACAAGCACCGGAAGTTCATGGACATGACTGCGGGCATCATGAAATCTGCAGTTTTGATCATTTTCTCTGCCATAAATAACTCCTGTACCGTGAAATCTTTACCATTTTGTATCAGTGTAACAAAGTCGGATGTAAAAATCAACTCATAACAGCATATTTTTAAAATTAATTAATATCGGGCACTAAGGAAAGCGCACCTCCATATCCCATATCAACCGTCCACTGCCCGTCTGATTTTACTTCCAGATAGCAGTTTGTTTTTTTAGGATTATTTAAGACTGCCTGTCCGGAATAGGCGCCGATATTATTGACGAGAAGCTGGCTGGTTCCGTCGGAATAATGAGCCCACACAATAAAATTACCTTTTCCGGTGTTGTTTATGGATACTGTTGTCCCTGTGTCCGGCAGATTAAATACACCTGAAACTTTATCTCCTATACTCGTTACTGAATTTGTAGACAGATTGGTAACTGTGGATACCGTAATCGTCCAGTTTCCTTCGGCTCGAATATCGAAAATCCCCAGCGGCACCGCATCACTGCCGTCTGACAAAAGGGTTGTGCCGGCATAGGAACCAATACTGTTTACGAGAAGCTCGGTACGTTCATCCGTAATAAAATTTACAATAAAATTTCCTTTTCCCCCATAGGTAAAGGTAACCTTGTAGGCCGTTCCCTTAGGAAGCGCCGTATTGAGAATGGAACTGTTACCGCTGCCGGCATATTGAAGTACAGGAACTGCCGCCGGAACAGAAACTTCACTGAAATCAGTCCTTACGGTTACCAGGCCAACTGAGTTCGCAGCATTAACAGACAGTGCCGCACCGCAGATCATCGTGAGTGAAAGACAAAAAGCAAGCAATTTTTTAATCCTATTCATATGACACCTCTCTACTTTCTTTTATTTTTAACAGCTTCTTTTTACAGCGCCTGCAAAGATACGTTCTCTGCATACGGGCTGATTATAGCACAGGCCGTATATCCATTCAATTCATCAGCACAATAATTAATAAAAGTTTAGGAAACCGGTTTGTCTTTTATAAAATAAATTGTAAATTACCTTGGTTTGCTGTCCGATAATGTTTATAATAAAAGAAAATACATATAGGAGGGCATTATGAAAAAGAAAGGGTTGTTACTTGTATTTATGCTGATATTGGGAATGCTTCTGTGCTCATGCTCCGGAGACTCACCGGATAAAATGACCGGGGTAAAGCTTCCGTCAGGAGAAAAACTGGAATTATACATGAGCCGTGATAAAGTGGAAGAGCTCATGAGCAGTTACGATTACGAAGTAATGCTTAAGAAGTATAACTATGGTTTTGTCACACTGGGATATACAGACGGCCTGTTATCCTATATCTCTTTTTCGAACGATTCCAAAACGAAACTTCTGAACGGATTAGGAATCGGCAGTACTGATTACGAAAAATATGGATTCCAGTTGGACGGACAGCATGTAAACACGGATCTTCTGTTTCAAAAGGTAAATGGCAAATATGAAAAAATAGACAGTGCGGAACAGGCAAGAGATTTTGAATTTCAGGAAGGATTTGATGCCGGTATCATAGTATCTGATGACAATAAGGTTGATACCGTCATTATTTGTGATTTATATACTGTAATATGGGGTGATTATGAAGAATAACTCACTGAAGTATTTATAGAAAATATTGGAAAATGCGTCTATGGGAAAATCCATAGACGTTTTTTTATGGTGTCTTTTTTATTACTATCCATACTAATATTAAGAAATTTTTAAAGGTATATTCCATAAGGCTTTTCATTTTTGAATTATAGTGTAAGATATATTACATGTTTTTCCATAACAGGAAGAATACTAACCCTGTATGGAGCATATTCTTTAATAAGGGAGTTTTACATGTATTTTTTTATACTTATTCTGTTGTTTATCCTGCTTTTTCAGGTAAGCTCCTCCGGACCGGAACATTTCCAGGAGGAACATTTTACAAAAAACTTTGAACTGCCGCTCCGAGGTTTTTTCACATTAGTTATCGTTTACCACCACCTTTCCCAATATCTGGACAACCCCGGTCCTTTCCGGGTCTTTCTGGAGGTGGGGATCCTCTGTGTGGCTGCATTTTTCTTTTATTCCGGATATGGCCTGATGAAAAGCGTTCTTACCAACAAGAACTATTTTCATCACTTTTTTCTGCGCAGATACATTAAAATTTTTGTTCCCTTTTTTATCTGCAATGCCCTGTATCTTTTTGTTTATTATCTGACGGGAGACCGCTATGGCCTGAAGCTGTCCCTTGAATATTTAAGCGGCATACAGCTGATCAATCCCCAGTCCTGGTATATTATTGTAATTGCCCTGTTTTATTTCGTATTTTTTCTGTCCTTCCGTTTTATCAGAAAAAAGGGAATCAGTTTCCTTTTATTGGGTATTTTCCAGATTGTGTTTCCCACCTATTGTATGGCAAAAGGCCCCGGTATTTACTGGTTTCAGGGTGAGTGGTGGTTTAATTCCAGCAGTCTGTTTTTTATAGGCATCCTCATGGCACAATTTGAAAAGCCCATTATGAAATTTACCCGGAAATGGTACTATTGGCTCCTTCTGCTCTCTGCCGGGACCTTTCTCTACTTTTTCCCAAAATCTGTCCAGGTGTTGGATCAAATCGAACCATTGTTAACGAATGAACATATTTTTGTAAAGGAAATGATTGGTAACTGGATCTGCTTTATATGGCAGACAATTGCTGTGATTAACTTTATGATTTTTGTTTTCCTGCTCACCTTGAAAATACGGTTTTCCAATAAATTTCTTTCCTTCCTGGGAACCAGATCCTTTGAAATTTATCTGATCCACGGGCTGTTTCTGGAGGTATTCCGAAGCGACAGGTTTTATATTCAAAGTGATTTTTTATACACCGCGGCAGTTCTTGTATTATCTTTGGGCTGTGCTTCCCTTATGTACTATCCCTTCAAGATGATCTCCAGGAAATTGGAGGAATACAGCCTTCAGCTGTACAGCTGAGCAGTTATCAAACCGGAATCTGTTCGGAGCCCTTCCGGCAGATATCCCAAAATGCGGCTGCCGCCAGCCCTGCAAAAATAATGCCTCCCAGTATCCCCGTCGGATCCGGTCCGAGGAACGGATTTACCTGCGCACCCATAAAAAGAGCCGAGGGAGAAAAAAGGTCCATGCCATTAAGCGCCGCATGGAATACCACGCAGCTCCATATGGATCCGGTTTTGAAAAAAAGCCATCCCTGGATACATCCCAGCACCGTGCTGAACACCACCATAGCAAAAATTCCCGCAATCGGATGAGCGGTTCCGTAGTTAAAACCACAGGCGATCACCGGTGCATGCCATAGTCCCCAAATCACCCCGGTAAGCAGAACCGCTTTCCATGGTTTCATAAATTCCAGCAGTTTGGGAAGAAGATACCCTCGCCAGCCCGCTTCTTCCCCCAGACACTGTACCAGTCCCATCAAAGGGTTCACCAGAACTGCAAGCGGAAGCATGGTTCCCAGATAGCGGAAATAATCCATGGTAGTTTTTATCCCTTCCTCCCTGGCACACAGAGAGGAAAGCGGCTGGAAGTCTTCCTGGAATATAAAAAAATAAATAGCTGCCCCCATAAAAGCAAAAAGCGGTGTTAAAATCCATGCAGCCAAATACCACTTCCCGTTTTTCCTGAAATAAGGGCGCAGAAATAAATCCTTTGTCCCCTCCTTTGTGATCAGCCTGGCAGCAAGAGCGCTCAGCCCCGGTGTCAGCAGAAGCAGAAGCAGAATGTTATCCTCCCTGCTCCTGATATATGCCGTGCCCAGAAGGCCTAAAAAAATAAGGGTAAAAATACTGAAAATCATTATACGCCGTTTATTCTGATTCCGAATTACATTTCCATCCGTTCCCATTTCATTTCTGTCCCTTTTCTATCTTGCTCTATGATTCCGCACTTCGTTTTTTTACAGTAATAATAATTCCCCCCACGGTAAAGGCAGCTGCCAGCAGGATACAAATAAGAAACAGAATCATGGTTGTATTTCCATTAATATAATCCCCGTTCCATATCCGGAAATCACATGGCTGCATTTGGAAGGGCACTCTGTCTATAATCACATGCAGAATACTGTTGATAAAAAGAGTATAAATCCCGCTGAATCCCAGTACCATGGCAGTCCGGAAGTAGGGGTGGATTTTCAGATAACGGATAACCGCCAAAAGCACCCACACGTATAAAAGCCCTGCCAGAGCCACAGGGCAGGCTACTGTAAAGTAGGCTCCCATATTTCCGGTAAAATGCAGGGCCGATGCCAGCAGGATAAACAAAAGAATGGTATCAGCAGTAATACACAGCAGCGCTTTATGCTGATACAGACTTCCCGGAAGCGGCAGGCTGGGAAGTATAAAGGGCAGAAAAACTACGGAGAATCCCAGGGTCACCGACCACATGGCCACAAAAAACCAGCCTCCGCCCGTATAAACCGCACAGATAAATAAAAGCAGAAGCAATGAAATCCAGAAGCTTGCCAAGGTAATCGCCGCCCTGTACTTTTGCAAATATAAAGGAAGGGATAACAGCGTAAATGCCGTAAGGATTCCGCTCAGTACAATAAAAAACCAGGAAAGCCTGTGTTCCACAGCCAGATTGGTAATAAAACATGAAATCAGTGCAATTCCGTAAACAACCAGCATTGTTATGGAATAGACATGAACCATTTTCTGATAGGATGCCGCCTGTTTTTCCAGCTTTTTCTGTTCCATATCCTCACTTGCCGTAATCAGCTCATGTTCACTGATATTAAGTACACCGCAGATCTGAGACACCAGTGAAATGTCGGGATAAGAAATTCCTCTTTCCCATTTCGAAACGGCAGACTCCGTCACATATAATCTTCGGGCCATCTCCTTCTGCGTCAGGCCGCATTCCTCTCTCTTTCTTCTAAGGAACTTACCAAATGTATCCTTCTCTTCCATTTTCCAGATTTCCTCTCTTTCCCCGTCTGTCCTCCCGGAGTATAAATTTTCTTTTTCTTTTCTTATACCCTTTTCTCATATTAAAGTCAACGAATTCGCGGGAAACAGGGACTCGACCGTCAAGCCAGCCCCTGTTTCCGGGCATTTGCAGAAAAAAATATACTCCGGTTTTTCGAAGAAGATATTTTGTTATATGTAAGCCTGTTATGCCTGTCATAAGAATGCAGATGTTTTTATGGTCAGATCTTCTGGTTAATATAATCACAGATTATATTGGCAGCGGCATCCACACCGCATGAACTGTCAATACAAAGATGATAGCCATGGGGCTCTCCCCATGTACGGCCTGAAATATTCCTGTAATATGCGGCACGGGCGGCATCCGAACGCGCAATATTTTTCCGCCCTTCATCCATTGTATCACCATACATTTCCATAACCCTTTTTATGCGGTATTCACGGGGCGCATAAATAAAAACACGAATTACATCCGTATATTCATTTAAGACATAATCAGCGGCACGGCCTACGATGACACAGGACCCGTTGTCCGCAATTTTACGGATAATCTGCTCCTGCGCGGTAATCGCCTGCTGCACAACATTTGTACTCAGATACACGGAACGCAGCAGCTCCGGAGAATTTTCATTGATATCCGATATAAACCTTTGAGCCAAACCACTTTCCTGTGCTGCCAGAGCGGTCATCTCCTTATAATAGCAGGCAACTCCTATCTGTTCCGCCACAAGCTGCCCAATCCGCTTACCGCAGGAACCGTGCTCACGGGCTATGGTGACAATAACTCCTTTACGCGAAGGACGGATCCCTGCACTCACCGGGAGCGGAATATTGCTTTCACCGGCTTCCCATGTCCTGAAATAGTGCATGGTGAGGGATACGGCAACAATCATACCAATTAAATCCGCAGCCGGTGCGGCGAATAAGATGCCATTTATGCCGCTGCCTGCCTGATTTATCTCACAAACATAGGGTATCAGTATTACAAGCGGTACAAAGCAGACAATATCACGCGTCAGGGATGCTACGACCGCCATAACCGGCTTACCTACAGCCTGAAAAAATATAGAGGACATTTTGATCACACAGGTAAAGATGACCAGTGAAAGAAAAATACGGAAGGTACGCTGCGCATATTCAGTATAAAGTGCATTGTTACCGGATCCAAATATATTGATGATAACCTGCGGACAAATTTCAAAAACTAATGTGGAAACAATACCAACCGCCAACGTTGCAGTCAGAATCATACGATAGGTATCCCTGACCCGATTCATTTTTCCTGCGCCGATATTATAACCGAGAATCGGCTGTCCTCCGAGAACGATACCGACAACAATATTGATGACAATTGTAAACACCTTTGTTTCAATACTGATGACAGAGATGGGAATATCCTGACCGTAAATCGACAAAGAGCCATATTTTGCAAGCATAATGTTGCAGACCAGAGAAATGACTACTATAGACATCTGTGTGATAAACGAAGACGCTCCTAATTTCAAAGCATTATTGAATATTTTAAATTGCGGAACAAAGCTTGCCTTCTTCAGATGGAAGCTCTTCGTTTTGAAAAAATAAAGTGTGCTTACAATAAATGATACCGTTTGACCGATAACCGTTGCCCATGCAGCGCCTGCAATACCCCATTTAAAAACAAAAATAAACACAGGATCAAGGATGATGTTCAGTATAGCGCCAAGTGACATGGACGCCATTGATACTGCAGGACTTCCATCTGCCCTTATGACGGCATTCATCATATTCATCAGCATAAAAGCCGGTAAGAAACAGAGTACTATTGTGAAATAATCCACCGCCATTCCAACGGTTTGATCAGAAGCACCGAACAGCCGCAGCAGGGGTTCCCTCCACATTGCGCATAGTACCAGCATAATGACACTGAGTATCAGCGTAACTGTGATTCCGGTTCCAATACATCGATGTGCATTTTGGGTGTCTTTTTTCCCTTGGCAAATGCTGAGATAGGCAGCGCAGCCATCACCGATACACCAGGCGAAAGCCTGTGCAATGATAAGAATGGGAAAGACTATACCTGTGGCTGCGTTTCCGAGATACCCCAATTCGCTGTTTCCTACAAATATCTGATCAACGATATTGTAAAGTGCGCTGATGAGCAGCGAAAGGATACAGGGAATCGAAAATTTCACCAGTAATTTTGATATTTTCTCCTCCCCAAGTATATGATTTTGATTTGTCTGTTCCATGATCTTCCTCCTGATTATAAATATTTTAGTTGGAGTCTTTATCAGAGAAAAGCTACCTAAAAACTGCGAAGGGCAAAAAAATAAGTGCGTAGAATTCGCTCGGAATTCTACGCACTCAGCTGCCCAACTTAATAAAATTAGCATAATTTTTCAGGAAAATCAAGAAAGGAATTTTAAAAATATTTGGAAAATCAGTATTCCTTTCCTTATATCCATTTCCAATAAATATTCATTGATTTTTTAAGATGCTAACAGAATACGCCATTATGGATTGCAGTGCTGCTACCATATCATGGATTGCAACAGGTTTTCCATTATTATACCAGACTGTAATATAGCCGGTTATTCCGGATAGTATGAAAGAAATTAATAATTCAGCTTTGGGATCCGTGATATCTATCTGAAAGATTTCAGTCGTTACCGGTTTCATAGCAGCAATCATCTTTTGGGAAAATCCGGTATCTCCATGCCCCAGGAGTATGGCAAGCCTTTCCCCGTACTCGTTTATTATTTCCTCCCCATAAACCATGAGTTGCTGCCGCTGTTCATTAAAACCTTCTTTCTGCAGCTGCATTATTCGACTCAGCATTTCCGTAAGCAAAGAGTCTTCCGCCTGATCAATCAGATCATATATATCGGTAAAATACTCATAGAAAGTGCTTCGGTTCACATTCGCTCTTCTTGAAACAGCTCCCACAGTAACCCCTCTGAGAGTGTTTTCTTTATATTCCTTAAAAAATGCGTCAAACATCTTTTCACGGGTTCTTTCCCTGACTTGCGGCTGCTTTTTCATATGCTCTCCCTATAGTCCAACAAAACAGAAGCGAATTGTTGGTTGATGGTATAAATTCATGATAGTATAATGCAAATTATACAACAACATGTTGGATGATTCAACAAAAGTATAATAACAATAGAATGTAACTGATAAGCAGACCGGTCTTCGTCCGCCTGTTCTGCTTATCAGTTACTGCAAAACCAGGAGGTATTTATATGTTTGATTTACATGCACCACAACCAAAAGCATTGGATAAACTATTATCCCTGCAGGGAAAAACCGCTGTTATTACAGGAGGAAGCCGCGGAATAGGTAAGCAGATTCTTACAAGGTTTACAGAAGCAGGCTGTAAAGTAGTCTTTACCGGCAGAAGTCTTGAAGCTCTGCAGGCAGTCGAAAAAGAATTTAAAGACAAAGGTTTTGATGTTGCCTGCTTCCAGGCAGATATATCATCTGTTGAAGATTCTTATAAAACAATTGACTTCACAGTGAAAAAATACGGGAGACTGGATATCCTTGTAAATAATGCCGCTTCTTTTCCATTCTGCGATGCACTGTCCATGACTGAAGAAACCTGGAATAAATGTTTTGATACCGACGCTAAAGGTACATTCTTCATGTCCCAGGCAGCGGCAAAAGAGATGATTAAGGAAGGACATGGAGGAAGAATCATTAACTTTATGTCCACAGCTGCATTGAACCCGACAGGACCCTTGATCGCATATGGCGCAGCAAAACAAGCGGTATGGTATGTAACAAAAACTATGGCACAGGAATTTGCTCCATATAAAATTACTGTCAACGCAGCAACACCCGGAGCTACCATGACGGAAGAACGGATCGCAGCCTTTTCCGGCAATGGAGAGCAAATGCAGCAATTTATAAAACAATCCGGCAATGCAGGACTTAACTTTACCGAAAATGTCAGCAGCCTCAATCCTTCCATGCTTTCCGGTCTCTTGGAACAGGCCATGCCAATGGGCCGAACAGGATTTCCGGATGATTTGGCCAAAGCGGTATTATTTTTAGCATCTGATATGGCGGAGTATATCACTGGACAGAACATTACCGTAGACGGCGCTCAAAGCATACAAAATCCGATGGGCGCGATGATGAACCGAATTCAGGGCGGAGGAGCAGAGCCACTCTCGCAAATTGAAAATGATGAGCCGGATGAAATCTCATCCAATTCCATCGATGCATCTATAGAGGGAAAATGGTCCTCTGCTATGGATACCCCTATGGGAAAAAATACAATCGAGTTTGATTTGAAAGTTAACGGAAACAAACTGGACGGAACGGTATCACTTGCCGGAAATTCTGCAGATATAGAAAAGGGGCAGGCAGCCGATGATGGGATTACATTCCTGTTTAAAATGAAATCCCCCATGGGTAAGGTTAAAGTTAAGGTAACAGGCAGATTGGAAGACAGTAAACTTGTAGGAGAAATCAAACTTCCTATCGGGACTTCTGTTGCTTATGTGGCGGATAGGATTTAAGTTATTGCCATACCTTTGAAATAGAAAATGTCTTCCGTATTTTCGCGGAAGACATTTCCATTTTCAGATCACTTCAGAAACTGCAGGCACACCACCGCCCCGGCTTCATAAACCCATCTCTTCTCCAATTTTCCCGTTTCTCCGTCACGTTCAAACACCACCAGGTTATCGCTGTCCTGGTTTGCCGCCAGCAGCCACCGGCCGGAAGGAGAAATCTGAAATCCCCTGGGATTCCTCCCATCCGAAGATATCCACTGGACCCCGCTCAAACTGCCCTGGTTATCCACATGATAAACACCTATGCTGTCATCTCCGCGATTACCCACATAAAGATACCTGCCGTCAGGAGACAGAACAATTCCGCCCACGGTGCTGCTCTGTGTTTTCTCTCCGTTCCCGTCATTCTCCGGCAGGCTGGATATCATCTGCTGCACAGATATCCTTTTCTCTTCCTTTTCCCACTGCAGAACCGCAATTTCATTGCTCAGCTCACAGGTCACATAGACATGGCTTCCATCGTTCGAAAAAGCAATGCTCCTGGGCCCGCTTCCCACAGGAAGAAAAACAGATGCCACACGTTCCATCTCCCCTCCGCATTTGCCGGGAGCCATGCAGGAAACCTCATCCGTCCCCAGATCCGCAATCCAGAGGGTATCCCCCTTTATGGCGGCACTGTGCACATGTGGCTTTTCCTGACGGACAGGATTACGCAGCCTGTCCCTTCCATCCCTGTTTTCTTTTTCTCCGAACTGATGGACCAGCTGCCAGTACATCTCTGAGAGGCTTCCGTCTTCCGCCAGCCTGAAACAGCTCAGGCTCCCGCCGTTATAGTTAGCGGTATAGATAAACCTTCGCTGCTCATCGCAGCTTACATGACAGGGCGCCGCACCCATGACAGGCAGTATATTTATCATAGCCAGCCTCCCGTCATCCTCAATCTTATAGGCGCTCAGCGCCCCTCCATGCGTCCCCTGATAATCATCCAGCTCATTTACCGCATACAGAAGGCGGCAGTCCGGTGAAAAAGTAAGCCAGGATGCATTTAAGGCCTGTCCATAGCTTTCCTGCTTTTCCAGTCCGCCCGTTTCTTCATCGAAGCTCCACAGGCATATACCCTCCCCATTTCCCTGATATGCGCTTCCGTCTCCTGTCAGTACCGGCGCATTATAGCTGCCCGTATACAGCTTTACCGTTTTACTGTTTTCCTGTGTCTTCACCTCATTCGTCTCCTTCCAATACCTGATACAGATAGGCATTACCCTTTTTGCCCACCCTCTCCACAACCTCTGTATATGTCAATATGTTCAGCACTGTCTGGGCGAGATTCGCCCGGATATGAACCTCCTTCGCAAACTCCTTTACCGTAAAGGGCTCCGGAATCCCATAGGGGACCAGCTGGAGATAATCCCTGGGGCAGTCAATTTCCATGACATCCACCATTTCCAGGGGAATCCTGTCAAATCTGGAGGAGCCTTTTTTCTTATCCCTGCTCCATCCGTTCAAAAGCCGGTATTCCTCCATATTCAAAAAAACAAATTTAAAATGAAGGTTCTCTTCCAACAGAAAATTTTTTATCTTATACAGCTCCCTGAAGGCTGCATATGCATTTCCCTTAACCGGAGATTTCCTCCGGCTGCTGAATTCCCCGGTTTCCTCATCAATCCATATCAGCCACTTTTCGTAGGGAATGGGGTAGATAATCGTGACCGGATATAAAGGGAGGAATTTTCTCAGCTTATCCCTCATCCGATCAAAGCTGCGTGTCTGTATTTCCACGATTTCTGTCCCTGTATAGATATCCGCCACACTTCCTTCGATGGGTATCTCATGCATATCCTCATCCGGAGCATAATAATTTTTCAAAACCGCATGGACCGTTTTTTCCGACAGAGTTCCGATACCCTGCCTCTCACGTACGGTACCCACTATCTTATCTCTGGCCCAATCAAAGCGTTCCTTATCGGTCACGTCCGTCTTTCCTTTCCCATTACAGAGACTTTATCACATATATAATAACCTTTTTATTGTGAATTTGCACAATTTTTGTTAAATTCCTGCAAAATAAATTGCTATTTTCCGAGAAAATACTTATACTAATAGAAAGAAAACTTGTGTCGCATAAAAAGCGGCGGAAGGGAGTAGCCTATGAAAATGCTCTTAGCCATCGTGCATAATGAAGATGCACCTTTACTTATCAATGAACTGAATGAAAAGAAGTATTTTGTTACCAAACTTGCCACAACAGGCGGCTTTCTGAAAAAAGGCAATACCACACTTCTTCTTGGTATCGAGGACGAGAAAGTGGATGCGGTATGCGAAATCATTAAGCAGCATTCCGGCAAGCGTCAGCAGATCATGTATACCCCTCCGGCTCCTTCCAATTGTAATGTATATCCCAACGCTGTTTCCAGCGTACCCGTAAATGTGGAAGTGGGCGGAGCAACTATCTTTATTATGCCTGTTGACGATTTCAGAAAGGTATAACCGTTCTTTTCATCCCGGCTGTCCTGTCATTTCAACAAAACCACAGCTCTTCTGCAGACATGCGGAAAAGTCTGTGGTTTTTTATGCACAGAAATACTATGGGAAATACTTCTTAATTTCCTTTTCCCGGATTTCTTCAGCCAGTTTCCGCATTTTATCAAGCTCTTCCCGGTAATTTTCCTCAGTAAGCCGGTAATTATCTTCCTTCATCTGTTCCACCATATACTGGTTGATTTCCGCCGTAAAATGAACCGGATCCATATATTTATCCAGATCCAGAATGATATCCCTGTCATTCTGAAAATAATACATCCTTACATTCTCATAGCCCAGCAGCCTTTCTGCAGAAGTCCCGGCCGCATACATAACCTGCTCCAGCTCCCCGCTCCTGTACATATTGTCCCACCACAGCATGGAATAGGGCGGGTAAAAAAAGTAAAACATCGTATCCGGGTGCTGATCCACACGCTTAACCAGAAGCTCCACATTCCCGTCCACAAATTCCTTATATTCTTCTTCCGCCTTCATGGGTGCAATCTCCTCCGGCCGGTCATAATGGCTCAATGCCTCTTCCTTGCTGAAGGTTTTGTACTGGGCCCAGTTATAGGAAGTCCCCTCATCATAATCATCCAGAAACGTCTCCGCCAGCATGTACGGAATATCTTCAAAAATAACATCCTTATTCAGCACATAATTGACATCGGTAAAGGGATTTCTGTCATACAGGTACAAGGGCATGGACTCATCCGGAAATTCAATATCCGGATCCCCGCCAAGCGCAAACAAATCCAGGCTGTAAAAAACCATTTTTATGTTCCGGCTTTCAAAGGCCTGCTCCATATAATAGTCCAGCTGTGCGGTCACCCCGGAGCTTTTAATTGCTTTCACCGCAGTAACTCCAAAGGCATCGTCAAACCACCTGTTATTGAAATTCTCCGCAGTGGAGGAACCCATAATCAGGCTGTCGTAGGAGAAATTACGGATAGTTCCTATACTCTGATATTCTTTTTTGGTCAGTACTGCTTTTAAAGGCCCCACCGGTTCATGATAATGAAAAAAGGGGTCAAACAGCACTACCAGACCTGCCGCCAGAATAAGCAGGATTACCGACACTGCCGCAAAATTTTTAAGAAATTTCCGATACATAGTTTCTCCGCCGTTCGGAGGATATCCGATCAATCCCGTTTATCCTCACTAGAAATTAAAATAAACAAAGGTACTCACCCCTGAAAGGGAAAGGACGGACCAGACAAAAAGGAATGCCGCCGCAAAGGTGAAAGCAGGTGTTATTTTTTCTCTTTCCACCTGCTGCTGTGTGGTTTTCTGCGCCAGCACAGCAACACAGATCACCGCAATTACAAGCATGACCGCCAGCTGCACCATACTTACCAGCCCCGGAGCAATCATGGAAAGCGCCTTGGTTACAATATAAATCTCAGCCGGCTCCATTGCCGCTGCCAGAGCCGTAATACTTCCGTTATATTGGAAGGAAAATATTCTGCCCATAATCCGGAAGCCGTCTCCCAGGCTGTCCGCCCGGAAAAAAACAAAGGCCATACAGATATAGGCAAAGGTAAAAGCTCTTGCAAGCCACTTTTTTCTCACCTTAACCAGTTCCAGGCTGTTAAAGGCCACGCCGATTCCATGGAGAAGCCCCCAGAAGACAAACGTCCAGTTCGCTCCATGCCACAGACCGCTGACCAGAAAAGTGATCAGTGTATTTACGATCGTTCTTGCTTTTCCTTTCCTGCTGCCTCCCAACGGAAAATAAACATAGGTCTGCAGAAAGCTGCTGAGAGTGATATGCCATCTTTTCCAGAAATCCTTAACCGATTCTGCCTTATAGGGAGAACGGAAATTTTCCGGTATGGTAATCCGGAACATTTTCCCGATACCAATCGCCATATCCGAATAGCCGCTGAAATCAAAATACAGCTCCAGCGTATAAAAACAGGCGACAGCAATCCCGGAAAGACTGTCCAGAGACGATATATTTTCATAGCCATAGTTTACCGCAAGTGCCAGGGTATCCGCAAGCAGCACCTTTTTTCCCAGTCCAAGCGTGAACTGCATCACACCTTTTGCGAAGCTTTCCGTATCGAAGCTGCGGAGGGAAGAATCCCGGAACTGGGAAACCGTCCCCGCATGGAGAACGATCGGCCCGGATATCAGGGACGGGAAGAAGGTAACAAAGCTCAGATAATCCAGCAGCCCATAATGAGGCGCCTCCCCCCTGCACCTGTCAATGAGATAGGACAGCTGCTGAAAGGTAAAAAAGCTGATCCCCAGGGGAAGCAGGATATTTTTCAGCTGAAAATCTGCGTGGAAAAGGGAATTGATATTTTCCAGGAAGAAATTGCAGTACTTGAAATAACCCAATGCACCCAGGTTCCCTATGCATCCAACGACCAGGGCTATCCTCCGCATCTGCGGCGTATTTTTCCGATGCAGCAAAAAGCTGATACCATAATTAAAAAGACAGCTTCCGGTAATCACCCAAAGAAAGCTTACATTATAATAAGCATAAAACCACAGAGACATCCCGATCAGATATCCCTGCGCCAGCTTATACTGCCTGAAGCGGTTCAGCAGGTACCAGCCTGCCAGCGCAAGAGGCAGAAATAAAAACAAAAATATATATGAATTAAAAAGCATGGTTCCTCCTAAGAAGCCAACGCTGAATCCGGTTCCTTCGGCATCTTATCCTTCGAATACAAAATTTTCAGAATAATAGGGGTAAGAATGGAAGAAAAAACAATGAGCAGAATGACTGCCGTAAAATATACGGAATTCAGCAATCCCACATTGAGCCCCTTCTGCGCCACAATAAGGGCAACCTCACCCCTGGTCATCATGCCTACACCGATTTTCAGGGAATCCGCGTTGCTGAAGCGGCATACCTTGGCCATGATGCCGCAGCCCACAATTTTAGTTATAAGCCCTACCAGTACAAAGCATACGGCAAAGAGCAGGATTGACATATTCATTTCGCCGATATTTGTCTTTAATCCGATGCTGACAAAGAAAATAGGGCCGAAAATCATATAGGAATTAATATCCATCTTCCGGGCAATATAATCCGAATCCTGAATGGAACACAGGATCAGGCCTGCCACATAGGCGCCCGTAATGTCCGCAATCCCAAAATATCTCTCTGCAATATAGGCCATTGCAAAACACAGCGCCAGCCCCAAAATAGGAATTCTCCTCGTATGGGGATATCTTTTATCCATCCATTTAAACGCAATGTAGCAGACAAAACCAACACCGATGGCAAACAGGAAAAAGAGAACGGTATCCATAATTACGGTTCCCGGATTGGATTCCGGATTTTTAAAGCCGATAACAAAGGTAAGCACGATAATACCGATAACATCGTCAATAATTGCGGCGCTGAGAATGGTGGTTCCCACCTTCCCCTTCAGTTTTCCCATTTCCTTCAGGGATTCCACCGTAATGCTGACGGATGTGGCTGTGAGAACAACTCCTATAAATACCGCCTTATAAAACTCTTCCGATCCCCATGGCATCATACCATAAAATCCCATATATAAAAGAGCGCCTCCCACAAGCGGCACTCCCACTCCGCAAAGGGCAATGAGCAGCGCGATTGGCCCGGTTTTCATCAGCTCACGCAGATTGGTTCCCAGACCTGCGGAAAACATCAGCAGAATGACGCCTATTTCCGCCATCTGCAGGATAAAGTTGGACTGCTGTACCAGCCCCAGTACACTGGGCCCCAGTATCAGGCCCGCCACGATTTCCCCGACTACCTGGGGAGCCTTGCATTTCCTTGCCAGAATTGCAAATATCTTTGCTGCAACAATAATGATAGCTAAATCTCTGAACACACTGTACGCTTCCATAATATTTTCTCCCTCATAAAACTTGAATTACCTGTACACAATGTACGCAGGTGCTGCTGACCCCTTGTGGGGTACGGCGAACACCTGCGTTCCCTTAAATAGTATCAGTTTCGGGACTGGATAAAGCTTTCCACTTCCTCAATCTCCGGCATAACGCGAAGCGCTCCCTTTCTGGTCGTTACAATGGATGCTGCCGCATTGGCAAAGGTAAGCATCTCTTTCAGTCTGCTTTCATCCAGATCATCAAGTCCGTACTTTAATATGTAGTGCAGACAGCTTCCTCCGAAGGTATCTCCCGCCCCCGTGGTTTCAATGGTGCTTTCCTGGAGGAACGGGGCTGCCTCCACCTTCAGATCCTTATAATAAGCCCTGCTGCCGTCCCTTCCCATGGAAAGGAGAATCAAAGGGATATCATATTCTTTTCTCAGCTTCGCAATGCCCGCATCGAAATCCTCTTCCCCTGTGAACCACTGGATTTCATTATCAGAGATCTTCAGCACATCACACTGTCCGAGTCCGTAAGCGACCTGGACCTTGGCATCCTCCAGGGAATTCCACAGAGGGGGACGAAGATTGGGATCAAAGGAAATGACCGCACCGCTTTCTTTTGCCACCGCAATGGCCCTCTTGGTCGCTTCCCTCACCCCGTCATGGGTCATGCTGAGCGTACCGAAGTGGAATATCCTGGAATCCTTTATCAATTCCTCATCCACCTCCTGTGCCGTGAGCAGCATGTCCGCTCCGGGATTCCGGAAGAAAGAGAAATCCCTGTCACCATCCTCAAAGGTCTGTACAAAAGCGAGGGTTGTCCTTGCATTTTCGTCCACAATAAGATTGGAGGTATTGATCCCCACCTCCTCCAGGGTAGACTTCAGCTTCAGGCCGAAGATATCCTTTCCCACCTTACCGATGAAAGCGGTAGGATGTCCGCATTTGTTCAGCATCGCCAGGACATTGCAGGGCGCTCCTCCCGGATTTGCTTCAAAAAGAGTATTTCCCTGTGCGCTTTTTCCATTATCTGTAAAGTCAATTAAAAGTTCGCCTAATGCCGTTACATCAAATTTTTTCATATATGTTCGCCTTTCCTCATTATACAGCTAAATGCAGCTGATCTTTTAGATTTATTCTAACAGTTTTTATAAAAAATGGGAACCCTTATCATAATCTTAATTTTTTCTAAATCCTTTCTGAAACTCAAGATATTTTCTGACAATATGTTATACTATGGGTATCACAAAATAACCCCTCTTTTTTTAAAGAAAGGAAATAGTAAAATGGACATTACAGAAGGAATCAAAAAAATATTTTTGGCAGGCGTTGGTGCCGTAGCCACCACCGGCGAAGCCGCTAAAAACCTGATCGACAATCTGGTGGAAAAAGGAGAGCTTACCGTTGAGCAGGGCAAGGTTCTCAATGAAGAGCTCAAACGCAATACCAAAGAAAAAATCAATAAGCATGTAACCGTAAATGTGGTAAATGAATTCAAGGATGTTTTTTCTGCAGTGGACAAGATGTCCAGGGAAGAGCTGGAAGCCCTGAAGGAGAAGCTGGAATCACTTAAGGATGCCGCTCCTGCAGAGGAAGAAGAAGCCAAAGAAGACTGCGGCTGTGAAGAAGAATGCTCTTGTGAAGAAAAAACCGAAACCTGTGACGGGGAAAATTGTGACAACAAATAACAAGCAGCAAAATGACGCCTCCGGTATCCGCCTTAAAGAGATACTGGGGGTTCTGAAAAAGCATCATATTACGTCCGGTATTCAACCGGAGAAACTCCGGCAGATATTGGAGGACCTGGGCCCTACCTATGTGAAACTGGGCCAGATTATGTCCATGCGTTCCGATATGCTGCCGGAGTCTTAATGTAAGGAGCTTGAACGGTTAAGAACCGATGTGAAGCCCCTTCCTTTTGATGTCATCCAGTCAGAAATAGAAAAGGAACTGGGAAAGCCTGCGGATGTATTTTTTAAAGAAATATCCCCTGAACCGCTGGGTTCCGCGTCCATCGCCCAGGTTCATCCGGCGGTCCTCAGCAACGGAGATCAGGTCGTTATCAAGGTTCAGAGGCCACAGATCCATGAAATCATGGAGGAAGACATCAAACTGATGCGCCGCGCGGTTTCTCTCCTTAAATTTACCATGGGGACAGGAGAACTCATCGATTTCCGCACGGTTATTGATGAACTGTGGAAGACCTCCCAGGAGGAAATGGATTTTCTGAAGGAAGCCGCTAACTGCGATACCTTTTGGGAAAATCACAGGGAAATTAAGTATGTGACCTGCCCTAAGGTTTATCATGAACTGACCACCTCCCACATTATGGTTATGAGTTATATAGAGGGAATTCAGCTTGACCACATCGGGGAACTGGAAGAGCAGGGCTATGATATGACGGAAATCGGCCGGAAGGCCGCAGAAAATTACTGTAAGCAGATACTGGAAGACGGTTTTTTCCATGCGGATCCCCATCCCGGCAATATCCGTATTTCCGGCGGGCAGATCGCCTGGCTGGATTTGGGTATGATGGGAACCCTTTCCTCCCGTTACCGCGCTCTCTTTAAACGAGCGGTATCCGCAGTCCTGAAAAATGACATCTATGATTTAAAAAACGTGCTTCTCGCCCTCGGGGATGCCAAAGGGCGTATTAATCATGCCCGTTTATACACGGATATAGACGATATTGTAAGCAAATTCCTTACCACTGGCTTCGGAAACATGGACGTGGGAGATTTGATTGAAAAGCTTCTGGATATGATAAAATCCCACAATATTGCCATTCCGCCCGATATCACTCTCCTGGGCCGGAGCATGGTGACTATGGAAGGCATGCTCTCCGCCTGTTCTCCGGAGGTAAATATGTTCCAGATCCTTTCCGGGCATATGACCTCCATACTCCTTGACGATTTTGATCTCCGCCACGAGCTGAAGCACAACGCGCGCCTGGCCTATTCTTCCCTTGCCAAATCCCTGGAAATTCCTGCCCAGCTGTCCGATTTGCTCAGCATCACCAAAAACGGACAGACCAAGCTGAACCTGGAGCTTACAAATGTGGAAGAAGCCGGCAGCATGCTCCAAAACAGCGTACACTTTCTGTCTCTTTCCATACTGACGGCCTCCTTATTTATCGGATCCTCTCTTTTATGCCTGGCTCCTGTGAAACCCCTTCTTCTGGGAATTCCCTGGCCTGCATTTGTGGGATTCTGCATAGCTGGCGTTCTTTTTATCTGTCTGCTCCTGCGTATCTTTTTCCGCAGGAAATAAACCCTGTTACCGTTTCTGATACCATCCTGGCTCCCCCGGAGTCAGGTTCATGTTAATCTGCTTGATTTCCTGATACTCCTCAAGTCCATGGGTTCCCAGTTCCCGCCCGATCCCGCTCATTTTATAACCGCCCCAGGGACCCTCGGTGAATGCCGGGTTATAGCAGTTAATCCAGGTAATTCCCGCGCGGATCTCTTTGATGACGCGGATCGCCCTTGCTACATCGTTGGTAAATACGGCACCTGCCAGGCCATATACCGTATCATTTGCAAGCCGGACTGCCTCCTCCTCCGTTTCGAAGGTCTGAATCGTTGCCACCGGGCCGAAAATTTCCTCCCTGACTATTCTCATATCTGCCGTACATCCATCGAAGATCGCCGGTTTTACAAAATATCCTTCCGCACATTTCCCTTCCGTATATCTTGTTCCGCCGCATATCAGCCTGGCTCCCTCCTGCTTTCCAAGTTCAATATAAGACAGGACGTCATTCATATGCTTTTCCGATACTAACGGCCCCATATCCGGATTATCCAGTGCATTCCCAAGCGTCATCCTTTCCGCGCGTTCTGCAAAGCGTCTGACAAATTCATCTTTCACGGAACGCTCGATAATAATCCTGGAACCGGCGCAGCACACTTCTCCCTGATTAAAAAAGATTCCCAGCATAGCCCATTCCACAGCCGCATCCAAATCCGTATCCGCAAAAATAATGTTGGGGGATTTCCCGCCCAGCTCCAGGCCAAGCTTCTTGACATTTCCCGCCGCCGCCCGCATAATACTCTGTCCAACCGCCGTACTTCCGGTAAAAGTCACCATATCCACATCCGCGCTCTCTGCCAGAAAATTTCCGATACTTCCGCCCGGGCCTATGACCAGATTTACCGTTCCTTTCGGCAGCCCTGCTTTTTCAAAGATTTCAAACATCAGGATAGTGGATAATACTGTTTCCGAGCTGGGTTTGAAAATGATGCAGTTTCCCGCCGCCAGTGCCGGCGCCAGCTTCCAGACTCCCATCAAAAACGGAAAGTTCCACGGCGTAATGAGTGCACATACTCCTATGGGTTCCCGTACTTCCATGGAATGCATCCTTCCGAAATTGCCGTTGACCTCATAAACACCTTCCTTCGGCGTACGGATCAGCCCGGCATAATATCGGAAACAGTGAACCGCGTCATCCACATCCGCTTCCGCTTCCCGAAGAGGTTTTCCATTATCCATCGCTTCGGTTTCCGCGATATTCTCCAGATTTTCCTCCACCAGTGATGCAATGTGCAGCAGAATATCACTCCTCGTCTGTACATCCATATCCCGCCATGTCCGTTCTTCATAAAACGCTGTTTTCGCTGCGGTAACAGCCGCCTTTACATCAAAAATACTGTTCTCCCTTACTTCTGCAATTACTTCGCCGGTTGACGGATTGACGGACTGAAGGATCCTGCCGGAGGTGCCGTCCATCCATTCTCCGTTAATAAATGTTTTCTTATGCTCCATAAGTATTCCTCTGTTCCTCTGCTTCTGCATAACAATTCAGACAATTCTGAACTGTCATGCTTTTACAATGCTCTGCGATACAGCTCCCTGATCTGAGATCTGCTGAAACTGACAGGATGGCAGGAAATTCCGGCCGCAGAAACTTTTATACAGTTTTCTGTCATCCAGTCCACATCCTCTTCCCGTATGCCCAGCCCTGTCAGTGTTTCCGACAGCTGCAGCCGCTCCAGAAGCCCGCGGATCTCTGCCGCACAGTCCGTCTCATCCGTGCCGCCGATACATCGGGAGATCTCAGCAAATTTTTTCCTGTCTTCCTCCGCACAGCAGCTGATTGTCTCCTCCATAATTACCGGTGTCAGCGCCGCAAGGCCTCTGCCATGCACAATATTGCGAAGCCCGCTGGCAGGATGCTCCATTCCATGGGGCAGGGTCACACCCGCCGAATGGATGACCATTCCTCCCAGTGTACTCGCCCAGCTCAGGGCATCCCACGCCTCCAGGCTGTATTGTCCCTCGTAGAGGGGCACCAGATATTTTCCGATAAGCTTCATCCCCTGCAGGCTCATCATATCGGTGAGCGGCTGCCCGAATTTACTGATAAATGCTTCCATACAATGACAGAATGCGTCAAAACCCACGCTTGCCAGAATACTTTTCGGCATGGTCATCATACATTCCGAATCTATAATGGAAGCTTTTGCAACAATAGCGTTGCAGCGCAGGGATTTTTTATCGCCGTTAAGCGGGTTTGTCAGCACCGCAAAACCGTTACCCTCGCTTCCGGTCCCGCAGGTCGTCGGGACCAGGATAATCGGCAGAGCAAGGCTGCTCTTTCTCCGTCCGAATATGTAATCATTGATGTCTCCGTCATTCACACTTAAAAATGCCGCCGCCTTCGCACAATCCATGATACTTCCGCCGCCAAGGCCAATGACGGTATCGCATTTTTCCTGTCTGATAAATGCAGCGGCTTCCATTGCCGTTGTGGTCAGCGGATTCTGCTCCACCCTGTCAAAAACAACACTTTCCACTCCCGCTTTTTCCAAATATTCAGCTACCCGGTTCAGCAGACCTGATTTTCTGGTACTGCTGCGGCCCGTAACAATACATGCCCTGCTTCCATAATCTACGGCAATATCTCCTATTCTGCTGACACTTCCCCTGCCGAATATCAGATTAACCGGCAGGTTATATTGAAATTCCATCCATCAAATCCCCTTATCTGCAACTATTTTTTGCCTCGGTAATGGCTTCTTCAAAGATATCAAGTCCCCTTGCAAGCTGGCTGTCTGTGATACACAGCGGAGCAAGAAAACGAATGACATTCCCGTAGGTTCCCGCATTTTCCAGCATAAGGCCCTTTTGCAGCGCTGTCTGAATCACCTTTGCGGCAAACTCAGGATAGGGTTCCTTTCCCTCCTTCGTCTTCACGAATTCGATGCCTATCATCGCCCCAAGACCGCGTACATCACCGGCCTCTTCATATTTTGCTTTAAAATCCAGATAACGCTCTGTCACCTTTTCTCCGATTGCCCGTGCTTTTCCCACATAGTCCTCCCGCTTCATGATCTCCATGGCCTTTAATGCCGACGCGCATGCGAGAGGATTGCCGCAGTAGGTTCCGCCGATTGTCCCCGCCGGCACACTGTCCATAATCTCCGCACTCGCCGTGATCGCACTGATTGGCAGGCCTGCGCCCATGGACTTTGCCGTGGCAATAATATCCGGGGCCGCGCCGGCCTCTTTCCAGTACTCCGATGCAAAATAACGGCCGCTTCTGCAGTTTCCGCACTGTACCTCATCCGCAATCAGAAGAATTCCATTTTCATCACATATCTGACGGATCGCCTTCACCCATGGAATCGGGGCCGGGATAAAGCCTCCCTCTCCCTGAATGGGTTCAACCAAAACAGCCGCCACGTCGGAAGCCGGTGCCGACTCATCGAATAGTCTGGACAGCTTTTCAATATAATAGGAAATCGCCTCATCCTCTGAATAACCTTTGGGAGCACGGTACAGATACGGGAATTCCGCCCGGTAAATATCCGACGGAAACGGGCCCATGCCAAGCGCATAGGATTTTTTTGCAGTTAGAGCCATTGTCAGATTGGTTCTCCCGTGAAATGCCCCTGAAAAGCAGATAATGCCCTTCCTTCCGGTATACGCTTTTGCCACTTTAACCGCATTTTCATCCGCCTCTGCGCCGCTGTTGGCGAAAAATGTCTTTTTCCTTTCACCGCGGCAGGGCATCAGCTCATTGAATTTTTCCGCCAGTTCAATATATCCTTCATGCGCCACCACATTAAAGATGCAGTGGAAATATTTTTCTGCCTGTTCCTTTACCGCTTCTATGATCTCCGGCCGGGAATAGCCGATATTCAGCACGCCGACCCCTCCTATAAAATCCAGGAATTTATTTCCGTCCACATCCTCCAGCACCGCGCCTTCTCCTCTGCTTATACAGATGGGATAGGTGGCTGTGCATAAGGCCTTCGGCAATGCGGCATTCCGTTTCTTTAACAGTGCCTCCGCCTTTGGCCCCGGCACTTTCTCCGTAATAATCTCAGGCAACGCATCTCTTAACATCTTTTTCCTCTTTTCTGCGCCTCTGTCGCTAATTATCTTATTTATACATACTCTGATAAAGCTGCTTTATTGTATTCTCGTCCGCTTCGCGCGGATTATCCGGTGTAGCCGCATCTTCACAGGCAGACTGCGCAAGCGCTTCAAAATCCGATTCCCTGACGCCTAGTTCAGACAAATGCTGCGGCAGCCCGGAAGCGGTCAGAAAGCTCCGGATGATCTCCACACAATGCGCCGCTGCCTCCTCCGCGCTCTTCGATGTATCGAAGGAAGGATCGAAGGCTGCCGCAAGCTGCCTTATTTTTTCAGGACATGCCGCCGCATTAAATTCCAGTACATAGGGAAGAATCAACGCGTTCGCCGTTCCATGCGGGATATCATAAAATGCGCTCAGCGGATGAGCCATGGAATGTACAATTCCCAACCCGACATTCGTAAAACTCATACCGGCAAGATATTGGGCGATCGCAAGCTCCTTCCGTACCTCATAATTTCCGGGTTCCTTTATCACCCTGATAAAATTCTCCGATATCAGGCTTACCGCTTTCAGCGACAGCATTTCAGAAAAAGAGAATGCCCCTTTTGAAAGATAGGATTCCACTGCGTGTGTCAGGGCATCCATTGCTGTTGCCGCCGTAAGGGAAAGAGGAAGGGATGCCATGATCTCCGTGTCCAGAATTGCCGCCGCAGGCACCACTTTCGAGTCCATACACGCCATTTTCCGCTTTTCCTGCGTGTTGGTAATAACGTAATCCATGGTTGTTTCCGAGCCGGTTCCTGCTGTGGTGGGAACTGCAATCAACGGCACCGCCGGATTTTTACTTTTATCCATTCCTTCCAGTGAAACAATATCCTCATTTTCCGGATTATTCGCTGTCACAGCCACCGCCTTTGCCGTATCGATAACGGAACCGCCCCCAACAGCCAGAATAAAATCACTTCCGCTGTTTTTATAGCAGGCAAGCCCTGCCCTGACATTTTCAATGGTAGGATTTGGCTTCACCTCGTCAAACAATGTATAAGGTATCCCGTTTTTCTTTAACACTTCTTCTATTTTGCCGGTTATGCCGCATGCTTCCAGCGCCTTATCGGATATCAGCAAGGCCTTCCTGAAATGACATTTGCTTACCTCTTCCGCAATTTTTTCTCTGGCATACTCTCCAAAATAAGAGGTGCCGGTGTATACCATCCTGCTGATGCTCATCCGCTTTCCTTTCCGGTTATTCCATGTCTTCCTCCGTATTTGCCATATACAGCAGATCATTAATCCCTTTTCTGATTTTAATGAATTCCGGTGAATCCTTTAAATCCAGCGTCCGCTTATGGGGCAGATAGACATTAACCCTTTTAATCATTTTTCCCGGCCTCGCAGACATCACATAGATCTTATCTGCCAGAAAAACCGCCTCATCAATATCATGGGTGATGAACACCACTGTGGGATGCTCCTTCACCCATATTTCCCGCATCAGAAGCTGCATCATGGACTTGGTATGAGGATCGAGGGCTCCAAACGGCTCATCCATCAAAAGCACCTCCGGCTGGTTAGCCAATGCTCTCGCGATGGCCACCCTCTGTTTCATTCCGCCGGACAGCTCCTTGGAATAGGACTTCGCAAACTTTTCCAGACCTATAATTTTCAGATAACGATCCGCAATTTCCTGCTGCTCCGCCTTTGGCAGCTTCTTTATTTTCAGACCGAACTTAATATTATCCTCCACATTCATCCACGGAAACAAAGTATAAGTCTGGAACACCATCCCCCTGTCCGGGCCGGGACCGGTCACTTTTCTGTCATTGACAATAATATTGCCCGCACTGGGAAAATCCAGTCCCGCCAGCATCCTGAGCAATGTGGATTTACCGCAGCCCGACGGACCTACGATACAGACAAAATCATTATCCTGAATATCGATTGATACATCCTCGATTGCCGCAACGCTCTTTTTTCCGGTTTTGTATACCTTATCTATATGCTCCGCACGAATCTTACTGCTGGCCACATGTGCCTCAAGCGGAGAACCTGCCGTATTGTTTTCTATTTTCTTTCCTGCCATACCGTCTCCTTTTTATTCAGCCCATGGGAACATTTTTTTGATTGCGAATGCAAATAAACGGTCTGTAATCAATCCTAAAATCCCGATCACAAGAATACCTGAAAATATACTTTCCGTATGTAAAAATCTCTGTGCCTTTAATATGGAATATCCAAGCCCCGAGCTTGATGCCACCAGCTCCGCAACGGTCAGATAGGTCCAGCCCCATCCGATCATCATTCTCAGCGTCAGCATCATTTTAGGCGCCATTGCAGGAATCAGCACCTTAGTAACCGTGGTCCATCTCGTTGTTCCCAGCGTATAGCTCGAGGAAAGAAGATCATCCGACACACTTCTAGCATCATCCGCGATCATCAGCACCAGCTGGAAAAAACATCCCAGAAATACAATCGTGATCTTAGCCGCCTCTCCGATTCCGCACCACACCATGACCAGCGGTACAAACGCAGGCACCGGCATATAACGGATAAACTCACAGATGGGAGCAATAATTGCTTCTAACGGTTTGAAGCTTCCTGCCAGTATTCCCAGAGGGACCCCAATTGCAACGGATAATAAAAAGCCCATGGTAATTCGGAAAATACTATATCCCATATTTACCCAAAGCGAACCGTTCTTTGCCCCTGCCACTATATCTCCGATGACCTTTATCGGCGATGGAAGAAACAGTTCCCTGACATTCCCGCTCGCACACAGCGCCCACCAGCCTGCAAAAATAATTATAAAGGTCAGTATTGCCGAAAGGATAAACCGTCTCTGCGATATTTCTTTTCTTAACCGGAAATCTCCTTTATCTCTTTTCATATAAAATCATGCCCTTCCTCTTATACCAGTGCATCTTCCCCTGTCTCACCCGTATGAATACGGATACTTTCCTCAACCGGAAGAACAAATATCTTGCCGTCGCCCTCCGTCCCATGGCTGTTTACGGAAAGCACAAGCTGTATCAGCGAATCCACCGCTTCATCCGGCACCACCATTTCAATTAATTTTTTGGCGACAAGAGCGTTCTCATATACCTCATTTACCGCAGAGGTTTCCTTACCTTCTCCTGAAGTAAAATGGACAAACGCTTTCCCGCGCCCCAGAACCTCCTTCGTACTCATCGCAAAGAAGCGGTTATCGCTGAGCGCCTGCTTTGTCTTAAAATAACAGCCCGGCCTTACTATAATCATTACCTGCTTCATACACGCCTCCTATAATTCATTTTTACCGGAGCTTACGGTAATTGCTTTCTCAACCGGCAGAATGAAAATCTTTCCGTCTCCAAAGGAACCCTCATCACTTGTTCTCGAAAATTTAATTATGATATCCGTCGCCTTTTTCACATCCCCATCCTCCACCACAAGCATCAGCATTTCCTTCGGAATTTCATCATAATACACGTCTTCTACCTTCAGACCGCGCTGTTTCCCTCTTCCTAATATTCCAAACCTCGTTACCGCCCTGTAGCCTGCCCCACAAAGCTCATTTAACACCTGATCACATTTTTCCGGCCTGACCACCGCTTTTATCATCTTCATACTTCTCCGCCTTCCTTTCAGCCAAAATAAAAGGCGTCGGAATTCATATCCCGACGCCTTCGCCCATAAAAATATTTTATTTATGAGCCTATTATATGTTTCCCTATTTATATTTACAATGGAACTCCTTCATAATCATTCTTGTGCGCTGCGCACAATGTTACCTTACTGTCCTGTTTTCCCTGTAGCGTTTGATCGCAAAGGCAAGCTTTAATTCCAGAAAAACCTCCATATCATTGATGTCATCATCCAGAATCCTCTTGATTTTATCCATCCGGTAGCGCATGGTATTCCGGTGGATAAACAAATATTCGGCTGCGGCGTTTGCATTACAGTTATGGGCAAGATAGGTCTCAAGTGTCTCACACAGACCGCCTTCCTGCATCTGATCCGCTTTTATCAGCTCACCGATCCTGCTTTCCACATAATCATCCAGGAATTTTCCGTTTGATATCTGGGCAATCAGAGAATAAATACCCAGCTTTTCATAGAAATACACCTTTTTTTCATCAGCAGAAATTTTGGATATTGCCAGCGTATTTTTTGCCTCCTGATAGCTCTTTCGAAAATCTTCAATATATTCATAGCTTGTTCCGATGCCCGCTTTCACATCAATATGATAGCTGCTTTCCACCCTGCCGATAATTTTCTCCAGAATAATCTGCAGCAGATCATGGCTGAAAAATTCTCCCGGAATCAGCCCGATGACTGAATCCAGCTGCGGCAATACCATCAGCCGTTCCAGCCCGTGGGAACGGAATTCCTTTTTAACCATTTTCTTGATACTTCCCCGCATTTCCATCATATAGCCTTCATCCAGGCGGCTGGTATCATTGGGCAGTTTTTCTCTCTGATGCAGCTGCAGCAGGAAGCAGCGGTATTTTCCGGAAAGATTGATTCCGAGATAATTTGCCTGCTCCAGCAGTTCTTCCACATTCAGGTTATCCGAATAAAGGATGGTGGACAATATTCTCTCCCTGGAATTGGTAAAGCTCTCTTCCTCCACCAGAGCCTTACACACTATTTGAGACAAATCAATCAGATGAAGACTGACCGAAAGTTCAAATAATGGCAATTCCACCTCATTGCAGTACGAGGCCAGGCCTTTTGATATCTGTCCTTCATTAACGGCCAGCGCGGCAATGTTCTTTTCCTGCATGACGCGTATCATATCAATGAGCCTGCTGTCATTCTCCGTCAGACTCTCATTTGTAATGATAACCAGCTCTTCCCCATGTATCAGTTCTGCCACATTAAAATCAGCAGAAAGACACTGGACACAATCCGCAAAATATATCCAGCGTATGGTGCGGTCTATTCCCTTTTCGCCTGCAATCAGCTTCATTCCTTTTCGGATGGATTCCATATTCATTAAATCTTCACAGTTCATATCATCATCCAATCAACACAAAAAGGCGATTCTACCTGATGGTAAAACCGCCTTTGGTTTTTCTTTCATTTTCCTTATTTGTACCACTTTTCGGAAAACAGGTCAAGAAAAACCTATAATTATCCAGTTATTGCTATTCTGCAAGCTTTTCTACAAAGCTTACATCGATCATATCCCCACAGTTGAAGTCTTTGTTATCCAATACACCCAATTCGTACATAAAATCTCTGACCGTATTCTGTGTATAGCCCCAGTAAGTAAAATCATCCGCTTCCGTAAAGGCTTCCACAACCTGCTTTGCATCCGGGAGAAGAAGGCCATTCATCTCACTTGCAAATTCCTCCGCATCCACTCCCAGCTTTTCTCCCATATAAGCATTGGCTTCGTCGGGATTATCTTTCCAGTAAGCAACGGCATCAAAATAGCTTTTAATGACTGCGGTTACGGCATCGGGATTTTCCGTGCAGAGTGACTTTGATGCAAGCAATACATCCGTAATCAAATCCGGGTTATCCGCTGAAGAAAACAGTTCTGTACCTCCGGCTTCCTTTGCCTGTGAAAAATAGGGATCCCAGATACATGCCGCATCACACTGGCCTGCTACGAAAGCGTTGCCTGATTCCTGTATGGACATATCCACTATCTTGATGTCCTTCTCACTCATTCCGTTTTCTTCCAATAAGGTAAGCAGGAACATGTGATCCACACTGTACAGCTGGGTTGCTATCGTTTTTCCCTTTAAGTCAGTAATATTCTTGATATCAGAGGTTGCAACCAGTCCCTCACAGCCGTTCGATTTATCCGTTTCCAGTACGACGGAAAACTCCGCTCCCTGAGCAAACGGCGCAATTGTTTCGGATGAGGCATAGGTACAGAAATCTATCTGCCCGCCGACGAAGGCATTGGAGCTTTCCGTTGTTGACGCAAATTCCTGGATAGTCACATCAAGACCATTCTTTTCAAAAATTCCTTTCTCCTTTGCCAGATAAAAGAACATGTTAGTGGGCCATGGAGAGGTTCCTAACGACAGCTTTGTCAGTTCCTTTGAGGTATTTTCTTCAGCCGCAGCACTGCTGCCTGCCGCAGTTGATGTATCCGCTGCCGCCGCCGTGTTTCCCGCCTCCTTATTTGCACATGCACATAAAGATAGTGCCAATACCACTGCCAATGCCAAACTCACAATTTTCTTTTTCATAATAGCCTCCCATTCTTCGATGACTAATCCATCAGATACATTAAATCCTGTGCTATAGCTGCAGCTGCCAACGCCGTAATCTCACTCTGATCATACGCCGGCAGCACCTCTACCAAATCTGCTGCCACAACATGAATCCCCTTTAATAAATAAAGAAGCTTCCTCACCTGTGCTGCGGAAGGGCCGCCAATGACAGGAGTACCGGTTCCAGGCGCTGCCGAAGGGTCTAACGCATCAATGTCAAAGGTAAGATAGACCGGCATATCCCCAATAACTGCCTTTATTTTCTCCGCCAGCGTTTCCATATCCATAAATACAGCCTCCTGAGCGTAGAAAATATGATAGCCGCATTCCGTCATTTCCGTTCGGATAAATACCTGGGCGGAATGCTTTGGATCAATACAGCCCTCCGCCTGCAAATCGTATGCAAAATTAGCATGGGACACATTTCCATCGGTACTTGGCGTACTGTCCTGGTGTGAATCAAAATGCAGAAGCGCGAGTCTGCCATATTTTTCGCTCGCCGCCCTCACCATGCCATAGGGAATGGTATGATCGCCGCCGAGTGTCAGCAGTTTACAGCCCGCATCTAAAATCTTCTTTGCATGATCGTGAGTCTCCTCCAGCATGACCTCTGTTGTCTTCGGACCTACATAATAGCCCACATCTCCATAATCGATAATATTGGCTTTTTCACTTATTTTGTAATTCCATGGATAGGAAAAGCAGCATGCAAGCTGGCTCATATTCCGGATAGCACGCGGCCCCAGTCTTGCCCCCGGACGATTGGTGACTCCGCTGTCAAAGGGCACCCCCATAACCGCTATATCTACATTTTTCAGCTCTCTTGTCACGGGATAGGCATTAAAGCTGGGAATGCCTCCATAGTGCAAATGTTTCTGTACCTCGTATTCCATTTTTGTAACCTCCTCATTCAAATGAAACTGCTGCTGCCCGAACCGGGGAACCATCCACTCCCGTCAGCTTTAACGGCAGAAAGATAACAAATGGTTCATCAAATTCTATCTTATCAAAATGTGCCAGATTCTCCGCGATCAGGCCGCCTGCTTCCGCATACATCTCATGTACCGGAAATTTAGTTCCGCCGGTTCTGTCCAGATTGATGGCATCTATGGCCAATGTCTGAATTCCCCGATCCAGCAGATAAGCTCCTGCCTCCGCCGATAAGTAAGGGTGTCTGAAAAATTTATCCTGCCCCTCATATCGATACCAGTCTGTCCGAAACAGCACAATATCTGCTTTTTCCATCTGTCTGTCATACTTTTTTACATCTTCCAGTGTAATCTCCTCAAATTCTCCTTTATCAGATGCATCTATGACAAGGGCATTCCCCATAAAGTAACTGAGTTCCATCCGATCTACGGTTAATCCATCATTTTTGAAATGATAGGGAGCATCTACATGGGAACCGGACTGGGATCCTATATGTACATTTGACAGGTTATACCCGTCTTTTTCTTTTACAGTTGCCACCGTAATATCCACAACAGGATCTCCGGGATACACCACGGTACCGTTTTTTAGTTCATGAGATAAATCTACAATCTTTTTTATTTTCTGCATCCTTCCACCAGCCTTTCCGCTTCGACCCGTTATTTCATTTCTTCATAAACTTCTTCAAATAAAGAGCTGTCAAACAAATCATTAAAATTATCCGGCATAGAATCGATCAAACCATTGTATTGTAAAAATCCGGCCAGCATCTTGGCACAGTATGGTAAACTCACATAGGTATCTCCGGCTGCAAAGGCTTCCGCATTGTCCTCCATAGTCCTGACATCGCAGCCCTTCATCAATTCCAGAAATTCCTCTGCCGTCACTTCCGCTCCGCCTGCAACCGCTTCCGCAAATTTCTCCGGATCTATATCATAGGCATCTCTTGCACTGTACCATGCCTTCATTACGGATTTCATTTCTTCCCTCTTTGTCTTGAGTGAATCACCATTTACTGCCAGAATGGCCGGTATTAAGCCCTCAAATTCTTTATCTCCTGAGGTCGCCAGAATATTTCCTCCGGTTTCCTGCTGCGCCATGGATAAAGATGGCTCCCAGACTGCCGCCGCGTCCACCTGCCCTGCTATAAAAGCATTAGAGGCATCTCCTGTTGACATATTGACAAGATTGACATCCTTTTCGCTTAAGCCTGCATTTTCAAGAGCCTTCAGAAGAAATAAATGATCACTCCCGCCGAATTCAATTGCAATATTTCTGCCTTTCAGCTCTTCTACTGATGAGATATTTGGGGATGCAACCAGGCCATCCGCACCTGCAGAGAAATCCTGCACCATAATAACTTTGATATCCGCCCCATTTACATATCCCGGAATAATATCTGCAAGAGCCGGAACGAACATATCAATTTTTCCGGACATCAAGGCATTTAATCCATCCGTATAATTTGAGAAAAGCTGTACCTCCACATCTATGCCCTGTTCCTTAAAATATCCTAACTTATCAACTGCCAGCCACCAGTAGCTTCCCGGCCAGTCATTGATTCCCAGCGTAATTTTCTCTCTGCTTTCCGCTCCTGCCGCTGTGATATTGCTGTTTCCGCAGGCTGTCATAGAAACAGCCAGCATCAGTATGAGAACCATTGCCATAACTTTTTTTATCATATGCTTTCTCCTCATGAAATAAAAAATGACGCCTAAATGAATTCATTTAAGCGCCGTTGCCGTTTTCTTTTTTCTGTTGATTTAATGAAATACTAGCCTGCATATAAGAAAATGTAAATATGGCCGCTGAACATGAAATTTTGTGCAGAAGGCACAAGAAGCCGTCAGCATGATCCGAAACAGCATACACCTCCTGTCTCTTTTCATACTGACGGCCTCTTTATTTATCGGATACTTACTTTCAGTTACCGATAAGGAAATCCAGAATATCCCATCCGTCGGAACCCTGTCCTTTATAAAGCTCGGTATAACCGCACTGACGGCAGCTTATTGTTATGAATTTCTTATTCTGCACATCAAAAATCTTGGCAAAATTTCCTCCTGTGGCCTGAAACTGATCACTTTCATACTGCTGGCAGCCGCATTTGGGACATATGTATTGTTTCTTCTCCATGTTCATACCTCTCAGATTTTATTGTCGTCTGTTATCAGCCAGTAAAGCAGTGCTGCAATATCCATGCAATGCCGTACCGGCTTCGGAACCTTTTATATTATAGCAGAAGTCTCTGAAAAGTAATCTTAAATAATTCTTATTTTTCTCTAAAAACGTATATTTTTCAATGGTTTTCCTTTATAATTTTACTTAATAAATAAAACAGGAATTTTCATTTTTAACAAAGGAGGAAACAGATATGTCAATAGTTGCAGTTTTATATACTATCCTGATTTATCTTTTAATCGCCGCAGTAATAGGAGGCTTTTTATTTTTTATTATAAAAAAGGCCGTTAAAGAAGGTGTTCTTGATGCATTAGAGGAATGGCATGGAGAATCAGACAGAAATGAATGAAGGCTATATATTCATATGTTCATGATATTCCATTGACACTTTCTTTCCGAAAATACGGAAACTCTTCAAAACAGCACCGTCAAATGATTTCAAAATTCTGACCCTGAAAGCATATCCCCGTAAATGTCCGATCGGTATGATCCTTTTATGGCCTATGCTTTTTCCCTGTGCAATCGGGATCCATTCCAGGACTTTCTGTCTATTCCACTAATTTTTCAAAATTTCAGATTTTACATCAACACTTCCCCCTTCCCATTCGTTATATATATGTAACCAATCATAAGCAAGCTTTTATGTGAAAGGAGCGGCGGATATGAATCCTGAACTATTTTATGAATACTACCTTTTTACTTCTGCCCGGCAGGCCGAACACAGCAGAAGGAATACAGAAATCAGGGATATGAATTTCAAGAAAAGAAAACATCATTACCTTCCTGTATCTTTGCTGTGTTTCCTGGCCATTTTAAAAAACTTACCATTTTTTCTCTGACATCAGTTACAATGATATTAATACAACAGCAAACGCAGTCAGGAGACTCCTATGATAGCCAAAATTTATCAGCTGTTTTTTCAGGAACTGATTCGATATGTCACCAAAATGACCTGCGACAAAGCCGCGGCGGAAGACATTGTGCAGGAAACCTTCCTTCGGGCCATGGAGCATGCTGTAATCCTGGATGACATGGATGAACGTCAATGCCGGTCATGGCTGTATAAAACATCCCGCAACATTTTTATTGATAAAGTGAGACGAGAGTCGGCATGCCCGGAAGCAGAAGAAAAAACGGAAACACAGGACGATTTGTCCCAGATTGAAGTCCGGCAGCTGTGTGAAAAATTACCGGAAGAAGAACGGATTCTATTCATAAAAAGATATTTTGAGGGTTTTGACTCCACACAGCTGTCCGCCATGTACAAGCTGCCGCCCTCCACCATTCGCTCACGCCTTGCCAGCGCAAGGCGGAAGCTGCGCATGTATTACCCCGAACTGGAAAATCAAAAAAAATAAGAGGTGCAATTATGGAAAAAACGAAAAAACTGTCAGTAAATACGGCTCTTTGTGATATGACTGAAATTACCGAGGAAAGGCTGTCGCAGTATTCTGCCATTGCAATTAATGCCGCTGCAGTGATCCAGTCTGAAAAATCAGCCGTCCTTATCTCCAAATATCCGGTGGAAATAAATACAGCCTGCGTAATTAAGGTTCCCGATGGAATCAATTTAATAATAAAAAATGGTTCCATTGAAATGAATGAAAAAGCCTTTGCGGCTGAGCATTCTTTCCTGTTTGTTTCAGGAAGTCTTTTTATCCATCCTGCTGCCGGAAAAGCTTTGGAAAGCTATGAAAAAATAATGGTAAACGGATCACTCATTTATCCTGAAGGACTTTCTGATGCCGTATCAAAAATTCAGGTAAACGGTACACAGAAAAGCTATCCTGATAATGCCATATGCCTGCTGAAGGATGTTGACGTCGACAAATATTTTATTCTCCGGGCCCGCCAGGATACCCCATATTTCATCAATGGTATGGTAAAGCTGCTGGACGCTTCCCTCGATCTCGCCGCATTAATTCAAAAAAACGTAACTTTTTTATGTAAAAAAGCCATGGTAATGGAATGTCTGTTTGAACAGAGCCTGTCTTTATTTGATGAGCACACGGAAATCCAGATTATACCCGATGAATGCCGGATACTTCCTGATAATACCGAGTTAGATTCCGGGACAGTCAGCCTGTTTGGAAAAAAGCTCTATAAAAACGGAGATCTCACGCTGACGGATCAGTCCATGGAAGCACTCCCCGAACTGGAATATCTGAAGGTTACCGGCACCCTTTATATACCGGAAAAGTACAGCAGTAATTTGTCGGAATTTCCTGTGGAATACGGAAGTATATTTGTCATTAAAGGTACCATGATCTCTGACAGAAGTAATATAAGAATTGATAAACAGCTGCTTGAGCAGACGCCGGGCGGACTGCATGTCGTTGATTGCGCCGTAGCTGAAATTTCGGAAGATGTTCCCCCGGAACTCATCCGCAGCCGGCTCCGTCTTGAGGACATTGCCGTTGTGAGGTGTTCTCCTGAAATCAGAAATGCGGTGGAACTTGTATCTGCGGATGTTGCTTTATTTGAGGATTATAAAGACGAAGAAGTACAGGAAGATGATGATACTTCCTTTGTAAATGCTGCAAGCTATAAGTTTTAATTCACACGGTTTATTAATAAATTACTATTTTCATCATTCCGAAAAAGGGAGCTGCCTATTTGGGCTGCTCCCTTTTTATTTAATGACTAAATTTAAAATGATACAGCTTTTTTGTTCCGCCATACAGCAAAAACAAGAAAACCAATCCCTGCTAAAAGAAAGATAACCCTTGACACAATCATACCTCCCGGCATTGAAAATGCCGGATCCAGCAGTTCCATAGTTAACGGATATTCCGTAAAAAAAGAATAACCATAGAGATCAAAATTCATCGGCAGAGGAATAAATCCTGCCCCCAGCGCAAGCGCCATCAAGCCAAACAAAAGACCGGAATGTATCCTGCCTGCAAGAAGTCCCATACCTGCCAGCAACAAAAGCGCAGGCAAAAGAGTAATAACAGCAGTCAGCAAAAGCATTCCCACAGGAACATTTCTCCCGAACATTATTACCAGGAAGCCCAGACCCAGGGCCGTGAGGATCAGCGCCAGCAGCAGCCACGCAGTAACCGCAGCAGCACATTTTACCAATAGATATTTTCCCTGTTCTACAGGAGCAGCATCAGTAAGCCTCCCAAACTGCCTGGATTTCTCATTGCACTGGTTCCATTGAAAAAACAGCAGCGCCACTCCCAGAAGAGGCATAATCCGCGCCATATATGCCCCGAAGCTCCATGGAGAGAACGGGGCAGTATGTGCAACACCCTTTATAGTGGATGTCTGCAGAATATTCCAGCCAAAAAACAAGCATACCGCCAGCAGGCCCCAGAAGAATTTGCTGCGCAGGATCCTGCGCAATTCGTATTGATATATTTTATTCAAGATTCAAATCCTCCTCCGTAAGATTACAGGCCTGAAGAAAGTCCTGCCAGGTCAGGTAAGGATAGGACGGATTCGTCTCACCGGTAAACAATCCTGCCAGGATTCGATCCATAGCTTCCTCTCCGCCCACCAGCTTTTCCGCTTTCAGTATTTTCAGAGGCATTTCGCAGTACTGCCGGACGGTAGACTGGCTGTTGGCTATATCGGCTTTATACTTTTCCGGCAGAGCCGACAGAAACTGCGGATTCCGGACGTAAAAATCCTGATAATAATCATCTGTCCGGGACTGCCACACATCTACATAATACTTTTGTGCGTAGTCTGCGCCGTGAAGTTCCTTCATCATCCGATAGGTGGTATAGACCGTCAGCCCTTCGCTGGACCAGGGATCTCCGGTATAGGAAGATTCGATCATATTGCCAAGCCCCCACCACTGGTGAATGATTTCATGGGCCATAACTTCACTGCCGCCGGCACCTTTCAGGGGATCCTTAAGCCCTGCTTCACTGAAGCTGTCCTCGCCCATGACACTGGCTCCTCCGGCAGCATAACCGCCGCCTGTAGCACCGATCTCAATAAGGCGCATGCCTTCCTCTCCATAGAAGAAAAGAGATCCATAATGATCCGTACAGTATTCAAATACCTGCTTCAGCGTATCATTGACATTGCATTCTTCCATAACCCTCCGATGTTTGGCACTGTAGAAAAATTCCACATTCAGTCCGGCAGCATCAATATGCTCCGAAATATAATCACCGGCATAAAGAATCAGGCTCCATCCCGAAGCATGTAATATCCATTGGGTAGATCCGGCTTCGCTCTTCCCCGCTTCCACCGTATCTGTACTGAATAAAACCGGCTTCAATCCATCAGGCAGCGTTATTTTGGCTGTAAGAGGAGGCTCTTCTGAAGTATTTTCAAAAAAATCACGAGGCATGGGTGAAAAATCCTGATGAGCCAGATAAATGTAGTCTCTGCTGATTTCACACTCCCCCTGAAACAGAGACATTATATTCCATTCCTGAGGAAAACCCCCGTATTCTACCGATAATTCCATATTTTCATCGGCGGGAATATCCAGTTCAATCGTTTTCTTATTAATATCATCATTTTGAAGATCACGGAACGGAACAGGCTTTCCGCCGGCCGTAACAGACTTCACCTTATAGCCGGGATTCAGCCAGAATGAAATGGTCTGGGGCTGCCCGGAATCATTATGCAGAGTATAGGAAGCCGTTGCCTCAAAAAAACCTGTAAAAAGGGATGGACGCGCATCTACCGATATTGCGGAATAGGTCACATGTTCATTATAGTCAAAATTATAATGTGCATCATAGTCAATTTCCTTCTTACTATGATCCAAAAAAGGCTGCTTTACATAAACCAGTACACCTGTTATCGTCAGCATAATTCCGATGACAGGAAGATAAATCATCCGCGCATTACGAAGCAGAGAACCGAAGGCTCCTCTGCCGTACCGGCGGGTACACAGCAGGCACAGGCACCAGATCCCTCCCAGCAGCAACAGCCAGAACAGCCTGTTCCATCCCAGGGACATGAGTCTGCGGTTATTGCCGAAATCATCGGAAAGATAAGCCAGCGCGGGATTTACCCAGCGCAGCAGCCAGTTTTCTCTCCAGGCCGACAGGCTTAAGAGAAAAAAGCCAACGAACGCTGCCAATGTTATATCCAGTCTTTGTACAAGCTGATAAACAGCGGCTGTGAAAAGGATGGAAAACCAGAGTGAGGGAAGCATCACCAGCAGATATACCGCCGCACACAGTCCGGGCCGGAATACAGCGCCGGTTAATGAGGCCGTGACCGGCATCCAGATTATCATTGCTGCCGCAGCGGCTGCAGATGCGGCTGTCAGCAATGCCAGAGTCCGACATACTTCCGCTGCAAGAGGAGAAATCATAGAATCCGTAAGTACATCAGTATGGCTGCTGTGAACACGATCCAGTTCCAATACGGTAAGCAATGCAAAAATCAGAGCGCCTGCCAGTGAACCGCCCAGTGCAGGATTGGCAAGAGCCGTACTGTTCAGCGATCCGGAAAGAGGGCAATAGAACGTAAATCCCACTGCCGGCGCCGCCACGGTAATACCAAGCACCGCCCATGTCAGCCGGCTGCGAAAAAGCCGTCCCAGCTCCACACGAAAGAGAGAAGAAAATTTCATTGTGTTTTACCCTCCTGCGTAATGAGATATAAATAGGCATCTTCCAGCGTAGGTTCCACACTTTGGGCCTCCTTTGGCAGCTCATCCGCCACTCCCCGGCATAACACACCCTCCGCTGTATTCACCCGGGAGATGATACGCAGGTCAGACTCCTTTTTATCTCCGTTGTGTTCCAGCAGAACACCTACATGTCCCCTGGCCTGCAGGATCAATTCTTCAGGTTTGCCTATAAACAGGATCTCCCCGTGGTCAATTACAATAAGCCTGTCACAAACAGACTGTATATCTTCAATGATATGAGTGGACAGCAGTACCAGTTTATCCTGTGCCGTCTGAGAGAAAAAATTACGGAAACGGATACGTTCTTCCGGATCCAGACCCACAGTAGGCTCGTCAAAAATCAGGAATTCCGGTTCCCCCAGCAGCGCCTGTGCAATTCCTACTCTCTGCCGCTGTCCGCCGGACAGCGTTTTTATGCGCGCCTTTTTCTTTTCTTCCAGACCAGTGGCCAAAATAACTTCTTCTATAACGGGCCTGCTGTTACGTATCCCCTTTAACGCTGCCATATAGTCCAGAAATTCCCATATCGTCAGTTCATCATACAGACCGAAGTCCTGCGGTAAATAGCCCAGCTTCTTCTTCAGCTCTTTTTCACATTTCGTCAGCGGCTTATCATCAATGGCAATATCACCGCCTGTAGGAAGAAGCCCTGCAACAAGCAGCTTCATCAGTGTGGATTTTCCCGCGCCGTTTGGCCCCACCAGGCCTATGAGACTCGGACTTTCCAGCGTCAGGTTTATATCCTTCAAAGCCTGTTTGCCGGTGGGATAGGTCATGCTTAAGTGATTCAAATGAATTTTCATAAAATTCCTTTCTGATATTTTTATTCTGACAAAGCTGTTATCTGCAAATTTGTATTTCCTTTTGTTCTGCTTACAAGTATAGCTGCTATTTCTTAAAAAGATATAACGGAATTTCTTAACAAAATCAAACAATCTATCCAAAACAAAAAAGGAGCTGCCAGCATGAATAAATCTTCAGACTGATACGCTCCCGTTTTATTTATTATCATTCCACCCTGTAAATATCGACATAGGCCTTACCGCCGATATCCACCGTCACATTCCCTGATTTACTGTCCGATTCCATCTCAAATACGGCATAGACAAGTCCGTTGTCCGCGGTAATCTCCACAATTTCCCCATCCGCAATAATAGAAAAATCATTCAGCTCCTTACCGAACTGTACCGTTTCCTTCCCCACATTCATTTTCCCGCAGGAAGGGATATAAGTGATGGAGGTACCGTAGAGATTGACAACAAAATCGCAGGGACTTTGCATATGAACGGTTATTTCAACAACACCTGCCTTCTGCATCATATAAAAAACTTTTCCCTCACCCTGGGAAACTGACACACTCACCCTTGCTTTACGGAATTCCTCAACTGGATTCTGTCTAAGCCTCAATCCCTCAGGTGTTTCGGCAAGGATCAGTTTCCTTGGAATCCCCATTACACCCGTATATAATTTTCCTTTATTTTTCGTTCTCAGCCAGGGAATCGTAATCACATCCTCTGTTCCCCAGAAGGTTTGTGCGGCATAGGGAATTTTAGTCCGGTAAGCCTCCAGCTTCACACCATCCGTCTTAAATTCATAGCCGTCAAATTCTCCCAGAAAATAATAACCGTCCGCGCTCCAGAACACCCATTTTTCTCCGCCGCCTTCCACGGGAATCCTTCTGAGATCCGGACATTCCCAGGAATCCTTCAGAGTCAGAATCTGGGTCTTTTTCCAGTTTTTCAGATCCTTGGAACGAAGAATCATGAACTCGTTGTCTTTCAGATACAAAACCATGATATAAGCTTTGCTCTCTTCATGCCAATAGACCTTGGGATCCCGGTTTTCCCCGGAAATATGCTTTACTGCGTTTCCTTCCAGCTTTACAAGGGTATTTCCCCCGTCTGTACTGTAAGCGATTCTCTGATTAAAGGTTTTCCCCAGGCTCCATTTTGATTTATTTCCCGCACATGTATAAAAATAGATATGAGCATCCTCAGGGAGGCCCAGAAGTCCCTGTTCATTAACAATTCCGCTCCCGGAATACATGACGCCGTCACTGTCCGGATAAAGCGCAGTCTCCTTCTGCTCCCAGTGAAGCAGATCCTTACTCACCGCATGTCCCCAGCACATATTTTCCCAGCGGGTATCAAATGGATTGTACTGGAAATATAAATGATAGACGCCGTCCTTATACAGCAGCCCGTTGGGATCATTCATCCAGCCCGTGCGGGGTGCAAAATGAAGAAGGGGACGGGACTGGAGATTTTCCGGTACGGTATCGGAAAGGGATATGGCGTCCATAAACGCTTTCGGAATACTTCCCTCTATCAATAAAGTTTTTCCCTTATATTCTTCCATATTAACGGGAGCATAGTAGTGAAAACCATAATGTCCGTCCGGCTTTTCCTTTACCGGAACATTAAATTCATATATTTTTTCTCCCTGGCAGGAGATGCTGATCGTCTTCAGTTCTTTTTCCGCACAAACAGGGATCAGAAGATATTTCTTATCAATTGTAATATACTTTTTCATTTCCTGCCTCCTAAAAAAAGTTACAATGGAGCCACGAATTGTAACTTAAAAAAATGATTTCCAACAAGCATCTGTTAAAAAAAGTATATCACATTCGCTGTTTTATTTATACATAAGAGTAAGAAAATCAAGAATCCACTTGGGTACTTTGGGATTATAAGTAACAAGAAAGCTTTTAACCCATTCCCTGGTAACCCCATCATCCACAGCAGTCATATTATACCCCCACAATTTTTCTCCCTGCCGGGCAACGGCAGTTCTGCCTACAGCAGATACTCCTGTCGCTATATTCTTACCTACAGCTGCAACACCTGTGGCATAAATACCCAGGCTTGTTACGCCTCCTGCCACGATTCCAATAGCAGCCACTCCCATGGCTAATAATCCTATGGAAACGATCCCCAGTGAAACCAGAAGGCCAAGAGATAACATACCTATGCTGAAAATACCGATGGAAAAAAAACCTGCGCTTACCACGCCAATTGCAATATTCCCGACGGCAATAATCCCCTTCGCGGCATCCTTCATCCGTATTCGGCCCGTATACCGGCCGAATTTAATGTGTATCAGGGGGATCCCGGCTACCGTTACCCTGCTTTTATATTCAAATCCTTTCTGATAGCCTATATAATCTTTTACTTCATTAATGGTCCGCCTTATTTCTTCCGTTTCACTGGCAGGCTCCCATTTTTTATCTCCTCTGTCTTCACAGCTGTCAATCAGAAGATAATCCAGCGATACGTGGAAAAGCTGGGATATTGCAATCAGCTTGCTTATTTCCGGCATGGTTTTATCCGCCTCCCATTTACTCACCGACTGCCTTGATACCTCCAAATATTCTGCCAGCTGCTCCTGGGAGTAGCCCTTTTCTCTGCGAAGCTGAATCAGCTTATCACAAAATTTTTTCATATAATCTCCTGTCTGCCACAATGTAGCTCTGTTTTCTATAGCTTCATTTTTCCATATAATCTGCTTTTTTACAAGAAATCAGCGTATTGCAATTTGTCACCCACAGGTTGCAATCCCGTAAAACAGCGTGTTCCGGGGGATCCTATTTATAAATTTGATCTTCGGAAGGCATCATGGCATATGCGAAGCTTGCATTACAAAAAAGGCACCCTCCGGCGAAGGTACCCTTTTTTTCTTTATTTTTCTTTCTGTGCCGATACAAGAAACATCATGGGCCGGCGCATTTCGTCCTTCATTCCGGGAACGGTATCCAGCATTTCCTCCGGCGGCTGAGGCTCCTCTACATCCACGAGCCGGAACCCTTTCTTTAACAGAACGGAAATATATGTGGTGAATGTCCTGTGATACTTGGTAACCGGTTCTCCCAGGAACACCGCATTTCTTTTTCCTTCGTAGTAATAATTATCTACCGGGAAGTGAAGAATCTTTCCGTTTTCATCATAATACCAGTCCTGGCTCCCTTCCGCAGTGAATACCGGATGTTCTGCAGAAAAAACAAGATATCCACCGGGCTTGAGTAATTTATGGATCTTATCCACAATCTCTTCATAATTTTCAATGTAATGAAAGGCGAGGGAACTTAAAATGATATCAAAGGAAGCCTCTTCAAAATCAATATCCTCTATGGGACAGCAGATATAGGTGGTATTGCCTTTTTTATGGGATTTCCGGGCTTCTTCCAGCATTTTTTCAGAAATGTCCACTCCCGTCACTTCTGCGGCTCCATGGTCAGCGGCATATTCACAGTGCCATCCATAACCGCAGCCCAGATCAAGAACCTTCTTTCCCTGAAAATCAGGAAGCATATTTTCCAATGTCTTCCATTCCCCAGCACCATCCAGCCCTTTTTTGGAACGATCCATTTGGCTGTATTTCTCAAAAAATAACGGATCATCGTATTTGTTTTCTTTCATAGCATCACTCCATTTTTTCTTTCCACTCATTTTCCCTGAACCCTGTCAGGATAAAATCATCCGCAACAATCAGAGGACGCTTCACCAGCATTCCGTCTGTGGCAAGCAGTTTAATCTGTTCTTCCTCACTCATATCCTTCAGCTTGTCCTTCAGGCCCAATTCCTTATATTTTAAGCCGCTTGTATTAAAAAACTTCTTAAGAGGGAGGCCGCTTCTGCCATACCATTCCGTAAGCTCCTCCACCGTAGGATTTTTCTCCGCTATATGTCTGTCTTCATAGCTTATTTTTCTTTCATCCAGCCACTTCCTGGCTTTTTGACAGGTAGAGCATTTGGGGTATTCTATAAAAAGCATTTTCTTTACTCCTTTTTTATTATCATAAATTACATCTGTTATAATTGCGGGACAATAATATCCATGCAGCATTCCATCATCGCATCCGCATCCCTGGACTCCGCATTGATGGCAATCACAGCATTTTTATCCGGAAGAACAATGGAAAACTGCCCGTATTTGCCATCCGCACGATAAGAATTATAAGGACCGCGCCAAAAAAGATAACCATAGCCATCCTTCTCGTTATCAATATATTTCTTTGATGCTTCCCTGATATAAGCAGAAGGAACTATCTGTTTTCCCTCCCAGTTTCCTTCCTGCAGGAGAAGCTGTCCGAATTTCAAAAGCTCAGTCACGCATAAAAACAGACCTCCTGCCCCAAAAGTATATCCGTAAGGGTCCGTTTCCCACACAGGCCTTCTGATTCCCATGGGTTCAAAAAGCCTGGGCATAAGGTAATTTACAAGATCACAGCCCGACCTTCTCTGAACAAGAATACCTGCAAGATAGGGCCCTGCATTATTATATAAAAAACTGGTTCCGGGCTTCTGTGTGAAAGGACGGGACAGCGTATAGCGTACCCAGTCCATCTCTTTCATGAGAGGTCTTTGTACTCCCATTAAATAACCCGAATCCTGTCCCAGGCACATGGTCAGCAAATCCTTTACCGTGGCACTGCACAGATTTTCAGAAGGGTTTTCAGGCATTTCCTCCCGGAAAATATCACACAGCTTTTCATTGAGCTCAAGAAGACCTTCTTTCTGCGCAATTCCCACTGCAATGCCGGTGAAGCTCTTGCTTGCCGAATACTGGTTCCTTCTTATTTCTTCATCCCAGTCTTTCTTTAAAAGGAGTTCTCCATCCTTCATTACCGCAAGATTCAGTATCCGCATTTCTTCCGCTTTCTGCTGGATTATTCCGATATCCATATCTATCCTCTCCTTTTTGCTGAAAGCTTATTTTTTTATATCCCGTCAAACAGACTCAGCTGTGTACATTCATAACCTCTTTTATAGGCCCTTATAATACTTTTCATATCATACAGGATACCGTATTTTTCACATTCCGCCTGAAAAAGCTTCCATAACTGCGCCGCCCTGGGACTGCCGCATCGGTAACGGGAGCCATATCTTTTCTGATACCGGGAAACATAATCCTCTTCGGGGAAAATCTCCTTCAGCTTATCATAATACCAGATCCGCTGATTCTCCCTCAGAGTCATTCCGAATTCGGCATAAATAAATCTTGCTCCTGCCTCATGGGCTTTTCGGACAATAGCCGTTATATTTTCCTTATTATCCTCCAGGAAAGGCAGGACAGGCATCAGAAGGATTCCTGCGAATATCCCCGCTTCACTCAGTCTTCTCACGGCCTCAAACCGGGCGGAGGAGGGACATACCCCCGGTTCCACCAGGGAAGAAAGGGAGTCCTCCGCTGCGGTGACCGTAATCTTGCACAGAACGGGGGAATGCTCCTTTATTTCCGAAAGAATATCAATATCCCGTGTAATTAAATCGCTTTTTGTGGCGATTGCCGTCCCGAACCCAAAGGCATCCACCAATTCCAGGGCATGCCTTGTCAGCTCCTCTGTTTTTTCGAAGGGGTTATAGGGATCACTCATAGCGCCGGTACCGACCACTCCTGTTTTTACCTTGCGACGCAGATCATCCCGGATTATACGCAGGGCATCCTCTTTAGCCCTCACCTTATCGAAATCCGTAATTCTGTAACAGTCGGAACGGCTGTCACAATAAATACACCCATGACAGCAGCCCCTGTATATATTCATGTTGTAGTCGATTCCGAACCAGTGGGAGGATTTTGCCTTTGTTACAATTGTTTTTGCAGGTATATATTCCAATTAAGCCACTCCCACATACTGCATGCAGAAACCCACGGCATCTTCAAGCAGATCGCCGCCAAAGGAACCATTTTCTCCTGCAGTCATAAATCCAAAAGCCATTAAAGCCGCAAATAACACTAATACACTGCCGCAAAGCAGTGCCTTTTTCTTTTCCATAAATTTCTCCTCATAATATTCTTAAAACGGATTCTCCTCAATATATCCTTTATAATCTTTTTTCCTGTTTTTGTCTATTCTTTTTTAGAAAGTTATTCCAAATATTATATCACATACTCCCTCCGCTGATACGGCGCTCCTGTAAAAAAAAGAAAGAGCAGAATCAAATCCGCCCTTTCTGTCAGTCATTATTCTTCCCTGAGCATTTCCACCACGCTGTCCTTGTCAGTAACCCTGATAGTCAGATAAGGGACTACTAATCCCATCACTACCATAAAGGGAAGTACGATAAGCATAGGCCAGAGGATAAACCGGTACGTTGTAAACCAGAATATCACGAAATTCCCCATCACCACCAGAGAAAAGAGACTTCCCACCGTCAGACTGAATAAAACCACTCCTGCCGCATAATAGCTTCCTTCCAGGCAGACCATCCTGCGGGTCTGTTTTTCTGTCATGCCGATTGCCTTCAGCGCCGCGAATTCCTTCTTCCGGGTAATAATGCTGGTAATACATGCATTTATGAAATTAAGTATCCCTATGATCCCGATAATCAGAGAAAGAACTCCGCCCACCAGTGTAAATGTCCCTTTCAGGCTCTGGAAATTATCCAGATATCTGCTTTTGGATTCAAAGGACATCATAGGTTCCTGATTTTCCGTATAGGAGGCAAGGAACTGTTCCATCTGTCCTTCCTTCTCATCTTCACACTGAAATAAATAACTCATCACACTGTCCATGTCTCCGCCCAGCTTTTCATAGCCGTCCCTGCTTGTATAAAAAACATAATCCACACCAGAGTACCGCACACTGTTTGTATAATATTTGATTTTTATCTGGGCGATCACTTCCGCTTCTTTTTCCTGCCCATTGCTGTTATGGATAGTCACCTTATCCCCTATGGCATAATGAATACGGTCTTCATAAACCTTACCATAATCGTCTATATCCACTCCCTCAATAATATAATCGCCTGTGTCCAGCTTCTCCTTTAAAATATCCGGATCCGTTTCACCGGCAACAATATCCATTCTGGCGAGAGGAAGCTCCTCCAATCCATATAAATTTGCTCTTGGGTAAAGGTTCTCATCTACATTAATGTGTTCTCCTTCCGCATTTACTGCCGCGCCATTCTCATTCAGATGAATAGGATTGGGCTCCGGCATTTTCACGGAAACGTCCTGATAAAAAAAGATCCTTCCTCCCTTTTCAAATCCCGGTTCTTCTTCAATTGCCTGAATCATACTTTCCGAAACACGTTCCTCATTGCTTCTGTAGTCGTTGTTAAAATATTGGGCATGGGCCGCAAGAAAATCCGTATCAACAAAGGTTGAAAGGTATTTGTCCAGATCAAAGCTCTCTGTCATGGTGACCACGCTGTTCATGAGGATCACGCTCAGGGAAAGGGATACAATAACCAGAACCGTTCTTTTCCTGTTTCTTCCCAGATTGGAGAGAGCCATTTTATATATCTTTCCGCCGTCGGTGGATTTCTTGTTCTTTTTACGGATATCTGCATTGCTGTCCGTATATTTCACCGCCTCCACAGGAGAAATGGCTGCCGCCATCCTGCCGGGCTTTCTGGTACTGATAGCCACCGTAAAAAGAGAAAACAGGGCCGCCCCCACAAAGATGAGAGGATTCAGGGAAACACTTACCTTTCCCGAATTGTAATTACTGATAGCCATAATATAAGGCACGATCCCTTTTCCTATGAAAAATCCCACTGCCAGGCCTATAGGTATTCCATAGAGGGAAAGACGCAGCCCCTGTCTGCGGATGATCTTTTTGATCTGTTTTCCTGTGGTTCCTATGGTTTTCAGCAGTCCATAAAAACGGATGTCACGTATAACCGAAATCTGGAAAATATTATAGATAATCAGATAGCCGGTTAGGATGATTAACGCCAAAGCCGCCGCTATTGTCATCATCGTCACAGGATCCTGCCCCATGCTGTTGGACAGATAAGCCCAGTTCACATTTGCAGCCAGATAATTATCATCTCTGTCATCCAGGGAATATCCCAAATCCTGAACCAGCATATCCATACTTTTATCCATACCGCGGGTACTTTTGAACATGAGATCATACATAACGGATCCGCTCATATACGGTTCCTCATTATAAATATATTTCAGTTCATCCGCATATTTTTCCGTATATGCCTTAGAACAGATGGCAAATCCCACATTCATGGAAGGATTGATCGGTTCCCAGTAGCCGGAAAGGACAAATTCCCGTTCCACCTGCTTTCCCTTTACTGTAAGAAGCAGCGTTACCTTTTCTCCTGTTCTGGCGGGAACACCCAGCAGATCAAGGGAAGGCACATCCATTATAATTTCATTTTCCGCCTGGGGTATGCTTCCCTCCTTCAGGGAGATAAAGCTCAAATCCATACAGGTCTGATCCTCATAATACATCTCCACATGACGTTTCAAAAATTCCGGATTATCTACGCTGTCCGCAGTCACCATCCGAAATCCCGTTTCTTTTACCAGGGGATGGGATTTCACGTCCTCATAAATGGACGGCGGTGCAAATTTGATGGCTCCATGGGCCATCCCCCCTGCCTGAAGCATGGTATTGTACTGAAAGGATTCCACCGCACCGCTGCCTATGGTAAACAGGGCGGTAAAAAGAATGGTGGTAAGGGCTATGGCAATAACAGCTATGATATTCCGGGTTTTATTTGCACGGAAGGATTTATCGGCAAGACGGCTGATACACTTATTGTTTTTCACCTTAAGCATTTGCCTCACACTCCTTCCGGTTCAGAATCATTCCATCTTCAATTCTGACAATCCGATCCGCAAGCTGTGCCAAATCCGGGTTGTGGGTTATCATAACGATAGTCTGGCCGAATTTTTCACCGGTTACCTTCAGAAGCCCCAGCACATCCTGGCTGGTCCGGGAATCCAGATTTCCTGTGGGTTCATCCGCCAGGACAATAGCGGGCTTTGCCGCAAGCGCTCTTGCGATGGCCACTCTCTGCTGCTGTCCTCCTGAAAGCTGGCCCGGAAGATTCTGAAGCTTCTCCCCGATTCCCAGGATTTCAATCAGATCATTCACATAGGCCTTATCCACTTTATTTCCATCCAGTTCAATGGGAAGGACTATATTTTCATATACATTCAGAACCGGAACCAGATTATAGCTCTGAAATACAAAACCGATTTTCCTGCGCCGGAAAATGGTAAGCGCCTCATCCTTCAGGCTGAAAATATCTTTTCCGTCTACAAAAACCTTACCCGATGTGGGCCGGTCCAGTCCTCCCAGCATATGAAGCAGCGTGGATTTTCCGCTTCCCGAAGTCCCTACGATAGAAACGAATTCTCCTTCCTCCACATAAAAATTAACTCCGTTCAGAGCATGAACCTCATTTTCTTTGTTTCCGTAATATTTTTTAAGATCTTCCGTTTTCAGAATTTTCATTATTCTCTCCTCCGCATATCTGTTTTTCTTATCTGACTAAACTATAACAAATAAATCTTTCCATGTTCTTTCCATGAAAAAAAGAATAATGACAGTTTTGAAAGAATTGGGCTGAAATCTTAAAAGATACGGAAATTTCTTAAAAAATGCATCACATCTTTCTTATCTTTCAGAAAGGAAAACGCGGAAACAGGAACCCTTTCCCTCCTCTGACTGAAGGCTGATATAGCCTCCCTGTTTGGTAATGATCTCTCTGGCAAGATATAATCCCAGTCCCACTCCCTTTTTATCATTCACCTTCTCGGAACGGAAGAAACGAAGGAACACACTGGCCTGTTCCTCCTCGGCAATTCCGATCCCGTTGTCCTTTATCTCAATGGCTGTAAAGCTCTGGTAGGGAATGACCGAGATCTTTATTTTTCCGTTCTGATCCGTATATTTTATAGCATTTTCTATGATATTTGAAATAGCTTCCACCGTCCATTTCAAATCATAGCAGGCAATGATTGGTTCCTGACTTCTGTAAGAGGGATCAAAAAGGATTCTTCTTTCCTCATTTTTTTCAAAGATCCCGGCCAGGCTTTCCATAAGGACTGCGATATCCTGCTTCACAGGATGTACGGCAACGATTCCGTTTTCCAGCCTAGACATCTTCACCAGGTTTTCAATGAGAAATGCCATTCTGTCATTCTGCTCCGCAATCCGTCTGGCCAGCAGATGTTCTTCCTCCGGCAGATCTTTTTCCTCAAGCAGGCCCGCGTACAGACGTATGGTGGTGATGGGTGTTTTAGTCTGGTGGGATATATTGGCGATAAGCTCTTCCACCTTCCCTCTTTCTTCCTCCACCTTTTTTCTTCCCAGAGAACTGGATGATAAAAATTGATATAATTTGCTTTCCAGCCTGGAGAGCATATATTCATCAAATCTTTTTTCCTGGAAATTTCCTTCGATTGCACTGTCCAGCATCTTATCCAGCATATCATATTCCCTGTGAAGCCTGACAAGCACATAAATAAGGATCCCGGCAAGCAGAATTACAGTAACCGACATTAAAATCACAGGCAGATTTCCGTAGAAACCCTTTATTAAATACGCAGTCATTGTGACTCTCCCTCATTTATCTGAAAACGATATCCTATCCCATAAACAGTCTGGATATACTCCGGCTTCCTGGGATCTTTCTCCAGCTTGTCCCTTAGCCTTTTAATGGTGACGGAAAGGGCATTTTCATCCACGAATTCCCCGTCGTTTCCCCATACCTTTTCAATCAAAGTATCCCGTTCCAGAATCCGGTTTTTATTTTTAATCAGTACCATCAAAAGCTTTTGTTCCGTCCTGCTTAAAAGGATTTCCCTGTCTCCCATAAAAAAGGACTGGTTTTCCGAATCGATGGTAAAAGGGCCTTCCTTAAGTACCGGTGAAGCCTTCCCGGAGGAACTTCGCCGCTCCCCTCTTCTCAGGGCCGCCATAACCCGTTCCCTTAATACGGCCAGGGAAAAAGGCTTGGTAATATAATCATCCGCTCCTGCCTGGAAACCGGTGACTTCATGAAGCTCCGTATCCAGAGCCGTCAGGAAAATAACAGGATCCAGCCTCTCTTCCTTCCTGAGCCCCCTGCATATATCCAGTCCGCTTCCGTCGGGAAGATTGATATCCAAAAGAATGAGATCAAAAATGTTTTTTTCCAGTACTTTCTTTGCATCTTTTACATTATGGCAGCACTGGAAGGAAAAGCCGTCCTGACGTAAAACAAGCACGATTCCTTCCGCAAGAGCTTTGTCATCTTCCACAATCAATATATTTTTCATATCTTTACTCCCTGTAAGGAAATAAGCAGACTGCCTTTACGGCTGTCTGCTTATTCCGCACGGCTTCATGAACCGTGAATTTTCTTTTAGGACTCTTTATTCTTCCTCAGTTTCCGTAGGGAAAATAATATTTTCTTCTTCATCCGCCCCCGGATATCTTTCCTCTTCAGGAATATCCTCCATGGCGTCATCCGGATTTTCAAATTCCTGGCTGCCGTCAGAAACTCTTTCCCTTACCTTGGCAACCTGCGCTACCTTGATCCCCTTATCCAGGTTGATCATCTTCACACCGGAAGTGATTCTTCCCAATATGGAAATATCCTCCACTCTTAACTGGATGATGATTCCTTCCGTGGTGATCATCATGATTTCATGATCATCGTTGCATGCCTTAACGCCAACCACATAACCGGTCTTTTCGGTGATCTTATAGCATTTTACTCCCTTGCCGCCTCTCTTCTGGACACTGAACTCTTCCAGATAAGTACGCTTGCCCATACCGTTTTCAGATACTATCAGGAGGGAATCTCCCTGGCTGTCCAGCTGCATTCCCACAATTTCATCCCCGTCGTCCAGGTTCATTCCGATAACGCCCATGGACATCCTTCCGGTCGCCCTTACATCGGTTTCCTTGAACCGGATACACATACCGTGCTTGGTCACCAGGAAAAGATCCGTATCCGCATCGGTGATCTTTACTTCTATCAATTCATCATCGTCACGGAGATTAATTGCCGCAAGCCCGTTCTTACGGACATTGCTGTATTCCATGACAGGAGTTTTTTTCACGATACCTCTTCTTGTTACCATGAAAAGGTTCTTATCATCTTCATAATCCTTTACCGGAATAATGGCCGATATCTTTTCTCCCGGATTCAGCTGAAGCAGGTTGATGATGGCCGTTCCTCTGGCCGTCCTGCTGGCCTCAGGAATTTCATAGGCTTTAAGCCGGTAAACCCTGCCGTAATTGGTAAAGAACATCACATAATGATGGGTGGTAGTCATAAGCAGATCCGCAATGAAATCCTCTTCAATGGTCTGCATCCCCTTGATCCCCTTGCCTCCGCGGTTCTGGGATTTGAAATTATCAATTGTCATACGCTTGATATAACCCAGATTGGTCATGGCAATTACCGTATTATCCCTGGGGATCATATCCTCCATGGAAATATCATACTCGTCAAAACCGATACGGCTTCTTCTGTCATCCCCGTATTTCAGGGAGGTAATCAGGATCTCTTCCCTGATTACGCCAAGCAAAAGCTTCTCATCTGCCAGAATCGCCTTCAGTTCGGCAATTTTTGCCATGAGCTCTTTATGCTCATTTTCCAGCTTTTCTCTTTCCAAACCGGTAAGAGCGCGCAGTCTCATGTCGACGATAGCCTGCGCCTGGGGATCAGAAAGCTCAAACCGTTCCATCAGGTTTTCTTTGGCAGCCTGGGTATTCCTGCTGGAACGTATAATACGGATCACTTCGTCAATATGATCCAGGGCGATCAGCAAGCCCTGTAAGATATGATCCCGTTCTTCCGCTTTATTCAAATCATATTTTGTCCTTCTGGTGACAACATCCTCCTGATGCTTCAGATAAAGCTTCAGCATTTCCAGAAGGTTAAGCACCTTCGGCTCATTATTCACCAGAGCCAGCATGATAATACCGAAGGTATCCTGCATCTGGGTGTGCTTGTACAGCAGATTCAGGATCACGTTGGCATTGGCGTCCCTGCGCAGTTCAATAACTATACGGGTTCCTTCCCTGTTGGATTCATCCCTCAGATCCGTAATACCGTCTATTTTTTTCTCTTTGTGAAGCTCTGCGATCTTTTCGATCAAACGGGCTTTATTAACCATGTAAGGAAGTTCTGTTACGATGATCTGGCTTTTTCCGTTGGGAAGCGTCTCGATATCGGTTACCGCACGTACCCTTACCTTGCCGCGTCCTGTCCGGTAGGCTTCCTCACTTCCTCTGGTCCCCAGAATAATACCGCCCGTAGGAAAGTCAGGGGCAGTAATGATCTGCAGAACCTCTTCCATATCCGTATCCCTGTCCTCATTCACCCGGTTGTCAATGAGCTTAACCACCGCGTCCACTACCTCACGAAGGTTGTGGGGAGGGATATTGGTCGCCATACCAACGGCGATACCGGAGGTTCCGTTTACCAGCAGATTGGGATAACGGCTGGGAAGGACGGTAGGTTCTTTTTCCGTCTCGTCAAAGTTGGGAACAAAATCAACGGTGTCTTTATTGATATCCGCCAGCATTTCCATGGAAATTTTAGAAAGCCTGGCTTCTGTATAACGCATGGCTGCGGCGCCGTCGCCGTCTTCGGAACCAAAATTCCCATGACCGTCTACCAGAGGATATCTGGTGGACCATTCCTGGGCCATATTAACAAGGGAGCCGTAAATGGAGCTGTCTCCATGGGGATGGTACTTACCCATGGTATCACCCACGATACGGGCACATTTTCTATGGGGCTTATCAGGACCGTTATTCAGCTCTATCATGGAATAGAGAACACGCCTCTGAACCGGCTTCAGGCCATCTCGGACATCCGGAAGCGCACGGGATGCAATAACGCTCATGGCATAGTCGATATAGGATTTCTCCATGGTTTCTTTCAGATCGACTTCATGAATTTTATCAAAAATATTATCTTCCATTGTTTATTGACTCTCCGTTTCTACAGTATCTGTCATCAGATATCCAGGTTCTTGACATATTTGGCATTATCTTCAATGAACTCCCGCCTCGGCTCCACCTTATCACCCATCAATGTGGTAAAGGTGAGATCCACTTCCGATTCTGCCTCCTCATCCATATTAACGCGCAGCAAAATACGCTTTTCCGGATCCATCGTAGTTTCCCAAAGCTGTTCCGCGTCCATTTCTCCCAGACCCTTATAACGCTGGATTTTATTATTTTGATCCCTTCCCACTTCCGTAAGAATCTGATTCAGTTCCTCATCACTGTAGGCATACCATTCCTTTTTATTCTTCTCCAGCTTATAAAGAGGCGGCTGCGCCAGATAAACATGTCCCTGCTTAATCAGCTCCGGCATGAAACGGTAGATGAAGGTAAGCAGAAGAGTCGCGATATGAGAACCGTCAACATCGGCATCGGTCATAATAATAATTTTATGATATCTTAATTTGGTTACGTCGAAATCATCATGGATCCCTGTGCCGAAAGCGGTGATCATGGCTTTGATTTCCGCATTGGCGTACACTTTATCAAGCCTTGCCTTTTCTACATTCAGGATCTTTCCTCTCAGAGGAAGGATAGCCTGTGTGGCACGGCTTCTCGCTTTCTTGGCAGATCCGCCGGCGGAATCTCCCTCAACGATATAAATTTCACAGTTTTTCGGATCCTTATCGGAGCAATCAGCCAGCTTTCCGGGCAGCGCCATTCCTTCCAGAGCCGTCTTTCTTCTGGTAAGCTCCCTCGCTTTCCGGGCTGCTTCCCTTGCACGCTGGGCAAGGATTGATTTTTCACAGATGGTTTTCGCAATGGAAGGGTTCTGTTCCAGATAATAGGTAAGCTGTTCGCTGATAACGCTGTCCACAGCACCTCTCGCTTCGGAATTTCCCAGCTTCTGCTTGGTCTGTCCCTCAAACTGGGGATCCTCAATCTTCACACTGACAATGGCAGTCAGGCCTTCCCTGATATCCTCACCGGTAAGATTCGCTTCATTGTCCCTGAGCAGCTTATTGTTTCTTGCATAATCATTAAAGGTCTTGGTAATGGCATTCCGGAAGCCCACCAGATGGGTGCCGCCTTCCGGTGTATTTATATTGTTGACAAAGCTGTAAACGCTTTCCGTGTAGGAATCGTTATGCTGCATTGCCACTTCCACATAAACATTATTTTTGCTGCCCTCAAAATACATGACATTTTCGTAAAGAGGAGATTTGCTCTTATTCAGATAGGTGACGAATTCCTTGATTCCGCCCTCGTAGTGGAACACTTTTTCCTGCGGATTTTCTTCCCTCACATCTCTGAGTACAATTCTTAAGCCTCTGGTAAGAAATGCCATCTCACGCAGACGCTGTTTTAAAATATCAAATTCATAAACGGTAGTTTCCTGGAAAATAGTGGCATCCGGCTTGAAGGTTACCTTGGTTCCCGTCTTTTCCGGATCACATTCTCCCACCACTTTCAGGGTATAGATAGTCTTTCCCTTTTCGTAACGCTGTCTGTATACCTTTCCCTCCTGACAGATCTCCACTTCAAGCCAGTCAGACAGGGCATTTACTACAGATGCGCCTACTCCATGAAGTCCTCCGGATACCTTGTATCCCCCGCCGCCGAATTTACCGCCCGCATGCAGAATGGTAAATACCACTTCCACCGCAGGGATGCCGGCTTTATGGTTGATCCCCACAGGAATACCACGTCCATTATCAATAACCGTAATGGAATTATCCTGATTAATTGTAACATCAATGGTATCACAATAACCCGCCAAAGCTTCATCCACTGCATTGTCTACAATCTCATAAACCAGATGGTGAAGGCCTCTGGCTGATGTAGAACCAATATACATACCAGGTCTTTTACGAACCGCTTCCAGACCCTCAAGAATCTGTATTTGATCCGCTCCATACTCACTGTGGCTTTCTGTGTTTTCAGTATCCATATATTCCTCCATTTCACTGCTTTAAAAGACCAAAATTCAACAAAAAGGACACAAATAGATAGAAAAGCTTATAGATCCCTCAGGCCTATAAGTTTTTCTACCTGTTTGCCTATTCTGTTTTATTATAGCATGAATTTTATTTATCCACAATAGACATAATATCGATAGAACCATTGGTAATTTTGAATACCCGGTTTATCTCAAACCGGTTGTTAATAAATTCATCCAGGCCTGTACAGGTAATTATTGTCTGTATATCTCCTATGCTGTTCAGCAGATAATTCTGCCTGTTGCTGTCCAGCTCGGATAAGACATCATCAAGAAGAAGAATAGGCGTATCCTTTGTCATCGTTTTAACCAGTTCAATTTCCGACAGCTTCAGGGAAAGGGCCGCAGTCCTCTGCTGTCCCTGGGATCCGAATTTACGGATATCGATTTCATTGGCGATAAAAGCAAAATCATCTCTGTGAGGCCCCACCGTAGTCTGTTTCAGACGGATATCCCTTTCCTGGCTGCCCCGCAGTTTTCCTTCGAAATCCTCCGGGGAAATATCCGGTTCATAGGAGAGCAGAAGCTTTTCCTTCCCTCCGGAAAGGCTGTCATGGATCCCGCCTATAATAGTATTCATCTGATCCACAAAAGCCGTACGTCTTTCAATGATCTTTTTTCCGAACTCCACAAGCTGGATATCCCATACATCCAGAGTCCCCTTCAAAGAAGGATTCATATACATATCCTTCAGCAGCTTGTTTCTCTGGTTTATTATCTTGTTATAGTTGTTTAAATGATGCAGGTACATAGGATCAAGCTGGCATAATTCCATATCCACGAACCTGCGCCTTTCCGAAGGCCCGTTCTTAATGATGCTGAGATCCTCCGGAGAGAAGAATACAACATTCATAAGCCCCAGAAGCTCTGAGGCCCTTTTTATTTTAGTGCCGTCAATAGCTATGCCTTTGGTTTTATTTTTCCGAAGATGCATATCTATTTTGATTTCATCCCCGTCTTTTTCCAGCCAGGTGCGGATATGCGCTTCTTCCTCATCAAAATTAACAATATCACGATCCTTCGTGCCTCTGTGTGATTTTGTCGTGGCACACAAATAAATCGCCTCAAGGATGTTCGTCTTTCCCTGTGCGTTATCGCCGTAAAGAATATTGGTGCCTTTGTCAAAATTCATATCCAGAAACGCATAGTTCCTGAAATTGGACAGCTCAAGCGATTTTATAACCATGAAAATTACCCGATATTGCCTTTCAAAAGGCTGGTTTACATAAAACCAGCCTTTTTTGATCCTTTAAATTTTACTCGATTTTAAGAGTCTTCCCGTTATATTCCACAAGATCTCCGGGCACCAGTTTTTTCCCTCTCTGGGTTTCCACCTGGCCGTTCACCTTAACAAAGCCATCCTGGACCGCATACTTTGCGTCCACACCGGATTCTGCAAGCCCGGAAGCCTTAAGGGCCTGTCCCAGCTTGATATACTCATCTTTTATTTTAAAACTTTCCATTGTTTTCCTTCCGCTTATGAAACTGTCGTAAAGTTTACAGGCAGGATCAGATAAATATAATTGTTTTCTTCATCCCTGATAAAGCAGGGAGCCTTGGGATTTACCAGATAAATGGTAATTGTCTCGTCGTCTATTACACGAAGGGCATCGATCAGGAACTTGGGATTGAAGCCGATCATGAGATCTTTTCCCATTTTCTCAATGTCTATTTCTTCATCCATGCTTCCGACCGTGGAATTGATCTTAAGCTCCATGGAACCATCCGTGATATTGATGATGATGGGTTTTTTATCCCCTTCCTTGATGAGCAGGGTAGCCCTGTCAATACAGTCAAGGAGTTCTTTTTTATGAATGATCACTTTGGTTTCATAATCGCTGGAAAGCATCTGATCGATCTTGAAGTACTCCCCTTCGATCAGTCTGGATACCACCGTGGTATTCTCGAATTCAAATACGATATGTTTATCCGTGAAGAAAATGGTGACATCCTTATCCGCATCACCGCTTAAGATCTTGCTGATCTCGTTCAGGGTTTTGCCGGGAACCACAACCTTCTTGGCAGGATAGGAGTTTTTCAGATGGATTTTACGGATGGAAATACGATGTCCGTCAAGGGAAATGACTCTCATTTCCTCTCCGTTGATCTCGAAAAGCTCACCGCTCATCAATTTATTGTTGTCATTGTCAGAGATGGAAAAGATCGTCTGACGGATCACTTCCTTCAGGGTATACTGGGAAATAATGATGGATTCGTTTCTTTCAATCATGGGTAAATAGGAAAAATCTTCACCTGATTTACCGATGATATTAAACTTTGCCTTTTCACAGGTAATGGCAGTCTTAAAGTTACTGTCCGTTGTGATGGTGATATCATTATCAGGCAGTTTTCTTACGATCTCCAAAAAGATCTTGGCGTCCAGGGCAATGATCCCTTTTTCCAGGATCTCCCCTTCTATAATGGTTTCGATACCGAGCTCCATATCATTGGCCGTCAGTTTGATCTCCCCTGAGGTGGAATCAATCAGAATACATTCAAGGATGGACATGGTGGTTTTATTCGGTACCGCTTTCGATACGACCTGAAGTCCTGTTAACAGATTGCTTTTGGAACAAACTAATTTCATATGTGCATAAACTCCCTTCTGCGAATTCACAATGATGCAGCGCCTGGCGCACCGCGCGCGATCCTTTTATAAATTAATTTATTTAGTAATATTAATTAGTAGTGGATGTAGATATGTGGATAACCCTTTTTATTATACAGTTTGCAAGGAAATTTGAAAATAATAACTTGTTCAAAAGTGCCGGATAAGCTGAGGTTAATTCTCAATGTATTCACAATGGACCTGAACCTCCTGATTTAGGTTTGGCTTTGAAAAAATAAGGATTCACAGCCTGTCCCCAATGTACCCACAGCTTGTCAACTTTTCTTTAACAAAGTTATACACATATTTTCTTTTTGATAATTTCAATGTTATTCTTCAGTTCTTCATTGGTATTAAGTTCATCCGTTATTTTATTGGCACCATGGATTACTGTGGTATGATCTTTTTTGCCGAGGAGCTTTCCTATATTAGCAAGAGAGGTTTCCGTGAGATCCCTGCACAGATACATAACTACCTGACGGGGAAGAACGAATTCGGAATTCCTCTTTTTGGAGGTGATGTCCTCCGGATTGACACCGTAATGCTCTGCCACCACACGAATGATGAGTTCCGGGGTTATTTTGTCCGGTTTGTCGGGATTGATGATGTCTTTCAGAGCGTCCTCAGCCAGTTCCATGGTTATTTCAGGCTGGTTTTCGATCTTTGATTTGGCGATGATACGATTGAAAGCCCCTTCCAGTTCCCTGATGTTGGATTTGATGTTGGTAGCGATATACTGGAAAATGGAGTCGTCGATTTTTTTATCATAGTTCTCCGCGTTTTTACGGAGGATAGCCATACGGGTTTCATAATCAGGCGGCTGGATGTCTGCGATAAGGCCCCATTCAAAACGGGAACGGAATCTTTCATCCAGGGTTTCCATTTCTTTAGGCGGTTTATCGGAGGACAGTACGATTTGTTTGCCGGCTGCATGAAGCACATTAAAGGTATGGAAAAATTCTTCCTGTGTACTTTCCTTTCCTATTATAAACTGGATATCATCGATCATGAGGACATCCACCGTACGGTACTTGTCCCGCAGCTTGGTCATGGCCGCCGCATTACCGCTTCGGATGGATTCGATTACTTCATTAGTAAAGGATTCGGAGGTGACGTAGATAACCTTCATATCCGGGTTTTGTTCCAGCACGAAATGACCGATGGAATGCATAAGGTGGGTTTTGCCCAATCCGGCCCCACCATATATATAGAGGGGATTGTATGCGTCGCCCGGGGATTCTGCAACGGCAAGACAGGCAGAATGGGCGAATTTGTTATTGCTTCCCACTACGAAGGTATCGAATTTATATTTAGGGTTCAGATTTGCATTTTCATAATTAATGTTAAAGGTGCTGCTGTACGGAGATTTGAGATCTTCAGTGGAAGACTTGTCCTTCTTAGCGTCTTTTTCCAATATAAAGGAGACCTCATAGTAATGATCCATCATTTCTGTGAGGGTAACACGGAAGAAATCCTTATATTTGGAAGAAATATAGTTAAGGGCATGTGACTGGTTGGATGTGATAAGGATTATTACCACATCATCCTGGACGTCATAAAACTTCAGTGGCTCTATCCACGTGTGATAAGAAACGTCAGAAAGATCATATTCCTTTCTGATTGTTTCCTTAATCTCATCCCATCTGGCTTCGATTGCCTGCATTGCTAAACCTCCATAAACTTACTGAAAATACATTTATATTATCTTACTCTAAAAAAAAGCAAATATCAAATGTTAATTCTGGGGATAATATTTTTCCACATGCTGTGAATGCAAGGGGGGAGTAGTTAACATATTACGGGTTTGCTATGTGTAAATGTGGATAAGTGGAAAAGTGTCATCAACATATAAACATTCAGAAAATATGGGGCTTTGATATTTATTTTTAATTTGAAAATGAAAATTAAGAGGAGTTTATCCACAAGTTATACACAATTTGTGGATAATGTTATGTTAAGTGGATTGATCGGTTGGCAGGATGTGGATGAAAATCGGAGTGCTAGATGTTGTGGAAAAAAATAATTGGGGATAACTATATCTTGTATTAGTGAAAAACACGATTTTTACAGGCTTTTTTCAGCGTTTTTTTATTTCGTAAAATACGCGGTTTTGCTTGACTTGCGGGGTTTCTTCCTATATAATCGGTAATGATATTTTCTGACACATTATCAGAAACCTGAGTGAAGGAGGTGCATCTTTAATGAAAATGACATTTCAGCCTAAGAACAGGCAGAGAAATAAAGTTCACGGCTTCAGAGCCAGAATGAGTACTCCGGGAGGAAGAAAGGTACTGGCAGCAAGAAGAGCAAAAGGAAGAAAGAGATTATCAGCATAGGCCGCAGTTTTGTGGCCTTTTTTTCTCTTTCCAGGAAAGATTGGACATGTAATGAATTTTTCGGAAAGTTTGAAGAAAAACCAGGATTTTCAGTCTGTTTACCGGAATGGCAAATCGTATGCCAATCGTTTATTGGTAATGTATGTGTTGGAAAATAATTTGGATAAAAACAGACTTGGAATTTCCGTGAGCAAAAAGGTTGGTAACAGTGTTGTGCGCCATCATGTCACAAGGCTGGTGCGTGAAAGCTACAGGCTGCAGGAAAATATATTTAATAGTGGTTTAGATATAGTAGTCGTGGCCAGAGCGAATGCTGCTTCGGCTTCCTTCAGGGAAATCGAGAGTGCGCTATTGCATTTAGGTAAGCTTCATAAAATAATGAGCTGATTCGAAAATGAAGAAGATAGTAATTGCTTTAATTAAAGGATATAGAAAGTATATATCACCGATGAAAAGTACAAAATGCCCTTATTTTCCTACCTGCAGCGAGTATGGTTTACAGGCTGTGGAGAAGTACGGAGTAATTAAGGGCGGTTTGCTTGCTTTTTGGAGAATTTTAAGATGTAATCCCTTTTCCAAGGGAGGTTATGATCCGGTACCTTAGTCCGGCGCCGGTTTAAGGAGGAAATAAGATTTGCCAGGAATTATTTTGACCAAAAGTGCGACTCCCGTTATAGGCTGGGTTGCTACATTGCTCGGTTATATTATGGAGGGAATTTTCTATCTGCTGAATCTGATCGGACTTCCCTATATAGCTCTTGCTATTATCGTATTTACCATTGTAATTTATATGCTCATGCTTCCCCTGACTATTAAACAGCAGAAGTTTTCCAAACTGAGCAATAAGATGAATCCTGAGCTTCAGGCTATTCAGAAGAAGTATAATGGTAAGAAAGACAATGATTCCATGATGGCTATGCAGAATGAAACGCAGGCCGTTTATGCCAAATATGGTGTTTCACCTATGGGCAGCTGTGTTCAGATGCTGATACAGCTTCCTATAATCTATGCTTTGTATAAGGTAATTTATGCGATTCCTGCTTATATCGGACAGGTTAAGGCGGTTTTTTCACCTTTGGTTGAGAATCTGATTGCCCAGCCCGGCAGTGCGGAATTCATTCAGGGATTCAAAAATTCGGCTATGTATATGAAGCAGTTCTCTAATGAACTGTTTGTTGCAGGGGATCCCACTTATGTAAAGAATACATTTATCGATGTCCTGAATAAAGCGTCCACTCCGGAATGGCACAGCCTGGCTGATAAATTCCCTTCTCTGGCGAATGATATCATGGCTACATCGGAAAAGCTGGGATCTTATAATAATCTGTTTGGAATGAACATAGGGGATTCCCCTTCTTATTATCTGTCCAATGCCATGCAGTCCAAGAATGTGCTTCTTATTATAGCAGCTCTTGCCATCCCTGTATTGGCGGCGGTAACACAGTGGCTGAATGTTAAGCTGATGCCTCAGCCTGAGTCTAACGGGGATCAGAACAGCATGATGTCTTCCATGAAAATGATGAATAACATTATGCCTATTATGTCGGCTGTATTCTGTTTCTCTCTTCCTGCCGGTGTCGGTTTATACTGGGTTGCCAGTGCGGTGGTAAGGAGTATACAGCAGGTCCTGGTAAACAAGCATATTGATAAGACCGATTTCGATCAGCTTATTGAGAAAAACAAGGACAAGGCTAAGAAAAAGCAGGATAAACGGATTAAGAGGATGGAAAAGGCCGGTATTGATCCAAAGACAATTAACCAATATGCCAGCATGAATACGCGGAACGTGCAGAGCACGACTCCAAAATCAAACAGTATCTCCACAAAAGCTTCTTCGGCGAAAGCATCCATGACGCAGGAGGAGAAGGAGGAAGCAGTGAAGAAGGCAACGGAAATGTATAATCAGAAGGCTCCGAAGCCGGGAAGTATAGCTGCAAAGGCAAATATGGTAAAGATTTACAACGAGAACAACAATAAAACGGAAAAAAGTAATTCCGATAAGAAATAAGCGAAAGATACGCTTGAATGGATTGCCGCACCCGGCGGCAGAATGGAGGAAATTATGGAATTCGTTGAATTTACTGCCAAGACAGTGGATGATGCCATTACCGCAGCATGCCAGAAATTTCTTGTAACCAGTGATAAGCTGGAATATGAGGTAATAGAAGAAGGTTCTACCGGTTTCCTGGGATTTAATTCTAAGCCTGCAAAAATTAAGGCAAAAGTAAAAGAAAGCATTGAAGATAAGGCTAAAAACTTCCTGGAAGATGTTTTTGCCGCAATGAAAATGACTGTAGTAATTGATGTGAAATATGACGAGCTGGAAGGTTTTCTCGATGTTGACTTAAGAGGCGATGACATGGGTGTTCTCATCGGTAAGAGAGGACAGACTCTGGATTCCCTGCAGTATCTTGTTTCCCTTGTGGTAAATAAGGAAGCCGAAGAATATATCCGCGTTAAGGTAGATACCGAGAACTACCGTAAGAGAAGAAAAGAAACCCTGGAAAATCTGGCAAAGAACATAGCATATAAGGTAAAGAGGACCAAACGCAGTGTTTCCCTGGAGCCTATGAATCCTTATGAAAGAAGAATTATTCATTCCGCCCTGCAGAATGACAAATATGTTACAACCCACAGCGAAGGGGAAGAGCCTTTCCGCCATGTTGTTGTTACCCTGAAAAGATAACAGACAGATAACTGTCTGACAAAGGGGCAGAGGTTAAAAGATTTATGAAACAGACTGAAACAATTGCTGCAATTGCTACGGCACTGTCTGATTCAGGAATAGGAATTGTCCGTATCAGCGGAGACGATGCAATCGAAATTGGAAGCAGGGTTTATAGATCAAAGAATGGCTGCCATAGTCTTAAGGATTATGGCAGCCATACCATTCATTATGGGTTTATTATGGATGGGGAAGAAATCCTGGATGAAGTGATGGCCGCTGTTATGAAAGCGCCGAATAGCTATACAAAAGAAGACACCGTTGAGATCAATTGTCATGGCGGTGTCTTAATCGTGCAGAAAGTTCTGGAAACCGTACTGAGGAATGGGGCCAGGCTGGCAGAGCCCGGTGAATTCACCAAGCGGGCCTTTTTAAATGGAAGGATCGATTTAGCGAAGGCGGAGGCGGTTATGGATATTATCCATTCCCGGAATGAATTTGCCCTGAAATCTTCCATGAAGCAGTTAAAGGGTTCCATTTCCGACTGTATCAGGCAGATGAGGGAAGAGATTTTATATGAGATAGCGTTTATTGAATCAGCGCTTGATGATCCCGAACATATAAGCACGGAGGGCTATCCGGAAAAGCTGCTTCCAAAGATCGGGGATCTATTATTACGGTGTAATAAGCTGATTGATTCCGCTGACGACGGAAAAGTGTTAAAGGAAGGGATCAATACCGTTATTGTAGGAAAGCCCAACGCGGGAAAATCTTCTCTTATGAATCTGCTGGTTGGGGAAGAAAAGGCTATTGTCACGGATGTGGCCGGGACTACCAGGGATGTACTGGAAGAATCCATCAGGCTTCACGGGATTGGTCTGAATATCATCGATACCGCCGGAATCCGTTCCACAGAGGATGTTGTTGAAAAGATAGGGGTGGAACGGGCGCTGAAAATAGCCTCTGATGCGGATCTGATTCTGTATGTGGTGGATTCCTCCATCGCATTAGATGAGAGTGACGAGGAGATCCTGGATTTGATCAGAGGAAAAAAATGCATCGTGCTTCTGAATAAAACGGATCTGGTTCCCGTTGTTGAGGAAGAGGAACTCAGAAAGAAGCTCCGGGATGCGGAGATCTCGGTGATACGTACCTCCACCCGGGATAATACGGGAATTGAGGAATTTGAAAATACCATAAAAGAAATGTTTTTCTCCGGCGCCCTTTCCATGAATGAAGAGGTTATTATAACCAATATGCGCCATAAGCAGGCGCTGGAAGAAGCCCGGGACAGTCTGCTCATGGTAAAGAAAAGCCTGGAAGATGAGATGCCCGAAGATTTTTATTCCATAGATTTGATGAGTGCTTATGCCTCCCTGGGATATATCATCGGAGAAGAGGTAGGAGAAGATCTGGTAAACGAAATTTTCAGTAAGTTCTGCATGGGAAAATAAAATGGAACAAATGTCATTATTTGATGATAACAGAGTTATGTATGATCCTCTCGCCAGCAGGCTGCGTCCTTCAGGACTGGAGGAATTCGTGGGACAAAAAAATCTGGTGGGGGAAGGGAAGGTTCTCCGCCGCCTGATTGATCAGGATATGGTTTCTTCCATGATCTTCTGGGGACCTCCCGGTGTGGGAAAGACTACTCTTGCCAGGATAATAGCCAGGAGCACAAAGGCTGAATTCATTGATTTCAGTGCGGTTACCAGTGGGATCCGTGAAATTAAGGAAGTGATGAACCAGGCCGAGAGCGCCAGGCATATGGGAAAAAAGACGATTGTATTTGTAGATGAAATCCATCGTTTTAATAAGGCCCAGCAGGATGCGTTTCTGCCCTTTGTGGAAAAAGGAAGTATTATCCTCATCGGAGCAACTACGGAAAATCCATCCTTTGAAATTAATGCCGCTCTTCTTTCCCGCTGCAAGGTTTTTGTGCTGCAGGCTCTTTCCGTGGAAGAGGTCGTGCAGATGCTGCATCATGCCCTGAAAGCCGGAAACGGATTCGGTAACCAGAAGATTGAAATAGAAGAAGACATGATAGAGATGATAGCCAGGTTTGCTAATGGCGATGGGCGGACGGCTCTGAATACACTGGAAATGGTGATCCTGAACGGAGAGATCAAACCGGACGGAACCACTGTAATAACCAGGGAAATACTGGAACAGTGCACCAGCAAAAAATCCCTTCTTTATGATAAGAAGGGAGAGGAGCATTACAACCTGATCTCCGCTCTTCATAAATCCATGCGGAATACGGATCCGGACGCTGCCGTATACTGGCTTTCCAGGATGCTGGAGGCAGGTGAAGATCCCTTATATGTGGCAAGAAGATTGATCCGGTTTGCCAGCGAGGATGTGGGTCTGGCGGACAGTAATGCTCTTTTGGTTGCGGTAGCCGCATATCAGGCCTGTCATTTTAACGGAATGCCGGAATGTAATGTTAATCTTGCCCACGCGGTAGTTTATCTGTCCATGGCTCCCAAATCCAATGCCCTTTATAAGGCATATGAGGATTGTAAGGAGGATGCGGTGAAAATGCTTGCGGAGCCGGTGCCTCTGCAGATAAGGAATGCGCCTACCCGTCTGATGGAAGAACTGCATTACGGGGAAGGATATGTATATGCCCATAATACGGAGGAAAAGGTTACGGCCATGCGCTGCCTGCCTGATTCCCTTCAGGATAAGAGATATTATGTGCCTGCAGGAGAAGGGAAGGAAGCGGAGGTAAAGGAAAAGCTGGATCGTATCCTTGCATGGAAAAAGGAACACGATACATGACGTGTTCCTTTTAACATATATCAGTCGATAAAGGCAAAGCCCGCTTTAAAGGCGGGTGATGCGAAGGCCTTTTCAAAATCCTTCAGATCATAGAGTTCTATTTCGGGAAGATGGATTTTTTTATCCTTCAGAAGCCGGAGTGCAGGTTCAAACGGGCCGCACCTGCTTCCCACAATAGTGAGTTCATTTACGGCAGCCATACTCATGTCCAGACTTACTTTACCTGCATAGGTACTTTTGAGTATTATGGTTCCTTTTTTTCGTACAAGTTCCATCGCCTGTGGAAGGCCGCTTTCCGAACCGGTACATTCAGCGACATATTCATAGCCTTCTTTTTCTCCGCAGATGGCTGTTTTGGCAAAGGGACGGAAAAGCTCCAGCTTTTCCGGATGTCTTCCGATAACGGTAAGATCGATACCGGTGAGAGCCAATACCTGGGCTGTGAGAAGGGCCAGCCTGCCGTCTCCGAGGACAGCGGCATTTTTGTCCGGGGATATATGAATCTGTGTAAGGATTTCCATGGCTGCGGCAAGAGGTTCTGTAAATATGGCCTGTGTATCGGGGAGGTCATCCGGAACAATATGAAGCAGGGAAGTATCTATGGTCATGTATTCCGCGAAGCATCCGTCTTTGGAATCCATGCCCAGCACTTTCCTGTTAGAACAGTGTGTAGGCCTTCCTGTTCTGCAGTAGATACAGGTACCGCAGGCGGCATTCAGTTCTCCAACAACTCTTTTTCCATGAAAGACGGGATCCGGAGAAGAGACGACTTCTCCTACAAATTCATGTCCCATGACTCCGCGGAATGACGGACGGTATCCTTTCCGGATTTCCTTATCCGTATTGCATACGGCACTGTAATGAATTTTTATCAGGCTTTCACCTGGTTCAGGAACAGGCATGGGAAGATCTTCCCTGTATTCTGCAGCGGTTCCGTTATAATATAGCCCTTTCATAGTAATAGAATCCTTTCATAATAAGATAGTCTTTAGGTTTACTTTTATCCGTGTGCTCAGGTATGTACTTTTATTGTGTATATAGTTTAGGTTGAAAGCAATTTGCAGCAGTACGTACTATTTTATATTATCATTAACTTTACGTGTTTTCTATTATTTTTTTTTGTGGTATGATGAATCCATGAGTATGTATTTCTGCAGATGATAAAGCCCATTTGAAGGAAATGCAAAATAAGGGACAGGAGCAGACGGATATGAGGAAAGAATCAGGCAAGGGACTTTTTTTTCTGATGGCTGTAGGTATTGTGGGACTTGGCTTGTTTTATGGAGCTACCGATGATTATGGGAGCGGGGAAATCCAGCTGTATCATTTAATCTGCTGGGTGATTCTTATTATTGCATTGCTGCGGGCGCTGGAACTGGTTTGGGAACCGGTGAAGATTTTGTGGGATCAGGCCTGGGGGAAGGTTCAGGAAACCCGGAAGGATAACAGAAGCAACCCCATAAATGAAGGTTCTGCTGCTGCGGAGGATTCTTCCGGCGTCGTTCTTTCTGAGGAAGAAATGGAAACGGCGATTATTGTACCGGAATCCAATCAGCGTATCTATGTGGAGAGGGAAACAGTACCCACCGTCGTTTCTGTGCCCCAGGCGGTACAGGAAAAAAAGAAAAAGAAAAAAAATAAGAAAAAGAAGAAATAAAGGAGCAGTTTATTATGCCGCAAATCAGGGAAGTTTATGATGTTTGTGTGGTAGGCGCGGGACATGCCGGATGTGAGGCGGCCCTGGCCTGTGCCAGGATGGGATTGGAAACCATAATCTTTACAGTCAGCGTGGACAGTATTGCGCTGATGCCCTGTAATCCTAATATAGGAGGATCTTCCAAGGGACATCTGGTGAGGGAAGTGGATGCCCTGGGCGGCGAAATGGGTAAAAATATAGATAAGACCTTTATTCAGTCGAAAATGCTGAATACATCCAAAGGCCCTGCGGTACATTCGCTGCGGGCCCAGGCGGATAAGGCAGAATATACCTGGCAGATGAGAAGGGTTCTTGAAAATCAGGAGCATCTCACCATAAAGCAGGCTGAGGTATGCGAACTGCTGGCGGAAAATATGACGGAAGAGGATGAGAAAAAAGGAAAATCCGTAAGCAGACGGATTACCGGTGTGAAAATATTTACCGGCGCGGTTTATGAGTGCAAAGCCGTTGTTTTATGTACGGGAACATATCTGAATTCCAGATGCTTATGCGGAGAGGCGATTACCTATACCGGGCCTAACGGGCTGCAGCCTGCCAATCATCTTACAGACTCTTTAAAGAATCTGGGAGTCGAGATGAGACGGTTTAAAACCGGAACACCTGCGCGTATGGATAAAAGAACGATTGATTTTACCAAAATGGAAGAACAGCTGGGAGATGACAGGATAATCCCATTTTCTTTTTCCACGGATCCGGACAGTATCCAGAAGGATCAGGTATCCTGCTGGCTTACCTATACGAATGAAGAAACACATGATATTATCCGCGCAAATCTGGATCGTTCTCCTATTTATGCGGGAATTATTGAAGGGACGGGACCAAGATATTGTCCCTCCATTGAAGATAAAGTGGTAAAGTTTGCGGATAAAAAGAGACATCAGGTTTTTTTGGAACCGGAAGGAATTCATACAAATGAGATGTATGTGGGAGGAATGTCATCTTCCCTCCCTGAAGACGTACAGCTTGCAATGTACAGAAGTGTTCCTGGATTGGAACACTGTAAGATTGTAAGGAATGCTTATGCGATTGAATACGATTGTATAAATGCCAGGCAGCTGAATCCGACGCTGGAATTTAAGAATATCAGAGGATTGTTCAGCGGAGGACAGTTTAACGGAAGCAGTGGTTATGAAGAAGCAGCGGCTCAGGGATTGATCGCGGGTATGAATGCCGGTTTGTCTATTCAGGGAAAAGAACAGATTATTCTGGATCGTTCCCAGGCTTATATCGGTGTTCTTATTGATGATCTGGTTACCAAAGATAATTTTGAACCTTACAGGATGATGACTTCCCGGGCTGAATACCGGCTGCTTCTCAGACAGGATAACGCGGATATCAGGCTGCGGGAAATAGGATATCAGGCAGGTCTTGTCAGTGAAGAGGATTATAAGTCTACTCTGGAAAAGCAGATGCTGATTCAGGAGGAAATGGAGCGTTTGAAGAAAACGGTGGTTGGGGCGGCACCCGAGATACAGAGGTTCTTGCAGGAGCATGAAAGTTCCCCTCTGAAAACAGCTGCCAGCCTTTCGGAGTTAATGTGCAGGCCGGAACTGAGCTATTCTGCTTTAGCCGAAATTGATCCCGGAAGACCGCAGTTATCTTCTGCTGTAATAGAGCAGGTTGAAATAGAATTAAAGTATGAAGGTTATATTACCAGGCAGATGCGTCAGGTTGAACAGTTTAAGAAAATGGAAAAGAAAAAAATTCCGTCATGGATAGATTATGAGGATATATCCAGCCTGCGTTTGGAAGCGAGACAGAAGCTGATAGCTTATAAGCCGGTATCCGTCGGACAGGCCTCCCGTATATCCGGTGTATCGCCGGCAGATATTTCTGTCCTTTTAGTTTATTTGGAACATCAGGCAAAACAGGAGTCAGAATGAGTGATTATAATTTAGTGCAGTTCAGAAAAGATTTGGAGCAGCTTCCGGTTATATTAAATCAGGAGCAGGAAGAAAAGTTTATTTTATATTATGAGCTGCTGGTACAGTGGAATGAAGTCATGAACTTGACTGCTATCACTGAGTTTAATGAAGTTTTAAAGAAGCATTTTATTGACAGTCTGTCTCTTATCAGGGCTGTACCTGAATTGGAAGAAAAAAAGTTATCTTTAATTGATGTAGGAACAGGAGCCGGTTTTCCTGGCATACCTTTGAAAATTGCTTATCCCGGTTTAAAGGTTACCTTATTGGATTCTTTAAATAAGAGAATTAAGTTTTTGAATGAAGTGATTGATAAGCTTGGACTTGAGGATATAGAAGCAGTCCATGGAAGAGCTGAGGATTATGCGAAGCCTTCTCTATTTCGTGAAAAATATGATATTTGTGTTTCGAGAGCGGTTGCTAATCTTTCTACGTTATTAGAGTATTGTTTGCCCTTTGTAAGAGTGGGCGGACAGTTTATTTCCTATAAATCAGAAAAGATAGAAGAAGAAGCTGCAGCAGCAGAAAAGGCGATACATATACTTGGCGGTGATGTTAAGGATAAGAAAGATTTTTATCTTCCGGATAGTGACATTCATAGAATTTTATATGTGATTGAGAAGAAATCTGTAACTCCTAAGAAGTATCCCAGAAAAGCTGGCCTTCCTGCTAAGGAACCGATTGTTAAATGACTTATGAAAAGTAAATAGTTTAATAATGTTTCACGTGAAACATCGGATAATAAAAATGATCCCCGGATAATCAGGGATCATTTTTATGCTTTATTTTATAATAGAATGTTAATCTGTTCCATTACTTTAGAGGGTGCTTCTAAGTGACATAAATGTTTCGTGTTTTCTATCCCGAAGGCTTCTATGGATTGATTAAAGTATATATAATTATCTACTACCGTTTCTATATCCTTCTTAGACTTACCATATAAAATGTAAATACTGTGATCTATTTCTTTTAATGCATGAATGATATTGGCATTCATATACCTTCCGGTAAAGCTGGCAAAAGAAAACTTAGCATTGAAATCCGGAAGATGAGAAGCCTCAACATAACTCATTAACATTTCTTCTTTCACATTAACAGATTCCTCAAAGTATTCTTCCAGGAATACTTTTTTGAAAGATTCTTTTGTAGTCTGTATATTATACAGCAATGTTCCCAGAATAGGAGTATCAATTAAAAACTTCAAAAGTCTTGTCTGCTTATTGGGTATTTGATTTAACTTATTAATACTCTGAGGATTCAGCAGTAGAATTTTATCAATTACTTCACCGTCATTATGACATGCCATAATTCCAATGGGAGCAGCATCCCCTGTCGCAATTATGCTTGTCTTTCTTCCGATGATTACTTTGATAAAATCAATAACTGACTGAACATACAGATAATTGGTATAAGTTATATTAGGCTTATCCGATAAACCATATCCGAGAAAATCGATTGCATAAACTTCGTGCTTTTCTGCCAGTTCATCGATGATTGCGGAAAATTCATAGCTGGAGCTTCCGGGTGTTAAATCATGAAGCAGCAGCACGGGTGATCCGGATCCCTTTTTTATATATCTGATTTTACCGAATCTCCACTCATAATATTTGTTATTTGGACAACTTAGAATATTTTTAACAGTACTGAATGAAAACTGTACTTTATTTATCATATGAATTGTGAACGTTGTTATGCCGGTTAATAGTATAGCTGTGCCTAGTTTTTTGTTCATATTAATACCTCCTGTATTTAAGTATTATAAACCATTCGCCTGCTTCTTACAAGAAAATCCTTCTTGGATGTTGGGGGTGTGGGGCAAAAATATACTTTGCAGCCCGGCATATGTTGGTTCTGGCCTGCCTGGATTTTCTTTCCCTTCCCCTGCCCTCTGTGTACTGTTGTTTTGCCAGGGCTGCTGTTCAGCAAGGTTCCTGTGTGGACACGCTTTCGCTCGGATAAATACGCAGCGGTACTAAGGTTGCAAAATACGCAACCTAAGGACCGGCGTATTTATACGGTCCTTACAGGAATCCTTGCTGAACAGCAGCCCTGGCAAAACAACAGTACACAGAGGGCAGGGGAAGGGAGAGAAAGTCCAGGCGGGCCAGAACCAACATATGCCGGGCTGCAAAGTATATTTTTTAGAGGTAGTGTTTAAGTGTGATAATAATGTAAAATCTTATTTAAGATGCTGCATATGATTTATATGTGAAATGGATTTAGATATGTGTGAGATTTATTTTAGTGTATATTTAAATGTAGTAAGGTGGTGTTTTAAGTTAAAATTTGTAGGCTTATGGTGGGTATTATTTTGAGATGAGTGTTTTTAGAATATGAATGATAGATGTTTCACGTGAAACATTCAGCTTTTCTTCTATATTTTGATAGATAACTTCTTGATTGTATTAAGGATAAATGAATGCTATATGTAAATTATTTGTTGATATAAAGGATAAATGTTATATGTAAATTATTTGTTGACATAAAAGATAAATATTTTATGTAAATTATTTGATAGTATTAAGAATGCAAGTTATATGTTTAATATTTTGATTATAAAAGTGATAAATAAATTTTGTAAAGAATTAACAATATTTGTGATAAACTTATATATAAAATATTTTTTGCTAGTAAGATGATAAATGGTTCTTGCGAATTATTTTGATAATATAAAAAATGGATGAGTCATGAAGTTATTTAAATAATATAGAAGATTTATGTTCTATGTAAAATATCTACTAACATAGAAGTTAGTAACATAAAAGAAAATAACATAAAAGCAAATAACATAGAAGATTGATATTTTACATGAAATATTTTTAAGAATATAGTGAGCTGATGTTTCACGTGAAACATTTAAAGTCATGTCATACAAGAATTATGGAAAAAGAATAGGTAAATTCTAATATTTCCTTATAGAATATAACTTGAAAAAGTGATATAATCGTAAAGTACTTGAACGGGTGAAATTTAGCGTCGTTGAGGAATGACTTTATCATGTTTGTGGAAGTGCAAACGAAAGGAAAAATTTAATGGGAAGAATTATCGCAATTGCAAATCAGAAGGGCGGTGTTGGCAAAACAACCACTGCAATTAATCTTTCAGCTGCATTGGCTGCAAAAGGGAAAAAAGTTCTGGTTATTGATACGGATCCCCAGGGAAATACCACAAGTGGGTTCAATATTGATAAGAATAACCTGGACAATACAATTTATGAGTTAATGCTGGGAGAGTGCAGTGTACAGGATTGTCTTATTAAAGAAGTAGTACCTAACGTAACCGTATTGCCTTCAAATGTAAATTTAGCGGCGGCTGAAATTGAATTAATAGGAGTGGATAAGAAAGAGTACATATTGAAGAATGAAGTAGACTGGATAAAGGATCAGTATGACTTTATTATTATCGATTGTCCTCCTTCATTGAATATGTTAACCGTTAACGCTATGACAACTGCGAATACCGTATTAGTTCCCATACAATGTGAATATTATGCACTGGAAGGTTTAAGCCAATTAATTCATACTGTAAATCTGGTAAGAGAAAGGTTGAATCCTCAGCTGCAGATTGAGGGAATTCTGTTTACCATGTATGATTCCAGAACAAATCTGTCCATGCAGGTAGTAGATAATGTTAAGAAAAATCTGAATCAGAAAATATACAAGACAGTGATACCCAGAAATATAAGATTGGCAGAGGCTCCAAGCTATGGGCTTCCAATTACAATGTACGATCCAAAATCAGCCGGTGCGGAAAGCTATATGGCATTGGCAAACGAAGTGATAAAGAGAAAGGATATTTAATAAATGGCGGCTAGAGGATTGGGGAAAGGCCTGGATTCTTTAATTCCTAATACGATTGGGGAATCAAAGGGAAAAGCTGATAAAGGGACCGGAACAGAAAATAAGAATCCGGAAACAATGGTTAAATTAACTGCGGTGGAACCAAACAGAGATCAGCCCAGAAAGAATTTTGATGAAGATGCTTTGTTGGAGCTTGCAGAATCCATAAAGCAATTTGGATTACTGCAGCCAATTCTGGTACAGGAAAGAGACGGCTATTATGAAATCATTGCAGGGGAACGCAGATGGCGTGCCGCAAAAATAGCCGGTTTAAAGGAAGTACCGGTAATTATAAAAAATCTTACTGATCAGGAAATAGTAGAGATATCTTTGATTGAAAATATTCAGAGAGAAGATCTGAATCCGATTGAAGAAGCGCAGGCATATAAAAGGCTGCTGAATGAATTCCATTTAAAGCAGGATGAAGTTGCGGAAAGGGTTTCCAAAAGCAGGACAGCCGTGACAAATTCCATGAGACTGCTGAAGTTATGTGATGAAGTACAGCAGATGGTAGTCAATGAAATGATAACCACCGGACATGCCAGGGCTCTTTTGTCTATAGAAGATCCGGAAGAGCAGTATATGATAGCCCAAAAGGTTTTTGATGAGAAAATGAGTGTCCGTGAAGTCGAAAAGTTAGTGAAGAATCTCCACAAACCTGAAAAACCGAAAAAAGCAGAAAATAAATCATTAGAAGTTATCTATCAGAATATAGAAGAAAAGCTGAAGGAATCACTGGGAACCAAGGTATCCATATCCTCTAAGGATAACGGAGCCGGTAAAATTCAGATAGAATTTTATGACCATGATGATTTGGACAGGCTTATGGAATACATCATAAAGAACTGATCTATTTTTACAAAAGAAAAAGGAGATTATAATGTCAAGCGGTTTAATGGAGAGTATGGGATTAGGGGGACTGGATATAGCATACGTGCTTATAGGCATGTTGGTATTTATTTTAGTGCTTCTTGTTCTTATAATTATACAGTTCAGCAAAGTAAGCAAGCTTCAGAAAAAGCTGGCCAAATTTATGAAAGGCAAGGAAGCAAAGAGTCTTGAAGAAGAAATAGAAGGTTTATATAAAGATAATGATTTTATAAAGAAAGAATCAGACAAGAACAGAAAAGATATTCGTGATATTCAGAAAAGACTTGAGTATTGTTATCAAAAAGTGGGCATTGTAAAGTATGACGCCTTTAGCCAAATGGGAGGCCAGCTGAGCTTCTGCATCGCTCTTCTGAATGAAAAGGATGATGGCTTTATATTAAATTCTGTTCAGAGCAGTGATGGCTGTTATACATATACAAAAGAAGTTAAAAAAGGGGAATGTGCAATTACCCTGGGAGCAGAAGAAAAAGAAGCATTGGATAAAGCAATAGGATATTAATTTTATATGAGGAGAGGAGCCTTATCATGATCGACATTAAATTTTTAAGAGAGAATCCCGAAGCAGTAAAGGAAAATATTAAAAAGAAATTCCAGGATTCAAAATTATCCCTGGTGGATGAAGTAATAGAATTGGACAAGGAAAGCAGACAAACCCAGCAGGAAGCAGATGATCTGCGTGCAAGCAGAAATAAGATTTCCAAGGAAATCGGCGGTTTGATGAAAGACGGAAAGAAGGAAGAGGCAGAAGCCAAAAAAGCAGAAGTGGCTGCCGGCGCAAAACGTCTTGCAGAATTAGAAGAAAAAGAAACGGAACTGCAGGAAAAGATAACAAAAATAATGATGCTCATTCCCAATATTATTGATCCTTCGGTTCCGATAGGTAAAGATGATACGGAAAATGTGGAGATTACCAAATACGGCGAACCTGTAGTGCCTGATTTTGAAATTCCTTATCATACGGAAATTATGGAAAGATTTAATGGGATTGATCTGGACAGCGCAAGAAAGGTTGCAGGTAATGGTTTCTACTATTTAATGGGAGACATTGCAAGACTTCATTCCGCGGTGATTTCTTATGCTAGGGACTTCATGATCAACAGAGGGTTTACCTATTGTGTTCCTCCGTTTATGATCCGCAGCAATGTAGTTACCGGCGTTATGAGCTTTGCAGAAATGGATGCCATGATGTACAAAATCGAAGGTGAGGATTTATATCTCATCGGTACCAGCGAGCATTCCATGATAGGTAAATTTATTGATACGATTGTTCCGGAAGAAGAACTTCCGAAAACCCTTACCAGCTATTCACCCTGTTTCCGTAAGGAAAAAGGCGCACATGGCCTGGAAGAGAGAGGGGTATACAGAATTCATCAGTTTGAAAAGCAGGAGATGATAGTTGTATGTAAGCCTGAAGAATCTCCCATGTGGTTTGACAAGCTCTGGCAGAATACGGTTGATCTTTTCCGTTCCATGGATATTCCGGTAAGGACCATTGAATGCTGTTCCGGTGACCTGGCGGATCTTAAAGTGAAATCTTACGATGTGGAAGCCTGGTCTCCCAGACAGAAAAAATATTTCGAAGTGGGAAGCTGCTCCAATTTAGGCGATGCACAGGCAAGAAGATTAAAAATCCGTGTAAATGGGGAAAATGGGAAATACTTCGCGCATACACTAAATAATACGGTAGTTGCTCCTCCGAGAATGCTCATTGCATTCCTGGAGAATAACCTTCAGGCAGACGGTTCCGTAAAGATCCCCACAGTGCTTCAGCCTTATATGGGCGGTATGACTGAGATAAGATAAAATGGAACCGTACAGATATGAAAAGCGAGGTGAGATTCCTGCATAAATTTTTAAAGTCTATAGGATTCAGTGAATATACTACTACCAGGAAAATCCAGGAATTGGTTAAAGATGTAATAATGAACCCTGAGAGCAGAAATTATACTACTCTTAATGGAAATGAGGATACCGTCCTGGTAGAGTTTTGCAAGAATTTCGCAGAAAATATGGGTATTGCGGTTTGCGGAGAATTTGATGAAAATGATAATTTTACTTTTTATTATTTTTATCCGTATCTTCGCGGTACCGGTGTCAGCTCCATGGAAGATGTGAGCGTGGAACGTCATGCGGCCAAGGAATCCTATGCCGGTGTATGTGATGATATTAAGGTTGGCGTTACTTTGATTTTTTACCTGCAGAATATGATATCCTACATTAAATACCGTAATACGGATAAGCTTCCCGTGCGGGGCACAAGTCTGACGCTGTCCGCTTTGGGAATCCAGGGTTCCATTATGATGCCCATTATCAAGAGTGAAAATCAGAAGAAAAAAATACAGCAGTCTACCTTGACAAGGAATCAGCTGATCGAAGCGGCAAGGCGCGGAGATGAGGATGCCATTGAAAGCCTGACGCTGGAGGATATGGATACTTATACCACGATATCCCGCAGAATTCAGAAGGAAGATGTATTCAGCCTGGTGGATACTTATTTTATGCCTTATGGAGTGGAATGTGACCAGTATTCTGTCCTTGGTGAAATAACAGAATGCCACATTGTAAAAAACAGGCTGACAGAAGAAGAGATATGCGTAATGACGCTCAACTGTAATGAATTATCTTTTGATGTATGTATCAATGTGAAGGATCTGTTCGGTGAACCTAAAGTGGGAAGACGGTTCAAGGGTGTGGTATGGCTTCAGGGAGCAGTGAATTACCCTGAACAGGATTAGTTGGATCTGTCATCGATAGCTGGTTATTTTCAACAGCTATCGATGATTACTATAACAACTATTAAAATGCGATAATTTATAATATAAAACAGGTAGACATTTTCATAAAAATATTGTATTATATTAGTTGTGTTTCCTTAGTTAAATGGATATAACAGCCCCCTCCTAAGGTTGTGCTCTACCAGCTGCCTTACGGGGAAAAGTGATCGTTGCCAGTCTCAATTTAATATAAGTCTCTGTAGCTCAGCAGGATAGAGCGTTCGCCTCCTAATAATCAGGTCATCAAAGTCCTGGGAGGCGGATCGCTCCATCCTTGACCATGAAAAATCGAATATGTCTCCGTAGCTCAGTTGGATAGAGCACACGCCTCCTAAGCGTGGGGCCGGCAGTTCAAATCTGCCCGGGGACGCCATAAATGCCGTAACCGCAAGAGGTTGCGGCATTTTCCTTATCTTTTTTCGCTACGAGGATTAGAACAGATTTCCTTTTTATCATTGGTTAGAGTGGAGACTTCTTACTCCCATCTGCTCAAATTTCCATCACAGGACTCGAACGATTTTTATGCCAAACTTGAAAAAACTGCTCATTTTGCTAATGAGCACTGCCGCAGCGTTTTATGTCGTCTCATGCTTTCCTGTGTATTTATGCACCAATCAGTTTTTTTGCTAACTGATTCATAATCTGTTCTCCATACTGCTCAACAAACTTTTTCGTGAAGGCATCCATGAGTTCGGGTTTAGCCTCCAACTGCTTCAGCAGAATTTCAGAGTCAGGTTCAGCAACGGCGCTTTCTGCGCGAAGCCTTTGCTCAACGCCACGCAAATCCGCGTTCGCATAAAAGGCCATTTCGAATTTCTGGGCGTTGACCTTCCGATCCTCATCCAAGATGTGTGCGTAAACTTGGGTAACCATGTCGCTTTGTGCATGACCGGTATCACCCTGCGTTGCCTTAACATCTCCCTTATTGATTTTCAGCTTATAAGTTGTGCTGGAGTGACGGAGAGAATGAAAAACAACATTTGGAAGACCAGCGGATTTTTTCAATCGTTCAAACTGATTTCCAATAATCCGATCTTCACAGGGGCGGCCCGTTTCCTGCGCCAAAACCAGATTGTAGTCGATATAGTCATCGCCCATAAACTCCTTGAGCTTGTCCTGCTTCTCTTTCCATTCCCGCAAGATAAAGGCAAGAGTTCGCGGAATCCAAACCTTACGAATGCTGCTTTCTGTTTTAGGCTTTTTCAAAACGAGCCGCGTAGAAGACTTCCCGCCCATCAAGCGCGGGAATACAAAGAGGATGTCCTTTTCGCCAACTGCGTTGATAGCCTTCTGGTCAACACGGGCCAGCTCTTTTTCAATCCAGACGAAGGCATCATCCCGAGCGATTTCTTCATCTGATATATGAACACAGTCCCATGTAAGGCCGGTGATTTCGCCCATCCGCATGGAGCAGGCAAAGGCCAGGTTGATTGCGACATACAGCTTTCCATCCGAGCAGTGGTTGAGAGCATCTCGAATAATATCGGCAGTCCAGATGGCTCTGACCTTTTTCTCCCGCTTGGGCAAGATTGCATCCTCGAACGGATTTTTACCAATAATGTCCCAGCGGACAGCCTGATGAAATGCACAGCGCATCAGCTTAATAATCTTTTCAATGGTGCATGGCGTAACAAAGTCTGTCCGTGCATGTCTGTATGGAGTTTCGATTGGAGGCGTTTTCTGCAGCTTCTGGATGAATTGGTCCACTGACCTGCGATTGATGTCCTGCACAATTTCGTCCCCAATCAACGGGTTAATGTAATTGCTGATTAAGCCATTATTAGAAGCATAAACAGACAGTCCCCATCTTTTGGTTCCATATAGTTCTACAAAGTCTCGCAGAAAATCTTTTACGGTCAGTTCACTGGGCGGAATAAAAGTGCCGTTATTGATCTCATTTTCCACCGCGGCTTTCCGCTTCAACGCCTCTTTTTTGGTTATAAAAGTTTCCCACTTCTGTTTCTTCTCACCTTTTGAGTCATCATAGGTGTAGACAACAGCATATTTCTTACCGCGTTTCTGTATTGATGCCATAGTTGTAGGCTCCCTTCCAAATCAATCGGAACCATCAAGCCATTCGTCAAAGGACTTTCTGGAAATCCTCAATTTAGTCCCTATGCGTACAGATTTGAATGCTCCGCTGGCGCACAGGTTATAAATGGAGCGTTTGCTGACGCCCAGGATCTCAGCAGCCTCTGAAACGGAATAGCTCCGTTTTTCTGCATTATTCCGATCTGTGTTTTCAAGAAATTGTTTATCAGCCACGAATAGCCTCCTTTCTGTGTGGCCGACAAAGAAGCCTACGATTCCCTACATATATCATATACGCTTTCTCTGCCGCCACATCAACAAAAAAGTAAAAAACAAGGCGTTCGATTCCAAATATTTAAGTAAGCTGTCCCAGGTCACTTCCTGCGCCGGGGCTTTCCGCCGCGTATTGCCAGGGCCTGCTATGCAGTATTTCAACCGTGGGTGAGCACACAAAGTCTCCGCACACTATCCGCGCTCCCTGTATAACCCCTGAAACAGAGTTATTCTTTTTTCAAAGTACAAAGGCGTACAGATCAGCATGGAACATCCTGCTATATCTGTACGCCCTATAAATAGGAAAATGGTGCAGGAATTTCTGCACACATTACATGCTTTCTCAAAAACTTTTGAGAAAGTAAAAGCACGCGCCCGAAACACCAAATATAGATATTCATTCTTGACTAAATCAATATATTGTGCTACCCTGTACTTGTAATTGATTTTTGTGCGTTCCCCATGTGGGATACAGATCTTGTATCTGTACGGCAAGGCTCAAAGCCCTGCATTGCACACGCAGTTAAGATTGTATTTGTGCCAGTAGTATTGCTGCGCCCATTCGGGCCAGTATATTACTGGCTTTTTTTATTTTTCGGGGTTTCCCCATCAGCGAGGATGACATTGGTTCATAGGCAACTATGGACAACAGGCGTTTTGCCCTTTGTCATGCTCGCTTTTTTGTCGCCCAAATGCCGGAAACGGCTTTGAGGATATATCAAACTACAGAAAGGCAGGTAACACGCATGAATGTAAAAAAGCGAAGGCAGGAGCCTATGGCAAAAAGGAAATGGCCTTTGGAGAACTGGCAGCATCAGAAGGTGCCCAAATCCAGCCAAGTCCATAGTCCAATGATTCGAGTACACGCTATTCCCCGCCGAACACGGAGGGGGTGCTAAAGATGCCGGCGAGCAATGTAGCCGCCGAAAAGCGAAGTCAACCCCAAATTTTGGTGGAAACGGCGGGCCTGTCCGAAGAGGAATGGCTTGCATACCGCCGGAAAGGGATTGGCGGCAGTGATGTGGCGGCTCTGCTGGGAATTTCACCCTGGCGGACGGCAAGAGACCTCTACTTTGACAAGTTGAATATTGTAGCGGTCGAAGATAATGAGGACAACTGGGTTGCTCTGGAAATGGGGCACCTGTTGGAGCCGTTGGTGGCGAAGATATTCCAACACCGCACAGGGTACAAGGTCTATCAGATCAAAAAAATGTTCCAGCACCCACAGTATTCGTGGATGCTGGCCGATGTGGACTATTTTGTGGAATTGCCGGATGGCAGTACCGCAATTCTGGAGATTAAAACGACAAATTATAACGCAAGGGATAACTGGTGGCTAAACGGTGAAGAAACTGTTCCCGTCTATTATGAAACCCAAGGGCGGCACTATATGGCTGTCATGAATGTGGATCGCTGCTTCTTCTGCTGCCTGTATGGCAACAACGAGGAAGAAACCATTATTCGTGAAATCCGGCGGGATGAGTCCTATGAGGAGGAGATGATTTTCCTGGAGCAGTATTTCTGGGAAAACCATGTTCTTACCAGGACGCCGCCGCCTTATACCGAAGATGGTGATCTGGTGCTTGAAAGCGTGCGCCGGCATACGGGCTCCGCGGATCAGGATGCCCCCGTTGTAACGCTTGATTTGAGCCTGACAGCCAAATTGATGCGCTATCTCCAGCTCCAAGAGCAGAAGAAACTCACGGAAGCAGGCAGCAAAGAGATCGAGGCGGATATGAAGCGGCTGAAGGCGGCGCTGGTTGCGGAAATGGGCAAGAGCTGCAAGGCCGTTTGCCAACAGGATGGGGTGAACTATATTGTCACCTACAATCCAGTGAGAACGCCCGGCATTGACAAAGACAATCTGATACGGCTGAAGCTGGACCACCCTGATATTTACGAGCAGTATGTAACCGTTTCAGAATCCCGAAGGTTCAGTGTGAAAATTGATACCAAGACGGCATGAGAAAGGAGGAAAATGATTTGATCCATAGAGGAACTTATGATGGGACAATTTACTATAATCCTGCAAATAAGTTCTGCATCATCAGTGTAAAAACCGCGGAGAAGGATGTACCCGAAGAAGCCAGGTCTATCCGCCGACGCAAGGATCATCTGATTCGGTTTGTGGCAACCGGCTACGAACTGCCCCGCACAGATGCGGTAGAACTGGAACTGGATGGCGAATGGAAAAAAGGAAAGTATGGGATGCAGCTTCAGGTGGAGCAGTGGCATGAAATTGTCCCTCAAACCAAGAGTGGAGTGGAAGGCTATCTGGCCTCTGGCCTTATCAAAGGCATTGGGCCGGCGCTCGCCAAACAGATCGTATCACGCTTCGGCGTGGAGACACTGGACATTCTGCAAAATCGCCCGGAGCGGCTGCTGGAGATCAAGGGCATCACGGAGAACAAGCTGGAGGCCATCAAGACCTCATATGCAGAGAGCCGGATGTTGCAAGACCTGATGACGCTGCTCTCCCCGTTCAAGATTACACCGAAAACAGCGCAGAAGATTTATCAGTTTTTCGGCCCGGCCAGCGTGGACATTTTGAAAAAGAGTCCGTTTGAGCTTTGCCAAATATCCGGTTTTGGCTTTTTAAGGGTGGATGCCATCGTTCAGAAAAACGGAGGCGACCTGCGCGCCCCTATGCGAATCAAAGGCGCCTTGTTCTGGGCGTTGGAGGATAGCAAGGGGAAAAACGGACATTTGTTTTTGACCAGTGAGGCTTTGCAAAAAGAGGCGCTCCAATTACTCAACGCTAAAATCCCTATTCCTTCGCTTCGGCTCCATGCACAAGAGGTCAGCGATGTCCTCGAAGATATGATCCTGCATGGAGAGGTCGTATCCGTCAAAGGAGACATTTATCTTCCCCGTGTGTTTGCACAAGAGGATGAAACCGCCCGCCGGATTGCGATGCGTGTGGTGGAGCCTCCTGCTCCGGAGAAGATCGAACAAATTTTGGAGCAGGTCAAACGAGAAATTGGATTGGCGCTGTCCTCAAAACAGGAAGCGGCTGTGTATGCAACCTATCGCCACAATCTTTCCATCATCACAGGCTCCCCGGGCACCGGCAAGACAACCGTGCTGAAAACAATTTTGGAGGTCTACCGCCGCCTGCATCCCCAGGGAGAGATCGCCTTGATGGCGCCGACAGGCCGAGCCAGCCGGCGTATGGCGGAAAGCACCGGGGTTGATAAGGCCAAAACGCTGCACAGCATTTTGGGGCTCGCCAGCGAGGAAGATGAAATAAAACGCAACAACACCCAAGAGCCGCTTTCGGCCGATTTGATCATTGTGGACGAGTTTTCCATGGTGGACATGTGGCTGGCAAATAAATTTTTCTCACGCATCAAAGGTGGAGCACGGGTCATTCTTGTCGGAGACCCGGATCAGCTTCCCAGTGTAGGCGCCGGGAATGTGTTCCGCGAACTGATTGACTGCGGCCTTATCACCGTGACGGTGCTGGATCAGATTTTCCGTCAGTCCAAGGACAGCCTGATCGCCTACAACGCCAAATTCATTAACGAAGGCAACACCAAGCTGTACTACGGCCAGGATTTCGTTTTCATGGCAAGCAACAATCAGGCGGAAGCCGCTGAACGAATTGTTGCCCGCTACTGCCGGGAGATCGAGGAAAGTGGGATTGACCGGGTGCAGATCCTGTCGCCTTTCCGCTCGGATGGCGCGGCCTCTGCGGAACAGCTCAACGAAGCGATCCGCGAAGTGGTTAACCCGTTCCGTTCCGCCGAGGAAGAAATCAAAATCGGTGTCAAGGTATTCAGGGTCAATGACCGGATCATGCAGACCAAAAACACTGCCAAGGTATCCAATGGCGACCTGGGATTCATCCGCTATATCAAAAATGATGAAGATGGAACTCGCGTTGGACTTGACTTCGGTGTGGGCCGTGAGTTGGAGTACGGCATAGAGGATATGGTCAATCTGGACCTCGCCTATGCCACCACGATTCATAAAGCAATGGGCAGCGAGTACGATACGGTCATTATGCCGCTCTTAAAGGCACATACTGTCATGCTCTATCGAAATCTGCTCTACACTGGCATTACCCGCGCAAAAAAGCGTGTGGTGCTCATCGGTCAAAAGCAGGTACTGTTCATGGCAATCCATCGCAACGAGATCGGCAAACGCAACACGCTTCTGGGTGAGCGCATCCACCTGTACTATAAGGCGTACGCCCGGCGGGCCGGTATTCCCGTTCCGGCGGACTTGGAAAAAGAATTGAAGCACGCAGGCTAAAAATGTGACGCAAGGTGCAGAAAAATGCCCGGCGTCCCCTATTTATTATACAGGAAGGAGTTTATGAAGATGAGTGACAACAACAATAATGCAAAAACGATGTACGAGGCCGTTCCTGCCGCTGCGGAACTGAACAAGGTACCGGGGTTTGATCCGCTGAAGTTCCTCCGGCGTGCCGGGGACTCCATGAAATTGGACTTACCCTATCAGAAACTCTGGTTCCGAATGGCACACCCCAACGGGCGTATGCGTCTGACGGCCATGAGGATCACAGAGCAGATGGCGATTTTCGAGGCCAAGGTATTTCTGGACCGCAGTGACGCGGAGCCGTTCAGCGTGAGCGTTGCCCAGCAGACCATGCAGGATAGCAGGGACTTTGTGAAGGCAGCTCAAAATGAGGCGTTGAGCCAGGCCCTTTCGGACGCTGGATTTGGCATCCAGCTTGTGAGCGCCGACACTCATGCCGCTTCCGTACAGAAAGCGGCGCCTGTGAGTAAAACGCAGCCCTCTGCCATTACTCCGCCTGTGAGCACTGTGTTGCCGCAGGAGCCCTCCAGCGCCTCGCAGAAGGCCGCTGTTCTTTCCGAGGGTAATTCCGTTTCCGGGGGCACACAAACGCCACAGAGGGCATCTGAAAACGCAGAAACAGCAAGAACGAAGATTCAGCCTGCAGCAACTCCGGCCCATGAGCAGAGTTTGCCGGTAAGCCCTACTACAAACACGGATACGCTGCCAGCGGATTCCGCGCCAACGACAGAGCAGCCGGAAAACAGCAAGACAGCGGAGGAATTGCCAATTCATCTCCCTGCGGAAGAACTGCCAGTTCAGCGCCCTGCGGAGGATCTGACAGTCGCCAAGGAGGCACAGGAGGTCCCCGAAGCCAAAGTCGTACAAGAGGCCCCTGCATACACCCCGGATATGCCAGTAGAGGATATTCTGAAGGTGATGACGCTGGAACAGGCACAGGAGGTCGTTGTGGACAGCGGCGTATGCCGGGGGCTGACTATCGCAGAGGTGGCGAAGAAGCGGCCTGTCAATCTGCGTTTCTATTTGACTCCGGGCAACAAAAGCAAGGACAACATCGTTCGGGCTGCTGCCCAACTGGTCCTCAATTCACTTCAAAAGGCTGGTTGATGCGAAGCCCTGGCTCGGGTATGAAGGGAGGAATGACAAATGGGCTCATACCCGGATGAATTTCCTTTCGGCATCATGGAAGTTGTCAATCTATTAAACCTACGCATCAGGCGTCAACAGGCGAACAGCGTCTATGTGGACTGCCCGTTCTGCGGTGACCGCCGGGGACGGATGAATGTCAATTTCGTCAAGAATGTCTGGCGGTGCAACTACTGCGATGCACATGGCGGAATGCTGGCGCTGTATGCTGAACTTAACCATACGACTACATCCGATGCCTACTGGGAGATTGCAGAAGCTCTGTGTGACAATATCCAAGAGGAACACGCACGCTCCGGGAATGAAGCCCAACAGCGGCCGGCCAGTCCAAGCCCTTCAACTTCAGGGGCCTGGGCTGCCCCTGCCGGCCATTCTTCTTCCGAGCGAAAAACAGTACCACAGTCGAATAAGGCCAGTCCAGCGGAGATCCACCAGACGCTATCCCTGCTGCTTGCTCAACTTACGCTGCGGCCGGCACATCGGGAACATCTGCGCTCCCCTAAACGCGGGCTGTCTGATGAACAGATTGACGCACTGGGATTTAAGAGCACCCCACCGCCTTTTCTATGCCGGTCTATTACAGAACGGCTGATCAAGCAGGGCTGCAAGGTGCAGGGAGTGCCGGGCTTTTACCAGGATAACGGTGGACATTGGACTATGGCTTTTTATCAAAAGACAGCCGGCATCCTGATCCCTGCCATCGGCTTTGACGGCATGTTGCAGGGATTCCAGATCAAACTGGATATACCGCTGAAAAACAAGGATGATCCGCCGGAAAAGCCGGGAGCAAAATATATCTGGTTTTCGTCTTCCTCAAAAAAGGGCGGGACAGGATCGGGCAGCCCGGTACATCTGGCAGGAAATCCATCTGCCCGTGTCGTTTATGTGATTGAAGGTCTTTTGAAAGCAGACATCTCCCATTGCCTGACCGGGCGCACTTTCGCCGCGATTGCCGGCGCCAATAACACCAGTCCGTTGGACGCTATGTTCGCGTTGCTGGCGCAGAGTGGTACAGAGGAGATTATCGAAGCCCATGACATGGACAAGTACAACAACAAAATGACCATGGCCGGGGCATCCAAAATTTACTTAATGGCGCAAAAGCACGGCATGAATTGCCGGCGGTTGACTTGGAATCCCAATTATAAAGGGTTTGATGACTGGCAGCTGGCTTTGCGCCAGGGCAGTCAGCGGCAAAAGGAAATTGAAAAGTTGAGTTTCAAAGAGCAGTATCTGCGCGGGCTGTGCAAGCTGGCCCACATTGAGGACTGCGTGGAACAGTGGCAGCACCGGGCCGAGCAAGACATCGGACTGACAGAGTATCTGGGGCTGACAGGGGAGGAACATAAAACCTTCCTGTGCGGCGGCCGGGACGCTCTTGCCGCCCTGTTGGAGCCACAGCGGCGAAAACAAAGGTTTGTACTTTATCAACTTCAACTGGACGAAGAGAACGCGATCCCATTTGCTTTCAAGGATATTACAGCGTTAAAAGCGGCTGGTTATGAACAGCCGCCTGCGGCGATGTACTATGTGGCAGGAAGTGGAGAAATCTACTGCCCAGCGGAGGAATCGGATGACACACTTTTGAAGCGCCTGTTTGCCGACTGCCGGGAGCGGCTGCCTGAAGGCTGCCGCGGGCGGCCAATGGCGGTTTCCGATGTAGTGGAACTGAATCACGGTGCCAAGCGGGCGTATTATTATGTAAGCGGACAAGACCAGTTTAGACAAGTAAAGTTTTCCCCTATGCTCGCAAAGAAGGAAATTCCAGAAAAGACACAAGAGAGGTTTTGATGGTTGTCGTGAGTGAGACAAAGGAGAGCCAGCTTTTGGCACTCCTGGAGCAATGCGTCCATCTGGACGCTGATGTGCGGCCCCGTACAGAAAAAGGCTTTTTCACGGTGACGGTTCCGCCGCCGTGGAACGGTTCAGCGCGCAGGGCGGCTCAAGCAATACAGGATCAAATCAAGGAATGGTCAAAGCAATATCCGAATGTGGTGTGTTACTGCTTTGACGGTTACAGTACATTGGTTTATGTGCTGTAAAACAATGTGGCAAAGGCATGGGATGGGCATTGGCCTGTTCCGTGCCTTTTTATGAAACGACGGAAAGGAGATCACTATGGGATATTTTTCAGAAATGGCGCTGAACAAGCAGGAGGAGCTCGGACTTCCCGCAGAACAGGTATCGGCAGGAAACGCCTTTGAGGATGAGGAAACTTTTGACGAGCTGCCGGTGCCGTCGGCCAGCCATTCAGCGGCTTCCCCTACCGTGGAAACGCCGTCATCGCCCGCATTTGATGCAGACGATGGGGCCGAGGAATTGGCGGAAATGAACGGAGACGATGCTTCCGAGGCAGCGGACACGGATGGGGAGGATGCCGGTAAAGAGCAGGAGGCACCCGCCAAGGCCGATGCAACCACCGATGCGGACGAGGAAAAACGCCGTGCCGAGCATGAGGCGGCTGAAGCCAAGCGTAAAGCAGAATGGGAAGCCCGGCAGGCTGAAAAGAAAAAGGCCGAGCAGGAGCAGCTGGAGCGTCTGGCCGCGATGAGCGACGACGAGGTGGTGAACGCCTCCATGCAGCGGGTCAACGCAGATACAGAAAAACTGACCCGGCGCAACATGAAAGAGTGTGTGGCAGAATTTATCCAGACCAAGTGCCTGGAGGATATTGCTTTCGCACGCCTCACCATGCACCCGCGCAAGTCAATGATCCACTGTTTCCAGTACATCAGCCGCAAGGCGTGGGACTACATTCAGGATGAACTCAAAGCAAGCGGCATTCAGCCAGGTCCGGGCAGCCAAGGGTATGGCTGTGATGTTCCGGACGATTTGTGCTACCAGTGGGCAGAGGATTATTTCCGCGACCCAGACGCCAAAGAGGATCATAAGGAAGAAGAAAAGTTTGTACCGAACCCCTACTATGGAAAAGATTTCGCCAGAACCACCAAAAAGAAGCAGAAGGAAAAGAAAAAGGCAGAAGCCAAACCGAAGCCTGTGCAGAAGGAAAAGCCTGCCAACGATGGTCAACTATCGCTGCTGGATCTCGGCATGACAAAGGCAGGTTAAGGGGGGTGCAGCATGATTGCATATAAAGGATTTCTTCCCGGCCTGATTTGCAGAGGTTACCAGTTCAGGATGGGACTCAATGTAACGGAAAAGGCCAACTGCGCTCATAATGGCTTTCATTGTGCTGAGGACCCGCTGGATTGCTTGCGCTATTACGGAGATATAAACCACGCAGAATACTATATTGTCGATGCTGGCGGAGACATTGACGAAGATGGTGTCGATTCCAAAATTTCCTGTACAGAGTTGACAATTTTGAAACGGCTGACAAAAAAAGAACTCTTCCTCCATGGCCTTGCTTTTATGGCAGACCACCCGAAGCGGAAGTGGAACAGCAATATAAAGGTGGACAAAGCTGAAGCGTGGAATGGCTATGCAGCGGTGCGCGGCGCCGACCCTATTGCAAAAGGGACTCGGAACGGCGATGTACTTGCTTTTGCAAAAGAGGACGGCACTACCGGCGGCATCCAGCAGATCGTGGTGGCGGAGATTGACGGGAAAACGCTCCAACCAGGAATTTGGTATGGAGTGGAGCTTGAAAAAAGGATGGTGAACTAAATTGAAGAAATCTGCACTTCTGGCAATGCCGAAATTGACGGCAACGCCGGAGATGAAACAGGCAGCAATAGCGGATGAGCCGAAACAGCATGAAGGCCCCTATGGCTATCGCTATGTTGAACGGACCTACTATCCATATATGAACTGCGTCGTTCAGGATGGCATCCTCAAAGCGGCTTTTTATCTGCCGGAACATCTGCGGCTGGATGGCAACAATCCTGCTTATGAAGTGTTCCTTGACAAGAAAGCGCACCAGTTTCTGACTTACGACCATTTAGAGAAAAAATGGCGGGACGCCAAACTGGACAGGCTGAATTGGCCGGGGAGAAACTATTATGCCACCTGCTGGGCCAGTGAGAAAGATGCTGCCGTAGTACAGGACTATCTTTGTGGGGAACGCGGCGGTGATCTCGGTATCCTTGATTTTCAGAGAAATGTACGGGACGAACAGTTGGAGCAGAGGCATAAACGAATTACCGGCGCGTGGGATCAGGATCTGGCTCAGGTGCCTGAACTGCCCAAGGATTGGATGCGCTGGATTGATAAGGTGGCTGTGCGGGAAAATTTCATCTTCTATCGCTATAAACGCGGCGGAGCCCAAAACGGTTATTGTACCTTTTGTGGGAAAGAGGTCCCTATATCCGGGCATCCATATCACAATAAGAAAGGACGCTGTGCCTGCTGCCGGCATCCCATTGTATTCAAAGCCCTGGGGCGCGCCGGGTATATTCGGACAGAAAAGGACTATGCTTATCTGATTCAGCGGTGCAAGGATGGCTTTGTTCTCCGTGAATTCTGGGCAGAGAGGACTTACTGGAAAGACAGTCTGCCCTCTGGAAAGCCTTACTGGCATGAGTTTCGCCGTTCGATTTATGACCGCAGTGGAGAAATACGCTCTTACTATTGGGGCGTGTATTGCCAGCGGGAAACACGCTGGATTTCCGGTAATCCCTGCTACTATAGTTACTGTGGCAATCAGACAGGCAGGGTCTATGGCAAGAGCCTTCCCTGCATGGAACAGAAGGAGCTGTTCGGCACTGGCCTTGTGCAGTGGATACGCACCCATCCGGTGACTGATCCGGAAAAGTATTTGGCTGTTTGGAAGCGGATGCCGAAGATGGAGCAGATTTGGAAGGCAGACTTGCCGAGGCTGACAAAAGAATGCTTTGAACATTGTGATTCTGTGCGGGAACGGATACTCTATCCAAATGAGACGCGACTGATTCGAGCATTGGGATTAGACGGCCCCAAATTCCGCCGTCTGCGGCAGATAAATGGCGATACGGAAGACCTGGCATGGTTGCAGCTTGAAAAGCGGACCAATCAACGCATACCGGATGAACTGTTTCGCTGGTTTAAAAAAGAACGGATCAGCGCCAAAGATATTCTGTTCATCGCGGACCGCATGAGTCCGATTCAGATCCGAAACTATCTGCAAAAACAGAAGCCGTATTTTGACGGAAGTTGTCGGCAGGCGTTGACCACATGGCAGGACTACCTTGCTATGGCAGAGCGTCTGCATATCGACACCAGCGATGAAATTATCTATCGTGCGCGTAAATTGCGTCAGCGGCATGATGAACTGGTTATCCAGTGTGAGGCTGGAAGCCTGGAGCTTCAAGCAGAGAACATGGACAAGAAGTACCCCCATGTTCGCTCCATCTGCGAGGAATTGCAGAAAAAGTATGCCTATGCAGATGAAGATTATCTGGTCATTGCCCCTCAAAATACTTTTGATATTATCAAAGAGGGACGGATGCTTCACCATTGTGTCGGAAATGACGGCGCCGGCGAACGGTACTATGACCGCATCGAGCGCCGGGAGAGCTTCATCATGTTTCTGCGCCGAGCGGAGGAACCAGAAGATCCCTATTACACACTGGAGATCGAGCCGGACGGCACTGTGCGTCAAAAACGCACGCTGTTTGACCGCCAGCACGAGGACATCGAGCAGGCGACGGAATTTCTGCAGAAGTGGCAAAAAGTCATTGCGGCACGGCTTACAGGCCAAGATTTGAAGCTGGCCGCGCAGAGCCGCGTCCTGCGCAACGAGGAGTTTATCCAGATGAAGAAAGATCGGGTGGTCATCCATACCGGGCACCTTGCCGGCCATTTGCTGGCAGATGTGCTTTTGGCTGACTTGATGGAAAACAAAGAAATCGTGCAGCAGCAGGAGCTCCCTGCGGCTGCATGATACAGGTGCAATGGCCGGGCGTCCTTTGAGGGCGTCCGGCCAACTGTTGCAAGGAGGCTTTATGAGAAAAACATCTTTTGAGTACCACATCCACGGTTACCGCTATGCACCGGAGAGCTTCCACATCTATAAAGGACTGCCGGGGCAGGAAAAGACGGAACTCCCCCTGTCGGATGAGCAGCGTTATCAGATGGGGTATCTTTATCTGACACAGGGCATCAAGAGCGCCGTAGACTATGTGAAGCATATCGAGCGGGAGCGGGAACGCAAGTGCCGCCTGTATATGACCTACGGCTTTATGCTCAAAGAAAATCCGCGCAGTTATGTGTACTGTGCGGACCTGCGATGCAGGGAGAACGACCCGCCGGCGGTGCGCCTGCAGACCCTGCGCGCATTCCGGGAGCATCTGGCCCAGAGCGAAGGCCGTATTGAGCAGAGCGTGGAGTGCGAACTGGATGGGCGTTACCGCCCTATCCATATGCGAAAGAATTATGTGACTGCGGACTTTGACCGGCCCATTGTGGTCTGGCTGAATATCAGATAGAAGGAGAAGAAAATGAAACAGATTGGAAATTTAGCAATCGTCTGCGCCCAGCGGCCTGATGTGTTGATGCAGATTTACGGTGGGACCGTGAGCATCCATGCGGGCGAAGGGCCGGAGCGGGCCACCCTCTCCACTGCGTGGGAGGATGACGACGCCATTCAGGACATGATCAGGGAATTAAACTTTGGACGCTATGCCGCCCATCCACGGAAGAAGGAAGAAGGTGCAGCATGATTAAAAATTTGAATCAGCTCAAACGCAGGCTGCGGCCGGGCACACGCCTGGAGGTCACCGGCCACTGCCGGCCCGGATGCATCGGCCAACTGCGGGAGGTCACATGGGTCAATACCCAGGGTGTTTACACCAAAATCCTCAATCCGCCCGATCCGCGCATCAATGCGGCAAACGATGGGCGGGGCTCCATAATGTGGTGGGGTGCAGCCAGCACCTGGTCATTTGAGGACGGTGTGTGCAGTTCATATATGAATCAAACAAAGACGGCGGAAACGCTGATTATGGCGTTCCGCGTTTTGGATGAGGAGGCGGCCTGATGGAACAGAATACTTTGAGAAAGCAGCGGGAGCTGACCGACCGGCTCAACCGCTACCGCAACGAATACTATAACTACAACAATCCCAGCGTCAGCGATGAGGTCTATGACCGGCTCTTTGACGAACTTCACAAACTGGAACAGGAGACGGGCATCCAGATGTCGAACTCTCCCACTGTCACCGTGGGCTATCCCGTGGTAGGCAAGTTAGAGAAAACCGCCCATAAAATCCCGCTTCTTTCTCTGGATAAAGTAAAAAGCAGCGTGGATTTGTGTCGGTTTATGGGCGAGCATCAGGTGATGATCATGCTCAAGTTGGACGGCCTTACCATCAAACTGACCTATGAGAACGGCGAACTGGTGGAAGCGGCCACACGGGGCGATGGTGATGAGGGTGAGATCGTCACTCACAACGCCAGAGCAATCAGTGGGATTCCAGCCCATATTCAGTACCCGGGGCGTCTGGTAGTCACCGGTGAGGCGTTTATCCGTCCCCGTGATTTCGAGCGTCTGAACACTTCGATAGTGGATGAGAATGGTGAAACCTACAAGAATGGCCGTAATCTGGCGGCTGGCTCGGTGCGCCTGCGGGATGCCGGCGAGTGCATGGAACGGTGTGTGACCTTCATGCCCTTCAATGTTCTGGAGGGTTTTGATGACCTGCCCCGCAAGTCGGAACGCCTCAAAGAAATTCGGCCGCTGGGCTTTACTCCGTGCAAGTATCTGGTGACGAAGCGGCCATTGACGCAGGCGGAGACCGAGGACGGCATCAAGCAGCTGCAGCAGTATGCAAAAGACAGCGATATTCCCATCGATGGCATCGTTGTAACCTACAATGATATTGCCTTTTCCAAAAGATGCGGGCGCACAGGACATCACTATAAGGACGGTCTGGCGTTCAAATTTGAGGACGAGCTGTTTAAGACAACACTTCGTTCCATCGAGTGGACGCCGGGACGGACTGGTGAGATTGCGCCTGTAGCCATCTTTGCTCCAGTAGAAATCGAAGGATGCGAAGTGACACGGGCCAGCCTGCACAATCTGTCCTTCATTGAGGACCTGGAGCTGATGCCGGGCAACCGCATACTGGTCAGCAAGCGGAATATGATCATTCCGCATGTGGAGGAAAACATGGACAGGGGCGGTTTCAATCTGGAAGCGGCGTTCCCGCACCAGTGCCCCTGCTGCGGTCAGCCTACCCGCGTTCATGAAACCAAAGGGCGGGATGAAAACGGCAAGGAGCGGATCATCAAGACTCTGTTCTGCGACAATGCCACCTGCGAGACACGGAAACTCAAAAAGTTTGTCCATTTTGTCAGCAAGAAGGCGATGAACATTGAGGGGCTGTCCGAGGCGACGCTGGAAAAACTGATTGGCCGTGGATGGATTCACAGCTATCTGGATCTATACCGGCTGGATCAGCACCGGGATGAAATTATCCGCATGGAGGGCTTTGGCGTAAAGTCCTGGCAGCGCCTGTGGGATGCTGTCCAGCAGAGCCGCAACACCACCTTTGAACGGTATGTGATTGCCATGGACATTCCCATGATCGGCAACACAGCCAGCGGTGTTCTCTGCCGGGAGTTCCATGGCAGTCTTGAAGAATTTCGGGACGCGGTTTATACGGGCTATGACTTCCGCCAGCTCCCGGATTTTGGAGAGACGCTGCACAACAATATCCATGAATGGTTCTGCAATGAAGAAAATTTTTGTATTTGGGAGGAATTACAGATGATGATGAACATCCAGAAGCCGGCCGCGGCCAACAATCAGGCAGTCGGCCAGGACACTCCATTTGCCGGGAAGAACATTGTGGTGACAGGCAAAGTAGAGCCCTATACCCGCGATGAGATGAACAGCCTGATCGCCTCTCTGGGCGCTGTGGCCGGCAGTTCGGTGAGCCGCAAGACCGATTATCTGGTCTGCGGTGAGAAGGCCGGCAGCAAACTGTCCAAGGCACAGGAGTTGGGCATTCGGGTGCTGACGCCGAATGAGTTTTTCAATATGGCTGGTGTGGCTTAAAAGAAAACAGGTCAAAAAATAACAAGGGAGAGGGCTGCGGGTGCGGTCCTCCCCTTCTTTATCGGCAAAGGAGATGTTTCAGCATGAAAGGCAGTTACTTTGTTCCGCAGGTGGGGCAGGTTTATCAAAACCGAAATGACAGGAGTTATCTATGCCTGTCTGTGGAAAAAAGGCCCCTATTAAACGATACCACCGCACAGATGCGGCGAACTTCTGATGGATGGACTCTGACGGCTCATGGTCTTATCCGTTATGAAGATGGAACGATTGAGTGGAATTACTCTACTGGAGGCAGATGGAGCGAATCAAAGTGAGGAGGGAGCGAAGATGAATAACGAATTTCTGCCAGCCTACAAGGTATATCAACAGGTCATTGATCTTGAACTGTACTATGCGTTTGTAGATCTTGTCGTACACACCTCTCAAGAAGAAAAAGCCTGGGAGATCTATCGAAATATTGTGGACACGCAAATCTGGCAACAAAAGGCAGAAGGACAGAATTATTTTGAAGCCTATAACCTCCGTTACCCCGGCGAGGTCCTGGAACGGTTTGAAGAGAAGCTGGGAAAAGATGTCCGCATTATTCGTGCGTTGGCGCTGGCACTGGGGAAAACCCGTGCGCTTCAGTTAGACAATATGTTTGTTGGAAATCAGCGCGGCAGTTTTCTCCAGATGATCCGGCGGACTTCCAATGGAGATGTGTACCTGCAAGGGGCTCTTTATCTGTTGGAAACAGATATGCCCCGCCGACACGCCCTGCTGGATGAACTGGCTGCCACAGAATATGCCAAGACCGAGGATGCCTTGTTTGTCCTGTCTCTGTTCGATGACCAGGAGGAAGGGTACCGCACTATGCACAGCCAGCTTCTCCGATTGCTGGGGAAAGAACGCACGCTTTCCCTGCCTGAAAACTGCGGCGTGCTGGAATGGCTGGTCCAGCATTATGCTCCGTATATCAAGTCGTATCGCGGAAAGTCAGATCTTGTTTTGCGAACACTGACGAAGTTTTTCAGAATGAACATGAAACCGGACAGCCGGGAGTTTTCAATCCTGACAGATGCCGGCTACAGCGGTGAGGAAATTATACTGACCAATTCCCTTTGTGTGTGGGCAGACAGAATCCCGGACAGGATCTCCTGGAACGGGACCACCGCAGAAAAAATCGCATCGGCGTGCTGCCAAATGCTCTTAAACCAACCGGATGGACTGTCGGAAGGGCTCTATGCCTATGTTGGATGGTTGTTTGGCCGCTATGAAAGGTTTGCTGTCCAGTACAATGGGTATCCAAATCTCTGGGAGGCGATTAAAAAAGAACTCATACCATCCGCACCACAGACAATGATCTGGATGCTGAAAACCGTCAAAAAGGAATTCCCGTATCGCTTTGACGCCTTTGACCCCCAGTACGATATTCTGGCAAAAGAAGTGCCGCAAGGCGATTACTGGGAACTGTTTACAGATCAGATGCTCTGCTCTTGTGGAAAAACGCCAATTATTCAATGGCTGGCAAGATACCGGGAATTAACGGGCGCTGATTACTGTGATGGCTTCCAGGAATGGCACCGTTCCTCCGATAGAGCTTTTGCTCTGCTGGTAGAGAGAAAAGAAATCCGGCTGTGGCAGTTTTTTGAACAGCATCAGGAAGACGGACCCTCTGCGCAGTCGATGAAACTGCTCTTGGGATATGCCATGAATATCTCCAGCTGGCAGGGCTTCCGTTTTGTCCGGCGTCTGCTGCAGAAATACACTCCAGTGCAGCTCCAGAAGTTTTTTGGGGAGCGGTTTTTCTTTCATGAACTTTTTGTAAGGGGTAATCGGTACAGCAGCAGAGACTATGAGTTTTTTATCAAACGCTCTTTCCTGACAGAAGAGCAGCATCGGCAGCTCTTTGAATGGATCGAGGCTTCTTTTTTCCAAATGGAGCCGAAATGCTATCAAGAGTTTATCTGGTGCGCTTTACAAGATTCGGATGTGCAGCGGCTATACGACAGGCGGCTGCTTGCGTCCGTTTTGCGAAGCCTTTTATCCAGCGGGAAGTACACAGGTGGCCGTGCGGACCATCTAAAGGAAAAATTCTACAGTAAGGAAGAGCTGGAAGCCGATCAAAAAGCCGACGCTGAAAAAGCGGAACGGGAGGAACGCCTTCGCCGGGAGCAGGAGCACCAGAAGAAATGCGAACGGTTGGAGCAGACCTATGACGGTACGATGTCTTCTCTAAAAGAGTTTACAAAAAGTTTCTATTACGATAGGGATGTGAAAGAAGCCCTGGATATGGTGTACGAAAAGCTGCGGGAACAGCCTGCGGGCTGCGCGGCGGCATTTGCAGCGGACGAATTAGAACAATTTTTCAAGTTGTGCGGTGATTTGGCACGATACAATCCAGGAGACGAACAGAAAATTTTGAATATGGCAAGAACAATGATGGGAGGTCTTGCGGCATGATCTATGCGGAAAAGCATTTATCTTTGTTGTCCCGAATGGGGCGCGATGGGCTGCAGCTGCGTTTCACTGGAGAATTTCCAGAAGAAATACTGGATCAGACCTGTAAAAAAATCGAAGATATGGGTCTGCAAGAGCAGATTCGCAAGGAAGAAGCCACGCAAATCCAGAGGGAATTGATTCAAGTTCCAGAATTTGCGGAATTATATCAGGCTCTGTGCGCACATGGAATAGCGGTATCTGTTATTCAGACGATGCTCCATGCGGCAAGCAGCTATCAGGAGCACTTGTCCCAATATCCGAAGGAGCAGGTGCTGGAGGCGGCGGTGCTGGATCTCAAGCCTTCCCTGAAATTTGAGTACATGAAACACTACCAGCCGCTGGTGCGGTATGAAGAAGAGGAGCAGGCCGTCGCAGACAACCTGGATACCTTCCCTGTTCTGGAGTGGCAGGAAATCTCTCCGCTGACGGAACATCAGCGTTCAATGATGCGTCTGCCGTTTCTTGGCACTTATCTATTCAACTGGCACGACCATGAGCGGAAGGCTGTAGAGCTGTTGGAGCAGAATCTGCCCCTCCAGAAAATCCTGATGATGAACTATGTGTGGGGAGTGGAGTTGTTTCTGGATGCGGACAGTCTGAAAAATCTCAAATGGCTACAAATGCCGGATGTAGAAAAATTCCGCCGGCTGATGGAAGCCTTCGAGTATGATGCGGAAGATTTATCGGAATTCTGGACGCTCTGGCTGGAAAACCGGGCCGGACAATATGATGTCGAATGGTGGCTGAGTCAGCTGTTGCCCATCAGCAAAGAGCGGCGGCAGAAAATCCTGCAAAGCAGGCTGAGTTATCTCAATGCCCTTTACGCTGGCTGCCTTCACATCAATTTTGAACAAGTAGAGTATTTTCAAGTCCAGCTCCTTATCTATGCGGTGGAGCACAAGAAAAAGCATTTTTTGAATCTGGTGAATCAGAACAGCGAACTATTTTTCTCGCTGGGGCGGTATTCGCTTTTATTTGTGAGTGGCTTCTGCGAACGCTGTAATCTCAATTCACTGACGGTTAAGAACTTAAAGGACAGTGATTCTATTGAACGGACAACCAGCTACTTTGAACTTTTGGAAGAGGGCCAGCAATATACCTTTGAGGAGCTGCGCCTGTTGTGGCACCAAGAGGAAGTATATGTAAGACTGTACGCCAAACTCTCCCCGCTCTCCGTGGACCAGAGGATGCTCACGATCCGGCAGCTGATAAAGCGGGATCTTGTCAGCCAGAATATCGGAGACGAGGCGCTGGAACAGGTAACTCAATGCTTGCTGGAAAAGCCGTTTGGAGCTTGGTATGAGAAAGATTTCGGACACATCCGGGGACTGACGCGGCAGACTGCAATGCTTATGCTGCAGCACTATCCGGAGATTCAGGCATTTATCCCGGAATTTCGGGCAGAGGCGGATGCGGTTTTCGCGGTCAGCAACGCTTCCAAGATCACAGGCTTTTCAAACTGGAGTCAGGTGTGCGGCTCAATACTGGTTACCGATCAGAATTGGGCCTATCTGAAAGAAAACATGGGCTTTTCCGAGGAGTTCGTCCGCGAGTATCAGCCGGGGATTGTGAATTTCCTGCTCCGGGGCGGCAGCTCGATGGTCCGCCCGCTGTATAACGAATTGCAGTATAGGAACGAAAGTGAAAAAAACTGCGAGGCGCTCCGGCGTATTGTACAGGCAGAGCTGATGGGCCAGTTCTATAAACTGAAATACTTTGCTGGTGATTTGAAGCAGGAAATCCATTACCCAATTCAAGAGGCGCGGGAAGATGTCTGGAAACAGAATCTCTCTTTGACCAGACTGGGCCTTATGGCGAAAGAGGTGGATGATTTTTACCACACAATCCGCATGGGCGAGCTTCCGCACTTTACCTGCTTATCCTGCTATCAGGGCAGCCAGAGGGACTGCCTTTTGGCCGCATTCGATAGCAACAAAAAAATCATTCTGGTTTACAAAGACGAGAGCGTAGTAGCACGGGCGTGTCTCCGGCTGACGAAAGGCTCTTTCCAGCAGCCATCAACGCTCAATTTTGAATTTGCTGATCTGTCCAAAGAAGATGTTCCCACAGGCAGTCACGCATACAGTGAGAAGCTGGTGCTGTTTCTGGAACACATTTATACCTCTGGATTGAAGAAAAGTGAAGAGACGGCGGCAAAAGAAATGGTAGTGGCACTGGCAACGCAGAAAGCGGAAGAACTCGACGCAGTTGCGGTGCTGTCAAATCAGTATCGCGGATGCTATCCCAGTGGGCGGTATGTCAGCGCCCCAATCTATATCTACATCTCAAAGTCCAAAAATGGGCGCCAGTATCTTGATTCTCTGGGAGGCGCTGCAGTGACTTTGGCAGAGGAACAGTATAAGCAAGAATCGTTTTTTGTAGAACGGGCCGCACTGGACCGAGCCCATGCGGCATGACAGGAGGTTTCTTTATGATGTTTGACAGTATTTTGGTAAAAGTATCCTGCAGTGAAGAACTGCTGTATCTCCACACCATATCCCGGAGGCATAAATCCCCGTACCGCTTTGCAATCCTGCGTGATACGCTGGAGCAGTTGGAGCGGGAGCCGGGGCGTCAGATTATCGTGGCTGACTGCGGCTGCTATGCCGCCCTTCGGCTCACACGGGCACTGGACGGCGAGATGCTGGTGATCCGCTTTTCCTGGCTGCAAAGCGCCGGTGCGGACAGCCTGCGCGGCTATGAGGAGTGGGTGCGGCTGCCCTACCGCCGCTTCCACGAGTGTGTGGAGGCCGGGACGGATATGGCCGGATGGAACTGGAGCCAGCTCTCCGTGCCGGAGAAGGTGACCCGCCGCTTTGAATTTCACAGCAGGCAGAATCTCCATCAAATCGCCCAGCGACCGCTCCTGCGGCACAAGCTGGGGAAAACTCTGGAACACCATTTCCAGTGGCGGGATGCGGAGAAGATCCTCATTTATGATGACGGTGCGCCGTACAGCTTCTTCTTTGAAGAGGTCACGCCCCGGGGCACGGGAATCTGCGGCGGCATCATCCTGCATGGTGCGGATAACCTGCAGAAAGCCCAGTACAGCGTCCACACCTAATTATAGCAGGGAGGTACATACCATGACGATCATTAAAATAAATGGCGGCTTCTGGGGATGGGAGCCAATAGAGACGCTGGAACGGCTTTATCCGCTGTTTGAGCAGTACACATTGGACCCGATCTATGAGTGGTACGGGAATTTTGTAAATCGGAAGCCGGAGTGGCAGCGGTCAGAAGAGCGTCAGGCTTATCAGGGCTGCACGGTAATTTCGGGGCGGTTTCTGCATTATGGGAACTTTTTCTATATCGTCACCGATGAGGAAGAACTGATCCAGCGTTTTGAGCGCCTGGTGGCGGACAACAAGGCCACACAGGCATACCAGGACGAGAGGAAAGTCTGCTTCCCGTGCAGCGAGTGCAACCAGTGGTCGGCTGCCAGCGGGCTCTGCGGACTGACTGGCCGTTATAGACAACCCCAGTGGGAGTGTTTTGCGCGATATGTTCTGCCGAAGGGGAAAGTCGAAGGTGACGGCGCAAATATGCGCATTGAACTTCCGATCCCGGAAAAGGCAGGAAAGAAAGCGGTGCTTATCGGCCGCGGCCAATGGGAGGTTTAACAATGGATTGGAGCAAAGTCCACAGGAAACTCGCTGGCCGCTTCAGGCTTCTGGAGCGTCGAAATGAGGATGGAGATTGTGTGATCCACTGTTTCGGCTCTTTGGGCCAAACGGGAGTGAATAACGATGATGTTCGCTATATATGCGGCTTCTATAGTCTTCCCTATAGAGAGGACTGGCGCAGAGAAGAAGCCCGCGACGCCGGCGACAGTTTTTATCTCCTGATTAAGACGGATGACTGAAAAAGTGCTTTGTCTGCCCTTATCAAAAGCATAGGGCAGAATCTGTGTAAATTCATAACAGGGCCGGGCAGAGGAATATTCCTCTACCCGGCCCTTCTTTTTGGGGCTGACATGGCCCGTGTTAAATCAATCGGAATCATTTTACAGTATTTTATAATCTGATAACTGTATGTCCTTTTGAACCCAATTTTCTACTATGCTTCGACTTCATCTTCTTGTGTTTTGACATACAATATGATACTCTTTTACCATAAGCACATCTCAATTAAGCACAAAAGAAAGGTGATCTTAAAATGGCAGAAGCCGAGAGCAAGCGTCAGCGCCGTACCCCGCAAGAGAGAGCGAATGAACTGGATGAAAAAATCACGAAGATAAATCAGTCCATCAATGAGCTGGAGGAGAAAAAGAAAACTGTTGTAGAAGAGTACGATGCGAAGATCACCGCAGCAAAGGAACGCATCAAATCTCTGGAGGCAAAAAAGCAGGAGATCCTTGCTCCCAAGGCTCCCCGAAAGCCCCGTAAGACGAAAAAGCAGAAAATTCAAGAGATTGTGAAGCTGGCAATGAAAAATGGTATGTCGGTAGAGGAAGTCGCCAGCCAGCTCCATGTGGAAGTTGAAAGCTAAACAGTTTTGATAGAAAAGCAGCATCGCCTCGAATGTATCAGGACGATGCTGCTTTTTATGGTGCAGGCCGACTATTCCACGCCCCTGATTTTTCGATGATACCGTTGTAGATAAAAACTTTCCTGCTTTTTTGTTGAGAAAGGCGTCATACAGGCGTAAAGGATATGTATAAAGCAAAAAAGGAGGCAATTATCTATGTTAATTGGTGTCGATCATGGCAACAAACAAATCAAAACCGTTCATGGCGAGCCCTTTGTGTCTGGACTGCAGCAGAGTCTGACCCGGCCGTTCGGCCAGAGCCTGCAATACTGTGGTACTTATTACACACTGTCCAATGAGCGTATTCCGTTCCACAAGGATAAGACGGAGGATGACCGATTTTTTGTCCTTACACTGATTGCTATTGCAGAAGAGATAACCGCCCGGGGAATTGGTGAAAAAGAACAGCAGCACATCCAGTTGGCTGTTGGTCTGCCCCCGGCACATTTTGGCTCTCAAGCAGAGAAATTCACCGCCTACTTTCAAGGCCGCGGGCTTGTTGAGTTTATGTATGGAGACAAACACTACACCATCAGCATTGAGGATGTGGCCTGCTATCCCCAGGCATACGCAGCTGCGGCCACAATGCTGCACGCCCTGTTGGATGACCCAAAGGCAGTCGTATTGGATATTGGAGGCTTTACAGCGGATTATCTGTTGTTGAAAAACGGAAAAGCCGACCTCGCTTCCTGCGATTCGCTGGAAAACGGCGTTATCCTGTTATACAATAAAATCAGGTCCAGAGGAAATGCAGAGTTGGATTTGCTGTTGGATGAGGGCGATGTGGATGCCATCCTCATGGGCAGACGGACACAGTATCCGGCCGAGGCTATACAGCTTGTGGAACGACTGGCGCAGGAGTTTGTCAACGACTTGTTCAGCACTCTACGAGAGCGGATGTTGGATTTGCGCTATTGCAAAGTGGTGTTTGTGGGCGGCGGCGCTATTCTGTTGCGCCGGCAGATCGAGGATTCCGGCAAGGTGGGAACGCCTCTGTTCGTCACGAACATCAACGCCAATGCAGCTGGATTTGAATACCTGTACCGGCTTGAAACAGTGGGCAGGTGACAATCATGACGGCCAAAAAAGAAAGGGGGCGCTTCTCCCTGCGGTTCAATATCGGTGACCCAGTGCAGCGGGCCGCAGTTGAACTGCTGGAACTACAACCGCCCCACAGTAAAGCCCAGTATATTGCAAATGCGCTTGTGTACTATAACACTCATTTTTCTGACGATCCGCAGCCGTTAAAAGTGCCAGCCATTGACCGTGCGGCCATTGAAGCGATAGTGCGAGAAATTATGCGTCAGGATGAGCAGGCTTCGGATAAGGCAGTTTCGACCGGGGAATCCTCTCCTCCAAAGAAAAATAAAATAGCCCTGCCGCCGCAGGAACAGACGACAGAGCCATCAGAGGGAGCATCCGAAGTTGATGATATGACCCGCAATCTGATCGCCAGCACCATGGCGGCTTTCCGTAGAAATGGCTAAAAAAGAGGTATGGGAGCGAAGCTGTGCCGACTCTCATACCTCTTCCTTTTCCTGTATGGCAGCAATAAAGTGATCGATAATCTGTTCCAAGTGGCGGTATTGGCTGGGTGTCAATGTGGAAATCTTCTGCTGGAGCAACGAAGTGTCTGCTTCAAGAATTTTACCACGCAGTAAATAGTCTGCGCTGATGCCAAGTGCTTCACAGATCTTCAGCATGGTTTCCGGGCGCATCGCTTTTTGCCCCATTTCCGCATACGAGATGGTTTGCGATGTGAGATGCGTCAAATTTGCCAAAGTCTCCTGTGTCATATTTAATTGTTTTCTTCGCTCCAGAATCCGCTGGCCCATTTCTTTCAAAAGCTCACTCATTCGCAATCCTCCATACTATAGTTACATTTTATCCACTATAGCATGAAAAATTAAGCGACTATAGTTGAGTTTAATCAACCATAGCATATATAATGATCGTAAGATGAAAAATTTGGAGGAAAAACAAGTGAAAATATGTTCGTGTGCGGTGATTGGTCAACACCCTACCCGCTTCAAATTCAAATACAATGAATATATGACCTCATGCAAGCGCATAAAAAAGCGGATGCATGATGTATTTGTGTCACTTTACCAGAGCGGTGTGCGCTGCTTTTTCGTTGGGGGAGCTCTGGGAGTAGACATGTGGGCAGGCGAAATCCTGTTGGATATGCAGCGCCAGGTAGAATATCGGGAATTGGATGTTGTGATGGTCTGCCCCTTCCCCGGCCATGATGTCCGATGGGACCCAAAGAGCCAGGCACGGCAGCGAAAACTCCGAGAGGGCTGTGCCAAGGTGCTGATGGGATCAGAACACCCAGGAGCCGAAGGGTATAAAAAACGCACGGAATATATGATGGGGCAGGCCGACTATGTTGTAGCTGTTTATGATAATGATCCGAAACATTACAGCGGAGTGGAGACAGCGATAGGGATCGCTGAAAAAAGAAACTTGTCAATAGTGTTGATTCATCCAGACACAGGAATTATAAACATAGTAGATCATTACAGAGAGAGGCATACGGATTAGGCAAAATATGTTACTGTTTCTCCAAAAAACTAAAAAGGTGTGCGGTTTTGGTAATACGAAGCCACCTTGACTGTCGAGGAAAAATCGGGTATCATCTGATTAGCGATAGCTAACTTGAACGAGTTAGAAAGAGGTGGGTTATGTCACATAGCAGTCTATATCTTACCAATCTTTATAACGATTTGATAACCAATACCCCTCAGACAATCACTATGGACATTCCTTCAGAAGTCGGGCAAGGCCAAATTTCTCAAACAAAAATCAAGCACGGCGTTATCCTCTCAGACTGGAAAATGTGCTATCAATCCGATATGAATGTGCAGGGTCCTGTTAGTGGAGAATATATGCAAATCATTTTCTGCCTGAATGATGGAATTTCATGGGGGATAATGAATGAGAATCGTTCTATTACTATACAGAAAAATGAGTCTTGTATCTATGCTGGACATGATGGCACAGAATATATCTGCTACAAAAAAGACAGTAACTTCTCATTCAAAAGCATTAAAATCCCAATTCCCTACTTTTCACAACTCCTTGCTGATTACTTTGACGGACAGGAAATTACAGTCTATGAAAAGAAGCTCCTGAATGGTATTGCCAAAGTCTCTGTCACACCAATTATGGAGCAAATACTGTCGGAAACAAGCAAATTTTCTCAATACCGCGGGGGGCTGGGCTATCTCTATTTGGACGGCAAACTGTTGGAGCTGCTGTCCATCTATCTGGGAGAAGTTTTGGAATTGGACATTCTGATGGGCAAAAATATTTCCATGTCCCGGACGGAGCGGACTGCCATCATGGAAGCAAAACGGATCATCGACAGCCAGCTCGCCTTTGCCCCCTCTTGTGAAGAACTGTCTCAACAGGTACATCTGAGTCTGACCAAGCTGACACGGGGATTTTCTTCCTTCTACGGTATGCCGATCCATCAATATGTTATTGAGCAGCGGTTGACACAGGCGGCGCAACTGCTGTTGGACGGAGACTGGAATGTGGGGGAGGTCGCTGCGATTGTAGGGTATGGAAAACCGAGCAACTTTGCGGCGGCCTTCAAGAAAAAATACGGTGTTGCACCCAAACATTACAGGGAGACACGCTTCAACCACACAAAGCAGTGACCTTTAACTGCTTTTGGGTGAAAATGGGCAGGTTTTGGGTCGAATTAGAAAGGCATAACTGATACAATATGCGTTGAGGTTAGTAAGTGCTAACCTCAACGCATATTGTTGTTTAGAGGAGGCAAAGCATGAAACAGAAGTTGAATGCGAAAGATTTTATCCTGATTGGCGTCCTGACCGCCCTCATGTGGATCATCTGCATGATTATCAGCACCATTATGAGTGTGGCCGGCCCAGTGACCAATGTGTTCTATCCATCCGTTGTCGCGATCCCCAATGGCATCGTGATGATGCTCTTACTGGCAAAGGTACCGAAAAAGGGCGTTTTCACCATCTGCTCCGCAATCCAGGCTATCCTGTTCCTGCTGGTGGGCGCTTTCTGGTTTATCCCCATCGGCTTGGTGATTGGCGGTGTGATCTGCGATTTCCTGGTCATGGGCCGGAAAGAAATCACCATGAAGTCCATGACCGTGGCCTACGCCCTGTTCAGCGCCATTTTTGCCTTCAGCGCCATCTGCCCCATCAAGTTCCTCCAGAGCGCCTTTGTGGGAGCCATGGAGAAGAACAATATTGCCCAGGAATACATAGACGGGATGCTGAATATCACCTCCGTCCCCATGCTGGTGGTCATCGTTGCGGCCGGCTTGGTAGGTGGACTGATTGGCGCCGTGATTGGGCAGAAGGCTTTGAAGAAGCACTTTATAAAGGCAGGGCTCGTTTCAGTCAAATAACAAGGCACAGCCCCTCGGCAGTCAATCAGACAAGCGCAGGCAAGCGGGCTGCCTGATCTCAGGGCGCGGGGCTGAAAATGGCCCCGCGCTTTGATTTGGATAGGGAGGCATTGGAATGGAAGAATCACAAATCAAACAAATCATTGAACAGCAGCCCCTTCATGGATCGGCACTGTTAGATCCCCGCTGCAAGATTTTACTTCTGGTCTGTATCGGGTTTGTCAGTTACTTTTTGGCTGGGGAGGTGGTCAGCCTTGCGCTCATGCTGGTGTATGGCCTGTTTATTGCCGTGGGGAACGGCGGAAAGTGGGCCTTGAAGATGATTGTGGTCTACATCATCGTTGCCTATCTCAACGCCCTGCTCCGCTATGTGCAGGTGCCGGTACTGAGCGTGATTATGAGCGTGTTCGGCGTGACGCTTTTGAAGCTGATTCCCATTGTGATGATGGGCCTTTGGATTTTGCGGACCACCTATATGGACGACCTGATGGTGGCGCTCCAGCGGATGCGGCTTCCCCAGGCGGTGACGATCCCGCTGGTGGTCATGTTCCGCTATATCCCCACCCTGCGGATTGAATACAGGCAGATCCGCAGCACCATGGACATCCGGGGGATCAGCGACACCTTGTGGAAACGGGTATCTCATCCTCTTGCCACCATTGAGTATATTTTAATTCCCCTGCTGATGCGGTGCCTGAAGGTCACGGACGAGCTGGCGGCCTCCGGCACCACCCGGGGGCTGGAGCTGGAGTGCAAACGGTACGCCCTGCGCCCCATTCGCTTCTCCTGGCCGGAGGTCCTGGTGTCCCTGCTGGGCGTTGTCTTTCTGGCGGCGCTGCTGTTCCTGGACCAGACCCGAATCGGGGAAATCATCTTGTGGAGGGTGTGACATGATCTCGTTTCAGAATTTCAGCTTTCGCTATGAAGAGAGCAAGGACTTTACCCTCCGTGGCATTGATATGACGGTGCAGACCGGCGAATTTATCCTCCTGACCGGGCGAAGCGGCTGTGGCAAGACCACGCTGATCCGCTCACTCAACGGCCTGATCCCGCACTTTTATCCCGGTGAGATACAGGGCGACCTTGTGATGGATGGGCGCTCCCTGCTGGAAATGAAGCCCGCACAGCTGGCCGGGCAGGTGGGGACGGTATTTCAGGACCCGCGCTCCCAGTTCTTCATGACGGACACTACGCGGGAACTGGCCTTTGGCTGCGAAAATATGGGCCTCCCCCGTGAGGAAACCATTGACCGCATCGCAAAAGCCGCAAAGGATCTGGAACTGGCGGACTACCTAAACCGGAGTATCTTTGCCCTGTCCAGCGGAGAGAAGCAGCAGATCGCCGTGGGCTCGGTCTACGCGCTTTCACCGAAGGTCTATATCTTCGATGAGCCCTCCGCAAACCTGGATTATGCGGCCACCAAACGGCTTGCGGAGATTATGGGAAAATTGAAGCGGGACGGATACACCATCTTTGTGGTGGAGCATCGCTTTTACTATCTGCGTGATTTAATCGACCGGGTATTTCTCATACAAAACGGAAAAATCGAACAGGAATTTACAAGGGAGCAGTTTTGCTCCTTACCGGAGGGAACGCGCATATCCTATGGGCTGCGGACTGCATATCCGGAGCGGGATGCGGAGCATTATCAGGAAAAAGAACGCCGCCCAATGGGGAAACACCTGCTGAGTGTGCAGGGCCTTTCCTTTGCTTATCCGAAAGAGCAGGAGGTCTTTCGGAATGTCAGCTTTGAAGCCCACGCCGGGGATGTGATCGGCATCCTGGGCCACAACGGAGCGGGCAAGACCACCCTCTTGTCCATCCTGACCGGCCTCTTGAAGCAGCGGAACGGCGAGATCACCTTTGACGGCAGAAAGCTCACCCCACGCCAGCGCCGGGCGCTGTCCTATTTGGTCATGCAGGACACGGATTACCAGCTCTTTGCCAGCAGTGTGGAGGAAGAACTCTCTCTTGGGATTCGGGAGGACTGCAAAGAGAAGGTGGACGCCGCGCTGGAGGCGCTGGAGCTGTCCGAATACCGGGAACAGCACCCGGCGGCCCTCTCCGGCGGGCAGAAACAGCGGGTCACCATTGGCGCGGCCATCGTCAAGGACAGCCCAGTGATCTATTTTGACGAGCCCACCAGCGGCCTGGACTATGACTCCATGGTGCGGGTCAGCCGCCTGATTGAGCAGTTGTCCGCTTCCGGCGTGATCGTGTTTGTGGTCTCTCACGACTTTGAGTTTATCGTCCGGACCTGTACGGAGGTGGTCCAGCTGGACGACCAGGGGGCCGTTCAAAACCACCGGCTCACGCCGCAGATGTTGAAAGCTCTGTCGGAACAGTATTTTCATTGATGGGAGGTTGAAATCATGTTTCAAAAGGTATTTGAATACGCGGGGCCGCATAAAAAGGGCCTCTATGCGGCCACAGCGGTGGTGCTGGTCAGCGTTTTGATGGGCGTCCTGCCCTTTGTGCTGGCCTACCAGGTAATTGCTCCGCTGGTGATGGGAGCGGAACTTGACGCTTCGTTTCTTATCCTGCGGGTGGCTTTGGTGCTGGTGTGCCTGGTCTTGCAGGCTGTTCTCTATGGCTGGGGGCTCAATCTTTCGCACAAGGCCGCCTATGACACGCTGCTCCGGCTGCGGACTGCCCTGCAAAAGCGGTTTGAGAAACTGCCTCTGGGCGTGATCCAGGACAAGGGCACCGGCACGGTCAAAAAGCTGTTTGTCGATGATGTGGACAGTCTGGAGGTCCTGTTGGCCCACTCCATGCCAGAGGGAATCGCAAACCTGATGGTCCCCATCGCGGTCTATGTGGCTATGTTTTTCGTGGACTGGAAGCTGGCGTTGCTGTCTCTGGCCTCCATCCCCATCAGCCTGATCGCCATGATGACCATGTACTCGGTGGGCATGAAGAAAATGGGCCCCTACTATATGGCCGGCCAGAAGATGAACAACACCATCATTGAGTACATCAACGGCATGGAGGTCGTCAAGGTATTCAACAAGGACGCGGACTCCTATGAGCGGTTTCGCAAGGATGTTTCGGATTACCGGGATTACACCTTGGCTTGGTACAAGGCGGCATGGCCCTGGATGGCAATTTACAGCAGCCTCCTTCCCTGCACTGTGATTTTGACTCTGCCGCTGGGGGCGTGGTTTGTCTTCGCCGGCTGGTCGGCTCTGCCAGACCTGATTTTGGTGCTGTGCCTCTCCCTGAGCATCGGGATGCCGCTCCTCAAATCCCTGGGCTTCCTGCCCACCATGCCCCAGCTCAACTACAAGATTTCTGCGCTGGAGCAGGTTTTGGATGCGCCGGAGCTTCAGCAGACGCCGGACAGCTTCCACGGCAAGGATGATACCATCGTTTATGACCATGTTTCCTTTGGCTACACCAAGACACAGCCCGGCCCGGACGGAAAGCCCATGGTGGTGGAGGATGAAGTGCTCCACGACATCAGCTTTACGGCCAAGGCCGGACAGAAAACGGCCCTGGTGGGAGAGTCCGGCTCGGGCAAGAGCACTCTGGCAAAGCTGTTGATCCACTACTATGACGCGCAGAAAGGCAGCATCTCCATTGGCGGACAGAAACTGTGTGACATGAGCCTGGAGGCGCTGAACAGCCGTATTTCCTATGTAGCGCAGGATCAATACCTGTTCAACACCTCTCTGCTGGAGAATATCCGCATGGGACGGTTGAACGCTACCGATGAGGAGGTCCTGGAGGCAGCGCGAAAAGCCCAGTGTATGGAGTTTCTGGAAAAGCTGCCCCAAGGTATCCACTCCATGGCGGGGGATGCGGGCAAGATGCTCTCCGGCGGTCAGCGCCAGCGTATTTCTCTGGCCCGTGCCATCCTGAAGGACGCCCCTATTGTGGTGCTTGATGAGGCCACCGCCTACGCTGACCCCGAGAACGAGGAGAAGATGGAGGCGGCGATTGCGGAACTGGTGAAGGACAAGACTCTGGTTGTTATCGCCCATAAGCTGCCTGCTATTATGAACGCCGACCAAATCTGCGTCGTAGACCACGGCAAACTGGTTGCGGCAGGAAAGCATCAGGACCTGATCCAGTCCTGCCCGGAATATCAAAAGCTGTGGAAGGCGGCCCAGGACAGCGCCGAATGGAACATACATACCGCAAAGGAGGGGAACTAAATGTTTGCACTGTTTTCAAGGATTTTGAAACTTGCTGGTCCATATAAAGGGCGTATTCAGGGCGCTTTTGCCTGCGCGTTTGTGGAGTCGATCCTGTCTAAAATGCCGATCTTCCTGGCCTTTGTGGTGTTGAGCGGCTTTGCCGCCGGAACATTGACCGGACAGACCTGCCTCTATGTGGGTCTTGGCCTCACGGCGGCCGTGCTGGTGCAGATGCTGGTCCACTACCTCAGCGACAGCCTCCAGAGCGCGGCGGGCTACCTGATGTTTGCCGAGAAGCGCATGGAGCTGGGCGGACACCTGCGGAAACTGCCTATGGGTTACTTCACCTCCGGCAATATCGGCAAAATCAGTTCTGTCCTCAGCACCGATATGGTGTTTATTGAAGAAGTCGCCATGAGCACGCTGGGCAACATGATGAGCTATCTGCTGTCCTCCCTGGTCCTGCTGGGGTTCATGTTCTATCTGAATTGGCAGCTGGGCCTGATCGCGGCCCTTGTGACCATCCTGGCGTGGCTGGTTTCCAGAGGGATGAACAAGGTTTCCCTGCGGGAAGCCGCTGGCCGCCAGGAACAGAGCGAACGGCTGACGGACGCGGTGCTGTCCTTTGTGGAGGGCATCGGGGTCATCAAGAGCTATAACCTGCTGGGTGAGAAATCGGAAGAACTGACCGGCAATTTCAAGCGGTCCAGAAATACATCCCTCGCCTTTGAACGGAAGATGACCCCGTGGACCATGGGGTTGAATGTCCTTTATGGAATCGGGATTGCCGCGATTTTTGGCCTGTCGGTCTTTCTGGAGCGGAGCGGTGTCCTTTCTCTGGCCTATGTGCTGGGCGTCCTCCTGTTCGTCTTTGACCTGTTCGGGCCGCTCAAGGCGCTTTATGGCGAGGCGTCCCGCCTGACTGTGATGAACGCCGCCCTGGACCGCATTGAGGCTGTATTGGATGAGCCGGAGCTCCCGGACACAGGGAAACAGCATATCCCGGCTCAAGCGCAGCCAGGCCAGCCGGAGGTGCAGTTCAATGATGTAGCCTTTGCCTACCAGGACAAAGAGGTGCTGCACCACATCAGCTTCTCGATGTTCCCCAATAGCATGACCGCTCTCGTGGGCCCCTCCGGCGGCGGGAAGTCCACCATCGCCAATCTGCTGGCCCGGCTGTGGGATGTGAAAAGCGGCAGTGTTGCCATCCGGGGCGTGGACACCCGACAAGTCCCCCTCGCGGAGCTGATGGATCACATCAGCATGGTATTCCAGCGCGTGTATCTCTTCCAGGACACGATCTATAACAACATCAGTATGGGCAAGCCAAACGCCACCGAGGAGGAGGTCTATGAGGCGGCGAGGAAAGCCCGCTGCTACGATTTCATCATGGCTCTGCCTGACGGATTTCAGACTGTGGTGGGAGAGGGCGGCGCAACCCTCTCCGGCGGTGAGAAACAGCGTATCTCCATCGCCCGCTGTATTCTGAAAGACGCTCCTATTGTAATTTTGGACGAGGCGACCGCCAGCGTGGACACTGACAATGAGAGCTATATTCAGGAGGCTATCTCCGAACTGGTAAAGGGTAAGACCCTGCTGGTCATTGCCCACCGTTTGAATACCATCCAGAACGCCGACCAGATTTTGGTCATCAGTGACGGACATATCTCGCAGCATGGCACCCATGAGGAATTGATGGAACAACCCGGTATTTATCAGGATTTCGTCCGTATCCGTATGAACTCTGCCGGTTGGAGCCTGTCTTGATGGAGAGGAGCTCCCCATGAAACAATTACACGCATCTGGCGAAGATTATCTGGAAGCAATCCTTGTCTTAAAGAGGAAGAAAGGCATGGTGCGCTCCGTAGATGTGGCCCGGCACCTTGATGTATCGAAACCCAGCGTGTGTCATGCGGTAGCCACCTTGAAAGAGGGCGGGTTTCTCACCATGGACGAAGACTCTTTCCTGCACCTGACCGATGTGGGCCGAGAGGTTGCCGAAAGAACTTATGAGAAGCACTGCTTTTTCATCCGTCTGCTGGTGGATGCAGGTGTAGAGCCAAAGACTGCCGAGCAGGATGCCTGCCGCATGGAGCACGCAATCAGCGATGACAGTTTTCAAAAAATTAAATCAGGGCTAAAGGACAAGTAAAAGTGGTCTGGCAGTCGAGGTTATCGGAGGTGATGTAGTGGGAAAACTGTTCATATTATCAGTCGAAGAAGATGATCTTGAAACCGCAGAGAAAATCATGGCCTTCATAGAGTCAACAGAACTGGTCATGTGTACGGATCTTTCCTCTGCCCCTCTGCGCTATAAGGCTTTATGTATCGACGCTGCGTGCCGTCAAGTGTTTTGGCAGGGCAAATTCATAGAGCTGACTCCTATGGAGTTCGATGTGTTTCATTTGCTTGCCCGGCGGCCCGGACGGGTATTTTCAAAAAGGGAGATCTATGAGTTCGCCGCCCCTGATTCGTTTGACAGCAGTTGGACGGGGATTTCCAGCATCATTTACAAGCTGCGCCATAAGCTGAACGCTGACTTTATCCAAACCGTGTATGGGAAGGGCTATAAATTCTTGCCACCGTAACACTGTTGACCATTAAAGACAAGACAATAGAAAGGCCGAATTTTAGGTAAGTAATACTTTATACATGGAGTAAATCGACAAGATTAGAGTAACGCCAGCCAGCAAGCAGATATAAAAAACGACGCTTTGGTGTGAGCAGTAATGCCCTCAAAGCGTCGTTTATATTTTGTCTGGAATGTGGCGAAGAACATCTTCTACCCTGCAAGAAAGAATGTTGCAAAGGTCATTCAGTGTTGCGGTTGAGATATTCCGGTTTTGTTTCAAAGAATCCAATGTCCCCTTGCTGAAGGAATAATCCTTTATTAAAGAATAGGTCGTAATTCCTTTTCGACGCATGGTATCCCAGAGCGGATCGTAAGTAATAATAGAGACCACCCCTTTGTGATTCCTATTATATTTGACATGTTGCATCTTGAATATTCCCGGTATGTCGGGTATAATATCTTAATTACATGATTTCATGTCCATCAATTTTTCTCATTCAAGCGCCTGACCATCAGCAGAACAGCTTCTAAATCCTGATCGTTCATCGACTTGATGCCATCTATAATCTCCTGAACTAAAATTGGATTTCGGTATTCTGTTTCCTCATCGAAAAACAAACGGGGCGTGATACCGAGCGTGTCAATCAAATAGAGCAGTTCTTTCACAGATGGCTGGGAATACCCCGTTACAATGTTATGAATATAGTTCTTGCTATGCCCTAAATCATAGCTTAACTGATACTCGGAAATCCCCTTTTTTACCCGTAACTCTGTAATACGGTTTCTAATAAAGTCCATCTCCATATACGATTCCTCCACCACCATTTCCCTCATGGTACACTTTTGTGGTGTGACATTAGGGTGCGCGTGGTGTGCTTTTTTATGCAATAGCACTTTAATGGTGTTATAATTGAGTAAAACGCCACACGGGAAAAGAGAGAAACGCATGGATCGAGAAAGAGAATCACCCCCGGAGAGGCTGCCGTTCTGTTTAGACGACACAGTTGGTGAAATAGTAAGGGCATGTCAGGAGTGCCCCGGCGTCTACTATATCGCGGCCCGGAAACAGGACGGCAGGTTTTTAGCGGACGAATACTATGTGGTGGAACGCTCCTCGCCAGCCATATCAAAAGAGGCTATGGCATACGGAAGAATGTCGGAAGAGGACTCCCGTGTGCTGCTCTATCCGTTTGCGGAGGAACGACATGGGTATAAAATTATTGAGTATGAGATCTATCGGTATCAGGTCCGGCACGGAATGTACGCAGACGGACAAACCTCGCTTCGTGATGTTGCTTTTTTCAATATGGAGTATCATCCGGAATACTTTGGGCCCTACCCGGCGCCCCTTGCCACGCCGCGGGGCCGTACTGCACGCTACAAGCCGCTGATGAACGGCGTCTTCTGGATCGAAACAGGTACAGGAGAGGAAGTCCTCGCTGTCTGCTATCCTATTTGGAACTGCGACTTCTCGGAAACCGTATTGAAGCAATCGGAGCAGTCCGAAGAGGATGTACGGGAAGGAATTGACAATACCTTGGGGTATCTGTTCTTTTCCAAGCGGGCCAGCAGTCTCGCCTTGTTTGAACTATGGGGGCAGTACGAGGAGTTAAGGACTGGCGGCCTAATCAACTACCCCGCATTGATGAACTATATCTGGGCCTATTTTCCGGAGTACGCCGCCACATACAATATGCAGAATCAGCTGGGGATGCACGATACCTTCGGCCTGTTGATGAGCGCACTGGGGACGGAGGTGGAATTGCAGAACAACCCAAATGAAGTAATTGCAATGTCAACGGCCGCCGGGCTTGATTTCCTGAATTTTTAATTGGGCTAAAAATGACAGATCAGGTGGAACAATGGACTGGGATCAAAATGAAGAGCTGGTAGAACAAATCCTTCGTACCGGCATGTACGCAAAGCTGTATGATGAAGAAACAACATACGGGTACCTGACCTATTTAACCTACCGGGTGGAGGACACGCTGTTCACTTGGAAAAAGAAAAGCGATGTGGACGGGTTTTGGGCCGACCTCACATGGGAGGAATATATCTCCTTTTTGCGGCGAGAAAAAACATTGCTCCTGGCAGCTCAAAGGGTGCTGTTCAACACTGTGATGGCTTTCCCGGCCTCCGCATTTGACTTTACATTGTCAGAGGCAGAAGTGGACTTTCCCGTAGCGCGTTATGACAGCGCCGGGATGCTCCATATGGCAAAGCTCTATTCCTTCGAGAACTGTATCTCAATCGTAGAGTTTCTGATGTTCCGAGCAGAGAGGGCGTATTATCCGCTGTGGAAGAAACAGCGGGGACCCCACTACACATGGGAGCTTTATATCGTGGAACTGCTTCACAGCCGAAGGGAATTTGTAGACCCACTATCGAGGGCCTTCCGCAACGCGCTGGTTCAACTGGACTTTCTCCCGGCGTGGCAGATGATCTATCCGACTATTCAAGAGGATGCAGAAATAGAATAACATGAAAAGACCCCGCAGATTCGGTCTGCGGGGTCTTTCGCTCTCTTATTCTGAGCTCCCCTCTTGACAAATGAAAACCGTAGTGCTATATTCAAAACAGCGTTATAAAACATTGTTTTGAATGAGGAGGAATGGCAGTGGCAAAACAAAAGGTGGGCGTCTATGACCGGGTGCTGGAGTGCGCCAAGGAGGAGTTTTTGTCCAGGGGATTTCTGGACGCTTCCTTGCGTACCATCGCCCAGGAAGCGGAGACCAGCACCGGGTCAATCTACACCCGCTTTGGGGACAAAGAGGGGCTGTTCCGCGCCCTCGCGGAGCCGGTGGTGGATGAATTTAAGGCCATGTTCCGCAAGGTCCAGGAGGACTTTCACCAATTCCCGGAGGAGGAGCAGAGGGCCGAGATGGGCCAGTACACTGCCCGCCATCAGGAAGACCTGTTGGACTACATCTACGACCACTTTGATGTATTCCGCCTGCTGCTGGACGGGGCCCATGGTACCCGGTTTTCGCGCTTCCTGGACGAACTGGTGGACATCGAGGTGGAGTACACCTACAAGTACATGGAGGTCATCGGTTGCGAGAGCGTCAAATCCGGCCTGGTGACGGAGGAGTTCATCCATATCATCGTCACCGCCTACTTCAACGGCATGTTCGAGGTGGTGCGGCACAACATGGACCGCGCCGCCGCCCACCGCTATGTCAAGATGCTCAACCGCTACCACATGGCAGGTTTCGGCACCGTGTTTGACCCTCAGCCCTGACAAAAGAGGCTGTGCCCTTGGGTGCAGCCCTCCTGTTTGCACAAAAGTTAGCAATTACTAACCAAAAGGAGGAATTTATATCATGAAACAACAAAGCCCCATGCTCCGTTTGTGGGAGCTGGGAGAGGGACAGCAGGGCGGCCTGAAGCGGGCGGTCCTGTCCGCTGTGGTGGGGGTACTGTTTGGGATGCTCCCTTACTTCGCCGCGGCGCAGATCATCCTGGGCCTGCTGAAAGGGGAGCAGAGTATGCAATACTACCTGATATGGTGTGTTGTGGCGCTCGTGGGCTTCCTGCTCCGGGCCACCCTGTATTCCCTGGCCCTGTCCCAATCCCACAAGGCCACCTTTGCCATCCTGAAATCCATCCGGGAGCGGGTGCTGGAGAAGCTGCCAAAGATGCCTCTGGGTACGATTCTGGACACCTCCAGCGGCCAGATGAAGCAGATCATTGTGGACCAGGTGGAGAGCATGGAACGGCCCCTGGCCCATCTTCTGCCGGAGATGACCGCCAATGTGCTGGGGCCAGTGTGCATCCTGATCTACCTGTTCGTACTGGACTGGCGGATGGCCCTTTTAAGCATGGTGTCCATCCCGGTGGGCATGGCTTTCATGATGGCGGTGATGGCTGGCTACGGCAAGCAGTATGAGGGCTCGGTCAAGACCACCCAGGCCATGAACAGCGCCATTGTGGAGTACATCGGCGGCATTGAGGTCATCAAGGCGTTCAACCAGGGCAAGCAGTCCTATGCCCGCTTCTCCGACAGCGTAAAGGCCAACGCCTCCTACTTCTACCACTGGATGAAGAGCTGCCAGATGCCGGTCTCTCTGGCCCGTGCCATCTCACCTACCACCATGATTACTATTCTGCCGGTGGGCTGGCTTCTCTACACCGGAGGGAGTCTGCCCATCGAGACCTTTATCACCACCATCGTCCTGTCCCTGGGCATTGCCGGGCCTCTGCTGGCCGCTATGGACTTTGTGGACAGCCTTGCCAAAGTGGGCACCATCGTGGGCTCGGTGGACGCCATCCTGAACGGGGCGGAGCAGGATCACGGGGAAGCGTCGGTGGAGTTCCGGGGCCGGGACATCAAGCTCTCCCATGTGTCTTTCGGCTACCACGCGGACAAGGAGGTGCTCCACGATGTGTCCCTCACCATTCCCGCCGGGAGCATGACCGCCTTTGTGGGGCCCTCTGGCTCGGGCAAGTCCACCATCGCCAAGCTGATCGCCGGCTTTTGGGATGTAACCTCCGGCTCCATCACCTTGGGCGGACAAGACTTGAAGCGGGTCCCACTGAAGCAGCTCTATGACCAGGTGGCCTTTGTCTCCCAGGACAACTACCTCTTTGACGAGAGCATCCGGGAAAATATCCGCATGGGTCGCCCGGCGGCCACCGACGCCGAGGTGGAGGCCGTGGCAAAGGCCGCCGGGTGCGACGCCTTTATCCGGGGCCTGGAACGCGGCTACGACACCGTGGTGGGCGGAGGCGGCGCCCATCTGTCCGGCGGCGAACGCCAGCGCATCGCCATCGCCCGGGCCATGCTCAAAGACGCGCCCATTGTGGTGCTGGACGAGGCGACCGCCTACATAGACCCCGAGAACGAAGCTGTTGTTCAGCAGGCCGTGGGTAAGCTGGTGGCGGGAAAGACCGTTCTGGTCATCGCCCACCGCCTCAGCACCATCACGGGAGCGGATCAGATCGTGGTAGTCAATGGCGGCCGCATCCAGGATGCGGGCACCCACGAAGAACTTTTGAAAAACTGCCCGCTGTATCAAGAGATGTGGCGGGCTCACATGGGCGCAAAGGAGGGAGAGCAGGCATGATCGGCGTTCTGAAAAAAATCTGGCACTTTGCCGGCGAGGAACAGGGCAATATCCGAAAGTCCATGATTTTAGGCTTCTTTTACGCGGTGTTCCACATGTTCCAGATCGCGGCCATCTATGTGGTGGTGCTGGCCCTGGTGGGCGGCTCCACAGACCCCGCCCCGGCATGGCAGGCGCTGGGGCTTCTGCTGGCCAGCATTCTGGGCCGGGCGGTCCTCAACCGCTTCAGCCAGCTCCAACAGACCCACGCCGGCTACTTCATGGTGGCGAATAAGCGTATCTCCATCGGCGACAAACTCAAGCGGGTCCCCATGGGCTATTTCAACGACCAGAGTTTGGGGGAGCTCACCGGCATCACCACCACCGTTCTGGACGAGGTGGAGAGCACCGGCCCTATGGTACTGGTTGGTATCCTGGGCGGCCTGATCAATTCTGCCGTCATGCTGCTGTGCATCCTGTTCTGGGACTGGCGGATCGGTCTGCTGGCCCTGGCGGGGATGCTGGTGTATCTGGCCCTTCTCTCCGGAATGGAGAAACAGTCCGCCAAAATCGCCCCCAAGCGCCAGCGGGACGAGGCCCGGCTGGTGGAGGCGGTGCTGGAACAGCTCCAGGGCATGAGCGTCATCAAGTCCTTTAACCTGACCGGAAAGGGTGACAAGCGGGTGCGGCAGGCTCTGGAGGACAGCCGGGCGAACAATCTGGCGGTAGAGAAGCTGTTCACTCCCTATATCTGGGGCCAGGAGATGGTTCTCCACCTGTTCAGCGTTCTGATCCTGGCCGCGTCGGTGGGGCTGTGCCTGACAGGAGCCATGTCCCTCGCCAATGCGCTGATGGCGGTCATCGTCTCCTTCCTGATTTTCTCCCAGATCCAGTCCGCGGGCAGCGGCGTGTCCGCCCTGCGTCTGGTGGGCAGCTCCATCGACCATGCAAACCAGGTGGACGACATCCCGGAGATGGATCAGCGCGGCACGGTAATCCGTCCAGAGGACCACGAGATTGTATTCGACCATGTGAACTTCTCCTATGGAAGTCGCCCCATCCTCAAGGATGTGTCTCTGACCATCCCAGATCGAACGACCACCGCCATTGTAGGGCCCTCCGGCTCGGGCAAGACCACTCTCTGCAACCTGATCGCCCGGTTTTGGGATGTGGACGGCGGCCGTGTGACCATCGGCGGCCGGGATGTGCGGGAGTACACACTGGAATCCCTCATGGAGCAGGTGAGCATGGTGTTCCAGCGGGTGTACCTCTTTGCCGACACGGTGGAGAACAATATCAAGTTCGGCTGCCCGGACGCTACCCATGAGCAGGTGGTGGAGGTTGCAAAAAAGGCGTGCTGCCACGACTTTATCTCCGCCCTGCCGGATGGATATAATACGGTAATTGGCGAGGGAGGAGCCACGCTCTCTGGCGGAGAGAAGCAGCGCATCTCCATCGCCCGGTGTCTCTTGAAGGACGCGCCCATCGTCATCTTCGACGAGGCCACGGCCAATGTGGACCCCGAGAATGAGGATCAGCTCCAAAGGGCTATGGAAGCCCTGACGAGGGAGAAGACCGTGCTGATGATCGCCCACCGGCTCAAGACCGTGCGGGGTGCGGATCAGATTCTGGTGCTGGACCAGGGCAGCGTCGTCCAAAAGGGTACCCACGACGAACTGATCCAGCAGGCGGGCATCTACCGGGATTTCGTGTCCGAGCGCACGGAGTCCAGCCGATGGACACTTTGATTGATCGCAAAAGACAAAACTGCAGTACAGATATTTGCACTGTGATTTTTGGGTGGCTATGGCATTTGCAGCAAAAAAATCGCCATGCGCAGATATGGGGAACGCTATAAAGAAAGCGTGCAGTTCCAAAACTAAAGTGGAGCTGCACGCTTTCTATTCTACTTCTTTCCTACCTTCCTAAACTCTCCCGGTAACAGTCCAGTGCTCTTTCGGAACAGCTCCGCAAAGCGGCTGGAGGTAGAATAGCCCACAGTCTGCGCAATCTGTCCAATGGACAAATCAGTATTGGTGAGAAGGTACTCCGCCTGGCTCATGCGGCGCTGCTGGATGTACTCGGTGATGGTGCAGTCGTAGACCTTCTTGAAACTGCTCTTGAGTTTTGTTGTCCCCATGCAGGCAATCTGGGTCAGACGCTCCATGGGAACTTCCGCGGCGTAATGGTCGCTCAGGTAGGTAGCGACTGTCTGAATATTCTCAATATCCTGGGTTGCCAGCCGCCCAGTGGCCGCCGGACGCTTTTTCTGATACTCCACCACCAGCGACAACGCTTCGGCTACCTTGCCCTCATAAAACAGTTTGGCGGCGATCCCATCTCCGCGGTAATTTTGAAGCTCTGTAAGGAGCCTGGACATTTCCGGGAAGTCTGTTGTCTGGTCGATCTTTCGGAATGCCTCCACCGGGTTGTGGTATTCGTCCGGATACTGCTTTTTGAGATAATCCTCATAGTAGGCGGGCATGATCTCAACGCCGATGGAGCGAATGGGAATATTTTTGTGGATCAGCACCCGGTAGGGCGAATAGCCACCGATATAGGTTTTGATACACCCGGCGGACAGCCGGCGGTACGGAGCCAATTCCTCGCCGGAGATGGAATCATAGCGGGTGATGCTCAAACACTCTGGCAGGGAGAATTCCAGCAGAGAGTCCTCGTGAAAGGAAAAGTTATGGATCTTGATGTCGTACAGATCCTTTTGCCCGTAGGTCCAGTAGGACCCCTCTCCGATTTCGGGCGATAACTTCCACGAGATACCTAAAGAACCATACTGCTGATTATCCGGGTCGGGAATAAAACCGTGCCCTTTCAACAGCGGCGCATAGTATTGCTCAATGATTTCGGGCATGACAAAAGACTCGCCTCCTCTTTACAACGATTGGACGAACTTTTGAAACGAAAAGACGAACCTCGTTTCAAATCATTGAAAGCCGCCCCAATCGAGTGTATGTTATAGGTGACGGTTAGCGAACTCTAACCAAAGAGTAGCATATCACAAAGAAAAAGTCAACATGACGCAAAAACAGGAGGAGCAAAATGAGTAATCAAGTCAATTCACTGAAGAAGGGCCTTACGGTCAAGGATCTTGTGACAACGGGTATTTTCAGTGCCATCTTTTTTGTGTTTACCCTGGTCGGCGGACTTCCGTTCGCCCCGAATCCAGTCCTGACCTTCTATATGCCGATGGGGGCGGCGCTGCTGTGCGGCCCTATTTATCTGCTGATGGTGGCTAAAGTGCAGAAGCGGTGGAGCGTCACAATCCTCGGCATCATCATGGGGATCATCTGGTTTGCCACCGGAATGCACTGGGCGTTTTCCCTGGGCTATATCGGGATGGGACTCATTGCGGACTTGGTAGCCGGCGCCGGTCACTACCGCAACAAGGCCATCAATCTGCTGTCCTATATGCTGATTTCCCTGGGAGGCATCTATACTTATGTGGTATTCTTTCTTGACCCGGACGGCTGGGCCAGCACCATGCTGAACAATGGCACGGAACAGTCCTACATCGACACCATGAACGCCTCCGCACCCTCCTGGCTCCTCGTGGTCATCATCGCCGGCACATTGACGGTGGCGGCTCTCAGCGGCTGGGTCGGCGGCAAGATGCTGAAAAAGCAGTTTGAAAAGGCTGGGATCACCGCATGATGGGCGGAGCGTCATCCCGGCGCGGGCTGTGGCTGGACCCCAGGACGAAGATATTGCTGCTGCTGTTCTGCATCCTTTCCGCTATGATGGCCCCGTCCCTATTCTACGAACTGGGCCTTGTGGTGCTGATCGGACTGCTCGGCGTCTGCTTCGGGAAGTGGAAATATGCCTGGAAGGGGGTGCTGTTCTATGCGCTGATTGTTCTGCTCACCCTCTGGATTATGGACACCATGACGGGCACCTGGCGCACCATGTTTATCGCCTTTTTGGGGCTGTTCCATAAGGTCTATCCCTGTGGGATGCTGTCCGGCATTGTCCTCTCTACCACGAAGGTCAGCGAATTCTTATCCGCCATGAACCGCATCCACGCACCGAAAAAGCTGGTGATCCCGCTGGCCGTCATGCTCCGCTATGTCCCCACCATCCAGGAGGACTGGCGGTTTATCAAGGACGCCATGCGGATGCGGGATGTATCGCCGTCTCCCAAGGGACTGCTGACGCACCCGGCCATGACGGTGGAGTGCATTTATGTCCCGCTGATGATGGCGGCCTCCAAGGCGGCGGATGAACTGTCCATCGCCTCCATTACCCGCGGGATCGAAAACCCGAAGCCCCGGACCTGTCTGGTGCAGATTCACATAGGACCCGCGGATCTTCTGGCGGGCGTCTGCTTCGCGGCGTACCTCGCTGTGGGGCTGTACTGGAAGGGGGTGTTCGGATGATTGAGCTGAAGCATGTGTCGTTTGCCTACCAGGGGCAGGAGCATGATGGCCTGCACGACATCAATCTGACGATTGCGGACGGAGAGTGCGTCCTGTTCTGCGGCCGGAGCGGATGCGGCAAGACCACCATCACAAGGCTGGTCAACGGCCTGATCCCACAATTCTATGCGGGAGAATTGACGGGCAGCGTACTGGTGGATGGACAGGAGATCAGCAAGCTGCCCATGTACCAGATCGCCGCTAAAGTCGGCTCTGTGTTCCAAAACCCCAGGACGCAGTTTTTCAATGTGGACACGGACAGCGAAATCGCCTTTGGGATTGAAAACGAGGCCCGACCGCCCGTGGAGCTGGCGGAGCGGGTGGAGCAGGCCACTGACGACCTGCATATCCGCCCGCTCCGAAACCGCAATATCTTTGAATTGTCCGGGGGCGAAAAGCAGAAGATCGCCTTCGCCTCGGTCTATGCCATGAATCCGGAGATTTACCTGCTGGATGAGCCGTCCTCCAATCTGGATATGACATCTATCCAGGAGTTAAAAAGACATCTGCGGCTGCTTCAAAAGCAGGGCAAGACCATCCTGATCGCGGAGCACCGGCTTTATTATCTGATGGATCTGGCGGACCGGATCGTGTACTTGGAGCAGGGCCGGATTGAGAAGATTTTGACGCCGGAAGAGTTCCGCAGATTGCCGAAGGAGGCCCGGGAACGCATCGGATTGCGGGCGGCGGATTTAGCGGAGGTGCGGCCTCCGCAAGTCCACCCGCCGGCATCTTCCCCTGTCCTGGAGCTTCGGGATGTCACGCTCCGGTATAAAAAGCGGACGATCCTGCACCGCATCAGCCTTGCCGCCACAAAGGGTGAGGTAATCGGCGTGGTGGGCCACAACGGGGCCGGGAAAACGACTTTTTCCCGCGCCCTGTGCGGACTCCACAAGGACTGCGAGGGGCAGTTTCTGTGGGATGGACAGGCAATGGAGCGGAAGAACAGGCTGAAACGCTCCTACATGGTGATGCAGGATGTGAACTACGAATTATTTGCCGAGAGTGTGGAGGCGGAGTGCTCTTTCGGCATCCGCAATCCGGACTTGACCTTGGCCGCCTCGACTCTGGAGGAATTGGGGCTGGCTCCCTATCGGGAGCGCCACCCCAACACGCTGTCCGGCGGGCAGAAGCAGCGGGTGGCCGTAGCGGTCAGCATGATCTGCGGAAAAGACCTGCTGGTGTTTGACGAGCCTACCAGCGGTCTGGACTTTGACAGCATGACCCAGGTGGCGGGACTGATCCGGCGGCTGTCTGAGCTTGGAAAGGTCATTTTCATTGTCACCCATGATTTTGAATTTGTCTGCCGTACCTGCTCCCGTGTCCTACATTTTGACGAGGGCGAGATGCCCGATGATATACCCGTTGTGATGGACGCCCTCCCGAAACTGAGAGAGCTGTTCTCTGTTTCAGATGGAAAGGAGAGGTAGTCTATGAAACAGAAGAAAACCAATCGTGTAGCCCTGCTGCTCCACTGGGCCGGGGAGCAAAAGGTATGGCTGTTCCTGGCCGTGCTTCTGGCGATGGCCGGGGGCCTGTGCATTGTGGTGCCCTATATTGAAATTTACCAGCTGATGGACGCCGCCTTTGGCGGGACCTGTACCGAAGAACTGGTGGTGCGGGTCGTGGCTGCTGTGGCCGCGGCAGTGGTGCTCCGCTTTGTGCTGTTCGGTGCGTCTGGGGTAGTATCCCACAAGGGAGCCTACGGCGCGCTGTTCAAGGTACGCTGCATGGTAGCGGAGCACATGGCTAAGGTGCCGCTGGGGGCGCTGAACGAGCGGCGGACCGGAGACATCAAAACCGTGCTGAATGAGGACATTGAGAAGCTGGAGCTGTTTCTGGCCCACAACCTGCCGGATCTGGTGTGCTATCTGGTGGGGCCGGTGGTGGTTTTTGCCTACCTGATGACCGTCAACATCCCGCTGGCTCTGATTTCCCTGGTGCCGCTGGTGCTTGCGGCCGTGGTGATGGCGGTCATGTTCCGCAACACGGACGACCTGATGGACCGGGCCAACCGTTCCATCACCGCGCTGAACTCGGTCATGATCGAGTATATCAGCGGCATGAAGCTCATCAAGGCATATAACATGGGGAGCAAATCCTTCCAGAAATTCTCCTCCGCCATCCATGAGGAAAACGCCATGTGGAACGAGACCTCCCGCCGCATGGGGCCCCCCTACGCGGCCTTTGTGGTCATCATTGAGTGCGGAATGCTGCTCATGGTGCCGCTGGGCGGGATGTTTTTCCTGAAAGGCTCTCTAACAGCCAGCGCGTTCCTGCTGTTCCTCTATGTGGGGTCCATGTACCTGACGGAGATCCGTCCGCTGCAGGAGTTGGGGACCAATTTCGCCAATGTGCTGAACGCGGTCACCAAAGCGAAGGAGATCCTGGATGTCCCCATCTATGAGGGCGGCACGGATTTCCCCCAATGCCATGATATTGAACTGCGGAATGTGCGGTTTTCCTATGATGGCAAAACCGATGTGCTACAAGGCGTCAATCTCAAAATCAGGGACGGAGAGAGGCTGGCCTTGGTGGGACAGTCCGGCGCCGGTAAGAGCACCATTATCGAACTGATTTCCCGCTTCTATGATGTGCAGGAGGGCGAGGTATTGATCGGCGGGAAAAATGTCAAGGAGCTGGACTACGACACCATCTTGAGCAATGTGGCTATCGTATTTCAAAAGACCTTCCTCACCCGCGACAGTGTACTGGAGAACATCCGCATGGGGAGCAGCGCCAGTCTGGAGCAAGTGAGGGCCGCCGCAAAGGAAGCCCAGATCGACGACTTCATCATGTCTCTGCCGGATGGCTACGATACCAAGGTGGGGAGCTTCGGCTCCCGGTTTTCAGGCGGAGAGAAGCAGCGGATCGCCATTGCCCGCGCCATTTTGAAAAATGCCCCGATCCTGATTTTAGATGAGGCCACCAGCGCCTCCGACCCGGAAAACCAGATGGAGATTGACAGGGCCATCCAAAATCTTTGTAAAGGCAAGACCGTCATTGTGGTTGCCCACCGCCTGAGCGCCCTGAAGATGTGTGAGCGGGTCGCAGTGGTGGAGGACCACACCATCACCTGCGCCGGCACCCATGAGGAAGTCCGCAGGGATAACGCTTACTACCGGAAAGCCTGGGAGGACTACGAAAAGGCCCGGAACATCACCTATCAGTTGGAAGGGGGGCGAGGAGAATGAGAGAACACGATGTCTTGAAAAAGAACAAAAATTTTTACATTGGCGTTGGGGGAACTGTTTTGGAGGGCCTGCTCTCCGGCAGCCTGTTCCTGCTGCTTTACTCGGTCATGCAGTTTTTGTGGGCTGGGCAGTTTGACCTGGACCGGGTGCTGATGCTGACCGGGGCGATTGCCGGCATCTTCCTGCTCCGTATCCTGATTTACAGCTATGGCTACACCAAAGCCCAGATCGGCGGTGCGGAAGTCAGCCAAAATATCCGGCTGTTTATGGGTGATCATCTCAAGCGTATCCCCCTGTCCCGGTTTACTCAGGGGCAGACCGGCGACTACATCAATACCATCACCAGCGATGTCAATAACTATGAAAAGATCCTGACCCACAAAATCGGGGACCTGGCGAAAAACTTTGCCTTATCTATCATGCTGATTGTGTTTGTCATGACGATCTATGTCCCCGCCGGGCTGATTCTGCTGGTGGCGGATCTGCTGCTGATTCCTGGATTGTGGCTTTCTTTCCGTATGGTGAAGAAGTACGGCAAGGAAAAGAATGACATCTGTGCGGAGAATGTCAGCAGCATCGTGGAGTATGTATCCGGCATCCAGACCTTCCGGGCTTATGGCGTGGGCGGCTTGAAAAACAAGACGGTCATCAGCGCCATGCGGGACTTCTGCCGCATCAGCTTTGTATATGAGGCCAAGGTGCTCCCTGTGGGAGCCGGGCTGGGTATCCTGATCTGGCTGTCCTGCCCGCTGGTCATCTTAATCGCCTACGCACCGTGGGTAGCCGGGGCCATCGACACGGTTTCCTACCTGTTGGTCTGCATGTTGCCGCTGTTCTGTTCCAAACTTGCCAACGCCATTTTTGTGGACCTCACCAGTTACAAAAACCTGATGATCTCCAAAGGGAAGATCTTGGGCGTGATGGATGAGCCGGAGGAAAGCGGCAGTATGGAGGCGCTGCGGCCCGCTACCCATGAGATTGTCTTTGACCATGTGGACTTTGCCTATGTTCCCGGAGAGCCGGTGCTGAAGCAGGCGTCCTTTACGGTGCCGAATCAGAAGCTGACCGCCATTGTAGGTGATTCCGGCTCCGGCAAATCCACTATCCTGAATTTGATTGCAAAATATTATGAGCCAGCTGGCGGCTTCATCTCCATCGGAGGGAAGTCCATCAATCATGTGGCGGCGGAGCGCGTGCTGGAGCAGGTTTCCATGGTGGATCAGGATGTGTTCCTCTTTGACGACACCATCCGGGACAACATCCGTCACGCCCGCCCCGGCGCATCAGACGCGGAGATTGAGGCAGCCTGCCGGGAGGCCAACTGTGACGGATTTATCCGCAGGATGGAAAAGGGCTATGATACCCCTACCGGCGAGAACGGCAATCTGCTCTCTGGCGGGGAGCGCCAGCGGCTGTCCATCGCCCGTGCCATTCTGAAGGACAGCCCGATTCTGCTGTTGGACGAGGCCACGGCATCCCTGGACATCGAGAACGAGTTGGCGGTCAAGCAGGCCATCGCCAATTTGCTCAAGGCGAAAAAGACCGTGGTAATGATTGCCCATACCCTGTCCATCGTCAAGAATGCGGATCAGATCCTGGTAGTGGCAGACGGAACGATCAAGGAATCCGGTACCCACGAGGAGCTGCTGGCTATGAACGGCAAGTATGCGGCCATGTGGAACGCAGAACAGAAAATCACTGTATAAATGAGAGGTCGCGTCTATGAAAAAACTCCATGCGTCGGGCGAGGACTATCTGGAGGCCGTGTTGGTACTCCAAAAGGAAAGAGGGATGGTGCGCTCCGTAGATGTGGCCCGGCACATGGGGGTATCCAAGCCCAGCGTGTGCCATGCTGTAGCTACCTTGAAGGCGGGCGGTTTTCTTACCATGGACGAGGACTTCTTTCTCCGCCTGACCGATGTAGGCCGGGAGGTAGCAGAGCAGACCTATGAGAAGCACTGCTTCTTCACACGCCTGCTGATAGAAGCCGGTGTAGAGCCGAGGATCGCGGAACAGGACGCCTGCCGCATGGAGCATGTGATCAGCGAAAGTAGCTTTCGGCATCTGAAGCAGAATATGGACAAAAAGAAATAGTCGCGGGAGGTGAAGCTGGTGACCGGGATGGCTGTGCTGCAATATGGGAATTTGTGTATTGACCCAAATCAACGCAGGGTCTATGTAAATGAACAAGTTGTGGAGTTGACCACGATGGAGTTCAATATCTTATACTATCTGGCTTTGCATCCCGGCTGGACCTTTACCCGGGAGCAGCTTTACCGATATGCGATGCCTGATGATTTTGCTTCCGGCCTCGAAAGCGTCACCAGCCGGATCTACAAGATACGGAAAAAACTAAATATCAATGCGATTCAAACTGTACATGGATACGGTTATCGCTTTCAAAAATAAAAATAATGGCTGTGAATAGATTGCCTCTAATCACAGCCATTATTCTATATTCATCAGTTATAGATGCCAGCCAGTTGCCCTTGTGCGTAGAGATAAAAATTTTCGATATATCCCATCCTTTTGTAGTAATTCGTTATGTTTCCCTTGTTGAACAACTCGCCCTTGGTCTATTACAATAATCTGGTCGGCGTTTCGGACAGTGCTCAGACGGTGGGCAATCGAGATCAGCGTCTTATCCTTTGTCAGCTCCTGGATGGCAGATAAAAGCGCCTGCTCATTCTCCGGGTCCACGCTGGAAGTCGCTTCGTCCAGAATGATGATGGGAGCATCTTTCAAAATGGCCCTGGCGATGGAAATACGCTGCTTTTCTCCTCCGGAGAGAGTGGAGCCGCCCTCTCCGATGATTGTGTCGTATCCTTCAGGGAGGGACAAAATGAAGTCGTGGCAGCAGGCCCGTTTTGCGGCCGCTACCACCTGCTCATGGGTGGCTTCCGGCCGGCCAAACCGGATGTTGTTTTCCACAGAGTCGTGAAAGAGGTACACATTCTGAAAGACCATGCTGATGTATTCCAGCACGCTGTCCGCAGTATAATCCCGCACATCTTTTCCGCCAATCCGAACGGTCCCTTCCTGCACATCCCAAAAGCGGGCAATCAGATTGCAGAGTGTGGTCTTGCCGCTGCCGGAGGGTCCTACAATCGCGCAGGTGGTGTGCTCCGGGATTTCCAGCGAAATATCATGGATCACCCGGCGGTCCCCATAGCCAAATGAGATATGTTCCAGAGAAATATCATAGTGGGACACAACCAGTTTCTCCGAGCTGGCATCCATCTTTGGAATGTCGGTGACTTCCTCCAGCCGGTCCAGTTCCGTATTGATCTTCTTGCTCAAAAAGGCGCTGTTGCCCATCGTCTCCAAGTCGGAATAGACTGTGAAAGCGCAGAACAGGAAAGTCAAGCAATAAGGCAGGCTGATCTGCCCTGCCAGATACAGCAGAGCCGCCGCCGCAATCAGCACACAGCTCATGAGCTTAAAGGTCACCCCATAGAAACGGAGGACGCCAGCCGTAGCCTTTTCCTGTCCGTAGTCCGCATCCCATTTTTCCTGGAACGCAGCGCGGACTTCCCGCTGTCCTTCGTCACCTTTAGAGAAAGAACGCAGCACCGAAATACCCCGTATGTATTCCATCACCTTACCGACCAGATGCTCTTGGGCCTCTTGGTAAATAGGGGCATATTGGGCGGCACGAAGCCTCACCCAGCGGAGAACCAGCATCCCAAGCGCCAGCCCCACAAGGCTCAATCCCGCAATCACCGGGCTGAAAAAGAACATCATCACGGACATCAGCACAGCCATGGCCACACCGCTGGTCATCTGCTCAATCGCCAGCATGGAGTACCCCTCCAAATCGGCAATCGTGGTGGTGAGCATGGCCTGAATGGTGCCCAGATTTTGTTCTGAGAAATATCCCATGGGTGCCTGTTTCAGCCGTTCTCCAATCTCCAGCCGGTAGTCCCGGAAAATGTCATAGCCAGATCCGCTCATGGTACGGTCATACATCCACTGGAAAAAGAAGCGGCCCAGTACACTGCCCAGAATTACGCCAAAAGCCTGCCCGATGATGACCGGAGAGAGTCCATCCAGATGGAGCAGAATCCAGAATACACCGAACATCATAAACCCGTTGAAGAATGATTTCAGAATATTGCAGACAATCCCTGCCACGATTTTTCCCCGGCTGTTTCCCGCAATTTTAAAGATACGGCGAATCATTTCAAACATCTTCTACACCTCCTTCCGTAGAGCCGGCGTAGTCCTGCCACATTTTCCGGTAAAGGGGGCAGTTCTCCAGAAGCTCCTCCTGAATGCCCCGGCCCACAATCTCGCCATTGGCAACAACCAATATCTGGTCGGCATTGCGGATCGTATTCAGCCGGTGGGCCACGACAATCAGAGACTTTCCCGCCACCAGCTTACTGATAGCCTGCTGGATCAGCGCCTCGTTCTCGGGATCGGCATAGGCGGTCGCCTCGTCCAAAATGATGACGGACGCCTGCTTGAGCATGGCCCGCGCAATGGTGATGCGCTGCCGCTCTCCGCCGGAGAGGCGGTCCCCGGCATCACCGGCCATGGTATCATAGCCCTGCTCTAACTGCATGATAAAGTCGTGGCAGTTGGCAGCCTTGGCCGCAGCCTCTACTTCCCCGTCGCTGGCATTAGGGTTTCCCATGCGGATGTTTTCCCGAATGGATTTATCAAAGAGAAAATTGTCCTGGGCTACATAGCTGATCTCGCCCATGAGCTGCCCGAACGGAATGTTGCGAATATCCTGCCCGCCAAAGCGGACTGTACCGGAGGTTACATCCCAGAAGCCGGCCATCAGCTTGGCAATCGTAGACTTCCCGGAGCCGGATGGACCGACTATGGCGGTCATGGTACCGGGCTGTGTCTGGAATGAGATACCGTGGAGAACTTCGGCTTCATTGTAAGCAAAATGGACATCCTCAAATTGATAACGCCGCTCCCCAAGCTCTGCGGGCTTTGTGGGGCGGACAAGTTCCGGTGTTTTCAAAAAAGCTGTGACCTGTTCCAGATTGCCCTTGATCATGCTGACCTGCTCCATGGCTTCGGATACCTTCATCAGAGGCGCAATAAACCCCAGAGGCACCACCAAGGCCACCAGAAAGACAGGGAGAGAAAGACTTCCCTCCATGTAGAGCCACGCTCCCACTGGAAGGGTCCCCAGAAGCGTAGAAGGGAGGACTGCCCGGGCCGCCGCGTTCCAAAGCCAGCACTGGCTCCACCATGCCATGGTGGAATCGTGGAAATAGCGGACAGAATCAGCATACTTTCCATAGGAAGCTGCGGATCGGTTGAACGCCTTGATGACCTGAATACCGTTGACATACTCCACCAAGGCACTGTTCATCTCGTTGGCAGATCGCATATAGTTCTCCATGCGGGGCCCATATCCCCGCATCATGGCGGCAAAAAAGAGGGTGCCCAGCGGAATTGTCACCAGTGCGGCCAGCCCCATCCGCCAGTCCAGCAGGAAAATCAGAAGAATACTGCATAGGGGTGCGGCGATGTTGGATGGCAGTTCCGGCATGAAATGGGCCATGGAGTCCTCCAACTTCGCCACATTGTCCACGATCAGATTTTTGAAAGCCCCGGTAGGTGTTTCCAGCATGACGCCCATGGGGACCTTCGCCATCCGGTCTGTAATGGCCTCCCGGATATTTTTCAGTATGGTAAAGGAAATTTTGTGGGACATCAGGGAGGACCGCCAGGTAAGCAGCATTTTTATGATCTGGCAAACTGCGGCGCCTCCGCAGAGAAACAATACCAGCGTGGGCGTTGCAGTCCCCCGGTACAAGGCGTCCGCGAGGACAGCCACCATTAAAAATGGGCCCATGCCAAAGAGTTCTCCCAAAACAGCCAGGAAGATGGAGAGGAGCATTTTACCGTTGTTTTCTCCCACGAAAGCAAAGAGCTGCCGAATCGTTCCCGGTTCTTTCGACTTCATAACCAGCCTCCTTTCAGGCCACAAAAAATACAAGGAGGGTATTGCAATTTCAAGTGCCCTGTGCTAAAATCTGAATTACATCGTAATATTACAGTGTAATTTTAGTATAGGACGGAGGGACAGCGAATGTCAAGAGACTTTCAGCAGACACACGAAAATCTTTTGCTCTGCGCCCAAAAGCACTTTCTGGAATATGGCTTTGAGCGGGCCAGCATCCGGGAGATCTGCAAGGACGCCCATGTGACTAACGGAGCTTTTTATAACCACTTTGACGATAAGGAAGCTCTGTTCGGCGCGCTGGTGGAGCCTGTTGTCCAGGAGGTCAAGGCCATCTATGAGGCGTCGGTAAATGAGCACATGGAACTGGCAAAGACGGACGACTTGAAATCCCTCTGGAAACTGTCGGAGGAAACGCTGTCGGTCATTATCGAATACATCTATGAGCATTTTGATGTATTCCGGCTGCTTCTTATGCGGGCGGAGGGCACGCGGTATTCCTCCTTTTTGGATGATGTTGTCTGTCTGGAAACCCGGGTCACGCTGAAGTTCTTTGCAGAATTGAAATCTCGGGGCATCCAGGTTCGCGAATTGGCGGAAGAGGAGTGGCATATTCTGCTCCATGCGTATTTTGCGTCCCTGGCTGAAGTGGTCATGCACAACTTCCCCAAGGAGGCCGCGCTGAAATATGTTCACACGCTTGTCTCTTTTTTCAACTCCGGATGGCAGACAGTTTTGGGGATCTGATCCCCAAAATTTTTGCGCAATAGTTAGCATCTACTAACTAAGTGATGTGGAGGTGAAACCGCAGCGTCCCCTTTGCACGGGGTTTTGCAACACTTAATTCTTTTCAGAAAGGACATATTCAAAAATGGAAAACACAAAGAAGCTCACAGGTAAAGACCTAATCAATGTCGGCATTTACACAGCCATGACCCTCGTTATTTTCTTTGTTGTCGGCCTGCTTACTGCGCTGCCGGTGGTCTACCCGTTCCTGTTCATAATTTGGCCTATCGTCTGCGGCATTCCTATGATGCTCTACTATACCAAGATTCAGAAGTTTGGTATGCTGACCATCACAGGTATCATCGGCGGCATCTTTTTCTATCTGATCGGCTATGGCTGGATCGGCCTGCTCGGCTGGGTGCTCGGCGGCATCCTGAGTGATGTTGTGCTCAAAATCGGCGGCTATCAGAAATTCAAGGTCACTGTTCTGAGCTACGCCTGCTTTTGCCTTGGCATCATGGGCTGCCCCGCCAACCTTTGGTTTGCCGGCGAAGCGTATTGGGAAAACATCCACACCTCCATGGGCGATCAGTACGCAAACACCTTGCAATCCCTGATGCCCTCCTGGATGCTGTATGTGGGCTTTGCGCTGCTGTTTGTGGGCGGTATTCTGGGCGCGCTGCTGGGTCATAAAATGCTGAAAAAACACTTTGAGAGAGCTGGAATTGTGTAATGGAGCAGCTTCAAGCGGTTGTTGAAAACAGAACAGGCTTTTGCTTGGACCCACGAACCAAGCTGTTGCTGATGGCCGTTGTCGCTACCGCAGAATTTCTATATAGCCACACCGCCTTTATGATCGCGGTGGCGATGATTCCCTTTGTCCTGTTGCTGACTAACCGGCAGTATAAGACGGCAACGGTGTTCTTCTGCCTGTTCGCAGCGGGGCTGTTTGTGCAGGCCATCCAGAACTCCGTCCAGTTTCCCATGATCGTCAATATGCTGGTAGTCCTGTTGGTGGGGCTGGTTCTGCGGCTGTTTCCGGCCTTTGTGATGGGAGCCTATATTATTAAATCCACCACGGCCAGCGAGTGCATTACTGCGCTTGGCCGGATGCACATTGGGCGACAGATTACCATTCCGCTCTCTGTCCTGTTTCGTTTTATCCCTACCATGCAGGAGGAGTCGGCGGCCATCAAGGATGCCATGCGGATGCGGGAGGTCCAGTTCGGGACAAAAAAGTTCTGGCAAAACCCCGCTGCCCTGATTGAATACCGTTTTATTCCCCTGATGATCTCGGTGGTCAAAATCGGAGATGATCTCTCTGCGGCGGCCTTGACCCGTGGCCTCGATAACCCGGTCCGGCGCACCAATATCACAAAGGTCGGTTTTACTGGCTGGGATCTGCTGGCGGTGCTGATTGCCGGAGTTGCACTGCTCTCCACATACTTTTTCAGTCCGTGGTAAGGAGGTGATACCGTGATCGAATTGAAAGATGTTTCCTTTACTTATGAGAGCGGAGAAACCCAAAATAACCTGAACCATATCAATCTGACAATCCAGGATGGCGAAACCATCCTGCTCTGCGGAGAGTCCGGCTGCGGCAAGACGACGCTGACCCGGCTGATCAACGGCCTGATCCCGCATTATTACGGCGGGAAGCTGACCGGGCAAGTCCTTTTAGATGGGAAAGAGTTAAAAGACTATCCTCTTTATCAAATCGGTCAACGGGTAGGGTCTGTATTCCAAAACCCAAGGACGCAATTCTACAATGTAGATACGACCAGCGAGATCGTTTTCGGGTGTGAAAACATGGCCCTGCCGGTCCCAGAGATGCGGGAGCGTCTGGAGGAGACTGTCCACAGCCTCAAGCTGGAAAAACTGCTGAATCGGAGCTTGTTTGCTCTGTCCGGTGGAGAAAAGCAGAAAATCGCCTGCGCCTCTGCCGACGCAATCCACCCGGACATCTTTGTATTGGACGAGCCATCCTCCAACCTGGATATTGCCACCATCGAAGATTTAATTGGCGTGATCCGGCACTGGCAGTCTGAGAAAAAGACCGTGATCGTCGCGGAACACCGGCTTTATTATCTCGTTCCCTACGCAGATCGAATTCTCTACATGACGCACGGAAGTATTACGCAGGAGTTTACCAAAGCAGAGTTTCAAAAATTACTGCCTGATGAATTACAGGGAATGGGGCTACGGGCACTGGACCCATTCCACCTGCCTCCAGAGGCCTTGCCCAAGCCTTCCGCCCCGCAATTACATATCAAGGGGTTCCAGTTCTCCTATGAAAAGCACGGCCCCCTCAATGTGGATATTCCAGACCTGATCCTGCCCCAAGGGGAGATCATCGGCATTATCGGAAACAACGGCGCGGGAAAATCTACCTTCGCCCGGTGTCTGTGCGGTCTGGATAAGAAGGCGAAAGGTGTGCTTGAAATGGATGGGGCCTCCTATGACGCAAAGCAGCGCAGGCACATTTCCTACATGGTCATGCAGGATGTAAACCACCAGTTGTTCACGGAAGATGTGCTGGATGAACTGCTGCTCAGTATGGACATCGAGGACGAGAAAGCGGACACGGCCCACGCCAGTGAGATTCTGGACAGTTTGGATCTGTTGGACAAGGTAAAGCTGCATCCCATGTCCCTGTCCGGCGGAGAAAAACAGAGGGTGGCGATTGGCAGTGCAATAGCATCAGACAAAAAGCTCTTGATATTCGACGAGCCTACCAGCGGATTGGATTACCGGCATATGCTGGAGGTATCGGACAACTTAAACCGCCTGAAAGAGATGGGAAAGAGCCTGTTTCTGATTACACATGACCCCGAGCTTATTTACAAATGCTGCACCTATCTGTTGTTCATTCAGGGAAGCAAGGTGCTGTGGCATCGGCCGATGGATGGGAAAGCTGTAGAGCTCTTGCGGACTTTCTTCTCCCACGAGCAAGAAACAGGTGCGGTCAATGCTTCCTGATAAAAAACTGCACGCTTCCGGCGAGGACTATCTGGAGGCTGTGTTGGTACTCCAGAAAAAGAAAGGCATGGTACGCTCTGTGGATGTGGCCCGGTATATGGAGGTGTCTAAGCCCAGCGTGTGCCATGCGGTAGCTACCTTGAAGGCGGGTGGCTTCCTCACCATGGATGAGGATTTCTTCCTCCGCTTGACCGATATAGGCCGCGAAGTAGCGGAGCAGACCTACGAGAAACATTGCTTCTTCACTCGCCTGCTGGTGGAAGCCGGTGTAGAGCCCAAAACCGCCGAACAGGAGGCCTGCTGCATGGAGCATGTGATTAGCGAGAATAGCTTTCGGCATCTAAAGCAAAGTATGGACAAAAAGAAATAGTCGCGGGAGGTGAAGCTGTTGACGGGGGTAGCTGTACTGCAATATGGGAATTTGCGTATTGACCCCAATGAACGCAGGGTCTATATAAATGAACAATTTGTGGAGTTGACCACAATGGAGTTCAATATCTTATACTGTCTGGCCTTACATCCTGGCTGGACCTTTACCCGGGAACAGCTTTACCGATATGCGATGTCCGATGATTTTGCCTCTGGCCCTGAAAGCGTTACCAGCAGGATCTACAAGATACGGAAAAAACTAAATATCAATGCGATTCAAACGGTACACGGATACGGTTATCGCTTTGAGAAGTAGAAGTAAAAGGGAGCGGCCTTTGTTGATCAATGAAGGTTGCTCCCTTTTGCCATGTTGAAAATTGGAATTAAAATGGAAAAAGTGAAAACTCAGTCAGAATTTGGTCAGATTTACCGAATACAATGGAGATAAATTCTAACCATATAGGCGACTTTGAAAAACGGGAGGAATGTGTATGAAAACTAAAAATCGAAATAGCAGAGGGAATTTCAAGTTGCGTTAGGCGGTCTTATTCTTAAATGAATGAGGCCGCCTTTTCTTTTAATTCCCGACAAAATTCTACAAAAAAATCAAATTACTGAACCTGGATCATTGGCAGACCTGCTGCCCGCTCTAATGGACAATGCAGGTTCGTGTGCAAAGTGCGGTTCAGATGGCAAGGAGCCAAATGCGCATGGAGAATTTGAAACCCATGCACATAAAAAGGTTCGTCGCCCATCTGCTTACATTTCGACACACAGTTTACTATCGAATATGGTTCTTCTGCCGCCCTTTTCGGAGGACAGGGCGGGAACATCACAAGACAAGCGACAAGCCTCCTCCTGCGGGCGTCGGAAGTCGTGACGGACTTCTTTATGTGTATCACACAGCCGATTGCTCACCTTTGTGGTGCGTGGCCGGCTGTGTTGTTTTATATAGAACACAAAGACGCCCATTAGTTCGGTGCCGGTCCCCTCCAAATGTTCAAGATTCCCAAAAATTCTTGAACGATTTGGAGGACAAGACCATGCGGTATCGAAATAATGGACAGATAGAGGAAGAACTACAAATCAGATTTACAGGTTACTTAATCCAGGCAGTAAAACGCACACGGCGCGATTACCTGAACATGCTCAACCAATACAGCAACAGTGAAATACTGACCGATACAACCTATACCACAGGACAGACTTTGGAACAAGAGGTTACAGAGCACCTTCCTCTATGGGATGTGATCGAAAGTAATGCGCTCTTCTATGCCCTCAAGCGGTTGAATGAACGCGAGCGGTATGTGTTCCTGGCGCATGTTTTGGACAACTGCCCTTTTGACTTGATTGGTGTAAGACTGGGCCTGACTTATAAAGGTGCAGCCACAGTCTATTACCGTGCTGTTCAAAAGTTGAGAAAAAGTATTGAGGGGGTGGAAAAACATGATATTTGAACAACTGTTGTTTCAGGCAAAGGAAGGTGATCTGGAGTCAATTACCGATATTTTGAATATGTATCGGCCCTTACTGCTCAAATATTCTGTAATTGACGGCCGGCTGGATGAGGATCTATACCAGGAGCAGTGCATTACATTGATGCGAGCCATCAAACTGTTCCGAATTTGAATTTATGAGAAAGGCTCCGAGACCTTTTGATCTCGGGGCCTTTCCCGTGGATTCAAACAGGATGTACTAAGAGGAAAAAAACAAGCGCACAGTAGTAGTTGGATGCTGCTGTGCGCTTATTCCGACATAACCTGTGGGCCTCACCCGAAAAGGTGAGGCCACACTGCGGTAAAACTTATCCTACCACGATTTCCTTTTTACCAGATCGCTCCGAAAAGAATCTCTGCAAAATGCTTATTGCAATTTTATTGCTCCTCTCCAGCGGCAGCCTTATCATAGTAGTAGATATAGGCGTTGTAATCCCGAAACCGAGTGATCAGCCGAATCCGGATGTACAAATGTGCCGTTTCAGAATAGAGGTTAAATTCAGTCGGATCACTGGTAGTCCCGGCATATCGGCAGAAGCGTTTCATGGTTTCCAGCGTCTTAAAGGCCGGCAACTTGAATAGGGCATTTTGAAACTCATCGATTTCTTTTACCAGCTCTGGCGGCGTCTTTTTGCCGCTCTCATTGTGCCAGGTTGTCCACCAGCGGTATCCATCGTAATCCGAACGGGAATAAGCAAGTTCGCTGACAGGGCGTTCGATGAGCTGCATTGGAGGCTTGTAGGTGTGCTTGAACACTTCTGAAAAAGTGCAGTTCTGCACCAGATAACAGGTGGACTTTTCTGCGCTTTTCTTCAGATGTCCAGACTTGACGGCATCCCACTCCGCAAGGGGCAGGGGCGTATGGGCGGCATCCCGAAGGGCCTCATCCATGCCGCAGGCTTCACAGATCTGCACATCCGCATAGCGGCTGAGGGCATTGACCATCAGGTGGGCTGCCAGAGGAGAGCCACACCGCAGGCATTTGGGAGGGGCCGCTGCATCGCCATGAGCATAAAGCTTTTTGTCTTGCTTCCAAGCGGCTTCCAGTAATTCTTTGGGGTATAATTTGATTTTCATGGTAATGTCTCCTGATTTTGAATTTATGTTCAAAATTATATCGAGGTCTTCCCCCTGCTTCATAAATTGTTCAATCTATGCAACAGATTCGCTCATCGAAAAAAGAGTTCGCAGAGTTGCAGCCAGTTCTGTGCGGTTTTTGCAGGGGAGGCGATGACTGACGCCACAGTTATGCCCTTCTGAATTCATTTTGCAGATGGTGACACTCAACGCAGAGCCGTCGTGGCAGATCCACATCCGTCTGCCAGCAGCCGGGTCTTCTGCCACAATCCAGAGCGGGCGCTGGCGGGTCATATAAGACTGATTGGCAGCCTTCCACCCGCTGTAATCAGAGTAGTGGAAGCCTGGAGCATCTAATTTGCGTTGGTTTAGCGCCAAATAGACTTCCTTGTACTTCATGCGCTGCGCCTCCCTTCCTGCAACGATAGATATTCAGCGTACCCCTCCGGGTCCAGTTCACGCAGGCGGTCTGCCCGGAAGCGGTACTCTGGATACTCACAGTAACCACTGCGCTGCGTTGCCCCGGTAGGGATAGCCAATCCGTGGCGGATCAGCCAGACCGGGAAATCGGCATCGCCATTGGTATCGATGAACGCGCAGTCTTTCCCCCGTTCCCCGTCCAGATTGACCGTCAGAGAGGCCCAGGGCTCCGCATAGCCATTTTCCCATGTGTGCATGGCAATCGCCAGGTTGCCGTCCATATAGGCAGATACCTTTAGCTGTATGGGATGTGTGGAGCCGTACTTTTCATAAGGGAAGGTAATAGGCCCTTGCCTACCCATGGCCGGCATTGGCCTTTGGGCCGGAGCTGTACTGATGTTTGGCGTCAGATCCAGTTCCCAGCATATAGCGAGAATATCAGAATCGTCCACACGGTAGTTATATTTTTTGGCATACTTGGGGTGGAAGAGAAGCTGACCGTTCTCCACAACAAATTTGCCTTCCTTGGTGCCATAGGTGTACTGGCGGCCATCCAGAAGATGTTGCACCTTTTTGGCGTCCGCTTTGATCTTTCCTTTGTCGTACCATGTGGTGTACTGCACCGCAACCTCAAGATTAGGGTTTGAATGAAAGCGGGTTTCTAAAAACTGCAGGACACGCCCGCAGACTGCCGCCCGCTGTTCGACGGTTTGGGCTAAATTAAAGGACAGTGTGAAATACGAATAGTCACGCCCGGACAACCCATAGCCGTGAAGTGTATTGCTGAAGTCGTTGCACCAGAAAAACAATTCCCAACGGGAACTTCCATAAGGCGCCGGATCTTCGGATTCATACTGATAGCAGATAAACTCCCTGGCAATGGCCGCCATGACAGAGGCCATCACAGCGTTTTTTGACTCAGCTGCCCGTTTGATCCTGCGGTGCGCCTCGTCAGGGCCGTCATCGCAAATCTGACGGTTTGCCTCCCGCTGCTCTGGGGTGTAGACATATTGGAGTCTAAGCGAATGGACATCTTCCCGGGCATAACCCCGGTCAATCCATTTTGCGCTGGAACTTTTGACAGAAGATTTGTCATGTAATATATTCATGGTGATTCTCCTTTTTGATTTGATGTAGATGCTTGTCGATAACTCGGCGAAGGCAGTCAATGAAAATTTTCATCGCAGTGACGGCCGGCCCCGCCATATTCCAGCAGGGCATAGCCGATACACCGGGCCGTCTCGCCCAAAGTGTTTTTCACGGCTTCTTCCACCACATCATCCGTATCTGGGCACTCCTGTTCGTTGTTAAGGCGTGTCAGCTCGTGGTGCAGCTCTTTCATCTGCTCTGGCGTTACCGGCTGGTCAGTTTGGACCAGTACATCAGCAAAGTCGCCGCAGCCATCAACATTCAATTCTCGGATCAGCAATACTCCCATAAACGATCCTCCTTCAACGGTCCTCGTGCCAATCATAAAGCAAAAGGTCATGGCTGGAGGCATTCGGCTGGAGGACTGCCGCCCGAAAACGATAATTTGTAAATACAAAGCCAGTGGGTTTGTGCGTGTACTGGACGGCAAGAATGTGATACTCCCGACCCATCCAGTCGGCAGATTCCAGGACCTGTTCGGTTTCATTCCCAAAATCAAGGGCAAAAATCCAGTTATCCTGACAGCTGCTCGGGTCAGAGTAAGGCTCCCCGCTCGGCAGGAACAGAAGCTTTTGTTTCATATCTTCATAACTGTGGACCCCCGGGTGTTTATTCAAGAACGCTTGTGCCAGTTGTTCCCTAAAGGTATAGAAGGGGATGAATGGCTTTTTTCCCTCGAAGTCCCCGTTTCCATCCAGAGCGATCACCTGCCCATCCGAGATGATCTCGATGATAACATCCTTTCGGATGCGGCAATCATTTTGATAATCATCCGGGGTAGAAGTGTACCATGTGCCATCAACTGTATCACGGTTGCAGTAGTAATAGGGCTGGTTTACAGATTGGAACACATCCTTGCAGAAGCCTGTGTCTTCAAACAGAAAAGTGAGCTGGATCGTTTTCATTCGAGTTCCCTCCGTAGTAATAATCATAGATTTTTCTTAGACCGCACCGTATTTTGGCTTTGGTAGGACTGCCGGTGGCGATTCTCTGACCAGAGCCAAACGCTGGCCCGAAAAACCAAATTTCGTAGTGGGTGCAGAGATGCCGCCCTTTTGTGTGGGCGCTTGAAACCGACCACATATAGGCGTCGCCGGACACCGTAAACTCCTTGGGATAGCAATATTCCCGCATTCCATCCGGCGAGAAATCATCCAGCGCCGCGGCATTCCCGGAACGGGGGTCTGCTTGCGGCTGAACGACCTCCCGGAGCCAGAGAAGAAAAGAAGGCTCCCCGGCGCTCATACCGATTCCTCCGGCTTGCCGGCCTTTTCATAGTAGACCTTGCGAGTGCCGGCGCCGCGAACTTGGAAGATAAAACCGGGCACCATCTCAGCCAGCTTGTCAGCATACATTTTGGCGCGGCCACAATCTGGGATCAGCGTAGCATAAACCAGGCCGACTCCAACTTTTCCTTCATGCAAATTTATAGCGCCATAACAGCGGGCTCCAATTTTCTTCCCATAGACGATATAGTTCATCGCTTCCCGCCCTTTCTGTTAATACCAGATGAAAGTCTGGCCGCATAATACCTGAATACGGTCCATAATGGCATCAACTTTCTTTTCGGAGAGGGGAACATCTGCATTATTCCAGTGCCGAATCAATTCTTCCAGTGTACGGTCTGGAGCTGATACACAGAAATCACAGCAAAAGTTATAGAGCGGCTGCCCGGTATAGGCTTCAAAGACGCTTTCAGTACCATCAGCAATCCGCTGTCTCTGGTTCCCACTGTAGTTGATACGGCCTAAATAGGCGGTACCATAGCGTTCACGGTAGGCATTGATGATTTTGCGGTTTAAGTCATTGTAAGTATCATCGGCTTCATCAATCCTGAGATACCCTTCACGAGCGAGGGCATACTCCCGCTGCACTTGCAGGTAGTAGGAGAGGGCGTCCATGGGTTTCGGATCATGCGTGGGATGTTTTAGTTTCATCAAAAAATCCTCCTAAAAAACAAGGGACCGGCAAACAGCAAATGCGCTGTTTGTCGATCCCTTTGTGATAGTGTCCCTTGCCAAATAGCAAGGCATTTGTCAAATAAGAAAAAGTGTAGAGTTTTATTTCTGTGGAGCAACATTGAAAGTATCAATGATACAATACTGGCAGATCAATCAGAAAAATCTTTTAGGTGCTGAATGATCCATGCTTGCAGCTCGTGTTCTCCCGCACTGCCATTTGCAATAGAGATAAACATATCCGCAAGTTCGCCGGGCTTCAGTTCAAGAACATAGCCGTTCCATTTCAGCAGCAACTGCGTCATCATTGCGCCAATCCGTTTGTTACCATCAAGAAAGGCATGATTGGAGGCCAGTCCAAACCCTATTCTGGCTATTTTCGCAAGGTCCGTTTCAAAAAGATCAAAACCGGCAAAGGTTTGCAACGGAGCATTGACTGCGGCTTCCAGACTATTTCGGTCCCGAATACCGTCCAACCCACCTGAAGCTTTGATGATCCTGCTATGGACGGCGATAACATCTTCAACCGTCACCCAAATCATTCCGCCATCCTCTTATAGTCATCAGCGAAAGAACTTAAAACCGCATCGGTATCCGCCAACATCTGCTCCCTTGAAATTTCTGCAGATGGTGTGTTAAGAGTTAAGGGAAACGGCATTCCATTATTGCGGACAAAGGCATTTGCAAAAATGTTGAATGCGGTGGATGTGGATATGCCCAGCTGCTCGCAGATGGCGGCCATTTGCGCTTTGACCTGACTATCTATTCTAAATGTCATATTGGTATCCATATAATCGACCTCCTTGCACTACAATTATACTACATATCATGTGCAAATGCAACGAGTAGGATGCTTAATTGAAGAAGGCCACGGGAACCAATCGTCTTTGAGGGAGTGCTGTATCATCTATGCGGCAGCTTCTGCGGGAGGCAGCTCGTTGATGATGGGAGCGGAAAGTAAAATGGCCGTTTCGGTATCTTCCATTAACAGCCACGCACCATCGCGCCAAACACAAGAAGTTGCCTTGTTGTAAATCTCCGGGACCTTATTGGGATCGTCGATGCACTCGCGGGTAACGAGCAGGCACATGTGATCGAGATAGAAATAGTGAAGAGATTTTTCAATTTCCTCTCGTAAGGTATGGGCCAGGGCTGCAATTTCATCCATATCCTGCCGCTGAAAAGCAGCCTCGGAAATCTTTTTCAGGCACTGTGTTTGCTGAATCGCTGCATCAATGTAGGTTTTGGCCTCGTTAAACAGGCTGCGCCGGATACGAATATCACATAGAGCTACATGACGGGTGTATTCGGTGGCTGCTTTGCAGATTTGCCCCCGCAGTTCTTCATAAGGTTTTTGGTACTTTGTTTTCAGCACTTCCAGCGATACAACTTCCAGATTTCTCCGAAGGGTATCCAAATGAATTTCAAGTGCCTTGCGTAATTCTTTTTCGTCCATAGTTTTCCTCCATTTCACAACAGAAATTACTTTTGTGGGGATGCCTGCTGATCCTCCTGTAAAATATCCTGTGCGGCCTTGGATACTGCATCCCAGTAACACTCCCAATAGGTATCGCAGAGATCCAGGTAGTGGCTGATGCGCCCTTTGATGTCCGCATTGTGCAGCAGTTGTTTTTTCTGATCTTCTGTCAGAGCCAGATACTCCGGCAAAGCTTGAGCTTTATCAAGAAAATCCTCCCGTGCGCACTCATCTTCATAGGCTGCCGCCACGGTGCGTATAAATTCAGGAGCCAGCGGCAGAGGCCGTTTTTCAATGGAGAGGTAAAAGTGGTTTTCGCAGTATTCCCCATCCAGATAGCACTCATAGCTTTCTGCGGTTTCTTCCTCTGCAAACTGACTCTTTTCACGCCATTTCTCAATGCAGCCGCTCTCCAGTTCGTTTTTCAGATCGTCATGAAATTGCCGCTGGGCATCCATTAAATTAGTGAACGGAGCCTCATAAGAGCCAAATTCCCCGTCAGTGGCCCAATGCGAGACGACGACATAAAGCGTACCTTGGGGATACGCCTGCTCGGGAACGGCCAGAGGCGTCAACATTTCAGGCGCCATGATGACCAGTTCCAGCCCTAAATCCTCCACACGCTTTGGCGCACCATAGAGTTCAGAAAAAGTCTGCTCCAGTGCGCGGCGGGCAGCGGAAAGGCACGGCGGGTCAAATTCACAATAGATGTCCGGCGTATCATTTTCAGTTTCCCGGTCATCATCCGTGCGAATTTCAAGGATGCGCCCGAAGAGCCCGCTGTACTCACTCGCTTCATTGGCGAGGACGCGGCTGCCTACTGTGTAGGTGATGTTCTCATGTGAGAATTTCTCATCCGGTTTCTTATAAATCATAGTCCATTCCTCCCTTGAAGGGGAAAAGCAAGTCCCCTTGATTCATCAATAAATGTGCCTTTATTATCCGCGTCGAAAATGACGGCACCGCTCGTAAACATGAAAATGAGCAGTGGAATAAAAGCGATATGCCTGCTGCTTTTTAGGCGGCAGCAGCCAACGGCGGATGGGCCGCTTGGCAGTACCGCAAACTGCAGGCTTTTGGCTTTTGAAGATTTTCATCATCCATATCCTCCTTGATAGACTGTACGCGAAATGGTGATCACCCTTCCTCCATGTCCTCGCCGGCCTCGATGATACCGCGCTTCCGTTTCAGCTCCGCGATTTTTCGCTTCCACTCTTTCTGCGACTGCTCGGCCCGTGCCCGTTCCGCTTGCTGATCTTCCGGGGAGAGTGCAGAAAACTCCCCCTCCCGGCGATCTGCGTCAATATCCGCCATGATGCGGCGCACCAGGCGCAGAGCCAGTTCGCTCTTTGTCGGCGGCAGCTGCTCCATGGCAGCCTGCCCCTGCTGAAAAAGAAGCCGGTACCGGTCGTATTGAGCCTCGGTGATGAAACCCCATCCGAAGTCATCCTGGAGTTCCCGCTCGCTGTGGTATTGCATCACTTTCTCAAATTCAGCCTGCCGGACAGAGCATTCTTTCTCCACCGTCCGGGCATATTTTGCTTCTATGCGGCGCAGATCTTCCAGCACCTTTGTACAGGCTGCCGCCTCCATCAAATAACCATGGTCCCGCGGTTTCAGATACCTACTCATCCAGCACCTCCGTTTGCTCATCATCACAGCTTACCAAAGGGCAGGCGTAACTCTTATCAATGCTGGGCATGGTACAGCCCATATCAGGATCATGACAATCACAATTCAAGCAGGGAACCAGTGGCTCCGGCTGAAGCCGGATTCCCAAAACGATGAATTCACTCCATCTTCCGCAGTGTGGGCAGGGGATTGTCCCGTTGTACGCATGGTCGATCTGCTCTTGTGTAACGGGGGAAATCTTATGGCAGCATTCGTTCCGCACATATACGATATGAGCGGCTCGCCAGACTTCTGGACGGTATCTCTTATTGAAAGGAAGGTAGCCGCCCCATTGCGGATTGTCGAAAACCCGATCAATGTGTAGCTGAAGGGCTTCTTTTCGCAGTTCAGCGGCTGATGCCCCGATATAATTGTGTTCGCTGCACCATTGGATCAGATGCTTTAGCAGATGTGTCTCCCCATCGCGTTCGATGACAGCATCCGCCAGCCTGCACCAATCCTTTTCTTCAATCTCTCCAAGATTGGTTTTTACACCGTCCCACGGCAAATGCTTTTTATCCCGGCCGGAGCCCGTGCTGTTACAGCGGAATACGCCGTATTGCCAGCGAATATCCTCGTATGTGATAGAAGAGAAGTCTACTCCACTGGGCAGATGATAGTCCCCATATTTCATAGTTTTCAATGCCTCATAATTTTCACGACTGGTCAGACCTTGTTTTACACAGTCTGACTGCTATTGTGAATCTCTCCGGTTTGCGCGGGGCCAGCAGACGCATTGGTGTCTTGGCAGGAGCTGTCCGATGGAGGAATCTCGCCTCTCAAAACAAAAGGAAGAACTGCGTTCCAACTGGTCAGGGGAACTGGATTGCCGTCTATTTCCCGCAGAGCCTCATCCATCCAGCACTTTTCGCAGATATATACATGAGCGTATCTGCTCAAACTGTTCAGGAAAAAATACAGCCCGGAGTATAATTCGTTGCGGCCGCACCGCGGGCAGAGAAGCTGCTGTTCCGTCTCCTGCAGAGGGCAAAGACGCTCAAGAAATCTCTTTGCTTCGTCTTCAGAAAGTTTCATATTGTGTCCTCCATTGCATTTCTTAAAATTTTATTGGCACCAACTTGGCCGATGCCGGTATAAGGTCAAGCCTGTTATGAGATGGATCTCTTTGTCATTAGTGACTTGAATGAATCCTTTTTTGCGGGCCACAACCCTGACCTCCTCATTCATGTCAAGACAAAATACTTGTTCCCCGTCCATCTTCCGGAGCTCTTGCGTGGTAAGGGGAACTTCAGCGGCAAATTTGTTTTCAGGCGGTATAAGCCCAGCTACCAGCATTTGTACTGCGGTCTGAAAACCGGACTCAAAAGCCTGCTCGGCCACAATGCTGCTGCACTCACCGGCGGCAAGCTGGTACGCTTCCAAGGCGGCTATGGCTTCCGGGGAATTGCCCATTTTCTGGCGCAGGAGTTCCTCTGCCATTGAAGCATTATGGTTAAGCTGCTTCTGGTGCTCGCTTTGTGTTTTGAACACGCTCGGCTCATAATCTCCATAGTAGAGATCATGAAGAAAATCAGGGTCAGCGACAAAATCGGCTGATAAGGACTGCTTGGGCGCAGACAGACTTTCGGCGATTCGTTCCAGAGCCTTGATGAGACTGGGCAGCTGGGAATTAAAAAATCTGCGGCCATATTCTGTTTCGTGCAAATTCAAAATTCGTCACCTCCATATAGAGAAAAACCGCCAGTGCCTTCGGGCCTGTAGCGGTTTATGTGAGGCCCCAGAACAGGGACCGGCTTCTTGGTTGTTCATGAGGACAAACCGCCTGCTCCTTTAGGCGGCAGAGGTATCTGTCCCTGCAAAGTCACAACATACGATTTCGCATATTGGCGCGGTGCAATGCCAGTCATTTTTATAGTAGGCCGTGTCGATCCCTTGGTTAAACTCCAATAAAATCCCAGTCCTTTTTTCAAATGTTCTGGCACGCCCTTCCTGAAGCCAGCGATGGTCTTCCGTTCCGCTATATACGAATGGCGCGCTCATTTGCGGTATTATGAACGCACCTTCCTTTGCAATACGGGAGGCCGCCTCTATTACCATGTATTCAAATTCGCCGCTCATGTAGCTTTTGCGGTAATTGTTTGCAATTCGGCCAAACGGCGGATTTGCAATCGCGAAGTCAAATTGGCCCAAGAGGTCAGGCAGAAAGGGATCAAGAACATCCGCGCATATCCATGTGGCCTCTGGCACAACTTTTTTACCAACCTCAACATAGTGCGGATTCAGTTCTACACAGGTAATATCGGCATAGCAGCGGCTGCGGTCACTGCATTCCAGCTGTGCCGCATAGCTCAGTACGCCGATTCCAGCACACAGGTCGATAATTCTGATCGTCTTTCCGTATAGGCACGGAATCTGGAGAGTAAAATCGTTGGCAAGTCCAAAAGGAGTAAAAAATGCACCGGACTTGCTATTGATGTGCTCCGCGTCTTCCCGGAAATTTTCAAAGATAAAAAGCTTATCTTCGTGGGAAAGGTGTTCTTTCTGCAGGAGACAAACCGCCTGATCATGGAGCTGAATTTCTCTTTTGGTCAGCTTACTCATGGGTATCCTCCATTTATGTGGTTTGGTACAGTTTAGACAGTGAAACCTTCCATACTGCAGCGAAGAATGCAGTAGTCGGTCCGAAGGCTTTTCATGTGCCGCAGAATATCTTCTTTGGACTGGTAGCCCTCCAAATTCAACACCTGCCGTTCTGGACACCCCTTCTCGCTGGTCAGGTTGCAGTACCAGTACCCGCTTTTGGTCTGGTAGACCTTCCGATTTCTCTTGTGACCGGGAATCGTGAGCGTCAAATGCAGACCGCCGACGCCATACTCTGCATGAACGAGCATAAAAGTCGCTTTATACAGCTCGCGTTCTTCCTTTTCTACAAAACCGCAGAGATCAGGCAGCCTGGGGCACCTTCCAGATGTGTGGGGCATATTGCGCCGATTCCGTTGGAATTTTCCCCGGCACCAGCAATCCCGCACCTCGCATTTTTCACAATCCACAGCGCCATGAAGCGGTGGGAAATAGTGTTGCTGCTCCATCACATGGCCTCCTTAAAAACAGTCATTCTGCATTACTTTTTGGCAGGCCAAGTCCAAACCAGCTTTCAGCTGAGGCATGGCCTCCATGTATTGGGGAGTGATACCCAGGGCATCAAGCGTGTCTTGAACATCGCCGGTATAGCCGTATTCGTGGTTGGAAAGTTCAGTCAGGAACATTTCATAAATGAAATTATCTCCAGCTTTATCAGCGGCAATGGCCTCATCAAGCTCCTTGCGGTGCCGGGCAAACATTTCATGTAGCTTCGGCGCATCGCTTTTGCGGTAAAATCCACCGGTGCCAGCGATAGCATACACCTGATTCATGTCGGAAGGGCGCAGGCCGAGCCGGCGCATTCCCTCTGCGAACTGCCGTTGATCGAACGCAAAAAACATGGGAAAGGCGTTGACCTCTTCCTGCTGGCGATCCCGTAACTCCTGATAGTGGTTTTTCATACTATGCGGCCTCCTTTTTCATCCGCTGTACAGACAGCCTGACACGCCATTCATCCGGGCGGGGCTGACTGCGGCAAATCCGTTCTAAAAGGTCTTTATTCGCACAAACAGCATATTGCTTCCACTGAGGCCCTGGCCCTTGACGGGTCAGGTGCTCCAAGGCATACATCATCACAGCACCCTACCTTTCCACCTCGAATTGCCGAAGCTTTTCTAACAGCAGACGGGTGTTCTGCGCGTATTGCTCAAGGAACGGCTGATCCAAATCGAAGTTATAATATCGGTAAAACAGCACTTGGAAGGTCATCTGTTTGCATAGTTCCGGAGAGATCGAGCGCATCCGCTTACCGATTTCCGTGATAGCGGCATATTCCTGTTTCAAATACTCTTTCTCCATTCTGGGGAAATTGCGATAAAACCAGTCTTTGACGGAAACCTTTCCGCCGTTGAAATGGTACTGCTGATTGTGGTCAAAGCAGAGGCAGTATTCAAAATCACGGCCCCGCTCGCCGGGTCCTACAGAAAAGGGATAGAGCCGGCAGGTCCGTGGGCGTGCCTCGTAGATGCTGCATAATCCATCCTTCAGGAAAATACAGGAATCGTCCGGCCCCGTGGTTTTCAGCATGAAGATGGGAAAGCACTCTTGGGTCAGCGGCATAGGCTTGCAGTATCGGGTCAACACATCGTCTATGGTGCAGATGTTGGGATCACAGCCACGCAAATAGTTTGCCAACCGGTAGGCGTCCATGCTCTCCACCATCACAGCATCTTTGATATGGCGGCAGCATTGACCGCATCTGCGGCACTGATAGTCCACACAGTCTTTGGCGTGAACTGAAACTACCATTGTTTTTTGATCATCCATGACAATCCTCCGAAAAAAGGCCGTGGCGGAAAATCCGTCACGGCCCAAAACATATAGGACAAGCTCTGTTGTCCCGGTATCTTCTTACAACCGCTTTACGCGCACGCGGCCAGGCTCACCATCGGGAGCGGGTTGCAGGCCGCCAGCGGAAAAGGGGCCATTGAGAGGCAGTAATTGGAGTTAAGCGTTTCAAAGCGTACCATATCATCCGACTGATCGTGGATGGCTACCACACGGGAGGTATGATAGATCTTACCACCTGCATGAAGAAGTGCGCCCTGCCCAATCACCAGCGGACGCAGAAGTGCTCCGCGCATCACAATAGATTTTTTTGATTTCGTCATATACTTCGACCTCCATTCTGTTTGTGGTAGATAGAGGGCTACTCGCGGCATAACCTCAAAAACACAGTATGGACCTCCTCAAGAAGTTCCTGGATGCGCTTCATCGGTATTTTTTCGTGGCTGGAAATCTCCTTAATGCCATAGCCGTAACCCTTCATGCGGACAATTTTCATCTGTTGTTCAGAAATATGGGAAGCCAGATCATGGAGCATCTGCTGCATTTCAAATTCCTGCATGAGACGGTCCTGACCCGGCAGCACCTCTTCCAGCGGAACGCCATCCGAGTATAGGCCCAGATGGATGCTGATGACTTCTGTATTACGCTTGCGGCGCGCCTGTGTACGGAAATAATCGTATAAGCGAAATTTCATTTGTCGAATCGCAATAGTGCTAAAAGAATACTTTTGTGCAGATGCGCTATTACAGTAGTCCTGCACAGCCTTCAAATACGGGAAAATAACCACATCATAGAATTCATTCTCTGGAAGATGGTTGTCATTGAGAAATTTATAGACCAGGCCATGGTGTTCAGCGGCAAAATCCTGCTGCTCCTTTGTCAACGGTACTTCACACAACATAAATTTTCCTCCGTTCTAAATAAAAAAGGGATACCTCCGACTTACGCCGGAGGTGTCCCTTGATGATGTATCATGCGGCATTGCCGCAACAAAAACAGTTACGCCGGCAACTGTTCATAGTCGCCGTTGATCTCGCCGACCACATAGCTTCCATCCGGACCCGGGGCCGCAGTGGCAGATTCCGGGATCTCATAGTCGCAATCGTTGGCCCGCTGTTCCTCATTGATCAGCGCCCGCTGAATGTTGATAGTTTTGATTTGCCCCTTGAAGACATTGGCATAGGCGCGGATCTGGGCCAGCTCTTCCCCCTGGAAATCACGCAAAAGGCGGAAAGTTGCAACGCTGTAATCATTGCTGCCGTTGCTATCTTTCTTGAGGCCGATCTGGACCAGACTGCCATAGGTGGCACGCTGGCGATAGACAAAAGCCCTGTTCAGGAACTCCTTGAACGGCCTGATGCTGGTGGGCGGCAGGGAGACCAGCAGAGGCATATATTCACCACTGCGCAGCAGATAGAGATGCCTCATATTCTTGCACGCCTTGCCGCGGCCGCCATCCTTGGCCGATCCATACGCATTCATGGGGCAGGTAGCACACGCACCTCCCGGTACGCCGATCCCTGTTTTGCCATCTACAGAGGAGCAGAGCGGTTTGGTGTCTTCGTCATACTCGCTGCCTTCCGGCCACAGAGTATAGGCAGAGTGGTTGTAGAGGATGATGCCCTCCAGCGTCCGGGTATAATCCGGATTGTCGGGATCTTCCGTGGGAACTTCAAACTGCAGGGCGCCGCCGGCGGGAATCTTCACCCGCTGGAAGCTCATCATCTGAAGCCCATCCGCATCTTCTGCGATCTCATCGCGGCTGAAGTCGCCCTCCACCATCGCCGGAAGCAAGAATTTGTTCTGCTCGTTTGCGGCCACCATAGAAGTGTTCTGTTCGTACATAGTTCATTCCTCCTGTTAATTTTTTGATGGATGGCAGCCATTTAAGCGGCCATCTGGTTAATTCGGCTCCACTGCCGTGCCGGCATGGAGAGAATGTTGTAGCCGATGCCTTCCAGCGCGGTTGCCCGGTCATAGTCCTTAACATCCTGGCTGTGGCGCGTTACGGCGTTGGACAGACCATATAAGGTCAGATCGTTGCCTTCAATCAACCGCTGCAGCACACCGGAGCTTTCATCGTCCGTGATGTGAAAATCCTTGCTTACGAGCTTCACAATGCCAGGGACAGCGGCAGTATTCATGGGGGCATCCTTGGCTTCCCGCATCATGTTGACCACACGGGTAAAGCGTACCTCGTCTACTACGGCCCGCACCGTGTCCTGGATCTTCATGGCGAAGGCTTTGTCATCGGCCTCCAGCGTCTTTTCCGAATACAGCTGGTAGTTCTCCGAAGCCTCATTGACACGGCCTACATGGTTGCGGCGCGTCTGGGCGTCGTTTACCACCATACCGTTGCTGCATACCAGACGATAGACCAGCGGCTGGATGCTCACCGAGCCCAGGCCTACCTCGCTATTGCTGATAATAATACCGGACTGCACGATGTCGCCGGGTACGACCTCTGCCTCCAAGCGGGTGTTGACAACCTTGATGTACATACGGCTGTCGGTGAGCTGGCAGCTCTCGAAGTGCATCCCTTCCATCTCCTGAAGGACTGGAAGGACAATCCCGGCAATATCGAGGTTGTCTATACGCCGGTAGCGGTTGCTGAGAAACGCCCGCGCTGTGCCGTCTATGGTGCGAACCATACGCACAGCCGGCTCCCGCTGGAACCAGGCATTCACATTCTGCGCCAGTAGCTCGGGGTATTCCTCCAGCATCTTGTCATAATAGGCTGCCGGGATCTTGAGGTGCGTTCCGATCTGCCTGTGTGCGATGGCGTTGACCTCCAGCGGCTCCACGGCATAATCACCGGATTGGTCGTAAGCGTTGAGATACAGCCCGCCACCAAAAGGCTCCAACCGGAGACTCCGGGTGTCCAGCATATAATCGGCCTTCAAATCGTTCTGCCGCTGGATTTCCTGTGCCATTTCCACAAGACTGATCCCTGATTTCATGTTATTTCACTCCCTTCTCATGACGATGGCGGTCACCAGGAGACCTGGATGCCCTGCGCTGTTGTTTCAGCAGCCAGACCGTTGCTCTCAAACACTTCCACCAGACGAGGCCAGTAGACCTTTGCCGGAAAGTTGGAAAGATGTTCCTGCGGGACAAGCTCTTCACCCTGCTGGATGCAGATGTCCCCGTTCTCTTTCAGTGTGAGTTTGCTGTGGCCGCGTGAGTTCAGGTCGGCAATCAGCGTCTCCATCACTGTGCGCCCGTTATTCTCGTACCAGATACGCGGGTCGATGGGCTGCTTGTTGGGTGGGATGTCGGCCTGATCTTCCTGCTCTGTCCCTGCTTTGGACAGAGGGACGATTTTGAGCAGGTCACAGCGGATCGTCGCATCCTTGCCGAAGGTGATGTCCGCATGGTCGAACGCCTCCACATTGTAAAGGCGGATACGCCCTGTGCCGTTGCTGCGGATCAAATCCGCCGGTCTCTTTTCACACCACTCAAAGCAGGCGTTGGGAAAAGAGGAACGCAGATAAGTCAAAATCCGGTGGTTGGCATAGCGGAGCAGCAGATCGTCTGGTACAGGCCCTTCAAGCTCCGGCACCGTAAAGGTGTTCTGCGCGACACCCTCGGCATGGAGCTGGCGTTCCCTCTGCTGACGCTGACGGCGGCGCCTGGCCTGCTGCATATAGGGGAGCAGGAGGATCAGCACGACCCAAAGCCCCCAGAGGGTAAATACCCCTATCAGAAGCCACGCTTGCCAGGGTCCGCGTACCAAAGCCATGATAGCGATGACAGCACCGATCAGGATTGTGATGCTGCCGCTCAAAAGTCCTTTGTCGTTACTCATGTTGTTACCGTCCTTCCTTTTAAGTTTTGCTTGAAAACAAAAAAAGGGACCGCACCAAGCTTCAGTTCATTCTGAAAACTTGATACGGTCCCTCTTGCAGTGCCGGATTTTATTCCGGCAGGGATTCGCGGTCGCCGTCCATTACCTCGGAGGGGGCTGGAGCGGTTGCCGCCGCGTCAGAGTCATGCTGCTCATGTTCCGCTTTTGCTCTGGAAGATTGCCCAGGAAGAAAGCCAAAGTCCGTCAGCCATACTTTCAACTTTTTGACTGTGGCCCCGTCCTTTTGCCGTACATCCACCAGTTTCTGCGATCCAGTGAGCCAGATCATGCTTCCCTTTTTGACCTTGAGCCGTGTGAGCCGGGCAACCTGGTCGCCGCGGGCCCATACTTGATAGAAGTTCGGATGTTCACCTCCGGAGCGTTCCACCAAATCAAAACAAACATACGGCTGCTTTGACTGGCTCTCTTTGGGAGTAAGCTCGTGCATGACTCGGCCAAATACATAGATTTGTGCCATAACACTCCTTTCTTCGCCATCGGCGTTACTATCTATATATAAAAAGTGCCAGCGGATACCAACCCGAAAAGGGCGTGGCAATACCACTGACACTTGATACAGCATACAAACTTAACTGCGTGTGCAATGCAGGGCTTTGGGCCTTGCGGTACAGATGTTTCATCTGTATCCCACATGGGGAACGCACAAAAATCAATTACAGGTTAAGTGTAACACCGTATCTTGTGTTTGTCAAGTGATATAATACTATATATAGATATTTTAGCCCGGCGAGTTACAATATGTGGTTCATGTGGCGGTAGTAATCGTCCAACAGGTAGAATTTCAGTTCCTTGGCCCGGGGTGTACCATAGTTGAAGGTCAGCGCATAGAGATTGCCTGTTCCATCTATACCGAGGGGGCCGAGCCAGCAGTCGGCAGTGTTGCCGTTGAGATACCAGAGCTGAATGTCCTGGTAAGCATCTTCCGAAACAAGCCCTGATGCGGCCAGACGCTGGGCGTCTTCGTCTTCAATCAGGGTGGAGGAAAGAAAACGGCGGTAAAGTTCATCCGGCAGACCGAGAGCCTGTTGGTAGGTCAGCGGATTCGGGTGATTCAGCCACCAGCGGGTGACATCTTCAAAGGTGCGCAGATGTGGTTTAGCTCCAAGCGCCCGAAAGCTGCGGATGAACGATTTCACCTTGTCCGGGGATGGCGCAGAAGGGATTGGGATTTCACGCACTTCGTTGTCTGAAAAGGAAAAGGCAATCCGCTCACCGCATCTGTCCTCCAGCATGAGTGCGGAGCGGGATAATGGAGAGACCAGAAAGTGCTCCATAGCAAAGGTATGATCCAGAAACTGTTGGATTTTGTATTGCTCAATCGTGTGTGGTTTGTACATGGGGGTAGCCCTCCTTTTTAGATTCTACCTATTAAATAGGAAAAATCCCCCGTTTTTCTGCAGCAAATCAAACTTTGTAAAAATAGTGGATAGAGGAGTAAGAAAAAGAGATACGATGCTGTGGTTATGTAGCCTGCACCGTATCCCTTTCCTATTTTGCCGTAGGTTTAGCCGTTCTCCTTAGCCTGTTCCTCTTGGACAGCCGGCTCGCCAAGGGCCTCATATCCCAGGAAGCTGTTGGTGGAGAGAGCCGCGTCCAGATAGTCGTTTCCAACAGTGGGGTGGTTGCTGCTTTGAAAGTAAAAACGATACCGGGCGCCAATCTGGAACTTGGCGGACTTACTTAACAGTAAAGTGCGCTCCGCACCTTGTTCGTCTATTAGTTGGATCTTGCGATACTGCCGCATCATAGGCGAGACAACGCTGGAGCAGACGCCTTCTACGATCTCATACTGGCCCCGGGCGATGGTGCTCCATAAGCTCCTAACCAGTACCAGAGAGGCAAGAAAGATTATGCTGCCCAGTACCAGCAGGATATGGTCTGTGGTAATAATGAAGATGATTAGGCTGAGGGCAATGCTTGCGAGCCCGGCCAAAAAGGTCAACAAAATCTTTCGCCGTAGCACGAACGGGAATTGGTTCCATTGATTCTTCATGTGGTAATCCTCTCAAAAATGATTTGCTGGCGCAGGTAGAGGTTGGCAACGGCCAGCGTTACTGCCTGACTGCTCCGGCTGTTTTTCATTATGCCGGCGATATTATAGCAGGTGGTTTCGTCGTCGCCGTACACGGCCTCCATCAAGAACTGCTCATTGGGAAGATAGGCAACATCCTGCTCTACACACTTGATGATCTCGGCGGTGGACAGCAGAGCTTGCTGGGCCAGCCTCATAACACGGGTCTCATAGTCGGTACGCCGGTCTTTTTGGAATAATTTTAGCGCCTGTTGAATAGGGACTCGGCGGCCTGCCACCAGTTTGACAAATGAGATGCTCCTCATCAGCATTGATCCGCTGGCTGGAATAATGCCGAGAGAACTCAACAAATCATACAGAGCATCGTATTCCGTTTCACCACAGCCAGATACCAGCAGACCTCGGGTGAGCAGCCGATTTACGCAGGCATCCCAAGAGCGGGAAATACAATCTCCCTGAGAGGACACCAGCTTGTCACACTGGAGGGAAATATCCTCTCGTTTAGAAATTCGCCAGTTTAGGGCAGTCCAAACGACCATTTCCTGCATATCCACCATGTAAGTTTGCCCGCCCAGGCGGATGACCGGGCAGGACCGGCCACAGCCATTCGTTTCCCGATCCAGACGGCCGATTGCAGTATATAGGGTATTCTGTTCCATTCATCAGTACCTCCTTCTTTTATATATCCTTTACTGCGGAAAGGCCGCGGTTTTCAACAAATTCAGAGCAGGCTTTTCAGAAACTTGGAGTCTCTGCGCAGTTTTGCGGTGGAACGCGAGATCCATGCCCCCACATGGGAGGGCGGCACCTGATAAAGCTCCGCAATGTCTGTGACCCGCATTCCTTGAAGTTTGAGGGCAAGCGCCTCAATACCAAGCCGGGTTACACCATCGTAATCTTTTTTACAGGCATCCAGCAATGACAGAGTTTCTATCAGAGATACTTGGGTGTCAAAGGCGTCGGGCCGGGACTCCAGGGCCTCTCCGTCTGCCGCCAGTTCTCCATGTTCTCCAATAATAAGCCTGCTGAATTTTTTCTTCCTGTTGCAGATCGCCCGGCAATAGGACAGAAGCCCGTTTTTAACGACCGTTTTGGCGTAGGTAGAAAACTGGGCCCGTCCGTCATTCTTATAAGTAGACGCGGCTTTACAGAGCCAAAGGCACCCCTCTTGGAACAAGTCTCCATATTCCATACCGCAAATAGTTGGATTAACATGGATGTAGTCACAAATAACCCAATGTACGATGGGAAGATTCTGGGCAACAAGTTCCTGCTGCTGTTCTGTTAAACTGGTCATCGTTTCACCCCCCTTTAAGCGGCCGAATGCAGATTGCCCAAAGGAGCAGCGGCTTTGTAACAGAGGCGAATTACCTCATCACACATCCCGTCAGAAAACATGCCAATATGTGCCTGCTGGTCATTTAGTCCCAGTTTGGCCTGGAGCCAGATGTAGACCTCCCATTTTTCCATGTGCCGGCTCTGCTGCAGATGCTCCAGCGCCCGGTGAGCCAGGATTCGTTTGTGCCGGAGATCCCCATTTGCCAGAGTCCCCATAGGCCGGTGTGTCCGGTCATGGGCACTCACATAGGCATCACAAGCCGGCCAGCGATCACAGAGATAGATATATTTGCCCTGGGAACGGCGGTTACAGCCATAGACTGTGCTGGCGGGGCGAAGAGAGGCGTTAGCATGGCAATAAGGGCATTGGATATGTTTTTGCTTCGTCATAAAAATCATCACCTCCAAATGCGTATAGATGACGGCGCAAAGGCGTCTTTCAGTGTGAAAAAACAGTGTTAATTGCAGCCCGGGTCCAGAGAAAGTTGTCTGAGCGCACAGGCGGAAGGCTCCGGTGTGTGCCATTCGATGTACTTGGAAAAGGCGGCGTCAAAGGCGCGCCGGGACAAAATGGCAATGCACTCAGACGAATCTACAGTTTCTCCGGATAGTCTTTGGATGTCCTCGGCAGAAAGCAGCATAACCTGTCCGCACTCATCCACAGCCAGAAGAAAACCGGAACAGGGCGTTGTCCGGCCGCACATGCAGTTGCCGCAATCGCAGCTTACAAAGATAGCGTTGCGCCAGTTGCCGCGAACGGCCCGCAGAAAAGAATAAATTTTGCAGGATGATTTCATCCTCTACCTCCGTTATTCGTTTTTTCAAAAACTAAAAAAGCGGGGACCGGCCGTGGAAACCCACAGACCGATCCCCGCCGGTGATTTTAGCCAAACAGGCCCTCGATCTCGCTGGTGATACGCGGAATCACCGTGTCGTTGAAAATGAGGGTCAGGGCCGCCAGAAGAAGGGCGCCCAGCACCACGGCGATGATGATCTTAACAGCGTCCGAAATGTAAAAATCGCCGCGCTGGTTGGAAAGCGCCATACGGGCACGAAGGGACAGTGCATTCGCCTTGTTCTGGATACGGGTGGTAAAGTTTCTCATGGTAAGACCTCCTGAAATTTTATTGTTTTGATGTTGATGGTTTTATAAAAAGACTGCTCACCGCTCAAGAACGACGAATCGGTTTGAGCATGTCCTTTTTATTGGAAATGGGCCGGCTGGGATAGGCTTTCGGCTTTTGATACAGAAGCCATCGGAAACGGCGCTTTTCTTCCCGTGCGCCGCCAGACGGGGAAAATTTTTTCTTAGGCATAAAAGTCTCCTTAAAACAAGGGCCGGCCTGTATATGACAGGCTGGCCCAGAAATAAATGACGGCAGCTGACTACCGCTACAAAAATCCGCTATAGAACAAGCACTTACCTCCTTTACACTGCAAGAGGTAGAAAAATGTGTTTTTTCTGCTTCATACATTCAGAAAAATGTGAAAAAATGAATTGCAAAACAAAGAAAAATGTGGACGCCTCGAATGTGCATCATCATTTATCACGAATCTTCCGCTGTATCTTGCAGAGAAAACCATAGAGCTCTTATAGGAAACGGCCCTCACATTCAGATGTGGGGCCGTTCCATTCGCAGTCCGATTATCCAAAGAAAGCGCCCAAGGAGCCCATAACCTCGGTACAGAGGACCACCAGGTAGATAATCATGATACAGATGAGCATCATCATGGAGTAACGCTGGATCTTCTTGGGGCGCTTGGCCGCTTCCTTTTTTAAGTTGTTCTGCTCAATCTGCCTCATGTCAAAACAGATCATTTTAAAGTACATCCTCTGATCGTCGCCTCGCAATACGCCAATCAGTCCCCGGATCACATCGGACAGCATGGGGCTGCCGATGCGGGTTTCAAAATGGATGAGGGCGTTTTCATAGTTGCCGGTCTTCATATCGGCAATCGTCTGGTCCAACTCCGCGCCGAAGTCCTTGCCCGCCACCCGGCGGTAGGAAGTAAGGATCTTCAACACATCCCGGTCATTTTCCAAATTCTGCCCGATGGTAAGGGCAAAGCGAGGGATCTCATTCTCAATGAGCTTGCGCCGCTTTTTCACAAAGTCAAAAACCTTGTAATAGGTTGAAAACCACAGAGCCACGGCCAGACCAATCAGAACAGGCACCATAAGCGGTATCAAAAACGCCATCAGCAGAGAACTGAGGCCGACTGCCCCGGCTGTGACCCAGGCCCGGGCGGTGTAGACTTCCGGTGTCAGCTCCATGCCGGCAATGTCCAGCGCCCGCTGCAGTTTATTCCGCTTGAGCTTATCCAGCTTCAGGTACGGGGCGATCAGGCCGGCGATTTTGGTGAGATAGACATCCAGCAGTTTCTCGGCCTTTACGCCCTGCTGCTTGCGGGCCAGAAGCATCATACGGGAGGTACGCTTCGTGGGAATGTCTGCAAAGGCACAAGTCAGGTTATAGACAGCAAAGCCGAAACAAATCACTGCTGTGAGAGCTAAAAGCGTCATGCGCTGTCACCTCCATATTCAATGGGCCTGCTCAGTTTCATGATCTGGGTCAGGGCAAACAGGATAATGGCTGCGCAGATTGCCAAAGCGATTTTGCCCGGCGTGGTGAAGAGCAGCGTGTGAAACCAATCTTCATTCAGGAAATAAAGCAGCGGTACATTGGCGATCACAAGGAACATCATCGTGATCGCCTCCCGGCGCGGCCCCTGCATCATAGCCTCCAGCTCCGACTGCACCACACGAACATCAGAAAACTTCTGGGCGATGGTAGGCAGCGTATTTTTCATGGCCCGGTCAGACTGGCACTGAATGAGGATGTTAGCCCACTCATGGAAAACACGGTTTGGAATCTTCATTTTGAGCGAATTGATGGCACTCGTAGTATTTGCGTTAATCAACTCTGCCTCATAGACAAATGCCTCAAAATTGGCCTTCACCGGCTCATTGATGTAGGGCAGGTTTTCCTTGACTGCCCGGATCAGGTCCTCTGTGCGCAGGTAGGAAGTGGTGATGATGGAGATGGCCGTTTCCAGTTCTTCGTTCAAATGCTTTTTATAACTGGCTGCGGTGCTGCGCAGATACCAAATAGGAGCGAGTGAAAATCCGATCCCTAAAATCGGGACCATGTACACATTGCCAATCAGCAGCGCCAGGGCGCCGCCCACCGCGAACAGGATCAGAGTCAGCCGTTTGACTGCTTCATACCGGTCAGCCCGCCCGGTGCCTTTGAGGATTTGCTTTAATTCAAAGTCCTGATTAAAGAAGCCTTTGGCCGGAGTACCCATCAGAACATTCAATTCATCGGTCAGAGTGGCCGACTTGCGCTGTGACCGGAAAAGCGCATCAATGAAATCGCCCGGCCGCACACCAAACAGCGTTAGGAGTCCAGCGGCGATGAGGGCGAAGCATATGATGTAAACCCACGGCATCCGTTCAACACCTCCTTGTCGTGCTCAAGAAATTCATCCAGCTCCTTATGGGAAATCCCATTGTCCAGGAGACGCTTCTGCAATGAGCTGGACATCTCGGAAACTTTTTTGTGGCGGCCGACCACAAGGGGCCGTCCATCTGCATCAACAGTGTTGTCCAGCACATTGTAAGAGTAGAGGGTGCGGTAAATCAGCCGTTCGCCCTCACAGCCTTCCCCCTCGATGATCTCCATGATTTTACGGCTTCGGTCTTCCAGCTGCTTTGTGAAGACGATGATTGGATAGGCTTCGACCATGATCTGCATCAAAACATCATCGCCCATCATATACTTTCGCTTTGCGAGCGTCATCATGCGCCGGTAAGTAGAAGCGCAGCTGTTAGAGTGGATTGTGGTGCAGACAGTATGGCCGGTACGGGAGCTTTCTGCAGCGGACAGGCTTTCTGCCGCAGACCGCATCTCACCGACGCCGATCACATCCGGGTGCTTACGAAGGACCCGCTCCAGCAGGAAGTCCTGGTTGATGTTCAAGGAAGGATTTTCGCTGGGCCGGGTGAGCAGATGGACTACGGAATTCAGAATGTTTCCATTTTCGTCCCGCTTAACCAGATCAAATTCGCGGCTGCCCTCCTCAATCGTGATGAGGCGTCGGTTGTCAGGGACCTGGGACAACAGCCATGCCATGATGGTAGTTTTGCCGGAGCCGGTGGCCCCGGCAATGCAGACGGATACGCCATAGCGGATGCAGGCGGTCAGAAAATGAAGCATTTCCGCTGTTGCACTGCCGGAGTCCAACAGCTTCTGTGCAGAAACCGTTTGTTGATTTACGATACGGATGGAAGCGTTGATCCCCACCTCCGGGTCAACAATCGGCGTCTTATCCACAGAGATACGCACATTCTTATCCAGGAATCCGATCACGCTGGGCATGGTATCGTCTATGACCATGCCGCAGGCGTTGAGCATGCGCCGGACCACATCAATAGCGTGCTGTGGAGAGGAAAACTTGTCCGGGATTTTAACGCTGCGCCCGCCGGCTTCAATCACCTCAATGTCGTTGTAGGCATTGATGTTGACCTCCTCAATACCGGGTTTGTAGATCCACTTTTTCAGGAAGGAGTACCCGGCCATGTCCTCATAGAGCTTCTCGCACAGTTCCTCCGTGGTCAGCCCCTCGATGGCGTATTTTCGCTTGACGATGTACTGCACCATCAGTTCTTTCAAAAGGGAGGAGGCGCGGTCGGTATTTCCATCGCCGGCCTCTGCAATCGTGGCGGCGTGGTTTTCCGCAAAATACCGCTGTACATCTTCCAGAATCTGTTCATAGGTAAGGTCCTGATTGGCCGCAGGAGCGAAGAAAATGTCATTGAGATTATTCATCGGCAGTTTCCTCCTCAAAATGCTCGGTTTCGTTTCCATCATCCTCTGCGGCATGGTCAGCCAGCTCCATCTGCTCCAGCGCATCCAAAACTTTGTTGAGCGAAGCTGTGTATTTGGGATTGCAGTATTTGATGGCCTGGAACATCCCGCCTTCGGTGGCGCAGCGGTCGATCTCCTTGCCATAGGGCAGAAGGCCATCCCATCCGCCGATGATATGGCCCATCTCATCCAGCGCGTGGAAAGGGCGGGCCATGCCGGCAAAGGTCATGTGCTGATCGTAGTGGAAACGCCCATCTCCCAACAAGGGCTGATGGGCCTTTAAGTAATTAACGCCCTTGAGATCAGGCGTCAGGATGCGAATGACCAGATCCCCTGACTCAATGGCGGCAGGCGTGAACACATTCGTCATATTGGAACTGCAGTCCAGAATGACGAAATCCACAAGCCTTGCGGCGGCGTTGACCAGCTGGAGTACCATGGCGTACTTGACTTCCGGGTAACTCAACGGATTTTCACCGGCAGCATAGCCCATCACTCCAATGAAGGGATAACTTTTGAGCACGGTAACATGCCCTGCCACCAAAGAGGTATCGATTTCCACGCTGCTCAGTACCTGCCCTACAGAGGCATTGGTCTGAATGATCTGCTCCGGCAGCCACACCGGAAGCATAGGAACACTGATTTCCGCATTGATGATGATCGCTTTCCGCTTGTCGCGGGTCAGGGCTTTTGCCAGAATGCAGGAAAACATACTTTTTCCGCTCCCTGGGCTGCCCCAGACGGTAATGACTTTTCCCATAGGAAACTCCTTTCCCAAGGGCGGAATGCCCTTGATTGTGCGGTAATATAATTTCGATTATCATAATCAAAATTATCAAACTGGTTTCATTCACCGCTTTCCGGTGTATTACTGGTAGGTGTCGATTGGGTATTCTCACCCGAATCTTCTGCAGAGGCGGGATCACCAGTTGCATCTGTCCCTTCGTTCTCGCCATCCTCTGTCAGCGTTTCCGGGAAGTAAATTTCCTGGAGCGTCTTGTCCTGTTCGGCCAGCAGTTCTTCAGCCAGCTGGTCATTGTTGCGGGAGATCAGGGCCACATGAGCTACGCCGTCGTTCTCCAGCTCAGTGATGATGCGGGCCTGCTCCGGGCTTGCCAGCACTGTGATGGTAGCAGACTGCTGCGGCTCTTCATCTTCTGTGGGCTCCTTGGTATTGTCCACATTGATGCCATCAGAATCCGTGACGGAAAGGACCTTGACAAAACGCAGTTCGGGTACTTCCTCCGCAGTCTCCAGGAAGTGATAGATGCGGACAATATCATTGGGCTGGAGCTTATCCGACAGTCCGGAGGCCAGCGTTTTTACGGTCAGGGAGATAGCAACCTTACCAGAGGGGATGTCGTTGAGCGCCACATCGGAGGAAATCGGGACGCTGCTCACCTTACTGGTGAGAATATAGTCGCCCGCAGCCAGATCCGCCGTCACATACAGCCCCTCCACATCCTCAAGGCTGTGAGCCACATTGGTGGGAAGGTTATAGCCGCCTACCTCCACAACCTCGGCGTTTTCTTTGGTGACCTGTTCGCCTTTGAGCACAGGCTGGGTGATGCGGACAATTTCCGTTTTCCCGTTGGTCTGCCGGGCAATGGTGGGCAGAGCCACAAAAGCAATGACTGCTGCCAATACCAGGGACAAAATACCGAAAATAAATCGGTTGTTGAGTTTCATAAGCACATTCTCCTGTCATAAAAATAGTTCAGCCAGCGTTGCAACAGAGCAGCCGCAGGCAAGAAAAGGTAAGAACGGGATGGCGATGGGCTGGCGGAGCCGGGAAAGCCTTCGGAACAGAAGGACCATCGGCATGGCAAAGACTGCGGCCACAAAGAAAACCAGAGCCATCCCGGAAGGGCCGTAAATCAGCCCAAGTATCCCACAGAATTTAATATCGCCTCCTCCAAGCCCAGTTCCACCCGTTGCCATGGCAGCAGCCAGAGGGATGCAAAAGCCAAGCAATGCCCCCGCCAAAGCCTCGGCAACGGTGGGCCAGAGCTGCCCACCGTCCCCGGCAAGGCAGACCTTGAGCAACGGAGCCAGAGCGGCGAAGGGCATAAAAAAGGCGAGCGCCCGATCCGGCACCCGCCTATACAGAATATCATAAACAGCAAAACCAGCCACAACAGAGAAAACGGTGAGCAGGTATGCCGGCCACAGGCTACTCGCGGTTGGTGTACCAATCATCATAAAGGCTCCCATCGATTGAAACATAGTCGTTCAGGTTGATGCTCAACATTCCATCAGGGGTCCAAGTGTCCCAGACCTGGGTGAAGACGGTATAATCTGTGGAATCCGGGAACCATAGCGGACTGAAATGCACAGCCCGGTTATAGGTAGAGAACTCATTGGGCTGGAAGGTGAATTTGGCGCTCCGGCCGCTGGACACCCGCTGCAGAAGGCGCAAGTATGTTTCGTACTGGAACTCGGGAAACACGGAAAATGCCGTCTGCGGATGGGTGATATGGCTGGTGGGCGAGTCGGTGGAAAGGGTGGCTGTCACATCCTGCTTGACGCCATACCCGCTCTTCATTGACTTCCCGGAGGCCGTGGGCACAATATCATCCGGCATCAGGGACATCACACCGCTGATGGAGGCAGAATAGCCGGTGTACTCGTACTCCCAATAGCCTTCATCGACCCAGTGCCCCCAGTCATCGTGGTCACACCAAACCCAAACCGGTACCCAGTAGCAGCTCCATACACCCCAGTTGGCAGTGAGCTTCTGCGGCTCATTGGGGAGTGAGGGCACGGTGTAGTTGGGGTTGGTATCCGTTGCTGTCGGATCTGGAGGGATATGTTCGTTCAAGTCCACGATCTCCGCAACAAAGGTATCTTGTGCGGTATAGGCCCCGCTGACGGAAACCGTGATGGTTACCGACTGTGGAGTGGAGGGCGTGTGCCATTTGACCCAGACCACCTGGCTGTCGCCTGCCGGGATGACTATATCGTTGACCCGGTAGGTGGTGCCGAGAATATGGAAGGTCACCGAGGCCGGATTGTCCGGTGTTAAATCTGTATCCGTCCGCAGAGTAACGGATGTGATCACATCCGTGTCTACCCGATATTCTACATCGGGCGCTTCAATTTCCCCTTCGGGCGGGCGCTCATCAAACCAGACAATGCCGACGCCCAGACTGCTGATGATGTCAGCGTTGCTCTGCTTGCTTGTGGTGCTGCCTGTCCATGCGGGCAGGCCGAGATCGCTAAATTCCAAAAACATCGACAGAGGCAGATTCTTGTGGGTGAGGGAAGTCATGGTTTTCCGAAGCGCCCCGCCAGATTTTTGGTCATACAGCGCCGCCTCTGTAGCGGTCATACAGTAATACTGGCCGTTATGCGTAAAGTATGCAATGGGCTCGATCAGCAGCTTATAGTCGCCAGCGATCATCCGCTCATAGTCCACACCGGCCGCCTGGGCAACCATCTGGCAGGCATATTCCGAACAAAAATACCGCTTGATGGCCTCAATATTGCTCTGCCCCTTACTGCTGACGATGGTGGGCATAGACTGTATTGGCCTTGTATAGTCATAACCTGCGCCTGATTGGGGAGTAAGTGCAGTGCCGGCAAGATACTGCAACTTGTTCACTTTTCCAAAGTGAACGACATTATTTTGAGATCGATTTGTAAAATCAATCGGTGAGGATATTGCGTTTCCGCTATCGGCATCCACAACGGTGATTCGCACACCATCATTTCCAGGATTCCAGAAATTAGAGGATGTGCCTTGGCCCATGCTGCCGCCACCACCGTCAATATTTCCGTTACCGCCCTCTGCAAACGCGGTGGAAGGGAGCAAACAAAATACCAGGGCAAGGCTGCACAGGAGGGCGAGAAGTCGCTTCAAATACATCACACTCCGTTCTTCTTAAAATAGAAAGGCCGCCACAATTCTGTGACGGCCAATCAGGGGTATATTCAGTCATAGATTGGTCAGCCCATATTGCCGACCTGCTTGTTGATGTCTCCATCGCTATCTCCAATAGTTTCTTGTCCATTACCGGGGACAATCCACCCAAACACTGGATCATATACGGCACCGTTGCCATTGCTGGCCCCGGGGGCCGGCTCATTATTGGCCGGCTCCTTTTCCGCAGGGGGAGTGGTGACCTTGGGCACTTCCGGGTCAGGATTGACCGGATGATCTTCACCGGGGTCTTCCCGCTCGGTTTTCCCTTCTGGCACGGGCGGAGGCGTTGTTTCCGGTTTCTCCGTGTCCGTGAAGTCGATCACGACTTCATCCTCAGTTTCGGAGGTCACCTTGGGGTACTCCTCTTCAGGACTGGAGGACTGGCCGGGCGCATAGGCTCCGGCGCCGCTCTCACCGTCTGTCTGTGTGCCGCCATCCGACCAATCGCTGGTCGTGCTGCTGGGCGGGGATTCTTCCGGCTTGAAATCTTCTGTGCGATCCCGGCTGGCAAACCAGCAGACACCCAGGATGGCAACACAGAGGACGGCCAGCGAAGTAACGATAAAGCCTTTGGATTGGAAAAACTTCTTCATGTGTGATACACTCCTTTTTTGCTGTTATATAAAGCCTATACTGTAGTTCTGGCTGAATTTTCAACAGCACGGCTAAAATTTGGTGTTGTGGTAGCCGGTCAGTTCTACCCGCTGGGTAATGGTGGGGTAACTGTGTCCAAACATCCGCACATAGAAGTCAACATCACAGTAAAAGATGTATTCCACACGGTCGCCCACCACATTGAATTCAAGGCTGATGTCGGAAACCGTGTAGTCATCGGTAGAGAGAGGGACCTTTTCAGCAAGGCCGCCGGCAACTGTGGCCTCCAGCATTTCTGTGTAGTCCCGGCTGGAGTAGAGGGTGCGTAAATACTCTTCAAAATTGGTTTCCCTCTGGGAGCGGTAAGTATCTGCGTAGATGGTGGCGCTCAGATTGTTCAGCTCCATTTTAGCCCCGTTGCGGATGTTGATGCAAGTAATTCTCACCGAAGCATACAGTAGCAGGAAAGAAATGAGCATGACAACTCCAACCACAAAGAAGCAGGCGAAGAAGGTGATCTCCCCCCGCTCGTTGCGGAGCGGCCGGTGCAGCTGTGAGAATAAACGCTTCATAGGCCACCTCACTTCCAGTAATGTTCGCTAACGCCGGAGCCGCGGGCCACCACCGTGATGTTGACCAGATCCAGATTCCAGAAGCCGCCCAGCTTGGCATCCCCCTCAATGGTAATATAGAAGGGCGTTCCCAACTGGATGGCCCGGGACATCCCGGAAGGTGTGGGAGATTTATATGTGGCGTCAATCGAATAGGTGATATTGTCGGCCCCCTCGATCTCCGAACAGAGGAAATCAAAGAGAGCATCCGTCTCGCTGTTGATGCCGCCGGACAACTGGATCTGCTTGACCATCTGATCGGCTGCATGGTCAAGCTCCTGTTTTGTAGAGATAATACCGAACAAGTCGATGATAAAGGCCAGCAAAACAACGGCAATGAAGATAAACACCACCGTGGAAAAGTAGTTGGCCTCGCCCCGCTCATTTTTTAATGCACTGCGGAGCTTTTGCAGTATGCTATGGATAAAAACCACCACCTTTACTCAGAAATAAAAACAGCCGCTCCCGGCCGGAGCGGCTGCATTACAAATTTTTGACTGTACCAAGTATAACAGATATGGATTTACGGCTCAAGGGCAAGGCTGTGCCAATGCAAGGACAATCCTGTGCCAATTACAGCAGCGATTCCACCAGTTGATAAATATCGGTGAATGGATTGACGGCGATTCCAAACGGTTTGCTGCTGCCATTTTGAAGATGATATTGCTCTACACGCTTGGCATTCTGGAGAGCATTGGTTGTATGAGCAGACAACTGGGAATACACATCGCCGGTTTTCTCATAATCCGGAAGGTAAGTGGTCAAGGCATTCTTTACTGCAGGATAATCCTTGAAAAACTTAGTGGTGTACTGAAAGTGAAGCAGATACCAAAATTCAAAACAAGGATTAGAGAGCGCAATATGAATGCCCTTTGCATCAGCCATTTTCTGTGCTTTGGAGAGCAATTTGTCTTTGGCCGCGATAGGATCAGGGGTATTATAGTTCACATCACCGTCTGCAACGACCCATACAGCATCGCCATTGGATACAGAAAGCTGATTTTTGCTTTGGTATTCCACAGCTTTCCGAATCAGAGCGAGGTAATCGGTTTCGCCCCCTTTGGTGTGGCTGCCGACCACGCGAATATCAATGTTGGTCTGGCGGCTGCGATAATGTTAAAAATACTTTGGCTCGGTTTGCGAGCCCTCCGTCACAATCAGAATGACGGGTTTTAATTTCCTGCGTCGCTGTCCACGCTTTTCAATCTGTCCCCGTGCCATTTTACAGCCCTCCCTTGATAAAAGGAATTGCACCAAAACGGCCGATCAAATATCCCTTTTCTACTTTGGTGTCCTTGCGAATGGAAAAATCATAAAGGGAGAACAAGTCTGTGGCTGCGGTCTGCTCATCTTTTTCTGTAAACCAAATCTGATCTCTTCTCAAGAAATCCAAATCAAGAAGGTTGGTGCTGTGTGATGTGAAGATCAACTGAGCACCCTTGGGATTAAATTCTGTGCTGTCGAAAAGGGACACCAGATGCTTGGTCAGAAGTGGATGGAGGTGTGCGTCCATTTCATCAGCCACAAGAAGCGTCCCCAGGTCTAAAGCCTTTTTCACAACACCGATCAGCTTGAAATAACTGTTGGTGCCGTCAGATTCCTCTGCCATATTCAAGGCATAGGAACACGCATTTCCGTTGGCGTCATGTACCGTATGAATGGCATCAATATTTGCAAAAATGTCACTGCGTTGAGAAGGCGCAGGGTCTGAATCGCGCATTTGGAGCGCCTGTATTCCCAAATCTGCAACACGCAGCATAGATGCGATTACACGCCGGTAGTCGTCATTTTTCAACTGCTCTGCTTCAATTCCATAGGCATCCGCCACGGAATTCTTCGTGATGATTTGACAGGAGGCAAACCACTCCAGGACAGGGATCACTTTGGCGTAACTCCAGTTTGATGCAACTGACAAGTAGAGCTTGTTTGCAGAGGTGCGCTCCTTGAGTGTGTTTTGCTCATCAACATCGACCGTAAAACGGAAATCCTTGGTGTTTTTTCTCTCAAAAATAAGCGCCTGTCTGCCGTTGGGATAGTAGTATAGGTATTCCTCCGTGACAGCCTTATCTGTTACAGAAAAGCCATACGCATATCGAACGCCTTCTGTGGTAAAGATGACCTCAAAACTACTGGGGCGAGCAGGTGTTTCAGGATCGAACTTAAATGGTGAACGCGCAATCGTTTTATGGAGCTGCTGGTTATGAGAAGTCAGCACATAGTTTACCATAAACCAGAATGCGTTCAAGACATTAGACTTCCCAGAAGCATTGGCTCCATAGATAACAGCGGATTTCAGATAGTTTTTGTTTCCATCTGCGATGAGATGCTCTGGATGCTCATTGTCCCTACTGGACAGCAGGGATAAGACAACTTTATCTTTGATAGACAGATAGTTCTCTACACTAAATTGAATCAGCATAAACAACCTCCTAATCCAGTGTTTTTATATATTATATCCCGTATTTTGTGAAAAATCAACGCAAACGGAAAATAAAATTAAAAATAGAGAGGGTTGGAAGGATGTATATGCGTTAGGATTGAAATAATAAAATAACCGCCCGAGAAGCAGTTATTTGATACTTCCCAGGCGGTTTTCGGTTTACAGATTCTGCCGGATGATCCGGGTGATGATTCCAAGAGCGATGCCGCGCTCCACATCCAAATGGGTGACGGCAAAGGATACATCATCCTTCTTTCCGGGCATCCGGTAGTCATAACAGGAATGAGCTACCGCATTGACGCCATTGGCAAGCCGGACATAAACCACACCCTTGTGTACATCGGTCACTTTTCCGGCGTATTTACCCTGGATTCGGCACTTCTGGAGATTGTCCCGGTCGGTATTTTCAGATGTGCTCTTGATGTCGGCACGGATTCCGAGGTCTTCAAGGCTGTTGCGCCGCACATTGAGAATGCGGACCAGCACTTCATCGCCCACGGAGAAACGCTCGTGGGCATCGCCGATCCAGTCCCAAGCCAAATCACGGGCCAGAATTGAGGTTTCAACGCCGAATACCTCGACGCGGATGACCTTCTCCGCAACAGCGATGACCCGGGCCTGAACAATACGCCCCTCGTAGATGCGGTACTTCCCCTCGGCGTCCAAATCGAAATAAAAGGTCTGGCGCTTCCGCATCATAGCTTCACGGCGGCTTGCGACAACGCTGCGGGTCTTGGAGTCGATGCCGCGTACCACAAAGTCAATGTCCGCCCCCAGCATATTCCCCAAAATCTTGTTTTGACGCAGCATCAGGTCGGCATACTCCTGGCCGGAAGGGCTGCGGCCCAGATTGATCATCATCTCCTTGATGGGGATAATGATGCGGAATCCCTTGTAATCCACTACGGCCACAGTTTTGCGGTTGTCCAGCTGCTCAATGCCGCCCAGCTGACCTGTGAGGATGCGGCGGGTGCGGTAGGCGTTGTGGATCTCGTGCCAAATGACATCCTCGCGGTCTTCCTGTGTTTCCACCTCTTCACGACTGCGGATGGTCAGGATAGAGGTGTCACTGCGGTGTGTTACGGCGGTCCGGCGCAGAGCAGACGCAGTATCTACCGGCGCCTCCTCTTGGGGAGCGGTATCCTCTGAAATGGGTGTTTCTCCCTCATCAGGCGGCGCCGTATTCTCAACAGAGGCGGAAGATTCCACAGCCTGCTCTTCAGCAGCCGGAGCCTCCGCAGAGTCCTCATTCTCGCCATGTACGGGAGCTTCCACAGGCGCCGCCTTTTTCCGCCGGGGTGCCCGCTTGGGCTTGGGGGGAGCCGGCTCCCCAGCAGTTTCGGAAACCGTCTCCGCCGGGGTGTCATCTGCACCTTCAGCAGACAAATTGGAAGGAGTCTCTTCCTCACCGGCCGCCGATCCGGCAGGCTCATCCGAATCGGAAGGGGCGCCAGAGGCCGTGCCGTCACCCTCGGGGGCAGCTTCATCAGACGCCTCCGTTTCCATAAACTCAAGGGGAGGGTCAGAGCCTTCCAAAGTGGCGTCGCCATCAGGTTGATCCGTAGAGGCGCTGTCATTGGTCTGACCCATAGAGGCCAGCAGCGCACTCAAATCGTCACTGTCAGGCGGCGCCGCCGCATCAGCCGGGGGGCCGGCGGAAGAAATGGTACCGTCCGCGGGGGCGGTGTTTTCAGGAACAGGAGTTTCCTGCTCCAGCAATACTTTTTTCTTGGTTGCCATAAAATTAACCTCCTATGTTTTGTATTAAGAAAGGATCGAGTCCTTATCTGTCGTGATGATGCCATTCGGAGCCTCTGCGGTAGGAACGGCTGCGGTCTGCTTGGTGTTGGTAGATGTGCTGGCCGCCTTCGGCTTTTTCTTCACTGGCTTTTTAGGCGCGGGAGCCTGCGGCTTTGGCTGCGCCGCAGAGGGTTTCGGTTGCTCCTGTTCCAGCCTGCGCCATTCGGGGATATGGGCGGATGCCTTGCAGGAACGGAGCTTGGATGACTCCGGATGCTTGGAATAGTCCAGTTTGTTTACCTTGAGTACCTTTTGTCCCCGGATGATGACCAACGCCTGTGTGATGGGCAGCCGCAGAACTTCGTCCGGGGTGAGGACAGGCCGCTTGCCGACGCCGGAGGTTTCCCGGTATTCCGGCGTGTAGTTGGAGATACGCCAGGTACCCAACTGCTTGGATTTGCTGGATACCGACACGGAAGCCAGTCCCGTGCGGGAAGAAATAAACTCCGCCGTCAATTCATCCGTGCAGCCCAGGAACAACTGCGCGTCGCAGTTGCCCAGAATTTCCTGCCAGAGATTGAGCGGGTATCGGTTTTGCAGGCCCGCCAGATTTTGAAATACGCAGCTCATGGAGATATTCCTTGAACGAATGACGCTTAACCGGCGGGAGAGGTCTGGAATGGTGCCGCAGGCTGTTAATTCTTCACCCAGGACATGCACCGGTACCGGCAGTTTGCCTCCTTCGCAGTTCTTGTCTGCATACCGCACCAGCTTGATGAAGCAGAAGGACAGGAACAGGCTTGCCAGAAAGTCAAAGGTGCTGTCCTGGTCGCTGGTAACAAGGAAGTAGGCGCACCGCTCTTGGCCGGGCAGCTCCAAGTCAATTTCATCCCGGGTGGTGATTTTCTTGATGAGTTCCGACTGGAACACCTGCAGACGGGAGCCGAGGCCGATGATGACGCCGCTACGAACTGTATCGCTGGCCTGCTTATACAAGCTGTATGGCGCTTTGGCCGGATGGGTGGGCGGCAAGTTCTCAAACAGGCTGTCCAAATCGGACTCGCCGCTTAAAGTCAGCAGCCGGTACACCTCTCCGATATTGCGGTTTTGTTCAGCATAACTCTGGTCCACATAGAGGACGAGGGCCTTCAGCAAGTTCATCTCACAGGAATCCCAGAAATGGTCACCCTTGCCGTTGTTGATGGTGTTCTTAATGATGACATCTACAAAAAGCTGCGCCATCAGTTCCTGCCCCTCCACTTCGGAAAGGCAGTTCCAACTGTCCGAGTTTTCCGGATTGACCAAATTGAACACCTTGACACAGTACCCCTGATCCCGCAGATACTCGCTGGATTTTTCGTAGAGCTCACTTTTCGGATCTGAAATAATCAGGGATTCTCCGCGGACCGCCGCCTGAAGGATACGATTCATGCAAAAGGACCGGGTTTTCATGCTGCCGCTGGAGCCATACACAGCCAGATTGCCGTTGATATGGGGATTTTCGGGAATACAGACAGCCTTGTTGTCCAGCATTCCCAGTACAACGCCTTTATGCTTGCGCAGGTCAGGCACCAGATCCAACACACCGGCCATCTCCTTGCGGCTCATCCAGCCGGAAGTACCGTAAGTGCCCTTGGCCGAGTAAATGAAATTCCGGTCAGTATCATATTCGCCGGTATCGCTGTAGCCCATGCGCATGACCATGAGCAGCAAAATTGCCAACAGGCCGATGCAGATCAGGACACCGTACACTCCATAGGGTGGATGAAACACGGAGGCCAGACAGGTAAAAAAATCAGGCGACGCCATCGCCGGAGAAGTTCCGTCTCCGGGGATGCCGCCGCCCTGTTTCCACGCCGCGTAATTGCCAAACAGCTGTGCCAGGAAACCGCCTGCGTATAGAATCGCAAATACGGCGGCCGGCGCTGCTGCCAGGCCTATGATTAGTTTCTTTTTGTTTATGGGAACAACCTCCCCTCGAATTTTGTAAAGTCAATGGTTTGCAGGTGTACCCGGTCACTGCAATAGCGGCGCAGCACATCTGCTTGAAAATCAAAGCAGATCAGCGTACCGGGGCGTTCCATCAGTTCGAGGGCGGTGTTGAAACGCACGATCCGCGGCAGATCGCAGAAGTAACCGAACAGCACCGGCGTTCCATCCGGCTCTGCGGCATCCTGCTCCATGGCCCTGCCGGGATTGCCGGCGTAGAGGCCCTGTGACAGAATGCGGTCAAGTTCCGCGGTTTTCACAGGGTCACACAGTAACGCCAGTATCACCTCCCCCTGATGGTCATTGGTTAGGAAATAAAAGTGGTCGTAGCTGCCGTCCAGCATGAAGTAGTCATGCTTGGCCCCACCGGTACTGGTGAGTATCTGGTAGGCCAGGTCCATGCTGTCCCCCAATACCAGTCCATGTACCTGTTCGACACGGTACTGCTGGGCCAGACGCTGCTGGCATAGAATGTTCCAGAGGAGTGTTTTTACCCGCAGTTCGGATTTGTAGCGCCACTTCATCAGAGCGCTCCCGCTATTGTAGGTCACAAAGATGCCGGTGGGGACCAGCAGCACCCCTGCGAAGCGGGAGCTTCGGATCTGGGTGGCATCAGCCCCCAACTCCTTGACTTCGCGTGAACTGTAAAACGCGGGATATGTTACAGTTTCGCCGCCAAAACCGGTCTGGGCAAAGACCTTCGGCTTTTCATCCGGGTAGAGCAATACCCCGGCATTGCCCATAGTAATATAGGTTTCCGCGAGGCGGTGGAGCCGAAACCTCCGGTTTGCTTCGCTTTTGAGCCGGTTGGTTTCTGCGTCTCCTGTAAGGCAGAATGTAAAACGCTCGGGCCATCCGTCCAGCAGAGCTGACTTGGCTTTGATCCCCAGCCGATAGCCCCGGAGCCGATCCCGGTAGTAGGTGCGCAGCAGTCCGGCCTTTTTGAGCGCAGTCACGACCGCCTCCAAGTAGTAAGGGCTGGCGGGAAGGCGGTTGAGCTGGCTGGTGGGGAACTCTCCCGAAATAGCGGTCAGCGATAAAAGCCGGAACGGAAGCGTATCCGGCTGTGGAAAATAGTTGGTGCTTTTCCCAAGTAGTCACCTCCCTTGAAAGCACAGGATTTTTACCGTAATGACTGAGGACTTCGGTAAAAATGGGCCTCCCCATGAGGGGAAAAAGCCCGGAAAATCGGGCGTTTCAGCCGCTTCGCTGGATGTCGGGCCGGAGAAGGCCCAAAATGGTCAAAAATCCGAGATGGATTGTAGACTCGTTTTATGCTCCGTCAGCCATTGCGGAAAACGCTGCTTCTCCATGATATAGATTTTTGTGCAATCCTGGTCGCCCAGTTCGGCCGTGTTATAGGCATCGCACAACAGGCCGGTATCATCAGCCATCACAAAGGAAGAGAGAAGATCCAGTAATTGCTTTTCCGATAAATTATCGTAATCGCGTATCCGCCTGTCGGGAAGTGCCCGGTCATAGACCTGGGCGAAACAGACAACGCAATCGCGGTAATACGGAAGTGGGTGTTCTCTTGCGTATTGATCAAGGACAAAATAGAGCGGGTCCAACAGGAACTCATCGCTTTGCCGCTGTTTGCGCTTTGGCAGCAAACAGGGCAGCGTCACCTCCAGCACCCTGTCCTCGCAGTTGACAGTGATGCCGTGCGTTGCACCGGCGGATTTGAGATAGTCACCTTTGCGGATGGTTGTGCTGGAATAAATCAGATGCCGCAGCCGGCAGGCAATCCGCTCTGCCCGTAAAGCGGCATCTATGGAAAGTGTTTCATAGTTGTCGGGGTAACGCTGGATGTCAGTGGTGTCCAGCGCGTACAGCGCATTACTCAGACGGGATATATCGTCGAGAATGCTTCCAATGCGGTGGGATATTAGTTTTCGATCCAATCATGTGCCTCCTGCTTTCTTGAAATAATTTGTCTGGCCTTCCTCGTCTACAGTACAAAATCCGGATATGCCCGGACAGTCGATTTGGGCGATTTGCGCCGGAGTATCGACCAGCATGATACGGCGGCTTCCCCCTTTGTTGCCCCGCAGAGCATGGCAGACAAGTGCCTCCTGCCCGGCGGCAATATAAGCAATCTCATATAATTCACCGTCGGCAAAAAACACGAGTTTAACGGGAAAATCAGCCGGAGCGTGGTAATCTACCTGCCGGATGAAGTCCAGCAGGACCCACACTGCCCGGACAAGCGCATGGTCAGTTTTTGGTGTTTGCCCTGCCAGGAAATAACCACCGCCGTCTGTTTGAAAAATGCGGCCCTGCCTCTCCAAATGAGAGAGCAGGGCCTTTGTAGTATCTTCTTTGCCAGGGTGAAAACAAAGAAGCTGGTGTTCACAGAGGCCGGGGTACATCGTCACGATCCGTAGCAAGTCCGTAGCCTCGTTCCCATAGATTTCAGCCCTGGTCTTCATGGGGCTCACCTCCTTTATTAAAGGCGCCAATCAGACGCCTTCAAAGCGCATTGTTAAATAGGAATTGTGGAAAGACGCCATTAGAGCGTCAATCCGGCGTTTTTCGAGAATAGTAGGAAAAAAAGGCGTCTTATAGGCGTATTGGAACTGTCAATGATGCGTTTTCCGGAGATTACAGCAATCCTCTTTATTGGGATTTACAAAATCCCTCCAGAATTGATAGTGTTCCGTTACATCTTCACAGATTGTCTTCTGCGGAATATGGATTTTTTTCCACGATCCGCTGCTTTTCTTTCAAAGGAAGATGATAGTAGCCTCCCTGCCGCACGGTATATTTAGAGAAATCAACACCCCGAAACCACTGCTTAATCCACGAATTGACGCGCAGAAATTCAACCACACACCGCTCAATTCCCAAATCATTCAGCTTGTCGAAATCCATGTATTCCTCGATGATGGGGCTTAATCGGATTGCCACATCATACCCTTCCGCTTGCAGAGCCTGAATTGCGCGGATGCGCTGGCTGGGAGGACTGGCCTTTTCAAATTGGGCGGTTTGTGCATCGTCCAGGCAGGTCACGGTAATTTGAATATGGGCCAGTTCCTTGTCCAAGATCTCTAAATACTCCGGGGCAGCGGGAAGTGCAGACTTCGTGACGATGAGATAGCTTACCCTGCATAGATTCATCTCCTGGATGGTCTGGTAGGTAGTGCGGTACTGGAGTTCACAGGGCTGAAAACAGTCTGTCATGCCTCCAAGCCTGATGATGCTTCCGGATGGGAGACTGCGGATTTTCCGCCGGACCTTTTCAATGTCTGCAACACGAGGATGCGCCGCATCCCATAATCCACGAAAATGAAGCAATGAACGGGCATAGCAGTAGTTACAGTTGTGTTGACAGCCGCAGCCGTAAGTATCTAAACGGGTGTTATATTTGCATTTGTCGCCTTCATTGCCTCCAACTTGCTTAAAGAAACTCTTAAACTCGCTTTATATCACCTCTAAATTCATTGTTTGATTACTTTATTGTCGAATACATTGGACTCACCTCATATAAAATTCTAAATGGTTGCGGAGGACGGTACTGCCCCGCCGTCTGTTGGTAAAGCATCCAACCATGTTCTTTACACTACTCCGCGCAATAAAGGGAGGCGCTTCCGCACCTCCCAGAGAAAATGCCTTTTAAGCGGAATCAGCTTGTTCTTGGCGCTTGCGCTCCAAAAGCTCCCGCAGTTCCCTGCGGTCTGTGGTTATGAGATCTTTTTCCAATGGACTGGCCTTGAACTCCACCATGATATTGTTGTTATTGGTGGAGATCAGACCGCTGCCGCGCTCAAAGTGTGTGACCTCCATCGTTTCTGCGTCAGAGAGATGGAGGGTTTCCTGGACACGCTCCGCTTCGTCATCCTCCAGATTGAGAATGATCTTAGTCTTGCTGTTGTTGATGATGCCTTTCCCGAAACGGCCTTCGTCCAGATTGAAAAAGTCGTTAAGGTCCTGGCTGGCGCAGATCGCTGATCCACCGAAGCCGCGAATCGTCTTGAAAATTTCCAAAACGAAATCACCGGCCAGCCTGGTACCCGTGGCGCCTGCGCCGGAAAGAAGCTGCCAGCACTCGTCAATAAAAATGGCTTTTTCCTCGGTGCGGTCAGCTTTGGCGCGGTCCCAAACGAAATCAAGGGCCACGAACATCCCCACAGTCAGCAAATCACCAGTAAGCGAGGAAATATCCAGTACGGTGTACTTATTATCCAGCCGCACATTGGTCTGCTTGTTAAAGGTACTGGCGGAGCCATTCACCAGACGGTTGAGGATATGGGCCATGCGAGTGGTTTCCGGGGCGGCCTTCAAAATCTCATATAAATCGCCCAGCACCGGCATCTCCCGGTAGTAGCCCGGATTGGCCGGGTCTTCCAATGAGGCGTTGTCATGAGTGATACCTTTGGAATTGTAGGTGCGGATCAGAGCCTCATCCAACAGCTGTCGTTCCTCGTGAGACATATCAGGGATCAACAGACTGAAAAATATGTGGAGTTGCTGGATTTTGGCGGCCAGTTCGGAGAGCTGGATTCCCGGCCCGTCCAGAAGCTCACTGACCGACCGATCCACCTTGCGGATCTCCATCACATTGATGCAGTGCGGGCTGGCCGGGGAAATCTGGATAAACTCCCCGCCTACATTGGCACAGGCACGGTGGAATTCGTGCCCCTTCAACGGTGCAATGATGAAAACGGGAATGTTTTTCCGCCTCATTCTTAACGCCATGAGCTGCATCGTAAAGGTCTTGCCTGCGCCGCTGGTACCCAGGATCGCCATATTGGCGTTCTTGTAAATCGCAGAGTTGAAAATATCCACGATGATGAGGGAACTGTTATATTTGTTGACCCCCAGAAGGATTCCATTGTCATCGCACATCTCAAACGAAGTGAACGGATAGCAGCTGGCCGCGCCTCCAGTCAACAGGTTGCGCTTACCACGCTCGAACAGTCCCTTTTCCATGGAAACCAGCGGGAGGGCAGAACAAAATGCCTGCTCCTCCCGAAAATGGCAGTTGCAGACATCCATATCCTGCGAAAGCAGGAGCTTTTTTATTTCGCTGGCCTTCCACTCCAGGTCCTCCACAGAAGGGGCAGTCACAGTAATCAACAAGTTGAGATAATAGAAATCTTCGTTATTCGCAAGGCCCTCCTTCAGAAAATAGCCGCTCCGAATAGCGCCGTCTATATCATCGAAGTCCGTGTTCGTGTCGCTGGCATCCTTGATTTTTGACCGGTTGATGCGGAGCTGCTGGCCGACCCGCTGAATAATGCGCTCTTTGGGTTGGCGTGAAAGAAACATATCGAGGTCAATGCCATCACCGGCATTGACGATCAAACTCAGCCAGCCCGCGGGCACCTGTGTTTTGTAACCATCTGATGGGACGAGCAGATAAGTATAGTACAGCCCGTCTATGCAGAGATACCGTCCATGGGTGAAGTCGATGCTTTTGGGAGCAGCAAATTCAGCCGCCGGGATGCGGTCAATCTCGCCCTCCCGCCCCTTGTCGAGATACTGTGCCACAATTTCCTGTGCCCGTACCGACAGGGGCTTGACCGCACTTTCATTTCGGCACAACAAATTATAGAAAACATCTACGGTAAATTCGTCCTCGTTTTCGTGGACAACGACCTCGTTGCCGCATTGACGCAGGTAATTGGATGCCGTGTGGACAGCACTTTGGAGAGATTGGATTGCCTCATCTTCCTGTTCGGAGCGCCGGGTATTGGCCCAGGGCTCATACTCGAAAATCAGGAAAAACCGCCGGGTCACAGCTTCCCGGGAGCCGACCTGCTGCACAAAGTTCAGGTAATCCTCCTGCATCAAGCGGCACTGCTCGTTTTCCTCATGGGCCATCTCCTGGCGCACCGTGTCCAGGTGGCGGTTGATGTCCGCACGGCGGGTCAGAACCTTGATTTGGAGCTTGATGGGCGAGATCTTCAGGTACGAAACGAAGGAGTAGATGATATTCCTCTGTTCCCGGGCGCTGCGCAGCATAAAGTTGATGGGGACAACTTCGACCACCTTGACAAAGCGATGGTCTTTGGTATAGATAATGCCGTTCTCCACTTTCTCAATGGGCAGATAATCCGCCACTGGATTGAGGCAGGCGGGCTTCTGCTCCTTGACACGGGCGGGGCGTTTGGGCAGGCGTTCCTTTTCATGGCGCTTTTTTGCGTTCTTTTTTGCCTTATTGCCCTTGGCAGGACGATCCTTTTTAGCATTTTTCTTGGGCCGGAGCTTTTCACGGATTTCATATCCGCGGACTTCATCAAACTCAGCGGGGAAATCTGCTTCACCAGACCGCCGGCGCTTCGGCGCCTTGGGCTTTCTCTCCTTTGGAGGCTTCTGTTTGAGATGCTTGCCGGCTGATTTGGAGGGAGCCGTTTTTTCACAGGGCTGTTCACCGTCACCGCCGACAACGCGGCGATTCCGCAGGTATTTCAGAAAAGTGATCAGAAACTGCGAGAGACTTTCCCCTGAAATGCCAATGAGGGCAACCAATGCCACCGGGAGCGCAGTCAGGCATAAAGCAATAATGCGGGCGGTCAGCCCAAATGGAAGGCACAAAAAAACCGGCGTCCCAATGGCAAGTGCCAGGATGCCGGCTTCAATCACATTCCGCGCACGGAACATACCGCCAAAAAAAGTGCCTGTTTCTATGAAGTTCGGCGGTATGATATAAATATCATGGTCATTCTTGTTGCTCATGTATTACCTCGTTTCTGATGCCGGGGTGCGGTGCGGTCAGCCAATAATCCAGAAAGGACCGCCTGCTGCCGCACGGCGGCTTGCTTCATTTAAGATGATGGACAGATCCCACAACTGCCCGCTTCGCTTGTAACTGGCCGGGTCAGCCACCATGATCTGGCCGTCTTTTACGCCACGGAGAACAATGAAGTGGCCGGATGAGGTAAAATGGCCTTCGGACATAATTGCCACGACCAGCTTGCCATCTGCGAGAGCGTCCAGAATCCGCTGGGGCTCGGAAGTCGTGCAGCCGGATACCGGAAGGCCCCATTCCTCCGCAGCAGCAGGGATCAATGCGTGATAAGAGCCGCTGCTTTTGCACCAATAGCCATTGTCATATGACCACTTTGCCATTTCCACCGGGTCTACCATATCGTCCGTGAGGGAGGAAACCACGATTGCCATGGCGGTGGGCCCGCACCCATAGCCGCCGATGTTATCGGTGCCATAGGGTTGACTGGCATAGCGTTCATCCAGCTGATTGTAATAAACAACCGGGGTCCCGCCGTCGGTAAAGGTTACATCTCCAAGGGAGGGGATACTGTTCCCTGTCCACTCGTCCACATTTTGCAGCAGGCCGTCGCCTAAAAAGAGACTTAGGTTAGAGGCATAATCGGACGCCAGTTCTTTCTGCTCATCCGTAAGCGCGAAAACATGGTCGGCAAGATAAGACTCGCCGTTGTAGCGAATGGTATAGATCATCCAGATCTCGGTGGAGATGGTTTCCTCACCGGTCTCCGGATCTTCGGATGTGACCTCACGGCTCTCCCGCACACTGGTATAAGAGTATAGATGCTCTTTGTTCTCCCGCAGGACAGTGGACAGGTCATCCAGCGAAATGCTCTCAAAGTCTTCATCCCGGGCAGCGCAATACTGTGAAACGATGAGGTTGGCGTTGTAGACCAGGCCGGAAGAATAGGGGTTTTTGACCTCCATTTTGTCGGCGCCAGAAGAGGCAAAGTCCACTTCGATACGGGCCATCACATCATCCAGCGCCTCACCCAGAATGGCGTTGATGGCAAAGGTAATGTCGTTGGCGTTTTCTACGATGGCGGTTTCGCTGTTGAGGATAGGCGTGTCAGGATCAGCTGGTGAAAAGGCATTGACCAGCCCTCCAAAAATCAGGCCGGGCAGCATCAGGAGGAAAAGGACAGGCAGCAAAAGCAGAATGGCAATGACGGCAATGATTTTGCCGATGTGCTTTCGGCCGGCCCAGACGGCCCCAGCCACAGCCCCATAGGGGCCGGCGGCGGCAGCGCCTTTCGCTGCTCCAGAGATGGCCTTGCCAGCTTTGATAGCGCCTTTGACCGTATGTGCGGCAGAGGCCGCAGCATCTACTGTTTCGGCGGAGCTGTTTTTTTGTTCTTCAGCCATTAGAGTTTGTCCTTTCTTTTGGGAGTAGGCGGCAGTTTCTTCACGATGGATTCGTGATAGGCAATCGAGCCGTCCGGTGCCATATAGGGGGATTTTTCAACCGCATCCGCGGCATACTGCTTATACCAGGCAGTACCATCTACAGCGTGAACGGTTGTGTATTGGCCTTCCGGCGCCACATACTGGTCTGCATGATACATACCAAAAGCGATGCCTTCTGGATGCTCCGGAGTGACTTCTGTGCCGGTAATGCGGCCGCCGCCAATCTCCACATTCTGATAAGTGGGAATATTCTCGGCCCCGGGCTCCAATGCCGCATGACCCATGTAGGAATGCAGAGCTTCTACAGCTTTATCCCCGGTCATAGTTCCCATCTGGGTGATACTCCCGGTAGCAACCGATCCTATGACATTGTTGGCAAAATTGCCTCCTTTGCTTACGGAGGAGGCGTAGATATGTCCACCGATGCCGCCTGCAGCGCCGCCGACCAGCCCACTTAATCCGGAGGGCTTGGCATCCGGGGGCGTTGTGGCCGTTTTGACCGCATTATTGGTAACATTCCTTTTAATCACGCCGGCCAAGCCACCGCTGGCAAAACCAGCGCCGAATCCAGCACCGCCTTTTCCGCCACCGTTTGCACGGACATGGGAGGAATGACTGCTGCGGCCTCCCGCAAAGTGATTGCTGGCAAAGCTCTTAAATCCGCTGAATCCCCTGGCCGCAATCATAGCCTCCGCCAGCATACTGCCTCCGGTATGGCCGACATTGACGCCCAGACTTGCCATAAAAGAATCGATCTTCTGTGATACTTTAAGAAATCCGATTGCGCACATAAACCAGATCAGCACATTCCCCGAAACGGCTTCTTTGCCTACGGCGTCCACTTGTGCCTGGACTTCTTCCTCCGAAATAGCGAAAGCAGGCTGGCAGAACAGACAGGAGAGAGCTGCGACCATCAGCGCAAGGAACAAAATTTTCTTGAGTCTTTTCAAAATGGCCCTCCTTACAAAGAGAGCGGGTTGGAGATAAACGAACCAACCATGCTCGTGAACAGGCGCAGGCACCAGGCGTTCATCAGCAGAAGAAAAATCTGACCGCCCAGCATCCGGCACCAGGATTTCCAGATGTTTGATGTTGTCTGGCTTGCCCCCATGGAAAAGGCTACTGGAGCCGTATAGACCAGCACGCCGAGCAATACATATCGCTCTGCCGCTTCCAGCAGCAACTTCAGGTAGTTCCACGCCAGAATGATGACTAAAATCAGAGTGATAAGGGCCACAGCCCCATTGGCGCACACCCCGATGATGACCAGCATGACAGAATTGAAATCCGCAAAACTGAGTGCCGGCAGCTCCGAATCCATAATCCAGTTATACGGTGTGCCGCCGATGGTCAGGATCATGCTGACAATCTCATTGGAGAAGAACGCTAAAAGAATAAAAATGACGGACCGGATGCTCAATTTGAGCGGGTCTTCCGCTTCAATACCGGCTCCCAGGCCAAAGTTCTTGAACAGCTGCCACACCCAGTTAAGGAGAATGATACCGATGCCCAGTGCCACAAAAACGCTGTACATCGTTTCGGCTGCGGGAAAGTAGCGCAGAAATACCGCCATATCGCAGCCCAGTGCCCCCAAAACCGAGGTGGTTATCAAGTCAAGGCCCGCCATGACCTGCTCTGCAATCCATTCAACAATGCCGTCCAGAATACCCATAGGTCATGCCTCCTTTCGTCGGGTATCAATGTGATGCCGATCAACCTGCCCACTGACCACCCTCAAAGAAGGGGACGATATAGGACATGATAAAGCCCAGACTGTTTAAGATGGCCCAGGTGATAACAATTCGTTTGAGCCAAGCTCTGCTTTCATCCACCGTTTTACCAGAACGGGAGAAATTCATGAGCAGCAATGCTACCGAAGCGGTCACAATGGCCGCAATCGTGGAGATAGCGAGGATCTGCGTGTAGACATCCTGCATGATTTCTGTGGCCTTTGTCCAAACATCGGTTGCGGCAAAGGCCGGCTGGCTGAACATCAATGAGACGGTGGGACACAGAAACGCCATATAAGCGATTCTGCCAATGGAAAAACGGCGCGGAGGGCTGGTATCGCCGTTTCGCTTTTGGTGAGGAATCTTGCGTTTTTTCAATTTTCGGACCTCCAATCCAAATGTAATATGCGGGACTCAAACAAAAGAGGAGCCCGCAGCTCTTGTAATAGATGCGGGCTCCCTCCCCAATCGGCCGGTCATTAGGGCAGCAAAAAAGCACCTTGAAAAAGGTGCCGTTCACTGCCTGCATTCAGTTTTGGGTGCAAGTTTGAGCATATTCAGTTTAGCACACCAGGATTTACGGCTCAAGGGCAGGAATGCGCCAATTTCATTCCCGTATTCTGCCAATTATTTGCCCTTGGCCTTTTCATCTGGTTTTGGCGCTGGAAAGAACTGTTCCAGCATATCCAAACTGTCTTTGGAGGTGTACCCCCATAGTACGGAACTGAGTGCGTCAATGGCTTCCCTGCGCCTGCGGTAGTAAGTACGGAATGAGATGTCCCGGATATGCGGACGCAAATTCTCGATGATCTCCTCCACATTTTTGAGTTGCTGCGGGGAGAGGAAGGAGTAGTAAAGCAGCCAGTAATAGGCCTCGCCGTTCTTGTGGCGGGTACGAAGCAATTCGACTGCTGAATCCAAAAGTTTCAGCATTTTGTGGCTGCGCTCAATGCACTTAGCATGGTGTTCAATATCGCTCCCATTCAGATCGGCGCCGGCCAGATAGATGGAATCCAGAAATTCCTCGATGGATGTGCCGTATTCGATCTCAAACTTGGAACGCACATGCTGGACAGAAATTTCCAGGCTCCACACCACATCGCGGTATTTTTTCAACAGTTTCCAGGTATCATGGTACAGCGGGTTTTCTGCGACATCTTTTTCAACAAATTTCTTCATGGTAAGACCTCCTTATTCAATTCTCCGCGACGGGAGAGAGTGTAAGTTCAAAAGTGGTGACCTGCCTGTTCCCGCACAGAATGGACAAGCCAAAACAGAGCGTTGACTGTTCCCGTGCGCGGGGTAGTAAATCTTCCCGGCAGTCGCCCGATAAGGGATATAACTTATAGCGGGAGAGGGGACAACCAAAGCACGAAATCCCTTGTGCCATCAGGATTTGAGCCATCTTTTGGATGATAATTTCAATGTGCGATTTTGAAACGCTATTGAGTTCGTTTGAAACGATAACCTCATGCTCTATACTTGGTGTGTTTTGGCTGGAGCCTGATTCATCGGGGAGTTCCAAATGGATGTTGAGCGTCATAGCGACCTCCTCTTTGTCCACCATAACATCCGATATTTCAAACATGGTGGACAGGTAATTTTTCAAATAGACCACGCTGCCGTGTCGGCCCGGGAAGGACATAAGGGAGATATAGTCCAGTGCGGCCAGCTTTTTGAGGACGCGGCCGACTGTCGCCCGGGACACCCCCCAGCGGACAGCCAGTTCAGTGTAGGCAACAAGAGGATTGCCGGTGCCGTTGCGGAAATAGACTACTGGCCCCAGGTCTGACCCCTGTACCTGATTATCGTTGTAGACGGCTGAAACCCAGAGGTCCAGAATAATATCCATTTCGGAGCATCGGCTTGTGCTGATGAGATCTGTGACAACGGAAACGGGCAGAAAGAAAAAGCCGGTATCCTTTTGGCAGGGAGCATTATATTCAAGCACCGTGTTATGCCGCGCCCAGTCGCAAATTTTATAGCGGATCACATTGCCGCGATCCAGTGTATGAAAAGTGATAAAGTGCTGTTTCTGCAGTTGTTCCAGCACTGTCAACGCCTGGCATTGAAACCGTGTGCGAAACCATTGGGACACTTCCTTGAGTGTGCAGACCCATTCGCCCGGATAGATGGTATAGCTAATACCATCAATGCGGCGGTATGAAGTGCGGAAGTTTGCGTAGCTGCAAAGCACGGTAAAATAAAAAAGACCAGAGCCTCCGCTTGTGCGAATGCTCCGGTCTGCCATCAGCCGATGGACGAATTGCCGATAAATCCGGCATCGTGGGTAATCCACGACCTGTTTGATCTGTAATTGATAAGCCGGCATGGAAACCTCCTATTTTAAGATTGATTCTATTGCATAAAAATGATAAAATAGCCCGGGATGCGTATAAAAATAACACACCCCGGGCGGGCCGCTCTGCTAATAATCTGCTAATTTGCGTTTTTACAAAAGCTCAAAAATGCCGTCTGCTAATTTTTTGCTAATTGCGCGAAAGGTATTCCAGCGCCTTGAAACTGTGCAGAATGACACAAAACGGCGTGAGAAACCAAAAATTCATTGGGCTAAATTGACACAAAACGAAGCGGAATGTAGTGTAAGGGAATCGTAGGACAAAGAGTTATTTGTTCTCCTAAGCGAAAGGCCGTGGGTTCGAATCCCGCCAGGGACGCCAGCAAACACGCCGAAAACCTTTGATTTATCAGGGTTTTCGGCTTTTCTTATTTCTGCGGCTTTTGTGGCTTTTTTGCAAAAAACCTTGGTTTGCTAACATTTGCTAACGAGATTTGGCCTTTTGCTAAGAAAGGCGGTAAGTCAGAGGTTCGATTTTTACCAAAGGAACTTGCAAACATTTGTTAGCAGAAATTAGAGGAAGTTGCAAACAAAATCGCGAATTTGCTAACATCGCTCAAAAATGCTTTCAGAACCTTGCTAACAAAAAAAGTGTTTGGTCACTGTGCAAAGTGGTTCAAACGAAGAAAACCTCTCACAAAGTGAGAGGCGTTCTTCTGAGGGAGGGACTTTATAAAGCTTTTGCCAGCTGCTTGAGCAGTGCGGCAGTTTCGGGATTTTTAAGCAGTTCCAGTATCTTCGCTGCATCACTTTCATCACTTTCAGTGACGGCAGTATCCGCAGTTTTAGGCTCTGTATCTTCAACAGGGTCAGGAGTCTTGGATGAGTAAAATGCTTCCTCCAATCGCTGAGCGTTTATGCAGCGATCCTCGTCGATGATGTGAGAGTAGACATCTGCAACCATTTTTACCTGAGCATGACCAGAGTCGCCCTGGACGGATTTCATATCGCCACCATTGAGTTTCAGCTTGTAGGTGATACTGGAGTGACGGAGAGAATGGAATACAACATGAGGCAGTCCGTTTTCTTTGATAAGTTTATTGAAAGCACGGTTAATCACCTGGCTTTCCATCGGACGGCCATTGCTGGAGCAAAAGACCAGGTTATTGTCGATGTATTCATCTCCAAACAGATCCATCAGCTCATCAATTTCTTTTTTTCTCTCTACCAGCATATAGGCAACTGTTTTCGGCAGGTACACGCGGCGAATACTGGTTTTGGTTTTAGGCTCTTTCAGGACCAGAGCAGTATGGGTACTGGCTATGCAAGGTGGAAACTTCTTAATAACACCTTTGTCGCTCAAATCGTCCAATGCACCTCGTGTAACCCGTTGCAGCTCTTTGTTGACGAATATATAAGCTGAACCATTTTCTATGCTCTGTGGTGCAATATCAATGCAGTCCCAGGTAAGGCCCAGCATTTCACCAATGCGTAAAGAGCAGGAGAACGCCAGATTTAAGGCAAGGGAGAGGATAGGATCATCACAGACTTCCATAGCCTTGCTCAGCGTTTCGGCAGTCCATATATCCCGTTCTTTATGTTCTTCTTTGGGAAGTGTCGCATTCAGGACAGGGTTACGGCTGATTAGTTCCCAACGCACCGCCTGATTAAAGGCACTGCGAAGTAGCTTGTGAATTTCTCTTACTGTATGCGGGGTCAGATATTCGCTTGTGGGTTTGCGGTTGTTGACGCTTACCGTTTTCACAGAGAGCAGATCACGGTAATACTTATCCATCATCCTTGGAGTGATGTCGGATAGTAACATATCTCCGATAATAGGAGTTATGTAGTTTCTCGCCAGACCACGGCGGCTTTCATATGTTGACATTGCCCAGGTATTTACACCATAGATGGACATATATTCATCGAGCAGATCGTTCAGGGTCTTTGCCGTAGGAATAAAGAAGGTTCCAGAGTCCTGCTCATACTCAATTTGCTTTTTTCGTTTTTTTGCTTCTGCATTTGTGCTGAAGGTTTCCCAACGCTGTCTGCGTTTTCCGTTTTCATCTGTGTAATCATACACCACAGAATATTTGCTTTTACGCTTCACGATAGATGCCATTTTCATTGCTCCTTTCTGAGATTTTCACATAATGAGTTTGCTTTTGATACCAGGCTTCAAAACTGCTGGTAATGATACGAATTCTTCGATCAATCAAGGTCGTCTCAAAATAGCCCCTTTTAACAAGGTCATAAGCTGTGCCAGATTTCAGCCCCAAAAGATCCGCCATTTCCGGAACTGACATCGTAGTATGCCTCCATTTCTCTCCGGGCGGTGTACCATCCACTTTTTTATAGTGGAACTGGCCGGCATACCAATCTTCAAAGCTATCCAGCATAACTCTCATTCGTCCGGCCACTTGAATTGTTTTGAAATAGTTCTTTTTAACCAACCAGTAGGATTCTACTTTACCAAGCCCAAGCATTTTGCCCATCTCTGGTACAGACATACTGGTCTTTACTCTTTGTTTTCGCATGGCTTTTGCCTCCTCTATAAAGTTTTTCTTGCTATGGCCTCATTGTAAGAGAAAGCAGAAAAAAAGTTAAGGATGTCGATTTGGAGATCGGCATCCTTGACAAATCATTCATCTGCGTGATCCAGCCAGTCATCAAAGCTCTTTTTGGAAATGCGGATATGACCGCCGACTCTGACGCTGTGGAATACACCCTGTTTTACCAGATTATATGCTGTGGGACGACTGATACCCAGAATGTCCTGAATCTCATCGACCGTATAGGTTCTTTTGTCATAGCTGACAGGATTTTGTTCATTAAAGCGGTTCAATTCCGCAATTCTTGCTTCAAACATAAAAACGCCTCCTTTATCCGGTAAGTGGCCTTACGGAGCCTCCATTTCCTCCGGAATATGAATATCTAAACTAACTTGCAGAGCATCATCAATCGCTCTCATTTCTTCGCGAGATACGCGCCCAATGTACGATAAAACACGCCTTTTATCAATCGTTTTAATTTGCTCCAGCAGAACAACAGATTTCAGTCCAAGCTCTGGAACGCTCTCCAGTGCATAGTGTGTGGGCAGCTCCTTTTTCTTAATCCATTTACTGGTGAGTGGAGCTACGATCAAAGTGGGGCAGAAAAAATTCCCCACATTGTTTTGAAGAACCAGGACAGGACGGGTGCCGCCTTGCTCTGATCCAAAATAAGGGTTCAAATTGGCATAATATAAATCCCCACGCTTATAAATCCAATCTTCTTTCATGTTCATCCTCCTATGTTTTGAGATTTGATTATGTAAGAAGGAGGCTCTGCAAATTACAGAGTCTCCTTCAATTTAGCGCCTGTTTTATCCCTTACTTGTCCACGACACCCCAGGGATTTGGGTAATCATTAAGCCGCAGGTGGCTGGCCTGCTTCTCAGGAGTTTCACCTCCACTTCGTTTGGTCTTACCCATGGCCTGCGACGGTTATTATCACGCTCGGACTATGGCTGTAAGAGAGCTTTCCTCCTTGTTATGCCATGACCGGATGCCATCCGATGTATTCCAGCCTGATATATTTCTGATAAACCGAAAACTCATCTATACAGCAAAAATGGGTTGGCCTGTTATGCGAGTGGCAGCTCTCAGAAAATATACCGCTGATGTAGCGGCTATTACGCCCAAAGAGGATCAAACTTAATGATTCGTATATGAGGTTGTCAAGGTGCAAGTGAAAGGATTTCCCTCTCACTTGCTACTGCCACTTTTTTAGAAAATCGCAACCAACTTTTTTATTTTTTCTTCAATTTTTTTCAATCGCTTATCTGCGGCTTGCCGAGTAATACCATATCGTTGGGCTAAACAAGTTGCATTTGGTATTTTCATTTCATAATAGGACAATATAAAATCTCGTTCTGCTGGACTCAGTTTCAATAGAGCTTGGTGTAAATCCTCAAGAAGTAAATTCTGAATAGCTTGTTCCGCAGTATCAACAGATTCATCCACAAACAAATCTGTATCCTGATAACCTTCCTCTGTGCCGTCACGATCTCCCACATGAGAAGCCGGGAATATAGAGCGACTTTTCTCATGTTCCTGGAGATAGCGGCTGTGGCGGTCCTCCTGTTGGTATTTTTCAAAATCTTTGCGAGAACATTCCATGATAATGCGGTCATCTTCATCACGGAACATTTTGACTGTTTCAACAAAAAAGCGCCCAGTAAAGCAACCATTGCGGCGTGCCTTACTGAACGCTGAAAAACTGATTTCCTCCCATTCCTGTGGGCTGTTATTTTTCCAAATGAATACTCTCGTCATATCCTTTCCTCCGTTCAAATTCTTGGTAGTCAGCGAATTTGAACGGTGTCATGGATATTTTGCTATGTACGCCTCCCAGCGCATACCGGCCTCCTAATACCGGGCAAAGAAAAAGGCCGGAAGTGTTTTCACCTCCAGCCATGTTCCTGCCGCCATATTGCAGCAGGAATGAAAAAAGCCCGGTTAATGCCGGGCCTTATGTAGAAAAGTATTCAATTTAGCGCATTCCTGCCACTATAACAAGTATAGCAGGTCGGAAGTCGGAAGGGAGTAGGGATTAGGTCGGGGATTTGTCGGGATTTAGTCGGGATTTAGTCGGGGCAGCTCCTCCAGGACTTCTGGAATAGAATATCCAAACAAGCAAACAGAAAATAAATAGATGGCTTCTCGTTTTCGGTCATAAAAGACACTGCGCTCTATATTTAGTTCTTCCAGCAATTCTTTCTCTGTACTGTTGAACCGATAGATAAATTGCTTAGTCAAAATTTCATAGTAAAGTTCTCCTCGATCCGGATACCGTTTCAGACGAAGGAGTGCACGGTCAATAATATTGACTAGCATTTGATTTTGAACAAGGCAGCAAACTTTTTCTTCAAAGGCTTGCAGTTCAATATCTGGTGCAAAATTTTCAAGATAGCAGAGGCCAGACTCTATATCTTGTTCTCCCATAATCCAAGCAGTTTCTTGTAATTCTTCTGCCCGTTCACTCAGAACCCAGACTACATCACGGTAAATCTTTAGAATCAGCTTACTTCTATGAAACGCAGCGTCGCTGTTAAGCCCCAAAGCTGTTAGCCTGCTGTTACATTTTTGGATTGTTGTGCTTTCTTTTCTCATAGAACATCCCTCCTTGTTCGCAATATTGCGAACATATTAGGTACAAAATAGCATAGCAGAGGAGCGTGAGAGAGGGCAGTGCCTCTCTCTATTCCCCCATTTGGTTATATCAGGTTTCTGGATTTTAGACGAATCTGCATTGCTTGCTTGGAAACCTCAAAAATATTTGCCATTTCAGCAATGAGCTGTTCATCTGTCCGGCCTATTTTAAGCCGGTAAAAACATTTTTTGATCTGCGGTAAAGGCATCAGCAGAGCAGAAGCCAGAGTATCCGCCTGACGCTCAATTATGCCATGACTTTCGTCGGAAGAAACATTTCCGTTATAAGCAGCAACATCTCCAGTACCAGAGTACAACTTCTTATGTAGTACCCAATGAGCCAGCTCATGGGCACAGGTAAAACGGAGCCGCCCTAATTTTGACGGATCACAAAGCCGTTCATCAATTAAGATTGTACCGGCTCTTACTGCAATCATTCGATACTGTCTCTGTATCTGGTCATATAAGACAACAGCACCGTCATCGAAAATTGTTTCCCCTAATATCTTGGGGTTTTTTCTTAGTGTATGAAACTCCAGGATTAGATCAAACTTTGTCTCGATAATGGTTTCGATTGGCACAGGACATGGTTGCCCGGATAGCAGAGAGGGATCATATTCCATCAGGATTTTTCGCCCTACTGCCTCGATTGCTTCTGTACGGATTTGTGGAATTGACAAAGCTCTCCCCCCTATCGTTTACGCTCCTTTAGCATTTTCATAAATGTCTGCCATTCTTCATCGGTAGCATCTACTTCTTTTGCCACACGCAAGGCTGCCCGAACAATATCTTTTTCCATGATATAGTCTGGCAAATCAGCAGATACTGTATTGCGTGATTTTGCAGCCAGATCCAAAAGCAACTCATGTTCTGATTTATCCAAATTCAGAAAGGCAGAGATGCGTTCCACAAAATCTCCATTGGGTGCAGGACGGCGGCTTTGCTCAATATCACACAGATAACCGTAAGCAATATTCAAATGCTTGGCTGTATCGCGTAAATTGAATTTGTGCGCCTTGCGTTTCTCGGCTATAAATGATCCAAAAGTTATATTGCCCACAGCATTCACCTCTCATTTGTTCGACGAACTGCGAACATCTTGCTTATATTGTATATCGAACATCTGTTCACTTCAAGGATAAAAATTTCATTTGAAAAGAGGTGTTAAAAATCAATAACACCTCTTTTGCGCTATATAAATTCCTGAGCGATTTGCTGCATTTCCGTAATGCACTCTTTGGGAGAGAGAATTTTTATTTTCCCTTTGAATTTGAATATCCAGCCATAAAAAGTTCCACTGGGGTTCACTTCAATTTTGGCTGTGAAGTGTGTATCATCATACCTATCAACAGCAGCATCTTCTCCATAATGATCTATGATTACTCTCATCAATTCGTTTTCACATAGAAGGGTTACTTCCTTCGATGACTCCGATGTAAACATATCAACCATTTTATTTGTATAGGAGGCTACATCAAATCCCTCTATCGGCATAAAGTAAGTTTCCAGATTTTCTACACTTGTTAGCCGATCTACACGGAAGTGAGCAATTTTCTGATGCTTCAGAGAAAATCCAATCAAATAGTAATGGTCATTTTTCCATTCAAGCGCATAGGGATTTACGACATAATAATATCCATCGTGCTTTAAGATTTTCTTTTTTTCCTGAGTATATTCATAGTATTGGAACCGAATTTGCTGATGGTTTCCAATCGCTGTTTGGATATTATCAATGATATAGTAAACCTTTTCATTATGCGGTTTGACACGGCTGGATAAAGCAGCAAATTTTTGAAGCTGTTCTGCCTGATGTGTGCTGGTCAGACGGCATAATTTCTGTACCAGTTCCTCGGATTTCTTGGCAGAAATGATCTTCGAGGATGCTACTGCGTCTGTCAGCATTTTCAGTTCAGGATACTCAAACGGTCGGCTTCCCATAAAATATTGGTTTTGGGTACTCTTGACCACCACAATATCAATCCCTGCATCGATCAGCGCATTGGTATCTGCGTAAACAGTCTGCCGCACTGCCTGAATTCCTTTTCCATTCAGATGGGCAATGATGTCAGATACTGTGGCGGGATGGTTTTCATCGGTCCTCTCATAGAGAAACCGGAGTAATTCCAGTATCCGCATATTTGTTGAATTCTGCATACTTCACCTCCTCGATTCTTAAAATGGCCTATTTTGTATGGTGTCCAGCCCCAAAGACCAGAAGCAGGGCGACAGCACAGAGAAGCAGGCCGATCCAATTTCGATCTATAATCAGCTTGATCACCGCCACAAGCAGAAGTCCGCCTGCCAGGAGCACAACGCCATTCATTCAGCGTCCTCCCGAAGCATAGTTTCCCATGTTGATGTCCAGCACCCCTCTGGGCGGCTGGATCAGGGAGTCCTCATACTGGCACTTCCACTGGACCTCCCGGCACATCTGGCTATCCGCCACGCCGTCTATGGTTTCCCCATCCTGAATGGGGTTATCATGCTCCAGAATATAGGACGCTGCATTATAGGCGTGGTTTACCACCCAGTTGGGGTCCATGCCGTGGAAGTGGTACTGGAGATCCGGCAAAAACAGGGTGCTCATGCCCACCGTGTCGATGAGCATATCCTCCGTGCCCTCGATGTTGAAGAAACGGACATTGACGCCAAAGCGGATGAACCGATCCGGCCCCTCAATCTGATGGGAGCGCACATCCTCTGCCAGAAACAGCTTGCCGCAGTTCTGGAAATAGAACGCCTCACAGGTGGGGTACAGCTCTGCCAGAGCCTCCAGAAAGTCGGCATCCAGGTTGGCACGCTCCAGCGCTGGAAGCGCCGCAGTCAGCATATCGGTGGCCACCACCTGATATTTGCACTCCCGGAAGATCCGGTCACGGTCCTCCTGGCAGTCCCACATCTGGCTCATCAGAAAGGCATCAAAGCCTTTGCCCTTGAACTTGTCGCATTTCATCACCATCAGCTGTACCGGGTACTTGCCGTCCTGAAATTCCGCGACATGATCCAGGGCGGCAAAGCCGGCCATTTTCTTATCATAACAGAAGCACTCTGTTGATCCGATGTGCTTCTCCATTATGGCAGTCATTTTTTCTTTATCCGGCATTTCTACCGGCTCTTTGAACAGCATCTGAATGAGATAGGGACCTCCGGGCTGGGGGCCTTTTTTGTCGTCCAGATTTTGCTGGAAAGCTTTATTGCTCATTTGGGTTCCTCCTTCTTTTCTGGGAACAGTTTCCACCGAAACTCCAGCTCTTTCTGGACAAACTCTTTCGGCAGGCCGCGGGGGTTGGCGATGAGATACCATACCCGAAAGGTGCGCTTCTTCGGATCTGTTTCCTGCCGGTAGAGCTGATAGCCCGCCTCATCCTCCTGTGTCCACTGTCCTGTCTGCCGCTTGGCCTGCACAAAGGGTTCCACCACCTGGTCCAGTTCCTCTCTGGTGCGGCTTGAGGCCCAGGCTTGATCCACATCATTGGCGTGGGAGAGGTGGAACAACATCGAACCCATCCAGTTCTTTGCCTTGTGTCCAGGCGTTCCGCGCAATTCCGCCTGACGGCGGTACTCCTCCATCTGCTCCGCCGTTCCGTACCGTTCCACCATCTGCTCCCGCACATAGATGAACCAGCTGTAGTCCTCCGCCTCGGTGAAGGGGGCGCAGACCGGCTGTAATGCCTCCACGGGGTCTGCCTCGAAGCGGTCGATGAAGTCGAGGTAGTTGGCTTTGACCAGGGGCAGAAAGGTGTCCAGCAGCCCGGTGTTCAGCCGCAGGTCCTCTGTCAGCATCCGAAAGAATGAACCGCCTGTTGTGGGTTCAATTCTGAAAGAGTAGAGGTAGTCATCTCCCTGCTTTATGATACAGCTGAAGCCCACCTCCACATTCCCATGGCCGATTTCGTAGTCTATGTAGTTGTAGCGGCTCCGGTCAAACCAGATCTGATAGGTCAGCCCGTTTTTCATTTTCTTTTTGAAGTCGCCCTTTTTCAGACGCTTCCAGCCCTTTTCCTCCAGGCCCAGGCCGTTCCACAGGTAGTCCAGAAGTTCCTGAATTATATCTGCCGGCCGTTTTTGTTCCACGGTCTCCACCCCCTGACGAATTCTCTTTAATAGTCAAGCAGGATAGGCACCTGCTGCTCCTCGGCAAATCGCATGGCCCGCCAGAACATGGAGAAGGCAAACTTGGCAAGGGATTGAGTGTCATACTGGGTGTGTTCCGGGATGTCTGCCTTGCTGTACTGTCCATCTGAGTCTACGGTTCCGTCTACCGGGTATCCCTCCGTGTCTGCCCAGCCAAGGATAGTGTCCTCATCGGCCTGCCACGCCAGCTGGTTCAGCTTTTCCAGCTCCTTCCGCAGTCCGCCCAAGGTGGCGATAGCGGCGGTGTCATCGGTAGGCAAGGACCCTTGGAACAGAAAGCTGTCAGAAAGAGGGAGCCACCAGGTAGCCCCACGAAACAGGGACCACACCCGCTCCTCATCTGATGCAAGGCGGGCGACCAGAGGATGCTCCCCGAAGATCCAGTCCTTCTCCACGGTGGAAGGCACCGGTTCCTCGTATGTACGACAGGCGGCCACCAGCAGCATAGCGCCGAAGGCATCCCAATCCGGCTTGTCGGTGTAATAAGGTTTCTCATTATTTTCAAGCCAGGGAGCGTAGGGGGGCTGGCCCGGCTGAGAAATGGCGCTCAAGATCTGATCCCGCCAGTTCTCCACCGCCGCCTGGACCTCAGCCGGGGACATTTCTTCCTCCTTATCAGCAGGTTCCCCGTCCGGGGTGATGCGGTTGAAAGAGTATCCGTTTTCCTCCGCCCACTGCTGCACAACAGTTTTCCAGTTGTGAGAATAGTACCGGGTCAGCGTCCCGGCGTAGATGTCAAGTCCCATAGTAATGTCTCCTTTTCAATCAAAATCCATCCAGACCAGGTGTTTTCCGCAGTGGAGGCACTGGAACAGATAGCATTGCAGATGCCCGCCATTGACAGATTCCCGGATCATTTCTTTTTGCTCATCGTCCCACATCGGGTCGTCCAGCACCTCCTCCAGCACACCCAGTGCCCGCAGTTCTCTGGCTCCCACATTACCCAAATAGGCGCAATAGTCACCACAATGGGCGCGCCAGTATTCCTGCTGCCAGCCGGAGTAGCCGGGGGTGCGGTGGATCAGCTCGTCCAGCTTCTCCGGATCGTCTACACCATCGTCCACAGAGAAATCATCTTGAAAACTACCGTCATATTTCCGGGCTGCTTCGCCGTTGGCGATGCACTCTGGGCACAGATATGCAATATCCTCCACTGAAAAGAACGGATTGGTATAGAAAATATGGGTCGTCTTGCCACAGCAGTCGCAGACAACGCCGTCTGCGGATTCCTCAAAAGCCCCAGTTTCCAGAGGGTTTGGGTGATACCGGAAGGCGGGCAGGCCCAGCTGGGCCTGCCGTTCCTTCTCTTTCTGCTTTTCCTCCGGCGTTTTGGGCTTGGGGAGAGCATAATGATTGCCCCAGTTTTCCGCATAGTCCTTCAGCGTGCCCAGCCGCTTGAGGGTCTTTTTATCGGAACGATTTCCGATTTGGCAGAGCAGTTCATAGGCATCCTTCTTGAAGTCCAGTAGATCATACACATCCACCAGCACTTCCTTGGCCTGCTGATCCTCACTCTGCTCAAGTTCTTCCTTGAAGGTATATAGAGCGCGGACACTGTCCGGACCTTCATTGGTCGCAACAAACTGTTTTTTTAGTTCGATATAGGTTTTTTGATATTCTGTCATTGGTCGCACCTCCCATCAATCCCACCAGAAATACCAGACGGTGGACTGCCACAGGACAGCTGCCAAGGAGCCAATGCTTCCATCCTCATTCTGATCCAGATCTGGGCAGAAACCATATTGCTCCACAGCCACCTCCATAGCTCTTTCCTTGGAAATCGGAGTTGGAAGTTCAAACTCCAATTCATCGTGGCTCATGGCGGCAGGGATGGCACCATGTTGCTCGAACCAGTATTTCGCCACTGCCATCAGGTCCGGTGTGTCGGGACACTCATTCCAATTTCCAAAGGGCAGGTAGGCGAAGATCTCCCAGGGGTTCTTTACCGGAATTTTAGCCAGAATGAGCGGATATGTCATTCCGGTATCATCGTTCCAATAGTTTGCGAAGCGGTCGTTGGGTTCTCCGCCCTCCATCTCGCCCAGGACTTCCTCATCCCAGTCCAGATCATCGTCCTCGGCTTCTTCCTTGCGCTGACCGGTCAATTCCTCCAAAATCGCCTTTCCGTCCTTGATGGGAGCGGAGAGCATCTTCTTTCGATACTCCTCCACGGTTTTGAGGTCAAATTCATAGAAGTCCGCATCATGCTCCGGGTCAGCGTTCATCACCAGACACTCCAACTGCGTTTCATCATCCGCCTGGATAAGTACGGGAACAAAGCCCTCCCGTACCCCCAGCCGCCGGGCGTAGCTGTATGCTGACATGATGGGATCATCATCTGCCATAGACGGGAAATAGGTACACTCACAGTCCAGATACTCCATAATGGCCTGCGCCACCTCGGAAGGCTCCAGCGTATCCTCGTCAAAGTCCTGTCCCTGCCAGTTGGTGAAGCGTTCCTCAATTACCTCTGCCATAGCCTGATAGTAGTCCTCGTCAAAGGGGATGAATAAGTATGCCTCCTGTTGAAATTCATTGGAGTGGTATCGGGACGGACCAAAATATTTCAGGGCATAGTCATCAATGTCGGCAGGATAATAGGGCGCATCAATTTCTCCATAGTAATAATGGGCAAAGGCACGGCCTTTCTGATTGAACAGAGCCGAGAATAGACAGCCGAACAGCTCCTCCCGGATGAATGTTCGTAGGTCTGTGTTGCCTGGATCGGCTTTGACCTGATTTACCACTTCGCCATGCTCCGCCAGGAATTTCCCGCCCATCAGGTCATGCTCCATGCACCAGCGCAAATAAATCGCCATGTGGTTGTAGGCGTTGATGGGGTCAATGGGAAGCTCCTTCTCCTCAAGGTTCTCAATATGATAGGAAACATCATCCATTCCTATGCTGTCATCGTCATCCTCCGGATCTCCCTTTATAGGCTCGTAACCGATCTTCAGGGTCATCTGTTCCTCTGGCAGAGAGACACCGGGGCTGCGGGTGATGGTGTGCTTATCGTCCGCAGAAAAACCGATGGTCTCGCCGTCTTGCAGCGTCACATCACACGCCAGCACATAGGAGGCAAGGCTTGCCAAAAAGTCCCGTAGTTCCTCCGGCTCAGCGTCGGTGTTCAACACCTCCATTTCCTCCTTGCCAAACACATCCATGCCGTAGGTGTAGCCGTTTAGGCCCCCCTCGCTCCGGTACAGGCCGAACCAAACCCAGTTGAAGATGGGCAGTTCGTCCTTTTTGAGCATATCGGCAAGGCCCTCATAGAAACGAGGCTCAAATACCACGCCGCTGGTGTAGACACCGGTGGCGTATTTCTGCTTGCAGCACACTGCCATCGCCTTGGTGAACAGCTTACCTCGTTCCAGCAGTTTTTCCTCCTCGCCCAACACAGCCACCATGATATGGGCCTTGTGCGCTTTGGCCACTTCTACGGCCTCTGGCCACATATAGTTGTTTTCGGCGTTGATCTCTGCTTCATTGTCCGGGATGTGACCGTGGAATAGTGTCACAATCAGCATCATATTGCCGACCCGCATTACCACAGCGTCATCGCTGTTCTCAACATCTTCGTCGCCCTCATCCGGCTCCTCATCTACGATACCCCATTCTTCCCGCAGATCTCGAATCAACTGCTCCTTGTCCCACTCTGCTTTGGAGAGGAGCACAGATCCGGCAAAGGAACCCTTATGGTCGGTTTCCTCCTCGTCGGCGTCATCTTCAAGATCCTCTGCATCTTCATCCGGATCATAGAGGGATTCATGCTCCAGTCCGCGGATAAATTCCTCAAAGCTGTCTGCCAGATGGGTAATTTTATAGTCATTTTCCTGATCCACATGGACTACCTCTGCCGCACCTCAAAAAGACGGGCACGTCCGGAAATTCCATAGGCTTTTAAGGAAGGAGTCACCGCCAGACAGATGGTTTTGTCCGTGCGGATCTCGTCTGCAACCACAAGATTGGTGTCCAGGGGGTCAAGCCCTAACCCCAGGCACTCCACGGAGGCATAGAAAGATTTTAGGTCGATAGCGATATAGGTATGTTCTTCGGCAATAGACAACGGTTCCCTGTCTCCTTTCTGGAAAAATAACGTGCAATTCTCAACAGGTCAGCCCTGAACAGCCTCCCGTCTGCGCCAACTGATAAAGCCGTACATATCATTAAAGAAGAAAATTACAAAATTCACAATTACCGGAATATACGCCGGATTCTCCATGGCAGCCAGTGACCACAACACAATCAGCACCAGGTCATTGGCAGCATACCCCACCGCATAATAGGAAGAACGCAGCATGGTCAGTGCCGCCGCCACAAAGCTGGTGGTAATGGAAATCGTGCTGAACAGAAGATTGGGGGTTTTTAAAACCCACAAAAAATAACAAAAAATAACGGTTACAATGATGCCGGAAACAAACAGACCGAAAACGTGACATCGATTCAACTGCTGGATCGCCACTTCGCTGCCGTTTGTCTCCGAAGGATTTTTCAGCCAGGTAATGGTAGACCACACCGCCATGGGCAGGGTCATACCCAGATAGGTCATCATCTCACCCCAGTAGCGGAACCGCCAGGAGATGATGCCGTAGAGGATGCTGAACACCACCATAAGGATCTGTGCCCACACATTTCCCTTTGCGGCAAAAATCAGGGAAGTTACGCCCACCAGTGCCGCCACCAGGGTCGGCAGATCCACATCCCCGGAAAATAAATTGGAAACAACAACAATCAACAGGGAGCCAAGCCACAGGCTCCATTCTTTCTTTGTAAAATCTTTTACGGGATTACTCATGATTATAAACTCCTTTTTCTTATCTGGTAATTTGTTTATGACAAAAAGAAGAAGTCCAAGGATCCAATAGTGGTAGTGTGCGCTTATCTCGTATCATTTATGAACATCCTTTAAATTTTTCCGGGAACAAAGAGTCCATTGCCGGATCTTTGTGTGCGCCAGCGGTATGCATAGCATAAAAAAGCATCCGCACACATCTTCTGAGACCTAACGATGTGTAGCGAATGCTCTGTGCATTCCTACCCGGTGGCAGTCGTGTGAAACATTTCTGTTTCAGATACAAATATGCGGTTATTTTAATGGAAAAATCTCAATTTTGCAAGAGTGTTCTACTCCTTGATAGAGGAAATTTACCGCATTACAATGAAGGTAATATGAAAGTTAGATGTATCTAATCTTGGTAACTTGAGACTATACGAGGTAACGGAACATGAAACGGATTCATTTTGATGTGGAAACAGAGGGATTTTACGGAGCCTCCACCACCGGAACCCTGGCGTTGACAGCGGCAGCTTACTTCCCGGACATTACCCTCACCATTGCCATGACTCCCAGTGATTTTATCTGGCAGGGCTTTATGCAGGGAGAAAAGGACGGCTGTAAAGAGTGGCCCATCGAGGGAGAGTCCCTGTTTTCTTACCTGGGCAAGCCCCTGCCCTATATGCCCTTTGTGTACCAGCATCCTAAGTATTGGCAAGTGGTTCAGGCGGAATCGAAACGCGCTGGGGACATGCTGAATTCCAGAAAACTTTTCGATGACTCCGAGGCGGCACATCCCCTACAGGAGGAAGAAATGATTCCAGTGGAAAACATCAAGGGAAAACTGCTTGCCATCGGTGCAGAGGATGACGGGCTATGGGATGCTGCAAAATATGTTCGCCGCATGAAAAACCGATTAGCGCAAAGACTCACGTCTGCGAAGTGGAGGCCTTGACCTACCAGCACGGAACCCATTTTGTTTTCCTGGAGAGCATGATAAAGACCATGCTGCCCATCGGCTCCGGACTTTTTGTGAAACTTGCTTTACATGCCGCCAGAGAATATCCAAAAGAGTGCAAAACCACCAGAGAGGACATTGACCGCCGGATAAGCAAAGTCCTTGAGGAGTGGAGGCAGTAAAAAATGACGGCGTGTACTGACTGGCAACCTATAAGGAGAAATTTGCGTTGCTGTCTATGGGTTACCGGGAGAAAGGCATGCAAGCCTCTAACCCATAAGAGCGGATTTACTGTGATTCCTATAGGCTTCTGAAAGCACTGCGTGCGGGATATCAACCCATAGAATATACTTTTTGTAATCCTTTATGGGTCTTTTGTAAGCCTTGTAAGCTGGAAAATGTCAAATTTTCTTGAAATCAGACATATAAGAACTTGATTTGGTGCTGCTTATGGGTTGGACTACTATGAAAGCTCTAAAAAACCACCTATAAGGTATGAATTCAATCATGTTTATGGGTAAAAATGAAAATTATGTAAACTCAAAGTGTTTCAGAGATTGATAAAGAGAAAGAGCCTTTCCCTATAGCCGTGGAAGGGCTCTTCTTCTGTTGACCTATATTTATTTCAGAACCGTACCATCAGCAAGGGTGATGGTGTAGCCGTTAAAATTGATGGTGCCGTTGAGGACAATGCCATTGGTTAAGGAGAAATCCAGAGTGGAAATGTTGTCCACGATGATGTCTCCATTGATGGTCTGGCTGTCTGCGGTAAATTCCACCTGTGCGCCGTTACTTCCACTGGAGCCTTTGGTGTCGCTCATGTTTCCAATGACATCGCAGTTTTCCAGTGCGATGGAGTTTTGTCCCTCGATAACCAGCGCCTCAGAATTGTTGGCGGTCAAGGTTGCGTTTTTAATGGTGACGGTTGCTCCATCCACCCGGAGAGCGTTTTCATCATCCCCGGTGGAGGTGTAGGTGGTGCCGGTGTAAGTGCCATCCTCGGTGATGGTGTTGGCACTGTCACCCTGGGTTACCTCGCTGCTGCCCCCAAAACCGCCGTTTCCATCAGGAGCGCTGCCACTGGGCATCTCCGGAGTACTGTCGGAATTATTGCTGTTGTCCGGTGCGGTGTTCCCATCAGAATTTTCCGAAACCTCTCCCAGTGCCAGTGTGACGCTGGCGCCCCAATTTCTGTTACCTTTCCGGTAACGGTGGTCAATTCTTCGGTAGAAACAGTGGTTGTCTCCGCAGCCTCGCTGGAGTAAACCTGTGCAGTTCCGCAGGCAGACAGAGATAACGCGGTTGCGGTGGAACATAAAATACAAAGTGATTTTTTCATAAGTTTTCTCCTTTCCAAAGTCTGTTGTTTTTCTGTTGTCAAACGTATTGTAGCGCCCCATCCTAAAGCCTGCCTAAAGACAGGAAAAAATTTGCAAATATTGATTTCTTCCGCGTTTCCTCCTATACTATAAGGAAAGAATCGTGGAAAATCTCATTAGATTTTCCGGAGGCGCTTACCGTCTTTTTTGAAAAAAACCAGTTCAGTGTGGCTGCGGTACACAACGGACAGGACGCCTACGACTATGCCCTTTCCGGGGGCTATGATGCCATCATTCTGAATGTGATGATGCCCAAAATGAACGGCATCGAGGTGTTACAGCGGCTCCGCAAGGAAGGCGTCCAGGTTCCCATTATGATGCTTACCGCAAAAGGACAGACGGATGACCGCATTGCAGGCTTTAGCCGGAGCAGATGATTATCTGCCCAAAAGCCGGGTAGAGGAGGCACTGCGCCGCCTGGAGCAGCATGTGCTATAGTTCAAAACCGGGCATTGACCGGGGTGGTATGATGGGAATAGAGATTTAAGCAAAAGAAAGCAAAGAAAGCGGGGAAAATAAATGGAACCGAAAAAAGTGACAGACTCTCTGACGGAACAGATTCATGTAGTAATTTATCCGGACATTAACGGATTCGGACGGCTGTTTGGAGGACAACTGTTAAAGTGGATTGATGAAGTGGCAGGTGCTACCGCCAGACGCCACTGTGGGAATAATGCTACCACCGCAGCCATCGATAATCTGCAGTTTAAGGCAGGTGCCTTTATCAACGATGTGCTGGTACTTACCGGGCGGGTAACCTATGTGGGGAAAACCTCCATGGAGGTACGGGTTGACACTTATAAAGAGAACCCGGACGGCACCCGTCATCCCATTAACCGTGCGTATTTCGTCATGGTCAACATGGGAGAGGACGGCAAGCCCACGGAAGCGCCGCCCCTTCTGCTAAACCCCGACGACCCGGCAGAGCAGATGGAGTGGGACAACGCACTCAAACGCCGGGAACTGCGGCTGATGAGACGGAAAGAAGGGTTTTAAAACCATGACAAAAGCCAGTGGGCAAAACACCCACTGGCTTTTGTATACAACAAAATCCCTAGAGTATCTCTTTCATTACTTTTGTCAGCTCGTCTGCCAGAAGTTTGTGACTTTCCAGGCTCAAGTGCATCCAGTCGTAGGGGTACATCTCAATGCCGGGAATGGAGCCTGCATCCAGAAAATGGCAATGCAGACGGTCTGCCACATCCTTAAACTCCTTTGCCAGACCCCGGGAACGCTCTACGCATTTGTCTCCCATCTCACCGGCAACCGCGGTTTTGGCATAATCGGGATGGATGGGAGGCGGAGCAATCAACAGCACATTAGGCGCGCCTCTCCAGGCAGCGTGGGTGTCAATGGTTTTCTGTGCCAGACGCTCCAGACCTTTCCCGATGATAAAGGAATTGGCATTAAAGCGATCCTTGGTATCATTGGTGCCCAGCATGATAATGACTAAATCCAGAGGCTCATGGGACATCATGCAGGGATAGATGACATTTAAGCCACACAGTCCCTCGAAAACCGGATCCTCAAAGGAAGTGGTTCTTCCGCTGAGTCCTTCTTCAATGATATAGTAATCATCCCCCAGATTTTTCTGTAAAAGCTTGGTCCAACGCTCGTTCACATCGAAACGACCGCCGGTTTTGGAATTATATCCATGAGTATTGGAATCTCCGAAACATAAAATATTCTTCTGCATGTTTTTCCACATTTCTGCGCACGTTTTCTGCGCATAACGAGTTTGTGTCAAGTGCGCACAGACACAAACTCGCGATTGAAAAATTTTATTTTTCAATCTGCTTACTTCTCCTTGTCTAATAATTTCTCAGCCAGACTGACAGCACCCATCAGACCTGCGGTATTTCCCAGCTTTGCAGGAACGATTTCCACATGGGAAAGTCCCGGGGAAAGCTGTGCCTTTACCCGGCTTTTTATCTGGGCAAGCACGTAACTTTGTGCCATGACACCGCCTCCCAGAATGATGCGGGAAGGGTTAAAGACGCTGGTTAAGGTAACCAGACCGGTGCAGATGTCCCCAATCCAGTCGTCAATCACGGCTTTGATTTCAGGGCGCTCCATGGCGTCAAAAATCTTTCTGCCGTTGTCCAGGGTTTCGTCCACAGCCTTTGCCCGTTTCACCAGTGCGGTGGTGGAGGCGCAGCGCTCGTAACAGCCCTCCAGGGTATCCGTGCCATTCTTGACTTCCGGGTGAATCACAATGCCGCCGAAGCTGCCGGCAGAGAAGGATGCACCGGAGTAAACCTGTCCGTTGATGATGATACAGCCTCCCACGCCGGTTCCGTAGGTGAGGCAGAGAAAATCCGGATAGCCCACGCCTGCTCCGGAATGGAGTTCACCCAGAGCAGCGGAGTTTACATCATTTTCCACTGCCACGGGGACATGGAATTCATTTTTTATAATGTCCCGTACCGGCATGCCGGTATAACCGGGAATATTGCTGTTGGCATAAAAAATCGTGCCATTGTTAGTGTTCACTTCTCCGGCGGTGCTGATACCGATGGCATCAAAACCGGAATAAGTGTGGAGGAGCTGCATTACCCGCTCCATCAGATGGGCACCGCCCTGGGATGCCTCGGTGTCCCATTCTTTCATGTCGGTCAGTTCTGTTCCGTCCCAAAGACCTGCTTTGATGGCAGTACCGCCAATATCCACTGCGACAATTTTCATAAGAAGTTACTCCTTTATTTCTGGATTGCGGAGACAAATCTTGCGGTAATCTCAGCGGGTCTGGTAATAGCGCCGCCCACAACCAGTGCAAAGGCACCAGCCTCTAAAGCCTTCTTTGCCTGCTCCGGGTAGTGGATGTGTCCCTCTGCGATAATCTTTGCAGGACATTTTTCGGAAAGCTCATGGATAAAATCAAAGTCGATATCGTCAATGCCCTTGGTTTCGGGAGTGTAACCCCGCATGGTGGTGCCTACGAAATCAGCCCCAGCCCCGGCACAGGCGATACCCTCTTCCAGGGTAGCGCAGTCTGCCATCACAAGCTGGTCAGGATACTTCTCTTTAATGGCTGCGATAAACTGGGGAGCCGTGCTGCCGTCGGGACGCAGTGCGCTGGTTCCCTGAACTGCCAGGATATCCACGCCACATGCCACCAGCTCATCTACCTCTTTCATGGTAACCGTGATGTACATGGGAGTTCCCTCGTAATCCTTTTTGATGATACCGATAACGGGAAGGTCAACTGCCTCTTTAATCTGGGTAATATCCCGGACAGTGTTGGCGCGGATGCCCACTGCGCCGGACTGTGCAGCCGCTTTTGCCATCAAAGGCATAACGCCGCCTTCTTTTGTATACAAAGGCTCATGCTCCAGTGCCTGACAGGAGACGATGAGTCCTCCCTTAATCTGTTTAAATATTGCCTCTTTGTCCATAATGTAGTCCTGCCTTTCTTTTTAAATAATGGAATAACTATCCAGACACCATACGCCATATAAATCTGCCCTTCTGTCTAAATGCCAGCATTTACAGAAGACAAATCTGCCTGGCTCTGAATCGTAATTATAATTGGAGAAATCCCAAGGTTTTCTGCCTTGGGATTTTCCTTATTTCATAGGAAATTTTCCCTACGAAATAAAAAGTTTATGAGGGATTTTAGGAAACTTCAATTTTAATGACCGCTTTCCGTACATGGGTACAGTCTCCGTTGATACAACTGGGCTTGTGGTATTCCATGGGGAAAAAGACAGTAAACCTTCCATTGCCCAGAGTTCCGGTACAGGTGGGAGTTCCGGTCATAAGACCGCAATCCCTTTCCTCACTGTATTCCTCTGCGGTTTCACCGGAAAGAGTACATTCCCAATATTCACCTCCGGTTATGTTAATCTGTAAGTCTGCATATTTTTTGTGATATTCAAAGGTGGCACCCTCTGCCTCACGCAAATCTGCCTCCATGACATTGACGAAAACGTGGTCGCCGTCAATCACGGTTTTTCCATCGGGGAGTGTGCTTAAATCTGTTTTCAGCAAAAAGTCAATCGCTGTGTCCAGATAGGGCTGCATCCCGCGATAGAGGGTTATGTGTTTGATAGAATCTGCAATCATAGTATTTCCTCGGATTAAAGTTCAGCGATCGCTGCCTCAATCATTTTCTGTGCCTCTACAACAACAGCCTCATCCTCCGGTGCCAGAGGAGCGAGAGGAAGTCTTACGCTGCCAAGCTCCAGACCGTACATTCTGTGGAGGATTTCCTTCATTACGGCATACAGATTACCCTTTGCCTCGCACATTTTGTAGATGATAGCATCAGCCTTGTACTGGATTTTCATGGCATCCGCAAAATTGTTCTCACGAATCAGCTTATCCATGGTTACGAACAGCTCCGGCATAACCGCATAGGTTCCACCGATTCCGCCGTCAGCACCGATAGCGCGTCCGGAAACAAACTGCTCATCGGGGCCGTTGAACACTACGAATCCATTTTCGCCACGCTGATGTACACCCTCTGCCTTGAACAGCTGGATATCCTGAGTGGGCATGGAAGAGTTCTTAACAGCGATAACGTTGGGGTTTTTCAGCATTTCTTTTAATAAATTCATGGATAAAGCGGTGCCTGCCAGCTGAGGAATGTTATAAATAACGAAATCCAGATCAGGTGCAGCAGCACTCATAGCGTTCCAATATTCTGCGATGGCATATTCCGGTAAGTGGAAGTAAATGGGAGGGATGGATGCGATGGCATCAGCACCAACGCTCTGGGCATGGGCAGCCAGCTCCACGCTGTCTGCGGTGTTGTTACAGCCTACATGAGCAATGACGGTAAGCTTTCCCTTTGCCTCCTCCATAACAGCTTCCAGGACTTTTTTGCGCTCATCCACGTGCTGGTAAATGCACTCGCCGGAAGAACCGCCCACATACACACCCTTCACACCTTTGGAAATCAGATGGCGGGTTAAAGCCTTTACACCTTCTACAGAAATATTTCCATCTTTGTCATAGCAGGCATAAAATGCCGGGATGACGCCTTGATACTTTGTAATGTCTTTCATTTATTTTGCCTCATTTCCACGCCTTCAACGGCGCATATCCTTCTATATAGAAATAATTAACCCTTTACAGCTCCCATTGCAATACCCTTTGTAAAGTATTTCTGGAAAATCAGGAATACGATGATGATAGGTACAGCGGCCAGAGCAGCACCTGCCATAATCAGACCGAAGTCCGTAGCGTTCTCTGCCTGTAACTTCGCGATACCAAGGGAGATGGTCAGGTTGCTTGTGCTGGATAACATAATTAACTGCATGAAGTAATCGTTCCAGCTGTTGATGAAGGTAAAGATAGCCAGCGCACCGATACCGGGCTTAATCATAGGTACAATGATTCGGACAAAGGTCTTTGCCTCACTTGCACCATCAATGGATGCTGCCTCAATCATCTCGGAAGGAACACCCTCGGAGAACTGTTTCATCAGAAACACACCGAAAGGCCAGCCAACGATGGGGAATACAACTGCCCAGATGGTATTGTACAGATCTAAATTGGACATTTCACGCAGCAGGGGGACTAAGATAACCTGTTTCGGTAAAGCCATTGCACATACAATCATGGTGAACAGGAACTGACGTCCTACGAATCTTTTCTTTGCCAGAGCGTATCCAGCCATGGAAGCAGTGATACAGGTAAGAATCATGGACAGTACAGCCATTACCACAGTGTTGATTAACCAACGGATTGCAGCGGGCACGGAGGGACCGGATACAATCAGTTTCAAGTCGCTGCTGCCGGTAAACAGGCTGCTGAAGGGGATGGTAAACTGGAACAGCGGTGCAGTCTGACGGCTGAACAGCTTCTGGTAGTTTGCCAGAGTCCACTCCTGGGGCCACCAAATCGGGGTAGTAGAGTTGATAGCTGCGTTGGTTTTAAAGGAACCTGTAATAATCCAGTATAACGGGAAGGTAAATAAAACCGCTAAAATGGCAATGATGATAATACTGATAATTCTATAGACAGAAGGATGATTTAATTTTTTCTCTTTTTTCATTTTCTCTCCTCCTTCTAATCGTTGCTGTTTCCGAGTTTAAACTGTATAGCGGAAAGGATAGCAATCATGATGGCAAGAACAACGCCCATTGCATCGCCGTAACCGTAACGGTACAGTTTAAATGCAGAATAGTAAATGTAGTACATGATAGTGTCGGTGCTGTGATTCGGTCCGCCGGATGTCAGCAGCTGAATCAGTGCGAAACACTGGAAACTGTTAATGGTAGTAATAACGAGAATATATAAAGTGGTCGGCATAATCTGCGGCCATTTAACTTTCCAGAAAGCCTGAAATCTGGTGGCGCCGTCTACATTGGCAGCCTCGACCAGAGATGCGTCCACGTTGCCGAGGGCAGATACATATAAGACAATGGGCTGACCTACGGAAGTGGTAAGCAGGATGATAATGATGCAGGCAAGGGCATAACGCTCGTCACCCAGCCAGTTAATGTTCTTTTCGATAAGACCGGTAGTAGTCCCTAAGTAATTGAAAATTCCGTAGTAGTTGTTAAACATCCACTTCCATACAACGGTAACGGCTACGGAACCGGTTACAACAGGAAGATAGAAGATGATTCGGAATAAAGAAGTTGCCCATCCCTTTAAATCTACAATAATAGAAGATACCCACAGGGAAAAAGCACCGGTAATCGGAACGGAAACGACAACAATAATGAAGGTGTTTTTCAACGCTCCGAGGAAAACTTTGTCTTGGAATAACTCTTTATAGTTGGCAAATCCAACAAATACATCTTTGGCGTTCATAGTGGAGTCAAAGAAGCTGGTCCACACGCATAAAACGATGGGGTAGATAACGAATCCCAGGAAGAAGATTAAGCTGGGGAGCAGAAAAAGGTATGCGGCAGTCGTCTCCTTACGCACTAATACACGGCTGCGTTTTGATGGTTTCACTGCTGATTTCACGGAAAGCACCATCCTTTCAGTTACTTTTTTTGATAAGAAAACCCTCCTCCGGAAATCCTGAGGAGGGTTTTCTGGTATAGTTATAGGGTTCAACTAGTTGTAGACTTATTGAGCTGCTGCTGCTGCGTTTGCAGTAGAAACGAACTCATCAACTGCAGTCTGAACATCTGCGCCGCTGCCAACCTGCTGAAGCATATTCCACCATGCGGTACGAGCCTCGGTCCAGCCGGGAGTTACCTGATAGTAGTCACCAAGGAACTGCATCAGTTTGCTGTACTCCTGCATGGTAGGAACATCGTTGTAAAGACCGGTTAAATCTGTGCCTTCAACGGTGTCACGTACAGGGAAGTAGGTGGAGGACAGAACTGCATCAGCGGTTCCATCTGCGCTGTCAGCCATGTATTTGATGAACAGTTTGGATGCTGCGATTCTATCGGCATCGCCGTTATCGAATACACCAAAGCCCCAGATACCACCACAGAGCTGTGTAGCATCAGCCTTCTCAGCGGGGAAAGCCATGAATACGATTTCGTCGCCGTTGTTGGTCAGACCGGCATCGTTGTTATCGGAGTTTAACTGCTGTGCAATGTTCCAGCAGAAAGCTACATTTAAAACGCCCTGACGGAACAGGTTGATTTCATCACCACCGGCGATGGAGGCATCGAAAGCGATTTTTCCATCGGTATCAGCCAGTGCCTGGATTGCTTTTACGTTCTCTGCGGAATCAGCGGTATATTTGGTGTGTAAATCATCGGTAAAGGTACCGCCGTACAGGTTGTTAATCAGAGCTCTTGTACCCTGGTCACCACCCTGTCCACTACAGTAAACAGCACCTACAGTAGAACCGGTATGAGCGTAAACAGCATCGATTGCCTTAAAGAAATCTTCGGTTGTCCATGTATGGGAATCTTCATCAACATACTGCATTGCGCCGGCAGCCTCAAATACAGTTTTGTTGATTGCCATACAGTGAGCGGTCATACACAGAGGATACTCATAAACCGCACCCTCTTTTGTCATGCAGGCAGCTAATACGGAGCCGTAAATCTCGGACTGGTCTTCGTCATCCATAATGTCGGATAAGTCAACCATCAGTCCCTTAGCACCCCAGTTAGCAACCAGACGCTCAGGTCCTTCCATTACAAGGTCGGGAGCCTGCCCACCTTCGATTGCGGTGTTGACCTGGTCATCACCGTTGGTGTAGTCCAGATACTCAACGGTTACGTTGATGTTGGGATATTTTGCATTGAAACTGGTGATCAGGGAATCAACAGTTGCGGAATCGCCCCATTTACCAATAGGATAAGTCCATAAGGTAATGTTAGCGGAAAGATCGGTGTTGTCTTCCTCAGCAACTTCAGTCTCAACAGCAGCAGTCTCGGTCTCAGCGGGAGCTGCGGTTTCTTTAGTTTCAGTGGTGGAAGTAGACTGGCTGCTTCCGGTGCTTTCTACAGTTGTGCCACAGCCTGCCAGTAAGCTGACAGCCATTGCACTTGTCAGTAAAGCTGCAATTACTTTCTTTTTCATATTCTCTCTCCTTTTTATCAAGTATTTGTTAGAGTAATTTCATTTTAGAAAATATTTTTCATCTTGTCTATGGCAGTAGTGTATATGTTTTTAAATAAAAATTTGTTAGAGTTGCACAAAGTAATGAAGAAAAAATGTTCGATACCAAACAAGTAGTTGAAATCGGGGAAAAGGATTTGCAAAGTCATGTGCTTTCCTGGATTTTATTGGCGTGAAAAATATTTTCGCAAATATAGATTCTGCTTGCAAACACTGTCATTTTGATTTATTCTTTCTATATAAATAGAAGGAATTTTTCAAAATAAAAAGAGAAAGTATTTCAAAAAGGGTATTTACTATGGTAAACAAGAACTTCTGGGATTTGTTACGGGAAAAACAGGGCACCCTGACAAAGTCCGGCACGATTATTGCTGACTACCTCACCAGACACGCGGAGGAGGCACAGTTTCTTTCCATATCATCGCTGGCAAAAGAGTGTAATATGGCAGAGGCTACTATTTCTCCACAGAGGGAGCAGCTCTTTTCCCGTCCGATTCCGAAAATGCCGGTGATGGCCACATGATCATCTGACCAACAGGTAGGCTCATCGCAGGGATAGCAGGTGTTCACCGGAATGCCGCCGTTGTGCTGCTTCATCAGCCAGATGTAGGCGGCGGGCAGCTTGTAGCCCAGTTCCTCCTCCACGCTGGCAATCAGCTCATCGGAAGGCGGATCACTGACATATTCTTTCAGTGCATACCAATTATCATCCCAGAAGTTGGTGAGGTCGAAACCCTCAAATGGGGTATCACCGGGCACGAATTTGGCCTTCTTCTTCCGGCTGCGCTGGCGTTTCCGGATCTCCGCCTTACACTCCCGAATTACCGCCGGGGCATTTTCATCCTCCGGGTCCAGCTCTGCCCACCGCTGGGCGTAGGGAATGGCCTTTTCCTCCTGACCATAGAGATACTGATAGCCGTAGGCCATCCGCATATTCCACTCCGCCTTGTCCTGACCTTCCTCCCGGACGGACTCCAGCACCTCAATGGCCCTCTGGAGGGCTTTGTCTCTCTTGAATTTCAAAGTACCCTCATCATGGTCCCCGATGATGGCGTAGTTCTCCAGCGCCCGTGCCAGGGCGTAGGCGGTGCGATAGTTCCTCCAGTCCTCTGGGATGGCATTGAGTGCCTGGATGCAGCGGGTGTACTCGTCCTCGTCGTTCCACTGCTCCAGCTGAGCGAAGAATGCTTCGGCGTCCTGTTGGGTATAAGGAATATAGTCCATGCCCGTAAGCGTTTCATCCAACTCGTCATCCTGATTTTCAGTTTCTGTCCCATCATCTTGTTGCTTTAGAGGTACAGAACCGGCTTCACGGCGGAAGGTGTGGAAGATGGCCCATGGGATATCCGTGCCTTCAAAGAACTCTTTCGCCATGTTCAGCGCCTCTCGGATGTCCCAGGCGATGAAGTCCACATAGCCACAGTAGAGGCCGGTGGCCCCGCCGATGAGGGCGAGCATCTCCGATCCGTCCACGGTGGTGAACAATTCCTCCAGCTTGTCCCGGAAGTCGAAAATCTTTTCCGATCCTTCCTCCTCCCGCAAGGTATCCAGGGGATAGCAGAAAAAGCCCGCTACCGCTCCGTCGGCATGGAGATCGTCCATAAAGTCGTTGTCGGCATTCAGATAGCCGTTGATGAGCGGCACACAGCAGGTGGAACCGGCCATTACATCCAGCCGCCAATCGGCGTTGGGGTCTTCATTGGGTTTCATTTCGTAGCCAAGATAGCTCTCCAGATAGGCCTCCGGATCGGTGGAGAGCTCCAGGCCCTGCTCCCGCAGTTTGTCGGGCAGCTGGGACAGGAGGAAGGACGGCTCTGCCTTGGGTTCCTCCAGCACATCAAAACTGTCTATGTATCTCATGTGGGGGATCTCGCCCAGTATCTGATCGGTGAGGGTGGTGAGCATCCACCAGACTCGGCCTTCCGCCTCCCGGAGCATAGGCAGCAGCTTTTCACAGTAGGCGGAGATGTTGAAACTGTTTTCGCCCTGTTCCTCCAGCCAGATCTGCACATCCTCACCGGAGATGTCCCAGCTGTCGTCGGTACGCAGGCCGATATTCTGGGAGGGCTGACGGCCCACAAGGATGTTCCAGTGCTCCAGCACCTCCTTTGGGGCGTGTTTCTGGAAGTAGACCAGCTCAAACAGCTTGACCTTATTACCCTCCGGGGTGAGGATCAGCTCATGCTTTTCGCCATTGAAGCCCAGCTCGAAGGAAATTTCATCAAAAACCAGATTCAGGGTGTCCTCCATTTGGGCCACGAGTTCTGCGCCGCGGGTATGATCTTTGTCCTCATCCATCATCTGGCGCAATTCTGCTTCCATCTCGGCAAAGGTTTCCCACCAGTTCTCTGTCCGCTCTCGGAAGCACTCCCAGAACTGCGGCAGAGAAATACCCTGCTTGCACCGGTCGATAAACTCTTTGGTGTCATCGTCACCAGGGCGGACTTCCAATGCCTTTTCAAAATATCGCAGAGCCCGGCCCTCCTGATCCAGATAAAAGTAGGAGTAACCCATGCGGAAGTTCCAGTAATAATCGTCCTCGAAGTATTCCTCATGGGGCTTTAGCAGAGCGAGGGCCTTTTTGAGCATTTCTTTGCAAGTTGGCTTATGTGGGTCTGCCAGATTGTTATAGGCACGGGCTAACTCACTGTCCATCTCAGGGGTACGCTCCTCGGCGGGGATGGCCTCCAGCGCATCAATAATTTTATGTTGTTTGCTCTCCTCATGCCACTTCTGGCACTGCTTCAAAATGTCCATATCAGGGTCCTCCTCGTCCTCATCCGGTTTCCAGTCTTTGATCTGCTGGAACACACCGTTCTCATCCCGCTCAAAGGCGCAGGGGGCGGGGGTGTTCAGCAGAGAAATGATGTCGGGATCGTCGTTGCAAATTGTGTTCAGCTTGTAAATCCCGGCATTGTTGGGGTCGTCCATGTACTCATCGCTCTCGTCACCGGCAGTGAAGCGCCAGCCGCTGTCCCAGTTACCGTCTGGAATCTCACGATAGCAGTAACCCACCTTGCGGCCCTCTACTGTGATGCGGTTGGTGGCGATGCAGCCATCGGCACCCTTCCAGTCAGGGAGCAGAGATTTCACATCCTCCGCTTTCACATGGTAGTCCCGGTTGCGGCCAGCGGCCTCGTACAGTTCCTTCCGCAGCGCCTCCACATGATGTGCCATCTCCTGAATCTCCTCGTCGTCCATCATTTCATGGAGGTCATAGGTCAGGGGGGATTGGGCAAAGTCCGCCAGGGCCTTGTCCATGGCCTCGTGCTCCTCCGGCGTAGCAGTGATGCGGATACGGCGGATGGGGGTGTTGTACTCGTCCAGATCCTGAAGGTTTACACTGCCACTGACGCTGCACTCCAGCAGGATGGCGGCCAGGTCGGTGACCACATCAATGGCGAAGTGGAAGTCCATTTCCACGCCATCGGAATGTGTAAACTCCAGGTACTCCACGGTTTGGCGAAAGTCCCAGTTCTGCTTGTCCAGACCGATCTTGGCGAAAATCTCGCTGAGGGGGATCTCCTCCTTTTTCTGATCCTCTAAAAATGCCACAAGGTTCAGACTGTCATCGGAACCGCCAATAAAGTTGCCCCAGTATTTTTTGATATACATTTGTCGTGCCTCCTGTTCTGAATCCAGTCGATCAATGAGCTGATTCAAGTGTTCCAACCACGCAGGAGCGATCTCACCGCTATCCTCGTTCTTCCAAAGATCCATAATCTCACGGATGCCGTCCTCGTCCGGCACCTCGTTTTTGATGTCGGTGAGCTGCCGCAGCAGGAAAGCAAGTGCTTCTTTGGATGCTGTGAAACCGGTGACTTTATCCCATATAGCTTCTTCATGATCGTAGTCCAGCTTGCCGTTATCCTTCCATTGAAAATACAGCTCCGCCAGAGCCATCGCAGTATTGTCAAAGAGAAAGTCGATTTGTGAGAAGTCAGATCCCAGCATGACTTCCTCTTTCATCAGTTCAATCATCTCGCCCAGATCCATTACCGGATGCTCCGGTACATATTCATTTTTGAGGATGTCCAGTACATCCAGCCCTTCGTCACGCTCTAATGCTTTTATACCCCATGCTCCCATGTCGGCACCTCTCTTTCTTTATTTCGTATCAAGCTTCTATTGTCAATCATGGTTCTCCACCCGGATAATGGGCCGGTAGAAGTCATAATCTCCGTTTAGTTCCTTGTCCTCCTGCACTTCCGGCTTACAGTGGGGCGAACAGGGTAGGAAACCGAGAAATGGGCCCAGCCCGCCGCAGATATTGCACCCGCCGTCACCGCCGCAGGTGGTAAGTCTATCAGCCTGCACCACTTCCCGCATATAGGGATCGTAGGCGATAGACAGGCCGAAGAAGTTGGGTTCCTCCATGTCATAAGGCCGGTTCTCATCCTCATCCATATCCTCAAACCAGCGCAGACGCATGGAGTAGTCTAACCCATCTCCCCATGGGAACAGGGTCCGGCACTCGCCGCCACACAAGTAGGCCCACTCGTCCGCCGTGGGCAGGGAGAAGCCCTGTTTTTGCAGCCGGTTTTGAAAGTCCAGATAGTCCACCTCGTGATAGAGGCTGACCTGCCAGCTGTCACTATCCCGTTCGAAACGGGCACGACCTGCCAGAGTAAGACTGTCCCTGTCGGTCAAAGCGAATTGGCGAAAATCTTCCAACCATTCCGAGCGCAGTCGTGGGTCCTCCAGTTTGACTGGCTCCCAGTTAATTTCCTCCAGCTCCCGGCCCACCAGCATGGGTCCAATGGCCACCTGCCGAACAGGAGCCATGCTTTCCCGAATCATCTCCTCCGGGTCCCGCTCCATTTCCCATTCCCGGAACAGATACTCCAATTCCTCCCAGCTCTCCTGATTCAGTCCCACGGCAAACTGCTCCCAGCCCAGGGTGACGGTATCGCCGGGGACAAAGACGAACTCCCGACCATCTTTCTTGAAGATGCCGGTGGTGCAGCTCTGGCCCCAGCGGTCAAAAGTATGTAGACCGAGAAAGGTCATATCATAACGGGCAGCCAGGCTCTCCATCAGCACCTGCTTCTCGATGTTTTCCATTTGATTGAATTGGGTGCGGAATAGTCTTTTGTTCATAACAAGTCCTCCTACAGCCTATCCAGGTTTTCCTGTAAATCGCCCTGCATCAAGTGCTGGGCAATGGCTTGGTTCAGTGCCTTATGGGGGTGATAGGCTGCCTGCTCTACATCGTGCAGGCACTCCTCCATCAATGCCTCCGGAGAAATGCCTTCCCGTTTGCCATAAAGATGGCCGAAGGCATAGCACACGGACTTGAGAAAGTCGAAAATATAGTCGTGATTTCCACGCATACTGGGCAGGTCGTTGAACGAGCCCATACCTCCGTATGCCCGAAGATGGTGGGCAACCTCCCGCCGCTGGTTCCAGTCCTGAATGTCCCGCTCCAACCAGTCGATCCAGTTTTGGAACTCTGGATGGTCTGCCAGAAGGATGGAGCGCAGACAGGTCAGAGCCTCGGTATAAATATCAGACTGTTTCATTGGCCATCGCTCCCCCAAATACCTCCATAGAGCACACCATCTTTTCCAAGGAACAACATCCGGCTGCGAAGCAGGCTGCACTGCTCCACAGCGACCTTGTTTCCGTCACAGGTGGGAATAGCCTCCTGTTTTTTCCCAAGGTGATCACCATGAGCGGTAAGGAAGTAGAATTTATCCCGTTGCTGGTATCCGCCTTGAAACAGGAAGGTATTGCCGGACGGGGCAACAGAAAAAGCTCCGCTTCCTTCGATTGGCAGTTCAAATACAAAGTCCTCTTTGAAGTTCGTCCGCACCAGCCGGAATTCATCGTAATAATAAAACCACAGGTTTTCTTCTTCGTCCAGGCTGATGGCGTAGCAGTCATAGATGGAATAGTTCTCATTCTTCCAGAGAGGAGTTCCCTCCGATGTCCATGCAATCAGACCGCAAGCACCCAGAGGTTCATCCCAACCGTAATTACCAAATACACCTTCGTCAAAGTAGCTGGTAATGATGGTGCCATCTTTTTTTACCACACAGTCTTGAATGCCATCCCCCAGGCAGAAACGGGACAGCACAGCTCCGTCCCGGCTGACGATCCAGGCGTTCTGGTCGGGGCCGTTTTCCCGATAGGCGCATCTTGCCCCCAGCAGGAGGAAGTGGTCACCTGCGGGCCGCAAATAATGGAACTGGAACTTCAAGAGGCCAAGAGGAAACAGCGTCGTTTCCAGCACCCGCTGTTCCGCCCAATCCAGCTGGATTTCCACTGCGGTATAGGTGGAAGGAGTGCTGAGCCAGTCCTTACCCTGTGTTTCGGACGGCTGTTCCATGAGAAGATAGACTTTTCCATCCCTTTCCGTGAAAAAGTCTGTCACTTCTGTGCCCTCCAGATGGTTTTCCCGGCGCAGCTGGTTCAGGTCAATGATGGAGAACAACGGCAGATTTTTGGCTTTTATAGGTTTGTTCATAGTGTCTCCTCCTGGCTACTTTAACGCTCCATCATAGGTGTGAGTTTCCCAGATGGCCTCAAATTCCGCCTGCTCTATGATGCAGGCGTGGAATTCCTCGCCCCAGACATGGGCGTTCAATTCCTCCACGGTGGGGATCGGCGTGATCTCGATGACACCGTCGTAAAGGTCAGGGATGTTGCGGGTGCGGCCATCCGCAAAGATGTCAATGGAGCGGAGGGCCAGCCGCTCATTTTCGGTATCCACTTCATAGAGGATGACCGATGGTTCACCCTCTGGTGCGCCCGCCCAAAAGAGCTTGATGTACTCGATCATCTCGATCCCTTCATCGTATCATTTGAAATAGTAATACCAATTCCCGCCAAATTCCCGGTCACATTCCTCCTGTGAGGCAAAGGTGCAGTCCTTGATTCCCTCAATGGGGTAATGACTCTTTATCAGCTGCTCTCTGTGATAGGAATTGATCTGTTCCGTCAGGCCGCTCTGCCGCGCCGTCTCTAATTGCGAGTCCGTGGCAAAGATGTAGGACACAAAGTAGTTGTCCGGCTGGATGTAGCAGCCAAACTCAATGGCCTGCTGGATGTCATCGAAGTGGTGTTTCACATCCTCCATGCAGGCTTCTATTACTTTTCGCCATGCCATCTCCTGCTCCTTATTTCTCATCTTCCACCTCACCTATACCCAGATAAGTCCCCATCGTTTTTTCATTGTCACAGGCCGCCCGGATCATTTTGGACAGTAGCATCAAATCGTCGATGTATTGGGAGTACACGCAGAACACATCTTCGTCGGAGTCGAAGTGAAACAGATCCACGCCGCTGTTATTTTCCTCAAACTCCCGGATCACGCCCCGGACCAGCCGTTCCCAGTCTCCGCTGCTGCCGGTCAGTCCCAGCCGGCAGAATTCTTCTGCCCGAAACCCATCGCTGATTTTCAGCAGAAGGGAGATTGCATAGGGGTGGTGGGGAATGAGAAAGAATGGCGCGATCTGCTCCAGCTTCACCCAAATTTTGAAGGGCGGGCGCGGGTCAGGTATCCAGGGCAAGATTTCCCATTCGTCCTCCGGTCGGTTTCCGTATTGGCAAAGGTCTTTCATAGTGTTCTCCTTTGTTCTGTCACATTTTTAATCCTGTTCTTGATAACTGGCTTCAATGTCGATGAACCGCACATACACGGCGCAGACTTCGCCCTTTGCGTCATACCCAAAGTAGACGGGATAGTAGCCGTCACCCCAGCCAGAGGCAAAGATGGGCAGGTTGCAGTCCGTGTCCGGCACTGTCCAGTTGAGCCAGTCGCCGCAGTCCCCCTGATATTTGGGGTGAGCTTTGGCGTTTTCCTCCAGCAAGTCGCAGAACAGGTTGTTATAGGGGTCAATGTCAGGGTCCTCCTCCAGCCGCTTGGCCCAGTATGCCTTGAAGGCCGCCTGGGTCTGGATGTCCGCAACGCAGCCCATCCCGGCGTCTACGCCAAAGCCAAAATACTCGTCCTCGCCCAGTTCCTCGTCCAGATCCTCGTTGCCCACCATGCCCAGCTCATAGCGGACAGGTTTTTCCTGGTTGACCTCTACCTTGACGCAGGCGTAGCGGTCGCCGTATTGTTCGCTGGGCACCACGCAGATTTTTACGGGATAAGTTCCGGCGGGGATCGTTTGAAGGAACGGCAGAGTGTCCTCCAGTTCCACCAGCGGATCACAGGCGAAAATCTGCCCGGTGGGGAAATGGACGGTGCCGATGTCCAGCACATCCACCGCCATGTTCCCAATCACTTTCTCTGTGAAATGGGCCTCCAAGTCATCTTTACAGGTCAATTTATCCTTGATTGCTTCGTATTTGTTCAGCCATTCAGTTGTAGGCATATCAGTTTCCTCCTGTTGATTCTGCTTCTTGATGTACACACTCTTTGAGCCGTCCCAATAGCAGTTCACACACCGGCCATCCTGAAAATGATGGTCACAATTCGGGTAGCCATAGAGAACATGGGCACATTCTGGCACAGCCCCATCATCTGTGAGGAGCCTTTGAAAAACAGGCTTCCGCACTCATCACAAAGGGCCAGTTCTTTTTCTGCCATAGGGTTCACCAGTCCCGTTCCCGGATGGCCTCCTCGGTGTCAATGGGGATGCCAAACCACTCCAGAATGTAGGCCACGGTTGCCGCAATACATTCCCGCGCCACCGTTTCGATCTCGCTGTCGTTCTCGTCAAACTCCTCCTGGAGATCATTGATGCCGCAGACCGCCTCGTCCAGCGTTTCCTGCACCACTTCGGTGTCGGTTTCGCCACTCTCCAGCAGGGCGATGACCTTCTGAAGCTCGTCCTTTACCTTGTCCACCAGAAAAGCAGGATAGTAATCGTCCTGATACATCTCGTCCAGCAGCTTGTAATTGGGGTCAAATGCTTTCATAGGGATTGCTCCTTTCCTCGTGTATGTCAGTCACGCTCAGCTCTCATGTGTGATACAGAAAATCTCCTTGTTCAAATCAAAGTAGATTACCATCAGTTCGTCGGTAATCTCCGGGTTAAAGGACAGATCCAGAATGAAAACTTGCTGGTTCATCTCGCTATCCACCAGACTGCCGAACCGCTTGAGCTTCAAAAAGTCAACCATCTCAGCAAAGGACAGTTTGGCTGGGTCGGTTCCCGGAAAAAGTTCCGCCACAATATCCGGGCCTACATCGTCCCGATGGAACTCCATGAAAAATGTCACAACGCTATGGTAGCGGCTGTCCTCGTCTGCCAGCGCCGCTTTGATGGCGGCTTTGGCCTTCTCCGCCAATTTCTCCGCCTCATCCAGCATTTCTCCCACCGCATCCATGACAGCAGGATCGCCGGTCAGTTCTTCCTCTACATCGAAGATAAAGGGTAGTCCCGATTCCTCGGGAAAGTTGAAGATTTCCTCACCGGGTGTATATGTAAAATCAATGCGTTTACAATTCAGTTTCATAGATATACCTCTTATTTCAATTTCAGCACAAATCCCCAGATGCTCACCACGATCAAAAGGACGCCCAGCAGGAAGAACACCACCCGCCGGTATCCTCTGCTGTGGCGGTGGGCATCCCGCGTACCAGTGGGGTCGCAGAGCCAGTTCCAGTTGCGGATCGCCCCAATTAAAATCACGGCCCCGATGAGCACCGAGGCAATGTACCAATGCTCTTGCAAAAATGCTGTGATCTGTTCACTGTTCATTCTACTTCCTCCTCACGCAAATACCTGCTGGTATTTCTCTTTTCATACTCTTTTCAAACAATAAAAAAGCCCCACGCCGCACTGTCATAAAGACAGGCTGACGCAGGACATGAAGAAGCCGCGTTGAAGGAGCCGCATCCACCAGCAGATGTAGTTTCTTCAACAACCAAAATATTTTTTTCGTATCTTAAAGCAGCAAATTGCTGTCCAATATATTTGTTCATAGCGGCACCATTTGTTCTGAGCGTAGTTTTATATCTTATTATATCACAGCACCCCTTCAATGAAAATATTTTGTTGGAAATGCTAATGAAAAATTTTTGTGAATTTGTTAAGGCGCAGGGGCTGTTATCTCCATAGTGTCTGGATGGATCAGAGTGATTACTTTTCCCTGATGCAAGGCATAGTTGACTGTCTGTGATGTACCTGAGCGCAGCTTTTTCTGATTATCAAACACACCGATAAGGTACTCTGCATGATCGACCATATAGTAATTCCTTTTTTTATAACTGGAAACATCCGCAGAATGTGAAATAACAATGGAATCGTTTGCGTTTTGGATCAGCTTTTTCAATCTATGTCTACTCTGATCCGGCCATTTAGAGTCATAACCGATGAAGGGAACTACAACGACAATTTTAATATCTTCGTATCCCGTTTGTGCCCTCAATGTCAGCAGCTGTTCTCCAGCCCACATATCCACACCAAGAGCACCGCCGACAAAAAAAGTACGGACAAATTTCTCGTCATGAAGTATCCGAAACTGCTCCAGGAGACATTCTTTTAATTTTTGGCATAGGGGATCTTCCTCATTATATCCAAAGCAAAATCTTGTTGGTCGGTGGCCGGTAATGGCGCAGGCATACTGATTCATATAAATCACCCTTGATAACTGCCTTGATTACGCATATAAAGCAAAAATAACGCAAATAATAATGCGTATAAAGGTTGTATTATAAAATTATAACACAATACATACGAAGTATCAAGAATTGCTTTCTGCTATGCTAAAAGAGCAGAGAGGTGAGCGTATGGACGAAGAATTTATCCGCAATCGGATCACAGAATTGCGATTGAAAAAAGGTGTTTCAGAATATCAGATGAGCATGGAGTTAGGGCAGAACAGAAGCTATATTCAGGCGATTTCCTCTGGGCGTTCTATGCCGTCTATGAAGCAGTTCCTCAACATCTGTGAGTATTTTGAAATCACACCGCTTCAATTTTTTGATGCACAGGAAAATAACCCTCAGCTTATCAAGAAGGCTTTGGACGGAATGAGAAAGATGTCAGATGACGATTTGATTATGCTGATTGGTTTTATAAGTCGCTTAAACACAGAAAACTAACGATAGGAGGCAGTAAGCGTCCCGTCGTTAGTTTTTCATTTTATGCGCAGCATATTGTGGCAAGCAATGCTTGTGGCTATCCATTTCGCCACAAACTGCTTGTTGAGGGCAGTGCCCCCAAGCCCCTTTGAACACAGAATTTCATTCTGTGGCTGCGCGTTCTGCGAACGCTTTTGACCAGGACCAGCTTATCGCTGGCCGTGGTCTTTTTCTTTTTCAACATCCTGTTCTACCTCCATTTTCAGCACCCGATCCACATTGGCCTTTGCAGTTAAAAGCTCCCGCATTTCCTCACGAGAACGCCGGTACTCGGCATAGGTCTTTTTCTTTTCTTCCAGCAATTTCGCATACTCCGTCTGCAACTCTTTGACCTTAGGCAGCTTCTTGACTCCCATTTCATCAAAGGCATTCTTGGCAGCCTGGTGGAGCAGAATTTCTTCCTCATGTTCTTCCCGGAATTTCTTAGAGTAGCCGGCCTTGCGGTATGCCACATAGACCTCACGGGTCTTGGCATAATTTACAATGTGAGTACGCAGAACAGCAATCTCTGCCATGCGCTTTTCAGCCGCTTTGATCTGCGCCGAAAGCTCATTGTGATGTGCCGTGGCAGCCGCAGCCTTTTCTTCTAAAATCGCATACTCCAACAGGTTATTCTCTGACAGGTAATTCATGGTCTGTGCCATTTGTTTCAGATTGAAAACCTTAGCCCATCGAGCATAGCCAGCACCTTTTCCTGCCTGCAATTTTGCCTGAATGTCCACCAGCAGATTGACCTTCTGCGTCTCTGCCTGTGTAACTATTTTCTTTCGTGGGGTATGCGCTTTCTTCCCGGAGAGAACCGCCTGCAAATCATCTAATCCATATCCTTCGCCCAGGCTGTCCATTCGGGCGGCTTTCTCCCAACCGGGGAGCTTCAGGCGATACGATTTCCCGCGCTTTGATACCTCACAGCCGGACTCTTGCAGCAGCCTCAGCAGCTCCTCAAAATTAGCAGGACTTTGTGATAATGCGTTGTCAATCGCTACACGCAGCAGCTCTCGGTGAGAGGGCTTTGCCTGATCGCCCAGCCATTTGTTATAGCTCTTTCCGTGAGGTTTCGGATTCTCCACAATGGACAGTCCGTTTTCGATGCAGATGGTGTCACTTAACTGTCGGACTGCCTTGGTGCTGCCCCAAAAGTTTCGGAATTTCCGGTCATATTCTAAGCTGACCGATGACCAGATAATGTGATTATGAATGTGCGATTTGTCTATATGAGTGCAGACCACAAAGGCATGATTGCCCTTGGTAAAACGCTTGGCAAATTCCACACCCAGCCGGTTCGCTTCTTCCGGAGTGATCTCACCGGGGCGGAACGACTGGCGCACATGATAGGCGATCACATCATCCGCGCCGCGCACTCGTCCGGTAGCGGCAATGTACTGCCGCTTTGCCAGAAGGAACTCCGCATCCACAGTCCGGCTGTCACACGCATAGCCGGTAATGAGTCTGCCGTCATCTGTTTTCTTTGGGTTGGCCACATAGTCGATGATGTCACTGATCGCCCGACTTTCTGTGCGGCCCTTGCCGACATGAAGCGGCATGATTCTCGTGGTTGCCATAGGTCAGACCTCCTTCCCGAAAAGAAAACGGCCTGCCATAGCAGACCGCTTTCACTATTCTATAGAACTTTCTTCATCGAAAAAATTGAACTCATCATCTTCTAAGTGTCTTGGTGGAAATCTCATTTCATATTGCTCTTGCGCCAATGCACGGACATCAGGCCGCCTATCCTTTAGTCGATTTTTCAGCCAGGACAACTGCTCTTTCGATAGCCTCCATGGAAGATTCAAAAGACGATTCAGTGTCATCAGTTCAGCCTGCGTTTCTGCTGGTAGCGAAGCACAGGATTTACAAATGTGGGATGCATGACCTTTGCCTGAAAATTTTTCGTTGGCTTTGTATTCACCACAAACTTTACAATAGTGTCCATGCTTTTTCATAAGCTGATGCCCTTCTCGCAAAGAACATATAACCTGCGAATTGCTTTCATAATCACATCCCATTCCAAATCAGAAGCATAAGAAAACTTTTTACGGTATGCCTCCCAAAGTTTTTGCATAACCGAATCATTTTCCACTTCGTCAAAAACTTCTTCAGCCTGGTTAAGATACTTCTCCGATCCCCGTTTATGAGCAGTTGCCAGAAGCGCATCATGTAAAATTTTCGGGTTCAGCGTGGTTCCATGCAGCTGTTCTAAAATGTAAATATCGTAGAAATCTCTCATGCGGGTATTGGTTGTGGTTCTGGTAATAATGGTTTCCAGTTTTTCTGCCAGCACAGTTTCTAAATTATAAGCCCAAATATCAATGGAGCGATCTTCCAGCATAAGTTTGAATGAATACCGAACCTCTCTTGGAGTGATTGCATCTCCCGTAGAAATATCAATTTTCAAAGGGGTCACTACACCATCGAATGTTGTACTCATGCTGACACGAATCCCCGGATACTCTGCTTCATCCATAATCTCCGAAATACTTTTCAGCTGAAATTTAACACCATCATCAATCGGAACAGTTACGATTGATGAAATTAGATTCTCAATATCCTCCACATTAACATTAGCTCCTTTTATGGTTGCATCCAAATCCATCGTAGAGCGGGCATCCAATCCAACCATAGCCGCTACCAACATACCACCCTTCAAGATAAACTTATCACGATACTCAGAAAGAGAAATACGCTCCAAAAAACGCTCCATCATGTAGTTCCTCATTAAAATCTGAGCATCTGCGGATTTTTCTCTGGAAAGGTTTCGTATTAAATCTTTAAGCTGCCTTGCTGTTTTTATCATAAAAGTACCTCCAAATACTGTCGTAAAATTTTTTCCACCTTGAACATCCCAGCATATTGCATTAAAGCTCGCAGGTTCTTATCTTTTCTACGGGCATACGCTTTCAGTGCTCCCTGAAAGGTCTGAATTTCAATTCTGCTACGGCTTCTGAGCAAATCACAGATCGTTCGCTCCATATCATAAACCGGCACAGTATGCCCGAACGGAGTTTTCGCTGTTGTAAGTCCTACATCATGTAAGTCTGCTTTAATCGTAAAAACTTGAATGCCTTCTGCTTTCATTTTGCTTGGATTGCATCCAGTTTTGACCGTAACTGTATATTCTATTGGTTCACGGTCTGTCAGATCGTGAAAAAATAAAGCTGTTTCATGTGAAAATACTGCTTGTTCAAATCGCAAATGAAGCAGATACATGGCATCCACCCAGGAATCTTTGGACAGATAAATCCCATGTGCGACTCTATCCAAATCTCGTGAACGCACATAATCATAAAATACCGGCTTTGAAATTCCCGAAGATACGACCTGCGATGTTCGCAGCATTCCTTCTTGTGCTGTTAGCATCTGATCCAGCTGTTCAAATTGTCCCATCATGTCACTTCCTTTCGTACTAATATTATATTCAATATTAGTTCAAAAGTAAAGTCGTGGATATAAAATTCCTTTTCCCAAATTTAACAGACGGTGTCTGGCATTTTTATGGTTTTGCGTATTTTTATCCATAAACCAACTCCTGAATTGCAAATTTCAAACTCTGCACCTTGCCCAGTAGCCAGATTGCAGCCAGTGGCAGCCCCATCGGGCTAATCAAAAATGCCATAACCAGCAAAATCACACCATTCTGCGGGGAATAGGTAATAAGCACAGCCACGCCAAGCAGAGCAATTACAGTGCTGAGCAGACCAAGCACCAGACCGGATATGTAGATCAGCCCCGTGCAGAGCCAGACAAAAAGCGTCAGCACCAAAGTGACCGGTGCAGTTATAATCATCAAAAGCCCTTTCAAAATCTTCATGTTATTTCCTCCTTGCAGCGTTCTTGGTATCTTTTCTAATCATATTATCCGGCATGGGCAGGCAAAAGACAAGGATACCGATAAAAAGAAAAAGCGGAGAGAGGAGCAGCGAAGTAATGCCGTTCCTCCCTCCGCAAATGGAGTATCTATCCCTGTTATAAAAGTTTGGAAAGCTGGGTAAGAATTTCCTCTACGCCCTCCCATAACTGTTCCTGCCGCTGGGATATATCCTCCAAGTCAGCATCATAAACCCGTCCAGTCTCATGCACTTTACGGGTCAGCTGGTTTAAGTTGTTGCTGCTTCGGCGCATCAGGGAAACAAGCTCCTTCAACTCCGGCAGCTCCAGCTTGACTACATACCCATCCAGCGCCATTTTTCTTAGATAGGCTTCACGGTTGGAGGTTCCAAACTGAGACATTTTTTGCTCAATCACAGCAAGCTCCTCCGCTGAAACTCTAAAGTTTAATTGCATATCCCGCTTACGCTTTGCCATAGTTATCGCTCCGGCTCCCGTTTCTTCGGGGCGGCAGGCTTATGGGCAGGCAGCTCCTGTTTGAGCTTATCCCGTACTGAGGGGCGGGACGGTTGCAGTTTTTCTCCCTGAGTACGGCTGCGCTGCTGTTCTACACGCACCAGATCAATAAAGCCATCCAGCACAGCAGGGTGGCTGTTTAAGGCATAACCACAACGGACAGTTTCGGGATTATCGTTGGGAATGGTCTTAGCCCATTCTTTGTTGCGTCGGGAGTAGCGCCCATCCCAGTCCTGAAGCTGGACGGTGTTAGCCAGAACCATAGCCACACGCTCCATGCCATAGATCTCGATCACACCCTTTGCCGCATCGTGACTGAGATACATTCCGTCGAAGTGTTCCCGCACCGCCGCTTCAATGGACTCCTTGCATTGGAGATTTGCATTGTTGGAAGCCCGGTACTGCTCCAACTCCCCATGTTCTCTCGCATAGGCGGCAGAATGGGGATAGACCGGTGTTGTTCGCAGTTCCTCTTTGGCTCTGCACACATCATCGGCACGGTTCTCAATGCTGTCCCGGATCACATCCATATAACCGGTCTCCAACTTTTCAAAATAGCGGTACACATCCGCCAGCGGAGAGGGAGATTCCAAAAGTGCCTGAGCCTGGGCATCAGTCAGCTCCAGTTCCTCCATCGCCATCACAATGTCCTCACGAACCGTGTACTCATAGGTGTGGTGCAGGATTTCTTCCGGGGGCTGTCTTTTCAGCCAGTCCCGGAACTTGTCCTGTTCGGCAGCCATCTTTTCATAAAGGGCTGTATTCAGATCGTTAGTATTCATGTTATCGCACCTCCTCATGCTGTTTTGGTTTCTTGTCTGTACTGCGGGGTTGCACCGGGCGTTTTAGGTTATCCAGCACCGAAGGCCGTGTACTTTTGGCAACAACAGACTCGGTGTGTGCCTGTCCCTTTCCGTCGATGTTGAGCAGGGTATCCAGCTCCACCAGACGGGCGTTTTTGCATCTCAGTTCTTCTTCATAAAGGAATGGCTTTCCGACTTCCTCCTTTGCCGCAGCTTGCTGCTGACAGAGGTTATCCAGCTGTGCCTTTGCCGACTCCAGACGCTGGGGCATCTGAGCAAGGGCATTGTCGATACGGGTAAGATTTCCGCGAGGGTCTGTACCAAGGGTTGCCCGGTGGGTCATCTGTCCTTTCAGCAGGAGCGTATACTCCTGTTTCCAAGCGGAAAATTCCACGGACATGGCATACCCCCGGTAGTTGCCGATCTGCACCGGATCGGAGGTTTTAACCTCCTTGCAGGCATCCAAAAGGGCTGCGCCGGCGTTCTCCTTATCGGTCAGCAGATCGCCACGGATTTCCATACCAGCAAAACCGTCCTCCGGGTGCGGGTGCGCTGCCAAAACCTCCAGATCGGATTCAAAGCCCTTGATAAAGCCCTTGTGCTTTTCAATCTCCTCCGGGAAGTATTTGAGCAGCTGGTCCTCCAGACGATATTGCTTGCTCTGGTGGTCGGCTTTCATCAGCTTCAGGCGGGATACCTCCACATCCAAATCCATGCGCTCCTTGATGCGGGGATCTCCGGCACACAGAGCCTTGATCTCTGCAAAACTGAGGGCGGTTTCATCCACATCATCGCAGGAGCGTACCGGCGATTTAGAAGTCATGATCTGACTAATGAATTTTTGCTTATTCTCCACCGTCTGCCAGAGGTATGCGTCAAAGGTTCCTTCGGTCACATAGCGGTACACATGGACAAGAGGATTCTGGTTACCCTGGCGCTCGATACGGCCCTTGCGCTGGGCAAGGTCTCCCGGTCTCCACGGACAGTCCAGGTCATGAAGTGCCACCAGACGGTCCTGCACATTGGTGCCTGCGCCCATCTTGGCGGTGCTGCCCAAAAGGACACGAACCTGACCGGTACGGACTTTAGAGAACAGCTCCTTTTTCCGCACTTCGGTATTGGCTTCATGGATAAAAGCGATCTGGTCGGCAGGCATCCCCTGAGCAATGAGTTTCTGACGAATATCGTCATATACCGTAAAGGTCGGTTCCTGTTCCGGCAGAGGCACAGCGCCTTCCAATGCGTGAAGCAGTGGATTATCCAGCGTTTTCGCCGCCTTGCTTGCAGGAGCTTTGGCCTGTGGTGTAGAAATGTCGCAGAACACCAGCTGGGTCAGCTTGTCAGCTTTGCCGTCCCGCCAGATCTGCATGATGTTGTCCACACACTGATTGACCTTTGTGCCAGGTTCGTCCGGCAGCATCTGGTTGACGATCCTCTGGTCAAGCCCCAACTTACGGCCATCCGAGGTAATCTTGAGCATGTTATCCTGGGACGGGTCAACAGTTCCGCTGTGTACCAGCGATGCACGCTCCGAAAGAGCTTTGACCATTTCCTGCTGATGTTCGGTAGGCTGCGCCACGATGTTGTGGTATTCCACTTCCGGGGTAGGCAGATTCAGCTGGTCGGCAGTCTTAATGTCAGCCACTTCTTTGAACAGGTTCATCAGCTCCGGCAGGTTAAAGAACTTGCTGAATCTCGTTCTTGCCCGGTAGCCGGTGCCTTCCGGTGCCAGCTCCAATGCTGTGACGGTCTCCCCAAATCGGGAAGCCCAACAGTCGAAGTGGGTCATGTTCAGCTCTTGCAGGCGTTCATACTGAAGATAACGCTGCATGGTGTAAAGCTCGGTCATGGAGTTGCTGACCGGGGTGCCGGTGGCAAAGATCACACCACGATTTCCGGTGATCTCGTCCATATAGCGGCACTTGGCAAACATATCGGAGGATTTCTGCGCGTCCGATGTGGAAAGACCAGCCACATTTCGCATTTTTGTGTATAAAAACAGGTTTTTGTAGTTGTGGGCCTCGTCCACAAATAAACGGTCCACCCCCAGCTGCTCAAAAGTTACCACATCGTCTTTTCGCCCCTCGGCTTGCAGCTTTTCCAGTCTGGCTTCCAGAGACTTTCTGGTACGCTCCAGCTGCTTGACGGTAAAACGCTCGCCGCCGCTGGCCTGCACCTCTGCGATGCCCTCGGTGATCTCGTCGATCTGCTCATAGAGAAGCCGTTCCTGACGCTCCCGGCTGATGGGGATACGCTCAAACTGGCTGTGTCCCATGATGATGGCGTCGTAGTCACCGGTCGCAATACGGGCGCAGAACTTCTTGCGGTTATGGGTCTCAAAGTCCTTTTTGGTGGTGACTAAGATGTTGGCAGAAGGATAGAGACGCAGAAACTCCGACGCCCACTGCTCTGTCAGATGGTTTGGAACCACAAAGAGAGATTTCTGGCACAGTCCCAGGCGTTTGGCTTCCATCGAAGCAGCTACCATTTCAAAAGTTTTGCCTGCGCCTACTTCATGTGCCAACAGGGTATTTCCTCCATACAGCACATGGGCAATGGCGCTTTTCTGGTGTTCCCGCAGGGTAATGGCCGGGTTCATGCCTCCAAAAGTGATGTGACTGCCATCATATTCACGGGGACGGGTAGCGTTCATTTCCTCGTTGTACTGGCTCACCAAAGTCTGGCGGCGCTCCGGGTCTCTCCAGATCCAGTCCCTAAAGGCTTCCCGGATCGCCTGCTGTTTTTGAGCCGCCAGGGTGGTCTCCTTGGCATTCAGCACGCGGCGCTCTTTTCCGTCTGCGTCCTCTATGGTGTCATAGATGCGGACATCCCGCAGGTTTAAGGAATCCTCCAGAATCTTGTAGGCGTTGGCGCGGCTGGTCCCATAGGTGGTATAAGCTGCCACATCGTTGTAGGATACAGAAGATTTTCCCTTGATCTGCCATTCAGCGGTAAAGGACGAATAGTTGACCTCGATACTGCGTTGGAGATAAAACGGGGTATTAAAGGTCTCATACATAAACTGCTGGATATATTCCTTGTCAATCCAGGTAGCGCCCAGACGCACCTCGATCTCCGACGCATCCAGGTCTTTGGGCTGGGCGGCGGTAAGAGCTTCCACATTGACTGCAAAAGAAGGGTCCTGCTGTGCCGCCCGCTGAGCCTGACGCAGTTTGCGGCGTACATTGCCGGAAAGGTATTCATCAGCAGTCACATAATGGGGTGTGCCGTCCTGTTCCAGCTGTCCCGGCACACGGAAGATCACACTTTGCAGTTCTCCCGCCAGTTCTTCTTTTGTTTTTCCGGTAAGCTGGCTCATATAGCCCATATCTACGCAGGCTTTTTCCGAGATGGACACCGCCAGTGCTTCGCTTGCCGTATCCACAGTAGCCACTGCCTGATGGGGCTTGATGGTCCGCTTGGTGAACATATCCGCCTTGCGCTCCAGCTTGCCGTCCTCGTCAATGACTTCCAGCGCGCAGAGCAGATAGTAGCTGGAATCATCGGCAAAGGCCAGTCGGTTCGCACGGTCATTGATAAGACCATATTTTGCGGAAAAGCTGTCATAGAGCCGGTTCAGTTCAGTCTGTTTGTCCTGGATGGCACTGTCCGGTGTGGCGGCGTCCATTTGCAGATCAATGAGCTGCTGGACACATTCCCGCAGACCCACCAGCCCTTTCACACGGGCCTCAGCGGTGGCGTTCAGGTCAGGCCGCACCATGCGGCTGTTTTCACGGAAATATACAGCGCCGTCCACCACGGTGTAGGAGTAATTTTTCACATTGGGGTCGGCAGGAATGGAGGTGTCGATGGCTTCGCCCTCACCCAGCTCCGGCAGCTCGGCCTCCTGGTAAGTGCCGCGAATGTACTTCACGGCATCATGCAGCTGATCGGCAAGCTCCAGCCCCTCAATGGGATTCACGGTGTAGTCCATGCCATGGGCGGTGCTTTCTGGTTCCTGTCGGCCCAGCACCATTTCCGGGTGGTCCAGGAAATAGCGGTTGATGGCAAAGCCGTCCTGCGTCTGTCCGGTTTGAGTCCATTCCGGCACGATGTCCAGCGGGCGATCCCGCTTTTGGAGGAAGATGATGTCTGATACCACCTCGGCACCGGCATTCTTTTTGAACGCGTCATTCGGCAGACGGATAGCCCCCAGCAGCTCGGCACGCTGGGCAAGATAGCGGCGCACGGTGGAATCCTTGGCGTCCATAGTATAGCGGGAGGTTACAAAAGCCACCACGCCGCCGGGACGCACCTGGTCCAGTGCTTTGGCGAAAAAGTAGTTGTGAATACTGAAATTCAGCTTGTTGTAGGCTTTGTCATTGACCTGATACTGACCGAAAGGTACATTGCCGATGGCAAGGTCAAAGAAGTCACGCCTATCGGTGGTCTCAAAGCCGCCTACTGTGATGTCCGCCTTGGGATAGAGCTGCTTTGCAATGCGCCCGGAAACCGGGTCCAGCTCCACACCGTACAGACGACTGTTTCGCATTTCCTCCGGCAGCATACCGAAGAAATTGCCCACACCCATAGATGGCTCCAGAATATTTCCGGTCTCAAATCCCATACGGCCCACCGCTTCATAGATGGCCTGAATGACCGTAGGGCTGGTGTAATGGGCGTTGAGGGTGGAGCTTCTGGCGGCGGCATATTCCTCCGGGGTCAGCAGCTCTTTCAGCTGGGCATACTCGGAAGCCCATGCCGGTTTCTCCGGGTCAAAGGCATCAGAAAGACCGCCCCAGCCCACATAGCGGGATAGGACTTCCTGTTGTTCCGGGCTTGCCTGCTGTCCGGCAGCTTCCAACTCTTTCAGCAAACGAATGGCATTGATATTTGCCTGGAACTTGGCTTTCGGACCGCCTTCGCCCAAATGCTCATCGGTAATACGGAAGTTTTGTGCATTGCGGCGCAGGTTGGCCTTGTATTCCTCATAGGAGGCTTCCTCGGCAGCTTTGGCATTGGGGAAGGTCTGCCACTGGCCATTGACCTGAATGGAAACCGGGTGTTCGTCCAGCACTTCCTCAAAGGGTTTCTCCGACTCAGTCACAGGGGCTGGTGGCTCCGGCTCCTCGATATGCAGCCGTTCCACCACCACATCATAAGGCAGATTGTTCTTATCGCCCGGATAGACGGCCACGGTCTCGGAATGGAAGGTCGGGGATTCGGCAGACGGTTGGGGCTGTTCCTGTCCAAAGCCATCCATCTGACGGGCATACATCCCGCGCAGCAAAGGCGCAACTTCATCCCAGCGGAAATACAGCACAGCCAAACGCTTTTCCTCTGCGTCCAGGACTTCCAGCTCCATGCCCTGTGCCGTGGTACGGTAATCGGCAATATCGCCGGTCTCCAGATTCAGGGTCTCAATCTCATGAGGGTAGGCTCTGCTCAGCCAGTAGGCAATCTCACTGTTGCTCCTGCCGGATTGCAGCAGCGTGGAAACCTGTTTTTTATCTGCTTCATCCATCAGTCCATGGGACAATACATCCCGCAAGTCCTGATCTGCCTTGTCCGGGTCAATGGGAAGAAGCTCGGTATAGTAAGCATTGCGGCGGTCTGCCCGAAGCAACTGCTCGAACTGTTCTTTGCGCTCTGCCCGATAGATGGGATATACCATGCCGGTGGGCAGAAGCTGTACGGTGTCCTCCCGCAGCTCGGTGATCTGATAGGCGTCATCCTCGATATACACGGTATCGCCCACAGCATAAACCGGGGCGGCAGGGTCATAGGAAGTCCTTTGCGGAATTGGACTGCGAACGGCATCATATTCCTCATCGGAAATGGAAATCTCGGAAGTCTGCTCTGCCTCGGCAGCTGCGATCTGCTCTGCATCTGACATCACCTGTTGGATAAATGGGTCATTGTCCAGTTTTTCCGAGTCTGCCACCTGGCCGTTGACGATGCCCCTTTCCTCCAGGGCTTCCCGGATGGCGATGGGGTCGATATTGTCAAAACGGTCCTGTTCTTCTTCGGTATAGAACCGGTCCTCCTGAATGAGCTGGGCGATTCGGCGCTGTACCTTCGGCCAGGGCAGCTGCGTTTCCTCCGGGCTTCCGGCACGGACAACGAACAGGCTGTTGCTGCCGCCGTATTCCTGAGCCAGCCATGCAGCGGTATCTTTCTCTCTTGCATGATCTTTCATATAGCGGACGACAGCGTGTTTACTCTCAATATTGCCGTTCCATGCACAAAGGGCAGTATCAATATCTTCCTGAGAAAGAGGGCGCAGAAGCTCATGGAGCTTTGGATAGGTTTCGTCGATCACTTCCCGGTGCAGACGCTGGCGGAACTCCGGCACATCCGAATAAAGGCGGATCAGCTCCATATCCTTAGAGCCAAGAACCGCACGGCGCACAGCGGCATTACCCTCGATGACAGCATTTTCACGGTCAAAATGACCGCAGGCATTGCGGTATGCGGTATCCTCGGAAATAGCGGCAGTCACCACAGGCTTATACTGCTCAAACTGCTCCCGAAGGGTAGGCTTTGGCGTTTCTTCCTCTATCTCCGGCTGCTGGGCTTGAATGGCATCTTCTTCTGCCAGATCCTTTTCAGCCTGGATCTTGTCATACTGCGCTTGTTCCTGTTCGGTAAGATAGCGGCCTTTCTGGACAAGTGAGGTAATGCGCTTGGCAACCTTTTCCCAGTTCAAGTGAACATCCGGGCAGTCCTGCTTTTTATAGTGCAGTCCTTTCCCATCGTGATCTTCGCCGCTGTGTGTTGCGCCGGACAGGGCATGAGAGCGTCCGCCAATGCCATACTCGTCTTTGAGGAATCTCACTTTCTCCTTATCCGTATGGTTTGCCATGAAGAACGCATAGATACGGCCTTTTCCTCCGGCGAAACTGCTGCCGCCGGTCATAGCGGCGTCGATCTCATCCTCGGTAATGAAGTGCTGAACGGTTGGCACTTGGGAAAGGTCTGAAGAAAAGGTCCTGCGGGGCAGGTCAAGGTCCTTCAGGTTCTCCCAGATCTCCCTTGGTCTGTGATAGTGAAAACGCAACAGATCACGGTCCTGCTGATAGGCAGTCCAGAAGGCAGCGTATTCTTCCTTGAGGGTCTGGCGGAAAGCCGGGTCACTCAGCTGCTCCGTCAGGCGGCGAGTCTCCTCCGGGAAACCATTGCCTTTGATCTCTGACAGGCAGGACAAATATCCGGCTTCTCTGGCACCCTCACTGAGATCGTGATACAGATACCAGAGCTTTTCTGCAAGGAGGGAGCGTTCATAGCCTGCCACTTCTGCAAGCTCCACATTGGAGGCAAACTGGCCGCTCTCCAAAAGCTCCCCGATACGCTCTGCGGCGCTCTCCCAGGAAATGACCTGGGCAGACCTGTCATAACGGACAGACTTCC
>NZ_MPDJ01000001.1:1781614-1940563 GCF_001881565.1 Eisenbergiella tayi
CGCCCAAACGCAGCACATGGTCGATGTCATTTTGGGCAAAAGAAAAAGCAGAGGATGTATGCGCTACATTCTCTGCTTCATCTATGGATTGGATCTGTTCCGCTTCGGAGAGGAACAGGTTTAGAGTCAGCTGTTGATAAGCTCCGCCATCAGGATCTCCTCGGCCTGAGCTTTGCAGGTGTTCATCAGCCCCACCCACTTCATGGGATCGCTGGCTTTCAGTTCCTCGGTGGCTCCCGCTTCCTTCGCCAGCTGGGGCATCATCTGCTCCAGTCTGCTCTGGGCGGTCTCGTCGATCTCCAGAAGGTGCGAGTACAACTTCTCGCTCAGCAACATCTGGTTGTAGAGGATGGGACGATGTTCCTTCAGGTAGGTTTTCCTCATCCTGCCGTACTTGCCCAGGGGTTTCTCCGGCTGCTGGCTCAACTTCAGGTCGGGAATCAGATAGTCTCCGTTCTGGATATAGGTCATGGGATTGTTCATCTTGCTTGCTCCTTTCTTGGTTGGCTTCGCGCTCTGCATTTCGGACGGTAACGCCGATCTGCCGCAGCACCTGCTGGTTGATCTGGCTGACCGCTGTTCCCAGCGCCCCGATGGTGGACGGGGTGTTGAAATCAAAGATCGCCATGAAATCTTCGTGGTCGAAGTAGCGTTCCGGCTCCAGTCCACAGCGGGACATCAAAGCGTAAGTGATGCTGACGGTGGCGGCTGCCTTGAACTGCACTCCGATGTTATACTCATCATATTCCTCCAAAAAGGAACCGTCAACGATATAGAAGAAGTCCTGCTGATGCTCCGTCCAATATTCCTCGGCCAGTTTTCCAGCTACCTCCGTGAGCTGTCCGGCAAGATCATCACCGGAAACATCATAGGTGCGCTCAAACATGGCCTGCACCGAATCCAGATGGCGCTCCTCCAACTGCCACAGCCAGGGAGTGCGGGAATGTTCACGGGTTCCGGTGTCGGAAATGTCAAAGACATAACGCAGGCGAGGTCTGTCCCCGGAATCATCCACCAGAGCGATTCCCTTGGAACCGCGCCTTACATAACGGCCCATCTTTTCATTCCACAAATCGTACTCCGCACAGGCGGTGGCGTCCGGTCGCTGGGCATAGATCATCAGCTGCTCATGGAATGGGTACTTGTAAAGGCGGGAAGCAGTAGTGAGAAACCCTGCCCATTCCTGCCAGCTCCCCGTGAGCTGTGTTGCCACCTTGTCCGCCATCTGTGCATATAGTTCAGCTTTGGTTGGCATAGTGTTCTGTCCTCCTTTCAGTTTTGGGGTAAAAAGGCGGGGTGGCAGATCGCCACCCCATCCCTGCGGTTATGTTGTTTACTGGTCAAAATCCGGGTACAGCTCCAGTTCGGCAAACTCGGCATCACTCATGGCCTGGAGCTTGCCCAGTGCGCTGTCTGTCAACTCCCGCAGCTCGGTTTCCTCCGGCGAAAGCTCGCCGCGCATCTCACGCAAACTGTCAATCAGCCCGGTGCGGCTGCCGGTATTGTAAATGCACATCAGGTTCATTTCCTCAAAAGTAAAGTTTCCCATATCAAATCTCCCTTTCCGCACTCTTTTTGGGTGCTGTCTTTTTGTGTTCTGCCTTGGGCTGGCTTTTCAGCTGCTCCATGACGGACTTTTTCTTTTCCCGTTCCTCCCGATGGGCAGCGGCAGCCAGATCCATCAGGGAAATGGGCTGACCGCTTCGGGCCTGCTGTTCCAGCTCTGCCACCGTAGGTTCTTTTGCGCCATTGTTGATGATACCGTCGATCATGCCGTAATCGTCCTCCAGCATCATTTCCGCATTTTTCAGCGGGTTTTCTGGCAGGAATCCGGGGATCTGGGTAAAACCAACACTGTCACAGTAATGACAGGATACCTTACCGTCCTGTCTGATCGCAACGATGTCGCTGACGCTCATGGAGGGACTGTGAAAGTCCACGGGCTTTTCCAGATTGAATTGCTGATAGAGTTTTTCCAGCTGCTCCGGCACAGTGCCAGACTCCCTCAGAGGAGCTGTGTAAATGAGGTCATAATTGCTGCGGTCTATGGAAATGTCGTGGGACTTTAACCACTCCAGATTCATAAAGCGCACATTCTGCGGATCGTCACTACTTACCTGATAGATGGCAAAGCAATCTCTGTTCTGAGAGAGAAATGCCTGTTCGCGTTCCTGCTGATGTTCCTGACGCTCCATGACCTTTTCGTGGAACTGAGGGCTTTTCTCCCATTCCTCATGGTCCACACCGAAAAGACCGCCATGATCCATGATTTCCTGCGGATCAAACACCATGCTCTCCGTATTGTCCTCATGCAGCACATAGACGGTCAAACCGGCGGCATCCAGTTCCAGCGCCCGTTCTCTGGTAACAGGGAACATCCCATCATAGGAGTAGCCATATTCCTGCATATCCGGTGTGGATACCTGCTCATCCGGCATGGGGTATTCATCCAGTGCCTGCTCCTGCGCTTCCGGCAGCTGGGCAGAAGCGGTCACCTGACTTGCCTCTGCCTGCATCTGCTCATAAGCAGCTTCCTGCAAGGTCTCAACCATAGACAAGGGAGCGCGTCTGAGCGAAGTGCTGTCCAGATCGTTATCATCACAAATCTGGAGAACTGCCTTCATGCAGGAAAGCTCCGGCATATCCAGCTGACCACCATCCAGCTCTTTCATGGACGCAGCATCGTAAAGAGTGTAGTCCCAGCCGCTGTCACAGGGCTGAATATGAAGATAGGTGGCATCGTCAATTAGAAACAAAGCCTCCTGCTGGTTTGCCTCCGCATCAAGAACCGCCATTTCCGGCTCTTTTTTTGCATTGGGGTCAATTCCACGCTCTTTGCAGATTTCCTTATAGTGGCGCTCAATGTCAGAGATCAAAGTGCCGGAGGTCTTATTGATGGTCTCCAAACTGGCTCTCAGCTCTTTCAGTTCCTTGCCCTGACTCCAGCTGGCAATATAGCCGAAGCTGTTTTCTCCGGTTTCAATGCCAAAATATTTGCAGACTGCATAGGAGATGCTTTCAGCCTCTACTTCTTCCGTGTGACGGTCTTTCTTCTGTTCCTGCAAAAACTGGGCGAGAGTAGAAAAGCCGCCAACAAAATTCAGTCCTTCTTCCTCGGTCAGCATCAGGCGTCCATTTTCCGCCAGCTCCAGCGGCTCTGTCAGCAGAACGGAACCTGCATGGTTTACAACCACTTGTTCTTCTACACAGACCGGCTCTCCGGGGTCGTAGTCAGAACCGCGCAGGTCATAGCAATAAACGCCCTCCGGCAGATTATCACGGACAATCCGCCCATTGGAGAACAGACCGGGTTTATCAAACAGCTCGATCTCCTGATATTGCTCGTCATTGGCAATCTGAATCTTTTTCTGATTGTGGAGCTTGCTGTGGGCAATCTCATGAACCGTGGCCGAAACCGTCTGCACCTCACTCATGCCCTGACGAATGGCGATTTTCTGATGATCGGCAGAAAAATAGCCGTCCGTATCGGCGGCCATTGCTTCAAAAGTGATCGGCACCGGCGCACTGCGGCGCAGAGCCTCCATGAATACCTCATAATTTGGCACATTGCCGGAAAGGGAGGAAGCAAGCTCCGGCAAAGGTTTCCCGTCGGTCTGGCTCACATCAAAGACCTTGACCGGACGGAACATAGGGATCTCGATTTCTTTTTCCTCTGTGACGATCTTTCCGTCTTTATCCAGAATCGGAGCCTTGGTATCCGGGTCCAGCTTCTGCTCCTCGATTTTCTTCTTATACGGTGTGGGGGCGATGATGGTAATGCCATGCTCGCCCTTTTTTACATGACGCTCAAACTGGTCTTTCCACTTATTGTATCCGGCTACCAATGTAGCGTCCGGCTTCTGCATATAGATGAGCATGGTGTTGTTTACCGAATAGCGGTGGAAGCGGGACATGACGGACAGATAGCGCATATACTTTTCACTCTCAAACAGTTCCTTGATCCCCTGCTCGATGCCATCTGTGATTTCCCTTAGCCGTTCTCGGTTGGTGGGTTTATTCTCAGCCATGATTTTCAATCTCCTTTCCAAGTGTGTGATTTCTGCTGTGTGTTCTGCAATCCATGCCTTTTGTTCTTCTTCACTTTCATAAAGAAAAAGGTCCAGCAGGTACTCTACATAGGTTTTCTTCTGGATTGCTTCCACAAAGCGGGGGTGCGGTTCTTCCTCCGGTGTCCGGGGAGAATGGTCAATCCCCCATTTTTTCAGCAGATGGTAGTAATCGGACAGTACGCGATAACACCGCTGCCGATCCTCACGAAACTGCTGTGCCTCGGTTTTCTGCCGGACATATCTCCTGCGGGGAGGGGCCTGACTGTCATAGATCAGGCCAAAGTCCTGTGCCAGTTTCTCCGCCGCTTCTTTTGAGGAGAGGTCAAAGAGCTTTGCGGTAAAGTCGATCACATCCCCATCTTCACCGCAGCCAAAGCAGTGGAACCGCTGGTCTACCTTCATGCTTGGGTTCTTATCATCGTGAAAGGGACAGCAGGCCATGCCATTTCGTTTGACCTCGATCCCATAAAACGCTGCCGCATCTCTGGTGCTGACCGACTGCTTGACTGCTTCAAATACATTCTCTGTCATGTGCCTTTAACTGCCGGACTTTCGCATAGGAGGCTGGTATCCGGCGGCTTTCGCACGCTCACTGGCGGCTTTGCGGCGTTCTGCGCTATATGGCTCCCGGACTGATACACACCGCTTGGGGACGGTAAAGTTATGGGCGTCCTTTCGGATGATCTGGTCGGGGTGCTTTTTTGCCAGCAGATCCAGCTTCTCCATCAGACGGGGATCATGAGTATAGATCTCAGCCATTGGTTCTGCCTGGTTATAGAGGAGAATGGTTTCCCGTTCCACTAAAGAGAGCTTCATCGGCTGCCTCCTTTCCGCTGGTCAAATTCCAGCTTGAAGTTGGCGTACTGTCCATCATCCTCCAAAACCACAGCGGCATCGTAGGTCTTTCCGGTTTTCTCCGAATATAGGCCCGTCACACGGACACGGCCATCGTTAAGCAGTGCAGACACCACAGCCTTGGTCGGCTGTTTTTTCTTGGCGGCCCACCATTTGTTGTTTTTCCAGATTGCAAATCTGCAAGAATCATTCTGACAGAAGAAACCTTTTTGCAGTTCTGCAACTTCCCCGCCGCAGCGAGGGCATTTGCCCACCACCTCACGGGGCGGAGTGAACAGGTACTCAGTTCCCTTAATGACCTGATAAGTTCCCACCAGATCTTTCAGCATGGTGCTGATCCCGTCCAGAAACTCCTCCGGGGCAAGCTGCCCGTGCTCGATTTCCCCCAGGCGGTACTCCCACTCGGCAGTCAAAAGCGGAGATTGCAGCTGTTCCGGCAGAACGGTAATCAGGGAAACTGCATCGTGGGAAGGGAGAAGCTGCACCGTTTTCCTGCTCTTTTTTCGTTCCAGAAAACCGGCAGATACCAGCTTTTCCAAAATACCGGCACGGGTGGCCGGTGTCCCCAGACCTTTTCGCTCGGCATCCTCCGGCATATCCTCTTTTCCGGCAGTCTCCATCGCGGACAATAGGGTGTCCTCCGTAAAGTGCTGAGGCGGACTGCTTTTGCCTTCTTTGACGATTGCCGCAGCAACCGAAAGGGTCTGTCCTTCAGTCAGCTCCGGCAGGGCTTTCTCTGCGCCCTCTTTTTTCGGCTCCGCATCCTTCATTTTGGCACGGTAGGCGTCCTCCAGTGCTTTCCATCCGGGGTGCTTCACCGTTTTTCCTTTGGTAGTAAACTCCCCACCGGCACACGCTGCAATCACAACGGTTTCCGAATAGATATGGGGCTGGGCCACGGCACACAGCAGACGCAGGGCCACCAGCTCCAGCACCGCTTTTTCTCCCGCAGGAAGGGCAGAAAGGTCTGCATCCTTGAGATTTCTGGTAGGGATTACTGCGTGGTGGTCGGTTACTTTCTTGTCGTTGATGACCGTCTGCGGATCACAGGTAATGGCGATCCCTTTGCGAAATGGCATAGCATTGGCAACCAGATTCACCAGCACCGGCAGGCTGTCTGCCATATCACCGGTCAGATAGCGGCTGTCAGTACGGGGATAGGTGCAGAGCTTCTTTTCATACAGGCTTTGCAGATAGTCCAGGGTCTGCTGGGCCGTAAATCCAAGCAGACGGTTGGCATCTCTTTGCAGGGTAGTTAGGTCATAGAGAGCAGGCGGCTTTTCGGACTTTTCCTTGCGCTCCACCTTTTTGATTGTGACAGCTGCACCCTGGCAGGCTTCTTTCAGCTGCTCTGCGCTTGCTCGGTCACTCATGCGCTCCCCGGATACGGTAAGACCGGGCAGCTCCAGCACCACGGTATAAAAGGGAACCTGCTTAAAGGTGTCGATCTCAGCTTCTCGCTGGACAATAAGCGCCAGCGTTGGGGACATCACGCGCCCGATGTTGAGGGTGCGGTGATACAGCACGGAAAAAAGCCTTGTGGCATTGATCCCCACCAGCCAGTCGGCCTTGGCACGGCAGAGAGCAGCATCCCGAAGTCCATCATAATCTACCCCTGGGCGCAGGTTTGCAAAGCCCTCCCTTATGGCGGAGTCCTCCATCGAAGAAATCCAGAGCCTTTTCATCGGCTTTTGGCAGCCTGCCAGCTCATAGACGCTGCGGAAGATCAGCTCGCCCTCGCGTCCGGCATCACAGGCATTTACTACCTCCGTCACATCCGGGGCGTTCATCAGCTTTTTGAGAATATCAAACTGCTTTTTCTTGTCCTTTCCCACCACCATCTGCCAATGCTCCGGCAGGATAGGCAGGTCATCATATCGCCACTTGGCATACTTGGGGTCATAGCTGTCTGCATCCGCAAGACCGGCCAGATGGCCTACGCACCAGCTGACACGCCAACCGTTACCCTCCAAATACCCGTCCTTACGAGCAGTTGCACCGATTACCGCAGCCAGACTTTGTGCAACCGATGGTTTTTCAGCAATCACCAGCTTCATAATCTTCAACCTCCCATTCATTCTGCCAATTATCAGACAGTTTTTTTGCAATGCTGTGTTCTGAGGCAAGTGTAATGTCATAGCCAAAGCGATAATCATATCGGTACAACCTGCCAATCAAATCATTGATTATGATATTGCAGGCCATAATCACACGCTCTTTATCCACCTGCATCAGTTGATAGCGTTGATAATTGTTGTAATATTCTCGATGTCTGTGGGTTCTGCTGACCGTATCTTCCATCAGACAATCTATGGCATCTTTTTCACCATCTTCTTTGCTGCCCTGTGTATAAGACAACAGTTCCTTAACCATGGGAAAACTTTGTTCATCTACCGTTGCTTCTTCGCTCAAAAAACCGATATAAGCTTTTAGTAACAGGCTAACTGCTGTTTTTTCAGCTTCAGATAAAGCGTTCATGGTCTCCGCTGCATCAGGCAACAGTTCCTTTTCCACAAATTCATCTATCTCACCAGAATAAAGCATTCGGATTGAGTCCACACATAAAGAGCGTTTTTGGGGTGCGGTCTCAATTTCAAAATCATAAAGATCCAAGTCATCGTTCTTCTTTGACTTTTTTTGAACTTTGCTTATAGCAGTGAAAAGAATGTCTCCTCCAAAGTAAATTCCGAAGGCGACCAGATCAAAAATAATCAGAAAGTGTAATAACCAGTTCCAGGTGTTCATTGTGAGGTCCTCCTTTCTTTGACCATGTGCTGATTTTGGGTGTGGATTTACAGTAAGAGAGTGAGTAGAGCAGCAGAGGACAGGAATTTCTCCCTGTCCTCTGTCCCTTATCCCGCAATGATTTGAAATACGCTACGCTCAAATGGTTCAATCTGCTCTATCGCGTTCCTCATTAGGGTCAGAACCCTCAAAACCATCCTCAAGGACTTCCTCATCTTCGGTTTCCCATTCCTCGGAATCTTCCTCACCATAATCATAATCGTCCAGACTGTCATTGCCCTTGGTCTTAGGCTTATTCTTAACGAGCTTCAAGTAGGCAAATACGCCACCGCCGCCCAGCAGAGCCAGCAGAAGGATCAGCGCAGCCGGGTTCAGTCCGGCAGGCTTCTCTTTTTCCGGCTCCGATGTTTCTGCCGGAGGTTCCGGTGCTTTTCCCGTACATTTACTCTTATCAGTTACACAGACCGGACAGGCCGTATTGACTGCCCCTGCTTCACATTTCTTCGTGCAACTGCACACCGCAGGCGGCTCCTCTTTGGGTTTTCCATCCTCCATCAGCGCCATCAGGTCCGCTTCATCCACCTGGTTCAGAAAGTGAACAGCAGTCTTTTTATCCTCATTGGCCCTGTCGATCAGGATATAAAAATAGTTGCCTGCCTTGGTGGTAACGGTAATGAGCTGCTTGTTGCCACCAAAATCATCCACCAGAGCGGCGTTGCCATCCGGGGTCAGCGGAGGTGCTTTTTCCGTTTCTTCCACCACCACATTGCTGTCATTGGTGGTATCCTCTGCCGGGGGCGGCGCTGCGCCCTGGGCAAAAGCGGGAACAGTAAAGCCCGATGCCAGCACCAGCGTCAGGCAAAGGGCGGAAAGTGTTCGGAGCAATCGTTTATTCCTCATAGCTGTTTTCCTCCTGTTCGTTGTTGTCATCAGCCAAACTGCCGGGAACTGTGCCACCGGACAGCATGGCGCTCAGCTGAGCCGGGGTCATACGCAGGGCGCGCACCATCTGGACGATCTCCAGATTTTCTGCCTCGGTTTTCTGTGCTTCCAGCGCCTTGAGCTTTTCCTGATACTCTGCGATCTTCTCGCGGACCTTAGCAATCTCCTGGTCAATGCGTTCAATTTTGTTCTTTGCCATCGTCTATCACTCCTTCTAAAAAATCTCTGTTACCAGTTCATCAGGCCGTAGCCCTTGATACTCTGATAATTCAGGTCATAACTTTTGATCTTGCAGGCATCGCCGGAATTTCCCTCCACGGTATAAACACGGCTGCCATCGGTGCCGACAACAATTCCCACATGGTCTGCGGAACCATCCAGATCCCAATCGAAGAAAATGGCATCACCGGGGGCGATGTTTTCATATCCTCGTGCGCCCCACTGTCCATGAGACTGGAACCACGGAACACCCTGAGACTGACAACCAGCAAAGCGTGGTTCCGTTCGACCGGATTGACCATAGCACCATGATACAAAGCAGGCACACCATTCCACACGGGAGTCAAAGCCGTACCAGCTCCAATAAGGTTGTCCTCCCACATTGCCCACCTGACTTTTCGCCAGTTCCACCAGCTGCGGATTGCCGGGGCGGGAGCCATTGATAAATTCAACACCAGTCAAATCTTCAGAAACACCTGTATCGGGAGAACCGCCACCAAATAACAGCGGCTTATTGCCCATAGTCTGTCGGTAGACCTGGTACATCTCCATCTGCTCCGGAGTCAGTAGTTCTGGCGCAAGAGAGGCAATGGAACGGCTTGTTAAAGTTACATGGAGAATACGATATTCATATTCATGCTCATCCCCATCTTCGTCAGTGTAAGTGCGAATCTGAATTTCTTCTCTCAGCGTAAGCTGATACTGTGCATCAAACACACGATCCAGCTCTGCCTGTGCGCTGTGGCGTGTATAGCCTTGCAAGACAGCAGAGAGAACTGCCGCCAGCTCATGGGGGTCATGGCCAATCATATCCAGGTTATAGCGATACTCGTCATACCCTGGGTGGCTGCTTTCGATGTTGTCGATTTTCTCCTGCAACCGAGCTTCTCTGTCTGCATAATCTGCCTCCACCGCCAGCATTTCCGGGTCATCCGATGGATAGGTAGTGCCGGAAATTACAGAACCAATACTCTGTGCCATCATAGAGCAGGAGGACATGGTATTCATCAGCATACAGGCGATGAGGAACAAAACCCCTGCCATCAGGAAGCCCTTCTTGTGGCGCATGACGAATGCCCCTGCCTGCTGTGCCTTTTCTTTTACCGTCCTTGCGGCTTTTCCGGTTTTGGACGCAGCCTGGGCGGTATTTCCGGCAGTCTGACCGGTGCGCTTGGCGACGGCATACTGCTTTTTGATACTCTGTTTTTGCTGCCAGCGGGAGAGAGGGTTGCTGGTAAACTGAGGATTTTCCCGTAGGGACTTCTGGTACAGGGCATTTACATTTGCCTTTTCCAGTTGGCGCTCTGCCTGTGCTGCTTTGCGGTACGGCTTCAGCTTGTGGCTGCGATAGCCCTCCCGCACCAGATAAGCGCTGGTCTCCACCGCCTCCTCGGACTTGTGGGCGCTTTCCACGCCCACATTGTCCTGTTCTGTTTCCCGGATCTCTTTGTGAAACTTGCCCGCGACCAGATGGACGGGAGCTTCCTTAACCCCTTGAGAAAGTTTGGAAGGTGGTTTTTTCTTGTCCTCAAAGGTCAGCTTCGAGGTCTTTTTCCCGGTGTCCGGGTCAATGACCGTCTGTCTGACTTTTTTCTTTGGAATATTGGCCTGCGCCTTATCTGCTCTGGCCGTAGCTTTCTCCGTTTTGCGGATCGGCTTTTCCAGTGCAGGGTCAGCCCGTTCCTCATCAGTAAAGCGCAGGCGCGGCTCTTTATTCAAACCAATCACCCATTAGGATAGCATCCATCATGTGGTGCAGCTCCACATAGAGGGCCAAACCTTCCGGATCATATAGCGGATGCACGGTGAGATACGCATGGACTTGCGCCAGAATCTCAGAGAGCATTGTGATAGGTCTGCACCCTACAATGGTTCCTGCACCAGGGGCACACATCATATTCGCCCAAATCGAAAAGAGACGGGCAAGACCAATTTCGCCATCCTCATTCAAGGTTTTGAGTTCTTTGTCAGCGGTACGACACTCAACAACAGCGGAGGCCATTACCGGAAGCAACATGAATTCGTGAGCCTCCAATGCCTCACGGAAAAAAATCATGGTATCAAGTTCGCAAATATTCTGTTTCATAGTTATTCATCCTCCTTTTTCAGTTCCTGGGGTTTGGTGGACATAATGCGGTAAAGCTCAGTATTCTTCGGGAAGTGGTCAACGAAGGGCAGGATGGTGGAGCCATAGAACAGCAGGCCCTCGCCCTCACCGGAGTGGGTCACATAGCTAAGCTGGTGCGTGGAAATGCCCAGCTGCTTGGCGAGAATCTGACGGTCTCCGCCTGCCTGGTTGAGCATATACACGAAGTCGGAGTTTTCAAAGATGTTCTCCACCTCGCGGCTGCTCAAAAGGTCTTTGACATTCTGGGTGATACCTGTCGGAATACCGCCCCATTTGCGGAATCGCTTCCAGATTTCCACCGTATAAGCGGCGGTCTGCTCCTCCTTCAAAAGCAGGTGCATCTCGTCGATGTAATAACGGGTGGACTTGTGGGCAGCGCGGTTAATGGTAACGCGGTTCCACACCTGATCCTGGACCACCAACATACCGATTTTCTTGAGTTGCTTGCCCAGCTCCTTAATGTCATAGCAGACAATGCGGTTATTGATGTCCACATTGCTCTGGTGATTGAACACATTGAGGGAGCCGGTTACATAGATTTCAAGGGCCGTGGCGATATACTGGGCTTCCTTTTCCTCCTGTGAACGGAGCAGGTTATATAGATCCTCCAGTATGGGCATATTCTCCGGGCGCGGGTCATTGAGGTAGGTCTGATAGACCAGACGCACACAACGGTCGATGATGGTTTTCTGCACCGGCTGCAATCCGTCCTTACCGCCCACGATCAGCTCACACAAGCTGAGGATAAAGTCAGACTTGAGGGACAGCGGGCTTTCATCATCCGAATAGTCCAGGTTCAGATCCATCGGATTGATGTAGTTGGTTGAGGTAGGCGAGATCTTGATGACCTGCCCATGCAGACGCTCCACCAGAGGTGCGTACTCCGCTTCCGGGTCACAGATGATGACATCATCATTGGTAAGCAAAAAGCAGTTGGCAATCTCACGCTTGGCGCTGAAAGACTTACCGGAACCCGGCGTACCCAAAATCAAGCCGTTGGGGTTTTTCAGCAGCTTTCTATCCACCATGATGAGGTTGTTGGACAGGGCATTGATGCCGTAGTACAGGGCTTCTTTGCCGTTCTGGAATAATTCCTGTGTGGTGAATGGTACAAAGATAGCCGTAGAACTGGTGGTCAGCCCTCGCTGAATCTCGATCTGATTGAGTCCCAGGGGCAGACAGCTCATCAGCCCTTCTTCCTGCTGGAAGTCCAGTCTGGTCAGCTGGCAGTTATACTTCTGGGCAATAGAGCCTGCCTGAAAGATGTTGTTGCCAAGCTGACGGGGGGTGTCCGCTGTGTTCAGCACCAAAAAGGAGACCAGGAACATTCTCTCGTTTCGGCTCTGCAAATCCTGCAACAGCTTTTTCGCCTCACTGCCGTAGGTGGCAAGGTCAGAAGGAATGATGTCCATGTCGTATCCGGCGCGGACTGCTTTTTTCTGTTCCTCAATCTTACTGCGGTCCAGATCGGTAATCTTACGCTTTACCGTTTTGATGGCTTTCACCTGATCCACCGACTGAATGTGCATACTCACAATGAGCGAGCTTTCCATATCCAGAAAATCAGCCAGCAGACGGTCATTCAGCTCTGGGGCTAAAATCTGCAAAAAAGAAACAGCCCCGTATTTCTTGCCCATACGGAACTGCTTGCCGGTGCGGAACTCAAAGGAGCTTGGTGCAATAAAATCTTTTGTGGACAGACCGGAAGGAGCCAGCCAGTCCCATTCAAACTGAAATGGGAGCTGTTCATCCATGTGGAATACCGCATGAAGCTGGGAAAGCCTTTCCTTACCGTCCAGTGTCCTGGCAGCTACGCCAAGACGCTTGAAGTTGTTGAGTATATCGGTCTCAATACGCTCCAGACGGGGCTTGGCGGCTTTGATGCTGTCAGCGTCAATACCAAAGGTCAGGTATTTGGTCTTGATGAGACCGTTGTTGCCTCTGACCAGCTGATTTTGCAGCATCGTGGTATATTCCTCACGGATACTGTCAAAGGCATCCCCCTGGGGCGGAATGGAAATGGAGTTGGCAAAGGTCTCCTCCGATGCCGCAAGGTTCAAAAAAGACAGCTGGAAGTGAATCGAGCTGTCGAAATAATTGAGGAAATCACACCAGCCCTCAAAGATCGCGGTCTTATCTTCATTTTGGGAGAGCTGATAGTTGATGTCCTGAAACTGAATGGTCTTTGTGTAGTGGCTGTCCGATACGCGGCAGATCCCGTCCGGCCACATTCGTTCATAGGGGATACTGTCCTGTGCCGATTTTCCTTTTTTGTCCGTGCGGTTGGCGCGGGCAATGGCCGCTTCGATCTGCTTCTTATCGGCGCGGGACAGCTTTTTCTTTGTCTTTACCGGATGCACGGTCTTTTCTTCCGGTTTTCCCAGCAGACGGCGCAGCCAGCTTTTCATTGCGGTGAACAATGTCATACACCTCCTTATCGAGCATTTCCTGCCGCTTTAATACGGCATAAAAGTTATTGGTCTGGTAGGGACGCTGCTTGGGACGGATCACAGCTACTTTGAGGATGTTGCCGACGATCTTTTCCAGGGGCTGTCCATGCTTTTCATACATTGCCAGCAGGAAGAAGGGCATCATGACCAGCATCATACACATGGCAGCCATGCTGTTTCCCGCAGGCTCACGGAGCCACAAGAACAGCGGTACACCTACAAGCGCCCCGGCGGTAAAGCAGACCAGCTGCCTTCGTGTCAGATTGAACATGACCTTGGTTTTGACTTTGGTTAAATCTTTGGGTACGGGTACATAAGCCATATTATCCACCTCCTTTATGGGAATGAAATAGAGCTGTCCACTTCATTTCCCCACACATCCCAACCGGGTGTGGATTGACGAGCAAACAGTTCTATGCGCGGGAGATCACCCATCAATGAGACAATGCGTTCTCTGGCTTCCTGCGGTTTTTTTGAATGTTCTTCAATGTGAGAGACAATGACCTGATGAACAGCTGCGTTTATACGCTTGGGATGTCCTTTCGTTGCGAGGATACAAAGTTCCACATTGGAGCGCGTCCAATATCCCATTCCCCAGAACAAGCTATCTGCCTTTCGATTTTGCTTTACCCAAACAAAGCCGACGGTTTTATAGGTAAATCCCCATGCCTTCAGAACTGAGAGACCTTCCAGTAAACATGGAATCGTGACCCATAAAAACAAGGCACAGTCTTTATCCGCCAAGTTGCCTACTGGCAGCGCACAAATATCCTCGATACTCATGGTCGGATAGTGACTTTCTGCACTGCGTCCCAATCCTTTCTTGGAATATACTTTGTAGTTCCATGGCGGGTCTGCGTAAATGATTTGATATTTTTTCATACAGAACCCTCCTTTAGTGCGCCTGAAAGACTGATTTTGCGAGACTGCCGGTTTTGAACAGCGTAAAGCACAGCAGTACGGTGTAGCCCACGCAGCTCCAGATTGCCATGATGATGTCATCTTCCAGAGCGATGTTCTGCACCAGCACAGCATAAATTGCCACGCAGACGATAATGAGAAACGCCTGAAAGCCCAGCGCCAGCAGGGATCTGAGGTAATTCTGTCCCATACCGCCCCATTCTTTACCCATCATTGCAGCCATTGGAACGGGAGCCACCGAAGTCACAAGGTAGATTTCGATCATACGGCCATAAATAACGATAAAGATACAGATATATAACGCCCACATAGTAATGCCAATAAAGAGGGATTGGAACCACAGTCCGAACAGCGGTCCCAGATCCATTTCCATCAGCCTCGGTTCCAGATCGGTCATAACTGAGGAAATGTCAATGGACGCATCCGAATTGATAACCCCTGCCGCCTGCGCCACTACGCTCTGCGCCATATCAAAGACGCCCATCACGATATTCCATGTATTTGTGACAATGAGGATGGCAGCGGCTGATTTGAACACCCACTTGAAAATCATCCAGGTGTCCACATCATGCAGGTTGTTCTTGTCTGCGATCATCTGGATCAGGTCTACGGTCATCACGATAGCCAGGATCACGCCTGCAATCGGCACCATGATGGAGTTGGACAGATTCTCAATCATGCTGAAAATACTGCCATTCCATCCCTGTGGGGTCTGGCCTACCTGTACGGATATATCCGCGACCTGCTTGTTTACACTGTCAAACATCCCCGAAAGGTTGCTCATAATGCCGCCCACCAGCATTTCTTTCAGCCAATTTGTCAGGGCTTCAAGTAAGAAATCCATACGGTGTCAACCTCCTTTCCGCCGCCCCCGCAAAACTGCGGGAGCGGCAAGGATTTCATACGGAGACGCTTAGACAGAGAAAAGCCCGGAGAGCAGAGGTACAAGGACCATGCCTACCACGGCTACACCAGCACCGGCCATGAGCTGCTTCATGCCCTGGCTCTTTGCTTATGTGTGATAAAGAAGTAATAGAAGTGTAAAAAATTTTGCCGTTCCTATCCGGCACATGAGGTATGTCGGATAGGTCGGGCGGTTAGGTGTCGGGCAGTTCTACCTTGCCGACAAAAGAATAATAGATTTCGATTTCCTGTCTGCGTAACTTGCCCCGGCGTTTCCCGTCAAGGGCAACGCTTTCATGGACAACGATTTTCTCCACAAACTCCCGCAGCAGAGTAGGGGTAAGTTCTTCAATGGTAGTGTGCCTGCGTACCACATTCATAAACTTTTCAGCGTTTGCGGTGGCTTCCTGCGCTTTGGAAAGTTCTTCCCGCAGTCTGGCGGCACGTTCTTTCAGTTCTTTCTGCTCGGCTTCATAGTCTGCCGACAGCTCTGTGAAACGCTCGTCCGATATGCGCCCGGTTACGCTGTCCTCATACAGCCGCTTGAAGATAGCAGATAACTCGGCTATGCGTTTCTCGGCGGCTTCCAGCTCCTTTTTCTTGGCGGCGTTCCTGCGTCTGTCCCCGTCCTCATTCTGCTCGATTAAAAGCTTCATAAACCGGGCTTCATGCTTTGCCGCATAGCTGGTAACTTTCCGCAGATTGGAGAGTACGCCAGCGGTCAAGAGGTCAGTGCGGATAAAGTGCGCTGTGCAGTCGGCGGTGCGTTTCTTGTAGCTTCCGCAGATATAACAGTCCTGCTTGCGCTTGTCCGTCTGGTATCGCTGCTGGTACATGACGCTGCCGCAGTCGGCACAAAAGAGTATGCCGGAGAACAAGCCCACTTCGTCATAACGGTTGGGGCGTTTGCGCTGCTTGCGTAACTCCTGCACCCGTTCCCACGTTTCCCGGTCAATGATAGGCTCATGGTGGTTCTCAAAAACCGCCTGCTTTTCCGGGGGATTTTCTATGCTGTGTTTCAGCTTGTAGGACGGCTTCTCGGTCTTAAAGTTTACCAGACAGCCCGTATATTCCCGGTTTTCCAGCAGATGAACCACGGTATTGGTCGCCCACTTGCACTCATAGCCGGGGTGGTAGCGGCGGGTGCTGCCCGTCCTGCGGTATTCCAGCGTCCCCGGCGTGGGGATTTGCTGCTCGGTCAGCATACGGGCTATCTTGGTCGGACCGTTCCCGGCAAGGCAAAGGCTGTAAATCTGCCGTACCACCGGGGCGGCTTCCTCGTCAATGATAAAGTTTTCGTCCTCGTCCATGAGGTAGCCATAGACGGGCTTGCTTGTGATGGGCTTTCCGCTCATGCCCTTAGAGCGTTTTACTGCCTTGATTTTCTTGCTCGTATCTCTCACCAGCCATTCGTTAAAAATGTTCCGCAGCGGGGCAAAATCATTTTCCCCCTGTGCGCTGTCCACTCCGTCATTGATAGCGATGAAGCGGACACCTTTCTGTGGGAAAATCATTTCTGTGTACATTCCCACCTGTAAGTAGTTTCGCCCTAACCTCGACATATCCTTGACGATAACTGTCCCGACTTTCCCTGCTTCAATGTCTGCAAGCATGGCTTGAAATCCGGGTCTTTGAAAGTTCGCACCGGAATAACCGTCGTCGGTGTACCAGCGCAGATTAGAAAATCCATTCTGTTTGGCATAGGTTTCCAAAATCCTCTTTTGGTTGGAAATGGAATTGCTCTCGCCTTGCAGCTCGTCCTCATGGGACAGTCTTGGGTAAAGGGCGGTAATGAGTTGCTGGGTGGTCTGTCTTAACATAAATTCCTCCGTTTCCGACAGCCAGCCCCACTATTCCGTACCTTGATTGTACCACATGGGGCGGCTGTCTGTATAGCGGCAAAAGCGTCAAATCTGCTTCTTTACGGTCGGTAAAAATGACGGTTTTTCAATCAGGCTTATCACAGGTCAAATATCCGGCGGCGGCTTCTGCTTCCAGCACTTTCATCATCTTGTCAGCGGCGGTGTCGGTCGCCCCCTCCTTGAAAAAGCCAGACACCACAAGGATTGTGTTGCCTATCCTCGTTTCGGTCACGCAGTCCGGGCGGCGGGCAGGGCGTTTGTTTCTCTGGGTGTCGGTCATAGGCAAATCTCCTTTCCGGCAAGCAGCCGTTTCAGCTGTTCCATTTTTCCCTGTGCGGCGGCTTTCCTCAAATTCTCCCCGGTAAAGCAGAGAGGGGAACACATTTCAAGCAGGCGGTCATAAATCCGGGCGTGGGCGGTGTCCTCCGGGTGCTGCAATTCCTCCAGCGTGAGGTTGGTCGTCACAATCAGCGGCTTCCTGCTCCGGTAGCGGCTGTCAATCACATTGTAGACCTGTTCCAGACCGTATTCTGTGCCACGCTCCATTCCAAAATCGTCAATGATGAGCAGGGGGAAGCTGCAAAGGCGGGAAATATATTCGTTCCTGCCCGCAAAGCTGGCGGCAAGGTCGTTTAATATTGCTGCAAAGTTTGTCATGCACACCGGGACTTCCTGCTCCATGAGGGCGTTTGCAATACACCCGGCAAAATAGCTTTTCCCAGTGCCTACCCTGCCCCACAAGAGCAGCCCGTAGTTCCCGTCCTTTATCTGTTCCCAGCGTGCCACATATCCGGCGGCGTTCTTCATCTGCGGGCAGCTGCCGTTATCGTTGGCAAATGTCCAGTCCTGCATGGTCTTGTCTGTAAAGCCCTGCCGTTTCAGCCGTTCCACCGTTTCAAGGTGGCTGCGCCGCTTCTCGGCGGCTTCCCGTTCCTTACGGGCTGCCCGCTGGCAGTCGCACTCTGACGGGTGGCGGTCACGCCCGAAAAAGGTCTTGCCCTCCGGGAAATAGGCTTCTTTGGGTTTCCGGCATTTGCCGCAGTATAAAAGCCCGTCCTCCCCGGTGTAATCCTCCGGCTCGGCTGTGGTGTCGGTCATAGGCAGTATGGTGTTGTGGATTGTATCGGTCATAGGCTTTCTCCCTCCTTGAATGAATAGTCCGGTATGCCTTTCTTTGGCTTCTCTTTGGCAGCGTCCTCCTGCGCCCACTTGTAAATGGTGGCTGCATGGCTCTGGTACTGCTTCCCGGTGGAAGCGATGTGGCAGGAAAGGCGGTCAAGGTAATACTCCCACTTGCCGGGGAAGTCCTGTTCCAGCTCCAAAAGTTCTGTGTCAGAAAGAAATACATTTTTATATCTGCCATAAGCGGCGGGGGGCTGCCCCTCACTCGCTCCTTTTGTTTGGCTCTCTATTAGGTTGTTTATATTAGTTTGGTTAGGGGACGGTTTTCCGACCGTCATAAGGTCAGTTTTCCGGCTGTCAGTTGGTCGGTTTCCCGCCCTTATGAGGGGCGGTTTTCCGTCCGTCAGTTGGTCGGAAAACTGTACCACTGGGATAGGCGGCACTTTCACATACAGACGGTTGGCGGCAGAAAAGCCCGTCCGTCTGCGTTCCAGCAGCCCGGCAGCGTCCAGTTCGTTCAGTGCGCCCTTTATGGTGGTGCAGCCTTTATCCAGCATTTCCGCTATCTCTGCTATGGGGTAGACAATGTATGTCCGTCCCTCGCTGTCCTGCCAGCCGTTCTTCTGCGAAAGGGTGGAACGGTCTAACAGCAGCGCATATAACTCTCTTGCGGTGTGGGATAGGTCTGTTTCCAGCAGGAAACGGGGGTAAGGCAGGTAAGCGGGCAGCTCCGTTCCTGCGGTCATATAATCAGCGATAGGGTTCACCTCCTTGTGGTGTCTGTCTGTGGGTTCTGTTACGCTTTTAGGGGGCGTTTTTAAGGGAAAAGGATAAATGTATCACGCACCCTTTGACACCCTCCAAAAAAGCCTTGATTTATGCGGGTTTGAAATGCCCTAAAGCGTGACATTTCTCCCTTTGTTTCCGCTTCCGTTTGGCGGCGTTTATCCGCTTCATGCGTCCGGCGCAGTCCGGGCAGTATTTCCCCCGGTTGGATTTTGGGAAGAAGAACGCCCCGCAGACAGCGCAGCGTTTCCGGCTTCCCCGGCGCAAGAGGGCGGCTTCCAGTGCTTCATCAAGGGGCAGGACAGCGGCGGTAAACCAGCGGCAGAGCAGCGAATAGCTGATACTCTGTACACACACGCAAGGCTCGCCGTCCTCCAACAGCAGGCAGTTCCCGCTGTCATAGTTGCAGCACTCATGCACAAGGCGGCGGGCTGCCCGGTACTGGCGGTAGTCCATGCGGGGGATATTACCGTTCATGGCTCTGCTCCTTTCTGCGCTGCGGCTCGCTCCGGCGTAAAATCTGGTCGATATTGCCCTTGACAGTCTGCAAGCGGCGGTACTCCTCCCGTTTTGCCCGGTAATCGTTGTAGCCGCTGTTTTTCTCTTTGATAAGGCTTTCAATCTCTGCTTGCAGGGATTTATAGCTCGGCAGCTTGGAAATGCCGTTCTCCCTGAAATAGCGGGCGGCTGCGTCTGCTATGATAAAGTCACTTTCATGCTTCTGACGGTAGGCTGCTTTTGCTTTGGCGTTTTTCTGCTGTTTCAGCCCGTCCCGGACAGGGCGGGTCTTGGAATAGGCAAGCACCTGCCGTTGCAGCTCCTTTTTCCCGTTCAGCGTCTTTTCCACCTGCTTCAACCACGCAAGGCTTTCCTGCATGGCGGCATAGGCGGCAGAACAGGCTTCGTCCAGTTCCTCCGGGGAGGAAAAGCCGTACTGCTGATAGGCGGTAACGGTAGCTGCCATTTGCTTTAGGTTGTGCTTTGCCGCCCAGCGGTCATAGCCCACGCCCTTGCCCTCGGCTCGCTTGGCTTCCCGGTCAACCATGCGCTGCAAGGTGTTGTCTGCCGGGGTGGTTTTTGCAGCTTTTTCCCCTTGTAACGGCTTTTTAACTGCGGCAGGGTATTCGGGTATGGCTTTGGTCTGTTCGGCAGCTCTGTGGGCGTTCTGCGTGAGCAGGGCAAGGACAGCAGCCTTGTCAAAATCGTCCCCCAGCTTTCGGGCTGTGATAGGCTTTGTCCTGTCCGGCGTGAGGTAGGAAAGCCGCCCCCGGCTCTCCTTGACGGTCACACCCTCCCGCAGCAAAAGGGAAGAAAACTCGTCAAAGCTGCCAGCTTGGGAAAGTGCCTGCCGTATCGTCCGGCGCAGCTTCGCCTTGTCCGTTTCAAACTTGGTGGGCTTGGTCGGCTGTCCGGCGGCTTCTCTGGCGGCGTTCTCTTTGTCAAGGGCAAGCTGCCCTTTCTTTGCCGCCCAGTATTCCCGTTCGGTTATCCGTTCCTTGCTGCCGTTCAAGAGGTCGATTTGGTAAAGCCCCTCCCGGTGGCACATTTCCATGACTTCGCTCTTGAAATATTCCATAGCGGCGTTGGTGCAGCGGTGCTTGCAGCCCTCCAGCGTGTCGGCTGGTCTGTCCATGTAGGGCAGAAGCGGGACTTCGTAAATCCGCAGGGAGTTGATGACGATATGCACATGGATATTCCCGCTGTGGTTATGCCCGTCCGGGTGGGTGCAGATTAGGGCTTGGTGTCCGGGGAAATGCTCCTTGCAGAACTGCTCGCCCAGCTCCTGCGCCCGGTCTACGGTCAAGCCGTTGTCTGTCCCGTCCCGTGGGTCAAAGCTGATGATATAGTGGTGGCTTTTCACATCTTCCCGTTTTTGGTTTTTCTCATAGCGGAGATTGGCTCGCATACAGGCAACAGCGAAATCCTCGCCCCCGCAGTTGAGGGAAGAAATGCGGTAATCCTCCCTCGGTATCAGCCGCCCGTTTTCATCAAGGGTGGCTTTCATGGTAAACTCGTCATGCTCAAATGTGAGATAGGCTTCCGCTGCGCCATAGTCGGCGTTTTTAGAGCTGATATGTTTGAATGTTGCCAACAGCGTCACCCACTTTCTGCAAGACTTCAAACTTTAGGGCAGCAAGGTCGGAAACCGCCGCCCGTACCTCCCCGGCAAGCTGCGGATAGGGACTGTGCCACTCGTTCAGCGTCCGGGCTATCTGGTTTAAGTTGCCGCCGATCCTCCCGTATTCGGCGGTCAGCTTCCCGACAGCGGCAAGCAGCTCGTCATTGATGGGGGAAACGGTTATGATGGGGCGTATGGCTGCCCCGGTTATGGCTTGCCGGATAAACTCGGCTTGGCTCATGTGGTAAGCAGAAAGCCGCTGGGCAAACTCGGCGTATTCTTCCTCGGTCATGCGTGTTTTGACTACCCGGCTGCGGTGCGGCGTGTTGTATCGTTTCATAGGTGGTTGACCTCCTTTCTGTGCGTGGTGTCCTCTCACTAATAGGAGAAAAACAGGGTGTGAAGCGGAACTGTTTTTGAAAAATCCGAAAAATATTTTGAGGGGTTTTTCAGCGGCGCAAGCCGCATAAGCAGGGTTTGGGGAAGGCACTCCCCAACAAGATTCCCGCAGGGGCAAAATGAGCGATAAGCGAATTTTGGCACCTCGGTAGAATCTTGCTCTAAGAAACTGCCGGCCTGCCGTTCACTTGCTACTGCCACTTTTTCAGAAAATCTATAACCAGCTTTTTTTATAAAAGGCTGCGGGCTGGCGTTTTTCCCTTACTCCCTACAAACCACAAAAGAGCAGAATGGACGGACTTTCCGGCAAGAACTTTTCCGGCGGCTCGGTCTTTCCCGACAATAAGGCGTTTCGGAAGCTGCGTTTTGCCCGCTGTCTGAAAAAAATGGCAGCCTTTTTTGGTTTCACTGTCTAATACGGAACTTTTGGAAATTTGCCAAAAATGGACGCAAAAAAAGCAGCAAATCTTTTTCGGATTTACTGCTTCATGTGCCGCTGCGGTGCGGCGGGATGGATATTCAGTTGAAATAAAAGAGGATGGTGGTACTTTAGTCTATCGACTCTTTACTAACTATTAGGTAATCTTGAAAGATTTTCCTTGAATTTATCTAAAGAATGTTCATTGTTTCCCGCAAAAATAAGTGGAATTGTATATTCATATGATATGCCATTTTCATAGTCCGATAATTGTATTTTTATAGTATCATCCCTCTCATCTTTAGGTGCTATATATATGAATGAATTTTTATTTATATCAGATATTTTCCCTTTTTCAGAAGAAACAGTATAACCCCAGTCTGTTAAATTTGTCTTTATTGTAACTTCTGTTTCTGTTTCTTTTCTAGTCTGCAATGCTGTTTTATCGATTTGGATATCAAAAGGAGTCGAACCTAACAATTCACTGTTTATATTTACAAGTTCTTCTCCATTTGTTTTAGAAATATTAGATTCATCTTCATAATTTTGTTGAGATTCATCTTTTGGTGTTTCTCTGTTACATCCTAATAAAAAGCATAAAATAATTAGTACTAATACAGAAAGTTGTTTTTTTTGCATTTATTTCTCCTTTCATATTATCAAAGAAAGCACTAAGAGTACTTTCAAGAAATTTTGAAATATTCTCAATGCTTTCTATTTTTTGATTATAAACTTGCCGGTAATGATACTATGTTAATTTATCTCTTTCGCGTAACCTTTGTTGCAATATACACATGCACCATTCACCCATTTGTGAGACATTTCAATCGTCTCAACTTCATAAATGCTTACTTCTCCACAAATTAAACATTGTTTGTAATTATATACATGACGTGTCGCACATTTATCCCAGTCATCATATATACCAGGCATTTCATCTTCATATCCATAGTACTGGGGAGAACCCCAACTATGAGTATGAGCGGCAAATACAGTCATTGGAGCAGCTACAATTCCAGCTACTACTGAAAGTGCTAAAATAGATTTTCTTAAATTCATAAGTTCCTCCCTTTCCTTAAAAATACATAGCTCTTTGTTAGATTGTCATTTTAACATAATAATTGGTAAAATGCAATAATTTATTTTCTATTTACGAGAAAATACTGTGCATATTATCTTATTTAGGAATAGTTAAGGCGGCTACCTAAATCTTTTTATTACTTTACCGCACATGAGCATTGGCGCCGGGGTTGTCGTTGCCGTAACCTTCCAGCAGGTTGATAACGCCCCAGATACCGAGACCGGCACCGAGCGCGATAACGAGGGTCTGAAGAACGGTGATTGCCTGTTCAAAAAATGCCATATAGTTTGTTAGCCGGAATCTGATTAAAAAATAGGTTTGTCATGTTTCATAGGCATACAAAAGCCGGAACAATCTGCCGCCCGGTTTCCGGGGGCATGATTCCGGCTGTCCTCCTTTTTCATTATTTTTTCTCGCGATTGTCCGCTTTGTACGCCAATGGCCCATAGAGGGCAGATGCGGCGAATAGATAAGATCACTCCCTTCTAAAGCGGAACGAAATTAAGCGCCCTTTGTGTCTACTTCATATACATCGCAGACCTCATTGGGCTTGAGTTTCAGCCTTGCGGACAAGAATGCTTCAATATCAAAAGCGTTCTTGTCATCCGCGTCGGCAGTGTACTTGAAATTGGGGTGCTTGGTGATGTCGTACTTATCCGAAAGGAAAGGACGCACACCGCGCAGCTGGAGGATACACTTGCCGCCATCCATAACAGCAAGCTCATCCTGGCTCATCAGCTCTTTCCCCAATTTTTGATAGTTGAGTGAATGGGATGTTTCCCTCCCACGGCTCTCTCCGGTGTTGTAGGTGTCGATGGTTTCCTTACCCAGCACGGCGGCCAGCTCCTTGAGAGTGGTCGGCTCCTTACCGCCCAGAAAGATGGAAGTATCCATGTTTCCGATAATGGTATCTGCGTTATCCTTATAAATCGCCTTGAGCTGACTCTGCGCCTGCAACACCAGACAGGCGGAGATCTCACGGCTTCGGATGGTGGCCACCAGCTTTTCCAACTTGGGTATCTGGCCAATGTTGGCGCACTCGTCGATCAGACAGCGCACATGAACCGGCAGTCTGCCGTCGTACACATCGTCGGCCTTTTCGCAGAGCAGGTTAAACAGCTGGGTATAACACATGGATATAAGGAAATTAAAGCTGTCATCAGTGTCACTCATGATGAGGAACAGGGCAGTTTTCCTGTCTCCCAGAGTATCCAGCTCCAGCTCATCATAAGCCGTGACCTCACGCAACTCTGCAATGTCGAACACGGCAAGGCGAGCGCCGCAGGAAATCAAAATCGACTTGGCTGTTTTTCCGGCGGCCAGCTTATATTTCTTATACTGGCGCACCGCAAAGTGGTTTGGCTTCTCGGCTTCCAGTGCATCAAACATCAGGTCTACGGGGTTTTTGAACTCCTCGTCATCCTCACGGACTTCCATGGCGTTGATGAACTCAATGAGGGTGGAGAAGTTTTGTTCCTCCACCGGAGCCTCATAATGGATATAGCCAATAAGCGCGCAGTACAACAAGGTTTCTGCTTTTACCCAGAAATCGTCTCCGGCCTTGCCTTCGCCTTTGGTATTGGCGATCAGCGTTGTTACCAGCTTCAAAATGTCCTTTTCGCTATGGATATAGGCGAAAGGGTTATAGTGCATGGACTTCTTGAAGTTAATGGTATTTAGGACCTTGATTCGGTACGGCTCATAAATGACCTTGCCGTGCTTATCCTTCATAGGCTTTCCGTCTTTCCCCAGCTTGGGTGCGCCCCTTTGGAGCATTTTTCCGCACTCCACCAAAATGGTTCCCTTCGGGTCTGTGACCACATAGGAACTGTGCATCTGCATCAGATTCGGTTTGAGCCAGAAGCGGGTCTTACCGGAACCGGAGCCGCCAATCACCAGCACATTTTTGTTTCTGGCGGTCTTTGGGTCCTTGGGGCGGCTGTTCATTGTCAGGCTCTCCGTTTTCGTCAGAATCACATTGTTCTGGAATACCGGGTCGATGTAGGGTGTAATGTCCTCATGGGTTCCCCACCGGGCGGAACCGTATTCCATGCCGTGCCTGTACTTCTTGGCGTTCTTGCTTTTCAGGTACACAGCCAGCCGCAGGCCGCCGCAGCAGCACAGGCCCACCAGCAGGTCCAGCGGGTGCAGGCTGGGCCACCAGCTGGCCAGCGCCACCGGCAGCGTGGAGAAGAACGAGAGCATTTTTGCCGAAGCGTCCGCACCCACGGCCATCCGCCACGCTTCACCGAAGTTGGTGGAGAAAAGCCCCATCAGGATATACGGCAGATTCAGCAAAATGAGCTTTTTGATGTTCAGCTGCTTTTTCATCGTTCCAGCTCCTTCCGCTTGTTCCGGTCCACGACGGCGTGTTTTACCAGTTCTTTGAACTGGCTCAGCTTTGCCAGCACGGACGGGCGCTCGGATTTCTCCGCCTTTCTGACCTTTTTCCCGGTGTACTCGGTAAAAGCAGCGGTCAGGGCATCCGCGTCCCGACCCTTGAAAAAGATCAGGTACTTGGGTGGGGAGCTGCTGCGGTCCTTCTTCACCGCATAGTCCACGCCGTATTTCCGGGCGATCTTCTCAAACTCCTTGATGGAGGGGTCGGTGATCTCGATGTTGGAAACCCCTTGGTTTTGACCAATCAGCTGTTTCACCGTCTGCTTGCCCTGGGGCTTCACAGGCGCGTCACGGCTTCTCTGCTTTTGCAGCTTCTTTTCCTTGCGGTGGGCAAGGTACTTGCTGATGGCGGCTTTGAGCAGCCTGCCGGTGAACTTTGTTCCGCTGACAACCAGCGTTAAAGTCCTGTTTTCCACTTCTTCCTGCATTTTCATCGCCTCCTTTCCACAAAATGTGCAGGGGTGGTGCATTTATTTCTAAGGCGGGACCACCAGCCGCCGGAGAAGGTATTTCTTCATCGAACCGCCCTCAACGAATTTGCTCAGAACGGTCATAGAGCAAATCTCCATTTCTGACCTTTGCATGACTGAGAATCTTGATCTGTCCCTTTGCCTGACTGTCCAGAGCTTTTTCATAGCCCTTATCTGACAAAAACAGGCGGGTTCGTTCACCTTTCCAGCCCACCGGGGAGTCATGCGTCAGCACATCAAAAATAATCATGTGCCGGGTGTTCTCAGCAAATCGCTGGAGATCCATGTAGTCATGGCCGTGATAGTTCTGCGCTCCAGCTTTCTGGCGCATTTCTTCCATCAGCTGACCGATTGTTTTGCCTTCTGGCATAAAACTCACTTCCTTTCCCACTCTCATACAACCATCAAAATCATGTCTCTCAGCTGAGCAAAGTAGAGTTTGCCTTGCGGGGTTATCAGCGTATAGGAGCCGATATGCCCGTGATTGCAGTAGTCTTTGACACAAAACAGTCCTTCATTGGCTGGCTTTGCATAGGGCAGTACATTACCGGATGCGGTGCGGTACACAAAACGCTTTTCCAGAAGGAAACGGACAAACCGACGCTCCGGGACAAGCAACTCTTTGGCGGTGGTGCGGAGGTTGGTACTGTGATTGAGGTCGATGAACAAATCATAAAAGGCTGCCTTACTCTCCAGCAGGGCATTTTCCTCTCGTAGCGACGCATTTTCTTCCCGCTCAGCAAGCAGCTCGGAGCAGAGCTTTATCAGAGCTTCCGGAGAAGTGGCTATCTCCCACAACTTTTCTTTTGTGAGATAGGCTCCGTGCTTGCGAATGGCAGGTAGAACTTCATCAAACACCCATTGTTCAAACCGTTCCGCTGACGGCAGTTTACTATGGGCGATCAGACGATATAGATCACCTTCGGGGATAAAGAGCATTTCGACCATTTGTACCGCGGGGCTTCCATCTGCCTTTTTCCCAGTCTGGACCCCTATGGAACATTTCGTTCCACCCCTGGTATGGTCGCGGACGGCTTTGCGTGGATTGGTATATCCCAGCGCTGTTGCCACATCTGTACCGCAAAATAATACTTTGCCATTCTGTTCCAAAGTGCGAATGCTTCCGAACTCTGGACTATTGAAAATTTCAATCTGATTCATGCTGTGCCTCCTTTGGTGTAATACAAAAGCGGCTGATTACCAGCCGCCTGCGTGCATATCGTGATTTACCAGTGAAGTGTAGTGGTTATTCATGGTGGTAGGAGCGTTGAACAGCACTGCAAGCAGGTACTGCTTGATGTTGTGTACCTGGGTGGTGTTCTTTTGCAGACAGTCCATGACAAACTCGATGTGAGAGCTGTCCAGCTTCAAAAAGCGGGAGCGTACAATTTCATGAGGAAAGTCCGCACCAGAGATCCGGGTGGTCTTTCGTTTGGCACAGACCGTTTCTACCAACAGCTCTACGATCTCATTCAGGTCATCCAGGTAGAGAGGATAACGCTGCTTCAGACAATCATACTCGATATTCTCCAAAATCAATTCCCGATAATTTTCTATCTCTGTGACAGACATCGCATCCCTTCCTTTCCGTTCCGGCGGTATTACCGCCGCTGTTTCCCGGAAGGGAATGGAATCGGTATTTGATCCATGAGTATTTTGTTTTTGGGTATTTGATTTCTTAGTATTTAATTGTGTTGGATTTTCCGGTAACGGATTTACCGCTGACGGGTTTACCGTTATCGGGTTTTCCGACAACGGCTTATCCAACATCGGTTCTCCCTCGATGGGACGCTCAAAAATGGTATACTCATTGGCTGCGAATTTACCAGAAGCATCAGTTGTCTGTCTGCGCCGAATGTATCCGGCTGTTTCAAGCTCATTGACAGCAGAGCGGATTGCATCTTTGCTTTCTCGATTGATATAGCTGAGTCCTGACAGCGTATAATCCCAGTCATCAGGCAGAGATAACATTTGCGACAAGAGACCCTTTGCCTTCAAAGAAAGTCGTTTGTCTTTTAGATGAAAATTGCTCATAACCGTGTAATCGCCAGTGCGTTCTACACGAAAAACAGCCATTTACTTCACTCCTTTCATTTCTCAGGTATGAAAAAAGCCGCAATTCATAAAAGAATTGTGGCAGCGGTTAGGGTCTGTCTGTATCTTTTTTCTTGCGTCGGTAGGGGCGTTTTGGCATTGGTGGTTTATCAAACAGATCCCTTTCCTGAGAAAATGGTAAGGTTTGAAAAACACGGTCAATCTCGGTGGATTCCATATCACGCTGTGAGCGGCAATCTTCTTGAATAGCTTCTCGGATTTCTCTTACAGTACACATATTCATTCCTTTCCTTTCGTTGTATCGGTTATGAACGACGGTGTTTTTTAGGCTTGAAGTCGAGGATATGCCCCTCAATAACATGGGCATATCTCTTAATTTTGATTTCTCGACGCTGCTGGCTTTGCAGAGCTGACTGATACCCGTCCTCTGTGAGAAAAAGCCTCATTTCGTCACCAGGTTCTCCATAAGCAGTAGGGCGCAAGACAGTAAACTCAATCATCCAGAAAGTGCTGTCCCAAAATCGCTCCACTGCAAGAATGTTGTGGCCTTTCAGTTCCCTTGCTGCAATATCTTTCATAGGCTCTCCCTTCATCGTTCCTGATCTCGTTGGCGTTTTTTCTGCCATTGTTCCAGCAGTTTAATAATGGTTTCCTGCATTTTGGCCGGTGTATAGCTTTTGGGGAAATACTTTCGCAAGGTATCGCTGCTCAAGGTCACTTTATCCAGATCACCCTTTTTTTCCTCTGACATGATGGCAAGCATCACATCTTCTGACAATTTCCCTTCCTGGCTGAACTTTTTCATTCGCTGAGCCTGAGAGAGAGAAGGGGTAGCCTGCTCATAGTCCATTGTTTCCACCAGCATTTGCTGTTCGTCCGGTTTCAAAAAAGAGAGTTCATAGGCTGGGTTAAATGCGATTTTCTTTTCATCCACCATATCCAAAAGCTCTGGAATCAGTTCAGTCAAACGAACATATCGCATTACCTGGATACCGCTTCGTTCACCGGCTTCTTTTGCCACCTGGTCTCTGGCGCTCAACTTCTGTTCAACTTGAACAGAAGTCAGGTCTGTTCTTGCTCCTTGATGTTTAATGGCTTCCAGCTTCATTTTGTAGGCAAAAGCCCTTTCACTGGGGAGCAGATTTTCTCGCTGCAAATTGCTGTCAACCATAATAATTGTGGCAGCATCGTCATCCAAGTCGCGCACAATGACAGGCATGGTTTCTTTTCCGGCCAATTCGCTGGCTCTGCGGCGTCTGTGACCGGCTACCAGCTCATAACCGCCATCAGGCAGTGGTCTGGCAATCGCAGGAACCAACACACCATACTTTTTGATGCTGTCTGCGGTTTCTATCATTGCATCATCATCCTTGACCTTGAAGGGGTGATCCTTGAACGGATGCAGTTCAGATAGGGGAATTTCCTGAATTTTTTCCAGTTGCTCGTCTTGCCGACTTTCTTCTGTAGAAAACAGGTCATCTACTGAGGCCAGCTCTATTTTTTTCGCGCTGCTTTTCAAGTTTCAATACCTCCTTCGTCAGATTTTTGTAGCCCTCAGCCACTTTGCCATTAGGATCATGGGCATAAATGCTTTTTCCTTCAGCACTGATTTCTTTAGCCCTGACAGAATGAGGAATTTCTGATGTAAACACCTTGATCTTACTGCCATAGGTTTCGCGCAGAAGAGCGGAGATTTCTTTGGCAAAATTGGTTCGGCTGTCTACCATCGTCAGCAGAATCCCATCAATTTGCAGCTTGGGATTGATTTGTCTGCGAACCTTATTGATAGTTTGCAAAAGCTGCTCCAAACCTTTAGCTGGAAGATACTCTGCCTGGACGGGGATTATAACCCTATTAGCGGCAGCCAGTGCATTGACCGTAAGCATACCCAGGGAGGGCTGGCAATCAATAAGGATATGGGAGTATTGCCCCTTCAGCGTGTCCAGATATTGTCGCAGAATGGTTTCTCGGCTCATAGCGTTTACCAGAGATACCTCCATACCAGATAGCTGGATGTCCGCAGGCATCAGGTCTACGCCCTCAGGGTGGTGCAGGATACCCTCGCCGGGACGAATTGGTTCATCCATCAAAATACGGCCCATAGCGTCTGACAGTGTAAAGGGCAGCTTATCAGGCTGGGGATTGCCCAAGCTGATGGTCAGGCTTCCCTGTGGGTCTCCGTCAATCAGAAGGACTTTCTTCCCGGACTGCGCCAGACCAATTCCAAGATTGGCACAAGTGGTTGTTTTGCCGACACCACCTTTTTGGTTGGCTATGGCAATAATCTGTGTATTCATGATTTCACCTCATTTCTTTCTAAGTTTAGATATGAAAAAAAGTGCCTGCTTTACCTTTCCTGAGAAAGATAAAACAGGCACTTTCACTGGCTCAATACCTCTTGTAATGAACCTCTATGTATGGTAAACTATGTCCACGATACCATGAATATAATTAAGTCTCGACGGGAATTGAACTTTTGGCTAACGCCAAATTTCGCGCCTTTGCAAACAGAGTGCAAACAATAGGGGGCTAAAATCCTTTGTTTTTGCTTGATTTTGCTTGTACAAGGTTTATAGAGAACATGGAGAAAAGCCTTGATATAACTGCATTTTCTTTATCCCTGTTGATAGGGAATATATGCACTGGGTCCATCTCCTAAGGGGCAGTTGAGGGTTCGATTCCCCCAGGGAACGTAGATCCGTACAGAAAGAATAACGTCTTTTTGTACGGATTTTTTTATATTAAATTATTTATATACGGATGAAAAATACAGGGCGGAACGATTATGAAAAAGTTAAAGTTTCATTTTAGAAAGCTGACAAATATAAGACAGCAGCTATATACCATATATTTTGCTGCTTTATTTCTTCCTATCATGATTATCGGTATTTTTCTCCTTATGAATACCTACACTCTGCTTGCAAACTATCACAGGGATCTCCTGGAATCAGATAATCTCCGTGTTAAAAATGTTCTGTTTGAAATAACCACTCAGGTCTATAATATCTCCGAGAACCTTATTTTTGATGAAAACATAAAGGAAATATTATCTACGGACTATGAGCAGAGGACCAACCTGATCCAAAAGGCCGGCAATCTGACAGTGGTTGACAATAATGCGCAGAATCATGCGGAAATCGAAGGGATAGAGATATATACCGATAATCCCACTTTTACGGATTATAAACAGTTTTATAAAGCCGATGATGATATACAGAAGTCAGATTGGTATCAGAAAGCAATCAGCCAATCCAGTGTATTCTGGATTCCCATGACTACTACCGATAAATACGGAAACGAATACTGGAATTTGAGCCTGGTGCGCAGAATTCCGCTGACCGATACGGAATATAATGCGGTACTGGTTATCAAGATCAGTGACAATTATTTAAGGACAAGGATCAACAGCCAGGAATATGCTGCCATGGTATCAGTAAATGAAGGAGAGGTGTTTTTTAATTCTGACAGAAGCCAATATGGAATCAAACAAAAGGTATCCATTGATTATGATGAAAATTACTACCAATATACAGGGACAAAAAAGATAAACGGTGTTACCTATTTTGTGGATGTTTCCACGCTGAACCTGTATCAGTCAGATTCCCGTCTCTATATATGTACCATGAATGATCAGGGCTATGTAAGCATTAAACGGATTTTGACAATCTGTGTCCTGATCCTGGCGGTGGCGATTCTGATACCGGGTATTATTATTCACTATTTTACGGAGTATTTTACATCCCGTGTTCTTATCTTAAGAAAGGCCATGCATCAGGCCAGCAATGAGGATTATGATATACGAAGCTTTATCCAGGGAGAGGATGAAATATCGGAGGCCTTCTCCGATTTGGAAATCATGATTCAGAATATTAAAAAGAAGGATGCGGATATGTATGAAGCCCAGATCAATAAAGCGGAGCTTCTGAATGAACAGCAGGTGATGGAATTTAAAATGCTTGCCAGCCAGATTAATCCTCATTTTCTTTATAATACTCTGGAAACGATCCGTATGAAAGCTTTTAAGGCAAATGACAGGGAAGTAGCCAGGGCAATCAAGCTTCTGGGTAAATCCATGCGTTATGTTCTGGAAAATACGGGTACCTCCTTTACTACGCTGAGTAAGGAGCTGGAACACATAAAAGTCTATCTGGATATTCAGAAGCTTCGTTTTACAGATAAATTCGACAGTGAGATAGAAGTAATGGAGGATATTGATCCCGGAAAGCTTCTCATCCTGCCCCTGTTGCTTCAGCCCGTAGTTGAAAATGCCATACTGCATGGGCTGGAGGAAAAGGAAAAGGGAGGGTTAATCCATATATTGGTGAGGAAGCAGCTGGAGGAGGAAGAATTGCTTTGCATTGAAGTATCGGATAATGGAAATGGAATGACGGAAGAAGCGCTTGCATTTCTGCAAAGCACGATTGAAGAAAAGGATATAAGCAGAAATAAGAGTATCGGGCTGTATAATATCAATCAGCGGATTAAGCTCACCTATGGGCAGAAATATGGTGTTAAAATTTTTTCCAACATAGAGGAAGGAACCCGTGTCAGTCTTTTTATCCCTATTAACCGTATGAAAGAGACAGCGGTTGTAACAGCAAATGAAGGTTAAAACGGAAGAATTCAAAAAGTGAATGTACTTTTAGGCAGAATTTTACCGTATTTTTCTAATTTTAACTAAATTATAATTAATACATCATAAGGATTGAGAAATCCTGTGGTGTATTTTTTTTACTAAAAATACGAAAATTTTGTTCAGGAAAGGGAGGAATAAAATGAGCAGTACAAAGTCACGAAAGGAAATTATTACGGATAAGCTTTATTATCCCATTCGGATTTCCATTCTTTTATCTGTGGTATTTCTGTTTATACCAAATCTGAATCCGGCAAGAATAAGCGGCATGATAAATAAAAATATGTCTTTATTTTCAGCAGGTATTTCCTATTCATCCTTAACGGCGGAATTCGGCCGTGCTTTCAGGAAAGGATGGGTGGAGGAAAGCTCCATGCAGCTGTTATTCGTGTCATCCATGGCCATGTGTCTTGGGATCGTTGCTTTTTGTGTAAGCGGATGCATGTCCCTTGGTAATTTAAAATTCAAGAAAACAGGAAATATCATCGGTACGATAGGATGCGCCGCAGAACTGGCAGGTATCGGAGGAATTTATATTGCTTATCTACAGATATCGCAGACTGCCAAACCTGATAAGATACAGCCTGTTTTTCCTTCCGGGCTCCTTCTGATATTAATAATAACGCTGCTCATTCTGTTGATTTCAGTCATACAGCTGGTTTTATTTCCAAAGCTTTCAAAAAAATCCAGATTTGAAATGCCCACAAAATACAGGCTTTTTCTTATGCTGATGCCTTTTCTTGCATTGGTAGCCGTCTTTGCCTATCTGCCCTTATGGGGATGGCGTTATGCATTTTTTGATTATAAGGTGGGGGATTCCATAAGCATGGAAAACTTTGTAGGCTTCAAGTGGTTTACCGAGTTATTTAAAAATCCCGCCACGGTAAGGGATATTGTGCGTGTATTGAAAAATACGCTTGCCATGAGCGGACTTGGAATCGCAACAAGCTGGCTTCCCATGGCCTTTGCCATATTCCTGTCGGAAATAAAAAATATAAGATTCCGAAGATTTGTACAGACTCTAACAACAGTTCCTAATTTTATAAGCTGGGTTCTCGTATATGCCATAGCGTTCTGTATTTTCTCAACAGACGGATTTGTCAGCAGTATTATGGTGAATCTGGGAATTTGGGATCAGGGTGTCAATATGCTGATGAGCGGGGATCATGTATGGATCAAGATGCTGGGCTGGGGCCTTTGGAAGGGAATCGGCTGGAGTGCAATTATTTATATAGCGGCGATTTCAGGAATCGATCAGCAGCTGTATGAAGCCGCAACAGTAGACGGCGCGGGCAGATTCCAGAGAATGTGGCATATAACGGTACCGGGGCTGATACCTACCTTCTGTGTATTGCTGCTTATGTCAATCGCCAATATCCTCAGCAACGGAATGGATCAGTATCTGGTATTCGAAAATGCAACCAACCAGAACGCTATTATGGTTCTTGATCTGTATGTTTATAAGCTGGGTATCGGAAAAGGCGCCATACCATTGTCTACCGTAATCGGTATGGTTAAATCCATAGTAAGCGTGACGCTGCTGTTCGCCGCCAACGGTGTATCGAAGTTGATCCGCGGTGAAAGTATTGTATAGGAGGTTAAGCATGGCAAAATCAGCACAGGAAAAAGCAGACCTGAAGGCAGAAAAAATCTATGAGAAAAAGCACAGGAAAAAATACAGGGCCAGACCGGGAGACATCTTTTTCAATATGATAAACTATTTGGTTTTTACCCTGTTCACCGTAGCATGTATTTTTCCATTTTATTATCTGTTTATAAATACAATCAGCGACAACGATTTGGTCGTGAAAGGGGTAATCAATTTTATCCCCAGAGGGCTTCATCTCGATAATTACAAATCCCTGCTGAATGTAAGTGATCTTTCCAATGCCTTTCTTGTTTCACTGGGAAGAACCATTATCGGAACGGCATTCATGGTGGCGGCCTCTGCATTTGTGGGTTACCTGGTAACAAAGCAGGAGATGTGGGGCAGAAAATTCTGGTACCGCTTCCTTATTATCACCATGTATTTCAATGCGGGCCTGATTCCCTGGTTCCTGAACATGCAGATGCTGGGATTGACCAATACCTTCTGGGCTTATATTATTCCGGGAATTGTGGCTCCCTATAATATTATCCTGGTAAAGACCTACATAGAGTCCATTCCGGCCGAACTGGAAGAAAGCGCGCAGATTGACGGAGCTACCCATATGATGATTTTCCGTAAGATCATATGGCCGCTGAGTAAACCTATTCTGGCAACCATAGCCATTTTCGGTGCCGTAGGACACTGGAATTCATTTACGGATTCCCTGATACTGATGCAGTCGGCCCCTAATCTGTATACCCTGCAGCACAGACTGTATATTTATCTGAATACGGCTTCCAATCTGAGCGCTTTGATGGAATCCGGCGGCCAGATCAGTGATACGGTTCTTAAATCAGCGCTCAGTGCAAAGGTTATTAAATATACAATTTCCATGGTAACGGTCATCCCTATTCTGGTGGTGTATCCGTTCATGCAGAGATATTTTGAAAAAGGTATCATGCTGGGAGCCGTAAAAGGCTGAGTCTGACCGGAAATTTTATCTGTATTTATTGTTGGTGTTTATCCGTTTTTACGGTTATGTAACACAATCAAAAAGGAGGAGAAAGAGAATGAAAGCAAAAAAAGTCACTGCACTGCTTATGGCGGCCATAATGACCCTGTCATTGGCCGCATGCGGAAATTCAAGTAAAACAGCTTCGGAGCCTGTGGCAGACAGCACTGTCCAGGCAAATGCTGAAACAGATGGAGAAACAGCCGGAGGGAATACCCAGGCCGGTGAAGAGGGAGATTCCTATGACGAACTTCTGGAAGAAATCATTCCTGAGGAAACAGTCACTCTGGATGTATTTGATCAGCTTGCCAACTATTCCGGAGAACAAATCGGATGGTTCGGTCAGGTTATGCTGGAAAAATTCAATGTAAAACTGAATATCATTCCTGACCCGGACGGGGTATATGAAACCCGTATGGAATCCGGCAACCTGGGAGATATCGTTATCTGGGGAAACGATTCCGATGAATATCAGCAGGCGGTTCAGAAGGGTATGCTGTTCGACTGGAATGAGGATGATATTCTGACCGATTACGGTCCGTATATTAAAGAACATATGCCTTATGCCCTGGAAAAAAATGCAAACCTTTCCGGCGGTACTACCTATGGATATGGTTTTGATGTGGCGGTGGATCCCAGCGCCAGAGGCGATATCATGTATACCTGGGATGTGAGATGGGATCTTTATAAAGAGCTGGGCTATCCGGAAATAAAGAATCTGGATGACATGGTGGAGGTCCTGGCGCAGATGAAGGAAATCTGCCCTAAAGATGACAATGGAAAAACAACCTATGGCGTATCCCTGTTTAATGACTGGGATGGTGATATGGTGATGTTTGTAAAATCCACAGCTACCGCATATTATGGATACGATGAATTTGGTTTCGGTCTTTATGACTCCGAGGAACAGAAATATTATCCCTGTCTGGAAAAGGACGGTCCTTACCTTACCTGTCTGAAATTCTATAATGATCTTTATCAGAGGGGACTTCTGGATCCGGATTCACAGACCCAGAAATATGACGGTATGGTGGAAGACTATCAGAATGGCACCGCATTCCTGAATGTATTTAATTTCCTCGGAGCGGCCATGTATAACTCTGACAGTCATGCGGCAGAAGGAAAAGCAATGTATCCCTGTCCTCCGGAGGAAGCAACGCCCATCGCTTACGGGCTGAATGTATACGGCGGCAACAGAATCTGGTCTATTGGCGCAAAAACCGAATATCCGGAACTTTGCATGGCGATCCTGAACTGGCTTTCCACACCGGAAGGCCGTATGACATCGGAATATGGCCCCAAGGATGTATGCTGGTATTATGATGAAAACGGAAAAACTTGTTTCACGGATTTAGGAAGAGCTGCAAAGCTTGATATGAAGACAGAAATGACAGACGGCTATTCAGGAACCTTTGAAGACGGAGACTTCAAGATGAATAATGAGACCTGGGCTCTTGATACGTTAAATTTGGATTCCAACGGAGATACCTATAATTACAAGAAATGGGACAGCTTCATCAGTGAACCCAACTCGGAAATCGAGGCTGACTGGAGAGAATATACCAAAGCCAGAACTCCTGATGAATACATGGGACAGAGACCCTACAAGCTTGCCCCCGGAACCACCTATTCCGCAGGGACCAAATCTGATGAGCTTCTTGTACTCTGGAATCAGGTTGCAGACTGTATCAAAACAAATTCCTGGAAAGCGATTTATGCTACCTCCGATGAAGAATTTGATAAAATAGTGGATGAAATGATTGCCAAAGCAAATGAATATGGCTATGATAAGTGCATCGAATTCCAGGAAAATGAAGTAAAACTGAAGGCAGCGGCAGAAGATGCTGTAAAATAACAGGTTCTGAAGCTGGACTCAAAAACTTAATCAAGGGATTGTCCGATGCGGCAATCCCTTTTCAGGCTTTGAAAGGAACCACCGTGGAAAGGAGAAGCTATTAAGAACATGGAAAACTACTTAAAAAGTCCTTTATGGAATAATCGGCTTCCTGTAGAGGAACGGCTCGATTATCTGATTGGAGAAATGACGACAGAAGAAAAAATTGCCTGCCTGACCACCGGCTGCCCGGATATAAGCAGACTGGGAATCAGGGCCTCCTATATGGGAGGAGAGGCAGCCCATGGAATAGAAGCCAGACATGATCAGGCTTTTAATAAAGGAGAACCGGAACCCACAACATCCTTTACGCAGCCCATCGGAATGAGTGCCAGCTTCGACAGAGAGCTTATCAGGGAATGCGGACGCTGCGTGGGAGAAGAGGCCAGAGCCTTATTTACCCGCAATGGTTCGGGAGGGCTTTGCAGATGGGCCCCAACCGTTGATATGGAGCGGGATCCCAGATGGGGAAGAACCGAAGAAGCCTATGGAGAAGATCCGTACCTGACAGGTGAGATGGCTTCTTCCTATATACAGGGAATGAAAGGGGACGATCCCTTCTATATCAGGTGCGGGGCAACCCTGAAGCATTTTTATGCAAATAATGTGGAAAAGGACAGGATTTCCATCTCTTCTTCATTGGATCGCAGAAATAAATATGAATATTACCTGGAGCCCTTCCGGAAAGCCATAGTGGAAGGGGGAGCGGAAGCGGTAATGACCTCCTACAATGAAATTAACGGAATTCCTGCGATTGTGAATGAGGAGGTCCGTACCATATTAAAAGAGGCCTGGGGGCTGCCCGGTCATGTTGTCTGCGACGGCGGGGACATGCAGCAGACTGTTTATGACCATAAATACTTTAAAACCCATGAGGAGACAGTGGCATATGGCCTGAAGGCCGGAGTGGACTGTTTTACGGATGATAAATCAGTGGTTATGGAGGCCGCACGCAAAGCCCTGGAAAAAGGGATGATAACAGAGGAAGACATCGACCGGTCCATACGTAATTCCTTCCGTACTCGTATCCGACTCGGATTCTTTGACGGGGACGAAGAATGCCCTTATACGGGAATGGGAGAGGAGTATGTCAATAATCAGGAACACAGGGATATTTGTGTGAAAATGGCGGAAGAATCCGTGGTTCTTTTAAAAAATGAGAAAAATATCCTTCCGTTCCTTCCCGAAAAAACCGAATCCCTGGCGATTATAGGCCCTCTTGCGGACGTATGGTACAAAGACTGGTACTGCGGAATCCCTCCCTATACAGTGACTGTGCTTGACGGGATAAAAAAGGCTTATCCGGATACGAGCATTGCCTCCGTCAGCGGCCTGTCACGGATTTATCTGTGCAGCGGCGGAAAGTATGTGGGTATGGATGAATCCAGTCATCTTTATCTAACGGAAAAGGATAAGGCGGAATGTTTCACCTTTACGGACTGGGGCTGCGGCAGTACAACACTGGTTGCCTGCAGCAATGGAAAATTTGTCACTCTGGAAGAAGAAGATCCCCATATGAAGGCCGGCAGGGAGGAAGCCTTCTCCTGGTTCATCAGGGAATCCTGGAATTTCAGGCCGGTTGGGAAGGAAAAGGATATGCCCCGGGAGGCATATTATCTTGACAGCTGGAACGGAATGACAGTGACTGCAGATAGCAGAGGATTCCTTGTATGCGGTACAAAAGAAGGGGAACCGGCCGTATTTACCATAGAAGTGGAAACCGACGGAATCAAGGAAGCGGTACATGCTGCCGAAAATGCACAGCGTGCTGTGCTGGTATTGGGCTGTAATCCGGTGATAAACAGCAAGGAAGAGATCGACCGGAGTACACTTGCCCTTCCTCCATTCCAGCAAAATCTGGCGGATGCTGTAAGAAAAGCAAATCCCGAAACAATAGTCGTTCTGTTGTCGAATTATCCCTATTCCATAAACCGCCTTCAGGAAGAAATGCCGGGTATTATATGGAGTGCTTCCGGCAGTCAGGAACTGGGAACCGGTGTTGCCAGTATATTGAGCGGAAAAGTTTCCCCTGCGGGCCGGCTTAATATGACCTGGTATATCTCCGACGAAGATCTGCCGGATATGAATGATTATGATATTATAAAGGGAAAGAGAACCTATCAGTACTTTGACAGAGAGGTATTGTATCCTTTTGGTTATGGATTATCCTATTCCGAATTCACCTATGGAAAGCTGAATCTGGAAAAAAAGGCGGATAAGGTGATCGCGCGCCTTACTGTTGCCAATATCGGAAAATATCCGGCGGATGAAGTGGTTCAGCTTTATGTCCGTAAGGAAGCTTCCCGTGTCAGACAGCCGATAAGTCGTCTGAAAGGGTTCACGAGGGTGAATCTGAATCCCGGTGAGACAAAAGAGGTGAAATTCATTGTAAATTGTGAGGAACTGAGGATTTATGATGTGATATCTGAAAGCATGCTGCTGGAGGATGGAGAGTACACCTTCCTGGCAGGGGCATCATCCCGGGATATACGTCAGAAGGCGGTTATCTGTCTGGAGGGAGAAAAGACCGGTGTGAGAAGTCCATGGGAAGTGACGGCAGCGGTCAGATATGACGATTATGACAATTGCTTTATACATAAAGGGACGGACGGCTTCACCTGTGTAATTCCCGGAAAGGCAGGAGACAATCCTGACATGCCCGAGCATACTTCCGGACAGAAGGCAACAGGAGAGCTCTTATACCATGATTTCCTGTTTGACAGAAATCCCTGCGAAATGATATTGAACATTTATGCACTGGAAGAAGGAAGCATGAGAATATCCTTCTGTGCGCAGGGAATGGAAATGAAAAGCCTGACAATACAAATCAGTAAAGGAAGAGCCTTTGAAGATATCAGTATGTCTTTCCCCTCAGGTTTCCGGGTGCCGGAAGAACCCTGCACATTGAAAATAGAAACCCAAGGGAAGATAAAATTGTGCCGGTTTTTCTTTCGATAAGACCGTGTATCAATAATTTTCAGACGAATTAACGCGGGGGGGGGGTAAAAATGCTTTTGCGGTATTCCGCAGGGCTCATTCCCGTATACTTTTTAAATTTTTTATGAAAGTAGTCCACATTATTATAGCCTACCTGTTCGGCTATTTCATATACCTTCAGGCGGTTTTCCTTTAATAGCTCCTTGGAATATTCAATCTTTCTGTGATCCACATAACAGTTGAAGCTTTCTCCAAAGGTCTTATTAAAGATTTTTCCCAGATAGGTACTGCTGTAGCCGAAGAGGGGGGCGATCCCCTCCAGCTTGATATTATTCCGGAAGTTGTTGTCAATGTAATAAATGATATCATCCAGTATGGTGTCTCTGGACGGACGTCCGGTGGCATTCACAATCATTTCTGTCTGAGCGGAAATGAAGAGAATGATTTCATACAGATAACGGCTTTGATCGATGCGGCGGATAATCTCCGAGTTTGTGGGAAAAGGAATTTCCGCCGAATGGAACGTATGGTTTACCTTTTCCTTTATACGCAGGAATAAATCCTTCAGGAACAGCTTTACGGAAGAAATATCATTTTTTACATTATACAGAAATTCTTCCAGGCTGAATAAGGTTTCCGCTACCTTATTGCGCTGGAAAGCAAGCAGATAATCGGTCAGGAGATTACTGTATTCCTCAAGCGTATCATTATTGATTTCCAGAGAAATCTCATGAAATTTGGGGAGCTCCCCATAGCCCAGGGTATGCTGCCCCTGCATGCAGAAAAAACGTCTTTTCCGGAGTGTGGAAGCCTCCTCATAGGACAGATAAATCTCATCCAGATTGGAAACCGGACGGCCATAGGCAAGAAAAAGGGAATCCAGAGGGCTGCCTTTCTGCGGGGGATTTTTTTCATAGCGTTCCAGAAAACCGTTAAATTTGTTCAGCGCAAAGCTGCCTTTCAGGAGAATGACTTCATTGCTGTCCTCATTAAAGTGTTCAAAGGTATGGTTTCCCTTATTTGTTATTTTGAGAAGATCTGCGAAGCTGTAGCTGGCATCCTTCGGATTTTCACTGAATTTTTCGTAAATCACTACCTGGTAGCACTCTGCATACAGATTCATCTCCTCGATTTCCCGCGGGGATAAAAGGCCTTCTTCGAGAGTCTGACAGTTTCCGGTAACGATCTCGTGAAGGATGACATCCTTGGCTTTTGTTTTCAGCAATTCCATATTTTCGGAAACGGCATGTTCTTCATCCAGTTCTTTCTTTATTTTGCAGATAGCCAGCTGAAGCTCATCCTCATCAATGGGTTTGGTGATATAGAAATCAACGCCGTACTGTATGGCTGTCTGGGCATATGTAAAATCGGAATAACCGCTCAAAATAATAAATCTGCCCTGGAAGCCCCTTTCCCGGGCCATTCGTATCAAATCAGTCCCATATATTTTGGGCATTCGGATATCCAGGAGAACCAGACTCGGCTTTTTATCCAGGATCAGGCAGAGTGCTTCCTCTCCATTGGCGGCTTCCGCGCATACCTCAAAGCCAAGTTCGTTCCAGTCAATAATATTTTTCAGACCTTCACGGATATTTATTTCATCGTCTGCAATCAGTACGGTTTCCAATTTACTACCCCGCTTTATAGTTTTGGCTGCCTTTCTATGTTGGAAATATAAAAATAACCTGTATTTTAAGTATAAAAGAGCATTGAAAGATTGTCAATGTATGTACGACTCTGCGTGCTGTGTGATAAACCCGGATTTAAGGAGACAATGATATGAAAAAAAGAATTAAGAAAACCCTGTCTGTTTTGGCTTTGTGTACTCTGGTTTTTGCGGTAACGGGATGTGCAAAAGAGAAAGAAGCAAATCTGTATGAGGAATTCATCGTAGTGGATGTGTTTGATTCTCTTGCCAATTTCCAGGGAATACAATCAGGCTGGTTTGCTGAAATTGTGAAGGATAAATTCAATATGGAACTTAATATCATTGCGCCTAATGTTTCCGGCGGAGGGGATACCCTGTTCGAGATCCGTTCTGCGGCAGGCAATCTGGGAGATTTGGTAGTATGTTCGGCGGAAAACGGTATATTGCAGGATATGGTTACAGCCGGGCTGATAATTGATATGGAACCTTATTTGAAAAACAGGCAGATTATGCGCTTTAAAGATGCCATATATGATCTGAACAACAATGTCAGCCAGCCGGGTATTTATGCCATTCCTTCCGAATTGTCCATGAATTCCCCGCTGGTCCCCATGGAAAACCCGGATCCTGTATATGGACCCTATATCCGCTGGGATCTGTATAAAGAACTGGGATATCCCCAAATCGATGCGCTGGAGGATCTGCTCCCTGTTCTGAAACAAATGCAGGAACTGGAACCGGCTGCCGATAACGGGGAGAAAACCTATGCATTTTCCTTTTTTAAAGACTGGGATTCCAATCTGATGAATGCGGTGAAACAGCCCTGCTGTTTTTACGGCTATGATGAATACGGTTTTGTGCTTGTGAAAGCGGACAGCAGTGATTATCAGAGTATTATAGATCCGGATTCCCTATATGTGAGAGTATTGAAATGGTACTTTGACGCAAACCAAATGGGGCTGGTGGATCCGGAATCAAGTACGCAGACGTTTGAAAGTTTTGAAACCAAATATAAAGAAGGCCAGCTGCTTTTTTGTACATGGCCCTGGGTAGCCCAGCCTGCATACAATACACAGGAGAGGACAAAAGAAGGAAAAGGATTTATGATGGCGGATATCGGGGATATGGTTATTTATTCCTACGGCTGCAGCCCTGTAGGAAATCAGAAGGTAGTGATGTCCATCGGCTCCAAGGCGGAGGATCCGGAAAGACTGGCGGCATTCGTTGACTGGCTGTATTCACCGGAAGGAATACGGAATAACAGGGCGCAGACCTCGGGTGGAATGGCAGGACCGGAAGGCTTATGCTGGGAATATGGGGAAGACGGCCCTTATTTAACGGATTTTGGTAAAAAAGCCTTGCTGGGCGAGGATGTGGAGGTTCCGGAGGAATGGGGGAAAGGCACCTGGTCGGAAGGAATATCCGCATTGAATTACAGTACCGTTGCTTCCTGCGAACTGGATGAAAAAGGGTATCCGTATGCGTATCTTCTATGGGATTCGGTAAGGAACATGAATATTTCCCCGCTGGAAATCGATTGGAGAGAAAAAATGGGGGCAGAAACAACCATGGAATATCTGCAGAAAAACAATAAGATCCTTGTTTCTCCGGGTACCGGCTATATGGCTCCCCAGGAAAATTCTGAGATGGCTGCTATCCGGCGGCAGTGCCGGAAGGTTATTCAAGAATATTCCTGGAATATAGTATTTGCCGCAGATGAGGCGGAATTCAACCGTTTGTATGAGCAAATGTGCAAGGAAGTGAAGGAGCTGGGCTATGAAACCATGCTGGATATCGATCTGTGGAACGCGAAGAAAAAAGAAGACGCGAGATGGGAAGCTGTGCGGAATTATGAAAAATAATTATGTTTCTTTATTCGTTGAACATTTGTCTTTCTGCAACGGCTGCAGCGGATAAAAACTAAAAGACAGAAGAAGATCTTCCCTGTCAGGAACCCGTACCCGGAAAGAATTCTGGATACGGGTTGTGATGATGTTCATATTTTCCAAAGCTGCACCGGGCAGCATGGCCAAAAACTGACAGCTGCTGTACCGGGTATAAATATCGCTGGAACGAAGGGAACTGCACAGGCTTTCTCTTAATTTTTCCATCAGAAAAGCCCTGTTATCAAGAGAAATAAAAACGCCGTCCTGATCAGTCATGGATACAAGAATCATGTGAACACTTGATCCGGTTCGTGATAAACCCCGTACTAAAAAACGGTATACGGATATAAATACATCATAATTCTGACAATAAGCTCCTTTTGCAGGATTAGATTCCCGGAGCTGAAGACTGATAGCTTTAATATCACTTGCAGCGACTGAATGATTCTGTCTTGTTTCCATGCCGGCATCACTTGTTTTCATTGTGGGCTTATAAAAATTAAGGGCCTTATTCCAGTCCTTTTTTCCAATTCGCATGGCAATGTCTGCTTTTTCATACAAGGTCTGAAAACTGTCAGTATCGCGTGAAAACTCTGCGCCGACCGTAACACAAAGCCGCCCATTTATGCCCAGTTGTTGTCCTGCCTGCTTAAATCGGGAATTGAGACTGCCCACTTTATTCTTTATCATGTCTTCCTTATATTCACCTGGCATAAATACTGCAAATTCATCACCGCCAATACGCCCAATCAGATCTTTTCTGAAGAAACACAACTCCATAATTCTTGACAGTTCGACTAATGTCCTGTCTCCTGTAAGATGGCCATATTTGTCATTAATGTACTTAAATTCGTCTATATCCATCATAAGAAATACTCCGGGAATTTTATCTGTGAGCAATTTGTTTACTTCTGATTCAATTGCCCTGCGATTCAATAATCCTGTCAAAGAATCCTGCTGTGTTAATTTTTGGAGACGTGAATTTTCCATTTTTAACACCTCAAGTTCATCAGTATTATCAGTCTTTTGTACCATACCTTCTTCACAACTCTTTTTCCGATTTATGCTCATGAATGGCTGCTCCTTTATATACCCTTACCACATTTAGAACGAGAATCTATATATGATTTGTTCTATAAGAATAATGGATTTATAATAATTTTATTTTACAGCCTGGTAATTTTAAAATCAATAAAATTCGTAAACGGAAAATATAGTTCGTAAACAGAATAGAATGTTGCATGAGACGAATATATCAGTTATAATAAATTCAATATTTTCAAAAATAATACGGTAATAATATAAAAGAAGACAGAGAGAAAAAATGAGATACAGTAATTATACAAAGCAGGAAATTTTAGAAAAGACCCGTGAAGCCATACATATGTTTATACGCAAACAGGTCAGACCATTCGCTGAATTGCTGGATGACAATTTCGTATGGATCGGGGATTTTGAACCGCTTTACATGAAGGGAATTCCTGCCTTTTTGGAAAGTGTAAAAGAAGAGATCCAGGAACAGCCTGTAGATATTACAGAAGAAGAGTATGCTCTATTGTCTCATGAAAGCCATATATGGATAACGTATGGACGTTTTACGGCGACAGCTTTGGGGCTTTCTTCCAGAATCCATTTCACCTTTGTATGGAGACAAAACGGTAATGCTTTACGGCTCCTTCATGCCAATGCCAACCATGCCAAGAAGATGCCGTATGAAAATGCACAGTCCAAGATATTTGAAAATTGTAACCAGACAGATCATATGCTTTATCCGGCAGATGCCAGTAAGCTGACGATCCGTAATCTGAGCGGAAGTATTCATTATCTGCTGACAGATGAAATATTATTTATGAAAGCGAATAATAAGATCTGTGAGATTGTAACACAGAATGGTATTGTTTCCTGTCGTATGACTTTAACAGAACTTGAAAATTTCCCATTCATCCGGATCCATAAGAGTTATCTGGTAAACAAGGCTTATATCCGTGAGATATGCCGGTATACGGCGGTATTATCAAACGGAATACAGCTTCCTATCGGGAAAAAATGGTATATGGACTTAAAAAAGTGCTTGAAGGAAAGAGGAGAGTAGCTGAAATTTTCTTTTATCTAAAATATAAAAATGCTGCAGATTCTAATCGGATCCGCAGCGTTTTTATATTTTATTTCATAGATAATATTTATTGCGGAGTGATGGTTGCCCCGCAATGCCCGCAGAATTTCGCGTCCTTATTCAGCGGTTCCCCGCATACAGGACATTTTGCCGTTTCCGTTTTATCCTCTTCCTTTGCTGCCTTTTCCGGTTCAAGAGAAGAACCGCATTGCGTACAGAACTTCAGCCCCTCCGGATTTACCGCCTGACAATTGGGGCATACGACCATAGATTCCGGTTCCGGCGCTTTTTCGTCGGCTTCAGCCTCTTCTTTAGTCTCTTCTTCCTTTTTCGGTTCTTCCTGTCCGGAAGACTCTTTGTTTACACCGTTTTCTTTTTTAATCCGTTCTATTTCCGCCTGTGCCTGCTCGATAGCCTCATAATGGCTGGCTGCGTTGTCACAGAATTCCTGGATTTCCGTATCAATGGGTTCCTCATCAGCGAATTTTTTATAGTAAAACTCTCCGATTTTTTTCAGATCCTCAGCCACCGCACTTTTTTCTGTAGCGATTTTAGCATTCAGCTTTGTGATCTCAATAGCATCATTCGTTCTGTCACCGATATTCTTAGCGATATTTCCAATCTTATCAAATAAATCCATATTATCAATACCTCCTTTTCCAACATTCTATGCGCAGATTTGGGAAATAACAAGGGACTTTAGAAATACTTTAGAAAGATTAAGAATTTCTTTTTCTATGAAAAGAGCCGTTGTCCAAAATGGGCACCGGCTCTTTCGTATAGGGGAAACTCTTAGAAATCTATTTCTGCATCATAGTAGCATGCCTTCAGGAGCTTTTCCATTTCCTCCTGTGTGGGGATACGGGGATTGCTTCCTGTACAGGCATCACCGATTGCAAGCTCTGCAACAGTGGGAAGCTTATCCAGGAATTCCTTCTCATCAATGATGGAGGTATCGGCTATAAGGCCGCCTTCACCATAATTCTTAATTCCGAGAGGGATATTCAGCATTCTGTTCATATTACGCAGTTCTTCAATTAAAGCTTCAATCAGCTCGTCCGTGGTATTGCCGGGAAGGCTGATAAATCTGGCAATGTCCGCATAACGTTCAGCGGCTTCCTCATTTTTGGCGTTAAATTTAATAACCTTGGGAAGATACATGGCATTGGCTGCACCGTGGATAATATGTCCTCCGGAGAAGGCAGCGCCTGTCTTGTGAGCCATGGAATGGACAATTCCCAACAGGGCGTTGGAGAATGCCATACCTGCCAGGCACTGCGCATCATGCATCTGAGCCCTGGCGTCCATATCGCCGTCATAGGATTTCTTAAGGTAATCATGAATCATTTTAATCGCATGAAGCGCCAGGGGATCCGTATAGTTGCAATGTAAGGTGGAAACATAAGCCTCAATTGCATGGGTCATGGCATCCATGCCTGTATGCGCTACCAGCTTGGGAGGCATTGTCTCCGCCAGGGCAGGATCAACGATTGCCACATCAGGAGTAATGTTGAAGTCTGCCAGAGGATATTTGACACCCTTCTGGTAATCAGTGATAACTGCAAATGCGGTAACTTCCGTTGCCGTTCCGGATGTAGAAGGAATCGCACAGAAATGAGCTTTCTGACGCAGTTCCGGGAAGGAAAACGGAGTGATCAGATCTTCAAAGGTTACATCCGGATATTCATAAAATGCCCACATGGTTTTGGCTGCATCGATAGGAGAGCCTCCGCCCATGGCAACAATCCAGTCGGGTTCGAATTCCTGCATCATTTTGGCACCGCGCATAACTGTTTCTACAGAAGGATCAGCTTCCACACCTTCGAAAAGCTTAACTTCCATGCCGGCTTCCTTCAGATACTCTTCAGCCTGTCCCAGAAATCCGCCTCTCTTCATGGAACCGCCGCCAACTACAATAATGGCTTTTTTTCCTTTAAGATTCTTCAGTTCAGCCAGAGATCCTTTTCCATGATATAAATCACGCGGTAAAGTAAAACGTCCCATTGCAAATACCTCCTTAAAATATGTAATAGTGTCGTAACCGGGTATGTCATGCTCCCCTCAATGTCATTTTATTATATGACGCCCCGTTTGTTAATATTTTAACACTATTAACAAATAATGTCAAATGAAATAAAATAACTTACGATTTTGTGAATACTGTGTTTCTTGAATTATTTTCTCTACTATAGTATTCTTGTATCAAAAGGAAAAAGGGGGGAGAAGAATGGACATCAGTATTTTAATTGTAGATGATGATAAGCTGGTGGTGGAAAAGCTGGTGGAAGGGGTTAACTGGAAGCAGCTGGGGATAGGTATCGTACTGACTGCCTATAATATCAGACAGGCTAAGGAAATCCTGGAAGAGGCCAGGGTGGATATTCTTCTTTCTGATATTGAAATGCCTCAGGGGAGCGGACTGGAACTGCTGGAATGGGTCAGAAATAAAGAGATTCCCGTGGAATGTATATTTTTAAGCAGCTATGCCTATTTTGCCTATGCCCAGAAAGCAATCAACCTCAAATCAAGGGAATATATGTTAAAACCGGTTTCCAACAGAGAACTGGAGGAAGCTTTGGGAAGCATTGTGGAGATTCTGCAGAAAAAACGGGAAGAACAGGGAGAAGGGGAGGACAAAAAATCAGCCTTTTGGGAGAGGTATCTTCTGCAGGAAAACTACAGCCGGTCTCTCCTTGAGAAAGGTTATAAAGAGGGGATATGCAGTCCGGAGGGGAAATATTTTCTGGAAATCATACGGATTTTTCCCGATTCTGATACTAAGAAAAAGAAGAATCTTGTTTTGTATCATTTTATTATTCAGAATGTTGCCGCAGAATTCATGGAAGACAGGCATCAGAAGCTGATGGCCGTCCTCCGTGAGAGTGATTATGAATGGGTTCTTGTGGCGGAAGAAAAAGGAAGCCAGGAAGAAAGAAAAATGGATTCCTGCCAGCTGAAGGAATGTCTGGAAAAAGCGCTGCATATGCGTGTATGCTTTTATATGGGAGTGAGTTCTTCCGTGGAAGAGCTGGGAAAAAGCCGGAGGAATCTGGAACAGATGGAGCAGGAAGCGGTACCCGGTAATAACGGGATGCTTTTTGAAGAGGAATGGGATAAGAAGGATATTGCCTATGTATCCCCGCCGTGGGAGATTTGGGAAAAGGAAATGTCGGCTTCGGATATGATAGCCGATACCCAGGAGAAAATCCTTCATTTTCTGGAGGAGCTCTGGAACAGCAATCAGGTGACAATTTCCACACTGGAGCAATTCCGGAGGGAACTGATGCAGATGATATACAGGTATCTGAATAAACAGGATGTGCTGATTACCAGGATTTTTGACGGAAGAGAATTTGATGAGCATTATGAGAGTGCGGTGGCAACCCTTCCAGACATGGAAATTTTTATCCGTTATATTTTTGAAAAGCTTGCTGGCTTTCAGCATCAGGATAACCGGCAGGAGTCGGTGGTAGAACAGATCAAGCACTACATAAATGATCATCTGAAGGAGGATTTGTCCCGGAAAACCCTGGCCGGATCCGTATATTTGTCAGAAGATTATGTTTCCAAGATATTTATGAATGTTACCGGAATCTCCATCCCAAGCTATGTAGCCTCCTGCAGGATGCAGAAAGCGCAGGAATATCTGAAGTATTCCACCTTTTCAGTGAGCAAGGTGGCGCTGGAGGTAGGCTACAGCAACTTTTCCTATTTCAGCAAAACCTTCCGGGATTATACCGGCTGCACTCCCAATGAGTACAGAAACAGGGTAACAAAAAAGCAGGATTAAGAAAGCCGTATAAAAAGCAATAATAGCAGATATATGTAATACAGGGCCCCTTTTCCATTCGGAGTATCTGATTCATATATCTGCTTTTTTTTCGGGCAATTATCACATTTTTGTTATCAGGCCGGAATAATGACAGATTTATGTTTATCCCCTCCTATTGACTTTTATATAAATTATCATTTTTAAGCTGTAAATAACAAAATTATGGCCTTCTTTACGGAGCTTATATAAAGAAAACCCCGTATTTTTGTTATGTGCTCAGCTTAGAATTTATAGATTAATATTTCATAAAAATATACAATATTTACAGAAAGCAAAATAAATATTTGTACAATAATTAAAACTGACGAAAAAGTATGGCATAATCCTAAAAAAGTAGCACAAGTAATTAAAAAAGAAGTTGGGAGTGATGAAAAGAGTGGCACGACAGAAAACAGCAGTAAGCACTGCAAAGCCAGTCAGTATCGGAAAGAGGTTGAAAAGAAGCGGTTCCCTGTATTTGCTGATGCTTCCCTCGCTGGTAATTATGTTCCTTTTTACCTATATTCCGATGTATGGCGTATCCATAGCTTTCAAAGATTTTACACCGTCGCAGGGAATCATGGGGAGCAGCTGGGCCGGGCTGAAGTATTTCAGACAGTATTTTAATTCCTATCAGTTCTGGATAACCATCAAAAATACGCTGGTAATCAGCTTATACAGCATTGTGGTTACTTTCCCCCTCCCGATTGCACTGGCACTTATGTGCAATCAGATGGCAAGAAAGGGATTCAAGAAGTTTTTTCAGGTATCCACTTATCTTCCCCACTTTATTTCCACAGTGGTTATGTGCGGTATGATCATCCTGTTCCTTTCACCCAGCCAGGGAATTATTGCAAAGCTTCTGAGCTTTGTGGGAATTACCCTTCCCAACCTGATGGGCCAGCCCTCCGCTTTTTCCAGTATCTATGTATGGACCGAAGCCTGGCAGCATGTGGGCTGGGACAGTATCCTTTACATAGCGGCCCTGTCGGCAGTGGATCCTTCCCTTTATGAGGCGGCTACCATGGACGGCGCCAGCAAATGGCAGAAGCTGGTGAATATCGATATTCCCATGCTGCTTCCTACCGCAACCATCATGTTTATCCTCCGTACAGGCAGCATCATGAGCGTAGGCTTTGAAAAGGTTTATCTGCTTCAGAATACCCTTAACAGCAGTGCGAGTGAAATCATCTCCACCTATGTATATAAGATGGGTCTGGTAAGCAGCCAGTACAGCCTGTCAGCCGCAATCGGCCTGTTTAACAATATAATAAATCTGGTATTGCTTCTTTCTGTGAACTATATCTCAAAGAAGATGAGTGATACTTCACTGGTATAAGGGGGAAACAGAAATGTCCAATAAAAACGGAACTGCCGGGATAAGGGTTAAAAAGTCTAAAAACGACAAGGTATTTGATTTCTTCCTTTATCTTCTGGCTATCATAATCATCATTATTGTTCTATATCCGATGTATTTTATTATTATTGCATCCATAAGCAACCCTTCGGATGTATCGGCAGGAAATATCGTATTTCTGCCCAAAGGAATTAATTTCAAGGGTTATTTGAAACTGGGTGAATATTCCCAGCTTTGGGTGGGGTATAAAAACACCATTTTGTATACGGCTCTGGGAACGGTTCTTTCCCTTGTGGTAAATATACCTGCCGCTTATGCTCTTTCCCGAAAGGATTTGTGCGGGAAGAAGCTGTTTACCATTTACTATCTGATTCCCATGTTTTTCACGGGCGGCCTGATTCCTACCTATCTGGTTATTAAGGATTTCAACCTGCTCGATAATTTCTGGGTTATGGTAGTGCCGTTTTCCGTAATTACCTATTATATCATTGTGGCCAGGACCTTCTTTAACAACAGTATCCCTGATGATTTATGGGAGGCCGCACAGATAGACGGCTGCGGAAACCTGAACTTTTTCTTCAAAATAGTTCTTCCCCTTTCCAAAGCGGTTATTGCAGTCATAGCGCTGTGGACGGCGGTAGGACAGTGGAACTCCTATTTCAACGCATTGATTTATCTGCGCAGCCCGGAGCTGCAGCCTCTGCAGCTGGTATTGAGGAATATACTTATCAGCAACCAGAAGATCAGCGCCATGACAACCGGCGCGGCAGCAGTGGAAGCCAAGCAGATGGCTGACCTGATTAAATATGCGGTAATTGTGGTATCCTCCGCACCCATTATGTGTATGTATCCTTTCGTCCAGAAATATTTCAACCAGGGCGTTATGCTCGGGTCTCTGAAGGGATAATGAAAGCTAAGGTATTGATTGCTTGGAAAGCAAAAGTACATAAATATTTATTTTTAAGAAAAGGAGAGATGAAAATGAGCTATTGGAAAAAAGCACTTAGTATCGGACTGGCAGCAGTGATGACAGCATCCATGCTTGCAGGATGCGGCGGCAACAACAAAGATACCGCGCAATCGGGAGGGAATACCGCGGGGACACAGGCGTCAGATACGGCGGAATCAGCAGATAACGGAACCTCTGAAGATATCACTACTTATAAAATCGCGACTGTGCGCTGGACGGATGCATGGCCTGTGGATTTCCTGGAAAGCGGCTTTATGAAAGAGCTGGAAGAAAAGCATGGAATCAAAATCGAATGGCAGGTATATTATGACAATGACTGGCAGGAACAGAAATCCCTTCTGCTGGCATCCGGAGACCTTCCTGACGCATTTTTCGGTTCTATCTGTCTGAAGGATACCGATATTTCCCAGAATAAGGATTATTTCCTGGAGCTTACGGATCTGATTGACCAGAATATGCCGAATCTGAAGGCTGTTTTTGAAAAAGAGCCGGAGCTGCTGGCAAGGGCAAAGGATCGTAACGGAGAAATTTACAGTCTTGTGAAAAAGCTTCCTTTAAGACCGGAAGTCTGCGGCAATATTCTTTATATCAACAAGGAATGGCTGGATAACCTGAACCTTGAGGTTCCCACAACCTATGAAGAACTGGAAAATGTTCTGGAAGCATTCGTAACAGAGGATGCGGACGGTGACGGCGATCCGAATAATGAAATCGGAATCACAGGGGCAAGCAGCTTAAATGCCTTGAGCGGGTGCCTGCGTAATTACCTGTTCCCTTTCGGAACCATGGTAAGCAGAGATAACAATTACATGAGCCTTGTAGACGGAAAACCTGTTTTCATGCCGGTAGAAGAGAATTATAAGGAATCTGTAAAATGGTTCAGCGATATGTATCAGAAGGGCATCATCGATCCTGAATTCTTCACGCAGGAGGATGCCATGAGAAGAAGCAAGCTGCAGGCGGAAGGCGGTTCCCAGGTAGGTCTGGTATCGGCATGGACAGCTGATGCGGAAACAGGCCTGAACGTAGGTCAGTTCGTTCCTCTGGAAGCGATTACAGGACCGGACGGAAAGCATCATGTGGAAAATGCACAGAATTTCCTTGATATTTCAGACAGAGAACTGCTTATCACCAAAAACTGCCAGAATCCTGAAAAGCTTCTTGCATGGGCTGATGACTTCTATACGGATTTAGCTTCTATGCAGACCTTCTATGGTTCCATACCGGATCAGATACAGGATAACGGCGACGGAACCTATGATGTGCTCGTTCCTTCCGATGGAAGCTCCCTGGATACTTCCGCATGGTCCAATTCCATGCGTGACTTCGGACCGAAATATATGAATCCTGAATTTTATGACAAGGTAAGCCTTCCTGCAGATCAGGGTGACGGGATCAAACTGGCTGAGGATGCCATCAACGGCAAATATATAGCAGATGACAATGTTATCGGATTCCCTATGGTAAAATATACGGATGAAGAACTGACACAGTTAACAACGCTTGGCACGGATATTTATAAATATGTGGAAGCACAGTTTGCACACTGGGTAGTAGACGGAGGCATCGATGAAGAATGGGATGCTTACCTGAAGCAGCTGGACAGCATGGGCTTACAGGATCTGATGAATATTCAGAACGGAGCTTATGAAGCATATCTGCAGTCCATGGGCAAGTAAGACAGCCGGGTGCATATCCTGTAGGATGTGCACCCATTTTTAGTAAGAAAAGAAGGGGAAAAATATGATTTTCAAAAAAGACAACTGCCTGATCTATCAATATGACAACGAGACGGTTCAGATTGAGCCGTGGGGGAACAATGCGGTAAGGGTGAGGGCTTCTATGAACGCTTCTTTTACCGGAAATAACTGGGCTTTGGAAGAAAAGGCGGAGGGAAAAGGGGAGATAGTCGTTTATGATGACAGAGATGCCTCCGCAGTGGTATATGCCAATATGTACAGCGGTAAAAATGAGTCCTTCGGCTCCCTTACTAATGGGAAAATAACTGCAGTGGTGAATGCGGACGGCGTTCTTTCTTTTTATAATCAGGACAAGAAGCTGCTGCTGAAGGAGCAGTGGAAGCGCCTTAAGGATTGTCCCAGCATGCCTCTTAATGTATACGGACGGGAATTCAAGGCCGTGGCGGGGGATTCCTTCCATGCGGCTGCCAGATTCATAGCGGATGATGAAGAGAAAATTTTCGGTATGGGTCAGTATCAGCAGAAATATATGAATATGAAGGGCTGTATGCTGGAGCTGGCGCAGAGAAATTCCCAGGTGAGCGTTCCTTTTTATGTGTCAAATATAGGCTACGGATTTCTATGGAATAACCCGGCAGTTGGCAAGGTTACCTTTGGCGTGAACGGAACGGAATGGGAAGCGGAATGCACGAAGGAGCTTGATTATCTTGTGATTGCAGGTGATACGCCGGCAGAAATCGAAGAAACCTATATGGGACTGGTTGGCAAAGCTCCCATGATGCCTGAATATGGCCTTGGCTTCTGGCAGTGCAAGCTCCGTTATCAGACACAGGAGCAGCTCCTTGCGGTAGCTCATAAATATAAAGAACTGGGACTTCCGCTGGATGTCATTGTGGTGGACTTTTTCCACTGGACACAGCAGGGGGAATATAAATTCGATGAAAAATACTGGCCGGATGTTCCGGGGATGTGTAAGGAACTGGCGGACATGGGAATCCGTGTGATGGTTTCTGTATGGCCTACCGTGGATTATCGGTCGGAAAACTTCCGGGAAATGATGGAAAAGGGTTATTTGGTCAGAACGGAAAGCGGCGTGCGTATCGCTATGACCTGTTTCGGACAGGAGCTTTTCTTTGATGCCACCAACCCTGATGCCAGGAGTTATGTATGGAGCAAGATCAAGGAAAATTACTGGGATAAGGGAGCGCGCCTTTACTGGCTGGATGTGGCGGAGCCGGAATATACCACCTATGATTTCAGCAATTACAGATATCAGCTGGGCAGTGTCATGGAGGTGGGTAATATATATCCCAAACTCTATACAAAGGGCTTTTATGACGGCATGAAGGCGGAAGGGGATGAAAATCCCATAAACCTGGTGCGTTCGGCCTGGGCGGGAAGCGCGAAGTACGGCGCGCTTGTATGGTCCGGGGATATTGACAGTACCTTTGAATGCTTCCGCAGACAGATGCGGGCAGGACTTTCCATGGCCATGGCGGGAATTCCCTGGTGGACCACGGATATCGGAGGCTTCCATGGCGCGAGCGGAGAGGATTCCACGTTCAGAAAGCTGTTCATCCGCTGGTTCCAGTATGCCTGCTTCTGCCCTGTGATGCGCCTGCACGGCAACAGGGAGCCTCAGAAGGGTTTTGAGGGAGATATGGTATCAGGAATCGGCCTGTTCGGTTCCGGCGCGGATAATGAAGTCTACAGCTTCGGAGAGGAAGTCTTTGAAATATGTAAGAAATACATGTATTTGAGAGAAACGCTTAAACCTTATATAAAGGAACAGATGCGTATCACCCATGAAAAAGGGACGCCCATCATGCGGCCGCTGTTTTATGATTTCCCGGAGGATAAAAAAGCCTGGGAAACAGACGATGCCTATATGTTTGGCTCTGACTTCTGCGTAGCGCCCATGATGGAGGAAGATTTATACGAGAGAGAGGTTTATCTTCCGGAAGGATGCACCTGGAAGGATGTATTCAGCGGCAGCAGTTATGAGGGCGGACAGACAGTAAAGGTGGATGCTCCGATAGATAAAATACCGGTATTCGTGAGGGCAGACAGCACCTGGACAATGGATTTCTGAAAATAAGGAATGATATTTGGCATTGAATCAATTTGCCGGGTACTTTGCTTATGAATCACATAGCTATATAATAGAAAAAGGAAATGCCTGGCGGGAAGCGAACGATTGAATTGCAAAGTCCTGCCAGGCTGTTTGTATAAACGGGAGGAATAGATATGGCAGGGAAAGCGGAGAAGAAAAATAAAAGTATGGGGAAGCTCACCATACAGGTCATAATTCCTGTTATCATTTTATTCCTGGGTATCCTGGTAGTCATGTTCCAGAGCATGTTTGAGGCAAGGCAGCTGGTATACCGTTATATCGAGGATACCGCCGCACTGTATGTGGAGCAGCTCAATACCGATATCACCAAAATTAATTATGAGATCATCACTCTGACAAATAAAAAAAGAGAAATAAATTCCGTTAAGGGAATCAGGCCGGAGGACAGTAAATATTATCCGGTCCTGAATGAGATCCAGGAACAGAACCGGAATCTGAAAATCCGTTATAAGGAACCCAGCTGCTTTTTTGTGTATCTGGAAGAAGCGGAGCTGTTGATAACGGACAGCGGCAGTATATTTAAAGACAGCCAGAAGCTGGGCCTGAACGGTGCGCTGATGGAGGCCCTCCGGGAGAAGCAGGGAGAACGCACTCCTTATTCCCAGTGGTATTTCATCAATGATGGCGAACAGGATTATGTATTCAGCCGTTTTTCCCAAAATGGTATGACAATGGGATGTGCAATCCGCCTGGAGGATCTGTTTAACACTCTCCGAATAGACAGCCTCGGATACGAAGGAATCCCGTATATACAGGATAAGGACGGCTCCCTATTTATTTCTTCCAGGGACAGGGATAAAATAAGTGTGGAGGATATCAGGAATATCTCGGGAAAAAAGGCGGGCATTTTTACGGAACAGGTAATATACTCCTTTCCTATCAGCGGAATTATCGGTGAAAACAGGGTTTTTCATATCATGATAACTCCCAGCGGCGGCATTCTGGAAAAAATAATGCGACTTCAGGTCATTTTGGTTTTTCTTGCCATAGGAATTATCGTTGGCTGCATCCTGGTAGTCAGAGTCTATTACCAGCGCATCCTGCGCCCTATGAAGCAGTTCGTAAACAGCCTGAAAAATACGGAAGAGGAACAGTGGATCAATGAAAACGGCAGCAATAACATCCTGGAGCTGGAAATGGCAAGCAAGGAGTTCAAGGGACTGCTGCGCAAAATCAAATCTCTGAAAATTGATATCTATGAAAAAGAACTGGCCAGGCAGAAAACAGAGCTGGAAGCCATGCAGGTACAGATCAGACCGCATTTTTACCTTAACTGCCTGAGCCTGATCCACGGAATGGCAGATGTGGCGAAGGAAGAGAAAATTGTGCATATCACAGAAATGCTTTCCAATTATATGCGCTATGTCATGAGCGATACCTTTGAGCCAAGATCCCTGAAGGAAGAAATTGCATTTATACGCAACTATGTGGAAATCCAGCAGATCCGCTACGGCAAGGAAGCATTCTCCTTTGAAGTGATTATGGAAGATACCATCGATACCTACCTCGTGCCCACGCTCATCATACATAATTTCGTGGAAAATGCCATAACCCATGCGGTGTCTCTGGATAATCACGTGGAAATCACCCTCTATATAGTGAATGAAAATTATGAGGACGGAGAGTACCTGTACATCTGCATATCGGATACGGGAACAGGCTTTCCCCCTGATATCCTGGAGGCCATCGAACAGGATACGCCTATATATTATAATGACAGGAAGCATATAGGAATCCAGAACTCCCTGAAAAGGCTGAAGCTGATTTACGGAGAAAAGGCAAAAATTAATTTTTCCAATATGGATGAAGGATATGGGGCTGTGGTTGAAATTACGATTCCGGTACAGAAGGAGCAGAATACAGTCACAAATAAAGACAGGGTTTAAAAGCCCTGTTTTTGTTTGTGACTTTCGGCGCTGTGAGCTGAATGGTATGTTTGACTATACCTGTAAATTATTGTAAACTGATTATAACTGTTCTGCAGGGCAGCGCATTCACTGCGTTGGCCGTAATAAAGTGCTTCAGGAATGCAGAAAAAAGTATGAGACAGGTACCTGTGAGATAAAATAAGAAAATAAGATGGAACAGCTGAAAATGATAGCTTCAGTTTTCCGGAATCAAACGCCCGTTAAAGCGGACAGAGGGGAGCAAATATGAAATTTTCACAAATGCCTTACGAAAGAGTGGATTTCAATAAAGTGGAAGAAGAATTCACTCAGCTTATGAAAGAGTTTAAAGAGGCCCGAAACGGGGAAGAACAGTTTGCAGTGCACCGAAAATATTATGAGCTGCGTGACAGGGTGGATACCCTGATGACAATTGCCCATATCCGCCACGATGTGAATACTGCGGATGAATTTTACAGTGCCGAGCAGGATTACTACGATGAGGAAAGCCCTCGTTACAGCAATATGGTAATTAATTACGAGAAGCTGCTGTACGAGTCCCCTTACCGCAATGTTCTGGAGGATAAGATAGGGCTGGTAGCCTTTAAAAATATGGAATTGTCCCAGAAATCCATGCAGGAGAAGCTGATTCCCCTTGTTCAGGAGGAAAATGCCCTGACGACTGCCTATGAGAAAATCCCCGCTTCTGCGGAATTTGACTGGGACGGGGAAAAGGTAAATATTTCCCGGTTAAAAGCCTATTTGAAAAATCCGGACAGGAATGTCCGCAGAAAAGCGTGGGAAAAATTTTCCGCTTTCTTCAAAGCGCATGAAGAAGAGCTGGACGATATTTATGATAAGCTGGTAAAGAACAGGACCAGGCAGGCAAAAGAGCTTGGTTATGAAAATTATGTGGAACTGGGCTATTACCGAATGAACCGGAACTGCTATACAAGAGAACAGGTAGAAGCCTTTCGGGATCAGGTGAAAAAGGATTTTGTTCCTTTTGTGGAGAAGCTACATGACAGGAGAAGGGAACGCCTGGGACTTGACAAGCTTTCCTTTATTGATGAAGGAGTATATTTTAAAGAAGGGAATCCCAATCCCGTCGGCACTCCGGAAGAAATTCTGGAAGCAGGGCAGAGAATGTACGGACAGCTTTCTCCGGAAACCAAAGAATTCTTTGATTTCATGATGGAAAATGAACTTTTTGATGTGCTGGGGCGCAATAATAAAAGAGTGGGGGGATATATGACCTATCTTCCCGTATACAGGTCTCCCTTTATATTTGCCAACTTTAACGGAACAAGCGCCGATGTGGATGTTATTACCCATGAATGCGGCCATGCCTTCCAGGGCTATCTGTCAGGAATGGATGAAATCCGGGAGCATGGGGATATCACAATGGAAACCGCGGAATGCCATTCCATGTCCATGGAATTCTTCACGGAGAAATGGATGGACTGGTTCTTCGGGGACAAGGCGGACGCGTATAGGGAAATGCATTTTGAGGACGCCATGATGTTCATACCTTATGGCTGTATGGTGGATGAATTCCAGCATATCGTATATGCCAATCCGGATTTGACGCCCGCCCAGAGGAAAGAAGCATGGAGCAGGCTGGAAAAGGAATACAAGCCTCATCTGGATTATGAAGGGGATGAATTCTTCGGAAAGGGAGGATACTGGCAGCAGCAGCATCACATTTACAGCTTTCCTTTTTATTATATTGATTATGTTATCGCACAGACGGTTGCTTTTGAATATAAACTGTGGATGGATGAAGATTTTGAGGCCGCATGGAAGAGCTATCTGAAGCTCTGCCGCCTGTCCGCCGCAGATTTCTTTAATAACATGATTAAAGAAGTGGGACTGAAGCTTCCCTTTGAGGAAGGCTGTCTGAAGGAAATGGCAGGGAAACTGGAAAAGAAGCTGACGAAAGAAGCATAATAGTATATGAATTATATCATATTGGATCTGGAATGGAACCAGGGGAATGAACAGAAAGAAAAACAGCTGAAGGAACTGCCGTTTGAGATTATAGAAATAGGCGCCGTTAAGTTAAACAGCCGCATGGAAATATGCGACAGCTTTCATGAACTTATACGGCCGCAGGTTTATAAAGAAATGCATTATATGACGAAAAAGCTTCTTCACCTTGATATGGAGGAGCTTCAGTCAGGGCGCAGTTTTCTTCAGGTAATAAAGAGCTTCCTTGCCTGGTGCGGGGAGGACTATATGTTCGGAACCTGGGGGCCTCAGGATCTGACGGAGCTGCAGCGGAATATGAAGTTCTATGGGATGGAGCCTCTTGATAAAAAGCCCATGAAATTCTATGATGTACAGAAGCTTTTCAGTATAGCCTTCGAGGATAAGAAATCACGCCGCAATCTGGAATATGCGGTTGATTTTCTTGCCATATCCAAAGATATACCATTTCACAGGGCGCTGAGCGATGCCTATTATACCGGACGCGTACTGGCCAAAATCAAAGATCCCCAGGTACTGCAGATGATATCCTTTGACGGCTTTATTGTGCCTCATAACAAAAAAGAAGAGGTTCATATTGTCTTTGATGATTATGCCAAGTATATCTCCAGGGATTTTGCGGATAAGCAGGAGCTTCTTGCTGACAAGGAGGTTTCTTCCACCAAATGCTATCTGTGCCACCGCAACCTGAAAAAGAAGATCCGGTGGTTCACACCAAACGGAAAGCATTATTACAGTGTATCCTATTGTGAAAAACATGGTTTTATGAAAGGCAAAATACGGGTCCGCAAAACGGAGGACGACCGGGTTTATGCGGTAAAGACCATGAAGTTTATTACGGAAGAGGATGCGGCGGATATATTTAAAAAGAAAGAAAGAGCCCGCGAACTTCGCAGGCTCAGGAAGCATAAGGAAAGCTGAAAAGGCAAAATCCATAAGAAATATCAGGGCCGGACAGGAGTTATCTGATTAAAATCAGAAGCCGTCCGGTCCTTTCGTATACCTGTCAAAATCAATCCCATCCTTTTTACGCCGTTTGCTTCGTTTCAGGCTGATTTTCCTGCGCTTTCCAAAGCTGTAATTTCTAATCAGGGACACAATGGATATCAGCGCAAACAGCGAAACAACAACGGCGACAACAATAATCAGGACATTTTTTATATTAATATAATAAACCTGCCCCACGGCGGTTTTTGCGCTGTCCCCTGTCTTTGAAACGGCAGGGGTATCCTGCACAATTTCCACAGAAGCGCTTCCCACATACGAGCCGTTGTAAGTAAAATTAATTATGGCAGCAGCCTTTTCATTTCCGCCCTCATAATCCAGTTCTGATTCCACATCTTTATAATCAGCGGTGTTTGGAAGTACGATAATATCGGAAGAATTGATAGCCAGCAGCGGAGCGGAATTACCGAAAACATCGCTGTCCGATTCAAAAAAGCTGTTGTTTCCCACTGTATATTTCGTATCCGTTTCCGAAATATTAACGGCATAGAAATTGCTGAACCCGTAATTAAACAGATCTATGGTATCTGTATATTGGGAAGGCGATTCTTCCTTCATAATGACGCAGATAAGCTTCAGCCCGTCTTTCTGGGCACAGGATACCAGCGTCTGTCTGGCCTCCGAGGTATAGCCGGTCTTGCTGCCGACCAGATATTCATAAGCATAAGGTTTATTGGCAAAAAGCTGGTTTTTACTGTGTACATTCATTTCCTGGCTCACAGTGGAGGACACGGGAATGGTGTAATTTGCCGTACTTGCCATTTTGCACAGCAGGTCATTGGAAAAGAAGGCCTGGGCAATTAAAGCCATATCATAAGCCGAGGTATAATGGTTCTCATCAAAAATTCCATTGGAAGTAACAAAGTGGGAATCCCGGCATCCGAGTTCTTTGGCTTTTTTATTCATTAAGTCCACGAAGGAATCAATGCTTCCGCTGATATGTTCTCCGATAGCGTTTCCTGCTTCATTGGCGGATCCGACCAGAAGCCCGTAAAGAGACTGCTCCATGGTAATCTGTTCACCCGCCTTGATCCCCATATTGGAATCGGTCAGCCAGTCAATACTGTTAACCGCTTCATTGGAATAGGTGACGATATCATCCAGGGGACAGCTTTCCATGGCGATCAGGGCTGTAAGAATTTTGGTTATGCTGGCAGGATAAAGCTTGTCGTGGATATTTTTTTCATAAAGGATAGCCCCAGTATTGGCTTCCATCAAAATAGCGGACTGGGCACCGATGAGAGGGCCTGCCGGCCAGTTTTCCCGTGCGTTGGATTCCACAGGCATCTCCTTGCGCGCCTCCGCTTCTTCCTGGAAGCTGTTTCCGGAAGCGGGTGCGGCAGCTGCAGACAAAGGTATGGAAAAAACAAGTGCCGGGCATAAAAAGAAGAAGGTCAGAAAAAGTATAAATTTATGTTTTGTTCTGTGGTGCATTGCCATTTATTTCACCTTATATTTCTTATTTAAACTCAAAATCGTATGATTTTGAGATACTCATATGTGTATGATACGTTTTTACCGTTATCATCATACACTATCTGATGATAAAATTTAAGGGATTTAAGGAAAAATTCATAAAAAGATCGTGTTCACGGAAGCAGTTTTTGTTTCTGACATCCATTTCTGATATACCAGAATCATTCCTTCAGAAAAAATTTGTTCCGGTATCGAAAATGGGATGGAGCTGCTATATTGACATTTTTGTTCTTATTGATTATAATAAATTGCAGTTTCGGCAATAATTAATAAAAATGCCAAAACTGCAAAGCGATATTAGAGGATGTGGTATTATGGAAATGAACCAACTGCAAAGTCTGCTACCGAAGCCAGGATGGATTTTTACAAAAAATGAATTTGCTGATTTGATACATGAAGTCAATCCTCAGTACAGTGAACGTTCTGTCTATTGGCTGCTGCGGAAGCTCCAGCAGGAAAACAAAATACAGAAACTAGGCAAAAACATTTTTGAAACTGTCTGTCAGGAGAAACAGAAGATGCCTTATACCTATGAACACTCCAGCGAGTGGAATCAAATTGTTTCTGGTATTGAAAAAGAGTATCCTCTTGTAGATTTCCAGGCGTGGGAACTGATCCAGCTCAATGAGTTTGTAAACCACCAGATCGCACATAACACAGTATTTATCGAAGTGGAAGATATGTTGGAGGAAGCTGTATTCCATACTTTAAAAAGTAAGTTTCCCTGTGTGTTGCTTTTCCCATCGGAAGAGACATTTTACCGGTATAGATCTCCAGAACAGACCATTGTTATTTTAAAATTGATTTCAGAGGCGCCAAAGCCTGTCGGACAGCCCTATAGTGCCCCCCTGGAGAAACTGCTGGTGGATTTGTTCAGCAGGAAACTGACCGGACACCTGATTGAACGTGCGGAATATCCCGCTGTTTATGAGGAGGCATTTTCCAAATACCTGATAGACCAAAAGAAAATGTTCCGTTATGCAAGACGTAGAGGAGTGGAAGAGGAAATGAAGGAGCTTATCCGTACCAGCACCAATATCAAATTGATTACAAAAGAAAGGTAAATATGCTGCAAAAAGAGAATTTCCGACTGGAGAATATAGGGAGGAAAACGATTGAGAGTTATATCATCATACGCTGTCTGATGGTAATATTTAAAGGAAAATTCATAAAAAATCGTGTTCACGGAAGCAGTGAAGCTTAGGTGAACACGATCTTATGTTCGAAGTACCGAAAATAAAAAATTACTCAAAGCGGAAATAACACAGCTTGATATCTCCATGCAGCCGTATCTGCAGTTCGGCTTCTCCTTCAGGACATTCCGGGATATCCTGAAGCGAAATTTTCACATCCGTATAAACAGGAATTCTGTATTTTGTCCGTTCTATGGCTTCCTTCCGGGCATTTTCATCCGGTAAAAAGGGAGGTACTGCCTCGTAGGTTCTTGTATCACCTTCCCATTCACCCGCTCTTTTCCCATCTATCCATAGCTCCAGACTTCCGCCTTTTTCACTCTTTAAATGGAAGAAGGCATTTTTTGAACCGAATTCGGGCCTGCAGCTGCGGTATATCAGGGTGCCCGTTTTCTCCGTGTTTACGGGAAGAGCGGCGGTGAAGCCGAAATGCCCTTCTGTCAGAGTGATATTTTCGTAATCATCATAATGATCTGCCGGTATCCTTTTTTTTAAATCACGCAGTCCGGGGTTCCTGCCGGGAATCTCCACAAAAGCCTCCAACTGAGGCTGTGCACTGGAAGGGCCGACAAAGATCCGGTAGCATCCTTCCTCTACCATCATTGTTCTGCTGATTACATCATAAAAACGGAATTCATCAATCGGTATCATAAATTCTGCTTTCCGGATCTCTCCGGGAAGGATATCCTTCAGGCGGCGGAACCCAAGAAGCTGTTTTAACGGTTTTTTTACCCGGGAGGCTGGAGCGGTTCCATAAATCTGTGCCACTTCATCGCTGACCCGGTCACCAGTATTGGTTACACAGAAGGATACCCGTAGCTTTCGGTTATCCTCAGGCGCTGCGGAAAAATCCGTATATGTAAAGGAGGAATAGGTGAGGCCATATCCGAAAGGATACAGTACATCACCATCAAAATAGCGGTAAGTCCGTTTTCCCTTTATGATATCGTAATCATCAATATCCGGCAGCTGCTCATCCGAACGGTACCAGGTCATATTGAGACGTCCCGCAGGGGCATTATTCCCGAAAAGTGTTTCTGCCATAGCTGTCCCCATATCCTGGCTTCCGGTTGCACTCCATATAACAGCGGGCAGCTTTTCCTGCGCCGTGTTGATGGCATAAGGATAATTAGAGAACAGTACGAGAACAACGTTAGGATTGATACGGTAAATTTCTTCCAGCAGATGCTCCTGTGCCGGAGGAAGGGCAATGGTAGTACGATCCACTTCTTCCTTTGCATTGATCATGGAATTGCAGCCAAGGGCAAGAATGACTTTTTCCTTTCCCTGAACCAGGCTGCAGGCCTTTTCCAGTCCGTTTTCCACAATTTCCATCCGGAATTGTGCGGCAGATCCTTCTCTCATGGAAACAAGAAAATCCTTTTCGTCAATTTCCACGGGAGAATGAAAACGGTTGGTAAGCTGTATCATGCCGTTCCCCTGTTCCAGTACATGGAAAATCTCCATGACAAACCAGTCAAAAGGAGCGTCCTTTTCCGCAGCAATCCATCCCGTTTCCGAGGATTCCTTATCGGATTGGCCCATTCTTGTATTCATATACTTCCCGGTACGTTCACAGCGGAAGGTATAGCTGCCTTCTCCCCAGTCGTCCCTGACAAAGACATCCGGTTCTTCCGACAGGTACAATCTTCCGTCCGCTGCCGCCGCCACACCCTTCTGGCCGCAGCGGAATATCACCCGGTCAAGACCGTCGGCAAAAGGTACCTGTGTTCCCTGTATTTCTTTCATTCCCTGGCGCAGTGTGGTTACATAAGGAGGAGTTCCCCCATACCAGTCCTGATACCAGCTGTCCGCCAGCGGACCGACCAGAGCCATGGTTTCTGCCGGGACAGCAGGATCCAAAGGAAGCATTTTATTTTCATTCTTGAGAAGAACAATGGCTTCCCGGGACAGCTGCAGGCAGATTTGCTTATTGAGGGGAGAATTCAGATCTTCTTCCATCACCCTGTCATAAGGGTTGCAGGGCTCCCTGTCATAAATACCAAGACGCAGCTTTGTGCGGAATATATTCCGCAGGGCTTCGTCGATTTCCTCCTCTGTTATGAGGCCAAGATCCCAGGCCTCCCGGGCTGCCTGAGCTACTGCTTCCGGTCGGTCGGACATACCGTCTACGCCTGCTTTAACCGCATTGGCAAGAGTTTCGGCATGAAGGCCGTAATAATGATGAAGATTGGCCACAAGCTCCATTGCACCTCCGTCACAGACAACATGCCCCTTCAGGCCGTATTCCTTTTTCAGGATTTCCCTCACTTCCGGGTTGAGCATTCCGGGAATCCCGTTAATTTTATTATAAGCCGTCATTACGCCTTCCGCCCGGCCGTTCATTAAGGCTCTCCGGAAGGGTTCCAGATACAGCTCCTGCCGGTTTCTGGGATCTACGCAGGAAGACTTCCATCCCCGGCCCGCTTCGGTGTTGTTCGCATAAAAATGCTTGAGGGTAGCAGCGACACGAAGATACTTCGGATCATCCCCCTGCATGCCCTGGATATAAGCAGAAGACATGACACCGGTAAGAACCGGATCTTCCCCATAGCCTTCCTCCGTTCTTCCCCACCGGGGATCCCGTTCCAAATCAACGGTAGGCGCCCACCTGCTCAGCCCGCGATCGGGATGGCGGTGATAAATAACCCGTGCCTCCGTTCCGGTCACCTCACCGGCTTTTTTGATAAGATCCGGATCCCATGTGGCGCTCATACCGATAGGCTGGGGGAAAGAAGTGGTAGGTTCCGCAGCGCCCAAATCATTTTGATCATTTCTTGCCTCCACACCATGAGCGGCTTCACCGCCTACAGAAAATCCCGGTATCCCTAATCGTTCCAGATCAGGAACCCTGGTAGCCATACAGGACAGCTTTTCATCCATTGTCATTTCTGATAAAAGCCAGTCCAGCCGCTCTTCAAAAGGAAGGGAAGGATCCCAGAAGGGCGTGTCCGTTTTCGCATTGTTCTTCATTTTTACTCCCTTCTGCGCACATTATGTACGCACGCGGCATATGCCGCATATAAATCAGAGAGGCTGAAAGAAAAGCTTTTCAGCCTCTTACCTCTCTTGAAAAAGAGGCCTGACATCACTAGGATATCAGGCACTCTGTTTCTTTTTCAATGTACTTGCGTTCATTTACTAATCTATAATTCCGTTATCGGCTTCTCTGAAAATATATTAACGTTGTTTTAAAATAAAGTCAACACTTTAACGAACCTGTGTTTACAATAAAATTATAATAAGCTATAATGCTTTCATGGAAATAAGGACGTGGATATCCATGAAAGACTGCGGATAGAGAGGAAAACGAATGAGACTTAAGAATGTACCCGGCTCCAGGGAGGTTATCGGAGAGAGCCGATTTGTCATACATGAACCGGAATTACAGAAGGGAAAATGGAAAGAGGTCTTCGGGAATGAGAACCCCATTCATATAGAGATTGGAATGGGCAAGGGAAGATTTATTATGGGAATGGCCGGACAGCATCCGGAAGTAAATTTTATCGGAATTGAAAAGTATTCCAGCGTACTGCTGCGCGCCATACAGAAAATGGAGGAAGAAGAGCTTCCCAACGTACGTTTTATCCGTATGGATGCAGAGGATATCTGCAATGTATTTGATAAAGGGGAGGTCAGCAGGATATATCTGAATTTCTCGGATCCCTGGCCCAAGGACAGGCATGCGAAAAGACGCCTGCCCTCCAGACAGTTCCTTGCCAGATACGACGAGATCTTAAAAAAGGACGGAACACTGGAATTCAAAACAGACAACAGAGTCCTGTTTGATTTTGCACTGGAGGAGCTGGAGCCTGCGGGCTGGAAAGCTGATACAGTCACCTTTGATCTTCATGCGGATGAGGCTCTTGTCCGGGGAAATATCATGACGGAGTATGAAGAGCGGTTTTCCGCGGCGGGCAACCCTATCTGTAAGTATGTGATACGGCGGTGACGGAAGCATTCATTCCTGCAATATTCCTGTAATACGGTATTTGAAAGAGAATAAGAGCTGAATTATATTTAAAGTCTTTATCTGTAAAATCAGGAAAAATTTAAATATATTTCAGCTCTTTCTATACATTACTGCAAAAATGATTGAGAAAATATTGTACATTATATACATTGAAACCGTTCCCATTTTATGTTACTATGTGAAAAAGGTGATAACATGACAAGTATAATTGATGTGGCTAAGAAAGCCGGAGTTTCCAAGACAACCGTATCAAGAGTTTTATTAGGCAGCGACAAGGTTAAGCCTGCGACAAAAGAAAGAGTTCTGCAGGTTATTGAAGAAATGAATTACAGCCCTAATACAGCAGCCAGGACCCTGGCATCGAGAAGAAGCATGAATATCGGTGTGATCAGCTGTTATACCTTCAATGATCCTTTCTATTCCATAGTCAGTGAGGAGATTTACCATATTTGTGAAAAAAGAGGTTACAGCACTCTGTTCGTGGTAAACCGTGCCGATGAAAGCGGGCACAAGGATCCTATTGATATCCTTAATGGAAAAGTGGATGGATTCATTTATCTGGGGGAAGGTTCGGTATCCAGAAAACAGCTGGAAAAGCTTGTTAAAATGGGAATGCCGGCAGCAGCGTTTAAGACGGGGATTCAGGTGGACGGAGTAATTGAGGCAGATATTGATAATGTAAAGGCAGCATATGACGGCACCAATTATCTCATAGGCCTTGGACATAGAAGAATAGCAGTTTTAACAGGAAAATGGAACAATTATGAAACACTGGGCCGTTTGGAAGGATACCGCAGGGCTTTGGAGGAAAATCATATTCCCTATGAGGAATCTTTGATTTTTGATGGTGAATTTTCCTATGACATAGGACTTGAACGTGCCAGAGATATCATAGATACAAAGGCAACGGCAGTATTTTGTTTTAACGATGTTATGGCACATGGCTTCGCAAGAGGAGCAAAGGACGCAAACTACAGGGTGCCTGAGGATATATCCGTTTTGGGATATGATGATATTATCTTCATGAACTATGGCCCTTATATCAAGCTGTCCACTGTAAAGCAGCCGGTAAGGGAAATGGGGAGATATCTTGCAGAAACAATGATTGCAGAGGTGGAAGGGAAAAGTGTGGAGTTACGTAAAATTTTCCCTGCTGTAATTTCAGAGAAAGAGACTACATGTTCGGTGTAGTTTTTTCGTGGCAAAAAATGGGAGCGCTACCATTTTGCAGATAAATCATTATTCAAGAGAAGGAGAGGCAAGATGAAAAAGAAACTATGTGTTTGTTTAGCAGTATTAATGGTATTGGGAAGCATGGCCGGCTGTGGAAGCAGCCCGTCCAAAGAAAAAGAAACAGCAGCTTTTGAAGCAAAGGATCCGTCGGAGTACAGCGGCACAATTACAATATGGTCCTGGACAGACGATCCCAAATACCAGATCGAAGCATTTAATAAGGTTTACCCTAATGTAAAGGTGGAATTTACCCAGATTGGTGAAGACTATGATGTCAAGATGCAGACTATCGTGGATAATGAGGCAGACGGCCCCGACATTTTCTGTGCGGACGCCAAGGTAGTGAAGAATTATCTGGAATCGGATGCCTGGGAAAATTTATCGGCTGAACCCTATAATGCCACAGCACTTGCAGAAGACGTAATAGGCTATACCAAAGAAATCGGTTCCGATGCCCAGGGAAATCTGAGAGCTTTATGCTGGCAGGCTACGCCGGGCGGGCTCTGGTATAAGCGCAGCATGGCAAAAGAATATCTGGGAACGGATGATCCGGAAGAGGTTTCCAAAATGCTGTCAAGCACAGAGGGAATGCTGGATGTTGCCAAGACGATTCATGATAAAAGCAATGGAAAAACAGCGTTTGTGACAAACTTCCAGGATTTATGGATGATGTCCTGCTATGGACAGCGTAAGGAGCCCTGGGTAAAAGACGGTAAATTCATCATGGACGATTATGTGCCGGAATTCCTTGATTTGGGAAAAACATTCCGGGAAAACGGTTATGACGCCAAACTGGATGCATGGAGTACCGCATGGTATGCAGCCGCAGCGGACGATTCTCTGTTCGGTTATGTCCTGCCTACCTGGGGAATGCAGTATGTAATCCAAGGAAGCGCGCCGGATTCCAAAGGAGACTGGGCGATTGCAAGTATGCCAGCATCTTACTTTAACGGCGGAACCTATATGGGAATTTACAAAAAGAGCACCCAGAAGGAACTGGCATGGGAATATCTGAAATTTATCACTCTGGATCCTGATTACAGCAGACAGTATGCGATAGATAAATCAGATTTCCCGGCGTTGGTATCTGTGGAGGACGAGCTGGTGGAATCCTACTCGGATACATGGTGCGGAGGCCAGAATACATTTGCATTTTTCAAAGAGGAAGCCGGTAAAATAAATGCTTCCCTTGTAACAAAGTATGATGATACCATCAATAATCTGCTCCTTCAGAATGCGGAGTTATATGCCCAGGGAGAGGTAACGAAGGAAGAGGCCCTGGAACAATTTAAAAAAGATGTGGCAAATGCATATCAGTCCATTACGGTAGAGTAGTAAACGAAAGGAAAAGCAGCCCATAAACAGGAACTGCTTTTCCTTTTTCAAACAAGGTAAGGGGGTAGTAAAAAGTATGGCTAAGAAAAGAGCCCGGTATGGCTTTCTCTTTGTTTTACCTTATATCGTTGTTTTTCTTATATTTCAGTTGTACCCGATTATTTATACATTCTTTTTAAGTATGGAAGACGGAGCAACGGCGGGATTTATTGGCCTGAAGAATTATCAGCGTCTTGCTGTTGACGAAGTGTTTTGGAAAAGTGTGGGAAACACCTGGATTATCTGGCTTGGCTGTATCATACCGCAGATTATATCCGCGCTGGTGCTGGCCGTCCTTTTATGCCAGTACAAACTGAAAGGCGCCAATGTGTTTCAGGCAATGTTCTATCTGCCCAATTTAGTTACGGCTGCCTCAATCGGTATTCTGTTCAGCGTGCTGCTTGACTGGCAGACGGGTACCGTCAATAAAATCTTATTATCCATGAATCTGATCCATGAACCTGTAAAATGGATGGGAAATCCGGTATTTGCCAGAGGCCTGACCTCTCTCATCCAATGGTGGATGTGGTTCGGGCACAGCACGATCATTCTTACGGCAGGAATCAAGGCAATTTCTACGGATGTGATTGAAGCCGCCGTGGTAGACGGATCTAACAGCAGACAAAGATTTTTTTACATTACAATGCCTCTGATAAGACCCACTTTATTATATGTTGCAGTCACTTCTCTGATTGGCGGAATGCAGATTTTTGATATCCCGATGGCCCTGACGGGAGGAACCGGAGAACCCCAGAAGTCGCTTATGACAATGGTTTTATATTTATATAACACCGCATTTAAGAATAAAAATTATGCATACGGGGCAACGGTTTCTTATGGATTATTCATAATAATCCTGATAGTATCTGTTCTGTTTTTCAGAGTTCTCAACCCTAAGCAGGAAGGAGAGGAGTCATGAAAAAGATAAAGCTCTCCAGAATCATTATCTATATTTTACTGATATTGCTTACAGTCATTTGTTTTCTGCCTTTTTATATCATGATCATTAATGCCACACATTCCAGCAATGAGCTGATGACAGGCTTGTATTTACTTCCCGGAACCTCCATCCTTCAGAATTATTTGAATATGAGAGAAATGATACAGATTGGCAGAGGATTTTTGAACAGCGTGATTATTTCCTTTTCCTCCACGCTGCTGAGCGCCTATTTCGGCGCGCTGACCGCTTTTGGCCTTTCCAAATACAAGTTCAAAGGCCAGGGTATTGTATTCGGTATCGTCATGGTTTCCATGATGATTCCTTCGCAGCTGGGAATCATCGGGTTCTTCCGGTTATGTAAGTTCATGGGGATCTTAGATACCTTTTTCCCGCTTATCCTGCCCGGGATTGCCAATGCGAGTACGGTGTTTTTCATTATGCAGTATATGAAATCCTCTTTGCCGGATTCTCTGCTGGAAAGCGCCAGGATAGAGGGCTGCAACGAGTTTATTATCTTTAACAGAATCGCTCTGCCGATGGTAAAACCGGCTATTGCAACGATGTCTATTTTCAACTTTGTGGGAAGCTGGAATAACTTCATGACGCCTATGATTGTGTTGTTTAACCAGAAAAATTTTACGCTTCCCCTGCTTATTATGAATCTTAGGGGAACCTTTAACAGGGATTACGGAGCTACCTATCTGGCTATCGCCATGTCGATTGTCCCCATAATGATTGTATACGCATTTGTATCACGTACTATTACAGAAGGATTGACGGCGGGAGCCGTAAAAGGTTAATGAAGAAAGGAATTATATTATGAACCCGATTTTACCGTCCCAGTATTATATACCGGATGTTGAGGCTCGAAAAGATGAGGATGGCAATATTTATTTATATGGCTCAAAAGACTGCTGCGGCAATGATGAATACTGCAGCTACGAATATCAGGTGTTTTCCAGCAGTGACATGAAGAATTTCCAGGCACATCCTGTGTCTTTTATTTCCTATGATGAGGCCTCCCACATGGCAGCCCATGGAAAAATGCCTTTATATGCGCCGGATTGTCTGAAAATCAAGGACAGATATTGTCTGTTTTATTGCTTGTCGGATGGATCGGAAGGCGTGGCTTTTTCGGAAAGTCCAACAGGCCCCTTCACGGATGCGGTTCCTATAGCCGGAGCGGACGGAACACAGATTGATCCCGCTGTTTTTAAGGATGATGACGGCCAGGTGTACTATTTTTGGGGCCAGGGAAGCCTGAGAGGGGGAAAACTGTCGGAGGATTTATCGGAAGTGATTCCCGAGACGATGGTTAAGGGAATATTAACGGAAGACAGAGATGGTTTTCATGAGGGAATATCAATCAGAAAAAGAAACGGTATCTATTATCTCGTCTATGCGGACAGCTCCCGCGGAAGGCCGACATGCCTGGGATATGCGATGAGTGATAAGCCGCTCGGCCCCTATACGAAAAAAGGGATTATCATTGATAATACAGGATGTGATCCGGCAAGCTGGAACAACCATGGATCGATCGAAGAATATCAGGGAAAATGGTATGTCTTTTATCATCGTTCCTCTCATAACAGTGAATTCAGCCGCAGAGTCTGTGTGGAAGAGATATTTTTTGAAGAGGACGGAACGATAAGAGAGGTTCTGATGACGAGCCAGGGAACGGAACCCCCGATACCCTGCAAAAGAAAACTTCCCGCATCGGCTTTGTGCCGGCTGTCGGGGAAATGCTACTTTGATGCCTACAGCAGCAGGGATATGCATTATGAGTATTTAACCAATATCCACAACGGCGACTGGGGCGTTATCCGGTATATGGATTTCAACTGTGAAATCCGGGGTATTTCCCTCTCCTGTTCCAGCAGCACCTATGGAGGTACTGCGGAGATCTATATTGACAGCATGGAATCAGAATGCCTCGCCAAAGTCGAGATAAAGAGGACCGGCGGAAAATTTGATTTTCAGCAATTTGACAGTCCTGTGCGTGTCCCTTCGGGAGTGCATGCGGTTTACATAAAATTCACCGGGATTGCCGGAAAGCTGATGGATCTGAAGGATATCATGTTTTATTAATTTAACATGTCATATAAAAACCTGAAAGTACATGGATAATGAGTGGATTATCCATGTATTTTTTTGCCCTCTTTTTTTACGATTGCGAAAGAGAAAGTTTTTTATGGACTGCGCACACACCGGCGGAAGAGGCGAAGCACGGGGCTGGTGGGTACTGTAACCTAATATGTGCAATTTTTAAGCATTTTTGTCCTTGCAAAGCACAAAAATGTGTAATATGCTTATACCATAAACTTATGTCTCCGTTTTATGCTGACAGAGGCAGCTGATTGTATGGAACTCAGAAAATGGTCAAGAATAAATAGAGAGACAGAAAATAAGAAGGAGGTTTTATCATGGAATATAAATTTACGACAGGAGATTTTGAAAAAGAGGTGCTGCAGTCGGACAAGCCTGTATTAGTTGATTTTTTTGCGGACTGGTGCGGTCCCTGTAAGATGATGGCGCCGGTTGTGGAGCAGCTGGCGGAAGAAATGGATGGAAAAGCCAAGGTTGGTAAGCTTAATATTGATGAGAATATGGATATTGCCGAGAAATACAGTGTGATGAATATCCCCACCTTCCTGATTTTCAAGGATGGCCAGGAAAAAGCCAGAATAGTGGGCGCGGTATCCAAAAATGAATTAATAAACAAACTGGAGCAGACGTTGGCTTAACAGCCAGCGTCCGTTTTCTCATGATGTAATTGTAATCCGGATGACAGATGAATTTTTTGATTGATGAGGGGAAGGCATTTTATGTACATACTCTTTTTTTTGCTGTGGGTAATCTTTAACGGGAAGGTTACGCTGGAAATAGTACTGTTCGGAATTGTAATAGCAGGGGCCGTTTATGCCTTCTGCTGTAAGTTCCTGGACTACAGTCCCCGGAAGGACTGGCTTATCATGCGTAAGTTCGGTTATATTATTGCCTATCTGGGCGTGCTTATCTGGGAAATCGTCAAAGCCAATGCGGCAACTCTTAAGCTCGTAGCATCCCCTCATATCAGGGTTCAGCCTGTTATTGTCCGCTTTAAAACGGATTTGAAAACAAAAACTGCCAGAGTGCTTCTGGCTAATTCCATCACCCTTACGCCGGGAACCATTACGGTAGCCCTGCAGGACAATGAGTATACGGTGCATTGTCTGGACAGGCGTTTCAGTGAAGGGCTTTCGGACAGCGTTTTTGTGCGGCTTCTGCACAAAATAGAAGGGCAGGTGGCAGGATGAACGGTTTGGAAAATGCATATGAAGCTGTGTTTACAGCAGCGTTGATTTTTCTCGGCTTTATGCTCCTTCTATGCCTCATAAGGGCTGTGAGGGGGCCTCGTGTGGCGGACAGGCTGGTGGCCGTAAATATGATGGGCACCATGGTCATGGTTATGATAGCCATCCTTGCGCTTTTGCTGCAGGAAGGCTATCTGGTGGATATCTGTATTATCTACGCCATGATAAGCTTTCTTGCAGTCATTGTGCTGACCAAGGTATACATGGGAGTTTATCAGGAAACCAGGAAAAAAGACAGGAAAAAGGATACGCCGGAGGAGGAAAATGCTCATGAATCTTGAATTGCTCCGTTTTATAATCGGAACGGTGGTTCTTGCAGCAGGGCTGCTTACCTTTGCGATGGAGGTATTCGGATCCTACCGTTTTGAATTTGTACTGAACCGGATGCATGCTGCCGCGCTGGGGGACACGCTGGGGATCGGAATTTCCCTGACAGGCCTTATCATCATTTCCGGGCTGAATTTTACCAGCCTGAAGATGCTCCTGGTAATCATGTTTCTGTGGTTCGCATCCCCTGTTTCCTCCCATTTGATTTCCCGTCTGGAGGTTATGACGGATGAAACCCTGAAGGAGCACTGTGAACTGGACTATGAAGAGGATGACAGGCTGGATCGGGAGGAGAAAGGAGAATGATATGCAGACATTTACTTACCTGCTGATGGGCTTTCTGGTAGTATGTGCTGTTTCGGTGAGCTTCTCCAGGAACCTGCTGAATTCCATTTTGATTTTCATGTCTTACAGTCTGGTTATGTCGATCATATGGATTCTTCTGGAATCCCCGGATCTGGCAATTACGGAAGCGGCTGTGGGGGCAGGGGTTACCAGCGTGCTTTTCTTTGTGACGCTGAAAAAGATCCATGCTATCCGGAGGGAGGACGACGAAGATGACAGAAAAGAAGAATAGCCGTTTTTCCCGCTGGTTTTATGGGGAAGAGGATCCCCTGTTAGGCAAGGTGGAAATGAAGCCGCAGAAGGAATATAAGGAAGAGGAAGCCAGCGTCCAGGAAAGGATGCGGGAATACCGGCAGCTTCAGGAAAAGGTTTATGATATGGAGCATAATAAGAAGCTCCTGCTGTTTAATAAGGCTTACCGGGTGATGGGCGTTATTTTCTGTATCTGCCTGATTGCCATTATGCTGGTGACGGTTTCTTATCTTCCCAGGACGGGAAATGCCTCCAATCCGGATAATAATGAGGTGTCGGAGCGGTATATTACCAAAGGGCTTCAGGAAACAGGGGCGGTAAACATTGTTACCGGCATGATCCTGGATTACAGGGCCTTTGATACATTTGGGGAATCCAACGTTCTGTTTATCGCCACGGTCACGGTTCTTATCTTGCTGCGTATTGACAAGACGGACAAGAAGGAAGGGGAAAGCAGGGATAATGCTCTGACCCGGGCTGAAGCCGACGAGAACGACCGTATTTATGAGCCAAAAAATGATTTGATCCTGCAGAAGGTAGCGGGTTTTCTGGTGCCGCTCATTATTATATTCGGCATTTATGTCATTCTGAACGGCCATCTGTCCCCCGGCGGCGGGTTTTCGGGCGGCGCGATTATCGGCGCGGGACTCATCCTGTATCTGAATGCCTTCGGGTTTGCGAAAACAGAACGTTTTTTCACGGAAAAGACTTATAAATGGATTTGCTTTTGTTCCCTGACCTGCTACTGTCTGGCGAAAAGCTATTCCTTTTATATGGGCGCCAACCATCTGCCAAGCGGGATACCCTTGGGGACACCCGGAGCCATACTGAGCAGCGGCCTGATACTGGTACTTAATATTTGCGTGGGCCTGGTGGTGACCTGTACCATGTACGCTTTTTATGCGTTGTTCAGGAAGGGGGGATTCTAGGATGGGCGGCAACCTTTTATCCAATTACGGGGAAGCGATTGCCATGATCCTGTTCGGCATCGGATTCTCCAACCTGCTTTTGCAGAAGAACCTGATAAAGAAAATAATCGGACTGAATATCATGGATACCGCAGTTTACCTGTTCCTTGCAGAAAAAGGCTATATCATGGGACGTAAGGCTCCTATCGTGGTGGATGGGGTCCAGACGGTGGTAAGCTATATCAATCCGGTTCCCAGCGGGCTGGTACTCACCGGCATCGTGGTGTCGGTTTCGGTAACGGCGCTGATGCTGTCTCTGACAATCCGTCTGTACCGCAGGTACCATACGCTGGATCTGGACGAGATTTCCGCCAGACTGAAAAAGGAGGGACTGTAAATGGATTTTGTACAGAACTTTCCCTTCTTCTCCATTATTTTATCCATGTTTTCCGGCACGGTGAGCTCGGTTCTTCCGGCAAAGGCCGCCAAGTGGCTGAATACGGTTGTTATCGGAGCCGTGGGCTGTATGTCCGCCGTGCTGCTGGTGTACCTCATGGGTAAAGGAACCAGCTATACCTATATGATGGGCCATTTTCCGGCGCCCTGGGGAAATGAAATCCGCGCGGGAGTTCTGGAAGCGGGTATGGCCCTCTTTTTCTGTATTATCATGCTCCTTTCCCTGATGGGCGGGCGCAAGAAGCTTCTGGGCGAGGTGGAATACAGCAAGCACAATCTTTATTATATCCTCACGGATTTGCTGCTCAGTTCCCTTTTGGCCCTTGTATATACCAACGACCTGTTCACCGCCTATGTATTTGTGGAAATCAATACCATATCCGCCTGCGGCCTGATCATGATCAGGCAGAACGGAAGGACGATTGAAGCGGCGGTCAGATATATGATCATGAGCCTTCTGGGCAGTGGACTTCTGCTGGTGGGAATCAGCATGCTCTACGATATGACAGGCCATCTGCTCATGAGCAATATCAAGGAAACCGTGGGAGAGATAGTCGCCCAGGGGGAATTCCGGATGCCGCTGGTGGTGACCATCGGCTTAATCTGCGTGGGCCTTGCCATAAAAAGCGCCCTGTTTCCCTTTCACTCCTGGCTGCCTGATGCCTATGGCTATTCCACCGTATCTTCGGCGGCCATGCTTTCCAGCCTGGTATCCAAGGGTTATATTTTTCTGCTGATTAAGATTATTTACAGGGTAATCGGCTTTGATTTTATTGCGGAGAACAAGATAATCAACGTATTCTTCGTATTCGGGCTCATGGGGATGATATTCGGCTCCCTGAGCGCCATAAAGGAAAATGATATCCGAAGGATGATCTCTTTTTCCAGTGTGGCCCAGATTGGATATATTTACATGGGCTTCGGACTGGGTACGGAGATCGGCATGGTTGCCAGTATTTTTCATATCCTTTCCCATGCCGCCACCAAATCACTCCTGTTTATCTCCGCTATCGGCCTTACGGATGTTTCCAAAGGCAGCAGGAAATTCCAGGATCTTACGGGGGCGGCCTACAGGCATAAAATCGCGGGAATCGGTTTTACCGTGGGTTCTTTGTCCATGGTAGGAATGCCTATGTTATCCGGCTTCGTGAGCAAGCTGCTCTTTGCCCAGGCTTCCATCGGACATGCTTATAAAATGCTTCCTGCCCTTATCGTACTGGGAATCAGCACGGTATTGAATGCTATTTATTTCATGAAAACGGTGATCCGGATTTTTGTTCCGGAAAGGCGTACGGACTGTGAGGTAATCACTATCGGCGCAGAAAAAACCTATACGGTTACCATTGTCCTTTTTATCTGCCTTAATATAGCCCTGGGCATGCTGTCCCAGCCCATTGTGAAATGGATCCAGTCGGGGCTGGCTATGTTCGGCTGATTTTATCAAATTCTTACCAGGCGCGGAAACGGCGCGCAGACAGGAGCTTTATATGAAGGAATCAGGCATGCTTCTCTTTCCCATATTTTTTCCGATAATCATGGGAATTCTGTTGCTGCTTTTGAAAAATTCAATAAAAAGGGCTGCCATGATAACCCTTACCGCCATAGGCCTTTTCGGGACGGCGATAGCAGTCATCGGGGTGATCGGCAGCGGAGAGACTGCCTTTACGCTGTTTCAGCTGACCATGCGGCTTCCTGTCTATTTTAAGGTGGATGCGGTGGGGCGGCTGTTTGTGTCGGTGGTCACAATTGTCTGGGTTCTCGCCGGCATCTATGCATTCCGGTATATGCAGCACGAGGATTGCAATAAAAGATATTTCGGATTTTATCTGATTGTATACGGCGTTCTTGTAGGGCTGGATTTTTCCGGCAACCTGATTACCTTTTACCTCTTTTACGAGTGCATGACTCTGCTGTCCCTTCCTCTTGTATTCCATACCCGTACAAGGGAGGCGGTTATGGCGGGGCTGAAATATCTGTTCTATTCCCTGGCCGGCGCCTATCTGGCTTTGTTTGGCCTGTATTTTATCAACCGCTATGGGAATACGCTGACCTTTACAGCCGGCGGAGTGCTGGATTTTTCACTTGTGGAAGGGCATGAAGGATTATTGCTGGTGGTTGCCTTTCTGATGCTTATGGGGTTCGGTGTAAAAGCCGGGCTGTTTCCCATGCAGGGCTGGCTGCCTGCGGCGCACCCGGTAGCCCCTGCCCCCGCATCGGCTGTGCTGTCCGGGATTATTGTCAAATCAGGGGTGCTGGGGATAATCCGTGTGGTTTACTTTATTTTCGGAGCGGAGTTCCTGAAGGGAAGCTGGGTACAGAAGGTATTCCTGGGACTGGCCCTGGGAACGGTATTCCTGGGTTCCATGCTCGCTTATCTGGAAAAAGGACTGAAAAAAAGGCTGGCCTATTCAACGGTAAGCCAGGTTTCCTATATTCTCTTCGGGCTTCTTCTGCTGAATCCGGCCGGTATGACAGGGGCATTCCTGCATGTGATTTTCCATGCGGTCATTAAATCCGGCCTGTTCCTCTGCGCCGGAGCGATCATATTCCGGACAGGTAAAACGCGGGTGGACGAGCTGAGGGGAATCGGGAAGGAAATGCCGGTAACCATCGGCTGTATGACCCTTCTGTCCCTTGCTTTAATAGGCATTCCTCCTGCAAGCGGATTTGTCAGCAAATGGTATCTGGCCGTCGGCTCGCTGTCCTCGGAAACCGGCTTTTACAGCTGGCTGGGGCCGGTGGTACTGCTGCTGTCCGCGCTGCTCACGGCGGGCTATCTGCTCCCCATAACCATGAAGGGGTTTTTCCCCGGGGAAGAAGAATCACGAAAAGGCTTTGTACGGAAGGAAGCGGATTCCGTAATGCTGGTTCCCATCCTTCTGCTGGCTGTCCTGGCTGTTGTGCTGGGTATGTTCCCGGGAGGCCTGATTTCCCTTATCAGCAATATTGCACAGCAGCTGTTCCAGATGTAGGCAGACGGAAGAAAACGGATGGTAAGTCCGTACCAGGGAAAAAGAAAGGTGTTCATCTATGAAACCAGAAATGATGCTTGTGGCCGTACTGCTGCCTGTGCTCGGCGGCGCTGTGGTGCCCTTGATACCCTTTAAAAAAAGAATATATATGACGGTATATGTTGAATGCATAGTGGTGGCGACCAGCCTGATTGTGGCGGGGCTGCTGGTAAACCGGCCTGCGGATGCATTTCCTATCGTCCGGTTTGTGAGCAATCTGTCTCTGTCCCTGAAGATTGACGGGTTATCCATGGTTTTTGCGGGTCTGGTGGCCGCCTTGTGGCCGCTGGCGACGCTGTATTCCTTTGAATATATGAAGCATGAAAAAAGAGAACGGTTTTTCTTCATGTTTTACACCATTACCTATGGTATTACGCTGGGTATTGCTTTTTCAGAGGATATGCTCACCATGTATTTCTTTTATGAGCTGCTCACGCTGGTTACCGTACCCTTGGTGCTGCATACGCTGACCAGAGAGGCGATCCTTGCCAGCCGGAAGTATCTGTATTACTCCCTGGGAGGCGCCGCATTTGCTTTTCTGGGGCTGATCTTCCTGCTGACCTATGGCACGACCATCAACTTTACCTTCGGGGGAGTCCTGGATGCTTCCGTGACGGGAGGAGATAAGAGATCCATGCTGCTGCTCATATACTGCATCGCCTTCTGCGGCTTTGGGGTAAAAGCGGCTGTCTGTCCCTTTAATTCCTGGCTTCCCCAGGCGGGCGTGGCGCCTACCCCGGTCACTGCGCTTCTGCATGCGGTAGCCGTGGTAAAGGCGGGAGCCTTTGCTATCATCAGGCTGACCTATTACAGCTTTGGCCCGGACTTTGTCAGAGGAACCTGGGCGCAGAATGTGGTAATGGGGATCGTGATTTTTACCATTGTTTACGGCTGCAGCCGCGCGCTGAAGGAGACGCATTTGAAAAGGAGGCTTGCGTATTCCACCATAAGCAACCTTTCCTATATCCTTTTCGGCGTATGTATCATGACGCCCCTGGGTCTGGTAGGTGCCTTAAGCCATATGGTATTCCATGCTGTTATGAAGATATGCTCCTTCTTCTGTGTGGGTGCGGTGATGTATAAAACGGGAAAGCAGTATGTGCATGAAATAGACGGTTTCGGAAGGCGTATGCCGGTGGTGTTCGGAATTTTTACCATAGCGTCCCTCGGACTGATGGGAGTGCCCGGCCTTGCCGGATTTATCAGCAAGTGGAATCTGGCGACGGCGGCGGTAATGAGCGATAATGTCATGGCCTATGTGGGGATCGGGGCCCTTCTGATATCTGCGCTTTTAACGGCCATCTATATGCTCTCTATCGTTATCCGGGCCTTTTTCCCTGATAAGGAGAAGCAGCTGAACATTCCGGAGGAAGCCAGGGATCCGGGATGGATGATGCTGGTGCCTTTGTGTATTTTTGCGATAGCTATCCTTATTTTCGGCCTGCATTCCGCACCGATTGTAAATTTCTTTCAGGAAATAGCCGGCGGAAATTTGTAAAGAGAGGTTGGAGGAACCTGACATGACTGGTGATTATATGCTGTTATTAATCCTGTGTTTTCCCTTTCTGGGGGCATTCGTGGTAGCGCTGCTGGGAAGAGGAGAGGGAGCGGGAAATGATACGGACAGAAAAAGAAAGACAACTGCAGATATAGGGGCCGGTCTGGTAACTGTTTCAGAGATGCTCTGCTTTGCCGTTTTGTTCGGCCTGTTCTGGAAGGGCGGCAATGAGGGAATCCGGTATGATTTCCGTTGGGAAGGCTTCTGCGGAATGGGGCTGCATCTGTGTATGGATGGGTTCCGTGCCCTGTATGGCCTGATCGCTTCTCTTATGTGGATGATGACGACGCTGTTTTCCGCCGAATATATGAAAAGCTACAGGAACAGGGGAAGATACCGTTTTTTTACTCTGTTTACGCTGGGAGCCACCATCGGTGTGTTCCTATCGGCAGATCTTTTCACTGTTTTTATTTTCTTTGAAATCATGTCCTTTACTTCCTATACATGGGTGGCGCATGAAGAGACGAAAGAAGCCCTGCGTGCGGCCGAAACCTATCTGGCTGTGGCAGTCATCGGCGGGCTGGTAATGCTGATGGGCCTGTTTCTCTTGTACGGGGAACTGGGAACGCTGGAATTTACCCGGCTTGCGCAAGCGGCGGAGAAGAGCCGTTCAGATGGAAGAGGAGGATATGTACGGATATTCACCGCCTCTGTCTGCCTGCTGTTTGGTTTCGGGGCAAAAGCCGGTGTCTTCCCTCTGCACATCTGGCTGCCCAAGGCCCATCCCGTAGCGCCTGCGCCGGCATCCGCCCTTCTTTCCGGCATACTTACTAAAGCCGGTATTTTTGGTGTTCTTGTCATCAGCAGCGCTATTCTTCCTTTTGATATGGCGTGGGGCAGACTGCTGCTGGTTTTGGGTGTTCTCACGATGTTTACCGGTGCGCTCCTTGCCTTATTCTCCGTGAATCTTAAAAGGACGCTGGCCTGTTCCTCCGTGTCTCAAATCGGATTTATTCTGATCGGGATCGGCATGCAGGGGCTTATCGGAGAAGAGAGCAGCGTGGCCATACGGGGAAGCCTGCTTCACATGGTAAACCACTCCCTGATCAAGCTGGTGCTTTTTATGGCTGCAGGCGTCGTATTTATGAACCTTCATGAACTGAACCTGAACAAAATAAAAGGATTCGGCAGAAAGAAGCCGCTGCTGAACTTCTGTTTTCTGATGGGGGCGCTGGGTATCGGCGGAATGCCTCTGTGGAACGGATATACGAGCAAGACGCTGCTGCATGAATCCATCGTGGAATACAGGCATATGCTCGTCTCAGCAAATGCAGGCGGGGCTGGCTGGATGCAGGCTGTGGAATGGATTTTCCTAATCAGCGGAGGCATGACGGTGGCGTATATGCTCAAGCTTTACATCTGTCTCTTTGTGGAAAAAAATAATGACAGAAAGTGTCAGGAACGATTCGACGGAATGAAGCATTATATGAACGGCCTGAGCGGTTTTGCCCTGGCGGGCAGCGCCGTGCTCCTTCCGCTGCTGGGGATTCTCCCCCATCTGATAACAGACAGGCTGGCGGATATGTCCGCCGCTTTCCTGAATGCGGAAAGCCTGGAAACAGTGGTTGCTTATTTCTCCCTGATCAATTTAAAGGGAGCCGGAGTTTCGATTCTTATAGGTCTGCTGCTTTATGTATTGGTGGTACGCAAATGGATGGAAACTGTGCAGGACGGAAACAGGATTTACCGGGATCGCTGGCCCGGCTGGCTGGATTTGGAGAATCTGCTGTACCGGCCTGTCCTTCTTAAGATCCTTCCCCTGCTATTCGGAACCCTGTGCAGGCTGGCTGACAGACTGATGGATGCAATAGTGGTCCTGTTAAGAAAGACTATTTACAGAGATAGCAGAATTCCGCATGAAATAAAAGAAGGAACACCCATGACTCATATGGTGGGAATTGTTCTGGACGGGGTCACGGAGTATTTCAATCATCCTGATGCCACAGAGGAAGAGATAGCTGAAGATATCTATATAAGGCAGCACGCAGAAGGCAGATATGAGCATAAGCTTGCTATGATGCATGATGATTTACAGGAAAATGGAACGATTATCGGAAGAAGCCTGTCCTTCGGACTTTTCCTTGCCTGTTTGGGACTTCTGCTTACTTTGCTGTATATATTGATCGATTAACTTCACTTAAAGAAAAACGAAGCCCGCTGGCGACATGCTGTCAGATGGCTTCGTTTTTTATTATAGTTTTGATGAAAGGCTATGCAGCCGGCTGGAGAATCGCGTTTTTTAGTTAGGCCCGGTCTTTTACAAGACACACCAATACGGAGCGTGGGCCCATAATATAAACATTTTCATCCAGTATTTCCTCACGAGTAATGACTGCTGCTGTTCCTCTTGAGGTATCTACTGCGGGAATCCAGTATTTATCGGGGGACAGCTCCGGAAGCTCCACTGTCAGAGGATTCCAGAAAGTATTGATGCCGATATACAGGATATCATCCCTGCCGGAGGGATAGATTCCGGCGAACATTACGCCCACCATTTTGCTGTTCCAGTCAAAATTATCATCCCAGGGCTTCAGCGAATGAATACTCATAGACGGAAAACCAAGACTGCAGGGAGCGGTATTATCCCGTATCACCCCGTGTTCCCGGCGGAAGGAGATCATGTACCGGAAAAAATCATGAATTTCTTTATTTTCCTCTGCTAAAGTCCAGTCAAGCCAGGATATTTCATTGTCCTGGCAATAGGAATTATTATTGCCGAACTGCGTATTCCCGAATTCGTCTCCGGCAAGAAACATGGGAGTGCCGCGGCTGCACATGAGAACCGCACAGGCATTTTTGATCATCCGGAACCTCAGCTGCCGGATTTCCTCACTGTCGGACGGGCCCTCCTGTCCGCAGTTCCAGCTCCGGTTATCGTCGGCGCCATCCGTATTGTTCCAGCCGTTCGCTTCATTATGCTTGCTGTTATAGGAATAAAGATCATATAAAGTAAAGCCGTCATGGCAGGTAAGAAAATTAACGGATGCGTTGGAGCCTCTTTTTTCCGGAGGATAAAGATCAGGAGATCCTATAATACGCTGAGCGGCGGCAGCAGCATAGCCGTCATCCCCTTTCAGGAAGCTGCGCATATCATCCCGGTATTTACCGTTCCATTCCGACCAACGGTTCCAGGAGGGAAACGAACCGACCTGATACAGGCCGCCTGCGTCCCAGGCTTCAGCGATCAAATCCACGCTTCCCAGGATAGGATCATAGGCAAGGCTTTCCAGAAGGGGAGGGTTGCTCATAGGAGCCGCATCCTCATTCCGACCGAGAATAGAAGCCAGATCGAAGCGGAAACCGTCCACACGGTAATTGATGACCCAGTATCGCAGGCAGTCCAGAATCAGCTGCCGGACGATAGGGTGGTTGCAGTTCAGCGTATTGCCGCAGCCGCTGAAATTATAGTAATAGCCATCAGGGGTGAGCATGTAATAAATATTATTATCCAGCCCTTTAAAAGAAAAGAACGGCCCCTGTTCATTCCCTTCTGCAGTATGGTTGAATACCACATCCAGGATTACTTCAATCCCATTTTCATTCAGGGCCCTGATAAGCGTTTTCAGCTCCAGCCCTTCCTGGTTATATTCAAGCTGTGCGGTATAACCGGTATTGGGGGCAAAGAAACACACGGGATTATACCCCCAGTAATCCAGAAGCATCCGTCCGTCCACCTCCCGGCAGCCGGCCATTTCATCGAATTCAAAGATAGGCATCAATTCCACCGCGTTGATTCCCAACTCTTTCAGATAGGGGATTTTTTCCATTAAACCGGCGAAAGTGCCGGGATGGGAAGCCCCGGAAGAAGCATCTTTGGTAAAGCCTCTTACATGAAGCTCATAGATAATATTATCCTTTATGGGAATGAGCGGCTGCTTACAGTTGCCCCAGTCAAAGTTATTTCTTACCACACGGGATTTGTACAGACAGTCCGGCTCGTAAATCCGGTGGACGCCCCATTCGCTCTGGCCGGTAACAGCCTTTGCATAAGGGTCGAGAATATATTTGCTTTTATCAAATATCAGTCCCTTTTCCGGATCGTAAGGGCCATCCAGGCAGTAAGCATATTCGAATTCGTCTATCTTCAGGCCGAAAACAATCATGGAAAAGACATTCCCGATCCGATAGTGTTCCGGAAAAGGAATACTGACGAACGGCCGGAAGGATTTTCTGTGGAAAAGCACAAGCTCACAGGATGTGGCGTTGTGAGAGGCAAGAGTGAAATTAACGCCGCCGGGCAGGGCAGAAGCGCCGTTAACCTCATAAAATCCGGGCCTGACTTCATATCCCCTGATATTATCCAGGGGCTTTAAATTGGCAGATATCTCCTCGCCGGTAATGCTCTCCAGCAGTAAGGTGTTTTTCAATAGTAGTACCTCCGTATTGGCTGATTTGTGATAAGGTGTTTCTTATTCTTCTGATTATATCTGATCATCTAAAAGTCTTTGTAATTCCTCTTTACTTGGCAAAACGGTTTGATATTTGCTTGCAAAAATCTGACTGTTATCTTCTGGCAAGGTCATCTCTACTATTGACTGATTTTTATCTTTACACAGAATGATACCGATTGTCGGATTCTCATCCGGCAGCTTTACCTTCCTGTCATAATAATTAACATACATTTGCATTTGTCCAATATCCTGATGCTTTAGTTCACCTATTTTCAAATCAAAAAGTACAAAACATCTCAGCAATCTATTATAGAATACTAAGTCTACCCGAAAATGTTCTTCTTCAAAGGTAAACCTGACCTGACGTCCAATAAAAGCAAATCCGGTACCGAGTTCAAGCAGGAATGTCTGCAAATGATCAATGATCTTGGATTCCAAATCTGTTTCTGAATATTCAGGCAGCTCAGGTAAACCTAAAAATTCTAATACATATGGATCCTTTACCATGTCCCCTGACTTTTCTATTACCTGTCCCTCCTGTGATAAGAGATATACTTTATCCTTGTCAGTACTTAATAAGATACGTTCATATAGGGAACTGTCATATTGCCTTTTTAATTCCGTAAGGCTCCAATCATTTTTTGCGGACTCAATTTCATAAAAATGCCGCTCATCAATATTATCTATTCTCATAAGTTTCAGATAATGTGACCAACTCAGGAAAAATTTTCTGCCATTATCCACAGTTGGTAAATGATTGAATTGGTCAGACACCTTCTGACCAATTTGATCATTACGATAAGTCAAATAAAATTGTCTCATCTGCTTCAGATTTGTGACTGAAAAACCCTTGCCAAATTGCTTCGACAAATAATCAGATAATTCTTTTAATAAATACTTTCCATAACCAGCTCTTTCCTTGCCGTTTTGCTCCTCTTGAAAAATTCTTTTTCCAACTTCGTAGTATGTATAGACCATAGAAAGATTCACTGCTGTTTTTGCATTCTTTTTTGCTTGCTCCAATAAATCTGAAACACTTTGTAGAAAAGTCAACTTAACATCATCCAAAGCCATTTACCTCTCTTCATTTAGTCTGCAGTTTGGTTATTCATACTCTTTTGATATTCCAGAAAGCCATCATATTCAGAAAAGCTTATTACGGCATATCGTGGTTTGTTGTTCTTTAGAATAACAACGGCTCCCTGTTCATCAACAAGACGAACTACCTTAGAAAAATTTTGATTTGCATCGGTCATAGGTATTAATACATCTGTATTTATAAGCATGCTTACTCCTATCTGCATATAAAGTATACAAGTAATTAAGTAATTGAAAGGTTAATTTATTTTAATTAGCCCATAGGATAAGTATATACAAACTTAGGATAAATACAACCTATAAGTATATTTTTATCTGAATACCAATCAGAATGAAAATTTGAAAAATATAAAAGCCCGGAAACATTAAGTTCCCGGGCTTTCCCTAAGTCGAAGCGACGTGATTCGAACACGCGACCTCTGCGTCCCGAACGCAGCGCTCTACCAAACTGAGCCACGCTTCGATCTGGCTTTATATAGCCATTCAATAATACAAAATATAAAGAAAAATGTCAATGGTTTTTTCGAAAATTATGTTTTTTCAAAATGGCCTTAACAAATCAATAATTAGAAGGCAGCACCCCTGTATACTTCTGGAATATTTTCGAAAAGTGCCTCACACTTGTATAACCTACGGCTTCAGCCGTCTGCTTGACAGAAATATTGGCATTGCTGCGTATCAGTTTTTTCGCATTTTCTATGCGGACTTCCGTTACGAAGTCAATATATTTCTGTCCCGTCTTTTCGTGGAACAGCTTGCTGAAATAGGTGGGGGACAGATTAAAATATTCGCTCACATAAGCAATGCTGACATCCTTTGCATAATTTTGGTGTACAAAATCTTTGATAACTGTTATATCAAAATTCCTCAGTGGTTCGTTATGGGACAATTCCGCCGCCGCGGCATGCAGCTCTTTGACAAAGCCGGCAAAGTCATCCGCCGTAAATGAATGAGCCAGTACGTCCTCCAGATAAAGATACAGGGTACTCAGGCAGATATTATCAAATATCTTTTTCATTTTTGGGTTTTGTATAAAAGCGGCGGAAAGCTGTCGGATGGTTTCCCTGCTGCCCACAAGGGCGTTCTGGATAAAGAGGTCAATTTGTTCACAAAAAGACAGAAGATCATGTAGTATGGGGATTTCTGTCAGTGAACGGATATCCGCCGCGGAACGGCAGTCATATACAAGACGGATTTCCGAAAGGCGGGAGATTTGGCGGCTTTCTTCATAGATTTCCGATAAGGAACCGGCTGCGGCGGTAAACACGGAAATCATGTCATGAGGATAGGAGCGTATCTGGGAATTGATAAAAAAAGTAAGGTGAGAAGGATCTTTTACGGAACAGATAACACAAAGCTCCCCGTTGGTGTTGAAAAATACCGCATGATAAAATAAAAATAAGTTTCTTCGACAAAAATCATCAATACTGCGGAATAAATCATGCTTGAGCATGTGCTGCCGTTCTTTTTCCTGTTCATCAATATAGATCTGATAAATAACGTAAGAGTTAGTTCCGTAAGGCAGAAAAGACGTCTCATCACTGCCCAGCTGATCCGCCATATTGAAGGAGCGGATGACATCCAATGTAAATAATTTATTATCGTGTTCTTTTTCCTGATTCTTTAACACGACAATATCATCCATCACCTGCTTCAGCGTTGCCAGATCCACCGGCTTGAGCAGATAGGAATAGGCGGACAGTGTTATGGCCTTTTGAGCATATTCGAAATCGGCATAACCGCTGAGAATAATCCATTTCGTGGAGGGAGATAGCTTACGGCAGGTTTCCAGGGCCTCCAGCCCGTTCATGAGCGGCATGCGGATATCCAGAAATGCGATATCCGGAGGAAGCTTTTGCACCTGTGCTATGGCGGCCTGCCCATTGGAAGCATGAATATACATGTGTTCATTGGGATAAAGCTCCTCCAGCATGGACTGCAGGCTTAAACGAATCATTTTTTCATCATCGGCGATCAGTATAAACATGTCATTTTCCTTTCTCCGTATGGGGCTTGGGTATCATTATGGTGCATTTGGTAGGTTTATCGATTCCTCCCCGGATAATAAAGAAGGAATTGGGAGAAAAAATAGTCAGCCGCTCTTCAATATTTTTAAGTCCCACCCGTTTGTAGGATTTATTCTCAATATAGGGCAGGCCGCTGTTAATCACTGTAATGACCGTAAAATCCTCTCCGTTCCGGCTTTCTGTAGTAAAAGCCGAAAGCTGAATAAATTCATTGCGGTCTGAAGGCTCTAACCCATGGACAATAGCATTTTCAATTAACGGCTGTACAAGGAACTTGGGGATTTCGAAATCCTCCAGTCCCGGCTCTATAAATATCTGGAAATCCAGCCGTTCATCAAAACGGGTCTTCTGAAGGTACAGATAATCCTTTATAAAATTAAATTCATGCTGAATGGTGCTGTTAAAATTATGCTCACAGGTATACCGGTACAGGCGGGAGAGGCTGATAATGGACTGTTCCAGGCCTTTCCGATCCCCCAGCCGGTTCAGCGCAATCAGGATATTCAGTGTGTTATGCAGAAAATGAGGATTGATTTCCGACTGCAGCGTCTGGTATTCCGCTATTTTTTGTTCCATTTGAAATTTATATTCATTGTCAATGTGCGTATTTATTTTTTCTATCATTTCATTCAGGTTTACCGCAATCGTTTCAATTTCTGAAATACTGCATTGGGAGATGTCACATTGGATATGGGAATCACCTGCATGATATTTATCCATGGTATCCAGGACAGGGCTGATGGAGCTGCTTAAGCTGCGGGAGGTGCGTCCGAAGATAAACGCGGCCATTACGACCATGCCGAAATAGAAAAGCAGGACCAGGCCTGTGGCAAAACGCAGGTTGCGGTACAGGTCATAGCGTGAGGAAAGATAATAAAAGGTAAAGCCGAAGTTCTTATCCCGATAAGAATATAAGTCATAACCTCTTTCCGGCTGCTTTATGCCGTTATCCGCTCCGAGGAGGGAAGAGAGGACAGGAGTGAGCGCTTCATTGGTGGAAAAAAGCAGTTCCTGCTTGGGAGATTCCAAAAAGATCCCAGAGTACTGGCTCATGGAAATATCCTTCAGGGACTCAAAAATAAAATCCAGGGAGATATCCAGAATCTCATATCCTACCACCTGACGTTTATCAATATTTTTAACCGTCCGTATCAAAGAAATGGTATTCGCCGCAGAAGCGGTATTGGAGGGAACGAATAGGGCGGCCTGGTTATTCCTCTGAAGCTGTTTGTACCAGTCGGAGTCCATATACTCATAATCTTCGTTGATAAGAAGGGTATTATATTTTTTCAGGTAAAAAAGAGTATCACTGTTAGACTTGCTGGGGATAAAACCAATGCCGGTAATACTGTTTCCGATCAGAGTCATACGGTTATTTAATGTGGCAGTATAATTCTGGGACAGACGGGTATAAGTAATCAGGTCCTCAGTATATTCTTTTTTGTTCAGATAAAAAAACATACTTGAAATCTCAGGATCAAACAGATAAGTGAGTGATAATCCGGAGTTGGCGTTTATATGATTCACCAGATGGGAGGACAAAATGTTTAAGGTATTTTTATACTCTTTTTCCTGTGCCTTAACTGTAATCTGTATATAACACATAAACAAAAGCAATATAAGCAGAAAAGAAGGGATGAAGAAGGATACAATAAAGGCAAGCATAGAAGTGGATTTTAAGGAACGGTTTTTTTTCAGAGCCTTTTTTATAGAATTCATATCATATGTCACTCCCTGATAAAATGAAATATTCATAATTATTTCAGGTGTAATTATATGCACAACTAAAATGGTTTGTCAAATTAATAAAAAAAGTCCTGTAAATGACAAAAAAAAGTACAATATACACAAAAAAACAGACTTTAGAATAGTTTTTTATAATGATAAACTGAATACATCCGGTAAGAATACGGAAATTAAGGCAGTTTACGAAAGTAAATCTGCAGGTTATGGGAAAGGAAGGGTTAAGTTATGAAAAGGCATGCAAAGAAATTGACAGCTCTGTTATGTACTGCAGCGATGGCGGCAGCATTACTGTCCGGTTGTTCTTCGGGAGGGGACAGCCAGACGGCAGATCAGGCCCCGGCCGCGCAGGATGAGGAAAGCAAAACCGAAGCAGCCGCACAAACAGCTGATTCCGCAGAACAGGCGGCACAGCCCGCTTCTGATGTGGTATTGGAGCTGGAGACAACATGGACCGGTGAAATGCTGGAAGGACTTCAGCAGATCATGGATGATTTTACAGCGGAAACAGGTATCGGGGTTGAAGTGATTTCACCCGGGGATGATTACGAAAATGTAATGAAAACCAGAATGGCTTCCGGAGATCTTCCTGATTTATGGGAAACTCATGGATGGAGCACTACAAGATATTCCGAATATCTTACCCCTTTAAATGACGAGCCATGGGTATCTCATGTGAAAGAGTCCATCAAAAAGACAGTCACCGATTCACAGGGAAATATTTATGTGGTCCCGCTGTCCATTGATCCGGCATCCATTTGCTATAACAGGGATATTTTTGAAGAGGCCGGCGTAGATGCGACAACAATCCGTACATGGGCGGATTTCGAAGCGGCATGTGACAAGCTTCTTACAACCGGAAAGGTGCCGGTATATGTAGGCGGAAAATCCGTTAATAACATTGCCAATCTGTTTGAAGTTATGGCCCCCGGATTCCTCACGAATGAAGATGTTGCGGATAACCAGGGAGCGGCTCTGCTGGACGGAAGCTTTGACTGGGAAAAATACTGGACGCCTCTTGCACAGATGCTGGATGACTGGCAGCAGAAGGGATACTTCAATAAGGACATTCTGACTGCAAGTGATGATGCCTCCATTCAGGCCCTTGCCAATGGCGACGGCGCTATTGTAATCAGCGGAAATCATACGATTACACAGGCTCTTTCCTATAATCCCGATGCAAGGCTTGGAATCATGGCAATTCCTTCACCCAATGAAGGCGGCAAAGTTTATGTGTCTTCAGGAGAAGGCGCCTGCTATGGTATTTGGAAGGATACCGAATATCCGGAGGAAAGCAGAAAGCTCCTTGAATATCTGGCAAGAGATGATGTCTCTGTAAAGGTTGCCACCATAAACGGAAAGATTCCCGCTATGGAAGGTGTTACCAATGATAATGAATATGTGACCAAAGAATTTAATATCATGATGAATGCCTTCGGCGATGATCTCCTCTATGTGAATTATTTTGACAGAGAATTCCTTCCCAGCGGTATGTGGAATGATATGGGAGTAGCCGGAAATGAAATATTTATGAATCCGGGAAAAGGCATTGAAAAATGTGTGGAAACAATTAAGACCGCATATGATGAAAAAATCAGCCAGTAATTTTTCAGATACTATTTTCAGGGCGCTGGCTTAAGCAGGCGGGCCGCCGCGTGATGGACTGGTTCATACGCGGCGGCTTACTTGTGTCCCGGATGAAAACCGGCAGCACGGCTGCCGGCGGAGCTGAGTCGGAAAGGTATGGTTATATAATATGAAAAAACGAAACCTAAGAATGAATGTATTTTATATTCCTGCACTGCTTCTTATCCTGTTTTTTGTTCTGTGGCCGCTGATAGAGGCGTTCCGGATTTCTTTCACGCAGTGGAACGGGTATTCCCAGGATTATCAATACATAGGCTTAAAAAACTATCTTAAATTGTTTAAGGACAGTAACTTCCTGATCGCCTTCCGTAACACCATCATCTATGGTTTTGGCAGTACGCTGCTTCAGAATCTGCTGGGACTCGCCTATGCAGTATTCTTAAATTCCCGGTTTAAAGGTCATTCCGTAGTACGTACCTTTATATATATGCCGGTCATGATATCCAGTCTGATCATGGGCTATATCATTTACTTCTTTGTTCAATACAACAGAGGTATTTTTAATGAAATGATAGGTATTTTCGGAATGGCGCCCATTGACTGGATGGCCTCCGGAACCAGAGGGGTTATCATCATAACATTGATGAATTCCTGGCAGTATGTAGGTATCGCCATGGTCATATACATGGCGGGCCTTCAGAACATTCCCCAGATGTATCTGGAAGCGGCGGAAATAGACGGCGCGAGCCCCTGGCAGCGTTTCCGGCACATTACCTTTCCGCTGCTGCTTCCTTCCATATCATCAGCGGTTGTGCTCAATCTGATCGGAGGCCTGAAGCTTTACGACGTTATCATATCCCTTTCCGGAGGAGGGCCGGGATTCTCCACCCATTCCCTGGCTTCCTACGTGAGCAACCAGTATTTTAAAGCGCAGAATGCGGGATATTCCGCTGCGGTGGGAATATTCACCTTCTTATTTATCATGGTAGTTTCCAATATCTTCACTAATTATTTCAGTAAAAAGGAGGTGGATATGTAATGAAAAAGACACTGCTGAAGGACTGGTGGAAATATCTGCTGGGCGTCGCCATCATTATTTTTCATGTCCTGCCCATCTATGTACTGGTAGTAATGGCATTCAAAAGCATGTCGGATTCCTCCTCTCTGCTTTCCCTGCCCGAAAAGGTATATACGGCTAATTTTGTCAAGGTTTTCCAGTCCGGGAACATTCCGTCTGCCCTCAGGAACACAATCATTGTGACGGTCTGTGTCCTTCTGATTGAAATTGTGGTCGGCGGGCTTGCTTCCTATCCGCTTTCCAGAAATAAAAGCAAATGGAACGGGCTTATAAAAGGTATTATAATGGGGATTATGATGATACCGTCTCTGAGTATCCTGGTCGGTGTCTATTCCCTGCTTGTATCCATAAAAGGAATATCCACTCTCTGGGGAATTATCCTCGTGTCATCCGCGTTCGGGCTCCCCATGACCATTTACCTCTTTACCAACTTCATCGGGGCTATCCCTCCTTCCCTTGATGAAGCCAGTGCTATTGACGGCTGCGGGGTGGCGCAGACCTTCTTTTATATTATTCTGCCCCAGCTGAAGCCTGTAACGGTAACCATCGTAATATTAAACGGGGTTTCCATATGGAATGAATACGCATACAGCCTGTACATTCTCCAGAAACCCAAAATGTACACATTGACCCTGATGATATCTCAATACTTCTCCGCAGGAGGGAAAGACTTGAACGGTGCGGCGGCGGCCGCATGTGTTGCGATTTTCCCTTTGATCATCGCCTACATCTTCCTCCAGAAATATTTTATTCAGGGGACCATTGACAGCGCGGTGAAAGGATAGGTATTGATACAGCAGCAAAAGCCGTATTTACGGCAGGATGAGAGGAAACACATGATCAGACCGGAAAAAATTCTGTCCTGCGGTATGCAGGGAAATATTTTGACAATGGAATGCGCCCAGGGGGTAATGCAGATTGTTCCTTATGCAGACAATATCCTGCACTTTGTATATTACCCACAGAATGACAGCTCCTGCCTGACGGAGGAAACAGATGGCAGAGAAAAATTGCCCATGTGGGGAATAGAGGCCGTGCCGTCCAAAGACAGCCGGCCGGCAGTGACAGAGGAAGAGGACAGGATCCTCTACAGCCTGCCCGGCGCAGGAATTGAAGTGAGCAGAAATCATGCGGAAATTACATTTACCGGGGCCATGGGAGAGAAGCTGACCACTCTTTTAGACTGCCGTCTGGAACCGGCAGTTGTCCTGGGCGAAAAAACCTTCCATATCCGGGTTGTTTTTTCCGCTTCGGAGGATGAGAAATATTTTGGCCTGGGACAGCATCAGGACGGCAGTCTGGATCTCGGCGGCAGGGAGCAGATCCTGTGGCATGATTACAGCCATAAGGGCGGTGAAATCGTTGCCGTGCCCTTCCTTGTTACGAATAAAAAATACGGAATCATCTTTGATAATGCTTCCCGGATGAAGGCTGTACCCGGTGTGGAGGGCCATACGGTTTGGCAGGCCGAGGTGGGGGAAGCGGTTTCCTTCTTTCTGATAACGGGAGAGGAAACGGATGATATTTACCGGGGCTACAGATGCCTTTGCGGAGCGGCGCCCCTGCCGCCGAGAAGAGGGCTGGGATTCATTCAATGCAAGCAGAGATACGCCTCCCAGGAGGAGCTTTTGGAGGTTGCATCCAAATATAAGGAGAAGGGCTGTCCCTGCGATATTTTTGTAGTGGACTGGTTCCATTGGAAGGTTCTGGGAGATCTGAGCCTGGATACGAAGTTCTGGCCCGACAGCGCGCAGATGAACCGGGAGCTTGAGGAAATGGGCTATGAGACAATGATATCCTGCTGGCCGCGGTTTATGAAGGAAAGTGAGAATTATGAATTCCTGGAAAAGAAGGGCTGGTTCATGAAGGATGCCCGGGGAAATACCGTTTACGGAACGCCGGAGGATCAGAGAGGCGCGCTGATTGACACCACCAATCCGGAATGCGGGAAATGGTATTTTGATACGATTAAAAAGAACTATGGTGATCTGGGATATAAATATTATTGGACGGATGAAGACGAACCGGATATCAGCCCTCATGAATCCTTTCTGCATGCAGGAACCGGAGCGCGCATTCATAATATCTACCCTCTTACCCATACTCAATGTATCTATGAAGGCCACAGAGCAGCATTTTCCCATCGCTGCCTGACACTATCCAGGGCCGCTTATCTGGGCGCGCAGAAATACGGTACCACCTTCTGGTCGTCCGATATTTATCCGGAGTGGGATGTTCTCAAAAGACAGATACCCACAGCCCTCAATTTCTGTGCCAGCGGCATGCCCTACTGGTCATCCGATATCGGAGGGTGGCAGGCGCTTCCCGATGAGGACACGGATGAGGATTACAGCAAGCTTCTGATTCAGACCTCCGGTTCGGGAAAAGGAGCAGTCACCAAGAAAAATTATACGGAACTATATATCAGATGGTTTCAGTTCGGTGTTTTCTGCCCCACATTCCGCACGCATGGAACCCGCAGAAATAATGAGGTATGGTCCTATGGGGAAGAAGCGGAAAAAATCCTGGTGAAATATGTAAGGCTCCGCTATCGTCTGATGCCCTACATTTATTCCCTCGCATTTCAGACAGAGCAGACCGGAGCCCCGTTTATGCGGGCTTTGTGGATGGACTTTTCCGACGGGAAAAGTGCGCTTACCGGGGATGAATTCATGTTCGGCCCGGCCCTTCTCGTTGCGCCTGTAACCGAACAGGGGGTGGTTTCCCGGGAGGTTTATCTTCCCGAAGGAACAAAATGGTATGATTTCTGGACAGATGAAAAACTGGACGGCGGTCAGACGATCACCGTGGATGCACCGATAGAAAAGCTTCCTCTTTTTGTAAAGGAAGGCTCCCTGCTTCCTTTGGGGGAAGTGCTTCCAAACAGCAAAGAAGAGCAGACGGAAATTGATATACAAATTTATCCGGGAAAGGATGCCTCGTTTTCCCTGTACTCGGATGACGGGGCCAGCTATGCTTATGAAGAGGGAGAATATTCTCTGGTAAAGCTGATCTGGGAAGAAGGAAAACAGGAGCTGTCCGTCACGGAAGAACAGACCTCGGAGAAGCTGCGTAAAAAGAATTACAGGTGGACAAAGCACTGAACGGTGAAAAAGAAAGGAAACAGATTATGCAGGATTTAAGTTTTTCTTTTCCAACACCTCATTTCCAACTGGGAGGATTTGAGTTTTCCGTCCTGATTTATACCTTCAGGAATGTGTATGCGCCCGATGAGGCGCAGATGACCGTCGAACAGCCCGGAGATACGCTTTGGGCCGAGGGAAAAGGCCTGCGGTGGGCAGGCGGCCAGATGGAAATGCCGGGCCGTTTTGAAGTCAGGGCCCGCATCTGCAGCCATGGCATCCGGGTGAAAACCACAGCAGAAATACAGAATCCCGGAGAAGATATCCGCTGTATTAAAGTCATTGTTCACGGGATCCCGGATGGAAAGCTGGTTAATTTAATTAATGCGCAGCCCCGTGAAATCCCGCAGGAAGGCCTGAACCTGAAATATCCGGAGGGCTGGCGGGATGTAGGCACCCCCCTTGTGGTCATGCAGACCCCGGAGAATGAGATGTTTTATTTCCGTTCCCTGGATGAAAAGGTAAGAGACAAACGCTTTGTCTTCGTACGTACCGGAGATAAACTGAATGCAGAGCTTATTTTTGAAGAAGCGGCAGTTTCAATGACGAACCGGATTGATGCTCCGGAATGGGAAATCGGATGGGGGAAAAACCTTGCGGAGATTTATGAGCCTCACAGACTGCACGTGGAGAAGTGTTACGGACTTGTGCCCTGGGAGGAAAGAACGGACGTCCCCGGCTGGGCAAGAGAAATTTCCCTGGTGGCCTCTATACACTGCCAGCACTGGACCGGATATATTTTCAATGACTATGAACAAGTATTGGAAAACCTGAAAAAAATTTGCAGGCAGGTGGAAGGAAAACGCGTGCTCGCCTACCTTCCAGGGTGGGAAGGCCGTTATTACTGGAAATATGGGAATTATGTCCCTGACGAACGGATGGGAGGAAAAGAAGGCTTCCGGAAGCTATGTGACGGCGCGAAGGAGCTGGGAGTCCATGTCATGCCCATGTTCGGGATAAATGTGGTGGGCAGCCATTTTGAAAACTATGAGGAATGGGGGCTTCCTTCCGAATTCAGAGGGCCGGGAGGCAGCCAGTACGGAGGCAGTGTGGATTGGGACGGCTCCCGCCATTATGACCATAATTCCAACCGTAATCTGAATCCCGCCGCGCCCCGGTGGCAGAACCGTCTCTACGGCCAGGTCACCGGCTTAATGGAAGAATTCGGGTTTGACGCCGCCTTTTTTGATATTGCGGCGGTATGGATGAACGATCCCAATCACTATCTGTATGACGGCGTGAAACAGCTTATGGAAAGATTCAAAAAATATAATCCCGATATGCTCCTGGCCGGCGAAGGCTGGTATGACGGTCTTACCGCCTGCATTCCGCTTCTGCAGTGCGGTCATACGGACGGCGTTTTCCACTGGCATGACGAGGCCTATGCCCCCATGTTTGACACCTATGCCCGCGGCTTCGGCCATTTATGTCTGGGTGATGTTTCCCGGGGAAGCACCGGAGTCCATGAACTGGGATACAATCCGATAAAAAAATGCCCGCTGCGCAAAGGAATTATCCCCACGATAACGATTGTGGACGGAACTCTGGAAAAGGCTCCGGACGCTGCTGCGGAAATATGTAAGGATGCCAATGCCTATGCGGAATTATATCTGAAGGAATCTCCGGCAGGTTCGGAATGGAGATAGTAAATGAGAGACAATAAAACGTTATATTTAGTATGTAATGCACATCTTGATCTGGTGTGGCAGTGGGAGTGGCATGAAAGCCTGGCAGAGGCGCTGTCCACCTTCCGTATAGCCGCCGCATTTTGTGAAACCTATGACGGATTTATTTTCAACCATAATGAAGCAAAGCTGTACCAGTGGATTGAGGAATATGATCCGCCTCTGTTTCAAAAGATACAGGATCTTGTGCAAAAAGGAAAATGGCATATCATGGGGGGCTGGTATCTGCAGCCGGACTGTGTGATGAGCAGCGGAGAATCAATTTTCAGACAGATGGAAAAGGGGCTGAACTATTTCAGAGAAAAGTTTGGGTGCCGCCCCCGTACAGCTATAAATGTGGATTCCTTCGGACATGACCGCGGACTGGTACAGCTTCTTCTCAAAAGCGGATATACCTCCTATCTGGTGGGACGCCCATCTTTGGAAGTGTGCAAGGCTCCCGGACCGGATTTTCTGTGGGAAGGATATGACGGCACCTGTATACCGGTTCATCTGGCAGCGGAAGGCTACAACAGCGGACTTGGCAAAGTCCGCAGGAAACTGGAATATTACCGCAGGCAGGAAGGAACAGATAATTCTGTACTGGCATTATGGGGAATTGGGAATCACGGGGGTGGACCGTCTAAGGAAGATCTGGATGAAATATCACTCCTTCAGAAAGAGTGGGAAAAAGAAGGCGTCCAGTTAATACACAGCACTCCTGAAATGTATTTTGATTCCATTTCCGGATCAGAGCTGCCCCTGTTTGACAGGGAAATAGGTCCCTCCATGCCCGGCTGCTACACCTCACAGGTCCGTATCAAGCAAACACATTGTCTTCTTGAAAACATGCTGTACCAGACAGAAAAGCTTCTGGCGGCCGCAGAAATCTTTACCGGTATGGAAGGGGATTGGGAATCGCTGAAACAGGCTGAAGAGATTCTTTTGTTTAACGAATTTCATGATATCCTTCCGGGCACTTCCGTCCAACGGGCAGAAGATGCGGCGTTAAGAGAAATGGGAGGCGCGATTTCCCTTCTGGAAAAAGAGAAAACCCGGGCGTTTATGCACCTCTGCCGCCAGACTGAAAAGCTGGAGCCTGGTGTCATTCCCATATTTGCATGCAATCCGCATCCATGGCCTGTGAAGGCGGTTCTGGAGTGTGAATTCCAGCTTCAGGATCAGGGATGGGATTATACCTATACTGATTTCGAGGTGAGATATCAAGGGGAAGTAATCCCGTCGCAGCTGGAAAAAGAGGGAAGCTCCATACCGTTGGACTGGCGGAAACGCCTTGTATTCATGGCTGATATCCCTCCGTTTGCCACAGCGGCCTTGTACGCCTATCCAAAGGTCCTTACCGGGAAACCGGAATTACCTCAGACAATCGAATCGGAGATCCGGCTGGAAGGCTCCGGGGGAGAGCTGATAATTGATAAAAAGTCAGGGCTAATCAGTTCCTACAGGATTGACGGAATCTCTCTTTTCTGCCCGGGAGCCGCCCGTCTGGTAGTTATTGCGGACAATGAGGATCCCTGGGGCATGACAGTAAACAGCTTCCCTGAAATCATCGGTGAATTTACGCCTGCATCTCCAGAACAGGCGGGTAAAATCTGTGGTTTGGATAAGGCAATAGATCCTGTACATATAATAGAACATGGCCCCGTTAGAACAGTGGTTGAAGCAATCTTCCTTTATAAACGTTCGGCTGCCATAGTCCATTATAAATTTCAACCGATTACTAATAAGCTGGATTTGGAGATACACCTGCAGTGGAACGAACCCAATCATATGGTTAAGCTGTCTCTTCCGACTCCCTGGAAGAATGCGGAATGCTGGGGACAGAAAATGCTTGGCAGAGCCCGTTTATATGAAAATGGCACGGAAAATGTTTCACAAAAGTGGATTTCCGTATGTAATGATAAACTGGGCCTGACCATATTAAACCGGGGAAGCTACGGCAGCAGCTTTGAAAATGGGGAACTGCGTCTCACTCTGCTGCGTTCGCCTGCCTATACTGCTCATCCTATTGATGACAGGATAATTCTTCCCCAGGATAGATTTCTATCCCGTATAGATATAGGAGAACGGTCATTTCTGTTTTCTATTCATGGAGGGGAGCGGGAGTGTCAGTTGAACACGGCAGATAAAGAAGCGGCAGTATATAATGAAGCACCTTTTGCCCGTTCGTATTTTACTAATGCCGGCAAGCCCACAGCCGGAGGAAATATAAAAATCGATGAAGAACAGATACAGCTGTTATGTTTAAAGAGGACGGATGCAGGATATCTGATACATTTATACAATAGTTCATCACAGCCTCGGAAAACAAGGTTTACTTTTATAGAAAGGGAGATAATGGTGGAATTAGATCCCTTTGAACTGAAGGCTTTTCACTATTCACAGGGAATTCTGGAACCCTGCGGTCTCATAACTTTGCAGGATACTCTGTAAAATATCTTCTTTGGCAGATCCTTATATTGTAATTGACTCCCCGGGTAAGGAATGGCATAATAAACCTGAACCCGGGGTTTTCCCCGGCTTTGGGGAACTCAACGTTACGATTGGCTAAAGGAAGGGACGGATAAAATGAAAACACCGGAGATTGCAGAGAGCGTATTCGTTGCGCCGGACGCGGTAATACTGGGTGACGTACATATAGGAGAAGACTGCAGCATATGGTTCCATACGGTCATACGCGCGGAGGATGCCTCTGTCCGGATCGGGGAAGGCACCAATATACAGGATAACTCAGTAGTCCATGTGGATAAAGGGCATCCCGTAACCATCGGAAACCAGGTAACGGTCGGACATGGGGCCATTATCCACGGCTGCCGGATCGGTGACAATACCCTCATAGGCATGGGGGCTATCCTTTTAAACGGAGCAGTCATCGGTAAAAACTGCATTATAGGCGCAGGAGCGCTGGTAACCCAGAACACCATCGTTCCGGATAATTCCATGGTCATCGGAAGCCCGGCATCTGTAAAACGCCAGGTTCTGGAGCGGGAAGTGGAAAGCAACTGCAGAAATGCAGAGATTTACATCAAAGAAGGAAAAGACTATGCTGATTTCTTCCGGAAAAAACAATAACACCATCAAAGAACAATTATCCCTGCTGGCAGAACCTGCCTACAGGGATTTTGCATCCTCCCTGCTTCCCGGCACGGAAAATATACTCGGAGTGAGACTGCCCGCCCTCCGTAAGCTTGCCAAAAAGCTGGCTAAAGAAAACTGGCTGCAGAACCTGAATCTCTGTACCCAGGACAGCTTCGAAGAAATCATGCTCCGGGGCTTCCTGATTGGCTATGCAAAAGCACCCCTTCCCGTCATTCTTGACCAGATTACACAATTCCTTCCAAGGATAAACAACTGGTCCGTTTGTGACAGCTTCTGCATCACACTGAAAATTGCCGCACAATACCCATCCGAATTCTGGGATTTTTTCCAGCCCCTCCTGAACAGTCAGGAAGAATTCACCCTCCGCTTCGTTCTCGTCATGCTTCTCGACTACTACATCAATGATGAATACATAGACAGCCTTTTCCCGCTCTTTGACCGAATCACCCACCAGGGATATTACGTCAAAATGGCGCTCGCCTGGGCCATTTCCATGTGTTATGTCCGATTCCCCGCCCAAACCACCCTCTATCTGCATAACAACCGCCTGGACGATTTTACCTACAACAAATCCCTTCAGAAAATCACCGAATCACACAGCGTTTCCGCAGAATCCAAACAGATAATCCGATCTATGAAAAGAAACTGACGCAGGATAAAAGTCTGTCCTTTTTCCCAGCCTAAACTGTAATTTCTTCCTTTAACGTAGACAGGCAGATGATAGTATTGGCATCGGTCACGCCCTTGATATCCTTCAGAGTACAGGACAGAAAATCCTCGATATCCTGCATATCCCGGAAAAGAACCTTCAGGAGAAAATCCGCAGGCCCCGCGGTATGGTGGCATTCCAGCACCTGGGGAAGCTGCAGGCACACATCCTGAAAAGCCTCCATATTCCTGGAATAATCCATTTTTACAAGGATAAAAGCCAGAAGGTTATAGCCGGAAGCGCCGGGATTCACACGGATGGTATATTTTTCAATCACCCCTGTCTGCTCCAGCTTCCGGATACGTTCCGTCACAGCAGGTACGGACAGAGAGACCTGTTTGCTGATGTCGGAAGCGCTTGCCCGGCTGTTTTCTTTTAATATAGAAAGAATGGTGGAATCAGTTTTATCCATAGAAACCTCCCTTAGCTTATTTTTTTCCTGGCAGGAGCGGGCTTAACCGCTTCTTTTTTTGTCCGGGAAGACGGAAGTGACAGCTTATAATAAAACATATATTGCTGGATTACCCCTGCGAAGCCCTGATAGCGTTCGAAAGGGAAACCCTTCGGGTAATAGGCGGCCAGAATCTGTTTTACATGCGTATCCACTGGAAAAGCGCCGATATGATGTAAGGCAAACAGACAGATGCAGTCGGCCACCTTGCGCCCAATCCCAAATTCCCCGGTAAGAATAGCAATAGCCTCTTCATAATCCGCATTCTGCAGGGAATGGAAGAATTCTTTTCCGCTGCCGTTGCAGCACCGTTTGGCCATGGCGAGAATATATTTGTCCCGATAGCCAAGCCCCAGCCCCTGCAGCTCTTCCAGACCTCCGGCGGCAATTTTTTCCGGTTCGGGAAAGGAGTAAAAATCCCTTTCGGACAAAGACTCCTCACCGGTCAGAAAGCCTTCCGGCTCCAGCCGCTCCCCATACCGGCGGCACAGGGAATCCACACTATTGCGGATACGGGTAATATTATTATTCTGGGATATCAGGAAACAAAGGATGGTTTCCCACAGATCCTGCCGGAGAATACGTATTCCTCCCCCATAGGAAATCGCAGACGTCAAAAAGCTGTCTTTCGGATCCACCGCTTTTTTCATCGCCCCATAATCAGTGGAAAGATCGAAATAATTATGCCAATAGGAATCAAATTCCTGCGGGGAACAGGAAAACTCCACAGAAACCCCTTCCCCGGACATTCCGAAAGCCGACAGAGTCCCTTCCTTTGAAGGCCCGCAGGCTGTCTGCCGTATCCGGACCAGATGACGGCCGGATGCAACCGCATATGTATTTTCCCCGCAGCAGCAGATCCGGAACACCTGTCCCGAATCCATCAGCATACGCATATCAAAATCATGAAGTATCGTCTGGTACATAAGAGATATTTCCCTTCCTCGCACGAATTATGAAAGCTGGTAACAGTTCAGATAACCAGGAACCATTCCTGATATCTACAGTTCCTCACATACCTGGAAAATATAAAATTTCAGATAATAGGATTCATCCGCCGCCCAGAGTATAGGATGATCACAGCACTGCGTGCGGAATTCCACCTGACGAAGCCTCTTATGAGAACCGGCAGCGGCCTCCCTGATCGTTTTGGAAAAAAGCTCCGGATCCATAAAATGAGAACAGGAACAGGTAACCAGAAAACCGCCGTTTTCCACAAGCTTCATGCCCCTCAGGTTGATCTCACGATACCCCTTAACCGCATTCTTAATGGAATTTCTGGACTTGGTAAAAGCAGGAGGATCCAGGATAACCACATCGAATTTTTCTCCCTGTCCCTCCAGCCGGGGAAGAAGCTCAAAGACATCGGCACATTGAAAACGCACCCGATCCTCCAGCCCGTTCAGCCTCGCATTTTCCTCAGCCTGCAAAATCCCCGTCTGGGAAGAATCCACCCCGAGAACACTTTCCGCCCCTGCAATTCCGGCATTTAAAGCAAAAGACCCGGTATGAGTAAAACAGTCCAGAACCCTTTTCCCCCTGCACAGCCGCTGAACAGCCGCCCGGTTATACTTCTGATCCAGAAAAAACCCTGTTTTCTGCCCATCCTCTATATCTACGATATACTTAACCCCATTTTCTTCAATCTGTACCTTCGTATCAAAAGGAGCGCTGATAAATCCCTTAAAACGCTCCATCCCCTCCTGCAGCCGTACCTTGGCATCACTTCGCTCATAAATTCCCCGTACCTCAATCCCGTCCCTTTGCAGTATCCGGCAGAGAGAATCCAGAATCACAGCCTTAAGCCTGTCAATTCCCAGCGCCAGGGACTCCACCACAAGCACATCCGAAAACTTATCCACTACCAGCCCGGGAAGCCAGTCCGCCTCACCGAATATCACCCTGCAGCACCCGGTATCCACCGTCTGCTTCCGATACTCCCACGCATTTTCCACCCGCTTCTCCAGAAAAGCTTCATCGATTACCGTCCCCTTTTTCCTGGAAAGAAGCCTCACCGTAATCTTCGATTGCGTATTAATAAACCCAATTCCCAGAAAATACCCGTCAAAATCATGAACTGTAACCAGATCCCCATTTTCAAAATCACCGGCAATACTTTCTATTTCATTATCATAAACCCACATTCCCCCGGATTTCAAAGTCCTCCCGGTCCCTTTTTTTAATGTAACAAGAGTATCGTACATATTACCTCACATTCCGCCGCTTTTTCGTTATCTCCCAAACTATCCTGCCCATAACGAATTTTTGAGGCTTTTCTGATTATTCTTCCTTTTTTGTATTGTAAGTGTAACATATTTTCTTTATAATTTACAGTAGCAATGAAGGTTCGGCCCCTCCCCATATTCTGTCAGGGTTCCCGTGCCTGCCCGCCCTTTGCTCCGCGCCTCCTGCCGGTACCTTTTTGCCTTCCCCTCAGGCTATCCCTCCCCGGCGGGTATGTGTACCCTGCAAAGGCCTTCTAAAAACGCCGGTCCTTAGATTGCGTCCTCTGCAATCTTAGTACCGCTGCGTTTTTGGCAGAGTGAAAACGTGCCTGCGCAGGGTACACATACCCGCCGGGGAGGGATAGCCTGAGGGGAAGGCAAAAAGGTACCGGCAGGAGGCGCGGAGCAAAGGGCGGGCAGGCACGGGAACCCTGACAGAATATGGGGCGTACCAAAAGTATAATCTCAAGAAGAGGAGATGGAACGTTTGTTCCAAAGGAGAGCTTATGATTCTGGAAAAATTCTATGAAAACCCGGAAATACTGCATGTCGGGACAGAAGAGAACAGGTGCTATTATGTTCCTCTTGATGTGCAGGAAAAGGAAAACGCTAGAAACTTAAGCGGGATCGACTGGAAATTCGGCTATTATCCCAATGTGGAGTCTGTGCCGGAATTTTACAAAAAGGATTTTGACGAAGAGGCCTTCGGCAGGCTGGAGGTACCTTCCTGCTGGCAGATGCTTGGCTTTGATCAAAAACAATATACCAATATAAGGTATCCTTTTCCCTTCGATCCGCCTTTTGTACCCGACGAGAATCCCTGCGGCGCCTACATCAAATATTTTGATATCAGTGCTGCGGAGGCTAAAAAGGAACAGTACCTTTATTTTGAAGGAGTGGATTCCTGCTTTTATGTATGGATAAACGGAAAGTTTGTCGGCTACAGCCAGGTATCCCACAGCCCCAGTGAGTTTAATATCACAGGGAAAACCAAAACCGGAATGAATAAGCTGGCGGTTCTGGTGCTGAAATGGTGCGACGGAAGCTATCTGGAGGATCAGGATAAGTTCCGTATGTCCGGTATTTTCCGTGACGTGCATCTGCTTTTCAGACCCGCAGAACATGTCAGGGATTATACCATTACCACACCTGTTGAATTTGAGAAAAACAGGGCGGAAGTGGAAGTGAGGATCAATGAGGTGGCGGGGAATCCTCGGATCACCTGTGAATTATGGGATAAAGACAACCTTCTGGGGGAATGCGCTGTTGAAGACGGAAAAGCGTCCTTCCCGGTGGAGGCCCCTGTCCTGTGGAATGCGGAAGAGCCTTATCAGTACATACTGAAAATAAAGACCCCGGAAGAAATCCTGATCCAGAGGGTGGGAATCCGCACGGTTGACATCAAAGACGGCGTGGTGCTCATCAACAACAGGCCAGTCAAATTCAAAGGGGTAAACCGGCATGACAGCAGCCCGTATACCGGAGCAGTGGTTTCCAGGATGGATGCCATGTTTGATCTGCGCATCATGAAGGAGGCCAATATCAATGCCATCCGCACCAGCCATTATCCCAATGCGCCCTGGTTCCCGGAGCTGTGCAGCGAATATGGTTTTTATATGATTGCGGAAGCGGATATTGAATCCCATGGGGCGGCCACCATTTACGGAGGCAGCACCGAAGGAACCTTCAGCTATTTCGTTCAGGATCCTTCCTATAAAATGGCCATTCTGGACAGAGTGCAGCGCAGCGTGATCCGTGATAAAAACCAGTGCGGTGTCATTTTCTGGTCTCTCGGCAACGAATCCGGCTTCGGAACTAATATGGAAGAGGCGGGACGCTGGGTGAAAAATTATGATCCCACCAGGCTGCTTCATTATGAAAGCGTTCATTTCCAGCCGGAAGGGCATGAAAAAGATGAGTCCATGCTGGATGTGGAAAGTCATATGTACGCATCCACGCAGCAAATCGATGCATATTTTGCAGAACCGGGTGAGAAAAAGCCCTTCGTCCAGTGTGAATTCATACACGCTATGGGCAACGGCCCCGGGGATATTGAAGACTACATGCAGCAGATATACCGCTATGACGGATTTTGCGGCGGATTTGTGTGGGAATGGTGTGACCATGCCACCTATGAAGGCAGGGCGGAAAACGGAAAGGAAATGTTCCATTACGGCGGCGATGCGGGAGAGTTTCCCCACGACGGAAACTTCTGCATGGATGGCCTTGTATTTCCTGACAGAAGGCCTCACGAAGGGCTTTATGAATGGAAAAATGCGATCCGTCCGGTAAGGGCCGAGCTGCTGGATCGGAAAAAGGGTGTTATCCGCTTGTACAACAAACTGGATTTCAGAAACTTAAAAGACTATATCTATATCCATTATGAAATCAAAGAGGAGGGAATCCTCCTGGAAGAAGGTATGATAGAGGATCTGGAGGCGGCCCCTCACGGCTTCACCGACATTACCCTGAAGCTTCCGGGCAAACCCAAGGATCACTGCTATCTGAAGCTGACCTATTATCAGAAGGCAAAGGATAAGCTTACCCAGATCGGCCATGAGCTGGGCTTTGATCAGTTTGCACTTTCCGAAGACAAGGATGTCAGACTGACACTGCAGAAGAACGGCGAGCCTCTTATCCTCACGGAAACCCCGGATGTTTTCCGGATGGAAAACAGCTCTGTATGCTATGAATTCGGGAAAAAGCAGGGAAGCTTCCTGAAGCTGGAGAAAAACGGAAAAGCCTGTATAACGGCTCCTGTAGAATGGAATGTTTACCGTGCTCCCACGGATAATGACCGCAATATCGTTCTTTCCTGGAAAGAGGCCGGATATGACAGAAGTGTAGTAAAGGTATACGGCTGTGAGGCCAGGGTGAAACAGGGCACGGTTGCCATAACCTGTGATTTTTCCATAGCGGCTGTTTATATTCAGCCTTTCCTGCGGCTTCATGCGGTATGGAGCATAAACGGCGAAGGGGAAATCAAGGTCGCGGTGGATGGGAAAAGAGACACATCCTTCCCGTTCCTTCCCCGGTTCGGCCTGAAATTCCAGCTTCCTCAGGAAGAACAGGAGGTAACCTATCTGGGGTACGGACCGCATGAAAGCTACTGCGATAAGCATCAGGCAAGCTATGTTGATGTATTCCATACCACAGTGCCCCAGCTTCATGTGGACTATGTGCGTCCTCAGGAAAACGGAAGCCATTACAGCTGCTCCTCCATTCAGGTGGGAGGGCTGCAGGCGTCCGGCAGCAGGCCCTTCAGCTTCAGTGCTTCGGAATATACCATACAGGAGCTGGAAGCAAAGCATCATAACTATGAACTGGAACCGTCAGGCTCAGTCATTGTATGCACCGATTACAAACAAAGCGGCGTAGGCTCCAATTCCTGCGGGCCTGAGCTTCTGCCCCAATACAGGCTGGATGAAGATCAGTTCCATTGGGAAATGCTGTACCGTTTTGAATAAACGGATGGCTGCTGCGTTATTCACATGACGAAAAAATAAGGAGGAACGGACTATGTCAAAAGTTTCCATGTCAGGATCCAATGATTTCTGTCCCCAGTGCCTGTATCTGTATGGTACATACAAAGAAAACGGGGAACCCAATTACGGGCTGTTCTGCTGGGCAACCTATTGCTGGGATGAAGGGCTTAAATTTGTGGCCTGTATCGGGCAGGATAAGCTGACCCGTGACAGAATAAGGGCTGAGGGCGTATTTTCCGCTTCCGTAGTGAGCGAAGCGCTTCTGCCCGCCGCGGATTTCTGCGGAACCCATCCCGGATATGAGTTCGATAAGTCGGAGAAAGTGGAATCTGAAAAAGGCGGGGTCCTGAATGTGCCGGTGCCGAAAGCCAGCCCGTGGACGTTGGAGCTTCAGGTGGATAAAACCCTGCATCTGGATGACAAAAAGGAGAGTGAAATATACATTTGCACGATCAAAAATGTGATGGCTGAGGAGTATCTGGCTGGTGATGCCGACTTTGAAAAACGCCTCCGCCAGGCCGCCCCTGTAATATCCGTATCCGATAAATATTTATCCATAAACCCGGCGCCTTTGGGGGACTGGGGAAGCATGGGATAACGTTCCTGTATAAAGATTATACACCGATAGTAACAAGAATGCTGCTCATTTCTGAGCAGCATTCTCGTCGTTTTCCGGTGTTTCGTTCTCCAATTGTTCCAGATAATTCTTTTCCCCGCAGTTGGGACAATATAGGATCTGCCCCTTCCGGCTCCCTACGGAAAAAATCAGCTGCATTAAGGTAGGCCTGAAAACCTGTCCGCAGGCAGGACATTTAAAGGTGGCGGTACGCCTGTAGGCGAGCCTGCGGAAAATCAGGATCAGGACAAACAGCACTATCAGGATAAGGGCGGTTACCGGTATCATCTTTTGCAGAAAATCCATAAAAACCTCCGTTTTCGTATGGGCTTCAGCCAAGGTAAGCCTTCAGCAGCCTGAAAGTATTCTCTACGCCCTTCTTATGGCTCCGCTCATAACCGTGGGAGGCATATACACCGGGGCCGATCAGCCCGTGGCGTACATCATAACCGGCGGTGAGAGCCGCGTCCGCATCGGAACCGTAAAAAGGATATACATCCACCGCAAAGTCCGCGCCGGCCTTTTTCGCCGCTTCAATGAGCGCGCTTACCACATCATAATGATAAGGCCCTCTGCTGTCTTTGGCACAGATGGAAACCTGATATTCATCACAGCCCAGTCCTTCTCCCACGCAGCCCATATCCACGGAAAGAACCTCCATTACATCCTGCGGAATGGAAGCGCAGCCGCCGTGCCCCACTTCTTCGAACACGGTAATATGATGGTAAATCCTGCGGGCAGGAGTGATATTTTCATCCTTTACATATTTGGCATAGCCCAGCAGAACTCCCGTACTCAGCTTGTCATCCAGAAAACGGCTCTTGATAAATCCGGAAGGAGTCACCACTGTGCGGGGTTCAAAGCAGACGATATCGCCGGGAAGAATACCGAGGGCAAGCACGTCCTCTTTGGTGCGTACCACTTCATCCAGGAGGACTTCCATTTCCGAGTAAGCTCTCTTGGTATTGTTATATTCCCCGTTTACATGGATGGAAGCATTGCGAAGCTGGAAGGTACCTGTATATACGTTTCCGCTTCTCGTAACGATGCGGCAGTTTTCTGCTTCCGCATTATTAGGGTTCATGCCCCCTAACGGGGTCAGGTTCAGGTGCCCCGCGGAGGTGATTTCCGATACCATTGCCCCCAGTGTATCCACATGGGCCTCAATGAGAATCGGTCCGGCAGCGGGATCGCAGATTTCCCCGTCTTCCGATACGCCGTCCGCAATTTTGACAAATACGCCGCCTTTGGTGGTAAGCATAGGTTCATACCCCAGTTCGGTATAGACCTTCATCAAATAAGCCGCCACATTTTTGGTATAGCCTGTAGGGCTGTCAATGGAAAGCAGTTTCTGTGTCTGCTCCACAATATACTCTGTATAATCCTTCATCAGTGAATCTCCTTTACGCATGATGTCTGTTATGTCTGATACAAGATTACCACTTTTACGTAGGTAAGGCCAGTCCTTCCCTCATTTTATTTTAATAAAAAGCATGATATACTGGAAAACAAAAGAGGAATATGTTTCGTCAGCCCGGAGCATGTTCTCAAAAAAGCCGGAGGATGGATACCAATGAATCAAAAAGGCGAACAGAAGATGGGTACGGAGAGCATACCGAAGCTGATGGTGAGTATGGCGGTTCCGTCCATTATCGCACAGATAATTAATATACTTTATAATATTGTGGACCGCATTTATATCGGACATATCCCCGGTGTGGGTGCGGCGGCGCTTACCGGCGTCGGCATCACTTTTCCCATCATTACCCTGATTTCCGCGTTTTCAGCCTTCGTAGGAATGGGCGGAGCGCCGCTTGCGGCGATCTGGCTGGGAAAAGGGGACAGGAAGCACGCGGAAAAAATACTCGGCAGCGGAACCTGTCTGCTTGTTATTTTCACCGTGCTTCTCATGGCTGTTTTCTATGGTTTTCTCCGGCCGTTCCTTTATATGTTCGGCGCATCGGATGCCACCATCGGCTATGCCATGGATTACATGTACATATATCTGTTGGGAACCCTGTTTGTGGAGCTGGCCCTCGGGCTGAATCCCTTTATTATTTCCCAGGGCCGCTCCCGGATCGCCATGATATCCATCGTGATAGGAGCGGTGGTAAATATAGCCCTGGATCCTCTGTTTATTTTTGTATTTGGCTGGGGAGTGAAGGGCGCGGCCATAGCCACCGTGCTTTCCCAGGCGGTAAGCGCGGCCTGGAACGTGAAATTCCTTATGAGCCCTAAATCCTCCCTCCGCCTGTCTCTGTGCCATGTGCGTCCCTCCTTCCGCATTATGTGGCAGATTTGTTCCCTGGGTATTTCCCCCTTTATCATGCGGTCCACGGAAAGCCTGATCAGTATTGTGCTCAACCGGGGACTGCAGATATACGGAGGAGATTTGTACGTAGGTTCCCTGACAATCATGCAGAGTGTGCTTCAGCTCTTTTCCGCTCCGCTCTCCGGATTTACCCAGGGAGTGCAGCCGATCATCAGCTATAATTACGGCGCAGGCAATTTTGATCGGGTTAAAAAACTATATCGGAGCATGATAGGAATCAGCTTTGCCATTTCCTTTACCGCCAACCTGACCGCCATGATATTTCCCGGAGCCTATGCCGCCCTGTTTACGAACGACAGGGAATTGATCGGCCTGGTATCGAAGGTCATGCCGGTATTTCTTTTCGGAATGCTGTTTTTCGGCCTGCAAAACGGGATCCAGCCCACCTTCCTCGCTCTGGGACAGGCCAAAATATCCCTGTTTATCGCCATGTTCCGAAAGGTGATCCTCCTGGTGCCCCTGGCGCTTGTGCTTCCCCGGTTCTTTGGAGTGATGGGGATTTATTATGCGGAACCCATATCCGATATTATTTCTGCGGCAACAGCGGGAATACTGTTTTGTATAAATATAAAGAAAATTCTGTCGAAAGAATATCTGGCAAGAATCCAATGAGGGAATAGGACATGAATATTAAAAAAACAGTTAAGGCACTCCTCATAATCAACGGACTTCAGTTTGTGGCGGCCTTTCTTCTCTGGCTGGTCATAGGCTCCCAGGTGCTGGGCAGGGTGAATCCCGCTATTTATCTTACGATAGGTATCATGCTGTTAAGCAGCCTTCTCACCATTATGGGATTATATATGGCCAGCAGGTACCAGAATGACAGCTATCGGGAGAGTATGAAGAACCTGGAAAACCTGAATCTGAAGCTGCGCGCCCAGAGACATGATTATATGAACCACCTGCAGGTGATCTACGGATTGCTGGAGCTGGGGGAATATGAGGATGCCAGGGAATATATGGAGCCGGTATTCAAGGATATCACCAGGGTGACGAGAGCCATGAAAACCTCCCAGCCCGCGGTAAACGCCCTGCTTCAGGCCAAAATGGAATCTGCGGAGAAAAAGGGAGTCGATATGATTGTGGAGGTGGGAACGCCTTTGAAGGAGATTCCGCTGGAGCCGTGGGAGCTGTGCAAGCTTCTCGCCAATCTCATCGATAACGGGATTACAGCCCTGGAAGAAAAAGAGGGAGAAAAAAAGCTGGCGGTAGAAATCCGCCAGGACAGCAGATTCTATACCTTTGCCGTCCGCAACAACGGCCCCGCCATTCCCGAAGAGCATCAGGCTCTCATTTTTAAGCAGGGTTTTTCCACCAAAAAAGAAGAAGGCCACGGTACCGGACTTGCCATTGTTTCCCAGATCGTTAAGGAAGCCAAAGGAGAAATCAGCCTTTCCTCCGATGAAAAGGAGACCTGCTTTGCGATCCGCCTGCCCAGGTAAATACTTTTTTTATCTGCACCCTGTTTTTCATGTGACAGGGGCAGTATCTGTGCATGCATTTGAAAACTGGATACTGACATTACAGCCCCCGTTTTGTATAAGTTGCAGAATACCACTTTCCTGAAATGAGGAAACGGCTATAATCAGACATAGAAAGGGCGGTACGGGATATTCTTTTACAGCAGATGTAAATCCGGTGCCGGAAAGGAGGAATAAAGGAATGGATACATTGATGATATTGGGAATTATCCTTTTCATTGCAGGCTTCATTTTGATTGCCATAGAAATGGTAATTCCCGGGTTCGGAGCGCCGGGGATCAGCGGAATCGCCTGTCTTATTGCAGGAGTTTTCCTGACTGCGGATTCCGTGGCGGAAGGAGCGTTCATTACCGTTATTGTGCTGGCGCTTCTGGGAATTATGATGGCGGTCATTGTGTGGCTGCTGTCCAAAGGCAAGATTCACTCACCGATTATTCTGGAGGAAGAGCAGAAGAAGGATGAGGGCTATATCAGCTCCACGGATCTGGATTATCTTCTGGGAAAAAAGGGTATTGCGGAGACTGATTTAAGACCCACGGGAGTAGGAAATTTTGAGGGTGTTAATTTTGATGTGATTTCGGAAGGAAAATATATATCAAAAGGAACGAACCTGGAAATCATAAAGGTAAACGGTTCCAAATTAATTGTAAAGGAACAATAGTAAAGGGGGCTTTGTAATGAGTAATATAATAGTAATCAGCATTATCGGTATCATCGGACTGCTTATTGTCCTGTTTTTTATTTTTGTACCTATAGGTCTGTGGATATCCTCCCTGGCCGCAAATGTTAAAATCAGCATTTTCAACCTGATAGGAATGAAGCTGCGCCGCGTGGTTCCTTCCCGTATCGTCATCCCTCTTATCAAAGCGAGGAAGGCAGGGCTGGATCTGGGAGTAAACCAGCTGGAAGCACACTATCTGGCAGGCGGAAATGTGGATAATGTGGTCAATGCCCTGATAGCATCGGAACGAGCGGGAATCGAGCTTCCTTTTGAAAAAGCGGCAGCCATCGACCTGGCGGGCCGTGACGTACTGGAAGCAGTTAAGATGAGCGTAAATCCCAAGGTAATCGAAACCACCAATGTATCGGCGGTGGCAAAGGATGGTATCGAGCTTCTGGTTAAGGCCAGAGTTACCGTGAGAGCCGATCTGGAACGCCTGGTGGGCGGCGCCGGAGAAGCCACTATCCTGGCAAGAATCGGTGAAGGTATCGTAACCACCGTGGGTTCTGCCAAATCCCATAAAGAAGTGCTGGAAAACCCGGATGACATTTCAAAACGTGTGTTAAGCAAAGGCCTGGATTCCGGTACGGCTTTTGAAATCCTTTCCATTGATATCGCAGATATTGACGTGGGCCGCAACATCGGCGCCCATCTCCAGTCCCTGCAGGCGGAAGCGGATAAAAATATTGCCCAGGCCAAGGCGGAGGAAAGACGCGCCATGGCTGTTGCAAAGGAACAGGAAATGCGTGCGTACGTGGTGGAAGCGGAGGCGGAAGTTCCCAAAGCCCTTGCCTATGCCCTGCGTGAAGGAAAAATGGGCGTGATGGATTATTATGAGCTTCAGAATCTGAAAGCGGATACCGATATGCGTTCGTCTATTTCCGGAACAGGAATCGTTGATTCGGATTTGACCGGCGACGGAAGGAATGATTAGGCAATGAAAAAGAGAAGTTTGCAGGAAGAGCTTGGAAGGCTGTCCTGCGTGCTCATGTCCAATAAATCGGCAGGCAGCAGGTTTGCATGGAATCCTTATTTTCCCCCGGGGGTATCACTCCCGGAGGAAGAGGATTCGGAGATTTTCTCCCCGGAGGAAGATGCCGCGGACCCTGCCGTACAGAAGACATGGCAGGAACAGCAGGCACCCGGGACATTGCCGGGAACAGCGGCAGGAACAAAAGGGGAGAGCCGGGATAGAATTCCTCGTCCGGAGGCTGTGTCGCAGCGACGGACGGTTCTCAGGAAAGCGGTAGTATTAAGTGAAATTATCGGCGAACCGGTCTGCAGAAAAAGAAAAAGGAAAGCATATGGCAATCAGGGTAATCGTAGTAGAGGATGAAAGCGGAATAAGGAAGCTTCTGAGAAAAATCATAGAGCGCAACGATGGCTTTGAAGTGGCCGGGGAATGCGATAACCTGGCGGATGCGGTGAGTCTTTTCGCCAGGCTGAAGCCGGAGGTGGTCTTCCTTGATATTGAAATCAATGGGGCCAGCGGCATTGACTGCGCCAAAATCATTGCGGACATGGAGCCAAAGACCAAAATTGTCTTTGCCACCGCCCATGCGGAGTATATGCCGGAAGCCTTTGAGGTTTATGCCTTCGACTATCTGGTAAAGCCTTTTGATATCGAAAGAGTGGATCGTACTCTCGCCCGTATCCTTTCCCTGAAGGAGCAGGAGCCGCAGGAGCACCCGGATAAAATCGTGCGCTATGAAAAAGGACTGGACCGCCTTCTTGTAAAAGGCAGGGAAAGCATGAGCTTTGTGGATATCCAGGATATCGTCCTGGTACAGCGGGAAAACAACAGCACCGTCATTTACACCAGACAGGATTCCTTTACCACCTCGGCGGGACTTGGGGATATCGAGGCGAAGCTGGATCCGGAGCTGTTCTTAAGAAGCCATAAATCCTATATTATCAACCTGTCCAAAATCAAAAAGATAGAACCCTACGGGCGCTGGACCTATATAGTGGCCTTTAAGGATTTGGACAGGGACGCGCTGATTACGGCTGAGAAATATGAGGAAATCAAAAAAAGATTTTCCTGAAATTGTGGATAAACATGAAAAAGTGCAGAACCGCTGTGGATAAGATAGCAATCCATGCGGTCTGCACTTTTTTTGTGCGGAAACCGACACATCGGAAACCCCGAAGCTTACCGAAGCTTCTGCCAGATTTCCTTTACATCCCGGAACAGGAAATCCGGTTTGATGTCTCCGTCTTCGATATCTTTCAAAGTAGCTTCGCCGGAAAGCACACAGATGGCATCCACGCCCGCATTTTTGCCGGTAGCGATGTCAGTATACAGCCGATCTCCCACAATGACGGCTTCCCCGGCTGAACAGCCTGTATTTTTCAGCACACAGTCCACCATAATAGGCTGCGGCTTTCCGATAAAGAAGGGCTCTTTGCCGGTTGCATTTTTCAGCATGATGCTCATGGATCCGCAGTCAGGGATAAAGCCGAAGCTTACCGGACAGACCAGATCCGGGTTGGTGGCAAGATAAACCACATCCCGTCCCAGCATAATACAGGTGTTACGGATCTTTTCCGAGGTGTTTTCCGTATCAAAACCGATGAGTACGACAGAAGCGCTCTCATCCGGCTCTGTAACCACAGAAAGCCCGCTTTCCCGAAGCTCCGTTACCAAAGACCGGGTTCCCATGCAATATACCGTCTGGCCGGGATAATTTTCCCTGATATACATGGCGGTAGCCTGGCTGGAGGTGTAGAAATCTTCGAAACCCGCCTGAATGCCCATGCCCGTTACCTTCTGCACATAATCCGTTACGGATTTGGAGGAATTATTGGTAATGAAAATATACCTTCCCCCGTTATCACGGATTTGCTGAAGAAAATCCAGGGTTCCTTCAAAGATTTCATTTTCATTATAAATGGTGCCGTCCATGTCCAGCAGCCACAGCTTTTTCTTTTTCAGTATTTCGGCATTGCGGCCATTCAAATCGGTTATCATCACAAATCCTTTCCTCTATTAAAGTTTACAGTTACCGTAAACCTACTATATCAGAGCACATCCTTGGTGGCAATGATATTTACGCCCGTATCCGCGGCATTTTCCAAAATGATATCGCCGATATGTACAGGCGCTTCCACGCAGATATCCCTGAGAGCCTTCACGCATTCCCCTATTTTGCCCTTGGGGATGTCGGAGGATGTTTTTACGGAAACAACAGGCAGATGGCCGCCTTTTACCCTGACAGTGGAGGTTACGATACGGGTGGGATTGGTGCATTCCTTTCTGGCGTAGGCCTCTCCCCGGGGACAGGTATTGCCGGTAACCTTAACCACATCCTTGTCTTCCAACGTGACGGTAAGGGCACAGCCTAAAGGGCAGTTAATACAGATGAGTTCACGCTGTTCCATTTGCTTCACCTCTTTCTACCTGGATCGTAATGGTTTTAAGCCCCGGTTGGGAATGTCCCATCTGGGACAGAACATCCTTCTTTTTGAGAATGACCTGTTCCATTTCTCCGGGCGCCAGCTTGTTTTTCCGGATGCGGGCTATCTGCCGGTCATCCAGATATATGCCGATATAACAGTTCTTATAAATATCGCCTACACGGAACCGCACGGTGAGCGTGTCTTCCATCTGGGAAGGATGCAGGTTCTGGGGAACCGTATAGCGCACGCCGTTTTTGGCAAGCAGCCGTACTGTTTCCTCTCCGGAGGGATTGCGGATCTCTCCTTTGATATACAGCGCCGCATATTTGCCGGCTTTTTCCGCCTCCTGGGAAACATAGTCCACCAGATCATGGACATGAAGCACGTTTCCGCAGGCAAAAACGCCGGGTATACTGGTTTCCAGACTTTCATTCACGTCGGGGCCGGAGGTGACGGGGCACATATCTACTCCCAGCTTTCCGGACAGTTCGTTTTCCGGGATCAGTCCCACGGAAAGCAGAAGCGTGTCACAGGGGATATATTCCTCTGTACCCGGAATGGGTTTCCGTTTTTCATCAACCTTAGCCAGGGTCACGCCCTCTACTCTTTCCTTTCCGTGGATATCCACCACAGTAGTACTGAGCTTCAGGGGAATGCCGAAATCATCCAGACACTGCACAATATTTCTCTGCAGGCCGCCGGAATAGGGCATCAGCTCCGCAACCACCTTGACCTTCGCCCCTTCCAGGGTCATACGCCGGGCCATGATAAGGCCGATGTCACCGGAACCCAGGATGACGATTTCCTTTCCCGGCATAAATCCGTCCATATTGACAAGGCGCTGGGCCGTTCCGGCGGAATAAATGCCCGCAGGACGGTAGCCAGGGATATTCAGCGCCCCTCTCGGCCTTTCCCGGCAGCCCATGGCGAGGATGACGGCTTTGGCAGTAAGCGTCATCAGGCCGTCCTTCCGGTTCATCGCCGTCACTGTTTTTTCCGAAGCGTCATCGGAAGCAGGAGAGATATCCAGAACCATGGTGTGCAGCTTGCAGGGAATTCCCAATTCCTTAACCTGAGTAATAAAACGGGCTGCATATTCCGGCCCCGTCAGCTCCTCCTGAAAGGTATGGAGGCCGAAGCCGTTGTGGATACACTGGTTCAGAATGCCGCCCAGCTCGTTATCCCGTTCCAGAACCAGGATTTTATCAATGCCGTTTTTACGGGCGGAGACTGCGGCAGCCAGGCCCGCCGGCCCTCCCCCGATAATAATCAAATCATAATCAGCCATAGTAAACCTTTCCGCATATTCCATGCTTTATATAAATTCCTTGGTGGTGCCGGTGAGAAGATAAGACTCCCCTCCCGCCTTAGTCAGTTTCATGGGAGATACCTGCAGCTCTCTGGACAGGATTTCCATCACCCTGGGAGAACAAAAGCCGGACTGGCAGCGTCCCATTCCTGCGCGGGTGCGGCGCTTTACGCCATCCAGGGATTTCGCCCCCAAAGGCCTGCGGACAGCATTTACTATCTCGCCCTCCGTAACCATTTCACAGCGGCAGATCACATTGCCGTAAGCCGGATCGGAGGCGATGAGAGCGGCGATTTCTTCCGGTGTGCTTTCCGCGACACAGGGGATATCCTTCCGTTCGGAAATAAATCCGGTTTTCTTAACGGCATTCAGCTTCCCTGCGATCTGCTCCGCCAGGAAAAGCCCGATGGCCGGAGCGCTGGAAAGTCCGGGAGAATCGATGCCTGCCGCGTTATAAAAGTCCTCCGCATCCTCCGCTTCGCCCAGGACAAAATCCCCCTTTTCCTCACAGGCGCGAAGGCCTGCAAAAGAAGTGATTGCCATATTGAGAGGGATTTTTTCCGCGCTCAGCCGGGCTTTATCCACAACCTGGGCAAGACCTTCCCCGGTTGTGCACACCTCTTCCTTATCGGTGATGTCTTCCGCAGTGGGGCCAGCCAGGAGATTTCCGTGTACGGTAGGAGTGACCAGTATACCTTTGCCCAGCCGTGTGGGCTGCTGGAAGATGGTATGGGTCACGAAATCCCCAGCCTTTTTATCCATCAGGATATATTCGCCTTTACGGGGAGTGATATGCAGCTTATGGGCGCTGACCATATTGTTGAACTGATCCGCGTATACGCCTGCCGCATTGACAACGCAGCGGGCGGCAAAGTCACCCTTTGCGGTATGGACCAGATAACCCTCAGCCGTCCTGGTAATGTCGGTAACCTCTGTGTTGAAATGGAAATCCACGCCGTTCACATAAGAATTTTCCGCCAGGGCAATCGTCATTTTAAAAGGACAGACGATACCGCCTGTGGGAGCATAGAGCACGGCCTTTACATCAGGTGACAGATTGGGCTCCAGAGCCTTTATTTCATCTCCGGCAACGATGCGTACATCAGGGACTCCGTTTGCTTCGGCCCTTTCCCGCAGCTCCTCCAGACCGGGAAGATTATCCTCATCGAAGCACAGGACAAGGGAACCATTTCTTTTAAACGGAAAGTCCAGCTCTTTGGAAAGCGCATCCATCATCCGGTTGCCCTGCACATTCATGCGGGCCTTTAAAGTCCCCGGTTCGGCGTCATAACCGGCATGGATAATGGCGCTGTTTGCCTTGGAGGTTCCGCAGCACACATCCTCCTCCCTTTCCAGAACCGCCGCCTTCAAATCATACCGGGACAGCTCCCTTGCCGTGGCACAGCCTGTAACACCCGCGCCGATTACAATTACATCCAGCATATTTTCCTCCATTCTGCCGCACAGGCGGCGTAAGCCAGGTAACAAAATCATATATTATAAGAAAAAGACAGCCAAAAAACACATACCTGCCGGTACGTCCTTTTTGCTGTCTCTTTTTCTCCTGCAAATACAATATTCGGTTATATAAGGAAACCGTAAGCGGTCACATAAACCAGACCTGCCGGTTTGTTGTTGAAATGGATATGGCGCCTGCATTCAGGGCTGCCATGATATCTTCCCGATCCGTTATCAGCCCGCCGGCAATGACCGGGATTCTGCTTTCCGTGCAGATACGCCGTATCACCTTGGGCATAAGCCCCGGCAGAACTTCTATGATATCCGGATGTACGGATTCCGACTGCCTGCGGATATTATCGAAGGCCATGGAATCAATGGCAAAAAAACGCATCACGGTAAAGAGATTACATTCCTTAGCCTGTCGGATGAGAGCCGGTTTTGTGGATATAATACCGTCGGCATCCGTGGTATTGCGGATAAAGGTAACGGCGATTTCCTTTCCGGACAGCCCGGATATCAAATCCAGGTGTACGATTACCGTTTTCCCCGCATCCTTCAGCCTCTTCACAATTCCTGAAATGCTGCAGATGTCTCCGAAGAGGACAAATACGATTCCTATTTCGGAATCAATACAGGCCTTAAGCCCCTCTTCATCTTTTACAGCAGCGATTACAGGACAGTCCTCAAACTGTTCCATAAGTAATTTATTCATAGGAAACCCTCTGGAACTTTATTTTAGCATAGTGAAGTGGGGAACGCAAGAGCTACATAGTGGGGGGAGATAAAAAACATCGTTGCCGCCTCTGGCCTGCGGTACCCTCTCGCCTGTGTACCCTGCCTGTGTGTGCCCCGCTGTCCCTGGTGTCCTTGGCGCCTTCTCTTTACGGCCACAGCACAGCAAGGTTCCTTGCAGGGGACGCTTCCGCTCGGATAATCACGCAGCGGTACTAAGGCTGCAAAATACGCAGCCTAAGGACCGGCGTGCTTATAACGCCCCTTACAGGAATCCTTGCTGTGCTGTGGCCGTAAAGGGAAGGCGCCAAGGACACCAGGGACAGCGGGGCACACACAGGCAGGGTACGCAGGCGAGAGGGTAACGCAGGCCAGAGGTGGCAACGTTGTTTTTTATCCACGCTATTAAATAAGTGTTGCCCAATCAGAATTTTTATTGGCACTATCAACCGGTATTCATTGACAGGGAGGGGCTTATGAAATACGATAAAGAAAATTGGGTTTTCTTTTGGGAAAGGGATAAGGGTTCGGATGCAGGAACAGTTGGGAAAGCGGGTACGTAAGCGGATAAATATTTTGATTGGATTGATGGTTGTGGTTGCCGCGGCCGTCTTTTTTGTCGTGGGAAATCAATCCGGATTGGAGAATACTGCAGTTGATTTCGGAAATACGGAGGATTTCAGCCGGGGGTGGTATTATGAGGAAAACGGGCAGGTAAAATACGTAGAGGAATTGCCTTTTACTGCGGAAGCGGATGAGATGATATTTTACCATAAACTGCCAGACTCCGGGGAGGAGCCGGTGGTTCTTAGTTTCAGGAACAGGCAGCAGAAGGTGACGGTCCGGGTTGGGGAGAAATGCGTCTATCAATATGGCGGCAGCAGTCCGCTGCGGGGCAGTCTTCTTCCATCGATCCAGTGCTTTGTTCCGTTGGGAATCCAGGACGGTACGGAAACGGCTGCAATACAAATCGAAAGCACCGTGGGTAAAAAAATAATGCTCTCCGAAATAAGGCTGGGAAGCCAGGGTGCGGTCCTGATGGAATTTTTCAGGGAGAGCTGGGGAATTATCCTTTTCGGCGTGCTTATGGTGGTATTTTCAATGGGATTGCTGGCCGGCGGACTTGTTCTGCGGATCAGGAGCGGATATACAGAATACTCCATGTTTCTTTCCGCCGGAATGTTTGTACTGCTGTCCTCGCTGTGGGTGCTTTCGGATTCACCGGTCATGCAGCTGCTGACAGGCAGCTCCGAGGTTGTTTTTATCGTCTCTTTTTTATGCTTTATGGTCTTTCCTATCCCCATGTTTTTCTTTGTGGAGAGTATTTGTGAAAAGAAATACAGGGGATTGTCTGTCTTAAAGCTTTTGTTCAGCTTTAATTTTTTTATCCAGGTATTTTTATATATGGCTGCGGGAGTGGAATTCTATAAAATGCTTCCGATCACTCATATTCTGATAGCTGCATCCATTATCTTCACTATTTACTGTCTGGGTAAGGAGTGTCGGAGAAACCGGTCGTTTTATGCGAGGGAAATCCTTATTGCCCTTTTTATTTTTATGGCAACGGCATTTTTATCCTTAGCTGATTTTTATAGTAACAGGAAGGATTACAGCGTAATTATGCGGCTTGGGCTGCTGGCGTACGCATTGATTCTGATAGTCATATCCTTCAGAAAGCTCATCCTTTCAGGAGAGGAACGGGCAAAGCTCAAGGTATACAGATCCCTGGCCTATGTGGATATCATGACGGGGTGCAATAACAGGGCGGCTTTCGAAAAAGCCCTGGAAATCCTGAGAGCCGGAGAGGAAGAGTCTGAATTGGCGGGAATGGCCATGATTGATTTGGATGGGCTGAAGCGGGTAAATGATACCTATGGACACAGCATGGGGGATGAAATGATTATAGGAGCCGGAGACAGCATAAAGAAAGCATTTGCCGGCAGGGGAGAATGTTTTCGTATCGGCGGGGATGAATTTACGGTAATCCTGAAGGATAAAAAACTGCAGGAAAAGGAATACAGGGGGCTTCTGGAGGAAATGGTATCGGCCTACAACGACTATCATGAAATACCCATCCGGCTGTCCTGCGGCTTTGCCCTGATCGGAACCGAAAAAAGAGATGTGGATGCCCTGTATAAGGAAGCAGACCGGAATATGTATCGTGAAAAACAGAAAACAAAGGATAAAAGGTAAGGGTTCAGACCTGTCCGGGCTGTTACAAAAAAAAGCTTGACCCTTCCCCGCAGGGGAGGGCTTATACTTCTTTTAACAGGAAAGGAGGAGCCGCCGGTGTACAAAATAGGAGAGTTTTCCAAAATAACCAGTCTGACCATAAAAGCGCTTCGTTATTATGAGGAACAGGGGATTTTGTGCCCATCGGAGCGGGATAAGAACGGCTACAGGCTGTATAACGATCAGGATTATGAAAGGGCGAGGCTGATAGCCCTGCTTCGCGGACTGGATTTCTCCATTATGGAGATCAGGGATGTTATTTCCAATTATGGGGGAGAAGAGGATTTGTCCTATTTCCTGAAAGAAAAGCAGGCGCAGATACTGGAACGGATTGCCGGAGAAAAGGCGCTTTTGAAGAAGCTGGAAGAAGCCCTGCCGGGAGGATCTGCCGCAGGGATTATCAGGCAGGAATACGACATCGTGATAAAGGAAATAGAGGAAATGATAGTGGTATCCACCCGTTTCCGCGGAGCCTATTCCGATGTGGGCAAGTATATAGGCAGCCTTTATAAAGCGGCGGGAAATAAGTCCTTCGGCTGTCCCTTCAGCCTGTATTACGATGAGGAATACAGGGAAGATGCGGATGTGGAGCTGTGCGTTCCGGTAAAGGGTATGGTTCAGGCGTCAGGAATCAGCTGCCGTAAGCTGCCGGGCTGCAGAACCATAAGTACGATCCATAAAGGCGGCTATGATGAGCTGGGATTTGCATATAAGGCGCTTCTGGATGCAGCCTATGAAAGGAATCTTCAGCCCGTATCCCCCTCAAGAGAGATTTACAGAAAGGGACCGGGACTTATATTCCGCGGAAACCCCTCTAACTATGTTACGGAACTCATGATTCCCGTAAGGGAAATGGATATTCCGATGCAGGAACAGAAAGGATAAATGATGGCAGAACAGAAATTTGATTTTAAGAAGGAATTTAAAAACATTTATTTACAGAAAACCCAGCCGGTGATCGTGGAAGTCCCTCCCATGACTTATCTTTGCGTGGACGGGAAAGGAAATCCCAATACCACTCAGGAATATAAGGACGCGCTGGCGATTCTGTACGGACTGTCCTATACCATAAAAATGAGCAAAATGGACGGAACCCAGCCGGTAGGCTATTTCGATTATGTGGTTCCCCCTCTGGAAGGGCTGTGGTGGATGGAAAACGGAGAAGGCTTCGACGGGATCCATATCACGGATAAGACCCGGTTCTGCTGGACCTCCATGATCGGCCTCCCTTCCTTTGTCAATGAAGGGATCCTGGAACAGGCCAAAGAAAAGCTGCATAAAAAGAATCCGGAGCTGGATCTTTCCCGCGCCCGTATGGAAACAATGGAGGAAGGTCTTTGCGCCCAGATCATGCACCTTGGCTCTTACGATGACGAGCCCGGCACCATACTGCAGATGAAGGAGTTTCTGGAAAAGGAAGGATATATAACCGATATAAATAAAAAAAGAAGGCATCATGAAATCTATTTTAATGATCCCAGAAAAACCGCCCCGGAGAAATTAAAGACGATAATCCGGCATCCCGTCAGAAAAGTATAATAAAGAAAACCGGTTCAGAGGCTTTTTATGGCCCTGGACCGGTTTTTTGTTTAAAAAAAGGAATTTTCGTAATGCGCTCTCTTGATCTGACGATTATGCCGGACTTAATTTATATCAGGCACCACAGAGACTGCATCTCCGTAACCTAAATCAACCGTCCATGCCCCGCTCGATTTGACCTCTAAATAGCATGTGGTATTTTCCGGATTACGCAATACTTTCTGTCCTGAATAATCACCAATCGTATTTGCTAACAGCTGGCTTTTTCCATTGGAATAATGGGCATATACTATAAAATTGCTTTTTCCGGTATAGTTCATGGTAACAGTGGTGTTCGTGCCGGGCAGAATGAAAAGCCCGGAGACCTTATAGCCTGTACCCGATAAAGATTTTGTTGAAATATTCGTAATAGTTGACACAGTAAGAGTCCAGTTGCCGCTGGCGATTATTTCAAAAATACCGGTCCGTGCCGCTGTGCTTCCTCTTTCCAAAAGGGATGTTCCTGCAAAAACACCAATCGTATTGGCAAGAAGATTTGACTTGTCTCCATTGTAAAACTTAACAATAAAATTCCTGTTTCCATCATGTGTGAGCGAAACCTTATAAGCAGATCCTTCAGGAAGCACCACATCCGGAATAACTGTGTCGCCTGTTCCGGCATACTGAAGAACCGGTACGGCATACGGAACGGATGTATCGCTGAAATCGGTACGCACAGTAACAAGGGAAGCGGGAGACGCCGCCTGAATTGGCTGCGTTATTCCGCAAAGCATAATGCACGACAGCATGAGAACAAATATTTTTCTTGCTCTTTTCATATAAAAATACCTCCCATTTAAATAATATTACCTGATACCGCTATTATAGCATATATGAAAAAGTATTACAGCAATCAAAAAACAGGAGGAAAAGAGAGAAGACAGAACTGACGTAAATGGAAACGGATAAAAATAGAAAAATCACAAAAAAAAAGCACCAACCCCGAAGCTCTGGATGTCTTCAAAATCGGTACTTTCAAAGTGCGCCTTCAGGGGCTCGAACCCTGGACACCCTGATTAAGAGTCAGGTGCTCTACCAACTGAGCTAAAGGCGCTTAAATTTTCTTTTGCAACGCAGGATTCATTATATTATATTAATTTTCATTTTGCAATAGTTTTTTAAAAAAATTTTAAGAAATTTTTATCAACCTTTAAGAATAGTAAAAAATATGATATGATCCCTATTGTTTTCACAGATTTGCTGATAGAAAGGGGTAAGAGGTGTTATAATGATTTTTGACAGTCATGCCCATTACGATGATAAAGCCTTTGATGAAGATCGGGAACAGCTTTTGGGAAGCTTTCCGGAAAAAGGGATCAGTTACGTGGTGAACGCGGGAGCCAGCTTCGATTCCAATGAAAGAGGCCTTGAGCTTACGAAAGAATATCCGTTTTTGTATGCTGCCGTGGGAATCCATCCCGAGCATGCTCATACGCTGGATGATGCGGGCCTTGAGTGGATCCGCAGCCGGTTTTCCAATCCCAAAGCAGTCGCTGTGGGAGAAATCGGCCTGGATTACTATTGGGACGAGCCTGCCCGGGATATACAGAAAGAGGCATTCAGCCGTCAGATGGCCCTGGCAAAAGAAATCGGCAGGCCGGTTATCATTCATTCCAGGGATGCGGCAAAGGATACCCTGGATATGATGCGTGAAGAATATGGAAAGGACAGTCCCGCCGTCATTCACTGTTTTTCCTATGCAAAGGAGACCGCAAGACAGTTCCTGGATTTGGGATATATGATTGGAATAGGCGGAGTGGTCACTTTTAAAAATGCCAGAAAGGTGAAGGAAACGGTGGAATACGTTCCCATGGACAGGCTGCTTCTGGAAACGGACTGCCCTTACCTGGCGCCGGAGCCTCACAGAGGAACGCGCAACAGTTCCCTGAACCTTCCCCTTGTAGCTGCGCAGATTGCCGCTCTGAAAGGGATATCCGAAGACGAAGTGACGGAAACAACCTTTCGGAATGCGAAACGCTTTTATGGAATCGACTAGAATCTACGGAGGATTTATATGCCAAGATTAGGTACGCCCACAGGAACAATTGAAGTACTGCATAAATACAATTTTAATTTTCAGAAAAAATTCGGTCAGAATTTCCTGATAGAACCCGGAGTGCTGGAAACCATAGTGGAGGCCGCGGAAATAGGAGAAGAGGACTGTGTGCTGGAAATAGGGCCCGGAATCGGCACTATGACCCAGTATCTGGCAGAGCAGGCCGGGGAAGTGATAGCTGTGGAAATCGACAAGGCTTTGATTCCCATACTGAAGGATACCCTGTCGGCTTATACCAATGTTACGGTTATCAACGCAGATATCCTGAAGCTGGATGTGGAAGAGCTTGTAAGGGAAAAGAACGGCGGAAAGCCGGTTAAGGTGGTGGCGAATCTTCCCTATTATATTACGACCCCCATAATCATGCAGCTGTTTGAAAGCCATGTCCCTCTGGAAAGCATCACCATCATGGTGCAGACCGAGGTTGCGGAGAGGATGCAGGTGGGGCCGGGAACCAAGGATTACGGCGCCCTTTCCCTTGCGGTACAGTATTACTCCAGGCCGGAAATTGTCACCCATGTCCCGCCGTCCTGCTTCATGCCCAGACCCAATGTGGGAAGCACCGTCATTCGTCTTAACAGATATGAAAAGCCCCCGGTGGAAACAGCGGATGAAGAATTTATGTTCAGACTGATCCGCGCGTCCTTCAATCAGCGCAGAAAAACGCTTGTGAACGGACTGAGCAATGCGTCCGGCCTGAATCTTTCGAAGGAGGAGGTCACGGATGCACTGGAAAAAATGGGACTGCCTGCCACGATACGCGGGGAAACCTTTACCCTGGAACAATTTGCCCGTCTTGGCAGCCTTTTATATAAGGGAGGGCCGGCATGATCGAAGCGATTGTTTTTGATATGGACGGCATTCTGTTCGATACGGAGAGGCTCAGTGTGGAAAGCTGGATCGAAGTGGCAGAGCGGCTGGGGCTTCCGGATATCGATAAGGGAGTATATGGCTGTATCGGCCTGAACCGCACGGACTGCCGTATTTTTCTCAAAGAAACCTATGGACAGGATTTTCCCTATGATTATTTCAGAGAACAGACAGCCGCCGTTTTTCAGCGGAAGATGGCAAAGGACGGCCTTCCTGTTATGAAAGGCGCGGGAGAGCTTCTTGCCTGGCTGCAGGAAAAAGGGTTAAAGGTGGCACTGGCTTCCTCCACAAGCCATAAAACGGTGGAAAGCCATCTGCAGCAGGCCGGTTTTACCGGATTTTTCCAGGCGGTTATCGGCGGGGACATGGTGGAGCACAGCAAGCCCCAGCCCGATATTTACCTGAAGGCCTGTCAGCTGCTTGATGTGGAACCGGGCAATGCGGCAGCCATAGAGGATTCTCCCAACGGAATACGATCCGCATATGCGGCAGGGATGCTGCCTGTTATGGTGCCGGATCTGGTGAAGCCCGATCCGGAAATAGAGAAAATGCTTTACCGGAAATGTGACAGTCTTTTTGCTGTTCTGGAATTTCTGGAAGAAAAGGATAAAAAAGGTGAATTATATCAGCCCCGCATCTAAAACGCCGGCTGAAAGCAGGGAGCGGTGGATAAGGCATGTACCGGGAAAGCTTTTTCGGACAGCCGGAGGTATAGCGGGTCCGTTACGGGCTGATAATATGGATAACGGACAGAGCACAGATTTTATTTTGAAAGGAGGTAATGCATGAAACAGGCATTAATATGGGCGTCCGGCGGGACCGGTTTTACATTTCTGATGACCACATTAGGCGCCGCCATGGTATTTTTATTCCGCGGCAAAATAAATATGAAAATACAGAGGGTTTTCCTGGGATTCGCGGCGGGTGTCATGATTGCCGCTTCCGTATGGTCCCTTCTCATTCCTGCCATTGACGAAGCGGAGGCGGCAGGAGGCGTGGGGTGGATACCTGCGGCGGGAGGATTTGTCCTCGGTATTTTATTTCTTTTGCTGATGGATCAGCTGCTTCCCCATCTCCACGCGGGTTCGGATGAACCGGAGGGTATTTCGTCCTCCTGGAAAAGAACGACTCTGCTGGTTATGGCGGTCACTCTCCATAATATTCCGGAAGGAATGGCTGTGGGACTGGCGTTTGCCATGGCGACGCAGAACATGGGGGCTGAGGCCGGTGCGGCGGCAGCGTTCGCTCTTGCCCTGGGAATCGGTATCCAGAACTTTCCGGAAGGGGCGGCGATATCCCTGCCTTTAAAGCAGGAAGGGATGCCTTCCTGGAAAGCGTTTGTTTACGGCAGCCTTTCCGGAATTGTGGAACCGATTTTCGGTATTCTGGTGGTTCTGATTGCCGGAGGAATCCAGCCGCTTATGCCCTGGCTTCTCAGTTTTGCGGCCGGCGCCATGATGTATGTGGTAGTGGAGGAGCTCATTCCTGAGGCTCATCTGGGGGAGCATTCCAATGTGGGCACCCTGGGGGTTATGGGAGGTTTCCTTATTATGATGATTTTAGACGTAGCATTAGGATAATAATTAATGGAGGGAAAAGACATGGAAAAATCAAAGGTTTATTTCACAACAATGAAGACTTCCTTTTCTGAGAATCTTCCTCAGAAGCTGGAGCGTCTCATCAAAACGGCAGGTATTGGCAATATCGATTTTACCGATAAATATGCCGCCATCAAAATGCACTTCGGTGAGCCGGGGAATCTGGCCTTTTTAAGGCCCAATTATGCCGCCGTAGTGGTTAAGGTTATTAAGGAACTGGGGGGAAAACCGTTCCTTACGGACTGCAATACGCTTTATGTGGGAGGAAGGAAAAATGCCCTGGATCATATTGACGCGGCATACCAGAATGGCTTTTCTCCCTTTTCCACAGGCTGTCATGTAATCATTGCCGATGGATTAAAGGGTACGGATGAAGAACTGGTACCGGTAGAAGGCGGCGAATATGTAAAAGAGGCGAAAATAGGACGCGCTATTATGGATGCGGATGTTTTCATCACACTCAGCCATTTCAAGGGTCATGAAGCCACCGGTTTCGGCGGAGCGCTGAAAAACATCGGTATGGGCTGCGGTTCCCGTGCCGGTAAGATGGAAATGCACAATGCAGGAAAGCCCTATGTGGAGCAGGAGAACTGTATCGGCTGCGGACGCTGTATTAAAATCTGCGCCCATGACGCGCCTTCCATTACCAATGGAAAAGCGTCCATTGATCACAAGAAATGTGTGGGCTGCGGACGTTGTATCGGTGTGTGTCCCAAAGATGCGGTATGCACTCCCGGGGATGAAAGCAATGATATCCTGAACCGCAAAATTGCCGAATACAGCAAGGCGGTGGTTTCCGGCCGTCCTCATTTCCATATCAGCCTGGTGGTGGATGTTTCCCCTAACTGTGACTGCCATTCTGAAAATGATATTCCTATCGTACCCGATGTGGGAATGTTTGCTTCCTTCGATCCCGTTGCCCTGGATGTGGCATGCGCGGATGCTGTAAATAAGCAGCCTGTTATCGACGGAAGCCAGCTGGATCGTATGCCTCATGTGCATCATGATCATTTCATTGATTCCGCACCGGATACCAATTGGCATTCCTGTATCGAGCATGGAGTAAAAATCGGGCTGGGCAGTGATCAGTATGAATTAATCGAGATCTGACGGCAGTACATAATCGCTCAAAAAAGTTCCGGACAGGCTGCTTATAGGCCTGTCCGGAACTTTTTTACTCTGCAGAATATTTTTTATTTGATAACGGCAAAGCCGCCGGGCAAGAGCTGCCTGCTTTCCAGCCTGCGTGACAAAAGAACACAGCCCTCCGGTACTTCTGTGCAGGTGCTGCCTGCGTTAATGCATACGGTAAGTGACCGGTTATCCTCCTGCCTGCGGTAAGTGATTACCCGCGAATTCGGTTCCGGATCGGAGAAAACAAGACCGGGACAGCGGCAGAGCGGTTCCTGCCTGCGCAGTCGGATGAGTGCCTTCACCATGTCGCAGGTTTCCTGATAAGCCCCGCTTTCGATGGCATCCCAGGGCATGCACCTGCGGCAGTCCGGATCCGGCCCTCCCTCCATGGCAATCTCGGTTCCATAAAAGATACAGGGGCTTCCGGGCATGGTATAAAGGATACACAGGGCCTGGAAAAAGGAATCCTCATCCGGAAGCTTGGTCCTCAGGCGGGCCGTATCATGGGAATCCAGAAGGTTGAAAAGAACCTGATTGGTCTGCTCCATGTACATACTGTAGCATTTGTTGAGCCGGTACTGGAAATTCCTGCTGTCCGCTTCTTTGTCCCGGAAGAAATCCATGACGGCATTGTGAAAGGGATAATTCATGACAGAATCAAACTCATCCCCCCTCAGCCATCGCATGGAATCCTGCCAGATTTCACCCAGGATATAAAAGTCCGGGCGCAGGGCCTTCAGACGCGACCGCAATGTCCTGCAGAATTTATGGGAAATCTCATGGGCCACATCCAGCCGCAGACCGTCAATACCGAATTCCTTTATCCAATATTCGCAGGTTTCCGTCAGATATTCCGCAACCTCATCATTATTGGTATTCAGCTTTGGCATAAAAGCCGTGAAATGGAAGGAATAATACTTTTTGTCGTAGGTCCAGGGATCCGTTTGGTCAAAGGGCCATTTATTTACCATAAACCAATTCCAGTAAGCGGATTCCGGGCCTTTTTCCAGAACGTCCTGCCAATAGGGGAAATAATAGCCGCAATGATTGAATACGCCGTCCAGCATGATTCGTATACCCGCTTTATGGGCCGTATCCACTAATTCACGGAAATCCTCCTCCGTTCCGAAAGCAGGATCGATCCTCCGATAGTCCGTGGTATCGTATTTATGGGTGGTGGAAGCTTCAAAAACAGGGGTCAGATAGATGCCCGTAATGCCCAGGTCTGCCAGATAACCGATTTTCGATGTGATTCCCGGGATATCCCCGCCATAAAACTCATCATTTGTCACGCTCCCCTTTGCCCAGGGCAGAATATTCTTTTTGGGCAGAGAAGCCTTTTTATTACAGAAGCGTTCCGGAAAGATCTGATACCATATGGTATCCTTCACCCAATCCGGCGTTATGTTGATATCCGCAGGATTCATCCAGGGAAAAGAAAAATACTGCAGCCTTACATTCCCTGTCATAAAGGAACCGTCTGTTCGGACTCCATCCTCCAGATAATAACAGGTTTCATTCCCGCTCCTGAGCTCAAAGAAATAACCGCAGCGTTTATAAGGAGGAAAAACCGATATAGTCCACCATTTATGGTTTTCCAGTTCCCTTACCTGCAGCATCTCCTCAGGATGCCCCTTCCACGTCCAGGGCCCGCCGAATTCTTCCGATTCCATGGGATCCTCATAATTCAGGAAAACCCGATCCACCTCCTTTCCGGTCTGGATTTGTATCACCAGCTCCGATTCATTTTTAGCGTAGCACATATTATCCTGGCTTCTGTGATAAATACAACCTAAATTCATATGCAAACCTCCCCGATTAAAAATAAATTTGTAAATGTTCAGTACCTTCACAGTTACATAAAATTCTCTATATCATGCTACCATATGACGTTTTGGAGATATATCAAATATATTACTATCTGTATATAGAAATCTGTACAACATATTAAAATATATACAAAGTATATAACAAATATTTTCTGAAAAAAGTAAAAACAGTAATATTGATTAGGAAATAAATCTTATATAGGCAGCATGCTATAAAATGTTACTATGTACCTACAGAAAAAATCTGTTAATAAAAGGAGGAAATCAGGTATGAAGAAAAAAGCTGTTTCAGTATTGCTGGCAATTTCCATGCTCGCAGCAGGAATGATGGGCTGCGGAAAACAGGCTGCCACGGACAGCACAGGGGCTGCAGCGGAAACACCGGCGGCACAGGCTTCCGAAAGTAAGGAGGCTGCGGATACAGGGGCTTCATCCGGTGCTGTGGAAATTGAATTTGTAAACCAGAAGAGGGAGGCTGCAGATACCTTCCAGGCAGTGATTGATAAGTTCAGCGAACAAAACCCGGATATCAAGGTAACGCTGAATACCACCCCTGACGGAAGCGGCGTGCTCATGACCAGAGCCAGCAGTGACACACTGCCGGACATCCTTATGCACTGGCCCACAGACGCACAGTTTGTACAGTTTGCAAATGAAGGCCTTCTGGCTGACTTATCGGGAAAAGATTATACGGGAAATATCGTACAGTCTTATATCGAGGATTTGAAAATGGAAGACGGAGGCATTTATTGTCTGCCTATTTCCCTGAACTTTATGGGTGTTTACTATAATGTTGATAAATTCACCGAAGCCGGCTTTTCCGTTCCCCAGACCTGGGACGAGCTGATCGCGCTGTGTGATAAAATCGTGGAAAAAGGCGAAGTTCCCTTCCTCCTTCCCAATAAGGATTCCTGGACCGTTTCCCAGCTTTGGGACAATATCGGCGGGAAAGACAGAGGCGGATATACTGATTTTTACACCGGTCTGGACGATGGCAGCCAGTCTTATGCGGCAGATGCAATCGCCAATGACTCTATGGAAAAAATGGTTCTGTTGACCGAAAAGTATTCCCAGGGGGATACGCTGTCCCTCGGCTATGATCAGGCGATTAACGATTTTGCAACCGGAGCAGCCTACATGTTTATCCAGGGCAGCTGGGCTCTTCCCTCTATCCAGGCCGCCAATCCCGACGCCAATGTGGAAATGTTCCCCATGCCCAACGACAGCGGAGACATGAAGCAGCCGGTAGGCGTTGACTGCGCGATCTGCGTCAGCGCAAAGGCAGCCGCGGATCCTGCAAAGTCAGAAGCGGTGGATAAATTTATGGCCTATCTTTTCTCCACGGAAGCAGGACAGATGTATTCGGATATGGATCATTCTCCTTCCGCAATCACAGGCGTGACGGCAGATATTCCCCAGGATAAGCTTGTACTTGATCTGATTGACAAGGCGGGCGTCCTGGATCTGGCGGTACCTCCTACCGGATTTGAAGATACCAAGCGTTCTGAAATCCAGAATGTATTCATGGGAACCTCCGTTCCTGATTTCCTTTCCCAGCTGGATGAAGACTGGAAAACCGCAAGAGAGGCAGAAGCGCAGTAACTTGCAATAGTCTGTCAGGGGACAGGCAGTAAACAAAGGCTGCCCACGCTCTGTGGGCCGGCTTTTGTCCAAGAAAAACGGGCAGGGTGCGCATATCCTGTCCGTTTTCAGGTAAGGAGAAGAGAGCTATGGATAAGAAAAAAAAGAAAATATCCGAAAGAACCAGAACGCTGTTCCTGTTTACTTTGCCGTCTGTGGTGATGTATACTGTTTTTTTTACCGTTACGATGGCTATCGGCATTTATTACAGCTTTACCGACTGGAACGGCATCAGTGCGTCGTATAAAATCATCGGCATCGGAAATTACATAAAAGCGCTGATGGACCGTAAATTCCAGGCTGCCCTGAAGTTTAACTTTGTATACACCTTCCTGTTCGTGCTGATCCTGATTGTCATTTCCCTGCTGGTGGCAATATGCCTGAATAACCTCACGAAGACATCCACAATATTCCGATCCATTTATTTCCTTCCTGCCGTGCTTTCCATGGTTACGGTAGGACTGATATGGAATGAGCTGTTCTACAGAGCCCTGCCCGTCATCGGCAAGGCGCTGAATATAGGATGGCTTTCCAACAGCCTTCTGGGAAATAAAACGACCGCCATGTTCGGCATTCTGATCGTAAACCTGTGGCAGGGCTGCTCCATTCCCATTGTCCTCTTCCTGGCAGGGCTCCAGAGTGTTCCATCGGAGCTTTATGAGGCGGCGACCATTGACGGAGCCAACCGGTGGGATAAATTCAAAAGCATAACCTTCCCCTTTCTGATACCGGTGCTGAATATGGTTATTATCACCCAGGTGAAGGCCGGGCTGACCATTTTCGATTATATTATGGCAATGACCAACGGAGGGCCGGGAGGCGCCACACAGGCGGTAGGTATTTTGATTTACAACCAGGCGATGAAAGGGAACGCCTACAGCCAATCCGTAGCCGAGTCCATGATCTTGTTTGTTATTGTGGCCATTGTGGCTGCCGTTACCTTAAAAATGACTAAGAATAAACAGGTAGGTGATTAGTATGGGAAAATCAATATCATCCAGAATTGCGAAAGTAGTTACAGGGCTTGTCCTGCTCATCGGCGCGGTTATTATCTTGTTTCCCATGTATATCACGATAATAACCTCTCTTAAGACACAGCAGGAATCCGCCGCCGATTTCTTCTCCCTCCCTTCCTCCTTTTACCTGGGGAATTTTATCAGTGTATTTGAGAAAAGCGGGTATTGGACATATGTGTGGAATTCTGCCAAAATAACAATCATATCCGTCGTGCTGATTCTTGTTTTCATCCCCATGTGCGCTTATGCAATCGCCCGCAAAATGGAAGAAAACAAATATTTTAAAACGGTCTATTTTTATCTGCTCCTGGGGATTTTTGTGCCTTTTCAGGTTATCATGGTTCCGCTGGTGCAGTATCTGACCAAAATGAAGCTTTTAAACCAGACAGGGCTGATCTGTATGTGCCTCTCCCTCGCTTCCTCCCAGGGAGTCTTCCTCCTTGCCAATTATGTGAAAAGCGTTCCCCGGGATCTGGAGGAAGCGGCCTCTATTGACGGCTGTACCACCTTTTCCGCTTATTGGAGGGTAGTCCTTCCGTTAATAAAGCCTATGGTAGCGACCATCTTTGTCATGAATGCCCTGTGGGTATGGAACGATTTCCAGATGCCCCTGCTGATTCTGAACCAGCAGCCGGGTATGTGGACCCTGCCCCTGTTCCAGTATAACTTTAAATCACAATATACCTTTGATTACAATCTGGCCTTCGCCTCTTATCTGGTTGCAATGCTTCCGGTAATCATTGCCTATATTTGTGCCCAGAAATACATTGTCGCAGGGCTTACCCAGGGGGCGGTAAAAACCTGAGACAGCAGATTTACAGAATTGGATGAAAGGCCTGCCGTCCGGGGAAATTGCAGGAAGGAGCAGATATGGCTGGAAAACATGGGATTTACGAAAAATGGGTGAAGGGACGGAGAAGAAAATCCGTCCGTCTGGAGGTACTCACCATATTCCTGATCTTTATCGTCATCATCATGGGCGTGAGCCTTATGATCTATAACCAGAATATCAGTGAACTGCGGCAGGCTGACATCAATCATCTTACGGAAAGCAGCAAGCAGCTGGCCTATTCCGTGGACTCCATTATCCTGGATGTGGGAAGCCTGTTCAACCTGCACTATCAGGATCAGAGGATGTGCAATATTATCAACCACAGCAAAAGCCAATATGATGAGGTGACCCGTTTCCAGAATACCACTTATGTGGAGGGAACCATCAATCATGTGGTTTCCAACAGTAAATATATCAAACGCTGCTGTATCTTTTCGGCAAACGGAGATGTATACAGCAATATCAGCTCCGTTTTTCAGGATTATAAGGATTATATATGGGGGATTGTTGACAGCGGGAAGCTGGGCCGCAGCATTTTTTATACGGATCCGGAGATCTGGAGCATCGGTCAGGTGGATTATAAGGTGGTAACGGCTGTCAAAGTGCTGTACAGCTATAACGGAACCTCCCCTCTGGCCTATGTGACACTGGATATCGGCTATTCGGAGCTTGACCGCCTCCTCAATTCCACGGATAACCCCGCTGGCACCTTGCTGTTTTTTGAGGACATGCAGATTTACAACAACAGGAAAGGCGGATTATACGGGGAACAGCTTACAGAGGTGCAGGAAAAAGCAAAGCAGATGGTAAATGACGGCCATGAACAGGATATTCTTCGGATCGACGGGCTGGATTATCTGATGACCGCTATCCGCAGCGAAAGCTCGGGCTGGACGGTGGTGCGCTACATCGCTGAGAAAGAGGCCCTCCGTTCCATAACGGAGCATAAAATCAGGGATATTACCGTGCTTCTGGTCACAACGGCGGTAGTCTTTATGATCTATTACTACAGGATTAAACAGATAATGGAACCCCTGGCTAAAATGGATGAAGTGATCCGGCATAATAAAGGCACTTCCCTTCAGAAGGTGTATTTATCCAGGGAGGATGAGTGGCTGTTGGGAAATAATGAGATCCGGAACGTGATACAAAATTATAACAGCATGGCAGAACGTATCAATGAATATGCCAGGAAAACCCTTCTCTATGAAATTGAGCAGAAGGAAGCGCAGATCAAAATGCTGACCTATCAGATCAACCCGCATTTTCTATATAATACGCTGAATACCATAAGCGCTATTGCGGAAATAGAAAATATGGAAAATATTGTGGAAATTACGGACAGCATTTCCAACATATTCCGCTACAATCTGAAGGGTGACTCCATCGTTACGCTCCGGGAGGAAATCGGCCATGTAAAGGACTATGTACAGATTCAAAAATACCGTTTCCCTGACCAGTTTGAGATGATTTATGAAATTCCGGAAGAAATTTATTCCATGAAAGTCATGAAATTCATTCTGCAGCCTCTGGTGGAGAACAGTATATCCCATGGACTGTTTGATAAGCCGGAAGGAGGGCAGATAACAATCAGCGCAGCGCTTACAGAAGAGGGAGACATGCTTCTTACGGTTTCGGACAACGGAATAGGGATTAACAAAAAGCAGCTGGAGGAAATGAACCAAAAGCTGTTTGAATACAGGGTAAACATGAATTCCGGAAAGGATTTCGGCGGGGACGGGATCGGTATTATTAATGTAAATGCCCGTGTGTCCGGTTATTATGGCAAGGAATACGGAATCACCCTGTATAGCGAATATGGCCGGTGGACCCGGGCTGTCCTGAGGATAAAGGCGCTGCGCGATGAGGAGTCTGAGACCGGCCGGGCGGGAGAAACAATATGAAAATACTGATTGCCGAGGATGAATATTATGCCAGGCAGAGGCTGATAAAAATCATCAGGGAATGCGATATGGAGGCGGAGCTGGCTGCCGCTGTGGAAAACGGCAGGGAAGCGGTGGATTTTCTGGAACAGAATACGGATGTGGATGTGGTGCTGACAGACATTATCATGCCAAGGATGAACGGCCTGGAGCTGGCGGAATATATCCATGTGAACATGCCTTATATACAGGTGGTTATTGTATCCGGTTATGAAGAATTTGATTATGCCAGGAAGGCTATCGAATACGAGGTAAAGCAATATATTATCAAGCCGGTCAAAAGGGAGCTGCTTCTGCGCGTTCTCCGTCAGCTGGAGGAAAAACAGGAAAACTTCCGCCGGGAGGTGGAGGCCGGCGTGCTGGAAAGGCTGAAGAAGCTTCCCAACGGCTATACCTCGTCCAAACAGGTTCTCACGAAAAAAGAACTGATGCAGATCCATATGCCGCAGGCTGCGGCGATGTCCGAAGAAACACCCTGCCGGGTATTCGTTATACAGCTGGAGCGGACAATGAACACCCGGGATGCAGGGCTCCTGGACAAAATCTGTGCCCAGAAGCTGGACAGCCGGCTTGCCGGTACCTTTTTCTGTCAGATGAATGATGAATATGTGGCGGCGGTCAGGACAGAGGAGGATTCGGAAGGAAGCGCGCTGTTCCGTGATCTGGAGGGAATCCTGAATTACTGCCATGTGCAGCTTGAGACGGGAGTGGTTGCAGGGATGAGCCGCCTTTTTTATGGAACGGCGAATATTTATGATGCATATAAAGAGTGCCTGTACGCCATGAATATCCGTCTGATGAAAGGCTGGAATAAGATATTTGAGTACCAGCTTCCCCATGGCGGAAACAATTATTTCCTTCCCCGGGATGACAATGCCCTTGCCGGCGCCCTCCAGCTTTCCGATGCCGCAAAGGCGGCCGAGCTGGTGCACGGCCTGCTGAATAAGCGGGAAATGCTGGATAGCGGAGACGTGAATGCCTATTACGACATGATATTGAACATTCTGCGCAGCGTGAACCGGTATTATCGTTCTTTATACAATGAAAATGAGGCGATGGACTGCAAGGTGGAAATCATGTTTTCACGCAGATATGATCTATATGTTTTCAAGCATCCGGAAGAGCTGGAAGAATATTTGATGGATATTATCCGTGAAATCTGCGATCAGGAGCAAAATTCCCTGAAAAACGGGGGAAATGCCATCATACGGGATATCCTTCATTACGTGGAACAGAATTACCAGTATGATCTTTCCCTGCAGGAGCTGGCGGAAAAAAAGTATTTTATGAATTCGTCTTACCTCAGCCGTCTGTTCAAAAGCGCCGTGGGACAGACGTTTTCCCGATATGTCATCGAGCTTCGTATTAAGAAGGCCAGGGAGCTGCTGAAGGATAAAACCATGAAAATCAATGATGTCGCCGCACAGGTAGGCTATAATAACACGTCCCATTTTATTCAGTCTTTTAAGAAACTGTGCGGCTGTACTCCGGAGGAATACCGGAACCAACTATAACTATTTCGGGAGGTTATCTGATGAATAAGAAAGTAGAAGTGAGCTATAACCCGCAGCTGGGGTATCTGAAAACGATATTCACCCATAATTTTGATTTCCTCACAGGTGTCCTCGGCTATACCGACCGGGGAGACAGGGTGGAGGTGGAAGCGGGTACATACCGGAATAAAACCGCAAAGGTGATCATCCGCCCTGTAAGTGCAGCGGCATACCGTTTCCAGATGTATCCTTATGGAAAGGAACCAGCGGCTGCCAATGAGGTTTTTTCCATGGAACAGACAGTTCCCTATCAGCTGGAAGAGACGGAAGAGTACCTGTCCGTCCGTACTCTGCGCATGGAAATCCGGATAAAAAAACTACCCTGGGAGGTAAGCACATATCTGGACGGCAGACTGCTTACGAAGGAACAGATCAGAGACTCCAATGTGGACAATATGTGCAAGTATCTTCCCATCGGCTTTGACTGTGACGAAGAAGGAAAGGTGATCCGTGTCCGGGAGAGCATGTACATGTATTCCGATGAGGCCTTTTACGGCTTCGGGGAAAAGTTCACCGAATTCAATAAAAGAGGGCAGAAAATCCACTGCTGGCAGAAAGATGCCCTGAGCACCAACACGGAGGATTCCTATAAGAACCATCCCTATTTTATGAGCAGCAGAGGGTATTCCGTTCTGGTGAACAGCTATACCAGAATGACTTTTGACATGGGGTGCGGCTCCAATGTTACCTACGGCATGGAGGTGGATGACAGTTCCCTGGATTATATCCTGTTTGCCGACAGGGATTATAAGGATCTCCTGGCGGATTATGTAAACATGACCGGCAGCATACCCATGATACCCAGGTGGGCCTTTGGGCTGTGGATGTCCAAATGTGTCTACAAGGATCAGGAGGAAGTGGTACAGGTAGTAAAGAGGGCAAAAGAAGAAGAGATTGCCATAGATGTGATTAACCTGGATGCGTGGCAGGCATCGGAGGACAGCGGCGCATGGGTATGGGACAGGAAGCGTTTTCCGGATCCGGAAGGCATGATAACGTTTCTTCTGGAAAACCGGATCCACCTGTGCCTGTGGATATATCCTTATATCGGAGAAGAATCCGAATACTTCCGCCTGGCCGGGGAGAACGGATGGCTGGTGAAGGACGGGAACGGGAATCCTCTGACCTTCTATGCAACCGCGGCTGCAGATCGCAAGGTAGGATGCTTTGATTTTACCAATCCCGGTTTCAGGGAATGGTATGTTCCCAGGGTAAAAGAAGTGATTGGAATGGGAATCGGCGCGGTAAAAACGGATTTTTCCGAAGCGGTTCCGGAAAATGCGGTTTATTATGACGGCTCAAACGGCTTACAGGGACACAATAAACTGACCTATCTGTATGCGAAGACCATATATGAGGCGATGAAGGAGGTAAAGGAACCCCTGGGAGAACGTCCCATGCTCTGGGGAAGAAGCGGTTATGCGGGAAGCCATACCATTCCGGCAGCCTGGGCCGGGGATTCCTCCACCCATCTGAACAACCATGCCTGCATCCTGCAGGGAGGGCTCAGTATTGCTTTGAGCGGCGTTGCCTATTGGGGCTTTGATATGGGCGGCTTTTATAATACGGATCATGAAGGCTATGAATGCGTACCTGAAGAGGAAGAATATATCCGTTCCACACAATTCGGTTTCTTTTCCCCTCTGAGCAGGTGCCATGGGAAAACACCCAGGGAACCCTGGAATTTTGCACCGGAAACCAGGAATATTTTTTCTTATTACAATCAGCTCCGCCACAGACTGGCGCCGTATCTGTATTCCGCAGCATGGCAGGCCTCTTTGGAATCCGTACCCATGATGAGACCCCTTCTTCTGGAATTCCAGGAGGATCGCAATGTGCGGAATATAGGCCATGAATATATGCTGGGAGACAGCCTTCTGGTGGCTCCGGTTTTTGACCAGGACGAGTTTTCCGTATATCTTCCGGAGGGGACGTGGGCGGATTTCTTCACCGGCCGCCTGAACGAAGGAGGAAGGTGGATTTCTCTGCAGCCGGCGCTGGATCAGATTCCCGTATATATCAGGCCCAATACCATAGTCCCCATGCTTGCTTCTGATGACTGCCGCGGTCTGGAAGAGCCTTATAAAGACCTGACTGTCTGCATGAATTTGAAAGACAGGCTTTCCTGTACCTTTTATGACGATGGGTATAAGGGACATTTCACCGCAGAGCTGAGAAACGGGTGTCTGAGAATAACCACGGGAATGCCTGTAAAGGAGATAATTCTCTATGGAGCGGAGGCTGTGGAAGAGGCATCCTGCAACGGCCTTCCGGTTACCTGTATAAAAGAGGATGAGTATACACATCTCTTGCATTTGTAAGGAAAAATAAAGAAAACCGGAGAAAGGATCTGCTGTTTTCCGGCAGCAGGCCTTCTCCGGTTTTTTGTATTCCCTTTAAGAAAACAGATATAGTAAAAAGTACCAAAAACAGAATATAAATTTAGTTTATTAATAAAGTTTACAAACTGAAATAAAGTATCTATAATGAGGATGGAAAGAGAAGGATTCACCGGGCATTCCGCCCGGAAGAGGCTGTCAGTACAGCAGAATGGAGGGAAAATGGCAATCGTAAGCGTAAAGGAAATCCTGGAGCATGCATGGGGGCATAAATACGGGGTTCCGGCAATTAATGTCTTTAATTATGAAACAGTTAAATGGGCTATTGAAGCCGCCGAGGAAGAACGGCTTCCCATTATCATTCAATTTTATCCCGGCTTTGCGGAACATATTGCGTTAAAGTATGTCGCGGACTTTGCGGTGGATATGGCAAAGAAGGCCCGGGTTCCCGTGGCGGTCCATCTGGATCATTCCCCTTCGTATGAAATTGCTGTGGGAGGGATCAGGGATGGTTTTCCTTCCGTCATGGTGGATGGTTCAGTACTGCCCTATGAAGAAAATGTGGAGCTCACCCGGGCGGTGGTGAGAGTGGCCGAGGTGTTCGGTGTGGACGTGGAAGCGGAGCTCGGACACGTGGGAAGCGGTTCCAGCCTGGATGATATTGTCAATGAAAAAAATTATACTTCCATAGAGGATGCCGTTGATTTCACAGAGAGGACAGGATGCGGCTCCCTTGCTATCGCCGTGGGAAACGCCCATGGAGTCTATATCAGAGAACCCCGGCTGGATTTTGACCGGATCCGGGCGATCCGCAGCGCGGTAAAAGTGCCTCTGGTCCTTCACGGCTGTTCCGATATACCCGATGACCAGCTTAAGGAAAGTGTAAATCTCGGCCTGAGCAAGTTCAATATTGCTACCGAATATGACCGGGCTTTTTATACGGCCATCGCCGCCAGAGCCGATAAAACAGAACAAAAAGGATCCTTTTTCCGGCTTCAGGAAGAGGCGGCGAAGGATATCAGGGCCTTTGTGGCAGGAAAGCTGAGGCTTCTGAATCCCAACGGCTATGCCCTGTAAAGGTGGTGACGGAATATGCATTTTGACATAGTGGGCCTGGAATCACCCTGCGTAGACTTGAATATCAATGTGGAAAATTTTCCCACGCCAGACGGAGGAGAGCGGGTCCTGGAGAGCAGCTGGCAGGGCGGCGGCAAGGTGGCTACGGGAATGATAGCGGCGGCGAGACTGCATGCCAAAGGGGCATTTATAGGAACCGTGGGAGACGATTCCTATGGGGAGTTCTGCAGAAGAGACTTTGAAGCACATGGAATCGATACCTGCCATTTAGTAAAAAGAGAAAAGGAAACCACACTTTTCGACGTGGTTGTCAGTGATAAAAAAAGCATGGGACGCAGTATCCTGTATTATCCCGGTGAAGCGCCGGTCCGTTTTATGCAGGTGGAGGAGCTGCCCGACGACTATTTGAAGAATACCACATATTTTTATATTTCCCAGATAAATGAAACCACATTGGAAGCCATAAAGCGGGCGAAAAGCGCCGGGGCCTCCATAGTGATGGATGCGGATAATTATTCTCCCGGCGATGAAGAGGCGTTCGGCCTGATAGATGTTATGATCGGGTCGGAATTCTACTACAAAGCCCTGTTCGGGAATGAAGATTATGAAGCGAACTGCCGCAGCCTCAGAGAAAAGGGGCCGAATATCGTGGTATTCACCCAGGGAAGCAAAGGCTGCCTGGGCGTGGGAGAGGAAGGGTTTTTCACACTTCCCGCCTATCAGGTGGAGGTGGTCGATACGGTGGGGGCCGGTGATGTTTTTCACGGAGCATTCATTGCGGGGCTCCTGCAGGGATATACAACAAAGGAAACCGCCCGTCTTGCCAGCGCCGTATCGGCGGTCAAATGTACGAGAATCGGAGGAAGGGCAGGGATACCGGATTGGGAAACTGTGCGTGAGTTCATGGAAACAGGCAGGATTGATTATCGGGAAATTGAAGAACGGATACAGTATTATAAACGGGGATTATGTTAAGAAGGGAAGATGGGGATGTATACACAAAAATTAATATTGGGAGTAGTACCTGTAAAAAGAAGCTTTCTGAGCATGGAAGAAGCCGTGAGACAGAAAAACAAATTTATGGCCGTTATCCGCCGGGTAAAACCGGAGCTGGTGGAAATCGTGGACGTGGACGATATTGTGGAGCAGGGAATTTTATATGAAGCGGATAAAGTGCCCGCTGTGGTGGATAAATTAAAAAAAGCGGGAATTGATGCCCTGTTCCTGCCCTTCTGCGATTTTGGGGAGGAACAGGCGGCAGCGGCAGTGGCGGCAGCCTTCCGGGTGCCCGTGCTGGTATGGGGAGCCAGGGATGAAAGGCCCAACACCTTTGAGGCCAGAGGCAGGGACACCCAGTGCGGTATGTTCGCAGCCACCAAGGTGATGCGAAGATATGGAGTGACCTACAGCTACATATTCAACTGTGAGACGGAAAGCCCCCGCTTTGCCTCCGGTTATGAAAATTTCCTCAGGACGGCGGCAGTGGTAAAGGCTGTGAAGGGCCTCCGCATTGCCAAGATCGGAGACAGGCCGGTTCCTTTCATGAGCGTGATGGCAAACGAAGCGGATCTGCTCAGCCGGTTCGGCATGGTATGTGTTCCCATCTCACCATCCGCAGTAGTGGGGAGAATGAAGACAATCCTGGAAGAAAACAGCATGGTTTTCCAAAGCTATTGTGAAAATATCAGCCAGCGTATGGACTGTGCTCAGACAAAAGAAGAAGATCTGCGAAAGGCGGCGGCAGTCAAAATGGCGGTACAGCAGCTGATGGAGGAAAATAACTGCTCCGTGGGAGCTTTCGAATGCTGGTCCGCTTTTCCCGCCCTGGCGGATATCTGCCCCTGCCTGGTATTGGGGGAAATGGCGGATGAGGGCCTGCCCCTTGCCTGTGAAACGGACGTGAACGGTGCGGTTACCATGGCGATACTCCGTGCCTGCAGCCTGTATGAGGATGTGGAGTTCCTTGCGGATCTGACCATCCGCCATCCGGAAAATGACAATGCCGAGCTGCTGTGGCACTGCGGCCCTTTCCCTTATTCCCTGAAAAAGGAGGAAAGCAAAGCCGCCCTGGTGGAAGGCCAGGAAAGCTTTGAACTGAAGGCGGGACAGCTGACCGTATGCAGATTTGATGAACTGAATGGAGAGTACTATCTTTTTGCAGGAGAAGCCTCTACCACAGACGGGCCGGAAACCACGGGCACCTATGTGTGGATGGAGACTGATAACTGGCAGCGGTGGGAAGAAAAATTGATGTTCGGCCCCTACATTCACCATCTGGGTGTATGCTATGGAAATTATCTTCCTGTTTTGAGGGAAGCGGCCAGATATCTGGGACTGCACTTCGACAATGCCCATGAACAGGGAATCTACAGCCTTTAACAGACATAAAAAAGGAGATTAGCGCATGCTTACAAGCCGCAAACCCAAAAATATCAAGTATCATAACCAGAGGCTGATTCTGGCGCTTCTGCGGAGCCGGGAGGTCATGACGGCGGGAGAGCTGGCCGAGCAGGCCCATCTGAGCGTACCCACCATAACCAAGATACTTGCCGAGCTCCAGGCAAGAAGGCTGGTAAAAAGCATGGGGAAAGGGAATTCCACGGAGGAGGGCGGCAAGAAGCCCGAGCTGTTTGCCCTGAACGGCGCCCATCGCTATGTGATTTCCATAACAGCCGGGAGTGAAAGAATAAAGTGTGCACTTCTTGACCTGACATGTAAGGTACTTGACAAAAGAAGCCTTCCCTATACGGACGGCAGCAGCTATGAGTTATGCATGGACGATATCTCTGCCCTGGTCCTTGCGGCCTGTGAAGCAGGAAAGCTGGAAGAAAAGGAAATCTGCGGGATAGCCATAGGCTTTGAAGGAATTGTGGATGCCCCCAGGGGAATCCTCCGTTTTCCCATTCATAACCAGGCATGGGGAAGAGATCTGCCGGTAAAGGAGGATCTGCAGGCCCGCCTTCCCGGGTTTGCCGGAATTACCATCAATAATGGAAGCCGCTTCGCCGGCTACGCAGAGCTTTCGGAGCATCCGGAATATGCCTCCTGCCGTGTGGTGACCATATCCACCGGAACCTCTACCGGCGGCTGCGTCCTGGAAAACGGAGTCCTGATGCAGGGGGCCAACGGCTTTATCGGGGAACTGGGACATATTACAGTGCGAGAGACCGAGGAAAAGGTCTGTGCCTGCGGAAATAAGGGCTGCTTTGAAACAGCCGTTTCCCCGGATGCCCTGTGCGGCTATATGCAGGAACTGGAAGAAGCTTTTCCGCGGGAAAAAGAACCTGCGGCTGACAGAAGCGGCAGCTGTGACTATGAAAAGATTCTTCGCCTTGCCGCAAAAGGAGATGCATGTGCGAGAAAGGCCGTGGAAAAGTCCATTGATTATTATGGAATATTAATCCGCAATATCATGCTGCTGTATGATCCTCATATAATTGTCATTCAGGGAATTTATACGCTTGCGGGAGATTTTTTCCTGAAGTGTCTGCAGGAGCTGGTGAAGCAGTCTCCTTTTTTCCATATTCCCCAGGGGCTTTCCATCGTTTTTTCCGGCCTGGACTTTGACCGCGCGGCAGATTTGGGCGGTGCGCTTTATTCCATTGACCGGTATTTTGAAGGAGAGCAGCTGTTTGAGGAAATATAAGTACAGGGATGGAAAACATGGAAAAAAGCAAAAGGATAAGAAAATAAATCAGAAAAGAACAGAAAGGAGTTCACTATGAGGTATAAGCATTTCAAAAACGCAGATGTAAAGGTATCCTGTCTTGCCGTGGGAACCTGGGCGATCGGAGGAAAAAATTACGGTCCGGTGGATCGGGAGGGTTCCATACGCGCAATCCGCAGAATGGTGGATTTGGGAGTCAACCTGATTGACACGGCCCCATGCTATGGGAACGGAACCGCAGAAAAAATAGTGGGGGAGGCCATCCGTACCATACCCAGGGATAAAATCCTCCTTTCCACCAAATTCGGACTGGTGCCGGATGTGTTTAAGGGAGATTTCCGCAAAGAGGCTACCTATAAAAATGCCATGAGGGAGGTGGAAAGCTCTCTCATGAATCTGGATACCGACTACATTGATTTCTATTTCGTACACTGGCCGGACGTAAACACTCCCATCTGCGAGACCATGTCCGCCCTGGCAGATCTAAAACGCATGGGTAAAATCCGTTATGTGGGAGTATCCAATTTTACGCAGGAACAGATTGAAGAAGCGGAAAAATATCTTACTGTTGATGTACAGCAGCCCCCCTTTTCCATGGTGGAAAGACAGTATGAACAGCTGATGAGCTGGGGCGCTTCCCGGGGAATTGATTCCATGACCTATGGTTCCATGGGAGCGGGAATCCTTTCCGGTAAATTCAGGGACACGCCGGATTTTGAACCCGGAGATCTGCGCCTCACCTTCTATGACTATTTCAGGGAACCCAAATTCTCCAAAATCCAGGAGCTTTTAAAGACCATGGATGAAATAGCAGGGGAACATAAGTGTCCTGTATCCCAGGTGGCATTAAACTGGAGTACACAAAAAGATTTCGTGGGAACGGCTCTGGTTGGGGTAAGAAGTGAAGCCCATGCAGATGAGAACTGTGCCGCGTTTGCATGGGAACTGTCTGAAGCGGAAATCCTTCGTTTGGACAACGAACTGGAACGTTTGGGATTATAAGGAACAGAAATAAGTATTCAATATATTCAATAGAAAGAGAGGGAAACCTGCGTACGGGATTCCCTCTCTTTTGTACGCCCGGAGGCGTATATTCTTTTCTATTGTCATTTATAATTTGGAACCTGCGTTTTGATGACCGGTATTATTCCCTTTCGGCAGCAAAACGTTCCGCCTGCTCCTGAATCAAAGCATTGTCCTCAAAATAATTGATTTTCATAGCCCTTTTTACATTAGATAACGTATTAGCGGCTTCCGCTTCCGCCACATCACTGCCTTTTTTCAGAATATTATAAATTTCAGGGATATCCTTTTCAAATTCTTTTCTCCGTTTCCGGATAGGTTCCAGTTCTTCCTGCATGACATTATTCAGGAATTTTTTAACCTTTACATCCCCAAGGCCGCCTCTGGCATAATGATCCTCCATCTCCTGAATATTCTGGTACTCAGGAAGATAACGGGCAAACTGATCCTCATTGGAAAATGCCTCCAGATAAATAAATACCGGATTCCCTTCCACCTTTCCCGGATCCTGAACCCGGAGATGGCCCGGATCGGTAAACATGGACATAATTTTCTGACGGACCTCTTCCTCCGTATCCGACAAATAAATACAGTTATTTAAGGATTTGCTCATTTTAGCCTTGCCGTCAATACCCGGCAGACGCATGCAAACCTTATTATCCGGAAGAAGGATATTAGGATCCGTAAGCGTTTCCCCATAAATGGAGTTGAATTTGTGGACAATCTCCTTCGTCTGCTCAATCATGGGAGCCTGATCCTCGCCCACGGGAACGGTAGTGGCATTAAAAGCCGTAATATCCGCCGCCTGGCTGATTGGATAGGTAAAGAAGCCCACAGGTATGCTTGTCTCAAAGTTACGCATCTGGATTTCCGACTTCACCGTAGGATTACGCTGCAGCCTGGAAACCGTCACCAGATTCATATAATAGAACGAAAGCTCACACAGCTCCGGAATCTGTGACTGGATAAACAGCGTGGATTTTTCCGGATCCAGCCCGCATGCCAGATAATCCAGCGCCACCTCTATGATATTCTGACGCACCTTCTCCGGATTGTCCGCATTATCAGTCAGAGCCTGGGCATCTGCAATCATAATAAAAATTTTATCGTATTCACCGGAATTCTGCAGCTCCACCCTGCGTTTCAGCGAACCTACATAATGGCCCACATGAAGCCTTCCGGTAGGGCGGTCGCCCGTTAAAATCACTTTACTCATGTTAAATCTCCTGTCGCATAAGAAATATATTTTACTGCGTTCTATTTTACTCGTATTCCGGGGGATCTGTCCAGCAAATCCGCTTATTTTTTCCAAAAACAGTTACAGTTCAGCCTTCAGCCTCCGTCTGTGCCAACCCCGCCGCCCTTGCCGCCCTCCTTTTCCCAGCCCGCCTGACCTTGCCCTCCCCTGTGGGGCAGCACCCTGCAAGGTTCCTTAGAGGGGACGCTCCCGCTCGGATAATCACGCAGCGGTACTAAGGCTGCACAGTAACCAAAAACAATTGTCTTCCTGACCGGCCGGCCGCGAAAAAGACTCCGGCTGTCCCCTCTGTCCGGATGTCCCTTCTTTCCGGCGCCGGAAATATATATGGGGCAAAAGGTAAAAACACGCAAAAAACAGGTCGTTTGAAGTGTAGAAAATGAACTTTGCGGAATATATAATTTGTTTTATTAAATGTGTACAGAATATTCCAAAATAATAAAGCTAAGTATGCTATATGCACATCAAAATACCGAAAAGGAGGAAAGGGAATGGTTAAAAATTCTGCTGACAGGAGGGAAAAAGCAGCAAAAACTTTAAAATTGATGTGGAATCTGAAATGGATTTATCTCATGCTGCTCCCTGTTGTGGCGTACTACATCATATTCAAATACATCCCGATGTATGGCGTGACAATCGCATTTAAAGATTATAACGTCTTCAAGGGAATGCTGGAAAGCCCCTGGGTTGGATTTAAAGTGTTTGAAAAAATATTTGCCAGCAAAAATTTCTGGCATTCCGTAAAAAATACCCTTGTGCTGAACCTGCTTACCCTGGCCGTTAATTTTCCCCTGACGATCTTTGTGGCACTGATGCTCAATGAGGTCATCCATCTGCGTTTTAAGAAGATGATACAGTCTATTCTGTATTTACCCCATTTTATCTCCTGGGTGGTAGTCGCGGGAATAGCCGCCAATATGTTTACTCAAAGAGACGGGACGATTAATCTCGTACTGAATTCCCTGGGTATTTCCAGCATCCCCTTTCTGAGTGATGAGAAATGGTGGATTGTGACGTATGTCATCTGCAGCGTTTGGAAAGAGATCGGCTGGGGGACGATCATTTACCTGGCAGCCCTGACCGGCGTGGATGAATCCTTATATGAAGCGGCCTATCTGGACGGCGCCAGCAAGCTCCAGAGATTGATTTATGTAACCCTTCCGTCCATCAAATCGGTGGTGGTTACCATGCTCATCCTTCAAGTCTCCAAAATGATGACCATTGGCCTGGACGCCCCTCTGCTTCTGGGAAATGACAAGGTCATGGCTGTTTCAGAGGTTATCAGTACCTATGTATACCGGATCGGTATCGAAAATGCCAAGTACAGTGATTCCACCGCCATAGGCCTGTTTCAGTCGGTGGTCAATATCCTGATACTCCTTGCCGCGGACCGGTTTGCCAAGGCGATTGGGGAAGAAGGCATTATATAGAAAGGGGAAAAGAAAATGAAAAATCCCGGAACAAAAACAGGGAAAAAACATAAATTTACGATGGGAATGGCCGTGCTTTATTTTCTTTTGACTGCTCTGGTATTCATTTGCCTTTATCCGTTTCTGAACGTACTGGCATATTCCCTGAGCGGCTACAATGCGGTGCTCTCCGGAGATGTGACTTTTTATCCTATAGAATTCACCCTGGATGCCTATAAACAGATACTGGGAAGAGCACAGATATGGATTGCCATGAGGGTAACCATCTTCGTCACACTCATGGGTACGGCTATCGGGCTTGTGCTCACAATCTTTGCGGCATATGCCCTGTCAAGAAAGAACCTTCCCGGCAAAAAGCTGCTTTCAGGACTGATTCTTTTTACCATGTATTTCAGCGGCGGCATCATTCCCACCTTCCTGGTGGTAAAAAATCTGGGAATGTATGATTCTCTGTCCTCCCTGTACATTCCGCAGGCAATCAACGTATTTAATTTTATTGTAATGAGGACCTTTTTCCGGCAGCTTCCGGAAAGCCTGGAAGAAGCCGCCAAAATAGACGGAGCCTCCGACATGGGAGTGCTGCTGAAAATCGTTCTTCCGCTTTCGGTTCCCATTATCGCGACTATCGGCCTGTTTTATGCCGTCCAATACTGGAATAGCTACTTTGACGCTTTGATTTATATCCAGTCCCCGGATAAATTCACCCTGCAGCTGAGGCTGCGCAGCCTTCTTTTTGCGGACGAGCTGAACAATGCGGGCGGAGGCAATGTGGAAGGCATCGGCACCCAGGTGATGACCCAGTCCCTGAAAATGGCCTGTGTCGCCGTTTCAACAATTCCCATATTGCTTGTATATCCATGGCTGCAGAAATATTTTGTCAAAGGGGTAATGCTCGGCTCCGTCAAAGGATGATTACGGCATCCTGAATCAGACAAAGAAAATAAATTATTCTTATAACTAGTAAAACAGAAAGGAAGGAAAGGTATGAAAAAGAAAAAAGGAAGTCTTACATTCATGGCCCTGGCCCTGACGGCCAGCATGCTTGCAGGCTGCGGCAGCAGCCCGGCAGGAGGCCAGACATCACCGTATGCGGCATCTTCTTCCGGTGATGCATCCGGAACCCAGGCGGCAGCAGGAGAGGAAGGAACAGCGGAGGGGTACCAGACAACCTATGGCTCCAAGATGTTTGATGATGTTACCATATCAGTGGAGCTCTTTGACAGGAGCAATGCCCCGGAAGGCAGCACGATACTGAATAACAAATGGGTGGAATATGTGAATGAACAGATGGGAAAAGTGGGCATCCATGTGGAATTCGTTTCCGTTCCCCGTTCAGATGAAGTAACCAAGATGCAGACACTCATGTCCTCCGGCACAGCGCCTGACATAACCATAACTTATACCTATTCCTATGCCGAGGATTACTTTAACCAGGGCGGTATCTGGGATTTGTCGGAATTCATCGACGGGGAAGGACAGGCTCAGAATATGAAGGCATACCTGGGCGACAGCGTTATCGATATCGGCAGAAATACAGAAGGAAACCTGTACGGCATAGTAGCCAAACGCGCCACAACGGCTAATTCCAATATTTTTCTGCGCAAAGACTGGCTGGACGATCTGGGACTGGAGATTCCTACCACTGCGGATGAGTTCTACGATGTGATCACACAGATGGTGAGGAACAACCCGGACGGCAAAAACGGCGTGGTGGGAATGTCCTTCTGGGGAGTGAATAACGGCGATAACCCCAGAAACTGTATGTCCCTTGCCTTTTCCCAATTGGCAGGAGATCCCAAGGAAATTGACATAGCCCATGGCTTTGACTATTATTACGACCCCGGAATGCGTGAATACTTCCGGTATATCAATAAGTTTTATAACGAAGGGCTCATGGATAAAGAATACTACACCATGACTACGGATACCTTTAACAGCGATATTGTTACCGGCTCCATGGGCGGTTTTGAATCCAATGTAAACTACAGCGTGGATGTGCTCAGAGGATCCCTTCTGAAAACACTGCAGGAAAATGATCCGGATGCGGATATTATCTCCATCCCCGCATTGAAGAACGTAAACGATGGGGTACAGTACAGCGCGACCTATTCCGAAGGAGGACTGATCGCCTTCTGTCCCAAAACAGCTGATGCCGAAATCGTGGAAGCCTGCATGACCTATCTTGACTGGCAGTGCACCCAGGAAGGCGGTTTTGTACTCTATCATGGTTTTGAAGGGGAACACTATGACTTTGATGATGCCGGAATACCGGTAGTCAAGGATGCCGCATACAACAGCGCAGACAAAGACTGGATACGGACAGATATTTTCCTGGTGGGAAATCAGGGATATTTTGAAACCGTGGATGACTTTAATGCATGCACATCCAAAGAAGCCCCCGGCTATGAAGATCACGTGATAGAAAACTATGAGAACTCCATGGCAGGGACCTGCATTCCCGCCACCTTCTATACCTCGCCCTCCACACCCGATCTTCAGACGGATTTGGCCCTTGTCCGCAGCGAATACATGGTACAGTGCATAACCTGTCCGGAATCGGAATTTGACGCCAACTACGATGCCTTTATGAAAGCCAGTGAGGACGCCGGTATAAAAACAATAATTGAAGAACGTACAGCTTATTTTACAGAAGTATACGGATATTAATAACAACAGGCCCGCGGATATATTATCCCGGGCCTATTCTGATTCACATACGGAAAGAGATTCCTGAAAATCTGCGTTTTCCGGCAGGGACATAATATAGTTCTGATACTTTTTGGGTGAAACACCCACCTGCTGGGAAAAAGTCCGTGCGAAATGAGAGTAATTATTGAAGCCGGACATCCAGCATACATCCGTCAGAAACCTGCCTTCCTTCAGATATTTCTGGGCAAGCCCGATTCTTTTATTGAGCAGATACTGCTGAATAGTCAGTCCCGTAACCATTTTGAAACGCCTGCTTATATAGGAAGGATTGTGGAAAAACTGCCTGGAAAGATCCTCCAGCGTAAAGCTGTCCAGAAGATGTCCATCGATATAAAGCATGATATCCCTGATCAGCGGCGGCATGATACTGCGGCAGCCCTGGTTTCCGCCCGCCCGGAAGGCCTGATTTACCATTACAAGAATTTGAAAAAGATAAGATAAGGAAAGCAGATCATGCCCATATTCCGGACTGCTGTTCGCTTCCTTCAGATGGTTGAAGAGCATGATAAACTCCCCGATTTGCTGTTCATTAAGAAAAGACAGATTGTTTTGGCCGGCCGGCCTGTTGAAAAAGCAAGTGGTCAGATCCGTTTCATGGCTGGAAAGCGACTGAAAAAAGAATTGCTCCAGATTTATGGTAATCCGTTCATAATGCTTTTTATCCACCAGCTCCACCCGATGGTACTCCTCCGGCTGTATTACAAGAATATCTCCCCTTACCAGAGGATAGCAGTGTTCTTCAATATAATAGTTGACCTTTCCATTCAGGAAAAGGTATATTTCGCACCCGTTGTGCCGATGGTAATAAGGATGGATTGCCAAATCTGAAACATGACGGCAAAGAATATTCTGATCCAGGAAATCAATTGTTTTTAACATGATGAAGTTTCCTTTCCGGTGTTTTACCAATTTTGACACACTTAACAATAAATACTATAGCATATAATTTACTATATTTCTATACTATAAATATTTTATTGCGTTAAAAGAACACTTTCGTACTCCTGATTCCCGGTTAAAATTAAGTTCACACTTTTTTTATAAATTAATTAGCACTCACCTCTTGACAGTGCTAACAACTAGTGTTATAAATGTTATAGAACAACAAAGGAACGGCAGTTAAGCCGGAAGAATTCAATATAAAATCAGGAGGAATGAACTATGTTAATCAGAAATAATTTTTTCAACGACTTTTTCGGAGATATGTTTGATGACCCGTTTTTCAACAGAGGCTATGCGCCCCAGACCCAGCTGATGAAGACTGACATCCGTGAAAAGGATGGCCAGTACCTTCTGGAGATTGAGGTTCCCGGTTTTACAAAGGAAGATGTAAAGGCAGAATTAAAGGACGGCTACCTCACCATTACCGCCGACAGGAAAGAGCCTGTGGAAAATGCGGATGAGAGAACCAAATATGTAAGGAAAGAAAGATATTACGGAACCATGAAGAGAACCTTCTATTTAGGAGAAGAGATTACAGAGAACGAAATCCATGCGGCATTCAGGGATGGTATTCTTCGGATCATGATTGACAAGCCGCAGCCTAAGAAAATCGAAGAAGAGAAGACCATCATTCCTATAGAGGGCTGAGATTTATTGCCCGGATCATGTTTTATTTCCTGATTCTGCCGGTATGGCCGGTTTTATATAGATGAAAGCCGTTATAAACGGATAAAATACCCTCCCTTTACCCTAAAGCTTTTATACAACAAAAAGGAACGCCGCTTACCGGCGTTCCTTTTTTGCAAATGTATGATAAGTTCTTTTCATTAATCTCAGGGATATTTAAACAAGCCCCAGAATGTCAATCGGCCGGGAAAGCCTGTAATCCGCAGTGATTTCCTCCGGATTTTTGCATCCCCACAACGCCAGCGCCCGCGGAACACCCGCGCCCTCCGCACATTTCATATCATAAATACTGTCCCCGATATACACAGCCTGCTCAGGAAGAATCCCCGCTTTCTCCAGATAAAAAAGCATGGGCGCCGGGTCAGGCTTATGCTCTGAGGTGTCCGTGGCAGTAACCGTAATCGAAAAATAATCCGCGAGCCCCAGCCGTATCATATCATAATCGTATTCTTCCTGGTTTTTAGAGGTTATTACTCCGAGTGAAATCCCATTTTCCTTCAGTTTCTTCAGAACCTCAGGAATATCCGGGTAAATGGTAACATCCCCGCCATGCTTGCAATAATAGGCATCCCACTTTTTGAGGACTGCAGTGAGATCGCCTTCCACCCCCAGCTGCTTAAGAGTAATGGGGCCGGGGATCCCCAGGCAGAAATAGAGCTGCTCCGGTTCATAAGGAACTCCCTTAACCTCCAAAAGAAGCTCCTGAAGCCCCTTTATGATAGCCTTTTCCGTATTTATTAAGGTCCCGTCGATATCAAAGATAAAATGGCGTTTATCCATCAGGCATCCCCCTTCGGTATAAAGTTCTCAAAAATAAACAGTTTAAAATCTTTCCGACACATATCCATTTCCTCCTGGGAACGGATTGTCCATCCCACAGACAGGGCATGATAAAAATTACAGCATATTTTTCTGGACAAATCATTCCGGTAAACCCAGTTGTAGGCTATGAAATCCGGCCTTGCAGCAATGTTGGAAAGCATTTTTCCCAACAGAAAAAAAGGAAGGCTGCAGTTTTTATTCTCTTTGTTAAAATTGGTACACAGCTGTCCGCGGAATACATCCGGCCGGTTTTTCTTATACCAGATAAGAGCCGAAGGGTGGAAGGATTCAATGCAGTAAACTCCCTTATAGTCCTTTAGCAGACGGTTCACAGCTTCCGGAATCCGGTCATCCCTTTTATCCATTTTAATCTCAATAATCAGAGGAACCTGTCCCCTTACGAGATCGAGAAATTCCTGAAAGGTAGGAATCTGTTCCTGGGTATCCGCCAGTGTCAGCTCCTTCAGTTCCCTTAATGTCAGCTCGTTTACCCGTTTATCAACCCCGCACATCCGTGTCAGTGTGGAATCGTGGAAAACCACAGGATATCCGTCACTGGAAAGCTGGACATCCATTTCCATGCCGAAGCCTTTGTCGATAGCTCTCTGAAAGGCCTTCATGGAGTTTTCCGGTATTCCCGCAGATAGATCATGAAGTCCCCTGTGCGCATAATAATGATGTAGAAGAGCCTTACAATCCGGCTTACGGAACCGAGGCATAATTAATACCATATAAAGTAAGAATAAGAGTAACAAAATAATGATTAATACAAGAAGTGCTTTCATGGAACAATCTCCTTTTTCTTTTGCCTGAATATTTCTTCTGTCATATTCCTAGTATATAGCGGTTTCTCTGAATTGTCATTCATAAAAAAACTATTGCATTCCGCATACACTCCATATAAAATGCACATAACAGTAAATAATACCGATTCACAGGAGGTACCTATGAAATTTAAGTTTGCCCATAATAATTTTAATGTAAAGGATCTTCAAAAATCGCTTCGTTTCTACGAGGAGGCCCTTGATTTGAAGCCCGTGCGCACCAAAGAGGCTCCGGACGGAAGCTTCACGCTTGCGTTTCTTTCCGATGGAACCACACCTCACCAGCTGGAATTAACCTGGCTGAGAGACTGGGAAAAAGCCACCTATGATTTAGGCGATAATGAATTCCATCTGGCCTTTACCGTAGATGATATGGAGGCAGCCCATTCCCGTCATAAAGAAATGGGATGCATCTGTTTTGAAAATGAAGCCATGGGAATTTATTTCATTCAGGATCCCGACGGTTACTGGATTGAAATCGTACCGGCCTGATCCGCCGTTCCTTCCGTAAGCCCGAACATGTCCCTGCATATGCTTTTTCCGCTTTCTGTGCGGAAGATACGCTGCAGGGCGTGTTCCGCGGCTTCACGGGATGCATTGTCTTCATATAAATTCACAAGAAAATCAGCCTCCACAAGAATCTGATAATCAAGCCCGTTAATATCCTGATAAGTATGATGATGGGCAACCAGGTAACATACTCTGTCAATAACAGAGTCCTCAAAGCCCAGGGGTTCCAGCATCGTTCTTGCGATAACCGGACCTTCCAGCTCCTGATGCTTTCCGCTGCAGTCCCCATACTTTTCTTCACTCACTTTAATGCCGATGTCATGGACAATAGCGGCAATTTCCAGAATATTCTGCTCATCATCCTCAAGCCCCTCCAATTTTCCTATCATGCCTGCAAAATCATGAACCTTGATAAAATGCTGAATCCTTTTGGGATCCCTGGCATAATAGCGTATCATTTCTTTTAGCAGAAGCACATTTCTATCCATAAAATAACCATCCTTTCTTATAGAAATCCACACATACTGTCCTGTATATTTTATGATAGGAAAAGCCGGTATACAAGGGAAAATGAAAAAGATATCAGACTGCAGCCAAAAAGGTTCATTCTTTCGTCAGGCTATTCATCGTCTGCGCTGTGACCTTATGCTCCTATTATCCTTCGCTCCGCATCCGTCCGTGCGCCATCCTGTCCGGCATCCGGAAATATCATCGGTTTATCCCGCCCCAACAGGGGAAATCGCTGGTGACAAAGAAAAGAAACTATACTATAATTAAGAGAATCAGAGCAGTGACGTTACGGGAAAGGATGAAAAGCAAATGAGAACAGTGCAGGTATCCGAGATAACTGAAAATATAAAGGAAATGTGCATAGAAGCCAACCATACTCTCACAGAAGATATGGAACAGGCCCTGAACCATGCGGTCACCAAAGAACAGGCGGCTTTAGGAAAGCAGGTTTTGGGACAGCTCCAGGAGAATCTGCGCATAGCCAGAGAGGACACAATCCCCATTTGCCAGGATACCGGAATGGCAGTGGTTTTTATGGAAATAGGCCAGGATGTCCATTTCGAAGGCGGGGCGCTTGAGGATGCGGTAAATGAAGGAATCCGCCGGGGATATAAGGAAGGCTACCTCCGCAAATCCGTGGTAGGCGATCCTCTGCTCCGTGAAAATACCGGAGATAACACCCCCGGAATCATACACTATACCATTGTGCCGGGAGAAAAGATAAAGATTACGGTAGCGCCCAAAGGCTTCGGAAGCGAAAACATGAGCCGTGTTTTCATGCTGAAGCCTGCAGACGGAATGGAAGGGGTTAAAAATGCGGTGCTCACTGCGGTGAAAGAAGCCGGCCCTAACGCGTGCCCGCCCATGGTTGTGGGAGTGGGAATCGGAGGAACTTTTGAAAAATGCGCTCTTATGGCGAAACAGGCATTGACCAGGCCTTTAAATGAACATTCCGAAATTCCCTATATAAAGGAAATGGAAGAGGAGCTTCTGGAAAGGATAAATCAATCAGGGATCGGTCCCGGAGGACTGGGAGGAACCACCACCGCGCTGGGAGTAAATATCAATACCTATCCCACACATATTGCAGGCCTGCCCGTTGCTGTAAATATCTGCTGTCATGTGAACAGACATTCCGTAAGAACCCTGTAGAACCCTTTATATGGTAGTTCTTAATCTAAGTAATACCATATCTGCAGATAAAGTATCATATATAATAAGAAGAAAGCCGTTTGACCGGAGGAAGAACAGAATGGAAAAACATATGAGAGTGCCCTTTACCAGACAGGAAGCGGCCACCCTGAAATCGGGAGATTACGTCTATCTTACAGGGACCATATACACGGCCAGGGATGCCGCCCATAAAAGAATGTATGAAGCCCTTATGAAAAAGGAAGCCCTTCCGTTTGATATCAGAGGAAATGTAATATACTATATGGGGCCGTCGCCCGCAAGAGAAGGGCGGCCTATTGGTTCCGCAGGCCCCACCACCGCAAGCCGTATGGATAAATATACCCCTGCCCTTCTGGATTTGGGGATGCAGGGAATGATAGGAAAAGGAAAACGTACGGAAGAAGTCAGAGAAGCCATGATCCGCAATGGCGCCGTATATTTTGCAGCGGTAGGAGGCGCCGGCGCCCTTCTTTCCAAATCCATCCTCAGCTCGGAGGTCATCGCTTATGATAATTTGGGAACGGAAGCGGTAAGAAAGCTTTCCGTAAAGGATTTTCCTGTTGTTGTGGTAATGGACAGCCAGGGAAATAATCTTTACGAAACCGCCATAAAGCAATATTGTAATGAATAAAAAGGAAAAGAGAATCAAATATGCGTAGAATAGCCTTGATGGTCTTCCGGCTTTTCTTTAAAGCCATTTATTATTTCAGCCACATCTGGTGGTGCAGTATCCATGAAAGCATCAGCTATGAGGAAGGCTTCAGGTGGTGTAAAAAGACAACCCTCGCCGCCAATAAGGCAGGCCGCGTGACAATTGAAGCCCATGGCGTGGAAAACCTGCCTGAAAAAGACGGGTTCATTATGTTTCCCAACCATCAGGGCCTTTTTGACGGCCTCGTATTCCTGGAATCCTGTCCGAAGGTCTTTTCCTTTGTAATGAAAAAGGAAGCCGCCAATGTCATTCTTCTCAAACAGGTGCGCAAGGCGCTGGGAGCCCTCGTTATTGATCGGGAAGATCTGAGACAGTCCATGAAGATAATCCAGGCAATGGCAGAAGAAGTAAAAAAAGGCCGCAACTTTATTATTTTCCCGGAAGGCACCAGGAGCAGACAGGGAAACCATACCCTTGAATTTAAGGGAGGCAGCTTTAAGGCGGCCATGAAAGCCAAATGTCCCATAGTACCCTGCGCCCTGATAGATTCTTTCATCCCCTTTGATGAAAACAGCATCAGGAGGGTTACCGTAAAGATATTCTATCTGAAGCCCATGTATTATGAAGAATATAAGAATATGAAAACAACACAAATAGCAGAAGAAGTAAAAAGACGTATAGATGAAACAATTGCCGGATATACTCAGAAAGAGCCTCTCGCATAAGAAGTTCCCGGGTATATGAAAAAACTTGGTAAAAACTTACCAAAAAGAATTGACAAACAGTTACGCCTTATGTATAATAACATTTGCGCTACCGAATGGGACGCGCACTTCATATTGGTAGAGGATAGTTCAGTTTTGTGGAGAAATACTCAAGAGGCTGAAGAGGCGCCCCTGCTAAGGGTGTAGGTCGTTTATAGCGGCGCGAGGGTTCAAATCCCTCTTTCTCCGTTCCCTTTACCGATATAAAGGGGAGCTTGATTATAGCTTCGCGGGAAAAGAATCTTAAGAGATTGAGATTTCTTTTTTTTCGCACTTTTGCCGGATGAAAAGAACGAGTAAAACTTATGGAAAATATAGGTTAAAAAAGTTGTTGACATTTGACAAAATATGGTGCTATAATGAAAGTCCACCGCGAATGGCGATGGAACAGAGATTTAAAAGAAATAAAAAAAGTTAAAAAAGTGCTTGACTGACAGAACAACATGTGATAAGATATCAACTGTTGCGGCTGAGAAAGCAGCACACAGAACCTTGACAAATAAACAGTAATGCAACCCTGAAAATTCTAAAAAAGAAAATTCAGAGAACAAGTTTTAAAGCTTCGAGAGAAGACCTTTAAGACACCCAAAAACAGTAAGAA
>NZ_MPDJ01000001.1:1942010-2023726 GCF_001881565.1 Eisenbergiella tayi
GATATCCCAATAAGTAAGACCCCTTAGAGAGTATGAGGTAGATAGGCTGGAGGTGGAAGTGCAGTAATGTATGTAGCTGACCAGTACTAATCGGTCGAGGGCTTATCCTGAAGGTATGGGAAAGTAAGTTTTGGAGAAAGAGATTAAATTCAATGTTCGGTTTTGAGGGTATATTCTGATATATCCTTTTGAAACGAAAGTTTCATTCGGCCTAGTGGCTCAGTTGGTTAGAGCGCCGCCCTGTCACGGCGGAGGTCGTCGGTTCGAGTCCGATCTGGGTCGTTGATTTCTGAATAAGAAATCAGATATGAGGTATGGGATCTTAGCTCAGCTGGGAGAGCATCTGCCTTACAAGCAGAGGGTCATAGGTTCGAGCCCTATAGGTCCCATTTCTTACGTTTAAAGTTACCGATTGTTCGGATTTAGCATATGCCGATGTGGCTCAATTGGCAGAGCAGCTGATTTGTAATCAGCAGGTTATCGGTTCGAGTCCGATCATCGGCTTATAACTTAATAATTATGGATGGATTCCCGAGTGGCCAAAGGGGACAGACTGTAAATCTGCTGCAAATTGCTTCGGTGGTTCGAATCCACCTCCATCCATTTTTTCTCAAATAAAAGTTGCAAGTGATACCGTTTAGGTGTTACAATATATTCATTAACGCGGGGTGGAGCAGTCTGGAAGCTCGTCGGGCTCATAACCCGAAGGTCATAGGTTCAAATCCTGTCCCCGCTACTTAAATGCCCAGATAGCTCAGTTGGTAGAGCAGAGGACTGAAAATCCTCGTGTCACTGGTTCGATTCCGGTTCTGGGCATTTCTTACTGTCACAAATTAAATATGGGATATGGAGCACTAGCTCAGTCGGTAGAGCACCTGACTTTTAATCAGGTTGTCGGGGGTTCGAATCCCCCGTGCTTCAGTACAAAAACCTCAGTTTTATAGCTGAGGTTTTTTGTTGTAAATAAAAGCAGGTAAAACTGCAGTTTTGGGATACTTGACTTTGCAACTGTTGTGAACTGGTATATAATTTAAGTAATAAGAAGATTTCCAAAGATCAGGAATTATACGAGAAGGAGCAGGGAAATGATACAGGTAGCATTTTACGACACGGCTGAAGATTCCGTATTTGATTTTGCGGTAATTATTGCAAAGAAGGATGGAAAGTGGCTTTTATGCCGTCATAAGGAGAGGACAACCTGGGAATTCCCGGGAGGGCACAGGGAAAAAGGCGAAAGGATAGAGGACGCGGCCCGAAGAGAGCTGTTTGAGGAAACCGGGGCGAAGGATTATACGCTTCAGCCAATTTGTGCGTATTCTTGTATGAAGCAGGGAGGAGATGCCAGCTTTGGTATGCTGTATTATGCGGATGTGAAGGAACTGGGAGCTTTGCCGGCGTTTGAAATCAGGGAGACCAGATTGTTTGATGAGTTTCCTGACAGAAAGGATTTCTGGACATATTCTGATATACAGCCGTTTTTATTAAGAAAGGTAAGAGAACTGGATATAAAATGAAGAAGATTATATCTTTTTATTTAAAGCCTTATTATAAAAGGATGGGCATTGGTTTTGCCGTTAAGTTTACGGGATCTATTATGGATTTGTGCATTCCCTGGGTTCTTGCTTATGTTATTGATAATGTGATCCCCATGAAAAGTCTGCAGAAGATCTATCTTTGGGGCGGAGTGATGATATTCTGTTCTTTTGTTGCGGTTGCTTTTAATATTATTGCGAACCGTATGGCATCTAAGGTTGCCAGTGAGGCGACGCAGATTATAAGGCATGACCTTTTTGCGAAAACAATGTATTTATCGGCCAGGCAGACGGATGCTTTTACCAAACCATCTTTGATTTCAAGGCTTACTACAGATACATATAATGTAAATCAGATGATAGGCAGGATACAGAGGCTTGGAGTGAGAGCCCCTATTTTACTGATCGGCGGGATTATTTTTACTATGGCGCTGGATCCTGTGCTGGCATCCATACTCTTATTGGTTATGCCTGTTTTAGCGCTGGTTATGGCGGCGGTATCCCGGAAGGGTATGCCTTTGTACCGGAAGCTTCAGGAAACTGCGGACAAGTTCGTATGTCTGGTAAGAGAGGACATCGCCGGAATCAGAGTGATTAAGGCGTTGTCTAAAATGGATTATGAGAAGGATAAATTTGACAGAGTCAATACCATGGTCGTTACCTGCGAAAGAAATGCGGAGCAAACGATGGCTGTCCTGAATCCGGCAATGAATATACTTTTAAACCTTGGACTGGTGGGAGTTATTCTGGCGGGGGCCTACCGTGTGAATGCGGGAACTTCTGAAGTAGGTAAAATATTGGCCTTCATGACTTATTTTACAATTATACTGAATGCCATGATGTCCATATCCCGTATGTTTGTGATAATAAATAAGGCGGTTGCATCCGGGGCGAGAATAGAACAGGTGCTGGACTGCGAAGAGGATATGGTGCGTATTTTTGGAGATGAGTGTGGAGTAAAGGCTGGAAAGGAGCGTGGTGAGGAGCCTGGAGAAAAGCCTGGAGAAAAGCTCGGTGAGGGGGCCGGAAAAGAGGAGCAGGGGCAATACGGGGAGATCGTATTCGACCATGTTACCTTTTCTTACAATAAAAATGAACCAAATCTGAATGATATTTCCTTCTGTGTTAATAAAGGGGAAATGCTGGGCGTGATAGGAGCCACCGGATCGGGAAAGACAACATTGGCGGCGCTGCTTATGCGGCTTGTGGATGTGGATCAGGGGAGGATTCTGATACAAGGACAGGATATCCGGAGTATGGAAAAAAAGGAGCTGCAGAAAAAGTTTGGGGTTGTTTTCCAGAATGACATTATTTTCGAGGATTCTATTTTTGAGAATGTAAGGATGGGAAGAGAACTGTCCCGTGAGGATGTAAGAAAAGCTCTGGGTTATGCGCAGGCGGATGAATTCACACGGGAGAAGGAACGTAATGAGGGGGCAATGCTGGATATTAAAGGGGCTAACCTCAGCGGTGGACAGAAACAGCGTATTCTGATAGCCAGGGCTCTGGCAGCGAAGCCGGATATATTGATACTGGATGATTCCTCCAGCGCTCTGGACTATCGGACGGATGCGAAGCTTCGGAAACAGCTGAAAGAGCATTTTCGGAATACTACCACTATTATGATTGCCCAGAGAATCAGTTCGGTTATGCATGCGGATCATATTCTTGTATTGGAGGATGGGGAGATGATTGGTTATGGAACCCATGAGGAGCTGATAGAACAATGTCAGGTGTATAAAGAAATCAGCCGTTCACAGACAGGAGAGGCAGTGGTATGAAGTGGGGAGGAAAGGGTAAACAGGAAGAAAAGGGTAAACAAGAAAAAAAGGATAAACAGGAAAAAAAGGAAAGAGGGAAAAAGGGTACTCTGCTGAGGCTGGGCGGTTATCTTATGCATTATAAGTGGTATCTTGCCGCTGCGCTGCTGCTGACAGTAGGCAGTAATCTGTTTGCCCTGATCGGGCCGATGCTTTCCGGGTATGCGGTGGATGCGATTGAACCGGGGCCGGGGAGGGTAATTTTCAGCAGAGTTTTCTATTATGCGGCCTGGATGGCGGTTTTTTATGTGGTATCCTCTGTTTTTTCTTATTTGCTTCAGGTATTGATGATAACGATAAGCCGGAAGGTGGTATATCGGATGCGCAGGGATGTGTTCGAAAAGCTGCTTTCCCTTCCGGTGGGATATTTTGATGTGCATCAGAGCGGGGATATTATCAGCCGGATTTCTTATGATATTGATACGGTGAATGCTTCACTTTCGGATGATGTGGTTCAGCTTTTGACTACAGTGATCACGGTGAGCGGCGCTTTTGTGATGATGGTGCTGATTTCGCCCAGGCTTGTGCTGGTCTTCGCTTTTACGATGCCTTTGTCCATTTGCATCACCCGTTACCTGACAGGAAAAACAAGACCTCTTTTCAGGGAGAGGTCGGCGAAACTGGGAGAATTAAATGGCTTTGTAGAGGAAATGGTATCGGGACAGAAGACCTTAAGGGCTTACTGTCAGGAGGATCATACGATAGACCGCTTTGAAGAGAAGAATGAAAAGGCTATGAAGGCTTATTACCGTGCGGAGTATTACGGCAGCATTGTGGGGCCTATGGTTAATTTCGTGAATAACCTGTCTTTGTCACTTATCAGTGTATTCGGGGCGGTATTGTATCTTTTCGGAAGTATGAGTATCGGAAATATTTCTTCTTTTGTTCTGTATTCCAGGAAATTTTCAGGTCCTATCAATGAAGCGGCCAATATTATCAGTGATCTTCAGTCCTCCATCGCGGCGGCAGAACGTATTTTCCGGCTTCTGGACGAGCCGGAAGAGCCTGTGGACGCGCCGGATTCCATGGAACTTAACCAGGCGGAAGGGGATGTGGAGCTTTCCCATGTAAAATTTGGCTATAATTCTGTTAAAACTATTATCCATGACTTGAGTTTTCATGTGAAACCCGGTAAAATGATAGCGGTTGTAGGGCCTACGGGCGCCGGAAAGACCACCCTTATCAATCTTCTTATGCGGTTTTACGATATACAGGATGGAAGTATATGTGTTGATGGTATGAATGTGTCCCGGATTACGCGCGAGAGCCTGCGCAAGTCCTATGCCATGGTTCTGCAGGATACATGGCTGTTCCAGGGAAGTATTTATGAAAATCTGGCTTATGGAAGTCTTGGCGGGATGGAGCAGAAAATGGAAGTGGAGAGAGTCCGGGAGGCGGCTGAAGCGGCAGGAATAGACGGATTTATCCGCAGGCTTCCTCAGGGCTATGACACGATCCTGACCGACGAGGGTACGAATATTTCCAAAGGCCAGAAGCAGCTTTTGACAATAGCCAGGGCAATGCTTCTTCCGGCAAGAATGCTTATATTGGACGAAGCTACCTCCAATGTGGATACCCGTACGGAGATGAAGATACAGGAAGCGATGAGAAAGCTGATGGAGGGGAAAACCTGTTTTATTATCGCTCACAGGCTGTCGACAATACAGAATGCGGACATTATTCTTGTGGTAAATGACGGAGATGTTGTGCAGCAGGGAACCCATGAGGAGTTAATCCGGCAGGACGGCCTTTACAGACAGATGTATCTTGCACAGTTCGAGTAAGAATTACATTACAATTCACTGCCCTTTTGTGCCCGCCCCGCCGCCCCTGGGATGCCCCGCCCCGCTTTGGCCTGTCCCGCCGTCCCTGCCGTCCACCCTGCGCGGCGCTGTCCTGTAAGGTTCCTTGCAGGGGACGCTTCCGCTCGGATAATCACGCAACGGTACTAAGGCTGCGAAGGACGCAGCCAAAGGACCGGCGTGATTATGACGCCCCTTACAGGAATCCTTACAGAACAGCGCCGCGCAGGGTGGACGGCAGGGACGGCGGGACAGGCCAAAGCGGGGCGGGGCATCCCAGGGGCGGCGGGGCGGGCACAAAAGGGCAGTGAATTGTAATAAAATTACCTGTATTTCTCAGTCGATACAGTATTTATCTATTTTTCTTTTTAAGGAAAGGTGTTACAATAGAAAGGAAAGAAGATACAAAGGAAATTATCGAATGAGTAAAAGAAAATTGAAAGACGGGCAGGAAGAAAGAGGGGGGACTGCATTCAGAAGGGCAATGATTGCTGCGGGTTATATTGCGGCAGCGGCTGCTCTTATTTATCTTGCAGGTACCTTCTTTTTTGCTGGTCACTATTACTGGAGAACCTGGATAGATGGTACGGATTACAGCTTCCGTTCCAAGGAACAGGTGAGGGAAGAACTGCTGAATCCGTCTGTTACATATGAGCTGCAGATCAAGGGCAGAGAGGGTATGGAAGATACCATGACTCCGGCCGAGCTGGAAATGATATATGTATTTGATGATACCCTGGATAGGCTGAATGCCGAGATGACAGGGCTGAAATGGCCGACGATGTTATTTTACAGGAATCATTATGAACTGCCTAAAATGGTTACTTACAGTGAAAAGGCTCTGAAGGAAAGGCTTTCAGGTTCTGTCTTTTTTGATAAGGCGAATATTCATGCGCCGGTGAATGCCTATATTGGTGCATACAGTCCGGATAAAGGCTATGAGATTGTTGAGGAGTATCCGGGTACCGTGCTGGATTTTGACAAAGTGAAGGCGGCGGTGGCGGCAGCGCTGGAAGATATGGAGGATTCTCTGGATTTAACCCAGGGAGGCTTCTATAGCGATGCGGCGGTTAAAGCAGATGATAAGGCTCTGAATAAAGCTTTGGAAAAAGCGAACCGGTATGTGGGAGCTGAAGTGACCTACGATTGGAACGGGGAAAAAGAAGTCATTGACGGTGATTTGATCAGCGGATGGATTACGATTGACGGCAGTCAGGTGGAGCTGGATGAAGAAGCGGTAAGGGCATATATCAATGGACTGGCAAAAAAACATGATACTTATGGAAGAGATCGTAATTTTACCACATCAAATGGAGATACTATTCTATTAAAGAGCGGTTCCTATGGCTGGTGGACGGATCGGGCGGGAGAAACAGAAGCCTTGCTTGCGTCTGTCAGAAATGGGGAGCGGGTGGAAAGAGAGCCTCTGTATTTTGCACGGGGTTATGCCACGGGCAGGCCGGGAGAGGATATCGGCAGTTCCTATGTGGAAATAGATATGGGAAATCAGCATTTGTATCTTTATATTGACGGAGAGATTATACTGGAAAGTGATTTTGTGTCCGGCAATATATCCAGGGGATTTGGAACGCCTGCCGGGGTATTCGGTCTGACCTATAAAGAACGTAACGCCACGCTGCGGGGTGAAAATTATACTACGCCGGTGGATTACTGGATGCCCTTTAATGGTAATATCGGGATGCATGACGCAGGCTGGAGGAGAAGCTTCGGCGGGGATATTTATATGAGAAACGGTTCCCATGGATGTATTAATCTGCCGAAGGATAAGGCGGAAATCATTTATGGGTATATGGAGCACAATTTTCCGATTGTCTGCTATTATTAAAGAAAAGGCATTGTAATTGTTCCACTCTTAAATGTTATGAATTTTTTTGGGAGATCAAGCATGAAAAACAGGGAATTGACAGTCCGGCAGCTGGAGAAACAGGCCAGACGGCTGGAACGGCGCCGGAGGATCCGGGAAAGCATCAGTCAAAACGGCGGAGATATTCTGCATTCCGTTAATTTTCAGAAAACACGGAAAAATATGCAGCACGGAAGGGTATCTGTGCACAGCCACAGTATCAGCGTGGCCGAATGCAGTCTGTCGATCAGGGAAAAGCTGCAGAAGCTTGGGATACGCAGCGAAGAGCGTGATATTATCCGTGGAGCTTTGCTTCATGATTATTTCCTCTATGACTGGCATAATCATATTCATAAAAAGGGATGGAGGAATCTGCATGGCTTTACCCACCCGGAGACAGCGCTGAATAATGCGAGAAAAGAATATCAGCTTTCGCCCAGAGAGCAGGATATCATCAAAAAGCATATGTGGCCGCTCACATTGGTGCCTCCTCTGTGCAGGGAAGCCTGGATTGTGACGGCGGCGGATAAGTATTGTTCTTTTTTGGAAACGGTGGAGCCGCGTCTGGAGCAGATGAAGCATCTGGGGCGGCATTGGGCTGTCATTCCCCGGAAGGTTACGGTAAGAACGAATAGTGAGACACCTGAGAACAACAGCGGGCAGGAGGCAAATGGAAGGAATACTTCAGCAGTTAAGTGAATATGCGGCTTCGGAGGTTTATCCTTTTCATATGCCGGGGCATAAACGGAATATGCCGGAGGAGATATCCCGGCTGGCCGGGGCGGCAAAGCTGGATATTACGGAGATAGAAGGATTTGACGACCTGCATGCGCCGAAGGGGATTCTGCTGGAAGCACAGGAAAGAGCGGCGGCTGTTTTCGGAGCGGATGAGACCTTTTTTCTGGTAAATGGTTCCACGGCCGGAATTCTTACAGCGGTTTCTGCGGCGGCGCCGAAGGGCAGCAGGGTTATTGTGGCAAGGAACTGCCATAAATCAGTATATCATGCCTGTTTCCTGCGGGAACTGCATCCGGTATTCCTGTATCCCCGGACTGTGCGGGAATATGGGATAGCGGATGCGATCCGGCCGGAACAGGTGGAAGAGGCTTTGAAGGACGTGCCTGACATAGCGGCGGTTATCATTACATCCCCTACTTATGACGGAGTGGTTTCCGATATTGAAAAGATTGCAGATATCGTGCACCGGGCCGGGATTCCCCTGATTGTGGATGCGGCTCACGGCGCACATTTCGGTTTCAGCCCTCTTTTCCCGGAAAGCCCGGTTCGTCAGGGAGCGGATTTGGTGGTACAGAGCCTTCATAAAACGCTGCCGGCGCTGACTCAGACGGCGCTGCTTCATGTCAGCGGGCCTCTGGTGGATCGTGAAGGGGTAAGGGATTTTGAAAGGATATATCAGACCAGCAGCCCGTCCTATCTGCTGACGGGCAGTATTGACGCCTGTGTGCGCCTGTTGGAAAAAGGGGAATGCTGGGATGGATTCGGGGATAAATTACGGCTGTTTTATGAAAAAACAGCCGGATTGAAGCATATCCGGGTGATGAACAGGGATATTATGGAAAAAGGCTGTATGAAAGCTTTTGATGCGGGAAAACTGCTGATATCCGTAATTAATACGAAAATTACTGGAAATACGCTTTACAAAGAGCTTCTGAACCGGTATTATCTTCAATTGGAGATGGCATCCGATACTTACGTAATTGCCATAGTGACTCCCTGGGACAGGGAGGAAGGTCTGTTAAGGCTGGCGGAAGCATTGCTGGAGATTGACAGAGAGACAGAAATAGAATCGGACGGAAGGGAAGGACAGTGTCTTCCGGGGGAAGAGGCTCTGACCGGTAAGCCATATCCGGAACTGAAAACGGCGCTGCCGCTTCACAGGGCTTTGACGGCGCCGAAGGAATTCTGCCCTTTGCGGAAAGCGGCAGGAAAGACAGCAGGAACTTATGTGAACCTTTATCCGCCGGGAATTCCTCTGGTAATTCCGGGAGAGGTTATTACGGAGGAGGTCATTAAGTTAATAGAGATGTACGTAAGGCAGAGGCTGAACGTACAAGGGGTGGAGAACGCAGGTGACAGCAAGGGGTTGACCGGAGACTTACAAATATCAATACTTAAATGACAGGTGTGCAGACACCGGAAGGAGTTAATATGAGAAAAACCAAAATTATCTGTACGATCGGACCCGCATCCCAAAGTGAGGAAAAGCTGAGAGAACTCATGCTGGCAGGAATGAACGTAGCCCGTTTTAATTTTTCCCATGGAGATCATGAAGAGCAGCATGGTAAATATGATAGAATGCGCAAGGTGAGCAAGGAACTGAATCTTCCCATCGCTGCGCTTTTGGATACAAAGGGACCGGAAATCCGTCTGCGTGATTTTGAAGGCGGAAAGGTAATGCTGGAAGCAGGACAGAAGTTTACACTCACAACAAAGGAAATAATGGGTACGAATGAAATAGCATCCATTACTTATAAAGAACTGATCCATGATATCAGTGCGGGAACCACGATTTTGATTGACGACGGCCTGATCGAGATGACCGTGGAGGAAATTACGGACACGGATATCATCTGCAATGTTGTAAACGGCGGACCGGTATCCAACCACAAAGGGGTGAATGTGCCCGGTGCGGAGCTGTCCATGCCTTATATCAGCGAGTCTGACAAAAACGATATTTTATTCGGTGTGGAGCTGGGCTTCGATATTATTGCCGCATCCTTTGTACGGAACAAGGAGGATGTCCTGGAGGTTCGTAAGATTCTGGATGAGCGCAATTCCAAGATGATGATTATCTCTAAGATTGAAAATATGCAGGGAATTAAAAACCTGGATGAAATCATCGAGGTTTCCGATGGTATTATGGTTGCCAGAGGGGATATGGGCGTGGAGGTTCCTCTCGAAGAGGTTCCCGTGCTTCAGAAGCAGATCATCAAGAAGGCTGTTGCCAAGGGAAAACAGGTTATTACGGCTACACAGATGCTGGAGTCCATGATGCATAATCCCCGCCCTACCAGAGCGGAGACTACGGATATTGCCAATGCTATTTATGACGGAACCACTGCTATCATGCTTTCCGGAGAAAGCGCACAGGGACAGTATCCGGTGGAGGCTGTGCAGACCATGGCCCGCATCGCGGAAAGAACGGAAGAGGATATTGATTTTGCCGGCCGTCTGAAGAAGCGTGAGGTTCCCGGGGACGGTAACATAACCACCGCGATTTCCCATGCCACATGTACACTGGCGGCGGATCTTGATGTGAAGGCGATCATCTGTGTTACCATGTCCGGTTTTACGGCAAGCATGATTTCCCGTTTCAAACCCAGCTGCCCGATTATCGGATGTACGGTGAAGCGTCTTGTATGGCGTCAGCTGAATCTGCAGTGGGGTGTGATGCCTCTTCTCATCCAGGAAGAAAATACCGCGGAGGATTTGTTCCATGCGGCAATTGACGCGGCTGTGGATGCAGGGTATATTGTAAAAGGAGATAAAATTATTATCACCGCAGGTATGCCTCTGGGTATATCCGGAAAAACCAACCAGCTTCGTGTGGTTGAAGTATAAATGTGAATAAATTCACTTCTGATTCCATGTGTGCCTGCGGCACACGAAATTATGGTATAATACGATAAAATTGTTGCGTATATTATGGGGGAAGGATGCCGCGGCCTTTTAAAGGAAAGCGTGCATCCATATACGCGGAATGGGGGTACGTATGAAAAAATATGTGATGGCTCTTGATCAGGGGACTACCAGTTCCCGCTGTATTCTTTTTGACAAGGCAGGCCATATGAAATCTGTGGTACAGAGGGAGTTCACACAGATTTATCCAAAGCCGGGCTGGGTGGAGCATGATCCTCTGGAAATCTGGTCCTCACAGCTGAGTGTGGCTGTGGAGGCTATGGGAAAAATCGGCGCGGCGATTGATGAAATCGCGGCGATAGGTATTACAAACCAGAGGGAGACGACAATCTGTTTCAGCAGAAAAACCGGAAAACCGGTGTATAACGCCATAGTATGGCAGTGCAGACGGACGGCGGACACGATTGAAAAGCTGAAGGAAGAGGGCTTCGATAAGGTTATCCGGGAGAAGACCGGACTGGTGCCGGATGCCTATTTTTCCGGGACGAAGATCAAATGGATTCTGGATAATGTGGAGGGTGCCAGAGAGATGGCACAGGCCGGTGATTTGCTTTTTGGTACGGTGGATACCTGGCTTATCTGGAACCTTACGAAAGGAAAAGTATTTGTAACGGATTATACCAATGCATCCCGTACGATGCTTTTTGATATCCATAAAAGGGACTGGGATGATGAAATCCTGAATAAGCTGGAAATTCCCCGCTCCATGCTTCCTCAGGTAAAACCGTCCAGCTGTATTTATGGCTATACGGATGAATCGGTAATCGGCGGGGAAATCCCGATTGCCGGTGCGGCGGGAGATCAGCAGGCGGCGTTGTTCGGACAGTGCTGTTTTGATGCGGGAGAGGCGAAGAATACATATGGGACCGGATGTTTCCTTCTGATGAACACAGGGGATAAGGCTGTGGCCTCCGATAACGGGCTTCTGACCACGATTGCGGCCAGTACGGAGGGGGAAATCCGTTATGCGCTGGAAGGCAGTGTATTCGTGGCAGGAGCGGCCATACAGTGGCTGCGGGATGAACTGCGCATGATAAAAAGTGCGCCGCAGTCCCAGGAGTACGCCATGGAGGTGGAGGACACCAACGGTGTTTATGTGGTGCCCGCTTTTACCGGGCTGGGAGCGCCTTATTGGAATCCGTATGCGAGAGGGACGATTGTTGGGCTGAGCAGGGGTGCGAAGAAAGAGCATTTTATCCGCGCCACGCTGGAGTCTCTTGCTTACCAGACACAGGATGTGCTGGAAGCCATGGAAAAGGATTCCGGCATTAAGCTGAAAAATCTGCGGGTTGACGGCGGCGCAAGCGCAAACGATTTTCTGATGCAGTTCCAGGCGGATATTATGAATAAAGAAGTGCTGCGTCCGGAGTGCATAGAAACTACGGCGCTGGGAGCCGCTTATCTTGCCGGAATTGCCACGGGCTTCTGGAAGGATAAGGAGGATATCCGGAAAAACTGGTTTTTGGAGAAAACCTTCCTTCCTTTTATGTCCCAGGAAGAACGGAATAAAAAACTGAAGGGCTGGAAGCGGGCTGTAAACTGTGCAATAGCTTACGCTACGGACTGTACCGAGGAGGAAGAGTGACGGCTGGCAGCAGCAGTTAAACAAATATGGGAAAAATATTTTTTTTGGCAGGAAAGAGTTCTTCCGGGAAGGATACGATTTACCGGAGCCTTCTGGAATGTGAGAGTTTAGGACTGAATAAGCTGATTCCTTATACCACCCGGCCCATAAGGGCCGGGGAAATGAACGGAAGGGAATATTTTTTTACCGATGAGGCCGGGCTGGAGAAGCTGCGTGAAAGCGGCAGGGTGATTGAAGAACGCGTTTATCACACCTATCATGGCCCTTGGTATTATTTTACCGTGGATGACGGACAGCTGGATTTGACGAAGCGGGATTATCTGATGATAGGGACGCTGGAATCCTTTCTGGCGATAAGGAAATATGTGGGCGGCGGCAGCATCGTGCCCCTGTATATAGAAGTGGATGACGGGGAACGCCTGCAGAGGGCGTTGGATCGGGAAAGAAAACAGGAAAAGCCGAAATACGAAGAGATGTGCAGACGGTTTCTGGCGGACTGTGAAGATTTCAGTGAAGAGAAGATAGCGGAGGCGGGGATTGAGAAGCGGTTCCAAAACAACAGCCTGGAGGTTTGTCTGGAGGAAGTGAAGGACTATATCAGGCAGACGCGGGATTAACCGAGCCGGTACAGGGGAAAGCGAGGAAATATGGCGGGATTTCAGGATATTTACGGGCAGGAAGCGATGAAGGAGCATTTGCAGAATGCAATAAAGACCGGCAAGGTATCCCATGCGTATATTATGAATGGGGAACGAAGCTCAGGAAAGGAATTCATTGCCAGGATTTTTGCCAAAACCCTGCAGTGTGAAAAGGGGGGTACGGATGCCTGTGGCGAGTGTCATTCCTGTAAGCAGGCGGACAGCAATAACCAGCCGGATATCATCCGGGTGACCCATGAGAAGCCCAACAGCATCGGCGTGGAGGATATCCGCAGCCAGGTGAATAACGATATGGCGATTAAGCCCTATTCCAGCCCTTATAAGATATATATTATCAATGAGGGGGAGAAAATGACCGTACAGGCCCAGAATGCGCTTTTAAAGACGCTGGAGGAGCCGCCGGCCTATGGGGTGCTGCTCATCCTTACCACGAACGTGGAGGCGCTGCTTCCCACGATTGTAAGCCGGTGCGTGGTGCTGAATATGAAGCCTGTCAGGGATGATATCGTACGTAAATTTCTCATGGAGGACATGCAGATCCCGGATTATAAGGCCAATGTCTGTGTGGCTTTTGCAAGAGGGAATATCGGACGAGCCAAGCTGCTGGCTTCCAGTGAGGATTTCGATAATGTGAAAGAAGAAGCGGTAACGCTTTTAAAATATATTCATGATATGGAAATATCTGAAATAGTGGCGGCGATTAAGAAGATCAGCGAGTACAAGCTGGATGTGACGGATTATCTGGATATCCTTTCCATCTGGTACCGGGATGTTCTGCTGTTTAAGGCTACGAATGATGCAAATCACTTGATTTTTAAGGAAGAAATAAAGTATATTAGAAAAGAAGCGGATCAGAAGAGCTATGAAGGAATAGAGATTATTCTGGATTCCCTGGAAAAAGCCAAGTCAAGGCTGTCTGCCAATGTTAATTTTGATTTAACGATGGAGCTCTTATTCCTTACGATGAAGGAAAACTAGATCCCTCAGGGAGGTTTATAGATGACAAAAGTTATAGGCGTGAGATTCCGTACGGCGGGGAAAATTTATTATTTTGACCCCACCCGTTTTGAGATAAAGAAGGGGGACCATGTGATCGTGGAAACCGCCCGGGGCGTGGAATACGGAACCGTAGTGGGCGGCATCCGGGAAGTGGACGACAGCAAGGTGGTACAGCCCTTAAAGCCGGTGCTGCGGATAGCCACGGAACGGGATAACGAGCAGGAAGCGGCAAATAAGGGGAAGGAAAAAGAAGCTTTCCGTATCTGCCAGGAAAAGATCCGCAAGCACGGACTGGATATGAAGCTCATTGATGCGGAATATACTTTTGATAATAACAAAGTGCTGTTTTATTTTACGGCAGACGGAAGGATTGACTTCAGGGAGCTGGTAAAGGATCTGGCGAGTGTGTTCAAAACAAGGATTGAGCTGCGGCAGATCGGCGTGAGGGATGAGACAAAAATCCTGGGAGGAATCGGCATCTGCGGAAGGCGTCTTTGCTGCCACACCCATTTGTCCGAGTTTGTCCCGGTTTCCATAAAAATGGCAAAGGAACAGAATCTTTCTCTGAACCCTACCAAAATTTCCGGGGTATGCGGCAGACTGATGTGCTGTCTGAAGCATGAGGAGGAAACCTATGAAGATTTAAACAGGAGGCTTCCTAATATCGGGGATTATGTGACAACGGATGACGGCCTGAAGGGTGAGGTGTCAAGTGTGAATGTACTCCGCCAGCAGGTGAAGGTCATTGTAAATGTGGATGACGAGAAGGAAATCAGGGAGTATCCCCTGGATCAGCTGCGTTTTAAAAAGAGACACGGCCGGAATAAAAAGAATGATGTGAGCGAAAAAGAACTGAAGGAATTGGAAAAACTGGAGAAGCAGGATGAGAAATCCAAACTGTAGCAGCGAGTTGAAGCCTGGTGAAAAGCTGGACGAGCTGCAGCGAAACGGGTATGTGATCATACAGGATAAGGAACGCTTCTGCTTTGGAATGGACGCGGTGCTCCTTTCCGGCTTTGCCAGGGTAAAAGACGGGGGAACGGTACTGGATATGGGTACGGGAACGGGGATTATCCCCATCCTGCTGGAAGCCAAAACCGGGGCGTCCCATCTGACAGGGCTGGAAATCCAGGCGGACAGCGCCGATATGGCGAGGCGGAGCGTGGCCTTAAACGGTCTGGAAGAGAAAATAGATATTGTACAGGGAGATATCAGAGAAGCAGCGGGCTTGTTTCCGGCTGCTTCTTTTGACGTTGTGACCTGTAATCCTCCTTATATGGCGGGAGGGCATGGGCTCACCAATCCGGAAGCGCCCAAGGCCATTGCGCGCCATGAGGTCAAGTGTACTTTTGAGGATGTGGCGGCACAGGCGGCAGGGCTCCTGAAGCCGGGGGGCAATTTTTTCCTTGTGCACAGGCCCTTCCGTCTTGCGGAGATTATGGTAACCCTGACCAGGTATAAGCTGGAGCCCAAACGGATGCGTCTGGTTTACCCTTTTGCGGACAAGGAGCCCAATATGGTCCTGCTGGAAGCGAACCGGGGAGGGAGAAGCCGGATGACGGTGGAAAGGCCTCTGATCGTGTATCGGGAACCCGGTATCTATACCGATGAAATATATGATATATATGGGTATTGAAAATTCCCGAAGTATCGGTTATTATTTTAGATTAGATAGATGAAATAATTACGGTGCACAGGCCGGAAAGAAACGGAAGATGAGAAAAAAAAGTATAGTTGCGGCCGCACTGCTTTGCATTCTGATTATCGGCATAACAAGCCTGTATCTGGCCGGATGCAGCAACACAGCGAAAGAAACGGCGGTACTTGAGGAAGCCGGAAAGGCGGTTTCGGGAAATGCTGTTTCAGAAAATACGGATGACCGGGCCGGGACGGATACAGATTCCGATACCGTAAAGGGCACGGAAGCAGAAACCGGGAATGGGGAAACAGAAGCGCAGGAAGAAACGGTAACGGAACCTTTTGCGGAAAAAGTCCGTGTGAAGGGGATTTATGTTACCGGCGCTATGGCCGGAACCTCCAATATGGATAATCTTATCGCTCTGGTGGACAGGACGGAACTGAATACCATGGTAATCGACGTGAAGAACGACGAAGGACGTGTGGTATATGACATGGATTCCGCGTTTGTCAGGGAAATCGGAGCCGTCAAAGAGTATGTTTCCGATATGCCGGGACTGATACGTAAATGTAAGGAACACGGAATTTATCTGATTGCCAGGATTGTGGCCTTTAAGGATCCTTTTCTGGCGGAAAACAGGCAGGATTTGGCCCTTACCGACAAGAATGGTAATATTTTCCGGGATAAATCCGGGCTCGCCTGGGTGAATCCCTATAAAAGGGAGGTATGGGATTATCTTCTGGAGATAGCCCGTCAGGCGGCTTCTGTCGGCTTTGATGAGATCCAGTTTGATTATATCCGGTTTTCGACAGATGCCGGAATGTCAAAGGTGGATTTCGGAGAGGATGCCCTGGAGCAGGACAAGGAGGATGTCATAACGGAGTTTACGATCTATGCGGCACAGGAGCTGCATGATATGGGAGTTCCCTTGTCGGCAGATGTATACGGGGTTATAATTGACAGCAAACTGGATGCTTCCATTGTAGGGCAGAATTATTACGAAATGGCGAAGCATCTGGATTATATAAGCCCAATGGTTTATCCCTCCCATTACGGGCCGGGGAATTTGGGGCTGGCGGTGCCGGATGCACAGCCATATGAAACCATATTCAGAAGCATGAAGACTTCCCGGAAGGTACTGGCCGGTATGGGACGGGAAGCGGAAGATATGCAGGTATCCGGAAATGATATTTCAGGCAACAGCATATCAGGCAACAGCATTTCAGAAAACAGTGCCTCCGGTAATAGTATGGATGCGGCGGATCCTAAGGATCTCGTTCCGAATCAGGAAATCCGGGCGGATGTACGGCCCTGGCTGCAGGATTTTACCGCCACATGGGTAAAAGGGCATATCCGTTATGGCCCTGAAGAGATTCGGGCGCAGATACAGGCGGTTTATGACGCCGGCTACGAGGAATGGATTCTGTGGAACGCCTCTAACCGTTATACGGAGGGAGGGCTGCTTCCTGAGGAAATGGATAGCTGAAGGAAAGGAAAGCAATGGCTGGTATTCTATATTTATGTGCCACACCTATCGGAAACCTGAAGGATATGACGCCCCGGGTACGGGAAACGCTGGAAACGGCAGATCTGATTGCGGCTGAAGATACCCGCAACAGCATAAAGCTTCTGAATCATTTTGGAATTCAGACTCCGATGACCAGCTATCATGAATACAATAAAGTAGAAAAAGCATATGATTTGATAAATAAGCTGCAGGCAGGAAAAAATATTGCACTGATTACCGACGCGGGAACACCGGCTATATCCGATCCCGGTGAGGTGCTTGTAAAAATGTGCCAGGAGGCGGGAATCACCGTTACCTCCCTGCCGGGGCCTGCGGCCTGCATTACGGCGCTCACGCTGTCCGGGCTGAGCACCAGAAGGTTTTGCTTTGAAGGGTTCCTGCCCTTTGATGATAAAAAAGAAAAAAAGGCTGTGCTGGAGGAATTAAAGGAGGAAACCAGGACCATAATCCTGTATGAGGCTCCTCACCATCTGATCCGGACGCTGGAGTGTCTGTATGAGGAACTCGGCAACCGGAGGATAACCCTCTGCAGGGAGCTGACAAAGAAATTCGAGACGGTAATGCCGACCACCCTGGAGGAGGCCCTTCATTATTATGAGTCGGAGGTGCCCAGAGGGGAATATGTGCTTGTGCTGGAGGGAAAAAGCCGGGCTGAAAAGCAGCAGGAAAAAGAGGAAATTTTTTCCAGGATGTCCATGGAAGAGCACATGAAATCCTACGAGGACCAGGGGATTGACCGGAAAGAGGCCATGAAGCTGGTGGCGAAGGACAGGGGAATCAGCAAGAGGGATGTTTATCAGTATTTTATCAAAAATGTGGAAAGAAGTAGTTGACAAACAAAGGAACAGAGAATATACTTTGAATGTCAAACTTTTTTATAAAAACAAAAAAAGGAGATAACAAAATGTTAGAGAAAGTAATTGAAATTATTCAGGAGCAGTTGAATCTGGAAGGTGTGACAATCACAGAGGAGTCCTCTTTCAAGGATGATCTGGGAGCTGACTCACTGGACCTTTTTGAATTGGTTATGGCGGTAGAAGAAGAATATGGTGTTGAAATTCCTGCAGAGGAATTGGAAAAACTGACAACGGTAGGTTCAGTTGTAGAATATCTGAAAGCACAGGGCATCGAGGCTTAATGAAGACAGCAGTCACGGAACTTCTCGGAATAGAATATCCGATTATACAGGGCGGCATGGCCTGGGTTGGAGAATACCATCTGGCCGCTGCCGTCTCTGAAGCAGGCGGGCTTGGAATTATCGGAGCCGCCAGCGCACCGGCGGATATTGTGAGGCAGCAGATTCGGGATGCGAGAAAGCTTACGTCCAGGCCCATCGGGGTGAACGTTATGCTTCTGAATCCCAATGCTGACGGAGTGGCAGAGGTGATCGTGGAAGAAGGCGTGAAGGTAGTTACTACCGGCGCCGGAAGTCCGGCAAAATACATGGATATGTGGAAGGCGGCAGGAGTGAAGGTCATTCCGGTAGTCGCCAGCGTTGCCATGGCTAAAATGATGGAACGTTCCGGAGCGGATGCAGTGGTGGCGGAAGGCATGGAAAGCGGCGGGCATATAGGATCCGCAACCACTATGACGCTTGTTCCCCAGGTGGTGGACGCCGTTAATATTCCGGTTATTGCAGCCGGCGGTATTGCGGACGGCAGAGGATTCGCCGCGGCATTTATGCTTGGCGCACAGGCGGTGCAGATGGGCACGCGTTTTGTGGCGGCCAGTGAATCCATTGCCCATGATAACTATAAGCAGAAGGTTATCAAAGCCAGGGATATCGATTCCGAAATTACCGGTATGAGCACCGGGCATCCCATTCGTCAGATCCGCAATAAAATGACCAGAGAATATCTGAAGCTGGAAAAGGAAGGCGCTTCCTTTGAGGAACTGGAGTATTTAACTCTTGGTTCTTTGAGAAAAGCGGTTATGGAGGGAGACGTGGTAAACGGAACCCTTATGGCCGGACAGTGTGCAGGTATGGTCAGCCGCGTTCAGAGCTGCCGTGAGATTATCGAAGAGATTATCCACGACGGCAGTGCATTGCTGAAAATCTGACATAATCGGGTATTTTGAGAAATTCCGTCAACAGGCTTCTTTGTGCCAATCAGCAGGGAAAGACTTTCGGGCCCGTTTGCAGGCAGGGAATTCCGGCAGTCTTTTTTTACAGCTATATATTTTGAATATCAAATAAAAAGGATATCAAAATATATACCGTTATCGTTTTTCACACACCAACTACCATAACTTCTACCATACTACCATTAAGATTTAACATAACCGATCAGAACAGACAGTACTGCGGAGACGGATAAGTCTGCGTTTCGCTTTTCATAGGAGAGAAAATAATGGGTAAAACAGCATTTATTTTCCCGGGGCAGGGTTCCCAGTATGTGGGGATGGGAAAAGATTTTTATGAAAAATTTCCTGCGGCCAGGGATATTTTTGACAAGGCATCGGAAGCTTCCGGGCTGGACGTGGCAGCTTTGTGCTTTGAGGAAAATGAACAGATTCATATTACAGAATATACACAGATCGCCATGCTCACCGTAGAGGTGGCGCTGCTGAAGGTGCTGGAGGAAATGGGATTCCGGCCGGATGCGGCGGCAGGCCTTAGTCTGGGGGAATATGCGGCCCTGGCGGCAGCGGATGTAATGGATGTAAAGGATCTGTTCTATTGCGTGCGCAAGAGGGGAATTTTCATGCAGGAGGCTGTTCCCACCGGCGGAGCGATGACCGCGATTCTGGGGCTGGACAGTGAAACCATAGCGAAAGCCTGTGAAGAAACGGATGGGATAGTCAGTGTAGCGAACTATAACTGTCCGGGACAGACGGTAATCACAGGAGAAGCCGGTGCGGTGAATGCGGCTTCGGAGAGACTGAAGGAGTTGGGAGCCAAGCGCTGTGTGCCGCTGAAGGTCAGCGGGCCTTTCCATTCCCCTATGCTGAAAGGCGCCGGGGAGAAGCTGGGTCAGGTGCTTGCCGATATCAGCCTGAAGGAAATCCGCGTTCCCTATCTTTCCAATGTGACAGGAGATTACGTTGCGGATACATCACAGGTAAAGGAACTTCTTGTAAAACAGGTTTCCAGTTCCGTAAGATGGCAGGAATGTGTGGAACGTATGATCGCGGACGGCGTCGATACCTTTGTGGAGATTGGTCCCGGAAAATCCCTTTCCGGTTTTATGCGCAAAATAAACCGGGATGTGACTGTGATAAATGTGGAAAAGGCAGAGGATCTGGAGAAGCTTCCCCTGTCCGGAAGGGAGTAAGAGTATGACGCTGGAAGGAAAAACAGCCCTGGTGACCGGGGCCAGCCGCGGTATCGGAAAACAGATTGCGCTTACTCTGGCTTCACAGGGAGCGGATGTGATTGTAAATTACAACGGCAGCAGGGAACGGGCGGAAGAGACTGTTTCACAGATCCGGGATATGGGAAGGAAAGCGGAGGCTCTTCAGTGTTCTGTGGCGGATTTCCAGGCCTGCGGCGATATGGTTAAGAAAGCGCTGGAGCTTTTCGGACATATTGATATTCTTGTGAATAATGCAGGAATTACGAAGGATAACCTGGTGGTGGGAATGAAGGAAGAGGACTTTGATGCGGTGATTGACACCAATTTAAAGGGTACCTTCAATACCATCCGCCATTTATACAGGAATTTTATGAAACTGAGGGGCGGCAGGATCATTAACCTGTCTTCCGTATCCGGTGTGCTGGGAAATGCGGGGCAGGCTAATTATGCGGCAAGCAAGGCAGGCGTCATCGGCCTGACGAAGAGTGTGGCAAAGGAACTGGCCAGCAGGAATGTGACTGTGAATGCGGTGGCTCCCGGCTATATTGCAACGGATATGACCGCGGCGATGTCTGATGAGGCAAAACAGGGGATTATTTCACAGATTCCTCTGAAAAGAGAAGGCCGGCCGGAGGATGTGGCTGAGCTGGTGGCTTTTCTGGCCGGAGACGGCGGAGCGTATATTACCGGGCAGGTAATTTCGGTTGATGGTGGAATGGCTATCTGACCATTCCGGATGTGGTTACAGGCCGTTTGTGCGGCAGATTGAGAGGCAGATATGAGCAGAAGAGTAGTAGTAACAGGAATGGGAGCGATTACGCCCATCGGCCTGTCGGTGGAGGAATTCTGGGAAGGGGTGAAGGAAGGAAAAACCGGCTTTGGCCCTATTACCAAATTCGATGCATCTGAATATAAATGTAAGCTGGCAGCAGAGGTAAAAGGCTTCGATGCCAAGAACTATATGGATTTTAAGGCGGCTAAGAGAATGGAGGCATTCTGCCAGTATGCGGTGGCAGCTTCCAGGGAAGCGCTGGAGGATGCAGGGCTGGATATGGAAAAAGAGGATCCCTGGCGCGTAGGCGTTGCCGTAGGATCCGGAATCGGTTCCCTGCAGGCGATGGAAAGGGAATACGGCAAGCTGCTGGAAAAAGGGCCCAACCGGGTAAATCCTTTTCTGGTGCCCATGATGATCAGCAATATGGCTGCCGGTAATGTTTCTATACAGTTCGGACTGAAGGGAAAAAGCATTAATGTGGTTACGGCCTGCGCCACCGGTACCAATTGTATCGGAGAGGCATTCCGTACGATTCAGTATGGAGATGCGGAGGTTATGGTGGCAGGAGGTGCGGAAAGCAGCATCTGTCCTATCGGAGTTTCCGGCTTCACGGCGCTTACCGCATTGAGCTCTTCCGAGGATCCCGCCAGATGCTCCATCCCTTTTGATAAGGAGAGAAGCGGTTTTATTATGGGAGAAGGCGCCGGTGTCGTAGTGCTCGAAGAGCTGGAGCATGCAAGAAAAAGAGGAGCTAAAATCTATGCGGAGGTAGTGGGCTACGGATGCTCTTCCGATGCGTTCCATATCACCTCTCCGGCGGAGGATGGATCCGGTGCGGCCAAGGCCATGGAATACGCGGTGAAAGACGGGGGCGCGGCTTTTGAAGATATCACTTATATCAATGCTCACGGTACCAGCACCCATCTCAATGATTTGTTCGAAACGAGAGCGATTAAGCTGACCTTCGGGGAACATGCGAAAAATATAAAAATCAATTCCACGAAATCCATGGTGGGGCATCTGCTGGGAGCAGCGGGGGCCGTTGAATTCATCACCTGTGTGAAAGAATTGCAGGAAGGCTATATTCATGCTACAGTAGGATATCAGATACCGGATGAGGAATGTGACCTGGATTATTGTAAAGAACCTGCGGAAGAAGAGGTGCTGTATGCACTTTCCAATTCTTTGGGCTTCGGAGGCCACAACGCCAGTCTTCTGGTAAAGAAATTCGTGGATTAGGAGGAATGCCTTATGCAGCTTTCAACCAAACAGATTATGGAAATCATCCCTCACAGACAGCCCTTTCTGCTTCTTGATACCATCGAGGAGCTGGAACCGGGAGTACGTGCGGTAGGAAAAAAATGTGTGACCTATAATGAGCCTTTTTTTGCCGGCCATTTTCCTCAGGAACCGGTGATGCCGGGAGTCCTTATCCTGGAAGCGCTGGCGCAGGCCGGAGCGGTTGCCATTCTCAGCCAGCCGGAAAACAAGGGAAAACTGGTGCTTTTCGGAGGGATTGACGGAGCCCGTTTCAAGGGGAAAGTGGTTCCGGGGGATGTGCTCTTGCTGGAAACACAAATCATCAAGGTTAAGGGCCCGATAGGGATAGGCAGTGCGAAAGCGACCGTAAACGGGAAGCTGGTAGCCAAGGCGGAACTGACTTTTGTTGTCAGCGAACCGGAGAAAGCCTGAAAAGGGGGACCGGGAGATAAAAATGAGTGTAAAACCTTTAACAATCGGGGAACTGACGGCCAGGATTCCTGTGATACAGGGAGGGATGGGCGTCGGCGTCAGTCTTTCCGGACTGGCGGGAGCAGTGGCGGCGCAGGGCGGAATCGGAATTATTTCCACGGCCCAAATCGGTTTCCGGGAACCGGATTATCATAAAAACCCCCATGAGGCCAATCTGCGGGCAGTCAGACAGGAAATCATCAGGGCGAAAGAGCTGGCGCAGGGCGGAATCGTTGGCGTGAATATCATGGTAGCTACCCAGAACTATGAGGATTATGTGAGAACTGCCATTGAGGCCGGTGCTGATTTGATCATATCCGGCGCCGGACTGCCGGTAACTCTGCCGGATATCGCGGCAGGCGCATCCTCTCAGGGCAGAAGTCATTCTGTTAAGCTGGCGCCCATCGTATCCAGTTTGAAATCAGCCAATGTGATTTTTAAATACTGGATGAAAAAATATGATTACCTGCCTGATATGGTGGTGATAGAGGGACCTCTTGCCGGAGGGCACCTGGGTTTTACAAGGGAACAGCTTCAGGATATTCCGGGTATGCACTATGAGGAAGAGGTGGAGCGAATTCTGAAAGCCGTCAAGGCATATGGGGCAGAACAGGGAAAAGAGATACCTGTGGTTATGGCCGGCGGCATTTATACGGGAGAAGAGGCCGCATACTGGATTTCACGCGGACTGCAGGGAGTACAGATGGCCACCCGTTTCGTGACCACGGAGGAATGCGATGCCCATCCTGCATTCAAGCAAACCTATATTGATGCAGGGGAAGAGGATATTGTTCTGGTAAAAAGCCCGGTGGGAATGCCGGGGCGCGCTATTCGGAATGCTTTTCTGGAAAGGGCTGAAAAGGGGCCGATTCCCCATGGAAGATGTTTTGGATGTATTAAGACCTGTAAGCCCGCAGATACCCCTTACTGTATTACGGAGGCGCTGATTCGCGCTGTGGAAGGGGATGTGGAGAACGGGCTTCTTTTCTGCGGAAGCAATGCCTGCCGATCGGATAAAATCGAAAAGGTGGAAGATATCCTGGGCGAGGTTGCGGATGCTTTAAAATAGATTGGGAACGCGCTGGACGGACATTTATAACGGATGTGTGTCACACGTCCCCGGAGAGCTGGAGGAATATATGAAGAGCAGAATTATAGGTACCGGAAGCTGTCTTCCGGCGGCGAAGGTAACAAATGACTGGCTGTCCACTAAGATGGATACTTCGGATGAATGGATTGTCAGCCGTACAGGGATACGGGAAAGACGGATCGCAAGGGAAGAAACCACCACGGATATGGCAGAACAGGCAGCCAGGCTGGCTCTGGAGGACGCGGGAATTGCTCCGGAGGATCTGGATTTGATACTGGTAGGTACCATTACTGCGGATCATGTGACTCCGTCCGCGGCCTGTGAGCTTCAGGCCCGCTTGGGAGCAGGAAACGCCATGGCTTTTGATATCAATGCGGCCTGCTCGGGATTTTTGTTTGCCCTGGAGAGCGCAGATGCTTTTCTCGGAACCGGACGCTTCCGGAATGTCCTTGTGCTGGGGGCGGAAACATTGTCCCGGATTATGGACTGGACGGACAGAAGTACCTGCGTCCTGTTCGGGGACGGAGCAGGGGCGGCCGTGGTACGGAGGGAGGAAGTGGGGATCCTCAGCTTCGATCATGGCTGTGACGGCAGTAAGGGAGATGCCCTGATATGCCGTAACAGGGGGAATAACAACCTTCTGGTGCAGTCAGATACCGATTTGGATTATGTGCATATGGACGGGCAGGAGGTATACAAATTCGCGGTGAAAACGGTTCCGGCGTCGATAGGCAAGGCTCTTGAGAAGGCAGGGCTGCAGGCCGAAGATATCAAATACTTTTTCCTGCACCAGGCGAATCTGCGTATTCTTCAGTCTGTTGCCAAGAGACTGCATATTTCTGTGGATAAGTTTCCCGTAAGCCTGGACCATTGTGGAAATATATCCGCCGGAAGCGTGCCGATTCTTCTGGATGAGTGCAACCGGAAGGGATATCTGGAAAAAGGCGATAAAATTGTACTCTGCGGTTTTGGCGCCGGGCTTTCCTGGGGAACGGCAGTGATGGAGTGGTAGTATATTTATTCCCGCGGGCAATGAGCCTGCAGAAGTGAAAATATGGATGAAGGGGGCGGAAATCACGGATTTTCGCCCCCTTCTGTTTTTATATATGCCAAAAAAGATGGATTAAAGCAAAAGTGAAAAAAACCGGTTCCTCATCTCTTTTTATTTTGTGAAAAATACCGCTTGTGTTTCAAAATAAATATGTTAATATTAATTGTAATTAATGTATAATTATACAATCTAATTATTAAGAACAGCATATCAGGGTGATTCGCACTTTGATATAAGGAGGATTATTATGAAAAAGTTTTTGGCAACAGCACTTGCTGTATGTATGACAATTTCTCTTGCGGCCTGCGGAAGCTCCGCACAGGGAAATGAACCGGCTGCGGAGTCTTCTGCAGCAGTATCTTCAGAGGCAGGTACGGAAGCGGCGGCGGAAACCGCACCGGCGGCAGAATCCACAGAAGCACAGGAACCTGCGGCAGAAGGCGCGGTAACCAGTATCGACGACCTTCCCGGAAAGAAAATCGGTGTTCAGCTTGGAACCACCGGAGATATTTATGCATCAGATTATGAAGAAGAAGGTTCCACCATCGAGCGTTTCAACAAAGGAAATGATGCGGTTCAGGCACTTCTTCAGGGAAAAATTGACTGTGTGATCATTGACGAACAGCCGGCAAAGGCTTTTGTTGCAAATACCACAGGGCTGAAAATCCTGGACGAGCCTTTTGCGGAAGAAGATTATGCCATCTGTGTTTCCAAAGATAAAGCAGATCTTACAGCAAAGATTAACGAAGCGCTTGCTCAGTTAAAGTCTGATGGAACTCTGGATAATATCATTAAGAATTATATCGGGGATGATACAAAAGGTCAGTCTCCCTATGAATCTCCCGCGGATGTGGATCGTTCCAACGGAACGCTGGTTATGGCGACCAATGCTTATTTTGAGCCTTATGAATATTATCAGGGTGACAAGGTAGTAGGTATTGATGCAGATATGGCCCAGGCCGTATGTGATGTGCTCGGATATGAACTGAAAATTGAAGATATGGAATTTGATTCCATTATCAATGCTATCCAGTCCGGTAAGGCAGACATCGGTGTTGCCGGCATCACCGTTACGGAGGATCGTCAGCAGAGTGTTGATTTCACAGACTCCTATGCTTCCTCCAAGCAGGTTATCATTGTAAAAGAGTGACAATTACGGAGCACGGCTTCCGAAAAAGACGGAACGTAAGCTGTATTTGTGAAACAGAATGCGTTATATACAGGCGGACCCATGAAATACCATGGGCCCGTTTGTTGCGCATCAGCCAGACATTATCAGACAGCCTGACAGTGCCTGGCTGGTGTACAAAAAGACAAAGGAGAAATGGTGGAGGGTGTTTACATGCAGAAATTTATGGATCAGTTTTATCTGAACTTCATTAAGGACAACCGATGGAAATATCTGACCGATGGCCTGAAGACGACGCTGCTGATTACCTTTTTTGCGGTGATTCTGGGTATTGTGCTTGGTTTTCTCGTGGCAATTGTCCGTTCCAGCGCTGTAAAAAGCGGAATCAAGAAGCCGGTAAAGATGAAAGAGAAGGGCGTATATATCAGAAAGCTGCTGGGGTATTACCTGTTTAAGCTTGTGGATTTCATTTGTCAGTTATATTTGACGGTGATCCGCGGTACGCCTACCATGATCCAGCTTTTGATCATGTACTATGTTATCTTCGGAAGCGTGTCGATTGATAAGCGGGTGGTGGCTATCCTGGCATTCGGAATCAATTCCGGCGCTTACGTGGCGGAAATCGTCCGTTCCGGTATTATGGCTATTGATATCGGCCAGTTTGAAGCGGGAAGAAGCCTTGGCTTCGGTTATGCTGCAACTATGTGGCATATTATTCTGCCCCAGGCTCTTAAAAATGTGCTTCCTGCGCTGGGAAATGAAATCATCGTACTGCTGAAGGAAACTTCAATCAGCGGTTATATTGCCCTGACGGATCTGACTCATGGCGGCAACGTCATCCGCAGCCAGACCTATTCCGCATTTATGCCTCTGCTTGCTGTAGCATTGGTTTACCTGGCGATTGTTTCCCTGCTGGCAGCAGGTGTTTCCGCATTGGAAAGGAGGTTACGGACTAATGAACGCTGATGGACAGCTTTTATTTGAAATCAGGGATCTTTGCAAATCCTTCGGGGATATTGAAGTCCTTAAAAATATCAATACGACCATATCCCAGGGAGAGGTAGTGGTTATAGTAGGGCCTTCCGGCTCCGGGAAGTCCACCTTCCTCCGTTCCCTCAACTTGCTGGAGGAGCCTACCGGCGGACAGATTCTTTTTGAAGGAAAGGATATCACGGATCCGAAAGCCAATATTAACCTGTACAGGCAGCATATCGGCATGGTATTCCAGCATTTCAATCTTTTTCCTCACAAGACGATTCTGCAGAACATGACGCTGGCCCCCGTACAGCTTCTGAAGAGATCGAAGAAAGAAGCGGAAGAGGAAGCCATGAAGCTTCTGGAAAGAGTGGGGCTGCCGGAAAAGGCAAATGCCTATCCTTCCCAGCTTTCCGGCGGGCAGAAGCAGCGTATTGCCATTGTGCGTTCCCTCTGTATGCATCCCGATGTGATGCTTTTTGATGAGCCTACCAGCGCGCTGGATCCGGAAATGGTAGGAGAAGTTCTGGGGGTTATGTCCGATTTGGCCAGGGATGGTATGACGATGGTGATTGTTACCCATGAAATGGGATTTGCCAAGGAAGTGGGAAGCAGGGTGCTCTTTATGGATGACGGAATGATTAAAGAGGAGAGCGCTCCCCGGGAATTCTTCGATAATCCGAAGAATCCGAGACTGCGGGAATTCCTTTCCAAGGTGCTGTAAAAGGCGGATGGAAATTGGCTGACAAGATGATTCGGCGGATAAGGATTTGGCATAAAGAGTTCTTTCTCAGAAAAATAAAAAATATAATGAAAAAAAAGGATTTTTTATGCTGAATTATATCTGGGCAGTTATGATTGCCATAGGGGTTATTTATGGCGCTCTTACAGGCAATATTGAGGCGGTGGCCAATGGGGCGCTGGACAGTGCGGGTGAGGCGGTACAGCTGTGTATCACCATGACGGGAATTATGGCTCTTTGGGTAGGGCTGATGGAGATTGCAAAGAATTCCGGTCTGATAGCATCGATGACCAAAGGGATCCAGCCCTTTATTTCCTTCCTTTTTCCCCGTATTCCGGGGAACCATGCGGCGAGGGAATATATTTCCACCAATATTATCGCCAATATTCTGGGGCTGGGCTGGGCCTGCACTCCGGCCGGGCTGAAAGCCATGGAAGAGCTGCAGAAACTGAATGAAGAGGAGTGCAGAAGAACGGGGAAGCCGCCTGTCACAGCGAGCAATGAAATGTGTACTTTTTTGATTATGAACATATCTTCCCTGCAGCTGATACCAGTATCCATTATTGCATACCGCAGCCAGTACGGGAGCGTAAATCCGACGGCGGTTATTGTGCCGGGAATTATTGCTACACTGACCTCCACATTGGTTGCGATAATCTTTGTGAAAGTGATGGATCGAAAAAAATAGGGATTCATGAAAAAGGAAATCAAAGCATATATTGTTTAGAAAAATACTGCCGAGGTATCCTCTTTTATGATGAATGCGCTGGCGAACCTATCCAATATCATAATTCCGGCCCTGATATTTTATATCGTGGCTTATGGGGTGATTCATCATACGAACGTATATGAAGACTTTATCAAGGGGGCGGAGGATGGCTTTCATACGGTTATAAAGATCATGCCTACGCTGATTGGACTGATGATGGCGGTGGGGATATTGCGGGCTTCCGGCTTCCTGGAGTTTTTTGGAGGGCTGATTGGAAAGATAACAGAACCGATGGGACTGCCTGCGCCCATTGTGCCTCTTATTTTTATCAAGCTTTTTTCATCCTCTGCGGCTACCGGGCTGGTGCTGGATATTTTTAAGAATTATGGGACGGATTCCTATATTGGAATGATGACCTCTATTCTTATGAGTTGTACGGAAACCTGCTTTTATACAATGAGCGTTTATTTTATGGCGGCTAAGGTTACAAAGACCCGGTATACGCTGGCCGGGGCGCTGACGGCGACGGCGGCTGGGATTGCAGCCAGTGTAGTGCTGGCCGGGATGCTGGGATAGTGCGGAATTTTTCTGTAAGGGAAAAGAATCGGCGGGAAGAAATCAGAAGTGTTTCGTGAAATAAAATAACCGGACAACCGCCGGGCATCTCAGCCCGGGCGATTGTCCGGTTTCCTTTTGTGTTTTTATAAGGTGCATCCGAAATCAGAAACGATAGTCTGTCCTGTGACAGCCCTGGACTCATCGCTCGCCAGGAACAGAGCAATATTGGCAACATCCTCAGCCTGACAGGAGGGAAGCCTCATATCCCCATGGGAAGCCATGGCGCCCATCATATCAGGATCCAGAGCGGCAGGATTCAGATTCATAGTCATGGGAGTGATTACATTACCGGGACAGATAACGTTACAGCGCACATTTTTGGATGCACAGCGCATAGCGGTATGGCGGGTAACGCCTACCACGGCAGCTTTGCTCGCAACATAGGCGGCGCCGCCGTTTCCGGCAACACCTGCAACGGAAGCTACATTTACGATGGAGCCGCTGCCCTGTTCCAGCATGAGACGGCTTGCTTCGCGCATGCAGTTCATGGTTCCCTTGGTGTTGATATCCATAAGGTAGTCCATATCTTCGTTTTTGACACGATCAATGGGGAGAAGTCCTTCCTCCAGAACACCTGCATTATTTATAATAATGTCCAGCTTTCCGTAGGCTTCAATCGTCTTATCAATCATTTTCTTTACATCTTCAGAATTGGAAATATCGGTCCTCACCGCAAGGACGTCACCGCCTGCCTCGCGTACTTTCGCGGCAACCTCTTCCAACTGAGCCTCTCTTCTTGCAGTGATAACTACTTTTGCGCCTTCTTTGGCAAAAAGCAGTGCACATGCTTCCCCGATTCCGGAATTCCCTCCGGTGATGATGGCTACCTTGTTTTCAAGCCTGTTCATGTTTGATATACCTCTCTTTCAAATAATGTAATATATTATAGGTTTATAGCTTTGAAGGATAATCGGACAATTTGTGTGATATCTCAAATATAGCATATTCCGTCTTATTTTACAATTTGAAAAGAAAACCATTAAATTAAATATACAATTTTTTCTGAGCGGATAAGGAAAAATTCAGGGCTACCTATCCGATAGCCCTTTTTCTTTCGCTATTTAACAAATTTTTGTATATATCCCATGATAAAGATAAACAGTACAATGGCAGGAAGGATAAAGCTTACATAAATACGGGACCACTGAGGGAATTTGGCGCCTTTGCCGGCGTCGGCTTCCGCAATAAAATTTTTCCAGCCCCAGCCATAACGGCTGGTACAAAACAGAAGATAACCGAGACTTCCTAACGGCAGAAGATTGTTGGAAACAATAAAATCTTCCAGATCCTGGATTGTGGAGCCGGCACCCAGCGGAGCGATGGAGCTCCAGATATTGAATCCGAAGACACAGGGAAGGGAGAGGACGATAATCAACACCAGATTTACCGCTACCGCCTTACCTCTTTTCCAGCTGAACAGGTCTATGGAAAAGCTGATGATATTTTCAAATACCGCTATAATGGTGGAAAGGGCGGCGAAGCTCATAAATACAAAGAACAGGGTTCCGAAAATCCTTCCGCCGGCCATCTGGTTGAAGATATTGGGCAAGGTTACGAATACCAGACCGGGGCCTTCTCCGGGATTTACTTTAAAAGCAAAGCAGGCCGGGAAAATGATTAAGCCGGCCAACAGGGCCACCAGGGTGTCCAAAAGACAGATACGTATGGATTCTCCTGTAAGCGTGTGATCCTTTGCAATATAGCTGCCGAAGATAGCCATTGCGCCGATTCCTAAACTCAGGGTAAAGAAAGCCTGTCCCATGGCGGCGAAGATAACGTCAAACCATCCGTATTCTTTAATTTTACTGAAATCAGGAATCAGATAGAAGGCGGCTCCGTCCGCAGCGCCGGGTAAGGTTACGCTTCGGATACAGAGGATGATCAGGATAACAAAAAGGGATCCCATCATGAACTTTGTAATCCGTTCCACACCTTTTTGAAGTCCGAGGCTGCATACAAGAAAGCTGATTACAACGGTCAAAATCATCCAGAAGGCCATGGAGCCGGGACGGGTAAGCATGTTATTAAATACGGCGCCCACAGCGTCCGGGTCCAGACCCGTAAATTCTCCCTTAATCATTTTTACAACATAGGAAAGCATCCAGCCGCCTACCGTAGTATAAAACATCATCAGCAGGTAATTTCCGGCGATGGCGATGTAAGACAGGAAATGCCATTTGGTGCCGGCAGGCTCCAGGGCATGAAAGCTTCTGGCAGCGGATTTCTGGCTGCTCCTCCCTACGGAAAATTCCATTACCATAATAGGCAGGCCGAGAATAACAAGAAATACAAGATAAATTAATACAAAAGCTGCCCCACCATATTTTCCGGTAATGTAAGGAAAACGCCATACATTGCCAAGGCCGACAGCACAGCCGGCTGAAATCAGAATAAATCCCAGACGTGACGAGAATTTCTCTCTTTTTTCCATTAAAGGTTCCCCCTCATTTATAGTATATACGCTACCAGCATATAAAAGAAAATTGGGGAAGTCAATAGAAAAAATAGTTTTTGATACAGGATTACATAAGATCATTTTTCGTATGGAATTAACCTGCTTGTGTAACAATTTTTGTTATGGTATGATGAAGTAATCTCAATAATAGGGCGGATCTGCCCTTGTTCGTGAAAAGAGGTACCTTATGAGAAGTATGGGTAAAAAGGGGTTTACCCTGGTGGAAATTGTTGTTGTTATGGTGGTGGTGGGAATTCTGGCAGCAATTACGGTTCCTTCCCTGGCTAAGTATATTGATGATGGGAAGAAACGAGACTGTGAGATAAATAGGAAGGCTTTATTGGCCCGGCTGGAATCAGACAGGGCGCTGAACCCCGGTGCGGTAATGGCTGAGGTACTTGCTGAAAATACGGATATCAGCTGTCCTTCGGGCGGGGTGTACCGTGCGCCGGATGATAATACGGTGGAATGCAGTGTGCATGGGAAGGATAGTGCTTTGTCTGCGGCCGGTGACAAGGCGGGCGGAGAACTTGTTGAAATTCCGGAAGAAGAGTCTGCGCTGCCGACAGAGGAAGGAACGATAGAATCTTCTGTTCCGACAGAGCCGGAAAAACAGCCGGTTGAGATGATAAATGACGGAACTTTTGTAATAGGTGGGAAAGAGTTTTATTATCATGTTAACCTGGAGGATGCACAGGGGAGTGTGGAATTAGAACAATATCATATTTATAAATTATCGAATAATAAGTTTGCATATGCCAAAGAGAATAATTTGTTGGATAATCCTAAAGGTGAAAACAGTAATTTGATGAAAGAGATACCCAGTGATGCAAATGGGAGCAGTAAAACAATATATGATTTTCAAAATGAAATCACTGAAGATTCCGGGAATTATAGTATGAATAGTAAGGTAAAAACAGGTACTGTCTTTCTTTATGAGGGCAAATATTTCCTGCGGGTAGGGGATGACATCGATAAGGGAAGATGGGATGGCTTCCCGATGGAGACGGACGGAAGTAATTGGATTATTCTGTATCCCGTATAATTTTTCGAAAAATCAGTTAGGTATATATAAGGTAAAGGATAAAAATGAAAGAGCATAAAGCTTCTGATTTAAGATATACAATAATAGAAGAGATTTCTGGTTTTACTCTTGTAGAGGTAATTGTAACTCTTGTAATCCTGTCAATCCTTCTCACCGGTGCAGTAATGGGGATCGCCTCCTGGAACCGTAATTCCATTTATAAAAGGAACAATGAATATGCCCAGACCCTGTTTATTGCCGCTCAGACAGCGCTTGCACAGGAAGCAGCCGCCGGAAACTCCGGGGAGCTGCTTGCCTATGTGGAAAATGGCGGCGCAGGATCCGGACTGGTACAGGGTTATGACGCATCCAGATCCCTGTATTATCTGGATATCAAAGCAGATGAAAGCGATAACCTGGAGGGAAACAGGCTTTATCAGCTTTTGTGCAATTATGTATATGATCAGAAAATTTTTCAGGCGGCTATCCGGCTGGAATTTGATCCTGGAGAAGGGACTGTTTATTCCCTGAGCTATACGGATCGGGTGAATGCCTTTAATTATTCGGAGGATGACGGTTCTGACGGGAAAACCATGGGTATAAATGCCAGGATACGTGAAGACGAGGGTCTGCGCAGAAAGCAGATGCTCGGCTATTATGATACCGTTCTGTCCGAACAGGCTCCGATAGAAAGCTATGGAAAGCCTTCTTTCCAGAAGGCGGTGCTGGAGAATGGGGAAACACTCGTACTCCGGCTGAAGCTTGCCTCAAAATATGAACGGTTCATGCTGAAATACAACTATGGCTTTGAGGTCTGTGATGATTCGAATAAAAAACGCCTTGCCTTTTATATCAAGGGAAGCGATTTGGGAGACAATGATAATAATATTGCGACAACCCATACTGTCAATGTAAAGGTAGCCAGATTTAATGAAAAGAACCAAGAAGAAATCCCTAAAGAATACCCACTGCAGATAACCGTCAATGAAAATAAAGAAATCTGTATTGTACTGGATGCTGTTGATTTACAGGCGGCAAGAATCCTTGATGAAGAGAATCGTAAAGCTGTGGCTGGAACTGAAACCTATGAGAAGCTTTTGGATTCTTCTTTCTATCAGGATACGGCAAGTATTCTCCGCTTTATGGGAGAGGATACGTCTTCCTTCGGGATCCCCTTTGATACGAAAACTATTTATGTTATATCCCGTGCAGGTCTGGATCTTAGTGACGCCAGGGTTAAGACAACAGATACTGTTCAAAATCCGTTGATGGGGAAGGAAAAGGTAATCAGCGGCGATACGTCTGTTACGTATGACATACAGAATGCGCGACATTTATTTAATATTCGTTTTACGGAAATATTTTATGGACTGAAGGACGAATCGGGCAGCACAGATCAAAAAACGGTCAGCTACATTCAGACCGCAGATTTTGGCTGGGGAGGTATGGACGGACTGGTTGACCATTATATGCTTTATGATAGCTCAGGACAACAGGGGGAGTGGCAGATTAATCCCGATGCCTTATACAATGCGGATTACAGCAATGAGGAAGGAATTCCTTTTCCTGCCAATCCCATATTGAGAGAAAACAGCAGTTATTCGGCTAAAAAATCTATCTTGTCCGGAAATCACCAGATATTCGGATTGACATTGTATGAAAAAAATGCAGCATCAGTATTTGATTATACGGAAGTAAAAAATTATGCCCTTGGTCTTTTCCGCTGGAATGAAGGTAAGATTTCTCATGTGGATTTTTCCGACGTAAAGGTGGAAGGACAGAATTATGTGGGTACGGTCTGCGGAGTAAACCGGGGAGCAGTGTCCCATATATCAGTCAGGCTGAGTGACGAAGTGTCTGACAAGATGGAGAAGGAAGAGACGGAACTGAGCTATGTGAAGGGTATTCAGTTTGTCGGCGGTATTACAGGAGGGGATTTACTGCTGCTGAAAGACAGTACGGTGGATGAGCAATATCTGAAAACAGAAGGAAAAGGGCAGGAACCGTCAGGGTATAAACGATTGTACAATGGGACTCCGATCAGAGGGAATTCTTATGTTGGAGGTATTATCGGCGCATCCTGTTTTGGAAATGAGGAGTTGACTGACAGCGGCAGTTTGATTGAAAAGTGTGTAAACGAAGGGACAATTACAGGGGAGAAGGGTAAAAAGAGAACATCCCTGTATCTGGGTGGAATTGTCGGCTATGCATATGGTGTAGGGCTTTCAGATTGTGAGAGTACTCTTGGGAAAAAAGATTTCTATTCTATGAAGTCTGTGAGCGATACAATGGACGAGCTTGATGAAGACGCGTTCGTCGGAGATTATATGGGAGGTATCATCGGATATGGTACGGCAGGAACAAGAATAAAGAATTGTTCCACCAAAGGAGGTGTTCTGCGAGGCCACTATTTTGTAGGAGGCATTGCGGGATATCTGGAATATGAAAACGGAAAAGGAATGACCGTGCTGGATGGTGAAGGTTCGGAAAATAATGCGGATATCATCGCTTTTCAGTACGCCGGAGGAATTCTGGGCGCGAATGCGTCCCTGGATGCGAAACAGAGGCCTGTCGAAGATTATGAGGAAATGAGAATTGTTAAAAACTGGAAAAACAAGGGAATTATCATTTCTTCTAACGGGTATGCAGGCGGAATAACCGGCTTTAATGCAGGTCAGCTGATTGATTGTACAAGTATGAAGGAGCTTACCGGGATAGAGTGGAAAGAATATGCATCTGCCATCACACAATGGTTCAGCTTCAGCACAAAAGGGTGTACCGGAGGGCTTGCAGGTTATAATAATGGTATTGTGGAAAGCAGTATCAGAAGATTTAATACGGATATGGTGGTAGGCACCAACTATGTGGGCGGTTTGATTGGATATAATGATGTTAACGGGGTTGTGGATTTGAAAAACTACAGCCTTAAGGGAGGCTATGTAGAAGGGGAAGCCTTTGTCGGAGGTCTGATCGGCTGTAATGTATCGAAGTCTATTTTTTCCGATACGGAGGATGAGGCAGGAAATATGCTGCTTCAGGCTGATCCGGATATGGTTTCAGGTATATGGTTTGTCGGAGGATTAATAGGAGGCAATCTGGCAGCCGTGAACGGGGCGGACGGAAAGGACTGGTATCTTCAGTGCAGGACCGGTAATCAGCTGGGCAAAGTGACTGCTGTTTATAACGGTACCGTAAAAATGGTGGGCGGTATGGCAGGGGGCTGCATTGGCTATAACAGGCTTATGACGGCCCATGGGAATTCTTCCCAGATTCGCGGGAGCATCAGGGAGGCAGCGGACTATCTGGTGGATATTTCCGGCACTTATGCGAAGGATCTCACGGGTATGATAAATGCAGTATTCCAATGGGAAGCAGAGACAGCCCAGTCCGCCGGAACCGGGAAGATGTATATTGTGGATACAACGAATGACGCCAGTGAAATAACTCCCAATACAGGGAAAGGAACCCATATCAATGGTGTGGGTGAGGTCAGCGGCGGCGTTATGGTGGGCGGTATCGTAGGATACAGCGCCCCGGATACCCAGCTGGAGCTGCGGGGACTTGTGAATAAAGCAACGGTACGTTCTGAAGGAAATGTTGCTTCCACGGATCTTACTTCCCTGGGAAGCCGGAATATCGGCGGATATACACAGGCATCACTTTCCTATCAGGGAGGAACGGGGAGGCCTTATATATCCGAAGGGGGTGACCCGGTAAATTATTCTTACACAGGCGGAATTATTGGTACGGCAGGAGCCAATGTGACTATCGATAATTGTGTGAATACGGGCAATGTCGCTGTACATGCCCTGGGAACGACTTATTATGGAAATTTGACAGAAGTAAATTCTGGTACTATTATACGCTGTCAGGTAAATCTGCCTGAACAGTTCCAGGGGACTTATGCCGGAGGAATTACCGGAAAGAATACGGCTGAAGGGGAAATTATTGATTGTGTGGTTTCCGGAACAGTTATCGGAAGCAGAATGGCAGGAGGAATTACGGCTGAAAATTTCGGAAGTATCAGCACTCTTGCTGATGTACTGACGATGAACGGAGATATACAGTCAGAGAATGGCTGTATAGGAGGTGTTGCCGGCTTTAATGCCGGGAGTGTCAGCGCTTCTGAAGTAAAGGTGAAATTATCAGGAGATACTTACCGGGCAGGCGGTATTGCCGGGATTAACAGGGGAACCATAAACGCAGCAAAAGCGGAAGCCAGTATTCTTATATCCGGAGGTACCGGCGCTGCCGGTGGTATTGCAGGAGAGAGCCGGGGAAAAATCACGGACTGCAGTTTTTCCGGAAATGTACTGATAACAGGAACGGGTGTTACTGGAATCGGAGGGATTATTGGCCTTGTGTCCGGAGAGGCTGTTGTTTCCGGCTGTGAAAATAATGGGAAGATCGAAGGCAGCCAAAATGCCGGAGGTATTGTAGGTATCGTAGATGTAACGGACGGTCCCAATAATACCAGTATGGAAAACTGCGTGAATCACGGGGCTGTATATGGGAAAAACGCGTCAGGTGTGACGGGCAGAATCTCCGGTATGAACAATGGAACTTTATTAATTCGAAATTGTGTCAATACTGCGGATCTTGACGGAAAATCATCTGTCACAGGCGGGATTATAGGAATATTGGATGGAAAAGCCAATGGCGGAAACATCACTGTAAACGACTGCCGCAATTATGGGAAGCCATTGAACCAAAATGATAAAATGCAGGGCATTCTGGGAGAAACCGGTGATCAGGGAAGTGGTGCTTTCGAAGCGGAAAAGTATCTGAAGATATCGGAATGTATTAATGTATCGGATTTGGAAAATCCGGTGGCTTCTGATTCCCTCAGACCGGCGGATTATGACAATAATTATTATTTCACACAGCCGGCTTCCTTTGACGGGAATACAGTGTCGGCTGTTCTGTCACCATATTCCGGATCCAATAAAAATAATGCTGCCAATGTGGTTGATAATGATAACCGTACGCGGGGAATTATCCAAAAATCAGGGGATTCTCATATACGTCTTGATTTTCTGGATAAGGACGGAAATAAAACGGCTATAGATACGAATTCCCTGCGTATTTCCTGGTTCCGGGAGAATGATGAGAAGAGAACGGTGAAGTTTACTATTACTGTAGAATATGAACACGGAGAAAGGGTGGAACTGACGCCTTCCGGTAATGGAAGCGCTAATTATTGGACAGGAGAAGCCGCAGGAAATAAGGATGCGGGAGCCTCTATTGAAAATTGTAATGAAGTATCTCTGGAGAGTGCAAATGGCTGGAAGAATGAAAAAATAAAGACCATTATTATCAACTTAAAAGGATATGAAGGAGACGAAAATCAGTCTTTGAATGAATATTCTGTCTGGGATATTTCTGTGGATAACGCCCAGCTGCCGCCTGAAGAAGCACAGAAAAGAGGAATTGCAGAGCCTTTGTATGTGAAGAAGAATCCGAATGCAGAAAACTGGAATGCCTATAAGAAGAGCAGGCTTGACAATGTGCCTTTCATCCGTGAAATGTCGGTAAACCCATGTACCTGGAATGGAACCGGTAAGGAGTTATATCTGAAGATCGATGATCAGCTTCACTGGAAAGACAGAGTGGTGGAAAAACTGGATAACCCTCAGGGAATCAAGGTGGAATTGAAAAACAGCCAGTATCATGTCACCTGGAATTCTGTGGCAGAAGCCTACGGCTATGAAGTAAATGCGTCCTTGTATAGCGATAAAGATGAAAGCACCAGGGTGAATGGTATGGGCAGCAGTGCTTATATTCCTCTGGGGACAGAAACATTTATCACCCCATCTATGGATTGGGCGGGCTTATATCTGCGCGTTTCCATAAAGGCCAAGAGTATTTTCGGAGAAAAGTATGATTCGGATGAGATATACTATACGGATGAGAATAATAATGCCTTTATAAAAGTACAGCCTATGCTGCCTGCTCCGGAGATATATCTGGAAAGGGATAACAGCAGCGGAACGGATAAATGGACCCTGCATCTGGAAAATGCGGATGCTTATAAATCGGGGCAGCAGTTTGTGAATTGCAGTCTGATTATTGCAAAACAGACAGGGGATAAATGGGAAGAGATTAAAAAAGCTGCTATATCGGATTTCCAAGTGGTAAATGATGAAATAGTCTTAGATATTGAGAAAAGTCTGTTCGACTCAGACACATTGCTGGAGGATACAATAATTGGTTTCCAGATGGTGCCGGGAAAAGATAGTGAAACACAGTTTTTAAATTCTCCTATGGTTACCATGGAGCAATGGATGCTGACCGGTGATTATCTGAAATCAAAAGTGACGGATATCAGTTTACAAAAAGATACTCCTTATCTGACCGGAACTTCGCCGGACACACTGGGCTATGATACGCTTCTTAAGAGTGTGACAGAGGATCGCAGTACTATATACAGGACAGAGATGCTTATCTTCGATCCTCAGCTTGGCACCGAAGTTGTAGCGGGTTATAGTGATACGGTTTCAGGCAGGTCAAATGAGGAAGAAACTTATGGCAGTATATCAGGAGTGAACCAGGAACTGGCCGGATACCAGGCGGAAGGTGTATGTGATGAAATAAATACTATAACCGTCAGAACGTATGCATATGCATCAGGCAATACAACGGCGGCAGATGGCCAGTCTCAGATACCGGTTTGTTATCTTGGAAGCAGAAATCCTTTGAATACACAGCCACTGACGGCAAGAGAACTTACCTCAAATAGTAAATATTTAACCAAAAAAGGAACATTTGAACTAACAACAACGGGAACTAAAGCGCGCTATTTAGTAAATGACGGATATGTTATAGAACGTGCAGGTGTTCGAAGTGACGGAGAACCCTTATATAATGTATATTACAGACTGGTATTAAAGAATACAGACACGATGTCTGCTCAATACCGGAAAGTGGAGGTTAAAACAGAAAGCTTAAAGCAGCCTGTTCCGGTAATTTCAGATGAATATGAACAAGATGGTGATTCAGTTACTTTCCGCTGGGACGGCAGACAGAGAGACAGCAGTGCGAAATATCAGGTAAATCTGACAGGTGTCCGGGAAGACGGCAGTGAAGTGAATCTGTACAGTCTGAAGGAAACAGAACAGGCAAGCCTCACCCTTACTGGCTTCGATTGGGAAAACAGTTACAAAGCATTACGGCTGGAGGTTACCAGACTGGGGAGCCAGAAGGAGATTACAGATTCCTTTAATCAGACACGGCTGGTAAGTGACAAGCTGTATAGTAAGTCCGTACAGGAATTCCACAGAAAGCTTTCAAAAGTTACCTGGGGAACTGTTGAACTCAGCACTCATGATGAATTAAATTATGATATTTATTGGAATCGTATAGCGGAGGAATCACAGCGAAGCTGTTTGAAGGAGTATCAGCTGTATGCCTATGTTTCCTGTATGGGTGCGAAGGAGCAGAAGGTGACAGCGCTGAAGGAAGCTCTTAAGAAGAATTATGGCGGGGCAGTAGAAGAAATTGCTGACGTTTCAGGGAATATTCAAGGCTTCAAAGTTCTTCTGGCTGTCAGGAAAAAGGCGGCAGGACCTTATGAACCTGAATATGATAAAGATTATCGCGAAAATCAGGAATTAAACTGCAGCCTGGAATCCTTTGCTGGCTGGGAAATCGATCTTTTTGTTAATGCAAAAGCCGTCGAAGAAAATGGTAAATACCGTGATTCAGAAGAGGGCCAGCATTATAAGGTAAAGGTGTCCGAACGCCTGGAGATGCCAAAGGATTTGAAATATAGTCTGACGGATGAAGAAGAGAAAGAGATTGTTTCCGATTCGGAATACATGGAGGATGATTTTAAAGATCTGGTTATGAAATTTAAGCTGCAAAGCGACACGTTTTCAGGAGATTATAAGGCAGAAGCGGCTGTTTATGCGGACCGCTATGATGAAATGAATTTCATTTCGGATGATGGCAATGTAAATCCGGTTTTCCTGGATGAGAATGGCATAATTTCAGTTCGGCCGCTTGCTCCTGTTTCAGAGTCTCCTTGTATTTTGATTTCACAGGATGCAAATGGTAATGCTGAATTTACACTAAGCAAAGATAATTTAATCGGGTGGGATTCCACACTTGCGGGAAAATATCTGGTCATCAGATACAGGGCAACAGAAAATGAGAAAATCAGTTCTTTATGGTCTGATTATCTGGTTTACCGGCTTCCCAAAGTGAAGCCTGACACTATTTTATTAAACGGAGGAACAGAAGAAGAACAAATAGGAGCGCATACTATTTCCCGGGATATGCTGGAGTGGAAATGGAAATATGAAGAAGGAACCTGCCAGATTGCCGTCAGAGATTTAGCCGGAAAGGAACATACGGTTTCTATTACTTTTGAAAAGGGAAAAGAGCCAAAGGTTTCAGATGGAAATACGTATATAGAGATAAAAAAAGAACAGGACAAGGTCTATCGATATACGATAGACTCTATTTCCTATGAAGCCGCATGGCCGTGGGAAAATTCCAACACGAGGCACTCTGCCGTTTTAAGGATTACCGAAGGGGAAACAGAAGGCAAGACAGTATATAACTGCCGGCTGATACTGCCGGATATCAGAAGTGCGTTTGATACGGGTGCAAATCAGGAATTGCAGTATTTGTTTACATCCGCTGTTTCTGTTAAACAGACATTCGGTAATCAAAGCGTATGGACGAATTCCGATACAGCTTTCCGCATTCGCATATGGCAGCCTGAAGAACTCAAAACGTTAACCTGGGAAAAGGGTGAAACGGTAGAAAACCTGCAAAAGGTTATTGAAACATGGGACAGCAATTCTCATAACGGATATGATGTATATAGTGTAAAATCTGACCCTCTGCCTATTGTTATATGTAAAGATAATAATTCTGTAACTTACGCAGGCAGGAGCAACACCATATCGGGAAATACCCTGCCGGACAAAAAGCCTCAGAATTCCGTATCAGGTAATACTATAGAAACAGAAACCAGTACAGAAGAAGAAAAGGAAACAGAGTCCCAGACAAGCACAGAAACCGTTCCCGAAAAGGAAACGGAAACCGAAACGGAATCTGCTGCAGAAACCCGGACGGAGTCTGAGAGCCATACCGGCTCTCAGACAGATGAGCCGGATACGGAAGTACATACACAGTCCACGTCTTTTTCAGAAATCAGTACAGAGAATGAAAGCCTGCCGGATTCAGAAATGAAGAAGGAGGGAAAGCCGGGTAATGAGTGATAGGAACAGAAAGAAAGATTTCAGGAATAACATAAAAGATACAAGAGGAGACGCCATGATAGTGGTGGTTTGTCTCATGTTTCTGTTTACAGTGCTATCTCTTGCCATGCTCCTGTCCGTATCTGCGGTAACCGGTTCTCTGAAGAAAAATGCCGCGCTTACCCGCTGCCGTCTGGCGGCGGAAAGCTTCAGTGAGATGATGGGCAAAGATTTGACAGATAGTACAAAGGTTACTGAATTTCAGACAAATATCAGAGATTTGCTGCTCAGTGATGCTGATTTTAATTTCTGCTGGTACAAAGAAAAAGAAGGTTTGGTATGGGAATTTGAACCGGAAACAGATAATGGGGCGTCTGTAGGGGATACGATTCGGGGTTATGATATTACGGTAACAATCTATTTTGGTGATGTATCAAATATGGAAAAAGAGGATGCTGACCGACGTAAAGTTAGTCAGACTGAGTCCGGAAAATTTGGAGATTTATTTTTATATACGGTAGTTACCTGCAGTAAGGGAAATGACAGCTATCATATCCGGCAGAAATATCGGATGATAATTATCGGGGAACCCGGAGAGGAGGAACATAAATGGATTTTCGTAAAAGCGTAGCTAATGGGAAAAAATTACTTGCAGATAAAAAAGGTACCTCCATTGTATCTGTGATGGTGGCCTTTTCCATCCTCATGCTGGGTATCCTGATGATGACGACGTCCACCACTGTTTCTTTGAAGCTGATAAATGAGTCCGGGGCTAAAAGGAAGGTTATTGAGAGTGCCGTGGAGGAATATTATCTAAAAGGGGAGAAAGGGATTTTAGTGTCCCAGAACTTCACACTCGTTCCTGTGAATGGAACGGCTATACAGTTAAAAATAAATAACTCCCGGGGATATGCAAAAACATATACAGAAGATAATATCAGCTATGAGTACTATTATTTTGATAAGGACTGATGAAAATGTGGATTTGGAAAAAACTGCGGAATAAAAAAGGCTTTACGCTCATAGAACTGATAGTTACCTTTGTCCTTATCGGAATTTTCATGGTGTCAGCAACTGCCGTAATGTCTTCCTTTATGCATGTATTTGCACGGGTAAAAAGCATTTCAAGCGCTCAGAATGTTGCAGATGTACTTTTAACAAAAGCAGCAGGTGAATTATCCGGCGGACAGGGCGGGGTGTTCTCTCCGAAAAAAGATGAGGAGGAGATACCCACAGAAGAATATTCTTTGTATATCTATCAGAGTCAGGCGTCCGGCGGCAGCAGGCATGACATTGCAGTGTTTCGGAATGAGGAGGGCATTCAGGTAACCATGGGAATGCTTGGTGATATTATACCGTCCCCATCGGATCGAGCCGGGCTGAATGAAAATGCAGTCATGGATCAGATGCTGCTTCTTCGTTACTGCACGAAGGCAATTGATCCGGTAACCGGTGATAAAAACACGGAATATACGAACTGGTACTATGGAAAGCCATCATATATGGGAACGGTTTTAACGCAATTCAAAATTGAGAAAGTGGAAGAAGATAAAAACCTGATCCGGATTACTGTTACATTGGAAAATGCGAAGACTCATTTCAGCCCTCTTACGGTGAGCAGAATAGTGAAATGCAGAAATATGGAAGCACAAAATATAAATGTAACTAAAATTTGAACATTTATTGCCAGTCTCGAATAAAGTGTGCAAATTAGAGTGCAAAATTTATAAAAGATTAATAAAATTTCGTATATTTGTAAAAAAAAACAGGAAATGTTGACAATTAGTGTCGAAAAGTTTATATTAATGATACTAGGAATCTTGTATGTAATAAAACGGTATCTAAAGGGTAACTGCAGAGTGGAGTTTTCCTTTGTATATCGACAATAAAGTATGGGATTATCCGGAGTACGGAAATTGTTAGTAAGGGATTAAAAATCCGAAGATTAAAGGCGAAGGAGGCAGGAAGTAAGAAACGGATTTGGGATATCCGCAATTGCTGTCTTATGGAACTGTGCTGATACACGGCAGATATATTGTGATAAAGGTTTTAATGGCGCAGGGTTTCAGACAGGGTGTTTTAGTTACTGTAGGAATATTAAATAGGAAAAAGATTGGAAGGAAATGAATATGAATTTAGTTGAGAGATTGAAAAAAGATAAAAAGGGATTTACCCTTGTTGAAATGATTGTTGTAATTGTTATTATTGGTATTTTGCTGGCTATATTGGTTCCTGGTATGTTTAAGTATATCCAGAAGGCGAAAGATAAGCAGATTTTGGTTGATGCAAGAACGGCATATTTGGATGTTCAGATGGCGGCACAGGAAGCATATGGAGCTAATGGAATAACAGGGACTAATGTGGAGAGTGCTTTTAAAGAACAGTTAGCGGGTGTTACTTCTCAACAAAAGGTGACAGTAACAGCAGGTACAGGAGATGGTGCTAAGTCTGTAATTGTTACGGTAGATGTGCCAGAGAACGGAACTCTGACAGTAACAGATATAGACGCTGCAACTGGTAAAGTAAAAGCAATGACCTATGTTCGAGGGGATAGACAAATTACAATGACAGATGAAGTATGGGGAGAAGTGGAGCCTGTAGGTTCTGGTGACTAAGGAGATACTGGTACGGGTAATTAGGGCATAATTATTTATATTGTTAATTTTATTTTCTTTATTGGGAGTAACATTATTCAGTACAATAATGGTTTCACTCTAACAGAAATGATTGTCACAATAGTTATTATAGGAATACTGTTATCCATACTCGTACCGGGATTATTCAAATACATTGATAAAGCAAAAGACAGACAGTTCATGGTAAATGCAAGATCTGCATACATTGCTGTCCAGGATAATCTTCTCGAAGCCTTTGGAAGCAGCAATATCGTAACTTTTATTGATGTGATTGCAGATTATCAGTCAAAAGGAGCAGCGGGTTTGACTGTTTCTGATATTGAAGGTATTCCCGAGACTGGTAAAGTAATAATGGATATTAAAGCTATGAATGATATTGGCCTTACAGGTAACAGTATCGACGAAAATACAGGTGAAATTTTGGCGCTGGAATACAGAGAAGGTAACAAATATATTCAGTATGTGAAAGCCAAGGGGTGGACGAATGTTGCTGTCAGTCCTTAGAATGTATAAGTTATGATTAAGAAGTTTTTTAACACAAATAATAAAGCTGTTAATGCCTGCTTATACATATTGGAGATTATCATTATAATTACTTTGATTTTATGCCCGGTTGCATATCATTTCAGTAATAACAGTATGGCAAGAATAACGCTCATGGATGCTAAAAACATACAGTTGGCTATGAGGCTTCTCTCCATTCAGTATTATGGACAGGATCGCAATATTTACCAGCCGGGTGAACCCTATGGTATGGCGGTTGATACAATTAGTCAGATTAAAGAACTCTCCGGTGCCAATGGAGAAATAACGTTAGTATACTGGAATTACGACAAAGCTTTACCTGGCAAGTTCTTTTATCAGACAGATTCATTTCTTGCAGTCTACGAATACGACGCGAAAAGAGATGAGCCGGAATGGAGCATCTACCGTCTGAAAAAGGTAATGGCTCTGGGTGAAGAATAAGTGATTGGGAACAAAAAGTTCCATTCAGCTAATAAAGAGACAGGATAGTTTTTCTGCCCGGTATCATAATGATATCCGGGCAGGAAGTTTATATAGGAAAATATTATTGTCTCTTTCCTGCGGATAATTTATAATAAGCAAAAGAGATGGTTTGTAAGACAGACCGGAATTGCGGGGACGTGTAATGCTGCTGACAGGGAGTATTTTATTATATATGTTGGTGTTTGTAGCAGGCGCCTGCTTTTTTTATCTTCTTAACGGGATAATATATCTGGTGCCAAGAAAATTGGGATTCAAAGAAGGCTATCGGGCATTCCGCAAAGGTGGATTCCGGCCCAGGTATCTGATAAGCATAGTTTTGGGCGGCGCTGCAGCAGTGGCATCCCAAATATACTTTGAAAGCCCCGCAGCATCAGTGACGGTGATTCTTTTCCTGGGGCTTCTCCTGGTGGTGGGGTTTGTGGACTGGGATACCATGGAAATTCCTGATTCTTTTGTGGCAGCAGCCTTTGCATCAGGACTTCTGTCAGTTTTTACCATGCCGGACACGGGTATCCTTTCCAGAATCATTGGTATTTTTGCGGTTAGCGTACCGCTTTTGCTGCTTACACTCGCCGTGCCGGGAGCTTTTGGCGGAGGGGATATTAAGCTGATGGCGGGCTGCGGACTTTTTCTGGGGGCGAAATTGTGCCTCCTTTCTCTGGCTTTTGCGGTTTTGACGGGGGGCCTGTATGGAATCTGGCTTCTGCTCACAAGGAAAAAGGGAGGCAAGGAGCATTTTGCCTTCGGGCCTTTTCTTTGTGTAGGCATGGCGGCCGCTTTGTTTGTGGGGGATTGGGTATTGAACTGGTATATGGGATTGCTTTATTGAAGATAGCGGCACGAAAGGAAACAATATGCCTAAGTACAGTTATAAGGCTAAGGACGAAAATGGAAAATTAGTGACCGGGCTTCTGCAGGCGGCGGATGAAAGAGATCTGCACCAGAAGCTGCAGGCTGATAATAAATATCTGGTCAATGCCAAACGGGAAGAAGAAGCGAAGAGACTTCGCAGGATTAAGGCTAAATATCTGTCTGATTTCTGCAGGCAGATAGGCACGCTTTCGGCTTCCGGTGTTTCCCTTGTGAGGGCATTGAATATTGTGGCTCAGGATGAGACGAATAAGCCCAATGAGAAAACGGTATTTGAAAATCTGCTGCGTCAGGTAAGGCAGGGAACGGCTTTATCGGATGCCATGGAGGATCAGGGAGAGGCATTTCCTGAGCTTTTGATTAATATGTTCCGTTCAGCGGAAACGGCGGGAAATCTGGATGAAACCGCCATGCGCATGGCGGATTTTTATGACAAGCAATTCCGGCTGAACACTAAAATCAGCAATTCTACACTTTATCCTAAAATTCTAAGCGGAGTCATTGTCGTCGTAGTAATATTCATGCTGAGCTATATCCTGCCGCAGTTTCAGGATCTCTTTGATCAGATGGAAGAGCTGCCTGTGCCTACGAAGATTTTGTTCTTTATGAGTGACGGGGTAAAGAATCACTGGGTGATTCTATTGATTCTTCTGGCATTTTTGATTCCGGCCACTATATTTATCTGTCATCTGCCCTCGGTAAAACTTCAATTGGATAAACTGAAAATCAAGCTTCCTGTTTTTGGAAAGCTTCTGATGATTATCTATACGGCCCGGTTTGCCAGAACAATCAGTTCTCTGTATTCTTCGGGAATACCTATTGTACAGGCGCTGCAGATCGGGAGAAAAACAATCGGCAACACATATATAGACAGCCAGTTCGATGATGCGGTTGCCAAAGTACGCTCCGGAGGGAATTTATCGGATGCCCTGGATAATATAAAAGGGTTTACAAAGAAACTGACTTCTGCCGTCAGGGTGGGAGAAGAAACGGGAAGCCTGGATACGATGCTGAATTCTATCGCGGATTCCATGGAATATGAATCCAATATGGCCGTCGACAGAATGGTGGCCACTCTGGAGCCGGTATTGATTGTAGTGATGGCAATTATAGTAGGGTTCATTATGATTTCCGTACTCATGCCTATTTATGGTTCTTATGATGCAATAAGCAATTCGGGATATTAACAGAAAGGACAATGCCTGCATGCAGACTTGTGTATATATGTCCAACCGCAAGATACAGGTGGCGGTCGGAAATCCAAAAAATCATTCCATAGCAGTGAAAAGGCTGTATGAGACGGAGGCGCCGGAGGGAAGCATCATCAATGGTGTAATAACCGGAGAAGAAGAGCTTGGGGCACATTTAAGTCAGTTTTGGAAAGAAAACCATCTTTCCACCAGGAATGTCTGCCTGGTGCTGCACAGTTCTCAGTTTATGGCTAAAACACTGATGATTCCCGCCATGAATACGAATAAAACTTTAAACTATATCCAGAGGGAGTTCCCGGGTGTGAATAATGATTCCGGGAGTGTTTATGGTTATTTCCGGATTTCTGTGAATAAGGGGAAGGGAATGCGGGAGGTTTTTGCCACCCGTATGGAAAGAGATTTTCTGGACTCCTACAGGAAGCTGTTTGCTTCTGTGGGAATCCAGATAAATTCTGTACAGGCAGCCCTTGGATGTGTGGTATCCGTTCTTCATCAGATGGAGCTGGTAAGGGGAAAAACCTGTGTGGTTCAGATACAGGATGAAGATAATCTAACCAGTATTCTGTTGGATAAGGGTATTTACTGTTATTCCAGCGTGAGCCGTACATTCAGCGAGCACGGGACGGAAGGCTATGGTATGGAGGTGGCGAGAAATATCAGCGGAATCCTTCAGTTTGCCTCCGCCCAAAAGCTGGAAAATTCGGTGACGGATGTTTTCTGGGCGGGCTTCCCGGAAAGGGATATGCAGGTATGTGCGCAGGCTTTGGAACAGATGGATCCAGATCTGAAGGCGGGTATGCTTGAAGATGAAAAGGTGATACGTTTCGGTGATGGGGCTGTGGACAATTTCCTTTTTGCGGTCAGCGGCCTGTTCAGGCTGGAAAAGGAAAGCAATCTGTATTACCGGTATAAGAAAAGCTCTGAGAGCCATCAGAAGCGTATAAGTCTGATGAAACAGCTGATTCCGGTATTGCTTCTTCTTGTGGTTATGCTGATGATTACCGGTTTTTTTGTGGGAAACTGCCTGATAACGCAAAAGAGGCTGCAGGAGGTGAGGGATTATAATGAAAATCCTGAGGTTCTGGAGCAAAGCGCCCAATATGATGAGCTGGAAAGCCGTCTTATGTGGAACCAGACTTTGAAAGCATCTCTGGAACGGGCTAAAAGGAATATAGAATCCTATCCATCCTTTAACAGTTCTGTCCGTAAGGAAATAGAAAGCTGTTCTTTGGGGCAGGTGGTGATTGAAGTGCTGAGCTTTGACGCAGCTACAGGTATTGTGAATGTGGATACTGCTGCGCCGGAGGTAGAGGATATCAACCAGTTCATTGATCGGCTGGAGGAAAGGGACATTTTTGAACAGCTGGATTATACGGGCTATGTCTGGTCGGAAGAGAGAGGGATGTGGACCATCAATCTGGTTTGCTATCTTTCTGAAAATGCCGGGAAATAGGAGGAGAGCAGTGTGAAGATAACAACAGAAATTACGGATAGAGATAAAAAGCTGCTTCTGTTCCTGGCAATCTTTGTAATCGTTGTGGTATTCGGCTTTTTTATCATACGCCCTCTGGCGGAGACGGATGCCGCATTGAAGGAAGAGCTGGCAGTTCAGGAAGAACTGCAGATCCGTACGCAGCAGAAGCTGATGCTCCTGCCTTCCATGCAGGCTAATGTGGAAAAGACAGAGGAGGAGCTGGCGGCGGCTGCCGAGGATTTTTACCCGGTTATGAAGAGTCAGGAAATCGACAAGCTTCTTACGGGCATTGCATTATCCTGGGGACTGGAATCCAGGCAGCTGGTTATTCAGATGCCTGAGGGAGAGATGATACTTGACCCTTTTTATGCTTCTCAGGCTGCGCTTGAGGAAATGCTTTCACAGGCAATTGGGCAGGATGGGGAGGAACAGACGGATACTGTCCAGAAAACCTCCACCTCTTTTTATGGGATTTATGCGGCGCAGGTGATGCTTACCATAAAGGGCGAGCGCAGTGTGCTGGAGCAGATGGCGGATGAAATATCCGAAGATTATCCGGCTATCCGCATTACGGGTGCTGTATGGGGGAAAGAAAACAGCAGCCTGCGGAATGAGGCAGGGGAGTATGTATCTTCTTTGAATGATACCCTGCAGCTTCAGATGGAAATATATATGTATAAAAGGGACGAATAATAATGGAAACAGCGTCAATTAAAAATATCAGGCTGGGGCAGCTTCTGAAGGAAGCCGGGTATGTAACCGAAGAACAGATCGAAAGGGCTGTGGAATACCAGAAGCAGAATCCTGGTATGCGAATAGGGGATGCCCTTATAGCTCTGGAATTTATAACAGAAGGTCAGAAAGTGGAAGCCCTTGCGGCCAAGCTGGCTTTGCAGACCATAGATATATCCTCTGTTTCGGTGGATATTGATGCTGTGGGGATGATCCCAAGGCAGCTGGCGGAGAGGTATCTGATGCTGGCAGTCAGCAAAAATGGGGATCGGCTCACGGTGATCACCAATGATCCGCTGAATTATTATGGCATTGAGGATATCCGTCAGATAACAGGTATGCAGACAGAAATCCAGCTGTGTGAAAAATACGCGCTGGAAAATGCCATCTCCTATTATTATTCCGAGGTATCCGCCAAAATGGCGGCTAAGAAGGCAAATACAAGCAGTGAAGATATGGTGGAGGAGCTGCAGATTGAAGAAGCGGATGATGACACCCCTGTCATCAACCTGCTGAATACTTTGATCGAGAGAGCAGCGAATACCAACGCCAGTGATATCCATATCGAACCCTTCGAGCATAAGACAACGGTCCGTATGCGTCTGGACGGAACGATCACGGAATATGTCACCCTGCAGAAGCAGCTTCATGCTTCCCTGATAGCGCGTATCAAGATTTTGTCTGATTTGGATATTGCCGAAAGGCGCGCCCCGCAGGATGGACATTTCAGGACTCAGGTAAAGGATGAGATGATCAATATCCGTGTCTCTGTGATTCCCACTGTTTTCGGGGAAAAGGCGGTGCTGCGTCTGCTGACGGGAAATGCGGCGATTGACCATCCGGCTTCTTTTGGAATGAAGGATTCTGATTATCAGAAATTCCGCAGGCTTCTGCGTTCACCCAACGGGATTATTTATCTGACAGGCCCTACGGGAAGCGGAAAGTCCACGACTTTGTATATGATACTGGAGGAGATGTCGGAAAAGCAGGTGAATATCTCCACAATTGAGGATCCGGTTGAAAAAAATGTGCCGAGAATCAATCAGATGCAGGTGAATGCACTGGCCGGAGTAACCTTTGAGTCGGGGCTTCGCGCCCTTCTGCGTCAGGATCCGGATATTATCATGGTGGGAGAGACGCGTGATGCGGAAACGGCGTCTATATCCGTGCGTGCCGCTATTACCGGACATCTTGTTTTTTCAACGCTTCATACCAATGATTCCGTATCCTCAGTCATCCGGCTTGTGGACATGGGGCTGGAACCGTATATGATCGCCAATTCCCTGGTAGGTGTGGTAGCCCAGAGGCTGATGCGAAAGGTATGTCCGTACTGCGCACAGGAGGAAGAACCCACGGAAGAGGAGCGGGAATTCCTGGAACGTGATATTCCTAAGGTAATGCGTCCCAAAGGATGCCGGTATTGTAATAATACGGGGTATAAGGGACGTACCGCCATCCATGAAATCCTCACCATCGACAGGCCGATCCGGGAAATGATATCCCGCAAAGCCACCATGGAGGAGGTCAAGGACTATGCCATTGAAAAGCAGGGGATGAAAACCCTGAAGGAATGCGGCGTGGAACTGGTGGAAGCGGGAGTGACCACTATGGAAGAGCTGATGAAGGTTGCCTATTATGCATAACGCAGGAGAATGCTGTTAAACTGTTATAAGAGAGAAGAACCCGGAAGGAGTCATGAATGGACATTCATACAATCATTGCCATGGGACGGCAGACAGGGTGCTCGGATATTCATTTGTCGGAAGGGCTGCCCATGCTGATAAGAGTAAAAGGAACGCTGGTGTATGCGCCTATCCAGCCGGGAGAGGAAGAGACCCGGCAGATGATCCTCCAGATGCCGGATGCATGGCTGCAGAAGGAATTTTCGGAAGGAAAAGATGTGGATTTTGCCATACAGTCTCCAGATGGGGGAAGGGAACGTGTAAATATTTTCCGGCAGCAGGGAAAGCTGGCCTGCACCATCCGTCTGCTCAATGACCGCATTCCCACCATAGAAGAGCTGCAGCTTCCGCCCATACTGAAACAGCTGGCCGATGAACCGAGAGGGCTGATATTGGTAACAGGGCCTACGGGAAGCGGTAAGTCCACTACGTTGGCAGCCATGATTGACTACGTGAATGCCTCCAGGCCGGAGCATATCATTACGATAGAGGACCCGATTGAGTATATGTATGAAAGAAAGCAGGCGCTGATCCATCAGAGAGAGGTGGGAAGGGATGTTTCCTCTTTTGCCGCCGCTCTGCGCTCTGCCCTGCGTGAGGATCCGGATATCATTCTGGTAGGGGAAATGAGGGATTATGAAACGATTTCCGCCGCCCTGACAGCTGCGGAAACCGGGCATCTGGTGCTTTCCACCCTTCATACCACAGGGGCGGCGCAGACGATAGACCGTATTATTGACGCCTGCCCGGCCTCCAGCCAGAACCAGGTACGCATCCAGCTTTCCGGAGTGCTGAAAGGGATCATTACCCAGTGTCTGATCCCCACGGCAGACGGAAGGGGACGGACAGCGGCAACGGAGCTGCTTACGGGGACGGATGCGGTCATGAATCTGATCAGGGAAAGCAAGGGGCATCAGATGTCCACCATCATGCAGTCCGGTGCGGCAAACGGCATGCATACGCTGAACGGAGATCTTGCCCGTCTTGTGTCTCTGGGAATGATTACACGGGAAAATGCGTATAAATATTCCAATGACAAGAGAGATTTAATAAATTATATCTAGGAAATCAGAAGAAAAAAGAGTATTATGTAAATGAGGGGAATCAGAGCCGGCGCCGGTAAGACAGCCGGTCTGGTTCTTTTTGTGATAGAAGGCGCGTCCTTAAGGATAAAATAAAGGCCGGAGAAGGCCATACAGATAATGGAGTTTCGTTATATGGATCAGTCATCAGTTATTTTTATCAGTATTATGTCTGCAGCGGGCCTGGCGGTTCTTGTTTTTGCCGCTTTTCTGGTATCAAGGAGGTGGAAGCGCAGAAGAAGAAGCCAGCTGATGGATGAAATGGAAGGGCATGATTTCGAATATTTTTGTGCGGATCTTCTGCGGAAAAACGGATTCCTGGATGTGGAGGTCACGAAGGGAAGCGGAGATTACGGTGTGGATATCCTGGCGGAAAAGGATGGAGTGACTTATGCGGTTCAGTGTAAGTGCTACAATGCGCCAATCGGCGTGAAAGCCGTACAGGAGGTCTACGCGGGCCGGGACTATTATGACAGGATGGTAGGAGCGGTAATGACAAACCAGTATTTTACTTCAGCAGCGGTTGCGGCAGCAGGGAAGCTGAAGATTCTTCTCTGGGACAGAGGTTATATTGACAGCATGATGGAAGAACAGGATTAGAATGCGTCCGGAGAGCGCTGCCTCCGGCTGTGGAGCATTCTATGGCTCAGGCGTGTTGAACGCCGGAAGAAGGCGGTACGGTTATGGCATTTGTGGAATTTAAAAATGTAAAAAAAGTATATCATATGGGAGAAGTGGATATCCATGCCCTGCAGGATGTGAATTTTGAGATTCAGGAAGGGGAATTCTGCGTTATTGTAGGAGCTTCCGGGGCAGGGAAAACCACGATATTAAATATTCTGGGAGGGATGGATACTCTTTCCGAGGGGCAGGTCATACTGGATGGGAAGGAAATTTCTGCTTATAATCAGAGGCAGCTGACTTCCTACAGAAGATATGAAATAGGGTTTGTCTTTCAGTTTTATAATCTGATTCAGAATCTGACAGCCCTGGAAAATGTGGAGCTGGCGTCACAGATATCCAGGAACCCGCTGGATGCGGGGGAAACATTGAAAAAGGTGGGGCTGGAGGAGAGAATGTCCAATTTCCCAGCCCAGCTTTCCGGCGGAGAGCAGCAGAGGGTGGCGATTGCCAGGGCGCTTGCCAAGAATCCCAAGCTGCTGCTTTGTGATGAGCCTACGGGTGCGCTGGATTATAATACGGGAAAGGCGGTGTTGAAGCTGCTGCAGGATACCTGCCGGGAGACGGGGATGACTGTGGTGGTTATTACCCATAATCAGGCCATTACGGCCATGGCGGATCGTATTATCCGGGTAAAGAGCGGCACCATACGCAGCATGGAAATGAATCCCCATATTACGCCGGTTGAAGAAATTGAATGGTAGCAGAAGGTAATCGTTTGTCAGTCGGAAGAGGGATAGAATGAAATCTACCATATTAAAGACAACTTTACGGGAAATCAGAGAAAGCCTGGGACGCTATATGGCTATTTTAGCCATTGTAGCGCTGGGGGTTGGTTTTTTTACGGGATTAAAGGTAACAAAGCCGGCCATGCTTAAGGCGGGCGGTGAGTATCTGGAGAAGAATAACCTGTATGATCTGCGCCTGCTGTCTACGGTCGGTTTCGACGAACAGGATGTGAAAGAACTGAACAGCCGCGAAGGTGTGGAAATCGCAGAAGGCGCGGTATATGTGGATTTTCTCGCTCAGGATGAGAGCGGGGCGGAAACAGTCCTGCGCGCTCATTCGCTGTTATGGGTACAGAACCATGTGGTGGTGAAGGAAGGGAGAATGCCTACGGCGCCGGATGAATGTGTGGTGGACAGCCTGAGCTTTACACGGAAAGATATCGGTACCACCATCCGTGTTTCTGAGAACAATGAAGAAGATACCATAGATATGTTTGCCGGCAGGGAATATAAAATTGTGGGTATCTGTGACGCTTCTTATTATATTAATTATGAAAGAGGAAGCACCGCTCTGGGGAATGGCAAGCTGAAGGGCTATATTTATATACCTGAGGACGGGTTTGATACGGATACCTATACGGAGGTTTTCATACGTCTTACGGATAAATTCCCTCTCTACAGCCAGGAATATAAGGATTATATTGACGAGGCCATGGATTGGGCGGAACCGCTTTGTGAGGATGTGGCCCAGGCACGTTATGAAAGGCTTAAGGAGGACGCGGAGTGGCAGATCGCCGACGGCGAACGGGAGCTGGAGAAACGGGTGTCCGAAGCGGATGAAAAGCTGGCAGATGCCAAAGATGAGCTTCTGGACGGAGAAAAGGAAATAGAGGATGCCAAAAAGGAAATAGCAGACGGCTGGCAGGAGATCGCCGATGCCAGAGCGGAAATCGGAGAAAACCGGCAGAAAGTGACGGATTCCCTGTCTGAACTGGAGGATGGAAAGGCTGAAATAGCAGATGGCCTGGAGCTTCTGGAGGAAAAGAGGATAGAGGCTTCGGATATGGAGGACGGCGATGAAAAGGATGCTTACGAAACCGGCCTGAATCTGAAGGAAGCGCAGGTAAAGGGAAAGAAAGCCCAGGTAGAGGCAGGGCTTGCCCAGGCCAATATGGGAAGCCGGCAGCTGGAGGCGGCTGAAAATAAAATAGCCAGGGAAGAGAAAAAACTGGAGGATGCGGAAAAAGAGCTGGAAGACGCGGAAAAAGAACTGGCGGACGGCTGGGAGGAATATGAAGAAAACCGGCAGAAGCTGGCGGATGAGAAGGTGGACGCAAGGAAGGAGCTGGAGGATGCCAGAGAAAAACTGGCGGATTTGAAGGAGCCGGAAACCTATGTGCTGGGCCGGGATAAAAATATCGGTTATGCCTGTTTTGAAAGTGATTCGGATATTGTAGAGGGAATTTCCAATGTATTTCCTATTTTCTTTTTCCTGGTGGCTGCGCTGGTGTGTATTACTACCATGACGAGGATGGTGGAGGAGCAGAGGACGCAGATAGGTATCCTGAAGGCACTTGGCTACAGCGAAGGCACTATCATGGGGAAATATCTGTTTTATTCAGGAAGCGCCGCCGTACTGGGCTGCGGCATCGGATTCCTGCTTGGTTCCTATATTTTCCCTGTGGTTATCTGGAGCGCGTACCGGATTATGTACCGGCTGGGGGATATCCGGATTATTCTGGACTGGAAGCTGGGGTTAATTTCCCTTATCGTCTCCATTTTATGCTCCATGGGAACAACGATTGCCACTTGCCGCTATGAGCTGACCAGTGTGGCGGCCGAACTGATGCGGCCCAAAGCCCCAAAAAGCGGCAAGCGGATCATTCTGGAGCGTATTCCCTTTTTATGGAACCGTATGAAATTTCTGCGGAAGGTTTCTGCCAGGAATATTTTCCGGTATAAACAGCGTTTTTACATGATGGTTTTCGGCATCGGAGGCTGTACGGCGCTGCTGCTGACCGGTTTTGGAATCAAAGATTCTATTAAAAGCATTACCTACAACCAGTTTGATGAAATCCAGATAAATGATATGAGTGTGGTTTTCAATGATCCATGGTATGAAATGGATAACAGTGATTTTGAAGAAATCATGGCGGAGAATGCGGAAAGGTATACCCTTGTTTTTGAAGAGAGTACGGATTTGACTAAGGGTGACAAAAGCAAGTCTCTTACTCTGGTGATTCCCGAAAAAGCGGAGGATATTTCTTCTTTTCTGAATCTGCATACAACACGTGATGTACCGATCGCTTTCCCGGGTAAGGGCGAAGTGGTTCTTACGGAAAAGCTGGCTGATAAATGCGGGGCCGGTATCGGAGATATGGTTACCCTGCAGGATGACGATATGAATACACTGGAGCTGAAGGTTTCCGGCATCAGCGAAAATTATGTCTATAATTATGCCTATATCAGCCCGGAAACCTGGACGGAGCAGATCGGGAGTGCGCCGGAATACAAAAGCGCTTATATCAATGTGAAAGAAGAAAAGGATGTCCACAGCGTATCCGCTGCCGTAATGAACTGTGACGGCGTGGCTTCCGTTACCGTAAACGACGATATGAAAGTGCGTTTCAGCAGTATGATGAAGAGCCTGGATTATGTAGTGCTTCTGATTATCGGCTGCGCGGGTTCCCTAGCATTTATCGTGCTGTATAATCTGACTAATATCAATATAACGGAAAGACTGCGGGAGATCGCCACTATCAAAGTGCTGGGCTTTTACCGCAGGGAAACCGCGAGCTATGTATTCCGGGAAAACCTGGTGCTGACAGGAATAGGGGCCGGAGTGGGGCTGATAATGGGTCGGTATCTCCATCAGTTTGTCATGTATAACATCGATATTGATATGATTGCTTTTGACGTGCATATTGCGCCCCTCAGTGTCCTGTACAGTATTGTTCTCACCTTTGTGTTCGCGGGGATTGTGGACTGGGCCATGAACAAAAAGCTGGACGGCATCAATATGGCGGAATCCATGAAATCAGTGGAGTAAACAAGACAGAGAGTAATTCCGGAACTGGAAAATAAATGAATATTTGAGTTTCAAAGCATTTTGGTTGAAATATGGAGTGGAGTAAATTATAATAGAGAAGATAAGTGATCGTTGTAAGGATGACTGATAAAGAAGTCTTGCTGCAGGCAAAGGAGGAAGCCCCGTTGGATATCAATGAAACACTCAATGAACTGTTGGTGAAGCTGTTCCGCAGCATCAACGCGATTGAGGAGCAGGCCATCCGCACGGAAGAATATAAGGATATGACCACCAACGACATGCACGTCATTGAGGCCATAGGTACCGGTGCGGCCAGGAATATGACTTCCGTGGCCAAGGCTCTTGCAGTAACTACGGGAACTCTTACAATCTCTGTAAACAGCCTGGTGAAAAAAGGATATGTGGATCGTGTCAGGAGTGAGGAAGACCGGCGTGTGGTTCTTATTTCCCTGACTGCTAAAGGGAAGAAGGCATTTGCCCATCATAAAAGGTTTCATGATGAGATGATACAGATGGTGTTGGAAGGGCTGAGTGAAGACGAACAGGCCGTGCTGGAGAAGTCTCTGGGGAACTTGCTCGGGTTTTTCCAGGGGATACAGAATGGGAAGAAATAGATAAAAGCTGGTTAACAAACAAAATAATTATATTCAGAGGAATCCCTCAATAACAGATGTTTAAATATCTGTTATCGGGGGATTTTTCAATACAATTATTTAAAAAGAGAGAGATTCAGTGAGAATATTTTATCCGCAATAAAAGCGATAGAACCAATTAACGGAGCATTACCATTAAACTTAGAATGGATAACAGTTATATCATCATAATTGGCAGATAAAAGAGTGCGGGACAATTTATTCTTAATAATATCTTCAATAATAAAACCATTGAGAGAAGAATCATACCCGACAATTAAAGTGGCTATATTTAGTAAATTAAGAGTATTAATTAATGCATAAGAAACGTAAGAACAAAACTCTTCAATTACAATAATAGCAAGAGCATCTTTTCTATTTGCACAATCTACAATATCATACCAGGTTGGATGACTGACAGATGCCAGGGGAGAAGCAGGATAGAAGGGAGATAATTCAAAAACCTTTTGTCTCATATTGTCTACATTGGCATACAGATCAAGGCATCCCTTATTTCCGCAGGCACATTGAGGACCTGCAAAATTAATCGAAGTATGTCCGATTTCTCCGCTTTGACCTGTGTCTCCCTCATATAAACTGTCTTTTAAAACAAGTCCGGAGCCAATTCCATTCATAATATGAAGATAAGTGAAGTTAGGAATATCTTTTCCAATACCATATAATTTTTCTGCAAGTGCTCCTGCATTGGCATCATTTACTAAAAAAGTGGGAAGCCCCGTAATTTTATGGATGATAGAAGTAATTGGAAAATTTTCTATTCCATAGAAATAGGGAGGATTCAATATTATTCCATCGGAACTGTTTAATGGACCAAGCGAAGCGATGCTGATTGCCAGTATTGGACGTTCTATTCGGGCTGTTAATGTTTGAAATCCCTGCATGAGCATATCAATCAATGCATCCCCGTTTTCAAGACTGGAAAATTCATAATTGATTTGTTCCAAAATAGTTCCGCTTAAATCACCTATGACAATCTGACATAATTCTCTTTTTATCAACATACCGCATATGCAGGGAGAATCAGGAGAAAGAGTAAGCATAATAGGTTTTCTGCCATAATTACCATTGTTTTGAGGGAACGGATTATCCGACAGGTTTTTTTCGGTAACGATTCCCTGTTCAATCAATTCGGTTACGATATTTCCGACTGTCATTTTGGATAATCCTGTCATTTTAGCTATATCAACACGGGAAACCCCCTTATTCACTGTAATGAGCTTTAACACTAGCATACGGTTTTTTTGTTTTACATCCTGATTATTTGATCCTGAACTTTTCTGCATTTGTTTCTCCCTATTTCTTTTGCAGCATGAGTAAAAACTCTATGACAGATGAAACAGCATACCTTTATTCAAATTATAACATAGTGTTTATAAAAGACAATAGTATAGAAGATTTATTAAATATAAAAATATAGATTAATTATATAGAAAATATAAACAAAATATGATATGTAAAATTGTTATTTATATAGAATATGCAAATATATAATAAAATTAATTGACTTTAATCTATATATTTACTACAATTCAATTGTAAACATCAATATGTTATCAGCGTATATATTACGCAGGACGGAGGGAGTATGAAGAAAAAAATATTATCAATAGCTTTGGTATTTATGCTGGGGGCATCTGTTCTGGCAGGATGTGGACAGAAGGAGGCGGAGGAACCTTCTGTGAAACAGACGCAGGATAGCGAACCTGCTTCCGAAGAAAAAAACACGGAAGAGAAGGCAGAAACAGAAAATTCCGAATTAAGCGGAAAAATTACTTTTTGGACCACAGGGGATAAGAGTAATACTAATGACCATACCTATCCGTGGATGGAAGAAAATATTAAGCTTTTTGAAGAAAAGTATCCGGGATGTGAAGTAGAAGCGACTTTTATAGCATCCGGTGAAGATTATCTTACAAAAATAACTACGGAAGTTGCGGCAGGTAATGCTCCGGATGTATTTCGTACATATCTCACCGGCAGGCTACAGCCGTTTGTTGATGGAGGAAAGGTGCTGCCTATTGAACATATGTTGGAAACCTATCCGGAAACAAAAGGAATAATGAATGATAAGGCACTTGCATTATCTACATTTGACGGAAAGGCTTATGCGATTCCTTTGATTGCAAGTGGGGAAATGTTCTTTTATAATAAAAAGATTTTTGCAGAATGCGGTGCCGAGATTCCCAAAACGTATGATGAGTTATTGGCGCTGGTAGATCTTTTTAATGAAAAAGGTATTACACCCTGTATGTTAGGAATTTCAGATCCCTGGCCGGGAACCATTCCTTATATGATGATTTTTAATCGCCTGAATGGTAATGGACTTTATGAAAAGGTAGTCCTTAATAAAGAAGCCGATTTTGCAAATGATGCTTTTGTTAATGCCGGTAAATATCTGCAGGAGATAGTAAATAGGAAAATGTTTAATGAATCGATTGTTGCTATTTCCCAGGAAGAGGCTGGCAATAAATTTAAGGCTGGTGAATCAGCTATGATTATTGATGGCTCATGGTCAGTACCGGGTTATGCCGAAACATTAGGGGAAGATGTTGGAATTTTTAATTTCCCTGAAATTGAAGGAGGAACCGGAAGTTCCGATGATTGGCTTATGAATTTTGATGAAGGATTTGCGATTTCTTCCGGGACCAAAAACCAACCGGTAGCGGAAGCCTTCCTGGCATTCATTTTTTCTCCGGAAAGACAGGCAGCTTATGCAGAGACGGGAGCTCTTATTGCATGTAAGAATGTAAATTATGATACCAGTAAGATAAGTGCACTAACGACGGAAGTATTGGACGCATTTGAGAGTGCCGCCTATTCTATTATACCTTGGGATAATCCGTTGGGAACTGACGTGGGACAGGAATTAAATAATACTACGCAGGCGATTATTACAGGAGGAGATCCTCAGAAAGAGTTTGAAAAGCTGCAGGAATATGCAGAAGATGCCTGGGGTGAATGATATTTCAGGCCTGCCTTCGTTATGAGGGCAGGCCGCCCGGACATAATATATAGGAGGAACACTGAATGAATAAAATGTTGAGTAACAAGAAAACTATTGCAATATTTATTTTACCAGCCATTCTGATTTTTACATTAATTATACCAGTGCCTCTGATTATGTCTGTTGGTCTGTCGTTTTTTGACTGGGATTTACTTTCTAAGGCCAAATTTGTGGGGATCAGAAATTTTGTCAAATTGTTTACAAGAGATGATATTTTCAGAATGTCTATTGGAAATACATTTCAATATCTTGGATTGTCTATCCTTTTTCAAATTCCTCTTGCTTATTTTCTTGCTATATTGCTAACAAGAGGAAAACGTTTTGAAAAGCTTGTAAGAAATACTGTTTTTATGCCTGCAATTATTTCAGGAACGGCAGTCTCCCTTATGTTTTATTTTATATATCATCCGGAGGTAGGATTGTTAAATGCTTTTTTAAAAATGATAGGTCAGGAAGATTTAGTTCATTTTTGGCTTGCGGACAGTAAGACTGCCATGCTTTGTGTATGTATTGCGGTTGCATGGCAATGGATAGGGTATCATATGGTAATATTTGTAACAGGGATTACGTCCATTTCTACTGATATGATTGAAGCAGCAAGAATAGACGGCGCAAATTCATGGCAGCTTACAACAAAAATAATTACGCCTAATATGAAACCTGTATTGAGGGTTAGCATTGTGTTAATAACCACAAGTTCCTTTAAAGCCTTTGATTCCATTTATGTCATGACAGGCGGCGGTCCGGCTCACGCGACTGAGGTAATGGCTTCACATATGTATAATAAAGCTTTTTTACAGTTGAATTATGGATATGGATGTGCGATAGGATTAATACTTTTCTTGTTCTGTCTGGTCTTTTCCGGAGTGATTCAGACAATATTGAAGGACAGGGGGTAATTGCTTTATGAAGAAGAAAGTGATAAATGTCCTGAGGTATTTATTGTTTTTATTTCTTGTTTTGGTAGTGGTATTTCCTATTTTATTTATTTTCATGTCATCATTTAAAACGACAGAAGAGATTTACGGAAATCCATGGGCATTTCCTCAGCGAGTCAGAATGGACTCCTATATTGCGGTATTTACGGAATATGGTATATTGCGTAATTTAATCAACAGCGTTATATATTCATCAATAACATGTATTGTAACGGTTATTGTTTCGGCTATGGCCTCATACGCGATTGCAAGAATGAGATGGAAACTGAGTAAATTATGTATGACATATTTACTTATGGGAATTATGATACCAATCCATTCTCTGCTGGTTCCGCTTTATATTTCGGTCTCCCGGCTGCATATTACCAATGCGTTGGCACTTATTTTAATCTATATTGCGGGAGCCATACCAACAGCAGTTTTTATTATGACAGGATACCTGCAGTCCATTCCCTTGGAGTTGGAAGAGGCAGCGGTTATCGACGGGGCATCAATCGGCCAGCTGTTTTATAAAGTGATTTTACCTTTATTGAAACCATCAATTGCAACAATTGGAATTATTACTTTCCTAAATGCATGGAATGATTTGATGATGGGATTAATCTTTTTGACAAAGGAGAAAAGCAAGACAATTCAGTTATTTATTTCGCAGTTTAAAGGAGACCATTTTACTAATTATCCGATTCTTTTATCAAGTATAATTATTTCAGTAATACCAATGCTTATTGTTTATCTTCTTATGTCAGACAGACTTGTAAGCGGAATGACACAGGGAGCGATAAAAGGGTAGGTAAGAACGGGGAAAAGGTAGAAAAAACTTGAAACCTTTCTGGATTGTAAGCGTACAGAAAAACGCAGATGGGAGCAAAAATGCAGAAAATAGTATTGGACGGGATATGGGAATTAGGGATATGTTCGAATGATACCTTCAGAAAAAATAAAATCAACATAGTTGACCTGGATAGTTTGTGCAACAGTAATATAACTGTTATTGAAGGGCATGTTCCAGGAAATTATGAGATAGATTTAGAAAAGGCAGGAATCATAGAAAATCCTTTTTATGGGAAAAATCTGTTGAAATCGCTGGACAGAGAAATGGATCATCTTTTTTATGGAAAAAAATTCGTGTTAGATAAGGTGATAAACGAAAAGTATATTTTACAATTTGATGGAATTGATACCATTGCTGATATTTATTTGAATGGCAGCCTTTTGGCTCATACTGAGAACATGCTGAGAGGATATGAATTCGAGGTCGGGGAAGAACTGCTGAATAAGGGAGATAATGAGCTTCTGGTACATATTATACCGGTAAGCCTGGAAGCGAGAAAATATGACAATCCATTATTCCAGAATGGTTTGAAATATGAGATGGACAGTCTCAATATCAGAAAATCACCTTATATGTATGGGTGGGATATTTTTCCCAGGATGTTGTCAGGAGGGATTTGGAAGTCGGTCAGAATTTTTAATAAACCGGATTTCAGATTTATACAAAGCTATCTTTTTGTGAGAAATTTGAATACAGACTATAGCAGTGCCCAATTGGAATTTTTTTATGAGGTTGATTTAAACGAAGCGCCTTATCATGGATTTGAAATTGTATTGGAGGGACACTGTAAAGAATCTAGCTTCAGTATGAACTGGGATGTATGGTCAAAAGCAGGACATTTTACATTCGATGTAGAAAATCCTCTTCTTTGGTGGCCAAGGCGTTCCGGGGAACCTGAACTGTATGATGTGAAGGTTCAACTGAAGAAGGATGGGGTATGTTACGCACAAAAGGATTTTCGTTTTGGAATCAGGACTGTGGAATTACAGAAAACAAGTCTGACAGATGAAAACGGAAAAGGAGAATTCTGCCTTTGGGTCAATCATAAAAAGACTTTTATCCTGGGAACCAACTGGGTTCCTCTTGATTCTCTTCCATCAAGGGGAAAAGAGCGCATTGAACCGTCATTAAAGCTTGTTGAGGATTTAGACTGTAATATGATTCGCTGTTGGGGAGGGGGATATTATGAGGATGATTATTTATATGATCGATGTGATGAATTAGGTATTTTAGTATGGCAGGATTTCATGCAGGCATGTGGATTATATCCTGAAAATGAAACATTTCTCAGGAACTTTGAGGAGGAAGTTGTATGGCAGGTAAGAAGACTGCGGCAGCATGCATGTTTAGCGTTATGGTCCGGTGATAACGAAAATGATATGTCGTATGGCTGGCTTACAAACTATAGACTTGATCCTAACCAGAACAGAAATACCAGAAAAATAATTCCTCAGGTCTTGCGTATGAATGATTACATCAGAGAGTATCTGCCCAGTTCCCCTTATATGGATGAAACTGCATACAGGTATTCCACTACAGATACATATCTTCCGGAGCAGCACTTATGGGGCCCCAGAGATTATTATAAAGGAGATTATTACAGAAATGCTTTTGCTCATTTTGCGAGTGAAACAGGGTATCATGGCTGTCCTTCTGTAGAATCAATTAAAAAGTTTATTACACCGGAAGGGCTTTGGCCTTATAAGGATAATGGGGAATGGCTGCTGCATGCTTCATCTCCGACAATGAAAAAAGATGAGACATACGCTTATAGAATTGAACTGATGGCTAATCAGATAAAAGTTTTGTTCGGGGAAGTACCGGATAATTTGGAAGATTTCGCGTGCATGAGCCAAATATCGCAGGCAGAAGCAAAAAAATATTTTATCGAAAGATTTCGTATTGGAAAATGGAGAAGGACGGGAATTATATGGTGGAATGTAATTGACGGATGCCCTCAGTTCTCCGATGCGGTAGTTGATTACTATTACAATAAGAAAATGGCTTATTATTATATCAAACGTTCCCAGGCGAGAACTGCTTTAATATTTGATGAACCAGCCGGACATAATGTGCAGCTATATGGTGTTAATGATTATGGTATTGATAAAGATATCAAATTTAAAGTGACTGATGTAATTACAGACAGGATTATATATGAAGGAGAAACCAGTCTGCCTGCAGATTCCTCTGTTGTCATAGCATCTGTAGATGCGAGTGAGCATCATGCATTTTTCCTTCTGGAATGGACTTGTCACGGAAAGAAATTTAAAAATCACTATGTACTGTGGAATCCTCCATTTAATAAGGACTTATATATGGAATGCATTAGAAAAGCAGGGCTGCAGTCTGTATAAATGATTCAGTTGGTCCGGATAAGGAGTACAATCATGAAGAATTATGCAATCGGCGTGGATATTGGGGGAACGAAGTGTTCGGTAGTTCTTGGAAAAGGGCGTATACCGGACAGCGGACTGGAAGATTTTATTCTTGATAAAATATGTTTTCCCACAGAAGCAGCCAAAGGGCCGGAATATACAATCAGCAATATTATAGATGCAGTGTATAAAGTAATGCAAAAAAACCATGTTGATGCAAAGAACACAGTGGGGATAGGAATCAGCTGCGGCGGGCCATTAGATCATAAAAAGGGGGTAGTAATGAATCCGCCTAATCTATATGGATGGAATGATATTCCAATTGTACAATTGATGGAACAGGAATTTCATATAGAGACATTGATACAGAATGATGCAAATGCCTGTGCCCTTGCGGAATGGAAATTTGGAGCAGGAAAAGGCTATAAAAATCTGGTTTTCCTGACTTTCGGCACTGGAATGGGAGCAGGATTAATTTTGGATGGCCGACTGTATAACGGTACTAATGATATGGCTGGTGAAGTGGGACATATACGTTTGGAGAAAGAGGGTCCCGTAGGGTTTGGAAAATCAGGCTCCTTTGAAGGTTTTTGCAGCGGGGGCGGAATCGCTCAAATCGCAAAAGCAAAAGTCATTGAAAAACTGCAGATTGGAGTGAAGCCGGCGTTATGTCCGGAATTGGGTACTTTGGATAATCTATCTGCAAAAACGGTAGCATTGGCAGCGGATCAAGGGGATGAGCTTGCACAGAGTATTTATAAAACAAGCGGCTTTTATCTGGGAATGGGACTCTCCATCATAATTGACATTTTAAATCCGGAAATAATTATTCTTGGAAGTATTTATGAGCGTAGTGAACATTTGTTATTGCCCAGTGTTAAAAAAGTTATTGAGAAGGAAGCATTAAAGGCATCAAGGGATGTATGTAAGATAGTTCCTGCAAAACTGGGAGAGCAGATTGGTGATTATGCCGCGTTGTCTGTAGCTTTTGGAAAATAAAAATATGGTAAAAGAAGCAGTATTGATGGATGGCTGAAAGGAAGCATAGTAATTTACATTATATTGACAGCGTATATAGTGATATTATTCACTATATACGCTGTCAGTTTTTGCGGATATATACGAGCTTTACCGCATGGCCAGTTTCTTTTCCGTCTGCGTATAAGCAATAGTGGTTCGTGTAATCGGTGTTTCCGTCAGCCGTTTTTCCAGATTGGAAAAGTCTGAAGGCCCTGCCTGAAGAAGAAAGGTATGAAAACGAAGAGGGGTATAATCCTGTCCCCAGAGCTCCTTGGCCTTATCCTGCAGGGACAGAATTTCCAGATATCCCAGGTAATATTTCAGGTAAGTGGTAGGTTCTGTCCGGATATAGTCATAAATAGCGTCCGCAGTATCCTTATCAGAGATGCCGAAGGCAGCCAGGGAACGATAGATATCCTGTCTGGTGGCGCCGTAATAATGGATAGACAGATCCAAAAGACAGTAAAGGTTTACCTGAAGGTTGCGTTCCAGACAGGCGATGTCAACCAGCAGAGGGGTGATGTTGGAGGCTCCGTTGGCGAGAAGGACGTCGGAAGCATAGCCGTAGGAGATATTTTCCACGTAATAAGCCCATCCCTCCACAAAACCTCCATAGAAAAGAGCGCTTCTCACAGGATTTTTGGTCCGGGAATTTTCATACAGCTGGCTGTATACGGTCTGGTATAAATGGCCGGGATAACCCTCATGGGCCAGCGTGGTGTACAGCTCCAGGCCCGGGGAGGTGGAAGCGTTATTTACATAAATTACATTGTCTCCCATATCATCAATGGGCGGTGTGAGGTAAAATGCAGGACTGGTAAATTCCTCCATGGATTCCGCAACAGCCTTTGTCCGGCAGGTCGGCAGAGTTTTGGTAAGTGCATCAAGCGGAGGAAAATCTGTTTGGATCCGCTGCTGTAAATCTGCAAGGACTTCCTGGGCATCCTGAAAAGGAAAGGCAGGAATGTCCTGAAGGGAAATGGAGGTATTTCCTGTCTGTTCCCGATAGGTTTCTACCAGGGCCTGAAGGTTCTGATAGCATAACTGGAACCGGTCCGACAGCAGGACCTGTATTTCTTCAGGAGTCCGGGAGGTACCGGTATTATGCCGCAGAAGGTAGAGGTAATAAGCGCCTCCCGACGGCAGTTCACAGAGTCCGCCCTCGTGTGTGCCGCTTCCGGAGAGAAGAAAAACAGCGTCAGCCAGAGCAATATAAGCCGGGGCTACCAGGGTGGTGAGAATCCGGTTGTTTTCGGCTATGTAGAGCTCCATTTCTTCTCCGGTCAGCAATCCTTCCTGGACAAGGGCTTCTGCACGCTCCTGAAAAGTGGTCTGCAGAAAATGCTCTCCTGCGGAGAGCAGATCGGGATCCATAATGGTGTCGCACTGCTTTACAATGTTACTGGCATCTGATTCTGTCATGAATAATCCGGCATTGGCTTTTTCCTTTTCATATTGGGCAAGGCTTTCCAGATAGGCAGGTACGCTTTCCAGAATCTCCAGGTAATCCTCCAGATCCTCTTTGGTGCGGAAGGAATATTCGGCCAGCAGGACGGGAAGCTGCGACTGCATTCCGGAGGACGGGGTAAGGGGTTCTTCATAGTATTCACAGCGGGCGCCTGCCAGTTCATTTTCCAGATAAGGAACGAGCAGGGACCAGGTATAACGATCCTGCTGGTTCAGTCTTTCCGGATTGATTTCCTGCAGGATAAGAAGCTGGTTCTCCAGTGCGGCTGCCGCTTCCTGGCGTGACTGTCTGGAGTACAGGGGAAGCGTTGCAGGAGATGGTTTCTGAAGGTAATCAGAAGGTTCCGCCAGAGTATAATGAAGACTCAGGCTATCCTGCCGAAAAGCTTCGGCAAAAAATTCTTCAGTCATGTGATGGAAGCGGAGGGTATCGTTATAGAAGTATAAAAAAAGAAACAGCCCCGAAAAAAGGAGAAGGGCCGCGGCGGCAATGATGAGTGGCATGCGTTTTTTCAAAGAACTAATTCCTTGGGGGGTTTTTAACAGTTTATGTATTCCTTGAGACATTCATGACAGAGAAAGCTATGGTTATTATTTTTGATAAGTTGTACACATACAACTTTGGTTAAATGTATTTATAATTTCATTAAAATATTGACATGCGGTTTTGTTTGGACTATAGTGAAAGTAATGGGCAGCCGCTGCAAAAGAGAAAGAAAGAAGGCTGTGAATATGCACAAAATCAGAGGAATACCCTTGTTTAATACTGACAAAACGCATGAGTTTCCTTTTTTGTATTCCCTGCATGCGAACCATGTGAACAGCCGGGGAAATAAAAAGAATACAACTTGAGAAAGAACAAATACAACTGGAAAGGAGGGGAGACTGCGGATGGAGAGAAAACCCAAGTACAAAGAAGTGGTGGATTGGGTAAAGGAAAGGCTGGAAAAGAAAGAACTGAGTCCCGGTGATAAGCTGAATTCTGAGAACGAGCTGTGTGAGCTGTTCGGCTTAAGCAGACAGACCGTGCGGCATGCCATCGGCGTTCTGGAAGAGGAAGGGATTGTTGCCAGACGGCAGGGAAGCGGAACCTATATCAGTGACAACCGGATGGCCAACCTTGAGAATAAGACGAGAGTGGCGGTGGTAACCACATATGTGGACAGCTATATTTTCCCCAGGACTATTCAGGGGATAGAAAATACCCTGTTTGAACGGGGTTACTCGGTTCAAATCGCTTTTACCAACAATCAGCTGGAACGGGAGCGTACCATACTGGAAGACATCACAGCCAGGGACGATGTGGCGGGAATTATTATGGAAGCCACGAAAAGCGGTCTGCCCAATCCGAACCTGCCGCTGCTGCAGAAGCTGATGGAACGGAAAATCCCGATTTTATTCATAAACAGCTTTTATCCCGGACTGCCTCTGCCTCATGTGACCTTAAGCGACAGGTTGGCAGCAGAAATGGCGGTGGAATATCTGATCCATGCAGGGCACCGTAAAGTCGGAGCGCTTTTGAAATTCGATGACGGACAGGGGCATCTGCGTTATGCAGGGTATCTGGATACCTGCAGGAAGGCGGGGATTCCGGCGGGAGATTCCGGGATTGTTTGGCTGGATACGGAGGGAGAGCAGCACCTCCATGATTATCGGGAAAGGATACTGAGGAATTTTAAAGAATGCACCGCTGTTTTCTGCTATAACGATAAAATTGCCTTTCAGCTGGAGGTCCTTCTGAAAGAAGAGGGAATCCGGGTGCCGGAGGATATTTCCCTGATCAGCATTGACGATTCGGAGCTGGCTGAGCTGGCGGAAACCAGGCTGACAAGCGTGCATCATCCCACGGATAAGCTGGGGGCCAGGGCGGCGGAAAATCTGCTGGCCATCATGAAAAACAGAAATTTTGACGGGAATTATGAATTTGTGACGGAAATTGTGGAAAGAGATTCCGTCAGGAGCCTGAATCGGGTATAACAAGGCGAGAGCTAATTTCAGGGTAAACAGGAACAATTACAAATAAATTTTATTCAGGAGGAAATGTGAAATGAAAACAGGAAGAGACTACAAATTCTGGTTCTGTACAGGTTCCCAGGATTTGTATGGAGAGGAATGTCTGAGAAAAGTGGCAGAGCATTCCGCCAAAATCGTGGAAGGGCTGAATGCGTCCGGCAGGCTTCCCTTTGAAGTGGTTCTTAAGCCCACTTTGATCGATCCCGCCACTATCAGAAGAACCCTCAATGAGGCGAATGAGGACGGCGAATGCGCAGGTGTCATTACCTGGATGCATACCTTTTCTCCCGCAAAGATGTGGATTCTGGGACTGAAGGAATACCGCAAGCCGCTGTGCCATCTGCACACCCAGTTCAATGAGGAAATTCCTTACGATACCATCGATATGGATTTCATGAATGAAAACCAGTCCGCACACGGAGACAGGGAATTCGGACATATGGTAAGCCGTATGGGGATTGAACGCAAGATTATTGTGGGACATTGGGCGAATGCAGAAGTACAGGAAAAAATCGGCAGCTGGATGAGAACGGCTATCGGTATTATGGAATCCTCCCACATCAGGGTCTGCCGTATCGGAGACAACATGAATAATGTTGCCGTAACCGAAGGCGATAAGGTGGAAGCCGAAGTAAAATTCGGATGGGAAATCGACCACTACTGTGTAAACGACGCGGTGGAATACGTAAATGCTGTTTCCGGGGGAGACGTTAATGCCCTTGTGGAGGAGTATTACAGCAAGTATCAGATTCTGCTGGAAGGCAGGGAGCCGGAAGAATTCCGCGCTCATGTGGCGGCTCAGGCCAAAATAGAGATCGGCCTTGAGAAATTCCTGGAAGACGGGGATTATCATGCGATTGTTACCCATTTCGGCATGCTGGGCGGACTGCAGCAGCTTCCCGGACTGGCTATCCAGAGACTGATGGAAAAAGGCTATGGTTTCGGCGGAGAAGGCGACTGGAAAACAGCGGCCATGGTACGCCTGATGAAAATTATGGCGGCAGGAGTTCCGGGGGCAAAGGGAACTTCTTTTATGGAAGACTATACATACAATCTGGTTCCGGGAAAAGAAGGAATCCTGCAGGCGCATATGCTTGAAGTTTGTCCTTCGATTGCGGAAGGCCCCATATCCATTAAAGTACAGCCGCTTTCCATGGGCAACAGGGAAGATCCTGCCCGTCTGGTATTCACTTCCAAAACGGGTCCCGCGGTAGCCACCTCCCTTGTGGATCTGGGCAATCGTTTCCGCCTCATTATCAATGCGGTTGACTGTAAGAAGTGTGAAAAAGAAATGCCTAAGCTTCCTGTAGCCACAGCATTCTGGACACCCCAGCCTGACCTTGCGACCGGGGCACAGGCCTGGATTCTTGCCGGAGGCGCTCACCACACCGCATTTTCTTATGATTTAACGGTTGATCAGATGGTTGACTGGGCGGCGGCCATGGGAATTGAAAGCGTTGTTATTGATAAAGACACTACCATCCGCAATTTCAAGAATGAGCTGAGATGGAACAGTATTTATTACAGATAAGGAGGAGGATTTTAAAATGGGTATGACAGAAATAAGAGATGCGATTGTAAACGGGAAGACAGCTTTAGGTATTGAATTCGGATCCACCAGAATCAAGGCTGTGCTGGTAGGAGAGGATAATACTCCTATCGCCGCGGGAAACCATGAATGGGAAAACCGTTATGAAAATAATATCTGGACCTACAGCCTGGAGGATATCTGGAACGGCCTGCAGGACAGCTATCAGGAAATGGCAAAGGATGTGCAGGCCAAATACGGCGTGACTCTGACAAAGGTGGGAGCGCTTGGTATCAGCGCCATGATGCATGGCTATATGGCTTTCAATAAAGAGGGAGAGCTGATGGTGCCTTTCCGTACCTGGAGGAATACCATTACCGAAGAAGCATCTGTAAAGCTTACGAAACTTTTTGATTTTAATATTCCCCAGAGATGGAGCGTGGCCCATCTGTATCAGGCGATCCTGAATAAAGAAGAGCATGTGAAGGATATCGATTTCCTGACAACCCTGGAGGGTTATGTACACTGGAAGCTGACGGGCAGGAAGGTGCTGGGAATCGGTGAGGCAGCAGGAATGATGCCGGTGGACGCGGCAACCAGACAGTACAGCAGCAGGATGGTAAAGGCTTTTGATGAGCTTGTGGCTCCGGAAGGCTTTTCCTGGAAGCTTCTGGATATTCTGCCGGAAATCCTTGGTGCAGGTGAGAATGCAGGCTGCCTGACGGAAGAAGGCGCGCGTCTTCTGGATACAACAGGCCAGCTTCAGGCTGGAATCCCTGTTTGTCCTCCGGAAGGAGATGCAGGAACCGGAATGGTAGCGACCAACAGCGTGGCAAAGCGTACCGGCAATGTATCTGCGGGCACCAGTGTGTTTGCCATGGTAGTACTGGAAAAAGAACTGGCAAAGGTACATCCTGAAATTGACATGGTAATGACCCCTGACGGAAGCGCCGTTGCCATGGTTCACTGCAATAACTGTACCTCAGATCTGAATGCCTGGATTGATTTGTTTGAGGAATTTACACAGGCGTTCGGTATGAAGGTGGATAAAAATGATCTGTTCGGCACCCTTTACCGGAAAGCTCTGGAAGGGGATCCGGACTGCGGAGGCCTGCTGGCATACAATTATTTCTCCGGAGAGCATATTACAGGCTTTGAAGAGGGCCGTCCGCTGTTCGTAAGAAATCCGGAAAGCAATTTTAATCTGGCGAACTTCATGCGTGTTCACCTGTTTACCGCGCTGGGCGCACTGAAAACAGGCCTGGATATCCTTCTGAAGGAAGAGAATGTACAGATTGACAAGCTGCTGGGACACGGAGGCCTGTTCAAGACAAAGGAAGTGGGACAGAAGCTTTTGGCGGCAGCCGTTAATGCTCCGGTATCCGTAATGGAAACCGCAGGAGAAGGCGGAGCCTGGGGAATTGCCCTCCTGGCGTCTTATATGATGACCAAAAAGGACGGTGAATCTCTGGCACAGTTCCTGGATAACAGAGTGTTTGCAGGAAATGCCGGCGTGAAGATCGAGCCCGATCCAAGAGATGTGGAAGGCTTCAATAAGTTTGTGGAACGTTATACGAAAGGGCTTCCTATTGAGAAGGCGGCTGTGGAAAATCTGATTTAGCTGTAAATCATGCGGCGCCTTTCTGACGGAGGGCGCCCGTATCAGGAAACAGAAGACTTTTGGAGAAAAATGTCCGCCAAAGCGGACGGGAGGATGGAAACATGTTAGAAGAACTGAAAAAAAGAGTATACGAAGCCAATATGCTTCTTCCCCGGCACGGCCTGGTTACCTTTACATGGGGAAATGTAAGTGAAATCGACAGAGAAAGCGGACTGTTTGCCATTAAGCCCAGCGGCGTGGATTATGACAAGCTGACCCCTGAAGATATGGTCATTGTGGATCTGAATGGTAATAAAGTGGAAGGAAAGTATAACCCCTCCTCCGATACGGCAACACATGTGGAGCTGTACAAAGCATTTCCTGAAATCGGCGGAATCGTCCATACACATTCCTCCTATGCCACCAGCTGGGCCCAGGCAGGTAGAAGCATTCCCTGCTACGGAACCACCCATGCGGATTACATTTACGGAGAGGTTCCCTGCCTGCGCTGCCTGACCAAAGAAGAAATCGAAGACGCCTATGAGGAAAATACAGGACATCTTATCGTAAATGAATTCAAGGCCATGGGAAAAGACCCCAAAGCAGTACCCGCCGTACTCTGCAAAAACCACGGACCCTTCTCCTGGGGCAAAGATGCCCACGAAGCAGTGCACAATGCCGTAGTTCTGGAAGAAGTGGCTAAAATGGCCTACCGTGCCGAAGCAATTAACGCAAGAATCCAGCCCGCTCCTCAGGAACTCCAGGACAAACACTACTTCAGAAAACACGGAGCCAACGCTTACTATGGACAAAACGGGGGTAAATAGAGTATTATATTCGTGACCAGGCAGAACCGGACAGGCTCAGAAGGCCTGGGAAGGACAAACATGGATACGCCCCACATCCATGCTTGCCCTTCCCAGACCTTCTGAACCTGCCCGGCGAGCGAAGCGACCGAAAGACCGAAGGTCTTGAGGTTCTGCCGTCCGGTACCACCACCCCGATACCCCGGCCCCCTCACCCCTTCCGCTTTATGCGTCCTTTTAACTTTGGTCACCACCACCCCACCCCAAATCATATTATATGGAGGAAAATCATTCATGGATAATCTTGAACTCGCAAAAATGGCGAACGAGATCCGCAAAGGCATTGTAACAGCCGTTCACAGTGCCAAAGCCGGTCATCCCGGCGGATCCCTTTCCGCAGCAGATATCTTTACCTATCTCTACTTTGAAGAAATGAACATTGACCCGGAGAACCCCGACAAACCGGAAAGAGATCGTTTTGTCCTGTCCAAGGGCCACACAGCCCCCGGACTTTACTCCACCCTTGCACACAGAGGCTTTTTCCCCGTAGAAGATCTCACCACCCTGCGTAAACTGGGTTCCTATCTTCAGGGACATCCCTGCATGCAGCACATCCCCGGCGTTGATATGTCAACCGGATCCTTAGGCCAGGGAATTTCCGCAGCAGCAGGCATGGCTCTCGGCGGAAAACTGGATAACAGAGATTACCGCGTATATACCCTTCTGGGCGACGGTGAAATCGAAGAAGGACAGGTATGGGAAGCAGCCATGTTCGCAGGTTTCCATAAGCTGGACAACCTGGTAGTAGTTGTTGACAACAACGGCCTCCAAATCGACGGCCCTATCGACCAGGTATGCTCTCCTTACCCTATCGACAAGAAATTCGAAGCATTCAATTTCCATGTAATCAATATAGATGCCCATGATTTCGATGCCATCCGCGCGGCATTCAAAGAAGCGAAAGAAACCAAAGGCATGCCCACTGCAATCATTGCACACAGCCTGAAAGGAAAAGGAGTTTCCTTCATGGAAGGCAATGTGGCATGGCACGGAACCGCTCCTAATGATGAGCAGTATGCAGTGGCAATGGCAGATTTGGAGAAAGTAGGTGAAGCATTATGTCAGAAGTAAATAACAAACCTGTTCAGAAAATCGCAACCAGAGAAGCTTACGGAAAAGCCCTTGCTGAATTCGGCGCACAGTATCCCAACCTGGTAGTCCTGGATGCCGACCTGGCAAATGCCACCAAAACCAATACCTTCCAGAAAGCATTCCCCGAACGCCATATCGACTGCGGTATTGCAGAATGTGACATGATGGGCATTGCGGCAGGGCTTTCCACCGTAGGGAAAATCCCCTTTGCCAGCTCCTTCGCTATGTTCGCGGCAGGACGTGCTTATGAGCAGGTACGTAATTCCATCGGCTATCCCCACCTGAATGTAAAAATCGGCGCTACCCATGCCGGAATTACCGTAGGCGAGGACGGAGCATCCCATCAGTGCCTGGAAGACATAGCCCTTATGCGTGTCATCCCCGGAATGGTAGTGATCAATCCCTGTGATGCCGTGGAAGCGAGAGCCGCAGTTCAGGCAGCCCTTGAATATGTAGGTCCCGTTTACCTTCGTTTCGGCCGTGCCGCCGTACCGGTAATCAATGACAATGATAATTATAAATTTGAAATCGGAAAAGGCGTTCTTCTCCGCGAAGGAACCGATGTTACCATCGTAGCCACCGGCATTTGCGTGCCCGAAGCTCTGGAAGCAGCTGAAAAGCTTGCTGCCGACGGCATCAGCGCAGAGGTAATCAATATCCATACCATCAAGCCTCTGGATGAAGAACTCATCATTAAATCTGCAAAGAAGACCGGAAAAGTGGTAACGGCGGAAGAACATTCCATCATCGGCGGCCTTGGCGGCGCTGTGTGTGAAGTGCTTTCCGAAAAAGCGCCCACACCGGTATGCCGTATCGGAATGAACGACATCTTTGGTGAATCCGGATCCGCAGGAGCCCTGGTTGCCAAATATGGCCTGGATGCAGAAGGAATTTATGGAAAAGTAAAAGCGTTTGTAAAATAAACCTGAAAAAGGCATGCCGGCCCTTATGGGGGCGGCCATACAGCGCAAAAGGAAAGAAAAAATATGAATATTTTATCACCATCCATTCTGGCGGCGGACTGCGCCAGGCTGGGAGAAGAAATCAGCCTGGTTGAAGCCGCGGGAGCCGAATATCTGCATATTGATGTCATGGACGGCATGTTTGTGCCTTCCCTTTCTTTTGGCATGTGTGTGGTTTCCTCTTTGAGAAAAGTGACGGATATGGTATTTGACGTACACCTTATGGTCGAAGAGCCCATACGTTATGCGGCGGATTTTGCCAAAAGCGGCGCGGATATCATCACCGTCCATCTGGAGGCCTGCAGCGATGTGGAAGAAACGCTGGACTGGATACACAGCCTGGGACGCAAGGCAGGGATTTCCATTAAGCCCTCCACCCCCATTTTGGCTGTGGAAAAATATCTGGACAAAATCGACCTGCTTCTCGTCATGACGGTGGAACCCGGTTTCGGCGGACAGAAGTATATCCCTGCTTCCACGGCTAGAATCCGGGAGGCCAGGCAGCTTATTGATGCCCGCAAGGCTCATGTGGATATCGAAGTAGACGGCGGTATCACCAGGGACAATGTGCAGGTCGTTCTGGATGCCGGTGCCAATATCATTGTGGCCGGATCCGCAATTTTCAACGGAAATATAGCAGAAAACGTGAAAAATATGATGGAAATCCTGGCTCCCGGCCCGGATGGAAAATAAATCGAAAAGAATGGCTGCGGCCATTCTTTTTGTTTCCGGGTGCTTCAGAAAAATGGAGTACTGATTCATAAGATTCACAAAAAGGTTGGAGGAAATTACAGCTTATGGTATAATAATACTTGGTTCTGACAGCATTGATATGTGTAAAATCTGTCTGGAGTGCAACAAACATTTCTGAAATAAAACAATTCATTCTGTCCATATCGGACAAGATTTTCCTTAGTATGATAAGAAAGCAAAAATAAAAATTGTAAGAGTATGTTGTCCGGGGCCGTATGAGTGGTTATAATTAAATAGGAGACAGATTTTTACGCATGGCTTACGGAACAGGAGGCTGTGTGAAGGAAGACATAAGAAAAGATGAGGGAAAACCATCGGAAAACCAGGGACTCCATCATGAGGATCTGGCCTTAAAGACCGCTGCCCACTATTTTGGTGAAGAATTACTTCCTGCACTGGGTATCTCGGGAATAGTGGAATACATAGCGCCGACCGAGACAGTGAAGCTTGAGGCAAGGCAGATGTATCAGGACTTTAACTATGTTATGGAGGACAGGAGCTGGTCACATCTGGAATTTGAAAGTGATTCTGTTACAGATGAAGATTTAAGGAGGTTTCGGGAATATGAAGCCGCAGTGAGCCGGAAATTCGGCGTGGAGGTGGTTACTTACGTCATTTGTTCTTCAAAAGTGAAGTGCCTGAAGGCGCAATTGAAGGTAGGTATTAATACTTACAGGGTAAAGATTGTCCGGCTGAAAGGACGGAATGCTGATTTGCTGTTCAGACGTCTGGAGGAAAAGGGAAGACGTGGAGAAAGGCTGGAACGGGCCGATTTCGTATCTGTACTCTTAACCCCGTTAATGTCCGGCGAATCCCCAATCGGGGAACGCATTATTAAAGGCATGAAAATTCTTCAGGACGCGGCGGGATCCCTGTCGGCGGAAGAACAGGAAAAAATGCTGGCAGTGTTATATACTTTTGCGGATAAGTTTGTAAGTGAGAAAGAACTGAATTGGGTGAAGGAGATGATAGCTATGACAAAATTGGGGAAGCTTTTGGTGGATGATGGAATTGAGAAGGGTATTGAAAGAGGACTTGAACAGGGATTGGAACAGGGAATGAAAGCTTTAACAGAAACCTGTAAGGAATTCGGTGCCGATTTCCGGCAAACAGTGGAAAAGGTGAAAATCAGGTTTGGCATCAGTGAAGAAGAAGCACAGGAAGCCGTCAGAAAATATTGGCAGTAAGGAAGGGTATATGAAAATTTTGGTAACGCCTCCTTTTACGGAGGAACAAAAAAGGAAGATACGTTCTGCCGCAGTCAATGCGGGAGATCTCAGGTTCTGTCTGAAAAAAGACATTACGCCTGACATTTTGAAAGAAGCGGAGGTGATTCTGGGCAATCTGGAATCACCGGAACAGCTGCAGGCCGCAGAAAATCTGAAGTGGATCCAGCTGAACAATGCGGGAACCGAAGGCTACTGCACACCGGGAATACTGCCCGGGGACGCGCTGCTCACCAATGCTACCGGCGCCTATGGCCTGGCTATATCTGAGCATATGATGGCCTGTCTGTTCATGCTCCGCAAAAAACTGGACTTATATTATGTCAACCAGCTGGCATGCCGGTGGAAAAGCGAAGGCCATGTTGGAGTCATACAGGGTTCAACGGTCCTTGTAATCGGCCTGGGAGATATAGGAACCTCTTTCGCCGCCAAAATGAAAGTTCTGGGCTGCCGCACCATAGGAGTAAAGCGCCGCGTGGGAGACAAGCCGGAGGCTGTGGATGAACTCTATGGAATGGAAGAACTGGATAACCTTCTTCCCCGGGCGGATGTGGTCGCCATGAGCCTTCCCGGCAACCCGTCCACTTATCATGTCCTGAACAGGGAGCGCATCGCATTGCTTTCTTCCAATGCCATTGTTCTGAACGCCGGAAGAGGCACCGCTATTGATACGGATGCTCTCAGCGATGCCCTGTATGAGGGTAAAATCGCAGGTGCAGCCCTGGATGTTACTGATCCGGAACCCCTTCCTGCAGAGCATCCTATCTGGAAAGCGCCCGGAGCGATTATAACACCCCATATTTCAGGAGGTTATGCGCTGCCGGAAACCCTTCAGCAGATTGCGGAGATCTTCGCAGATAACCTGAGACGGTATCAGGCAGGCGAACCGCTTAAAAATGTGATTGATTTGGAGACCGGTTACTGTAAGTAACTGCAGAAAATGAAAGAAAAGCCAATTTCACAAATAGTATCGCCGCCGGGTCATAAGGCCTGGCGGCGATTTGTGCATTCAGTGAATATTTACGGTCAGAATCTACATACCAGCCCGGTAAAGCTCCTGAAAATACGGATTATATGTCATAAGATCTGAAAAGCTTCCATCGCCTTCCAGCCTCCCATTTTTCAGGAGTATAATCCTGTCAAAGGAACGGATAGAATTTAAACGGTGGGCAATGGCAATGATATTTCTGCCGTTCGTCAGTGACAGCACTTCATTCATAACCAGCTCCTCTGTTACATTATCCATCGCAGAGGTTGCCTCATCCAGAATAATGAGCCGGGAGGAAGAAAACCATAGTCTTGCAAGAGCCAGCCGCTGCCTTTCGCCGCCTGACAGCTTAATGCCTTTCTCCCCTAACTGCGTGTCCAGTCCGTCCGGCAGGTTGTCAAACCAACCCTTCAGCTGTACTTTGTTTAAAACGCGGATTGCGTCCTCGTCCGGAAGCAATGCATCAAATAAAAGGTTTTCCCGTAGGGTGCCGTCAAATACGGGGCTTTCCTGGGGAATATATGTAATATGCCTGTAATAGCTGTCCAGGTTAAGCCGGTTCAGATCATTCCCGTCTATGGAGATAGAGCCTTCTTCCGTTTTCAGAAGCCCGGCAATCAGCTTAATCAGAGTGGACTTTCCCGAACCGCTGTTTCCGGCCAGGGCCACCTTTTCTCCGGGAGATATGGACAGCGACACCTCTTTAAGGACAGGCATGCCATGGTAGGAAAAAACAGCCTTCCGGATGCTTATGTCCCCATGGAATTCCGGCAGCTTCTTCCCTTCAAACAGCCGGGATTCTTCCGGTAAATCAAGAAAATCTGCATAACGGCCAAATGCAGACAAATCCAGACGGAACTGAACAAATAATACATTAAAAATAGCAATGGGCGTGTAGGCATTATCCACCAGAGTGAGCAGGGCGACAATCGAACCGATGGAAATGGAACGGGTATACCAGGCATATATAATCAGCGCCGCTTTGATCAAGGTAATAAGGATTGCAAAAGCTGCAAAAAAAGCTTCGTGGATAAAGGAAATCCCTATTTTGGAGCGTACAATCTGATCTCTGGCCTTTTCTGCCTTCTTTATTTCCGCGCTAAACTTCCGGTTCAGGCGGAAAACGACCATTTCCATGAAGCCCCGCGTGAGAAAGTGGTTAAGCAGTTCTTCGTTATCCAGAACTCTTTCTTTCATCCGGTACAGAAGCTTCAGCAATAAATTGGTAATAAGAAAAACCAGTAAATAACCGCAGGCTACTGTACAGGCGATCACATGGTTCAGGCGGTAAATAAAAAACAGGCTGAACAAAGCGGAAGGAAGCAGTTCCCGTGCAATTCGAAACCAGAACTGGCACAGTATATTTTTTCCCGCCATGGCTCCGTTCTCCACTCTTTGTATCAGCTTTCCCGTTCCCATGGATTGATAAGCCAGATAATCAATCCGGCTTGTTTTATACAGGGCGAGAAGCTTTAAATCCAGATATATGCCATTATTGAGCTTCTGCATCGGATATTCATCCAGGTAATTTCCCAGACACAGCAACAGAAGAAGGCCGCCATAGACCAGAATAACCGGTAAAGAAAGCGTGCCGTCAGTAAATTTATCAATCAGCTTCTGAAAGAAACTGATATTGTAATTGGACAAAAAGGATAAGCCGATTCCAAGACTTATGTAAATACAAATCCAGATCTTATTCTTTCCGGCAATTTCTTTTAAATAATTCATATCTGTACTCCTTATGTGCATGGTTGAAAAGCAGCAGAAAAGTCAGTACAGCTATGTCTGTCAGCGGAAAACATAACCTCAGTACAATCTGCCGGCAGATTACATAAACTGTACTGAGTTTTTACTTCGTTCGTGTCTCATAAGAGCACACCTCCTTACCATGACAGCATCTGTCCCTATGGATAAAATTCCCCGCAGACCCTGAGGCCGCGGGGAATAATGATAGAATGCATTCTCCGTGTATTAATCCCGTTTTACAACTGCCGCGCAGCCCATGCCGCCGCCCACGCACAGGGTGGCAAGGCCGGTTTTCACATCGCGTTTCTGCATTTCATAAAGCAGGGTTACAAGGATACGGCAGCCGGAGCAGCCCACAGGATGTCCCAGGGCGATAGCGCCGCCGTTTACATTCAGCTTGTCAAGGTCAAAGCCCAGGTCATGTCCAACAGCTACAGACTGGGCGGCAAAGGCTTCATTCGCCTCAATCAGATCAAAATCGCCGATCTGCATGCCTGTCTTATTCAGAACCTTCTTGGTGGCGGCCACAGGCCCGATTCCCATGATGGAAGGATCCACGCCCGCCAGTTCTCCGGCAATCCAGGTTGCCATGGGAGTGATGCCAAGCTCCTTCGCTTTGTCTTCACTCATGACTATGATGGCTGCAGCGCCGTCATTAATTCCGGAAGCATTGCCTGCGGTTACCATTCCGCCGTCTTTTTTAAAGGCAGGTTTCAATTTGGCGAGGCCTTCGCTGGTGACGCCTTTTCTGGGGCCTTCATCCGTATCCACGATGACGGATCCCTTTTTGGTTTTTACCTCCACAGGAACGATTTCCTCTTTGAAACGTCCTTCATTCATGGCGGCTTCACATTTCTGCTGGCTGTTTGCGGCAAATTCGTCCAGCTGTTCTCTGGTCAGGCCCCACTGCTCACAGATGTTTTCTGCGGTCATGCCCATGTGGTAGCCGTGGAAGGCATCGGTGAGGGCATCCTTCAGTAAAGAATCCTCAAGAGGCGCGTTGCCCATACGATAGCCGAAACGGCCCTGCTGAATCAAATACGGTGCACGGGACATATTTTCCGTACCGCCTGCAATGATAATGTCTGCATCGCCGCTGGCAATCAGCTTGGCGGCCAGATTAACGCAGTGAAGGCCGGAACCGCATAACACATTGATGGTGGTGGCGGGAACCTCTACAGGGATGCCCGCATTTACGGCGGCCTGCCTTGCCACATTCTGCCCCTGTCCGGCCTGGATAACACAGCCCATATATACTTCGTCAACCATATCCGGAGTGATTCCGGCTCTGTTCATAGCCTCTTTTATTACAATTGTCCCAAGATCTGCCGCGGGTACGGTGGAAAGCGCTCCGCCCATTACGCCGATTGCGGTTCTGCAGCCGCCGGCCAGTACTACCTTTCTGCTCATAAATCCTCCATTCTGCCGTTGTCCGGCATTTTGTGTTTGTATGCATGTATTTTAGCACTTATCCGGGTAAAATACAATGAAGGGTTGAACTGTGCATCGTGTCTTCCGCCGGGCGGCTTGCCTCTCTGGTTTCCCCCTGCGGCGCTCCTTCCCGGGGAATCTGTATACCCTGCGCAGGCACGTTCTCACTCTGCT
>NZ_MPDJ01000001.1:2023747-2023999 GCF_001881565.1 Eisenbergiella tayi
TTGCAAAGTACGCAATCTAAGGACCGGCGTTTTTAGAAGGCCTTTGCAGGGTATACAGACTGTCTCTTTTAACCATCTAAATGTGTATAAGAGACAACTCCTATGCCAACAGCTGGGCCCAGGCAGGTAGAAGGAATCCCTGCTTCGGAACCACCCCTGCGGATTAACTTTACGGAGAGGTTCCCTGCCTGCGCTGCCTGACCAAAGAAGAAATCGAAGACGCCTATGAGGAAAATACAGGACATCTTATCG
>NZ_MPDJ01000010.1:0-208222 GCF_001881565.1 Eisenbergiella tayi
ATAGGCTTTATTTTTCAGGATTACAATCTGGTGCCTTCTTTGAATGTATGGGAAAATATTGTGCTCCCTATAGGCCTGGACGGGAAAAAAGCGGATCGGGAATTCGTAACCTCAGTTATTGAGAGTATCGGTATAGCGGATAAAATAAAGGCTCTTCCCGGCACCCTGTCAGGCGGGCAGCAGCAGCGTGTTGCCATTGCCAGAGCCCTGGCTTCACGTCCTGCCATTATCCTTGCGGATGAACCTACCGGCAATCTGGATTCCAGAACGGAAATGGAGGTCATATCTCTTTTGAAATCCTGCGTGGCTGATTACTGTCAGACCCTGGTCATGATAACGCATGATGAGACTGTCGCGCAAATGGCCGACCGTATTCTCATCATTGAAGATGGAAGGGTGGTGGCAAATCAATGAATACCATTAATACCACAGCCTGGGCAAATTTGAAAAAGAATAAAGGCCGTAATATTCTTATGGGTATAGCAATACTGCTGACGACTTTTCTTATCTTTACCATTACCACATTAGGCAGCGGAATGATCCGTCTGCAGTTTGAGGCTGCCAATCAGCTTTATCCTGCCTATCATTTTATGTATCGGAGCGTCAGCGAAAAAACAGCTGAGGATTTGTCTCATCATGCGGATATTGCAGACCTGGGTCTTCGGCAGGATACGGCGGAGATAATACTGGAAAATGCCAGATGCCACCTTATTTATCTGGATAAAACCGGGATAGAGCTGGGGAAGCTTGACCTTGAAGACGGCCGTTTTCCTTCATCGGGAGATGATATGGCAATTTCGGAAGGGATGCTGCAGGAACTTGGGCTCAGCGCGAAAATAGGAGACACTGTAACTCTCAGCTTTCAGCCGTTAGAAGCCAGCGGCCTGGGGTATGAACAGCAGAAAACCTTCACTATATGCGGTATCCTTCCCACCCCTGAAGCAGAAGATGATATCGCTTACTATTCTGCTTTGGTTTCCCGGGATTTCGTGGAAGAAACTCTCAGGGAACCCGATCGTTTATACAGAACTATGATCCGGCTGCAGAATCCTGAAGATATGACAACAAATGAAATCCTTTATAAAGCAGAATCCATTGCCCGCACTTTTTCCATACCCGAAGAGAATCTTTCAGAAAATACTGCGTATCTGGTGGCCAATTATATCGACCCTGCCTTTTATACAACGCTTATTGGTATTCTCATTGTGGTAGTGCTGGCAGGAATCATTACCATTTACAGTATTTATTATGTGTCTACCATGTACAAGGTACAGGAGTACGGAAAATTAAAGGCATTGGGGGCTACACAGAGGCAGGTGCAGGCCATTGTATTCCGGGAAGGAATCTTTACGGCAGTATTCGCTGTTCCGCCGGGAATTGTCCTGGGAATGGCTGCTTCTCTGAGCGGTCTGTCCTTCCTGCTGAACAGCTTTGCCCGTGATGGTCTTTTAGGCAATACCCTGAAGGACATATACGGGAACGGGGAGATTGCTCTGTTTCAGCCCTGGATTTATATTTTTGCTATCATTATGGCATTATGTACAACGGCAATATCCCTTCTGCGCCCGGTTCATATTGCAGGCAGGATTTCCCCTGTGGAGGCCATGCGCTATGATGGTCTCGGGGTATCTCCTGGCAAGGCTAAATCCAGAAAGGGTTATGAAGATGTCAGTCTGTTCCGGCTTATGAAAGCAAACCTTTCACGCAATAAAAAACGGACTTTGATAACACTTGTATCCCTGAGTATAACAGGTATTCTTTTTCTTGGGGTTTCCACTATTTTATCCTGTGCCAATCCGGAGGAAATTGCCCATGATGAAATTCTGTATGATCTGGATCTTTCCATTTATTCTGTCAGCGGTGATCGGATGCGGCCTGAATACGACTGGAGAGCTATCCAGCAGCAGAATCCTCTGGATGACAGCCTGATGCTTCGTATTGGAAATATGCCCGGTGTCTCTTCGGTTATCAGCCATCAGAATACCAGCATACTTCTGCAGGATGTATATGATGGGGATTCACTCAGGAGAACCTCCATTTCAGGAATCCCCCGGGTACTGGCCGATACAATGGAAGCTTCTGTCATAGAGGGAAATGTTACCTATGATGAACTGCTTGAGGGGAACAAGATAATCCTGAATAAGAAGGCTTTTATATGGTCGCCGGACTGGAAGGTTGGAAGTATGATAAGGATGATTGTCCAGGACGGGGAAAAAGAAATTCCGATGGAATTCCAGGTGGCGGCAATAGCGGATCCTCCGGTCAGCCTATATCATTATTCGGCCTTCATGCTTCCTTCATCCGTACTGGAAGAAATATGCAGCAATAATCAAACCAATAGTCTCTCCATAGCGGTTGAAAAAGAAAAGCTTAACCCGGTGGAGGAGAGCCTGAGGGCAATAACAGATGAAAATCCTTTCCTGAAACTGCATACCTTTGAGGAAACGAAGAAGGAACAGGAAGAACTGACAGCTTTTTTATCTGCCGTATGTTATATTTTCCTGGCTGTTCTGGGAAGCATCTGTATTATGAATCTGATCAATACCATGGTAAACAGTGTTTATGTACGCAGACGGGAACTGGGCATGATGCAGGCTCTGGGATTGTCGGAAAAACAGCTGTTCACGCTGTTTCAGATGGAAGGCCTTTTTTATACACTTGGAACACTGCTTTTATCCCTGGTTTTTGGCAGTATTGCCGGTTTCCTGTTCTTCCGGTGGGCCAGGGACACGGGCTTCTTAAGTATTGTCAGCTTTCATTATCCCTTTGCACAAACGCTGCTTTTATTCCTCGTCATTATGATCGTACAATTTGGACTGACATGGATACTGGCCCGAAGCTTTCGGAAACAGAGTATTATCGAAAGAATAAAATTTAGTACCTGAATACAAAAAAGGGAGCTACGGCTCCCTTAATTTAACGGCTTTTGCCGCTTTCCGTTTATTTTCATCCTGCATGGCAGCATAGTGCTTTCTGGTGGTATTCACATCCTTATGGCCCAGGACATCGGCCACAAGGTAGATATCCCCTGTTTCCCTGTACAGATTCGTACCGTAAGTGCTGCGCAGCTTATGCGGGGTAATTTTTTTCATGGATGTTACTTTAGAGGCATACTTCTTAACCAGATTCTCAACGCTGCGAACGGTAAGCCTGCGGTTCTGCATGGAGAGGAAAAAAGCATTTTCATGGCCGGAGAGAGGAATAATCCGTTCCCGTTCCTCCAGATAATCCTGCAGGGCCGCGGAAACCTCCTCGCCAAAATATACGATATCCTCATACCCGCCTTTCCTGCGTACTTTCAGGCGCTGGTTGTCAAAATCAACATCCTGGATATCCAGCCCCACACATTCAGACACCCGGATACCGGTCCCCAGCAGAAGAGTGAGAAGCGCCAAATCCCTCACCCTGGTCTTATCATGATAACGCTGCTCGTTCTTGGTTAGCTTGTTTCCTTCCTCCACTTCATCCAGAAGAACCGCTACTTCGTTAGGCTCCATCCTGACGATTTCCTTTTCGTGAAGCTTGGGAAGCGGAACAAGGACTGCAGGATTGTTCTCAATTAGTTCATTCCGGAAGTAGTAATTGTAAAAGCTTCTGAGAGAGGCCAGCTTTCTCTTTTTTCCCCGTTCATCATTGGTGTATTCTACGCCGTCCTTAACATAATAGGAGAGATATTCCATATACTCCTCTATGTCCTCCCTTCCGATTTCATCCAGGATGGAAAGAGGAAAGTCTACAATATCTTTTTTGCGGTATACCCCATTGGTTTCATGGATAAACTCAAAGAAAACCTTTAAATCATAGGCGTAGGCTATCCGTGTCCGGGAGGCGGTCACATCCTCGATCCCGCGGAAAAACTGTTTGCAGAAGGGCGGGAGGCAGGCCAGCAGCTCCCGGAGCTTCAGAATATTTTTTTTATTCAGTTCATCATGGTAATTTTTGTTTTCGGCCATTTTTATTCCTCCCCGGCAAAACCGTTCCATTGAAAAGTATTATTATCTGCGCAGGGTATCCGGCGGCGGCCAGCCTGTCATATTGCCATCCTGTATTGCGGTAAACATCCGTTCCTTTACCCCCGGATTCTCCTGGTTCAGCTTTTTCAAAAGCTGTTTCACATATTCCCTTTTGGTATAGCCGTCGGCAGGGCAGGGGCTTTTAACAACAGGCACCTGGTTTTTAGTGACAAATCCGATAACATCCGCTTCATTCATATACATCAGCGGCCGTATTACCGTCAGATCCATTCTGTCCAGATAGGTTACCGGGCTGAAGGTATGGAAACGGCCTTCATAAATCAGGGACATGAGCATTGTTTCCACCACATCATCCTTATGATGAGCATATGCCACCTTATTGCAGCCTTCCTTTTTAATGGCCTCATTCAGGGCTCCCTTTCTCATTTTAGCACAAAGAGAGCAGGGATTGGATTCTTTTCGCTGTTCAAATATAATATTGGCAATATCCGTTTTTACAATGGTATAAGGGATCTGCAGTTCCTGTGAGCAAATTGCTTCTATACGGCTTAAATCGAGATTGCCGAAGCCCAGATCCACGGTTACCGCATGAATATCAAAATGTTTCGGATAAAAACGCCGCAGTGCGTGAAGCGCGTAGAGCAGTGTCAGAGAATCCTTGCCGCCGGATATCCCAACAGCAATTTTATCCCCTTCTTCAATCATGTGATAATCGTCCACCGCTTTCCGGACATAGCTTAAAACCTGTTGCAGTCTCATATGTAATCCTTTCTTCTATACAAAATTTGCTGCTTTATAAATCCTAAATAGATATTATACAATTATTTTAGAATAATTTCATTAATTTTGCTTAATTTTTTAAGTGCGGTGGTATATAATGTTCTTACTGACCTACATAAATGGAAGCAAAGCATTCCATGGAAGTATAACATTCCAAGTAAAAGGAGACCATTTTATATGAAATTCCGCTGGGACAAAAAATATCTTTATTGGGGCATCACGGCCCTCCTTGTCATAGGGGCCAGTATATGCCTCTTTTTCTTGATGTTCCGGGGCGCCAATTTCAAAGACGGCGTGGCCCAAATTATTTCTATTGCCATGCCGATTATTGATGGCCTGGTTCTGGCCTATCTGCTCACTCCGGTTCTGAACTTTATAGAAAAGCAAGCTCTCAGGCATGTTTTCAAAAAAGGACGGCAGGCCCTGACAGATAAGCAGAAAAAATATCTGCGTATGTCCGCAATAGTACTGACATTGCTGTTTGTGGTTCTTATTATTTACGCATTCAGCTCCGTAGTGCTCCCGCAGCTGTTCAAGAGCATTCAGAGTATTGTGTTCCAATTCCCCGTTTATGTAAATAACCTTACCGCATGGCTCCAGAAGGTTCTGGCGGATAATCCGGAAGTGGAATCCTACATTAATGATCTCATCAACACTTATACACCTGAACTCAGAAGCTGGATGAACGATACCCTGCTGCCTCAGATGAACGCTGTCCTCAAAGTCGTTTCCAACTATGCTTTTAACGTACTTAAGGCATTGTGGAACATGATTATCGGCCTGATCATATCCGTATATATTATGGGAAGCAAGGAGAAGTTCATCGGCCAGGCAAAAAAAGCCATTTATTCCGCCATGGATATCAAGCGTGCCAATTCCTTTATTGAAGACATTCGGTTTGTACACCGTACCTTCGGCGGATTTATCAGCGGTAAGCTTCTGGATTCCTTACTTATCGGAATCCTCTGCTTTGCCGGAACAAGTATTATGGGAACCCCTTATCCGGTGCTTATCAGTGTTATCATCGGTGTTACCAATATCGTACCTTTCTTTGGACCTTACCTGGGTGCCATTCCCAGTGCGCTCCTGATATTGATGATCGATCCCATACAGTGCCTTTATTTCCTTATTTTCATTTTGGTTCTGCAGCAGTTTGACGGAAATATACTCGGCCCTAAAATCCTGGGAGACTCCACCGGGCTTTCCAGCTTCTGGGTTATTTTTTCCATCACAATTTTCGGCGGTTTTATGGGTGTGCCGGGAATGGTAATCGGCGTACCAACCTTCGCAGTTATCTACGCTCTGTGCAGACGCTGGATTAACCGCAATCTGGCCAAGAAGAAGCTGCCTACGGAAACCGAGGAATACAAGGAACTGGGCCGAATTGATGAAACGAGCAAAGAGTTCATTCCTTGTCATCCGGCTGAGGAATCTGAAGAAAAGCAGTCCAAAGAAGACAAATAATATAGAACAGGAGAAGCAGTCCCCATGAAGTTTGTTATTCAAAGAGTCAGCCATGCAAGTGTCACTGTAGAGCAGGAAATTGTAGGATCCATTCAAAAGGGGTTTCTGGTTCTGATTGGTGTAAATAATTCGGATACGGAGGGCATTGCCGACAAAATGCTCCGTAAGCTTCTGAACCTGCGGATATTCGAGGATGAGAACGGCAAAACAAATCTGTCGTTGAAGGATGTAAACGGCGGTTTACTGCTTGTTTCCCAGTTTACCCTGTATGCGGACTGTAAAAAAGGCAACAGACCGTCTTTTGTAAAAGCAGGCTCTCCCGAACATGCCGAACAGCTGTATGAATATATGAAGCATTCCTGTAAAAAGGAAGGTTATCCTGTGGAATGCGGTATCTTCGGAGCCCATATGAAAATAGAACTTGAAAATGACGGGCCATTTACAATTGTGCTGGATTCTGATGAGCTTATGTAACAGCATTCTGAAAGCCACCCGGCATGAGCCGGACGGATGCAGGATTTATAAAAAAGGAGGCGTAAACGACAGCTTTAAAATACTGTTGTTTCGCCTCCTTTCTGTTTGGCAGCATGCTATTCAGAAGCTATTGCAGTGCCTGAAGTATCCTTCCATCTCTTTAACGTTGGCAGAAATTCCATAAGCGCAGATCTTGCTTCCTGTTCTGTTAACTGCAGCCCGACAGACTTATTCCATTCATCCAAATCCCGCAGATTCAGTTCAATCATTTCCTCCATAGTAATATCCTGAGCGAATTTTCCATGCTGATAACAAAAAGAGCAGTATTCCTCTGATTTGCTGCCATCGCATTCTGTTCCTTTATCACTGTCCTTTTCCAGAACCAGACCGCAGCTCTGGCATTGTCCTACCGTATGTCCCAGCAAATAATCTACCGACACCTCAAAGGTTTCAGCTATTAATTTGAGTGTATCTATATTAGGAATTGTGTCTCCGTTTTCCCAGCGGGAAACAGCCTGTCTGGTTACTGATAATCTCCTGGCAAACTCATCCTGGGATATATTCAGTTTTTTACGTAATTCTAAAATTGCTTCCATTGTCTCCATTCATACATTCCTCCTTTTTGTAATCTTAGCATAGAGTATAAAAGAAATACAAGCAACACGTTGTTGCCCCTCTTGACGCCTTGATAAGCTGCCGAAGGAGCTTGCGACGGCATTATATAAGGATTTTGATGAGAAAGGTGTTGCTATTTCCGGGGGAGAAGCACAGAAGATTGCGCTAGCCAGAGCTTTATATAAAGATGCGCCATTTATCATACTTGATGAGCCTACAGCGGCGCTTGATCCAATCGCGGAATTCGAAGTATACAGCAGGATGAATCAAATGATAGGAGAGAAGTCAGCCGTATTTATTTCGCACAGATTGTCTTCCTGCCGTTTCTGCCATGATATCGTTGTTTTCCACAGGGGCAGTCTGATTCAGCGCGGCAGCCATAATGTGCTGGTAAACGACAAATCTGGAATGTATTACAAGCTGTGGAATGCTCAGGCACAATATTATAAGGTGGAAGAAGAATGAGAACTGCCTGGTCTTTCATGATGAGGAAAAAGGTATTTGTTAATTTATTAACATTCGAAAGGGAAGAGTAAAGTATTTATTTTTCATGTATGTAATCTATTTATGGGTTATTATTTAAGTAAACGTGATAACTATTTCTTTTATTTGTATCGTAAAATAAGAAGGTGGTAAAATTATGATTTAGATTCTCAGTTTTATTGTTATTAGGTATAATCCAGGTATAGACTTATCAATGATTATTGGAATAAAATTTACAATATGCTGTTGTAATTCTATATGTGTAATAGCTATGACTTTTAAAGTATAAATGTAGTGCAGCCTACAATATTATCTCTGGCATTGAGAGAGCTTTATCCCCAACACAAATCTATCAGGGCTGTTATCCTGATATAATATTGAAGAATGTAAATCTATTAATATTGAGATTATGTTTGGAATGGTTAGATCTTAATATAAACGTACAGAGGAATAACTATACTAAGAGAGCCTCTACTAAGTTGTCTGACAAGACTGAGGGAATTAGATTATTTAAGAGAACGTGGCTTTAACCCTGTTTTTGACCACATCTATTCGTTAAACTTGTGTTTTGCGAATAGTCCTAAGTTTATGCTATGATGCCATTCTACCCAGTTCCTCATACAGCGCAACCAGACCCCTTACAAATCATCCCGTCATACGTCAATAGAATTAAGGTCAAAACGCTACATTAACATTGAATTTCGCTTCCTATATTCCCTCGGAGAACAGCCTTTTACCCGGTGAAACACCTTGGAAAAATAATTGGAGTCGGCAAAGCCAACTCTCAGTGCAATCTCTGTGAGACTGTCTTTGCCGTCCAATACATCAGGCAGACTCTGTTCGATCCGGTACTTCAGTATATAATCAAATAAAGATTCCTTCATATAATTCTTAAAAATTCTGCAGCATTCACTTTTACATATATGCACATGCTGTGCAATATCTTCCAGTTCCAGCTTTCTGGCATAGTTCTCCTGTATAAAAGAAAACATACAGCGGATCCGCTCGTAATTTTTTTCATCTATACTCCTGCATTCTGTTCCTTCGACACTGCAGTTCTCCAGTATAAGAAGCCATATGTGAAGAAGCTGTTCCTGAATCCGCAGTTCATAAAACGGACGGCGGCTCTCACTTTCTTCAATAATATTGCGGAGGCCTTCCACAACTTCTTCCTGCCAGATTTCAGAAGAGTCAAAATGAATGGCTGCCAATCCTCTGTGATGAAGAACCGGAGCCACATATTTTTCCTGGATAAGGCTTCCCTCGTACCCATACAGCAGCCTTGGCGCAAAGGTAATGGAAATGTATTCACAGTCCGTTTCATCCGCCATATGGCCGGAATGCAGCGTTGAGGAGTTGCCAAACAAGGCCTCCCCCTCTTTCATAAGAAAACACCGGTCATTAACCTGATAGATCATACGGCCTTCCGTGATAAGCGTAAATTCTATTTCGCTGTGCCAATGCCACAGAAAAGAACCTGTATCGTAACCGGACAGACTTTCATAGCTCACCAGAAAGGGAAAGGGATAACTGCCGTGTTCCTTAAGTTCTTTTTGAGAGGGATTCGTTATAATCTGCGTCTTTCCTGTTTTCGATGTTTTCATAATCTTCCCTCCTCTTTCTAAGTAAAGGGTATCATTTCTTAATTATAAATGCAATTCTTTTTATATGAGAAACGCAATATATTCCCTATACTGCGCATGATTATTAAGGTCTTCCCCCATAAATCAGATATAATGAATTTATCAGAGACGTCTCGGTAAACAATGAAATAAATTGAGCCTGAACAAATGAAAGGGGTAAATAATGCTTAAGATTACTGACACATTCAAACAAAGTCTTTTGGAAGTCTATGGAGAAAAGGAAAACAGCTGTGAACGTTTCATGGCGCTGACTAAGAAATACAAAGAATATTTTCATATGGAGGAACCAGAATATTTTACTTCTCCCGGCCGTATGGAACTCATCGGCAACCACACGGATCATAATGGAGGCAAGGTTTTGGCGGCAAGCATACAGATGGATACGATAGCGGCTGCAGGGCCGAACCGGACAGAAACGGTAACTATTTTAAGTGAAGGCTATGAACAGCCTTTTATGCTCAATCTGGAGAAGCTGGAGACCATTCCCGGCGATGAAGGGACTCTTTCACTGCTTGCCGGAATCTTTCAGGGATGCCGGGCCTGCGGCTTTCATGTACATGGGTTTCAGGCCTGCATTTCAACGAATGTACTCAGCGCAGCCGGCGTCAGTTCCTCCGCTTCATTTGAAATGCTGATATGTGCCATTATTAATTATTACTTCAATGAAAATAAAATGTCCTGCATTGATTATGCGCGCATAGGACGTTACGCGGAAAATCATTACTGGAATAAACAATCCGGATTGATGGATCAGCTTGCCTGTGCAGCTGGTGGCATGATTTTTCTGGATTTTTCCGACTCTGAAATCCCGAGTGTGGAAAGGATGGATCCGGAATCCATATTGGAAGGCTATGATATCATTTTGGTAAACACAGGGAAAGGACACGGAGATTTAAGCAGAGACTATTCTGAAATCCCGTCAGAAATGAAAAAGGCGGCTGCACAGATGGGAAAAACAGTGCTGTCGGAGGCGTCTCTCCCGCTTCTTCTGAAAAAGCTTCCCATGATCAGGGAAAACTGCGGTGATCGCTCCTTCCTTCGTTCTCTCCATTTTTATGAAGAAAATGATAGGGTGGATAAGGCCAAATCCGCCTTAATTAACAGAAATACGGAAGAACTGCTGGAGCTTATAAATGAATCCGGCAATTCCTCCTGGAAATACCTGCAGAACTGTCATATCCCGTCTGATACCACAGAAGAAAGCGTTTGCGTTGCCCTGGCTCTGTCGGAGCTGTTCATCCAAAATGCCGGACGGGGTGCCTGCCGTGTACATGGAGGCGGCTTTGCAGGAGTGATCCTCAGTATCATTCCGTCAGGGGCCTCACAGGACTATATCCGCTTTATGTCCGAGTATATGGGCGGAAAAAATATCTTCCGGATGTCTCTAAGAGATACAGGAGCCATACATTTGAAACAGTAATAGCCTATCAGCCCTATGAAAAAATTTCCAATTTATCACGGAGCCTGATATCTGTTTATATCCCCAGCCTGTCAAAGCATTCCTTCAAAGCCATCGCCTCTTCCATCGTGTTGTGCCAGCCATATTTTTTTAAATCCACTTTTCCGTCCTTTACTTCTACCCCTTCCCCTTCCAACAGCCATTTCTGCATGTCAGGGGTATCAAAAGCAGGGGCTCCGGTAAGGAGTCCCTGTGAATTTACCACACGATGGGCGGGCAGCTTCTCTCCTGCCAGTCCTCTGTTCAATGCATATCCTACCTGCCTGGAGTTCCTGGGCCTGCCACATAGAAGCGCCAGCTGTCCATAGGTTGCCACCTTTCCAAAAGGAATCGCTTCTCCTGCAAGGGCTAATCTTCTGTAAAAATCCATATTTTGTTATCCTTCTCTGTCAGTAAATAGTGCGAAAATACAGCAGGCTTTTTCGGAATGCATGAATCCCCAGTAAATATATCATCGTACATGCCGTACCGAGGGAGAAAAAGGTATAAAGCAGAGACTTTTGTTTCCTTGCCATGAATTACTCCTGATTGAAATTTATGGTTAATTGTCATCTGCAGTTATTGTTCCCCGGACAATAATATTCATGTTTTCTTTTAACAGCCTGTTTTTACCAGTATAGTTTACATAATATTTTTATGTAAACCTACCCGTTAATAATAAGAAAGAGAAGCTTCTCTAAGTGATCCGCTTCTCTTTCTTAAGTTCCAATTACAACACAGCAAAATTACGGCTCAGGGGTTACGCCGTTTAAAGCCTCAAAATCTTCGACCATCTGGACTATCAGTTTCACAGTGCCGTCAACACCCAGGACTGAACTGTTCAGACAGAAGTCATAGCTGTCTGCACGGCCCCACTTCTTGGAAGAATAATAATTATAGTAGCTCTGACGCTGCTTATCCTTCTTGGTTATCATTTCACGGGCTTTATCCTCAGTTAAATTGTATTTACGCATGATACGCTTGATCTTTACCTCTTCGTCACCATAGATGAAAAGATTGATGCAGTTCTTAAAATCATGAAGCGCATAATCTGCACAGCGGCCTACAATGATGCAGGGGCCTTCTTCCGCAACCTTCTTGATTGTATCAAACTGCGCAAGAAATACTTTATGGCTGATGGGCATATCCATAAAGGAAGATGCATTATAGCCGAAGGAATAGGTGTCCATGACCAGATTATAGAGGAAGGAGTTAGTAGGCCTCTCATCGTGGTTTTTAATCATCTCCTCACAAAAGCCGCTTTCCTTTGCCGCCCTAGTCAGAAGCTCCTTGTCTAAACATTTAATGCCAAAATATTCTGCTACCTTCTCGCCGATTTCCCGTCCGCCGGAACCAAACTGACGGCCTATTGTAATGATTGTATTCATACAACTACCTCCTTTTTAAAGGTAAGTAAGCTACCTTTTATAAACTTATTATATAGAAAAACTGACAAAACTTCAACGACAAAAGAAAAAATCTCCTCTGCCGGATTAACAGAGGAGCCAAATTGTGCTTTTTTTTCAGCTTTGCACGGCATTCTTTCCCTCGAAAATCTTCTGCAGAAAAGACCGCTTTTTTTCCGCAGAATGGCTGCAGACGATCTTTTGATCCTCCATGCTGGCAAGAACAAGCTGTCCCGTACAGAAGCCTCTCAACTTAAAATGATAATCTTTTTCAAAAGAATACCGTTTCACGGCTTTTATGGCATTTTTATCCGGCGGATACTGGGAAAGCAGAATAACGGTGAGAAAACTATATAAATGTTTCCTGTCAGGAATTCTTCCATCCTTTCGTACAAGCCTGGGTTCCATATAATCAGAAATAACAGTCAGGGCCTCATTCACATGATCCTGCGTTATTTTATCCGCTGTGAGGAATAAAATATGCTCATAGCCGGCAGATGCCCATAATTTCCCGTTTTTTTCAGGGTTCTGCTCTCTGATATCGGAAGTAAAATACCCGTATGCAGGATATTCCTTACCATCGATGTAGTAAGGCTTATATATATCATAGGTTTCTTCATATCTTAACAGCAATTGTTCAAGATATTCTGATGTTTCCATAGCGGCCCCTCTTCTTTTTTATTGGATACTGTCCTGAAATACACTTATCTGGGAAGTGTCTCAAGCAAATGACTGAAATAATCAGGCAAAGGAGCCGTGGTTTCCACGTATTCTCCGGAAACCGGATGGATAAAGCCAAGTGTCATGGCATGGAGTGTCTGCCCCTGCAGAACATAAGGCAGCGAATATTTCCTGTTTCCGTAAACCGTATCACCAAGCAGCGGATGCCCGATGGAGTCCATATGTACTCTGATCTGGTGGGTTCTGCCGGTTTCCAGACGGCATTCAATATAGGTATAGGCCCGAAAACGCTCCATCACCTTAATATGGGTGACTGCTTCCTTTCCATTCCTGACCCCGGCCGCCATCTTTTTCCTGTCTGTCGGATGCCTTCCCACAGGGCTGTTGATACACAGCTCCTCTTCCCTGATAACGCCATGAACTATGGCACGGTAACGCCGGACAATGGTATGATCCTTCAGCTGGGCGGCAATAGACAGATGAGCATTATCATTTTTACAGATAATCAGGCTGCCCGTGGTATCGCGGTCAATACGATGGACGATGCCGGGCCGCATGACTCCGTTGATTCCGGAAAGGCTGCCACGGCAATGATACATGACAGCATTTACCAGCGTCCCGCTGTAATGGCCTGCCGCCGGATGTACTACCATTCCCTTGGGCTTGTTAACCACCAGGACATCGTCATCCTCATACAGGATATCCAAAGGGATATTTTCCGCCTCAATATCCGGTTCTGCCGCTTCAGGAAGGGTAAAACAGATTTCATCCTCTGCCCGCAGCCTGTAATTAGCCTTAACCGGGATATTATTTACCAATACCTTCTGCTCCTTCATCATTTTCTGAATAAAGGAACGCGACAAAGAATCGATAAGTGACGCCATATACTTATCGATTCTTTCATCTTCATATTCTTCTGTCACCTGAAACCGAAATAAATCCGGCATATGCTATCCCCTACTCTTTTTCATTTTCCGGACTGTCTTCTTCCTTTGGAATACTTTGCTTCTGCTTAAATGACAGGAAACGGAAATCTTCATCCTTATATTTATTGCTGAATAAAATCAATATGGCTCCTACCACACAGGCAATGGAGACAAACATATCCGCCACATTAAAGATGGGAAAATCAATCAGACTGATATAAATGAAATCCACCACATAATCCAGTCTGATACGGTCTATCATATTTCCAACTGCCCCCACAGCCACACAGTCCAGCAAGATATGCAGGACACGGAATTTGCCGTCAGAAGGCATCTTAATCAGCGCATAGATAACTGCCGCCAGTATAACAGGCGTGATTATGAGGAAAAAGACTTTGGCTCCCTGCATCATCCCGAAAGCAGCGCCGCGGTTTTCCAGGTACCGCAGTTCCAGGACTCCTGGTATCAGGGATACAGGCTGGCTTCCCTTCAGATAAACCACCGCCAGATGTTTGGTGAACTGATCAAGCAGTATGCCCGCCAGAATCAGCAGGATATCCGGCAGCCATATGATTCTCTTTGGAATATTTTGTTTCCGGTTATTCATGTTCATCCTCTTCCGTAAAATTAATTTCGTCGATCGCCGCAAGAATTTCTTCCTCTGTTACCGTAGTATCCAGAACAGCTCTGCCGATCTTCTGAAGAAGTACGAACTTAATATGTCCTTCTTCCATTTTTTTATCCGATTTAGTCAGCGCAAGGATCTGTTCCCGATCCAAATCATCTACGGAAATAGGAAGATTGAAGGGAACAAACATATCCCTGATTTCGTAATACTCTTCCATAGAAAGAAGCTCTTTCTTCCAGGAGATAAAAGCCGCGGCCACACATCCAAGCGCAACACACTCCCCATGGGTAAGGGAAAAATCCTTGGCCTTTTCCACTGCATGGCCAATGGTATGTCCTAAATTCAGCAGGGCGCGCTCTCCTTTTTCCGTCGGATCATTTTCCACAATTTTACGTTTGATGTCACAGCTACGGCGTACCATCTCCTCCATGGCATCCGGTTCCCTGTCACAGATTTCATATAAATTGGCAACCAGCCATTCATAATACCTGGCATCACTGATAAGGGCAGATTTCATGGCTTCCGCGAACCCGCTGTAATACTGACGGGGCTCCAGAGTGGAAAGAGTGGAAAGATTCATATAAACAAGCCTGGGCATATGGAATGCTCCCACCATATTCTTGTATTGATCGAAATCAACGCCTGTTTTCCCTCCGATGCTGCTGTCCACCTGGGACAGCAATGTCGTGGGAATCTGTATAAAATCAATCCCCCGCAGATAGGTGGCGGCGGCAAAACCGGTCAGATCACCGGTCACTCCTCCTCCCAGCGCTGCAAGGCAGTCCTTCCTTGTATAGTGTTTTTCAATTAAAAAAGAATACAAAGCCTTTACCGTATCCAGGTTCTTATTCTCTTCTCCTGCTGAAAAAGTAAAGATGTCCGTATCCGCACACACAGAAGAAACTGCTTTTTCAACCTCACTTGCATAAAGCGCACCCACATTGGAATCTGTAACGATACACAGCTTCTTCTGTGCAAAATCCAACGCCTTCAGTTCTTCAGACAGCGCCTGAAAATCCCTTTCAAATATAATATCGTAGCAGGGCTTCTTCTGGTAGGAAACCGTCATTCTTTCCGACATAATGCCACCTCGTTCTATTGATATTTTTATCCTGTATCCCGCTCAAAAAGCGCCGCCTCACGACGACGCTTCTGAAAAACATCCTTCTTTGTCAGCTGGTGAATCCGGGAACATCTACCGAACCGCTGAAAATTTCCTGGAAATCTCCGGAAATATCCACACTGGCAGGTGTAATAATAAATATGTACTGGGAAATCTTCTGCAGATTCCCGCTGATTGCGAAGCAGGATCCTGAAGTAAAATCGATAATTCTCTGAGCTATATCCACATCCAGGCCTTCCAGGTTCAGCACGACCGTTCTGTTGGCAAGCAGCGTTTCCGTTATTTCTCTCGCATCCTCAATGCTTGTAGGTTTAATCACACATACCTCCATCCCGTTGCCGGCAGTCCGGCGGGGCTGTCTCATAGGAGTTACCTTGGGGGAAGCTTTCTTGGGCTTGTCTTCCTCCATAAATGGTTCCGCTTTCGCCTTAGGTGTTATTTTTGAGATTTTCTCTACCGGTTCATCATCGTCATAATAATCATCGTCGTCGTAATCATCATACTCTTCATCGCCATTCAGTTTCATATAACTCAAAAACTTGTCCATTACACCCATCGTGCCAATCTCCTTTATGATTACCTGTCAGATATCTTATTCCACCTGATAGGATCTTTCACCAAATATTCCTGTTCCCACGCGTACAAAGGAAGCTCCCTCTTCAATTGCCACCTCATAATCTCCCGTCATTCCCATCGAAAGATAATCCATACGTACATTATCAATGTTTTTGTTAGTTATGTCAACATATAACTTTTTCAATGCACTAAAAAATATTCTGTTATCCTCTGCATTTTCGACAAAAGGCGCTATCGTCATCAGCCCCCTGACCAGAATACCGGGCAGATGGGATATCTCCTGCACCAGTCCGGGTGTATCCTCAGGAGGGACGCCGAACTTGCTTTCTTCGCCAGCCACATTCACTTCTATTAAAATGTTAACAATGATACCCCGCTTTACCGCTTCCTTGCTGATTTCTTCCGCCAGACGCAAGGAATCAACACTGTGTATCATATAAACCTTGTCAACAATATATTTGACCTTGTTCCGCTGGAGATGGCCAATCATATGCCACCTGATATCGTCAGGCAGCTGTTCCGCCTTGTCAACCAGCTCCTGTACCTTATTCTCTCCGAAATCCCGTATGCCCAGTGAATATACTTCTTCAAGCATAGGCAGGGGCTTTGTTTTGCTCACTGCGATAAGTGTCACGTCACTTTCCGCTCTCCCTGACCTGCGGCAGGCTTCCTTCATATTTTCCTGTACCTGATAAAGATTTTCTTTCAGCATTTCTGACTCCTTTCGGACGCTCTATTCAAGAAATTCATTTCCTGTTACGGTTTCCGCATCCAGTACAATACGATCAAAGGCGCTTAATCCATAAGCGGTATTGGACTTGATAATCGCGTACTCATCATTCTGGGAAAGAATTTGTATTTCCTTAAAATCTGCATACCCCTTATTAATATTATAAACGCCTATGAGGGTTGCGCTTCGGGATATGGTATATTTATCTGTGGAATCCGGCCTGACCAGATTGTTCCCCAGCTCCAGCACGGAATTATCAATATAATAATCATCTTCCGTTTCAAAATATATGGAGGTTGCAATAAACTCCGTAGAAGCCTCTCCGTTTTCCGTATAGGTTTCTTTAAGAACACCGTTCTCGCTGCTGTTGCCCTTTGTCACATATTCCTTGGGAACCAGGAAAAATTCTTTTTCCGCAATGGCAGAATTCGGAACCTTAAGGCCCTGCTCGTCCTTTGTAACAAGCTCAATATCGATGTATCGGTCCGTACAGAAGGATATCATGGAATTATTGAAGTCCAGCTTTACATATGTATTCCCGTCCTCATTATTGAGTACATTCACCTTTGCCCAGGAGGTACACTGGTTTTTAAGGAACCGCACCTGGACATATTCTTCTTCCAGCAGCTCCTGTGCCCTTTCCGGATCGGACTGGATGACAATGGACCAGTTTTCATCTGTCGCGAGCTTATATAAGGTATCGCCGGAGGCTACCAGCTCATTGTTGATCAGCTGTCTTTTAGAGTAATCCTCCTTATCGAACATATCCTGGGTAATTTGATCCGCAGTAAGGTTTTCATAGCCGTCCGTAGAATAAACCACGATACCGGAAACCGGAGCGCTGCACAATGATATCAGAGATGACCCTGAACCATTCAGCGATTGCAAATCCTGAAGCACATTAATATTGGCCAGCTTCAGTGCAGTTCCTTCCAGAGAATATTTAAAATCATAGACTCCGGAGAACTGCTTTTTCTCAAATCCGCTCATATAGCCTGTAATTTCACTTTTAATATCCGCCAGATTATTATCCGACAATTGCGTATCATCCGCCTTACCGGCGTCAAACATCTCTTTCAGCTGGCCGCTTTCATCAATGCTGCATACCAGCTTTCCAAAGCCAACCCGTTCTCCTTCTCGTGCATAATAATTAATGTATCCGGAATCATTGCTGGTGACAATCGTTTCCTCTCTCAGCGCAATTCCCTGGTATACGTTCCCGATAGAAAGGGAACCATTCTTCACTTCGTAACCCATAATATGCTTTTGTGTAAAATAAAGAAAAACACAGATGACTACATATACGAAAATAACACTAAAAATAATAATCCCCAGATTAATATTCAGCGGTTTTCTGTATTGTCTGATTTTTCTATTGGAAGATCCGCTTTCTCTGCCAGCCAATCCACATACCTCCGGGTAAAACAATATCAATATTTTCTGTCTGCCGCATTAAAAAGCCCCGGAAAACATCCGGGGCCTTTTTCCTTTATTTAAAGAGATACAATAATCTTCGATTTCAAGCTTTCCGGCAACTCTTGCTCATCAAGGGAAATGCTGAGGATGAAATCTATCCGGAACATTTCACTGATTTTTTCCAATTTCGTGATAACAGGAAGGATATCACAATCTTCCAAATGGGCAACCTTCAGGAAACTGTCAAGAAACATTTTCTCAAGATCCCGGTCCTGAGATATAATACCGCAGATGAATCCCAAAAATTCAGAACTGTTTTCCACCATGAATTCACTTACATCAATCAGTCTGACCTTGTTATTCAATTCATACATGTGCTTCGCACTTTTGTCTAAATAAACAATGTTTCCGGAGACCTCTTTTACTTCGGTGTTTACTTTATCCAATAATTGTTTTGTCTTGCCTTTCCCCTTTTTGCCTACGATTAACTGAACCATTGTAATCCCTCCTAAAGTAAATTGGCGCTTATAACGCCTCTTAAATATGATATTATTATAGTTGATATCTGTTTAAAAAACAACCTTTTTAATTAATTACATTCAAAAGCTCTGTCATCTCCGTATAGAGAATTTGTTTCTCCTTGGAACGGAGAATAACGGAAATATAAGGGTTGCCGGAGGTGTCTTTACTAAGTAATATCAGGCAGTTTCCGGCAGCATTGGTGGTTCCCGTCTTTCCTCCGATAATAGTAACCTGCTCCGGAGCCTTGAAATTACCGTTCAAATACTGGTTCGTTGTTTTCAGGGACATGGATTTGGAATTTCCGTCTTTGTCCATATATACCGTTTCATAGCTTGTCATATGAATAATTTCATTAATAAGGTCCTGCTTCAAAGCCTCATTAAAGATTAAGTAAAGATCATAAGCCGTCACATAATGATTGTCCGCAGTCAGCCCGTGCGGATTCACAAAATGGCTGTTGGTGGCCCCTATAGCCAGCGCTTCCTTATTCATCATTTCTGCGAAACCTTCAATACTGCCGCCGATATGGACAGCAATGGCTGCCGCAGCGTCATTGGCTGAATGAATGAGAAGTGCGTGCAGCGCCTGATTCAGCGTCAGCTGATCACCCGGCTTTAAGCCGCACAGCACAGCTCCTGATTCCGTTATGCTGGCCTCGTCGGTAACAGTTATCATATCATCAGGATTTCCATATTTCAGCGCTACCAAAGCCGTCATAATCTTGGTGAGGCTGGCCGGCTGAAGCCGTTCATGGACGTTTTTGGCATACATCACATTATTCTTGTTAAGATCAAAAAGCCCGGCTGCCGTAGCCTCCGACATGTCCACCGCCCCATTCTCCGTACCCACATCTCCGATTACCACACAGAGATCATCAGCAAAAGAGTCTGCAACAACACTGGATACTTCATTGACTACCCGGTAGCTGGACACCTCATAATCCGGATTGTAGGCAAATGGCAGTTCTTCTTTCCCGCAGCCGGTAAGGGCTCCTGCCGGCAGTGAAGCCAACAGGCAGATAACGGCAGTCCTGGAAAGAATTTTTTTCAGCCGGGAAAACACCGGGCTTCCCTGGGCTTTCAGATTCCGTTTATTTGTACATTTCACGCCATTCCAAATCCCCTCTGTCAAGTGATTTGATTAACAGTTCTGCAGTCGCAAGATTGGTCGCCAACGGAATATTATGGATATCGCACAGACGAACCACATTATTAACATCCGGTTCATGAGACTTGGGTGTAAGCGGATCCCTGAGGAAAATGACCAAATCGATCTGATTATGCTCAATCTGGGCGCCTATCTGCTGCTCACCTCCCAGATGCCCGGCCAGGAATTTGTGGACATTCAGGTTAGTCACCTCTTCAATCAGCCTTCCTGTTGTACCCGTGGCAAAAAGTACATTTTTGGTTAAAATTCCTCTGTAAGCGATACAGAAATTCTGCATCAGCTTCTTTTTTGCGTCATGCGCAATCAATGCAATATTCATAGCAACCTTCTCCTATACTAGTATAAATTTTTTCTCTGCAATCGCACATTCAGTACAAATCCCATACCGATAAACAAACTGACAAGAGATGTCAGCCCATTGCTTACAAAGGGCAGCGGGATTCCTGTGTTCGGCATAATCATTGTGGTTACCGCAATGTTCATAAAACTCTGAAAGCCTATTACTGCGGCCATTCCGGAAGCAATTATCATTCCGGAGGTATCCTTGGCGGTTCTGGCAATGGAAATACACTCAAGGGCAATGAGCATTAACAATACAATTACCACGCAGGAACCCACAAAACCCATCTCTTCCCCGATTACGGCAAAAATAAAATCCGTTTCCGGTTCCGAGATGAAATTGCCGTTCTTTACTGACGCTATTACATTATTATTCAGGCCTTTCCCCCATAGCTGGCCTGAACCTATTGCCATCACTGAATTGAGCTGCTGGTAAGCCTCTGCATCCGCATATTTCTCCGGATTAAGCCATGCCAGAATACGGGTCAGCTGATAATTCTGAATCAGCTGCTGTCCCGGCTGCATTACCAAATAAAAAGCAACCGCCAGAGACGGAACAATAACAGCTAAAACGCCTCCTATGATCTTGTAATTCAAGCCGCCCACGAATATCAGTACACAGAATAAAATACAGTACAGAATCGTTGTGGACAGGTTCGGCTCTTTGTATACAAGAAAGATAGCCGGCAGCATCAATCCCACACAAAGGAAAAGTATTTTGAATGTATTTAACTTTTCCTTATATTTCATAATAAACTGTGCATAGAATAAAATCAATAATATTTTTGCAATTTCTGACGGTTGGAACTGAAACAGGTGGGGAATATTGATCCATCTTGTCGCACCGTTTACCTTTTCACCCCAGATTAAAACAGCAATCAGCATACCAATAGAAAAAATATAGTAAAACCAGTAAAGCCTTAGCAGCTGGGAATAGTCAATCAATGATATGATAATCATAATGACCATTCCCATTGCCACGCCGGCGATCTGTCTTTCCTGCAGAGATTCCTTGGCGCTTCCCACCGCCATGATACCTATAATGGATATGGCAAGCACCAGCAGAACCAGCTTGAAGTCGTAATTCCTTAGTTTGTATCTTTTCAGCATTTTTTCCTCCAACTGCTTTAAAGAGCAGTTTGCGCCTGAAGAGCAGTTTGCAGTATGTAAAAGTCTAATTATGAAGGTCCAGTATAGGGATATCCGCATAGAGGGTAGGATTTTTCCCCCTGCCCCTGGCCGTGGATTTACTGATCTGTATCTCCATATTGTTAGTATCTATCTTCATGTATTTGGAAATGACTTTTGCAATATCCTGCTTGATCATCTCCAGCATCTCAGGAGAACAGCCTGCCCTGTCTGATATCAGCAGTATTTTCAGCCTGTCCTTTGCAATTTCTCTGGAAGTTTTCTTTTTGAATAAATTTCTTAATCTCATGATATCCGCCCCTCCTGACTCTTATGAAAGATTCCGGTAAACCTTGCCCACAAGGAGACCGGATGTTCCAGATCCAGGAATGGCACTTCCTTTCCCAGGACTCTGAGGCAGATATTCTGATAAGCTTGTCCCGCCAGCGTGTTGTTCCCTACAAGAGGCTCTCCCTGGTTTGTGGCAATGACCACATTCTCATCATCAGGTACTATACCGATCAGTGGTATGGACAGGATGTCCACCACATCATCCGGTGTCATCATATCTCCGCGTTTTACCATATCAAAACGCATGCGGTTGATAATGAGGTCTATCTGGCTGAATTCATGAGCTTCCAGCAGACCCACAATTCGATCCGCATCACGTATGGCGGAAACCTCCGGAGTCGTGACTACCAGAGCGCGGTCCGCACCGGCTATGGCATTTTTAAACCCTTGCTCGATGCCCGCAGGACAGTCCAGTATGATATAATCAAACTGATCCTTAAGATGCTCCACTAATTTTATCATCTGGCTTTCATTTACGGCTGTTTTGTCTCTTGTTTGTGCGGAAGGGAGCAGATAAAGGCTGCTGTAACGCTTATCCTTTATCAGGGCCTGTTTCACCCTGCAGTTCCCTTCCACCACGTCTACCAGATTATATACAATCCGGTTTTCAAGTCCCATAACCACATCCAGGTTCCGAAGGCCTATATCAGTATCTATCAATACCACCTTCTTTCCCATGGCGGCGAGGCCTGTGCCCACGTTAGCAGATGTGGTGGTTTTTCCCACACCGCCTTTCCCTGATGTAACAACAATTACTTCACTCATGCAAATACCTCCGGTTAGAAATATTTGTCCCCTGAGCGTTCCTGGAGCTTACTGAACGTTCAGTAATTCATTCGTAATTGGTTTCAGGATTATGCGTTCTTTTTCCACATAAGCCGTCTGCGGCTGTATTTTGGGTGCATGGCCTGCATTTCGGTCACTTCCATGAAGACCATAAAGTCCATGGGTTCCGAAGGTCCATTTGCTTTTTTCATTGGCAATATATTTGAAATCCCCGATTTTAATTTTTTGCGGGGCCATTTCAAGCGCTGCAATATAATGTCCGGGCCGTCCGTTTCCGCCCGCGTAGGCATTCCCGCGCAGGCTTCCCAGCACAACGATATCTCCGGCGGCAATAACACTGGAACCGGGATTTACATCCCCCAGCACAATGATGCTGGATTCTGTCTCCAGGATCTGTCCCCTGCGCAGGGTACCCCGGTAGAATTGTCCCGCAGACTCTTCCTCGTACCTTTTTCGCCGGAATTCTTCCAAAGCCTTGCCGTAAATACGGTTTTTCTCTTCATCCTTTCCGACGATGCAGGTTATATTCAAATGGGAATTTATCCTTATGGTCTCTATCAGGCTGTCCTCTTCCTCAAAGGACAGCTCCCTGCCCTCAAAAGAAACCGCCACAGAGGCATCAGAGAAAAATTCTTTTGATTCCTTAAATTTGCCGGCCACCTCTTCAAGCAGCTGTCCAAAATCCAAATCGCTGTCCAGATACAGGGTAAGCCCATTCCGGAAGCTTTTAACTATTACTGCATTTTTCATATCCGCTCCTGTCCCGATAGTTTTTGGCAATTTCAGAAAAACATTAATCTTCGGTATTGACAACGGCTTCCAGCTGGCTGGCCGTACCATTTAATATATCTTCCTCTTTATCAGGATTAAAATAATACTGCAGCACTTTACAGGATATCTGCGCAGCATAGTCGGAAGCATATCCGTTGCCGATCCTGGTTGCAATGGCAATTTCCGGGTTTTCATATGGTGCATATCCCAGGAAAAGTGCATGTGCCGGCCGCAGCTTGTTTTCATCAGCCGTACCGGTTTTACCGGCCGCGGATATGCCTGCATCCACAAAGTATTTTTTTCCTTCCACCACACCCTTCATTCCGCTGTGGATAGCATCCCAGTATGCGGTAGGCATTTCTATGGTATTGCGGACCTCGGGAGTGAAATCCTCCAGAAGGTTTCCGCTTCGATCGGTTACTTTATCCAAAAGGCTTAAGTTATAGCATGTCCCGCTGTTCGCCACCGTGGCCACATATCGGGCAAGTCCTACTGTGGTATAGTTATGCTCCCCCTGTCCGATTGCAGACGCAGAAGGGTTTGCCATGGAAAACTGAGGCATGGATTCTTCTATTTCAACTCCGGACTTATCCGTAAGCCCGTAAGCATCCGCATATTCCCGCATACGGGTATTGGCGAGTTCAAAATTAGTTCCGCTTTCAGGATCGCCGGACAGGCCGAAACGGTATCCCATTTCATAGAAGAAATAGTTGCAGGAATGGGTTATCGCCTGGGAAACATTCAGATTGCCATGACCGTAGGTATTCCAGCAGCGCATGACGATATCTGAGTATCGGGTAAAACTCCCCACACAATCCACAGTGCTTCTGGTATCAATGATTCCATCCATCAGGGCCGCTGAAGCGACTACCATTTTGTAGGTAGAACCGGGAGCGCTTCTCATCTGTGTGGCATAATCCCATAAAGGCAGTGATAAATCATTCTGCAGGCTGGCATAATAATCGGCATCAATACCGTTTGCCAGCTTATTGTTGTCATAACTGGGATAGCTGACCAGGGCCAGTACCTCTCCGGTATTGGGATCCACAATTACACAGGATGCGGAAAAGGGATCCAAAGCCAGCTGGGCCGGAGTAATCTGAAGATTCTTAATCAGATTCCTCATAAATGTATAAGAAGAGATACTTCCATTCTCCAGAGCCGCCTTTTCCTCTTCGGATACGGAAACAAGCTCCTGTTCCAGCAATACCATACATATCTGTTTTCCATTGATGGAATTATCGCGGATCATATATTTATACAGCTTTTTATGAAACGCTGTTTTATCCAGTTCCAGACGGATGTAATCCACCAGTCTGTCAAAAACCTCCGAGGAATCTGCATACTGGGTATCCATATCCAGCCTGCTTACATCGACCCAGTTCCGGGAAATGGCATATTCCAGAAAATCACTTAAGGATATCGTTTCTTCCTCAGACCAGGCTTTATAGGTTTCATCCTTGCTGTCAACAGAAAGCACCTTGGTATCATTAATCAACAGATTAGTAACTATATAGCTTTCATAGCTCTGATACTCTTCCGCCAGCTGATTATATGGGGTCCTTCTGTTATAAAGCTCCTCTGTGAGCCAGCTCCAGACCTGTTCCTTCTTTTGGAGGAAAGCCGTCCGTACCGCCTGTTCATTGTCTCCCGCACCGGCAGAAGCCATATGCTCCAGGCTTATCACATTATTATTAAACAAGGCAAAATAAACATCATCTATGGGAATTTTAATTGTGGAGGCCTTTTGGTTTGCCCCCAGCTTGAATTCCTTGATATTTTCAATCTTATCAAGGAGCAGGCCTGCGATGCTCTGTTCCAGGATATTATACACAGCTTCCTGCAGATCCGCATCCAAAGTGAGGTAAACATCATTTCCGGCGACCGGATCCACCCGGCCCTCCGAATCAATTTCCTTCCCCAGGTTGTCCACGTATATGGTTTCGCTGCCTTTTTCACCCTGAAGGTATGTTTCCATAACCTTCTCTATCCCGGATTTACCCACGGTATCATTCATTTCATAACGATCCGGTTCATCCTCTCCCCTGCTGGTTTCTTCATTCAGGCTCTTGAGCTCATCCGAGGAGATTTTACCGGTATAGCCTATTATATGAGAAAAATAAGTGCCGTTGATATAACGTCTGATAGTATCCTCTGCAATATCAATTCCCAGAAGAGCATCATTGTTTTCCTTTACGGCAGCTACCGTTTTTTCACTTACATCCGTGGCAATCGTCGTGGGTATGTATTTCTGGTAGCTGTTTGCCTTCATGGCATAGCGGATAGTAATCAGCTTAAGGACTTCGGCTTTTGTATAGCCTTGTCCGGGTACAAAGGTGCTCTTGTCATCCGGATCTGTCCTTTCTCCGATACCATAGGTCTCTGCCATATAATTGATCACATCCTGGGGCGTTGCGTTTTTTTCCTTCTCTTTCAGGTTGTCAATGGAAGCATGTCCATAAATATCAGCAAGAAAACGCAGCAGCTTGGTGTCTGTTACGTTAAATGCGTATTCTCCGTTTTTATCCAGGTAGATATTAAAATCACTGATAACACTGTCGCCATTCTTTTCAATGATATGAATGGTCTCAAGAAGCGTGGCGTTCAGATTTTTGTTTTTATTCTTATCTGACTCGTATACATCTTCTATGGTAACGGAATAAGCCAGATCGTTATAAGCGAGAAGCTTCCCGTTTCTGTCAAAAATCTTTCCCCTGGAACTGGAGATAGAACGTTCCTTTTTGATCTTCAGGGAAAATTCATTCAGATAATTTTCTCCCTCCACGATCTGCAGGACGAAAACCCGGTGTATCAGGACGCCGCCCATAAGAATCACAACGAGAGTGAGCACTATCAGCCTGGAATTTATTAAGTTTAAAAAATTATCTCTGAATCTCTCAAACAATTATTCATTACTCCTTCTTTCCGCAGCTTCCAGCTTTTTATGTAATAACAGAAGCAGCGGATATACCGCAAAAGCAATCACAATCGTATATACGGCTTCCGGAAGAATAACATGGATAAAATAATACCCGATATCCAGCCGGCTCCTCAGCAGGAACAAAAGCACATAGCATACGAAATTGTAACCGATATCACTTACTAAAATCAGAATCAACGGCAGTTTAATATCCTCCGGATAAAACATCCTCTGGAATGTGCCGTTGACATAACCTACCACCATATAAAGCAGCGCATAAAATCCAATCACATCACCGCCGAAAATATCAGCCAGCAGACCGCAGAAAAATCCGATAAGAAGGCCGTTTTTTTCACCGTTCATAAAACCGCAGGATGCTATTAATATGATAAGCAGGTTCGGCATAATGCTGCTGAAGGCAGCCGCCGGCAATACACTGGTCTGCAGGATAAAGCATAATAATACCAGAAGGACCGAGATTATATTCCTTTTCATAAGGCCTTCTCCTTCCTATTCCTTATCCATGGAATGCTTCTCTTGTGTAACCTGCTGTTTTAATTCCATTATAACCAGGACCTCCTGGATATGCTGGAAATCCACTGCCGGTGTGATATAGCCGTATTTTGTCATATTGTTATAGGATGTACTAATGGAACTGATAAAACCGATAGGGATACCGGGAAGATATTTATTGCTTATATTTGAAGTGACCACCTTATCCCCTTCGGATACTTTATTTTCCTTATCATAAAGCTGTTCAAAACGGATAACGCCGTCCGACATAACAGACTGCAAATCTCCGGAAACCATCAGATTTTCTGAGGTGGAAAGGATCGTGCCGTACACATTGGCATTATCTGCAATAATGGAAACCACTCTGGCATAATTGGGGCCTACACTGACCACCCTTCCTGCCAGCCCACTGCCGGCAAGAACATTCATATCTACCTGTATGCCGTCGTCGGATCCTTTGTCTATGACAAAGGAATAAAACCAGTTGCTGGAATCGCTTGCGATCACCCTCGCCCCTGTCTTTTCATATTCCGAAGTTGCCTTATCGATCTCGTAGAGCTCCCTGAGGCTGGTAAGCTCATATTTATCCTGCTGGAGCTGTGCATTTTCCATGGTAAGGGCGTCCACCTGATCCTTCAGCGCCTGGTTCTCCGCAAGAACCTTTTTCAGCTGTCCCATTTCCTCAGCACGGTCATAAAGATAACCGCCTACGGAAGCGATTCCCTTCTGAAAGGGAACTACAACATACCCTGCAGCAGCCCGCAGCGGACCTTCAAACAAATCTGTTTTAAAGGTCACAAGCATCAGGGCGACACAGACACCTGACAAAATCAGCAGCAGGTATTTACTTGGCAGGGTGAATTTATTTCTTTTTTTCTTTATTACAGGACTCATTTACCCATCCCTTCAATCGCATAGGCAACTGATTTATAGTTTTCATCGTTGAGAACTTTGGAAAGGCCAATAACAACGCTTTCTACCGGCTTCTCCGCCACATTTACACGAAGGCCCGTATTTTTACCCAGCTTCTCCGCAAGATGGCTGATTTGGGATGCGCCGCCTGTAAGATAAATTCCATGACGGTAAATATCCGCTCCCAATTCCGGAGGCGTACGTTCCAGAATGACTTTAACACTGTCAATGATCGTATCAAAATGCTCTTCCAGACAGGATACTACAAGTTCCGTAGGGATAGTACGCTCAACAGGAAGGCCGGTAACAATATCCCTTCCGAACACTTCCGCACCGACTCCGGCTTCCTCCAGCTCGGAAAGGGACTTCTTGATCCCCTCCGCTGTTTTGCCGCCGATGAGCAGGCCGAATTCCTTACGGACCGTGCTGCGGATAGCCTCGTCAAATTTAAGGCCGCCGGTCTTGATCAGACGGCTGAGCACAATGCCTCCCAGAGACAAAATAGAAACTTCTGTGGTATCATAACCAACATTCACTACAAGAACACCCTGGGAATTCTTTACGTCGATATCCAGCCCCAGACCGTCTGCCACGGCTTTTTCCACCACCATGATCTTGCGGGCCTTCACGTTGGCGTCGCGTATCAAATCATAAAATGCACGCTTCTCCACCTCCGTGATATCCGTGGGTACCGCAATATAAAAATCTGCCGGCTTAATATTTCCGCCGGACATATCCGTTACAAAGAAACGGATCAGTGTTTCCATATTCTTGATATCCGCAATGACTCCGTTGCACAGCGGATAAGAAATATGAATGTTTCCGGGGGCTTTTTCATACATCTCATAAGCGGAATCCCCATAAGCGAAAACGTTCTTCTTGTTCTGTACGGCTATCATGTTTTTTTCAATCATGATCTTATCATCCGCCGCACTGTAAATCTTGATATTGCTCGTACCTAAATCGATTCCAAAAGCATTCGTAGACAAAATGATTTTCTCCTTCCTTATTTCAACAGGCCGGATTCCCTGAAGCTTACATAGCAGTTATCTCCCACGATGATATGATCGATCAGCGGAAGCTGCATCATGCCGCAAAGCTCAGCCAGATGTTTTGTAATTTCAATATCCTGCCTGCTGGGCGATGCGTCGCCGCTGGGATGATTGTGTATCAGCAGGATATGTACGGCATGGTACTCAAGCGCCACCCGGAAAACCTCCCGGGGTGAGACCAGAGAACAATTTACGGTCCCTTTGGATAATACCCGGTCACAGATCATACGGTTCTTATTATCGGTCATAACAAGAATCACTTCTTCTGTCTCCAGGTACCGCATCCTCTTCATGTAATAGTCTGCCACAGTTTCCGGTTTGGTAAACTGCAATCTGTCACGGGTATCCGCCATGGACAGCCTGCGTGACAGTTCTATAATGCATTTGATTTTTACTGCCTTGACCTGGCCAATGCCATTTACCCTGCATAAATCCGCAACAGATAAGTGCTGCAGCCCGAGAAGTCCCTTATCCCGGCCCTTCGGCAGGGACAGGATTTGCCCCGCAAGCTGCAGAGAGCCCATATTCCTGGTGCCGGTCCTGATAATAATGGCCAGCAGTTCTGCTTCGGAAAGAGACTCCGGCCCTGTTGCAAGAAATTTTTCATAAGGCTTCATCTCTTCATAGCATGGTTCTTTTTGGTTCTTTTGATTCATTTTTTACCCCGTTTCTTCACGTATTCCGAACGCTCCTCACGGGTACCGCCGTCTGTATGTATACTTAAAAGCCGGCTTTATACCGGCCTCACAGCTTATAGAATGCGGTAAATCAGCAAAGCAATCACTATCCCCAGTATGCTTGCGATTGTAATTTTAATTGTCAGAGCAAAGGTGATACTCAAAATTCCGAAATCCAGAATCAGCGGGTTTGTCAGCCCGAAGGTCTGCCCGAAATTCATAAAACTCGAAGGAAACAGGCTTCCGATAAAGCCGCCCAGCACGATTCCGGCCAAAACGAGCAACAAACAGGTCCATCCGTTTTTACTTTTCATTTTCTTCATTCATTCATCCTTTGTATTTGTTGACATTACCTATATTAGCATACTTCCAGATCTGTGTATAGAATCTAAAAGTAAAAAATTTCGCCCTATCCGACAGCGATCGACACCCCTTTACCGTAATCGGCAGGAGAAGATCTGTTTAATTACGGCAATTGGACGGCTTTCGCCTCCACACAATACTGCAGGGATTTCATGATGCCGAATTTTACGTGCGGCCAGGTAAGGCCCCCCTGGAAATAAGCGGTGTAGGGAGGTTTTAAAGGTCCGTCCGCGCTCAGTTCAATGGAAGAACCGGATACAAAGGCTCCCGCGGCCATAATTACCTGGCTGTCATAACCGGGCATATCCCAGGGCTCGGGCCTTACATAACTGTCCACCGGAGCTGCCGCCTGAATACCCTCACAGAATGCGATCAGCCCCTCCGGAGTGCCGAAGGTTATCGCCTGGATGATATCATGCCGACTTTCCCTGCCGTCAGGGATTACCCGGAGTCCCAGACGCTCATAAACGTTGGCGGCAAACACAGCTCCCTTCAGTGCGCTGGCCGTAACGGTAGGCGCAAGAAAAAGTCCCTGGTAGAACTGAGGCAGGATTCCAAGCGAAGCGCCCACTTCTTTTCCGAGTCCGGGGGATGTGAGCCTGCATGCGGCATTTTCCACACATTCTTTAGTCCCTGCAATATAACCGCCGATGGGGGCCAGGCCTCCTCCCGGATTCTTGATCAGAGAGCCCACGCACATATCGGCCCCCACATCAGAAGGCTCTGTACGTTCCACAAATTCTCCGTAACAGTTATCCACCATGCAGATAACATCCGGCTTCTGCTTCTTTATAAAGGCGATCAGCTCCCCTATCCGTTCCACCGATAATGTGGGCCGCGTCTGATAGCCTTTGGAACGCTGGATGGTAACCACCCGGGTACGTTCATTCAGGGCGAGAGCTATATTTTCATAATCAAATCCGCCGTCCGGCAGCAGGTCCACCTGCCGATAGCTGATCCCATACTCCTTCAGGGACCCCCTGGATGGACGGATACCGATAACCTCTTCCAGCGTATCATAGGGCTTGCCCACGGGAGACAGCAGTTCATCCCCGGGACGAAGGTTGCTCATAAGAGCAAGCGCAAGCGCATGGGTGCCGCAGGTTATCTGCGGGCGTACAAGAGCGTCCTGTGTATGAAAAACTGCGGCATAAACCGCCTCCAGCGTTTCTCTTCCCAAATCATTATAGCCATATCCGGTGGTTCCCAGCAGGCAGGCTTCGCTGACCTTGTTTTCCTGCAGGGCCTTGAGCACCTTCATCTGGTTATATTCCGCGGTTTCATCGATTTTTTTAAACCGGCCTTCCAGTTCTTCCAGTATTTGCTGTCCAAAATGGTATACCTGTCCGGAAATTCCCATTTCACGGTAAAAATCAGAAATATTGCTTTCGTTCATCTTGTCTCCCTTTGTGCTGTGTATTCCAATCCTTCCACAGACACTTTTATATTTTTAAAGGCATTTGTTTTTCCCTGCATTTTTCCAGCATAAAGAGAAGGATATCTTCTTCGGAATCAAATTCCGGTTTTTCCACCCATATCACATCCCGCTCCCTCCTGAACCAGGTAAGCTGCCTTTTGGCAAAATGGCGGGTATCTCTCTTGATCAGGTAAACAGCCCTTTCCAAATCATATTCGTCTTCCAGGAAGCCTAAAATTTCCTTATAGCCCAGTCCCTGCATGGAAACCATATCCCGGCGGCATCCGCGCTCCCTGAGCTTTTTCACTTCCTCCACAAGGCCTTCCTGAAGCATTTTATCCACTCGTTTATCGATACGGTCATATATGGCCTCTCTCTTATCATCCAGGACAAAATAGCAGGCATTATATGCGGCCTGCCTTTTGCGTTCCTGTTCGTTATGCTGGGATATTTTTTTACCTGTCTGCATATAGAATTCCAGAGCGCGGATTACCCGTTTCACATTGTTGGCATGGATCTGCTCTGCCGATTCCTTATCCACGGCAGCCAGCATTTTATGAAGATATTCCGGGCCTTTTTCATCGGCAGCCTGTTCCAGCTTTTCCCTGCAGGTGGTATCCTCCGGGTTTTCCGTAAAATCAATATCATACAGCACAGACTGGATATAAAATCCGGTTCCTCCTGTAATGATCGGGATTCTCCCTCTTTCCCTGATATCCGCAATGGCTTTCTTCGCCAGCTGCTGAAAGGTGACCACATTAAATTCTTCTTCCGGCTCCATAATATCGATCAGGTGATGGGGGATTCCCTGCATATCCCGGCTTTTAATTTTTGCGGATCCGATATCCATCTGCCGGTATACCTGCATGGAATCTGCAGAGATAATTTCCCCGTCCACCCTTTTCGCCAGCTTCAGAGAAAGGTCTGTCTTTCCTACCGCGGTAGGTCCGGTCAGAATGATGAGAGGTTCTTTCTCTTCCATTTGCCTTCTCCAATCGTACTTTTATATAATTCTTTTAAACTTCTTTTCCAGCTCATACTTACTCATTGTTATGATAGTAGGCCTTCCATGAGGGCAATGATACGGATTTTCCAGCTTCAGCAGCTGATCCAGCAAAGCCTCCATTTCCCTGAAGGACATGGTATGATTCCCCTTTACCGCGGATTTACATGCCATAGAAGCCAGCTTTTCCGCAATAACGGAAGGGGTTCCATGAGGCGGCTCTTCTTCCAGTTCATCCAGGATAGCTTCAATGAACTCCTTTTCGTAATGACCGTACAGGTCACAGGGGACCGAACGGACCGTATAGGCATTGCCGCCGAACTCATCTATCTCAAAGCCCATCTGTGCAAAATAGGACTCATAGCGCTCCAGCAGATGGGCTTCCCTGGCTGAGAGGTTCAGGACAATCGGCGGAGTGAGCATCTGGCTGTCCACTGTCCCGGTTTTCATCTTGTTGATCAGGGCTTCATACTTCACCTTTTCGTGGGCCGCATGCTGATCAATAAAAAGCAGCTTATCCTCATACTGAGCCAGCCAGTAGGTATCGAACACCTGACCGAGTATCCGGAAGCTTTGCACCGCTTCCTTTGTCAGAAGCTTTTCTTCAAAAAGCTCCATCTGTTTGACATCCTGTACCTGGTACAGGCCTTCCTCTTCCCTAAGCATCTGGCTTAAACGTCTTGTTTCAAATGGCTGCGGAGCCTCCGGCCTGATGCGGACGGACGGTGCCGGGGAGCTTTCGGGAGCTTCCGATTGAACAGAGGCTTCGGCTTTTTCCTGGTTTTCCGAATGGACAGCGACTTCGGCTTTTTCCTCGTTTTCTGGTTGGACAGAGGCTGGGAGGCTTGACAGTGATGGTTCTTCCGTCTGCTCCGGCTGAAACGATGTCTCCGGCACTTCCGGCGCAGGATTTTTTATTTCAGCCTGAATGATGGCCTCCGGTTGTTTTTCTGCCGCATGGAGCGCAGGAGCTGCCGCAGGCATTGCAGCGGCTTCTGCTTCCGTTGGATTTTGGGGGCTTTCCGAATTCACTGTTGAAGGCTGTTCAGCAACCGGCCTCATGGGCCTGGGAACATAAGCCGAAGCGGCTTCTTTATTCGGAGTCTCGTTACTTAGAGTTTCCTTATTCAGAATTTCTTTATCCAGACCTTCTTTATTCGCCGCCCCTTTATCCGGCCCCTTTTTCGTTTCCTTCCTGTCTTCCAGCGTCACATCCGGAATCATTTCCCTGCGTCTGAGTGCTTCCCGCACTTTTTCTTCCAGAAAGGCATAAAGGCCGGGCTGATCATGGAACCGGATCTCCATTTTGGAAGGATGTACATTCACATCAATCCGATCCGGATCAATTGTAAAATGAAGCAGTGCAAAGGGGAATTTATGCTGCATCAGATATGCCTTATATCCTGCCTCCAGCCCTTTGGAGAGCAAAGGGCTCTTAATATAACGTCCGTTTACAAAGAAGAACTCAAAGTTCCTGTTGGAACGCACAACAGACGGGCTTCCCAGGAAGCCTTCTATCTGCAGGCCCTCTGCCTGTGCTGAAAACGGAATCAGCTCCTTTATGATTTCCCGGCCATAGATACGGTACAGAATCTCTCTGATATCCCCGTTCCCGGAGGTATGAAAACGAACCTGCCCGTTCATCATAAACTGGAAGGCAACTTCCGGACGGGAAAGTGCCATATGCTCCATCAGGTCAGAAATATAGCTTCCTTCCGTGGCATAAGATTTCAGGAATTTTTTCCTTACGGGCGTATTGAAAAATAATTCCCTCACAATGATGGTGGTGCCCTCTGGCGCTCCCACCTCTGAAAATTCCCGTTCCTTTTCGCCCTCAAGACGGTAATGGATTCCGGTCAGTTCATCCCTGGTCTTGGTTATCAGCTCCACCATGGAAACCGCCGCTATGCTGGAAAGAGCCTCTCCCCTGAAGCCGAGGCTTTTTACCTGGTACAGATCCTCTACGGTACGGATTTTACTGGTGGCATGCCGGAAAAAAGCTTTCCGTACCTGTTCTTTTTCGATTCCGCCGCCATTATCTGTCACACGGATGAAGGAGCAGCCCCCTTCTTTTATTTCCACAGTCACCGCCCTGGCGCCTGCGTCCATGGCGTTCTCCACCAGCTCTTTTACCACGCTGGAGGGGCGCTCCACCACTTCGCCGGCGGCAATTTTGTCAATGGTACTGCTGTCAAGCAGCATGATTTCCGCCATATTATGCTTCCTTTCCTTTCAAAAGCCTTGCCTTTTTATCATTTACCATCTGTTTTTCAGTTTATTCTGCAGGCGGTACAATGTATTGAGGGCATCCAGCGGGGTCATAGTGCTTACTTCCACATTCTTCAGTTCTTCCAGCACATCCGCGTCCGTAACGGTATCAAACAGGGATATCTGATCCAGATCCAGTTCATCATAATGCTCCTGCTTTTTGGAAGGGGCATTGTTTTCCGCTATGGATATGCTCTGCACCTTTTCGGTTATGTCGTTGTCACTCAGCTGTTCCACAATTTCCTTGGCCCGGTCAATGACCAAATCCGGGACGCCTGCCAGTCTGGCCACCTGAATTCCGTAACTCTTATCCGCGCCGCCTTTGATGATTTTACGGAGGAAAACAATATCATCCCCCTTTTCCTTTACGGCGATACAATAATTGTTTACATTGCTCATTTTGCCTTCCAGCTCAGTCAGCTCGTGATAGTGGGTTGCAAACAGAGTCTTGGCACCCAGCAGCTTCCTGTTGCTGATATGCTCAATCACCGCCCACGCAATGCTGAGTCCGTCAAAGGTCGAGGTACCCCTGCCGATCTCATCAAGTATCAGAAGGCTGTTTCTGGTGGCATTACGCAGAATATTAGCCACCTCACTCATTTCCACCATAAAGGTACTCTGACCGCTTGCCAGATCATCCGATGCCCCCACACGGGTAAAAATACGATCCACGATTCCGATATCGGCCTGCCTTGCAGGAACAAAGCTTCCGATCTGCGCCATGAGCACGATAAGCGCAGTCTGCCGCATATATGTGGATTTTCCCGCCATGTTGGGGCCTGTAATAACAGCAATCTGACGGGTATTGTTGTCCAGATGAGTGTCATTGGGGATGAACATATCATGCTCAATCATTTTTTCCACCACCGGATGGCGGCCGTCTTTTATGTGTATCAGTCCCTTTTCGTTCAACTTGGGCCTGGTATACTGGTTCTGCTCCGCCACCAGGGAAAAAGAACAGAAAACATCCAGTCTTGCCACGGCCTTTGCCGTTGTCTGGATCCTTTCGATTTCACCCGCTATCTGATCTCTGATTTCACAGAACAAATCATATTCCAGGGTACAAAGCTTGTCCTCGGCATTTAAGATCGTATCCTCAAGCTCTTTAAGACGCGGGGTGGTATAACGTTCCGCATTGGTAAGAGTCTGTTTCCTGACATAATCCTCAGGGACCATGTTCAGATAGGATTTGGTCACTTCCAGATAATAGCCGAATACCTTGTTGTATTTTACCCGGAGGTTCTTGATCCCGGTTCGTTCTCTTTCTGTATTTTCCAAATCCGCAAGCCAGTTCTTTCCTTCCGTCTTGGCCCTGCGCAAGGTATCAATGTCTTCATTATACCCTTCCCGGATCATACCGCCCTCCCGGATGGTTATGGGCGGTTCCTCTTCTATGGATTCCCCTATCAGCGCAAAAAGGTCCTCGAGCCCGTCAATTTCTTCTTCTATTTTCTGGTTGGCCGCACCGGGCAGCTCCTTTAATACGGTTTTGATATGAGGCAGCATTTCCATGGAATTGCGGAAAGCGATCAAATCCCTGGGGTTAGCCGTCTTATAGCTTACCTTTCCCAACAGTCTTTCCAGGTCATAGATGGGATTCAGATATTCCCTCAGCTCATCCCTCGCAAGAGGATTATTGCAGAAGGCCTCAACTGCATCCAGCCGTTCTTCCATTTCCGTTTTATGTATCAGCGGCTGCTCCAGGAAGCTGCGCAGCATTCTTGCCCCCATGGCTGTTTTGGTTTTATCCAGTACCCAGAGAAGGGAGCCTCTCTTTTGCTTCTCCCGGAGAGTTTCGGTAAGCTCCAGATTCCTTCTGGTGGAACTGTCCAAAAGCATATAGCGGTTTGTAAGATAAGGCTCGATATGAGTAAAATGGCTTAACGGTATTTTCTGAGTATCATATAAATAGGAAAGAAGTGCTCCGGCCGCTATGACCCCATTAGGGAATTCATCCACTCCAAGCCCCGACAGGGAATTGACCCCGAAATGCTTCAGGAGGCACTTTCTGCACAAATCATCATCAAAATAATGAGGCTCCAGAGAATATATGGCAATGCCCAGCCGCTCCTTCAGATCCTCAAGCTCCACGCCGCTGACCAGAAAAGCATCATTACATATGATTTCCGAGGGCATGTATTTCATAATTTCATCCAGCAGCTTCCTGTTATCCTCAACCTCTGTCAAAAGATAATCGCCTGTGGTGACATCTGCTACAGAGATGCCGGTTTTTCCCGCAAAATAAGCGATGCACATGAGAAAATTATTTTTATTCTCTTCCAGGGACTGGATATTCAGGTTGGTGCCGGGAGTGACTATACGCACCACTTCCCGCTTGACAAGCCCCTTTGCCAGCTTCGGATCCTCCACCTGCTCACAGATGGCAACCTTATACCCCTTGCTTACAAGACGGCTCAAATAGCCCTCCACCGCATGATAAGGAACGCCGCACATGGGGGCGCGTTCTTCCATGCCGCAGTTCTTTCCGGTAAGCGTAAGTTCAAGCTCTTTGGATACCGTAAGCGCATCCTCAAAAAACATTTCGTAGAAGTCTCCGAGACGATAGAAAAGAATACAGTCTGCATACTGCCTTTTCGTCTCCATATATTGCTGCATCATCGGCGTCATTTCTGCCATGTTTTACGTTTCTCCTTTGCATTTCCCAATAAAATCCGCAAACGTACATCAATAAAATATAGCACAATTTGGCTAAAATGTAAATCGTAAGAAACGTCGTATACAGCAGTTTTCCCCGCCCGGCACCATGTATCCGCCCGCCGTCCTCAATACCTTCCCGCTGTGTGAATCCCTAAAAATGCATAATAAAAAACAGTTCTGCACAACATCGGCAAAACTGCTTTCTTACTCATTCCCTGAACCCGGAAGCTATGTGGGTTTGTTGAGAATATTTGATGCAACAGCTTGGAATAGATAATACATTTTGGGGGAATGATATCAAATAAACAATTTTTATTAATTGTTACTCCAATGTTCTCTGCACTATATTCTCAACCCACAATATGCAGCATCCCTGTATCCGGAATGCAACAAATGCATTATAACACACTTTTTGTTAAAATGGTGCACAAAAATGAATTTTATTTCATTTACTACTAAAAAGTAGTGTTCTCACGTAACGGACATATGTTTTTCTGTTACACATTGTTTCATTTTTCAGAAAAGTATGCCGACTCATTATTTTTATACGCCATACTGTTTTTTCGGATATTTATTTCCGAGATAGCGGGCGAAGGCTTTATGGAATTCTTCTTTGCGGGACCGGGAGATCGTGAGGGCTGTCCCGTCCATCAGAACAAGCAGGTTTCCCTCCACTTTTGCCACATATTTCAGGTTTACTACATAACTGTTGTGGGCATAGGCGAAATTATGCATCTCCAGGCCGGCATAAATATCGGCGAGACGGGAATTACAGTTTATGGGAGACTCGTTTTTTTCCTGATTCAGCCAAATCTGACAGCCTCTTTTTTTCAGGGAAATATAAAGGATTCTGTCGGTATCAAGCTGCATCATTTTTCCCTTATAAAAAGCCGTGAGGTACACATGCTTCTTCCGTTCCGCCGCCTTTTTCAAAATGGCGGACATATCCTCCCGTCCTTTGGAAAGCAGCTCCTGTTTCAGGAGATAACGATAGGGATAGACCTTAAACATTTCCGGCGTGGGGACAGCCACTCCGGTAACAAAAACCAATACGGCATTCCTGTTCTGGCTTCGGAAAGCGAAGGCAGTCTCCTGTCCGTCCATTCCTTCCATCTGGATATCCAGAAAGAGAATATCATGTTCTGAAAGAATATCCTCCATCAAATTCTCACCGGAAGAATATTCCTGAATATGTACAGGTATTCCCATATCATCAGCGGTCTTTTTCACAAGCTGGGACAAAATATTCCTGTCAGCCTGGGAATCATCACAAACCGCTACCTTAAGCTCCGTTTCCACATCATTTTCCCTTTCCTTTCCCTTTTCCCGATACCCATCCTCAGCCCGCCTGACGGGGCGGAACGGACAGACAGACCGTTACACAAAAGGTATTTGTATGTACATCAAAATCTATGAGGCCGTGATTGCTCTCTATCAGCTTTTTCACATGCTTCAGGCCTATCCCGTGACGCGTCCGATCCGCCTTTGCCGTAAGGAATATTCCCTGACCGCTGACCTGACCGCTGACCGCTTTGTTTATACAGCTGTTTTCCAGCCGGATAACTGCATAGCTGCGATCGGTATCCATGAACATTTTGAGTTCTATGCTCCGTTCCCCTTCCGGACATCGTTCCCCAGCCTCCAGGGAATTATCCAGCAGATTGCTCATGATACTGATAAAATCATAATCCTTTATATTTCCTGCCCGGAATCCTGGTTCAACAAAAATATCCATGGATATTCCCTTTGAATCAGCCCTTCGCTTTTTTTCATTCAGAATAAAATTCAATATGCCGTTTGCGGAATAATGGGTCTCCTCCGCCCTGGAGATATCAGCATGGATATCCCTGACAATTTCCTGGATTTTATCGTCCTGATTTTCTCCTGCCAGATAGCTGAGAGTATTCAGATATCTGTTAATATCGTGCAGCACCTGTCGGTAATTCTGGGTGACGCGTTCCAGCTGGGCATAGTTTTCTGTCTCCATGCGGTTCTTCTGCTGCAGAAGCTTCTGTTCCGTTATCTGGGTCTGCATCTGCACATTCCTGTTATAGATTTCAAGAATCACTATATTAAAGACCGCGAGCAATGCACAGATAACCGTCAGCATCAGCCTTTCCACCGCCGTAACAGCCACATCTGCATAAAGAGTCACCTGATAAACAATCCGGATCAGCAGAAGGGATAACGCCGGACACAGCAGAAACGGGAGGGGGACCGAAGCCTCTTTATTCTGCCGCCTTCCCTGCATGAGACGGATAACGGCATATACCAGCAGAATCGCAAACAGCTTGGCGGCAAGTATCACGACGAATTTTCCGGCATTCATATCCGGTATGATATATCTTCCTCCATAACCGGCACCTATTACAATATCCTCACAGAAAATAACAATAAGGATCTCAATAATATTAAAGTACAGCAGCTGTCTCCGGTTTCCTTCGAACAGATAAAGGGCTGATATCATGTATATGAAAACAGTCCCTGCCAGATTGACAGGAACATTCCCCACGCAATTGACAAGTGACATGAAAATAAGAATAACAGCTCTCATTCCAATACGCTGCGCAGTACTGTTAACCCTGTAATTGAAGAAGCTTCTCATAAACAGGTTCCATATATAGCATTCCAGAACATTGGTCAGTATAATAACGGACATTTCTTCCAGACCCATATCTAGTCCTCATTTCCTTCCTGATGTTAATATATGCAAATTTTTCCCCTAAGGCTGCATTTTTTTCCGATCGGGTTGCTTATTTCCATGAATTCTTTCATAATTCTAATATCTTATTTATGAATGACTGAGGAGGAATTATTAAAATGAAAAAACAATGGACGGTAACCGCAGCTGATGGAATGAATCATGTTATTGAATACAAGGGACGCAGCCTTCTTGTTGACGGCCAGAAGTACCCGCTGAAATCATCTAACTGGTTTATTCAGCTGATCGATTATGCCATCAATTTCGGAGAAACCCAGTGCCGTCTTGTGGTTATGGGAAATAAAGTGGACCTGGCTGTTAACGGCCGGTACCTGGGAAGCGGCGAACCTTATCAGCCTATTGCCAGCCTGCCTGTATACGTATCCGTTCTCGCAGGTATCAGCTGTGTGCTCGGCTTTTTGATGAACAGCTGGCTGGGGCTCTGCCTTGGCGTACTTATCGGAGTTATGTATTTTAACCTGGCTCTTAAGAAGAAAAATGGTATCATCGTAGTCGCTTTCATCATCGCTTCCATTCTTCAGGTTGCTTTGGGAATCGGCGTTGCTTTCCTTCTTTCCTGATCGAACATAGGAGTATGATTTAAATGGATAATTATAATTATCAGCCTGATAATAACCAAAGCTTTCAAAACGAATATCCCCAGGGGGCTCCGGTTCCCGGGCAGCCGCAGCCGGGCCAGATGCCTGGCGGGCAGAATCCTTATTACAACAATCCCCAGGGCGGCGTTTATCCCGGCCAGGGAAATAATCAGCCATATCAGGGTTATCAGGGGCCGGTGGTTATCAACCAGCTGGAACATAAAAAAGATAACCTGGCCGTATGTTCGCTCGTATTCGGTATCATGGGCGGAATATTCTGCTGGATACTCGTTATCCCTCTCGTATGCAGTATAGCAGGCCTTATAATGGGGATTATAAGCCTGATAAAAACAGGCCAGCATACGGGACTGGCACTGGGAGGCGTAATTGTTTCGGCAATCAGCCTCGTCATCAGCGTTGTTTTTACTCTGCTTTACATCGTTCTGATATAAGAAATTCATTATTCAAAGCAATATGGCCGGGAGCAAAAGCTCCCGGCTGTCTTTCTTTACCGCCATGTGTTCCAGAAGGGTTTCATAAAGGCGTAAACCGCCAGCGGAACTACTGCGGAATTTATGAGAGACATGATGATATCGCTGCCGAACAACGTAACATTCACCGCAAAGATAACCACTTCCGACAAACAAATTATATAAAAGCCTGTCTTACGACGGTTAAACAACAGGATGCTGACACCTGCAATCTGAATCAGTTCAAGGATCATGCCGGCCGCTGCTGCAGAAGCATCTGCCAGCAGGAAGGTCCTTCCATAAAACAGAAAGGTCAAGATATCCATAACCAGGACAATCCAGAGACAGATTTTCAGGCCTTTGGACATCAGCCCTCACCTCCCGCCATTTCACCAAGGAAATAAAACCCTTTATATTCCTTCAGATATACCGGCACAATTCTGCCGATTAAGGAAGCATCTCCGGGGAAATGAACCAATGTATTGTTAGAAAGTCTGCCTGTGACCAAAGCGGAATCCTGTTCGTTCTGTTCTTCCACAAGAGCCTCCATAGTCAGGCCTGAAAGCAGCCTCACACGCTCTCTTGCCGTTTCCTGAACCGTCCTTAATACCCTGTCAAAGCCTTCCTTTACCACTTCCTCCGATACCTGGTTCTCCATGGCTGCGGCCGGAGTCCCTGTCCGTTTGGAATAAATAAAAGTAAAGGCATTGTCAAACTGAACCTTTTTGATAACATCTATTGTTTCATCCACATCCTCAGGTGTTTCACCGGGAAAGCCTACGATGATATCCGTGGTCAGAGCGATATCAGGCATGGCGGTGCGGATTTTATCAACAAGCTCCAGATACTGCTCCTTGGTATACCGGCGGTTCATGGCCTGCAGGATCCTGGTGGAGCCTGACTGCAGAGGAAGGTGGAGGTGCCGGCATATCTTGGAGGAGGCGGCCATTACCTCAATCAGCTCATCTGATAGATCCTTGGGATGGGATGTCATAAAACGGATCCTCTGAAGTCCGTCTATTTTTTCCACCTCCCGGAGCAGCCCGGCAAAGCTCATGGGCTCCTCCAGATTTTTGCCGAAGGAATTCACATTCTGGCCGAGCAGCATGATTTCCACCACGCCGTCTGCCACCAGGTTTTCGATTTCCTTAATGATATCCTTCGGGCTGCGGCTTCTCTCCCGCCCTCTTACATAGGGTACAATACAATAGCTGCAGAAATTGTTGCAGCCAAACATGATATTGATTCCAGACTTAAAAGAATATTTTCTTTCTACCGGCAGATCTTCTACAATCTTATCCGTATTCTGCCAGATATCGACGATCATTCCCTGCTGTTCCCAGGAAGAAGCCAGCAGCTCGGCAAACTTATATATGTTATGGGTACCAAAAATCAAATCCACAAAGCGATAGCTTTTCCGGATTTTTTCAATGGTTCCCGGTTCCTGCATCATACAGCCGCATAAGGCGATTTTCATATGCGGATTTTTTTTCTTAAGGCCGTTCAAATGTCCAAGGCGTCCATAAACCCTCTGGTCCGCGTTGTCACGGACCGTACAGGTATTATAGATATCAAAATCAGCTTCTTCACTGTCCGTCAGCTGATAGCCCGCCTGCTCCAGAATGCCGGAAAGCTTTTCGGAATCTCTCGCGTTCATCTGACAGCCAAAGGTGGTCACACAGGCCGTCAGCTTCCTGCCAAGCCTCTTTTCCTCCTCCGACACAAAAACGCGGCATTTTTTCAGGAAGTAATATTGTCTGGCCGGCTCCTCAAGAGGCGGCTGTGAAGAAAGGTCAATGCTTTCCAGTATGTTATCTAAATTTTCGTTATTCATCCTTTGTTCCTTACTTTATTTTCTTTTCGATGCCATGCTCCGCGTACAGCGAAATAATATTCAGAATTATTTCCACGCACTTTTCCATGGATTCTATACATACATATTCATATCTTCCATGGTAATTCATTCCGCCGGTACACAGATTAGGGCAGGGAAGACCCATAAAGGAGAGCCTGGAGCCGTCCGTACCTCCCCGAATGGGGGCGATGAGCGGCGTAACACCGGCTTCTTCCATCGCTTTCACAGCGGTATCAATCAAATGGGCGTTTTCCGGATAAATCTTTTCTTTCATATTGTAGTAGCTGTCCTGCATTTCCACAGTGAAAATTTCTTTTCCATATTTCTTATTGAGGAAATCGGCGGTCTCTCTGAAATAGGCTTTTTTCTTCTCAAACAATTCTCTGGCATGATCACGGATAATATAATCTACCTGCGCACTTTCTACAGTTCCTGTCATTCTGTCCGCATGATAAAAACCTTCATAGCCTTCTGTAGCCGCCGGGGTTTCAAATACCGGCAGAAGGGACTGGAACTCCTGGGCAAGCAGGATGGCATTCAGCATTTTATTTTTAGCACTGCCCGGATGTACGCTGTATCCATTGACATGCAGCCTTGCACCGGCCGCGTTGAAGCTTTCGTATTCCAGCTCTCCCAGCGCGCCGCCGTCCACAGTATAGGCATAGTCCGCCTGAAATCCTTCCACGTCAAAATGATCCACCCCTCTTCCCACTTCTTCATCAGGAGTAAAGGCTATCCGGATGGTGCCGTGTTCCTTTTCCGGATGGGCGAGCAGCGTTTGGGCCATTGTCATGATTTCCGCAACTCCTGCTTTATCGTCTGCGCCTAAAAGAGTGGTTCCATCCGTAACAATCAGCTTTTTCCCTTCATATTCCAGAAGCTCCGGATTTTCCTCAACGGGAAGAATAATATTCAGTTCCTGATTCAGGACAATGTCCTTCCCATCATAATTTTCCACAATGCGGGGCTTGACATCCTTACCGCTTACAGCCGGGGAAGTATCCATATGGGCGATGAATCCGATAACCGGAACCTCTTTTCCTCCCTCCTTCAGAGTGGAAGGAATGGTGGCATATACATAGCCGTACTCTTCATCCATCCTCACATCAGAGGCGCCCATTTCCTTAAGTTCTCCCACCAGCAGACGGGCCAGGTCTTTTTGCTTTTCCGTACTGGGAGAGGTGGTGCTGTCCTCGTCCGACTGGGTATCGATTGTTACATATTTTAAAAATTTATCAACTACTGTGCTCATATTTAAACCTCCTGCTGCTTTCCTTCCCGCGTGCGGCGGGGTATTTGACTGTTAAGGCCGGATTTGGCCGTTTCCTCGTATTGCATATTTATAGGTAGTCAGCTCCTTCAGCCCCATAGGTCCTCTTGCATGGAGTTTCTGGGTGCTGATGCCGATCTCAGCCCCGAAGCCGAATTCAAAACCATCGGTAAAACGGGTGGAGGCGTTCACATAAACGCAGGCAGAATCGACCTCATTTAAAAACCGCTCTGCATTTTCCGCATTTTCCGTGAGAATGGAATCGGAATGCCCGGTATTATAACGGTTAATATGGGCAATTGCCTCATCCAAACTGTCCACGGTCTTTACGGAAAGGATATAATCCAGATATTCTTTTCCGAAATCCTCCTGCGCGGCAGGAACCGCTCCCGGCACACAAAGCAATGTCCGTTCGTCTCCTTTGATCTTCACGTTCGCCTGCTGAAGCGCTTCGGCAAGCGCAGGCATGATTTTTTCCCTGATTTTTTCATGTATCACAAGGGATTCACAGGCGTTGCATACCCCGATACGCTGGGTTTTGGCATTCAGTATAATGGGGATCACCTTTTCCATATCCGCGAATTCATCCACGTAAATATGGCAGTTCCCCGTACCTGTTTCAATCACCGGCACCGTACTGTTTTCCACTACGGCACGGATAAGGCCGGCACCGCCTCTGGGAATCAGCACATCCACATATTCATTTAATTTCATGAAACGGGAAGTGGTTTCCCGGTCTGTGTCTGTAATCAATTGGATGGCATCCGCACAGGCCCCGGCTTCCGTAAGGGATCTCCGGATGCTTTCCGTGATGGCTGTATTCGAGTCAATGGCATCGCTTCCGCCCTTCAGTATACAGGCGTTTCCCGCTTTAAAACAAAGCCCGAAGGCATCTCCCGTAACATTGGGACGGGATTCGTAAATAATGCCGATCACTCCCAGGGGGACGCGGCGTTTTTCGATTTCCAGCCCATTGGGACGGGTAAAATGTTCAAGCACCTCTCCCAGCGGATCCGGAAGACCGCAAATCTGAAGCAGGCCTTCCGCCATGGCTTCCATTCTGGCATCCGTCAGCCTCAGCCTGTCCACCATTCCCGGATGCATGCCGCCCCTCTCCGCTCGTTCCACATCCCGTGCATTGGCGGCAAGAATAGCGGCCTTATCACGGAGCAGCCCTTCAGCAACAGCCTTCAGAGAGGCATTCTTATCCTCAGCAGTCATTTTCTGTACTTCATATTTTGCAGCGACGGCCGCTCTTCCCATTTCAGTCAGATCCATACATTTCCCTCACCTTCCGCCTTACCGGCTGATCTAAATCCATCCCTCTTCTGTCAGAATACGGTCCGGGCGTACATCGGTTTCTTCCTCAGGCAGTTCCGGAAGCACCTGGCAGTTAAAACAGACAGCTATTTTTACCGCAGAACAGGCATTTTGGAGAAATTGATCATAAAAGCCTCCTCCGTAACCCAGCCTGCGCCGCTCCCTGTCAAAAGCGGTTCCGGGCATGAGTATCAAATCCTTCCCGGAGCTTCCTTCCCAGCTTCTTCCTTCCGTTATTCCCGGTTCCGGGATTCCCTGGTATCCTTTCACCAGTTCATCCCTGCAGAATACCCGGTAAAAGGTCATTGTTTTCTTTTTCCCGCCCGCCGTGGTTTCCGGCTCTGGGCTATCTTCTATTTTAGGACAGAAAACCTGCTTTCCGTCCCTCCAGGCCTGTTCCATGATTTCATAGGTCGGCACCTCATCCCGGTAAGAAGCATATATCAGTATCCGCTCCGCATTCCGGTAGGCCCTGTCGGCAAAAAGCAGCCCGGCGATCCGCCGGCCCGCATCGGTCCGTTCCTCCATGGTCATTCCGGACCGTCTGCACAATGCTTCTTTGCGGCATTCCTTTTTATTCAGCATTCTTTTTCCCCAGGTTGGTGATGGAGCCGTCTTCATTCTGGATATTAATGTTATTCAGCTGAGAGCGCAGATTAACTTTTACACTGTTGATATATTCCTTACGCAGCCGGGCCTGCTCATCCTTTTCTTCCGCGCTCAGGCCTTCCGCCTGGGATTTATGGTACAGTTCATTGATTCTCTTTATTTTTTCATCCATTGTCATCGGTTCTGCCATGGCAATCCACTCCCGTCGGTTTTTATTTATTCAGTTTGCTTACAAAGCCGGGAAGATCAAAATTTTCATCCCTTTTGGCAACAAACAGGGTTCCGTAATTTCTGCCGTCCATCAGCCTATGTATAATACGGATATCCCGGCTGTTGGCAATCAGCATGTCCGCTCCCGCCTTTGTGGCTATTTTGGCGGCGGTAAGCTTGGTATTCATGCCTCCGGTGCCCACATTGCTTCCTGTGCTGCCCTTACCCATATCCATATAGGTATCATTCAGTTCTTCCACGATTTCCACAAATTTGGCCTCGGGGTTCTTCCGGGGATCGTCGGTATAAAGGCCGTCGATATCGGAAAGCAGGATCAGCAGATCCGCCCCTATCAGCGCCGCAACGATGGCGGACAGTGTATCATTGTCCATTTCCAGCTCATAGGTAGCTACCGTATCATTTTCATTGACTACCGGTATCACCCCCATCTGCAGAAGCTGTGAAAAGGTATTGTGGGCGTTATAACGGTTAAGGTTATCCACGATTGTATTTTTGGTCATGAGGATCTGGGCCGTCACCTGATTATACTCGGAAAAAATACGCTGGTAGGTCATCATGAGCCGGGACTGTCCTATGGCGGCACAGGCCTGCTTCATAGCTATGCGGTTATGCTCCGTGATGTCCTCTTCCTTCAGATTCATCGCCTTTTTCCCCTGGGCGATGGCTCCTGATGTAACAAGCACCACTTCCTTACCCTGGTTTTTCAGATTGCACAGTTCTCTGACCAGGACCTCCAGTTTAATATAATCCAGCTCTCCTGTCTCAGGATGCTGGAGGGATGAAGATCCTATTTTTACGACAATTCTCTTTTTATCCTTTAGTTTTTCGCGATACTGCTCCACTTAACCGTCCTCCGTTGCGTTTATCTCAAGTCTTCCCATTATTTTATATAATTTTAAAACGTTTCGCAATAGCTTCAGCGATTTTCATGCCGTCTATGGCGGCGGATGTGATGCCGCCCGCGTAGCCGGCCCCTTCCCCGCAGGGGTACAGCCCCTTTATCGTTGACTGAAAATCATCCTGCCGTGTAATACGCACAGGCGATGATGTCCTGCTTTCCACACCGGCAAGACATACCGCATCATCCGCAAAACCGGGAATCATTCTGTCAAAGACTTCCATTCCTTCCATAAAGGCCTTTCTCAGCGGCGCGGGAAATAACGGCCGCAGATCGGCAAAGATATATTCCCCTTTCATACAGGGAAGAAAATCCGCGGGAACCCTCTGATTTTTTTGTCCCTTCGGTTTTTCGGCAAACTCTCCATATCTTTGTACCGGAATCCGCCCTCCGCCAATATTCCAGGCTTTTTCCTCGAGCATGCGCTGAAAAGCGATGCCTGCCAGCGGTCCCCCGGAAGAACCGGCATATAATTGGAAATCCTCCGGTGTGACTGTCACTATGATGGCGCTGTTGGCATTTTTCCCGTCCCGCCGGCTGTAGCTCATGCCGTTAACCGCAAGCCTTCCTTCTTCGCTGCTGGCATTGACTACATAACCTCCCGGACACATACAGAAGGAATATACGCCCCTGCCCTCTTCTGTCTTTGCCGTCAGTTTATAGGAGGCAGGAGGAAGCTGCTCCGGCCACTCGTCCGCATACTGCGACAGATTGATCAGCGCCTGTGGATGCTCCACACGCAGGCCTACGGCAAAAGATTTTGCCTCCATGGGAATTTGCTTTTGTTCCAGCATTTCAAAGGTATCTCTGGCACTATGGCCAATGGCAAGAATCACTGCTTCCGAAAGGAATTCCCGCCCGTCGGCGCACGTTACCCCGATTATCTCATCCTTTTCCAGAAGGAGCTGATCCACACGTGCATTAAAATAGACTTCTCCGCCCCAGGACAGGATTTGCTCACGCATGTTCTTCACTACTTCAGAAAGGATATCCGTTCCGATATGAGGCTTGTTTTCATACAGGATCCGGGATGGAGCCCCATGCTCTACCAGGATGCGGAGCACTTCGCCGCTTCTTCCTTCTTTATCTTTAATCAGCGTATTCAGTTTCCCATCGGAAAAGGTTCCCGCTCCGCCTTCCCCGAACTGCACGTTGGAATCAGGCAGACAGGGGCCTCCTCCCCAGAAATTCTCCACATCCCTGGTTCTGGACTGCACATCCTTTCCCCGTTCCAGCAGGATGGGGCGGTATCCGGCCCTTGCCAGCAGATATCCGCAGAAAAGCCCCGCGGGTCCCATCCCGATAATGACCGGGCGGTGCCTTGCGCTTTGCGTTCCAGGTTCCGGGAAGCGGTAAACGACAGGCTTCACCAGGGAAACACTATTATTGCGGCACCTTCGAATCACATTTTCCTCACTGCCATTTTTCAGCGTTACGTCCACTACATAGGAAAACCATATCTCCGGCTTCTTTCTGGCATCTATGGACTGCTTCACCACATTGCAGGAAGCGATCTGTTCCGGGGCAAGACGCAGGATTTTGGCGGCTTTTTCTTCCACCGCCTCCGGCGTATGGCCCGGTTTCAGTTTCATCTGCTGTATCCTAATCATATTTTTTCCTCTCAGTCCTGATTGAAAGCGCTGCCGCCTGTCCCGCAAGATACCCGCTTGTCCAGGCCCACTGGAGATTATAACCGCCGCATCTGCCGTCCACATCCAGCAGCTCTCCTGCAAGATATAAGCCCGGGCAGCAGCGGGATTCCATCTGAGAATCCACTTCCGTAAGTGGCACGCCTCCGGCACACACCTGGGCATTGGCAAAGGGATTGGAAGCGGTCACCGTCACCTCAAAATTCCGCAGCATGAAAAAAACTTTTTCCACGGCAGGAAATGTCTCGGACGAGACAGTATCTTCACCATGCAGCCCGTTCAGCTTCCACATTGTCTGGATTATTTTTTTATTTACCAGACCGTTAAACAGCACTTCCATGTTTCTTTGGCGGCAATCCCTGCATTTTTTCTTTATGAGGGCCTGCCAGTCATCGTCTTTGTCCCGGAAGCCAGGCAGAAAATCAATGGTGGCTTTCACCTTACGCCCCTGGGAAAGCGCCGCTGATGCGAATCTGCTCAGCTGGAATACCGGAATTCCTGAAATCCCGTAATCCGTCAGCTGAAGCTCTCCCTGTTCTTCATATTCTTCTTTCTTTCCTTTTCCTTCTATGGTAAGAAGGATACCGGCCTCTGTCCGCACACCGGCAAGCCCTTTCCAGAAGTTTCCGGCACAGCGCAGCTGTACCAGAGCCGGGAGCGGAGTTATCAGAGTATGTCCGAAGCCTTTGGCAAGCTCGTAGCCTCCCAAATCGGCATTTTTTTCGCCTGCCGCACTTCCACAGGAAAGAATAAGCCGCCTGCAAAAATAGCTCTCATCGGGAGTCTGCACATAAAAACCAGCATTACGTCCTTCCCTTCGGTACGCTGCCCGCTCCACCCTGCATTCCGTAACTGTATGTACTTTCCGTTCCTCCAGTGCAAAACGCAGGGTGTCCAGCACTGTTGCCGCCTGGCCTGAAAGAGGATATACATAGCCGTTTCTGTCCGTTACCAGCATTCCCAGCCGTTCGAATTGCTTAAGAGTATCCTCCGCGCCGAACCGGGCAAAAAAAGAAGCCAGCAGCTCCGGGTTCCGGCTTCTGTAAAAAAGCCCGGGTTTTTCCACGGAAAAAGACAGGTTGGTTAAATTACATTTCCCATTCCCTGTCGCCAGCAGTTTTTTTCCCACTCTATCCTTTTTTTCGAAAATTATGATTTCACAGGGCCGCCCCTTCACACTGTCAGCCGCCGCGACAGCCGCCATCAGGCCGGACGCGCCGCCGCCTATAATACCAATATCTATTCTCTGCATGGATACCGATTCCTGTCCTCAAATTATTCCCATTATAATACTAACTGGAATAAGACTCAAGGAAATTATACAGTTCGGCCTCACTTCCCACATATTTGAACTGAAGTATTTCCTTCGCCAATTCAGCGGAAAGACTCTGCAGCGGGATTCCTGTAGACATATACTTTGTCTTTTTATCCGCTTCATAAACCACTACATAGTTATTTTCCACGGCCAGGTAGAACTCGGTACATTTCTTTTTGCTTTCATAATTTTTCTGGATAACCACTTCCTGTGCGGAAAACTTCTGAACATCCAGCGAAAGGAAACCCTTATTCAGGTCATTCAAAGATGGCGATTCCGAATAACTGTTCATCGCCGAAAGAAATTCGTCTCTGTCCATTCCGATATACTGCTCCGGTATCGGACTTTCCTCCTCTTCCCTGCTGGAATCAGTCAGATCCAGGCTTTTTACGACAAAACGGGTATCGCATGTAATCACCGCCCCGCCGGTACCCAGCGCCTCCATACTTTCCTGGTTTTCCGCCGTGTCCCCGTTTCCGCCATCCTGCACATACTGCTGTTCCTGTTTGGCATTCTGGCTTGGATAAAAGAAATCATGAAGCTTTACAGAGGCCAGAAAGCCTACAGCAAGCATCAGAATAGGATAAATAATATATATGCTGATTTTTTTCCACAAACGCATAAGAACCTCCTGCTCTTACTGTCCCTTTTGTATCAAGTATCAGCATTTTTTTAATTATTTATACAAAAGACAGCCGCAAACAGCGGCTGTCCCTCAAATTTCCCGTCCATTCCGGCTACATCAGCCGGAAAGCTTTTCCCAAAAAGATAATAATTTCGCCTCCGGGAATTTCCTTTAATTCCCTCTCCGATATTCCATGGAGCGCTAAAATCAAAGCAATATAAATAAGTGTTCCCACAAGGAAGCAAATCCATGACATAACGCCGCTGGATATTTTTTCCGTAAGCAGTCTGTTAATCAGGAAAATAACCACTCCGGATACTCCGGCGGAAATGACAGGGATTCCGATCATACGCCCCCAGTCAATACGCAGAGCCAGCCTTCTCTGTATCGAAACGAGATTGAGGATAAACAGCAGTGCAAAAAGTACTATCACAGCCACCACCACACCCGTTATATCCATTTTCACCTTGCCAATAAGCACATAAAGGGTAATTACATGGACGCAGAAAGAAATAAAAGAATTTATCAGCACATTCCGTTCCCTTTCCAGTCCCTGAAGCACACCGGAAAGAGCCATGGACAGCGCCTGGAAGACTATGGCAATGCTTCCGATCCGAAGAAGCTTTGCCGCCAGCTCCATTTCCCCTACCTTAAACAGGGCGGGAATTAACGTATCCGCCATTACGGCAAAAAACACGGCGGCAGGAAGCGCGAGCAGAACCGACAAACGAATCAGCATCTGCGCCTTGTCCTTCAGCCTTCCGATGTTCATACTTGCATTGGAAACAGAAATAGCCGGTACAAGGGATGCGCATACGGCGGTAATCACAACCCCCGGCATATTTGCCAGGATCCTGTATTTACCGGAAAAAACCCCCCATTGTGTTATGGTATCCCGGCTTGTCGGGCTCAGCTTGAGGAACATAATCTGATCCACAATTACACTTCCCTGTGTAACCAGGGCTATCAATACAACCGGCAGGGTGGAAAGAACCAGGATTCGTACAATCCTGCGGTAACTTTCTGTGCCCTTTCCCATGTCCTTACGTTCCTTCTTCCGGAAACTGCTCTGGAACATGGCGAAAACCACCAGTAAAAACAGAAGCGGCACTGCGCTTCCTATCGTAAGGCCAAGAACTCCTCCGGCCGCGCCGAAAGCCTGTTCATAATTCCTGTTCTGAAGCAGGGCGCCTACCTTGGCCCCATATTCTCCCATATTGCCGGCAGCAATGAGCATCACTGCAAGACAGAGCACCTCCTCCAGGAACCGGGATACGGATGTAGGTACCATTGTACCCATTCCCTGGAAAAATCCCCTGTACAGGCCCAATACGGAAGCCAATACAATATTTATGGAAAGAATCTTCATGGCAACAGCGCTCAGGGGTTCTCCGTAAATGCTTCCTGCGAGGAAATCAGAAAGAAACAGCATTAAAAGGGTACATAACAGTCCGCCTCCCAGAGTAAGGGCCATTGATACATTCCATACCCGGCGGGTATTCCGGAACTGTCCTTTTGAGCATCTGGCCGAAGTCATTTTTGCTACTACTGCAGGTGCGGCATAGCCGCAGAATAAAAAGAAAAATGTATAGGTATCGAAAGCCATGCTGAAATAAGCATTTCCATTATCTCCGATGATATTGGTAAGAGGAATCCTCTTTATCATGGAGAGCAGGCCTGCCAGGGCTCCGCAGCACGCAAAAAAAGCGCCGTTTCCCCCGATACCTTCCTGTTTTCTCCTTTTTCTTTTTTTCTTATGGTTATCCATAGCCACTCTCATTCGTATTGTAATCCATTCTTTAAGTCATTATGTCAATCACTGATATCTCTGGTAATTCCCAGCCTGTCCAGAACATGGTTCTGTTTTTCTTCCATAACAGATGCCTCATCGGGTTCCATATGGTCATAGCCGCACAGATGAAGCATGCTGTGGGCTATTAAAAAAGCATATTCTCTGCGGATACTGTGGCCAAAGCTTTCCGCCTGTTCCAGAATCCTGTCACAGGAAAGAATAATATCCCCAAGAATCAGCTCCCCGCTGTCCGGCTGGAAGCAGTCGGCCTCCATTTCCTCCGCCACCGAAAAATCGGAGGGAAGCTCAAACGGGACATTGGGAAAAGACAAGACATCCGTCTCCCTGTCGATATTCCGGTATTCCCGGTTATACATCCGGATTCCTTCATTGTCCGTAATAAGGATATTTATTTCTGTCTCATAGGGGCAGTTTTCCTCTTCAAGAACCTCTCCCGCCACTAGGGAAGCGGTTTCAATGGGATCAAAGGGAAAGATATAGTCTGTTTCATTTTCAACAAAAATGGTCATCTGTTAAATCGTCCTTTTCCTTTTCTGGCATAGGAATTATCTTTTGTGTCCCGCTGCTGGGGCCTTGTCCGTTCTCTGGACAGTTCTTTATTTTCGTAGGCCTCATAAGCCTTGACAATCTTCTGTACCAGCGGATGTCTGACAACATCCCTGCTTGTCAGGGTACAGAAAGCTATGTCATCGATCTTGTGCAGCACCTTAGCGGCCACATCCAGCCCCGAATTCACGCCGGGCATCAGATCCTTCTGGGATGCATCCCCTGTTACAATCACCTTGGAGCCAAAGCCGATCCTTGTCAGGAACATCTTCATCTGCGCCGGTGTGGTGTTCTGCGCTTCATCAAGAATAATATATGCGTTATCCAGGGTACGTCCGCGCATATAAGCAAGAGGGGCGACCTCAATCAGCCCCTTTTCCATATTTTTCACAAAGCTCTCCGCTCCCATAATCTGGTAGAGCGCATCATACAGAGGCCTCAGATAAGGATCTACCTTACTCTGTAAGTCACCGGGCAGGAATCCCAGCTTCTCTCCCGCTTCAATAGCCGGCCGGGTAAGTATGATCCTCTCCACCTCATTATTTTTAAACGCGGTAATGGCCATTGCCATTGCCAGATATGTTTTTCCGGTTCCCGCAGGCCCCATGCCGAATACAATCATATTGTTCCGGATGGCATCCACATATTGTTTCTGCCCCAGTGTCTTCGGCTTAATGGGCTTGCCGCTCACCGTATGGCAGATCAGATCCCCGTCTATTTCCAAAAGTGCATCATTATTGCTTTCCATGCTCATCTCGATTGCATAATCCACATTCTGTTCCTGAATCTGGTTTCCCCTTTTCGATAATTCCAGAAGCTGCCTTAAGATAGCCTCCGCCTGCTCCACATGCTTTCGTGAACCGCTTATCCGCACGCCGCCGTCCCTGTCAACGATGGTAACATCCAGATATTTTTCCAGCTTCTTCACGTATTTATCATACTCGCCGAACACATTCAGGATATGTGCGGCATCCATTTCCACGATCGTTTCAAATTGCTCCATAAAATTTACTGACTGCTCCCGGATTCTGTCTCATTCTCAGCAACAGGCTGTTCGGCTTCAATACGCTGTGCTTTTCCGTCATTTCCCTGCACCGTCATATATCCATCCATAACCAGCGTATTGCCTGCTGTTTCTATTTTAACATCTTTTTCTATTATTTGTACCCCTTTTTCTTCTAAACTTACTATATTTTTTGAAAGCTTCTCATTCAGGAGCGCTTCTGCCTTGTTTTCCTGGTATACGGCCTCTACAGGAAGATATTCCCTGTGTACCTCAAAGCCGTAATAGAACGGCAGATAAATCTGGTTCAAAATGCAGAGCTGCCGGGTGTCCAGAACAGTGTCATATTTTAAAAATCCGCAGTCTCCCAGCTTTAAAACATATCTTTTATGGCCAAGGGAAAAGAAAACATCCTTTTTTTCCCGGTTGGTGTAATTCTTGTATTCGTACATGAGCGGCTGTTCCTCATGCACGGGAATCTCATATACCAGAGATACATCCGCGTCCGCATGGCAGAACTGATACTCCCTGACCGTTCCGTCATCCGCCATGACAGGCACTGCCCCGGATACGAGAACATCCCCTTTCTGAACCGGGGTACCCTCCGTAACAAGGGGAACTCCCTGTCGCGTCAATATGGAAACCACAATACCATCCTGCGTGGCGATAAGGTTGCTTCCCGGCCAGTTCTCTTTCTCATCCGGAGCTTCATCCGGCGCCAAATCATTTTCTTTTATTTTTACAATAAACCGGGTGCCTTCTATTCTGGCGGAGGTCCAGGTGACAATATCGAAATTTTCTCGCAGGCTGGCCTCCAAGGCTTCAATATCGATTTTATTTTTTGCCACCCCATAATCAATTCCCTTTTCCGCCAGGAAATCCATGAGTACATCGTCTGTAATGGAAACATTCCCTTCGAAATCTATGGCCCATACAAACTGGGACATGGCTATGAGAAAGGCCAGGCAGCAGGGAAGTCCAAGCGCAAAGATCTTCCTTTTTCTCATTTTCCGTATAAAAAAAGGCAGTCCGTATCGTTCCAGAACGGCTGCCCTTGTTCCGGTCTTTCTCACTATCGGCCGCAGCTTGTAGAAACCGGACAGGCTGATATACATGGTATAGCAATCCTCCTGCCTTGCAATATCCCACAACAGGATATGGTGATTGCTGCACAGGTTCATAAACCGTTCAGGAGAATATCCCCATACTTTTATCTTCAGATATCCTTGCAGATACCGGAAAAATTCTCTCATGATTATTTCCTCCTCAATTTAAAGATACCGGATACACTGGATCGTTCCGATTATCTTCATATCCTCGTTGGTATAATAATCAATGACAAGCCCGCATCCGCAGATGGAGATCTGTCCGGTCTTGGCCTGCAGGATTATAGATTCTCTGGTATATTCAATAATCCCCTTGTAATTTTCCACCCATAGCTCATGATTCCCGGTCATGGTCAGGATGGAAGCGCCCAAAAGCATATCTTTCGGAAGTTTCAGGGTATCGACAAGCTGCTCTTTCGGGCTCTTTTCCATTATTTTTTTCTTTTTGGAAGCACTGATTTTTCTACTCATACTGCATTATATGAGCGTTTTTACCTCTTCATAACCGGATTCTTTCCAGATCCATCGGTACGTAAACCGTGCCATGGAATGAAAGGGCTGCTTCCCGGCTGTAGGTTTCCTTTCTTTTCTCCAGACAGGTATCCTCCGTATGGTACAGCACAAGATTGGATACATGCAGTTCCTCCGCCAGCCTTCCGGCATCCAGAGCCGTACTGTGATGCTTTTCATAAGGATGGAATATCTCTTTATCCCTGTCCAGACAGAAGGCCTCGCTCAAAAGCCAGTCACAGCCTTCCACATAAGGTCTGGTTACCTCCCTGTAGGGTTCATCCCCCAGACAGGAAAGCACCATACCGTCTTCGAAGCGGGCCTGAAAACCAAACTGCTTTGTTTTTGTGGAATGGATATCAAAAAAGGTGAGCTTCATTCCCGCCGCCTTCTTTTCTCCTCCGTCCTTTACCTTTTTAATCAGTATCCTGTCTCCCAGAAAGACAGTGAATTTTTTTACCAGAGTAAGCGTACACAGCTGCATAATGGTATCGGCAAGATCCTCATGGCAGTATATTTTAAAATTGCCTTCGTAAGCGCCGCTGCGCATCATAGTGGCTACCTTCCGTATCACCCACACAACTCCCAGCACATGATCGGTATGGGCATGGGTAACAAACATGTAATGGATTTTATCCACAGGGATCTCTGCTTCTTCCATACGGCCCAGAATCCCGTTTCCGCCTCCGGCATCCACAAGAAGATATTCCTCTCCGTTCTGAATGGCAAAGCAGGTATTATAGCATTTCGTTACCATAGCATTTCCTGTACCAAGCATTATCAAATTCCGTTCCATCTTTTGTGCTCCTTTTATTTTCTTTAAAAATTCTTACCAATAACAATTTCGTCGTTCTTCCAGTTCAACCAGTGCATTTAACAATTGTTCCTGCAATTCCGTTTTAGACAGTCCTTTTACATACTTCTTAAGATCATCATAATGCTGCTTCTCCCGCTCAGCCTCCTCGGCCTCCCATTGTTCCACCTTTTTGAGAAAATCTTTTGCAGCCTGGGGTTCTGCCGTAAAATACAGAGCAATCATATGCTTGCAAACTACACGTCTGCCTTCCGCAAAGGGACAATTACAAGTGGATTTTCTTGGATGTGCCTTATCAATATGTACAAAATATTTGTTATTCCCACTTCCGGAAACTTTACCATCATAAGTATCAGTCCCTGACTTCTCCCAAGCAATAACTTTTTTGTTTTTGTAGTAATCCATTCCCCGCCAGACGGAATTTCCACTTGCCATTTCAATTAATCCCATACCATATCTCCCCTTAGAATTCTGCTGTTAATCGCCCGCTATTTATTATAGTTAATTTATGTTTAATAATCAAAGTATTTTTTAATAATATATGATCCTGAAATAAGTTATTATATTTTCATCACTATAGTGGTATTGATCCACTTCTTGACTTACATCTCCTTTGTGCTATAATCTATTGAGTAAGTCATAACTAATCATAATTCAGAAACGGTTGGCTACATAAAATGATTATACCTATTCTGCAGATGTATTTTCATAATGTAATGCAGGCATTTATCACGATGAAATAACAGATATTCATATTGCTGATTTCCGGCGTCCAGGCCGGGCGTAACCGCACAGTCTGCTGATATACTGAAATCCCACAGAAACTGCGGAAGGTATCTCTCCATGGCAGTTTCTGTGGGATATTTTTTCTTTTCCGCTATTTTCTGACATATTCTCACTCTATAAAGCCGCTCTGCCCTTTTACATTCCTTATCAGAAATCAGAACGTTGAAAAACACGCTTATATTTGCAGTAATTCCGTGACAGTACCGCAGTACGTCAAACTCAATTTATGCATGGCTCTGGTACAGGCAATATACAGCAGATTTCTGTCAAATTCGGTTTGATAAGAGCCCGCATTCACAAAAGGAATGAGCACTTCATCAAATTCCAGCCCCTTAGAAAGAGGGATCGAAGTAATGTGAATCCCATTTTCAAAATGAGTACTCTCATAATTCAAAAGATGAACCGGATACTGTTTTGACAGGTATTCATAAAGGAGATTTGCCTGCCGGAAATCTTTGCAAAGTATTCCCATCGTCGCATAGGAGCTTTTTAAAAACGCTTCAGCCTTTCGGCGGATGATTGTTAATTCCTGTTCAGGATCCGCACAGCAGACTGCTTCCGGTGTCTCTCCGTGGCGTTCAACCGGCTGAATTCGCTGATCACTCTTGATAGATCTTGCAAATTCAATGATTTCACAGGTAGAGCGATAGCTTTTAGTAAGACTGACAAACGTTGCTTTTCCGAATATCTGCCGGAAAATTTCGGGAGAACAGCTGTTATAGGGGGTAATGGACTGTCCGACATCTCCGAGAATGGTTTTCCTGCAGCGGAACAGTTTGTTTATGACGGCGTACTGAATCGGTGTATAGTCCTGCATTTCATCAATAACAAGATGCTGAATGGCACTTTCTTCACCATTCCCCTCCACAGCCAGGTACATATAAAGATATGGGTAGACATCCGGCCATTCCAGAGTGTTCCCGGCGGCAAGTTCAAACAGCTCCGTTGTTCCCTGACGGGAGTAAAAATCACGGTAAAGCTCCAGCGTTCCGTCCATTTTAAACATAGAACGCAGTTTCCTGACAATCTCTCCTTTGGGAGGCAATTTTGTTTCCGAAAAGGTATTCCTCCTTTTCAGCATTTCCAGAATATCATCTGCCATTTTAGGAAACCGCCGCATGATTGGATAACTGCGATAAGAATTATAGAGTTTTTGTATAAAATCAGCGGGAACAGCCGTGCATCCGATTGTACAGTCACAGGGGATAAAATATCGCTTTTCCGCATCTATAAGATAGTCATCTGTCTGCCGTACAAAATCTGCAGATGATTTGTATTCCAGCTTCTTCATCCACTCCTGGGAGCGATCCTCCGCGTGAACAGCATACTTTTCAAAGAATATCTTATTTCCAAGAATCATTTTTGCAATCTCTTCGAAACTGAGCTCTGAAATCGGCTCTTCTCCCAGTTCCGGAAGAACGTTTGAAATGTAGTCTGCAAAAACCTTGTTCGGAGAAATAATCGCGACATTCTGAGCTCTCAGACGCTCCTTTTGACGATAGAGCAGAAAAGCTATCCGGTGCAGCGCTATAGAAGTTTTTCCTGATCCGGCCACGCCTTGTATAATTAAGATTTCGTCATTCACATTACGTATAATCCGGTTTTGTTCCTTCTGAATAGTGGCGATAATATTCTTCATTTTTTCATCTGAGGTGGAGCTTAATTCCTTACGAAGAATATCATCATCAATATTCATGGTGTTTTCCAGGACATAAACCAGATTACCTTTTTCTATCTTAAGCTGCCGCTTACGTACGATTTCCCCCTGAATTCTGCCTGCCGGAGCTTCATAAGTCGCAGGCCCTGTCTGATATTCATAATACATGCCGGAAATAGGGGCTCTCCAGTCATAAATAAGCGTACGTCCATGGTCATCTGTAAACCCAAAGAGGCCAATGTAGATCTCTTCGGCGTTTGTATCGCCGTCAAATTGAAAATCTATATGTGCAAAATACGGAGACTCTCTGAGTTTTTTTACCCTGTTATACGAGGCAAGTGTATGATTGCCGGTAGCTTCTATACAGCTTATAGATCTCTCATTGGAAAAGCGTTCCATGGGATCCATCTCATTCCAGCAGCCTGTCAGATATCGCCTCGCTTTGTTATAATCCTCTTCATACCCGGCTGCCGATTTGTCGTATTTATCCAGAGCAGCCTCCAGCTGCTCTTTTACCATATCCAGATATTCAGCTTCCTCAAGAAACATATTTTCCATGAAATTACCTCCTCTTTACCACACTTGAATGGAATACCGATATAGTATAAACCATCCGAAAAGGCTGGTGGTAAAGTGGAGGCTTTGTTTCCCGGAGCCTTTTATAAAACGGACATGCTCTCGGCTTTATTTATGATACGGTTCCCCGGCATTAATCCGAAAACCTCTGTAAACCTGTTCCAGCAGGATCACCCGCATCAGCTGATGAGGAAAGGTCATATCGGAAAAACTCAGCTTTTCATCCGATTTCTGCAGGACAGACGGATGAAGTCCCAGAGAACCGCCGATCAGAAACTGTATATGGCTGACGCCTTTTACTCCCAATCCTCCGATTTTTGATGCGAACCTTTCAGAATCCATCTTTTTCCCTTCAATGGCCAGAGCAATCTTGTACGCATCATCCCTGATATAGCGGTTCATACGCTCTCCCTCTTTCTTCAGGATCTGCTCCTTCATAACATCACTCGGCCGGTCGGGCGTCTTTTCATCTTCCACTTCCAGTATTTCCAGTTTACAGTATCTGGAAAGCCTTTTTGCATACTCTGCAATCGCTTCCCTGTAAAAGTTTTCTTTGACCTTTCCCACACATATTACTGATATTTTCATATATTTATCCCTGATACGCTTCAACAGCCCCTGAATAATATTCAGAGGCTGCTGTCCGCTCCTTTTATTCCGCGCATCGCCTGACTCCTGACGACTCAAACGAAAGGTTATTCCCGCGGTTTTTTATTCATCTTCTTTGTCATCACCGAAAATATCCGGGTAAATTTCATCCACAAAATTTTCAAGATAACCGGACTCCAAATTCAGAAAATTTTTGGAAATCATACTGCGGATTTGCTCCGTACGCTTAAAATATCGTAATTCTTCCTCTTCCGGAAGATCCGGTATCGAGGAATCCACCTTTGATGAGGTAAGATTTTCGTCACACCATCTGCGGAGTTCTTCCTTCAATGCAGATTCTTCCTTTGCCTTTCCTTCAAATTTTCTTGAAGATTTCAGGGAAAGGATACCCATAACAATAAATAACAGGAAAAGAGCTCCCATTACACCGCCGGTAAGATATCGCGCACTGCCGTAGAATCGGATGGGCAAAACTTCTGCATAAACACATACAAGAAGTATCATCCCGGCAATTCCCGCCACAAGAAGGGTATACGCTCCCGAACGGAAATTTTCCGCCTTCTGGGAAGCCGCTTCGTAAAGCGGTTCCGATACAACGGCTTCCGCTTCTTTTTCTTCTTCCACATCCAAAAGAGCTTCCGTTTCAGCCGCCGTCTCTTCTTCAGAAAGTTGAACGCCTTCTTCACCGGCCTTTTCCTTCCGCTCCTTCAGATTTTTTTCCTTCTGGAAAACCTGAAGGTAACGGGAAGCCCTGACCTTCTCTTCCGAGGCTATGAACAATTCATACAAATCCTCTGTCTCATCGAAACGGATTTCTCCGCTTTTCAGTCCGTTGCAGGAGAAGAAGGCGAGCAATTCCTCCATCTCCTCCTCACTCCCGAAAATGAGTCCCTCTTTCTCAAGTTCATCCAAAGAATCTATTAATTCACAGCCACAGTCCGTACAGGTTTTCACGCCTTCCACATATTCGTTCTTACATTTTGGGCACCAGGGCATAGCGTTACCTCCTTGTTTTTTTCCTTTTTACAGGCTTTCGTAGTCAAAACAAGCCCTGTTACAGGTCACTTCTTTAATATAGGCTCCCGCCTTCACATGATCCGGATGGATCTGATAGGCATTCAGAGCCTCAACCGACTCAAAAGAGGAAAGCAGGGCAATATCCTTATTACTGGATGTCAGTTCATTGACACGAACCTCCAGGCTGATAACGCCCTGTGCCTTTTCTTTAATGGCCTCCAGGCTTTCCTTGATTCTCCTGCCAGCTTCCGCTTTCTGCTCTTCGGTCAGCGTTTCATTAAAATTCCATAATACAATATGGTTTACCATAGTAAACTCCCTTATTCGGATAAATACTCATCGATTCCCTTAGCGCCAGCTTTTCCAGCCCCCATTGCAGGCAATGGTATTACTTGGATAAATACTCATCGATTCCTTTAGCGCCAGCCTTGCCAGCCCCCATTGCCAGGATTACTGTGGCGGCTCCGGTTACGGCATCACCGCCGGCGTAAACACCTTCCTTGGAGGTCTTGCCGAACTCTTCATCTGCAACGATACATTTCCACTTGTTGGTTTCCAGCCCTTTGGTAGTGGCGGAAATAAGCGGGTTCGGAGAAGTTCCCAGGGACATGATAACTGTGTCACAGTCAATTACATATTCGGAATCCGGAATTTCCACAGGACGTCTTCTGCCGGAAGCATCAGGCTCACCCAGCTCCATCTTCACACATTTCATGCCGCATACCCAGTTGTTTTCATCCTCAAGGATTTCCACAGGATTCGTGAGAAGATCAAAGATAATTCCTTCCTGCTTCGCATGATGGACTTCTTCCACACGGGCAGGGAGCTCTTCTTCACTTCTTCTGTATACGATATGTACCTCAGCGCCAAGGCGGAGCGCTGTTCTGGCAGCATCCATCGCCACGTTTCCGCCGCCTACTACGGCAACCTTTTTCCCGCGCATGATAGGCGTTTCGGAATCTTCGCGGAAAGCCTTCATCAGGTTGCTTCTTGTCAGATATTCATTGGCGGAAAATACACCGTTGGCATTTTCTCCGGGAATTCCCATGAATTTGGGAAGTCCTGCTCCGGAACCGATAAATACTGCGGAAAATCCTTCTTCCGTAAGAAGTTCGTCAATAGTTACCGATTTTCCAACAATAACGTTTGTCTCAATAGTAACTCCCAGAGATTTTACGTTCTCGATTTCCTTCTGAACCACATTCTCCTTGGGAAGACGGAACTCGGGAATACCATAAACCAAAACACCGCCGGGCTCATGAAGGGCTTCAAAAATAGTAACCTCATAACCCATTTTTGCAAGATCACCCGCACAGGTAAGGCCTGCAGGGCCGGATCCTATAACGGCAACTTTTTTTCCTTTTTTCTCTTTTGCGCCTTCAGGCTTAATGTTATTTTCTGTTGCCCAGTCGGCTACAAAGCGTTCCAGCTTACCGATGGAGATAGGCTCTCCCTTAATTCCCCTGATACATTTTCCCTCACACTGGCTTTCCTGAGGGCATACACGGCCGCACACCGCGGGAAGGGCTGAGGATTCGCTGATCACCTGATAAGCAGCCTCGATATCCCCTTCCTTTACCTTTTCGATAAAACCGGGAATATTGATAGATACGGGACAGCCCTTAATACACTGCGCATTCTTGCAGTTAATACATCTGACAGCCTCCTCCATCGCCTCTTCTTTATTGTAACCCAGGCACACCTCTTCAAAGTTGGCAGCCCTGACCTTTGCATCCTGTTCCCTTACAGGTACTTTATTTAAAACGTCCATAATCATCCTCCATTTTGTCAATCAACTCGTAATTGCATTGCATTTCATTCAGCCTGCACAATTTCCGCATCCGCCGTGATGGGTTGCTCCTTCTTTGGCTTTCAGGAAAGCCCTGCCTTCTTCTGTCTTATAAATCTGCTGGCGTTTCATGGCTTCATCAAAATTGACTTTATGTCCGTCAAATTCAGGGCCGTCCACACAGGCAAATTTCACTTCACCGCCTACTGTTACACGACAGGCGCCGCACATACCCGTACCGTCCACCATAATGGGGTTCAGACTGACAACTGTGGGGATATTCAGTGTTTCAGTCATTTTACAGGTAAATTTCATCATGATCATGGGACCGATGGCAATACATACATCATAGGTTTTGCCTTCCTTTTCCACGAGATCCTGGATTGTCTGGGTAACCATACCGCTTCTTCCATAGGATCCGTCGTCCGTGGTCACATAAAGATTACCAGCTACGGCCTTCATTTCCTCTTCCAGTATAAGAAGATCCTTTGTTTTGGCGCCTACGATAACATCCGCTGCGATTCCGTGCTCATGCAGCCATTTTACCTGGGGATATACGGGAGCCGTACCCACACCGCCTGCTACAAAGAGGATCTTTTTACGGGACAGTGTTTCCAAATCCTCTTCCACAAGTTCAGAAGGACGTCCCAAAGGACCTACCACATCATGGAAAGCATCCCCAGCCTTCAGGGAGGACATTTCAAGGGTTCCTGCTCCAACAATCTGGAAAACGATAGTAATCGTTCCCGCTTCTCTGTCATAATCGCAGATTGTAAGCGGAATTCTTTCCGCATCCGCATCCTTTCTTACGATTACAAACTGTCCTGGTTCACAGGATTTTGCAACCCTTTTCGCTTCCACTACCATCAGAAAAATGTTCGTGGTCAGTTCTCTTGCCTGTAAAATCTGATACATTTTTTCCCTCCATCTGCATTTGTTTATTTATGCCTTATAATAGTTACTCCTCCGGAAGGTTTGTTCCGGAATTTATATCTTGCAGCGTCAATGTGGGCCAAGGTTCCTTGCGCGTTTCCTGTCCCTCATCACCTCCGGAATCAGGCAGAGTCTGTGAATCGTCTGCCTTAATACCTGACGCCGAAGCTTCTTTAACAGCCTGTACAGCTTTATAACACAACCCATCCATGATGCTCACCACATAATCTGTGCCGGTACCGGCACGGTTTCCCGCATCATCTTCGTAATATTCCCGGTAAAGATAATAATCCGTTCCGTCGATGGTCACCGCGTATTTATAACCGTAAACATTGTGACCGGTTCCCGTCTTTACGCTTCCGCCCATATTCTGGATAATTCCCGCATTTACTAATTCAAAAAGAAGCTTGTTCCTTGCAGCTTCTATGCTCAGAGACGCATGCAGGTTCAGCGAATATTTCACCTGTGTTTCTTCTCCCGCCACCCCTGAAGCACTGTAGCAGACAAAACGGAAGGTGTTTACACCCACGGGCATGGGAAACGGCCCGGTATACTGCGTGCTGTCCGCCGTAGGAAGCGTTCCGTCTGTAGTATAGTAAACTGTATAATCCTCCTGGGCTTCCACCGTTATTAAGGCAGGACGGGTATATTCCCCTTCCTCCGGGGCAACAAGAGGAGCCTCCGGTACGGTCACATCCACATAATAATATTCACTGGCTTCCTCGCTCTTTACATCATAAGCGTTGATGAATACCGCCCGGATATCATACTGCCCGGATTCCAGGAAAATAGGGGAGGAATATACCAGGCTGTTTTCATCCGGCACACTCCCATCCGTTGTATAATAAATGGTTCCCTTCGTATTGGCAATAATTTTCACGGACAGCGTTTCATTATAAACACCGCCTTTATAAGAAAACTCAGGGGGCTTGGCTATATAAGCCGGATACTGATTTACAATCTGTTCATTTCCGCAGGAAAGAAGCAGTTCATTAATTATATCATATTCTTTTCTGCTCTCATATATGGATATCAGCCGTTTATAGGCCGCCTCGTTACTGTTATCCATCTCAATTATTGTATAGCAGAGAGATATGGTATCCTCTTCATTTCCGGCCGCATAAGTACAGCCGGCCAGCCGAAGCAGATAATCCACATTGTCCGGTTCCAGTTCCACCGCTCTTTGTGCATAGGCACAGGCCTTCACGTAATCTTTTTTATCTATGTATTCCATCGCCTTATTATACTGATAATCTGCGCTGAAATGCCTGACCCCCGCCACCGCAGAGCCTCCGGCCCCAAAGACCAGCAGCAGAAGGATGATTACCGTAACAATTCTCCGCTGTATAGACAAAGACAGAAAACGCTTTTTTATACGCCGGATTTTTCCTTTCAGGAAGGGTTCTGTCCCGGGAGCCTTCATGGAACCTCCGGCATCCTTGGGCCGCGCGGATTCCATCCTGTCGGACAGAATTTCATCCATGGGAAAATCCTCTTCCACGGAGAAGGTTTCCGTGGAAAAGGTTTCCATGTTCATCTCCATTTCCGGTTCAAAATCCTGAACAATCCGGATTTCTTCCCCGCAATGTTCGCAGAACAGCATTCCGTCCTTAAGTTCATTTCCACATCTGGGACATTTCATATAAAACCCTTCCTGTTACTTTCCCTGCAGTTTTACGGATTCCAGACAATTATGCATCAGCATGGCAATTGTCATAGGGCCCACACCGCCGGGTACCGGGGTGATGGCTCCCGCCACCTGAGATACATCTTCAAAATCCACATCCCCGCAAAGCTTATTATTTTCGTCTCGATCCATGCCCACATCAATTACCGCCGCGCCGGGCTTTACATACTCACTGGTGATCATCTTCGCTTTTCCCACAGCAACAACAAGGATATCGGCTCTTTTAGCCACCGCTTTCAAATCCTGTGTCCGGGAATGCGCTATCGTAACGGTGCCGTTCTCCCGCAGAAGAAGGATGCCCATAGGCTTGCCCACAATATTGCTGCGGCCGATAACCACACATTCCTTCCCGGCAATTTCAATATCCGAACGCTTCAGAAGCTCGATGATCCCTGCGGGCGTACAGGATACAAATCCGGGCTGGCCGATGCACAGCGCACCCACGCTTTGGGGATGGAATCCGTCCACATCCTTCTGCGGGGAAATCGTGCGTATAACCGCGTCTTCATCCATATGGGAAGGAAGCGGAAGCTGAACCAGAATACCATTTACATCCTCTCTGGCATTGAGCTCCTCAACCAGGTCAAGAAGCTCCTCCTGTGTGGTTTCCTCCGGCAGTTCATATGCCAGGGAACGGATTCCCGTATACTCACAGGCTTTCTTTTTATTATTCACATATACGGTGGATGCCTGGTTATTTCCCACCTGAATCACCGCCAGGGTAACCGTAATTCCCTTTGCCCGCAATTCCTCCACCTTCTGCTTTACTTCATCTTTGATCGCTTTGGAAACGGCCTTGCCGTCTATTATCTTTGCCATAAAGCATCGCCTCCTGCCTGTCAGACTGTGACTGTTTTTGGGGTCCATACCACAAATACTGTTTATTATCTCAGAAAAGACCGGTTATACGTCCTTCCTCATTCACATCAATATTAAATGCAGCAGGCGTCTTGGGCAGGCCCGGCATTGTCATGACCGCTCCGGTCAGCACCACCACAAACCCTGCTCCTGCAGATACATAAGCCTCCCTTACGCTCATTTCAAAGCCCTCAGGCCTTCCGAGCAGATCGGGATTATCAGAAAGAGAATACTGAGTCTTTGCCATACATACGGGCAGGCCGCCGAATCCCAGCTCTGTAAGCTTTTTCAGCTGCTTCTGCGCCGCAGGGGAATATACCACGCCATCCGCTCCGTAAATTTCCCGGGATACCGCATTAATCTTTTCCTCAAGACTAAGCTCGTCTGCGTACAAAACATGGAAATGGCTTTCCTTCTTTTCCAGAGTATCCAGAACCTTTTCAGCAAGGGCGATTCCGCCTTCCCCTCCCTTTTCCCATACCTGGGAAATAGCGAACTCACAGCCCCGTTCCTCACAGAAGCTCTTTACATACGCGATTTCCGCTTCCGTATCAGATACAAAAGAATTTAAGGTGACTACCACAGGCACATCATATTTCTGCAGATTTTCAATATGCTTCTCCAGGTTCACAATTCCTTTTTCCAGCGCCTCAAGATTTTCCGTTCCCAGATCCGCTTTGGCTGCCCCTCCGTTATATTTCAATGCCCTGACCGTAGCCACAAGGACTACTGCGTCGGGTTTCAGCCCGGACATCCTGCATTTGATGTCAAAAAACTTTTCAGCTCCCAGATCGGCGCCGAATCCGGCCTCCGTAATTACATAATCAGCCATTTTAAGGGCCGCTTTCGTAGCCCTGACCGAATTACAGCCATGTGCAATATTGGCAAAAGGGCCTCCATGCACTATGGCAGGGGTATGCTCCAGCGTCTGGATCAGGTTGGGCTTCAGGGCATCCTTAAGCAGGGCTGCCATAGAACCTACGGCATGGATATCTCCAGCAGTAACCGGTCTTCCGTCAAAGGTATAGGCAACTACCATACGGGAAAGACGTTCCTTCAGATCATCCATATCTTCCGCCAGACACAGAACGGCCATAATTTCTGTAGCTACCGTAATGACAAAATGATCCTCTCTCACCGTGCCGTCCATTTTGCTGCCCAGGCCGACCACAACATTACGCAGAACCCTGTCATTCATATCCAGGCATCTTTTCCAGACAACCTGTCTGGTGTCAATTCCTAATTCGTTTCCCTGTTGAATATGATTATCAAGAAGCGCCGCGCATAAATTATTGGCAGAAGTGATTGCATGGAAATCCCCGGTAAAATGAAGATTCAGATCCTCCATAGGAACTACCTGGGCGTATCCGCCGCCCGCAGCTCCTCCCTTAATCCCAAAGCAAGGGCCTAAAGACGGCTCACGCAGAGCTATCACGGCTTTTTTTCCCAATTTCCCGAAGGCCTCGCCCAGCCCTACGCTGGTAGTCGTTTTTCCTTCCCCTGCAGGAGTGGGGTTAATCGCAGTTACAAGAACCAGCTTGCCATTCGGCCTGTCCTGTATACTGTCTATGAATTCATCGGAAATCTTGGCCTTATACTTTCCGTAGAGTTCCAGATCATCCTCCTTTATCCCCAGCTTTTCCGCAACCCGCACTATGGGCTCCATAACCGCTTCCTGTGCAATTTCAATATCCGTCTTCATTCGTTTCCTCCTAAGCTTAAAGAGATTCCTCTATGTATTGTTCAAACTGCTCCGGACTCATCAATACTTTTCTGGGCTTGGTGCCTTCCTCTTCTCCTACCACACCGGCTTCCGCCAGCTGGTCCATGATGCGCGCCGCACGGTTAAACCCGATTTTAAAAACTCTCTGCAGCATCCCGATAGAAGCCTTGTCCTTGTCGATAATAAACTTCCCGGCTTCTTCAAAGTAGGCATCCCTTTCCGGTCCGCCTCCTCCGGAAACACCGCCGACGCCTCCGCCTGCGGATTCCATGGTTTTCACCTTCTCCACGATCTGATCATCATAGACATTCCCGATAACCTGGTTTTTCAGGAAATCAACCACATCGGAGACTTCCCCGTCCGAAACAAAAGCTCCCTGTATTCTTGCGGGTTTGGAATAACCCTGGGGATAAAAGAGCATATCACCCTTTCCCAAAAGCTTTTCAGCACCGTTCATATCCAATATGGTCCTGGAATCCACGCCGCTGGATACGGCAAACGCCACACGGCTCGGCATATTGGCCTTAATCAGGCCTGTAATAACATCCACCGACGGACGCTGCGTTGCTATGATCAGATGGATTCCGGCAGCTCTTGCAAGCTGTGCCAGACGGCAGATGGATTCCTCCACCTCTCCAGGGGAAACCATCATCAAATCAGCCAGCTCGTCCACAATAATAACGATCTGCGGAAGCTTGTCAGGCGCCGTCGGATCCCCTTTCGCCCTCTGTTCTTCCACCTTTTTATTGTAGCCCTTCAAATCTCTGACGTTGTGATCCGCAAACTTCTGATAGCGATCCGTCATTTCGGCCACACCCCAGTGCAGAGCGGCCGACGCCTGCTTGGGATCCGTAACCACCGGAATCAGCAGATGGGGAATACCGTTATAAACACTCAGCTCCACCACCTTCGGGTCAACCAGGATCAGCTTTACCTCATCGGGCCTGGCTTTATATAAAATACTCATAATCAGGGTATTGATACATACAGATTTACCGGAACCGGTAGAACCGGCTATCAGCATATGGGGCATTTTGGCAATATCCGATACCACTACCTTTCCTCCGATATCCTTGCCCACTGCAAAAGACAGCTTGGAAGGGAAATCACGGAACTCCTTGCTCTCCATCAGCTCCCTGAGGGCTACCATGGTGTTTTCCTTGTTGGGAACTTCAATGCCGATTGCTGCTTTCCCGGGAATAGGGGCTTCAATACGAATATCCATAGCGGCAAGATTCAGCTTGATATCATCTGCGAGTCCTAATATCTTGCTCACCTTTACACCCTGTTCCGGCTGCAGCTCATACCGGGTGACCGAAGGACCCTGGCTGATATCCGTAATCATCACCTTTACGCCAAAGGTAGCTAGTGTCTGCTGCAGCTTAGCCGCCGTATTTTTTAATTCCTTTACACCGTCTCCCGTATTTTTGCTTCCCGGTTTTTGAAGAAGGCTGAGGGGAGGGAAATGATAGGGCCTTTCCTTTTTAGGAGCCTCCGTATGAGTAACTGCGGCGGCGCCTTCCTTGCGCATTTCATCCATTTCCGCCTGCCCTGCAGGCTTACCGGTATCATACGCACCCGGAGCTTTCCCCCCTGCAAAACGATCTCTTCCTTCCGGCAGACTTGCTTTGGGCCGTTCCATACCGGCGGCAGGCGCCATGGCTTCCTGCAGAAGAGGTTCCCCGGAATCCGGTTCTTCCCAGGGAAGGATTTCCTGCTCCGGAACCTGATCATACAATTCCCCGCCGGAAGGTTCTTCTTTGTCAGGCAACGGCGCGTCAAAAATCGTACTGCGCGCCTCACCCGCAGGCTTGACGGTTATATGTATGGGTGAAACCTCCTTCATATCGCTGAACACATCAGAATTCCGATAGGTCTGCGCGAGAGGATCCGGATCCGGCGCTGTTTCCGCCGGCATACCTTCTCCGAATTTATCATTTTCCTCCAGAGTCATCTGTGAAGCCGTATGTATCTGTATCCGGTCAAAATCGATGATATTGTCTGCCTTGGGAGCCACTTTGACAGCTTCCTTCTTTTCCGCAGCCAAATCCTCTACTGTAATCTCATGAATATCATTTCTCGTACGCGCCGGCAATTCTTCCGCCTGGCCGCCGCTCTGTCCTGCCAGTGTGGTATCTATCATGACACCGGAAACCCTCTTGTCCATCCGAAGGATTTTTTCCGCGTCTTTCCTGGCTTTTTCTTCTTCTCTGAGCCGGTATTCCTCTTCCCTTCTGGCTTCCAGCTCTTCTTTCCTTTTCTGTGCCCTTTCCTTCCGGACTCTCGTTTCTTCCCGGGCTGATTCGTAAACCTTGCGCCCGCCGACCTTGACTCCGCTTACAAAGGATTTTTCCGTTATAACTACCAGGCAAATGATTGCCAGCACAATAACAAGGAGCACCGCGCCCACCATTCCCATGAAATGATTGAGCAGATAAGCGAGAGACCCGGCCAGAACACCGCCGCCCGCCTTGGAATCCGCGCTTACGGTATACAAAAGCTCCACGGAATATTTTTCCATGGAGGGAACCTGTCCGCCAATAAGCTCCAGAACCACACCGATTAAAAGTATCAAAAGAACAGCCGCCGCAATTTTAAATGCAGCGAACATATTCCCCTTATTGGAAATTCCAAAAGCAATACCGAGAAAAATAAGAACGGGGACCACATAAGCCATCATGCCGAAAATACCGAACATCACATGGCTGACGGCGTTGCCGACGGGACCGATAATACCAAAATTACATAAAAAGAGCAGAATACTTAACGCAAATACACCAATCAGAATAATCTCATTGGTGATTGCGCTTTCTTCTTCTGTTCGTATTGTCTGCTGACTTCTGCTCTTTGAATTTGTCTTACTGGTTTTGCTCTTATTATTGGAACTGCTTCTCGTTCTGGAAGAAGATGAAGTATTCTTTTTACCTGCGCCTGACCTGCTTCCTGAAGTTGATGCCATTTTAAACCGCCTCCAAAATCTGTAAAACTACAGACTAAATCTAAATTAGTATACCACGAAATAGTTCCCTTGTCATCCTTAAATATTTCAGCCCTCCGCCAGTTCGTGGAGTTTGGCGATTGCTTCCTTAATACCTCCCACCTCATTGATTATGCCTGTTTTCACAGCTTCTTCCCCTACCAGAATCGTTCCCAGATCCTTGGTGAGCACTCCGGTTTCCATCATCAGCTCTTCCATCCGCTCTCTTGTGATATCACAGTGGGAACATACAAAGCCGGTTATCCTGTCCTGTATCTGCTTAAAATAATCGAAGGTCTGCGGAGCCCCGATAACCGTACCGTTCATACGCACCGGATGTATCACCATGGTTCCTGACGGAACGATAAAAGAATAATCCGCGCTTACTGCAATCGGCACGCCGATGGAATGGCCGCCTCCCAGAACCAGGGATACGGTGGGCTTGCTCAGGGATGCAATCATTTCAGCGATCGCAAGCCCCGCTTCCACATCACCGCCCATGGTATTCAGAAGTACCAGCAGGCCCTCTATCTGGCTGCTGTCCTCAATGGCTGCCAGCTGGGGAAGGATATGCTCATATTTGGTCGTTTTTGAGGAACTTCCCAAATTGTCATGGCCTTCAATCTCACCGATAATGGTTATCATATGAATGGCTTTTTCATCTTCACCGTGCTTTTCCAGGGTAAGCTGGCCTGTCTGCTCGATTCTCTCATCTCTCTGCTTTTCTTCTTCTGCTTTTTTGCTGCTCATAATATCTGCTCCTGTCCTGCGGAAACAATGGATTCTGCCTGTTTCAGGCCATCCAGCTGTTTATTTATGGAGAAATACTGTCCGCATGTTTTTTGATATTGTCTGCAAAGGGAACAGATTTTATTCTGAAAAATGATGCCGCCATGCGCCGGCTGAAGGCAAAAAAGCGGCAGGAATTGCTTCCTGCCGGATATTTTATCCTGTTGCTGCCGTATTTAAAGCAGATCGAAATCATCCTTCTCATCCAGATTTTCTATATCAAAACACATCTCCTGCTCATCCGGTTCGAAGGCATAATCCATTTCTCTGGGAACATGTTTTTTGGGGCCGGGAAGAGGATTTGGGATCGGTTCTCCCGGCTGAGGCACAGGCATCGGCACTGTTTCAGCAGCTTCCTCCTGCCGCACATGCTCCTGCGGTATCATGTCTGCAGCATTTACTTTTTGTTTTTTCTTTTTTTCTTCATTAAAACAGCACATACTATGAACTCCCATTCCTGCAAATACCCCCCAGAAAAGGAGGGTTATTGTCTGTTTTTCCATCGAGGTCCCAAACAGCAGATCACTCACCAGAAGAAAGACAAAAGGTATGATCCAGATAATTCCCAGGTTTCCCTTTTGTTCAAAAAAACCAAACACGTAAAAGAAAGCAAAAAACAGCAGCGGCAGGAAATAAAACAGCTCTTCCTGATTCGCAAAGCTTCCCCATCCTATGTACTGGGAAACCATGTTTCTTGAAAACCAGTCCTGCAGAAGCGTTCCGGCCTCTCCGCCGAACAAAAAGAGCTGAAGACCCATTGCCGCTCCAAAGCCGCATGCGCCCGCCGCCAAAAATACTGCCGCTTCCCGCACCGCCGTTCCTCTGCGTGATGACCTGCGTTCCAGATACAGGATACCCAGAAATCCCAGAAAAAACAGGCTCAGGAAAAAATAATCCATAAAAGATAAAAATCCTGCCGCAATTCCTGTCAGAAAAACAAAAAGCCCGGAAGAAGCCGATTTTTTACCGCTTTTTCTCAATTTACGAAGCAGCAGCCCTATTAACAGCAGGGCGAGGGCAAAAAAAAGCATCCGCAGGCTTTCAGGAGTCGCCGCCAGACAATATTCCACATAAACAGGAAGCAATGCGGCGGCCGTAACTGCGGCAACTGCCACAATTCTGCCTGCGATCATGCGTATCGCGGGATATAAGACTGCAATAGCAGCTATCTGGAGTCCGATCTGAAGAAGAATACAGGTATTTTCCCATACTCCCAGCCGGGAAAACAATCCGGTAAGCAGATACAGAAAAACAGCCCGGAAATTGATTCCTTCCAAACCATTATGTCCGCCGGCAGCAGTAGCCGCGATTTCATAAAGAGATTTGTCACCAAACAGCTCCGCTCCGCCTGCCGATGCCATCCAGAGCCTGAGAGCCAGTGCTGCCGCTATCGCAAAGATAAGAAACAGGCATTCCCAAAGCTGGGCATGCCGTGCCCCTTCCTGAACATAAGAACGGCGCGGAGAGCGCGGCATACATTGTTTTTCCCGGTTTTTCATCCCGGCCAGCGTACGTATGGGCAGATATACCAGAAGAATGAGCAGAAACGCACAGCCTGCCGTGCCGAGGAAATAGAACATCCAGCCAAGGCCCAGCATGGAGCAGACAAGCGAAGTCTGTACGGTAAAATATATACAGATAACAAGGCCGTATACCGCCCACAATATATAATTAACTCTGTATCTGCTATACCTCATCATACCCCCATATATCCGGCCTTCAGATAGCAGCCAGCGCCTGTTCCAAATCCGCTATGATATCATCCGCATTTTCAATTCCCACGGAAAAACGAATGAGATCCGGGTTCACACCCGCTTCCCTGAGCTGTTCATCATTCATCTGTCTGTGGGTATGGCTTGCCGGATGAAGCACACAGGTCCTTGCATCCGCCACATGAGTCACGATGGCGGCAAGCTCCAGCTTATCCATCATCACCTCCGCGGCATTCCTTCCGCCCTTTAAACCAAAGGAAATGACCCCGCAGGTACCATTAGGCATGATTCTCTGTGCCAGTTCATAATATTTACTGCTCTTTAAGCCGGGATAATTTACCCACGCAACCTTATCATGATTTTCCAGATAGGTCGCAACTTTCAAAGCGTTCTCACAATGCCGGGGCATCCTTAAATGAAGGGTTTCCAGTCCCACGTTCAGCAAAAATGCATTCTGGGGAGATTGGATGGAACCCAGATCCCTCATCAGCTGTGCCGTAGCCTTGGTGATATAAGCTTTTTTACCGAATCTTTCCGTGTATACTACGCCATGATAGGAATCATCCGGCTGACATAATCCGGGGTATTTATCGGGATACAGGCTCCAGTCAAAATTACCGGAATCCACGATAGCACCTCCCACACACATGGCATGGCCGTCCATATACTTCGTAGTGGAGTGCGTGACAATGTCTGCTCCCCACTGAAAAGGATTGCAGTTAATAGGGGTGGCAAAGGTATTGTCCACAATGAGGGGCACCTGATGAGCATGGGCCGCCTTCGCAAATTTTTCGATATCCAGCACCACCAGGGCCGGATTGGCTATCGTTTCCGCCAGAACACATTTGGTATTATCCTGAAACGCTTCGCACAGAGTATCGTAATCTGAATCCGGATCCACTATGGTACAGGAAATGCCCATTTTTTTCATGGTCACTGCGATGAGGTTAAAGGTTCCTCCATACACAGTCGAAGAAAGGACAATATGATCCCCCGCCTCACAGATATTAAATACGGCATAATAGTTAGCCGCCTGTCCGGATGAGGTGAGCATGGCAGCCACCCCGCCCTCCAGTTCACAGATCTTCTGGGCGACACAGTCGTTGGTGGGATTCTGAAGCCTTGTGTAGAAATAGCCTTCTTCTTCCAGATCAAACAGACGCCCCATCTGCTCGGAGGTTTCATATTTGTAAGTGGTGCTCTGATAAATAGGCAGAACACGAGGTTCTCCATTACCCGGCTTCCAGCCGGACTGGATGCATATTGTTTCTTTGGTATAAGGTTTTTTCATTTGCCGCTCCCTTGGGGAATTATTCATCCCAGTTATGATATACTGCCTGTACGTCATCGTCATCATCCAGCAAATCCAGCGTACGGTTCAGATTCTTAATTGCTGTTTCATCAGTAAGCTCCACATAATTCTGGGGAATCATGGTCACCTCTGCACTTGCCATTGCGATTCCCGCTTCCTCCAGCGCTTTCTGCACAGTCTCCAGATCATCGGACGCCGTCAGGATTTCAAAGCTGTCCTCCTCTTCCGAAAAATCTTCTGCCCCGGCATCCAGCGCAGTCATCATCAGGTCATCAGCTTCCATATCGCATTCTTCTTTGTCAATAATAATCTGTCCTCTTTTGTCAAACATGAAGGATACACAGCCCGGAGTTCCTATGCTTCCGTTTCCTTTGGTAAACGCGCTTCTCACATTGGCGGCGGTACGGTTTTTATTATCCGTAAGAGCGTCAACGATAATCGCGATACCATTGGGGCCGTAGCCTTCATAGGTTACATATTCGTAATTCACATTTCCCATATCCCCGGCGGCCTTTTTAATGCCGCGGTCAATGGTATCATTGGGCATATTGTTGGCCTTCGCCTTTGCGATTACCTGGGCAAGCTTGAAATTATTGCTCGGATCCGGTCCGCCTTCCTTTACGGCAACTGCAATTTCCCTGCCGAGAATGGTGAAAATCTTTCCCTTAGCCGCATCATTTCTCTCTTTTTTGTGTTTAATATTAGCAAATTTTGAATGTCCTGACATCTTTTCTTTCTCCTTTTATCTGCTTGGTTCCATTAACTTTACCACATGCTGCTTTTCAGCCGGCCGTTTCCTGGCCGGAAGAATACATCTCATCTTCACTGCCGGATACAGACCTGCCGTTTTCGTCAAAAGATTCTTCTTCCGGAAGTTTTTTGACCAGAACAGTCTTAATCATCTTATTCTCTACGGAAAGTACCCGGAATTCATAACCACCTAAACGGATATCAAATTTTTCATCCGGTTCCGGAATGTGTTCCATTTTGGCTATAATAAATCCGTTCAATGTCTCGAATTCGCTCTCATCAAAGGAAATGTCCAAAAGTTCCTCCAAATCATCCAGAGGCGTTTTGCCTTCGATAATATATTCGTCCTTGCACTTTTCGCGGATATAGGACTCATCCACGTCATATTCATCCAGAATATTGCCTACAATTTCTTCCAGTATATCTTCCATCGCTATCATGCCTGCGGTCTGTCCATATTCGTCCAGTACGATAACCATCTGGCATTTGGTGGACTGCATGGTCTTGAAAAGCGCATCCACCTTCCGGGTTTCCGGTATGAACCTGGCTTCACGCAAAAGCCCGGGAATGTCCCTTATTTTCATTTCCGGATCGGTTTGCGCCTGTCTGCGCAGAGCATCCTTCATATGAAGAATGCCGATAATATGATCGATATTCTCTTCATATACAGGATATCTGCTGTTGCGGCCGTTAAGCATGAATTCCACCGCATCGCGGAAGGTACTCTCACAGTCAATCGCCACGATATTCGTACGGTTGGTCATGATATCCTCCGCACGTTTATCCCCGAACTCAAAAATATTGGTTATCATCTCCGCTTCACTGGCCTGGATCACACCCTGCTCATGCCCCTCATTTACCATGGATATGATCTCTTCTTCCGTTACATCCATGCTGTCCTCGTCCGGATGCATGCCAAACAACTTCAGGATTCCATGGGCCGTTACGGCAAAAAGCCCTGTGAGGGGAATAAAAAGCGATATGACTGCGGAAACCGGCCTGACCATACAGTAGGCCCATTTTTCCGGTGACCGGGCAGCCATCTTTTTAGGTATGAGTATCCCCAATACCAGCAATATGTAAAGCAGAAGAATCATCGTGAGGATGAGGGATGCCACTGTGATAAGCCCTCCGGCAAAAGGCGAAAGGCCGCCCTCCCTGCCCGCAAGCTGCTGAAGCATCCTGCGTATATGCACGCTCCAAACCCGCAGATATACGCCGCCCATACAAAGATTCAGAAACGTAACCACAAGCTGGACCGTATTTACATACCGGTTCGGATTTTCCAGAATCCTGCTTAAAAGAAGGGATTTCTTATCCCCCTCCTCAATCGCTTTTCTTTCTACTTCTTTTTCATTCAGTCCATGAATTGCAGCGCCAAAGCCATAGCATAAGGCTTCTATGAGCAAAAGCGCCAAAAATAAAGGTATACTGGCAGTAGGCCCACCATCGTCCATTCTATCAACTCCTTTTTCAAGGCGGTGCACACACTGACGTGCGTACACCGCCTTACTCTCCTTAATATATCATCTCGGTAAAAAAACGTCAAGAAACCACGCTTAGCTTATGTATTTAATTCCAGACTGACCTTCAATGCCTGGTTTACTCTGGCCATGGTGGGTTCATCCAAATGACAGACTCTGTCCTTCAGCCTCTGCTTATCAATTGTCCTCAGCTGTTCCAGCAGGATGACAGAATCCTTTACAATATCATACTGTCCCGCACGCAGTTCTATATGGGTCGGAAGCTTCGCTTTATTCATTTTTGAAGTGATTGCCGCGCAAATCACAGTAGGGCTGTGTTTGTTTCCCACATCGTTCTGTATAATCAATACCGGCCTGATCCCACCCTGCTCCGAACCAATCACCGGCCTTAAATCTGCGTAATAAATATCTCCGCGTCTCATTTTCCTGACACTCCTTCTTCTTTCCTTATGGCAGCATCTGCAATTCACTGCCTTGCAATATTATTGCCCTTTTTTCGGAAGGTATTCAGGTTAAGTGATTTTCAGCGGAAATCCCGGAAGGAATCCTTACTATATACGACTTTACCGTCCCTCGTATAAATTCTGGGTACTCTCTTGTTCAGACAGCAGGCCAGCTCATAATTAAAACGGCCGGAAAGCTCTCCCAGTTCTTCCATGGTTATGCTTTCATCCCCGTCCCGGCCGATAAGCGTTACCTCATCACCCTGCACGGCTTCCGGTATCAGGGATACATCGACCATAAACTGATCCATACATACCCTGCCTAGGATCGGCGCCTTTTTGCCATGAATCAGCACATAGCCTTTATTGGAAAGGCTTCTGGGATAACCATCCCCATACCCCACCGGTATGGTGGCTACCTGCATGGTCTCTTTGGCGACAAACGTTCCCCCATAGCTGACTTCCATGCCGGCCTCCAGCTTTTTTATGTATACGATACGGCTTTTCAGGGACAGAACCGGCTGAAGGAAAATAATATCCCTTTTCACCTCATCGGAGGGCCACAGTCCGTACAGTGTGATTCCCGCCCTGACAGCATCCAGATTTGCTTCCTTTAATTCCACAATTCCCGCGCTGTTGGAACAGTGCCGTACCGGAATGCGGATTCCCAGCTGATCATGAATCTGCCCTGTAAAGGCAAGAAAACTTTCCAGCTGTTTTTTTGCCGAAGTTTTATCTTTTTCATCCGCTTTAGCAAAATGGGTGAATATCCCCTCAATTTCCACTCCGGGAGTTTCCGCACATTTTTTTACAAAAGCAAGGCCGCTTTCATCCGGACGGATTCCGATGCGGCTCATGCCGGTATCCACTTTTATATGTATTTTGACAGGCCTGCCGCATGCCTGGCCTGCCTTTCCCATTTCTTCCAGCATATCCTCCCGGAATACTGTGGGCCGGATTTCTTCCCGGGCCATCTTCTCGTAGCAATATGGAAAAGTGTAGCCAAGCACCAGCACCGGCTTGCGTATTCCGCTTCCCTTAAGAATCAGGGCCTCTTCCACGGTAGCAACGGCAAAACCGTGAAGGAAAGGCATATCCTCGATTTCATGGGCAATAGGAACCGCGCCGTGGCCATAGCCATCCGTTTTCACTACAGCCATAATCTTGGAATCTTCCCTGATATTATTTTTCATTTGTACCATATTATACTTCACTGCATCCAAATCTACAGTTGCCCATACCCTGTCATAGTTTTTCATAATTCAGCTCCCTCTGCATATTATTCTGCATCCCTATAAACCGCGAAACAGCAAATTCTTCTGCTGTATCTCATTCACTCCTCTTCGGCATGAGATGATCCAGTTCGTCTATCAGCGCACCCGCCGTCACACCATACTCGCTTTTCTTATGTGCCGCACAGTCCCCGGCACAGCCATGCAGATAAACACCGGTGCATGCCGCCGAAAAAGCATCCATTCCCTGAGCCAGCAATCCTGCCAGTATTCCCGTCAGTACATCACCGCTGCCTGCCGTCGCCATACCGCTGTTGCCGGTCATGTTCAGATAAAGCTTCCCGTCCGGGCTTCCCACAAGAGTTCTGGCTCCCTTGCAGATCATGGCAGCCTGCAGTTTTTCCGCCCATTCCCGGGTCAGGGGTATGGCGTCTTTCTGTATTTCAGGGATCTTTTTCCCCGCCAGCCGGCCGAATTCCCCGGGATGCGGGGTCAGAATCAGCTCCCTCCGCCTTTCGGGATCCTGCTGCATTTCCATAAGCTTTTCCAGCAGCTCTTTCTGTCCGGCCAGAATATTAAGGGCATCCGCATCCATCACAATCGGCCCTCTTGAATGTTCCACCACCATTTCCAGCAGCTTCAGCGCCATATTGCTTTGGCCAAGTCCGGGGCCGACGGCTGTTATATCCGCCCAGGAAAAAACATGCAGAAGCTCTTTTTCAAAGGCTTCCGACCATTGTTCATAGGCGGTTATCATAGCCTCCGGCAATGCAGTCTGCAAAATAACCCGATTGCCTTCGTCCGTTACCACCCGTACCATCCCTGCCCCTGTATGTAATACTGCCGACGCAGAAAGCTGACAGGCCCCGGCCATTCCCCGGCTGCCTGCAAGCAGAGCCACCTTTCCGAAGGCACCTTTATTTCCGTCCTCCGGCCTCGGCGGCAGCAAGGCAGATTCTCCTTTCGGCAGGGTAAATACCCGGGGATAATCCCCCAGAAAGCTCTCCCCCGTAATCCCGATATCTGCGCATACCACTTTCCCTGCATACCGTGCGCCCGGATAAAAAACAAGTCCCAGCTTCCTGTATGCAAAAGTCACCGTTATATCCGCCTGCACCGCACAGCCCATAACCGCCCCTGTGTCACTGTTTATACCGGACGGGATATCTACGGAAAGGACATAAGCGTCCTGTCGGTTAATAAAATCCACCGCATCCGCAAATTTCCCTTCCACCGGTCTGGTAAGCCCGATTCCGAAAAGAGCGTCTATGATTATATCATATTCCTTTTCCGGAAGTTTGCGCATGACCCGTTGCCCGTAACGTTCCAGGATTGCCTGCTGTGCTGAGGTCTCCTCCGTGAGATGCATTTCTTCCTCATTTCCAATCAGACAGTAATCCACAGAAAAACCGGCCTGATACAGAAGCCTTCCGACAGCCAGTCCATCTCCCCCATTATTTCCTGTTCCCGAAACCACCAGCGTCCTTCTGCCCGGATGCACCGGACCGAAAGGACGTAGTGCCTCCTGCAGCTGTCTGTCCCTCTCCTTCAGTTCCTGTACGCAGGCCAGAGCCGCCCGTTCCATCAATACCATGGAAGACATGCCAAAATGCTTTATTGTATTCCCGTCGCATCTTTTCATTTCCGCAGCTGTCACCAGATATTCCATTTTCGCTTCCTTTCCTGCTGGACAGTTCCTGAAAACCTTTACAAGTAACACCGTTTTCAGGCGCCGCATTTCCTTTCGCGCAAAAATGCGTCAGGAGTGAAATACTCTGACGCATTTTACAGCCTTTATTCTTCCTCATCTATATCATGTTCTTTTTCATACTGGTTAATCATGTAAGACAGCTTAATCAGGCTGTCCGACAGATGTACATTTTCCACCTGAACACTGTCCGGCACGTCCAAATCCACATGGGCAAAATTCCATATAGCCTTGATTCCCATACCTACCAGCTTTTCCGCAGTAGCCACCGCACTTTCCTTAGGTATGGTAAGAACGGCAATATCGATATTATTGTCCTTGACAAATTCCTGCATTTCCTCCATCGGACGAACCTTCATCCCCCGGATCATTTTACCATGAAGCTTTTCATTAATATCAAAGATTCCTGTAAAAATAAATCCCCTGCGTTCAAAATTCATATAATTTGCCAGAGCCTGTCCCAGGTTGCCCGCTCCGATAATTATCAAGTGATGTTTTTTATCCAGTCCGAGTATCTTGCCGATTTCCGAGTACAGATACTCCACATTATAGCCATAGCCCTGCTGTCCGAAGCCGCCGAAATTATTAAAGTCCTGACGTATCTGGGATGCGGTCACGTGCATGAGCCTGCTCAGCTCCTGAGAGGAAATACGCTCCACACCGCTGTCCTTCAATTCACCAAGGTACCTGAAATATCTGGGAAGACGTGCTATTACTGCCTGAGAAATTTCTTTATCCAATACTTTACGCCTCCAATAATAAAATCAAATCGTTTACCTGTTTTATTATAGACGTATGTTAAAAAAATGTCAATGAATTAGTTCACTTGAGGGTGCAGATAAAAAAACCGGGTGAGAGCCGCCGTGTCCCCAGCCCCGCCGTCCGCCCGTGCGTGCCGTGGTCCTGCAAGGTTCCTTACTGGGGACGCTTTCGCTCGGATAAGCACGCAGCGGTACTAAGGCTGCAAAAGACGCAGCCTAAGGACCGGCGCGCTTATGACGCCCCGTACAGGAATCCTTGCAGGACCACGGCACGCACGGGCGGACGGCAGGGGCTGGGGACACGGCGGCTCTCACCCGGTATTTTTATCTGCACCCTTTACTTGACAGTGTGTTATTTCAACGGTAAACTTGTAAATGTTCAGACGAGAATAATAAGTTAAAGAGGTGTTTCGATGATACTATCCTGTCAGAATATAAATAAGGCATTTCATGAAAAGCAGGTTTTCAAAAACTGCTCCTTTCATATAGAAGATCACGAGAAAGCTGCTATTGTAGGAATTAACGGCGCTGGAAAGACCACCCTTCTCCGCATTATTGTCGGCGAGTTGGAGGCTGACAGCGGGCAGGTTGTTTTCGGGAAGGACACTTCCTATGGTTATCTCGCCCAGAATGCGGAGACGGACGGTGAGAATACGATATATGATGAACTGCTGGAAGTAAAAAAGGACGTCATCCTACTGGAAGAAAAAATCCGCAGCTGTGAACTGGAAATGAAGCATGTGGAGGGCGATGCCCTCACCGCCCTCATGGAACAATACGCGCTTTATACCCATCAGTTTGAGCAGGCGGACGGCTACAGCTATAAAAGTGAAATCACCGGAGTATTAAAAGGACTGGGATTTACCGAGGAAGAATTTTCCAAACAGGCCTCCACTCTTTCCGGAGGACAGAAAACCCGTGTCGCCCTGGGAAAGCTTCTGCTTCGCAAACCCGATCTGATAATACTGGATGAGCCTACCAACCATCTGGACATGTCTTCCATCGCCTGGCTGGAAAACTATCTGCTGAATTATAAGGGGGCTGTGCTCATCGTTTCCCATGACCGGTATTTTCTGGATAAAATAGCCTCTAAGATCATTGAAATAGACGGCACGGAGGTATCTGTCTTCTCCGGTAACTATTCCGACTATGCGGTTAAAAAAGAACAGCTGCGTGCCGCCAGATGGAACGCCTATATGAATCAGCAGCAGGAAATAAAGCATCAGGAAGCGGTTATAGAAAAATTACGTTCCTTTAACCGGGAAAAATCCATCCGGCGGGCCGAAAGCCGGGAAAAAATGCTGCAGAAAATAGACGTACTGGAAAAGCCCACGGAAACCAGGGCGGATATGCGAATGGAACTCACTCCGCGTATTATGAGCGGCAATGATGTCATGCAGGTGGAAGGCCTGGCAAAAGCCTTCGGATCTGAAAAACTGTTCGACAATCTTTCCTTTGCCTTAAAGCGCGGTGAACATGTGGCAATCATCGGTGATAACGGTACCGGGAAAACCACTATTTTAAAGATCATTAACGGCCTTGTGGAACAGGATGCCGGTGAAATCAAGCTGGGTTCCAAGGTACATATCGGTTATTATGATCAGGAGCATCATGTGCTTCACCCGGACAAGACCTTATTTGAAGAAATATCGGACGAATATCCGACTCTCACGAATACGGAAATCCGAAATGTACTCGCTGCCTTCCTCTTTACCGGTGATGATGTATTCAAACAGATAAAAATGCTCTCCGGCGGGGAACGGGGACGTGTTTCCCTGGCAAAGCTGATGCTTTCAGAAGCCAATTTCCTTATCCTGGACGAGCCTACCAACCATCTTGATATCATGAGCAAGGAAATCCTGGAGGATGCCATCAACAGCTACAGCGGCACTGTCCTCTATGTTTCCCATGACCGCTATTTTATCAACCGCACCGCATCCCGGATTCTGGAGCTGGAAAACGGTTCTTTTACCGGATATCTTGGCAATTATGATTATTATCTGGAAAAGAAGGCGGAAAATACTCTCTCTGTTCCGGAAACAGACGGAGCGTTTCCTCCGGCTGCCGGAGGAAGCAGGGAAGGCAATCCCTCCTCCTCTGCCGCTTCAAGCCTGAAACAGGACTGGCAGTCCCAAAAAGAGGCGCTTGCCGCGCAGCGCAAAAAGGAAAATGCCCTGAAACGCTGTGAATCAGAGATCGAACGTCTGGAAAAACGCAGTATGGAAATTGATGAAGAAATGACGCGTCCCGACGTATGCACTAATGTTGCAAAACTGCAGGAATTAGCCAGAGAGAAAGAACAAATCGAAGAAAATCTTCTGCTTCAGATGGAAGAATGGGAAAGCCTGTCGGATTAATTCCGGCAGGCTTCATTAATTTCTGTATTCATGTACAATCTGGAACTCACCCGTTATTTTCAGGCTTTTTCTCAATAAATATCTTTCTGGTAATAAAATTATAAACCATGACAACTGCTGTCGCCGCAATTTTAACCAGCATGTAGGAGCGTTCCATATACTGATCCAACCAGGAGGTTCCTCCCCACATAATTACCTGGTTGATGCCAAGGCCGATAATACTGAGGATAAGGAATATGACAAATTGCTTCGCCTTATTCGCTTCCTTGTCTGCATCGAATACAACGGTAATGCTCAGGATATAATTCACAATCACCGAAACGGAGAAGGAAATTCCGCTGGAAATAACAGAGGATATCCCGCATAGTTCTGTCAGCGCAACCATGATGCCATAATCGATAAAAAAGCACAAAAATCCTACTACTCCAAATTTTAATATCTGTTGTATCAGTTTTTTCATTTTTCTTCTGCCCCTTACTTAGTGTTCTAAAGTACCAGCACGTAATACTGTAACACCTTTTTCGTAAGGAATCAAGCCGTTGTTTTTATCGAAATGCTTCATCTGCTGCGATTCCGTCCGTAATTCCGAATTTAGACATTTGTGATATCAGCCTTTTATAGGCAGACTACAGGATAGCTTCCAGCTGTTTGCGGATGGCTCCGATAAAGTCATGACTGTTCAGTACAGTAACATCCTTCAGAGTTGTAATCTGAGCCAAATCCTTAGTCATTACACCATTTTCAATCGTAGCAAGCGTTGCCTTCTCCAGTTTATCTGCAAACTTCTCCAATTCCGGAATGGCATCCAGTTCGCCGCGCTTTCTCAGAGCACCCGTCCAGGCAAAAATAGTAGCAACAGGATTAGTAGAGGTTTCCTCCCCTTTCAGATATTTGTAATAATGTCTCTGAACGGTTCCATGAGCTGCCTCATATTCATAAATTCCTTCCGGTGAAACCAGTACGGAGGTCATCATGGCCAAAGAACCAAAGGCAGATGAAACCATATCGCTCATTACATCTCCGTCATAATTCTTGCATGCCCATATAAACCCGCCTTTAGCCTTCATTATACGGGCAACTATATCGTCAATAAGGCTATAGAAATATTCCAGCCCCAGTTCATCAAATTTTTCTTTATATTCCTGTTCATATACTTCCTGGAAAATATCCTTGAAGGTATGATCGTATTTTTTGGAGATAGTATCCTTGGTACCGAACCACAGATCCTGCTTTGTACTCACTGCATACTGGAAACATGCCCGTGCAAAACTGGTGATAGATGCTTTGGTATTATGTACACCCTGAATAATGCCTGCGTCCTTGAAGTCATGAATAGTTTCTCTGAATACATTCCCGTCTTTATCAGTAAATACAAGTTCTGCTTTACCGGCTCCCTCTATTTTCATTTCCACGTTCTTATATACATCACCGTAGGCATGACGCGCAATTGTGATAGGCTTTTCCCAGTTCCTGACACAAGGCTCAATCCCTTTCACCACAATAGGAGCACGGAATACCGTACCATCAAGAATGGAGCGGATCGTTCCGTTAGGGCTCTTCCACATTTCCTTCAGGTTATATTCACTCATACGGGCGCCGTTGGGAGTGATGGTGGCACACTTTACGGCAACGCCGTATTTTTTGGTAGCTTCTGCAGAATCGACAGTAACCTGGTCATTTGTTTCATTCCTGTGTTCCAGCCCGAGATCATAATATTCTGTCTTCAGATCCACAAAGGGAAGCAGCAGCTCGTCTTTGATCATTTTCCACAGAATCCGGGTCATTTCATCCCCGTCCATCTCTACCAAAGGTGTGTTCATCGCAATTTTATTCATTCTTTACATCTCCTGTTCCGCCCGGGTCTCATCCCCGGACTCATTTTCTTCATAAGCCTCGTAGAGTCCGCTTTTAACCATGTTCTGGTAAGCCTTGCGGATATGGGCATTCGCGAGCTGTTCGGCCAGATCCGCATCACGCAGCTTAATCGCCTCCATAATCTGACGGTGTTCAGCATTGGACTGTACGCCCCGGGCATCATCCGATAATGTTTTTTTCCTGACACGCAGTACATATTCATGGAATTCCCTCAGCACATGCTCCAGCATTTTGCTGTTGGATGCTTCGTACAGAATGTCATGAAAACGGTTATCCAGCTCCGCCAGCTGCTCGGCATGGCCTTTTCCGGCATGGAATTCGGATAAATAGATGTTCTCTTCCATCTCCTCCATCTGTTCCCTGCTGATGTTCTCTGTGGCCCATCTGGCGCAGAGTCCCTCCAGCAGAGAGCGGATGGCATAAATATCCTCTACATCCTTTACCGTAATACCGGTAACATAGGCTCCCTTGTTCGGAACTATCTGAAGCAGCCCTTCCAACTCCAGCTGACGGAAGGCTTCCCGCACCGGTGTACGGCTTACGCCTAATTCATCGCCGATCGCAGCTTCCCGCAGTTCCTCGTTTTCCTTGTATTTCCCGCTCAGGATATCCTCCCTGAGCTTATGAAAGACACGGCCCCGAAGGGAATACTTATCCGTGACTTCATTTTGAACAGAAGGATGGCCCGCGGAGCGCGGCATCCTTTGTTTTGCATCTTTGTCACCCATATTTTACCTGTCCAGCTTTCCTGCCGCGTTTTTTTGGCTGCCGCCCAAGCTTATGCCAAGTTTTTCGCAGGCGTTATCAATTACTTTAATCAATTCCTCATCCGTCAGTACAGTTACACGTCCGCCGGCATATTCTTCGTCCACCCAGTCCTTTACCTCATGCACCAGTTCTGAGGTTTTGCTTACCTGATCTTCTTCCTTCAGACGGTAATAGGTATTGATCCAGTGGGCGATACCCGCAAGTCCGGATGTATTGGATACCGCACAGATAACAGGCCTGTTTAAAAACTTCTCCGTATCAAATATATTATAAATCTCTTCATTTTTCAAGAGGCCATCCGCATGGATCCCCGCTCTTGTCACATTGAAATTCTTTCCTACAAAGGGGGTTCTCTCCGGAATATGGTATCCGATTTCTTTTTCGTAATACTCCGCCAGCTCCGTGATAACCGTAGTATCCATTCCGTTCAAGTCCCCTTTAAGCTGTGCATATTCAAATACCATGGCTTCCAGAGGCGTATTTCCGGTACGTTCCCCTATGCCGAACAGAGACGCATTGACACCGGAGCATCCATACAGCCAGGCCGTGGTGGAATTGGATACCGCTTTATAAAAATCATTATGGCCGTGCCACTCAATCAGGGCGTGGGGAACACCGGCATGGGTATGAATCGCATAAATAATGCCCGGCACGCTTCTGGGAATAACGGCTCCCGGATAATTTACCCCATATCCCATGGTATCGCAGGCACGGATCTTAATCGGAATCTTATATTCCTTCATGAGCTTCATCAGTTCGAGACAGAAGGGAACCACATAGCCGTAAATATCCGCCCGGGTGATATCCTCCAGATGGCATCTGGGGCTGATTCCTTCCTCAAGGCATTCCCGGATCACACTCAGATAATGTTCCATGGCCTGCCGTCTGGTCATTTTCAGCTTCATGAAAATATGATAATCGGAACAGCTTACCAGAATACCTGTTTCTTTCATGCCAATTTCCTTAACCAGCTTGAAATCCTCTTTGCTGGCACGGATCCAACTGGTCACTTCAGGGAACTGGTAGCCTCTTTCCATACATTTATAGACAGCATCCCTGTCCTTTTTGCTGTAAAGGAAAAACTCACAGGCCCGTATCATTCCATTAGGGCCCCCAAGCCGGTGCATATAATCATAAATATCCACAATCTGTTCCGTGGTATAGGGAGCGCGGGACTGCTGGCCGTCGCGGAAGGTAGTATCGGTAATCCAGATATCCTTAGGCATATTGTGAGGCACAATCCTGTCATTAAAAGGAATCTTCGGAATCTCCGAATAAGGAAACATATTTCTGAAAACATTGGGTTTCTCGACATCATCCAGTATGTACATATGCTCTTCTATTTCCAGAAGATTATTTTTGTCATTCATGCTTACCGGACGGTTTGAAAAAGTTTCATTCGAATTCATGGCACCTCTCCATTTCTCAGGCCCTCAGAAGAAACAGTCATGGACTTCCGCTTCTCTTTCGGATACCTACTTATAGTTTATCCTTTAATCCATGTATAATTGTATACAATTATACATGTCCTGTCAATAATTTTTTAATATGGCTGTTCCGAAAATCCTTATATTCAAGAAAAAACGGATGCCCGTGTTCAGCATCCGCTATTTCCTGATTTAGAGATTTATTATAAAATATAGTTTCCATAGTCAAGGGTAACATTTCCGTTTGCGTCTTTCTGTGTAAAACGCAAAGAATGATATCTCTCAAAAAAACAGTATGTATTTTCACCAGTGATATCGTTACGAAAACTGTTAAAACCATCCTCATCCAGTTTCTTGCATACTTCTCCATGGGCATCGCCATAAATCTCGCCGTTTTCTTCTTTGCCGCACACCCAACCCACTCCAATATTGCTTTCAGGGAGGTCTATGGAGGCATACCCCTCGGGTACCGCAGCATCAGCAGGGAAAAACAGGCCGATCCAATATGTGAAACCTGTCATATCTCCGTGCATAGTCATCAACCCGATGGGAGATTCATCAAATGGTGCGGATAAAATGGCAGCTTTTAATTTGGAAAACCTGTCATTATTCATCCATTCGTCCCATTGCTTACCAAAGCCGCCCGCAGAATCTCTGTCTTCGTTTGTATAGCAAGTACCAATAAACCGCAATGCAGGGAAATGTTCCTTGTAGACTTTTGTTATCTCGATTGACATATTTTTCCTCCAGTTCAAATCTCATCAGCCATGCACTTCACAAAGCTGCTATACATATATTTTTTAAATCGCAGTTCCCTTTTTGGGGACAAAAAGGGAGGACATATCCACTCCTTCCAGCTTGAGCAGCTGTATTTTTTTATCTATTCCCGCCGCATAACCGGTCAGGCTTCCGTTGGAACCAACAACACGATGACAGGGAATGATGATGGAAATGGGATTATGCCCTACCGCACCTCCTACAGCCTGTCCCGACATACCCGGCCTGTTCCTTTTTTCTGCAATCAGCTTTGCGATATCGCCATAGGTAATCACGCTGCCATAGGGAATTTGGCAGAGGATTTTCCATACCTCCTGCCTGAATTCTCCTCCGGCAGGAGCAAGCGGGATTTCCGAAACAGCTGGTTTTCCGCCTGCAAAATAGTTATCCAGCCACTTCCTTGTCCGTTCAAAAACAGGAATTTCCTTATTTTCCACCATCTCTCCCGCCATGGTATTTCCATGGTATTTTTGTCCTTCTATCCATAATCCGGTGAGGTTATTGCCGTCAGAAGCCAGTGTAAGCATGCCGACAGGCGATGAACAGATTGTTGAATAATACATAGCAAACCTCCTTTTTTACAATAAATTGCAAGTATAATGATTATATCACAAAACACTGCAGCAAAAAAGGAACCGGCTATTTGTTTTATCCGGTCCCTTTCTGTATTTCTGTTATATCATGCTGTTTTCACCTGAGTGACCGTGCCACATTCAGCATACCCCAGCCCTGCTTGCTCCAGGATTCTCCCAAATCGGATGCAGACCACAGAATCCTCCGTTTCAGCTGTTCATTGGAGTATTCCGGATATTTCTGAAGGCACAGCGCGGCTGCTCCTGCCACCAGCGGCGTGGACATGGATGTACCGTTTTTTACAATATAGGCATCTCTGCAGCCTCTTACGGTCTGGCGGAAGCCTGCGGAACAGGACATGATGTCCGTCCCCGGTGCGACAATATCCGGCTTTTTCAATTCCGCGCAGGTGGGGCCTCTGCCGGAATAGGATTCACAGGAATTCTGCCTGCCATGGAAGGAATTCCCGTCATGACAGCCTACTGTCACCACCTTCCTGCTGGCTCCCAAAGGAGAAATACTGCCGGCGGCAGGTCCTTTATTGCCTGCTGCCACTACCACAAAAATACCGGCATCCCATACCTTCTCCAGGCAGGACACCAGATACTGCATCATTCTTACATGATCGGTTTCTCCCATGCTCACTGAAATATTTAATATCTTTATTTGATAAAGCTCCCGGCTGTCAAGAACCCATTCAATACCGGCAGCCATATTGGAAATAGTGCCATCTCCCTTATCATCCAGGACTTTCCCCGACAGGATCCTGCATCCGGGTGCAACTCCGGCGTACAGGCCGCCCGAACAGGCTCCGTTTCCGCACAGACATCCGGCCACATGAGTACCATGACCGCAGTCATCATAGGGCATGCGGCTGGTTCCCACAAAATCACGGAAGCCGATAACTCTGTCTGCAAAATCCGGATGCATGGCTATGCCGGTATCCAGAATTGCAACAGTGACGCCGGAGCCGGTGTAGGGAAATACCTCTTCTTCTTCCGCATGTATCAGTTTTTTAACCCGGTCCATTGCTTTGTATGTTTCTTTCTTTTTCTATTAAAGTATGTTTGGGGCAGGTGGTGGGTGAATGGAGAACCCTGGAAGGAAGACTCAGTTATTCCATAAAACGAAAGCTGTTTTCCCATACCAGAATCAATAATTAAAAAAATTTTTATTATCATTGGAAACACTGACATGCTGTACGGCATAGTATAAACCATAAAAACCAATTTGGAGGCAAATAAACATGAGTGATTTAACAGCAAGCGGCTGCGGATGCGGCAGCAATACCGGTTGTGGCCCCAGCAACACCGGCTGTGGTTGTACAACTAACTGTGGCGGGAGCTGCGGATGCGGCGGAAATTCCGGCACTGGAAGCTGGATTTGGATTCTGATCCTGCTTTGCTGCTGCGGCGGCGGAAATAGCTTTGGCGGCGGAAGCGGATGCGGATGCGGAGATTCCAACGGCTGCGGCGGAAACTCCGGCTGCGGAAACATGATGTGGATTCTGATTCTGCTTTGCTGCTGTGGCGGCGGAAACGGCTTCTGCTAATGTAACTGCGCCCATATTGGGCACATACATGAAAATAGGCTCTGTTACAGAGCCTATTTTTATGTTCTTATGTTTCCGGCGCCGACATAGTATTTCTATGAAAGGGAAAAGGACCGGGATATGGAGAAGAATGATAAAGATTATCTACAGACCTTTGATGCTCTGTATACAACCAACCAAATACAAATAATGAAAATCCTGCTGCCCTACTGCAGTCCCGACAGCCGCAGAGGGCTGGCTGTCATGATTAAATTCATGGAATTTGACTACACTCTCCGTCTTACCCGTTCACATCCTGAAAGTTTTCGGGATGAGGCAATCCCTTTTTCCTTAAGTGACATCTGTGACAAAATAAAAAATTACTGTCCTCCCCAGGTACGTTCCATGCTCGAACAGTTCCAGTCCATACAGAATGCCATGCAGATGTATGAGGAAATGAAACAGTATATGGATCTATTTCAGGGAATGAGTACAAATGAGGCAGATGGTACTGCAGCTGCGGACAGCGGCAGCGGCCCTGTTCCGGAAGCCGGACAGGACAATAAAGAAAAAACAGGCGGCAATCCCTTCGGCATGAATCCAATGGATATGGTGATGGGTATGCTGTCACCCGAGCAGCAGTCCATGTTTCAAATGTTCCAGTCAGATTTTAACACAGAAGCGGCTTCCACAGATAATACGATTGCGCGGGACAGCCCGCCGGAAGGAGAACAATAATTATGGCAGATTATACGGGTGCAAATAATTCCTCTGAAAAACCCAAATGGATGCAGGAGCCTTCTTTGAAGGGCATTTCCATGGAGAAGCTGGATTTTTTACAAAAGATGGTTTTTGAAAGCAGCAGTCTTTCCCAGAAAGAGCTCATGCCCTTTCTTATGGCTCTTGCCCAGAAAAGCCGGGCGGCGAACATTACTTTTACCCAGGAGGAAATGACGGCCATCATTGAGGCTATAAAGAAATACAGCACTCCCGAGGAACTGATGAAAATGAATCAGATAATGAAACTCATGCAGCAGCGTAAGAAATAATATGGCAGGGGCAGGAATCTACCTGACAAAATATAAGGGACACTCCCAAATGCTGACTCAGCGCATCGGGCGGTGTCCCTTACATATGACATACTTCTGATTTTATCCGGTTTATTCCACAGCGGCCACTTTATCCGAAAGTTCCTTCAGGCTTTCCTCGGAAGGGACATACTGTATTTTTACAGGATCCATAAGAATATTAAATTTGCATGCCTCCAGCTCCGCATTTACCAGACCCGCGCTCTGTCCGCCCCAGCCATAGGAACCAAACGCAAAAGCTTTTTTATTCTTCGGGGCCAGGCCTTTCATATAACAAAGGAAAGAGGCTACGGTAGGCAGCATCTGGTTGTTCATTGTAGGCGATCCCACAGCGATATACTCCGCCTTCAAAACATCCGTCATGATATCGGATATATGATCCACCTTCAAATCATAGAGTTTGACAGGGACACCCTTCATGGCAAAGCCTTCCACAACAGCCCTTGCCATCCTTTCCGTGGAATGCCACATGGAATCAAATACCACCACCGCCTTTTTATCGGGTGATTCATCGCAGTAATGCTTATAGGCCTTTATGATATCTCCAATGTGGCTCCTCCACATAACGCCATGGCTTGGCGCGATCAGGCTGATATCCAGGCCTTCAATTACCGGTATGGTCTTCTTCATCTGCATACCGTAAGGCATCAGTATATTGGCATAGTACTTCTCCGCTTCCGCCATAACCTCCGCCAAATCCACCTCATCATCATAACGTTTACTGCTGGAGTAATGCTGGCCGAACGCATCGTTTGAAAAAAGGATTTTCTCCTCCGGACAGTATGTAACCATATTATCCGGCCAGTGAAGCATCGGAGTCGGTACAAACTGTAACGTATGGCGGCCCAGGCTCAGGGAATCCCCCGCTTTGACCGGCATATATTCATAGCTGTCGCCATAATGCATTTTAAGGCCGTTCAGCCCGCTGGGCGAGCTGGTAACAATAACAGCGCCCGGAGCCGCCTCCATCACTGCGGGTATAGCGCCGGAATGATCCATTTCCACATGATTGGAAACCAGATAATCAATCCGGGCGGGATCTATAATTTCACGGACACGCTCCAGAAGCTCCGCGGCAAAAGGTGCTTTTACGGTATCGATCAATGCAATTTTCTCATCTACAATCAGGTAGGCATTATAGGTAGCCCCTCTGTTAGTTGTGTAACCATGAAAGCTGCGTACATTCCAGTCAACAACACCGACCGCATAAATACCGGGTCTTAATTCTGTGGTATTCATTACTTATCCTCCTGTTTTTCATTTCGATCTTTCCGATACTTTTTTTATATCCGGATCTGTTTAAATCGAGTACATTATAACTCAGTTTTTTCTTCTTGTATACTTTTCCCGGATAAGTATTCTTTTTAATACAAAAACAGGCCCTCTATTCTGTTTCCTGCGTGTTCGCTGTGTCTGCTGCTGTTTCTTCCGTATCCTCCGCAGATGTTGTCTCTTCCTCAGTTTCTTCTATGAATTCCTCAGGTTCCTTATCAAAAGCTGTCACCACATAGGAACTGATTCCATACACCCGGTCATCTCCCTCCAGGCGTATATAATAATCTCCTGTCAGATCATTCTGGTTCCCCACATATATAATTATGCTGGAACCGTTCTCCAGCGTTGCCTTAATGGTCCGTACCGGATTATCCAGGCCATACTCAGAAAGGTCCTCCGGCTGCTCCACAACGGATTCCGTGGTAATACCGGCAATATTATTCACAAGGGAACTGACCAGGGTTTGATTCAAAGGCATTTCCCTGTCATCCGTATTTACCCATTTATCTTCCTCTTTTGCAAAATTCAGCCTGTGATCACCGCTTACGGAAAGTGAAGTGACATCCTTAGATGCAAAATCCGTCACCGTAACCTCCTCCGCAGCAGTATCTTTCTCCGAAAAGTCCATACTTTTGAATATCAGGTAAGCTGCCGCACAGAGAAGGCACAATATGAGCAGTATTATCAGCTGTATTCTCTTTTTCTTCATCAGCGTTTCCTCCTTTCCATCCAGACAAGGATCCCGGCTATGAGCAGGCCTAACGGAAGAAGCAGCATAAACAGGGCGCCCAGTGTAAAGGCGGTACCGTCATTGATCGTAATCATGGAAGCCTCATAAGATTTCACAGGCACTGAAACACTCTCTTTACTGTCGGACATGGAAGCCACCGTATTGGTAAACAGCGTAAGGTTGGCGTCCGCAACCATGGAATTGGCGTTATCCGTAAACAGATTTTCCGAAGTGAACAATGTCAGTCCGGCCGTTCCTTCTTCCAGCTTCTTTTCTGCATGTATACCCACATCAAAAGGCCCTTCTGCATCTCCGTCTTCCTTTTCATAGTTCTGAGCCTGATTCATATTGAGTTTGGAATAAGAAGCTTCCGAACTCGTAAGCAGAGGCGTCAGGGTCACATCCTCCTTTTCCTCTGAGCGGATTCCCTGTGCATAAGGCATAAATATATATTTTTCCCCTGATATGCCCTTCGTCAGCGTATCATAGGCCACATCGGGCAGCAGATAAGCGGGCTGCTGGTAATACATGGAAGAGTCTCCTTCAATTACAAGCCCTTTTTCAATGGTCAGGCCGAAATAATCAAGTACCTTCTGCAGATTGGGCATTTCCTCCGCGAAATCTTCCATATAGGCGGTCGTCATGAGAATTTTACCGCCCTTATCCAGATAGGCAATGAGTTTATCCGCGTCATCCGCAGAAATATCCGTGACAGGCGCCATGATCAGAACTCCCTGCGCATCCTCCGGTACGCTTTCCTGTGTAAGCAGATTGATGGACTGCAGCTGCGCATTCTGTTTTTCCAGTCCATTCTGAAAAGCCGTGGAAAGCCCAAGTTCATCCTGGCCCTCAAGGGTGTAGAACACCGGCATATCCTCACTGGTTACATATGCCAGTGCGCTTGTTATCTGACCTTCTCCGTCATAGCCTGTCACATTGCTGCTGTAGGTGGTATAATCCACCTCTGTTTCGTAAATATCATTATAATCGATGACTTTGAAACGTTTGCCGCTCACCACTATCAGGGAATTCATTCCGATATTTCCGTCGCTGTAATCCTTATAAAAATTCGGATTTACAACAGGATCCTTATACTCCGCGTGAATATGCCCGGAAAGATCCGTATAACGGTCCAGCGTCTGCTTCAGCGTGGTATCCTGCTTTTCTTCCGACTGAAGCACATAGACAGTGATGTCCTCCGTCAGATTTTTAACCAGCTCCTGCGATGTCTCCGTCAGCGAGTAAAGCTTCTGTGATGTCATATCAAATGTGGTAAAGCGGGACGGCAGTTCGGCTGCCGCCAGATTCAGAAATACCGCCGCAGCCACGGCCACTGCTATCATTCCCGTACTGTAGGCTCCCATCTGCAGGCTCTTCACAGACACCTGGTATCTTCTCTTTTGAACCGACTGTACGGTAAAAAACAGAAATACAAGAATATATGTAAGGAAATACAATACAGATTTCAATTCCATGGAGCCCTGCATCATATCTTCCAGGCGGCTTGTCATATCATAAACATTCAAAATCCGGGTAAACAGATTTCCCGTGGAAGAAATCAGTCCGGTTATACTGCCCATCATATATCCCAGAAAAAGAGCTCCGAAGCTCAGCACCGCAGCGATTACCTGGCTTTCTGTCACGGAAGAAATAAACAGTCCGATGGCAATACAGGTCAGGCCATATAAATAATAAGCCAGCAGAGCCGTATAGCTTTCTCCCATGGATACGGCGCCGAATCGGGACAGGATGAGAGGATAAGCCGCTATCACCAGTGTGGAAAGGGTAAAAATGGTGGCCGCCGCCAGATATTTGCCCAATACTACCCTGCCGACGGATACCGGGGAGGTCAGGATCAGCTGATCTGTCTTCTGCCTCCTTTCCTCCGACATCATACGCATTGTCAAAATAGGAATGGTAATCAGCAGCAGAAATAAAATGTTATAAATCGTATTGGCCAGGCTGGAATACCCAAACCGAAGATTCAGTGCAAAGAAATACAGGCCTGACAGAAATATATTCGCAGCAAGGAAAAGCCACCCTGTCATAGAATGAAAATAGGCTTTCAGTTCTCTTTTATAAATTGCTTTCATTATCCGTTTCCTCCTGCTCTATTTTCTTTTCCTCCTTTTTTCCGGAAAAATGGATTCTTTTCTTTGTATGTACCTCTTCCTCTTCTTCATTCGCCGCATTCATTTTTTCAGAGTCCGTAAGCTCCAGGAAAATATCCTCCAGCGATTTGGTGCTGATATGCATATCCAGCAAAGGCAGCTTTTCTTCCGCTAAAAGATAGAAAAGAGGTTCCCTGATATCCACATCCTCTCCGGTTTTTATGTTCGCTTTTGTCTGGTCTTCAGATACTGTCTCCAGCCTGCTCTCCTCTATTTCCCCGATTTTCTCCAGAACCGCCAGCAGCTTCTCCTGTGTTCCCTTTACGGTAATTTCCAGCTCCGCTTCGCCTGTCATCAGCCTTGTCAGCCCCTCCGGCGTGTCACAGGCCACCAGTTTTCCTTTGGAAATAATCAGGATCTTATCACAGACGGCGCTTACCTCCGAAAGGATATGGGAGCTCAGGATTATGGTATGCTTATTTTTCAGGCTCTTTATCAAATCCCGGATTTCTATAATCTGCTTGGGATCCAGTCCGACCGTTGGTTCATCCAGTATCAGAACCTCCGGAGAGCCTAACAGGGCCTGGGCCAGCCCGACTCTCTGCTTGTACCCTTTGGAAAGATTGCGGATCAGCCTGCCCCTCATATCCAGGACGCGGGTCATCTTCATGGCCTCTTCCATACGGTCTTCCCGTTCTTTGGAAGGAATTCCTTTAAGCTCCGCTGCAAAACGAAGGTATTCCTGTACTGTCATATCTGGATAAACTGGAGGCATTTCCGGGAGATAGCCGATACAGCGCTTGGCCTCCTCCGGTTCCTTCATAATGTCATGTCCGTCTACCTTCACTTCTCCGGCGGTGGGCGCCAGATAGCCGGTAATGATATTCATCGTTGTGGACTTTCCTGCGCCGTTCGGTCCGAGGAATCCATAGATCTGTCCCTTCTCCACCTGAAAAGAAAGATCATTCACAGCATAATGGCTGCCATATTTTTTTATCAGATGATTCACCTCTATCATCTTCTATCCTCCTTGCAACATTTTTAAGCCGACTCTACTGATAAACTGTTATAAATGTATTCCATTTTTGTGTAAAAATGTTGGAAAATATGTGATTTTTCTGTGAAACCGGGTTTCCTCCTATAGCAGTGCAGCAAAAAATTAATAACTGGGCACACCAGCAAAAAAAGCCCATCGGAGTTGTTCCTCCGACAGGCTTTTCATAACCTCTATACCATGGGTTTAAGGTTTTGCAACAATATTAATAATTTTACCGGGAACATAAATTTCCTTAACCACTGTCCCGCTCAGCTTGCCGGCATCTTCCAGAGCCTTCCGGCCTGCCGCTATCGCATCCTCCTTGCTGATATCAATCGGTACGGTCACAACCAGCTTTGTCTTGCCGTTAACCTGTACGGCAACTTCCTTTTCATCGTCCGCCATAGCTTCCTTATCCGCTGCCGGCCATACTGCATGGAATACGGAATCTGTTTCTCCCAGCTGCCGCCACAGCTCTTCACCGATATGGGGAGCGAAGGGAGAAAGCATAACAACCGCCGTTTTCAGGGTTTCTTTATCAATGCCGCCGTTTCTCGCCATATCAATCATCTTGTTAGTGTATTCCATAAAGCCGGAAACTACAGTATTCAGACTGAAGTTTTCCAGTCTGGTCGTGATTTCATGGATCATCCGGTTACGTACCTTGAGCATTTCCTTGTCAGCCTGTACGCCGCTGTCCTTATTATCCATAGCCAGATTCCAGAAACGGTTCAGGAAACGGTTCACACCGTCAATACCCCTGTCATCCCATTCGCTGTCCAGTTCCGGAGGACCTACGAAAAGCTCATACATACGCAGGGAATCACAGCCGTAATCCCTTACCAAATCATCCGGAGAAACTACATTTCCTTTGGATTTACTCATTTTAATACCATTCTTACCGGTAATCATACCCTGGTTGAACAGCTTGATGAAAGGTTCATCAAAATCAACCACGCCGGAATCATACAGGAATTTGGTATAAAAACGGGAATAAAGCAGATGCAGTACCGCATGCTCCACGCCGCCGATATACATATCTACAGGAAGATACTTATCCGCCTTTTCTCTGCTCACCAGTTCCTTATCATTTTTGTTGTCCACATAACGAAGGAAATACCAGGAAGAACCGGCCCACTGAGGCATGGTATTAGTCTCTCTCTTGGCAGGAGCGCCGCAGACAGGACAAGTGGTGTTCACCCACCAGTCAATATCCGCCAGCGGAGATTCACCTGTTCCGGTAGGCTGATAGGACTCCACTTCAGGAAGCAGCAAAGGAAGCTGATCCTCCGGTACAGGCACACAGCCGCACTCCGGACAATGAACAATCGGAATAGGCTCTCCCCAATAACGCTGACGGGAGAATACCCAGTCACGGAGTTTGTAATTCACCGTTTTATGGCCGATTCCCATCTTTTCAATCATTATCGGAGCTTCCTTTTTCAGCACGGCGCTCTCCATGCCGTTCCATTCTCCGGAATTGATCATGGTTCCGCTTGCTTCCGTATAAGCCTCCGTCATATTTTCAATTTCTTTCCCATCTTTGGCGATAACCTGGATGATTGGAATATCAAATTTCTTCGCAAACTCAAAGTCCCTGTCGTCATGGGCGGGCACGCACATGATGGCTCCCGTACCGTAATCTGCCAGTACATAATCAGACAGCCAGATGGGCACCTTGGCTCCGTTTAAAGGATTGATGGCATAGGTTCCTGTGAAAACGCCGGTCTTTTCCTTATCCTGAAGCCTGTCCACGTTGGATTTCATGGAAGCATCGTAAATATATTTCTCTACTGCGCTTTTATTTTCCGGCGTGGCAAGGCTGGCAGCCAGGCTGTGCTCCGGAGCCAATACCATAAAGGTCGCTCCATGAAGGGTGTCAGGCCTTGTGGTATAGACAGTGATCTTTTCATCCCTGCCGTCAACCGGGAAATCAACTTCCGCACCGTAGGACTTGCCAATCCAGTCGGTCTGCATCTTCTTTACTTTTTCCGGCCAGTCCAGCTTATCAAGATCATTCAGGAGACGATCCGCATAAGCGGTAATTTTCAGCATCCACTGCTTCAGGTTTTTCTTGGTAACGTCAGCTCCACAGCGCTCACACTTACCGTTTACCACCTCTTCATTAGCCAGGCCTGTTTTACAGGAAGGACACCAGTTAATAGGCATTTCCTTCTCATAAGCAAGCCCTGCCTTGAACATCTTTACAAAGATCCACTGGGTCCATTTATAAAAGGAAGGATCCGTAGTGTTCACTTCCATATCCCAGTCATACAAAGCCGCGATCTGTTTGATCTGGCTTTTAATTTTTGACACATTATCTGCCGTGGAAATTGCAGGATGCACTCCCATTTTAATGGCATAGTTTTCTGCCGGAAGGCCGAACGCATCCCATCCCATGGGATGAATAATGTAATGGCCGCCGTTGAGCATTTTGTAACGGCTCCACACATCAGAAATAACATATCCTCTCCAGTGTCCTACATGAAGTCCGTTTCCGGAAGGATAGGGGAACATGTCCAGACAATAATACTTGGGCTTCTTTCCGTCATTGACGTTTACAGGGTTAGTTTCCCATTCTTTCCGCCATTTCTCTTCAATCTCTCTGTGATTGTATGGTGCTGCCATAGCTTCCTCCTTTTTTACTGCTCATATATTTTTCCTCTTATAGGGATAACAAAAGCCCTTTCTTCTGCTTAGAGACGAAAGGGCTTCTTTTCCGTGGTACCACTCTAATTCGCGTCATTGTGCCCGGGAGAACGAATCCTTTCTCCGCAGCCTGACGCGCACTTAAATTTCTGTAACGGGAACTCCCGCTCCGGACTACTTCCTTTTTCAAGTGGTTCCCCCGGAGGACTCCAAGGCGAGTTGGGGATTTATCCTTACCGCCTCACACCACCCGGCGGCTCTCTTAAAAGGACAGAATCCTTACTATTCCTCTTCCATGTCTTTGTCTTATTGCTATTTTGCCGGGAAATGCAGAAAATATGCCATTTTCCCGGAAACTAGGGATAATTTTATCCTTTTTCCCGGCTTTTGTCAATAGTGCCTTTCTTCTAATTCAGCTCCTGTACCGGATTCAGGCCGCCTTCATCGAGATATTTGATGGTAATCCGGTCACCTGCTTTGAAACGGACGATTCCGATAAGCTTATCATCCGATAAATCCACATCAAAAATATTTTCATTTCCTTCAATACAGATATAATAATGAGTGGTTCCTTCCAGAACTATGGGTGAAATGGATTCAATCCTGCCGGAAGCTTCCTGATAGGCATCCGTGTTCTGGCTCACAATTCCGTTTGTACTCAGCAGCTCATTATAGCTCTTCTCACATTGCTGAATGGTATCCCCGATTGCCACCCACTGGTATTTCTGCACATTTACCATGGCATATTTCTTAACGAGGCCCGCCGCATCCTTCAGCGCCATAAAATAGGTCGGCTCATCCGCAATATTTAAAAGCAGGGGGAAGGAAGATTTATACCCCAGATTCTGTACCTGCCCTTCCGCCGAAGACATGGCCGACATCTCCGTAGCGCCTTCCACCTTATAAAAACGGGTTTCCATCGTTCTCTGGTTCATCAGTACAAAGCCTACATTGGACTGATCCCCGTTAACGGAGGTAATACCGGTATATACCCAGACATCATCATCCAGAGCGATATAGTTATATCCATTGGTGGTCACCAGACAGTCCTTCTGTCCTAAAACGCTGTTAAAAAATCCATGCTGGTATATTCCATGATAATCATACAGCTGCATCAGCATCTCTGCGGAATACACCTTGTCTATCCACTGGGGAACATCCTGTATGTCATAATCCGTACATTCTCCGGTAATAGCATTACAGAGAACAACACGCCCTATGGTAACGCCTCCGAAAAGCCCGATATTAAATTTCTTTACAGGACATACCCAGTAGGGAACACCTTCATCATCGATTTCAAAGAAAAGCTGATCCCCGAAAATATAGGTGGGGAACTGAAAACGCAGATGACGGTACAGATTGCGGTTAAAATATTCGGATTTGGAATATTTGATTCCCTCCTCCAGCATCACACATTCCGTATCCTGTGTTGTCATATCAATGCGGATATACGCCGGAATACCATTTTTCTGATTGGTCAGCCACTTGACAGGACTCGCATATACAAGCGGGGTAACTCTTACCGGCACCCCATTGTAATTAAGCTGGGTATAATCATCCGCCACCTCAAACTGGGAAACGATATCTACCAGGCTGCCCATCTTACGATCGCCCAGCAGCGCTGCGGAGTCCTTATCCAGAAGCGGTATCGTCCGATAATCCACTTCCTTAATGTCATCTGTAAAATTCCTGTTTTCCAGCGCCAGCAGCTGCTGGTATTTCTTTGCATTTATGATGGGTGACGACAATATGCTTCCGATAATATATGCAGCCAATATCAGCAGCAGCAGAATCCCCATCCACTTCAAGGGTTTATATTCCTTCAGGCTGAGCTTCAAGGCTACGGTTCCTGAGCCCGCCATGTCTTTTCCCGCCTTGCGGATGACATACAGGACTATCACCACGACAATCGCTGCCATGATAAAAAACCAGAAACCACTGGAATGAATATTAATGGCCGGCAGCGTAACATAATAATAGATAAACGCAACAACTGCGGCCAGAACACCCAAAATTGTGTATAATACACCTTTTTTCATATAAAATAATACTCCTCCCTGCCGGTCTTCCATTCCGGCAATCCCTTTCGTCAGCCTGTCCCAGCCTTTGAAACCGGACTGCTAACAAATTAATTCATTGTACCACATTATCCCATCTATAGCAATGCCTGGTCTGCGCCCGGAGCGCAGGACAAATGGGGCTGCAGCCAGGTACTTTGCCCTTGTTTCTCCTCTTTGCGCATGATAAAATATATAGGAACAAATCACAAAAGAAGGGCAGATAATTCGATTGAATAATCCTTTAGTTTCTATTATTATTCCCATATATAACAGGGAACAGACGCTGGAGCGTTGTCTTTGCAGTATCATCAGGCAAACCTATCCCAATCTGGAAATTATCGCTGTCGATGACGGCAGCACAGATCACAGCCGCGTTATCCTTGAACGTTATGAAAGGAAAGATCCCCGTCTGCATGTTATTTACAAAAAAAATTCCGGCGTGTCGGAAAGCCGGAATTTAGGACTGCAGATGGCTAAAGGGGATTTCGTTCAATTTGTAGATGCGGATGACTGGCTTACCCAGGACGCCACTTCTCTTTTGCTGCAGGCAATGGAACCGGACACACAGCTCGTTATTTCTGATTATTACCGGGTTATAGGCAGACGAATCTGGATTAAGGGCCATATTCCCACATCCAGCTCTATGAGCAGGGCTGAATTCGCCAAATATATGATGAAATCTCCCGCCAATTTCTATTATGGGGTAATCTGGAATAAATTTTACCGGATGGATATCATCAAAGAAAATCAATTGTACTTTTCACATGACTTGGACTGGTGTGAGGATTTTAAATTTAACCTGGAATACCTGAAGTATACTTCCAATGTCCAAGTTCTGACTACGCCTTTTTATTATTATGTAAAAACAAAGGGAAGCCTAGTTGACAGCAAAATTGATCTCAAGGAGACTATACGCACCAAAAAGATTCTGTTCGGATACTACAAGGAACTGTATCAGATCCTGGATATGTATGAAGAAAACAAATTGAAAATACAAAGCTTCTATCTGGAATTTGCCCGGGACAAAGTCAAAGCTCCCGTATTGCCGGAAGTTCCTGTTTTGCCCCGTGCTGGAAAGTACAGGCATAAGGAAAAGTAACTGTTAATCCTGCTTTTCGTAAAGGAACCGTTCCGGCAGCTGCAGATGGAAGGATACCGCCAGATCACGGAAATTATCCGGTGTAATTGTCTGAAGCTTATCCGGTTTCATGGAAAGAACTTTAATCAGAATCTCCGCCGATTTTTCAATGGTATGCATCAGCCCGAAGGTCAAGTCAAAATTTTCACCGGAGCAGAACATGCCATGATGAGCCCAGATGACCGCATCATATTTCTCCATTAATTTTCCGGTTTCCAGTGCGATTTCCCTTCCTCCGGGAACCATCCATCCAATAACGCCGACACCATCCGGAAAAACCACAGGGCATTCCGTAGCCATCTCCCACAGCTCTCTTGTGAAAATTTCATCCTTCAGGGGCAGAACGAAGGTGAGCGCAATCACATTCGTAGTATGCGCATGATATATGACTCTGTGTGTTCCGCTGCTCACTCTCTTCTTTACTTCATGGTTCATTAAATGGGTAGGCAGCTCACTGGTCGGCCCGCCGCCTTCCACCAGTCCCCAGCGGATACAATAATTTTCCCCTTTTTCGTCTATCTCTATTATCGCAATGCAGGCTTCCGGATCCACAATGATATTACGGAAATACTTGCCCGTTCCCGTCACAAGGAAAAACTCCCCGGCAAGGTCAGGAACCTGGACTCCAATAGGCGTCCATACACTATGATCATTCAGGCGGTTCCTGATGCTCTCCACCTCTCCCGGCTTGATCCGATAGGATAAATTGCCGCCGTTTCGTTCATGCCAGCCTTCCCGGTATCCATCATCCGCCATCTTAATAAAATCCTTCACAAATTTAGATTCCAAAACCTTCATAACAGTCTCCTTTCCTGCTTCCCGAATATTGCTTTCTTTTCACTCTTTTTCTGTAAGCATCCTTATCATACACCCAAATCATTTATAAAACAACATATATTATGTTGTTTTTATTGTTTTTATCAAAATATTATATTGTTTTTGTGATGCATTTCTTTTTTTGACAAAAAAAACCTGCAAACCCGTGCAGGAAAAGTTCTTATAATAAAAAGGGCGCCGAAGATATCCCCCAACATCTTCGGCACCCTTACCCCAATTTTGCTTTTCTTCTCTAAAAAAGACTTTATTCTTCGCTTCCTTCTGCTACTTTTGCCGCTCTCGCCGCAACTTCCTTCTCCTGAATATCGGAAGGAGCCTGCTCATAACGGGCAAATGCAAAAGAATAATCACCTCTGCCTCCGGTCATGGAGCGCAGATCCGTACAATATCCATACAGATCCGTCATAGGCACATCGGCCTCCACGATCTGTTTTCCGCCCGCGATAGGAGTCATTCCCAACACACGGCCCCGGCGTTTGTTCAAATCTCCCATAACATCACCGGTATACTGATCCGGTACCGTTACCTTAAGGGATGCAATCGGCTCCAGAAGAACCGGTCCGGCATCCATAAAGCCCTTCTTGAAAGCCTGGATGGTTGCCATCTTGAATGCCATTTCCGAAGAATCTACAGGGTGATAGGATCCATCATACAGAATCGCTTTCACGCCGACTACCGGATAAGCCGCCAACGGCCCCTTCTGAACAGATTCCTGAATTCCCTTTTCCACTGCAGGATAATAATTCTTCGGCACAGCGCCGCCCACAACCTCCTGAGCAAATTCATAAGGCTTCTCAAGATCACCTGAAGGTTCAAATTTCATCTTGACATGGCCATACTGTCCATGGCCGCCGGTCTGTTTTTTGTACTTGTATTCCACATCTGATTTCTTGCGGATGGTTTCACGGAAGGCAACCTTGGGCTGGCTCAGTTCAATCTCCACCTTATATTCATTAAGCAGCCTGCTTACCACAATGTCCAGATGCTGGTCACCCATGCCATACAGCAGTGACTGATGGTTTTCCGAATCATTAACCACTCTCAGGGTTAAATCTTCATGAGTCATCTTTGTAAGGGACTGTGAAATCTTATCAATATCCCCTTTGTTCTTGGCTTTATATCTCTTGGAAGTATAAGGAACAGAAATTTCCGTCTTGCCGTATTCAATGGGTGTGCTCTTGGTAGACAGGGTATTTCCTGTTCTCGCGCCGGTAAGCTTGGCCAGAGCACCGATATCTCCGGCATGAAGCTCACTCACCTCAATCGGCTTGCTTCCCTGCATCACATAAAGCTTTCCGATTTTTTCTTCAATATCCTTATCATAATTAAGCATCTGATCGTCTGTTTTCAGGACACCGGAACAAACTTTAATCAGAGAATACTTGCCGATAAAAGGATCCACAATAGTCTTGAAGATAAAAGCACTCTTCGCCTTTGCAAAATCAAAATTCGCCTGGAAAATTTCCTTTGTTTTCATATTGATACCGGCATATTCCCGTCCCTCCGGACTGGGGAGATATTTAACGATATCGTCAAGCAGGGTATAAATACCCTGTCCCAGAATATTGGATCCCATGGACATGGGAACAATGGTTCCGTCATCAATATTGGTACGCAGGGCGGCTCTGATCTCCGCTTCGGAGAAGGATTCGCCGCTGAAATATCTTTCCATGAACTCTTCACTTGTTTCGGCAACTGCTTCCATCAAGGTGTCACGGCAAATCTGAAGGTTCGGTTTGTTATATTCGGGGATCTCACATTCCACGACTTCCTTGCCCTGCCATCTGTAGCCGGTCTCGGAAATAACATTGACATAGCCCACAAACTTCTCATTTTCACGGATGGGCAGATGGAAGGGAGCGATTTTCTTGCCGTAAAGGCTGGTCATGTCTTCCACTATCTGACGATAGGAAGCATTATCAATATCCATATCGGTTACGAATACCATGCGGGGAAGCTTATATCTGTCACACAGCTCCCAGGCTTTCTGGGTGCCGACTTCCACACCGGCCTTACCGGAAATAACAATGATGGCGGCATCCGCAGCGCTGACCGCTTCTTCCACTTCACCTACAAAGTCAAAAAAACCGGGAGTATCCAATATATTGATCTTCACACCTTCCCATTCAATCGGGACAACAGATGTGCTGATTGAAAATTTTCTCTTCTGCTCTTCCTTACCAAAATCGCTGACTGTATTTCCGTCAGTTACCTTACCCATCCTGGATGTAATTCCGGACAAATACGCCATTGCTTCTACTAAACTAGTCTTGCCTGATCCGCCATGTCCCAGAAGAACAACGTTACGAATCTTGTCTGTTGTGTAAATGTTCATACTGAATTCCTCCGTATTATGCGATTTCCGGGTTTTCTGTAAAAGTCCCCAATCCACTCAAAATCTCTTCCAGAACCCCATGGGTATATTTTACTAAATGTCGAAAATTTTTACAAGCAATTTTCAACATTTTATACAAGTTATTTTTTATCATCTTTTTCCAGTGGCTGCATCCAAGTCAGACAAACCTCTGAAAGCCCCGGAAATCAAGGAATTTTAGCCAAATCAAAGAGGAAAGGTCCGTCTGTCCGGGCGCAGATAAAAAAACTGAGTGAGCGGCTCCGTCTGCCCTGGCTCCCCCTCCGGTTCTTCCAGACGTCCTGCGGCTCGGTAAGGTTCCTTACAGGGCAAACGACTTTTAGTCGTTTTTGCTCCCGCTCGGACAAACACGCAGCGGTACTAAGGTTGCAAAATACGCAACCTAAGGACCGGCGTGTTTATACGGCCCTTACAGGAATCCTTACCGAGCCGCAGGACGTCTGGAAGAACCGGAGGGGGAGCCAGGGCAGACGGAGCCGCTCACTCAGTTTTTTTATCTGCTTCGTTCCGATTGACTTTCGCGCTTTAAAGTGCTATATTAATATCTGCATCAGGAATACGTAAAAGGAAAGGAACGAACCAATGATTATTGTAATGAAACCACAGGCCGCTGAATCCAGCATCACGGCGATAAAGGAATATATTGAAAGCAGTGGGCTGAATGCCCATCTTTCCCAGGGTACCGAGGTTACCATCATCGGCGTCGTAGGGGACAAAAGCCGCCTGTCTACTGAAAATCTGATAAGCTTCAAGGATGTTGACCGCATTGTTCCCGTGACGGAAACCTACAAACTTGCAAACCGCAAGTTCCATCCCGATCCCACTACGGTCAAGGCAGGCCCTGCCTCCATCGGGCCTGACAATATGACCATTATGGCAGGCCCCTGCGCTGTGGAAACCGAGGATCAGCTGATGCTTATTGCGAAGGCAGTCAAGGCATCGGGAGCCACGATACTGCGCGGCGGAGCCTACAAGCCCAGAACCTCTCCCTACTCTTTCCAGGGGCTGGAGGAAGAAGGGCTCCGTTATATGCAGGAGGCCGGAAAGGAAACCGGTCTGGCTACCATCTGCGAGGTAGTGAGCCGGGAAGCCATTGAAGCCGCCGTAAAATATGTGGATATGATACAGATCGGCGCACGGAACATGCAGAATTTCATTCTTCTTAAGGAAGCGGGACGTTCCGGCCTTCCCGTACTGCTGAAAAGAGGGCTCAGCGCAACGATCGAGGAATGGCTGAACGCGGCCGAGTACATCATTGCCGAAGGCAATCCCAATGTGGTATTATGTGAACGAGGGATACGTACCTTTGAAACCTCCACCCGCAATACCCTGGATTTAAGCGCCGTTCCGGTATTAAAGGAAAGAACCCATCTTCCTGTCATAGTGGATCCGTCCCATGCCACCGGTGTTTACAAATATGTGGCCCCTCTGGCCAAGGCTGCTGTGGCCTGCGGCGCAGACGGACTGATGATAGAGGTACATAACGACCCGGCCCATGCCCTTTCCGACGGCCCGCAGTCTCTCACCTTTGAAAAATTCGAAAAGCTGACCGGGGAGCTTGCCCCTTATATCAGTCTCGCCGGCCGCAGTTTCAAATAAAAGGAGCAACCTATGGAACAACTTACTTTTTCCTTTTTCGGGCTTGGGCTGATCGGCGGTTCCATTGCCAGAGCCATCAGGGCTTCCCATCCGGACTGTTTTATCCGCGCCTGTGATACGGACAGTTCAACGCTCAGGCTCGCTTTAGAGGAAGGCGTCATTGATGAAGCGTCGGAACGTATCGATGAAGAAAACGGAATGACCTTTACGGATTGTGACTTTCTATTCTTATGTGCCCCGGTCTCCCAGAATGACAGCAATCTGCGTCTGATACGTAAATTTCTGTTATCGGAAGGGCGCACTCATTCCAACTGCATCCTCACAGATGTGGGCAGTGTAAAGAGCACTATCCATGCCAGTATAGAAGAACTGGGGCTGACCTCCTGTTTTATCGGCGGACATCCCATGGCCGGGAGCGAACGGATCGGGTTCCAGAATTCCAAGGCATCTTTATTGGAAAACGCCTATTATATCCTTACCCCCACTCCGGATGTTTCCGGGGAACAGGCGGAACGGTATGCCGCGCTGGTAAAGGCGATGGGGGCAATCCCCCTGATCCTGGACTATCGGCAGCATGATTATGTGACCGCCGCCATAAGCCATCTGCCCCATGTCATTGCCTCCTCCCTTGTGAATCTGGTAAAGGCCAGCGATAATGAGGACGGCATCATGAAGCTGGTGGCTGCAGGAGGATTTAAGGATATTACCCGGATCGCCTCTTCTTCCACCGTCATGTGGCAGCAGATCTGCCTGACGAATAAAGAGAACATTTCACAGCTTCTGGAACGCTATATCAGTTCTCTCGAAAAGGTTAAGGATGAAATCGACAGAAGCGATGCGGCGCAGCTGTACCATTTTTTTGATACCGCAAGAAGCTATCGGGATTCCTTCATTGATGCTTCCAGCGGTCCTATCAAGAGGGTCTACACCATCAATGTGGAAATTCCGGACGAAGCCGGCTCCCTGGCTTCCGTGGCCACTTTGCTGGCGCTGAATCATATCAGCATTAAAAATATCGGAATTGTCCATAACAGGGAATCGGAAGACGGTGTTCTGCGCATCGAATTTTATGAGGAAGCCTCAATTGAAAAAGCGGAAAAGCTGCTGGGCAGCAGAGGCTATATGGTTTTCCTGAAAAAATAATACTGCCTTTCATAAAAAGTGCCGGCTTTTGAATGAGCCGGCGCTTTTTATTATATATGGGTGATAATAAACTCCCCTTCTCCTTCAAGAAGGAATTTCTGTCCTCCGGCAGGGGTAAAAATACTGTCCCCGGCCTTTATATCCATTCTTTCCGTTCCTTCCTGGTTTTTCAGCACGGCATTTCCCCCTACACACAATAAGGAATAGAAGGAATTCCCGTCTTCCTCCAGGGAATAGGTGCCATGAAGCGTACAGCTGACACATTCAAAATATTTACACCTGCTCAGGATGCGAAGGAGCACATCCTCCGTTTCTATCGTTTCACTGTCAAACCGCTGTACTTCGTAACGGCTGTAATCCATGACCGCCAGAGCTTTCTCCATATGAAGCTCCCGATAATTTCCATACTTATCCTTACGGTTATAATCATATAACCGGTACGTACAGTTGGAGCTTTGCTGGATTTCACAGATCAGGCTGCCTTTCCCGATCGCATGAACCGTGCCGGCCGGAATGAAAAAGGCATCTCCCTGCTTAATGGGGATACGGTTGAGCAGGGAAAGAATGGTATTCTCTTCCACCGCCTTCTCTACCTCTTCCCTGGTCACATCCCGCTTAAAGCCACAGTATATACAGGAATCCGGATCACACTGCAGAATATACCACATCTCATTTTTTCCGTACTCATTCTCCTTTTCCAGGGCGTACGAATCATCCGGATGCACCTGGACAGACAGATTTTCTTTTGCATCAATTAGCTTGACCAGAAGCGGAAAACGCTCCAGCGGCTGACATTTCCAGCCCCATTTCTCTTTTCCGATCCGATCCAGATATTCGGAGAAAAGAAGTCCCTTGTGCCGTCCGGAAGCCACGATGCTCTGTCCCTCCTTATGCGCAGACAGCTCCCAGCTCTCAGCAATGATTTCATAATCACATTTTTTGCCGTATATATCACGAAGCCTGGTGCCGCCCCAGAGATAGTCCTTAAAAGCAGGCAGCAGACGGACAAAAGGCTCGACCTGATAACCAAGCTCCGCTTCCGATAAGTCCCGGCTGCGTATGGAAATCAAATCCCTTTCCTCTACCATCGTACCTGTGGAAATCTCCATAAAAACAAGAGGCTCATTCCCGATATTAGAAATCTGGTGGGCGGTATTTTCAGGCACCTCAATGCTGTCATTTGCCCCATACTCCCTTTCGCTTCCTTTCAGGATTATTCTGGCTCTGCCGCATACAATAATCCAGTGCTCGGTACGGTGTGCATGCTGATGGGCATAAATAGTCTTTCCCTCCGTAACCACCACCTTACGGACAACATATCTGGGATTTACATTCAGGAGCTCATAAGTCCCCCACGGCTTATAAATAATCCTTCCCTGATCAAAGTAATGCTGTTCCTCCGGATTTTCCTTCATAATACCCTTAAGCTTCTCAGACTCCCCCGTCCTGCCTACATAAACGGCGTCCTCTGTATTGATTATCGTGATATTCTCCAGATTATTGGCCACCACAAGCTGACGGTCACTCTGATTCAGCACAGTGGTATTGGTGCTTTCATACACGATCTGATTCCGTTCATCCCTCTGAATCCCTGTCATGGACAGATCCTCCAGACTGCCGATATCCTGCCACCGGAAGGAGCTGTGAATCACCTTTCCCCTGCCTGTCTTTTCAAACACACTTTTTTCTATGGGAACTGCCTGGATCCCCTCAAGGACCTCCGAAGGATAATACGTGTGCCTGCCTTTTACCTTACGCATATAAAAAGCGGCTTCACAGGAATTATAAAGCCATGGATAAAATTTCCTGATTTCCTGTACGAGAGTCCCTACCCGAAATAGAAACATTCCGCTGTTGATCAGATAATCCCCCGCCTCAAAATAAGAGGCTGCCGTGGCCGCGTCCGGCTTCTCTATAAAAGAAAGTACCTCCTCATCATGGCACCGGATATACCCGAACCGGGTTTCGGGTTTGCGGATATCCATCCCGAAGGTGACAAGCCAGCCGTCCCTTGCCAGCTCTGCCGCACGTGTGACATCGTCTTTATAGGTAGGCCCTTCAATCAGATGATCGCTTGCAACAACAAACATCAGCTCAGACAAAGGGAACTGAAGACAGGAAAGCACGATGGCCGCCGTAGTTTTTCTCCCGACCTCCTCCAGCACAAGCCTGTAGGTAATACCCTGGAAGGCCTTCATCTGGTTTTCCACGATAAACTGATATTCTTTATTAGTAACTATGATAAACTCATCGCAATAGGGAATATTCCTGGCAATCGTCTCCTGAAAAATGGAATGATCCTTCTGGATGCTGATAAACTGCTTCGGATAATTTTTCCTGGACAACGGCCAAAGCCTGTCGCCTCTTCCTCCTGCCAGTACAAGACATTTCATATGCACCTTGCTCCTGTATCTTCTTTATAAAAATATGCGTTAAAATCCCTGTGAAATAGTTTGTCCGCATATCTAATACTATAGCCGAAACCGGAGGATTTCACAAGAAAAAAGAACGGTACATGCCGTTCTTTTTTACGCGTGCCCAACGGGCACTCATTCCATCTTCAGTTGTCTTTTCCTATCCGTTTTTCTTTGTGGCTCCCAGCTTACGGGACTTGTCAGCGCCAAGGTAGTCTTTTTCTTTTGAACGTCCCAACAGATAATCCGCTGATACATTATAGTAGTCACAAAGCAACGGGATAAACCTAACCGGCATCGCATTCTGCCCTCGTTCATATCTGGAATAGACTCTCTGGTCAATATTCAGGTATTCGGCCACCTCCCTCTGCTTTACATCGTTGTCCTCTCTTAAGCCACGCATAATAACTACATAATCCATCATCATTTGCACCTTACTTCCAAAATTTACCAAACTTCGTTTTTTTCAGTTTAGCATATTCCATAAGCAAGAATTGCTTTTTCCACTGAACTGTAGTAGTATTTTAGCGTACTTTTTCCATGATGACTAGAAACGATAGGATTGGATATATTGAATAGCAAAAGATGTGCCATATATGGCACATCCGACAATACCCACCGGGTCAATCCGTTAATCTGCACAAAAAAAATGAATATCCATTACTGTATAAACCTTAATCCAAATAGGCAAGGGTTAAAATACCTTTTCTCCTATTCCCCGAAAAATCGGTATATTCCTAAATAACCAGATAATTCTACGATTAAATCATTTTTTCTTATCTTTTCTCATTCGCTCCGATTACAGACCTCCGGCCCGAAATTAGTACTATTATATCGATAACTTAAAGGAATGAAAGCTTCCCTTTTTCCGCAAAAAAATGCCCGGTTTCCGATGTTCAGGAATCCGGGCATTTTGAAACCACACAAGTCGATTTTAGAAAATAATTTTAGTGCTTGTCCAGAACTATCAGGTTCTGGGAGATGTTGTTGCCGGAACATCTTCCATATGAGCTCCTTTGGCTACAACAAAAGTTACATTTACAGCGCCGCCGAATGCAGGAAGTGCAACAGCAACCGCACCGTTCTTAATAACAACGGGTACGGCAACCCATGTACCATCTGCTCTCTGGTATAATGCCTGAAGAGTTTCCCCTTCACCCAGAGCAGCTGCTCCGAGAATATCTGACAGCGCAAACGCTGCAGATACGGAACCATTCTGTGCAACAGCTTCGCCGGAAGCGGTCTGCAGGCCAATTACCATGTTGTTAACAACATTCAAATTGCCATTAGCGTCTGTCAGAGACAGTCCGCTTCTTCCGGTAAAGTTAACTACCTGCATTTTGCTGGAAGCCAGTGCTGCTGCTAAAGATGCTGCAGAAGCCTGTGCCTGTTCAGCGGAAGCAGGTGCGATAACCATTGCTACAGCAGACGGATCCACAACCTGACCGCTTGCGGTCTTGAATGTGGTTCCGGGAAGGACTGCAGACTTATCGCTGGAAACACTTACAGCCTGTGTGGTAACAGTATTATTGGTACCAACAGAAGGGCTTACAACGACCTGTGCTACAGGCTCCTTCTGGATGGACGGACTGGGAGCCGCCATCGCAGTCATGCCCATAGAGCATGCGAGAATTGCTGAAAGAACAATTGCCATTTTCTTTTTCATGTCAATCATCCCCCTTTCTTATAGTGTGTGTGGCTTCTTTATATCAACGGCCGGTTGCCCGTCCGCTAATACCATATTCAGGCTGTCAAAAACAGCGTTATGGCGTTACTTCATCATAAAAGACCTGAAGTATCAATTCGTACAGAGCCGTGTCATCCTGGTAAAATTCCTCAAAAATTTCTCCCATCTCCACGTGCCCTTCCATCGTATATATGTCATTCTGGTCAAAACTATAGGATAAAGCCTGTCCTGCCAGATAAACTGCTTCGTCTGCGGATATATCCGTTACCATATAAGGAGAAACCTGTGTGTACAGCTTCAGCGGCAGAGTCATATCCTGCTTCATCGCTGTCTTTGCCTGCCCGATAAATCCCTGCAGATATTCTTTCTGACGGGACAGACGGGCTTCCGCACTCTGCGCCTCCCTGGTATCACGGTATTTTATGTATACATAGGCTTCTTCACCCTCCAAATGGACACGGTCTCCCGGCTTCCATTCGGAACCATACCACCTGCCGCCAATCTTCATACCTCCCTTGGCCACAGATTCCGGTATTGTGACTTCCACCCCGCCTACCGCATCATTGATTGTGCTTATGATACTCATATTCAGCGCGCAATAGCCATGAATGGGCAGGCCATAGAATAAATTGGAAACAGCCTCCACCGTATTCTCACAGCTTTCTTCCAGCCCTTCCCCATAAGCGTGGGCAAGCGCTATCTGCGCGACCTCTTTCCCCGCATAAAGCCCGTTGGGGTCATAGGTTTTAATTTCTGTCATCGTATCCCGGTTAATACCGATTACGCTGATTTTTTTATCCTCCGGATCCAATACGGCCAGGAACAGGGCATCAGCCTGACCGCCTCTGTATAAATCAGAAGAGGCCTTCACCTCTCCGGTTTTATCAATTCCCATACATAAAAAGGTCAGAATATCCTTTTTATAGGCATATGTCTTCCCATTATAGCGAAGCGTACCCGCTTCCAATGCTTTTCCTGCATCATTCTCCGATACGGAAAAATCCTGCATCTGTTCCGGGACAGCCTCCTGTTTTTGAGCGAAGGCGCTCCGGCCATGACTGTCCATCCAAAAATACCCGATTACCAGCAAAAGAAGAAATAAAAGTATCACCGACAGCAGAACCGCTGAAAATATCCCAAGTTTTTGAGCCGCAGACCGCCTTTTCTTCTTCCTTCTCCTCTTTCTCTTCTGTTCCATCCATCATCCGCCTTTCAGGGCCTATTCTGACACAAGCACAGCCTGTACCAGATAACGCTTATCATCTTCTCCTGTCACCCCTGTGGATAAGGTAATGATCTTATCCTCCGCCGTTACTTCCACGGAATCATCTATAAAAGCATCCATCGCCCGGATTGCAAAAATATCCTCCAGATATGTGGAATAAATCGTTTTATCCCAGAAATCATAGGTTGCAATCAAATGACGGTCATCGTAGGTGTATGCCGCAAATATCTGATAAATAAACACCTTGTCTTCCGTACTGATCTTTACTTCCCTGTGGGAATCAAAAAAATCCCTGTCCTTATATTGATGAAGCCTGCCGAACCGCTCTTCCCTGTTGCGTCCGTAAATTACGGTATTGGGATCTCCAAAATCCTTATTGTTGTAATATTCCGTATAAATGCAGCCATTCTCATCCTCATCCCCATATATGTTATGGCTCAGATAAAAGTACTCGTCCTCTGCAGGCTGCAGGATGGGAAAGCTGATATCCGTACCGGTAATTTCAAGCCATGCATAGGCTTCTGCGTTTATCGCCTGAAGCGCCTGAATATCCGCCGTGCCGTCTTCCTTAAGGAATTCTGCTGCTGATGGTTCCGTCTGTTCTTCTGCCTGTACATCAGACTGTGTCTCCCCCTGCTCTTCCCCTTTGCTGCCGCAGCCAATCAGAAGAATGGCGAACATAAGCAAAATATAAAGTGAGGAACTGTGAAGCAGGGATTTATGTTTTTTTTGTTTCATTTTCTTTTCCTTCTGTTGATTTTCATAGTTTGGCATAACCTGTCCGGAACATGCCGGCCCCGGGAAGCATACAGAGCACATAAAGATAACACTTTTGATGCGAAACGCTTTACGCCGGCTGCTGCAGAATCCCTCCGGCCCATAACCGGAAACGGAACCTGCCTGTATATGGAAACAGGCTGCCTCCCCTCTTAATGATTCTTGTATGACTTCCCTTATTAACGCCAGAGGCGGTAACAGCTACTGTTGTACTTCTTCATAGAAAATATCTATAACCATCTGATGAAGGGCATCTTCATCCGGATAAAATTCCTCATACACATCACCCATCTTCGTCTCTCCATCCAGCAGATAGATCTCTCCGCTGAATTCATAAGACGCCGCGGTTGTAGCCAGATAAGTAACCTCATCCGCCTTTATATCCGTAGTCATATAAGGACTTAATTTTTGGAAAAGTGTGAGCGGCAGCGTAACATCTTTCCTGAAAGCAGCTCTGGCCTGCTCGATAAAGCCCTGAAGATACTGCGCCTGCCGTTCCAGCCTGTGCCTGTTGCTTTCAAATACATTGGTGTCCCGGTACTTCACATACCAAAAAGCTGTCTCTCCCTCCAGCCTCACGTTCTCTCCCGCGCCAAGGGCAGGATCCGCCGCCGTCAAATCCTCGATACATTCCACCTCAACGCCGCCTATGGTGTCATTGATCGTGGGGATTCCATCCATATTGACCGCCAAATAGCCATGAATGGGAAGCTGATACATAAGCGCGGAAACCGCTTTCTCCATCAGTTTGGCACTTTTATCTTTTCCGTCTCCATAAGCATGCTGCAGGGCAATCTGGGCCTTTACCGTGCCCGAATAGGCGCCTGACTGGCCATAGACCTCCACATCCGCCATCGTATCCCTGTTAATCGCTATCAAATCCACCTTTTTATCATGAGGATTCATAACAACAAGAAAAATGGCATCTGCCTGTCCTTTTTGCCCCCCGTTCTCCACGGTTTCCAGCCTGTCCTTTTTATCAATTCCCATAATCAGGAAGGTCATGATATCATCGTTGTACTCATAGATCTTATCCTTGTACCCGATCCACCCCTCCTGCCATTGCTCCACCTTATCCATTACATTTATGTCTGTGGAAATCGCAGGCTCCTGACCGCCGCCCTTACTCATAATGCTGCTTTTTCCCATGGCCCGGACTACCATAAAACCAGTCGTACAGACCACACAAAAAACACACAATACGGTTATAACTGCCATCAAACGCGCCCTGCGCCTCATTTGTTTTCTTTTTTCTGCTTTTTCCGGATTTAATATCGCTTCCTTTTCCAAATCCGCCTTGCTTAATTTTTCCATCCTGTATTTCCTGCTTTCTTTTATCCTGTTTTGTTAATGATAGTTCCTTATTACTTTATCGGCTTTTTTAAAAGTAAATTAATATACGTTTAAAACAGGAATTTTGGGCATAAAAAAATCACCTGGCACCGCTTTCCGAAAAAACAGCCAGAAATGTTTTAATTAAAATTTTAAGATCAAGGCTGACCGACCAGTTATCAATATACTCCACGTCCAGCCTGACAATTTCCTCAAAATCCGTAATATCGCTTCTGCCGCTCACCTGCCACATACCGGTAAGACCCGGACGGAAGCTAAGCCTCTTTTTGTGATAAGACTTGTAATGCTCGAATTCATCTAATGTGGGCGGCCTGGTACCAACCAGACTCATATCCCCCTTCAGGATATTTATAAACTGAGGGAACTCGTCCAAACTCGTTTTACGCAGGAATTTCCCCACCCTGGTGATGCGGGGATCATCTTCCATTTTAAACATCAGCCCATCCATTTCATTCTGGGCCATCAGCTCTTTTTTCCGCTCTTCCGCATCTATATACATGGAACGGAACTTATACATCTTGAATATGCGGCCGTTCCGCCCTACACGCTTCTGCGCAAAGAACACAGGGCCGGGAGAATCCAGCTTAATGACAGGCGCCAGGAATATGGTAAGAATGAAAAGAATCAGACTACCGACAACAGCACCTGCTATATCGATAAGGCGCTTCAGCATCAGCTGGCCGAAGGGCGCCACTTTATTTGCATAAGTAATGGTATGGAACTGTCCAAACTGAGACAAAATACGCTGAGGAGCTTCCGTGAGTTCCAGGACAGGAACCTCCAAATGGATAGTCAGGCCCATAGCAGCCAGATTTTCCAAATCATCTTTTCTGTCTTCCTGCGTCTGCCTGTCCGTACAGAAAATCACTTCATCCAGAGGCGCTGAGAGGCAATACTCAATCAGATCCTTTCCCGAAGCCACTACCGGGATTCCTCCCACCTCTTTTTCATCGCCATCCAACAGGATGATGCCTTTTATCTGATAGCTGTAATCCTTAATGTTCTTCATCTCAGTTACCAGAGCAGGCGCTTCCTTTGCAGTGGCCACAAGAAGCAGCTGACGGGCATTTCCTGCAACCCGGTAAAATACCGGAAGGTACTTTTTATACAGCTGATGGACAAGGAACATCAGTAAAACATCTATGAATACAAAATAAAGGAGCACTTTTCTGGAATATTCGTCGATTACCCTTGTAAAGTATAAAGCAAAGGTAGCGCCGGCCAGAGTCACCAGATTCATCTTGATGATTTCCAGCAGTTCCTGAAAGGGTCCCCGGAGCAGCATTTGCTTGTACCAGTTCTTAAACAGGTTGATTACAAGAAACACCACCAAAAAAATAGCAATCAGAACTTTCATATCAGTAGGATTATTCAATCCTTTGAAGAACTTCTGATGCCTGAGGTAGTTAGCGATACCGAGACTGAGAATAAGGACAAGGCAGTCTAACGATATGATTATTAAATTTTGCAGATTAGACTTCTTCTGGTACATATTCCTCCGGTAAAGCAGAAAACCATTACGCTTCTGCTCCTGCGTTTTTCTTGATTCTGTCTTTATGATGTGCAGTCAGGTACAGTATCATACCGATACACAGATATCCCAGCATGCCGAAGAAAAAGCCTTCCAGGCATTGGGGGAAGGAATAGTGTCTTCCTTCTATAAAGAGCTTCATAAATTCTGTAAAAAAGGCTATGACGAACAGCATGGATGCTGTGGATAGTATGCGAATCTTTGTTGTGACTTTACGGAAGGTGAGGATGATTGCCCAGCTTCCGGTGAATCCTAATGCGAAGAAAAGGATGGCCCTGCCGGCTTGGCGCAGATAGTAGGTGATGGTTAGTATCTGTTCCTGGGTAGGGGTGTTTTTCAGGGTGCCTGTTACCTGGGTTACCAAGGGCTTTTCAAGGGCTTTGGTGGCTGGGCCGCTTTGGAAGGACAGGTATAGGGTTATTAGTAGTATGAATGCAAACATGGTCCATAAGATATATGGAAGCCATGGTTTGGGGCGAGGCGATTGATTCATTTATGAAATCCTTATGTAGTTGAGCTAGTGAACCGGGGTATCTGTATTTTTTAAGTATAATATGTTAAATTCCGTTATGTCAATAGCTTTAGCAGATATTAAGTGGCTGGCTTTATTGAAGATGATATTCGGCGATGTTACTGATCGAGTTATTTAGGTTTTTAAAACTGGTATCTTATCTACGTTTAATGCTCCACCTTGCATACTATAGCATAAATGACTGGATTTTTCTAGTGGTATTTGGAAAATTGTGAAAATTCTTCCGCATAGGCTTGCTCATAATAAAGCATTTTTGAAAAGGAACACCTTGACAAATTACAGCTTTCTTTTATAACAAACTCATAAGTTACCAACTTATAAGTTTGTATTTTTCAAAGGTGGGCATATTATGTTCTATTGCAGAGAAAAAGAGCTGGAAACCATGGAAAAGCATTATCAAAAAGCAGACTTTGAATGCATCGTCATTTATGGTCGCCGCCGCGTAGGAAAAACAGCCCTCATCAACGAATTTTGCAAGGGCAAGCCTGTCATTTACTTCTCAGCGCTGAATTCTTCCGCAGGGGAAAATCTAGAAGCTCTGTCCAAGGCGATTTATTTATACCAAAATCCTACCGGAACAAATGCCCCTGCTTTCCGTAACTTTGAGGACGCTCTGGAAGCGATTACTATCCTTGCCAAAGAACAGCGCATTGTATTTGTTATTGACGAATACCCATACCTTGCAAAAGCGGATAAATCCATATCTTCCCATTTGCAGCACCTAATCGACCATATTGGGCAGAGCAGCCAGCTTTTCTTGATTCTTTGCGGCTCTTCTATGAGTTTTATGGAGTATCAGGTACTGGGATATGAGAGCCCACTCTATGGCAGGCGTACCGCCCAGCTGAAAATATAGGCCTTATCCTACCGTGACATCCGTGCCTTCCATCTGGCGCTGCTCTACGGCATCACGGGCGGAGTCCCGCACTATATCAATAAGCTGGATGTGAATGCTGATTTGAATGAAGCGCTCATGGAGAACCTGTTTGCCCCCTTCAGTTATCTGTTCGAGGAGCCGGAAAATCTGATAAAGCAGGAACTACGTGAGCCGTCAATCTACAATTCCGTGATCACAGCGATTGCCAACGGCGCTTCCCGCTCCAATGAAATCTCCACAAAGGTTTCTCTGGAATCCGGGTTCTGTGCAAAATATCTGCGTGTTCTTCTGGAACTTGGGATTTTGAAACGCGAAACCCCGATTACCGAAAAGCCCGGAAAGAAAACGATCTACCTGATAGACGATAATTTCTTCCAGTTCTGGTATCGGTTCGTTCCTCAGAATATGTCAGTCATCAACGCCGGGCAATTCTCAAGTATATATGACAGGGCCGTAAAACAATATTTTCCTGATTACATGGGGCTGGTGTTTGAGAAAATGTGTCAGGATTATCTGCTCCGCCATGCCGGTGATTTGCCTGTTCTGTGCAGTGAAATCGGCCAGTGGTGGAGCACTCCCAAAGACCCGCAAGCAGGTGCATATCGATATTGTAGGAGCTCCAGTTGAAGGAGATGAATATCTGATCGGCTCCTGCAAGTACAGGAATGATTCTGTCGGTGTGGATGAACTGGAACTGATCCGTTCCTATGCGAAAGCTTTTGGAAAAGGCAGCAAATATCATTACATGATTTTTTCAGGGGCGGCTTCACAGAAGGCCTGAAAGATCTTGCAAAGAAAGGCGAAGTGCGGCTATTCACATTAGATGACCTGTATCTGAAATAATGTCCTCCATCATCTTGTACATGATCTCGGCCCCTTTGGTCATGCCAAAGTATACTTAATGCTTCTTACGCTGCCCTCTGCCTTCAGCTTACCAGTCTCACAAAGTTCTTTCAGCAACCGAAACGCTTATGTTATCCCTACCTCCAACAAGTCTTCTGCTTCTTTTTGAGTGATACTGTTGTTTTCAGTCACATACTGAACATGCAGTCTTTTCTCATAGTCTATGGATTTTTCATTTTCTACTGCTTCCACGAGCTCTATTTCAGGAAGTTTTTGTGCCACCGCTGTCTCGTTCACATTCGGCAATGTCACACGGAACATCCCAGGCGCCGTTTCTAATACGGGCCGCTTGTTAACACCAGCATAATTTCTCTGAATTTTTCCCACGCCTGTACCGTAGCTTTCAGTCAAATGCATACGGAAAAATAGTTGCACCAGATTCGGATTCCTGGATGCAGACATTCTAAAGAAAATCTTCGTTGGATCGTCTTCCGATCTCTTGCCTATGGTTGTTCTCTTGGGATTTGTTTTCTGGATCAGCTTGTCATAAATACGGTTGTATTCATAATAAATATAGTCAACACTGCCTTTTTTCCTATATGTGATTTTTCCATTTTCCTGTTAATGCTTTCCACGTAGAGTCTCTCATCAAAATTGTAAATCTCCCTGACCTTGTGGACGGATGGATATGTCCCCAGTCTGACCGGCCGCTGTGTGCTGTAATTTCTTATTGCTCCATTGTTCTTGCTCATTCTGCTCATCCTTCCGCAGACTGCATCGTCTGCTCAAAAATCTCTTTTACACAATCCCCACAAAGGCAAATTACAGATGCATTCACCTACTTGGTTCTTCGGATTGCCACATCCACAAGGTTCTTTGTTCTTCCTCAGGCAAGGCAGGATTCATCCCTGCGCCTGTTCTTTCTTACTCCAATCATGCCGTCTCCTCCAATCTCTTCATTCCCCAAAGAACCACATGTCCGCTGTCCTTGAAAGTCTGGTCGGCAAGCTTGATCAGGCGCATCCGGTTCTAACAGATTCCAAAGCTTGAATCGTCCGGTTTGCCGATGAACTCGTAAATCGCCACGAGGATTTTCCTGTCCTAATTCTTCGTCGCAAAAATCACATGGTCACCGTAGCGTACCAATGCGCCGTAGCAATCTGCGCTCTGATTGAGGTACTCCAATGTCGTGGTGGCTTCAAAACGCGCGTCTCCGAAAAGCATGTACTGTGCAAGGATGTCAGTGATGATGTTCATCTTCTCCCTTGGTATTGCTTTGCCTGTGTTCCTGAATACCCACAGGCTCCAGCTGTTTGACCGCCGATTTATTTTTATCGGTTTGATAACGGCGCCAATACCGGTTGCCATGATAAGTAGTGTTGTTAATTTCATATAACTCTTTTGTTCTCCCTAAATCATCTCAATTCTTCTTCGCACTTTTCCAGCACAGCCGCGATAACTTGATCCATAACGTAGTACTTGTATTCACCAAGGCGCCCACCAAAGATGACATTAGGTTCTTGATTCGCAAGAGCCTTATACTGCTGATATAGCTTACTGTTCTTTTCATCATTAACCGGATAGTACGGCTCGTCACCAGGCTTCCACTCGGAGCTGTACTCACGGCTGATCACCGTCTTAGACAGGTCATTGCCTTCTGCGTCCTTACCGAACTCAAACCACTTGTGCTCTATAATTCTCGTCCATTGGGTCTCCCGATCTGTGTAGTTCACAGCCGCATTGCCTTGGAAATTCGGTGTGTCCAGTAGTTCTGTCTCGAAGCGGACGGAACGGTACTCAAGATAACCGAGGGAATAATTGAAGTACGCATCAATCGGACCTGTGTACACAACCTTATCTGACAAGGCATCCAGCTCTGTCTTATGCTCCAAGTAATCTGTGTTCAGCCTGACTTCAATGCCATCGAGTAGGTTTTCAATCAGCCGCGTATACCCACCGATCGGAATGCCCTGATAAAGAGCATTGAAGTAGTTGTTATCGAAGGTCAACCAAACTGGCAGGCGCTTGATGATAAACACAGGAAGGTCTTTGCAATCTCGTCCCCATTACTTCTCTGTATAGCCCTTGATCAGTTTTTCAAAGATGTCTCTCCCCACTAAGAAGACGGCTTGTTCTTCAAGATTCTGCGGTTCGTGCGTTATCTCTGTCCGCTGCTCATTGATTTTTCTTCAGCCTTAGCAGGGGTAACTACTCCCCACATCTTATTGAAGGTATACATGTTGAAAGGCATAGAGAAAAGTTTGCCCCTGTAGTTTGCCACGGGGGATTTTGTGAAGTGGTTGAATTCGGCAAACTGAGTGATGTAATTCCAAACCTTCTTATTGTTTGTATGGAATATATGAGTACCGTACTTGTGAACATTGATGCCTTCAATATTCTCTGTGTAGATATTACCTCCGATGTTTGGACACTTATCGATCACAAGAACTGTTTGTCCTTTTTCTTTAGCTTCATGTGCGAAGATGGCTCCGTATAAACCAGAGCCTACTATTAAATAATCATACATAAATATTCCTCCTAAGATATTTTATATTCTTACTTTGCTACTCTGCCACCAATAATGAGTTGAAGAAACCGTGGGAAGAACTTAGTTAAAAAATAATAAGCTCCTATTCCAACACTAAAGGCAAATAAAGGCTTTATTAAATAAACTGAAAACGCGGCAATATCACCGTTGGTATGAAAAACTATGTCAAACAATGTATAAATAAACTTGTGAGTCAAATAAATAAAAAATGTTGTCGGAGCAATTTTGTCAACTAGCTTTCTTCCTATTATATTATCGAGTTTCCCCGATAAATAGACATAAAACAACAATGATATAATAATGAATATCCTGTGCAACGGAGTTACATCCACTATACAATCCAATATGGCACTGAGTACATATATCAAAGTAACTGCGGCCATTTTCAGTCTGTTGTCAAATATAGCAAGCTTTGTACTATACTTCACTAAGTAATAACCTATGGTAAAGAATACCATAACATATGTGTGAATTACAAAGCTCGGCACTCCACTGATCCAAATGAATATGGTTAGCAAAAAAACAATGCGTGGAAATTTATCTATCAGTTTTTTTATTGGAACAGCAAAAAGATTACAAATAAACAAATCACGAACATACCATAATACTGTTAAGGCGGGTTTCCAGCTGGTAGATGGGTAAAGGCCAAAAAAAGCATCTAACCAATCCAAAATGTTATACTCTGAATAATTTGCCTCGCCACCCATGTGCAAAGCATAGACCTTCACGCAGTCTAATAGAATCCATAGTGTCACAAAAATAAAATACGGAACAAGTAACGATCTTGTTTTTTTCTTAACATTTTTCCACCAGTTAAAATCTCCTCTACAATAAAGCAGATATGATGATATGATAGAAAATCCAGGGACAGCACAATCAGCGATTACATTGCTAATAAAAGAAGGTATGAATGCGTAGTTCCCAATATTATTTCTATATGCATGTATATATAAAACAAAAATGCAGAAAATTATTTTTAATATGTCAATTCTTCTTGTTCTCTTCATAACACAAATATCGCCTTACTCAGTAACCTGAGTTGTTGATTTCATAGGTACTGAATACTCCATTGCCAAAATAAATATAATAGAAAGAAAATAAGGAATATTCGATGTGAACATAACCAAAATAAGGATGATTTCAAAAGATATCATAGGAAATTTATATTGAGTGTTTTTTATGGCATGGACAAATGCTAATGCATAAAACAGTACAAGATAAATTCCACCTTCTCCCAAAAGTACAGGTAAACCCATTGCAAACCCCTGCCATTCTAGTACAATTGATACATAATTCGCTAGCGCAGTTTCGTTACCAACCCCAACTCCGAACAACTTATGAGACATAAATGCTTGGAAACAAGCATTTATATTATCCATCCGAACAATGTAAGAACCGCTATCTGTTTTTTGATCGAATATAGCAAATCCAATAATTCCAATAACAATCAAAATAATCGGAAGGAACAATTTTAATACGCTTCGCAAATTAGAACTATACGCAGTTCTTCTACCATATGCATAATTAATAAGGTAAAGACCACTTGCTACCAGTGCAATTATTAAAGCTTTTGTTGAAAAGCTCGTCAATATTGCTAATAGTAATACTCCTATTCTAAATACTGATACTTTTTTAGGAACATGCAACTCGTAAGACAAACTAAATAGCAAAGGAACTGCATAACTTGGCGCCTCACAGAATATCCCGCAGTTTCTAATAAATTCTATTCCAAAAAATTCTTGCGTTTGAGCTTCATACATTAAATGAAAATAGTTTGCAGATTCTGTTGTAACGCCTTTCCATGAATATGAATCTATTGATTGTGGAAGAAAATGAATACAAGTTCCGAGAATATATAATATAATAGAAATCAATGTAAAAAAGATAGTGATATCAGCAAACTTCCTCAAAAAGAATTTCATACGTCCGTTCAACCACTGGTTTGAGCAGTAAAGTACGCAGAGAAAAAACGGAATACACATCTGATAAATAACAACTTGCCACCCCACCTTAGAAAACATCAAATAAACTAAAAGGGTTACAAGAAGCAAAATGCCCCTCTTTAAAGCACTTATAGAAACATTGCGCTCCAGCAGAATTAGCAACCCCATAACTATAGATGCCGCCCATGCAAAATAAATATATCTACTCGCGGAATCAATCATTCTAATATACACAGACTGCCCAAAAAGGAATACAATCAGCATAAACACGTATTCCAGAACATCTCTTATTGAAATTTTCAAACAAACCTGACACTTACTGGGCTGAGTTATCATTTCATTCACCTTGCATGTATTTTTGTTTTTACTTTATAAATAATCATCTTTATGTTCTCAAAAAGAAATTTATCTCGCAAAAGACATAAAATTATTCCATATAACACAGCGCCGTTAATAATCTGCAATACTAAAATCACAAAACTTTTTCCGGGTAAAGTACCCATATACGAAACGAAACAACCCATTACAAGACCAGCAATGGCATACTTCCATCCTAGCTTTATCATAGTCTTAAACTTAAAGAAATCTCGTATCAAATACAAATATCCAATAAGTATCAATGTTTCAGCTAGTACAGAGGCGCATGCTGCTCCAACTGCGCCATAAGTAGGGATTGCCATCAAATTAAATATAAAATTCACTGCGGCTCCTGCTATTAGAACATAATTATTCTTTCCCTGCCTACCACTTGGACCAAGATAATGTGTATTGAGGCAGTTGCTAAGTCCGATAACAATTAATAAAAGAGAAAAGATTTGCAAAAGTATGATGCTTTCCTCAAAACCCTCTCCCAGAAATAGCGGTATAAAGTTAGGCGCAATGCCAATCAATCCTGCTGCCATTGGAATGGAAATCAATAGGATAAAACTAATGGATCGATTAAGTCGCGCTCGCATTTCATCTATTTGCCCATGCTGAAATAAGAAAGACATTCTTGATCTCATAATAGTGTTCAATGAGGTTATTGCGACCAAGAGTATTTGTTCAATTTTATGTGCCTGCTCATAATAACCATTCTGAGCTGTTCCTTCAGTCAACATGCCAAGCATTGTTTTATCTAGGAGCGTATATACTGACGTAGCTATTGTTGGTATAAAAAACACCAAACACTGCTTTGTATGCCGCAAAATATTCAAACTCTTAAGTTCAACTCTGCAAAGAACATTTCTCATCGAGAAAAGAAATGTAATATTACCTAACAATGTGGATAATGCAATAAGGAGAATATAGATATTCACATCATCCTTAGTTTTTACAAAGATGAAAACTGCGACTATCATTACTATCTTGACAATGAAATTTCTTATTACAACCTTTGAGAAGTCTTCTATTCCCCTAAAAAGCCATGTCATATCAAAGATAGACGCAAAAATGATAACACCAAATATTAAGCGCGCTTCTCTGTACTCAGTAGCTGTAAAGGACACAACCATATAGATACCAAGGCTTATTGCCATTGTTAAAGCTCTGAGAATCCATAATTCATAAAACACTCTGGATGTTTCCTTACGCTCTTCTCTGCAAGCCGCAATCTGCATCTGTCCATAGGTAGCAATACCAAGGTTTCCAAACAAAATGAAATACTGAGCAATTGAGTTTGTATAACTATATATTCCAACTCCGTCTGCCCCCAACACACGAGATACGTATGGGGTTGTTATCAATGGGGTCAAAAGAGCGAACACTTCATAAGCCAGATTGAAAATATAATTTACCTTGATACTCTTTGGTTTTATTGCATTATTTTCATCCATCACAAATTCATCTTCCTTGTTCAATCTCCTTAAAAACATCAAGAGCCCTGCGAATTACATCATCCATGTCGTAATACTTATATTCAGCCAGCCTACCAAGGAAAATTACATTTTTCTCCTGCGCCGCCTTGTCACGATACTGTTGTGCAAGAGCTTTCCATTCCGCAGTAGGGAATGTGTAAAAAGGTTCCTCCCCATCACATGGAATTTCCTTCAGGATTGTTGTCTTGTCACTCTTCTGCCCTGTTAGTTTCTTGAACTCCGTAATACGAGTATAATCATAATCCATTGGCCAACGTGTACTCGCTACAGGTTGATAGGATTCACAGTCGTGTGTTTCAAAAATGAACTTAATACTACGCCACTTGAGCTTGCCAAGTTCGTTGTCGAAATAATAATCAAGAGGTCCCGTGTAAATCAACTTCTCATATTCGATAGAATCAATTACTTCCTTGTAATCAGTGTTAAGCATGATTTTGATTTCCGGATGGTTTACCATGTTGCGACACATCTGCGCAAATCCACCCTGTGGATTGCCTTGGTACTTGTCAGTGAAATAGCGGGTATCTCTATTCTTGCGGAACGGAATTCTGCTGATGACGGACTTGTCAAGTTCTGCAGGAGAGACACCCCATTGTTTTATGGTGAAGTACTTAAAGAACTTCTCATAGATATCCTGCCCGCCTTGACTAAGTACAACATCTTCGCTAGTCTTAATCTCATCAATCTTTTTCTTACGACTCTCGATAAAAGCGTCCATCTCATCCTCAGATAAGTTCATGTTGTAAAGTTGATTGATGGTTTCCAAAGAAATCGGCATCGGCACGAAATTACCATTTACATAGGACATAACACGATGCTGATATTCATGCCATTTCGTATACTGACAGATGTAATCAAACACTTCCTTATCATTCGTATGAAAAGTGTGAGGACCATACATTTGAACTAATATGCCAGCCTCGTTATACTCATCATATACATTACCACCAATTTGCGGCCGTTTCTCTATCATCAGAACCTTTTCATGCCGCTGAGTGGCAATTCTATCTGCAATAGTAATTCCAGCAAGCCCAGCGCCCACGACAACATATTTAAACTTCATAGCATATCTCCTCTTATTCTAAGTTGAAAATTGTTTTCAGATAATCCTCATAACATGGTGTATAGTAAACAAAATCTTCATTAAGCATATTGGGCAACTCAGCAAATGAATTGTAAACAAATCCACATTTATTTTCTGTGAACATGCGTTCCAGAACAATGTTTTTTCCTCTTTCGATTATAGGTGTTACATGTGCGGCTTCATATGCAAAAAAACGATGCGGCACATTGATTCTGTCAAATTCTGATACGCTAGACTCATCGACTATGTTGTGTAACAGTCCAGCATTGTACTGGCTTATTATTTCACACGAGTCCACCCATTCTTCCGCCGTAGAATCGTGTTTCATGCTCAAAGGTTTCTCCATAAAAAACATATCGGAATTTTCATCTTGCAACTCTTTGTATCTATTTATACCGTTATCATCGTTATACTGCTCACAATGTAGATGAACAACGATGTCTGCATTTATTAATTCACGAATAACATCGATATAATAATACCTTCCTTGGTCACGTTGTCTATTGGGTGCGGAATCAACTCTAAAAGTCAAAATAACTAAGTGCAATTTTCCATCCCTATCTGACAGCTTACCTCGATATTTAATATTGTCAAGTATACAAGACGGCAGAGAATTTTCATCGTAACCAATTAACAGCTTCTTCCCTTTAAAAAGATTCTCCCCATATTTTCGTTCAAGAAACTTCTTTAATTCAACATCATATAGAACCACAGTATCCGAGGCTTGTATTGCCTTAAACTCCCTAAAACTATATTCTGGACGCGATTCTTTATAAGACCTAACAATGGGTTTTGTAATCACGGGTTTTGCTATAAGACAAGTAATATCTGACTTGTCATAATCCCCATAGCTGCAAAGTATATAATCCGGATCAATAGTCTTAATATTTTGCATCCATTCTCTGTTTGCTGCTCTCATTAGTACGATAGAAATCCAACTAAGCCAATTCAATTGTTTGATGTTATTTGTTTTATTGAGTAATCCTAAGCATTTCGAAGTCAAAAATTTATGAGGGATCTCAAAGGTTTTCACCTTGTTACTGTTTATTTCCCAGCTTGGCTCCGTAAAAAAGCGAGTTGCATACACTTCATCAAACAGAGTCAGCGCACCCACCCAGCGTTCCTCACCTAAGTGTTTTCTTCCTCCAAGCTTTAATAAAACGGTTTTATTCTGCATTGTCTTATCTCCTAAAAAATTTACCATCAGATTTTTCCTAATTTTCCCTTGATAAAATACAGTATCCACAATCCCAAAGCACATTTCTTGTTCATAAGTGTGACAATCCTTTTCTGATGGGATAGTAGCTTTTCTCTTTCTACATTCCCAGCCGCTGAAGCATAAGGCTCTTGATACATTGTATCTTTAAGTTCCTTTAGCCTTTCTTTCATCTTCTTCGGATTCTTCTTACTAAAGAAGTAAAGCCTTAAAGCCTCCTCGAATCTCCGTATCACCATGGCATCATATGGTCTATCCAAGTTACCATTAGGTGCATACTTATCTTTAAAATCTTCAAAAGCATTAAAGATACGTCTATTTATATCGAGCGTATTGGCCTTATAGCTTTTTGTTATAGATGTAGGCACTACCACATAATTATACACAGGCTTTTGGATATATGCGGCACTCGCTGCATTCGCATATATATATGCAGTATAAAAAATATCATCGAAAATTCCTAAAAGGTTTATATCGAAACAAATGTTATTCTCTATGAGAAACGCTCTCTTTACAAGCTTATTCCACGGCCCTCCATAACCTATGGTCGGGGTTGACGGGGGATTTGAGCAGTAATTCTGATAAATATCAGCAGCAACTAGTTTATCAATCATTTCTCGCTCACGATATACAAACTCATCAGCAAAAAATCTGTTGTGGATTATCTCGTTTCCCTTTATACGATTAATTTCTCCAATAACGACATCAACATCGTTTTCAACACCCGCTTCATATAATTCCTTACAAGCGTCTAACTCCATCCAATCATCTGAGTCACAGAATATAACCCAGTCACCAGTCGCAGCTAATAATCCGTCATTCCTTGCAGCACTTACGCCACCATTTTCCTTGTGAATAACCTTAATTCGCTCATCTTGTCTTGCATACCTGTCACAAATATCAGGACAAGCATCCGGGCTCCCATCATCCACAAGTAAAATTTCTATGTCTCGTAGTGTCTGATTTATCAGACTATCTACACACCGAACCAAATACTTCTCCACATTATATATGGGCACAATAATGCTAATCTTAGGCATTATATATTCCTCCAGTTTTTTATAAGAATCTCTTGCTTACACCCTTCCTCACAAGTTGTATCAATTGTAATGTATTTCTCGCTCTGACTAACTCTTGGATGCAAATCACATCTTTTTTCTTCGAATAACCGTGCATCCGAATAAAGATGAATTAGCGGTCTGTACACACAACTTTTAAGGTCATACTCAAATACTGTCTGCATACCATGTAATAAAGGATAAGTATCCGAAATAAAATACCTTTCCTTTCCAAAAATCGAAGGATGCCCGTCGTGATTCAAGTACTTATTTTCAAGAATAGTCTTATTCTTATTTTCAGTATTATAGATACAATAATACTGGTCTTTCTTTTCGTCCCAGCATGTCACTAGCAACTCATCATTATTTTTCCAATCATAATGTGAAACTCGAGCCTTATTTTCTAATACATCAACTTTACCATCAACAAAACTATAAACACAGAGGCGTGTTCTCCAATGTGAATCGCCTTTTAAAGTCCAGATATGAAAAAACATAAATCTTTTTCCATCAGGTGATATTGATATATGGTTGATATAGTGCTGGTCAACATTTGGATCGGAGACATCCGAAGCCAAATCTGCAAGGCTAACGAGTATTTTTTTTTCGTTGTTATGAATATCTATATAAAAAATTCCATCGTCATTTGGTGCCACATCTTTGACAGTTTTGTCTGGCAGCACACTATAGCCGTAACCAGGACGAAGCCGCTGAAGTCTTGAAAAATTCAAGCTTAGAGCATAGGAAAAATCGGGTGATACATCGTAAAAGGCATCGCAATATGTAGAAACTGTCCTGTTTTCAGCCAAATTATAGAGCCTGGCAACGTAACTATTTTTGTCCACATCATTATAAAGAACATAATCTTTCTCAAATGGATGCCATCTCAATCGAGCCCCCTGCTGCCAACACCACGCTTGAGTAGATGCGAATCGAGTATACTCACCACTACCAACTTTATAATAGCCTAAATCTGCCATATCCCTGTGTGCATCTGCTTTCTTATCTAAACAATGCACAAGCATACGTTCTTCTTCTACATCAAACTGTGAGATATCATAATAGCCAAAGAAAACATGCTTTCCTTTCTGTGAATATTTTTGGTAAAGCACCGTATCTTCTCCAACCTTAATTCTTGGGTTAGAATGAAGATATTGAATATCCTTAACGTATTTAATAACTTGCTTCATTGCGGTTATTCTCTTCTGGCCTATGACAGTTTTAATTATCTTCTTTACCATATGTCTGTCTCCCCTTTCATATTACGCACACACTTTCATGCATGGCTCTATTGGTAATCCAAGAGAAGCACAGACAATATTCAATTTTACATCTACTTTCTGAGTAAGTTGAGTACCCCCCCCCCGCACCTGTTTAAACTTGTAAAGGGTGCATAACCCATTTGCAGATTGCATTTTCAAGAGCTTTGCTACTCTTTTATGCTGGGCTTGCAAAATGTTTACATCAACTAAGTTAGACGCAGAATAATAAGGTTCAGATTTCATAACTAATTTCAATTCTTTTAACCTTTCTGGTAATTCTAAATCATTCTTCTTATTGAAAAAATAAAATCTCAACATTTCCTCAAAGCGACGAATGACGAATGCAGCATAAGCGGTTTCAAACTGTTCATCTTCATTACAGCACTTCAAGTAATTCTCAAAAGCATTAAAAATTCGTTGATTAATATTAACCATATTTGCTTTGTGGGTCTGTGTGATTGATGCTGAAAACATCATATAATTATAGATTGGCTCGCTAATATAAGCCAAGCTTTCACAACTTGAAAGAACGTATGCGGAAAAGAGCATATCATCACACACCCCCAATAACTCTACGTCAAATAAGATCGAATTCTCCATAAGCAACTTTCTTCGAATGGCCTTATTCCACGGTCCACCATAAAAACCCGTTGCAGGATTGTTTTTCGATGGATTTTTACAATAAGAGGGATATAGTATTGCTTCGACAATTGATTGAATGTACTTACTATCATGAGTAATAAAATCACTATCAAAAAACTGGACATAGCTGATGTTTCCGTCATTCACTCTGTTAATGTCCGCCATCACTACATCTACACTATTTTGATTTCCACATGAAACGAGTAATTGACAAGCATCTAATTCCATCCAGTCATCTGAGTCGCAGAATATAACCCAGTCACCAATTGCAATTGCCAACCCATCATTCCTTGCAGCACTTACACCACCATTCTTTTTATGAATCACTTTAATACGCTTATCTTGCCTTGCATAATTATCGCATATCGCAGGGCACTCATCAGGGCTTCCATCATCAACAAGTATTATTTCTATGTCCTGCAATGTCTGGTTTATAAGGCTATCTACACACCTCGTCAAATCCTTTTCAACCTTGTATACAGGAACAATTACGCTAATCTGTGGCATTACGCATTTCTCCGTTTACTATTCTGTAATTACTTCTTTAAAAGGACAAACATCTTATATACAAGATGCAAGCCGTTTGCTGATCCAGCTTTAGCCATCATCCAAACCGCCAAGTCATATTGATTAATCAACCTGTGTGGATCGACTTTCTTGATCGCGCTTAGATAAGGCTCACTTTTCAACAGCGCCTTCAACTGCTTTTTTTGTTCTTTCAATCCTACAGGGTTCTTTTCATTAAAGAAATACGTTCCAAGCATACCCTTTAATCTTCTAATTACAAGCGCTTCATATGCCTGATCAAATCTCCCATCGTATCCATACTTCTTTAAGAATTTATCCCATGCAGCAAATATAGCTTCGTTAATTTCTAACATTGCCGCCTTGTAGCTATGTGTCACAGAACCATCAAGAATACGATAATCGTATACTGGTTCCGTTATGTATACCACTTTTTTTGCTTCAGCATAAAGATACGCTGTGTAAAGGATATCGTCAAAAATACCTTTCAAACTTGTGTCGAAAGAGATACCGGTTCTGTCAAGCAAATCTTTCTTGACTGCTTTATTCCAAGGACCTCCGTATCCAAAAGCGGGACCATCAGCAGGAGCATCATGGCAGTATTTTCGGCTAAAATCCACACGAACCAAATCATCCAAGATATTTCTGTCATCCGTGCAAAATGGTTTTGCAAAAAACTGGGCGTACTTCTTTTCTCCATCTATGATTCTATAAACATCTCCAATAACAACGTCAGCATCACTATCGATGCCAGCTTTATAAAGCTTTTCACAAGCGTCAATTTCCATCATGTCATCAGAATCACAAAACAGCACATACTCGCCGGTTGCAACTTTTAGTCCATCATTTCTTGCAGCACTTACTCCTCCGTTGGCCTTATGAATCACCTTGATCCTTTCATCTTTAGAAGCATAGTCATCGATGATACTTCCTGAATTATCAGGACTACCATCATCTACCAGAATTATTTCAATCTCCTTTAATGTTTGATTTTGCAGGCTCTCTACACAATCCTTTATGTATGCTTCCACATTATAAATTGGAACAACCACGCTAAACTTTGGCATCTTGTTTCTCTCCTATATTATTACTTTCTATATCTGGCTAACCTCATCGTCTAATCACAAAGCTTTGACCTTACATTCTTTCTTTGCGAAAGTTTATATCTCCAATTTCTTGAACCAACAATTCCTTTTACTATCACATACAACACAACATACGCTTTTCTGCGCAGCAGAATAACGCACAACTTTACCCTTCCAGCCTGACCCTTCAAATCAATGTTTTGAATAATATCACTGAATTGCGAATTGGAAAAATCACTCTTCATATCTTTAATTCTTGCTGAAAACTTAGCAGGATTGTTTGGATTGGCATGTTTCAACTCAATAATCTTCAGGAATATCCTTGAAAACCTAGTGTAGATTCTCTGTTTGAACTCTTCTCCCTTCCCTGTCTGTATAGCAAAATCTATCATTTGCGCATATACGGCCGACATGCTATCACAGATATCTTTTGCATATTTTTTTGTCGCTGCATCCTCATTAAAATTATAATGATATAGGTGCTTGCACTTGTAGTAAATTTTACTAGCCTTTTCAAAAACCCAAAGTGTGAAAACATTATCTTGCATTCTCTTTAAACCAGGGACATTGTATAAATTGTTTCCTTGCAGAAAATCCACATTATACACTCTTGCGTGACAATTTCCTATATCAGCAAATACTTTGGAGTTTTTCTCATACTTCACTGGAATAATTAAATCTAGGAGTTTTTCTTTTTTATCACTCGTGAAAACCAATGTACCCTTTGTTTCATCTCCAAGAAAATAATTTCTATATCGAGCATTAGGCATGTCGTAATATTCATCCCAAATCAGCACATCACCATCTGAACAATCTTTTATATACTGTTCAGCAAACGCTACCGTATCGCTTTCGATCCAATCATCGCCATCCACAAAGCAGACCCATTCTCCTCTTGCATTGCGTATTCCTGTATTCCGTGCTACTGAAAGTCCCCCGTTTTCCTGATGAAGCACTCGGAAATTAGAATATTCCTTGGCGTAAGTATCACATATATCCCCACAATCATCTGGAGAGCCATCATCCACAAGCAAAGCTTCATAATTATTCGAGGTTTGTGCTACAATGCTGTTCAGGCATTTGTGCAACATATCTTTTGGCACCTTGTGAACTGGCACAACAATAGTTATAAGTGGCTCATTCATTTGATTTTCCTCTCCAGAGAAATAACATATAGCGCACGTTTTCCCTCATGAACAGAATCAATACATATTTTATTACCTGTTCGGTTCCATCTCGGATGGAGATCACACCTACAATCGTTGTCATAACGAAACGGAGCACGAACTCTGGCTACTCTTTCAATAAGTCCTGTTGCATTTCCGCTTTCCGTGCATAGGTAAACAGACGCAATACGTTTTCTATTGGGGTATGTGTCTGTAATAATATACCTTGTGTCAGGAGAATAGCTACAATGACCATCTGTATTCAATTTAGGCCAATACATATTATATTCCTGTGTCTTGTCCTTCATCAAATAATAATGGTCACCAGTCTCCTTCTTACGAAGGAAAGACAGAATCTCCTCATCATTCTTCCAGTAGCAGTGAGACACAAAAACATCATCGCTGAGGTTATACATTTCCGTCTTGTCCACATTTACCGTAACCAGCCTTGTATGTTTGCGCCCCTTTTGGATCCAACGGTGCAGTACCATGAAGCGTTTTCCGTTCGGGCTGATCATCAGGTGGTTCACTTTGTGTTCAGCTCCAACCATGCTCTCGTCCGGCTCAAACGCCACCATATCTGTGTACTTGAATAATTCTGTAACTTCGCCAGTTTCGATATCCATTTTCCAGATGCATGGCTTGTCAGGGCATAATTCACCCTTGGTGCTTTCAGGCAAGTTAGAATAACCATATCCAGGGCGCATCCTGTGGAGTCTGGAAAAATCCAAACTAAGCGCAAAGCTGCCGTCCCGCGCCACATCATACACAGGCAGCGGAAGCACTTTTTCTTCACTTTTCGTCTTCAAACTATAGATCACAGAGCAGTACTTGCCATCGCGGAAGTCATTGTATATAATCCTACTCTTGAAATCCGGTCCCATCCACTGCGCCATGCAACTCTGCTGCACATTCCAAGAGAGTGTCGTTCCGATTTTATAGAATTTATTTCCATTCGCAGTGTCAATCAGACCTACTATACCCGGCTCTTTCGGAGCAACCGACTTATATGCCTGTTTTACCTTTATGGCAATCATATAGCGGTCGGTAGCATCCCAAGGAGACTTATCATAATAACCATAAAAATATTCATAGCCATCATCTGGAGAAAGCCGTACAATATCTCCTTCTGACTTAAACTTATCACTCGATGTGGCTACACTTGCGAGCTGATACACACGTTTCGCTGATCTTTTTATAACTGGGAACTGCTCAAACATCTGCTTTCCCGCTTTTTCAATTTCTGTGAATCCCATATTTTCTTCCTCACAATTCACCTGCCAAGCATGATTTTTGACAGGAGATTAAATCGTTTGATTACAAACTTACTAACTATCATTGGGATGGCTATACCTGCTACTGTCGCTACAATAATTGTAACCAAAGGATTCAGTCCCAAGATAGAACTTAAGACTGTGCATCCCAAAGCAACTATATACGGATTGTGCATTAAATAAATATCATAGGAATAGTCGCCAATATTTTTGACAAAATCAGCAACCCTGCTCCACTTTCTTTCTAAGAATGTTAATGCAAGGTATAACAGCAACACACCGAAAAATCCAATTGTATATTTAACTACCTGTTTCAAAAGTCTCAAAATGTACGGAGAAATTCCATAACTAGAGAAAGACAAAACTAATCGGATTGCCGACAGTAAAACAAATCCTAATAAAATATATATCAAGCAGCTATGTGCCTTATTTTCAAGCCAACTTTTAACTTCTCCCTGATCTGCTATATACCGCCCAGCTACAAAGAACACAAACCATATAAAAAACCTTTCAACTATGTTTGGCATTTGAATATAGCAAGTTAGAAGCCCACCTAATATCCCAATAACCATGCAAGTTCTCGTACTTCCTGCATTTCCCAAAAAACTATGTACAAGGAAGTACAAAAACAACACATACAAGAACCAAAGATGCTCTGTATAGTATTCTTCATACGTAAGCAGACCTACAAATAAGCCCTTTATACTCATTGGGACGAAGCCAATGCTTATCATTTTTTGACTTATCGAAGAATTCAAACTGTTTGCGATTTGAACTCCGCACCAAAGCAAAACAGTCCAGAACACATATGGGACAAGTAAGTGTTTTGCTTTGGCAAGAAGGAATCTACCTTTTTTCATGCTCTCATATTTGTTAATTTTATTTTGATACAAGTAGCCAGCAATTATAAAAAATACGGGCATATGAAAACAAATCAGGATATCATCTATACTTTGCAACACCAACCCTACATTAGTTCTGGATATGGAGTGATGAATAAGGACAACAATGATAGCTAATCCTCTTAAAACCTGTAGCGTATTATTCTTATTTTGAGTCGTTTCCATCAAGTTCTATCCTTCCTCTCATTCTACAATGATTACTTCTTGTACTGTAATCTCTTCTCCGCCACAACCGAATAATGTCCAATAACTCTGGCTGGATTTCCACCAACAACTGCCCCTTCAGGAACGTCCTTCGTTACCACACAGTTTGCCGTGACAATTGCATTGGGTTCAACTTTCACGCCGTACATAATTGTGGATTTTACTCCGATAAATACATTATCAAATATTTCAATCGGCTCAGAATAACACTTGTCCCCCTCAAATCAGGGTCATCATAAAACAAATTGTGAAGCACATCGTGAGTACAAAAATATACATCCGTAGCTATTTTAACATTGTCATGAATACTTACCATCTCAGGATCGGCTGGTATGATTTTGGGGAACCAGTAATTATTATCTCCGAATGCTTTAAACACTTTTTCTGCTTTAGATACTCAGCTTTTTTATAACCATTCCTACAGAATGTTAACTTTATTGCAATTAATATTTTGCGAAATCGCTTTTGCTTTTAATTTATATCGAACTCGCATTTATCAAAATCTGATGCATTTCCCAAGGTAAAACAAGTCGTCCAGTTTCCAAATTTTCGTTGTTATCCCATATACTATAAGAGGAATCATTACCCCTGCAACTGGTACAAATCAGCATTGGTACAATACCGATGCCATCATTAAGTCTGACACGAGTGATGACTAATCTTGTCGCAGCAATCTCAAATCCTTGGAGGACATATATCGGAAGCGTCTACTTTCCACAATAAGAGAGCCACCTCTGTCCTCCTATAAGCATCCCAGCCGTAATCACAAAGTCGTTACCGACTAAAGCAATAAAAAACTATATATTACATTGCTTATCTCTGTATTATTAAACGAGACAATATTACCTAAAGCCTAAATTGCTCCAGTTACAATCAGCAGCATCGTCTTACTTATTGACTCTATCTTGTTCAACACATACTCAAGGCAATATGCGCCAAGCACAAAGAATACATAAAACTTCAAAAAATCATTCAAGATACATTCTGAGAACCGGACAGAAGTAAATGCGTTTACGAGTAACGGTCTTATACAATCCCCCCACACGCTGCAATCAAATGACCTGCTTTAAAGGCTCTTGATTTTTCTCCAATCAGAATCTGTATAACCTGCATAATAAGCAAAGCATATATAAACCACATGAAACTTATCGGATATATAGGTATTTCAATCAAATCTTTTAACGAAACAGCACTGTTCGTTACTGATGACATCAGCATTTTCATCAATACCCATAATGCCGGAAATAAAATATAAGGAATCCCATAGCAGACTAATTTACGGAGAATCTTTTTCCCTTTTGCGGTATTATTTTTGCTTTTCTTTAGTGTACATAAATACCCACTTATCAACATGAAAAGTGCCATGTGGAAGCTATATATGAAATGACTTATAAAATTGTAAAATGTATTGGACTCGTATAATCCTGCTTCGTGATACGAGGAAACCACATACCACATTACAACTAAGATAATTGCAATCCCTCTGGCATTATCAATCCAATCAAGTCTTTTCTCTGCCATCACCAATTCTCCTGAATAAACTTATCTATCAAATTTACAATTGCCATCGGGTCTTTATTCTCCCAAGGCACAAGACCATCTGTCCCGTCATAAATCTTCTTGAAGCATTCTCCCAGATTCTCTAATTCCAAATCCGCCATCAATACATAACCGTTACTGCTGAATGCTTCATTGTTCTGAATTTGATGGTCATTGATATGCTCGCCATACTTCTCTAGGCGGGTCACAACAATGACTTTTTTACCGTCATTCAGAGCTTTCATAATAGAACCAGAAGCTCCGTGACTTACGACAATATCAGCCTTTTCAATCTTTTCTGTGAACTCGTCCGGAGGAATAAAATCCTTATACTTATAATGCTTTGGCTTATATGCGGATGTCCCGACCTGTGCGAACATCTCATCCATCAGCGTTCCGTTTTCATATAGCTCATCTAGCTTTTTAAACAAACGGTCGAAGGGGTAGTTCCTTGACCCTACTGTTACGAAGATCAATACAGACACCCCCCGTAAACCGCTTTTTTATAATACTTCTTCTGACTCTCCCACTGGACGATGAACAAATCGGCGTGCTTCTCCATTTTCTTACCAGCCACAGTTGCCATATTAGCTCTGCCAAATGTCTCTATGTACACAATCTTCTTATGGAATAGGACTGCGAGAAGGTAAAAAGGATAGGCTACCATCGTTCCTGTAGTTATCACAAAGTCTGGCCGTTCCTTAATCCAGATACCAACTGTGTAAATACTGTTCCACAGCATTTTTAGAGGCATCAGCTTATCTTTGAGGTCAGTTTGGAGCATGAAATACTTTCCCAGTGGCTCGTCAAACTGTGTTTTTTCAGTTACAAAAAATCCTTCGTACTTCTCCGCCAGCGGATCCAACTTCTGAAGTTGCTCCCAATGCCCACCAGAAGAAGATACAAAACAAAGTCTTGGTTTTCTGTCATGCTTCCTCATTATTGGTAACTACTCTCCTCAATCTCGTCTAAACAAATCTCTTGTATAGACCTTATCCTGCACATCATCCAAACAGTTGTCATACCTATTCGCAATAATCGCCTGTGACTGCTCTTTAAACTTATCTAAATCATTAACGACCTTACTTCCGAAGAAAGAACTGCCTTCTTCGAGAGTTGGTTCGTAAATAATTACCGTAGCTCCCTTTGCTTTGATACGTTTCATAACGCCCTGAATAGAACTCTGACGGAAGTTATCAGAATTGCTCTTCATAGTCAGGCGATAAACACCGACAATGACTTCCCTCTCCTTCGCTTCGCTCCAGCTCTCGTTTGCACTGTACCCACCGGCAATTTCCATAACACGGTCAGCGATGAAATCTTTTCTTGTACGGTTGCTATCTACAATCGCCTGGATTAGATTCTCCGGTACATCCGCATAATTTGCCAACAGCTGCTTAGTGTCCTTCGGCAGACAGTACCCACCGTAACCGAAACTTGGATTGTTATAATGACTACCGATACGAGGATCGAGGCACACACCCTCGATGATCTGCTGTGTGTTCAACCCCTTCATCTCGGCATATGTGTCAAGCTCGTTGAAATAACTCACTCGCAAAGCTAAATATGTGTTTGTAAATAATTTTACAGCTTCAGCTTCTGCGAAGCCCATGATGAGGGTATCTATGTTCTCTTTGATTGCACTTTCCTGAAGCAATCCCGCGAATGTATTCGCCGCTTTGACTAACCTAGCGTTCTCCACATCCGTGCCGACAATGATGCGGGATGGGTAGAGGTTGTCATAAAGAGCCTTGGACTCTCTTAAAAACTCCGGACTGAAAATAATATTGTCGCAGTGGTACTTCTCGCATACCGATGCCGTATATCCGACAGGAATAGTGCTCTTAATAACCATAATCGCGTCAGGGTTGTATTTAATAACCAACTCGATCACGCTCTCAACTGCGCTCGTATCAAAGAAGTTCTTCTTAGAATCGTAATTTGTCGGAGCAGCAATAACCACGAAATCAGCGTTTGTGTATGCCACCTCCGCATCCAATGTGGCCGTCAAATCCAATTCTTTTTCCGTCAGATACTTTTCTATGTACTCGTCCTGAATTTGGCTCTTTCTCTGATTAATCAACTCCACCTTTTCAGGAATGATGTCCACAGCCATTACATGATTATGCTGTGCAAGCAGTGTTGCGATTGAAAGACCAACATATCCAGTTCCAGCTACCGCAATATTTAAACCCATTGTTCTAACTCCTCATATCTTTATTTTCTATAGTAGTCGTGCTACTCTATAACTCGTATAACCTTCCAGAGCTTCATTTTCCACAGAGCATCAGTTCATACAGCCTTCAGTTCATATAAAACTCTTTGTACCACTCAGCGAACTTCCGCAGTCCAGTCCTCAGCGAAGTGCTCGGCTTGTATCCGAAGTCTCTCTCCAAAGCACTTGTGTCTGCATAAGTCACTGGCACATCACCCGGTTGCATCGGGACAAGCTCCTTGTGGCTCTCAAAATCATAAGTCTCCGGAAGCACCCCGGCACGGATCAGTTCCTGCTGAAGGATGTCCACAAAATCCAGAAGATTTTCCGGGCTATTGTTTCCGATGTTGTAGAGTGCATACGGCGGGATTGGCAATCCATCCTCACCTGTGGCTCTGTCTGGAGCCTTCTGCATTACTCTCACAACACCCTCAACAATGTCATCTATGTACGTGAAGTCACGCTTACAGTTTCCATAGTTGAATATTTGGATGGTCTTCCCGGCACGAAGTTTGTCCGTGAATCCAAAGTAGGCCATGTCTGGTCTTCCTGCAGGTCCATACACAGTAAAGAAACGTAAGCCTGTGGTCGGGATGTCATAAAGCTTGCTGTATGCATGAGCCATCAGCTCATTGCTTTTCTTGGTAGTAGCATAGAGCGATACCGGGTTATCCACCTTGTCATCCGTGCTGTAAGGCACCTTTTTATTACTTCCATACACAGAGGATGAAGAAGCGTAAACGAGATGCTCCACCGGATAATTGCGACAGGCCTCCAGAATATGAAAAAAGCCGACCAGGTTTGATTCAACATACGCATCAGGATTTGTGATGGAATACCTCACACCAGCCTGTGCCGCCAGGTTCACAACAATTTCTGGCTTGTACTTTTCAAATACAGATGTGACCAATTCCTTGTCAGCAATATTCTCTTTAATGAATGTAAATGTGGAATAGCCGGACAGCTGTTTTAATCTATATTCCTTGATTGACACATCATAATAGTCGTTCACACTATCGAGCCCGATCACTTTCACGTCTTCCACTTCGTTCAATAAACGCTGTGAAAGGTTTGCTCCGATAAATCCGGCCGCGCCGGTTACCAATATTGTCTTATGCGCTAAATCAATGTTGCTCATTAGTTAGTTCTCCCTCATAAAATTTCTTCTATATAAGTGGCACTGTGATTTTCATAGTTCTATCTACCTTCTACATGGTGAAACTCTCAACTAGGCTTACCCTACGGCAAAAGTTTTCAGTTTTTCTTGCCCTCAACACGGCACATAACTTCCAACAGGTCTACAATACTAAAAAGGGAACATTAACTTTTTTGTTCCCTTATTACAAAAATCCACTACTATCCTCAATCCGCTTTTGTAACACTTCAACAAACTATTGATAACTCCATAATCCTATGTCTACCCTACGTTTCGTTTTTTATAGCCATTGAAACACTCATTCCCATAGGTCTACCCTACGATTCGCCTACCATAGAAATCTCTCCATCACCCTGTCATCACCCGCCAAATTTATGTATTATTTACTGGCGGTGACGCTGGAATTTAAAACTTTTTTGTTGGGTAAACATTGGCAAAGAGTTTCACAGCTTCAGTAAAACCCATGATGAGTGTGTCGATATTCTCTTTAATCGCCCCTTCCTGCAATAACCCTGCGAAAATATTAGCGGCTTTCATGAGCCTTGTGTTCTCCACATCTGTACTGACAATAATTTTGCTCGGATATAGGTTGTCATAAAGGGCTTTGCTCACCCGTAAAAACTCCAGACTGAGGATGATGTTGTCGCAGTGCATCTTCTCTCTGATTGAAGCCGTGTATCCAACCGAGATGGTGGACTTGATGACCATGACCGCATCCGGATTATACTGTATGACCAGCTTAATCACATTTTCAACTGTACTCATGTCAAAGAAATCCTTTTCTGAAATCACACTCCATCCTCTCACTCCTCCACCTTCACCACCAAGTCCCTAACCTCCGACCGATTCCCATCCGAATCCACCGTATACAACGTCACCGGATACTCCCCCGCCGCATTCAAATCCACATGGCCTTCCAACTTCAAATTATTATAAAGCGTATTATAGTCATCCTTATCATCCGACATCGCCGCGATCACCTGCCCCCAATTCGGAGCTGTACCAATTTTCGTACTTATCGTATCCCCGCTCATCACCAGCACCGGATTAGGCCCGGCCTGCGGCTCTTCTCCCTGTTCATCCTGCCTTGCGTCATCTCCGGCATTCTCCCTGTTCGCTTCTGCCTCCTCCTCATTTCCGTCTCTATCTTCTTCTGCATCAGAACTGCTTTCCGTCTCACTCTCTGTCTCAGACTCAGTCATTCCGCTTTCCTCTGTTTCATTTCCCTCTTCCAGCCCTTCTCCCGCAGCAGGCATCACATCTACCCCCTGATTATTCCCCACCGTCGAAAACATCCGTGAAGCCTTCCCAACATTATTGGCACTATCCCGTGCTACATAAGTCACAATCACTTCTTTCCCATTCGTCCCCGCAATTTTTTCCACAAGCAGGCTGTCACTCACGTCCCCGTCCTTATCATCCATAGCGGTTACTCCCTGCAGCAGGAGTTCCTCATCCATCCCCTCTTCATAGCTCGCCAGATTCTCCCCGAACGAAATCACCGGCGCCGTCCTGTCTTTCCCCAGATACAGAAATAAGCATACTGCCAGAAGTACGATATCTATTCCTCCGATTATAAATACCAGCTTTTTTATATCCATCTCCTCGCCTCCCTCTATTTCAGTTCTTCTATCGTTTCTGTATCTTCAACCAGCTGCACCATATCGATATCCAGCTGAATCATATCGTCTTCCGGATACCCGTTTTCCTCCAGCCCCTTCTCTTTCCCGGAGCCCGAACCATTTTTCCCCTCATGGGAACGTTCGCCGGTATCCCCTTTTACCGCCTTTGCGGCCTTTGTCCCTTTCTGAACCACTGCCGCATGTAGTCCGCCTTCATCATCATTTCCGTAATACTTTCCATAATATTTCCCGTAATACTTCCCATAATAAGCGCCATAATACCCTTTACCGCTCATATTCACCTTGTTCAGTATCACGCCCAGGATCCGGCAGTCCACCTTTTCCAGCTGCTCCTTTACCTTCTGGGCAAATTTATAGCTGATAGCCCCGCTCTCAATCACAATAACCGTCCCGTCACAATGCTGGGCGGCCACCGCACCGTCAATGACACTTCCCAAGGGCGGCGTATCCACAATCACATAGTCATATTCTTTCCGCAGATATTCCAGCAGAAGCTCAAACGCATCATTTCCAAGCAATTCACTGGGATTCGGCGGTACCGGCCCGGAAAAAATCACATAGAAGTTGGGAATATTCGTCTTACAGCAAATTTCAGAAATTGACGCCTGTCCGCTCAGATAATGGGATAATCCATACCGTGACGCATTGCTTTTATAGCGTCCCTTCAATACAGATTTACGAAGATCTGCATCCACCAGGATAACCTTTTTCCCGCCTTCCGCAATGGATATGGCAAGTTGGAAGGAAACGCTCGTCTTTCCTTCATTAGGAGTGCTGCTGGTCACAGATATCACTCTTCTGTCCTTGCCGGAAAATTCCAGGTTGGTCCGAAGGGTTTTATAACTTTCTTTGGTTCGAAAATCAAGTTTTTCAATCGCATTAAATGTAACTGTCTGCATGTTTTTTACCTTATTCCTTTATCTGTTGATCCTCTGTCCGTATATTTCGCAGGTTTGTCATTTTTATTTCCATACATGATAACAGCAGAAAAGTAACCGCTCCCCCGGTACTCTTTTCTGCCTCCCCCAACTAGCTTCTTTTCACTTTTTTCTTTTTCTTCTTTGCGTCCGTTTCCCCTTCATTTAAGGGAATCACCGCCAGGGTGGAAAGCTGCAGATATTTCTCCACATCCTCCGGTGTTTTCACGGTATCGTCCATCAAGAAACGTACCAGTACAATCGCAATCATAAGGAAAACACCGAGTACGCCTCCGATCAATGTATTCTTCAGCACACTGGGGCCAGCCTTGTCCATGGGCATATTTGCAGTTTCCGACACATTCACCGCTTGGATATCCATTACGTTCATAATATGTACCGCCGCGGCTTCCCTGATGGCATTGGCAAGCTGCATCGCCATCACCGGATCCGTATCCGTAACGGTAATCGCCAGGATTCGGGTATCCGTAGGTGTTGTTACCGAAACCTTTTTTTTCATTTCATCATAACTGAGATCCAGTCCCATTCCCTGTACCACTTCTTCCAGTACGAAACGGCTCTGAATCAATTCCGCATAATCCTTTGTCAGCTGTGTCCCCAGCTGAATATCTGAATAGGTCACGGCGTTATTTTCCTGTTTATTCAAAATATAAATCTTGGTGGTGGACTCATATTTGGGCACGCCAAAGATCTGGGTAACAAGAAAAGTCCCCAGCGCCACCATAATACCTACCGAAACAATTAATGCCAGATTATGTATCAAAACCAGGCAGATCTCCCATAAATCAATTTCTATCTCATCTGTCTGCCGTATCGTATTTTCTTCCATATAACTGCTTTCTCCTATGTAAATATTCCATTGCATTTTTGACTGCAATGGCCGTCTGTGTTCCTGTCATCCCTGCTTTACAGCAGCTTGTCTTCCAATATATAGCCCGGATTTTCCACCAGCAGCTTTCCTGCCGCTTCTGTACCAAGCTTCTTTTCCAGATATGCAGCGCATTTTTTCATCCGGGGCGCACGGTTTCCGTCGCTGTGGGCATCCGTCGCTGCAAAATCCACCATTTCCATTTTCAAAAGCTTCTTTACTACGTTTTTAACCGCAAGTCCCTGATCTCCGGCTACACTCGATGCATTTACCTGAAAATAACATCCAGTATCCTCCTTCAGCTCCGCAGCCTTGTCCATATCTTTTATTACATTGGTATACCGTTCCACATGAGCCAGGATGGGCCAATATCCAAAAGAAGCTGTCCTGGCAAGAGCATCCCGTATATAGGAGTAGTCTTCGCCCGGCAGGAATTCTATCAGTATGTAATGCGAATCTGCCATGGTTCTTATTTTTCCGGCCTCCAGTAACTCTGCAAGGCCGTGGCGGTAAAAAATTTCGTTTCCCGGATAGAGCTTAACAGGAATTTTTAAATTCTCCGCTTCTTCCTGCAGAATTTGCAGCCTTTTCGTTATCCCATCAGGTGTTACACACCTGCGATCTGCCTTTTGATGAGGGGTGGCAATCATGCCCGAAATTCCCTCAGATGCCGCAATTTCCAGCATTCTCAGCGATTGCTCCATAGAGCCGGCCCCGTCATCCACAAACGGAATTATGTGCGAATGTATATCGATAATTTCATTCATATTTGTAACTGTTTTTGTAATTTGCTTTTTCCCTTTCGTATTATTTTCTTCTTGATTCAGGAAATTTACACATGTACGTTTAAAACTATTATATTATATACGTTTTAAACAGGTGTTGTCAAACCCCATTTTCCAAAATAATTCCTTTACGGGTATTTTTTTTGTTAATATGCCAGATATTTCGAGGTTTTGTTACTGTAGCAATATTTATTTTTTTTTGCTATAATAAAGAAATTATTGTCATATTTGCATATTTATAGATGCATACGGTGACTTTCGTTAAACATCAGCCACAAAAAGGTACCCCGTAACTTAGAACCTGTATACTGTCAGGAGGAACATGCAATGTCTGATACCTACAATAGACTTGCGGCAGGCGAACGGCTACGTTTAAAACGTACCTTACTGGGGATGACACAGGAAGAAATGGCGGAACGGATTGGCCGTGTGCCAAAATACTATGCCGATATTGAACGAGGCAGCTGCGGAATGTCAGTAGAGACATTAATGGCCCTATCCCATTCATTGAACATGTCCCTGGATTATATTATTTTCGGTAATGAGTCCGATAATAATGTCCAGAAGCATCAGGATGAAATAAGTGCCATTCTTGATATACTCGATACTTGCCCGGACAAAAAAAGAGATTATGCACTCAGGCTGCTGAAGCTTTTTATTGCAGCGTGTAATAATTAATCTCAAAAAAAAATTATCTGAATTTTTAGTGTTTAGTTTTACCCCAACATACTACTTATTGATAGTAAACAAGCATTTCAGTCATCTTAGTAAGGAAATCACGTAAGTCTAAAAGTCTGTAAAAGGCAGAGCAGTTTTCTGCTCTGCCTGTCATCAACCAAAATTATTTCCATAATAAATAAAAAAACACAGCCTCCTTTACAGAAAGACTGTGTTCTATCATCACTTATTCTAAACTTTAAAAACTTCAAAACCGCATTATTTAATGAGCATTGCATCTCCAAAGGAAAAAAAACGGTACTTCTCCTTAACCGCCTCTTCATAAGCCGCCAGCACGTGTTCTCTGCCCGCGAGCGCGGATACCAGCATCACCAGAGTGGATTCCGGCAGATGGAAATTGGTTATGAGCGCATCCAGCACCTTAAACCGGTAACCGGGATAAATGAAAATTTCAGTATTGTCACAGCACTCTTCCATGTGTCCGTTTTCATCACAGGCGCTTTCTACGGTCCTGCAGCTGGTAGTTCCCACGCAGACTACTCTGTGTCCGTTCTCTTTGGCTTTATTTATCTTGTCCGCTGCCTCCCGGGTTACCTGATAATACTCGGAGTGCATATGGTGTTCCTTAAGGTTATCCACTTTCACCGGGCGAAAGGTCCCAAGGCCCACATGAAGGGTCACATAGGCTATATCCACGCCCTTCTGTTCCAGCTCCTGCAGAAGCTCTGTGGTAAAATGAAGCCCTGCCGTAGGCGCAGCCGCCGATCCTTCATACTTGGCATATACCGTCTGGTAACGGTTCTTATCCTGGAGCTTATGGGTAATATAAGGCGGCAGAGGCATTTCTCCCAGCTGATCCAGCACTTCCTCCCAGATACCCTGGTATTGAAACTGAATCAGGCGGTTTCCTTCCTCCACAACCTCCAGTACCCGGGCATGAAGCAGTCCGTTGCCGAATACCAGCTTTGTACCGGGCCTTGCTTTTTTACCCGGTTTTACCAGCGTTTCCCAAATATCATTTTCCCTGCGCTTCAGCAGCAGCACCTCCACGGCGCCGCCGGTTTCTTCCCTGATTCCCATCAGCCTGGCAGGTATTACCTTGGTATTATTCAGCACAAGGCAGTCTCCGGGTTCCAGATAATTCCCGATTTCCCGAAACACATGATGAGAAACCTCACCGGTTTCTTTATCCAGAACCATGAGCCTGGAGGACGAACGGTCCTCCAGGGGGTCCTGGGCAATCAGCTCAGGAGGTAAGTCATAATAAAAATCAGATGTTTTTAATTCTTCCATATTCCTTCTTCTTTTCCGAAGTATGGCTGCTTACAGGCCGGCCTTTTTCAGGAAAGCAACATAACCTCTCTTCGTTTCATAGACGTCGGCCTTGCTGGTGGCTTCCCAGGGTGCATGCATGTTAAGTACGGCTACACCGCAGTCAATCACGTTCATACCATATAATGCCATGATATAAGCGATGGTTCCGCCGCCGCCCACATCAACCTTGCCCAGCTCCGCCGTCTGGAATACCACATCCGAGCTGTCCATGATTTCTCTGATATGTGCCATGTATTCCGCATTGGCATCATTAGAGCCTGATTTCCCTCTGACACCGGTAAATTTGTTGAAGACCATACCGTCTCCCATGAACGCGGAATTTTTCTTTTCAAAGCAGGAGGCATAGGAAGGATCATAGCCTGCGCTCACATCAGAGGAAAGCATAGTGGAATTGGACAGACATCTTCTTAAATTCAGTTCACTGTATTCTCCCATAAGCTCCATCAGTTCCGCAGTCATATTTTCAAAGAAACGGGACTGCATACCGGTAGCTCCCACACTTCCAATTTCTTCCTTATCCACAAGGATACAGCATGCCGTACGGTCTGTTACCTCTCCGGCCACTTCCAGAACAGCCCTTGCAGAGGTATACGCGCATACTCGGTCATCCTGTCCGTATGCAAGGATCATGCTTCTGTCAAAGCCTGCTTCCCTCGCTTTGCCTGCCGGAACGATTTCCAGCTCTGCAGAAAGGAAATCCTGTTCTTCAATACCATAGGACTCCTTCAGGATATTCAATACGCCTGCAGTCACCGCGTCTTTATCCTTGTCCTTCACAGGTATGTTGCCGACAATCAGATCAAGGGCCTCTCCCTCAATCACTTTAGACGCTTTCTTTTCCATCTGTTCTCCGGCCAGATGGACCAGCAGGTCTGAAACGAAGAAAACAGGATCGTCTTCATTGTCACCCACATTAATCTCCACTGTGGTACCATCCTTCTTAACTACCACACCATGCAGGGAAAGGGGAATCGCCACCCACTGGTATTTCTTCACCCCGCCGTAATAATGGGTATCCAGATAAGCAATGCTGCTGTCCTCATAAACAGGATTCTGCTTAACATCCAGCCTGGGCGAATCAATATGGGCTCCCAGAATATTCATGCCTTCCTTCATAGGCTTTTTCCCAATCTGGTACATAACCAGGCATTTGTTCATATTGACGGCATAAATCTTATCCCCTGGCTTAATTTTACTTCCGCTTTCCAGTAAAGCGTTCAGTTCTACGTAGCCTTCCTTTTCAATCAGGTTAACAAGGGTGTCCACACACTCTCTTTCTGTCTTTCCTGCATCCAGAAAATCCATATATTCTCTGGCAAAGGCTTCCACTTCCTTCAGCTGTTCCTCTGAATAGCTGTTCCAAACATTTTTCTTTTCCATCAGTCGTTACCTCCGGTTCCCTTTATTTTTGAGCCAAGCACCGGTGCGAGCAGCTGTTTGGCTTTTGGGACCTCATCACTGTGGATACGGAAGATGCAGGCAGATTTTCCCCTTGGTTTCCGAAAAAAGAGCAGGCTGTTCAGCCCCTTCTCTTCCCACTCCACAAAATAGGAGATCCTGTTTTTTAAAAGGATCCGCTCGACCTTTTCTTTTGTTTCCATATCATACACTTTACAAAAATCCACTTCGTGATTTACCGTTCCAATATCCATATCTGCTCCCATCTGCGTGCCATGCACGCATACGATCAAAATCGTACTTAAATCAGGGAGGCTGCATACGGCAGAAGCCGTATGTTAAAACCTCGCCTCTTTTAAAAGGTGCTTCACAAATCTTATTGTACTACTGTCTCAGCTCAATGCCAAGACCCTGAAGGCCATTGAGGATTTTTTTCATTGCCGCACTGACATCGGCATCCTCCAGCGTCCTGTCTTTGGCACGGAAGGTGAGCGTATAAGCCACCGATTTGAAGCCTGCCTGAATCTGGCTTCCCTCATATATATCGAACAGGGAGTAGCTTTCCAGAATCTTTCCGCCTCTCTGGGCAATGACCGCTTCTATCTGGCCTACAAGTATTTCTCTGGGGACTACCATGCTGATATCCCTTGTAACCGCAGGATATTTGGCAATTCCTTCGTATTTTCTGTCAAATGTGGCGAACGGAATGATTTCCGGCATATCCAGCACAGCCACATATGCTTTGGTGCCGATGTCATAATTATCCAGCACTTCAGGATGAACCTCGCCCAGATAACCGATTACTTTTCCGCCATAGGAAATGTTTGCCTGACGGCCGGGATGAAGGAATTTCTTTCCGGCCTTCGGATCATATTCTTTTTTCCCGTTCATTCCGATGCTTTCCAGGAATTCTTCGATAACACCCTTCATGGTGTAGAAATCACCGTCTCCATAGAATCCCAGTGTAAACTGCATCCGCTCTTCCGGAAGCTCTGTTACCGGCACGCTGTGAGGCAGATAAACATTGCCCAGCTCATACAGCTTAACGGCCTTGTTTCTTCTATTATAATTGGTTCCCAGAGAGGTGAGGATGCCGTTCAGGGAAATCGTCCTCATGATGGAAAAATCCTCACCCAGAGGGTTCGCTATCGTAACCGCTTCACGAAGTTTATCCTCTTTATCCAGCAGCAGCCTGTCAAATACCTTCGGGCTTTCGAAGGAATAGCACATACCCTGTGAAAAACCACAGTATTCCGCGATATCCCTTGCTTTTTCTTCTATCCGGAGCTTGAAGGAAAGCTTTCCTGTAGTTGCTTCCCCGTTAGGTAGGGTTGTGGGGATTTTATCATAGCCGTAAAATCTTGCCACTTCCTCCGCCACATCTGCGAAGCCTTCAATATCCTGACGGAAGGAAGGGATAATCAGTTCTTTCTTTGCTTCGTCATATTCAAATTCCAGACGTCCGAAATAATCCAGCATTTCCGCTTCAGGAATCTGTGTACCCAGCAGTGCATTGATACGTTCCGGTTCAAAAGGAATGCGTACTCTTTCCTTCAGAGGCGCGCATACATCCACGATTCCTCCAACCACTTCACCGCAGCCCAGTTCCTGAATCAGCTGGCATGCTCTGTTAATGGCATCCACCGAATTATTGGGATCCAGGCCTTTCTCGAATTTGCCGGAAGCATCGGTACGAAGGCCGATACGCTTCGCGGATTTGCGGATGTTGGTGCCGTTGAAGCAGGCAGCTTCAAACAGGACTGTTTTCACGTCATCTGTGATTTTGGAATTCTCACCGCCCATAATACCGGCTATGCCGACTTCCTTCTCGGCATCACAGATCATTAATACTTCGCTATCCAGCTTTCTTACCTGTCCATCCAGTGTCTGGAATTCATCCCCGTCCTTTGCACGGCGTACGATGATCTGTCTGCCGGCAATGGTATCCAGGTCGTAGGCATGCATGGGCTGTCCATATTCTTCCATGACATAGTTGGTGATATCAACCAGGTTATTAATAGGACGGATACCGCTTGCAGCCAGTCGTCTCTGCATCCATTTGGGTGAAGGGGCAATTTTGATATTGGTGCATACCCTTGCACAATAACGGGGACATAAATCCGGATCCTTTACATCCACCTTTATATAATCATTAACATTTTCCGCATTTTCATGCACTTCCACTACAGGAGGGACAAAAGGCTTACGGAAGGTAACCGCAGCTTCTCTTGCAATGCCCAGGATACTGAAGCAATCAATCCTGTTGTTGGTAATCTCATATTCAAACACCGTATCGCGCAGGCCCAGAGCATCAATAGCATCCGTCCCCACTACAGCATCCTCATCAAAAATATAGATACCGTTTTCCGGCGCTTCCGGATACATTTCCCGGCTGGAGCCCAGTTCTTCGATGGAACACATCATTCCGCAGGAAGGCACTCCTCTCAATTTTCCGGCCTTGATAGTGATTCCATCCTCCGGAAGCGGGCCGCCGTCATGTCCGCCTGCTACCTTTCCGCCGTCAAGCACTACCGGTACCTTATCCCCTTCCTTAACATTGGGGGCTCCGGTAACGATCTGAACGGTTTCCGTTCCCACATTTACCTGACATACAATCAGCTTATCCGCATCCGGGTGCTTTTCAATTTTTTCAATCTGGCCCACAACAATCTTTTCCAGATTCTTATCCAGGGCTTCGAAGCTTTCCACCTTGGTCCCGCTCATTGTCATTGCATCGCAGTATTCCTGATCCGTGCAGGAAAGCTCCGGCACATATGCTTTTATCCATGATATCGTTGTATTCATAATCCCAAACCAGCCTTTCTTATTTCTAAATCTCGACTCTTATTTTTATCAGAACTGCTTCAGGAAACGAATATCGTTTTCATACAGCAGGCGCATATCATCTATCTCATATTTCAGAAGAGCGATTCTCTCCAGGCCGACACCGAATGCAAAGCCGGAGTATTCCTTGGGATCTATGCCGCTCATCTCAAGCACACGGGGATGTACCATACCGCAGCCCAGGATTTCAATCCAGCCTGATCCCTTACAGAAACGGCAGCCCTTTCCTCCGCATTTGAAGCAGCTCACATCCACTTCCGCGCTGGGCTCTGTGAACGGGAAATGATGGGGGCGGAATTTCACCTTTGTTTCTTCCCCGAAAAGCTCTTTTGCGAACTCAGCCAGTGTTCCCTTCAGATCGGCGAAGGTAATGTTTTTATCAATAACAAGGCCTTCTATCTGATGGAAGGAAGGGGAATGGGTGGCATCCACTTCATCGGAACGGAATACACGTCCAGGCGCAAGCATACGGATAGGCAGCTTTCCTTTTTCCATCTCCCGCACCTGAACCGGTGAGGTTTGGGTACGCAGTACGATATCCTCTGAAATATAAAAGGTATCCTGCTCATCCCTGGTAGGATGGTTCTTGGGAATATTTAATGCCTCGAAATTGTAGTAATCGTTCTCAACCTCAGGGCCTTCCACCACTTCGTAGCCCATACCGATAAAAATACGTTCCACCTCTTCTAACGCTATGGTATTAGGATGACGGTGGCCCACCAGATTTTTCTTAGCCGGGAGGGTAACGTCGATAACCTCCTCCTTCATTTTAGCCTCTCTGATGGCGCCTTCCATTTTCTTTTTGGTCACTTCCAGCATGGCTTCGATTTCTGCTCTTGTATCATTAACCATCTGGCCGATTTTAGGGCGTTCTTCTGCCGCCACATTTTTCATGCCCTTCAGCACTTCCGTAAGGGCGCCTTTCTTTCCAAGGGCATTCACCCTGACCTCATTGAGCTTATCAAGGGTTCCTGCGGCTTCCACCTGTTTCCTGACCTCTTCCTTGATTTGTTCCAATCTGTCCTTCATAACAAACTCCTTCCTGTTCTGAACCGCAGTGCGGCTGATAAACTTTGGGGATTCGTACTCTTTTGCGGATTTACAGACACAAAAAAATCCCCAGCATAAATACTAGGGACGAAATAATAATGGAAGTCTCTCTTCCATTTCCGCGGTACCACCCACATTCCTGCTTCCGTTTCCGGCTTATGCCGTTCTGCTTTTGCAGGCTCTCTTACGGCGTAACGTGCCATACGTTCCTTCCTATTATAATATACCGCAGTCAGCCGCTCATATTTTCATAAAGCGCATGTTCTCAGTTAACCTTCAGCAGCATATTACCAATAAACCCTTCAGAAGGACAGCTCCGGCGTGAAAATCAAGCTGCATTTGAACCCGGGGAAGCTTACAGCCGGTGACTTCCTCTCTCTGTTGGAAAATACATCTCTTTATGCGCCATCTTTGCCTTTATATTTATAAAATATATCTGTTACCTATTCTATTGCCTGTTTTCGGAAAAGTCAATAATTTTTTATGTACTTTTAATTTCTATCGTGATATGATTTTAATGTGTCTGCACATTTATCGGACTATCACTATACAAGAGGAGAAAAACATGGGTGGATTTTTTGGAGTAGCATCAAAAGAGGATTGTGTATTTGATCTTTTCTTTGGAACGGATTACCATTCTCATTTGGGAACAAGACGGGCCGGTTTGGCTGTCTATGAAAAGGGACGTGGGTTTGACCGTTCCATCCACAATATTGAAAATGCACCTTTCCGTACCAAATTTGACAAAGAGGTCACGGAAATGAAAGGGAACCTGGGGATCGGCAGTATTTCCGACTACGAACCCCAGCCGTTAATCGTACGTTCCCATCACGGAACTTATTCCATCGCCACAGTGGGCAAAATAAACAATACCGAGGAGATCCTGTCCAATCTTCTTGCATCTTCCCACATTCATTTTCTGGAAATGAGCGGAGGCAGCATCAACGCCACCGAGCTTGTTGCCACCATTATCAATCAAAAGGAAAATATAATCGAAGGGATTCAATACGCTCAGGATCTGATCGAGGGTTCCATGACCATTCTCATCATGACCCCTAAGGGCATCTATGCTGCAAGGGACAGGATGGGCCGTACCCCTGTCGCTATCGGCAAAAAGGACGACGCTTACTGTATATCCTTCGAAAGCTTTGCTTACCTTAACCTCGGATATATCAATGAAAGGGAATTAGGCCCCGGAGAAATCGTAATCGTAACGCCGGAAGGCGTACAAACGCTGGCGGCTCCCGGGAAAGAAATGAAAATATGTACCTTCCTGTGGGTTTATTACGGCTATCCCTCTTCTTCCTACGAAGGAATCAGCGTGGAAAAAATGCGCTACAACTGCGGTGCGTCCATGGCGAAGAGGGACGATGCTTCCCCGGATATCGTGGCAGGCGTTCCTGATTCCGGCACAGCTCATGCCATTGGATATTCCAATACCTCAGGGATTCCGTTTTCCCGCCCTTTTATTAAATATACTCCTACATGGCCCCGTTCCTTTATGCCCACTATCCAAAGCCAGCGGAATCTGATCGCCAAAATGAAGCTTATCCCTGTCCGTGATCTGATTCAGGGCCGCAGCATGCTGCTGATTGATGATTCCATCGTGCGCGGTACCCAGCTTAGGGAAACCACAGAATTCCTTTATCAAAGCGGCGCTCGTGAGGTACATATCCGTCCCGCCTGCCCTCCGCTGCTCTACGGCTGCAAATACCTGAATTTCTCACGCTCCACCTCGGAAATGGATCTGATTACCCGACGGGTTATACAGCAAATGGAAGGCGATCGCAAATATATTAACCTGGATGCTTATTCCAATCCTGAAACACCGGAATTCCAGGCCATGGTATCCCAAATAGGCCAGCAGCTTAATTTTACATCCCTGCGCTATAACCGTCTGGATGATATGATTGATTCTGTAGGAATTGATCGCTGCAAACTTTGTACCTACTGCTGGGACGGAAAAGAATAAAGAAAAAAAGGAAAGCATTTAAAAACCCCAACAGCGGATTAAACTGTTGGGGTTTTTCATTATCATTTTATCCTCCAAAATCAAGGTATTCTTCTTAGTTAGAGAACATATAAGCGGTACAAAGCTTAACACCGGAACCGGTATTGGCTACATATGTATAAATACCAATCTTTGTGTAATTTCCGCTTACCATGTTGCTGTAATGGGAAGGGCTTGCCTTCAGGCTTGCGAATACGCTGTCTGCTGCGTTGTTCTGCTCGGAATCTGAAAATCCGAAGCTTCCGTATGTAATATAGGAAAGATTTTCTCCACGCCATTTGGTTGAGCTAATCATATCTGCTCCGCTTGTTCCGTTAGGACGGGTGTGGCTCCAAACTGTATTGATTTCTTCGCTTCTTACTGCTGCATAGCTGTTTAATTCACTGTCAAGGGTCAGTGCGGGAAGTCCCTGCTCTGCTCTTAAGTTGTTGATGTCTGCCAGAAGTCTTGCATTCATGGTAGAAGTCTGGTCTGCTGCTGCCTTTGCATCCATTTTTGCTGCGGGTGCCATTGCTGTTACGATGATTGTTAATACTGCTAATACGGTGATGATTGCTTTCTTCATTTTCCTTCATCCTTTCAAATCGTGTCGATTGAAAAATGATGGAAAACTACTCAGGCTTTTCAGTTATTTAAAAGTAGTGACAGTCTTATGACTATCGATACAGTACCGTGTGGTACCGGCAGCTGGCTGCCATCCTTTTTAAGGGGAAGGCCCTGTAGCTTTGCGTCCTTACTTTTCAATAAGTTTGCCGAATGTAGTTTTCACGCCTTTTTCAAGTTCAAAGGCCTGACAAGTAAAAAAAATAGTCTTGTGTCATAAGGCGACCAAGGCTACTTTGCAAATACATACGTTTTTACTATGTATCAGGCAACTGGCTGCCATCCTCTTTGAGGGAAGGCCCTGTAGCTTTGCGTCCTTGCTTTTCAGCAAGTTTGCCAAGTGTTAAATTAAATAATATGATGGTTAGTGATGTATGATGATTTCTTTGATAGTTATATAATACACGACATCTATGAAAAAATCAAGTACTTTTTCCTATTTTTTCATAGATTGTAACTATTTTCATAACAGCCTGGACGAATTTACGTATTTACTGTGCAGTTTATACGAATATTCAGCGAAAACAGGTCTCAGATCCGTTCCTGCGCGCCGGACCTGAAACCGAAGCAGTTCAGAAAGCCGAACTGTAAGCTGTTTTAGGAAAGCAGTTCTTCCACCGCATGATCCAAAACCTGGAAGTAATCTTCGAATGTTTTACGGCAGCAGCCCGGATCCTTGATTATGATGCCTTCCGCTCTTAGTCCGATGAGGGAAAAGCCCATCGCCATCCTGTGATCCTCATAGGTTTCCACACATCCCGGAGCCGGCTTCCCCGGCCGGATAAGAATACTGTCCTCCGCTGTCATGCATGATATTCCCAGTCTGCCAAGTTCCGCGGCAATCGCCCCCATCCGGTCACTTTCCTGATAACGGATATGCCCTATCCCGGTTATTTTTACCGGAGCATCCGCAAAAGGGGCTATGGCCGCAAGGGTAATCGCCTGATCCGAACAGGCGTGCATATCCGCTTCTACACCATGTATCCGTCCATTTTCCGGCCCCTTCATCCAAATGCCCTCTTCCCTTTCCTGAAGCCGGCATCCCATTTTTTCCAAAATACGCAGGAACTGTACATCTCCCTGCAGGGAAGCAAAATGTACTCCGGGCACTAAAACTTCCGTTCCCAGAACGGCCGCCATAGCATAAAAGTAACAGGCCGCCGAGACATCCGGCTCAATGGCATAATCCTGATGCCGGTAAACCTGTCCCGTACTGATATGGAAACAATCGGTTCCCTTTCTTTGTACAAATACTCCGAACTGCCCCATCATGCGCAGAGTCATATCAATATAAGCCATACCATGCGTCCCTTTTACATGAATATCCAGGCTTCTGTCCCCGCAGCAGGCCGCGATCAGCAGCGCGCTCAGGAACTGGCTGCTGTGTTCGATATCCACGGAAATCTCCTGCTTTCCGTTTTCCCCCGGATACAGGGTAAAAGGGAAATGGCCTTCTTTTTCCCCATATTCCACCCGGGTTCCCAGCTCCTGAAGTGACTGCAGCAGGGGCAGCATGGGCCTGCGCTTCATCTGCTCCGAGGAATCCAGATGCCAGACGCCCGTCTTCAGCCCCAGCAGCGCCGTCAGGAAACGGGCTGCCGTACCTGCACTCCCCACATAAACAGAAGCTTCCTTCACCGGCAGCCTGCCTCCGAGTCCCCCTACCCGGATAAGGGCTTTCTCTTCCTCCGCTTTTATATCGATTCCCAAATCTGCGATGCACTGCTGCAGATAACGGGAATCATCACTGAATAAGGCTCCCGTCAGAGTACAGGGGCCATCCGCCAGCATGGACAGAAGAAGCGCCCTGTTCGTGATGCTTTTAGAGCCGGGAACCCATACCTTAATTTTCCTGTCCTGTCCTGTTTTCCCATAAATATGTGGTACATAATAACTTCTGCTTTCCATTATATACGTCCTCCATATGCCTGTTCACAGACAATCATTCCTTGAATTTCACTCAATAACATGTTACGATACTATCTGTTACGAGTCAAATCTTATATCGTAAAATTAAATCGAACGAGGAAAAACAAATGATAAAAGATCTCTTTGCCGAAAAAAAGCAATTACTTTCCTTTGAGGTTTTTCCGCCCAAAAAGGAAGACGAATTCGCCAATGCCTTTGCCGTGCTGGATTCCCTTGCCGGCCTTCAGCCCGATTTCATCAGTGTTACCTACGGCGCCGGTGGCAGTAAATCTAAAAAAACCGTGGAAATTGCCTCCTATATACAAAACCAGCTTCATATCATGGCACTGGCTCACATGACCTGCGTGGGCTCCAAAAAAGAAGATATTGATGCGGTAACCGCCCAGCTGAAAGAAGTTCATGTAAATCATGTGCTGGCCCTTCGGGGAGACAGGCCTTCTTATATGAGCGATGAACAGTTTGACAGCCGTCATTTTTCCCATGCTGCAGATTTAATTACCTATCTGAAAGGGGAAACGGATCTGCATATCGCCGGGGCCTGCTATCCGGAGAAGCATTATGAAGCCGCCGATTTGGAAAGTGATCTTCTTCATTTAAAGGAAAAATGTGATGCAGGTGCCGAGTTCCTAATCACGCAGCTGTTTTTTGATAATGAAGCTTTCTATAAATTCCTGGAAAAAAGCAGGAATGCCGGAATCACGCTTCCCGTCTGTGCCGGAATCATGCCCATTACTTCCGCCAAACAGCTGGGAACCACGGTTTCCCTGTCCGGCTCAGCCGTTCCCAAACAGCTGGCGGATATCATTGCCACCTATGGTGATGATCCTGCGGATATGAGAAAGGCCGGCATTGATTATGCCATCCGTCAGATTTTGGATCTGAAAGCGCATCATGCGGATGGTATCCACATTTATACAATGAATAAGCCTAAGGTGGCACAGGAAATCGTATCCGCCATCCAATAGACCAATCCGATATATAAGGGCTCCGCTCTGCGGGCCATCCTTTTGTTTCATAAAAAAATCCCCGCCTTTCCTGCTTGAAAGGACGGGGATTTTATATATACACTTTTCTTACAGCCTTCCGATCATTCCAGAATAAATTCTGCCTGCATCTCACAGCCGCTGTGGGGAGCAACCATCACCTGGAACTTACCTGCCTCCGAACGATATTCCATATCTTTTCCATAAAAACGCAGCATGTCTTCTGTAATAACAAATTCCACAGTCTTTGTCTCCCCTGCCTCCAGAGAAACCAGCTGTACGCCTTTCAGCTCCTTCACCGGACGCACCACGCTGCCGGCCACATCACGGATATACAGCTGTACCGCTTCCACGCCCGCCATATCACCAGTATTGGTAATATCCGCTTTTACGGTCAGAGGGCTTTCCCTGTGCATAATATGGCTGCTCAGAGTAACCGGGCTGTATTCCGCCCTGTGATAGGAAAGACCATATCCATAAGGATATAATGGCTCGTTATCACAATCTGTATAACGGGAGAAAAAGCGGTTCGGCGTTGTCCCGTCATAGGGTCTTCCCGTCCGGAAATGATTATAGTACAAAGGCATCTGTCCCACCCTGCGGGGCATACTCATGGACAGCCTTCCGGAAGGATTCTCTTTTCCAAACAGAACATCGGCGATCGCATGCCCTCCTTCGGTCCCCGGGAACCAAACTTCAAGCAGGGCATCCGATAACCTGCCAACCTCATCCAGAACAAGCGGACGTCCGCCAAACAGCACAACAACTACTTTCGCCGCCTTTTCCCGGACTCTGCGGAGAAGCTCAAGCTGATCGCCGGGCAAATCCAGGCAGGTACGGCTTCCGCCCTCTCCACCCTGCGCCACGGCTTCTCCCAGGGCCAATACTGCTATATCGGCCTGCTGCGCAAGCTTTTCGGCCCTTTCCATTTCCTGCTGACGTTTTTCTGTACTCCATGCTTCCATTCCCATCTGTTCCATCATAAACGGAAGGTCACGGTAATCCTTCTCCAGCAAGGTTTCACAGCCGGGAGCGCTCGTCACGTTTTCTTTTCCGACTGCTTCTTCCAATGCCGCCTTTAAGGTAACGACATTCTCTTTGTTTCCATGAATGGCCCACATACCCAGGGCATCCTGGTTATCCGCATAAGGCCCTATGACAGCAATCCTGCCGCCATTTTTTAATGGAAGGGTTTTCTCCTGAGCATAAGTGCCGCCCGCAGAACGCGGCATCCCTTGTTTATTTTCCAGCAGAACCATGGTTTTCACTGCCGCTTCTCTGGCCAGCCTGCGGTTTTCTTCACAGAGGAAAAGACGGGCTTCTTCCGCTTCATCGGCTCCGCGGTAAGGATCTTCAAATAAGCCCAGCTTATTCTTCAGCCTGAGGATACGCATTACCGCCTTATCCAGCATGCCTTCATCAATTTTGCCTTCCTTCAGGAGTTCCTCCAGGTAATTGGCATAACAGCCGGTACACATGTCAATATCCACACCGGCTTCCATAGCCAGGCGGGCCGCTTCCTTCTGATCCTCTGCCGCTCCGTGAAGCACCAGCTCAGCTATAGCCGCATAATCGGTGATTACCACGCCGTCAAAGCCCCACTCCTCCCGGAGAACATCGTTCATCAGCCACTTATTTCCTGTCGAAGGGATTCCGTCCACAGTATTAAAGGAAGTCATGATCATTTCACAGCCTGCATCCACACCGGCTTTATAGGAAGGAAGATATTCCTGGCGCAGCCTGCGCTCAGACATGTCCACCGTGTTATAATCTCTGCCGCCCTCCGGCGCGCCATAGGCGGCAAAATGCTTCACACAGGAGGCCATGCCCGCCGGCTTCGCTTCTCCAAGGCCCTTCTGGAAGCCTTTTACCATAGCCGCGGCATAAAGGCTGTTCATATAAGGATCTTCCCCTGTGGACTCCAGACACCGCCCCCATCTTGCATCCCTTACCAGATCCACCATGGGCGAAAAGGTAACATGGGCTCCAGCCGCCACACTTTCTTCCGAGGTCACTTCACACAGCCTTTCCAGAAGCTGCGGATCGAAGGAGCATCCCAGGGCCAGCGGAATAGGAAATACCGTTCGGAAACCATAAATAATGTCCGCCATGAACAGCAGGGGGATTTTATGTCTGCTCCGTTCCAGATAGGCCTTCTGTACCGCCCTGACCCGCTGCGCTCCCACCACATTAAGGGTGGAACCCACATTACGGGCCAGTTCTTCACTGAGCCCCAAATCCTCCCTGACACCCAGCTCCTGTCCCTCCGCATTCAGTACCTCGCCAGGCACCTGCACCAGCTGTCCGATTTTTTCCGTCAAAGATAAGGAATCCAACAATTCCTGAAGCTTATTCTCCTGCATTTCTTATCATTCCCTCCCTAAAACAGGGTGAAAGCCATATTCTGTTTTCACGCCCACATGGTATCGTCCGAAATTTCTATTTTTTTATCCCGAAGCATCAGATCGCTCACAGCCTGTGCCGCAGGCTTCCCGTGGAACAGCACTTCATTGACCTGCTCAATAATAGGAAGCTGTACCTGATATTTTTCTGCAAGAGCCATGGCAGCTTTGGCAGAATAAACGCCCTCCACCACCATCTTCACTTCTTTCATGGCCTCTTCCATCGTACAGCCCTGCCCGATAAGGATTCCGGCCCTGCGGTTTCTGGAATGCATGCTGGCGCAGGTAACGATTAAATCCCCGATTCCGGATAAGCCGCAGAAGGTTTCAAAATGGCCTCCCATCTGGATTCCCAGGCGGGCGATTTCCGTAATTCCGCGGGTAATAAGCGCCGCCTTCGTATTATCTCCGTAGCCCAGACCGTCGGCGATTCCTGCCGCAAGCGCCACCACATTTTTCAGTGCCGCGCCGATTTCAATTCCCAGTACATCAGGGCTTGCATACACACGGAACACTTCATTCATAAAAATATTCTGAATATATTCCGCTGTTTTCTTATTCCTTGCTCCCGCCACAATGACGGTGGGCAGCCCCTTGCCTACTTCTTCCGCGTGGGAAGGGCCGGAAAGTACGGCGACCTCAGCCTGGGGCACTTCTTCTTCAATGATCTGGGAAAGCGTCATCAGGGAGTTTTCTTCGATTCCTTTGGCAACATTGACAATAATCTGCCCTTTGTCCACAACGCTTTTCAGCTGAGCCGCCGTGCTTCTTGTAAAGGGCGAAGGTACTGCGAGCACCAGCAGATCCTTTCCTTCCACCGCAGCCTTTAAATCTGTGGTAAAAACAGTATCCTCCGAAAGGATTACGCAGGGAAGCTTATCCTTCTGCTCCCTTTTCTCCCGCAGCATCTCAATTTCCGTCTCAAGTGCGGACCATACCGTCACATGATGCCCGTTATTTGTAAGAAGCCAGGTGAGCGCTGTTCCCCAGCTGCCCGCTCCTATCATTCCTATTTCAGCCATTACCGATCCCTTCCGCCTGTCGCCAGACTCTGCTTTTTATCTTTCATTCTTTCACTGCTTCTTTATTCTTTTTGAACAGATAGGTTTTTCTCTCATTTCCATGAAGCAGCCGTTTGATATTTTCTCTATGCTTCCAATACGCCATAACGGTGAGAAATGCGCCGACTATGTAAAGCTCAATGAGAGCCGCCTGGCTCATTCCGAAAATACCCATCTGGCCCAATACTACCAGTTCAATCATGAATCCCGCATAAACGAGAAGGGAGCCCAGAGATACATAATGAGTGGTGAGGAACGCACCGAAAAACAAAACCACGCCTACAGGTATAAAATAAGGATGGAAAGAAAGGATAAGACCGGCTGTTGCCGCAATTCCCTTTCCTCCTTTGAAATTAAGATAAAAAGGAAAATTGTGGCCCAGGATTGCACCGGCTCCCGCATACAGCATATACAGATATTTCATATCCGGATGGCTGTTTCCAAACAGAAGCCTTACAACAAGCACCGCCAGGATACACTTAATAACATCCCCTCCAAAAACAATCAGTCCCGCCTTAGTGCCCAGTACACGAAGAGCGTTCGTGGTACCGGCATTTCCGCTTCCGTAATTACGGATATCGATGCCATGCATCTTTCCATAAAGAAATGAAGTCTGAAACAGGCCAAAAACATAGCCTATCAAAAGGCAAACTACTCGAATCATCTTATCTTGTCTCCTTCCGTTCCCTGATAATAAATTTCAGGGGGGTTCCTCTGAATCCAAAGGCTTCCCTTATTTTATTTTCTATATAACGAGTATAGGAAAAATGCATCAATTCCTTATCGTTCACAAAAATAACAAAGGTAGGCGGTTTCACGGCCGCCTGTGTAATATAATAGAGACGGAGCCTCTTTCCCTTATCGGACGGCGGCTGCTGCATCGCCACAGCCTCGGCCATAATCTCATTAAGCACACCGGTAGCAATCCGGAGCGCATGGTTTTCAATAACCGCATCAATCGTTTCAAAAAGCTTGGGCAGGCGCTGTCCAGTTTTCGCTGATATAAAAATGATTTCCGCATAAGGCATGAAGGCCAGCGTATTCCTCACCTTCTCCTGAAAACGGTATATGGTTTTATCATCTTTTTCAATGGCATCCCATTTATTCACCGCTATGATCATGCCCTTGCCTCGTTCATGGGCTATTCCTGCAATCTTGGCATCCTGTTCGGTAACGCCCTCCTGGGCGTCGATTACAAGCACTACCACGTCGGCACGCTCCACAGCTCCCACAGTACGGACGATCATATACCGTTCCAGCTCTTCTTTGATTTTATTTTTCCTGCGCAGTCCTGCCGTATCGATAAAGATATATTCTTTTCCGTTATGCACCACCTCCGTGTCTATGGCATCCCTGGTAGTGCCGGCAATATCGGATACGATTACCCGGTTTTCTCCGATAAGCTTATTAATAATAGAAGATTTCCCGACATTCGGTTTCCCGACGATGGCGATTCTGGGCCTGTCGTCCTCATCCTCCGCCTCGGACCTGTCAGGGAAATGCCTGATGACCTCATCCAGCAGATCGCCGATCCCCATCCGGTTCGCCGCTGAAATAGGATTGGGATCTCCGATGCCCAGATTATAAAATTCATAGACATCCGCCATGAACTTGTCAAAGCTGTCCACCTTATTTACCACCAAAACCACAGGCTTATGGGAACGCCGCAGCATATCCGCCACCTTGGAATCCGAATCTACAAGCCCCTGCTTTACATCCACCATGAAGAGGATAACATCTGCGGTATCAATAGCTATCTGAGCCTGTTCCCGCATCTGCGACAGGATAATGTCACTGCTGTCCGGCTCTATTCCGCCGGTATCTATCAGGGTAAAGGCCCGATCCAGCCAGGTCACATCCGCATAAATACGATCCCTGGTAATCCCGGGAGAATCCTTTACGATGGAGATCATCTCTCCTGCCAGAGCGTTAAAAAGGGTGGATTTTCCCACGTTAGGTCTTCCCACCACCGCTACAATTGGTTTTCTCGTTGTATCACTCATATATTTTTTCCATCCATTCTTCTGATAAAAGCGTTAACAAAGTCATATCCGCTTGATTTTACAATATCTGTCTTCACTTGTAAAGCCCCTGACAGGTCCCGGACTGTAATATCATCCAGCAAAACCTGTTCACCGCTCCTTAATATATTTTCCGGTAAATACAGGATTTCACCTAATTCCTGCCCCTTAAGCTGCGCGATAATATCCTGTCCTGTGAGCAGCCCTGTGACCGTGATTTTTTCCCCGAAAAAATCATTCCTTACAGGATAAACATGGATTGATATCTCCGGAAACCGTTCCATGATACGATCCGCCATTCTGCGGATATAGGGATAAGCGATCTTTCCTGTGACGGAGGAATACGTCCCTTCCAGGATTCTGCCTTCCAGCGCTCCCGGTTCTTCCAGCTGACGGAGGGCATCTTCAAATTCCTCCAGCATAAGCCTTATCATACCCACGCCGTTTTCCAACTGGAGATAACCGTCGTAGGTTTCCTCCGGCGGCATTTTCTCTCCCGCAAGGATGTACCATTCGTCGCTGGCATGTACAAAATGAAGCCCGTATTCCGGGAAAATCTTTTCCTGCCAGCCGTGAATCTGCTCCAGCACATATTTAGCATCCTCCTGAGTAAACGGTTCCAGCGGCTCCAGACCCTCCCGGAATTTGGACAATCCCACGGGAACGACGGAAACGCTCTGCAGATGCGGCAGGTACCTTGTCAGGTCCCTGATGGAGCGGTCCAGCTCCTCTCCGTCATTAAAGCCCTTGCAAAGGACAATCTGTCCGTTCATCTGAATACCCGCTTCAAAAAAACGATCCGCCTTTTTCAAAGCTTCCCCCGCAAACCGGTTATGCAGCATCCGGCACCGGAGTTCGGGATTCGTTGTCTGAAAAGATATATTAATGGGGGACAGGTGATATTTAATAATCCTCTCCACATCCCTTTCGGACATATTGGTAAGCGTCACATAATTACCCTGAAGGAAGGAAAGTCTGGAATCATCATCCTTAAAATATAAGGTTTCCCGCATTCCCTTCGGCATCTGATCGATAAAGCAGAAAATACATTTATTGCTGCAGGAACGGTATTCATCCATCAGTCCGTTTTCAAAGGTAATTCCCAAATCCTCTTCATAATCCTTATCTATTTCCAGGAGCCATTCTTCACCGGAGGGCTTTGCCACCAGTACCTCCACATATTCCTCTTCAATCATATACTGGTAGTCAAAAACGTCTTCCACCGTTTCCCCATTAATTTCCAGAAGCCTGTCTCCCGGCTCAATCCCCATTTCACAGGCAATCCCGTCTTCACTGACAGCCTGGATTAAATGGCCTTTTCTTTTCATGTAAACTCCCATCCGTGCACCAGGTACACTTTTGTCTTTCTCGCCTGAACGGCTTTTCCTTTCCTTATTCTACTAGAATTTCCTTGACGTGTCACTAGCATAATGTTATAAAATAAATTAGCTATGTGTTTTTCAAAATAATACTTACATAGTTTTGCAGCAGTAAATGCTTCGCTGCAAATAAAGAAAGGTCTGCTGCCGGCAGACAGACAGGAGAAGGATATGCCAAATGTACGCGAACTGGAAAATGCACTTCCTGTAGCCCCTCTGAAGGTTCTGGCCATGGAATCCGCCTCGGCCATCGGGAAACGTGTCAACAATTATCTTGTTGAATTCCGGAAAAATATGAAAAATACCAAACATGATGATCCTGCTTTTCGGGGATACATCGAAGACAGCTACCTGGTGGACGCCTCCAATCCCCGCTTCGGAAGCGGTGAAGGGAAAGGAATTGTCCGGGAGTCCGTCAGAGGAAAGGATCTTTTCATAATCGTGGATGTATGTAACCATAGTCTGACCTATTCCATCAACGGATATACGAACCACCGATCCCCGGATGATAATTACCAGGATCTGAAGAGAATGATTTCTTCTGCCGCAGGAAAGGCCCATCGGATAAATGTGGTAATGCCCTTCCTCTATGAAGGCAGACAGCATAAAAGAACCAGCCGGGAATCTCTGGACTGCGCTTATATGCTCACCGAGCTGGCCGATATGGGTGTCAATAATTTCATAACCTTCGATGCCCATGACCCGAGAGTGCAGAACGCCACGCCACTAAACGGCTTTGACAATTTCACCCCTCCCTATCAGTTCATGCGTGCCCTGCTTGATACGGAGGATGACCTGATAATTGACCAGGAGCACACCATCGTCATCAGCCCTGATGAAGGCGCGCTGGATCGTGCCGTATACTTCGGCAACGTTCTCGGCGTCAATACCGGTATGTTCTATAAACGCAGGGATTATTCCACCATCGTAAACGGCAAGAATCCCATTGTCGCTCATGAATTCCTGGGGGACAATATTGACGGCAAGGATGTTATCATCATCGATGATATGATCTCCACCGGTGAAAGCATGCTTGATACCGCCCGTCAGCTGAAGGAAATGAATGCAAAACGCGTCTTCATCTGCTGTACCTTCGGCCTGTTCACCAACGGACTGGAATCCTTTGACAAGGCGTATGAAAACTGCTGGTTCGACCGGGTAATCACCACAAATCTCACCTACCAGCCTCCGGAGATATACACTAGGCCTTATTATACGGAAGCGGATATGAGTAAATTCCTGGCTTCGATCATCGACTTCATGAACCATGATGTTTCCATGTCCCACGTAATGACGCCTACGGAAAAAATCAATGAAATCCTGGCCAGATACAATAACCGGGAAGAATATCACATTTAACAGCTGAGGGAATGCATTCTTCTCTTCCCTCTCATACAAAAACGGACAAAGGATTGTGCTCCGGCACATCTCCTTTGCCCGTTTTCTTTTCTCTGATAAACGACGGCTCAGCCCTTAATCATCCATACAGGGGAAGGTCAGAATCACCTTAAACAGATCACCGTCCAGATAAATCTCAAATTTACCGTTCTGCAGTTCCGTCAGGTTTCTGGCTATGGACAAGCCCAGGCCGCTGCCTTCCGTACTTCTGGAAACATCTCCCCGTATAAAACGCTCCGTAAGCTCATCCGCGCTGATATTCAGGGACTGGGCCGAAATATTTTTCATGGAAAAGGCTGCCGTCTTTTTCCCGTCTTTTTCCTTCACGGAAAGATCCAGATAAACCCGGGTTCCCTCCAGCGCATATTTATATACATTTCCGAACAGATTCTCCACCACACGCCAGATACGCCTGCTGTCCGCTTCAATATATACCGGCTTTTCAGGCATGGCCGCAACCATAATCAGGCATTTCTCATTCATTTTTTCCGAGAATTCCCCCATGGTCTGGTTGATCAGCTCAACAAAATTAATTTTTTCCATCTGCAGGGATATATTTCCGGAGGAAATTTTGGAGGCCTCCACCAAATCGTCGGTCAGCTGCTTGAGCCTCTGGGATTTACTGTCCAGCACCTGGATATACCCTTTGATCTTCTCGTCCTGGATATCCTCTCTTTTCAGCAGATTGACAAAATTGATTATGGATGTCAGGGGCGTCTTAATATCATGGGAAACGTTGGTGATCAGATCCGCCTTCAGCTTTTCATCCTTCATACTGGTAGCCACCGCTTCTTGTATCCCGTCGCCGATACTGTTCACTGTTTCCGCAAGAATCTTATTTTCCCCATGCATCCTGCTGTCGTCTATTTTAAACCCGAAATCGCCTTCGCCGATGGTCTGTGTCCCTTCCACGATTTTCTGAAGGTCCTTACGTTCCTGATAAAGAAGCGCCGCCACACACACATCAATAACACCCGCAGCCAGAATCCCCGGCACGCCAAGCATTCCGAAAAAGAGATTCAGGGCTGTTATGAAGAAAAACGGAATCAAAAGCCGGCTCACTATATGGCTGTTATCATACAAACGGAAAAACAGCTTTCGGATGAGACGTCCCAGCTGCCAAAGCAGGGAATCCCTCCAGAACCGGTGCACTTTGAGCCGGCGTACCAGCCCCAGATAAAAGGATGTGGCTATCCAGTCAAACAGAAACGCCGCCAAAACCGCACCTGCGGTCATCATAAACGGGCTTATGTCTCCTTCCAGCGCATAGCTGAAGGCAATATCATAGGCTGCGGCGCAAAGTACGCAGAAGCCTGCCGTAACGGAAAAGCCCAGTGTCAGGAAAATCTCTGTCGGGAACCGATCTCCCTTTTTTGTCTCCACCACATAGCCGTCCTCATTCTCCGCTTCCTTCCTGCCTTCATAAACCGTAAGCACGCCCAGAAGCCACAGGGAAAGGATCAGCGCCAGAATTCCCAGCACCGCCGTCTGCCAGTAATAAGGCATGAAGCTGACAAACGTATTCCTCGCCTGAGCCAGGCTGTCAACCACCCCATAGGATGTGTCCACACCGATCCAGACTCTGGAATTCTCCGCAAATACATACTCATAGGGGCTCAGTATCCCCCGCATTTCCTCCGTAGTCATCTGTGTATTGGTCTTGATTTCCACCCGATCCGGATTATAGTACAGATATCTGCCGTATCCGCTGAATTCCTCTGTAATCTCCTGTTCACTCTTTCCGTTAAAATTCTGTGGTATATTCGTAAAATAACGCGGCTCACCGTCCACCGTCATCTGATAGCAATACCGGATGTTTGTCTTATCTTCCCCGTAGAATTTTTTAAAGCTGCTGTACTCCGTAAAATTATGGTACAGCTGGTTGCAGGCTGCCACCAGATTGTCACGCAGCACCAGATATTCATCCAAATCGGAGGCATAATCGGCCAAATCCTGGCCCTCTGCAGAATAATAGCGGGGCACCAGAATATCCAGGGCGATCACTTCATCCGTATCCACTTCTATTTCCCCTTTTTCAGACGCCCTCTCCAGATATCCCTCCAGGCTGTCGGGAAGCTCGGCGATCATACGCATGCTGAGGGAATCCGATTCCGCCGCCTGGGCGGAAAATTTAATGGCCTGCTTGGACAGATCCTGCTGCAGTTTGAAATCCCCGACACTCAGCTCCCCGGGAATCTCCGTATCACTTTTCCCCAGGCCGAAATAAATGGAAAAATCATTTTCCGTACCATAGACGGTTTCATAATTGAAACCATAATTCCCCCATTTAATCAAATCATCCAGATAATATTCCGCCGTCACCTCCGATTCGGAAAGCATGCTGGTTCTGTTTACATAAGCGGTGATGTCTATCTTCTTTTTCCCTTCATATTCCCCGTTGGTTTCCAGCTGGCTCTTGATAACGGACATCCGGGTAATATCCTGGACATCATTCCGGAGGATATCATCAAAAATTTCCGAATCCTCGAACAGTTCCTTTTGGGAAAAGGGGGATATGAAATAACGGCTTTTTCCGTTTGTCCCCTCCACAGTTATGAATGAATTGGATATAATGGCGATCACACAGCCTGCCGCTGCCGCCGTCAATATTCTTTTGGTAAACAGAAGAAATATCCGCTTTCCTCTCCCGCAAACATTCGACTTCTTCATAACTTTCCTCCCGGAGCTGTCATTTTTCCTGCTTCCTTTTGTGCTGTTCCGTCTTTACTGCTTTTCAATCTTATATCCCACTCCCCACACTACCTTCAGATATCTGGGTTCTTTGGGGTTTATCTCTATTTTTTCCCGGATATGACGGATATGGACTGCCACCGTATTATCTGCGCCGATAGCTTCCTCTTCCCAAATACTTTCGTAAATCTGGTCGATAGAAAAAACCCTGCCCTGGTTTTTTACAAGAAGCAGCAGGATATTGTATTCAATGGGAGTGAGCTTGACCGGTTCATCATCCACGGTCACTTCCTTCGTCTCGTCATTGATCACAAGGCCTCCCGCACGGAAAATCGCGTTGTTTTCCGAATTCAGGTTGCCCAGCTGGGTATATCTGCGAAGATGGGATTTCACCCTTGCCACCAGCTCCAGCGGATTAAAGGGCTTGGTCACATAGTCATCCGCTCCGATGTTCAGCCCGAGGATCTTATCCGCATCCTCCGATTTGGCCGACAATATAATGATGGGAATGCTGCTGTATTCCCTGATTTTCAGTGTGGCATGTATTCCGTCCAGCCTCGGCATCATGACATCGATAATGAGCAGATGGACTTCATTGGTCTTAAGCGCCCGGATCGCCTGCTCCCCGTCATAAGCTTTAATCACATGATAGCCCTCCTGCGCAAGATAAATCTCTATCGCTTCCACTATCTCTTTATCGTCATCGCATACCAGAATATTCGTCATCTTCAGTCGCTCCTTCCGCAAAGCTTTTCCGCAGCATTCCTGCGATTTTAAGCACGCTTTGCCTTTTTGCATCAGTATACCACATAATGAACCAGGGTAACTATTATTTTATTAAATCATGAAAGATTTAATTTCCAATGGGATTATTGTTAAGTTTTTCTTAAAAATTTTTATCATCTGAGCGCATGTTTCTTGCATTTGCTGCCATTCTCCCTTACCATATAAGATACGGCCGCTTATGCAGCAGCCTGACAGTAAAGAGGAAAGGAATTCATACCCATGCAAAACTGCTTTCAGTCCACAGGAACCTATATAGCGGATCAAAGTCTGACAGACAGCGTCAATATAGCAGCCGCCCTGGAAAGGCCGCTGCTCATTAAAGGAGAACCCGGCACCGGAAAAACCATGCTCGCCCAGGCCGTAGCAGAAGCTCTGGGCATGGAGCTGATTACCTGGAATATCAAATCCACCACCAAGGCCCAGGACGGCCTGTACACCTATGATACCATTAAAAGACTCTATGACAGTCAGTTCGGGGAAGAGGGTGTGAACGACATTTCACGCTACATCCGGCTCGGCCGGCTGGGAGAGGCTTTTACCCGGGACAGCCGGACTGTTCTGCTCATTGATGAAATCGATAAAGCAGATCTGGAATTCCCCAACGACCTGCTTTGGGAACTGGATCGGATGGAATTCCATATCCCGGAAACCGGCGTTACCATACGGGCAAAAGAACGCCCTATCGTCATCATCACCTCCAACGCGGAAAAAGAACTGCCGGATGCATTTTTACGGCGCTGCATCTTTCATTACATTGATTTCCCTGACAAGGCCATGTTGACTCAAATAGTCAAAGTGCATTTTCCGCTGGTAGAGGCCCACTTGTTAGAGGCTGCCGTTTCCGCTTTTGAGGAAATACGTTCCATACGCAGTCTCCGCAAAAAGCCAGGCACCTCCGAATTGATTGACTGGGTCAACGCACTTTCCTTAAGCGGTATTTCTCCGGAAATCCTTGCAAAAGAGCTTCCTTTTCCCGGAATACTTATTAAAAAAGACGAAGATATGGATGCGGTAAAAAAACACCGTTATCTGTAAGGGGTGCCGGTTATGTTTGAAGCATTTTTTGTTATTCTTAAAAATCATGAAGTCCCTGTCACGCCGGGGGAATGGCTTTCCTTGCAGGAGGCTCTGGATAAAGGACTGTGCGGCAGCAGTCTTTCCTCCTTCTACTCTCTTTCCCGTATGCTCCTGGTGAAAAGAGAGACGGATTATGATAAATTCGACTCTGCCTTTGAAGAGTATTTTAATGGTATCCGCGGCAATACCCCTCTGACCGCCCGCCTGCTGGAGTGGCTGGATAAGCCGGACATGAATGAACTCCTTCCGCAATGGAAGGAAGAGAAAAAAATGCTTCCCGGCGAAAACCCGGAAAGCAAAGAAGGCGATTCTTCTAAAGAAGAAATCGAAGAACGCATGAGGAAACGGCTTGAAGAACAGACAAGCGAACACAACGGAGGGGATTACTGGATAGGGACCATGGGGAAATCCTCCTACGGAAATACAGGCGCTCATACAGGAGGTATCCGTGTGGGCGGCAAAAGCGGCCACCAGTCTGCCTTCGCCGTCATGGGCGAACACAGGTACAAAGATTTCCGGGATGATCGGATCATAGACAACCGTCAGTTCCAGCAGGCCCTCCGTCGTCTCAGACAGTATTCTTCCCGGCGCGATCTGCCCCGTACCCAATTGGATTTGGACGGCACAATCAGCAAGACCTGCCGGAACGGCGGGTTTCTACAAATCGTCATGGAGCCTCCCCGTAAAAATGCAGTGAAGCTGCTGCTGCTCATGGATTCCGGCGGAACCATGCTGCCCTATTCCAGCCTGATGAATGAGCTATTCCAGGCTGTGAGCAGGTCCAATCATTTTAAAGAAACAAGATTTTACTATTTTCATAACTGTATTTACGGAAAGCTGTATAATACCCCTGCGTGTGATTATGGAGACTGGATTGAAACGGAATGGCTGTTCCATAATCTCAAAGGCGATACGAAGGTGGTTATTGTCGGTGACGCCGCCATGGCCCCGGAAGAATTGTTCTCTCCTTCCGGAAATTACCGGGGTCCCAATGACGGACTGACCGGTTTTGAATGGATGCAGCTTCTCAAAGAATGTTTCAAAAAAAGTGTCTGGCTGAATCCCAAAATGGCAAAGGGAAACGCTCCCTGGCGCGAATCCGAAACTGCTGTCAAAGAAATATTTTCCATGTATCCTCTCACCGTCAAAGGTCTGAAAGAAGCCATGAAGGAGCTGATGCGGGGCTGACCGCCGCATCAGACTATTCCTTCAGCCAGTATTCGGAACCGTCCTTTGTCCGTTCCAGGAATCCATATTCAATCATAAGCCGCCTGATATAAGGAAAATCGTTGTGTATCCGCTTGAGGATCCGGTTGATTTCGATTTCCGTATATCTGTTTCCCGGCTTGAAATTATCCGCAATCTTCCGGAGAACCACAAGCTTTCTCTTTTCCCTTGCAGGGACTTCCTTAAGATGCCCATTCTCGTCAAAGAAGGTCTGTATTATCTGTTTTCTTTCCTCTTCCGTTATAATATATCTGTCATCCACCATCGCAGCCGTGCGGTGAGGCTCACACAGCTTATCCTCCGTCTTCTTTTCCATCTTATCTCCCATCTCTTTCAATAATTCCATCATAGCCAGGAATGCCCTGGCCTGCCGCTCCTTCTCCCGCAGCTTGAACCGGTGATTCCTGACTGTAGAAGCAGAAATCTTCTGTCTTTCCGCTATTTCCTTATCACTCAGCCCTTCCCCCATAGCCTCTATAACAGACTGCTGGATTTCCGATATACCCGTCAATCCGGAATGGAGCAGGAAATGAAGCATAGAACCATGCTCCTCCTTCAGATGAAGCTGTATCCTTTTTGCCGCATCATAATATTTTCCATCCTTTGGAAAGACTTCTCCTTTTTCATATAACTCTCCGCAAATCAGGCACTGTACCTCTGTCCCTGTTTCCTTATATCCCCGCTTCAGTTCCTCCAGTGACGCGCCATAAAAAGCCTCATCCCGGCTTTCCAAACTATCATAAGACATTGCTTCCGCCTCCTTTACCTGTTTCCAATACTCTCATTTTCCACGCCTGATGTCGGCCGGTATAGACATCATATATCATTTTCTTCTTTTTGTCTATATATTTATAAACTTATTTTATATTTGTTTGTTTATTTACAAACATTCAGTTCAAAAGTTAACTTCATCAATACCTTGGCCGCACCCTGTATTAATATGTAAACAAAAATACCTCTCCATTTTTTACATAAAAAGTTCCGGAGACGGATTCTCGCTCATGCTAAGGTGAGAATCCGTCTCCGGAACCTGTGCTTCAATTCTTATGTATCAATCAGCCCTCCGTCCGCGCCTTGCTGAACAGTGTCACAGAAACGCATACCATGGCAAAAGAACCGAACAGAAAAACAAAATAGACCATGGCAACCGGAGTGGTACTGGTTATTCCTTCGATATTGGCATACAGCTTGCCGTCATGCAGAAGCGCCGTCACTTCCTTTCCCGGTATATAAGCAGCGCTGCTGTGCGTATTCTTGAGTTTATATTCCTGCCCTTCATACTCCACAACCACTTCATACTGCGTCTGCCGCTTCCCGAGTACCTTCCTGACGATATTATCCGAGCTTACGACCGTCGCCTTGACCTCCGTATACTCAGGATTGGTGTCCTCCATGGCGAAACGAAGAAATACCGCCGCCACAATGCACAGCACTGTAATAATGCTGCAAATAACCGCTTTCTTTTTCATACCTGTTTTTCCCTTTCCCTATCTTCATTCTTCTGTCTGATCCTGGTAAGCCGGCTCATTCTTCGCCGCTTCCTCATCCTCTGTGTTTATCTCTTTACCGACGCATACCGGCTGTACCGTACGCTCTACCAAAAGATGAAATACATCAATTCCGCCGCTCTCCTTGATTGTATTCATTAAAAAGCCCATTTTCCCTCCCAGATCCGTAAGGGAATCAAGGCCCTCCATGATGACCTCCTTTCCGGGAGTCTCATCCCAGTGGGCTTCCAGGGTATTTTCATCAAAATAAAGCTTCAGTTTACGTCTGCATGCCTCTTCCAGGAAGGCAAAATCAATTTTCAATACCATTCTGCCGTCCTCATCCGTGGAAAACTCCCCTTTTGTCCCTATCCGGTAAATTTCCCCGTTAAAGGATACATTCGACGCCACCGCCTTCACAAATCCAACCTCCAGCGACTTCTTTTCCTTTCCTTCATACAAATCAATAAACAGCCGGTTTCCGGATGCCATAAAACCGATTTTATGAATGCCATCCGTAAAATTATTATGAAACACCTGCATCATAAGAGGCATCAGCCCCACCTGCTGTTCTTCCATTTCATAAAGTTTACCATCCAGATAATTTATCCGCTTCTGTCTCAGGGTACTTCTGATATATACTGCCTTTCTCTTTTCCCAGCCGCCTTTTTCAATCACCGGCAGCCCCGTACGGCGGCCTTCCATTTCTTCTATTACGTGCTGCAGCATTATCTGCCCCCGCAGATCCTCCGGAAGTACGGCGGGGGGATTGAAATCCTCTTCAAAATACTTTTTCACAATACCCAGCAGTACGCAGTTCTGGAACAGTTCCTTACTCCCCGCATTGGAGACTACAACCATATTCAAATCCGGATAAGCAAGAACATCCTGCCCCAGCATACCGTTATAGTTAAAGGATTCCTCCCTTCCTCCCTTCCACAGCTGATAGCCATAGCCATAATTACTCATGGAAGACGGGGTTTCCACATGTCTTTTAAGGGACATCTCCACCCAATCCTCCGGAACCAGCTGCTGTCCTTTCCAGCTGCCATGCTGCAGATAAAGAATACCGAGCTTTGCCGCGTCCTCGGGACATAAGAATAATCCCCAGCCGCCCTTTGTAATCCCCTTCGGACAGGTTTCCCAAAAAACCTTTTGGATTCCCATGGGTTCCCACAAACGGGGACGCAGATATTCCATAAGGGATTCCCCTGTCACTTCCGTAATTATTGCAGACAGCATGTAGGAGTTCATACTGTTATATTCAAATTTCTTACCGGGCACTCCAATGAGGCCGGATTCCAGATATCCCCTTACCCAGTCATTTCCTGATACAATCCCTGTTTCATTAAAGCTGACACAGCTTGTCATGGTAAGCAGATTCTCTACGGTAATATCCTTGAGCCGGAAAATATTGAGCAGGTTCTTCTTTCCACCAAAAAGATCTATTACCTTATCCTGCAGACGCAGACGCCCTTCACCGATAAGCATTCCCACTGCCATGCCGGTAACACTTTTACACATAGAATAACTGGCATGCCACATGCCGGCCGGATAGGGTTCAAACCCGCATTCACAGATGACCTTGTTGTTCCTCACGACCATAATCTGGTGGATATCCACGTTTTCATGGAGCGCCAAATCCTTGAGGAAAGCCGCCAAATGCGCTGAGGATACTCCCTGGCTTTCCGGAACTGCTCTTTCCAGAGGCTGTTGTCCGTCCTCACGTTCAGGAAAAGTATTCCCAAAGGGAAAGGCCGGTTTCTGCGGGAAAAAATCCACCTTCCCCACATTTCCCGTTTTTCTCGCAATGATATTCCATATCAACTCCGCTACTGCCAATTCTGTTTTTGCCATCCGCTTTCGCTCCTTTAATTTAAAACAACGAACATCCCCAGGTTGCCTCTTTTTCCATTACTTGCCCTATGGGAAAAAAGATATCCCGGATTACAGCATGTACAGATATCCGTCACACTGATATGTTCCGGCCGGATACCGGCCGATAAGCAAACCGCCTCATTTGCCTTCCACAAATCCAGCTGGTACTTTCCGTTCCTCTTATCTTTCAGTATCTGTTCTTCTGTCATGGTTTTCACCTTTTTCATTTCTTCGCCGGATAAAAGGTTACGGAAGGCCTCCGCCACGTCCTCGCTCACTTCATAGCAGTCCTGGCAGATTGACGGCCCAATGCCCACAAGGATATCCTCCGGACGGGAACCAAATGCCTTCTCCATGGCTTCCACGGTCTTCCTACCCATTCCTCCGGCTGTCCCCTTCCAGCCTGAATGAGACAGTCCGACAGCGCGCTTTATGGGATCCACAAACAACAGAGGCACACAATCCGCGTAAAAGGTGGAAAGCACAATTCCGGGTTCATCCGTAATCATGCCGTCCACATCCGCATAATCTCTGGGACGCAGGAGCCCCTTCCCTTTATCCGCTTCTGTAACATGGCGGATATTGGTAGTATGCGTCTGATCGGAAAACACAAAATCCTCCGGGGTACACCCAAGAGCCGCCGCAATCCTGCGGTAATTTTCGTTCACATTTTCCGTTTTATCGCCTCTGCTGAAGCTGACATTCATGGACCACAGATCACCCTCGCTGACGCCGCCCAGCCTTGTACTCATCAAATGCCTGACCACACCGGTTTCTTCAATCGCAGGAAAAGACAGATACTCCGCTCCCTTTATCACCGTCTGGCGCATAACCGGCCGGGATGCGTCCTTCCGCTTTATTACCGTTACATTATCCATGCAATCCTTTTCCTTTCTGTCAATACCGCCTTATATAATCAAAAGCATTCTGATACCAGTTTACGCATTCCCCACATATTGCAACCACGTCAAACCGTACCGGAATGCTTTCCCCCAGTCTCCTTTGGTAAAGATAATAATCCGCCACACCACATATTTTCTTTTGTTTTCCTGTTCCAACCGATTCCTCCGGATAGCCTGCATTCTTATTTTTCCTGTATTTCACCTCAAAAAAAACAAGATATTCCCCATCCCAGCCAATCAGATCCACTTCCCCCTGACGGCACCTGAAGTTTCTTTCCGCGATACGTACTCCTTTTTTCTGAAGATACAGGCTGGCCGCCTCTTCATAGGATTCCCCGAGTTTCCTTTTATTCATTGGCACCTTCCATAAAATTTTTAATGAAGCTTCTCCTGTGGATCGGAGTAGGCCCCAGCCTCTTCAGAGCATCAATATGAGCTGCCGCTCCATACCCTTTATTGGCCTCAAAGCCGTATCCCGGAAACACACTGTCATACTGCACCATCATCCTGTCCCTGGTCACCTTGGCGATTATACTCGCCGCCGCAATGGATGCGCTCTTGGCATCCCCTTTGATAATCGGCACCTGACGCATCGGAAGTCCGGGAATCGTAACCGCATCGTTGAGCAGGATATCCGGCTTCACGCAAAGACGGCCGACAGCCTCCCTCATAGCCTCGTAAGTAGCCTGCAGGATATTGATTTCATCTATCCTTTCCGGCGAAGCATAGCCGATACCCGTGGCCACCGCCTCCTTCATAATAACCTCATAAAGTTCTTCCCTTTTCCGGGCGCTAAGCTGCTTGGAATCATTCAGATAAAGAATACTGCAGTCTTTGGGCAGAATAACCGCTCCTGCCACCACAGGGCCTGCAAGAGGGCCTCTGCCTACCTCATCAATGCCGCAGATATATCCGGCATCCCCATACTCTCTTTCAAAACGCAGCATGGTGAACATCCGTGCTTTTTCTTTTTCCAGCGCTTCCAGCCTTTTTTCCGCTTTTGCGATTTCAGCCTTTATCCCGCTTCGTTCATCCTCTTTATAGGCCTCTATAAGCTCCGGAAGCCGCTCTGTGGGACAATTGCCGAACTGCTCTTTTATCTCCTGTATTTTCATCTCTGATACCTGCCCTTATTTCATCACTGATGCTTCAGAACACCGAATTTATTCAGCGGCCAGATTCTTACCCAGGCCTTACCGATAATATTGCTGCGGCGGATATTCCCCACGCTGGGATCCCGGCTGTCCGAACTGTTATTCCGGTTGTCTCCCATCACAAAGTACTCATCATCCCCTAAAGTGATCGGTTCTACTGCCAGTCCGGCAAAATTAATGGTTTCTTTTCCATAGTCCTCGTTCAGTATTTGTCCGTTTATATATATATTGCCCTGTAAATCAATCTGCACCGTTTCTCCCGGCAGACCGATGATACGCTTTACATAAAAAGTTTTCTCCGCATATTGAAAGGGGAATACAATAATATCAAATCGCTGCGGTTCTGAAAAGCGGTAGGATATTTTATCCAGTATCAACTGATCGTTATTGCTTAAGGTAGGTTCCATGGAGCTGCCGCTCACAGACGTTCTCTGCCCGACAAAGGTAATCAAAAGGTAGGTCCCCAACAGTACCACCAGGATGTAAAGAATTGTACTGAAAATTTCCTTTACCACATTTTTCATTTTCTTATGCTCCAATCTGTTTTATTACGGCCTTTCCAGAGAAATTCTTCCCAATCTGCCGCTTCTGAAATCATCGGTCACCAGCTGGGCCGCTCTGCTCAAATCCGGTTCGCCGCCCTTCTTGTAACACTTACGCCTTTCGGCTGCCGCCTCCAGCACCTGTACCGGCGTTTCCTCCCCGGTAAGGCCGTATCTCTCCTTCAGAAGAGGGAGATACCATTCCTGCAGAAAGCTTATCAGGTCGACGGCCAGTTCATCCATAATGATGATTTCATCGTTCATGGAGCCTATAAATGCCAGTTTCATGCCAACGCTCTGGTCTTCAAATTTGGGCCAGAGGATTCCGGGTGTATCCAGAAGCTCCAGTCCTTTATTCAGCCTGATCCACTGTTTTCCTTTGGTTACACCGGGCTTATTGCCCGTTTTAGTACATGCCTTTCCGGCAAAAGAATTGATAAAAGTAGACTTCCCCACATTGGGTATCCCGACCACCATAGCCCGTACCGGACGGTTCAGGATTCCCCGCTTCCTGTCTCTCTCAATTTTTTCCCTGCACACCTCCTGCACGGCTCCCTGAATAGCCTTCATTCCCTGCCCGCTCTGCGCGTTGATTTCCAGAGACTTGATCCCCTGCTCCTGAAACCAGGCTGTCCATGCCCTGTTGCATGCCGGATCCGCCAAATCAGACTTATTCATAAGAACCAGCCTCGACTTATTCCTCCCAAGCTCATCAATATCCGGATTCCGGCTGCTTAAGGGAATTCTTGCATCCACCAGCTCTATAATCAAATCTATCAGCTTGATATCTTCCTGCATAGCACGCCTTGCTTTCGTCATATGCCCAGGATACCATTGGTAATTCATGCCAAACTCCTATCTGCCTGCCCCTGCAGGCGTGCGCTTTTTCCGCACCTTATTTAATCGGCCCCATAGAATTGCTGCCCTCACTTAACTTAAACCAAGCCTTGCCCACAATATCATCCCGTGCGACAGCGCCTATATTCCCGGACCTGCTGTCCTCACTGCTGTTACAGTTATCCCCCAGAACAAAATACTCATCATTCCCAAGCTTTATCTCATGCTCCGCGATCCCCGCATCCGCAATCAAATCATAAGTATCATCCTCCACCGGAGCCCCGTTCACATAAAGAATACCCTCCGCAATCTGCACCGTTTCCCCCGGAACAGCCACCACACGCTTCACATAATAATGCGTATTCTGGTTCCCGTTAGGCAGAAAAACCACCACATCCCCGGCCTTCGGATTAGAAAGCTTATAAATAAACCTGTTTATCAGAATCTCCTGCCCATTATAAAGCGCCGGCTCCATAGAAACCCCAATCACACTCGTCCGTATCCCCACAAAATAAACAATCACAAAAGCCAGGAAAGCAGCAATCGCTATCCCCAGTACATAACTGAGAATCTCATGAAGTATCGCCGTACTTATTTTCTTCCGTCTCCTATAAAAGCTTAATCCCTTAGACTTTCTCATCCGTAATTTTCCATATCCCGTCGTAAAATTTCAGTTCCCAAACAATGATACCATTCTATCACGAAATATATTCAACTGGCAAGCAGACAACTTTGTGTGCATTATTTGTCCCTTATTTTTTCCTATAACTACACCAGTTCCCTTCCCTGCTTTCGTAGTGTCCTCAGCCATGGGTGTCCTCCCGGTCTTTCCGGTTCGGTTGGCACACTGCAAGGATTCCTGTAAGGGCCGTATAAATACGCCGGTCCTTAGGTTGCGTCCTGTGCAACCTTAGTACCGCTGCGTATTTATCCGAGCGAGAGCGTGCCCGCACAGGAACCTTGCAGTGCGCCGACCGAACCGGAAAGACCGGGAGGACACCCATGGCTGAGGACACAACGAAAGCAGGGAAGGGAACGCCTCCGCCCCAAAAGCAAAAAGAGGCAACCACCACAGCGGCTGCCCCTCATACCGTATCCGATTATTTTACCAGTTCTTTAACCTTAGCCTTCTTACCTACTCTGTCTCTTAAATAATTCAGCTTAGCTCTTCTTACTTTACCTTTTCTAACCAGTTCCACTCTCTCTACATTGGGAGAATGCAGCGGCCATGTCTTCTCAACACCGATGCCGTTAGAGGTCTTTCTTACAGTAAAGGTAGCCCTGTTGCTGCCGCCCTGCTTTTTCAGGACAACACCTTCGAATACCTGAACTCTTTCACGGTTTCCTTCTTTGATTTTACCATAAACTCTTACGGTATCACCAACACTGAATTCCGGAACTTCTGCTTTCAGCTGTTCTGCTTCAATTGCTTTAATAATATCATTCATTGCTTTTCCTCCTGATTTATCGGATGTTCTTAATACATTTCCTGTAACAGAGGACCATCTCGTTTTCGCAACGTTTATAATATACCATATCATACCTGCAAAAGCAAGTACTAATTGCCATCAAATTACCCATCTGTACCCATCAAATTCTTTTTAGGAAATCCAATATACCGTATCTCTAACGATACGCAGCCCCAGCTTTTGCTGAAGCTTAACCGAGGCTTCATTATCAGTAAAAATCTGACAGAAAGGAACCCAGCCCTTTTCCAGAATACGGTTAATCAGATGCCGTTCCAGCGCTTCTGCGATACCCTGTCTGCGGAATTCTTCAAAAACCTCCAGGATCCCCATGCTCCCCTCCGCATGCATGCCTATAAAGCCTGTTAGCTTTCCGTCCGCAAAAGCGCCGTACATCATCCCGGAACGAAGCCGTTCTTCCAGATAGCCTTTGTCATGAACCGCGTGATAATGAAAATATACCTCCTCCAAATAAGAAGTATCCAGTGTTTTTATACAAAAACGGGAATCTTCTTCCAAAGGAGTCTTCCTGGTATACACAGCCTGGACGCATGTATTGATTACGGAACCCTTAAAACGCCTGCAGATACTCTCCTTCAGGAATTCCTGATGAGCCACATACAATCCGTCCTTCAATCCTCTGGGAATAAGGGAAAGGAGTCTTTCGCCCATATCCTCGTCCGCGGCGGACATCATATAAGCGCCGCTCGGCACATCCCTGAGCAGCACACCTTCTTCTTCTCCGCACAGAAGCTCTCCCTGTCCCCGGCGTATGACTTCAATCATATCCATGTGGGCTATTTTTTTCTTAAGCAGCCAGGAAAGGGCTTTGCCTTCCCTTGCATAAGCCTCATACAGATCAGGTCTGCGCTCCCTGGTACGCTCCTCCGACTGCAGCAGACGCCATTTATCCACCTTTGCATGATCCCCTGATAAAAGAATATCAGGCACCGTTTTGCCCTGCCAAACCTCCGGACGTGTATACTGGGGATATTCCAGAAGATTATTATGAAAGGATTCAAATTCCGCCGACTCTTCATTTTTCAGCACACCGGGAACGAGACGGGATACGGCATCTATCATAACCATAGAGGGAAGTTCACCTCCGGTGAGTACGTAATCCCCTATGGAAACATAATCCGTGACAATGGTTTCAAGAACCCTTTCATCAATCCCTTCATAGTGACCACACAAAAAGACCAGTTCGTCCTCCAAAGCCAGCTCCTGCGCCATCTGCTGATTAAAAACCCTTCCCTGAGGGGTTACGTAGATCACTCTGGGCTTTTTCCCGTCATTTTCAAGGATTTTCTCTTCTATGGAACGATAGGCGTCATAAACGGGCTGTGCCTGCATCAGCATACCGGCTCCGCCCCCATACGGATAATCATCCACTTTCTTATGCTTATTCTCCGTAAAATCCCGAATATTTACCGTTTCCAGGCTGATATGGCCTTCTGCAGCCGCACGGCCAAGAATACTGGTATTCAGGCCGCCCGACACCATATCCGGAAAAAGGGTTAACACATGGAAATTCATTCCTTATTTCCTCCCCTGCCATCATTTCCCAAATCCAGCAGGCCATCCAGCAAATGCACTCGCATTCTTGCCTTTTCCACATCAACCTCAAGAATACATTCTTTAATCGCAGGAATCAGGACCGAACCTCCCTGAAGCAAGGTTACCTCATATACATCATTTGCCCCTGTGGTAATGACATCCCTGAGAGTGCCCAATACAGTTCCGTCCTCTGTTTCCACAGTCATATCGATTAAATCGGCAATAAAAAACTCATCCTTTTTTAAACGTACCGCATTATCCCTTGTTACATACAGGCTGGCTTTCCTGAATTTTTCCACATCATTGATGTCATCAAGCCCTTTAAATTTGAGAATGACTAACTGTTTAAAAAATTTTACTCCCTCTATTTCCAGCGTTCTTGTTTCCTTCCCGCTGTCCAGTATCACCTGCTTCAGCCTTCTGAATCTGGCCGGATCGTCCGTGGTGGGATAAACCTTTACTTCTCCCTTTAATCCATGAGAAGCCGTAATGATCCCCACCTGCAGTCTCTGCTCCATCCTAATCCTCCAAAACAAATCTAAGTTTCCCATTCTGAAACAAAAAGCCGCTTCCATAAAGGGAGCAGCCTTTTATCGTATCAGATGATTTCTACATCCACATGTTTTTTGTCTCCCAGCGCTGCCGCTTTTACAACCGCACGGATTGCTTTGGCGATACGGCCCTGTTTACCAATTACTTTACCCATGTCGGACGGCGCAACGTGAAGTTCTATCGTCGTTATTTTCCCATCTTCTTTTTCCGTAACGACTACTTCCTCCGGGTTGTCAACAAGTGCCTTGGCAATTACTTCAACCAGTTCTTTCATCACTTTCCCTCCATTCAACCGGATACCCGCAGCCAGTGCCGATATCCTCTTCTTAGCAAAGAGGTCTTATTTCTCGATTCCCGCTGCTTTGAAGATTTTGCTGACTACCTCTGTGGGCTGTGCACCATTGTTCAGCCATTTCTTTGCCAGTTCTTCATTTACCTTGAATTCACTGGGATTCTTGTTAGGATCATAGGTTCCGATTTCTTCGATGAATCTGCCGTCTCTGGGAGATCTGGAATCTGCCACGATAATTCTGTAAAAAGGAGCCTTCTTCTGTCCCATTCTTCTTAATCTGATCTTTACTGCCATTTTTTCTTACCTCCGGAAATATTTGCTTATTTTTTATTATTTATTCTCGCGAATGCAATGACTGCCCGCGGTGTCAAATGACCTGTTGCTTAAGGCCATTTGGCTAAAAAGGAAGTTTAAACTTACCCTTTTTGCCTCCGAAACCTCCCATCATGCCGGGAAGCTGTTTCATCATCTTCTGGCTCTGCTCGAACTGTTTGATGAAACGGTTTACAACACTGATATCCACCCCTGCGCCTCTTGCAATCCTGTGCTTTCTGCTGGGATTAAGCAGTTTGGGGTTCCGGCGCTCCGCCGGTGTCATGGAAAGGACCACAGCCTCCATCCTGGCCAGCTGCTTTTCATCCACCATGGACTCAATATCCGCAGATTTGCCTCCAATACCGGGCATCATACTTAAAATACTGGATATGCCGCCCATATTCCGCATCTGCTTCATGCTTTCCAGGTAATCCTCAAAATCGAATTTCCCCTTCTTCATGCGGGATGCCATCTCTTTTTCCTTATCGGCATCCAGGTCCAGGCTTGCCTGGGCTTTATCTATTAAGGAAAGGACGTCGCCCATACCGAGAATCCGGCTGGCCATCCTGTCCGGGTAAAACTGTTCCAAATCGGAAAGCTTTTCTCCCATACCCACAAAAAGTATGGGCTTTCCGGTTACTGCTTTTACGGAAAGAGCCGCACCGCCGCGGGTATCACCATCCATCTTGGACAGGATAATTCCGTCCACGCCCACCTTCTCGTCAAATTCTTTTGCCACATTCACGGCATCCTGTCCGGTCATGGCATCCACCACCAGAAGTGTCTGGTGAACGGTAATGTTCTCCTTAATTTCCTGCAGTTCCTTCATCATATCTTCATCAATATGAAGACGCCCTGCCGTATCAAGGATTACCACATTATTTCCATTCTTCTGTGCATGCTCCATACCGGCCCTGGCAATATCCAGAGGCTTATTTTTCGTTCCCATGGAAAAAGCATCCACATTCTGCTTTTTTGCATTGATTTCCAGCTGTTCAATAGCAGCCGGACGATAAATATCACAGGCAACCAACAGAGGTTTTTTGCCCTTCAGTTTAAACTTTCCTGCAAGCTTGGCCGCTGTAGTCGTCTTACCTGCACCCTGAAGGCCGCACATCATAATGACTGTGGTCGACTTACCGGGCTGCATGGCAATCTCCGTTGTCTCGGAACCCATCAGAGCAGTCATTTCTTCATTTACAATCTTAATAACCATCTGTCCGGGATTCAGCCCGTTCATCACATCCGTACCGATCGCTCTGGCTTCTACGGACTTGACAAACTGTTTTACCACACGGAAGTTAACATCCGCCTCCAAAAGAGCCATCTTGACTTCCTTCAGGGCTGTCTTGACATCCTCTTCCGTCAGCCGTCCTTTTCCGCGAAGATTCTTAAATACGTTCTGGAGTTTATCGGTTAAGCTCTCAAATGCCATACACACAATTTCCTTTGCTGATTCTTTACAGTTCTTCTAAAATGTCATCCGCCAGCTTTTTCACTGCTTCTTCAGATGACAACAGCTTAATTTGTTCCAGCTTTTCCTTAATATTCCTGAATCTCTCCATCAGGTGCAGCTTGCTTTCGTATTCCTCCAGCGTCTTGTCACACCTTTTTATCAAATCATGAACTCCCTGCCTGCTGATTCCCGCTTCCTGGGCAATCTCGCTTAAAGACATGTCATTCATAACCACATCCTCGTAAATATGGCGCTGATGCTCTGTGAGCAGTTCACCATAAAAATCATATAACAGACCCTGTTCCACTATCTTTTCCATTTTTTCCCATCCTGTGCCTGTTATCTGTTTCCTTTACGCTGCCTGAGCAGACTCTGTCCTCCCGCTGCATGGATTATCTTACTATATGAGGGAAGAGGTGTCAAGTATTTTTTCTTGACAAACCCATTTTCCTTTCTATAGGTGAAAGAAGTAAATGTACAAGATATTTTAATGCAGCATTGCTATTTTCCTGACAAACGGTATGCGGTCAACTGCAAATGCCCCAAAAAGACTGACTGTAAAAGTAAATATCGTTAAGGTTGGTACTGAATTAATGGCGGGATATGAAATAGTAGTAATACCGATAAGATTTAACTTTTCTATCACAAACATATGGAACATATAAATGAAAAAGGTATAACCGGACAGTTTTTGCCATATAGAAACCCTTTTCACCTTATTAAACATCTTACCGTATTTAAAGCAGATAAAAATGGCAGCACTCATAATAAGAATATTCAGAGAAGCAGGACTGAACCATCTCTCTACATATGCAGCCGTCCCTATACTGTCCCGGACTGTCAGCCAGGCCGTCGCAGCCACTGCCGCAATTCCCATTGCGTAAATAATCCATCGGGTTTTTCTCTTAATATCAGTCACGTTCAGATAATATCCTAATAAGAAATAGCCAAAATTACCGACAAGGATATCCAGACCAAGGCTGTCTATCCTTGCCTGGATTGTATCCAGATGAAATATATCTGTCAGACAGGGCAGCAGGAATTTGAATACTGTCCATAGAATCAGATAATACTGTAATACATCTTTTTTCGCACATATTTGCCTTGCTATTGGAATCAATATGTAAAAGCCAATCAGTATTTGAATAAACCACATATGGGTATGTCCAAATATAAACCGCTGTACCGATGCTGCCCATACTTCCTTTGTAACCGCTCCGTGAAGTGCATCAATTGCCACGCCTTGAAAAGCGTAAAAGGCCGACCAGACATAAAATAATACCAGTAATTTCAAAATCCGTTTTCCTATTGCCAAATTTTCTTTTTGTGGTGAAACAAGAAAAAGTCCGCTTAACATAAAGAAAACAGGAACCGCGAAACGGGTTAAGCTATTATAAATTGTCATAATTAAAAATTCTTTGCTATGTACATCCACAACACTCCAGTAACTGGCTGATACATGCAGCAGTACTATGGAAAAACATGCAATAACTCTTAAAATATCATACTTTGTAATTCTGTTCATACTTTCCCCTCTCTTTTATCGAAACAAGATTTTTTCCAAACTAAACATCTCCTATATAGTCTCATTTTCTTTTCGCCGCTTGTTCAGCACCCCTTCTATAAACTTAGCGGTATACCCACCAGCTCTTGCAATTTTGGCACGTTCGCGCCGATCTGTTGTCTACTTCGCCAGATCTGCTATAAATTCAGGACGATACAGCCGCATGGGGCAATCAATTTTGTCGCCGCGGAAATATTTAAACAATTTCAGCATGGCATCACGGCCAATGAATTCGAAAAGTTCAAGATAGCTGTCATTTAATGCTTCAGCTTCATTCCCATCGACATTAAATGCCCGGTAAACAGCTTCTTCATTTACATTATCCAAATCAATATTAATCATTTTCCTTCACCTCTCACTTTTATCACAGATTTTAGCAATTCTTTTTTCCATAAATCCAGTTATGAAAAGGAACTTTTAAAGGCTCTTTATATTCTCCTTTAAAAGTTCCTTTTCCATTTTTGGATCATAAAAAGCCCCTATGCCAAAATCAGCACAGGGGCTTTTATAGTTATATAAACATAATATATCGTTATTCACACCGCATATACGGTGCACAAGTGTACGATATGTATCGTACCAGTTATAAGTCCCTATTCGCCTCCTTTCCTAATCCTTTCTTTTCTTTAAGACGAATTTTTCTCCTTCATAAGTTCGTATCGGGTTTCCCCTGACGATCCGATTATGCTCACGCCAAGCAGTATTTTCCTGTTTTTCTTTCTGCTCCTTCTGCAATCCGGAAAGCTTTTCCTGCAGCCTCTCCATAGCCTTCTGCTTATTCAGGTACTGGCTTCGTTCCTCGGTGGACTGGGATACGAGCCCAGTCGGAATATGAATAATCCGCACCCCTGTTTCTACCTTGTTTACATTCTGTCCGCCTTTTCCTCCGCTATGGAATTTCTCGATACGGTATTCCTTATCCAACGCCACCTCAGACTGTTCCGGGATTATGCTCATATCTACATACCAGTTTTTTCTTTTATGGTTCCTTCGGAACGGACTTTGACAAATCCATTGTACCGTCCCTTCAAGGCTGCTCAGATTATGCTCTGTCCGGAAACGGATGGAATCAAAGCAGCCTTTCTCATAACCCTTTGTCTCCGATACTATTTCCAAATCCCCATATTCCTTTTTCAATGCCTCGAACAGTTTTGCGACCGCCAGCTGGCATTCGGATGGTCCCTGACCCGCGCTGATTTGAATAATCATACTCTGTTTTCTCCTATTTGGGGTTTCCTGCCTTAAAATTATAGACAGGCTTCAATATCTCTGTTACTTCAACACTATCTTTGATCTGTTCCGCAATTTCCTCTATGGAACGATAGGCAAAAGGTGCTTCATCCAGTGTTTCTGTGCCAATACAGCTGCTGTAAATACCCTTCATTTCCTTTTTAAATTCCGATACTGTATGCTGGTTCTTTACGTCTTCACGTTTCATTTTTCTTCCGGAGCCATGCGGAGCAGAATAATTCCATTCTTCATTTCCCTTCCCAATACCTAAAATAGCCCCTTCTTTCATATTAGCCGGGATAATTACCTTTTCTCCGTTTCGTGCAGAAACAGTACCTTTATGGAGTATTCCTGAAGTATCCAGATAATTGTGCTCCGCCGAAAAATGTTCCACTGCTTTCCACTTCATTCCCTTTACGATTTCCCTGACGATAATCTGTCTGTTCCATTCTGCATACTTCTGGATAATCTGAACATCCTCCATGTAATCCGCCCTGTACGTTCCTTCCAGATAGCTCATGTAATAGGGGATTTCTTTTCCCTGTTCTTTCAGGCAGCTGTTTGCCAGCTTTGTATAGTATTCGGCTACCTCCTCCCCCAAATGTCTGCTTCCCGTATGGATTACAAGATACATACTGCCATCCGTTCCCTTATCAAGTTCAATAAAATGATTTCCGCCTCCCAGTGTACCAAGGCTCCTGTCTGCCCTTTCCCTGTTGATATGTCCCAGACAGTGAAGCCCTTCGTAAGAAAATTCCTCTGCCATGTGGTGTGGCTCTTTCCGGACGGAAAAGCCTGATGGTATCTTCTCACGGATGACCTTATCCAGCTTTTGAAACTCTATATTTGCTTTTTTCAGCTTCACACAGGTCATGCCGCAGCCAATATCAACACCCAAAAGCTGGGGAATTATTTTATCCGTTACCGTCATGGAAAGTCCGATGGGGCCTACTTTGCCTGGATGGATATCCGGCATCAGACGGATTATACTTCCCTCTGCAACCTCGTTGTCACATATCATTTTAACCTGTGCTTCCGCATAGTCCTCCACATCATCCGTAAATATTTTTGCCTCGGCGTAAATACCTTTCACTGTTTTCATATACTATTTCTCCCTAAAAATGGGTACAAAAAAAGCACCTCAAAGGTGCCCTTTGCAAATCCTGCTTCTATACAGCTATCTATTGTATACAAGGACTGCCATACCTTTGATTGTCAGTTTCTCTCTATTGTTTTGATTTTTGCTGTTCCGCTGCATGGCAAGCCCTCCTTTCATGAATCAATCTTAATTATCAATAACGAGTAAATGCTATCATATAAATTAAGTATTTGCAAGTAATAATTTTAAATAGGTTTGTATCATAAAACTTGATAACGCAAAAGCAGTTTGTTAGAATGAATATATATTCGGAATTCAGCAGAATCCCCTTTGCTTTAGGGATTGATGCAGGACACAAAGGATAATAAATTATGATAATTTATCTGATTCGCCATGGTGAAACTGATTGGAATTTGCAGGGACGGCTGCAGGGACGGGAAGATATTCCTTTAAATAAAACCGGTATACAACAGGCAATAGCCTGCGGCAAAGCTCTGCAGACCATCGAGTTTCAATCCATACAGACCAGCCCCCTGCTTCGGGCTAAAGAAACTGCAGAAATAATAGCTTCCCGGCAAAATTGCCAGTTATGTGTTAATTCAAAACTGATCGAACGGGATTTTGGCCTCTTATCGGGTTTAACCCCTCTCGAAAGACAGACTTTTGAAAAAGAAGACAGGCCAGATGGAATGGAACCCTGGGATGTCCTGGCAAAACGGGCATTAATGGCAATTAATGAGCTTGGGGAGACTTATCCCAACGATAAGATAGCCATAATATCTCACGGCGCATGGATTAATGCCTTGCTTGCAGTGATTTCCAGGCATGAAATTGGTTCCGGCAAGACCAGCTTAAAGAATGCGTGCATCAGTCTGCTGTATAGAGAAAAAAGCGAATGGGAAATAGGCTTCTATAATTTAACAGCTGATGAAGTTTCCCCTTCGTTATACCAAAACTCCATTGAATTTTCATCAAATACCCAGAATTGACTCTTAAAATGATGGTTCATACATTTCTCATATTTTATTATTTCAGCTCGAAATTCCTCATATTTCAGCACTCGTTTTTCTATTTGAAGCAGCAAGGCGAACCAATCCTTCCGATAATCATCTCTGGGATCCCTCTCATTAATCGGGATATTTAGTCCTGCTTTATACTCCGGAGTTGAAATGGTATATTCAAAACTTATATCATGGGCTATATCTTCTAATAAATGATTTTTTGCCTTTTCTCCGTCCTTGGTTAAAAGCAGTTCATTCTCCCCGCCTCTGTCTCCCATTGCAATATCATAGAAACCTTCCATTCTGTGATATCCTTTATATCTCTGATAAGGAATACATATCGCTGTATTATTATCAACCTGATGTTCAATGATATTTAAGGGCACATCGGGAATGTCCGCTTCAAAAATACGATTCTTTATATCCGCTATAAGGTTATCCCATACTTGCTTTTCAAAATCATTCATACTGTACATACATAAATCATGTAACGTCATCCTGCCCCTCCTATCTAATACATTTCTGCTTTTTATCAAAACTCCGTTTCAGAAATAATAAAATCATAAATAATGTCCATCATTTCCTTCTGATAAAAAGCATCTGCACCATGTCCTTCCTGTTCAAGCACATAATAATCCGCCCGAACCCCTACCTCGTTTAACCGCTCATATAATTTATCACTCTGTTCTATATCTACCAGGTCATCCTCCGTTCCATGAAAAATTAAAAACGGCGGTGCATTTTCCGATATTTTCGGGGAAAACAAATCCACTGCGCCATAAAAATCTATCACGCCCCTTACCCCGCTGCCTTTTTCTTCTCCTCCGGATCTATTTTCTTCCTCTTCCGTCACTCCGGCCATTACAGCCAGTGCGCCTCCTGCAGATTCTCCCGAAATAAATACCTTATCCGGGTCAACAGCATATTTTTCAGCATTTCCCTTAAAATACCGTATCGCCGTCTTCACATCCTGAAGGGCCGCAGGCAGCTCTGCCTCGTTAAGTGTCCGGTACTCGATGCTGGCCACAATAACTCCTCTTCTGGCCAATTCCATCCATTGAGGCCACCAGACATCCTTATCCATTACCTGAAAAGCGCCTCCGCATATCCATATAATCAAAGGATATACTTTTCCGTCTGTCCGATCTTTCGGCATAACAATGCTGGCCCTTAAATCTCTATAGGTGGCATTATACCAATACGGTACAGTAGCATATGTTATATTTGTAACCAAAGACCAGCATTTCTGGGCAGTCTTAACCTTCCTGTAATTTTTCATTTTTCCCGTCTCCTTTTTCTCCTGCCTCTGTATATTCCAGAGGGAAACCAACAGCTACAGCCGTTCCTTTATCCGGTTCACTTTTCACTTCAAAATAGTATGTGTCTTTATAAAACAAAGACAGACGATGGCAGATATTTTCAATACTGATGGAATGGATTTTGGAGGAGTGCTTTCGTTTATCCTTCCTTTTCAATATCTCCTTAACTCTGTCAGCATCCATTCCTTCCCCGTCATCCTCCAATACAAAATTCAGGTAATTATCCTTTTCAAAAACAGTAAGTTCAATGACTCCGAATTCTTTGGACAGCACGCCGTGATTCAATGCATTTTCAATAAGCGGCTGCAGTATCAGCCTGGGCATTGCATGAGAATACAGTTTTTCATCTGCGCGGATTATCATTTCAAACCGGCCCGGATAACGGATCTGCTGAAGTTCCACATAAATTTTTATATCCCGGATTTCTTCTCCTAAAGTGGTTATAACCCCATCAATACCGGATTTCATGTTGTTTTGAAGAAGCTGTATAAAAAGCTGGAGCAGCCGTTCCGCTTTCTGAGCCTCTCCTGCCTTGGAAAGGTAGATTGCAGAATTTAATGTATTATAAATGAAGTGGGGGTTAATCTGTGCCATCAGGATGCTCATCTGCAAATCAGCCCGCTCCCGTTCCGCTGCTTTCAAATCCTTCATCTGTCTTTCAAGACTCACTGCCATGCTATTGAAAATTTCTGTGAGCGTACCTATTTCATCCGCATTTTCTGACTGCAGGTGAACATCCAGATGGCCTTCTGAGATCTTTCTTGCAGCATTGGATAAAGCCTTTATGGGATTGATTAACTGCCTGGAGAAAAAGATTACTGCAAGGATAGAAAGAGGCAGACTTATTAAGAACAGCAGCATAAAAAACAGGAAAATGTTTTTTTCTTCCTTATGCAGCCTGGAATTAGGCATAAACATAATAAGCTGCAATCCGTTATCCAATTGCCCCGTCAGAAAATACCCTTCCCTTCCGGATATAATTCTTTTAATTCCGCCATCCTTTTTTTCAATGACCTCTTCCATATATTCGATGATTTCAGGCGTTTTTTCTCCTGATTCCGCCAGAATTTCATCATTCCCATTAAGAATTGCGCACCAGGAAAATTCATAATTGCTTTCATAGACCAAATCCTCAAAAGATTCCTGTTCGATATGAAGCAGAATCATCCCGACGGATTCCTGATTTGTGTAATAATTTCCGAAATCGCAGGCATAGGTAATAATGTTATCGTAATAAACATTTCGGGCAAGCAGTTCATGGGCTCCGGAAAAGCTTCGGTTTTGCTTTTGATCCATGATCTGCCGGAACCAGGAATCATCCCCTATGGAATGCAGAGAATTCAGGTTACTGGCATCACTGGTAAATACACTGCCGTTCCATAAAACTATTTCAATACATACACATTCGCTTCTGAGCAATTCATATTCTCTAAGTATTGTATAAATATTTTTTGATCTTTTAACTGATTGCGACTGTGATAATTCCTTCTCCGTCAATTCCTTCTGCAGATCCTTATCTGCCGCAATTAAAATCGCATACTGCCTGAGATCATTTTCATATCTTTCCATTTGTTTTGCAGTAAAAGAAATAACACCCTCATAATCCTCCAGAATTTTTTCCTGTACGGAATGTATCATATACCAGGCAGAGAAGCCATAGCTGATTAATATAAGTATCGAAAGCAGAACTGCCACTGCAGCAACGAATTTTGATCCGATGGAGTGTTTAAACCTGAAAATATAATTCTTCATTCTGCCATACCCCTCCGTAACTGTCTGCATACGGCCGCCGCGCTGCCATTGAAATACTTCTATCTGGACTTATACTCTCCGGGTGATATCCCCGTCAGCTGGTGAAACACCCTGCAGAAATGCTGGCTGCTGGTAAAACCGCACTGTTCTGCCACCTCATAAATTTTACTGCGGTCTTCATCCAGTAATTTCTTAGCCGCTTCAATTCTGTAATACATGATGTATTCTTTTACTGTACATGAGTACCTCTGTTTGAAGATATAGCGCAGATACCCATCGCTTACATTCAGCTTTTCGGCAATAACTGAACTCGATAAATCTTCCGCATAATGGCTCATAATATATTGGGCGGCTTTTTCCGCTTTATCATCTGCGGTATTCTTTCCCCCTCCTTTTTCCAGAAACAGCCGGCATCCTTTCAGTACCTGCTCTGCAGAAACAACAGGAATCTCTGAATCCATTCGTTTCAAAAATCTGTCTGCCTTTAGCTCTTCCACTATACTTCTGAAAAAAACCACATTTTCTTCCCTGACATACCAATTGGCATTCTTTCCCATGTCCAGCCATTCTGCTATATCTTTGTCTCTTTCCAGATATCCGTAATTTTTCTGCAGAAGGCAATCCGGTACTATTTCTTCTAATCTTCTGTAATCTTCCTCTTCCAGACAAAGCTTTCTTTTCCACAAAAAGCTTTGCGGCATTTTTTTCAGTCTGCCGCACGCTTCCAATAAGTCCGATCCGTTTTTAAGGGAACTGCTGAAATAACAGACCGCCTGTTTCCCCGCCAGTATCCTGCTTCTCTTTTCCAGTTCACCAAAAAAGCTCATTCTGTCCTTATGATACATAGACCAGGACGACGGCCTGTTATATTCTGCAGCAATACCATACGTATAATCTTCCAGCCTTGTAAATGCCTTTATTTTTATATCAGGAAGAGTATCAAAGCAAAAATCGCTTTCTTTCAGATAGGAAACTTCTTCCTCCCCCATGAAAACAGACCAGGAACGAAGGCTCATCAACACAAAAAAGTAATCGGAGGACGGATTCATCCATCCTTTTGCAGCGGGCCCTTCTTCCGCTTTTTTTCCTTCTCTTGCCTCTTCCCAGACAGAACGGAGCCAATCATTCCACATCACTTTTTCATAATGTGCTTTGGAAGATATTTTTCCCTCAATTTTCCTGAGAACTTCTTCCAGTTTATCATTATCAATCTCATGTTTTACCAAAAAATAAGATATTCCTATCTGAATCGCTTCTTTTACATACTCAAATTCCTGGTATGCCGTCATAATTACAATGTTTGTATCCGGGCAGATTTCCAGCAGCTTCCTGCTTAACTCAAGACCGTCCATCCTGGGCATTCTGATATCAACAAAAACAATCTCCGGCTTTTCCCTTTTAAAAAGCTCCATCGCTTTTGATACAGTCAATGCATACCCTGTAATCTCACAGTCAAATAATTCCCATGCATCCAGGCTTTTCAGATATTCAATAGAAAGGATCTCATCATCAATAAGCAATACCTTATTCATCGGCCATTCTCATCCTTTCACTGCTCCCTCCGTAAGCCCTCGTATGAAATCTTTGGAAAATACAGCAAAAGCTGCAATGAGAGGGACTACAGAAATTAAAAGTCCGGTTATCTGTGCTGCAATATCCTTCTTATGTTCATTTCCCAGCGACTGTATATACAACGGTATGGTATAATTATCCGCCTTATTGATCATTACAAGAGGAAGCAGGTAAGAATTCCAGGACCACAAAAAAATCAACAGGCACAATGATATAATTGCAGGTTTGATACATGGCAGGACAATGCGGCAGAAAATCATAAATTCATTGCAGCCGTCCAGTCTGGCACTTTCCACCAGCTCCATCTGCAGGGAGTTTTTCAGATACTGGGTAATCCAGAAAACCCCGAATCCGCTGGGAAGCCAGATTAATATAAGAGGGATCAGAGTACCCGATAAATGAAGCGCCTTCATTTCCTGCATATATCCTATAATTCCCAGTACCGGCGGTACCATCATCGTAAGAAGTACAAAGTTGTATATCACTTTTTTCAGCCGGAACTCATAAGCTGCCAAACCATAACCCGCCATTAGGCTGATGCTTACCGAAGCTGTCATGGACAAAAAAGAAACGAGAAAACTGTTCCTGAACGATATCCAGAAGGTTTTATTTAATGCAGTCGTAATATTCTGCAGCAGATACTTTCCCGGGAGAAGAGATAAGCCGAGCATCACTTCATCCGTAGAATGAGTTGCCATAATCAGCGTATAATAAAACGGTACGAAGGAAATCAGAGATACAATAACAATAGCAATCACCTTCGGCGCCTTTTTCCATGTGCTATGCATCCGCTCACTCTCCTTTCTCTCTGAGAAGTCTGATATTTATGAACGATATAGCGGCTATTATAATCAGCATGCTGAACGCAATTGCCGCACCATAGCCGTATCTTGAATTATTCTGGAAGGAACAGTCATAAAAATACCAGACAATGGTAAGCAGCGTCCTGCCCGGCCCGCCGACAATGGTGGAACCGGAACCGGAAACCAGTGTTTTGGCTTCATCAAACAGCTGAAATCCGCCGATTGCTCCCTGAACGACTACAAACGTAGTGATAGGGCGGAGCAAAGGGAGGGTTATCTTAAAAAATGACTGAACGGCATTGGCTCCGTCCACCTTGGCCGCATCATAATATTCACTGTTTATTGTGGATAAACCGGAGAGATATAATACCATAAAATATCCAAAATTTTTCCATATACAGATTAATATTACTACAATAAAGGCATATTTACTATCTCCCAGCCAGTTTATGTTTTCACTGGTTATTCCCAGTTTGGTGAGAATTCCGTTTACCGCGCCTATATTGGTATTGAACATATTGGCGAAAATAAGCCCGATAGCCACAGGCATTGTTATATACGGGAGGAAATTAATAGTCTGTATCAGCTGCCTTCCTTTTACAATATTAAACATCAATACCGCCACCAGCAGGCCGCTGATAATGGTCAGAGGCATCGCAATCACCATGATTTTTACTGTGTTTACTATGGATTTCCAAAAAAGAGGATCCTGTGTAAACACTCTTATATAGTTATTAAAGCCAACGAAAACCTTATCATTTAATCTGACAGCAGTCCAATCCGTAAAGCTTATAACAAAAGAATACAGCATAGGATACATATAAAAAGCCAGATAAGACAGCAGGAACGGCATTACAAACAAATAAGGCCATTTTCCTAATTTTTTTATTCCTCTCTTCTTTTTCATCGCCCCTCCTTCTGAAAAAGCGGGAATCGTATCTTCCCAATTCCCGCTTTTCTCCCTCTTTCTTTACTTGATTGTCACATCAGGTATCTTCGCCTGTAAATCCGCTTTAAATTCCTCCATGGCATCTTCTGCTGACATACCGGAATCGGCCGCCATCATCTGAACTACCATATTAACCGAATCAGATACCAGATTGTCGTAAATAGAAAGACTTGCTTCCGGAACATCAGGGGCGATTTCTTCCATCATAAATGTATTAATTTCCTGCTCTCCAAAATTAGGCCTGGTTCCTTTCGTATAATCAGGGTCATCATAAAATGCCTTTACCGGTAAGAAAAATCCGGAATCCTCCTTCATATACTTTGCCCCCTCAGGAGTAAGCAATATCCAGGAAATGAAGTCCCATGCTTCTTCCTTCATATCGGAATTTTTATAAATTCCATAACAGGTTCCTCCCCAGCCAAATCCGCCTCCTGCGGGAGTAAACATTCCCCAGTTATCCACTCCTTCCGGATCATATGGCTCCACCCAATAGGTTACGCTCCAGGATGCACCAGGGAAAAAGATAACGGAACCGTCGGCAAAGGAGTTGGACCATTCCATTGAATATTGTGCCAGATTACCGCAGGCATTGGCCTCGCGCAGCTTTTCAACGGTTTCAAATACCTTTTCTACCTTACCGGTTACATTCACATCTCCATTTTCATCCACATTATTAATATTACGCTGCTGCTGCATCATCATATTGGAGACATCCTGAAGTCCGGGGAACAAAACAACATTCCCTCCGCTTTCCTCGTAAACCTTTGCGCCCCACTCAATATAGTCATCGTAGGTCTGAAACATACTTTCCAGTTCTTCTTTATCATCCGTTCCCAGATACTCTCTGGCCAGATCCTTTTTATACATCATAAAAGCCGGATTCAATGCATTTTCTATGCCAATAACCTGATCTTCCGCATTCGTGATCGAAGATATTGTGGAATCCAACAGTACAGAACGGTCAAAATCATAGGGCTCCGCTTCCAGATTCTCCCAGATATCCAAAGCGAACGCACTGCCTCTCCATCCCATTTCTGCCATAAGAATATCCGGCATATTCCCGCCGGAAGCATATCCCTGCTGCAGCTTTGTCAGGTAGTCTTCGACCGAAACCACAACCTCTTCAAACTGCCAGTCTGCATCCGGATGTGATGCAAGAAACGCTTCCTGTACCTTATTAAATTGTCCCGGCGCCCATGTCCAGAGAACCAGTTTTTTTCTTTCACCGGAATTACTGTTTTGTGTCTTTTCAGCCGATGCTTCGGTCTGAACGGATTCTGCAGCAGAACTCTGTTCCGGGATATCTCCTTTGCCGGAGGAAGAACTGCAGCCTCCGAGAAGTCCGACTGCCAGACCAACCGTGAGAATGACTGATATTATTTTTTCCTTTTTCATGAAATACCCTCCTTCTTAATTATCATATAATTATCATAGCAGGCATTTCCATGATTTTTATTTTCATTTCTGTATATTTTGTGTCTGATTTGCATGTTTTGCACAAACAGACAATTTATCTGCTGACAGAAAAAAACTATAACTTCTCACTGAAGATATTCTTATATCCTTCCCCATAAATCTCCGTAGCGCTGGAAACAATCATAAAGGCCAGAGGATCCTCTTCCTTCACGATTTCTTCCGCCTTAGGAGCCATGGTATTGCGCATGACACACATAATCACCTGCTTGGGATTATTGCTGTATGCTCCTTTTCCTTCCAGGTAAGTCACGCCGATATCCAGTTCCTCCAGCAGCCTTGCCGTAATTTTTTCCGAACAGTCGCTGATAATATAAATCAGCTTAGCCTCGTCCCTTCCATAAAGGACTGCATCAAACATGATGCTGCAGACTACCACCGCCAGTATGGCATACATGATCGTGTCAAAATCTCCGAACACGAAAAGGGATGCGGATACAATCAGAATATCTGTAACGAAAAAAAGCCTTCCTGTCTTCAGATGCTTATATTTCAGCCGTAAAAATTTTACGATGATATCGGTTCCTCCGGTAGTCGCACCGGCCTTAAAAACAATCCCCAGTCCAATAGCCATCAGGATTCCGCCGGCCAGGGCTGCCAGCAAAGGCTGTGACGTCAGCGCCCCGAAACGGGTAAAATAATTGGTGAATACCGAGCACATAAATGTGGCATAAATCGTAGAAATAATAAAACGCAGGCCAAATTTCCATAATCCCGCTATAAGTATAGGTATATTGATCAAAAGCATGCCTGTACCTGTAGGCAGTCCGGTCAGACGATTAATAATAACTGCGATACCGGTAACTCCGCCGGGCGCCAGGTTATTGGGATCCAGAAACAGGCTGATACTCACGCCATAAATACATGCTGCCGCCGTAATCATGAGATAATCAAATATCCGCCTCTTTACCGTCTTCTTTTCCTTAAATTCTTCTGCCACAATATACCTCCTTCTTAAATACGGCCGGAAATGGAAAAAACCGCATAATAATCTTACGCGGTTTAATCCGTGCAGCATCCTGCACTTCTTTCCTATCAACACAAACAACTTCCGGAGAAAAAGAACCGTCCGGATCATTTTCTGCATTCTGTCTCTTAAATATTCGTTCTCACGCTTTTGGGTTTATAGCCTTCTCTTTCAAGAGCAGATATGATCTGCTGCTTATGTTCGGTTCCGAAGGCTTCCAGTGTAATCCGCAGCTCCACAGCAGCGCTGCGGTTAATGGAAACAAACTGGTTATGCTCCAGCTTGATTACGTTGCCGTTTTCTTTGGCAATTACATCTGCCACACGGGATAACTCGCCCGGTTTATCCGGAAGAAGAACGGATACGGTAAAAATACGATCTCTGAAAATAAGGCCGTGCTGTACCACGGAAGACATCGTGATAACATCCATATTGCCGCCGCTTAAAATGGATACCACCTTTTTATTTTTCACATCCAGATGTTTCAGAGCCGCCACAGTAAGCAATCCTGAATTTTCCACTATCATCTTATGATTTTCAACCATATCGAGGAAAGCCACTACCAGTTCTTCGTCCTCAATGGTTATGATTTCATCAATATTCTGCTGAATATAAGGGAAAATAATACTTCCGGGGGTTTTCACCGCCGTGCCGTCCGCGATTGTGTTCACATGATCCAGAGTTACCACCTTGCCCTTTTCCAGTGATGCCTGCATACAGTTTGCTCCGGCAGGCTCCACACCGATCACATGGATTTTGGGATTCAGCAGCTTGGCAAGAGTGGATACACCGGTAGCGAGTCCGCCTCCGCCCACCGGCACGAGGATATAATCCACCAGGGGAAGTTCTTTGAAAATTTCCATCATGATGGTTCCCTGGCCGGTTGCAACCACGGGATCATCAAACGGATGAATGAAGGTGTAGCCCATTTCTTCTGCCAGCTCATAAGCTTTGGCACAGGCTTCATCATAAACATCTCCGTAAAGCACAACCTCCGCCCCGTAGTTTTTCGTACGGTTTACTTTCATTAAGGGTGTCGTGGTAGGCATCACAATAACTGACTTGCAGCCGTATGACTTGGCAGCATAAGCTACGCCCTGGGCATGGTTTCCTGCAGATGCGGTAATCAGCCCCTTGCCGCGTTCCTCCTCCGTAAGCGTGCTTATCTTGTAATAAGCGCCGCGCAGCTTATAGGCTCCCGTAAGCTGCATATTTTCCGGTTTGAAGTATACCTTGTTTCCCGACTGGTTGCTGAAATATTCACTGTATACCAGTTTGGTCTCCTGTGTTACTTTTTTTACCACCTCGGAAGCTTCTTCGAATTTCTCCAGGGTAAGCATCTTGCTTTCTTCCATTTTTTCCTCCATTCCGGTGTCTGTACGGATAAACCGTTCCGCGCAGGTCCTGGTACTTTTTATTCTTCTTCTGTTTTTCCGTCAAACAGGGCGTTCACGAACTGTTCCGGATCGAATTTCTGCAGATCCTCCATATCTTCGCCCACTCCGATATATTTTACAGGCACATTCAACTCAGACTGTATTGCCACCGCAATGCCGCCCTTGGCCGTGCCGTCCATTTTGGTGAGGATAATACCGGTCAGTTCCGCCGCCTCTCCGAATTCCCTTGCCTGGGCAAGGGCGTTCTGACCTGTGGTTCCGTCAAGCACCACCAGGTTTTCCCTGTGGGCATCAGGGAATTCACGGTCGATAATGCGGTTAATCTTTTTCAGTTCTTCCATCAGGTTCTTTTTATTATGAAGTCTTCCTGCGGTATCACACAGCAGTACATCCACATGTCTGGCCTTGGCGGCATTCACCGCATCGAAAACCACGCTTGCCGGGTCGGAGCCTTCTGCGCCGCCTATCATATCCACACCGGCCCGGTTGGCCCAGCCGGCAAGCTGCTCGCCCGCCGCCGCCCGGAAGGTATCCGCTGCCGCAATCAGGACTTTCCTTCCCTGATCCTTCAAAATACCGGCAAGCTTTCCGACGGAGGTGGTTTTTCCTACGCCGTTCACTCCTATAACCAGAATGACCGACTGCTTTTTTTCAAAGTCATAAGCGGTTTCTCCCACCTGCATCTGCTCGCGTATGCTGTCAATCAGAAGCTGCTTACAGGCAGCAGGCTCTTTGATATGCTGCTCCTTCACCTGTTTTTTCAGACGCTGCAGAATATCCGAGGTGGCGTTGACGCCAATATCCCCCATGATCAGGATTTCTTCCAGTTCTTCATAAAATTCATCGTCAATAGCAGAAAATCCGTTAAAGACAGAATCAATCCCATTTACGATATTATTTCTCGTTTTATTCAGCCCTTCCTTCAGTCGGGCAAAAAAACCTTTTTTTTCTCCGGAATTCTTCACATCCCCAGAGTTTTTGTCTTCCGAGGAATTCTTATTTTCCGTGGAATCTTTGTATTCCATGCTCATATCCACTCTCCTTCACCGTTTTCGTCTTCCATTAAAGTCAATTCTCTATCTCTTTCTCAATCAGGCTGACACTTACCAAAGTAGAAACGCCCTTTTCCTGCATGGTAATACCATACAGTCTGTCGGCTTTTTCCATGGTTCCTCTTCGGTGTGTTATGACGATGAACTGGGTGTACTTCGTCAGCTTATGTAAATAATTGGCAAACCTCCCTACATTGCTGTCATCCAGGGCGGCTTCTATCTCATCCAGCAGACAGAAGGGCGAAGGCTTCAGATTCTGAATGGCGAACAGCAGGGATATGGCTGTCAGAGCCTTCTCTCCACCGGAAAGCTGCATCATATTCTGCAGCTTTTTCCCCGGAGGCTGGGCGATGATACGAATTCCTGCTTCCAGGATATCCTCATCCTCCATCAGCTCCAGCGTTCCTTTTCCGCCTCCGAACAGTTCCTTGAAAACCTTATCGAATTCCTGGCTGATCTGGGCGAATTTTTCCCTGAACTGCTTCCGCATGGCTTCATCCAGCTCCAGGATGATACCCTTCAGGGTTTCCTCTGCCTTAATCAAATCATCGTGCTGGTTTTTCAGGAAGGTATAACGTTCCATAAGATTTTTGTAATCTTCGATAGCGTTGACATTCACATCTCCAAGCCTTCTGATCTGATCCTTTAATGATGTAATTTCTTTTTTCATGGCGGTCAAATCCTGAAGTTCCTCATTCTTAAGCGCCGCCGCGTCACTCAGAGTGATTTCGTATTCATCCCACATATAGTTGATCTGGGCTTCTACGGACTCTTCCAGCTTTTCCTGCTGCGCACTCAGCCTGTAAACTTCTTTATCAAGCCCTGAGAGCCGTTCCGCAAGGCTTTCCCTGTCCGCAAAAAAGTTCTTCTGCCTGCCGGCAAGAACCTCTTTCCGCTCCATATCAGCCTTCAGCTTCTCTTCCCCGCTGTTCTGGTTCGTATAAGAGGCGTTTATGGTTTCCTGCAGAGCCAGGATGTCGGCCTCTTTACGGGCTATTTCCTGTCTGCCCGCTTCCATTCCTTCTTCAATTTCTTTCAGTTCCGCGGTGAATTTCTGAATATCCCCCCTGATACGATCCAGGTTGGTCTGCTCAAAGCCCTGCTTCTGCCGGATCTTTTCCACTTCCAAATCCCACTCGGACACTCTGGAGCTATGAAGATTTTCTTCTTCCTTCCTTTCCTCCAGTTCCTTCTGGGCCATATGGATCCTGCTGTCCACATCCTTTTCCAGCAGTTCGGAGGCTTCCAGCTCTCTCCGTATTTCTTCTTTTCCGTTCTGGATTTCTTCAATCTGAGAAGCTATTTCTCTCTGCTCGTTCTGGAGATCTCCGTAGCCCTGTTCGGTCTGTTCCTTCTTTTCCCTGGCAGCAGCCACATTCATCCTCGCGGTATTCTGATGGATAAATTCTTCCTGGAGCGATGCCTTCGTCTGCTCAAGCTCCATCCGCAGCTTGTTTCGGCGCTGTTTGGTCTTTTCAATATCATCCAGCAGGATATCGATGGATTTCAGAGTTTCCCTGACTTTTGTTTCCAGCTCCGCCATCTCCCGGCGTCTTCCCAGCAGATTACTGTTGTTTTTATAAGCGCCGCCGCTGATGGAACCTCCGGGATTAAAAAGCTCTCCCTCCAGCGTCACCATACGGAGGCTGTATTTATATTTGCGGGCAATCCTTACCGCATTGTCCACATTGTCAATCACAACAATCCTTCCGAGCAGGGATGCCGCCACATCCCGATATCGCTCCTCCGTATTCACCAGGGTATCCGCAAGGCCCAGCACGCCCGGTTCGCTCAAAACCTCCTTCATGCGGAATTCCTGTCTGTTGCGAATGCTTGTCAGCGGAAGAAAGGTAGCCCTTCCCGCTTTATTCTGCTTCAGGAAAGCGATCATTTCCTTGGCTGTCTCTTCTGTTTCCGTAACGATATTCTGTATGCTTCCCCCAAGGGCTGTCTCTATGGCAACTTCATATTTCTTTTCTACCTTGATCAGATCCGCAACCACACCGATAATACCGGAATTGCTGCTTTTGCGCTCCATGACACGCTTAACGCTTCCCCCATAGCCTTCATAACGCTCTGTCAGGTTTGAAAGGGCATCCAGCCTGGATTTATCCTGATGGTAAACCACCTGGGTATCCCGCAGCTTCTGATCCTTTTGGGAAAGCTCATCTCTTATCTGATTCAGCTCTTCCTCCAGAACCGACTGCCTGTCGTTAAACTCAGAAATATTATCATTAATCCGCAGGAATTCTTCCTCCAGCTTACGGATCAGATCCTCCTGCTGGGCTTCATCGGATTTCGCACGTAAAAGACGTGAATTTAATTCCGCCCTGCGTATCTGGATCTGTTCCAGCATGGTATCAAAACGGCCCATACGTGACTTAATGGTAGCACGTTCATTCAATGCGGTAATGATTGAATTTTTACCATTTTCTATATTCGCATTTAATTCATCTATCTGGGCCTGTACTCTGGCAAGCTCCGCCTTTGCTTCTTCCCTGGCTTCCTCCAGCTGTGACAGATGAGCGTCCACTTCGGCCTTATCCTCCAGAATAGCCGCTTCATTCCTGCTGCGCGCCTCAATTTCCCGCTGCAGGTTTTCCTGCCGGCTCAGCAAATGGTTTTCATTGCCTCTTACCGAATTGATCTGTTCCTTAAGGACATTGATTTCCCCTTCCAGCTTTCCCCGGAGCATCCCGGTATCTGTAAGCTGGGAACGTTCTTCTTCTATCTGCTTGTCAAGCTGCTCTATTTCCGCCTGTACCTGTTCATACTCTTCTTTGATATGCTCATATTTGGATGTTGTTTCCTGCAGATCGCCGGACGCAATTTCATATTTTTCCTTCACGCCTGCCAGCTGATCCTTAAGTCTGGCATTTTCCAAAAGGAATACATTCACATCCAGATCCTTCAGCTGTTCTTTTTTCTTCAGATAGATTCTTGCCTTTTCCGACTGCTTTTCCAAAGGCTCCACCTGTTTTTCCAGTTCGGACAGGATATCGCTGACACGCAGTAGGTTCTGCTTTTCATCCTCCAGCTTTTTCTGAGCGGCGGATTTCCGCCTTTTAAACTTTACAATACCTGCGGCCTCGTCAAAAAGCTCTCTTCTTTCCTCCGGCTTTCCGCTGAGGATTTTATCGATCTGCCCCTGTCCAATAATGGAATAGCCTTCTTTGCCAATACCTGTGTCATAAAAAAGCTCGTTTACATCTTTCAGCCTGACAGGAGAACCATTCATCAGATATTCGCTCTCACCGGAACGATAAATACGCCTGGCCACCGTCACCTCATCAAAATCAATGGCAAGCTGATGATCCCGGTTGTCCAGAGTGATCGCCACATAAGCGTATCCCATGGGCTTTCGTATTTCCGTGCCGGAGAAGATGACATCCTGCATGGAGGCGCCCCTCAATTGCTTGATTCGCTGTTCTCCCAAAACCCAGCGAACCGCATCCGCAACATTACTTTTACCGCTGCCGTTGGGACCCACAATGCCGGTTATTCCGTTATGAAACTGAAAAGTTATTTTGTTGGCAAAGGATTTGAATCCGTGTATCTCTATGCTTTTTAAATACATTAGTTTTAATCCTTATTTTCTATGGAAGGCTTTGCCTCCATGGAATGTATTCCTTCTATGGATTTTTCGGCTTCCATGTTCTTCCGCAGGGCCAGAATCGCCTCATAGGCGGCCTGCTGTTCCGCCGCTTTTTTGGTGCGTCCCTTTCCTTTTCCGATGACCTTGTTATTCAGCACGGCATCCACCAGAAATTCCTTATCATGATCCGGCCCCTCTTCACCGGTGAGCGCATAAACAAATTCGGCTTCAGGCATGGTCTGGATCATCTCCTGAAGCACCGTTTTACTGTCGTAAAAAAGAATTTTATTCTCCAGATCCGAAAGTACAAACCGGTGGATAAAATCATGGGCCGCCTGAAAACCGCCGTCCAGATACAGGGCTCCGATAACCGCCTCCATGGCATCTGAAGTGATGGAATCCCTCCCTCTGCCGCCGGTGGCCTCTTCTCCTTTACCCAGGAGCATGTACTGGCCCAGTTCCAGATCTCTGGCGCAATAAGCCAGCGCAGGCTCGCATACCATGGAGGAACGCAGCTTGGTCAGCTTTCCCTCCGGCATTTCGGGGTTCTCGGAAAAAAGGAATTCACTGGAAACCAGTTCCAGCACAGCATCCCCTAAAAACTCAAGGCGCTCATAGTCCTCCAGCTTATTGATTTTTTGTTCGTTGGCAAAGGAGCTGTGGGTCAACGCCTGACGCAGAAGCATTTTGTCCCGAAAAACATACCCGATCTTTTTCTCCAGCCCTTCCAATGTATATTTTATACTCATAAGGTCCTTTCCACAATTAAAAAGCCCTGTCCAGGTTTCCCCGCTACGGGCTTTTTCCACATATTTTTCAAAGTGGCGCTTGTTTCCAGCCGCTTAATTGCTGTTTTTTATCAATTCAACCGCTTCTCCCACCGTGCTGATCCGTTCCGCATCAGCCGATGAAATTTCGATTCCGAATTCTTCTTCAATCCCCATAACAATCTGGAAAACATCCAGGGAATCTGCGCACAGGTCATCAATGAAAGTGGTGTCAACCGTTATTTCCTTGGGATCCACACATAATACTTCCGCAATGATAGTTCTGAGCTTGTCAAGTTCCATATCCTTCGTCCTTTCTTACTCGGCCGCACCGGAAATCACTTTCTGGATTTTGCCGTTAATATCCTGTTCCTTAAAGGTCACGCACTGCAGGATAGTATTTTTGATCTCCACGGCTTTTGAACTGCCATGGGTCTTTACCACCAGCCCTTTAAGACCGAGCAAGGGAGCGCCGCCATACTGTTCCAGATCAAAAGCCTTCAGCGTCTGCTTTAAGGCCGGCTTTACAAGAAGGGCTCCTATTTTGCTTCTCAGGTTCACCATCATGCCGCCCTTTACTTTTTTAATCAGTGTGGAACCCACTCCTTCATACAGCTTCAGAACTACATTTCCGACGAATGCTTCACAAACCACCACATCCGCCGCTCCGGCAGGGATATCCCTGGCCTCTATGCTTCCGATAAAATTAATATCGGAACATGCCTTCAGCATGGGAAAGGTTTCTTTAACCAGCGCATTTCCCTTTTCTTCCTCCGCGCCGATATTTACAATCCCTACCTTCGGGTTCTTAATTCCCATTACATTTTCCATATAAATGGAACCCATTTTGGCAAACTGCACCAGCTGGGACGGTTTTGCATCCACATTGGCGCCGCAGTCAATAAGAAGGGAAGCCCCTTTTTCCGTAGGAATCAAAGGCGCGAGCGGAGGACGCTCCACTCCCTTGCTCCGGCCCACGATAACCTGTCCGCCTGCCAGCACTGCGCCCGTGCTCCCTGCGGAAACAAAGGCATCACACTTGCCTTCCCTCACCATGTACAAACCTTTTACAATGGAGGAATCCTTCTTACCGCGGATAGCCGCTACCGGAGGCTCCGCCATGGCAATCACTTCCGTTGCATTCACGACCTCCACCTGCTCCTGAGGATAGGTATATTTGGATAACTCCGCCTTTACCTGCTCTTCCTTACCCACCAGAAACACCTTAATCTTCTTTTCCGCGCAGACAGCATCTACCGCGCCTTTTACTATCTCACCGGGCGCATTATCCCCACCCATGGCGTCCACCGCCACTTTTACATAATCAGCCATTTTCATATCCCTTTCTGTATATCCTGCCATATCCGCTCAAACCTCGCAGCCAGGCTCCGGCAATTCCCGCCTCCATAAAGGCCGGCCGGTGACGGACAAAGCCCACCTGCGGAATTTGAGTATCCTCTATAAATATACTAGACATGCCTGTAAAAATCAAGCGAATTGTCCTTTTGGTGTGTCCTTGCCAAATGATAATTGACATAAAAAAAGCTTTCCTGAAGAATTAATATCCTCAGGAAAGCTTTTGCTTGTTTTCTTTTCATTAAGCTTCTGTGTTAATGATCTCTCTCTTGTTGTAAGAGCCACAAGCCTTGCATACTCTGTGGGGCATCATCAGAGCGCCGCATTTGCTGCACTTAACCAGAGTCGGAGCACTCATTTTCCAGTTTGCTCTTCTCTTATCTCTTCTTGATTTGGAAGATTTATTCTTAGGACAGATAGACATTACTTACACCTCCTTGTTCTCGCGAAAGATATCCATAATTGCTGCCATTCTGGGATCCGGAACGAAAGTATCGCAATCACATTTTCCTTCATTCAAATCTTTTCCGCAGACACTGCAAAGTCCTTTGCAGTCCTCTTTACAGAGGATTTTCATCGGCCAGCATGTAATGATTTCATTGCTTATCAGGCTGTCTACATTCAGCTGATATCCTTCCAGAAATCCACGCTCCTCATCCTGCTCCTGCTCATCCGCCACATCGGGCGATACAGCCTGAGCTGAAAACTGAAGTGTAAATTCCTTTGTTACTTCCCGAAGGCATCTGTCACACTTTAATTCTACCTTCACTGCCGCTTCTGCTTCTATGGATGCTCTTCCCTGCCCGGTATTGGTAAGGGTGAGCGTCACCGGTGATTTTTCCAGTATTCTGAAATCTTCACCCTGAAAGCATATGCTTGTCAACTCCAGCGGAACTTCTTTGACAACAGATTTTTCTTCTTCTGTAAAGACATCTGTCATATTGATTAACATAGTAGACTCCCAACGAATCCGGCTAAACCGAATCTCATTCGCACTTCAACAATTATACATAACCGGAAACACTTTGTCAACCACCAAATTCAAAAGGATTCCCGGATTATTGTAGGATTACAATACATGTGTTACACCAGTATAAATAAAAAATACGAGAACAGATTTTTGTGTTATATTTGAATCACCACAACACAAATAAATACAAAGGAGTCTGTTCTCGCAT
>NZ_MPDJ01000010.1:208243-257737 GCF_001881565.1 Eisenbergiella tayi
AACCACTTTCCTATGCGGCCCTTAGGATGGAAAAGTCCTCAACAGGTATTGGACAATTATCTGCTCTCTCTGTAACAAATGTTTGACAAACCTACACAAATTCAAAAGGATTCCCGGATTATACCGTGCCCCAGAAGATAGTTTTTCCAGAGCTGATAATACTTCGCCTTCAAATGGATCTGGTCGAAGGTATACTCGGTGACCAAATCGCCGTTGGCATCACTTACCGCATCATTGATCTCCAGGTAAAAGATATCCTGGTTATTGGCCATAGCGGCCAGCGCTGCGTTTCTGGCATTAATATTTTCATTGTTGAAAATCTTGTCCGTATGGCTCTTTTCACCGCTCACACGCATGATTCCCTGGACAAAAATGATTGCGTTCGGCTGCAGCTGTCTGATCCGGTTCACCGCATCCGCATACACGGTGAAAAAGCTTTCCGTAGTCCCTCTTCCTAATTCATTAATTCCAAGCATGATATAGATCTTTCCGAACTGTTTCTGGGAAAGCGCTTCTTCTATTGTCACCTTAGTGCCGTCATCAAGCTGCGCCACTTTTTTCGGGGATTCAAACACATTATATATGGTAAGGGAGGTAGCCGAGTAAAAGGTTACATTATCACTGAAACCGGCGTATTCATCAAGCCCTACCGTTCTGGAATCTCCTATAAACAAAGCATCGTCAAAATAGGATTCATCCACCTGGGTAAATTCATAAGTCTTATTTTCATCCGCAGCGGATTCCTGTTCCTGTACCGTTTCCGCCTCCGAACCAGTTTCCTGACCAGTCTGTTCGCCGCTCTCTTCTGCCGCATGATTATCGGACACGCTTTCCGGACCCGGCAGCTGCATGGGTATCTGTTCTTTCTGCTGCTCTGTTTTATCTGTATTGATCAATTGTCCGAACTTATCATACATGGGCTGGACCGTATTCCCGGAAACCATGCTGTTTCCTGTCAGCACATTGGAATCAACCGTGTTTGCCGAAACACCGCCCTCCTGATCCGCCGCATTATCAGAAACCGTATTTTCTTCCCCGTTTTCTGCCGCTTCGTCTGCCGCCCCGCTTTCCTGAATCTCTTCTTCAGCGGAACCGGTCTCTTCTGTCAGGGAATGCTCTGCCTGTGCTGTATCCTCCTGCGCTCCTGCCATTGTCTGGCTGGCTTCATGAACGAACAGGTCCCATGGATAAACACCATCCTTCCATCCCTGGAAAACCAGGGATAAGCCGGGCGTCATCCATCCGTCCTGTCTGCTATAGGAGGCATATATCGTATGTTCCCCTGCATATCCTGCACCTGTTATTAGCAATCCGCTTACCAGAAGGAGCAGGAAAAGCGGATATTTGTTCCAATTTTTCATTTATATGCCACCTTAAAATCTAAAATACATAAACGGATTATTTGCCGCATTGGTCAGCTGGTAAACAGCCATCCAGAACAGCACCAGAAGAAGCGCATTGGCATACCAGCTTTTCCTGTGCTTGTTGAACCAGGCGGAAACTCCGGGAATACAGAAAAAGATCCCGGCCAGCAGAAGCCACCAGTACATGGAGAAATACTTGAATATATCCTGTGGATTAAGGGTCTCTCCAATTCCGAAGAAAGGAAACAGACGGCCAAAATATATTCCTAAATCAGGGAGACTGGTCACGGCAAATATCACCCAGGTAAGCGGAATCACAATCCATACGTAAATATGGGAAACCAGCTTATGGCGGCTCAGCCATTTGCCATAAAAAAGCTTCTCCACAATAACAAACAGGCCAACAGTAATCCCCCATATGAGAAAATTCACACCGCTTCCATGCCAAAGACCGGTAAGCAGCCATACCACACACAGATTAAGAAGAAGCCGCGGTATCCCCTTCCGGTTTCCTCCCATAGGAATATAAACATAATCCCTGAACCAGCTTCCCAGTGTCATATGCCATCTGCGCCAGAAATCACTGACGGAAGTCGCCATATAAGGCTGATCGAAATTCTTGATATATGGCATCCCTATCATCATGCCGATTCCCACCGCCATCAGGGAATAGCCCTCAAAATCAAAGTACAGCTGCAGGGAATAAGTAAATGCCCCCAGCCATGCAAGCGGTGTGGAAATACTCTCAAATCCGATTGTCTGTATATCATTCCAGAGAATTCCCAGCCTGTCTGCAAGAAGCACCTTGGCCCCCAGTCCAATCACAAGCAGCCGGAGTCCTTCCTCAAACTGCTCCGGTGTACATCCCAAATGCTCCAGCCCTTCCGAGGCATCATCATAACGCATGATTGGCCCGCTGGTAAGCTGAGGGAACATACACACATAGGAACCAAAGCTCCAGAAAGAATTGTCCGCCTCCACTTTTCCCCGGAAAACATCCATTTGATAGGATATCATTTTAAAGGTATAAAAACTGATTCCCAGGGGAAGGAGTATATTGCTGTCCACCACATTTCCTATTTTAAAGAATGCCAGCACTCCCACATCGGTTATCAGGGCCAGCAAAAGCCATTTGCGCCTTTTTTTATCTCTCCATTTACTGTGGATAAAGGGGGAATCGATATCCACCTTCATATTCTTCCCTATAAGGAAATTCAGCGCCGTACAGGCCAGCAGAAGGAACACAAACCGGGGTTCTCCGCAGGCATACATCAGGATACTTCCTATAAAGAGTACTATCTTCCGATATTTAACGGGTGTCAGATAAAAAACAACCAAAAAAACAGGCAGGAACCGAAACAGGAATTCCAGACTGCTGAAAATAAGGCTATTCTGACTAACTATGTTTCCTAAATCAAATCCTGCCACATTCTCCACTCCAGACATTACTTAAAGTTCCATATCCGTCTTCTTCAGTCATAAATTTCCGACAAAAACCGACCGGATACGGCCTATTAAGCATAATACATTTTAATAGGAATGAAAAGAGAATTTTCGTATTTTTTTAAACTTAATTTTTTCTTAAAACAATTGTAAGAATTTCCCGAGAAACCTCCGGGGGCTTTAATCAGCCGCCCGGACTCCCGCTTTCATACTGCGTACATATTCTTTCAGAGCTTCTCCTGCATTTGCACCATTGGCCGCAATTATCTTTACAATAGCGCTGCCCACAATGGCCCCGTCGGAAACGGCAGCCATTTTTTCCGCCTGTTCCGGAGTGCTGATTCCGAAACCGACCGCACAGGGAATCTTTGTTACTTTGCGCACCATATTTACAATAGAGGAAAGATCGGTCGTGATCTGACTGCGCACACCGGTCACACCCATGGACGATACAATATAGATAAAGCCGGCCGCGTCTTCCGCAATCTTCCTGATACGTTCCTCTGATGTGGGGGAGATCATGGATATCAGATCCACTCCGTTGGAAGCGGCTATGGGAGCCAGTTCCCCTTTTTCCTCAAACGGCATATCAGGAATGATAATGCCATCTACGGAAAGCTCTCTGCATTTTTCCAAAAAAGCATCATATCCATAATGAAACACCGGATTCAGATACGTAAGAAAAACCAGAGGAATCTGTGATTTTTCCCTCACTCTGCGGACAATGTCAAATACGCCGTCCGTAGTCATTCCCGCCTTCAGGGCCCGTATATTCGCTTCCTGTATCACCACGCCCTCCGCAGTGGGATCGGAAAACGGTATGCCGATTTCCACCAGGTCCGCACCGGCTTCTTCCATATCCAGAATATATTCCACTGTTTTATCCGCACTCGGATCCCCTGCGGTCAGAAACGCAATAAAAGCCTTGCCGTTTTGAAATGCATTTTTAATCTTACTCATGAATATCCCTCCCTCTGTACCGTGCAATAGCGGCCACGTCCTTATCGCCTCTGCCGGACAGGCATATGATAATACTGTCATCCGTGCTGTACTGTGCTGCAATTTTCTTAACATGGGCCACGGCATGGGCGCTCTCTATCGCACAGATAATACCTTCCGTACGGGCCAGGTATTCGAACGCATCCACCGCCTCGTCATCGGTAACCGGTACATACTGCGCCCTGTTTGTGTCATGCAGGTAGGCATGTTCCGGTCCGATTCCGGGGTAATCCAGGCCGGCGGAGATGGAATAGACCGGAGCTATCTGTCCATATTCATCCTGGCAGAAATAGGATTTCATCCCGTGAAAAATCCCCAGTGTCCCCTTCGCCATTGTCGCCGCATGCTGCCCGCTTTCCAGACCTCTTCCCGCGGCTTCACAGCCTATAAGCTGTACTTTTTCATCCGGGATAAAGTTATAGAACATACCCATGGCATTGCTGCCGCCGCCGACACAGGCCACTACAGCGGCAGGAAGCTTTCCTTCTTTTTCAAGGATCTGTTCTCTGGCCTCCTTACTGATCACGCTCTGGAAATCTCTTACCATCATGGGAAAAGGATGAGGCCCCATCACAGAACCCAGTACATAATGAGTATCCGATACACGGTTCGTCCATTCCCTCATGGTTTCGTTCACCGCATCCTTGAGCGTCTGTGTGCCGCTGGTTACCGGATGCACCTTTGCTCCCAGAAGTTCCATACGGTATACATTCAGCGCCTGTCTGTCCGTATCCTCCTTACCCATGAAAACCTCACATTCCATGCCAAGGAGCGCCGCTGCCGTTGCCGTTGCCACACCATGCTGTCCGGCTCCCGTTTCCGCTATTACTCTGGTTTTTCCCATTCTTTTTGCCAGGAGCACCTGTCCCAGCACGTTGTTGATCTTATGGGAACCGGTATGGTTCAAATCCTCTCTTTTCAGATAAATTTTGGCCCCGCCAAGATCCTTCGTCATTTTTTCCGCATAATAAAGCAGGGAGGGACGGCCTGCATATTCCTTCAGAAGCCGATCCAGCTCCTCCTGAAACTCTTTGTCCTTTTTATAATATTCATAACATTCTTCCAGCCGGATCAGTTCATTCATCAAGGTTTCTGATATATACTGTCCTCCAAACTCGCCAAAACGTCCTTTACTCATCACATCGATTCCTTTCTTTATCGGCTCTGCCGCTCTCCCTGAGCACCATGGCCTCTTTTTCCGCCAGCCTGGCGGCTCTCATAAAATCAACAATTTTTATTCTGTCTTTTCTTCCGGCGCTTTCCACTCCGCTGCTCACATCCAGCGCAAAGGGTTCAAACAGCCGGACCGCTTCCGCCGCATTGCAGGCGTTCAGCCCTCCGGCGAGGAAAAACGGTTTTCCCACCGCCCGGGCCTCATCGGCCAGCGACCAGTCAAAGGGTCTTCCCTCTCCGCACCCGCCGTCAAAAAGCAGATAATCCGCCGCACTGTCCTTCCATTCCGCCAGCTTCCTTCCATCCGTAACCTGTACCGCCTTAATTACCTTTTTCCCGCTTTCCCTTTGAATAAAGGCAATATCATCCTCTGTCTCCTGCCCGTGAAGCTGTGCGGCCTCAATCACGCCGCTCTGCAAAAGCCTGATAATCTGTTCCGGCCTCTCGTTCACAAAGACACCCACCGGGCATATTTCTTCCCGCAAAAGCCTGCGCAGCCCTGCGGCCTGTTCCGCAGTCACCTGTCTGCGGCTTCTGGCAAATACAAACCCCACATAATCCGGGCATACTTCATTGGCGTACAGAATATCTTCTACCCGGCTCAGGCCGCAGATTTTTACCCTGAGGCTTTCGTTCTTCCCATCCTCCCTGCAAAAGGACGGGCCGGTAAGGGGCTTCACAGTTTTCCCCGCAAAATATCCAGTTCCCTGCGTTTATCAGGACTCCGCATCAGCGTTTCCCCGATTAAAACCGCATTTGTACCATTTTCCCGGAGGATTTGGATATCCTGTGCCGTCTTCATACCACTCTCCGAAACAAAAAGGATATCTGCAGGAACCAGCTTACGCAGTCTGACGGAATTGGTGATATCCACCTGGAAGTTCTTTAAATCCCGGTTATTGACTCCGATAATCCTTGCCCCGCACCGAAGAGCCATTTCCACCTCCTGCCGGTCATGGGCCTCAACCAAGGCAGAAAGGCCCAGACTGTCCGCAAGCGCAAGGTAACTCTTCAGCTCCTCTTCCGTAAGAATCGCGCAGATCAGAAGCACCGCAGCCGCACCCAGCAGCTTTGCCTCATAAACCATATAGGCATCCACGGTAAAATCCTTGCGCAGTACCGGAATCGAAACCTTGCCGGCTATTTCCTTAAGGTACTGATCACTTCCCAGAAAAAATTCCGGTTCCGTCAGTACGGATATCGCCGAAGCCCCTGCAGCTTCATATTCCCCGGCTATCTGCAGATATGGGAAATCCGGTGCGATCAGTCCTTTTGAAGGAGACGCTTTTTTCACCTCACAGATAAATGATAATTCTTCCTTCCCCAGCGCGCGTTCAAAGGGAAATCCTGTGTCCGGGCTTAATTGTTCCGCTTCTTTTCGCAATTGTTCCAGAGGAACTGTCTGTTTCCTTATTTTTACCCGTTCTCTTGTTTTCTCAGCTATTGTATCCAGTATCATGGTTTACTCCATCCTTTAACATCCATTGTGATTCAGCCGTTCTTTTCCATTTATTCAAAGGCTTAGCTGTTGGAACAGGCTATAAACTCTTCCAGCTTTTTCTTCGCCCTGCCGCTTGAAATGATATCTTCGGCCATTCTCACTCCGGCTTCCATGCTTTCTGCCTTTCCTGCAATATAGAGCGCAGCTCCGGAATTCAATACCACCGCATCTCTTCTTGGCCCTTTTTCTCCTTCCAGTATGCTCAGGGTAATGGCGGCATTTTCTTCCGGCGTACCGCCCTCCAGCTCCTTTTTATCGCATTTTACAAAACCGAACTGTTCCGGTTCCAGGTAATAGGTTTTGTAATCCCCGTCCTTTACCTCACACACATAGGTTTTGGCGCTCATGGAGATTTCATCCAGCTTATCCATGCCGTAAACCACCATAGCCCTTTTTACTCCCAGATTAACCAGAACCCTTGCCAAAGGCTCTACCAGAGTCTCATCATATACGCCCATGACTTCCATATTGGCTCCTGCCGGGTTAGCCAGAGGTCCCAGGATATTGAAGATAGTACGGATTCCCAGTTCCCTGCGGACAGGCCCCACATATCTCATGGCCGTATGGTATTTCTGGGCAAATAAGAAGCAGATACCGATATCCCTTAACAGTTCGGCACTCCTGGCCGGCGCTATTGTGATATTCACTCCCAGAGCCTCCAGGACATCCGCAGCGCCGCATTTGCTGGAGGCCGCCCGGTTTCCGTGCTTTGCCACCGGGACACCTCCCGCCGCAATCACCAGCGCCGAAGTAGTGGAAATGTTAAAAGAATTGGAACGGTCTCCGCCGGTTCCCACGATTTCCAGTACATCCATGTCATTCAGAAGACGGACACAATGATTTCTCATTTCCTCCGCTGAGCCTGTGATTTCCTCAATGGTTTCCCCTTTCATGGAAAGCGCCGTCAGATATGCGCTTTTCTGAATATCAGAAGCTTCTCCGCTCATGATTTCATTCATTACCTCTTTCGCCGTCTCATATCCGATATCTTCTCCGTTTGCCAGTCTGGCAATTGCTTCCTTAATCATTTTCAATCCATCCTTTCTGTCATTCCTTTTTTATTCCGCTGCTTCTGAAAGCAGATTACGGATAATGCCCATTCCTTCCGGTGTCAATACGGATTCCGGGTGAAACTGAACTCCATATACCGGATATTCCCTGTGTTCCACAGCCATGATCTCACCATCCGCCGTTCTCGCCGTAATAACAAGCTCTTCCGGCATGCTGTCCGGATCCGCTGCCAGTGAATGGTATCTGGCTACCTGCATATGTTCCCCCATTCCCTGAAACAGCCTGCTTTCCGGCTCCAGCAGAGCGTCCGAAGTCTTCCCATGCATCAGTTCCTTTGCATAGCCTATTCTGGCCCCGAATGCTTCGCATATGGCCTGATGCCCCAGACAAACCCCGAAAATGGGTATTTTTCCTGCAAGCCTGTGCACCACCTCTTCACAGATACCGGCTTCCGATGGTTTTCCGGGTCCCGGTGAAAGAACAATCAGCTCCGGCTGCAGCTGCTCAACGGCATCGACTGTCATTTCATCATTCCGAATCACCTTGATATCCGGGTTTACCGTACCGATGAGCTGGTACAGATTATAGGAAAAGCTGTCATAATTGTCTATTAACAAAATCACCCGTCAATTCCTCCTTCCGCCGTCTCCAGGGCCGTCCTGACCGCCCTGGCCTTATTAATACACTCCTGATATTCCTTTTCCGGTTCACTGTCCGCCACGATACCGGCCCCGGAACGGATAAAGACCTTTCCGTTTTTGGCAAATGCCAGCCGTATGGCAATGCAGGTATCCATGTTCCCTGTGAAGGCCAGGTAGCCTATGGCACCGCCGTAAATTCCTCTTTTATTGTTTTCCAGCTCATTTATGATTTCGCAGGCCCGCAGCTTAGGTGCTCCGGAAAGGGTTCCTGCCGGGAGAATGGTCTCCACGGCATCCAGCGCGTCCCTGTTTTCACCCAGTGTCCCCGAAACCGTGGAGCCGATGTGCATCACATGGGAATATCGCTGTATGGTCATGTATTTTTCCACCCTTACCGTTCCTATCCTGCTGATTTTCCCGATATCGTTTCTTCCCAAATCCACCAGCATATTATGCTCCGCACGTTCCTTTTCATCCTCCAGCAGCTCTTTTTCCAGTTTTTCATCTTCTTCCGCAGTGGTTCCTCTGGGCCTGGTTCCCGCGAGAGGAAAGGTATAGAGCTGATCTCCCTCCAGCTTTACAAGCGTTTCCGGGGAGGCTCCTGCTATTTCAATGCTGTCGCTGGAAAAATAGAACATATAGGGAGAAGGATTTATTGTACGCAGCAGCCGGTAGGTATCAAACAGGCTTCCTTCCATATCCGCATCCAGCCGGTTGGACAGCACCACCTGGAAAATATCCCCTTCCCTGATATGGTGCTTCGCCTTCTCCACCATGCCGCAGTATTCCTCACGGCTGAAAAGCTCCCGGAATCCGGAGCGAAGCTTAAGCGGCGGGATATCCGCCTTTCGTCCGTTCCGAATCAAATCCGCCATATACTTCAGTTCTTCCATCGCTTTGTTATAGGAGCACTCCAAAGCATCCGTTTTCGCGTTGACAACCAGAATTATTTTCTGTCTGTAGTTATCAAAGGCAATTACTTTGTCAAAGAGCATGAGATCCACATCCTGAAAGCCTTCCGTATCCTCGGCATCCAGCTTCAGTGACGGCTCACTGTATTTCATGTAATCATAGGAAAAATATCCTACAAGCCCGCCTGTAAAAGGGGGAAGCCCCTCCAGCACAGGGCTTTTATTCTCTTCCAGTATCCGCCGTATATATTCCCGGGGATTTCCTTCATGCTCCTGGGTATGAAGCGTATTTTTTATTTTCACCCTACCGTCATGACAGGTAATTTCCAGCGCCGGGTCATATCCCAGAAATGTATAACGTCCCCATTGTTTATTATCCTCCGCACTTTCCAGCATATAACAATGGCGGCTGACATTCTTCAGAATCCGCATGACCTCTACGGGTGTAACCGCATCTGCATACAGTTCCCTGGTTAGGGGAATCAGACCATATCGATCCGCCGATGCTGCTTTTTTCGCTTGCTCCAGGCTTAATGTTTCCATTTTTTCCTCCAATTCTCTGCCCGGACCGGTTCACAGAATATTTTTCCGCACAAAAAACCCGTCCATGACAGAATCCTGATAAAGTCTTCTGTCAAGGACGGGTAATATTTCACCACCCGCGGTGCCACCTTGATTCACGTAAAATAACGTGCTCTCGCCGGATACCATCATATCCGCGGCAACTGACGTATGCCTCACGTCACGGCTACCGGACAGCCCTGCGGCTTCCCTTCACCATGCCCTCCGTGGTCCATTTAACAGGCTGCGTTCTGTCCGTTCTCAGCATTCCGGACTCTCTGTAAGTGCACGATCTGTTTTTATCTCCACATCATCGGTTTTAAAAACATTGTTTTGTTGTTTGAAGTTTTATTTTATTGCATTATAACGCTAAAGTTATAAAAAGGCAATAGAAAATTTAAAAAATGTGGTGGAATGTGGTGGAACAGTATTTGTCCTTTCCCCTCCGGGTGTCCTGTGGCCCTGCTCGCTGCCTGCCTGTGCGGCCCGGGAGAGATGTTATTTGCTGGTTCAGATTCAAAAAAGGGATATTTCTAACAGTTCCGATAACCCAATCAGCCGTCAACGCGGCTGAACTCCTCCCTTTGGTCGTCAGAGCGACTTTAGTCGCTTACATCGCCGCTAAGAACAGACGGCTGATTGGGTTATCGGAACTATAAGAAATAATCACCTTTTTTTCATATTCACCTGCAAATAACATCTCTCCCGGGCCGCACAGGCAGGCAGCGAGCAGGGCCACAGGACACCCGGAGGGGAAAGGACAAATGCTGTTCTGCGATAATCTTTGAAAAAATTTAGGGTGTTATATGGGCTTTGGCAAAGTGTATGGGGAGGTGGAAGTTGGGGGTGGGGTTGTCTATGGGGTGGTAGGCGGCGTAGTGTTCTATTTCGGGGGATTCTGAAATCTTGTAAAAGTTGCAGTAAAATTCTGTGGTTTCGTCCAGTTGGGAGAGGCCGCATTCTTTTTTCAGGAAGGGTTCCGGGATCAGGAGAGACAGGGTCCAGCGGTCTTGGTGTATGGTGGTTCTGCAGCTGCAGGTTTTCAGGTATTGCTGGGGCATGGAGGATCTGTTTTTTCTTCCTTTTCCGTAGGCGGCGTATAGGGCGGCGTTTGCGTTTATTTCAAAGTTGGTGTACATACAATCGTTGGTAAGGGGTTCTCCTTTTTGGGGGAAGGCGAGAAAGATTTCCATGGCGCTGTCTTTGCATACGGGATCCATGTAGTTATGGTATTCTTTTTTTGGATTTTTTTCTTCGCAGGTCATTTCTACATAAAAGCCTTTGTCTTTCAGGTAGGTCATTGTGCCGTAGGCTTTGGGTTTTGTCAGGCAGGTCCACATGTAGTTGTTGATTGTAAATAAGGTGCCTTTATCTGCGTTTTCTGGAGAATCGATGATTTTTACCTGGTATTCCATGATTTGCGTTCCTTTCTGAATTGGTTGGGCCGGGAAAGGCTGTCGGCTTCTGGCGGACAGGTTTTTCCGGGATTTTATAAAAAAGGCCGTAATCCCGGAAGGAACCGGAGGCTACGGCCTTTTGATTTGTTACAGGGAATCAGCTTTGAGGATTTCTGCTGTTTCCCGGGCTATTGCAAGTTCTTCATTGGTGGGAATTACGAGTACTTTGGTTCCGTTTCCGGGTTTGGAAATAATTATTTCTTCGCCGCGTTTATGGTTGGCTTCTTCATCCAGGGAAATTCCCAGGAATGAAAGGCTTTCACATACCATGTCACGGATAATGGGGCTGTTTTCTCCTAATCCGGCGGTAAAGCAGATGGCGTCCACGCCGTCCATTTCGGCGGCATAGGCTCCGATATATTTGATAACTCTCTGGGAAAATGCTTTAAGTGCGCGGACGGCATCGGTGTTACCTTCCAGATATGCATCTTCCAGATCTCTGAAGTCGGAGGAGAAACCATCGGAAAGTCCGTAAACGCCGGATTCCTTGTTGAGGATATCCATGATTTCATCGATGCTCTTTCCTTCTTTACGTGCGATAAACCCAACAATGGCGGGATCGATATCGCCGCTTCTTGTACCCATTATCAGTCCTTCCAGAGGGGTTAAGCCCATGGACGTATCTATGCATCTGCCATTTTTTACAGCGGATACGGACGCTCCGTTTCCGAGATGGCAGACAATGGTTTTCAGGCTTTCATAGGGCTGTCCGAGGACAGCTGCCACTCTTTTGGAAACATAATCATGGCTTGTCCCGTGAAATCCATATCTTCTGATTTTGTAGTCCTTATAGTAATGATAGGGAATTGCATACATATATGCTTCTTCAGGCATGGTCTGGTGGAAGGCGGTATCAAACACGCCTACCATAGGAATTCCGGGCATCAGGGCTTCACAGGCTTCTATACCGATAATATTGGCAGGGTTATGGAGAGGAGCCAGTTCGCAGCATTCCTGAATGGCCTCCTTAACCTCAGCAGTAATCAGTGTGGCTTTTGCGAAATGTTCGCCTCCGTGCACAAGCCGGTGCCCTACCGCTCCTATTTCCTGAAGGCTCTTCACCACTCCCGTTTTCTCATCGGTCAGTGCCTTCAGTACCAGGCTGACAGCCTCTTTATGATCCTTCATCGGAGCTTCTGTAACCTGTTTTTCACCTCCTGCAGGAGTATAAACCAAACGGCTTCCTTCAATCGCTATTCTTTCGCACAGTCCCTTTGCGATCAGCTTCTCGCTCTGTGCATCAATCAACTGAAATTTTAAGGAAGAACTTCCGCAGTTAATGACTAAAATATTCATAATCGTAATACCTTTTCCCTTTTCATATTTACAGCTTTTTATACAAGCTGTGCCTGTACCGCCGTCAATGCAACAACGCCCACGATATCCTCCCAGGAGCATCCTCTGGAAAGGTCATTAACGGGTCTTGCAATACCCTGAAGCATCGGACCATAGGCTTCCGCTTTACCGAGACGCTGTACCAGCTTATAGCCGATATTTCCTGCGTCCAGGTTGGGGAATATCAGGACATTTGCTTTTCCGCCAACTTCGCTGTCAGGAGCCTTGGATTTGGCTACCTTGGGCACCAGTGCGGCATCGGTCTGCAGTTCGCCGTCAAGAGTGAGATGAGGATATTCTTCATGAGCGATTTCCACTGCCTTTACCACCTTGTCCACGAGAGGATGATGTGCGCTTCCTTTTGTGGAATGGGAAAGCATCGCAATAATAGGCTTTGCACCGATCAGCTGTTTAAAGCTCTTGGCGCTGGTGTCCGCAATGGCAGCCAGTTCTTCCGAAGTGGGATCCTGATTCAGACCGCAGTCAGCAAAAAGGAATGTTCCGTGCTCTCCATACTCACAATCCGGAACATCCAGGATGAAGAAGGCAGAAACCAGCTTTACTCCCGGAGCGGTACGAAGGATCTGCAGGGAAGGTCTTAATACATCAGCCGTGGCGTGGCATGCACCGGCAACCATTCCGTCCGCATCATTGGCTTTTACCATTACAACTCCGAAGGTAAGAGGATCACTTATCAAAATTTCCTTCGCCTTCTCTACCGTCATTCCTTTGGACTTCCTTGTTTCATAAAGAAGCTCCACATATTCATCCAATTTATCTGTTTTCGTCGGATCTATCACCGTCACTCCGTTGAGATCCACTTCCAGCCAGCCGGCGCCGTCCATGATCTTCTCTTCATTGCCAACCATAATAATATTGGCAATCCCCTCCTGCAGCACATGAGCTGCTGCAATCAGCGTCCTCTTGTCGTTTGTTTCCGGCAGCACAATGGTCTTTCTGTCCGCTCTTGCTTTCTCCTTGATCGTGTCAATATAAGACATACCCAAAAAACTCCTTTCTATTCCACTTCTTCCAATTTTTGTCGTTCTTTCATCGTCTGAATAAATTATACAGAATTCCTTTTTTGTATACAAGGCCATTTTCCTGAATTTATTGTACAAAATCCTGCACATTTTATAAATTTGCTAAAATTGTTCGTGAATTTGTACAAAAAGTGGAGTCTGATAAATTTCTATCATTGTTCCTTTACCCGAAACATGATATTCTTACCATAAACAAACCGTAACTGTCCGGAGACGCGTTCCCAACTGGCGGGGATGGGTTTCTGGACAGTTACGTCAAACACTGAAATTGAATTCAGAAAGGACTCTTTACATGAAGGTTACCGGAATTATTGCAGAATATAATCCCTTTCATAAAGGACATGCTTATCATATACAAAAAGCGAAAGAACTTACCGGAGCCGATTATATCATCGTAGTGATGAGCGGCGATTTTACACAGCGTGGCATGCCCGCCATTCTGGATAAATACACTCGGGCGCGTATGGCGCTTGCCTGCGGGGCCGATCTGGTCCTGGAGCTGCCGGTCCGCTTCGCCTGTGCCAGTGCGGAATTTTTTGCCGGGGGAGCTGTTTCTCTGTTGGATCGGCTGGGAGTGGTGGATTCGCTTTGCTTCGGAAGTGAATGCGGCGACGCCGGACGGCTGCAGAAGGCAGCCTCTGTCCTCGCAGGGGCGGAAGCCTCGGAAAGCTTCAGGAACACTCTGCGGGAAGGTATACGCAATGGCCTCTCTTTTCCTGCGGCACGGGCGAAAGCGTTGGAAACGCAAGAAAATGGAACCGGTGAGCTTTTTACACTCCCCAACAACATCCTGGGAATCGAATACTGCCGTGCCCTCCTGCATCTGAACAGCCCTGTCCGGCCTGTCACCGTCCTCCGTAAGGGCGCCGGTTACCACGAAGAGGCACTTCATGATGCGCAAAACGAAACTCCCGGTTTCAGTTCCGCTTTTGCCATCCGTCAGGCACTGCAGCAGGGCGGCAGCTTTGACACTGTCCGCGGTTCACTCCCTGAAGAAACGCTGGAAATCTGGGAATATTGTCTTAAAAATGGCGGAATCGTTTCAGAGAAAGATTTTTCCCCACTCCTCCGTTACCGGCTGCTGATGGAAGCGGAAAACGGGTTTTCTTCCTATGCGGATGTCACACCTGATTTTTCTGACCGTCTGAAAAAGAACCTGGATCAGTTTACCGGCTGGCACGATTTCTGCCTTCTGCAGAATTCCAGGGATATGACCTATACCAGAATCAGCCGCTGTCTGTGCCACATCCTTCTCGGACTGTCACAGGAAAAACAGGAAGAAAGCAAACATATGGCTTTTGCCTCCTATGCCCGTCCCCTTGGTTTCCGCAGAAGTGCCGCTCCGCTGCTCCAGGCTGTCAAACAGAATTCCTCCATTCCTTTTCTTTCCAAACTGGCAGATGCCCGGCAAATCCTTTCTCCCTTTGCCGCCAGCCTGCTGGAGGAAGACATAAAGGCCTCCCATATTTACCAGACTGTAGTCAGCGGCAAATATGAAAAGCCTTTTTTGAATGAATACAGGAGACAGATTCCTATCCTGTAATTGGTTTCAGTTCTTAAAGCTGTGGATTGGAGCGGGAATTCTTCCGCCCCTGTTTACAAAGGCTTCACAGCCAAAGGAATTTACCGGCATAATGGGCGCATGCCCCAGCAGGCCTCCGAATTCCGCATGGTCTCCCACCTTTTTCCCGATAACAGGGATCAGCCGGACCGCCGTCGTCTTCTGATTCACCATACCGATTGCCATTTCATCCGCTATAATACCGGAAATGGTGGATGCCTTGGTATCTCCGGGAATGGCGATCATGTCCAGGCCCACGGAGCAGACGCAGGTCATGGCCTCCAGTTTTTCCAGGGTGAGCGCGCCGGCCATCACCGCATCAATCATTCCCTGATCCTCACTCACCGGTATGAACGCGCCGCTTAAGCCGCCCACATAGGATGAAGCCATTACGCCGCCCTTTTTCACCTGATCGTTTAGCAGCGCCAGCGCCGCCGTTGTCCCGGGCGCTCCTGCATGCTCCAGCCCTATTTCGCAGAGAATGTCCGCCACGCTGTCTCCGATAGCCGGAGTCGGCGCAAGGGAAAGATCGACAATACCGAAGGGAATCCCCAGCCTTCTGGATGCCTCTCTCGCAACCAGCTGGCCTACTCTTGTTACCTTAAATGCCGTTTTCTTGATCGTTTCACAGAGAACCTCAAAGTTTTCTCCGCGTACTTTTTCCAGTGCTGTTTTTACTACCCCGGGACCACTTACACCCACATTGATGATTTGATCCGCTTCTGTCACGCCATGGAAAGCTCCCGCCATAAAGGGATTATCATCCGGCGCGTTACAGAACACCACAAGCTTGGTACATCCGGAAGAATCCGTTTCCTTCGTATACTCTGCGGCTTCCAGAATGATTTCTCCCATCAGCCTGACGGCATCCATATTGATTCCCGTCTTGGTAGAACCCAGGTTTACGGAGCTGCAGACTCTTTCCGTTCTGGCAAGAGCCATGGGAATGGAGCGGATCAAAAGCTCCTCCGCGGGAGTCATTCCCTTGGATACCAAGGCGGAATAGCCGCCGATAAAGTTTACTCCCACTTCCTTGGCCGCTTTATCCAGCGTGTCCGCAATGACGGCAAAATCCTCCGGAGTTTTACAGGCCGCCCCTCCAATCAGGGCGATGGGGGTAACGGAAATTCTTTTATTTACAATCGGGATCCCATATTCTCTGGAAATTTCTTCGCCCACCTGAACCAGATTGCTGGCCGCCCGGGTGATTTTCTGATATATCTTTTCATTTACTCTGTCAAGATCCGAATCAATACAATCCAGAAGGCTGATACCCAGAGTTATGGTCCGCACATCCAGATTTTCCTTCTCGATCATCTTATTCGTTTCATTTACTTCAAATATATTAATCATACCTAAACCTCTTCCACTCCTGTATGTAGAACCGCCCGCCAGGGGTCCCCAAAGCCTTCAGCCCGGCCGGCAAAATCATTACGGCCTGCAATGATATCAGAGCCTGTGCATCTGGTTAAAGATTTCTTCGCTCTGGCATTTGATAATAACACCGATTTCCTCTCCCAGCCGGGTGAGTTCATCCGTGATATCACCAAAAGGTTTTCCGGTATGGTTCATGTCCACAATCATCATCATATTGAAATAGCCCTGTACAATAGTCTGGCTGATATCCAGGATATTAATATTGTTTTCCGCAAGATACGTACACACTCTGGCTATAATTCCAACCGTATCATGTCCTACTACCGTTATAATAGTTTTTTTCATATGCTTTCCTCCAATTTTCCTTATGCGATTTCGATCAAACGGGAAACCTCGCTTCTTTTTGCCACCTGAATCGGGAAATCCCCCGCTTTATATTGGGTATCCGACTGGGTAATCTCCAGCTTTACCGTCTCATAGGCCAGCTCCGGCAGGTTGTTTTCTTTGCTCAGATGCCCCAGCACAATATACTGAAGCTTATCATGAAGCAGCCGGCTTAACAATCTTCCTGAATTTTCATTGGAAAGATGTCCCCGGTCTCCCAGTATCCGCTGTTTTAAAGGGTAAGGATAAGGCCCTACCTGAAGCATATTCACATCATGATTCGCTTCCAGAAGGAGGGCATCCATCCCTCTCAGTGATTCTATCGTATAATCATTGTATGTGCCCAGATCCGTTATCACACCGATTTTCTGTTTTCCATAAGAGAATCGGTAAGCCACCGGCTCCGCCGCATCATGGGAAATCCGCATGGGATTAACCGTCATATCCTTTATAGTAAAGCTTTCATCCGCTTTTACCGTCTGGAACAGACCGTCATCTATCGCTCCGAGGCTTCTGCATCCCCGGATGGCATCCAGCGTTTTAGGAGTCGCATATATGGGAACGTTGTATTTGCGGGAAAACACGCCCAGACCGCTGATGTGGTCACTATGTTCATGAGTCACGAAAATCGCATCCAGCTCACCGGGACATATTCCCAGGCTGTTGAGCCCTTCCTCCGTCCTCTTTCTGCTGATTCCCACATCCACCAGAACATGTGTGGTATCCGTCCCTACATAAATGCAGTTTCCGCTGCTGCCGCTGGCAATGCTGCACAGTCTCATAATCTTTTTAACTCCTTATCTTTCGCCCTGTCCATTTTATATCCATGTACTAATATGCCATATCCTGATCATTCTTGCAAGGGAAAAAAGCCATCCATGCAAAATCAAGCTTTCTTAAGCGCATTTTCCAGCTGCGCATAGGTTTCCTGCAAATCTCCGTTATTTTCAATGACCCTGATGCAGTTCCTGCGGAATTCTTCCTCAGACAGCTGGCTGGCAAAAATCCGGTCAATCTTTTCATCCGTATAGTTTCTGCTTTCCTTAAGACGCCTGCGCCTGATATCCGCATCGGCATGGATATACCAGAGTTCGTCCGCAACTTTTCCATATCCCTCTTCAATCAGCAGCGCCGCTTCCAGAAAAAAAAATGCAATACGTCCCGTTTTTCTTTCCTTATCCACTTCCTGTAATATGTATACTTTCACTGCAGGATGGATGATCGCGTTCACTTTGGCGAGCAGTTCCCTGTCCGCAAAAATTAGGGCAGCCATTTTTCCCTTGTCTATCCTGCCCTCTGCGTCCAGAACTCCTTCACCTAATAATTCCACAAGCTGCCCGTAACATTCTTGTCCGGGCAGCTTCACTTCATTTGCCACATCATCCGCCAGCAGGATACGGCAGCTGCAGTGAGAAGCCAGATAGGAAAGCACCTGGGTCTTTCCCGCTCCTACGCCGCCGGTAATACCAATCAGCTTCATTTTAAATCCGCTCCTCTTATTTTGCTTCGTACCAGTTTTTCCCCGTATGAAGATCAATTTCCAGAGATACCGCCAGATCCGCAGCGTTTTTCATTTCTTTTTCCATTATGGCGGCAACCTGTTCCAGTTCATCCTGCGCCGTTTCCACCAACAGTTCATCATGGATCTGGAGAATCAGTCTGGACTTCAGATTTTCCTCTTTCAGCCGCTTCCATACACGTATCATGGCAATTTTAATGATGTCCGCCGCAGTTCCCTGTATCGGGGCATTCATAGCCACTCTCTCCCCGAAGGAACGCTGCATAAAATTACTGGACTTCAGTTCAGGCACCGGCCTTCTTCTTCCAAACATGGTAATAGAATAACCATTCTCCTTCGCCTTCTCCACTTCTTCATCCAGGAATTCCTTCACCTTGGGGTAGGTTTTGAAATACTCCTCTATATACTGGGATGCCTCTTTTCTGGAAATGCTCAAATCCTGGCTTAAACCGAAAGAGCTGATCCCATATACGATTCCGAAATTAACCGCCTTGGCATTCCTTCTCTGCAGATCCGTCACCTGCTCAAAAGGCGTGTGGAACACCTTGGATGCCGTAATTCTGTGGATATCCGCATCGGAACGGTATGCTTCAATCAGCTGTTCATCCCCTGACATATGGGCGAGAACACGCAGCTCTATCTGAGAATAATCCGCATCGGTAAACAGATAGCCTTCCTTCGGCACAAAAACCTTCCGGATAAGCCTTCCCAGCTCCATACGCATGGGAATATTCTGAAGGTTCGGCTCTGTGGAGCTGATTCTTCCGGTTGCCGTAATTGTCTGGTTCAGGGTGGTATGAATCCGGTTATTTTCTCCGATATATACCGCCAGGCCGTCGGCATAGGTGGATTTCAGCTTCGCCAGTCCTCTATATTCCAATATCTCCGATACAATGGGGAATTCCGGCGCCAGCTTTTCCAGAACATCCGCCGCTGTGGAATAGCCTGTCTTTGTTTTCTTTCCTCCGGGAAGCTTCATTTTCTCAAAAAGAACTTCTCCCAGCTGCTTCGGCGAATTGATATTAAAATCTTCTCCAGCCTGCTTATGAATGGAATTTTCCAGTTCATTGATTCGGTCTACCAGCGCATCCCCATAGGCCTTCAATTCCTCTGGGCGTACTTCCACCCCTTCTTTTTCCATTTCATGAAGGACCCTGGTCAGAGGCATCTCTATCTCACGGAACAGATTTTCCATCTCTGTTTCCTGTAATTTTTCCTGAAGGAGCGGCTGTGCAAGGAAAATGGTATAAACGGCAAAACCCGCATATTCCTGAAATGCCTCTTCTTTTTCCTGTGCCGCCTTCGTCAGGGAAAGCTTCTCCAGAAGCTGCTGACGGCTCTGGATCATAAGCCCCAGCTGCTCATTGGCTATATCCTCGATGCTATAATCATTTTTCAACGGATTCAGCAGATAAGCGGCAATCAGCACATCAAAAAACTGCCCTGTCTCCTCCTGGTTCAGATATGCATACTGCGGTTTGATCTGAAAGGTCGAAAGTTTAGTTCCTTTATCGGCCAGTTCGGCCAGCTTTCCTGTCAGGTATTCTTTGGTCAGGAAGCCCTGAGACCGTAAAATCCATATCTTATCCGGTGCCGCCGCCAAAGCCAGCGCTGCAAAATCCTCATCTTTACCGCTGTCCTCCAGTACCAGAAATGCCGCTCTCTCCGCCTTACCCGCTTCCGCAAATGCAGTTTCAGCTTCCGTGAGATCGGATGTCATGAAGAAAGAATCCTTCTGGCTGTTTTGGGTAACCGCCTCCTCTTCAAAACGCCCGAGCAGATTTTTAAATTCCAGCTGTTTAAACAACGTATATGCCTCCGGTGTAAATAAGTCCTGCATGCTCACCATGTCCCAGGTTACGTCCAGATCACAATCTGTATGGATCGTTGCAAGGACCTTGCTTAGATCCGCCAGCTCCTTGTTTTCAGCAAGAGATTCGCGGATACTTTTTTTGCTTATATCATCCAGATGAGCATATATATTATCCAGGGAACCGTACTGTACCATGAGTTCCGTCGCAGTCTTGGGCCCTACCTTGGGAACCCCCGGAATATTATCGGAAGAATCGCCCATCAGCGCCTTCAGTTCAATAAACTGTACCGGAGTTACCTGATACGCGTCCTCCACATCTTTTGCATAATAATCCTCGATTTCCGTCTTTCCGCCCTTGGTTTTGGGAATCCGGATTTTTATATGGTCACTGGCAATCTGAAGAAGATCCCTGTCACCCGATACCAGGGCAACCTCCATCCCATCCTTTTCCCCCTTCTTCGCCAGGGTTCCCAGGATATCATCCGCCTCAAGACCTGCCTTTTCCACAGTACAAACTCCCATAGCCTTCAGCACTTCCTTAATAACAGGCACCTGCTCCCGCAGCTCCTCGGGCATGGGCTTTCTTGTCCCCTTATACTCCTTATAAAGCTCATGCCGGAATGTAGGCGCATGTACATCAAAAGCCACCGCCAGGAATTCAGGCTTTTCTTCCTCCAGTATTTTAAACATAATATTCAGGAAGCCATAAACCGCATTGGTATGAAGCCCCTGCGCATTACTCAAATCAGGCACACCATAGAACGCTCTGTTCAGTATGCTGTGCCCGTCAATCAGAACCATTTTTTTACTCATATAAATACCACCGTTGTCATAACCAGAATCACTATCAGCATGGCGATCACTTCAAAATAATATAATCCCCGCTGCAGTCTCTGGCGTATTTTTACATGGCTTTCCGCCATTTGAAGTCTTGCGGACAGTTCATCATTTAAATTAAAAGCATCCCCGTCCTCCAGACGTTCCATTCCCACCGTAACCAGGAACTGAATACTGAGCTCCTCTTTACAGGATGGACACTTCTTCACATGCTCCAGGAACTGCTTTGCCGCCCTGGTTTCCATTTCTCCCTTAATAAAATCAGGTATCAGTTTTTCAGCCTGCTTACAATCCATCCGGACGGCCTCCTTCCTTTGCGCATATCATCCATGTGGAAAGGAAACCTATATATAGTTTCCTCCGCTCTTATATTAATATATACTAAAATTACCAGATATAAAAGATTTTTCTTAAAAAGACAAAAAAATAAGAGAGTAACCTCAGAAAATAAAGTATTCCTCTCTTATGTAATATAAAAACAGTACTATGCAAAACTGTTTACTTTATCTTTCATACGGCGCATTTCGTTTTCCAATGTATTAACACGGATAATAAGCATTTCTTTTTCATTTTCCACCTTTAATGCCTCGTCAAGCTTGCGTGAAAGATCCTGATGCCCTTCGGCAACTCTTCTTATATTGGGGCCTATTTCATTTTCCAGTGTCAAACGAATATCAGTCACGCCATTTTCCAACTTCATAAGACGATTATCCAGCTGTGTAAAGCGATCATCCATTTGTGAAAAACGATCATCCATCTGCATAAACCGTTCATCCATAGCCCCCATTTGCTTCAGCAATAAATCAAGTTTTTCAGAATCTGTCATAAGCTATACCTCCTATATGCATATAGTAACATAATCAAAAGATAAAGTCTATTCCGTTATTACTATCCATTCAGAACACAATTACAGTTCAGACAGGCCTGAACCGTTAAACATACAGCCAATAAAATCATAGCGCAATAGGCCGGATGCCGTACATAAAAGCACGGCATCCGTATGATTTACAGCTTTATTATCTGTTACAGCATCTTCTTCCCTCTGCAGTAGGTCTGAACCACATCGTAGTTGTCTTCCAACACCACAATATCCGCATCGTATCCTACCACCAGTTTCCCCTTTCGTTCATCCACTCCGAGACATCTGGCAGGGTTGAGCGTACAGGAATTAATAGCAGCATCCAGAGGAACCAGGGCTTTTTCCACCAGAATCTTAAGTCCCTTATTCATATTCAATGTGCTTCCTGCAATTGTATCGGTCCCCTTCAGTCTGGCGAGTCCGTCTTCCCCAATTTCAATATCATGGCCTCCCAGCTGATAGCTGCCGCCCGGAGGGCAGTGCTTTGCACGGAGCGAATCACTTACCATAATTCCATAATCCCTGCCCTTGGCCTGGAAATAGTTATTTAATGCCGCCAGATGGGAATGACAGCCATCGCAGATGATTTCACCGTAAATATCCCTTACACGGAAAGCAGCACCCACAAGTCCCGGCTTTCTGTGATGATAAGGTGTCATTCCGTTATAAACATGGGTCATGCTGGTCGCACCATTGGCAATACCCAGCATAGCCTGCTCATAAGTCGCAGAGGAATGCCCCATACTCACTACAACACCGGTTTCCCGGCAGTGTCTGGTAAGAGCAAAATTCCTGTCATGTTCAGGGGCCATGGTAATATATTTGATCAGGCCTTCCGCCGCTTCCTGGTACATTTTAAACTGCTCTACAGCCGCGGTGGCAATAGCCTCAGGAGGCTGGGCCCCCTTATATTCCATGTCCAGATAAGGGCCTTCAAAATGAACACCCAGGATTTCCGCGCCTTCATAGCCTTCCTTAACTACGGCCGCAACATTTCTCAACGCTTCGGTCAGGACCTCCGGCATCTGCGTTACCGTAGTGGGGAGGATAGCCGTTACACCCTCTTCAGGAATACGTTTCATCCAGTCACGCAGTCCTTCCGGTTCGGCGTCATTCGTATCAAAACCATAAGCTCCATGGGTATGCACATCTATAAAACCGGGAAGGATACGCTTTTCGCCATAATCCTCATCCGCTTCTTTTGTACCATAAGGAAGGATGTCCGTTATTTTTCCGTCATTTACTTCCAGCTGCATGGCGAGAAACTGTCCGGCTATCCATACCTGCTTGCTTTGTATTATCATATCATTATCCTCCTAGAATGCTTTATTCCAGCCACATAAGTAAGGAATGTTCTGTCAGATTCCGGAAAGCGCCGCCTCATCTGCAACTACAACCACATCATTATGAAGCTGGAGAACAGATGCAGGAACCTGAGGCTTTACCGGTCCGAAAAATGCCTTCTTAACGATCTCAGCCTTATCTTCCCCGCTTACAACCACAAGAACCTTTTTAGCCTGCATAATCGTTTTAATCCCCATAGTATATGCCTGTTTGGGAACTTCATCATAGGAAGCGAAGAAACGCTGGTTCGCCTTAATGGTGGACTCTGTCAAATCCACACAATGGGTTTCCAGTTCGAAGCTGTCAGCGGGTTCATTAAAGCCGATATGTCCGTTATGGCCCAGGCCAAGAAGCTGAAGATCAATTCCTCCCACAGACGCGATCACCTTATTGTAATCATCACATGCCTTCGCGCTGTCCGGCTCCGTTCCGTCAGGAAGATGGGTTCTTTCCTTATTAATATTTACATGTTTGAAAAGATTGTCATTCATAAAATAATAGTAGCTCTGGTCATTATCTCTGGTCAGCCCCTTGTATTCATCCAGATTAACAGAGGTAACCTCGGAGAAGTCCAGATCCCCTTTATTGTACCATTCCACAAGCTGCTTATAGGTCCCGACAGGCGTGGAACCGGTAGCAAGCCCCAGTACACAATCCGGCTTGATAATAACCTGTGCGGAAATAATATTTGCCGCTTTCCTGCTCATGTCCATATAATCCTTAGCTTTAATAATTTTCATTTTTACTGCTCCTTCTCAATGTATTTAGTATATACGTTTCCCTTATATTATAAACTATTATACAGCCAGTCTCCAGACTGTTCTATGTACAATCCGGTCTTTTTTTAACCATATTTGTCCAAAAAGTCTTTATAACCAAATTCGGAAGCTCCTGTTACGGAGCTTCCGACTGTGCTAGGCAGGAAAATTTGGGTTCTGTATGCTTTTATTAAAGCATTTTCTTCATTTCATCCGCTACGAACTGAACCTTGGTTCCTACAATTACCTGAACGGATGTCTTGCTGGGTCTGATAATACCCGCAACACCGGCTGATTTGATTTTCTTCTCATCCACCTTGGTGTAATCATTGATTTCGAAACGAAGTCTGGTAATACAGTTATCCAGAGACTTCACATTTTCTTTACCGCCAATTCCTTCAAGAACAACCTTGGCAACTGCTGTAAAGTCGTTGTTTGACAGAACCACGCTCTTTTCGGCTTCCAGGTCATCATCTTCACGGCCAGGTGTCTTAAGGTTGAATTTGGTAATAACAAAACGGAAGATTACATAGTACAGGATACCTACTACGATACCTATCGGGAGCACTAACCAGGGATTCTCGGCCAAAGGCGTAAAGGAACTCAATACAAGGTCAATGGCGCCGCCGGAGAAGGAGAAACCTGCTCTGACAGGAAGCGCTACGGTAATACCTGCGGTAATACCAGCTAACAATGCATGAACGAGATACAGTCCGGGAGCCAGGAACATGAAAGAGAATTCGATAGGCTCTGTTACACCGGTGAAGAAAGAACAGAATGCTGCAGATGCAAGCAGACCATAAACTACTTTCTTCTTATTGGATTTAGCTGTATGATACATCGCCAGACAGGCAGCAGGAAGACCAAACATCATGAACGGGAAGAATCCTGTCATGTACATACCAGTCTGTCCGTAAGTACCTGTATTTCCCCAGAAGTTTCCGAGGTCATTAATTCCTGCAACGTCGAACCAGAATACGGAGTTCAATGCATGATGCAGACCGAAAGGAATCAGCAGACGGTTGAAGAATGCATAAATACCTGCACCTACAGCGCCCATTCCCAGGAAACTTTCTCCCAGTTTAACCAAACCGCCAAACAGCAGAGGCCATATAAAGAACAATATTGCGGAAGCAAGGATAGAGAACATAGCCGTTACAATTGCAACCGCACGCTTGCCGCTGAAGAAAGAAAGTGCATCGGGAAGCTTGGTTCCTTTGAATTTATTATAGCATGTTGCACCAATCAGACCGGCCAGGATACCGACAAACTGGTTATTGATTTTGGCGAATGCAGGATCTGCATCCGCACCGGTCAGACCTGCTACTGTGCCGGAGCTGAGCAGTGTGGTAATCATCAGGAAAGATACCAGACCTGCCAGACCTGCGGTACCGTCATTATCATCAGACATACCGACAGCGACACCAATGGCAAAAAGCCATGCCATATTATCAATCAGAGCACCACCGGCTTTAATCAGGAATAAACCGATTGTATAGGCAACACCGCCTGCTGTAAAGCCCGCAACCTCACCAGCCATAGCGGCAGGTGCCAAAATGTACCCAACGCCCATCAGGATACCACAAACCGGCAGACAAGCAACCGGCAGCATCAAGGACTTACCTAATCTTTGCAAATACTTCATCATAATTAAAATTGCCCCCTTCTTTTTCTGTTCTGCCCTAGCTACAGAACTTTTTCTTTATTCAAAAGGAATTCTCTTTCCTTTAGAATACAACTTGTTTACAGGTTCTCTTTCATGAAGGCTTCCAGCGCCTGTGCCGCAGCATCTTCATCCGGTCCTTCTATAGTAAAAGTAACAGTCTGGCCCTGTTTCACGGCCATCATCATCAGGGACATAATTTTCTTTGCGTCCCCCTTCTTGGTTCCGTTATCCACGGAAACTGTGCTGGCAAATTCTGCAGCCTTCTTTACCAGAAGACCCGCAGGCCTTGCATGGATTCCCAGCTCGTCAGTGATCGTATACTTAAATTCTTTCATGTACGTCTGTCTCCCTTCTTCATATTTTTATCAAAACCACTCTCCGTTTATTCCGGAATTGTGGCAGATACCTTTTTCAGCAGTTCTTCAGGCCTATATATCCCTTACCGCTTTTCTTACACTCAATACATAGGTGGGAGACACGGAAAGCTCATCTACTCCCATATCAACAAAAGTCTTTGTCAGAGTGGTATCCCCGCCAAGCTCGCCGCAGATGCCTACCCAGATTCCCGCTTTATGACCATTTTCCACCGTCATCCGGATAAGCCGGAGAACTGCTTCATGATGAGAATCATAAAAATCATCAAGATTCTGATTCTGCCTGTCTATAGCCAGCGTGTACTGAGTCAGGTCATTTGTTCCAATACTGAAAAATTCAACTTCCTTCGCCAGCTCATCACTGATAACTGCTGCCGCCGGTGTTTCAATCATGATTCCCAGTTCCACTCGGTTGAAGCTGATTCCTTCTTTGGTAAGCTCCTCTTTTACTTCCTCCACAATTTTCTTTATTTTCCTGATTTCTCCTACGGAAATAATCATGGGGAACATAATAGCCGCCGTACCGAAGGCAGAAGCCCTGTAAATAGCTCTCAGCTGTGTTTTGAAAACCTCAGGTCTTTCCAGGCAGATACGGATAGCGCGAAAGCCCATCGCCGGATTTTCTTCCTTGGGAAGTTTAAAATAATCCACCTGTTTGTCGGCCCCGATATCCAGGGTTCTGATAATTACCTTCTTGCCTTCCATCTTTGAAAGGACTTCCTTATATATATGAAACTGCTCTTCCTCTGAAGGATAATCTTCTCTTCCCAGATAAATAAATTCACTGCGGAAAAGTCCGATTCCGCCGGCATCGGATTCCAGTACCTTATCCACATCTGATACATTTCCGATATTGGCATACAAGTTAATTCTGCGTCCGTCAGAGGTAATGTTGTCTTTACCTTTTAATTCCTGAAGAGCCGTACGCTCTTTTTCATATTCCATCTTTTTCTGTACCATCGTATCCAGCACCGAATCCTCCGGATTGATGATAAAGGTACCGCTGAATCCATCCACCACGGCCTTAGCACCGCTGTACTCTTCCAAAAGGGCTACATCCGTCTGTACAAGAGCCGGAATGTTCATGGACCTGGCCAGAATTGCCGTATGGGAATTCGTTGAACCATGCTTGGTTACAATCGCAAGTATTTTGCTTTTATCCATCTGCACAGTCTCACTGGGGGAAAGGTCGTCTGCCAGCAGTATCACCGGTTCTTCCGATACAATTCCCTCTTCGCCTACTCCTGCGAGTATCCGTATCAGACGTTTGGAAATATCCAGGACATCTGCAGAACGGGCTTTCATATACTCATCATCCATACTTGCGAAAACACCTGCGAAATTATCTCCGGTAAGGCTCACGGCATATTCCGCATTCATTTTTTCATCCCGGATCATCCCGCGGATAGAGTCCAGATAATCTTCGTCTTCCAACATCATCTTATGGACATCAAAGATCATCGCCTGCTCTTCTCCGGCTTCCACCAATGCTTTCTGATACAGCTCCTCCAGCTGGCTTCCGGCGGCTTCTTTTGCCTTTTCCAGTCTTTCCACTTCTGCCTCGGGATTTTCCACAGTTTCCTGCTTCAGAACATATTCCTGCTTTTTGTACAAATATATTCTTCCTATTGCAATCCCTTTTAATACGCTTTTACCGGAACATTTAATCATGGTTATTCCTCCCAGCTATTTACTTGGTAATTTCCAGACAATCGTCACCAGGTTTAACCGTCTTCCCGGTTTTTCCCTCGACAGAAGCATAATCTGACGTATTGCATACAATCATGGGGGTAATGACATCATATCCGGCGGCCTTAATCTGTTCGATATCCGCTTCTATCAGCAAATCCCCCTTGCTTACTTTGGCTCCCGTCTCCGTATGGATTGTAAAATGCTGTCCGCTAAGCTTAACCGTATCCAACCCGATGTGAATCAGGATTTCCACCCCCTCCGCCGTAGTGAGTCCCAGTGCATGGCCTGTGGGAAATACAGTGGTTATCTCGCAGTCTGCAGGTGCATATACCTTTCCGTTAACAGGCACTACTGCGATTCCCTTACCGAGTATTTCCTCACTGAAGGTAGGGTCATTTACCTGCTTCAGGGAAACGCATTCTCCTTCCAGAGGCGATCCGAGAACAATTCCTTTTTTCTTAAAAACATCAAATAAGCCCATTTTCATCCATCCCTTCTTTTTGACTGATCATTTTTTGTTATTCTGTGTCATATCTGTAAAGCTGCCGGCCTGTTTCAGCTGCAGGGCCAGATAAATCTGCTCTTCCCCGGTCATTTCACAGCCGTACTGCTCTTTCACATGTTCTTTTACCTTTCCTGCCAGCGCGTATTCCCCGCTGCAGTGGTTCTTCACAAATTCTTCAAATACGTAATCCTCTCTTCCTTCCACAGGAGGAAGCAAAAGCATCCGGTGAGCGAGGAATTTAAGGTTGGATGCCAGCCTATCCCTGTAAAGGGAATCCTCCGGCGGCAGATTGAGACTTTTCTCCAGTATCTGCATCATATCCTGTATCATATTAGTCATAGCCCATGTATCCCGGACCTTAATATCAAATTCGGCATCTACAAGATGAATGGCTATGGAAGCCGCTTCATCGTCCGGCAGGCGTATCCCTGTCCTTTCTTCTATAAGGCTGAGGGCATGCATTCCGATTCCGAACTCCTGAGGATAAAACCGTTTGATTTCACGGTAAAGGGCATTGGAAAAATCCATTCCGTCTTTAAAACGTTCTATTGCAAAACCAATATGGTCGGTGAGTGTCAAATATACATTCTGGCTGAGCTTTGTATTCAGATTTTTTCTTGCACATGAAATAATATCCGCCGATACCTGAATATATTCTAACGGCATGCTTGCGAGCAAATCTTTAAAGCGTTCCCGCACATCCTTACTTTCCAGCCGGAATATCTTTTCTATGCCATCCTCCGCTACATCCTGCCCGGCTTTCTTCTGAAAACCCAGGCCGCGGCCCATAACAATTATTTCCTTACCCTCCTCATCCCAGGAGGATACCACATTATTATTAATTATTTTTCCGATTATCATACCTGACCTCTGCTGTGGAGATTGGAAGTATAATTCTGGTTTCCGGTTTGTTTTACGCTGTTAGCATTCCCAAAATATATTTCAGAATGTAATTTATGAATAAAAAAAACCAAATCTTATAAGTTAACCTCACCAGCCTGTACTCACACAACATACATACGGCGATTAACTTATAAAATCTGGTTTTGCCTGCCTGACAGTAACAACCCACTCAGTATTTATCTCTTTCCCTCATCTGAATTGAGCATATCAAACTTGCCAATCGATGTCAAGAGCGAATAGGTAATTTCGTGTCTTTTTCACATATTTAACGTTTAGTTTTTATGCATATCGTCTATATCCTATACTTTTTCAAATATTCATTTTTCCTGTTTATATATATAATATCTAATTTTATTCTTTTCCGCGCTAACACTTTCATGTGACAGAGAATTTAATCTTAAGAAATTTTTCCGCCTATTCCTTATGAATCATGTTATAATAACAGGCATAGACTTATATTAACCATAATCAGGTAGGAGTTCTCATGAAAAAAAGAAAATCATCCGGTAATTTTATCGGCATAGGCTTACTGTGCCTGCTGTTTTTATGTGTAGCTGTTTTCAGTATTTTCTTTGTCTGCTGCAGCAAGCCGTCCTCCGACTCATCTGAGGAAACTATTCCCCCCGAAACTTTTTCCGAAACGGACGGCATATCTGACAATACCGCAGCTCAGACGGAAAGCTCTGTACCTCCGTCCGAAGAAGCTTCCACAGAGCAGAAGGAAGCGCGGAATTTGACCGGATTGAAATTGTCCATTCTTGGGGACAGCATTTCCACATTTGATGGTTATATCCCGACTGACTATAATATCTTTTATCCTAACTACGGAGATATTTCCACAGTAGAAAAAACCTGGTGGTTTCAGGTTCTCTCTTCTACAGGAATGGAGCTGAATGCCAATGCTTCTTCTTCCAACACCGATGTTTCGGGTGATTCTTCAGATACTACCGGCAGCGCCCCCGGATGCAGTTTCAAGCGGATTAATGATTTAACCCCCGGTGACGACGGCCCCGCTCCTGATATCCTTATTGTATTTATGGGCGTAAATGACTTCCTGCGGAGTGTGGAGCTGGGTAATTTTACCACTCCTGAGGCACAGCAGGAAGGGGTTATTACCAATTTCTGCGATGCTTATGAGCTGATGCTGCAGAAGCTGGCGGCAACTTATCCCAAGACACAGATTTATTTCTGTACCCTTTTGGAAACCAATGCAGGGGATGTTGACGACAATCCCGGAGCCTTCCCTTCCACCAATGAAAACGGGAACACAATAGCTGATTTCAACGCGGAAATCGCCACAATCGCTTCCGCCTATAATTATCCGGTAATTGACGTCCATAATTGCGGTATTACCTATGATAATCTTTCGGATTATACCATTGACGGCACCCACCCCAATGCGGAGGGCGCACACCTTATCGCGGAATATATTACCAAATCACTTTTATATTAGTTACAATAACAGACATAACTTGACAAACTCCTTTTCTCTGTGATACCTTTTTTATTGGATAACAATTGAGAAAAGGAGTTTTTTATGCTATGAAAAAAGGAGTAAAATTCACAGCCCTGGCCCTGGCAGCTTCCCTTATGTTTACTTACCCGCTGTGCAATGGCATAACTGCAGATGCCGCCGCTCCGCTGAAAACAGTGGAATCTTCCAATGTTCCTACGAAATACACTGGTATGAGCCTTTCCATTCTGGGGGACAGCCTCTCAACCTTTAATGACTATATTCCCAGAGATTATAATATTTTCTATCCTGGAAACAGCGGTATTCCCATGGTAGAAGGGACCTGGTGGTATCAGGTGCTGAACGCCACAGGTATGCGCCTGTGCAGCAACGCTTCTTCCGCCAATACTAATGTAACCGGGAATTCCCTTGCCACGGATGGCTCCGCACCTGGCTGCAGCTTCCGTCGTATTATGGATTTAAAGGGTGCTGACGGCACGTCTCCCAATGTCATCGTAATTTATATGGGTGTAAACGATTTTGCCCGGGATATACCGTTAGGCTCCTTTAAGGCACCTTCTCTTCAAACCGAAGGAACACCTGCCACCTTCAGCAGTGCTTACGAACTGATGCTTCTGAAAATAAAGACTCTGTATCCCGATGCCGCCGTATACTGCTGTACCCTTTTTGCCAGAGATCCGGGGCTCAGAGCGCCGGGAACCAATACTCCCGTGAACAGAAATGGGGATTCTATCATGGACTTCAATAAACAAATCCGTGCTATTGCCGCCGCATACGGCGCATCCGTCATCGATGTTTATAATTGCGGAATTACATATGATAATCTTTCTGTTTTTACCAGTGACGGCGTACACCCCAATCTTCCGGGCGCACAGCTGTTTGCCAACTGTGTAACCGCAGCGTTAGTTAATTCCTGACAGACGATTTCGATACAGAAGAAAAAAGGCTCCGGTATAAAAGCAATGTCTAAGCTTAACGACATTCTTTTGATACCGGAGTCTTTTATTCGTTTCTTATTGCCGCAAGAGGACTCAGTCTCATCGCTCTGAGCGAAGGGAAAAATCCCGCTATCATTCCCACAAGAACGGCAAAGACCAAAGACAGGAGCGCCAGCCATGGAGGTATATAGGACAACGTCATCATATTCCCCATAGATGCCACGATCTGGTTTATCAGTATCGATATGGCAAAGCTGAATACCAGCCCCACGATACCACCGATAAAACCGATAAATCCTGCTTCCATCAAAAACATCATCTGAATATTTCTCAGGTCACAGCCCAGGACCTTCATAATACCAATTTCTTTCGTACGTTCATAAATGGACATCATCATCGTATTTGTGATTCCGATAGCTGCTACCAGCAGTGAAACCGCTCCGATTCCTCCCAGTACCAGCTGCACGTATCCGTACTGTGTCTGCATGGCCTGTACCCATTCCGCGTTGCTGGAGGCCTGGTATCCCATGGCATTGATGGCATTCTGCACCTCTGTAACGTTTTCCATGTCATCCACATCTACATATATCTGACTGTAATATATTTCCTTGAAGGGCTTACCCGTTTTTGTAGTCGGCTGTCCGGGAATGGCTTTATTTTTAAATATACGCTTTAATTCCGTCTTCAGCAAATCAATATCACAATAAACATCATAGCTGTATCTGCTCCAGTTTTCGGGACCGCCCTCTACCAGGCCGCAGGTACCAATGAGATACTTTTTGGGAGGAGGCGTCTTGGAAGCTCCCGAACTGCCGTCTCCATATTTATTACTGTAATAAGCGCTTGTGTCGAAAATAACGAAAACAGGGTCCTTCAGAAGATTAACATCCGGCATTTCTCCCTTCTCATAATACGGATAGCTGCCGGTTCTCGCATTATAAAAACTCTGTAAAACCATATTTCCATAAAAGAATTCCAGCTTTTCCGCATTTTTCTGAGGAAAGGTGCCTTCCCCCAAAGGGATTTTCATAGCCTCAAAAGCCTCCGGAGTCATTCCCTGGACTCTGAAATTGCCTTCATAAATCCCGCTTCTGGCAATGACATCCACACTGAGCACCGGCGACACAAGATTCACGTGCGGGATGGCCTTCAGGGTTTCCACCAGCTCATCATCCAGCCTTTTTTCCTCCTGCTCTTTATCGGAAGAAGAGCTTTGCACCATAACGCTGCCGGAATAAGAATAGCCATAACCTCCGGCTTCGTTAACCGTAATCGCGGTAAGGCTGCCGTAGGATTCCATTTCTTCCATGGATGACTTATTCAGCCCCAATCCCAGGGAAACCATTACTACAATAGAAGCCACGCCAATGGTCACTCCCAGCACGGTAAGCAGGGTACGCACTTTTCTCTTCCACAGGCTGCTGCTGCTTAACCGCAGCAAATCCAAAAATTTCATATCCGCTCCTGCCCCTGGTTATTCTTCATTGTCTGTGTCCAGCAGCTCTTCTTCCAGTTTCAGGGCCGCCGCCTTCTTTTTCTTTTTTCTGACTGTCACAATGACAATTATGACTGCTGCCACAACCACCGCCGCTGCAATACCTATAATTAAACCGATATTAACGCCGCCCTGGTTATCCACGGGAATATCCTCCGGCATTGAGGGATCCATATAAACCTCTTCATAGACATCCAACGCAAAATTCCTCTCAAAGCTCACCAATTCCCCAGATTCATTTTCAAAGGATATTTTAGCTTTGATTGTTCCGTCACCCGTACTGGGGGCAACCGCAGTAATCATGGAATCCACGCTTCCTGTTTCTCCCGGTTTCAGAGTTCCGAGGAAGGTATCTCCTCCTTCAATGGAATCCCCCTCATATTTCACCTGAAGATTATAAAAAGTGGTTTTACCGGTATTATATATGCTGAACATGACATTAGACTGGCTGCCTATGGAAATGCTGGCAGGCATTGCCTCAATATCACTGGTATCATACTTAGCCTCCTGCAGCACCGGAACGGATACCTTTGCCTCATCAGTCAGGTCGACATCTTTTCCTGAATCATATTTCATTTTTACGGTTATTACATAAGGCTTCTGTGTCAGATCCGTCTTGGCAGTCATTTCGATATTAATATCAAATTCACTGCCGGGTCCGATGGAATCCGTGTAAACAGAACTGGAACCCGAAGTAGGCAGGAATACAGCATAGGTGGTATTGGCCTCCGTACCGCTTTCCACCGCCTGCATGTCAAACAGCACATTATTAACCGCTTTTTCTTTGGAGGTATTCTTCACATGGATAGTTACCATAAAGGTATCTCCGGCATAAATTTCCTTGGGATTTGTCTCAAAGCCGGTTACAATAATACGCGGTTTGGACTCCACGGCTCCGTCATCGCCGCCGATATGCCCTGCGCCGGGTTTTCCCTGTGTATATACATAAACCAATACAGTCTCCGGCTCTTCACACCTTACCCCTGCCTTTGTATACCAGATTTCAAAAGACAGCGGGTAATAGCCGGTCATTACATCTTCTCTCACCGTAAAATTATAAGTCAGTTCTCTTCTGGCAAACATACCGGCCTCATAATTACCTCCATAGGGATTTCCCGGTATTTCCGCAAAAGACTGAACATATCCCGTAGCATCCGGTTCAAAAGGCCATAGCTTGACATCATTGGAGACGACAGGCTTCACCACCAGATCCGTAAGATTCTCACTTCCCAGATTTATAATAGGCAGAACAATGGAAACCTGCTGCCCGTAGCTGACAGACGGTGTCTCCCAGTTATTTCCCACCTGAAGGAATTCCGTTGTAGGTTTCGTTACCGACGTGTCCGGAACTACCGCATCCAGCTTGGCCTTCATCTCGCCTACGTAAGACCATAATTCACCGACACTCATCTCTGTGTTGGCAATATAATATATGGCACTGTATAAAGTGTCATTCAGCTTCTTAAGCGTATATTCATCCGGATGTGTCCGCTTCAGTATACTGTCCACATGCGCCTTCAGCTGGGCGTCGGCATCTGCACGATCGTCATCAGTAATTACATTCGGCGAGGATCGGTCAATCGTATTGCCGCTGGTCGAAGAGGCCATTACCCGTCCTGCATTTCCCTGAAAAGGTACCGCTGCAAGCAGCGCTATGCATACTAATGTCAAGCTGATGGTGCTGATGATTTTTTTTCCTGCGTTCATTTTCTTCCCCTCTGTACTTCTCTAAGCATTCTCTTGTATTTTCTGCCGGTTGTCTTCTATTTTAACGATTTTGCCATCGATTATATGGAAGATACGATCGGCGAAACTCGCCAGATAATTATCATGGGTAACCATGACCAGCGTCTGCTTCTGTTCCCTTACCACCTTCTGCATCAATTCCATAACCTCCTTCGAGGTATTGGAATCCAGATTGCCGGTAGGTTCATCGGCAAAGATTATTTCCGGGTTCACCACAAGGGCTCTGGCCACGCCCACTCTCTGCTGCTGGCCGCCGGACATCTGTGTCGGCTTATGCTTCTTATGCTCCTTCAGCCCGACCAGATCCAGGACTCTGGAAGCCCGCTTCAAACGAATATCCTTATCCACTCCCTGAAAGGTTAAGGGAAGCGCCACATTCTCCACCGCATTCATGGTTCCCATCAGGTTAAAGGACTGGAAAATAAAACCGATATGCTCTCTGCGGAATTTAACCAGCTGGTTTTCCGTCTTATTCTCCATATGTTCTCCCGCAATAATTATTTCACCCTTGGTAGGTTTCTCCAACCCCGCCAGCATATTCAGAAGAGTCGATTTTCCTGAACCGGAGGTACCCACAATCGAACAGAACTCCCCTTTATATATTTCAAGGTTCACTCCGTCAAGCGCGCGTACGTGGCTGTCGCCAACCCGATATACTTTATATAAATTCTTAACCTGAATGACCGGCTTCGCTTCCGTTCCCATGCAATCCTCTCAATCTGCCAAAAAAGTACATTTTTTCAAATTCTTTCTTCGACATTATATCATACTCCATTAGTTTTTCCTATTTAAGATTTTTTTAATATTCATAAACACTTTTGTATTTTTTTACCTGATAAAGCGCCAGAATCAATGTGGCGCATTCTGCCGCCGGTACCGCAAGCCAGAGGCCATTTATCTCCCATAGCCAGGAAAATAACAAAATACCTGTAACCGTAAACCCAAACGTACGGACCATGGATATCATTGCCGAAATCTTTCCGTTGGACAAAGCCGTAAACAGAGAAGAAACGAAAATATTCATGCCGGCAAAAAGGTAATTGACGGAGTATAATAAATATCCCTGATAGGTCAGTTCATTGGCAGAGGTCCCTCCGGGAAGGAAAAGTCCCACCAAAGGTTTAGCCAGAAGTATGGATGCTCCTGTCATAAGAAAAGAGCATAATATCATACTTTTCATACATATTCGAAATACGGTCTGCAGCTGTTTCTTATTCCTGCTGCCGTAATTATAGCTGATGACCGGGGCAACCCCATTGGAAAAGCCCAGAAACACGGCAGTAAAAAAGAACTGCGTATACAGAACCACCGTTACCGCGGCCACTCCGTCTTCTCCTGCAAAATGCATCATAAGAAGATTCATCAGCCAGGTAATAACGCTGGCCGCAAGATTACTCACCATTTCCGAAGAGCCGTTCAGGCAGCTTTCCCACAGCACTTCCCCCTGGAAAGAAGCTTTTACCAGGAAAAGCTCCGTTCTGGGCTTTAAAAAATAAAAAAAGGCAAAAACAGGCATTATGGAATATCCAACCGCCGTTGCCAGGGCCGCTCCGCCGATTCCCCAGTCCAGAACCGCAATAAATATATAATCCAATATCATATTAGCCAATCCTGACAATATGGTAAGCCCCAATCCCAGATTAGGCTTCCCTGCGGTAACAAAAAGGACCCCAAGAATCGTCTGCAGCATCTGTACCGCCATGAAGGGAAGAAGTATTATCATATATTCCCTGCAGTAACCCATCAATCTTTCACTGGAGCCCAGAAGTTTCAGCAGCGGCTCCAGAAAAACCATGCTGACAATGGTAAAAAGGATTCCAAGAATCAGCCCGAATACAAGAATCCTTGTGAAGTTCTTTCTCGCCTCCTGTGCCTGCCCCAGGCCAAGCTGTCTTGCTATGACTGCACTTCCGCCGGTTCCCAGCATGATTCCCATGCCTACCACCAGTCCGATCAGCGGATAAACTATATTGATGGCAGAAAGGGCATCCGCTCCCACAAAACGGGACACAAAGAACCCGTCCACCATGGTATACATTGACATGAATACCATCATTATTATCGTTGGAAATGCAAATTTCAGCAAAGTCCTTCCATTAAAGTTCTGTGAAATAGAATGGCTCATATTCCGTCCTCCTGCTGTTCATCATTTACAAAGCTTGCAAGCCCCGCAAAAGCCTACTATAATGTATGGAGTAACCCTATAGTCAACACTTTTTTATCCATCTTTTGGACGGCGGCCCTGTTCCGGTAATTATCCTGAGCCGCATGTTTTGGAGGAACCATGAATAACAATTCGAAACCGCTGTTTACCACAGGAGAATTTGCAAGGCTCTGCAATATACGAAAAGACACTCTTTTCTATTATGATGAAATAGACCTGCTGAAACCTGAAATCATACAGGATAATGGCTACCGTTATTATTCCGCCAATCAGCTTTTTTTATTTGACATCATTGCCATGCTGAAAGAATGCGGCACACCCTTAAAAGAAATAAAAGAATATATCACCGCCAGAGAACCGGCATCCTTTCTGACCCTCATGGAAGAAAATGATAAAATCCTTTCTGCGGAAATGGAACGGCTGATGCATATCCACCGCCTGATGCGCAATACCATCAAGCTTACGAAGCATGCTCTCAGGGCAGAATATAACGTCCCGTTCCTGCAGGAATGCCCGGAAGAATATTTTATAGCCATGCCCTTTTCCACCGAATATGAGGACTATGAAAGGAATCAGTCCGAAACAATTAAGGCACTGCTGGAATATCTGGAAGCCAATCTCCTGGGGGAAGAATATCCCTTAGGCTCCATTATTTTAAAAGAGAACCTCCGTTTCGATGAATATAAGGAAGACTATTACTGCAGCAAACTCTCCTCTCCCGTACAAAATCCCCTGCTTTTTGTAAAACCGGCAGGAACCTATGCCATGCTCACTCATAAAGGTTCTTATGAGACCCTCAGCCAGTCCTATAACATCCTCAAGGATTACATCAAAAAGTCCGGCCTTCAGATAACCGGCAATTCTTATGAACATGAATTGCTTAATTATCTGGCGACCGGACGCTCCGAAAACTATGTGATTGAAATTTCCATTCAGACGGGCTGAATTAATGGTACAGGAAAAAACCTGCCGCCCCGGTGAGAAGCATTAACGCAACAGGGCCCAATCCCTTTACCTTCCCCTTTGTAAAAAGAGGAACGATAATCCTTGGAAGCAGCAGCGCGGATACAAAGAGCGCCACACTCCGTATCTCTATACAGCTCAGGGATAACTGTCCGATATCGGAGCTTCCCCAAAAAGTAAGAAGCAGGATGGTTCCTGCTGCGGAAAGAATCAATCCCGTGGACGCCGCCTTCAGCCCCTTCAGAAGATGCGTCATATAGAAGGAGTTTCCTTTTTTCTTAAAAAATACATACAACAGCAGTGACAGCACAATTCCTCCGGCCACACAGCCTGCGGTAGCAGCCGCTGCCCCCCATACTCCCGCCAGCTGGAATCCGGCAAAAGTAGAAGCATTTACAGCCAGCGGCCCCGGTGTCATCTGTGAAATCGTAATAATATCCCCGAAGGTTTTCTCTGTCAGCCACCCGTATTTTCCCACAATCTGATTCTGAATCAAACTGATCACTGCGTAGCCTCCCCCAATGCTGAAGCATCCAATCTGAAGAAACACTCCGAAAAGTTTTGCAATCAGTTCCATTACACTTCCTCACTCTCTTTCTCTGTCTTCTTCACCCTCCTGCCGCACAGATACCATGCCTGGGCCAGACTCATAATACACCCTGTCACCAGAGCCAGGGCCGCACTTCCTTTTCCCAGGAAACAAAAGATAAATATTCCGGGTATCATGAGGGAAAACAGGAAATTATGTTCCTTCCAAATATTTCTGCACATTCCGAATGCGGTTTCCGCAATCAATACCGCTGCTCCAGCCTGCATTCCCTTTAAAACAGCCGCCATTGCATGATTGGCAATAAACGCCTGATAGCTGTGGGAGATCACTCCCATTATCAGAAACGGAGGGAACACAGATGCAAATGCACTGATAATCGCCCCTGACGCCCCAGCCACCCGGAATCCTGTGACCGCCGCCAGATTCACGGCAATGGCTCCCGGCGCTGATTGAGACACTGCCGCCATTTCCGCCAGTTCTTCCTCTCCAAACATCTTCTTTTGCAGGACAAAATATTTTCTTATCATGGGAACTACCACATACCCTCCCCCGAAAGTAAACGCACTGATAAACATATGTATGCCCAGAAGCCATAAATAAAGCCTTTTTTTACCTTTTTTCATAAATGCTGCCTCCTCGTCCGCCTTATTATATAGCTTGCTTTATCATTAGTAAAATGATATATTTTAATCAATCTCATTACTTTTATTCATCTATAATCAAGGAGCGATTATTATGACAATACGGCATATGGAAATTCTGAAAGCGATATCCGAAACAGGCAGCTTTACAAAAGCCGCCCGGTTACTGTATATTACACAGTCTGCGGTATCTCATGCCGTTCAGGAACTGGAAACGGAAGCGGGAACTCTTCTTTTTGACCGTCTCTCCAAAACGATCAGGCTTACGGAAGCGGGAAACCTCCTTCTGCAGGAAATTCTTCCCATCCTGGATTCCTGCAAGGCAGTAGAGTCCAAAATAAAACAGCTGGACCGCCGCGCCCCCATCCGCATTGTGTCCAGCATTACTATTGCCTCTTACTATCTGCCCGATGCTCTTCATCGGTTTGAAGCTTCTCACCCGGATATTCCGGTATATGTAAATGTGGTAAGCGCAGCTAATGCCATAGAAGTGCTTCAGGCAGGAAATGCTGATATCGCCCTGGTAGAAGGGCTTCCTCCCCACGGCCCTTATCAAAGTACCCCATTTTCCTCTTATCCGCTGCTGACTCTTTGCTCACCCGATTATCCGCATTCCCGGCAGCCGCTGTCTCCCTCCGCTCTGACAGAAGAACAGCTTCTTCTGAGAGAAAAAGGAAGCGCTATCCGTGATGTACTGGACAGCGCTCTCTATCTTTATGGTTTTACCGCTCATCCTCTTTGGACAAGCGTCAATTCTCCTGCGCTCATCGAAGCCGCTAAAGCCGGCCTGGGAATTACCATATTGCCGGATATTCTGGTAAAAGATGCTCTGAACGAAGGGAGCCTGATTTCTCTGGAAACGGAAGGTTTATCCCTGATTAATCAGCTGCTTCTGGTTACACATAAGGATAAATACCTTACTGAACCGCTTACAGAGCTTATCCGGATCATGGTCCCGGATGAAACGGTTACACTAAAAAATTAATAATCATAAAGAAAATTCCTACTATAGAAAGAATCAAATAAAACATCAATATATTCTTTATTGTATTTATATTATCATTAATTTTACTCAGGACATCAGGTGAAGGAAGATTTACACTTGTACTGGCGGATGCCGGATATTTGTCCTTCAGCTGAGCCTTAATCTGCTCTTTTTCCTCTTTGCTTTTCGTATCCCACTCGGCCTTTGTATATCCTGCGTACACCATAGCAGATTTGCATTCCGAGCACCCCTGATATTCATTTGGTGCTGAATGCTCAGCACTTCCAAGATAGTGACAGTTAGGGCAATAATAAATATAGCGTTCCATAGTATTTTCTCCTTTATGTATATTATTTGATATAATATTGTTACCTTTTTACCCTTTCTTTGTTGTATATTATACCATCTAATACAACATGATGAAATGTTTAAGTAAAATATATTTATAATATTTCAGATATCATCACTGTAATATAATTCAGATATCATCACATCAATATAATATAATTTACTTTATCAATCATTATTTTTCTGATATAATTTAATCGGTATAAAAAATACATAGACAATCAAATTCGACAGGAGGTGGCATATTGCCTGAATACTTGAAATTTTCTTCACGAAGTGAATTCAGAAATTGGCTGGAAACAAATTGTATGTCAAGCGAGGGGGTGTGGCTGCTGTTCGGCAAAACGGGCGGCCCCAAAACAATCAAGGCCGGCGAGGCACTTGAAGAGGCCCTGTGCTATGGCTGGATCGACGGACAGATGCAGAGCCTTGATGACAAATCATATGTCAAATATTTCTCTATGCGCCGTGAAAACAGCAAATGGTCCGATAAAAATAAGACTATTGTTGAAAGTCTTGAAAAGCAGGGATTAATGACAGAGTTTGGCAGGGAAAAAATAGAAGCGGCAAAGACAAACGGTCAATGGGATAAACCTAAAGCACCTCCCATTACAGATGAACAAATAGCTGTTTTAGCTGATATATTGAAGGAATATGAACCGGCTTATACAAATTTCCAGGCAATGTCTCCCTCTGTGAAAAAGACATATACAAGGGCATATTATGATGCCAAAACAGATGCTGGCCGCGCTAATCGTATATCTTGGATGGTGGAACGGTTAAATAAGAACCTTAAGCCGATGTGAATGATTTCAATGAGAAACCTTATTTCTATGACTTCATGTATGTAAAGCAAAACCTTAAAACTCCTCCTGATAAAATCCAGGAGGAGTCAGATTGCAGATAATCGGCTTCCTTAGAAAGACGATTGCCCAGTAGCTTCAAGCATCTGATTATTCAGTTACTTCGTCATATGGCCTTCAGCATATTTCTCTGCTAAATATTATCTATAATTTCTTTTTTCTTTACTACAAATTCTTCCTCGGTTATTAAATCAGCATCTCTCATTTTTTGTAATTCACTTAATTTTTCGTAGTTACTTGTCGCTTTGTTTAAATTTCCATTATTACCATTGGATGCATCATAGTAGATAGTATTATTATTGCTGGTTCCTCCTACTGTAGATAAAAAACCAGCTGCCACTATAATAAGCGATACAATTAATAATACAATACCAATAAGTATAACAACTTTAAAGTCTGACATTCTGGAAATAGCATGACTTGCATCCCCAGTTCCAAACATACCTTTTAGTGCCGATGCCAGACCTTTTTGGTTATTATACGATGTAACTCCATACATTATTATACCTATTCCAGCTATACTGCCAAGAATACCTAATATTTTCATAATTCTACTGGCCATTATATGTTCCTCCTGTTTTTTTCTATTATACTGCAGCCTTAATTAAAAGGAAACAACCTGTGAGTAACAGAATATCTGCTAATATATATGAGGTATTTCTGACTAATAAACCTTATAATATTTGAAGCAGAATCTAACGAAATGCAACACGAAAAGAAAAACCCCTGATAAACTCAGGGGTTTTGCACTGCCGGCGGCGGGACTTGAACCCGCACGTGGTTGCCCACAACAGATTTTGAGTCTGCCTCGTCTGCCATTCCGACACGCCGGCATTTCGGCTTCATTGTCCACAACTCAGCCGAAGATTATAATACCATATCTGAAAGTTTCTGACAAGCATTTTCACATGACTTTTTCAAAAAACTTTTACATATAATTTCTTCTGATAAGACTAAAAATTGAATTTATCATATATCTCAAAGCAGTCAAATGTTGCAAAATAATCCTTTGGAGTCTCCGCTCTTCTTATCAGCTGCACATCCCCGTTTTCTTTCAGCAAAAGCTCGGAGGATTTGAGCTTGCCGTTATAATTATATCCCATAGCAAAGCCGTGGGCACCTGTATCATGAATAACCAGGTAATCCCCCATATCCACTTTGGGAAGCATCCTGTCTATAGCAAACTTATCGTTATTTTCACAAAGAGACCCTGTCACATCGTACATATGGTCGCAGGCCTGTCCTTCCTTTCCTAAAACAGTTATGTGATGATAAGCTCCATACATGGCGGGCCTCATCAGGTTTACCGCACATGCATCGCAGCCAATATATTCCTTATGGGTGTGTTTTTCATGTATAGCCTGTGTTACGAGATGCCCGTAGGGAGCCATCATAAACCGTCCCAGTTCCGTATAAATTGCCACATCTCCCATTCCGGCAGGCACCAGCACTTCCTCATACATTTTTCTTACGCCATCTCCGATTGCAAGAATATCATTGCCCTCCTGATCCGGAAGATACGGAACCCCTATACCGCCTGAGAGATTTATAAAGCGGATATCCGCGCCTGTTTCCTCCTTCAGCCTGACAGCCAGTTCAAACATTTCCTTTGCCAAAACAGGGTAATATTCATTGGTAACAGTATTGCTTGCAAGAAAAGCATGAATACCGAAATGCTTCACACCCTTTTCTTTCAGAATACGGAAGCCCTCAAACATCTGCTCTGTCGTAAACCCATATTTGGCATCCCCGGGGTTATCCATAATACCATTGCTTATTTTGAATACACCGCCGGGATTGTAACGGCAGCTCATGGTTTCCGGAAGTTTTCCCATGATCTCTTCCAAAAACTCTATATGCGTAATATCATCCAGATTAATAGTGGCTCCCAGCTTTGCCGCATAAGCGAATTCTTCCGCCGGTGTATCGTTGGAGGAAAACATAATATCCTCTCCCTTAACTCCCATTGCCTCGCTCAGCATCAATTCTGTCAGTGAGGAACAATCACAGCCGCAGCCATAATCTCTCAGAATATCTATCAGAAAAGGATTGGGAGTCGCCTTAACGGCAAAAAATTCCTTATATCCTTTATTCCAGGAAAAAGCCTGTTTTAATTTCTGCGCATTTTCACGTATCCCTTTTTCATCATAAATATGGAAGGGGGTCGGATAGGTTTTCACAATTTCTTCCACTTGTTCTTTCGTCACAAACGGTACTTTATTCATTTTCATGCTTCTCCTTTTGCTTTCTTTTTCTTACCGGTAAGTTCGATCAGCTTAATCTCATTTCGCATGGCTTCCTTCAGGGCATCCACAAATACCCGCTGGCCGGAATACAGGCATATATCCCTGCTGCTTCCAGTGAGTTCACCGGTAAGAACATATTTGGAATCAGATATCAGACGAACCTGATTTTCTTTTCCTTCCGTTTTATAGCAGACTGCTGTTTTCAGCCGCTCCGGTATCTTATCTGAAAGAAGGACAACCTTTATTTTTTTCTGCAGCAGTTCATATATATCCTGTTCCATTTCCGCAATTCTTGTTCCTGACGCGGAAAGGTAAACTCTCTTTTCTGCCTGCTCCATCATGTGGTGCATCTTATCAAGGATCTGCTGTTCCCCCATAATTGTGATATACCCATCACTGGGCTCGTCAGCCGCCGGCATGTTATCTGACAGCCACTGCTTGGTATTCCCCATCATACGAAGCTTGTTGTCACAGAATTCCTCTACGGGAACAGCCATATACTTACTGCTGCTGCCCTCCATTAAATAGGCGGCGCCCTTTTCCGCCAGCCCCGCTAACGCATTATAGACATTGGAACGGGAAATTCCGGTCAGCTTTGCCGCTTCATATCCGGTAAGCGTACCATTTCTGTACAGGCACAGGTAAATTGAGGCTTCCTGCCTTGTCAGACCGAACACCATCAGCTTTTCAATATAACTCATTTCATCCATAGGCTGCCTCACAATCGTCCTCATTAGTAGTTCCGTACAGGAACACTATAGACTGTCATTTTTCATTTGTCAAGTCCGAAAAAAGAAATGATAAAAAGCCTCATCAGGCTTTTATACCTGACAAGACTTTTATTTTATCCAAATCTTTTTTTAATCTGTCCCATTTAAGCCTGATTTCTTTCCTTCCCAGTAATCAAGCCCTTTCCAATCGGCATAAACACAGGTCTCCACAACGGTAACACCTTCCATTATATGATACTGCACAGCCGGTATAACGGCCTTAGGATAGAGAAGATTGGTATTGGGATCCGCATCAATAATAACACCTGCCTCCGGCACCCGCTCTCCTGCAACTTCCGTATATTTTCCTGTCACTCTGCAAAAAGCATAGCGGTTCTCAGCCAGAGCTGTCCCCTCTTCTGTTCTGCCGGTAAATTCATCGGAAGGGTCCGACGCAATACCGAAACCGCAGTCATATGCCGCACAGCTAATATTGCTCACAATTCTGTGTATCCTTTTATGTCCCCATTCTTCCGGAATCACAACGGTTTCCACCTGGATTTTGGGATAAGGGGACCATACAGAAACCACTTTTTCTTCAGATACTGTAAAATCCTCACATATTCTCCGCACATACACATATCCGTCAATAAGAAAGGCCAGCATACTGTCCGGGGCCGCCTCATGAAGCTCAAAATTAGACTTTGCAACATGAAAACCAAATCTGGTATCGTAAGCAAATTTCCCATATTTTGCCTGACTCTGTCCATGTCCGGAGGAACTGTATCTGCCCGGAACATAAGCCGTATGATGGCCTGCATGGGCCGCTATAAGCATATCCGCATAGGGAAGCAGCCTGGTTTTTTCCAAAGGCGGCAAAGGGGCGGGTACAGCCGTCCAGAATTCATGATCATCAGGAAGCTGCAGAAATGCAAAGGTTTTCATCGCCCAGTAGGGCGAACCGGGCCCGTTATAACGCTCTCCCATTATCAGATCCGGATACCCATACCCAATTGTCAGAATACCATCCCTGTCAAATATCGGCTTCTTCATCCAGTTCTGCAGATGACGGACTATCAGTCCCTTAATCACCCCCACAGAAAAGGGATATACCCCCGCCATCAGGCAGGCAGACCAAAAGCTGACCTGAGCAAACCGATAAGTAAGAGAACGTCCAAAAGGCAGGGCTGCTCCCTCTTCATCAAACCAATAGATAAAGGTTTTTCCGAACAGCATTGCCCGTTCTTTATAGATACGGCAGCGCTCCGGATCCTCTTTCTCCATGACGCTGGCATAAAAAAGGCAGTAAAAATGAATAGCAAAAGAAACATAATAATCCTTTTGTCCGGAATCGCCATCCTGATACCATCCATCACCCAAATAGAATTCTTCCACGCCCTTAAGATATATCTCCAGCTTTTTACTGTCATATTTCCTGCCGCGTTTCATCAGGGCCACATTCACCAGTACCGCAAACAGAATCCAATTACATACAGGAAGGTCATAATCGTTAATGCCGTACAGCCAGCTGCTCAGATGTTCCTTTTCCGATTTCGAAAGAGGATCCCACAGCTTTTGCGGAGTGAGGATCAGCCCATAAGCTATCGCCGCCATCTCGACGAATTTCTGGTCAAACGCATGAAAACCGCCCCAGAATTCAGGATTACCCGGATCGGTACCGGCTTTCAGGCCCTTCCGGTATATTTCTTCAAATCCGGTTTCTTCTCCGCCTCCCGCCCAGAAAGGCACCAATCCCCATAAAGGCCGTGAAAAGGCTTCCATCCCTTCCGCCTTTCTGTCATAATTGGTAGCTGTGACCCCTAATATGAGTTCGGCCCTCTCTCTGCTGTAATAAGGCTTAAGAGGTTCAAGGACAGAAAGCATAAGCCTCTGAAAATCTTCTTTGGAATACAGATCCATATTTCTCCGTCTCCTTATTCTGATTTGTCAGATATTTTCTATCTGCCAGTCGACAGGCTCTACGCCATTGTTCTTTAAGAAGTCATTGGCCTGGCTGAAATGCCTGCATCCCATAAATCCGCGGAAAGCCGAAAGCGGGCTGGGATGAGGTGCCTTCAATATCAAATGCTTCGGATTGGTCAGCATGGGGATTTTACTCTGTGCAGGCCTTCCCCACAGCATATATACCAGCGGCCGGTCCTGATGGTTTACCGCTTCAATTACAGCATCCGTAAACTGCTCCCAGCCCTGTCCCTGGTGGGAGTTGGCCCGGTGCGCCCTGACTGTCAATACCGTATTCAGCATAAGTACTCCCTGATCCGCCCATTTCTTTAAATAGCCGTTATTCGGTATATAACAGCCCAGATCATCATGCAGTTCCTGATAAATATTCACCAGTGACGGAGGTATCTCCTTCTGCTCCGGTTTTACGGAAAAGCTGAGGCCATGGGCCTGATTTTCATTATGATAGGGATCCTGTCCCAGAATCACTACCTTTACCTTACTTAACGGTGTAAAATGAAAAGCATTAAAAATCTCATCCGCCGGCGGATAGACCACATATGTGGAATATTCCTTTTGTACGAACCGAAACAGCTGCGCGTAATATGGCTTTTTAAATTCCCCGCTTATTTCATCCAGCCAGTCATTTTGAATCATTCCCATCTTTTGTATCTCCTACCTTTTATTTTCATATTACAAGAAAAGCGCTTCTACAATCGTACAGAAACCCCTCTCCCCTGAAGGTATTCCTTTACCTCCCTGATTTCCAGTTCTATATAATGAAAAAGAGATGCGGCAAGAACAGCTTCCGCACGGCCCTCCACAAGCGCATCATAGAAATGCTCCAGTTTTCCGGCCCCGCCGGACGCAATTACCGGTATCGGTACCATATCTGCAATTTTCCTGGTCAGTTCAATGTCATATCCGGCTTTTGTACCATCACAATCCATACTGGTAAGCAGAATCTCTCCCGCACCCAGGCGGGTTACCTTTTCCGCCCAGAAAAAAGCGTCAATCCCCATATCAATCCTACCGCCATTTTTATAAATATTCCATCCGCTGCCATCCGGCCGTCTCTTGACGTCCATGGCAACTACCACGCATTGGCTTCCGAACTTATCCGCTGCCTCAGAAATCAATTCCGGCCTGTTAATAGCAGAAGAGTTTATGGATATTTTATCGGCCCCCTCCCGCAGCAGTACCTTGAAATCTTCCACGGTACGGATTCCTCCTCCTACAGTAAACGGTATAAATACCTTCTCCGCAACTTTACGAACCATATCAACTACCGTTTTCCTGTCATCGGAAGAGGCCGTAATATCAAGAAAAACCAGTTCATCGGCTCCTGCCTTATCATAGGCCTCACCTATTTCCACCGGATCCCCGGCATCCTGAAGATTAACAAAATTAACGCCTTTTACCACTCTTCCGTTATGTACATCAAGACAGGGTATTATTCTTTTTGTATGCATCGCTATATCTCCTTATTATGTGAGAGAAATAAAATTCTTCAATATGGTAAGTCCGACGGCCGAACTTTTCTCCGGATGGAACTGACACGCGAAAATATTATCTTTTTCCACAGAAGCATGAATACGTGTGCCGTATTCCGTTTCCGCTGTAACAATAGAAGGATCCGAAGACCTCAGATAATAGGAATGGACAAAATAAACATACGAATTTTCTTTTACCCCTGTAAAAAGACGCCCCTGATTGGGATAGGATAAGGAATTCCATCCGATATGGGGGATTTTCAGGCCTGGCGCTTCCGGTATGCGAAGTATTTCACCCGGCAGGATACCAAGTCCGTCCACGCCTTCGCTTTCTTCACTTCTCTCAAACAAAAGCTGAAGTCCCAGACAGATTCCCAAAAATGGGGTACCCTTTTCAGCCACTTCCCTGATTACATCTGTAAGCCCATAATCCTCCAGCTTCTGCATCGCATCACCAAAAGCGCCTACCCCGGGGAGAATCACCTTATCAACCTCCAAAATACAAGCTTTATCCCTTGTAATTACCGCATTTTCTCCCAGAGCCTGAAGGGCTTTTTCCACACTCTTTATATTTCCTGCATCATAATCAATAATCGCTACCATGCCTGCTGTCCTTCCCTTCTTCCAACTTTTACTTTATCTCATTACCGTAGTGTAGCACACTTGCAGTCTATCCGCAATATTTCACCCTTGATTTCCTTCCTCTGATAAAAACGTAATGGCATCAGTTTTTACGGAAATTCCTCTTTCAGACAGTTCTTCCGTTAAAAAAGGAAGTTTCCCATGAACACGGTAAAATACAGACTTTTGGTTAAAAAATGCTACTTTTTCAAAGGGAAAACGAATTACTGAAGGATATTCCATTCCCGCCCCCAGCTCCAAAATACAAAGCTTATGATTTAATGTTCCCTGAAGCCATTTTGTATATTTTTCCCACTGTGTAAGGTAGCCTTCTTCCCGATAACCAGGTGTTTCTATGCGATTAAACCAAAGGATGCCGCAGCAGTCCGTACAAACAGGAAAGTCCACCGATGAAAGGTCTCCATTGCAGTTATCAATTTCTTCAAGCACCTGCAGAATCACATTTTCATCCGTTACAAGAGATTCCTGCTCCGCATTGCATTTTTCTGCACACTGTAACGCCCGGAAACCTCCGCAGGGCGTTACGATTCGTTCCCTGTCCAGACCAGAATTAAAAATATAGTCGTCCTCCGATAAAGACAGAACAAAATAATTTTTTCCCTCCAGAAGAGCTGTCAGCGTTTCATAAGCTTTCTTTATACGATGATCCGGATGTCTGCGCATATAATGGCACTGAAGATACTGAATGATAGCAGCACTGTCCTCTTCCGCTTCCGCCTGGGCAAGCAGAGGCCCGTAAAAAGTATCTTCTTTCATTCCCTGATAACTCTCTTCCATTTCTTTTCCGATTCCAACCAGAACCATCTGAGAATCCGCTATATCCTGCAGCAATTCTTTCGTCATTTTCTCTTCCTCTTCATCTAAGCTTTTGTATATTTTTTATCTTGTTAATAGTATCATATTGGGGACAGTGCATCAAGTAATGAAATCCCCTGACCACAGTAAACATACGGATTTTTCAACACAAAAAAACCTTATCCGAAAACAGATAAGGTAAAATAATTCACAAATAAAATCCATACCCTCAAAACCGAACATTGAATCTAATCTCTTTCTCCAAAACTTACTTCCCATACCTTCAGGATAAGCCCTCGACCGATTAGTACTGGTCAGCTCCATACATTACTGCACTTCCACCTCCAGCCTATCTACCTCATACTCTCTAAGGGGTCTTACTTATTGGGATATCTCATCTTGAGGGGGGCTTCACGCTTAGATGCCTTCAGCGTTTATCCCTGCCGGA
>NZ_MPDJ01000011.1:0-62426 GCF_001881565.1 Eisenbergiella tayi
GTATTGTCGTAAATTGGTATGTACCCGGTTCCCTTTTTCGGCACTCCGCGATTTGGTTTTACCTATGTTTGCATGACGGTTTTTTCCAAAATACGACGTTTGTTTATATGAATAGTATTGCCGCCTTCCGGCAATACTATTCTATTTTTCCCTTTATTTTTTCTTCATTTATGATGGCATCATTGGAACCAAATACGATATTTTGCTGATAGATCTTTTCGATCTCCCTTTCATTGTAAAATCCAAATAACATTTCCAGGACCACCTCAAACTGTTCCTCCGTCAACGGCTCTCTATCATACTCCATAACTCGATATGCTACACATGCGTATGCTGTTGCTGCATCATGTGTCATAATCCCACTCTCCTTCCACACAATTCTCTTATTGATAGTTATTACCGTAGCTGCAGGCTTTATTCAATAACAATCCGGAACAAAGCCTGCATCTGCGGTATTTTGCGTTAACAAGAGGATAGGCCCCCGCACGATCCGCTCAGGAGGAGTGATCGTTCTCTCAGGCGATGGATGCCCTGTCGCCGAATTCGATGATGAACTGTCCATAAGTCTCTCCCCAATCCCGATAGGGCATGGACCACTTTTCTGTTATATCCCGCGTTGTCAGATACAACGTTTTCCTTAGTGCTTCGTCATTAGGAAAAACGGCTTTATTTTTTGTCACTTTCCGCAGCTGCCGGTTAAATCCCTCCAGGGTATTCGTTGTATAGATGAGGCGGCGGATCTGTGCCCCATAGCTGAAATAGGTGGAGAGGTTTTCCCATTTCATCTGCCAGTTCTCAACCACCGCACGATACTTCTTCCAGCTGTCCTTCATCGCCTCCAGGTTCCTGAATGCGATCTCCTCACTTTCGGCCCCGTATACCCGCTTCAGATCCTTCATAAATGCCTTGGAATCCTTATAGGCTATATATTTCATGGTGTTCCGTATTTGATGGATAATGCATAGCTGGATCCTTGTTTCAGGAAATACGGTTTTGATCGCATCCGGAAATCCCTGCAGGCCATCGATACAGGCAATTAGGATATCTTTTACTCCGCGGTTTTTCAGTTCATTACATACCTTCAACCAGAATTTGGCACCTTCATTTTCACCAATCCAGATCCCCAGGATGTCTTTTCGGCCTTCCGCGTTGATCCCCAGAGCGACATAGGATGCCTTCGTGACGATCCGCCCTTCTTCACGGACTTTATAGTGCACAGCATCCAAAAATACGACCGGATAAAAACCATCCAGGGTCCGGCTGTACCACTCCCTTGCTTCCTCCATGATCTTATCCGTTATATTAGACACGGAGGCCGGAGATAATTCAATCCCGTAAAGTGCCTGGACATGGGATACGATATCACGAACAGTCATCCCCTTCGCATACATAGAGATAATCTGTGCTTCCAGTCCCTCTTCGATGACAGCCCTCTTTTTAATAACTTCCGGTTCGAATTCCCCTTCCCTGACTCTTGGGACATCAATGTCAATGCTGCCGTAAGAAGTCTTTACTTTTTTAGGGGATGTTCCATTGCGCTGCGGGGTATTCCCCTTACTTTTTTCATCTGTGATATAATCTGTGATCTCGCTTTGAAGGATCTGTTCGATCGCATCCTTTACCATCCGCTGGACAAGTCCGTTTGGCCCTGTGATATCCTCCATGGTACTGCACTTGGAAAGTTCCTCCTGATAATGAAATCCTGATGTCATATCCCTTAACCTCACTAAATTTATTTACCAATTTATTCCACTTACATGCAGTATTGTCAGTAATGCTGATACCTATTCAAAAAAGAGGTGTGTCGAATAATCTGCAAGTGATACACAGTTTATTTGACACACCCCTTTATACGATGTACACTATACTCTGATAAGCTGTCCTGTCCTGAGTAAATTAAGCAGATGTATATTCTGCTCTGCCGTACCAGTATATCCTGTTATGCCATACGCTGCTGCAATCTGCTGTCGGTTCTTGTAGGATCCGTCCTCTCCGATGCTTTCCAACGCCTTACTTATGAACGTGCCATGCCAGATATCTTGGAGATAGTATTCTGGGGTCTGCGCCGTCCAAAACAGGATATAGCAGACATTAAGGTCTGCCACGGTGCCGATACCATCCACTCGCACTTTACTGGTGTACTACCAGCCAAACAGAGACTGTAACGGGGCAGGTTTGTACTTGTCCGCGGGCGGATTATCGGCCACGTTAAAATATCCTTCCAGCGGGTATCCGGCAATCCAAAACGGACAATCAAAAGCAGAAGTGCCGAAATCCCCCCTCCACGTAAAAAGACTTGCCGGTGTAAATGCCAAACAGATACCCGGCGCCGATGATTGTATCCGCCGCATACTATATTATACCTGTCAGTACTCCCCGGCTCAAAGTACGCAAAGAAGGGGCCTCTACATCTTACCATACACGGCCTGCTGTAGCGCATTCATTTCCTGGACTTCTTCACCTCAGTTCTTCCGGCGTTGGCTCCGGCGCAGATTCCGGTTCAATCGCGGGTTCCGGAGGCGTCCGCACGCTGCCGCCATTGGATAACTGGTACTCGTTATACGCTGCTGTCACCTCGTCGTTGCGGAATATGGTTGTGAATCCAACATAATCCTCCCCGCCGATATCATGTTCCCCTTTCGTATCCAGATACAGGTGAACCCCCTTAGTACTTATAACTGATTTTGTGCCTCCCGGAAATTTAATAGTCACAATGTTTCCGAAAAGAATCACGTAACACTTTATATAATCTGTGGTTTACAAAAAATTAAGGTACGCCAGAAATACATACCTCCTTATTATTTACGTTATTTTGTTAATTGTTATTCTGATTTACTGCTGTTAAATAGCGATTTAGCTGGGTATAAATTTAGTAAAGCAACGGACAGGCAGCCCGGATATATTGCTCCAGGAGGTACCGATATAGTAATCCTTTATAGCCGAGTAGAGCCGTTAACCATAAGTTACTTTATAACTCATATTTCTCTAACCTGCCATTTTCCAATGTGTAATTGAAAAATTCATCATTTGTCATATCCTTAAAATATGTTCTAATAATGCGGCATACTCCACCATGAGTAATTAGAAGAATGTCTTTTTTCTGATGTTCTTGCCTGATTTTATCAATTCCACCATATACTCTATATGCCACTTGCATCATAGACTCACCATTGGGGTACTTGTATGCGAAATTTCTTTTATTGTTCAAAAACTGAGGGTTTCTTCTATCCACGCCCTCATATATTCCATAGTTTTGTTCAATGAGAAATCTCTCTATATAAAAAGAAATATTATTATGCTTTGCCACAATCTTGCTTGTTTCCACAGCTCTTTTTAATGGAGATGATACAATAATATCAATTTTATAATTGTTCACTATTCCAGCTAATTCTTCTGCTTGTTCTATTCCCGATTCATTTAATCCTATATCAGTAACCCCACATACTTTATTTTGTGCATTCCATAGAGTTTGACCGTGACGGGCAACATATAACACCATGAACACCTCCTACTAAAAATCGTTATTGTAAATTATTTACTGGCAGATATCATATCATGTTACACATTATATGTCTATCTCTATCCTTTTTTTAGTTTATTTTACAGTTATTAGTATTAACTACTCTAAAGAAAACCAATTATAATTAATGAGTCTATAAAAGCTGGTGAAATATTAAATATTCCATGCTTTTTTCGGAGCAACAAACGAATATCATAATAACTTATTACTGTCAATGTTGCAGCCACAACATCATTTACTTGCCAAGCCCTACAGGGCTTCTTTTATTTGCTTGGTTTACCGGATCACCCGTAAACGGGTCTATATACTCTTTGAGTATTATCTGATCATATTCTATATCTTCCTTTAACTGATTCTGAATATACTCTTGTATCTTCTTTGCATTTCTTCCTACCGTATCTACATAATATCCCCGACACCCAAAATACCTGTTCCCATATTTATATTTTAAATTCACATGTCTCTCGAATATCATTAACGTACTTTTCCCTTTTAGATACCCTACGAAACTTGATACACTTATATTGGGCGGCAATTCCGCCAGCATATGCACATGATCCGGACAGTTCTCCGCCTCTATTATTTTTACTCCTTTTCATTTACATAGCGTACTTAATATTCGCTATATCCTTTTTTCCATATGCTATCTTCCTTCGATATTTCGGCGCAAATTCGATATGATACATTGGAGGTTTTTATTTGTAAGCTTAAACAACTGTGGAGTCACCTGCATAGCAGATGGTTTATTAAAAGATGCTTTCACAAATAAACCGCTCTAGTGCTACCAACACCAGAACGGCAAATTGAATACTGTACAAACCGAAGGCCGGTGAGCATTCCCACCAAGATTATTTTTATACCCTAAAAGGAGGTTATGCTTATGAAGTTACCGATGGATAAGGCGGCATTGTAAAGCTGTCTGGAAAGAGGCGCCGGCCTTATGCTGCCCGGAAAATTGCCGGCCACAAAAAGAATGGAACCTCTCAGTATAAATATCTAGGATATTTTGAGAATCCCAAGGATGCTAACATTTTACCCCTGCGCATACTCCTGGAAATATATTTTAGCTCAAAAAACGGATATTCTCGCGAATGTATGTTCGAGCTAAAATGCCCATTTCAAGCCATTTCTTCACTTTTTTTCACTTCATCTTAACCACTTTAATTTTATGCGCCTCTACTCCAAACAATGCCTGAATCACGTCCGTAATATTTTTCTGTACAACAGCATTTCCGCCTCCCTGGGCGACCACCGTAACTCCTTCTATGGCAGGCTCCAGGGTTTTACTGATATAGGGCGTTTTGTTGCCGGCCTGGTCGGTCACATACACGGTGGTTTCCTCCTGTTTGGAATTGACCACATCCCGGCTGCCGCCGGCACTGTCCGTTTCCTTGGTAGTATCCATGCTGTAGGGGACGTCTTTTTCCACTACCTGTTCCACAGAAGAGGACAGAGTTACCATGACCTTTACCTCTCCCACGCCATCCATGCTGGACAGCAGCGCCTCCAGACGGTTTTCCACCTCCTGTGTATAGCTTCCGTCTCCATCATCTTTTTCCGTTTCCGAGGTTTTCATCGTATCGCTTCCCGTGTCCGATAATCCGGTCTCGTCCCCTGCATTTTCCGTTTTCTTTACAGGCAGGGCAATCACCATTAACAGGATTCCTAAAAGCGCCAGGATTGCCATATTTTCTTTAGTCAGCTTTTTCTTCCATGATGCCAGGCGGTCACCCATTCCATATCACCTCCAGATTTCCACTATCTATGCCAAGCGCCTCTGCAAAAGCTGCCTTCATCTGCAGCCGCTCTTCCGCTGTCCTTCCATTTTCCGAATCCTCCGCATCTGTCCCTTCTCCCGACGGGTTAATTGTTATATTTTCTATAGTTACCAGTCTGCCCCCGGCGGCGCCTCCTTCCGCAATATCCACCCGGAGCTTTCCTTCCTCCGGAGCGGATACGGCATTCAAGGATACACCATATTGCTCCATTAAAGGCTCTAATTTCTGCCGGACCGTCATAGAAAGGGCTTCTTCCTGGTAATCTCGGCCCTCGAAGTCGTTCTCCTCCACTTGCATGCCGATTTTTTCTATTTCCTGCTCATACTTATCCATTGCACTGTCATATACGCCCGCCGCATCAAACTTCCCTAAAGAAAGGATGGGAAGGACGATCTGGGATAAGACCATAATGCTGATCATCATCTTCACGTATTTTTCATATCCCCCGGCAGGCAGAAAATGCACGATAAGCTGTCCTGCAAGCATAAAAACTGTCACTTTCTTTAATAATTCAAGAAATTGAGCACCCATTTTTCATATCTCCTTCCTGCCATCCTTTCCGTTTGTTATCGTCCCGGCCTTTCCAAGCAGTCAGCCCATTCTGCCTGCCAGGCATGTGATAATGGCAAACATAATCAGGAAGCAGGCACAGGCTGTGAAGGATATCCGCAAAAGAAGAAGAAGGCCGTCACCGGCTTTATTCACACAGCCTGTTATTCTTTTGTCCGCCGTCATGCCCAGGAGTGCCGCACAAAGCTTCAGAATGCCTGCATATAAAAGTAGTTTGGCAAAAGGGACAATGCATAAAGCCAGCAAAAGAAGAAAAGCCGCCACTCCCAGCCCGTTTTTTACCAGAACCGCCGAACCGATCAGCAGCTGTGCCGTTCCCTCCGCCAGGCCGCCGAGGCCAGGAATCGCCGACAGGGCTTTACCCGCCACATTCAGCTTCAGCTGTTCGAGTACCGGCGTTACCATGGACTGGAGAAGGCCGATGCCTGTAATACAGGTAAGCATGAATTTCAGGAAGCCGCCGATTCCTTTTTGCAGAAGATCCACAAGCATGCCCAGCTTTTCCTCTTCCCAGACTCCGTTCATCACCACCAGCATCATATAAATATTCACCGCAGGAAGACCGATACTCACAAGAAGCTGTTCCACGCCATAGATTAAAAGCAGTATCAGCTGATAATAACCGGCGGCCGTAGCCGCACCGGAGGACAGCCCTAACGCCAGCATAAAGGTGGGAACAAACAATCGGACGAACAGTAATATCCTCTCCAGCAGAACCCCTGCAATATCCGCAGCCTGGGTAAACGTCCTCAGAACCACAAACAGCATGAGCAGATAGGAAATGAAGTGGGCGATATCCGCTATCTGGTGGTTATCAAAGCTTTGCATCACCACCGTAAACAGGGCGGACAGGACTCCGATAATCAGCAGCGTGAGCATGAGATTTTTCATTCCGCCTATCTCCGCCAGTATTCCGTTTCTTATGGAAGAGCTCAGCCCCCGGAAGGCCTCCCCCATGTTTCCGGCAAGTACCTGTCCGAAAAAGGAGGTAAAATCAATACTGAAATCAGGAAAAAGCTGCTCTATTTGATGGGAAAGGTCATCCAGATTCAATTCTCCGGCCAGCGTCGTCAGTTCCATCCTTTTTCCCTCTATTTCATAAATCCCGTTATCGTATCCATCAGAGACAAAAGCACGGGCATGCCCGCCAGCAGGATCGTCACCTTCCCGAACAGCTCCACCTGGGCCGCGATGGCCTGGTATCCCGCATCTCTGCAGAGTCCTGCACAAAACTGGCAGAGATAAGTAATCCCGGTGACTTTAAACAAAATACTGAAATACGCTCCGCTTCCTTCCAGAAAACCTCCCAGTGCCAGCACGGAATCCTTAACCTGTGTGAGATACTGACATACATAATAAAAAATGATCAATGCAACGGCGATACCAATATAAGCGCTGTATTCCTGCTTTCCGGATTTAAACTGCAGGCCTATCAGAACGCCGATGATACCAAGCAATGCAATTTTTGCCATATCCATTCCCTGTCCCTTCCTTTCTGTCAGAGCTGAAACAGGTTCTGTATCGTAGTGAACAAATCATATATGTAGGGAATGACCCAGGTGAGCACCAGTATCAGCCCCGCCAGGGAAAGAAGGAATGCATGTTCCTCCCTGCCGCTGTGTTTTAATATCTGGCTGAGGATGGTGACCAGGATTCCTACCGCCGCTATTTTAAAAATAAGACTTACTCCCATTCCATTCTCCTTCAAAGTCATATCAGCAGTATGGCAATCAACAGCCCGCCAGCCATACTTACGGAAAGAACCGCCTTTTTGCGGCTTTCTGTTTCTTTCCTCGCTTTTTCTTCCGCACGCCTTATTTCTTTTCCGAACTGCTCCAGAGATATCAGCTGCATCTGCCCATCCACAAAGCCGGTGAATCCGGGAAAAGAAAGCAGCAGCTCCTCTTCCTTTTTATCCAGGCAGGTTTCCTTCAGAAATCCCGCAACCTCTTCATCCCAGGCTGCTGCGAATGTGATTCCTTCCGGTCCCTGTGCTTTTTTCCCTACATTTATAAAGCATTCGCCCAGCCGTCCTCCCAGGCGGTTTCCCACACGAATGAGCCCCTCCGGCAGGGTAGCCCTGCTGTAACCCACTTCACTCTCCAGCATAGAAAAAGCTCTGGAAAGGAGATGAAGCTGGCCTATATGTCTTTCCATATCCCTGCATGTACACCATCCAAATCCGGCGCAGCCCAGCACCAGCAGCAGCGCGCCGGAAAGCTTCATCATAATGGTCCTCCGGACAGTATCCTCTGTTCTTTGTCCAGGACAGCCTCCACTTCACACTTTCCCAGCCTCCTGGTCAGGACGATATACCGTTCAAAGACCTTTTCACCCGCCAGCTTTCTCATAAATAATCTTTCCGCAGCCTCCGCGGCAGAACCGGCATGGATGGTAGCCAGGATGGCGCATCCGCAGGAAAGTACTTTTTTCATGGCGTCTATATCTTCTTCACTTCCCAGTTCATCCACTCCGATCACTTTCGGAGCCATGGAACGGATTAACAGCATCATTCCTTCCGCTTTGGGACAGCTGTCCAGGATATCCGTACGCAGCCCCACATCATTCTGCGCGCGTCCCTGAAAAGAACCTGCAATTTCTGAACGCTCGTCCACAATTCCTACCGTAACGCCTTCCCCATAAGGGTTTCCGTCAGAAACCTGTCTTATGATATCCCTCAAAAGCGTGGTCTTTCCGCAGCCGGGAGGGGAAATAATAAGGGTATTCAGGAATCTTCCCTCCCGATAAAGGAAAGGCAGCACAGTATCGGCCGCCCCTTTGATTTCATGGGAAATCCGGATATTTATACAGGAAATATGTTTTATGTTCCGTATTTTATCTTGCTCTGAGAGAACTACTTCTCCCGCCAGCCCCATACGGTGGCCTCCCGGAAGTGACAGATATCCCCGGCTTATTTCTTCTTCAAAAGCATACATGGAATAACTGCAGGTATAGGAAATAAGCCGTTCCAGCTCTTCCCGTTCCATAATTTCCGCCTGTTCTGTACGGCTTACTATTTCCCCTCTTTTATCCTTGAAAAATTCTTTTCCGTCTATACAAAGCAGCACAGGCTTATCCGCCCGCAGCCTGATTTCCTGCAGCCGTTCGGCATAGCCTGCCGCTTTACGCCATTTCCCCCGCATTTCTTCCGGGAATATCCGTAAAACATCTTCTTCGCTCGTCATGGGCACACTTCCTTTCCCGTTCATCCGCATCCATGGCAGTCTGTCCAACATTCCATGAAACACTCTGCTTCCATTTTCAGTATATGTGTGACATGCCAGGTTATGACTCCTGAGGAACACAAAAAAAGCCGGAGGAATGCTTTTACCGCATTCCTCCGGCCGTAATTCGAAATTATTTTTTTATACCTGAGCAACATCCTTCATGGAGAAGCTGATTCTTCCCATCTTGTCTTTGCCAAGGCATACTACAGTAACCACATCACCGAGGGTGAGTACATCCTCTACATGGTTGATTCTTTCTTTGGCAATCTTGGAAATGTGAACCATACCTTCTTTGCCGGGAGCGAATTCAATGAAAGCACCGAATTCCTTAATACTTACTACCACACCCTTGAAGATCTGGCCTTCCTGGAAATCTGTGGTAATAATCTTAACCATCTCCACAGCCTTATCCATCATTTCCTTGTCCGTTCCGCATACGGAAACCTTTCCGTCATCAGTAATATCTATCTTCACGCCGGTACGGGCAATGATTTCATTGATTGTCTTTCCACGCTGTCCGACAACATCACCGATTTTTTCAGGATCAATCTGTACGGAAATGATCTTGGGAGCATAGGTTCCCACTTCGGCTCTGGGAGCGGCAATACAGGGAGTCATGACTTCATTCATGATGTATTCCCTTGCTTCTTTTGTCTTGGCAATCGCTTCTTCCACAATGGGTCTTGTCAAACCGTGGATCTTAATATCCATCTGAATGGCTGTGATACCGTCATGGGTTCCGGCCACCTTGAAGTCCATATCACCAAAGAAGTCTTCCAGTCCCTGGATATCTGTGAGTACAATATAATCATCATCTGTATCTCCGGTAACCAGACCGCAGGAAATACCTGCTACCTGCTTTTTAATCGGAACACCTGCCGCCATCAGGGACAGGGTGGATGCACAGATGGATGCCTGAGAGGTGGATCCGTTGGATTCGAAGGTTTCGGATACGGTACGGATTGCATAAGGGAATTCATCCTCTGTAGGCAGTACCGGAATCAAGGCCTTTTCCGCCAATGCTCCATGGCCGATTTCACGGCGTCCCGGTCCTCTGGAGGGCTTTGTTTCACCTACGGAATAGGACGGGAAATTATAGTGATGCATATATCTCTTATTTACTTCATTTTCATCCAGGCCGTCAATTCTCTGCATTTCAGAAAGCGGAGCCAGGGTTGTTATAGTACAGATCTGCGTCTGCCCACGGGTGAACATTCCTGAGCCATGAACTCTGGGGATGATATCTATCTCCGCTGCCAAAGGACGGATCTGTGTGATAGCACGGCCGTCGGGACGTTTGTGATCCTTCAGGATCATCTTGCGGACTGTTTTCTTCTGATACTGGTAAATAGCCTCTCCCAGTACAGGAAGCCATTCTTCCTTATCAGCGAAGGCCTCTTCCAGACGGGCTGTGATATTTCTGATATTTTCTTCTCTTACCTGCTTAACATCGGTAAATACGGCCTCTTCCATTTCTGCAGGAGGTACGATTTCCTTAATGGCTGCAAACAGTTCTTCCGGAACGGCACAGCTGGTATACTCGTGCTTGGGCTTTCCTAATTCTGCAACTATTTTATTGATAAAAGCAATGATAGTCTGGTTTACTTCATGAGCCATATAGATGGCTTCAATCATCTTCTTTTCCGGTACTTCGTTAGCGCCGGCTTCAATCATGATAACCTTTTCGCCGGTGGATGCCACGGTAAGGGTTAAATCGCCGTTCTTCCACTGCTCCTGAGAGGGGTTAAGGACAAATTCACCATCAACAAGACCTACCTGGGTCATAGCGCAGGGGCCGTCGAAGGGAATATCAGAAATACTTGTTGCAATCGCAGCGCCCAGCATGGCCACCAGCTCTGGACGGCAGGCAGGATCTACGGAAAGCACCAGGTTATTCAGGGTCACATCATTTCTGTAATCCTTAGGGAATAAAGGGCGCATAGGCCGGTCGATAACACGGCTTGTCAGCACAGAGTTTTCACTCGCTTTTCCCTCTCTCTTATTAAAGCCTCCGGGAATCTTTCCTACGGAGTAAAGCTTCTCTTCATACTCCACGCTCAGGGGGAAGAAATCGATTCCTTCTCTGGGCTTTTCGCTCGCTGTGGCGGTGGATAAAACAGTGGTATCCCCATAATGCATAAATGCAGCCCCGTTTGCCTGTGCTGCCACTCTGCCGATGTCCACACTCAGGGTGCGTCCGGCAAGTTCCATGGAAAATGTCTTGTACATTTCGTCTCTCCTTTTCTGAACCTTAAATATTTTGCTGTCATGCCGCCATATGCAGCCAGACAATCAATGGGAAGAGCGGACAAACCACTCTTCGTAAGCGGACTTCTCCGCATTGGTGCTGTCCAGGCAGAAGATGCCGAAACTACTGACAAAACCGCTTACCCGGCCCCAAGCCGCGGCAAATGCCCTTGTCAGTGGTCTCGGAAGCACTCTTCCGACCTGAAGAAGCAGAAGACGTCACCCAAAACAGATGCGCCTTTTATACGGTATGGAGTTTTCCTTTACCGTACAATAAGGCGGAAAGCTCCGAAAATATCCGGAGCTAAATCCGCCTTGTTTTGCAGCATTATTTTCTGATTCCCAGTCTTTCAATAAGAGTACGATATCTCTCGATATCTTTTCCCTTCAGATAGTCCAGAAGACCTCTTCTCTGTCCAACCATCTTAAGCAGACCTCTTCTGGAATGATGATCCTTGGGGTTGCTCTTCAGATGCTCGGTGAGCTCTTTGATTCTTTCTGTCAGGACTGCGATCTGCACTTCCGGTGAACCGGTATCGCCTTCGCCTCTAGCATACTCTGCAATGATTGCTGTTTTCTTTTCTTTGGAAATCATGTGTGTTCCTCCTTGATTTTTAATCGCCTGATACCAGGATAAGGTCGGAGTGTCCTGTATCTGGGTACCGGCTGAATTTCATACCAGGAAAGTATAACACATTCATCCCATTCTTGTAAACTATTTTCTTGTCACATCAGAAATATTAAACATCATTTACACCGGTTTACTGGCTGAGCACACGCTTCACCGCATAAGGTGTACGATAACTTACATTGGAAATCTTGATACCGGATCTGGGGTTGCTGGCATGGATAACCTGCCCGTTTCCGATATAAATTGCCACATGGTTTACCCTTCCGTTCTGTGCATAGAACACGAGGTCGCCAGGCTTCGCCTCAGCAAGGCTCACCTTTGTCCCCATAGTGCTCTGAGATGCGGAGGAATGAGGAAGGGAAACGCCATAATTTTTAAACACACTCATAGTAAAACCGGAACAGTCTGCGCCGTTAGTCAGGCTCACACCTCCCCATACATAGGGACGTCCCAGAAACTGCTTCGCAAAGTTAACCAAATCAACACGGACATCGGAAACACCTTTTCCGTATTTCAGTTCCGTCTGTGTTACCGCTCTGTCAAGCTTCTTGGCGATTGTCACATAATCAGCGGATACAAAAGCTTCCTCATCATCGAGCATGATTTTCACCCATCCGTCCAGCTGCTCCACAACCTCCAGCTCTTCGCCCTCGGCAACCAGCGTAATGACAGGGCTTTCCGTACTGGCCTCCTGTCTTACACGCAGGCCTCCTGAATTGCATACCGCCATATCCGCAGCCACTTTATCCGCTCTGTCTCTGGCTTCCTGCCCGGTCAGCAGGAATTCCGCCTTCACATAGCCGGTAACCTTGCCGGATTTGATACGTGCCCATCCGTCTTTTATTTCCAGGACCTCACAGCCGCTGTTCTTACTCATTTTACCAACCAGCTTGCCGTCCTCACCGGGTTCTTCCCTGACATTCAAATAATCGTTAACATTAGCAATCCCCAGGTTGCTGAAGCCATAAACCGCTTTTCTTTCCACCTTGGCTTCTTCCGCAGCCGCCAGATAATCCTCTTCCTGCAGCTTCGCTTCCAGAATCTCGCCCACACCTGCCGAAGGCACCGGCGCGTTCCCTGTTCCTGTCGCCGAAACAGTCATGCCCGTATACAATACAATCCCTGCCGCCAACATACCGATTGCTTTTGTTCCTTTTAACATATAACTCCTTCTCCTATTTCTTAATCTGAATATGTACTCTTCTGCTCCATCTTCCTTACCGCCGGAATATTTTACAGATTCCTTTCAAATTGTTACAATATTATTACAACAGTATTATATTAAAAACCCTCTCTCCTGTCAATTCCTAATTCCTTAATTTTACAGGAAATACCTGGAACTTCGATTAAAAAAGACTTTCAGGAGAAAAAAGCCCTCCGGCCGCCACAGTATCCTATCTGCAGCAGCCGGAGGGGGATTTTTCCCGAAAGGCCATACTCTTTATGTTACGTTACTCACTTCATATTCTGTATTATCCATCGCAAAAGCGATGTTCGTTGCATGATCCGCCACTCTTTCCAGGCCGCTGACAATATCGGAAAAAATCATACTGGCTTCCGGAGTACAGAGGTTCTTTGTCATCCGCTGGATGTGTGACTTCTGAATTTCCCGTTCCTTTTCATCAATCGCATCCTCCAGCTGCCGCACATCCTCTGCCAGTTCGTCTGTGCCTGTGGAAAACATTTCTACAGAAAAACGGATTATCGTATTTACCATATCCAGCATTTCTCCCAGCTCATGCTGTGCCTCCTTGCTGAAGCTCACGCCTGTTTCCTTCCTTCTTTTCGCCGCATCCGCCACATTTTCCGCATGATCGCCGATTCTTTCTATATCGTTTACTATATGGAAAAGGGCGCCGATACTCTTCTGATCCTCAATAGGAAGGGTTGTCTGGTTAATTTTTACCAGATAATTGGTGATGGAATGGTTCAGGAAATTAATATTTTTTTCCACCGTATATACGGTATCAATATCCTCTTCATCCAAAGTGATCAATGCATTCATGGCACGGTTCAGGTTATCGGAAGCGAGAGTCGCCATACGTTTCAGCTCTTTATCCACTTCCACCACTGCCGTTGCAGGGTTGAACACTGTCTTGTCTCCGATATACTTCAGAGTAAAATTATCCCTGTCGTCCATTTTGACGTCATCACCCGGCACAAAGACATAGGTGAGCTTCACGATCAGCCCGGCAAAAGGGAAAAGGGCTATAACCTGGAATATTTTGAATATGGTGTGGGCATTCGCCACAAAACGGCCCGAATTGGTACCCGATACCATGTGCAGCATATCCATGACAGGATTCATAGCCAGCTTCAGGATCAGATACATGAGAACGGTACCGATTACGTTGAACAGGAAATGAATCATCGCCGCACGCTTGGCATCTTTTTTACCATTCAGGGAGGCGAGAAGCGCCGATGTACAGGCGCCTATATTACAGCCCAGAACAATAAAAAGACAAATAGGAAGCTCCAGAAGGCCCTGGTTTGCCATGAGCAGCACAATGCTGACGGTTACCGAAGAGCTCTGGATCACTGCCGTCAGTATCGTTCCCACCAGTATGGCGAGCATGGGGCTTGTAAGGGAGGACAGGATATGGACAATTTCAGGCATATCCCTCATTCCCGACATGGCGCTTGACATTCCGGACAGACCCATGAACAAAACACCGAACCCAAGGACAATGTGGCATATTTTTACGATACTCTGACGTTTGCAGAACATAACGCCCAGAATCCCCGCAAGCAGGAAAACAGGGGCAATTTCAGAAAGGTTAAAAGATACAAGCTGGGAGGTTACCGTGGTACCGATATTCGCACCGAAAATAACGCCTGCCGCCTGATACAGATTCATCAGCCCTGAATTGACAAAGCTGACTACCATGACCGTACATGCTGAGGAAGACTGGATCACCGCCGTAAAAATAATACCCACAAGCATACCTAAAAAACGGTTTGTGGTAAACATCTCCAGGATACCCCTCAGCTTGGCTCCTGCCGCCTTCTCAATACTCTCGCTCATCAGCCGCATACCAAACAGAAATAAACCAAGTCCTCCGGCCATTGACAACAGCATCGCACCTATACTCATCTTTCGTCTGATTCCTTCCCACCCCGCGAAAAAGGCCTTTCGGCCTTCTTTCCAGAGTTTACAATATACGCATTCTTTACTTTTTATTTACACACACTTTACATACATTTTAAGGGATTCTTAAGAAAGATACAAGTAAAATAAAGAATTTTGTCTAAATTTGAAAATAGGAAGTTACAATTCACGTCCCCGGTGCCGCTGGTCTTATGTTTCTGCCAGCCCGGCATTCCCTGCCCTGTATGTGGAGTGTGACTCTGCAAGGATTCCTGTATGGGCCGTATAAATACGCCGGTCCTTAGGTTGCGTACTTTGCAACCTTAGTACCGCTGCGTATTTATCCGAGCGAAAGTGTGCCCTGACAGGAACCTTGCAGAGTCACGCCCCACATACAGGGCAGGGAATGCCGGGCTGGCAGAAACATAAGACCGGCGGCACCGGGGACGTGAATTGTAACAGCACGAACCGCCGGACAGTTCTCCCCTAAACGGGGATTCTCTGTCCGACGGTCTTTTCTGCTCTGCGGCTTTCCCAGTATTCTCTGCCTGCTTCAATATCCCGGGCCATATTTTCTTTTAATTCATCAACACTTGAAAATTTCATTTCAGGACGGCAGTAAGTAAGAAGAGAAACCTCCACATATTCCCCGTAGATCTCTTTATTAAAGTTATAAAGATAGGTTTCCACACTCATCTGGCCGCTGTTGCTCACCGTAGGCCTGCAGCCGATGTTGGTAATTCCTTCATGCCAGCTTCCTCCGGCAAACATACGGGAAAGGTAGACTCCCTTAGGCGGAAGAAGCTTGTCCCTGGGAGGCAGAAGATTAACCGTTGGCATGCCCAGCGTCCTTCCCAGGCGTTTGCCGTGCTTTACGGTTCCCGATACTGTGAACGGGGCACCCAGAAGCTTTTCAGCCAGTTCCATATTTCCCTTAAGAATCTCTTCCCTGACAAAGGTGGAACTGATTTCCCGTCCGCCGTACATGATTTTGTCGATTACCTGCACCTGATAACCCATTTTTTCCGCCATGGCTTTCAGCAAATGCCAGTCTCCCTTTCCTCTGTCTCCGAAGGAAAGGTCCGTACCGGCCGCAATATACCTTGCCTTAAGCTGCTCATGAAGGACCCTGCTCACAAAGGTTTCCGGAGGCATCGCGGCTGTCCGGGCATTCATGGGAAATTCAATCAAAAGGTCGATTCCCATTTTATCAAAAATACGCCTTTTTTCTTCCTTTGTCGTGAGTTCTGCCTGAGGCTTTCCAGAGAAGAAAACCGACGGCGGCGGGTCAAAGGTGAATATCGTTGCCGCAAGTCCGTCTTCCTTTGCCCTGATAATCCGATCCAGAAGCCTTCTGTGCCCCTGATGGATCCCGTCAAATTTTCCTATTGCCACAGCTGTATGCTGTTCCCAATTAATTTCCGTAGTTCCTGAAATAATCTGCATTAAAACACTCCAGTAGGCATAAATGCCCTTTATTTTACAGAAACATCTTTACCGGCTGATAACGCCCTTTTTCATCCGAAAAGGCATATATTCCGTAAAAGCGTCCCTCCGTATCATACACTTTCACCCGGATGCCGTCAACCGCTTCCAGCTCTTCCCTAACCTGATTGGAATAGAAAGAATTCCCATTCTCCAGAAGACGGCGGAAGGAATCCCTGATTGTAAGACACGGCAGCTCCGGGAACATGGCATCTGCCGGAATCACATATTCCTCCAGCCTGCCTTCCGCAGCCAGTTTTTCCAGTTCTCCCAACGGCAGGGCATCATCTATGGCAAACGTTCCGACCCTGGTTCTTTTCAGGCTCTTCATGGTTCCGCCGCAGCCCAGTTTTCTTCCGATATCGTGGCAGAGCGTACGGATATAGGTCCCTTTGGAGCAGGCTACCCGGAAGGTTATTTCAGGCAGAGCGACGGAAAGGATATCAATCTGGTGGATTTCCACCGGCCGTCCCGCCCGCTCTACCTCTTTTCCGGCACGCGCCAGCTCATAAAGCTTTTTGCCGTTTACTTTCAATGCCGAATACATGGGAGGAATCTGCTCATAGCTTCCCAAAAAAGAAAGAACGGCTTCCACAGCCTGTTCCTCCTCCATAAGTACCGGATGCTCCTCCAGTACCTTCCCTGAAATATCCTGGGTGTCTGTTACCTTTCCCAGAAGAAGCACCGCTTCATATTCCTTGCTTTTATCCGTAAGCATATCGCAGAGCCTGGTGGCATTTCCCAGACAAACAGGAAGTACCCCGACCGCATCCGGATCCAGGGTACCTGTATGGCCGATTTTCTTCTGCCTGCATATGCCGCGCAGCTTTGCCACCACATCATGGGATGTATAGCCCGCTTCTTTATAGACATTCAGAATGCCGTTTATCATGTGTCCTGCTCCTCAATGAATTGTTTCTCAATATGTAATGAGAGGTTATTGATCACATCGTGACTGGTGCCGTTCATTGTACAGCCTGCCGCCCTTACATGGCCGCCGCCGCCGAAATAGGAAGCTATCTTTGAAACATTGATCCGCCCGCCGGAACGCAGGCTTACCTTATATTCCAGAACTCCCGTTTCATACATGAAAATGGCACATTCCACGCCTTTAATGCTGCGCAGCTGGCTGACAATTCCTTCCAGGTCCTGGGAGGTGGCTTCATAAAAATCCATAGTCTTTTTATCCAGAACGCTCACCACGCATTTTCCATCCATAAACCGTATGCTTTCCAGAAGGGCGCGCCCCAGTATCTGCGTCTGCAGATATGTCTTTTCATAAAAGGTTTCTTCAATCAGCCGGCTGAAGTCAAATCCGAAGGAAATCAGATGTGCCGCGGCACGCAGGGTTTCCGGTGCGGTATTGGAATACTGGAACACCCCGGTATCATGGATAATGCCGATATAAAGGGCTTTGGCAATCTCCTCATCCAGCTGTTCCCCATCAATCAGATTGTATATCAGTTCACTTGTGGAGCTGGCTTCCGGTATCACATAATTCACATCACCGCAGCCGCTGTTGCTCACATGGTGATCAATGTTGATTTTTTTATCTGCCGTGCAGAAATACTCTTCCGCCTGGCCCAGACGGTCAGAGGCGGTATCCAGACAGAAGAACACATCGAATTTCTCCTGTTTTCCGTAATCGCTGTCGATTTCCTCCACACCGCGGATACAGGAAAAAATATCCGCCGGTTTTTCCAGGAAAATATGAATATCCGCATCAGGCCTTACCTTCTTTAAATAAAGATATAGGCCCATACAGGAACCAATGCAGTCTCCATCCGGACGGATATGTCCGCTGATACCGATCCTTTTCGCCTGTTTACATTCTTCCAAAAGCTTCATAAATCCTCCCTGCTGGAGGCAGGGAACGCTTATTCCTCATCGACCTCCGCGTCCCGTGCCATATCCTGGCTTCCCATTACTTCATCGATCTTATGGGACATATTTACACCATAGGCAATGGACTGATCCATAATAAACTGAACTTCCGGTGTAATGCGCAGGTTAATTTCTTTTGCCAGCCTGCTTTTTATAAAACCGGAGGCGCTTCTTAAGCCTGCCATCGTTTCCTTCTGGGCAGCTTCATCTCCCAGAACGCTGATCCATGCCTTACATGTCTTCAAATCCGGGGATACCTCCACCGCCACCACTGAGGTGAGGGGGGCAATCCTGGGATCCTTTATTTCTCCCCGGATCGTTTCGGCAAGCACCTTCTGCACTTCCGAATTAATCCGGGTATTTTTTACGCTGTTTTTTCTCATTGCAACTCCTACCTGTCAGGAATCCATCCGTTAACAGACCGGCTTTACCTGGGAACCTCTACCATAATGTAGGCTTCCACAATATCGCCTTCCTGAATCTGGTCGAAACCATCGAATACAAAACCGCATTCGAATCCGGAACGGACTTCCTTAACATCATCTTTAAAACGCTTAAGGCTTGCCAGAGAACCTTCATATATCTGATCGCCGTCTCTGGTAATTCTCACCTTACAATCTCTCTTGAACTCACCGTCAAGCACATAGGCGCCTGCAATATTTCCCACTGCGGATGCCTTGAATATCTGACGTACCTCCGCGTGTCCGATAACCTTCTCCTCAAATACGGGATCCAGCATACCTTTCATTGCCGCTTCAATATCCTCGATAGCCTGATAGATAACCTTATAGAGACGGATATCCACGCCTTCTCTTTCGGCAGTGGCCTTTGCCGTAGCATCCGGGCGCACATTAAAGCCGATAATAATAGCATTGGAGGTTGCCGCCAGGGTAACGTCGGACTCGTTGATGGCACCGACGCCTCCGTGGATGCATTTTACCACCACTTCTTCATTGGTCAGCTTCAGAAGGCTCTGTTTTACCGCTTCCACGCTGCCCTGTACATCGGCCTTGATGATCAGGTCAAGTTCCTTCAGGTTGCCTTCCTGAATCTGGCTGAACAGATCATCCAGGGACATCTTGGCTTTCGTTTCTTCCAGCTTCTTTTCTTTATTCTGTGTGATAAAGGTTTCTGCATAGGTGCGGGCTTCTTTATCATTTTCATGAGCCAGGAATACTTCGCCTGCATTAGGCACATCGGAAAGTCCAAGAATTTCCACGGGTGTGGAAGGTCCTGCTTCTTTCGCTCTTCTTCCCTTATCATCAATCATGGCCCTTACCTTACCATGGCAGGCTCCTGCGGAAATAAAATCGCCCACATGGAGAGTACCCTTCTGTACGAGTACGGTCGCTACCGGTCCGCGGCCCTTATCCAGCTCCGCTTCGATAACAAGACCTCTTGCCTGTCTGTTGGGATTAGCCTTCAGTTCCATGATTTCTGCTGTCAGCAGTATCATTTCCAGAAGCTGGTTGATCCCTTCGCCCGTCTTGGCAGATACCTGGGCAAATACAGTGCTTCCTCCCCATTCTTCAGGAATCAGTTCATATTCAGCAAGTTCCTGCTTCACTCTGTCAATATTGGCATTGGGTTTATCCATTTTATTTACGGCAACAATGATTTCAATTCCTGCTGCCTTCGCATGGTTGATAGCCTCAACGGTCTGGGGCATTACGCCGTCATCCGCCGCAACTACCAGCACTGCGATATCCGTTGAATTGGCGCCGCGCATACGCATTGCGGTAAACGCCTCATGCCCGGGTGTATCCAGGAAGGTGATCTTCTGTCCGTTTATCTGTACGGTATAAGCACCGATATGCTGGGTGATGCCGCCGGCTTCCCTGTCTGTTACATTGGTTTTCCGGATAGCATCGAGAAGGGAAGTTTTACCGTGGTCAACATGGCCCATAACGCAGATAACCGGCGGTCTGGAAACCATATCCTCTTCGTTTTCCTCATCCTCTTTCAGCAGTTCTTCAATGACATCCACCTTTATTTCTCTTTCACAGATGATGTCATAATCAATCGCTATATTCTCCGCATCCTCATAGGAAATTTCCTGGTTGGGGGTTACGATCTTGCCTTCCAGGAACAGCTTCTTGATGATTGCCGCAGGCTGCAGCTTCATCTTATCGGCCAGTTCTTTGATGGTTATCGTTTCCGGCACGGTGATTACTTTAATCTGCTCTTCCTTCACCTCTTCTTTAACGGGTTCAGGCTTAATAAATCTGCCGGGCTTATTTTTCAGTTTGTTCTTTGCTTCGCCGTCCTCTTCATAGATGAGGTCTTTCTTGCTGCGCTTATCTCTTTCCTGAGCGCTGCGGCGTTTTTCTTCGTCTCTGTGCTTCTCCCCTTCTTTAATGGGGCTTTCGGCAACAAAACCCTTGCCCGGTGCGGGCTTCCTGAATTTATTGTCCATGGAACGCTTAGCGTCCGGCCTTCCGCCCGTACCCTGTGTACGTTCTCCCTGAGGACGGTCGCTATTTCCGCCAGGGCGGCCATTGTTTCCGCCAGGACGGCCGCTGTTTGCATTACGGTTAAAGCCCTGACCAGGCCTCTGACCGCCGTTATAGCCGGGACGGCTCTGTCCTTCCCCGGGTCTTCCCTGGGGTCTGTCGTTTCTGGGGCCTCTTGCATCCGGCCTGCTGCCCTGCGCGCCCTGGGGTCTGTCTGTCCTCGGCCCTCTCTGCTGCTGCCGATCCGCATAGCTGCCCGTTCTGCCTTCATTTCCCGGACGGTTTCCCTGGGGCCTTTCCGGCCTGCTGTCCGGCTGTCTTTCCGGTCTTGCATCACTTCTGTTTTCATTCCGTTCAGCCCTTGCCGCTCTCTCTGCGTTCGCTTTTTCTTCTCTTGCTTTCTGCTCTCTGGCCGCTCTTTCCGCCGCCTCCGCACGTCTGCGCTGTTCCTCCAGCCTTTCATCCGGCATCTGAGGCTGGGAAGGCTTGGTCAGGGGCTTAATCAGCTTGGGCTGTTCAAAACCGATTCTTCCTGAAGAACGGTTCTGATTGCCGTTCTGACGGTTTCCTGCCGTTCTTCCGGCTCCGCCCGCATTATTATTTCCGCGGCCCCCATTGGAAGCGCCGCCTGCGTTTCCTCTGTTTGCGTTATTGGAAGGATGGTTCCCATTGCCCCTTCTGTCTCCATTATTACCAGCTGCTCCGCCTTTATTCCCGCCGGAATTCTGTCTTTGGCCGCCGGTCTGCATTTTGCTGTTATGGGGATTGCTCACAAAAATAATATTTTTCTTTTTCTTTACCGGTGCCTCTCCTGCTTTTTCTTTCCCGTCGGCACCGCCGTCATGAGCCTGAGGCGCAGCAGGCGCCTGCTCCTGTGCCTTTTCATGACTGCCGTTCTGCTCTTTTTCTGTCTTCGTTTCCGGCGTAACGCCTGTCGTCTTCATGGATGCATCTTCCACTATGCGTTTTTCTCCTTCGCTTTTACCAAAATGTTTCTTTACCATCATTGCCGCATCATCTTCCACCGAACTCTGGGCCGCTTTTGCTTCCACCCCTTGGTTCTGGAGAAAGGTAAGAATATCTTTGCTGTGTATATCCAACTCTTTTGCAAGTTCAAATATCTTCGTTTTTGCCATGCTGTTACCTCCGTCTACTTGGCTTCTTCCAAATGTCCGATTAGGCTTTTGGCAAACCCGTCATCTGTTATCGCCAGGGATGCCCTCATTTCCTTTCCCATCGCGTGGCCCAGCCCCTCCTTGGTATCGTAGAGGTAGAACGGCACATGATAGTACTCGCACATATTCCGGAAATTCTTCTTTGTGTTGTCGGAGGCATCGTTTCCCACTATCACCAGGCGGGCGGCGCCGGATTTGACACTTTTTTCCGTCATAAACTCACCGCTGACCACCGCTGAAGCACGGGTTGCGAGACCGAGCATGGATAAAATCTTATTCTGCTTCAAACTCCTCAAACTCCCTTTCCAGACTGTCATAAACTTCATTTGGAATATTCATTTTAAAAGAACGCTCCAATCCCTTGCTCTTCCTTGCCTTTTTCAGGCATTCCATGGATTTGCACAGATAGGCGCCTCTCCCATTTTTTTTACCTGTCACATCGAGGACAATGTCTCCCTCTGCGGTCCTTAAGACCCGCATCATTTCTTTTTTACCTTTCATCTCCCCGCAGCCTACACATTGCCTCATGGGAACCTTCTTATTCATAGTTCTCTCCGTTATCCTCTGTCAGAGTTTCTTCGGAAGTCTCTTCATCCAGCTCCTCATCGAAGGTTTCCTCTTCCGGAGCTTCTGCACTGCCTTCCTCGGAAAGCTCTTCACCGGCTTCTTCATAGCCGTCTTCATACTCTTCTTCGAATTCTCCCTCTTCCTCGTCGTATTCATCATCCAGATAATCTTCATACCGGAATCCGGGAGCATCCTTGGCCTGGGTTTCACTCTTAATATCTATTTTATAACCTGTCAGCCTTGCAGCCAGTCTGGCGTTCTGTCCTTCCTTGCCGATTGCCAGAGACAACTGGTAATCAGGAACCACCACCTTTGCGGTCTTTTCATCGGGATCCGCAAATACAGCTACAATCTTGGCAGGAGAAAGCGCGTTCTGAATGAGATTGCCGGGGTTTTCATCCCAGTTTACTATATCAATTTTTTCACCGCGCAGTTCATCTACAATGGCATTTACCCTGGCTCCGTTCATACCGACACAGGCGCCAACCGCATCCACGTTGGGATTGTTGGACCATACAGCCATCTTCGTACGGCTTCCGGCTTCCCTGGCAATGCTCTTTATTTCCACTGTTCCGTCCTTGATTTCCGTAACCTCGGACTCAAACAGCCTCTTTACCAGTTCAGGATGGGTACGGCTCACCAGAATACGGGGGCCTTTAGGGGTATTCTTCACTTCCAGAATATATACCTTAATTCTTTCCGTAGGCTTGAAAACCTCACCCTTCACCTGTTCGCTTTCATTCAGGAGGGCATCCGCCTTTCCTAAATTAATGCTTATGTTCTTACCCACATATCTTTGCACTACGCCGGTAACCACATCTTTTTCTTTTTCAAAATACTGATTGTAAATAACGCTTCTTTCTTCTTCCCTGATTTTCTGCAGGATGACGTTTTTCGCGTTCTGGGTGGCGATACGTCCAAATTCCTTGGACTTGATTTCCACATGGATTACATCTCCCACCTTTGCCCTCTTGGAAATTTCCAGAGCATCCTCCAGAGCGATCTGCAGGCAGTCATCCTCCACTTCCTCATGTGTCGCCACAATCTCTTTTTCCGCGTATACAAGGAAATCACAGGTTTTCCGGTCGATTTCCACTTTTACATTATCCGCTTTTCCGAAGTGGTTCTTGCACGCTGTAAGCAGAGAATTTTCTATTGCTTCGAAAAGTGTCTCTTTGCTGATTTCTTTTTCCTTTTCCAGAATATCCAGCGCTTCCATTAATTCCTTATTCATTGCTTTAACCTCCAAAAATAATTAAAAATCAAATGCAAGCCTTATCAGCGCGATTTCGGATCTTGCAAAAACTTTTTCTTCTTCCGTTTCTATAATAACGCTGTCTGCATCAAACGATTTCAGGATACCCGTAAATTCCTTCTGCTTATCCCTGGGCTTATAAAGCCGCAGTTCCACTTCTTCACCCAGGCTTTTTTCAAGGTGTTTATCCTTCTTAAGCGTTCTGCCGAGTCCCGGGCTGCTAACCTCCAGGATATATGCGTCGTCTATAAAGTCCACTTCATCCAGCTTATCGGAAAGCGCCCTGCTCACATTCTCACAGTCCTGGATATTCACTCCTTCCGGCTTATCAATGTATGCCCTCAGATACCAGTCACTGCCTTCCTTCAAATACTCCACATCGTAGATCTCCACACCGTTTTCTTCCGCAATGGGAGCGAGCAGTTCTTCCGTACGGTTTTCCACCGCTTTGCCTTTTGACATTCGTTCACCAGATCCTTTCTGTATTCAGTTGTATGTTGCCACATCAATAAAGAAGAGTGGACCGGAAGTCCACTCTACTCTAGTAACCATATTAACCATATAATACTATAGCACCATTGTATACAAAACGCAAGCGCTAATTTCCGGGGGATTCGGGGGTTTTCTCCGTTTCCGATTTCAGATTTCCGATAATTTTCTTCGCACAGGACAGAAATACCACCATTTCTTCTTCTGTAAATCCCTGCCAGATCCGTTCGTCAATGAGCCTGAAATCCTCATATACCTGAGCGGCCCTGTTTCTCCCTTCCTTCGTCAGGACAATCAGGAAAGAACGCCTGCAGTCGGGATGCTTCTCTCTGGTAATATAGCCCGCTTCTTCCAGGCGATCCAGGTTTCTTGACATAGTCGCCACATCCATGAAGCATTTGTCTGCCAGTTCACGCTGAGTCACATGATCTTTCTCATACAGCTTATTCAGGATTCTCGGCTGGCCCGGTGACAGTCCCAAATCCTGAAAATAAGGATGCAGGATCTGCCTTCTGGCGGTTTCCATTTCTACCATGGCTTCTCTTACGTCCCGCTTTTCTATGGAAATCCTGCCATCCATGGATATCTTCTCATCCATTTCCATGTCACTCCCTTTCTCTTTTTTATTGTATCACTTTCGTACCTGTCATTCCAGTTCAAATTGTCCGGTATACAGCCGGTAGTAGCGGCCCTTCTGGGCGAGCAGCTCCTCATGATCCCCCCGCTCGATTATCTCCCCCTGCTCCAGGACCATAATTGCTTTGGAATTGCGGACCGTGGAAAGTCTGTGGGCAATGACAAATACCGTCCGGCCTTCCATCAGAGAGTCCATCCCCTTTTCTATCAGCCTCTCCGTTCGAGTATCAATGGAACTGGTTGCTTCGTCCAGAATCAGCACCGGCGGCCGGGAAATTGCGGCCCTGGCAATGGCGAGCAGCTGACGCTGTCCCTGGGAAAGATTGGAGCCGTCACTGTGCAGCATGGTATCATAGCCTTCCGGAAGCCTGCGTATAAAGGAATCCGCATTGGCGATCCGGGCCGCTTCCCTGATGTCCGCTTCCCCTGCCTTCAGCCGCCCGTAACGGATGTTGTCCGCAATGGTGCCTGTAAACAGGTGTGTATCCTGTATTACCATGGAAAGGGAACGGCGGAGATCCTTTTTGCGGATATTCCTGATATCCAGCCCGTCGTAGGTTATGGTACCGCTCTGGATTTCATAAAACCGGTTGATAAGATTAATAATTGTCGTTTTCCCCGCTCCGGTGGAACCTACAAAAGCGATTTTCTGGCCGGGTTTGGCATAAAGGCTTATTTTATTCAGAATCTTCTTTTCAGGAGTATAACCAAATACCACATCCACAAAACGGACATCCCCCTTTAACGGTACCAGTTCAGAGCTTCCGTCTTCCCGCGGCACCTTCCAGGCATAATCCCTGCCCTCTTCACCGTTTTCTTCAAGCACGCCGTCCTTTTCCTTCACATGGCACAGGGTAATATTTCCTTCATCAATTTCCGGCTCTTCATCCATCATTTCAAAAATACGTTCGGCGCCGGACAGGGCTGCCAGCAGAAAATTGATCTGTTGGGTAAACTGGTTCATGGGCATGGCGCTCTGTCTCACATATACCAGATAGGATGCCAGGCTTCCCAGATCCATCAGGCCCGACAGGACAAACATTCCTCCCACGCAGGCCGATATGGCATAATTAAAATAGGAAAGGCTGACAATAGTGGGAACCATCATTCCGGAATAGGACAGCGCTTTGGTGGACGCCTGCCTGAGCGCTTCATTTCTCCTGCAGAATTCTTCGAAATCCTGTTCTTCATGATTAAATACCTTTTCCACCTTCTGGCCGCCTACCATTTCTTCAACAAAGCCATTGATGCTTCCCAAGTATTTCTGCTGTGCAAGATAATATTTTTTACTGCGTTTTCCATTAAACTGGATAAACAGGAACATGAGAATAAGGAAAGCAATCACGATAAGGGACAGCCTGAAATTCAGGATAATCAACATGGCAATGGTGCCGGTAACCACGATAAAGCTCTGGATCAAAAGGGTAAAGCTATTGTTCAGAGCCTCCGTCAGCGTATCCACATCATTGGTAAAACGGCTCATCAGCTCGCCATGGGTATGGACATCAAAATAAGAAACGGGAAGCTCCTGCGTATGTTCAAACAAATCGCGCCGGATTCGGCCTACTATCTTCTGGCAGGTATGGACCATGAGCTGATTGTAGCCGAGAGTCGCCAGCGCTCCGCAGCCGTACATAACCGCCATCAGCACGATAATACGGATGAGTCCGGGAATATCTCCCGGCAGGATGTATTTGTTGATAACCGGCTTGAGCATATAGGTGCCTATAATATTCGCCAGACTGCTGATGCATACCAGCAGCGCTACCAAAGCCACAGACCATTTATAAATTCCCATGTAATGGAGCATCTTTTTCATGGTTTTCTTTCGATCTTTAGGACGTGCGTATCCATTGTATTTCGCCATTACAAATCAGCTCCTTCCTGTTGGGATTGATAAATTTCCTGATATATGAGATTGTTTTTCAGCAGCTCTTCATGGGTGCCTGTTGCATGGATCTTCCCATCCTCCAGAATAACGATTTTATCCGCATGCGCTACGGAGGAAATTCTCTGTGCAATAATGATTTTGGTAGTCCCCGGAAGGCTCTTTGCCATTCCTTCACGGATTTTGGCTTCTGTAGCCGTATCCACTGCGCTGGTGGAATCATCCAGTATGAGCACCTTCGGCTTTTTCAGCAAAGCCCTGGCAATACAGAGCCTCTGCTTCTGTCCGCCCGAAACATTAACTCCTCCCTGCCCAAGATCCGTATCGTACCCATTTTCCAGCCTGCCTATAAATTCATCAACGCAGGCAATCCGACAGGCTTCTTCGATTTCCTCCTCCGTGGCATCCTCTTTCCCCCACCGCAGGTTATCCCTGACTGTGCCGGAAAAAAGTGTGTTTTTCTGCAGCACCATGGCAATGGCGTCACGCAGAGGCTTCAGAGGATACTCCTGCACCGGATAGCCATCGATGCGGATCTGACCCTCCGTCACATCATAGAGGCGCGGGATCAGCTGCACAAGCGTAGTTTTCGCAGCGCCGGTTCTTCCGATAATTCCGATTGTCTGCCCGGCCTCCATTTTAAGGGATATATCGGACAGCACATATTCCTTCGCCTGGCTGCTGTATTTAAAATACACATGATCAAATTCGATATCTCCCTTTTCCACCGTGATATCTCTGGCGTCATCTTCCGTAATATCAATTTTTTCATCCATCACTTCAGTAATACGTTTCCATGAGGTAAGGGAACGGGTAAACATCATAAATACATTGGATATCATCATCAGGGAATTGAGCACCTGAAGGACATAGCTCAAAAATCCGGTCAGTTCTCCTACCTTCATACCTCCCGCCAGAATCAGATTCCCTCCGAACCAGAGGATACAAAGGATCGTGGTATACATGACAAACTGCATGGCAGGCATATTCAGGGATGCAACACGAAACGCCCTTTCCGAGGTTGTCTGCAGGCCGGCATTTACTTCTTCAAATTTTGAAAGCTCATAATCGCCCCGCACATACGACTTTACCACACGGATAGCAGTCAGATTCTCCTGGATGATCCTGTTTACCAGATCCACAGCCTTCTGCATCCTGGCATAAAGAGGACGGACATGGCTGATAATAAGGAATAAAAGGATTCCCAGAACCGGAGCCGCTATCAGAAAGATCACGGCAAGCTCCTTATTGATATAAAAAGACACGGCAATAGCCGTTATCATCATTACGGGCGCCCTGCACGCAGGCCGCATACCTGTGGAAATGGAATTCTGTATATTCGTCACATCTCCTGTCAGCCTTGTTACCAGGGAAGAGGTCCGGAACCGATCCGTGTTGGCAAAGGAAAACTGCTGCAGCTTCAGATACTCATTCTTACGGATTTCCGCACCCACTCCCTGCCCGCACACCGCAGCGAATCTGGCGCTGCCTACACCCAGCACCATGGATATCACCGCGCAGGCCGCCATCATAAGCCCCTTCTCAAAAATATAAGCTTTATCCCCGTTAGCGATTCCCACATCCACCATATCCGCCATAATAAGAGGAATAATCAATTCCAAAAAAGTCTCCAAAACAATACAAAACACCGCCAGGGCAGTAGCCGCCCTGTACTTTTTCATGTAAGAAAGCAAACGTTTCATATTACCTCCATTTTCTGTTACAATAGTTGCATCTGCAATTATTGTATGCGCACATTATTTTTTTGTCAATACTGTATGGCTGGATTGTATCAACAGAGGGGACTTTTTACTACAATTATATGGACTATTTTATCGTTTCGTGGTAGACTGTATATAGTTATATATCGAAATACTGTTTTTTCGCACACTCCGGCTGTTCCTGTTTTCCCGGAATGTCCAAAGCAGGCGGGAGGGAGAAGAAATGTTGGATGAAATAACAGACTGTGCAGTATCCGGCTGGCTGCAGGATGTTTTTTTAAAGGATGAGGAATATCAGAAGCTGGGAGAAGAAGAAAAGAAGGCGGCTGTGGAATGTTACCGCCGTCTCCCTGAAGAATATCATAATGTAGTAGAACAGCTGATGGACTGCCATAACAGCTGCTGCGGGAAGCTCATTGACCTGGCTTATAAACAGGGGATGATTGACTGCGCTCAATTATTGAGAGAACTAAAGATTAAATAATTTATAAAAGGCTTTCCGGGGCGGTAATAAATAGTCCAGCCGGCAATCAGGCGGCTGGATTATTTTGCAGCAGGATAAGTGTATTTTTTTTCGTAAGTATACCGTTATCGTTCTAATCTTTTCTTGCAGTCCAACAATTCATAAATTTCAGTGAGAGGTTCGATCGTCTTTATATCGAACACTACAGGAAAGGTAGGAAGCTTGCCCATTGTATCGGCGTCTCCAATCAGCTGTTTTGTTTTTTCGCTCACATTGGCATTTAAAAGTTCCATACGGTTCTTTTCCTTAAACCAAATCGCCACGCTGAAATACCCTTCATAAACATAGAGCCAATAAAGTGTTTTCTCTTTTTTCGTTCCCCTTTTGGTCGTCCAAAAATGCTGTCCTCTGGCAAACCATGCCTTGTATGGGGTATACCATTGCCACTCCTGTTCCATTTCCAAATTGGGCAGAGCATCCTGAAGAGCTTCATATGCTGCATAACTGCCGCCCAATATATTCTCCAGCATTTCTCTAGTCGGCATCACTTCGGGGTTTTTTAGCTGTAAATTTTCATTGCTGTTCATCTTGTGTACTCCCTATTTTTTATAATATAAATCTTATTGCTGCGAACCCATATTTATCTGAAATGAAGAATTACAAACGAACTGTCCCCGCCTTTATCCCAATGATGTAATGCCAAGCTCTGTAAGCAGATTATGATACCTGGTTACTTCCAATTCAGCTGCGGGGAAATTTCTACTTTTTTTGAAATCATTATACCATACGCAGTTACCGTTTTCATCATTATTAATATGTTCTCATTTTTGTTGTATATCCATTATTTTCCTGTTTAGCATATAAAAACCTCCAAACTTTGAGACGTTTGGAGGTTTGGGCAACATATCTTAGCGGGTATTGCTTCCGGATTCACACCCGATATTTTTGTATCTCATGCAGGATATCATCTACTTTGTTATGTACAGCTATTGCGTTCTGAACGGTTTTAATAACAGATGGAGGTGCATCCATACAATATTTATAAATATAGTCCGTGTACCTTTGCCTGTAATCTGTTAATGCGTTGTATCCGCTTACAGGATTGTACCGCGGCTCTTCCCATGATGTTAAGGGTGTTCCGGCAGGAGCCCCTATTTCATCTAAACTGAACACCGGTACAGGACTTAAAGCATAGCCATATTCAGTACCGCTTAGAACTCCTGCATCATGTAAAGTAGCAAGAATCGTAGTAAGATCACCTTGCTGCAGCTTCGTCATATCATACTTTTCTGCCAGTCTTTTGTATAATTCTTCTTCCGACTCAAAGTTTTCTTCAGGCCATAAGCCTTTTGGCGAAATATTTCCTTCTACCGTTGGATAATAATCATTATCAGAAGATATACCACAAGGGACACAACGTCTTTTGAATTCTTCAAGAGTCATCATGGCCCTTGAAGCTTTTTGATTTTCCTGTACATAAGAAGTATATGTTGTTGGCGTTACGTAATTAATATTCATGCGATTTGCTCCCTATCATCGTACAATTTATCGTACATTGAATTACAATCCGGATCCAGGAAGAATTCTTCTGCTTTAAGAAAAAATATAATCCATAACATTATCCAGTTTCTCATAAACAGATGATTGCTTCATAAAAAAATCAGAAAGCTCCGGGTATTTATTTGCTTCTCCCCTTTGAAGTATTGCGTAAATATGAAAGGAACTCCTTATATCCATGTCATCAGGATTTGGGGAATTATACCAGCTTGTAATTGTATTTTCTTTACTGGCTACCCATACAGGCATATATTCACCACATTTAGCCTCTTCATCCGTGATCACTCCCATTTTTTTAAGATCATTCATAAACGCAAGCGTTTTTTTATCACCAATCTTTAGTTCTAAAGAACCATATTTCTCTTTTAGATATTGTTTTTGTTCTGCATTGATGCCATATCGTTCTTCTTGTCCTGAATCATTAACAAAAGTTACAGAATCAAGGACTTGTCCAAAAAAAGATTTCTCATTTTTAAGATTATTGGAGAATACAGTCTTAAAAGGATTACAGCTTCCAAGTCCTCCCAGAGAATTAATCATAACCAACCTCCTTTTCCCAATACGTTTTTACGTTACTCTATGTATTTCGTCTTAATAGTATATAAATTAACATCCATTCGGCAGTTTTAGTAATTTTATTTTTTAGTTTTTACTTATACAATAACTTATTTATTTTGTTTATGAAATGTTAGTTAATATATATACTTTAAAAGCTACCTCTTATCGGCAGCTTTTAACTTAAGGCTGATTATATCGTTAATTATTTTCGGGCAATAAAAATGCCTGCAAGCCGTATAATTACGAACTTCCAAGCACTTTTCGGGTTGGGCTGTTAAATTAACAGTCAACAGCTCGTAGGGGAATCGAACCCCTGATTCCGCCGTGAGAGGGCGGCGTCTTAACCGCTTGACCAACGAGCCATTTTCCTTCATGCAGGTTTATTTCCTGCGTGACACTTGTATATATTATAACAAGTTTCCAAAAAAAGCAAGTACTTTTTTCATTTTTTTCTCAGCCTTTTTTATCGGCCGGAAAAACCCTGCTGTTTCCCACGATTTTCTCCACATTCTATACCTGAACTGCAGTAGAAAACCAAAATCACAGCCTGTTTTTCCGGCCGGTCTCATTATAACATCAGCCTATTTATTATTCATTTCCATGAGTATTGTTTCAGAAGTTTCCGATATTCCTCATAGTAGTCACAGTTTTCAAAACGGAAGGATTCCGGCATGGCCATGATTTCCTCGCGGGAATATTTCTCCAGCACAGGTTTGAGGATATATTCCTCTTCCATACGATAAAGAACCCCTCTTAACTGAAACTGCAGCTCATACTTCAGTTCTTTGGAAAAATCATCCGTATACCGCTTTCCGATTTCATCCATAAACTCATCTGCAATCTGCATCTGTCCGTAATGAGACCACTTCTTACGGATTTCAGATACAAGCTTCATCCATCCGGTATCATTTCCAGGGTAAGCAAGTCCCATCCACTGGGCATCTTTATAGCTCCACAATGTCCAGGAAAGACTGTGTTTTTGAAACAGCGACAAGGTCTCATCCAGCAGCTGCATGGTAAAGGACAGATCATCCTTTTTAATATCCACTCCCGCCTCCCCGCAAAGTGCCGGCCTTCCGAAGGTATCCCGAAGAGCTGAAAAGCCGCTTAACTGCTCGTCCATTTTCCGGACTCTTTCCGCCGCGTCATAATCCTTGTTTGTCAGATTTTCATCCCAAACAGTAGGATAAAAATGGAAGGTAAGCGCCGTTTGTTCATCCCGGGGCAGACGGATATCCGTAAAGTCCATGGAGAAGAAGTCCCCTTCAATAAATATGATATGATTGGGATCCACTTCCCGCACCGCCGTCGTCACTTCTTCAAGGAAAGCATTCAGCAGCCCTTCCTTTTTAGGCATTAAAAACGGTTCATTCAGAAGATCATACCCCAGAAGGAACGGTTCCTCCTTATACCTTGCGGCAATCGCCTTCCACAGCTTCACAATCTGCTCCTGAAAAATGCGGAAATGCCAGAACTGAGGTATCCCGGTCATATTGTCGGAATGCCAGTCCGGGTTCTGCCCGCCGGGCGTTGTATGCAGATCAGGCATGAGGAAAATCTCATATTTCGTACACAGTGCCAGCAGCCGGTCCATATAGCGGAAGCCTTCCTCTTTGTAGGTATGGGGATTCAGGTCATCTATAAACAGCCTGTAGCTGAAGGGAACGCGAAGCAGATTCACTCCCATTTCCTTCAGGAAACGGAAATCTTCATCGGTGAGGAAATTCAGAATAAAAGATTCAAAAAATTTCTCTCCGTCTTCTTTTCCCAGCACCTCTTCAAAAGTCTTTCTTATCTGAGCATCCGTTCCGGGAAGCCCGAGCATGAAATGCTCCATATTCAGCCAGGAACCCACGCCCAGTCCGGAAAACAGAATCGACTCCCCTTTATAATAGAATTCTTTTCCCTTTACTTTTACAAAATCCATAACCACTTATTCCTTTTAAAATGTTAATTCTTCCAGACATCCCTTTTTTACAAAAACAGGAATGGCATCTATGGGAGCATCACAGGTAATCATGCATCCGCCCTTGTATACGTTTCCGTCATTTAAGCTGCGCCATTCACCCTCCGGCAGATACAGAGTTCTTTCTCTCTGCTTCTCATAAAGAATCGGGGCAACCAGGATTTCGGGGCCAAACATGTACTCATCTTCTGTTTCCCAGCATTTCCCATCCTCCGGGAAATCATAGAACAGGGGCCGCATAACCGGAGTACCCTTTTCGTGGGCTTCGCTCATAAGACGTTTTACATAAGGAAGCATTTTTTCACGAAGCTCCAGATATTTCTTACAGATTCCGTACACCTCGTCACCATAACTCCACACTTCATTTTCCGCACCGCTTATTGATTTTCCTCCTCCGGTAGTGCCAAGGGGTTCCTTGAAGGGTTCGCGGAAACCATGCAGGCGGAATACAGGACAGAAGGCGCCGAACTCGAACCATCTTACCAGCACTTCCTTGAAATCCTCATCATAAATATTACCGCCGTGGAAGCCTCCGATATCCGTTGTCCACCACGGAATACCTGCCAGTCCCATATTAAGCCCGGCGGCGAGCTGGCTTCTTAATGAACGGAAGCTGGAATCAATGTCCCCCGACCACACAAGAGCGCCGTATTTCTGGCTCCCTGCCCAGGCACAGCGAAGCAGGTTGACTATGTTTTCCTGTCCTGCCTCTTCCATTCCCTCATAGGCCATTCGGGCATATTCTCTGGGGAAAACATTTCCGATTTCCAGATCGGAGCCCAGGTAAAAGCGATGGTTGCTGTATTCATAATTGGTGAATTCCGGTTCCGCTTCATCCAGCCAGAAAATACGGATGCCATCATCATAATAATTTTTCTTGATCTTGTCCCATACAAATTTTCTGGCATCCGGATTGGTAGGATCAAAAACAGCGGCATCTCCCAGCTGATACATTCTCTTTCCGAAATCGTTGCGGCTTAAATAGCCCAGTTCTTCCATTTCCTTATAATTTTCACTCTCCGAGTCCACTGTGGGCCAGATAGATACCATAAGCTTGATGCCCATGCTCTCCAGTTCTTCCACCATGGCTTTCGGATCCGGCCAGTAATCCTTATCAAATTTCCAGTCTCCCTGATGAGGCCAGTGGAAATAATCGGCTACGATAACAGAAATGGGCAGTCCTCTTCTCTTATATTCCCTGGCTACCTCCAGCAGTTCCTCCTGGGTCTGATAACGGAGCTTGCACTGCCAGAACCCGCAGCCGTAATCCGGCATCATGGGAACCTTGCCTGTGGCATCTGCATAAGCTTCCTCGATCTCTGCCGGTGTATCCCCCACAGTGATCCAGTAATCCATCTGTCTTGTGGAAAGCGCAGTCCACTCTGTCAGGTTTTTTCCGAAGGTTACACTGCCTATGGCCGGATTATTCCAGAGCATGCCGTATCCCTTATTAGAAAGGGCAAAGGGTATACTGGCCTGGGAATTCCGGTGGGCAAGTTCCACCACGCAGCCCTTCATATCCATATAAGGCTGCTGATACTGTCCCATACCGTAAATTTTTTCTCCGTCATTGGGTTCAAACCTTACGGTCAGTTTATAATTTTCGGTTCCCATAATAGGAGTAAAGGTACGGGGGCTGATTTCCAGTGCGCTGTTAAATTCCCCTTCCACATTTTCCCGGAACCGGTTCCTGTCAAATTCCTCCAGAAGGAGCTCCCCTTTCTGGTTATAAAACTTGATTTTCCCTGTCACCATAAGCTCACAGCGGATTTTGCCGTTTACAATAGAAGCACTTTTTCCATCCGTCTTCAGTTCCGGTGAACTGGCCATTGCCGGAAGAAGTGCGGAAGTTTCCTCATCCCTGTTAAAGGTATGGTTCTGCGTAGCCCTTATGCGCAGACTGTTGGGTCCCCAGGGTTCAATAACAAGAAGCTCTTTGTCCTGTCTGCAGTAAATTTTGTTGTCGATTATCCTGATCATATGCCCTCCTTATATTTGATGCTTAAAAAGCTGCTGTTCCCATGATACAGGAACATTTTCTTTTTTCATAAGTACATTATATTAATTACAGAACAGGATTTCTTTCTGATTCTTGACCTTTTCTTTAAGGATTTTGACCTTTTCTGTTATCTATTGCATCTTGCTTCCCGCCATTCCTCAAGCAGCTGTTCTATCGTCTGCTGCCGCTTATCACGTTCTTTGCTAACAGCCTTTTGGGCCACATTAAATAATTCTTTGCTTACTTTCCACTCCTCAATACACTTATCCCGGTCATTGCCGAACAAAGCGAATGCAGTCGCACCCATTGTATAAACATTGGTAACTTCATCTATGACTGCACCCAGCTGATATTCTTCCGGGGACATAAAGCGTGAGCTTCCCCATAATCTTCCTCTTTGATTAATATAGGGGGTTTTTGAATAAAAATCCACATCGCAAAGTATGGTTTTGTGTCTGCCAAAATCATACATAATGCTTCCATCATAAAAATCGATAGCCACATATCCCTTTTTTGCTGCATGGATATGGAATTCAAGGATTTCCTCGAAAACCTGATACCTTGTTTCCAGTGTCATCTGTAAAAATTTCTGGCGTGAACGCGGATACATCGGGTGCATACACTCCGCGTCACTCCACTCGAATATCATGGCAAAGCCATCGCCGATTTCTTCGGACGCAATCAATCGGATAAGGTTCGGATGAGCTAAGTCATGATAAACAGGCTCTGTGCATTTAAGGTTCGCAACAGCTTCCCCGGCACTGACGCAGGCTCTGGCAGTCGGCGCACCTGCAAACTTAATAAAATATTTTTTTATTCCATCTGTCACTCCAAAACAGATATTGCCTGAATCCTGGTTGTCAAAAACCTTGAAAACCTTGCCATATTTACTGAGAAACGAAAAGTCAAATGGGGCTTTGAGTTTATACGGGATTCCATCCGTGTATTGAATATAAAAATCTTTCAGATACCATTTCATCAAGGGTGAACGCCCATCTTTCAGATCCCGGGCAATTTCCTCATTCCAACGCATCGCCTCCGGTAAATCATCGGGATTATGATATTTCTTCCATACAATAGATGTAAGTGCGGCAGTAATGATATAATATGTTAACACATCCCAAAAAATCTGTGGTGGCTCCCCGTCAAAATAGCCGCGCACTAATCCGGTAGAAAAATATGCATTGCCGTTCTCTCCGAATGTCTTAAAATCATACCATGGATCCCCGCAGTTACCAAATTCCTCATCAGGCGGATCGATTACATAAATTTCACTATCAGCGCTGACCATTAAGTTACCTTCATGATAATCCCCATGAAGAAAGCATTGCGGACGTCCACGCAATAAAGAGCGATTATGTTCCATATAATCAATCACAATATCACTGCCCTCAAATAAGATTCCGCTGGAGCAATATTCATCAATTCGTTCATCCATTACCGCAAAGTAACGTTTCTCCCAATCCAGCATATCTTCAGGCGCCGTCAGCTCATGTATTTTCCGCAAAACCTTCCCAGCCTTAAGTCCCAGAAGATACTGCTCTGTTGTGGACATAAGAGACATAACTTTTTCGGCTTTCTCCCCGTCCATACATTTTGCTTTAGAATAAGATCCACATTCATTGAATTTAATAACCAAATCCATTTCCCCCCCTTATTAACTTTCCAATTAAAAATCAGGGGCCGGTGCCTGATCACCAGACTATCCGGTCCCTGAAAACATTTATTATATAGCAAAATCAAACAGACTGATCTGGTTGGATTCCGGCAGATCACCCAGCAGCTTCAGATCATCCATCAAATCAACAACCGTCTTGGAAACCTTGGTCCGCTGCCTGAAATCATCCTTGGAAAGGAACGGTCCGTCCTTGGCCGCCTCCACAATGGCATCAGCAGCCTTTTCCCCCAAACCGTCGATACTGTTCAGGGACGGCATGATCTTGTCATCCACCACCTGAAAACTCCGTGACTGAGCCGAAAAGATATCGATAGGCACAAAATCAAAGCCTCTGGCGTACATCTCCTGCACCACCTTCATATCTCTCGCTGCATCCTGTTCTTTTTTGGAAAGGACATCACTCCGGCGTTTATAATCAGCCATAACCGATTCCAGATGCTTCTGCCCCTGACACATCAGCTCATAGGAAAAGGCGGAGGCACGGATACTGAAAAACGCGGCATAATAAGCCAGAGGATAATTCACCTTGCAATAGGCGATACGCCAGGCCATCATAACGTAAGCAGCCGCATGGGCCTTGGGGAACATATATTTAATCTTTTTACAGGACCATATATACCAGTCCGGCACATTGGCCGCCAGCATGGCCTCTTCCATTTCCGGCTTAAGGCCTTTACCTTTACGCACGCTCTCCATTATGGTGAAGGCAAGGCTGCTTTCCACACCCATCTCAATCAGATAGAGCATGATATCATCCCTTGTACAGATGGCGGTGGAAATGGTCGCCTTCCCTTCCTTAATCAGCGTCTGGGCATTTCCCAGCCAAACATCCGTACCATGGGCCAGACCCGCAATACGCACCAGATCGGAAAAGGATGTGGGCTTGGTATCAAGAAGCATCTGCATGGCAAATTCCGTACCGAACTCCGGTATTCCCAGCGCCCCCAGCAGACAGCCGTCGATTTGTTCCGGCGTAATTCCCAAAGCATTGGTATTCTGGAACAAAGACATTACCTGCGGATCATCCAGCGGAATTGTGGTGGGATCCACCCCGGTGAGATCCTGCAGCATACGGATCATGGTAGGATCATCGTGTCCCAGTATATCCAGCTTCAGCAGGTTATGGTCAATGGAATGGTAATCAAAATGGGTCGTTACCGTATCCGTTGTCATATCATTGGCCGGGTGCTGCACCGGTGTAAAGGAATTGATCTCTTCTCCGAGAGGAAGAACAATGATACCGCCCGGATGCTGTCCCGTACTTCTGCGGATTCCGGTACAGCCTGTTACAATCCGGTTGATTTCACAGGTTCTTTTCTTGGAGCCTCTTTCCTCATAATAATTTTTCACATAGCCGAAGGCTGTTTTATCGGCCAGCGTGCCTATAGTTCCCGCACGGAAGGTCTGTCCTGCTCCGAAAATTACCTCCGTATATTTATGGGCCTTACTCTGGTATTCTCCGGAGAAGTTCAGGTCGATATCCGGCTCCTTGTCTCCCTTAAATCCCAGGAATGTTTCAAAAGGGATATCAAAACCGTCTTTTTCCAACGGTTCACCGCATACCGGACAGGTTTTATCCGGCATATCACAGCCGGCCTTGCCGGTATAGGCTTTTACATCCGGGGAATTAAAATCATTATAATGGCATTTCATACAGTAATAATGCGGGCTTAATGCATTTACTTCCGTGATTCCCGCCATGAATGCCACGAGCGAGGAGCCTACGGAACCACGGGAGCCAACCAGATAGCCGTCCTCCACTGATTTCCATACCAGCTTCTGGGCTATGATATACATAACCGCAAATCCATTCGTGATAATGGAGTTCAATTCTTTTTTCAGACGCTCCTCCACGATAGTCGGCAGTTCTTCCCCGTACATTTCGTGGGCTTTATTGTAACAAATATCCGTCAGTGTCTTATCGCTGTCCGGGATGACCGGCGCACACTTATCAGGCCGTACGGGAGAGATTGTTTCTATCTGATCCGCAATCAGGTTCGTGTTGGTAATCACCACCTCTTCCGCTTTATCACTTCCCAGATACTGGAATTCCTCCAGCATTTCTTCTGTGGTGCGAAGATACAGAGGCGCCTGATCATCAGAATCCTTGAATCCTTTGCCTGCCATGATAATCCGGCGGTATACCTCATCCTCCGGATCCAGGAAATGCACATCACAGGTAGCGACCACTGGCTTATTATACTGTTCTCCCAGAGCCACAATCCGTTTATTCACTTCCTGAATATCTTCGATGGAATTTATATTCCGGATCTTTTCCTCATTGATCATGAATTTATTATTTCCGGAAGGCTGTATTTCCAGATAATCATAAAAATTCACTATTCTGGCTATATCCGCATCGCTTTTTTCGTCCAGCAGGGCCCGGTACAGCTCCCCGGCCTCACAGGCACTGCCGAGTATCAGCCCTTCCCTGCATTTCTGGAACAGGCTCTTTGGCACGCGGGGCCTCTTCGCATAATAGGTCAGGTGGGATTCCGATATCAGTTTATACAGATTCACTCTTCCCGTATTGTTTTTAGCCAGAATAATAGCATGATAGGTAGGCAGTTTTTTTACAATATCCGGATTGGAATCTCCCAGGGCGTTCACTTTGGCCAGAGTATCCACATCATCCTTCAGTAGTTTATCCGACAGCTTAATAAAAATCTCTGCGGTAGCCTCCGCGTCATCCACGGCGCGGTGATGGTTTTCCAGGGATATTCCCAGGCTTTTGCACACTGCATCCAGCGTATGCTTCGCCTGATGGGGCAGAAGGACCCTGGCGATTCCCACGGTATCCACATATGTATAGTCGAAAGGAAGCTGCTGCCTTTCCGCATTTTCCCTGATAAAGCTGATATCAAAGCTGGCGTTGTGGGCCACGAGAACGCATCCTTCACAGAATTCCAGGAACCGGGGCAGGACCTCCTCTATCACAGGGGCTTCCATAACCATTTCATCATTGATGCTGGTGAGCTTTTCGATTTCAAAGGGAATTGGCACCTGGGGATTCACAAAAGTGGAAAACCTCTCTGTAATTTCTCCATTTATGACCTTGACCGCCCCTATTTCAATAATCTTATTTTTGATAGGGGAAAAACCTGTGGTTTCAATATCAAACACCACATAGCTTCCCTTAAGGGGCTGTCCTTTCCCATTGGTGACTATTTCCTTCAAATCGTCCACCAGGTAGGCCTCCACCCCATAAATCACTTTGAAAAAATCATTTTTATCAGGATTGGGATCTCCTGCATCTTTTCTTTTGCCCTTTTCTGCCTTCCACAGATCATCGATAAGATGGTTTGCATCGGGAAACGACTGTACCACGCCATGATCCGTGATGGCAATCGCAGGATGTCCCCACTGATAAGCCCTCTTCACGATATCCTTGGCTTCCGATACCCCGTCCATATCGCTCATTTTGGTATGGCAGTGCAGCTCCACCCTTTTGCGCACGCTGTGATCCATACGGCTGTGTGTGAAATCGCTGATTTTCTTGACTCCTACGATGGAACCTATGGTCAGTTCCCCGTCGAATTTGTCAATCATGGTGATTCCCTTTATTTTTACAAAGGCGCCCGGCTTGATTCCTTCACAGATTTCCGCTACCTGTTCGTTTTTTGCGAACATTTTAATCGTCATGGTATCAGAAAAATCCGTCACATCAAAAATGAGAATCGTTCTCTCATTCTTAATTTCTCTTTTATCGAGATTCAGGATTTTCCCGCGGATAGCCACCTCACCGATTTCACCCATGATATCTTCAATGGCAATGGCTTCTTCTTCAAAGTCTCTGCCATAAAGGACATCGGGATTATCAGAACGCTTGGCAGACTTGAAAAAATCGCCGTCTCCCTTGAACTTTCCCTTTCCTCTGCCAAAGCCGCCGGACTTCTTTCCGGAAAAGGTCTTTCCTTCCAGTCCGGGTCCCTTAAGGACTGTTCCGGTATTGGGGGCCTTGCCCTTAACCGTCCCCCCCTCAAAGGGAGCTCCCTGGGCATTCCCATCCTGTCCGCCTTCTGCCCTGGCGGCATTCTGCGCCGCTCCGGCCAGATAAGCCTCATAAGCGGTATCCGCCTTCATAGGATCCGCCTGTCCGCCGTTTTGGGCGGCTGCAGAAGGCATCTGCTGATATCCTTCTCCGTCCTGACCGCCGCCGTGCTTGGAACCGACATAGCGCGAAGCGATCTCCGCCACTCTGCGGGCTATGAAAATATCGTCCTCCTCCTTGAACCTTCCTGTCCGCGCCTCCCGGTACTCCACAAATACATTCACAGGCAGGCCGCAGCGTTCAAAAAAGACCTTTTCCAGAATCCTCGTCAATTCATCACTTTTGGTTCTGGCGAGCACAGTATCCTCAATGCAAAGATTCATGCGTCCCTCCTCCGGGAATGAAATCTCCGCATTTTTAAACATACTGTACATCAAATGGCTGTATTCCTGCAGTTCCAGCAGGATGCTTTCCCGGTAAACCTCCAGAAGCTTTTCCGGGTTATACTGGGAAGAAAGACGATATTTTTCATATATTTTAATAGTGATATTGCAACCGGAGAAAAGCTGCTTTTTGATCTCCTTTTCCACCGTAAAAATATCTTCCTTCTGTATCAAACGATCGCTGGTCAGATAAATCCGCACAAAATCCTTCTGTTTCGTAGCCGTTACCCGTTCTATACAGGTCTGCTCAAACAGACTTTTCAGCTTGTTTTCCAGTTTTAATCCGGGGAATACCTCAAAAAAAGCCTTTGCCATTTATGCCTCCCAATGCAGCAGTTCGTCGCGGAGTACCGAAAGGAGCTCCTCTTCCGGGACTTTACGTATAATCTCTCCTTTTTTAATCAAAAGACCTTCTCCAACGCCGCCTGCAATTCCTATATCCGCTTCCCTGGCCTCTCCGGGCCCATTTACCGCACATCCCATAACAGCTACCTTCACGCCGTCCAAAGGGATATCCGCCACCATGGCCTCCACCTGATTGGCAAGGCCTATCAAATCAATTTTTGTCCTGCCGCAGGTAGGGCAGCTCACCACCTCGATACCGCCCTTGCGGAGTCCCAGAGTGCGCAGCAGCAGCCTGGCCGTGCGGACCTCTTCCACCGGATCCCCTGTCAAAGATACACGTATGGTATCACCGATTCCCTCATAGAGTATGATTCCCAGGCCTATGGACGATTTAATATTCCCGCTCCACAGGGTTCCCGCTTCCGTAATTCCCACGTGCAGAGGATAATCCGTTTTCTGCGCCAGTATTTCATGAGCCTTGATGCACATGAGGACATCAGAGGATTTGATGCTTATTACCAGATTGTCATAATCCAGATCCTCGATCATTTTCACCTTATCCAGGGCGCTCTCCACAATCCCTTCCGCCGTAACGCCGCCGTATTTCTCCACAAGCTGCCGTTCCAGGGATCCGCTGTTTACGCCTACCCTGATGGGAATATTTCTTTCCTTCGCCACGCTTACAACAGCCGCCACATTTTCCTTCCCACCGATATTGCCGGGATTGATGCGGATTTTATCCGCTCCGTTTTCCATGGCTGCAATGGCCATTTTATAATCGAAATGAATATCCGCCACAAGCGGGATGTGGATCCTCTTTTTAATCTCCCTGATCGCCTTGGCCGCTTCCATATTGGGGACCGTGCTGCGGATAATATCACAGCCGGCCTCTTCCAGGCGGAGGATCTGAGCCACAGTCGCCTCCACATCCTCGGTTCTTGTATTGGTCATGGACTGAATCAGCACCGGATTCCCGCCGCCGATTACCCTGTCGCCTATTTTTACTTCTCTGGTATGTTCTCTGTACATAAACACTCTCCTGCTACTTCTTGATAAGGCCCTTTTCGATAAGAAACGCTTTGGCCACTTCCTTTTCGTCTTTGCCTTCCACTTCCACCTGATAGTTCATATTACGCATTTCGTCATCGGAAATCTGTCCGGTAAGCTTTTCCAGCGTATCTGCAAGACCGGGATATTTTTCAAGGGTATCCGTCCGAACGACGGTTCCTGCATAATAGGTGGCAAACAGGCTCTTGTCGTCCTGCAGCAGCTTCACATCGGCCGCCGCCAGCTGGGCATCGGTGGTAAAGGCATTGGTCACATCAATCTCTTTATTTGCCATCGCCTGATATTTCAGGGCGATATCTACATCCACCGTCCCCTTAAAATTCATTCCGTAAGCTTCACAGATCATGGGATATCCGTCTTCTCTCTCCATATAGTCCGGATTTCCTCCGAAAATCAGATTTTCAGATGCCGCAGCCAGGTCACTGAAGGTCTCAAGGCCATAGGTATCCGCCGCTTCCGTTCTTACAGCAAGCACATAGGAATTCTGAAAGCCGTACAATCCGCTCCAGGTAAGCCCCATATCATTATATTCCTTCTGCAGGTTCTCATATAACACATCGGAGTCATCTTCTTTCTCATGTTTCAGCACCGTCATCCAGGACGTTCCCGTATATTCGGGATACAAATCAAAATCACCCTTCAGAAGCGCCGGCTGGATATTTGTGGTTCCGCCGCCGATTCCCTTTGTGATTTCCACGGGAACCCCGAGATCATTTTCTATGAGCTGACCCAGAATCTCCGTGAGGACATATTGTTCCGTCATGGGCTTCGACGCGATTTTAATAGGTTCCTTTTCTTTTCCACAGCCGGCCAGAGTACCTATAGCAAGAGCTGCTGTTAAAAATAATGCCAATTTCCTTTTCATGTTTTTTGTCTCCCTTCCTGCTTCGGTTAATAAAGTTCCATACTTACTCATTATCTGTCGGATATCAGCTTTTTCACGAAATCTGTAGCCGGGTTCGCCCTGATTTCTTCCGGCGTCCCATCCTGGATTATCTTCCCCTCATCCATAACAACAATACGGGTGCCAAGACGCAGCGCCTCATCAATATCATGAGTAACAAACACAATTGTTTCCTTTTGCTGGCGGTGTATCCTGCCTATTTCCTCCTGAAGCCTGCGGCGGGTAATCTCATCCACGGCGCCGAAAGGCTCGTCCATCAGCATGATCTCAGGAGAATTCATCAATGCCCTCGCGATTCCGACACGCTGCTTCTGACCGCCCGACAACTCGTCGGGATATCTTCTGCGCACCTCTTCCGGCAGCTCCACCAGAGCGAGCAGCTGGCTCACTCTTTCCCGTACAGCCTTTTTATCCCGTTTTCCGTATAAATCGGCTACATAGGAAATATTTTTTTCTATAGTCAGGTGCGGAAAAAGTCCTGTTTCCTGCACGACATAGCCAAGTTTTCTGCGCAGGGCGGTGAGATCCGTATCCGCCAGATCCTTCCCGTTCACCACCACCCGGCCCGCGTCAGGCTTCAGCAGCCCGTTCATCAGCTTCAGAGCCGTGGTTTTCCCGCAGCCGGAGGTACCGATCAGCATTACGAATTCCCCCTGCCCGATATCCAGGCTGAAATGCTCCAGTACCCCCTTGCTCCCATAGGAAGCAGTTATATCTGTCAGTGAAATAATACTCATGCCTGCCGCTCCCTTCTGTCTCTCGCTCCTTCACTCCAGGGAATCTTCTTCTCCAGCAGATAAATCAGCCTGTCGGAAATCAACGCCACTAAAGCTATAAGGATACTTCCTGCATAGGTCATGGCCGCATTATTGGTGGTTATCCCTCTGTAAATGGCAACACCCAGACCTCCTGCCCCGATATAGGAAGCAATTCCGCTTAAGGAAATCGTCATCACCACCATACTTCTCACACCCGCCAGAATTACCGGCAGAGCCAAAGGCAGCTTCACCCGGAACAGGATCTGCATTCTGGTGCTGCCCATCCCGGACGCGACTTCCGTCAAAAAGGGCTGGATCGTATTTATTCCCGTATAGGTATTGCGCACAATGGGCAGAAGCCCATAAATACTCAATGCAATAATTGCCGTCTTATTGCCGATTCCCGTAAAAGGGATCAGAAATCCCAGCATGGAAATAGACGGTATGGTATAAAGTACGTTTATAATATTCATAATGATCTGCGCAGGCTTCCGGAATTCACTGATGAGCACCCCGATAACCAGTCCCAGAAAAAGGGATATTGCCACAGAAATGCCTGCAATACGTATATGCTGCAGAATCAGTTCTCCAAAAAAGGAACTCCGTTCCGCGTAAAGTCTGAAAATTTCCTGTATCATACAATTCTGTCTCCAATCGTATCTATTATACCCTCATTAATTACATTTGGCAAAGGTAAAATGGAACCGTATAAAATGGAACCGCCGTCCGGTATTCCGAACGGCGGCTGCTCTTATTCCGCTTTCAATTCAAACTGTACTGCCCTGTATTCTCCCGAAACAGAAGGAATACAGATACCGGCATTCATCAATGCGCTGCCGCTTAAGCTTCTTCCATCCTCCATACGGTATCCCGCATCAGGATCCAGCCCTTTCAGCTTCATGAAGAGAGGTTTGTTATTGGCACGCGTGTGTGTTACCACAAGATTTACCAGAACCTGCTTTTTATCCTCCGATACGAAAGCCCATGCCACAAATTCCTTCCCGTCCCCGGGAGCGTTCAGCCTGTAATAATCTCCCCGGTGGATGAGTTCGTAATTCTTCTTATAGTCGGAAACCTGCTTCCTGACTTCTTCTTTTTCTTCCTGAGGAAGGGTATTCAGATCCAGCTCATAGCCAAAGCTTCCTGCCATCGCTACCACACCTCTGGTATGGAAAGGAGTGATTCTTCCTGTTTGGTGGTTGGGACAGGCCGACACATGGGAGCCCACAGCCCCAATCGGATACAGAAAAGAGGTTCCATACTGAATCTCCAGCCTTTCCACGGCATCCGTATCATCGCTGCACCAGATCTGAGGGGAATAATAAAGCATGGCAGCGTCAAATCTTCCGCCTCCTCCGCTGCAGCCCTCTATCATGAGATCCGGGAATGCCGCGGTCAGCCTTTCCAGAAGCTCATATACACCCAGCATACAGCGGTGATATACTTCTCCCTGTCTCTCTGCCGGAAGCGAAGCGCTGTATATATCGCACATACTGCGGTTCATATCCCACTTCACATAATCGATTTTGGCATTGCTGAGGATATCGGACATCCGTTCAAACAGATAATCCCTCACCTCCCGGCGGGACATGTCCAGAACAAGCTGGAATCTGCTCCGGTTGGGCTTTCTTCCCGGAATCTGAAGCGCCCAGTCAGGATGCGCCCTGTACAGATCGCTGTCCTCAGAAATCATTTCCGGTTCAAACCAAAGCCCGAATTTCATTCCCATGGCGTTGATTTTTTCAGACAGGCTGGAAAGATTGCCCGGCAGCTTGTCAAGATTTACAAACCAGTCGCCCAGACCGGAACAGTCGCCATCACGCTTTCCGAACCAGCCGTCATCCAGCACCAGCATCTCAATTCCCAGTTCTGCCGCCTGACCGGCTATCTTCAGGATTTTTTCTTCATTGAAATCAAAGTATGTGGCCTCCCAGTTGTTAATCAGGATCGGCCTTCTTACATATTTATATTTTCCTCTGCAGATATGCTCACTGATAATCCTGTGGAAATTATGAGACAGAGCAGTAAACCCCCTGTCGGAATAGCTCATAATCACCTGAGGTGTCTCAAATACCTCCCCCGGTGCGAGACGGAAACAGAAGGATTCCGGATGGATTCCCATAAATACACGGCTCTGCCCCATCTGATCCACTTCAGCGCCTGCGATGAAGTTGCTGCTGTATACAAAGGTCATTCCATAACAATCACCCGCATCTTCCGTTGTCTGCGGAGTGCACAGAATCAGGGAAGGGTTGTGATGATGGCTGGAGGTTCCTCTCTTGCTTCCGATTGATACGGTCCCGTGGCAAAGCGGCGTGCGCTCAACCTGGCGCTCCATGGCATGTCTTCCATGGAAATGGATCATTTCCCATTCTCCAAAAGGCATGTCCAGGCATACGGAAAGCATCTTCTCCAGAGAAACCATCCCCTCTGTGGAATTCTTCAGCACGGCGGCCCGTGTGATCACATCTTCCTTTTCAAATACGCCATATTTCAACAGCAGCTCCAGGCCGGTATTCTCATCACGCAAAAGGATGGAAAGGGAGCTGCTGATTTCCTCTTCATCATATACCGCAGGCATTCCCGTGATCTTATATGCTCCCTTTGTTATTTCATGGGAAACATAGCGGAAATCCGCAGCCATGGTACCGTCAGGATTCACTGCCTCGATGCAGGAGGTACGATAATCCCCCACTCCCTGTGAAGGAAATTCCTGCGGCTGGATATCCAGGGAAAACGTCCTGTCCCCTTCCGCTTCATAAGGATTTCCCGAAAAGCCCGCATCTGTTCCCCAAAGGAGATAATCCATCGTGCTTCCATCCACCCGCTTCCCATAATACAGATGCTGTAAAATGTTATATCTTCCCACCATCATCTGATAAGTGGTTTCCGCCGTCTGCAGAGTGAATATTTTAGTTGATTCATTAAAGGTAATTGCCATAAACAAGGTCTCCTTCCCATTGTTTTTACTATCTCCATCATATGAAAACCTTAACTTCCTGTCAATCCTTTCTTGTTAGCTTCATCTGTTCTTTTGTTGCTTTTCCGTTCAGAGTAAAAAGCTGTTTTTCCTTTGTCCTGCCTCCTGTATTCAGCACGGTCACTTCCACAGTTATCTCCTCTCCATGAATCAATTCCCATGGCACTTCCACAAAAACCGGTCCTTTCGCCTCATAAGAAGCCCCTTTCCGGATCAAGAGCTTCCGCATATCCCCGTCCCGCAGAGCGAGGGCTGCAGGATTTGGGCCGGGCAGTCCCGAGGCCAGGGCCGCCGCCGTCACACCTGCCAAAAAGCCGACAAATAAGCCTTTTCTTTTTTCCGCTTTTTCCTGTTTTTCAGCCATCCTTCTTCGCAAAGGCCTCCTTTTATTAAAAGTCCATTAAAAAAATCAAGGGAATTGTCCATACCATCCCGGACAAGGAATTCATAGAAATGAAGATTTCAGAATTGATAAAAATTATTATAGCACAGTCTTTTCCCTGACGGAAGGCCGGTAATTATAAACTTTTTATGAAAAGCTGTCAAAAACCGCAGGACAGCAGCTGTCTCTTACAGCCCGCCATCCTGCGGTTCCACTTTTTTACATCCGGCGGCTCTTCCGCCCTTTATTCTCTTATGAGAAGGCAGCTGCTCTTCCCTTCTGAGCTACGGCTATGTATGTCTTTCCTTCATTCAGCTGGATTTCATTTCCTGCATCGTCAAAATATCTGGTAGGGCCGTAATCGGTCGTTTTCTGCCAGGTGATGTGGATGCATTTGCCCTTTGTAAAATAATACCCGTCTTCTGTGGTATCAAAGTTATAAAAAGCAAGATATCCCTTTGCATCCAGGGTCATCCATTTCGTATTCTGTACAATAACATTTGCAAAGGCTAACTGCTGGCCGTTTGCCGCATCCTTATGCGCTTTCCCGTGGATAGTCTTATAATACAGTCCATCTGCCGCATTGTAGGTAAATCCGGTCTTGGTGTAAGGGAATACATTGGACAGATTTATCTGGTTAGCTGTCTGGGCGCCTGCTCCGTACTGGGCCAGAGTATTCACGCCTGCTGAGAAATTAAAATGCTTGGGGCTGTAAAACTCCGGACGCAGAGCAAGGGAATATCCCAGCTGACTGCAGGCATTGGTAATACCGCTTCCGCTGATATAAGCATTGTGAGGAGCTTTCCTGTCGCTGCTTCTGAAAAAAGCATTCGCTCCGGGTGCGCTTCCTCCGGTACCGTATTCAAATGTTCCCGAAAGGTTGTTGATATCCGGCATGCTGATCCGATCAGCCATATACCACACACCGCCGTAATGAACCAGGATAGGATCCCATTCTGTGGCAATGGGAATATAATAAGCACGGCAGCTTCTTATATTTCCGATGCGGGAAAGCCCCTGCCAGTCATCAATGACGGCAAGCTGACGGGAAATATCCCCTTCCTCCATGATTTCATACAGTACCTTGGCATGGCTGATACCGTAGGACGGCTGAGCCGCTTTATCGGTAGGCATCATTATGGCAATAGGCCGGGAAGCCGCCTGGGCAGCCGGAACCCATTCATTCGTATATACGCTTCTCACATAACCGGCAGGTCCTTCCTCCGCATGTAACTCCGCCGCCGGTGCAGCTGCTGTCATACAGAGCACTGCAGCCAGAACTGCCGATAACGCTTTCCACTTTTTTTTCTTATTTTTTTGTACATGTGGAAATACTGACTTCCATTTCATATTTTCTTTACCTCCCCTTAATGGTTTGAAGCCTGTCCTTCAAAACAGGTCTGATCTAATAGTACTCATTTCTCTCCGCTTCGTCAACTTTCCGAATGAATTTATGGTAAATTTTCGAAAATATTAAGATTTCGTATAAGATTCCATTAGACTTCTTTACAAAAAAATCCGCCTGAAGGCATCAGCTTTTTCCCTTGCCATGGAAAAGCCTGTGTCTTCAGGCAGATTCCTGCCTTTTCCGGCCGTCTGACTTATCGGAACAGCCGGGATATATCGTTAAACATAACAAAGACCATCAGGACCATTAATACCACAAAGCCCGCGAAATGAACCATTCCTTCCTTATCCGGAGGCACAGGTTTTCCCCGTATTGCCTCAATGATAAGGAATACAAGACGTCCGCCGTCCAGCGCAGGCAGCGGAAGGAGGTTCATAACCCCCAGGTTCACACTGAGCAGCAGGGCGATATTAATCATATTCAGGATTACCATCCAAATACCGTACGGCTCCGCCTGTTCCTTCACCTCGCCGATCACCTGGGCCACACCGATAGGGCCTGAAATATCATCCTTGCTGGCTTTGCCCTGTATCAGCATTCCGAGACTCTTAATAGTCGCCCTCAGGCTGTATCGGACCTCATAATAGCTGTATTTGAAGATTCCCGCATTCCTGCAGTCCACATAATCCCCATAGCCGTTAAAGCCCAGCAGGTAGCGCTCTTCCTCTTCGTCATATTTGGGGACTAGGGTTACGGTATGCTTTTCTCCGTCCCGAAGGAATTCCACTTTCATCGTTTCTCCCGCGCCCACATAGATGTTCAGCCAGATTTCCCGGGCCACATAAATCCGTTCCCCGTTCATCCTGGTGATCACATCCCCCGGCTGCATCCCCGCTTCCTGTGCCGGATAGCCGTCGATCAGGCCATTGATAACCGGCCTGTCACTTCCTGCATATCCCACCACAATCATGGCCAGGATATAAGCCAGGATAAAGTTAAAAAAGGGACCGGCAAAAACAGTGGAAATCCTGGCCCAGACGCTGGCGTTGGGAAAAGCCCCCTCCGACGGAGTTCCATTGTCATTATCAAGCCCGTCTTCCCCTTCAAACATACATGCGCCGCCTATGGGCAGAAGACGCAGTGAATATTCTGTTCCCCCTTTTTTAAAACGGAGCAGCTTGGGCCCCATACCCACGCTGAACTCCACAACCGTAATGCCGTTGGCTTTTGCCAGAAGAAAATGTCCCAGCTCATGCCCTACGACGATCACTCCGAATACCAGGACAAATAACACGATAGTCAATTGCTTCCATTCTCCTTTATATGTTCGATATATTCATAAGTTTCTGCCTCTGTCTGCAGAATCTCATTGACATTAGGATTCTCAATTACACGGTGATGATTCATACATTTTTCAATCAGCTCCGGTATTTCCAGAAATCCGATTGCATGATCCAGGAACATAGACACCGCTTTCTCGTTGGCCGCATTGAACACGGTCGGCATGCTGCCTCCCAGCTTTGCCGCCCTCAATCCCAGATCCAGCCCGGAAAAGGTATCCCTGTCCGGCCGCTCAAAGTTTATCTGCCCCAATTTGAAAAAGTCAACTCTTTCACCGGCCATGGGCCTTCTTTCAGGATAAAAAAGAGCATACTGAATGGGCAGCTTCATATCCGGCATTCCCAGCTGGGCAATCACCGCGCCATCCTTATATTCCACCATGGAATGAATGATGCTCTGAGGATGCACCAGCACTTCAATATTGTCCAGATCCACATCAAAAAGCCATCCGGCCTCCATAACCTCCAGGGCCTTATTCACAAGGCTGGCAGAATCCACGGTAATCTTTCTCCCCATGGACCAGTTGGGATGCTTCAGGGCATCCTCAGCCCGCATTCCTGCCAGTTCCTCTCTTTTCTTTCCCCGGAAAGGGCCGCCTGATGCGGTGAGCCAGATTTTGGAAACACCGGAATGATCTTCCCCGTTCATGGACTGGAAAATGGCGCTGTGCTCACTGTCCACAGGCAGAATGGGCACGCCGTGCTTTTTCGCCAGGGGCATTATGAGATGCCCCGCCGTTACCAGCGTTTCCTTGTTAGCCAGGGCAATTGTTTTTCCGCTTTCAATAGCAGCTATGGTAGGGCGGATTCCAATCATCCCCACCACAGCCGTCACCAGTATTTCATAGCCTTCCATCTCCGCCAGTTCCAAAAGGCCATCCATCCCATGCAGGATCCTGACGGGAAGATCCGCCACACGTACCTTCAGTTCCCCGGCCGCCGCTTCGCTCCACATAACAGCCAGCTTCGGCATAAATTCCCTGATCTGCTTTTCCATCAGAGCAGCATTGCTGCCGGCAGCCAGCCCCGCCACCTGTAAATCCGGATTTTCCCGGACGATTTCCAGTGTCTGGGTTCCGATGGATCCTGTTGAACCAAGAATTGCTATTTTTTTCATCCGTATGCTCCTTTTAGTCAAATCGTATCAAAAGTATGGCAAGATAATAAATGATAGGCGCCGTAAACAGAACGCTGTCAAAACGGTCCATAATTCCGCCGTGTCCGGGAATCAGCTTTCCATAATCCTTGATATTGTGGTTTCTTTTGATTCCTGAAGCCGCCAGATCCCCCACCTGGGAAATCACAGCGCCCGCCGCACAGATTACAGCCGCTATCCAGGTTATATTCTGATCCGCAAACACCCTTTCCAGAACCAGCCATCCGAAAAGAGCGCCCACCAGACCGGCGCCCACAACGCCTCCGACAGCGCCTTCTATCGATTTCTTCGGGCTCAGTACCGGCGCCAGCTTATGCTTTCCGATTGCCATTCCCGAAAGATAGGCACAGGTATCGCAGATCCAGGAGCTGATGAAAATCATCCAAACCATATAGATGCCGTTGGGAAGATTTCTTGTGAGGAAAATAAACGTAAACAAAACCGGGGCATAAAAGGCACAGAAAAATGTGGTCATGACCTGCTCCGCCCTGAATTTAGGGAAGGAAAGCACATAAACAAACATCAGCCCCAGAAAAATCACAGCGAGCATTCCCATCCAGTAGACAGGATCCTTTATGCCATATACTACCAGGTAGTACAGGATTATTCCCCCATACCCCACTCCCTCCAGGGCATTGTTCTTTTGTCCCGCATCAATAACCCCACAGGCCTTTGTCAGTTCCCGGAATGCAATTAAAGACAGTATCAGCATTCCCAGAGCAAGAATTCCTCCCCCGGTCAGGAGCAGGAAAAGCGCCAGAACCACAAGCACGACACTGCTCATCAATCTTTTACCAAACATATTCATCCTCCATAATTGAATACAGGACAGTCCTTTTGTCTCATTCGTCTTTTACCAGCCCGTATCTTCTGTCTCTATGATTATATGCTTCGACAGCTTTGACCAATTCTTCTTTTGTAAAATCCGGCCACGGAACAGGTGAAATATAAAATTCCGTATAAGCCAGCTGCCACAGCAGGAAATTGGAAAGCCGCTGCTCACTGCAGGTACGGATGAGCAGATCCGGATCCGGAATTCCCGCCGTATCCAGGGCATTGCTGATATCATCTTCCGTTATGGAATCCGGATCCAGCTGTCCCTGCACCGCTTTGGCAGCCAGACGCCCAAAGGCTCTGCGCAGCTCATCCCGGCCGCCGTAATTTAAGGCGATCTGGAAATGAAGTCCGGTATTATCCTTCGTAGCCTCCTCAAGCTGGTCAATCCGTGTACGGATATCTTCGTCAAGACCGCTCTTGTCACCGATAACCCGCACGCACATATTATTCTTTGCAGCTGTTTTTAAACAGGTTTTCATATAATTACGCAGAAGCTTCATCAAAGCATCCACTTCATCTGCAGGACGTTTCCAGTTCTCCGTGGAAAATGCATACACGGTAAGGTACTGGATTCCCATGCGGTATGCTTCCTCACAGATAACCTCCACCGTTTTGGCTCCCTGTACATGCCCGTAGTTCCTGGGCATGCCCTTTGCTTTTGCCCACCTGCCGTTCCCATCCAATATAATTGCAACATGATTCGGTACGTTCATATTCCTATTCTCCTGTCCGCAGCTTCTATATTATCCGCAGGCAAAAATACAGTACTCCGTCTTCACCTGCACGCTTTTCCCGAAACCGGGAAAAAGGGACAAGCACAAAGTAACGCCTGCCCCCTCTTTATTCTCATAATTATTAACCTGTGCTTTATTATTTACTCAATAAAATTTACACAGTAAGAATTTCCTTGGATTTTTCTTCAACCAGCTTATCGATGTCTTTTACATATTTGTCAGTAAGCTTCTGAAGGGAACTCTCCAGTTCCTTGATTTCGTCCTCGGAAACGTCTTCTTTAGCCAGCTTCTTAAAGTAGTCGTTACCATCCCTGCGGATATTGCGGACAGCGACCTTACCTTCTTCGCCTTTCTTCTTCACTTCCTTAACCAGTTCTTTTCTGCGTTCCTCTGTGAGCTCCGGAATCACCAGACGGATAACATTGCCGTCGTTAGAAGGCGTGATTCCCACATCGGAAGCCATAATAGCCTTCTCAATTTCCTTAATCAGGGACTTTTCCCAGGGAGAGATCTGAATCATTCTGGGTTCAGGAACCGTAATATTTCCCACCTGCTGAATAGGTGTGGGTGTTCCGTAATAATTTACTTTAAGCTTGTCCAGGATGTGGGGATTCGCACGTCCCGCACGGATAGTGGCAAAATCTGCAGCCAGAAAATCGTAAGCCTTTGTCATTTTGGTATCGAACTGCTGTAATTTTTCGTTCATCGAATTTTCCTCCCTGATTCTTATTTAAACGGTAACCTTGGTTCCGTTAAATTTTCCGTTTACAGTATTCACAATACTGTTTTCTTCGTTGAGTCCGAAAACCCACATGGGCATTTTATTATCCCTGGCAAGTATGGAAGCGGTCATATCCACTACCTGAAGATTCTTCTCAATCACTTCATCTATGCTGACTTCCGTGTATTTCTCTGCCTTCGGGTTCGTCCTCGGGTCATCATTGTATACTCCGTCGATAGCCTTGGCCAGCAGAATCACCTCTGCTTCCACCTCTATCGCCCTGAGCACTACGCCGGTATCCGTAGAGAAATACGGATGGCCCGTGCCTCCTGCAAAAAAGACCACCATTCCCTTTTCAAAGTACTTGTTAGCCCTGTCCTTGGAAAAAAGCTTGGTAAATGTACCGCATTCGAACGGTGTGAGCACCGCCGTCTGCATCCCCTCCGCCCTGCATATCTCAGATACATAGATGCAGTTCATTATGGTTGCCAGCATGCCTATCTGATCCGCCTTCGTCCGGTCTATGTTCTCACTGGTGCGTCCTCTCCAGAAATTACCGCCTCCGATAACCACGCCTACCTGTATGTTATCCTCCGTCAGCTGTTTTATCTGAAGGGCCACCTTTCTCACAGTGCCTTCATCAAAACCGGTCTTCTTTTCTCCCGCAAGGGCTTCACCGCTTAATTTAAGTAAAATTCTTTTCATTATTAACCTCTCATTCTGCCCGGAGCTCATTGCAGTTCTTTCGCTTTTTGTTCAAATTCCTTCCTCGCCATACGGAAACAATCCATCAGCTTGGGGTTAAACTGCCCGCATTCCCCATCGAGTATCATCTGATAGGCAACATCGTAAGAAAATGCCGGCTTGTATACACGATCGCTCACCAGGGCGTCATATACATCCGCTATCGAAACCACCTGGGCCGCAAGCGGTATTTCATCCTCCTTAAGTCCCTGAGGATACCCTTTGCCGTCCCATTTTTCATGATGGCTCAAAGCAATATTATAGCAGTATTCCTTGAATATCATGTTATCCGTCACAAAGATTTCCCTGATAATTTCCGCCCCCTTGGAGGTATGGGTCTTCATCAGTTCAAATTCTTCCCGGGTCAGCTTCCCCGGCTTTAGCAGAATAGAATCCGGTACCGTTATCTTCCCCACATCATGCATGGTGGATGCATGGGAAATAATATCGGCCATATCCTCTGTCACCCCGTATTCCGGATAGTATTTAATCACATATTTCAAAAGTATGGCTGTGAAGGAACGGACTCTGTAAATATGGTTCCCGGACTCCATGCTCCGGAACTCCACGATGGTTCCCAACGTATCGATGATATGGTAATTCATCTCCGTCAGTTCCCTGTTCTTTTCCTTGATTTCCTCCGTCTGCTTCTCCACCATCGCTTCCAGGTTATTCTTATGATGGTACAGATCTACCAGATTGCTCACGCGCCTTCTTACAATGGGTACTTCAAAAGGTTTGGATACAATATCGGACACTCCCAGATCATATCCTCTTTTCCTGGATTCACTGGAGGTGTCACTGGTAATCAGTATCACCGGAACAGACATCATGAGATGCTGTTCATGCATATAATCCAGAACTCCGAAACCGTCCATCTCCGGCATGACAATATCCAGCAATATTGCGGCAAGCTTACCACGGTTGCTGTTTATATATTCTACTGCCTCCCTGCCATTTTCCGCCAGGATTACCTCATAATCCTCTTCGAAGATACCTTTAAGTATCTCCCGGTTCATCTCCATGTCATCAACAACAAGTATCCTATCTTTCACGTCTCTATACCTTTCCCACAGACGCCCCTCTACCCTAGAGCCGACTAATCTTCTGTATCAGCATTTTATAAATATCTTCAGCATCCCTCATTGACTCTTCCAGATGATCAAGATTCTTGTTTCTCAGCTGTTCCGTCAATACAGAAATCGTCTGGTAGAAAGACTCCAGTCCCAGGTTTCCGGAAAGACCTTTTAATGTATGAGCATTCTTGAAAGCCTCCTCATACTGTCCGCCTGCAATATTTTCCTTCATCTGTGCGAAATTGGGATCTTCCGGAAAACGCTTCAGGAACTTCAGATACAGACCTTCATTGTTCATGAAGCGCTCCATAGTTCTGTCCAAATCCACACCAGCCTCAAGGAGCAGTTTTTTATTTTCTTCGTTCATGTTTTCCCCTTTAATTCAAGCCTTTCCAAGCAGACTTTCCTATAATTTCACGATAAACAAATTATAGCATTCTTTCCGGGTATTATGCAATCTATTTTTTCCATGTATAGGGTACGAACAGGAGCAGCATCGGGAATATTTCCAACCGCCCTGCGAGCATGTCAAACATCAGCACATATTTGGAAAACCCTGAGAAAAAGGCGAAATTCCCGCTTGGCCCCACCAATGACAGCCCGGGGCCGATGTTGTTCAGCGCCGATATTACCGCCGTAACATTGGTAGTGAAATCAAAGTTGTCGATGGAAAGGAGAAGTATGGATAACGCCAGAATTCCCGCATAGGAAATCAGGAAAATATTCGCCGCTCTCACCACCGGATGATCCAGCTTCTTTCCATCAATCAAAACCACCTTTACACTTCTCGGATGTATCAGGATAGCCAGCTCTTTCTTAATCGTTTTCATATACATCAGTATTCTGGAGACCTTAATTCCTCCGCCGGTACTGCCCGCGCAGGCCCCTACAAACATCAGGAAAACCAGCAGTGTCCTGGAAAACTCCGGCCATTTGTCAAAATCTGCCGTAGCAAACCCGGTGGTTGTCATGATTGACGCCACCTGAAAAGCCGCATGTCTCAGACTGTCCCCCACATTACCGATCTGAGAAAGGATATTAATGGTAATCAAAAGAGTGGCGGCCGCAAAAATTCCAAAGTAAAGCTTCACTTCTTCCATGCAGAAGGCATCCTTCAGCTTTCTTGCTATAATCAGATAATAAAAAGCAAAGTTCGTGCCGAACAGCATCATGAAAATGGTAACCACCACCTGCACATAAGGACTGTAACCCGCTATGCTGTCCGAACGGATGCCGAAACCGCCGGTACCGGCCGTACCAAATGCCGTACATACCGCATCGAACAGGGGCAGCCTGCCCAGCAGAAGCAGTATGATCTCCAGCACCGTAAGCATTACATAAATCCCATACAGGAAAAATGCAGTGGTTCTTATCCTGGGTACCAGCTTGCTCACAGAAGGCCCCGGGCTTTCCGCACGCATCAGATGCATGGTCTGACCGCTGGTCATGGGCATAATCTGCAGCACGAATACCAGAACCCCCATTCCTCCAATCCAGTGGGAAAAGCTTCTCCAGATCAGAATGCCGTTGGAAAGATCCTCCACCCGGGGCAGAATACTCGCTCCGGTAGTGGTAAAACCGGATATAATCTCGAACAGGGAATCGGTAAAGCTGGGGATTTCTCCTGTAAAATAAAAAGGCAGCGCTCCCACCAGGCTCATGACAATCCAGCCCAATGCAACCCCTACATATCCTTCTCTCGCATAAAACTGAAAGTTTTCAGGCCTTTTGAAGGAAAGTGCTGTCCCGAGGACAAGGGACAGCAGCGCACATGCCAGAAAAACCGGCCATGTCCTTTCCCTGTAAAGAAGAGACACTGCCAGCGGAAGGGCCAGAAAAACCCCTTCCACCTTAAGAATCCAGCCAAGTATATAAGTTATACATTTGTAATTCATGGTACTTATGCTCCTTCTAGGCAAGTATATCTTCTATATCATCCAATCCTTTGTGAGTGGTGACTACAATAACCGTATCTCCTGCTTTTATGGAATCCTGTCCGGTGGGCAGAATAAGCTTCCCCCGTCTGACAATGTTGCACAGAAGCAGATTGCTTTTCAGCTTCAAATCGGAAAGAGGGACATTGAGAACCTTGGAATCCTTTTTTACGAAAAATTCCAGCGCCTCCACCTTATTGTCTATCAGCTTGTATACCGCTTCCACCGCACTTCCCATGGAATTCTGCATACCGCGGACATACTTGATAATGTGCTCTGCCGTAAGGTACTTGGGGCTGATAACGCTTCCTATATCAAAATTATCTATAATACCGCCGTAATTGATCTTATTTATTTTGGTGATAACCTTAGCCTTGGACACCTTTCCCACATAGCAGGAAAGCATCACATTCTCCTCATCCAGGCCTGTCAGTGATATAAACGCATCCGAACTCTCAATTCCTTCCTCACGGAGAAGATCCGTACCGGAAGCATCCCCGTATATGATCATCGCCTTAGGGAGAAGTTCACTGAGTTCATCGCATCTGGCACGGTTATTTTCTATTATTTTCACCTGTATTTTGGACTCCAGGAGCATTCTGGCGAGATAATAGGCAAGCGTCCCTCCTCCCGCTATCATCACATCCCTGATCATTTTGCTCTCTATTCCAATACTGGAAAACAGCGCCTTCATTTTGTCCGGAGGCACGATGACAGAAATATAATCCCCCTCATGGAGAATGGTATTTCCATCCGGAATAATAACCTCATGGCTTCCGTCCTTCTCCACCACGCAAATCAGCATGTTGAATCCGAAACGCTTCGTCGCTTCACTGATTTTGCGTTCCGACCAGGAGGAACCATCTGGGATCCGGAATCTGACCAGATCCACCTTTCCCTTGGCAAAGGCATCCACATCCATAGCGGAAGGGATCCGTATCAGCCTGGCTATATCAGAAGCTGCCGCGAGCTCCGGATTAATGGCCAGAGAAAGGCCCAGTTCTTCCTTAATAAACCCTATTTCGGCATAATAGCCAGGGTCACGCACCCTGGCAATTGTCTGACAGTGTCCCGCCTTTCTTGCAATCAGGCAGCACAATAGATTCACTTCATCTTTCCCCGTAACCGCGATCAGGAGGTCCGCTTCTTTTACTCCCGCCTCCACCTGAACACGATAGCTGGTGGCATTACCCTGGATGCACATAACATCCAGCACATTGCCCACCAGCCCTGCTTTCTCCTCATTCGTGTCAATAATGGTCAGTTCATGACCTTCTTCATTCAGCTGTTCGGCCAGGGCATATCCCACTTTGCCGCAACCGGCAATTATGATTTTCATTTGTGTTTCCTCAGTGCACGCAGCACTTTACCTTAATTTTCTTCTTTTTTTGCTCCATGTGGCATACGCCGCTTAATCTGTCTGATATCTATACGCGTCCTAACGCGGAAAGATAATACTTGTACAGAGTTTTGCTCGTCCCCTTGCTGTAATGGAGTCCGTCCGTCAAAGTATAACCCGTCCCCTGAAGATAGGAAAAGCTGTCTATCCAATGGATCTGAGTGCTGAGACGGGCCTGCAGCTTCTTATTAAAAGTGTTCACCATGGATTTGGTTATATACTGCCCATTTTCCACAGGATTAACAGACGCATAATAAACAGTTGCACCCTTTTGTGTCCACTCCGCCGCTTTTTTGTTAACCAGTTCCGCGTAAGCATTCACATTGGCCACATCATTCACGCCCAGATTTATGAGGATCTTCGTGCCTCTGCCCACAACTGCGTCAATCTGGGGCACCGCTTCCGATGCAAACCATTTATAGCCCTGGGAAGATTTGGCAATCCATACATAATCGCTTCCGCCTACCGCATTGTGCATCTGCACAAACCTGGAGTCACCTACGAATATAATTTCCGGTCCTTCCGCAAGTTCTTCCTCTGCTGTCATTAAATCCGCAAATGCCTGCAGCTGGGTATCTGTCTGGGCAATCTGTTCAAGCTGTACCTGCTCAAGCGTCTGAAGCTGGCCTAAAAGCTGGAGCTGCGCCGCATCGATAACAGCGGTCTCCTGCAGTTGAGTAAGTGTCCGGATCTGTGTCTGAACCTGCTCAAGCTGGGTCTGCTGAATATCCCGGATGCTCTGAAGCTGTAAAACAAAGCTTTCCGAATCCTCTTCCGGAACGGTTGTCAGAGTAACAGCCGCCGTATCCTGTGGCTGCTCTGTGCCCGGTGTTTCTTCCTGCACTGCCGCAAGGGCTGTCTGTGTACCTTCTCCGGCTTCAGCCGTCTTATCTGCCCGTATTGTCATAGACGGTACTGTCAGCGCACACACCGCCGCGAAAGCAAGCGCTGTATGAAACAGCCTCCTATTCACTCTTTTCGTCATCTTTAAGTCCTTTCTGCGAAAACAAGTCTTCATCAACCAAGCAACCCTATTATACGTTGACTTTCGTGAAAAGGCAATCCTTTCCTGCGATAATTGACAGAAAAGCGGCTGCAAAAACGGAAAGAAATTTACACAAAATGCGCTTTTCTTTCCGTTTCTTTACATAGCTTTTACTTTTTACTTAACTTTTTATCTGTTTGTTTTGATGAAAACCTGCATTTCACCTTCGCCTCTGTTGGCCCATGCATAATAAGGAATCCACTGCAGAAGCACATCTTCATATACCGGCTTTTTGTATTCCCGATACAGTTCTCCGTCTTCCTCCGCCTGCGGCACCAGTTTTTTCCCTTTCGTGGTTATCGTTACCATACGCTGTCCTATTTTTTCTTCCTGTACAGCCTGAGGTTCGGGATCCTCCGCAAGAGAATACAGCTGAAGGTTTTTGCCGTTATCTGCTTCTTCCATGCAGTAAACGATGGGGCCTCTTGTAACGGCTGCTTTGCCGATATCTTCTCTTACCCTGGCATCCGCCTGCATCAGACGCACTTCCATGGGGAAGTCAAGCTCCAGCTTTTCTCCGCCATTCCACACTCTGTCGATAATGAGGTAGCCATCCTTTACCTGTCTGGTTTCCCCGTCTGCGGTCACCGTCTCGCCTTCTTCCAATCCCTTCTGTCCATTCAGCGTATAGGAGGAACACCATCCGGGGATACGGAATGCAAGCCTGCAGGCAACCGGTTCTTCCGCATTGATTTCTGCCATAACCTTTCCGTCCCAGGGGAAATCGGATGAAATACGGATATCCAGCTTTTTGCCGCCGCAGTCTTTTTCCAGGACACTTCCCATGTACAGATGTACATAAAGGGCATCCTCCGCTTCCGTATAGGCGTAAGAGGCGATAGAACTCAGCAGTCTGGCAATATTAGGCGGGCAGCATGCACAGCCAAACCATTTCTGGCGAACCGGCTTCACATGGAATTTACGCTCATCCTTATGGCAGGCCTCAGGCAGGGATTCCAGCGGATTCACATAGAAAAAGCTTTTCCCGTCCAGAGCCATGCCGCTTAAAATACCGTTATACAGCGCCTTTTCCATCACATCCGCATATTTACTGCTGGCCTTGATTTCCAGCATCCTTCTTGCGAAAAATACAAGCCCGATGGACGCGCAGGTTTCTGCATAAGCAGTATCATTGGGTAGATCATAGTTAAAGGAAAAGGCTTCTCCCATATGGGTAGCACCGATACCGCCGGTAATATACATTTTCTTTTGTGTAATATTGTCCCAAAGCTTTTCACAGGCTTCCAATAACGCCTCATCTCCGGTCAGACGGGCCACGTCCGCCATACCGGAATACAGATAGACCGCGCGTACCGCATGTCCGACAGCCTCATCCTGTTCCCTTACCGGAAGATGTGCCTGATTATAGGAATAGCGCTGCTCATCCTCATGTCCTTTTTTCACGGCTTCGGGATGCTCTGTATCATAATAATAGGGTCTGGTTCCTCTCTGATCAACGAAAAACCGGCTCAGATTCAAGTATTTATCCTCACCTGTCACCTCATAAAGGCGGACAAGAGCCATTTCAGCTATTTCATGACCGGGATAGCCTTTTAATTTTCCTTCTTCCTCTCCGAAACGGGAGGCGACAAAGTCCGCATACTTTTCCGCGGCCTTCAGCAGCTTATCCTTACCTGTAGCCTGGTAGTAAGCCACCGCTCCCTCTGTCAGATGACCGAAGCAGTAAAGCTCATGGTTATCACGCAGGTTGGTGAAAATCATGGACTGGTCATTGATGATGTAATAGGTATCCAGATATCCATTGTCCTGCTGTGCGGCACATACGATATCGATGGCTTCGTCAGCCGTTTTTTCAAGCTCCGGATCCGCATGCTGGGTAAGGGAATAGCCCACGGCCTCGATCCATTTGGAAAAATCGCTGTCCTGGAACAGACAGCCGTAAAAACGGTCTTCCAGATGATCCATATCCTCCGGCAGCGGCTGGAAAATCAGGGGCCATTTCACTTCTTTATATGCATCCCCCTGTTTTCTTTTCTCTTCCGTAATTTTGCCTGCAATTTTAAAATTGCGCATGCTGAAGCTTGGCTCCGCATCGGGAAGCCGGTCGTTCAGGGCTTCCCACTGATAGGGGATAACCTCCTTGCGGACCAGTTCCATTTCTTTTTTCCAGAAGGCATCTGTTACCTGTACCTGTCTCAAAGATACCGGTCTGCTCTGCTCTTTCTTATCCATATTTCCTCCATCCTCTCTGTCCGGACGCATTCCTTTGGAGTCTGCTCTTTGGTTCCTCCTGTTCCTGCCCCTGGCTCCGCACCTTCTGCATGGGCCGCCGATCGGCAAGGTTCCTGTGCAGGCACGCTCTCGCTCGGATAAACACGCAGCGGTACTAAGGCTGCAAAGGACGCAGCCTAAGGACCGGCGAGTT
>NZ_MPDJ01000011.1:62447-157533 GCF_001881565.1 Eisenbergiella tayi
CTTGCCGATCGGCGGCCCATGCAGAAGGTGCGGAGCCAGGGGCAGGAACAGGAGGAACCAAAGAGCAGACTCCAAAGGAATGCTGGGATCTTAACTTTTATTCATCTGTATAGTAACAGGGATCGGGAGGGTTTTCCATTGCTAATATGGAAAGGAGCATGTATAATGTGGAAAAAGATAAGTTTGTGTGTGGAGGGGTTTTTTATGGGGGTATTGCTTAAGCTGATGGATGAGCGGAGAATCAGTACTGCTAACTATATTACTTTTGTTAATCCGGCGCCTCATCCTGACAGGATTATGTCTGAACATGATTTTCTTTATATGATTGATGGGAGCTGGCGGATACGGGAGGAGGAGGAGGCTTTTGAGATGCATTCGGATGATCTTTTGATTCTTCCTGCGGGGAGGCATCATTATGGGGACGGGCTCAGTACGCCTCATAATAAGCACATGTATATTCATGTAATTCCTTTGGGGAGTGAACGGGCGGCGAATGTGAATGGTTCCGGCTTTGAGGAAGGTGAGCCGGGATGTTTGGCGGTGGCTGAGCCGGCTGAGGAGTTTGCAGAGTTCCATTCTTTGATACATTGTCAGAGCAATCCTCATATTAAGGAGCTTTTTCAGGAGATTATTGCGGAGTGCTGGGCTGTTTCTTCTTTCCGGGAGCAGAAGCTTTCTCTTTTATTGAATCTGCTTATGCTTGAGCTGAAGGAGCAGCAGGAGAAGCCTTATTGTTCTTCCTCCAACAGTATATTGGAAGAGGCTTCCCGGCTGATTCAGACTACGCCTCAGACTTTTTTTACAGGAAAAGAACTGGCGGAAAGATTTTATGTGTGCGAGCGCACACTTTCCAACCAGTTCAAAAAAGTTTATGGGAAAACGCTTTATGCTTATCAGATGGATGTGAAGCTGGAAATGGTCCGGCAGTTTCTTTTAAGCCAGCCGGAGGTGAAGCTTCATGAAACGGCTCTGAATTTCGGTTTCTGTGATGAATTCCATCTCAGCAGGACGTTTAAGAAAAAATATGGGGTGTCCCCCAGCAGATACCGGGAAATCAGCGTGGATTAGGCTGCATTTTTTCCAGCAGCTGTACCAGGTTATAGAGGGAATGGACTACCGCCAGGGGCTGTACCGTATGTTTCCCATCCTGCGTGTGGGTTCTCCTTCTGTCGATTAATATGGAAGGGATGCCGGCTGACGCCGGCCCTTCCACATCCTCATGATAGGAATTTCCTATGTAAATGGTATTCTCAGCTTCACCGCCGCAGCTGTGAAGCATTTTTTGATAGAAACGTCTGTCGGGCTTATATATTTTCAAATCTTCTGAGGAATAAATTCCATCAGGCTCCATTCCGTTTCTCCGGATATTCAGCCGCAAAGGCTCCGTGTCGGAATCGGCCCCGATGATGACCCGGTATTTTTTCTTAAGCTGGTTCACCGCATCTGCCGCTCCTTCAAAAGCCTTGCTCACTCCCAACGCTGTCCGCATATAATCCGCATCTTTGTTTCTGTTTCCTGTGATTCCATAGCGGGAATACAATACAGACAGATCCTTCCTGAAGATTTCCGCTTCTGTCAGATAACCGTTTCCATTGGCTTCTTCCTTATGCTGTCTGTGTAAAATCTTCCATTCCTCACAGAACAATTCAGGATTCACTCCGCATTCCGTCAGCTCCGGAATCCTCCGTACCGCTTCCCGATAACCGGCGCCGGCGGCAATCAATGTACCATAGGCATCAAAAATAATCAGCTTTTTCATGACAGCTCCTGTAACCATGCAGTCTTTTGGCTTAAATCAGGCCTTTCAGTTCAGGCAGCTTATCATCCCTTAAGAATACCGGGATCACATCCAGCGCGGCCTGTACCTGAATTGTCTGTCCTCCTTCATAAACGCTGCCGTCATGGACAGAAGTCCATTTGGAGCCTTCCGGAAGATAAACCTCTCTTTCATAAGAATCCTCATATAAAACGGGAGCCACCAGCATATCGCTGCCGTACATATACTGCTCCTTCATATCCCAGCAGCATTTCTGTTCCGGGAATTCATAGAACATCGGTCTCATTACCGGACGTCCCAGCGTATGGGCTTCTTCCATGAGTTTTCTGGTATAAGGTCTCATGGCTTCCCGGAATTGGATATATTTTACAAGGGTGGTGCAGTTCTCTTCACCAAAGCTCCATACTTCATTGTTCGCACCTGTGGGCTGCATGATCTCTCCTGCTTTGTTAACCACTGTTTCGGAAGGGGTACGATCGCCATGCAGACGCATTACCGGGCAGAAGGTTCCCCATTCAAACCAGCGGACAAGCAGTCTGCGGAAGGCATCGTCTTCCGGGTTTCCGCCGGAAAAGCCGCCGATATCCGTGGTCCACCAGGGGATTCCTGCGATTCCCATGTTCAGGCCTGCGCATACCTGTCTGCGGAAGGTCTGCCAGTCGGAATGAATGTCGCCGGACCATACAAGGGCGCCGTAACGCTGGCTTCCCGCCCATGCGCAGCGCAGCAGGTTCACTACATTTTCCTGCCCTGCTTCCGTCTGTCCTTCATAGAAGGTTCTGGCGTAGGCCTGAGGATAAATATTGCCAATCTGGGCATTGGTTCCCTGGTAGTACCGGTAATTATCAAAATCGTATCCGCTGTATTCCGGCTCCGCTTCATCCAGCCAGAATACCTTAATTCCGTAATCATAATAATTTTTCTTACATTTTTCCCATACATAGGAACGGGAACGGGGATTCGTGGCATCATAGAAGGTGCTGTTTCCATTATAAAGCATGGCGATATCCACGCCCTTTTCCGCCTTCACCAGCAGGCCCTTCTGCTTCATTTCCTCATAGTTTTCACTCTTCCAGTCAATCTGGGGCCAGATGGAAACCATGAGTTCGATTCCCATGTCCTTCAGTTCCTTCACCATCGCTTCCGGATCCGGGAAAAATTCTTCATCAAACCGGAAATCCCCCATCTTGGGCCAATGGAAGAAGTCACATACAATGACATCGATAGGAATCTTTCTTTCCTTATACTCTCTCGCCACCTTCAGCAGCTGTTCCTGATTCCAGTAACGCAGCTTGCACTGCCAGAAGCCCATGCCATATTCCGGCATCATGGGAACCTTACCCGTCGCATCGCCATAGGCCTGTTCGATTTCATCCGGGGTATCTCCGGCCGTGATCCAGTAATCCATCTGTTTGGTGCTTTCAGCATACCATTCCGTGGTGTTGGAAGCGAAGCTCACGCGGCCGACCGCCGGATTGTGCCATAGGAAGCCATAGCCCTGATCGGAAAGGACAAAGGGAACGCTCGCCTGGGAATTCCTGTGGGCCAGCTCCAGATTACAGTTCTTCACATTCAGGATATCCTGCTGATACTGTCCCATGCCGAACAGCTTTTCAGCCGGTTCCGAGGCAAAGGTAACCGTCAGATGGAAATCCCCGCCTATGATGGGCTTGAAGAAACGGTTTCTTTTATTCAATGCGCCGCCTTCTCCCGCCTCTTTCAGGAGCAGTTTTCCATTCTGGTTGTAAAAAGAGATATCACATTTTTTGGACCATCCGCTAACCTCCAGCACCGCCGTAATTTTGCCGTTTGTTATGACTCCCTTGTATTCCTCCACCTTGATTTCGGCTTTCACCGGTTCCTGGGGAAGGAGGGCATAATCCGTATCCTCCAGTTCTCCCAACACAGTGGAGCGCACACGGAAGCTGTTGGCTCCCCAGGGTTCTACGGAAAGCACTTCCCCGTCCCAGCGGTAAACCAGTGCATTTCCTTCCTGACTCATCGTATACATAAGCAAATCCTCCTATACAAAAAATGGCAAACCGGCTTGTCCGGTTCCGCCTCCTTTGAGGTTGGAACACACGGTTCACCTGTCTGCCATCATTATATTCATTCTTTTTGGATGATTCATTATATATTTTGACCGTTTTTTTAAGTATCCTGACCTTTTCTGTATTTCTGCGGAGTTGTGTGATAAAGTTTTCCAAACTCCGTGGTAAAATAATTTCCGCTTCCGAATCCTACATCCAGCGCGATCTTTCCCACCGGGTCATCCGTTTCCCTCAGAAGCCGTTCCGCTTTCTGCAGCCTGACTCTCTGCACATACTCCACAAAGGTCATATGGAAATTATCTTTAAAAAAACGGCAGAGATAACCTTCGCTCACGGACAGATACGCCGCAAGGGAGTTCAGCACAATACGCTGGGTATGGTTTTCTTCCACAAAACCTACGATTTTTCTTATCATCTCACTTTTTCTCGTATTTGTTTTTACCGGCTTGATTTCCCCCTTCTGCAGCATGAGAATATCATAAACCACCTGAAGAAGGTATGCACGGACTAGGACTTCATAGCCCTTTTCCTTTTCATCAAATACAAAAAATGTTTTATTGAGCATCTCAAACAAAGCTTTCTGTATGGAATTTTTTTCACGCAGAAGTATGAAATGTCCCTGTTCCTCTGAAAAAAGTGGATTCAGATACTTCTGTTCAATCCGGTCATTTGCCATGCCGGAAAGAAAGCTGTAATCAAATACCACCGCTCTGAACTCCAGCTGAGTGCCGAAGCAGTCATGGGAACCATGCAGCGCGTTAGGCTTTATGAGAAGTACATCTCCCTCTTCAATAATAAAGGGTTCCGCCTCCACCTGAAAATTAGCCTTTCCGGAGGTGATAAAAAAAATTTCAATTTCCGGATGCCAATGATAGCTCAGAGGCATCTCAAAATCTTGTTCCATTTTAGTTTCGTAGGCGCTCACCGGAAAAAGCAAATCCCCATGCTGCCTGTTTTCCCGTAACGGTCTGGATATCTTCATGTTTTTCTCTACTTGTAGTCCTCCACGTCAAATTCACGGTCTTTAAAATAATACTTCCGATCTTCCTCAGTAATTTTACGCAGAACCCGGCAGGGATTTCCCACGGCTATCACATCATCCGGCAAATCCTTGGTAACCACGCTTCCTGCGCCAATCACCACATTATTGCCAATGGTTACACCGGGATTGATCACCGTATTCCCGCCCAGCCATACATTGTCTCCGATAGTGACGCCGATACCGTACTCATAACCGGTGTTTCTGGAATCCGGATGCACCGGATGACCTGCCGTATAAATAGATACATTCGGGGCAATCTGCGCATTTTTCCCGATTACCACTTTTCCCACATCCAGAATTGTCAGATTGTAATTGGCAAAAAAGTTTTCTCCAACTTCTATGTTCCAGCCATAATCACAATGAAAGGGGGTCTCTATCCAGATATTTTCCCCGCATTTTCCTATGATTTCCTTTATAAGTGCCGCCTGTTCTTCCCCCTGTTCCGGGGACAGGCTGTTATAGCGGTATATCCTTTTCTTATTTTCCATCCTCTCCTCTGAGAGGCCGTCCAGCCACGCCTTATAGGGCAGCCCCGCAAGCATTCGTTCCTTCTGATTCATTCCATTCCTCATTTCCGCAGCGCATCCCCTTTTTCTGCCCATGGGATAATGCCGCTTATTTCTGCCTTTATACCTGCGAAGGAGTATTCGTCTCCGTTCTTTCTTCCATAAGCTGCAGCATCCGATTCTGTGCAAGGCATATCATCCCTGTTTCATAGTCCTCCTCCAGACAGGAAGAGACCTCCACCTGCACCCGGAATTTTCCGGAAAGGCGTCTGCACACATACTGCTCCAATCTTTCCGCCATTCCATCCGTCAGAAAATCTCCATACAGGACAAAACGGGAAGGGGCCACGATACAGGCAAACGTTGCCAGCAGGGCTTCCAGCTGGCATAAAACCTGGTTTTCCTTGTAATAATCCAGCTCTTCCCAGGGAACAGGAACGTAAACATCCCCCATCTCTCCCGCGAAATGGGAATTCCCGTAGTAAATACTTCCATCCAGAATCAGTCCTGCTCCCGGCAGAAAGGAGCGAGGAAAATAAATCCCTACCAGGGAGGTAACATCCATACCGCAATGCTTTCTGTAATAGCCATAGGCCATGGCATTGATATCATTTTCAAACAGGACGGGAACTCCGTACTTTTCCCGGATACGGGGCAGGAAATCGAGTCCCTCCAACCCGGAAAAATCATTTATGGTTACTACATCATCAATGGCTTCCCCGGGCAGTCCGAAAGCGATAAGCCCGATATTGCCAAAACCGGCAAAGACTTCATCTAGACAGCCGTCAAAGCTTTCTACACCGATTTCTTCCATATACCCCTGACGTTCCCACAGCTTCTGCCCTTTCAGATCCACAACAAGCGTATGAATATAATTCCTGCCCTCCAGCTGATGCCCATAGATAATCACCATAGTCCGGTATCCGTAACAATAGCCATACTGCATGGAAGGACGGCCTCCGCCGGAGGGTACCATTCCCAGTTCCTGAACCTCACCCTGCTCAAGCATTTCGGTAATCAGCGCATTAACTGTCACAACACTTAACCCCGTCAGCCTGGAAAGCTGCGGCTTTGTAGCCTTCCCTTCCCCTGATAAAACACGGCGCAGAGTGCTAATATTCAATTGTTTCATCAGTCTGGTATCTGCTTTCATCCTGTCACTCCCGGTAATATCTGGTGAACCTCCTGCTGCTTACGAAAGAAACTTTATAAAGGTCATTTATAATGTAATGGAAAATGAATGATTTGTCAATCTCAGAATATCCTGTGCATTTTAAGAAGATAATCAAGCAGGGAGAGACTCTTTTCTTCCTTTTGGTCTCCGCCGGTTCCTCCGGGGATAACGGAAGGCTTTGTTTTCCCGTGGAAATCGCTCCCCATTGTTTCCAGCATACCCAGTTCCTCCGCCAGCTTATGGAACCACTCTACGTCCTCTTTTTTATGATAACTGCTGTAAACCTCCAGGCCCGCCGCCCCCTTTTCTTTCATGGCGCTGATTCTTTCCCTGCTGCGGCCCACCGTATTGATCGGATGGGCGATTACCGAAATTCCCCCGGTATCCGCAATCAGCTTCTGCGCTTCTTCAAAAGAAGGATAGGACACCGGCAGATAAGCCGGTTTTCCCTGGGAGCAATAATCCCAGAAAAAATTCACATAGGGATTATCTGATCGTTCCCCGCCCTCTCTGTAAGGTGCCAGAAGAGGATTTTCTGAATTTCTGTCATCCGCCAGAGCCGCCTCCGCAATTGTTTCCCCTACCACAACCCCATCGCGGGACATGGCCAGGACCTTTTCCTCCTCAAAAAAAATACCTGTGTCTTTGAGAATTTTCATAACCTCGGACGAATTTTTCTTTTTCTGTGACAGAATATCTTCTTCCAGCTCCCTGTATCTGGGATCCTGAAAATCGATCCCATATCCCAGCAGGTGCAGATCCACTCCCTCAAAAATACAGTCAAGCTCTACAGCGGGAATTTCCCGGATTCCAAAACGGGAACAGGCCGTCATCATCCGTTCCACCCCTCTGACCGAATTGTGGTCGGAAAGAGCAACTACCTTAAGCCCGCTGTCGTGACATATTTCCGCCAGCCTCTCCGGAGAAAACTCTCCGTCCAGGCTAATCTGTGAATGCATGTGCAAATCCAGCCAGCTCATAGACTGCCTCTCTTCTGCCTGTCCAGCAATTCCTGCAGCGCTTCATCGCTGTCTTCGATCCAAACGTCTTCCTCCTCCGCATTCAGGCCCAGATATTCCCGTAAGGAGCAGGGCTCATCGCTGTTATTCCATGTGTCCACGTAATCGTCAATTTCTTCAAAGGTTATTTCTCCGTCCAGGTAACGTTCTTTAAATTTTTTCTCCATCTCTTCCTCTCTCTATCCTTTAAATTTGCTTTACTGCAACAAAGGTCACCACCTGTGTGACAAGTTCCACGGGGCCATATTCGCTTTATTATCTATCATCAGAAAAACTATACCTCTATCTGTTTAAATTCCGGTGCCTGGTTATTAGTATAACTGACTGCTGCAGTGCCTGTCAAACAAGAGAACTTATCCAGGGACTTATACCGACTGTAATGATTTTTACGGCTGATAATATCTTTTATATATCTCTACCTGGATTTTTCTAATCATCGACCAGATATTGCTGTCCTGATTGGACAGTACTGTCAGAGTGATATCTTCCTTCGGATAATATAAAAATTTTGCGGTCACTCCGTCATTGCTTCCGTCCTTATAGATGCAGAAAGGCATGTCCTCCTCCTCCAGCAAATAGAATTCGAATCCATATCCATTTTTCTTATATAATCCGGGAATAGACAGCCATTCCACCGTATTGGAGAACTCACAGTGAGGGCTAAGAAGCATCTCCGCATATTTTTCATTCAGAATGATGTGCTTACGGACTGCATCCAGAAAAAGATTCAGATCGCCGGCCGTTGTATAAACGCCTCCGTCAGGAGTCCCTACCGGAGGATAACAATAAATATTTTTTTTGTACCCCTTAAACCGCCCTTCTTCATCCAATATGCTTTTATAGCCCTCCGCCGTGTTTTCGTTAATCCCGTCCATTGAAAAAAATCCGGTTCTGTCCATACCCGCACGCTCGAAAATATTGCGGGTGAAATATTCCCTGTAATTAAGGCCGCTTGCTTTTTCAACCGCCATGCCCAGCAGGACAAAAGAGCAGTTGCAGTATCTGACATTTGTCCCTGCCCTGAAGTTCGGCTCTTTATAGGCAAAATTCTTCAAAAAGTCCCTGCATTCCCGGATCGCATAATTGGGGCTGTCCACAAACAGGGCCGAATAATCTTCTCCGGCCTCTTCGTCCGCGTCATCCGCTATACCGGAGGTATGATTCAGCAGATGCTCAATCGTCACGTCTTCGGGGATTTTAGTTCCGGATAAGTCAACGATATTTACTATCCTGTCCTCAAGCTTCAGCTTCCCTTCCTCCACAAGCTGCAGTACTGCTGCCGCCGTGAATATTTTGGTTATGGACGCCACATCAAACCTGGTCTCCGTATTATTAGGGATCCGGAAGGGACGGCTTGCATAACCATACGCTTCGTTAAAGATAGTTATTCCTTTTCTTTTCAGCATACACACGCCGCTGAAATTATGATTCTGAACGTATTCTTCGCAAATCTTTTCAAGATAATCTTTCATTTTTCATTCTCTTTTCTGTCTTTATTCTATTCTTTTTATCAACCGGGCTTTCTGCATACGAAACCGAGGCACTGCGGCAAAGCCGCACAAGGATTTTTGTGCCAGTCATATTTGTCCGGTTCGTCATAATTATCTGACAGATAATTATGATTTGGCAGATCTTCCGGGATACTGTGAAATTCCTCCATCCTCAGGATTGAAAAACCTGAGGATACAAGGGCATTTACATAATCCTGAATGCGCCAGTCATAAGTAACATCATCAGGAAACGGTCCGGTCTCTTCATAGGGCTTCCGTATAACAAATTTCCCCTCCTCCAAACTGCCTTTATCAAACGGCCTGCTCCACGGATGCGTATCAAACATGATATAAATGCCGCCTTTCTTCAAAATGCGGCTGAAATTTTTATACATGGCTGTCAAATCCCGGATCCATACATGTACGCCGTTAGAAGTGTATACCAAATCAAAAAAATCATTGTTCAACTCATTCAGACTCATGCTGTCACTATGTAAAAATTTGATATTATAATTTTTACCTTCTGCTCTTTTTCTCGCATTTTCAATCTGTCCGCAGGAGATATCCGCAGCAAAAACCTCCGCTCCCATTTCGCAAAAAGCGAAAGCCGCCACGCAGTCACCACAGGATGGGACACATACTTTCTTTCCCCTCAAATCCGGAAAATATTCCGCCAGTAATTCTGCCACGGCTTTCGGGAATCCCCTGTAAGGATCTTTGCCTATTTCCATAAAAATTTCAGCATAGTCAAGCTTTCCGAAGTGTTCATCTGAATAACTGTCCCATGTCTGTTCAATTTCGTTATGTTCCTGCATATAAAGCCTCCTTTTTCGGCTTCTGCCTTTCCCATCGCAAACAACTTTCTATACCAGGAAAAACTTCTTCTTCGTCCGTATCTCTTCCTTCCAGCGGAAGCAATCGTTTAAATGCAGCATGACATGACGGGTGGGCGGCATCAGCAGCAGACCGGCAACATCCTTCTTTCCCCAGAAATCAAGCAGCCAGAAGGACTCCTCCTGTCTTGTTACCCCTCCCTCATTCAGGATCCTGTCCAAATCATCACCGAATACCTTGCGCCGCATATCTTCCGGAGTGAGACTCTGCACCAGTTCCCTTGTCTGCCTGCCCACTTCGTTACGGTACTTCAGAAGCTCCTGTATATCCGCTTCTTTGCTTAACATCATTATTTCCTCATCCTGTAAGGCATTCCCAGTGTCCGTTATGGATACGTGAAGACGCTTTTTCCAATCTTCATTAAAGATTTGATTTCTTCTCCCAACCAATATATTCATGGTAAGATCTTCGATACGGGCAATATGCCATACCACCCAGCCAATCGTCTCATCCTTGGATTTCGGCATAACGGCATATTCCTGATCCGTCAAATCCCGGAATAAACCGTCCACTTCATTCTCACTTCCGCCTGCCATTTCCGAAGGAAACAGATTTTCATGGATTTCCAGAAATAATTTCTTTGCTTCCGGGAGTTTTTCCCTGTTACGTATCATGCGGTTTAAATCCTTATGCTTTTCACTAAGGCCTTCTCCAAAATATTTCATATTCTTCTCCCTTTTGCCAAACCACTGTGATGACTGAATTATATTTTGATTTTCGTCCATTTCCCGGAGCGGAACCTCAGGCTCGTGAGAATAAACCGAACCAGCTGATCGGCGCAGACACCAAACCAGATACCGATGATTCCCAGTCCTGCCGTATAGCATAACAGGTAGCTGGCGATAGGACGCACGATGGTTACGCTGACTGTGGACGCTATGGTAGTATAAATCACATCCCCCGCACCTCTCAGGCAGCCCATATAAATAACCTGCGCTATCTGCAGCAGCACTACGACAACGATAACCCGCATGATTTCCACGCCCATGGCGATGATCTCCGGTTCGGAAAAGAACAGATTATATAAGTATCCGCCGCAGGTCAGATATACCACGGCCAGGACAGCGGCTATCATCCGTCCGATATTCTGGCATATGCTTCCGTAGGTTTTAGCCATATCCACATTTTTGGCCCCCAGGCTCTGCCCGATCAGCGCTACGGCCGCCACCTGCATGCCGTCCCCGAAGGAGAAGGACAGGCTCATGACATTCATTCCCACCTGATGGGCAGCAAATGCCGCGGTTCCCATTTTCGCCGCCATGACCGCAACGGACAAAAATCCCACCCGGACAAGAAGCTGCTCCGCAAGGACGCTGGCCCCCAGCTTGACCATACTCTTCCCAACCTCCAGGGTGGGGCGTATTTTTTCTCTCCACATATACGGGAAGCTGATAAAATCATTTTTCCAGGCCGCCACGATACTCATGATACAGCCGACCATACTGCCGATTACCGTAGCGATGGCCGCTCCCGATACGCCCAGCGCAGGGAATCCGAAATGCCCTTCAATCAGCAGATAGTTGAAAATAACATTGACCACATTTGCCGCCACATTGGTTTTCATGGCGATTTTCGTATTGCCAGCCCCTCTCTGCGCGGCATTCACCGTCAGGGAAATTACCGTAAATATAATGAATCCCATGATAATTCGGAAATACTGTACCGCTTCCGTGTGGGACGCTTCCTCCGAACCGCACATGCGGATTATCGGATCCGCAAATATCACACAGGCCAGACTGACGATCACCGACATAATCAATACAAAAAAACAGGCCGCACACAGAACCTCATTAGCTCCTTTCTGATTTTCCTGGCCCTTACGCCGTGCGACCAGCGCCGAGACGGATACATTCACCGCGATAAAAACAGCCAGTCCGATAAACTTAGGCTGTGTAGTCAGGCCTACCGCCGCCACGGCATGGGCTCCCACCCTGCTGACCATCAGGGAATCCACCATTCCCACCAAGGCTACAAAAAATGATTCCAGTACAGACGGCCACGCCATCTTCAGCACCGTCTGTATGTTTTCTCTGCTGTACTTTTTCATGTCCTCCCCTTTCAGGCATTTTTTTACTATCCTGCCTTTCACTTATTTTATTGTACGTTACATTTCCGGGGCTGTCCATAAGCGAACCGTCAATTTTGCAGAGTGTTTTTCGGCAAAAAGCCGATTGACTGGCGATTCCCGGCGGATTATGATAAGCAGTGGCATAAAATAAGTTTTCAGGAAGGGCTTACTCCTATGGAAAAAATACGCTGCATTATAAAAAAAGATCCCGTTCTTATAATCTCGGGACTGCTGGCTGTCATCTCGGCATTCTTCATTCCGCCGGATGCCGCTTATCTTTCCTATATTGATTTCCGTGTGCTCGCTCTTTTGTACTGTCTCATGTGTGTCATGAACGGTTTTCAGGAAATAGGGCTGTTTCAAAAGCTGGCTGTTTTTATCCTTTCCCGGACAAAAAATACAAGGCAGCTGACAGCCGTCCTTGTATTCCTGTGTTTTTTCCTGAGTATGTTCATCACTAATGATGTATCACTGATCACCTTTGTTCCCTTTACGGTCCTGATACTGACTATTATCGGACAGACAAAGCTGATGATATATGTAATTGTCCTGCAGACCATCGCCGCCAATCTGGGCAGTATGCTGACTCCTGTGGGAAATCCCCAGAATCTTTATCTGTACAGCCTTTCCGGCATGGATATTTCTCTTTTTCTGAAAACCATGCTGCCCTATACCCTGCTTTCCGGGCTGATGCTCCTTCTCGCTCTTTTCTTAAAACCCGGAGAAGAGGTTTCCCTTCAGGCTGTTTTCACGGAAACGAAGGCTATGGCACGCAGGCCTCTGGCAGCTTATACCCTGCTTTTTCTTCTGTGCCTCGGCTGCGTACTCCGCCTGATTCCCTGGCAGGCCGTTCTTCTTATCCTTCTCGCTGTCCTGTTTTTCTTTAACCGCAGATTATTATTAAAGGCTGACTTCGGCCTGTTGTTTACTTTTGTCTTTTTCTTCCTGTTTATAGGAAACATGGGGAGAATACCGGCGATTGTGGGTTTTCTCCGCTCTGTTTTATCCGGGCATGAGCTTTTCCTGTCCATAGCCGCCAGCCAGGTTATCAGCAACGTGCCCGCGGCAATTCTTCTTTCCGGCTTTACCGGGAATTATCTGCCCCTGCTCGTCGGTGTGAATATCGGCGGCCTGGGCACACTCATCGCTTCGCTGGCCAGCCTGATTTCCTACAAACAGTATGCAGGGACCGCCGGCTGCCATAAGGGACGCTATATGCTGTATTTTACCGTGATGAATCTGCTTTTTCTGGCGGCTCTCGCCATTCTTGCCGCCCTGCTTTTATAGAGGATGCTTATCTCCGTGCTGCAGCCGCCATATATATCATGCTTCCGCCATGCCCTTCAGTATAGCCGCAGCCTGCCTGAAAAAGGCCTCCTCACGGAGGAAATCTTCTTTTCCCGCAGTCATGGTCAGATTGAGAACCCCTTCCTCCCCCAGCGTAGCCGCTCCGAAAAGCCTTTTTGCATTGGGGACAAGGGGCGGTGCAAAGATGAACTCCTTAAGCCGGTAAGCGCCGTATACGGATGGAATCGGCAGCTTTCCCAGATTGGTCACGCTGATGCCTTTGGGATTTCCATGATAGCCGAACATATCCCTCACCATGCCCGCCGCTTTGTTCTCATAACCGGCATAGCCGGAAAAGTAAGCCGCGTCTACCAGCGAAGGCCGCAGTTCTCCCATAAACCGGAGAAGAAAATATTTGTCCGATTCCCGATCCAGTTTTTTATAAATAAGCCGGTGTACCCTGCGCGCATTTTCCCAGAAATCCAGTGACGGATTGTAGGCATAGGTTATGGAAATTCCCGTGGCATAGTTTCCCATCCCCTCATACCCGTCCGGGCGCACGCTGGCCGCCAGGCCGATGCTTCTTTTTTCTTCTGAGGCCCGGGCTAAAGCTGTGACAAGAAGGCTGTTCAGGGTAACCTGATGCTCCCGGGCCCCGGTGAGCAGATTTTCGCATTCTTCTTTAGGAAAGGTTTCCAGTGAAATCCGGATATCTCTGTTTTCCCAATATTTCCGATGCAGCTCTTCATAATCTGCCCAGCCGAATACCCGTCCGCTCTTATCCCAGCTGCTGTTAAGCCGCCTCATCAGGAACTTCAGAGGCGGATTCAGCTTTCCTTTTGCTTCCTGTCCAGGGAACGGATACAGCTGTAAGGGACGGTACGGGATCTCTTTTCCCGCCAGCGCCGTCATAATGTCCCTGGTCAGACAGGCAAAGGACATGCCGTCCCCGGCCAGATGATGGCCGATTATAAGGAGCCGGCATTCCTCTTCCATAAACCAGGCGAAAAACCGAAGCAACTCTCCATCTTTCAGTGCAAAAGGAATGGATGCCTGGCTTTGGATCACCTCTTTCCAGTCTTCTTTTACGTCCATTTTCCGGATATGGATTTCCTTTTCCTCTCCGGTTTCATAGAAGGCACGGCCATCCTCTTCTAACAGTATCCTGCTCCGCAGCATCTCGTTCCTGGAACAGGCCTTCTTTACTGCTGTCTCCAGAGCCTGTATTTCCACCTTTCCTCCGATCACTGCCATGACAGAAACCTGGATACTCGGTGAAAACAGATGCGTTCTTTCTTTTTTGATTTCAGCCTTCATGGGCAAACTCCTTATATACTTCTGTTAACAGTTCCCTGATTTCTTCACGAGGCAGACTGGTGGTGTTCGTAGCGGCAATGGAGGCAATACCGTGGGTGAAAACCCATACCTTCACAAATAACCTGGCGTCTGCCTGCTCCGGCACTGCTCCCGCCAGTTCATAGATGCTGTTCATCCGGAAGCTGTCCGACATGCAGAGCAGCCGGAACAGATTTTTTTCCTGTCCGGCAAGCTCCACATACCGCAGCCCCATATACAGAAATAACGGTTCCCCATCGGGATTTTCCGTCATTTCTTTTGTAAAAAAAGCTCTTGTCCTCTCATAAACTTCTTTTTTCACCTCTTCCATATTCTGAAACACATGGAAAATCGGCTGGGTGGAGCAGCCCAGCCTGTGTGCCAGTTCGCGCGCCGTCACATGTTCGAATCCATTTTCCCTGGTCATTTCAAAGGCTGTTTCTATGATCTCTTCTTTGCTGAGTTTCGCTTTAGGGGGCATCTTCAACACCTCTTTTTTCTTTTTCATATCGTTCAGGCGTACAATAACATCGTTATATAACAATGTTATTGTACGCCTTTCTGCTTTCTTTGTCAATTGCCCTTTGTTTTTTCGCGGCATTGTCTGCCCGTTATCGGAAGAACTGTCAGGTTCCAGTATAGCATTGCATTACTGTGATATTAATGCAACGCTGTACCAACCTGCCGCCGTACACATATCTCGGTCCCTGTCCGCATATAGTTATAGAAAAAACTGTGAGGCCTGTATGCTTCCCTTCCTGGAACACATCAATCAACTGCTGTGGGGCTTTCCCGTTCTCATACTGTTATCCTCCGCCCATCTTTATTTTACCGCCAAATTAAAATTTCCCCAAAGACTTACCTTAAAAGCTATCCGGCTGTCCGTCACTCCTGAAAAAAATGCAAAGGGCGCCAATCTCTCAGGCTTTGCCGCCCTTGCCACCACTCTGGCCGCCACTCTCGGCACCGGGAATATCATAGGCGTTTCCACCGCCATTGCCATCGGCGGCCCGGGCGCTCTTTTCTGGTGCTGGATAACCGGGGTATTGGGAATGGCGACCTGTTATGCAGAATGCTACTTAAGCGTTCTGTTCAAAAAACAAAAACCGGATAAGACATATGTGGGCGGCCCTATGTATGTACTGGAACAGGGGCTGCACAGCAAACCTCTGGGAATTCTTTATGCCGCCTGTGCATTGTTTGCCGCCTTCGGGGTGGGCTGCACCACCCAGTCCTCTGCCATCACCGAGGCAGTGAATACCATAGCGCCGGTTTCTCCTCATATCATCGGTATTCTCGCAGCCTTTACCGCCGGGCTCGTCATCCTCGGCGGCGTGAAATCCATCGGCAAATTCTGCACAAGAATGGTTCCGGCCCTTGGCTTTTTCTATATTGGCTGCTGCCTGTACCTTCTGTTTCTGAACCGTCACTTTATTTTTTCCGGCCTTTCCCTGATACTTGGCAGCGCTTTTCAGACAAAAGCGGCCGCCGGCGGTTTCATCGGAAGCACGCTGCAGAGCGCAGCGCGTTTCGGCATTGCCAGAGGCCTTTTCACCAATGAAGCAGGTATAGGGACTGCCGCCATCGCCGCCGCTTCCTCGGAGACCAGGGATCCCAGGAGGCAGAGCCTCATTTCCATGACAGCCGTTTTCTGGGATACGGTTGTTATGTGTGCGGTGACGGGGCTTGTGATCGTTACGAATATCCAGAAAAATCCTTCCTCCATCCTGGGGTTCAGTTCCGCCAGCCTTACTTCCGCCGCTTTTACCTTCCTTCCCTTCGGCGGAGCTACCCTGCTCTCCCTGGCCCTTGTGGCATTTGCCATAACCACTCTCATAGGCTGGTGTTATTATGGGGAACGCGCCGCGGAATACCTGTTTGGCGAATCCGGTATTGTATCCTATCATTTATGCTATATCGTCATGATTTATATCGGCGCCGTCCTGCCCATGGATCTGGTCTGGGGAATGACGGATCTGATTAACGGAATCATGGTCTTTCCCAATGTAATCGCCCTATTTGCCCTGCGTAAAAAAATACATATTTAGCCCTGCGGCTGCCGCAGTACGGGATACTCTTCGGTTCTTTACAGACACACCCGTTCGGAGCACTGCCGCAGGAATAAAAAAAGGGTATCGGCAGAATATTATAATTCTTTCTGCCGATTCCCTTTTTTACGTTTCACACCAATCATACCGTTTATGCAGAAGCACGCTTATCGCCTGCGCTTCTTCAGCGCGTATAATACAGCACTCCCAGGGTTCCCGGGCCGCAATGGCTGGAAATCACACCGCCGGCCCTGGTTATCCGGATATCCTGAAATATATCAAGCGCCTCCAGATACTGCTTCACCTCGGCAATAACCGACTCCGGACATCCGGAATGAGTGATAAACACTCTGCCGGGATCCGCTTCCAGCAGGCTTTCCCGCATATCCTGCACATATTTCAGGATTACCTTATCCTGAGTCCCCCTGTATTTCTTTCCTGCGGCCATCTTTCCGCCCTTTACCTCAACTCTCGGCTTCAGGTTCAGCTTTCCGCCCAGAAGGGCCGTCACGGTGGAACATCTTCCGCCCATAGCCAGATAATCAAGCCGTTCTACTACAAAGCTGGCCCTCACCTTATCCCTGGCGCCTTCTATTTCGGCCGTGATTTCCTCCGCGCTTCGTCCGGCTTCCGCCAGTTCAGCCGCTCTCAGTACCTGAAGGCCGATTCCCGTAGACAGGTTTCCTGAATCGATAATAAACATCCGCTCATATCCCAGCTCTTCCTTTACAAGGCGGAGTACATTGCAGGTAGTTGACATTTCTCCTGAAATGCCTATAAAAATCACTTCGTCCCCATTTTCCACCATAGGCCTGATCAAATCAAGGGCACGATCGAATGCGACTGCCGCCGTTTTGGGTGTACGTCTGTTTTTTTCCGCCCAGGTATAAATCTCATCCGGTACAATTTCCTCTCCGTCGCAATAGCTTGTCATATCCAGTACTATATTAAGCGGAAGAATAGAAATTCCATGCTTTTCAATCAAATCCGGCGTCAGATCACAGGTACTGTCCGCCACTATTTTAATCTTACTCATCTCTGTCCCCTTTATTCCAAACGGTGTCCTTAACGGATTCTTTTAATGGATTGCCTTTTCCAGAATCCCCAGCCCCAGCGGATAAGGCCCTGTATGCACACCGATTGTTGCTCCGATCTGATAAATAGGAAGCCCGCCGATATTGTAATTAACAGAAAGCCTTTCCATAACCATATCCCGATAGCTTTCCGCTTCTGCCCTGTCGTAACCATATCCTATTACAATGGAATAATTTCCGATGTCATCCCCTCTTTCCCGGAGATAATCCAGAAGTAAATCCACGGTTTTCTGCATGGTCTTCCTTCTCACGCGCCCGATGCCGGAAGGGAAAATTTCTCCCTGCTTCAATGTAATAACGGGCTTAATCCCAAGCAAGGCTCCGGCCACACCGGCAACCTTTCCGATCCTTCCTCCCGCTTTCAGATATTCCATGCTTCCCACGGTAAAAAAGATACGTCCGGTGCTTTTGATTTCTTCCATTCTGGCTATGGTCTCCTCATAGCCGGCGCCGCTTTCCTGCATAGCCGCCGCTTCCAGGACTAAGAGCCCCTGCAGGACCGTATTGACAGTTGCGTCCATTACCCGGATCTGCGCCCGGGGATATTTTTCCAGAACCAGCCCCCTTGCAGACAGGGCCGACTGCATGGAACCGCTGAACTTAGTTGTTATACAGATACAGAAAACAGGAATGCCTTCCTTCACATAAGGCTCAAAGGCATCATAATAATCCTGAATTCCCGGAAGTGAGGATTTCGGATATACTCCCGGATTATCCACCATTCTCTGGTAGAACTCCCTCACTCCCACTTCTTCCACTTCCTTCAGATATGTCTTGTCATCAAAAGATACATAAAAAGGAACCACCCGGATATTTTTTTCCCTGGCCAGTTCGGGAGGAAGATCACAGGAGCTGTCGCTGATAATTTGAAATTGCTTGTCCATAATTTCCGCTTTCTTTACCTTCTGACTTTAAATATACATATAAAGTTTTACCACTATTTCGCTAAGTAGTAAAGGCTTTTTATAACTATACGGACTTAAAAATCCTGTCAGCCGCAGCTGTTCGGATCCCGGCCGTTACTGTCAGCCCTTCCACAGATGTCCCGCCTGAACGCATACCGGTTCCTCATCCACGCTCACCCAGACATCCATGCAGGAAGGATTATAAATCATTTTCATATCGGCGCTGTATACCAGGCTCCTGGAGGCGGTGATATAATCCTTGATTTCTATATTGGAGGCATACCAGATATCCTCCCGTCCGCCGGCCATTTTACAGAATTCTTCCATGACCTCCCAATTATCCGCACCGTCGAACTCAAAGCTGTGTCCCCAGATATAAAACAGCAGCATCTGCTGAAAATCCCGTGTCATAAACTGCTCCCACAGCTTTTTCAAATCTCCGTTATGATGGGCCGTAGGATGCCATTTCATAAAATCCTCCGGAATGGCAAAGCTGCCTGTAGCCTCCACGGTCCGGCTGTATTCCATGCCGCAGTTTCTCGCAAGCGCAATGACATGTTCCGAATAATCCCCGAAAGGATATGACATCCCCCTTACCGGATAGCCGCACAGTTCCTCCAGAGTCTGCTTATCCTCAAGAATTTCCTTAAGCAGGGCCGCATCCGGTATCTGCGTGGGAAACGGGTGCGTTACCGTATGTACGGAGACCTCATGGTTTCTGTAAACCCGGGCAAAGTCTTCTTTTTTCACATATTTGTCCCCTCCCAGGTTACCGCTGTTAATATGAAAGGTGCCCCGAATATGATATTTATCAAAAAGCTCAGCCAGACGGACATCAAAGATCTGTCCGTCGTCGTAGCTCATAGTAAGCGCACGTCTTACGCCTCCCGGAAATAAATTTGCTTTTACTGTCATCCTTCTTCTCCTCTCTGTGTCTCCTTCTTCATCCTCATACCCGTGGGAGTGACCGCCAGCCCTCCTTTGGAGGTTTCCCTGACGGACTGGGGCATCGCCTTCCCAATTGCATACATGGCGTCCACCACTTCATCAAAGGGAATATAGCTTCTCACCCCGGCCAAAGCCAGATCGGCGGAAAGCAGGGCGTTCATTGCTCCTGAAGCATTCCGCTTGATACAGGGAATTTCCACAAGGCCTGCCACCGGATCACAGGTCAGCCCCAGTACATTCTTAAGCGCCATGGCTGCCGCATGGAAAGCCATTTCCGGCGTTCCTCCCAGCATCTCCGTCACCGCTGCCGCTCCCATGGCCGCTGCCGCCCCGCATTCTGCCTGGCAGCCGCCTTCCGCTCCCGATACCGTTGCCCGGCTTCCCACAATGATTCCCACCGCAGACGCGGTAAACAGTGCATTAATCAGTGTCTGCCTGTCAAGTCCCCTGCTTTGTGCACACGCCAGCAGAACAGCGGGTACAATACCGCAGGAACCGGCTGTGGGGCAGGCTACAATACACTGCATGGAGGCATTGATTTCCGAACAGGAAAGCGCCATCCCCACAGCAAGGGAAGCCGTTTCTCCAAGCAGGCTGTTCCCTTTCCCGCGGTATTGTTCATATCTGCAGGCATTTCCTCCTGTGAGGCCGCTGACGGATTGTACCGGCTCTTTTCTCGCCGTAGAGGCAGAGCGCTCCATCACCGCCAGAGACTGATCCATCTGCTCCCTGAGTTCCTCTCTGCTCCTGCCGCTTCTTTCCATCTCCTGGTTTAAGGCGTATTCCCAAAGAGGCTGATCCCCCTCTTCTTTCAATTTCTGAATCAACTTTTCCGTATCCAGTATAAACATATCTGTGTCGTTTCCTCCGTTTTCGATAAACTCACCCTATATCTCCCGGATTCAGGAGCAGTACCTGCTTCACGCCATATACGCGCTCCAGCGCATTTTTCAGATGTTCCGGCAGTTCTCCGTCCAGCTCCATATACATACAGGCCGTCTTTCCGTCTTCCGTACGGTTTACCTGCATATTCCCGATGTTAATCCGATATGCGTAAAGGATGGCCGTAATCCCCGCAATGACTCCGGGCTCATCCGTATGTCTGGTAGCCAGAATGGGACGTTCCCCGGAAAACTGCACCTCCACTCCGTCAATTTCCGTAATGCAGATGCTTCCCCCGCCGATACTGCTTCCCGTCATGGTAAACACACTGCCGCTCTCCGTGGTGAGCTCCATATGCACCGTATTGGGATGCACCTCTCCCAAATCCGCAGGAATAAATTCTGCCCGAATCCCTTTCTGCTCCGCCAGCTCATAAGCGCCTTTGAGCCGTTCATCATCATACCGGATCCCCTGTATTCCTGCAAGAAGCGCTTTATCGGTTCCATGGCCGGCATAGGTTTCCGCAAAGGATCCGTGCATATAGAAAACCGCCTTTTTAATCTCTTCCCCGCACAGATGCCTGGCAAACAGTCCCAGCCTGGCCGCCCCTGCCGTGTGGCTGCTGGACGGTCCGACCATAACCGGCCCTATCATGTCAAAAACACCATAATGCTTCACTGTAAATACCTCCTGCTTCCTCCGCTTGCTTTCTGTATTCCCATAAGCCATAAAAAGCCCTGCAAACCTGTGATAAGCTGCAGGGCTCCTCTGTCATTATTATTGGAATATTTTGCTTATATTATACTGTTTCGTTCAATTACCTGTCCAGCATTTCTTTTTTTCTGCCATACCGGTCAGTCCTTTTGTCCGAAATGACACCGGAATAATTCATGCCGAAGGCAAAATCATAGGAGTGTCCTTCTTCATCGGTGTATACCCGCATATCGAACGCACAGTCCTCCGCCTGCTCTTCCACGGTTTCCATATCAGCCGGCATCTGCAGGGGAAGAAGTCCCTCCGGTTCGAACCGGCCTGAAATCACATCCAGCACCGCCTCCGCAGAGACTCCGAATTCCGTGAGGATGGCATCCGCATAAGGCTCCATTTCCGACATCACCACAGGATTTTTGACCGTCATGGAAACAATCACCGGCTTATCCTTCATCTGTTCTCTGGTACGGATCACCAGATCCAGATCCTCTTCATTGGCAGCGGTATTCGTCTTCCCATAATAGGAACGGTTCGTGAAATCCTCCAGCGGATCCCCTCCCGCCAGACTCACTTTTCTGGCGGCTTTCGCCGTATATGTGCGATACTGCAGAGTGACGGGCACATAACCGTTTCCTCCGGCCGTCCTGTCTTCGGGACTGTAGCCTATGGAAATCGGTGATTCCACAAAGCAGACAGCCGCATCCGCCTCTTCCGGGGTATCCACCACTTCAAACAATCCTTCCGCCGCTTTTTTCCCTGGCGGCGTTATATATGCTTCCGGAGTGATGCCGCTCATAAAATTCCTGTAGGGACGGATATGCCTGTCCGGTATATAAACCCTGCATTTTTCCTTCAGGGGAAGTACCCCGCCTTTATTTTTCAAAAGGACAACAGAACGAAGCTGGGACTCATACCCTTTTTGGACAAATTCCGGATTTCCCACTGTATTTATGGACTCCTCCAGATCCAGATAAGGATTTTCAAATAAGCCTGTACGGAATATATTCATAAGAAGCCTCACCGCGGAACGTTCAAACCGCTTCCGCATGGCCTCCTCCCCATATATTTCACAGCCCAAGCGATAGGCTTCCAGAACCGGCTGCACGTCGTTATTGCCGCCGAACTGATCCACGCCTGCTTCCAACGCTTTCAGATGCCGCTGCGCTTCCGTGAGCCCCTCCACGCCCCAGCATTTACCGGCGAATTCCTCTTCCGTCGAGCCTTCATCATGCGTAATTCCCCAGTCCGTGCATACCACACCGTCATACCCAAGCTGTTCCCTGAGTAAATCACCGATAAGATAACGGCTGAAGGAATTTCCCACATTTTCTCCATTCACCTTATCCTGTCCATAGGAAACGGTATAGTACGGCATCACCGCGCTGGCGCATTCTGTTCCGTCCTCCAGCTTAAAGGCGCCCTCCGTAAAAGGCTTCAGATGCTCATCAAAATTATTTCCCGGATATACCGCATATTTGCCGTAAGCATAGTGGGCATCCCGGCCCGCCTCGCAGGGGCCTCCGCCCGGGAAATGCTTCACCATGGTGTTTACACTGTCTTTCCCCCAGCCGTCCGGGCTTCCTTCCGTAGTCTGAAAGCCGTCGCAGTAGGCTTTTGTCATGGCGACGGTAAGCTCCGTATGTTCCCCGAAGGTGTCCGGGAACCGCATCCAGCGCGGCTCCGTAGCCAAATCTATCTGGGGCGACAGTGCCGTGGCGATTCCCAATGCCCGGTACTCCCTGGAACCGATTTTCCCGAATTCCTTTACGCTCTCCGGATCAAAGGAAGCGGTGAGACCGATGCCGTTGGCCCATTTGGATATGGGTTCGCCTGTAATCCCCATAAATTCAGCCCCGCTTCCGCTCCCATGCCTGGGATCCGAACTGTTATTGGCAGGAATCCCGAAGCCGGTATTTTCCGCAAGGGCCTGCATCCTGTTATTCCAGCGCACCGCAGTTTCCGTATCCTTTAATCCCATAATCAGCACATGCCGAACCTTGTCTTCTGTCAGGAACTTTTTCTGCTGATCAGTCAGCGCCCAGGGTTCTTCCCCGCTTTCTTCCAAGCTTTTGCCGCCGTACGTCGCCGTGAATGGGCCGGGGCCGCTTTGGGCCGGAATAATCTGGTGGGCGCTGTAAAGCATCAGCCCCGCAATATCTTCCACGGGCAGCCTTGCCGCCAAATCTTCAGCCCGTTCTCTTGCGCTGAGTCTCCAGTCCTCATAAGGAACCAGCTCTCCGGTTCCCAGGAAATCCTTGAACGCATGTCCGTCCACTGTCAAAATATTCACTTTGCTTCCGTCGGACACCCCCAGATCTTTGCCTTCTTCATTCCGAATCAGACGATAACCATCCATCTGCTTTTCTTCCCACAATTTTTCCATGCCTTCTCCTTCCATATCATAGCCGTTTGAATCTATTCTTTTATTATACAGGAGGATTCTTCCGGATGCCAGAGGATTCTTGCCATATAAATTTGCAGAGAGTAACATTTTGATTAACTATCTAACTTTTGGGTCGATATATATTAATATTTGAGTTTTATTAAATTTATAGAAGGAGATATCATGTCTAAATCAATTGCACGAAAACTATCTTTTGCCATCATCATCGCAGTTATGTTCTGTACTCTTTCAATTGGTATTATCAGTTTTATTTTTTTCCGAAATGCATCCATAGACAGCAATGCCCAGCGGGCGCTGAATATTGCGCAGTCTGCCGCAGCTATTGTAAATTCTTCTGATTTTACCCAGATCATTGATACATTAGAAAAAAACGACAATTGGTATCATGCCAAACAGGCGCTGGACAAAGTAAAAACCGACACAGATGTAGCTTTCCTCTATGTACTTGATGCAAGGATATCGGATAGCGCGACCTATTATATAGAAGGTTATAATCCCGCTACCGATTTTGAGGAATTCGATTTGGGAACCAAAGAAAGCATTGATGCTTATGATGAGAATCTGTTTAAGACCGTCTCTTCCGGTCAGGCGCGTGTAACCGGTGTCTATAGTGCCGGAGGTTACGGCAAAACAGTTACCGGCTATGCTCCGATTAAAGACGGCAGCACGGTTGTAGGCGTCGTTGGAGTTGATATCAGCCTTGACGATGTGATGCAGGAAGTCTATATGTTTGCTCTGCGTCTTTTTCTCATTGTGGTAATATTCTGCATCCTGTTCGGCTTTGTCAGTGTGAGACTGGTCAACAATTATTTAGGAAAGCCCATCGTTGAACTCACAAAGGCCGCAGACTTGCTGGCAGAGGGCAATGTGGACATCAACATTTCGATGCAGCGCAATGACGAAATCGGACAGCTGGCAGCATCCTTCCAGACAATGATTCACGGCATCCAGGCTCAAATATCCGTTATGGAAGAGCTTGCCGACGGTAATTTGAACATCACTCCCAAGCTCAGAAGCGAACAGGATGCCATGAATAAGGCTCTTGAGAAAATGATTCATAAGCTGAATGTAATGTTCCGTGAAATCCTCTCCAGCGTCAATCAGGTTTCCGGCGCGGCGAACCAGATTTCAATGACTTCTCAGCAGCTGGCCAGCAGTTCAATCCAGCAGACCTCATCAATCGAGCAGTTCGCCGGAAATGTCGCCCATGTCTATGAACAGAGCGAAGTAACTCTGAGCAAAACCTCCGATGCCCATTCTGCCGACAGCGATGCAGGGAGCATTATTCAGGAAAGCACCGAGCTGATGCAGGATATGACAGATGCAATGAACGACATCAACAAAAGTTCCCTGGAGATTTCCAATATCATCAAAACCATTAACGATATTGCATTTCAGACCAATATTCTGGCGCTCAACGCAGCGGTGGAAGCAGCCCGGGCAGGACAGCATGGCAAAGGCTTTGCCGTAGTCGCCGATGAAGTCCGCAACCTCGCCGCAAAAAGCGCACAGGCAGCCCAGGAAACCTCCTCCCTGATTGAAAGAAGTGCAGAGAATGTCAAGCACGGGAATAAAATCACTAATACGACCAGAGAAAGTCTGGGCAAGGTAGAAAATATCTCCCGGCGTATTTCAGAAGTACTCCGGCATATCGACTCTGCCGCTGAACTGCAGAAGGAGACGATTGTCGGCATGAACCAGTCAGTAGAACAAATCTCCTCCCTGGTACACAACAATTCCGCTCTGGCCGAAGAATCCGCCGCATCCGCAGAAGAGCTTGCAGCGCAGGCGAATCTTCTCAATCAGATTGTATCAAACTTCAGGCTGCGCAATACTGAAAATGCAAACTCTCGTTAATTATCGAATCATCCGCATGTGATATTTACATACGTGCTGCATCAGCGGCCTGACCGAAAGAACTGTTTCACACAGTCCTCCCGGTCAGGCCGTTTTTGATTTATTGATACAGGCAGCGCTGAAAAGGTTAGAAACGTGCGCCGCCGGGCGCACGAAAAAACAGAACCATCAGGAGAATGAATCCTGATAGTTCTGCTCTATAATTATCTTTATTTCATTATCGGTTCGGATACCTGTCGTTTCCGACCGGATGGAAACGGCTTCTTACAGACCTGCCTGAGCAGCAACCTCTGCTGCGAAATCGTCAACCTTCTTCTCAAGACCTTCGCCTGTTTCAAAACGAACGAATTTCTTAATGGAAAGAACTGCACCGTTTTCTTTGGCAACCTGCTCCACATACTTGGCAACAGTCAAATCACCATCTTTTACGTAAGCCTGCTCAAGCAGACATACTTCCTTCAATTCCTTTGCAAGACGGCCGGAAATCATCTTCTCGATGATATTAGCAGGCTTGTTCGCATTTTTAGGATCATTCTGTGCCTGAGCCATGAGGATTTCTTTTTCATGCTCTTTATATTCTTCAGGAACATCTGCTGTAGCCACATACTTGGGAGCCAGAGCGGCAACCTGCATTGCTACATTGGACAGACACTCTTTAACAGCATCATTAACAACATCCGTATCGGCTTCTACAATAACACCGATTCTTCCGCCGCCATGAATATAAGAAACAACACAGCCATGCTCTGCCGTAACTTTCTCAAATCTTCTGATATTCAGGTTCTCACCGATAGTAGCGATCTTCTCTACCAGAGCTTCCTTAACAGTCTTGGCAGGATCCGCATTCCATGCTTCAGCCATGAAAGCGTCGATATCAGCCGCGTCAGTATTCACTGCCTGCTCTGCAACAGCTGCAACAAATTCCTGGAAGCTTTCATTCTTTGCCACGAAGTCTGTTTCGGAGTTAACCTCAACAACCGCTGCGGATGTATCTCCCTTTACTGCGATACGGCAAAGACCTTCTGCTGCAATTCTTCCGGCTTTCTTCTCTGCTTTAGCCTGTCCGTTCTTTCTCAGGAACTCCATAGCCGCTTCCATATCGCCGTTTGTCTCATTTAACGCTTTCTTGCAGTCCATCATACCTGCGCCGGAAAGCTCTCTTAATTCTTTTACCATTGCTGCTGTGATAGCCATTCTATTTTCCTCCGCCTTTCTGTATCATTCTTGTCTGTTATGCTTATTCTGCTGCTTCCGCTTCCACTGCAACTTCTTCGATGTCTGTTGCTTCCGTGGCAGCCAGAGCTTCTTCATCATAAACAGCTTCGCCCTGATTTGCTTCGATAACTGCGTCTGCCATCTTGGATGTGATTAATTTAACTGCTCTGATAGCATCATCATTACCAGGAATGATGAAATCCAGTTCTTCAGGATCACAGTTGGTATCACCGATACCAATCAGGGTGATTCCCAGGATATGAGCTTCCTGTACACAGATTCTTTCCTTCTTGGGATCTACTACAAAAATAGCATCAGGGATTCTGGTCATATTCTTAATGCCGCCCAGGTTTCTCTCCAGCTTTTCCCATTCTTTCTTAATCTGGATAACTTCCTTCTTGGGAAGAACATCAAATGTTCCGTCTTCGGCCATGGTCTCGATCTGTTTCAGTCTTTCAATTCTGCTTCTGATGGTCTTGAAGTTGGTAAGCATACCACCCAGCCATCTTTCATTTACATAATACATACCGCAGCGCTCTGCTTCAGCCTTAACAGCGTCCTGAGCCTGCTTCTTGGTTCCTACGAAAAGAATGGTTCCGCCCTGTGCTGCAATTTCGGAAACTGCATTATAAGCTTCGTCAATCTTTCCTACGGACTTCTGAAGATCAATGATATGGATACCATTTCTCTCTGTGAAGATATAAGGAGCCATTTTAGGGTTCCATCTTCTTGTCTGATGTCCGAAATGAACACCTGCTTCCAGTAACTGCTTCATAGAAATAACGCTCATGTTTCTTACCTCCGTTTGGTTGAATTCTTCCGTATGCTTCTCTGGAATACTCAGCTTCCATTCCCAGCCACTTCCGCGTTAAAGAAGCACCGGACTGGAAATCCACATACGTGATTTTTGGTCACAACATTTGGATTATAGCATAAAAAATCCCCCTGTGCAAGGGGGATTTACCAAAATCAGCCTGATTCTGCTGATTTCCGTTTATCAGGACTTCATGCTTTCTTCCAGCTTCTTAACTTCTTCAAAAACAACATTATTTCTTACTTTAATATAAGTGCCCTTCATTCCGGAGGAACGGGACTCGATGATTCCTGCACTCTCAAACTTTCTCAGGGCATTGACTATAACGGAACGGGTAATACCGGCTCTGTCCGCTATCTTACTCGCTACCAGAACTCCCTCCAGGCCATTCAGTTCCTGAAAGATGTGGATAATAGCCTGTGTTTCCGAATAGGACAGCGTTCCTATGGCAGATTTGACAACCGCCAGCTTCCTGCTTTCCTCCGCACTCTCTTCGCTGACAGACCTCAGCATTTCCAGGCCAACTACTGTAGTTCCATATTCACAGAGAATAATATCATCTATATCATAGGTCTCTCCATGGCGGTAAAGAAAAAGGGTGCCGAGACGCTCTCCCGCAATCTCGATGGGAGAAACAACCGCCGCGAATTTCATGATAGACTGATTTTCAAATCCCAATGTCGCCAGATTAACATTTTCCTTGGTGGAAAGGACGGAAAGAAGCCTCTCATTCAGCATAGGATCTATAAAGCTACCCACTTCGTCCTTAAGCAGCTCTGCAATAACCTCTTTGTTATCCGCTGTGGCAATTCCCAGTACTTTGCCTTTACGGCTGATTACCAGTACATTGGATCCGAGAATTTCCCTCATAACCTTGCATATATCATTAAAAGCCACCTTACTGGAATTGTTGTTGTGAAGCAACTTTCCTATTTTCCGTGTTCTGTCCAGTAGTTGAACGCTACTCATGTTAGTTTTTCCTCCGGCAGAATGCCCAAACTTATGACACTATTGTAGCACAGACACCCGTCAGACGCAACGCATTTTGTCACTCTGACCGTTGCAGCACTTGTATACCGGACGACCCAGGCACTAACAGCCATACTGAGCAGTTCTTATACTTCTTCCGTTTTCTTCTCCATCACATAACCACATTCTTCATTATAGCAGACCAGCTTGTTTCCCTTTTCCAGCATAATGGAACCGCACTGGGGGCATTTTTCTGCCGAAGGCTTCTGCCACACCATAAAATCACATTCCGGATTTCCGATACAGCCATAGTATTTTCTGCCCTTCTTTGTCTTTTTCAGCACGATGTCTTTCCCGCATTTGGGACAGGCCACTCCAACCTTCTCAAAATACGGCTTGGTATTGCGGCATTCCGGGAAACCGGGACACGCCAGGAACCTGCCGTGAGGGCCATATTTAATTACCATTCTCCTGCCGCACAGCTCGCATTCCTCATCCGATTCTTCGTCCGCAATCTGTACCTGTTCCAGATCCTTTTCGGCCTGCTGAACCGCTTCATCCAAATCCGGGTAAAAATTGGACACAACCGTCTTCCAGTTCACGCTTCCTTCTTCCACACCGTCCAGAAGCGCTTCCATATTGGCCGTGAAGTTCACATCAACAATCGTGGGGAATGCCTCCTTCATCATGGAGTTTACCACTTCACCCAGCTCGGAAACATAAAGATTCTTATTTTCCTTTACTACATATCTTCTTGCCAGAATGGTCGTAATTGTGGGAGCATAGGTACTCGGGCGGCCGATTCCCTGCTCTTCCAGCGCCCTTACCAGAGATGCTTCCGTATAATGTGCCGGGGGCTGGGTAAAATGCTGATCCTCCTGGAAGCTGTCGAAGGTGAGCTTTGTATTCTTGTCAATTCCCTTTACCAGAGTATTATTTTCCGCCTTCTCGTCATCCTCCTGTGTATAAACGCTCATAAAGCCATCAAACCGGATTTTGCTTGCCGCTACTGTAAAACGGTGGCCTGCAGCATCGATCTTCACTGACGTCGTCTCATAAACAGCCGGAGTCATACGGCTTGCAACAAACCGTTTCCAGATAAGCTGGTACAGTCTGAACTGATCCCTGGAAAGCGATTCTTTCAGTTCCAGCGGGATACGGGAAATGTCGGTGGGACGGATCGCCTCATGGGCATCCTGTATTTTCTGGCCGCTCTTCTTCTCCTGGCTCTTTGCTCCCGTATATTCCGGGCCGTAAGCCTTTTCAATATACAGCGCAGCCTGATGCTCCGCTTCCTCGGACACACGGGTGGAATCCGTACGAAGATAGGTGATAACACCCACCGTGCCGTTCCCTTTTATATCAATTCCTTCATATAGCTGCTGTGCAAGGCGCATTGTTTTCTGGGTGGAAAAATTCAGCACTTTGCTGGCTTCCTGCTGCAGCGTGGATGTGGTAAACGGAAGAGGCGCTTTTTTTACCCTCTCGCCCTTCTTCACATCGGTTACCTGATAAGCCGCGCCTTCCAGCTCCTTCTTTACCTTTTCCACATCTTCCGCACAGGTCAGGTTCTGCTTCTGGCTCGTAGTGCCATAGTATTTGGCTGTCAGCAGCTTTTTTTCGCCGGGAATCTTAAAGGAAGCATCCAGCGTCCAATATTCTTCCGGTATAAATGCGTTAATTTCATCTTCTCTGTCACAAATCATGCGAAGCGCCACGGACTGTACACGCCCGGCGCTCAAGCCTCTCTTGACCTTCGCCCAGAGCAGCGGGGAAATACGGTACCCCACCATACGGTCAAGCTCACGCCTGGCCTGCTGGGCATCCACCAGTCCCATATCTATTTCCCTCGGGTGCTTCAGCGATTCCTTCACCGCATTCTTAGTTATTTCGTTAAAAGTGATCCGGTAAATTTTCTTTCCGTTTTTTTCCAGGTTCAGCGCGTTGGTCAGATGCCAGGAAATCGCTTCCCCCTCACGGTCAGGGTCCGTTGCCAGATATACTTTTTCCGCTTTTTTAACCTCCTTGCGAAGATTCGCCAGGATATCCCCCTTGCCGCGGATGGTAATATATTTCGGTTCATAATCATGCTCAACATCAATTCCCAGCTGGCTCTTAGGCAGATCCCGTACGTGACCGTTGCTTGCGGCCACCTCATAATTCGGGCCAAGGAACTTCTTGATTGTTTTTACCTTTGCAGGTGATTCCACTATTACAAGATATTTTGCCATATAGACCTTTTATCTCCTTCTCCTTTGCGCCGATGGGAGTTTCTCTATACTCCTGCGCAACTCATACCAAATGTATCAGATAATGTAAGGCTGTTAACCCGTTCCCTTCGATCGCCGGACATACGCTAAACAGCCAGCAATCGTGAACCACTATACACCATATTTTCTGCCGTGGCAAGGAATTTTATAAAAATCTCATGTTTATTTTAGGAATTTACAACTTTTCACCGGACAGGAAAAAATAGCCTCCTTCCTGTTTTACCGCACCTTCCATCTGCAGCTCCAGCAGGTTCTGCAGAAGCTGGGGAAGGGACATGGAAATCCCTTTTTTCTTCATCTCTTCATAAATATTGTCTGCCGCCCGTGGAGTGAAATCAAGGAAGCTTTTCACTCCGTCCTCAGCCGGTTCCTCTTCGGCAGACCCGTCTGAGGCTGCCGCATTCTTCCGGAATTTTTTCCGGTTTTTGGCAAGCTCCTCCAGAAGTACATCAGGGCTGCAGGCCATGCACGCTCCCTGTCTGATAAGCTCATTACAGCCGCTGCTGAGGGCATCCGTTATCCTTCCGGGGACCACAAATACCTCTTTTCCCTGTTCCAGTGCCATATCCACTGTAATCAGGGTGCCGCTCTTCATTCTGGCCTCAACCACCAGGACAACATCGGAAAGCCCGCTTATAATCCTGTTTCTTACAGGGAAATGAGCTGCCTTGGGAAGCATTCCCGGAGGGAATTCGGACAGAATGCCTCCTTGTCCCGGTATCCTGTCATAAATTTTCCTGTTTTCTTCGGGATAACAGATATTCACCCCACAGCCCAGAACGGCATAGGTCTTTCCTCCGGCCCGGATGGCCGCTTCCTGACTGATTCCGTCAATCCCTCTGGCAAGCCCGCTGATAATATTCACTCCGGCGCGGGAAAGCGCCGATGCGAACCAAGAAGCCACATACCTGCCGTACTCCGAGCACATTCTTGCGCCTATCACGGCCGCCGCCGGCTTCGTCTCTTCCGGGAGTTCACCCCGGACATAGATTCCTGCCGGCGGATCCGGAATGGAAGAAAGCCTGCGCGGATACTCCGGATCAGAAAGAGGGATGAAACGGATTCCTCTTGACCAAAGCTTCTGATATTCCCTTTTTACATCTTTTTCCTGTCTTGCTTTCAGGAAATTCATGAGCTGGGAAGGACGGAGCATTCCGGCCAAAGCTTTTTCTTCCATTCCATATACCTTTTCGGCACTTCCTGCTTCCCTGATAAGGCGCAGAACTGTAATTCTTCCTATTCCTTCTATATTACATAGCCAATAAGAAAATTCCTTTTCTTTTTCCATCCGTTCATTCTTCACTGCTTTTCCTCCAGTATTTTCCGCCCGCCATGCGGTAACAGGCGGCTTCACTCAAATGAATTTTCCCGATTTGATCCTCCCCGTCCAAATCCGCCAGCGTACGGGCCAGCCGCAAAATCCGATGATATCCTCTCGCGCTCAATCCGAGCGTATCAAAAAGCCGTTCCATATACTGCTGCTCAGAAAGCCCAAGACGGCAGAAAATACGGATATCTCCCGCTCCCAGCTGTGAATTGAACCGGATAGGCATCCCTTTATAGCGCTCCTCCTGCCTGGCTCTCGCTTCCATTACCTGTGCTGCCAGCTGTCTGCTGTCACTGCCATTCTTTTTTCCGCTTCCCGTCAGTCCCGCAAATTCCATCCTCGGCACCTCCGTGCAGATATCCATGCGATCCAGAATAGGGCCGGAAATCCGGCTCAGGTATCTCTGTACCTCTCCCGGCGTACAGCGGCACTGGTTCCGATCCGGATAATATCCGCAGGGACAGGGATTCATGGCCGCCACCAGCATAAAATCCGCCGGATAGCTGAAGGTTCCGCTGCTCCGGGCGATCTGGACCCGGTGCTCTTCCATGGGCTGCCTGAGCAGATCCAGCGTTTCCCTTCTGAATTCCGTCAGCTCATCCAGGAACAGAATCCCTCTGTGCGCCAGACTGATGACACCCGGACGGGGAATCCTGCCGCCCCCGGTGAGGGCATGTCCGGTAATTGTATGATGCGGGTTTACAAATGGCCTGTCCGTAATCAGGCCGGTTCCTTCCTCCAGCATCCCCGCCACACTGTAGACCTTGGTTACCTCCAGCTGTTCCTCCTTGGATAAGGGCGGCAATATGGAAGACATGCTCCGTGCTATCATGGTCTTTCCCGTCCCCGGAGGCCCGATCATGAGCAGATGGTGGAACCCGGCGGCTGCCACCACCGCCGCCCGCTTGGCGCTTTCCTGTCCTCTGATTTCCCCGAAATCCAGGCCCGGCCGTTTTCCTGCGGAACTATTCCCGTTACAGACCGGTTCCGTTTCATCCCCATCCTTTCCTTCATTCTGCAAAAGGCTGTCCAGAAGAGCCGCCAGATTACCGGCCCCGGTTATACGGATACCTTCCACCAGCCTCGCTTCCTTTGTATTTTCCAGAGGTATGATACAGCGGCTCATTCCCTGTTTCTTCCCCTCCAGAACCATGGGGAGGATCCCGCGTACCGGTTTGATATCGCCATTAAGGCCCAGTTCTCCCGCCATCAGTGTATTCTCTACATATTCCTGGGGAAGTATGCCAAGAGCCACAAGAATCCCCGCCGCCACAGGCAGATCATAGGCGGTTCCTTCCTTATGAAGGCTTGCGGGGGATATGTTTACGGTGATGCGCACAGGCGGAAGCGTCACCTCCGCATTTTTAAGCGCCACACGGATTCGTTCCCTGGCCTCCTTGACCTCACTTCCCAAAAGGCCGACCATCTCAAAGCCCGGCAGCCCTCTTGATATGTCCACTTCCACCCGGGCCAGATAGCTTTCCATGCCATGCAGCCCTCCGGTATAAATTGTACTGTACATTAGATTTCTCCTTATAAGGAATAGGATTTCGCTCACGCGAAGACAGAAATAACAGAAATACAAGAAATATAAGAATATTTGAATCAGAACAAAAATCAGACAAAAGCAGAAAAAATTCTACCGCGGGACAGGAATCTTCTGCAGGAGCTCCATATACCCTGTTTCCTCCCTGCCCGAGTCTTTTCCCGGCGACAGTGCTGCAGTCCTGACAGGAGGCTCAGACAAAGGAAGAAAAGGGAGGCTGGACTGCATACTGCAATTTTCTTATGTATACCGGTTACAGGTAATGAACTTCCATTTTTTCAAAACCTTCCCGCAGCTTCGTCAGCGCTCTTTTTTCGATGCGGGAAACATAGCTTCTGGAAATATTCAGCTTTTTTCCTATTTCACGCTGTGTAACCTCTTCTCCTCCGCACAGCCCGTAACGCAGACAGATAATCTCTTTTTCCCTGTCGGTCAACAGAGAATTAATCAGGCCCGACAGCTTTCCCAGACTTCTTTCCAGTTCCATCTGGTCCACGATATCCGGCTGTTCCTGAGGCGTCACATCCAGCAGGCTGATTTCATTTCCTTCCCGGTCAGTACCGATAGGATCATAAAGCGAAACCTCCCGGGATGTCTTTTTTTTGCTTCTGAGCATCATCAGGAGCTCGTTATCTATGCACCTGGCCGCATAAGTGGCCAGCTTGCTGTTTTTGGATGCATCAAAGGATTCCACCGCTTTGATCAGGCCTATTGTCCCGATGGAAATCAGGTCCTCCATATCTTCATCCACGTTCTGATACTTTTTTGCGATATGGGCTACCAGCCGCAGATTTCGCTCTATTAGTACCTGCTTGGCTTCCCTGGCTTTTACGCCGTCACTCCCCCGCAGCGCTTCCAGACACGCGCTTTCCTCCTCTTTCGACAGTGGTTTCAGAAAGGTTTTCAAAAGGAGCCCCCATAGTCAATTTAATACTATTCTATGTGACGAATGGGGTTATAGTGCCAGTACTTTTCGAAACCTTTTAATCGAATAAAAATTCAGAAAGAGCATAATTGCTCACATCTATACCAAAATCCGTCAGCCGGAACCAGGTATCCTCCCTGCCGTCCGCGCCTTTTTCCACCCGGACAAGAAGCCCTTCCTTCACCAGCTTATCAATGGCAGCCGCATAAATATTTTCCAGACTTTCCCCGAACTCCTCATAAAAACGGCGGGCCGAAACCCCATCCGTCATACGCAGCCCCAAAAACATAAATTCCTCCATCTGCTCCTGCACGGAAAGCTTCTGCACCGACAGCTTCAGATGTGTTTCCATCCCTCTCTCCCCGGAAAACTCCAGATACCGTCCCATATCCGCCGTATTGCTCCACCTCACATTACCGAGCAGGGACGCCGCTCCCACACCGAACCCCGCATAATCACTCCGCTCCCAGTAAGAAACATTATGACGGCACGCAAACCCGGAAAGCGCATAATTAGATATCTCATAACGCCCATACCCCGCTTTTCCCATAATCTCCTTCGTCCGCCCATACATCACCCGATCCTCATCCTCCGTGGGAAGAGGCAGCCGCCCGGCTTCCGCCCCATCCCCGCTTTTCCCATAATACTCAAAAAAAGGAGTCCCTTCCTCAATAATAAGACTATAAGCAGAAATATGCTCCGGTTTCAGCCGAATCACCTTCTCAAGCGTCTCCGCCCACCCCTCAGGACTCTGCCCCGGAAGCGCGCTCATCAGATCCACATTAATATTACCAAACCCTTCCTTCCGCGTCATCTCATAACTGCAAAGAAAATCCTCCCAGGTATGAATCCGCCCCAAAGCCTTCAATTCCCTATCATCCGCCGACTGCAGCCCCATACTGAGCCGGTTCACCCCCGCCAGCCGATACCCCGAAAGACTCTCCCTCGTCACAGTCCCGGGATTCACCTCCATAGTAACCTCCACCCCGTCCCCACCGAAAGAAAACTCCTCCCGCAGGCATTCCATGATAACACCAATCTGTTCTCCGGAAAGCAAAGAAGGCGTGCCTCCGCCAAAAAATACAGTCCTCACCTCATGCCCTCCGTAAAGAGACGCCTGACCCCGAATTTCCCTCATCAAAGCCTCAACATATTCAGTTTTCATCTCATCATCACCGGGAGCCGAAAGAAAATCACAATAAAGACATTTGCGAACGCAAAAAGGAACATGTAGATAGATACCAAGGGACCGCCTGCCGCTCTCACCACTTCGCTGCATACTTCTCATTCCACCCTCCAAGAAAACCCCTTCCATCTGCCTTCCAGCATACCAGAAAACCACCCATCTGAAAAGAGTCCTGATTATTAAAACTTTCTAAACTAAAATCCAACTAATCAACATAAATTCCCAACTCATTTAAACCTGGCCTACTCACTTCCCTGAGTGTTCTTTTATAACTATCAAAAAACTACCGCGGCCGGATCCATCCCGCCTTTGGATATGCCGTCCCCGGCGTCGTCTTTCCGGCCTGTGTCCGGCGGCGTTCCCTATGGTTGGAAGGCGGCATCTCGAAAAAAGGGAGCTGTTTCTTACTATTTTGATCCTCAACTCCACTGCCCGCCCTTAGCGGCGCTGTAAGCGACTAAAGTCGCTCGACGACCAAAGGGAGGAGTTCAGCCGCGTTGGCAGCGGAGTTGAGGGACAAAATAGTTAGAAACAGCCCCTTTTTTTGTCTGCCGCCGCCCAACCATAGGGAACACCGCCGGACACAGGCCGGAAAGACGACGCCGGGGACGGCATATCCAAAGGCGGGATGGATCCGGCCTCACAACCTACTTCTTATCATCCAACTTCAAAACACTCATAAAAGCCTCCTGAGGAATCTCCACATTCCCCACCTGGCGCATACGCTTCTTACCTTCCTTCTGCTTCTCCAGAAGCTTCTTCTTACGCGTAATATCACCGCCATAGCACTTGGCAAGCACATCCTTACGCATGGCTTTCACCGTTTCCCTGGCAATAATCTTGCCCCCTACAGCGGCCTGAATGGGAATTTCAAACAGATGTCTGGGAATTTCATCCTTCAGCTTCTCACACATCCTGCGTCCCCGTTCATAGGCGCTGTCCCTGTGGACGATAAAGGACAGGGCATCCACCTCTTCCCGGTTAATAAGGATATCCAGTTTTACCAGCTCCGACCTTTCATAGTCCTTCAACTCATAATCAAAGGACGCATAGCCCTTGGAACGGGATTTCAAAGCATCAAAGAAATCGTATATAATTTCATTCAGAGGCAGCTCATATTTCAGAAGCGCTCTTTTCTCTTCCATATATTCCATGCTCAGATAACGGCCCCTGCGCTCCTGGCACAGTTCCATAATAGAACCGATAAATTCGCTGGTCACCATAATTTCCGAACTGACAACAGGCTCTTCCATATATTCTATTACGGAAGGATCCGGCAGGTTGGAAGGATTCGTCAGCTCCATAACCTCTCCGTTTGTCTTATGCACCTTATAAACAACGCCGGGAGCCGTCGTCACTAAATCCAGATTATATTCTCTCTCCAGCCGTTCTTCGATCACTTCCAGATGAAGAAGCCCTAAAAAACCGCAGCGGAAACCGAAGCCCAGAGCCGCAGAGGTTTCCGGTTCATAAAAAAGGGAGGCATCATTCAGCTGCAGCTTCTCCAGCGCATCCCGCAGATCCGGATACTTGGCCCCGTCCGCCGGATACATACCGCAGTATACCATGGGATTTACCTTCTTATAACCTGGCAGAGGGTTCGCGCAGGGATTCCGGGCATCCGTCACCGTATCGCCCACAGCGGTATCCTTTACATTTTTAATGGAAGCGGTAATATAGCCAACCATTCCGGCAGATAACTCGTCACAGGGGATAAACTGCCCTGCCCCGAAATACCCCACCTCGACCACCTCTTCCTGTGCACCGGTAGCCATCATACGGATGGAGGTTCCCTTGCTCACCCTGCCTTCCATAATACGGCAGAAAATGATAACCCCTTTATAGGAATCATACAGGGAGTCAAAAATCAGAGCCTGCAGGGGGTTGTCCGCACTTCCGCCGGGAGCCGGGATCTTGTTCACAATCTGCTCCAGAACCTCTTCAATGCCGACACCGTTCTTGGCGGAAATCAGAGGCGCGTCATGGGCCTCCAAACCGATTACATCCTCGATCTCTTCTTTCACGCGATCGGGTTCCGCGCTGGGAAGATCTATTTTATTGATTACGGGGAAAACATCCAGATCATGATCCAGCGCCATATAAACGTTAGCCAGAGTCTGGGCTTCAATTCCCTGTGCCGCATCCACCACAAGCACGGCTCCGTCACAGGCAGCCAGCGACCGGCTCACCTCATAATTAAAATCCACGTGGCCGGGCGTATCAATCAGGTTGAAAATATACTCTTCCCCGTTTTTGGCCTTGTATACGGTACGTACAGCCTGGGATTTGATGGTAATGCCCCTCTCCCTTTCCAAATCCATATTATCCAGCACCTGTTCCTGCATTTCCCTGCTGGTCAGAAGGCCGGTCTTTTCAATGATCCGGTCCGCCAGTGTCGATTTACCGTGATCAATATGGGCAATAATACAGAAATTCCTGATTTTACTCTGATCTATAGACATAAAATTCCTCCAACTCTTTTGCATATACGGAAGCACATGTGAAACTCACATGTGAGTTTCACATGCACAAGTATAGCAAAATCAGTGAAGTCGGTCAATACAAACCCTTACCGGATAATTCCAGATCCAGGATGTGCGCTATAGGGGCACAGGCATTTTTGATTTCTTCCACCGTATTCGTCTGGGCGCCCAGCTCGATCAGGAGGGAGCGGGGCCTCAGATGCATGTTGTAACGATAGCCCTTCAGATAGATCCTTCTGGTCAGTCCGGGATAATATTCATTGGCAATTACCTGCATCTGGAAAGAAAATGCCAGGTTTTCATCTATGTATGGATTCTGCAGATAATCAATATCTCCATGTGCCTTGGTATAGGAAAGCCCGTTAAAAAACATAAACTGAGCCGTCTGCTTCCCGTTCAGATCCATTACCAGCTTCCTGCCCTCCAATACTTCATCCCTGTGCAGATCGATCACCACTTCGATTGTGGGATTCTCCGCCAGCACCTGTTCAATGGCAGGAAGGGAGTTGGAATAGGCATAATCTCTGGATTCCACGTCATACATACCCATATGGTGGATTACGTTATAGCCGTATTCCTCCCGCAGAATCTGCGCCAGCAGTTCTCCCGCCCCCATTATCGTGGTGGATATATCCCCCGGCACGGAATCCACAAAATCCTCCTGGGAATGGGTATGGTAAATTAAAATCTGGGGTACATCCGGATTTTTGGTGATTGCCATGGTCTTTCCCAGCAGGGCGTCCAGGTTCAGCCGCTTGGGATTGGCCTCCGTAGTGGCGTCCACCGCGTAGAATTCTTTGATCAGGGCATCAAAATCCTGGTAATAGCTCCAGTTATATTCCTGGCTTCTTCCTGCCGCCTTTATAAACCCAAACTGATCCGGGGCTGGCATCTGGACTTCCTGCTGCTCACCGTCCTGATCCTGGCCTGTCTGATTTTCTTCCTGGAGCAGCTGTGTCATATTATCATCCAGACGGATCTTTCCCTCCGATGTCTCCGGCACCTCCAGCGCATCCCCGTCTTCGCTTTCCGTGTACTCGCTCGCCCCTTCCAGAAGCAGGATCTTTTCATAGGTACTCCCGCTTTCCGTCTGCAGATTTTCATTATCCTGGCTGCCGGCATACGCAAAAAGAGGGACCTGCTGGCCCAAAATCTGCTCAAACCACCCTCTCCCTGAAGCACTGCCCTTATCCGCAAAAGCAAAAGAAGGCAGCCAGATATTAAGCACACCTTCCTGCGCCCTGGCTGCAAACACTTCTTTCCACGAGAAATGTTCTCCCTCCCCTTCACCGACCGAGCTGCGGCCGGAAAACAGGAAATCCCCCATTGCGATAATAAGAAGTACAAGCACACATTTATGAAAAATTTTTCTTCCATTCCATTTTTTATTCATAGAAGAATATATGCACCTGTACTTCTTATTTATGCAGATTATTACGCAATATCCAAAGCTATATTTATTGCTTCCGAAATGGTAAAGCTGAGGCGTTTCACAGTTTCATCGATATCCTTGCTGGTTACGTACATATTATTCAGTTCCGACAGCGCTTTGGGATGTTCCCTATTGAAAAAATATCCCTCTTCCCCGCTTTCCTGTATCATGCTTTCAATGGCATCCCCTACGATCGTCGCGGCATCCACCACTGTGGGCACCCCTATCGCAATTACAGGAATTCCCAGGCTTTCCTTATTAATAGCATTCCTGTGGTTTCCCACACCGGAACCCGGATGGATTCCCGCATCGGAAACCTGGATAGTCCGGTTAAGACGTTTCGTGCTCCGGGCCGCCAGGGCATCCACAACAACCAGTGCATCCGGTTTTGTCTGCTCCACAACACCCTTTACGATTTCTGCGGTTTCCATTCCCGTCATAGCCATAACCCCGGGGACAATACTGCTTATCATGTGCATTTTTTCGCAGCCGTAGGCCGCTTTCCCGTATTCCTTTATCACATGCCTGTTGATGAACAGATTATCCACCACTTCCGGCCCCAGGGCATCTGCCGTGACATCCCTGTTGCCAAGTCCCACGACAAGAATGGACTGTTCCTTCTCAATATCAGGGATTAAATTTCTCAGCTGTTTGGCCAGTTCCTCAGAAACCTCCCTGTGATAGTCCTCGTCCGGTTCTATCAGCGCCGGCGCTTCCAGCGTGACATAGGTGCCCATCGGTTTTCCCATGGCCTTTGCTCCATTTTTGGTGTCAATGATGACACGGGTAATCTGAACCTCACTTTTGGGGTTATGAAATTCTTCCACCCGGACCCCCCGTAATTCTCCGTCTGCATCCGTAATGCTTTCTCTGGCTTCCAATGCCAGGTCTGTTCTAACCTGAAAACAACTCATCTGTACTCTCCCGCTCTACACTTTACTTTACATTATGCGTCCGTCTCATTCTTGCCCGCTGACATTCTTCGGGATTTGAGCTGCGCAAAATGTGATATGCCTATTTTTTGCAAAAATAAATAAATTATGTATTGACATATAACTGGTCGTCCGATAGAATATATTCGTATGTTTCCATTAGAACGACCGTGTCCGGGTTTAATGAAACATTTTCATAAGGAATAAGAAAAATTCACTTGAAAATGGAGGTGAAAATCTTGGCTAACATCAAATCTGCTAAGAAGAGAATTCTGGTTAACAGAACCAAAGCTGACAGAAACAAAGCTATCAAGTCTGGTGTGAAAACTTCTATCAAGAAGGTATACACAGCTATTGAAGCTGGTGATAAGAGCGCAGCACAGTCTGCTCTTCTCGCTGCCACATCTACTATTGATAAGGCAACAACCAAAGGTGTATATCACAAAAATACAGCATCCAGAAAAGTGTCCCGTCTTTCCAAAGCTGTAAACCAGATGGCATAATTCAGATATACAGAGTGTATGCTAAAATCCCCATCCTATACCGTCATGTAGGATGAGGATTTTTTTCATTTTATTCTTCTCTTTTGTCAGAAAAATATTTGACTTTCCCTTCTTCATCTAAATAAAGGTAAAATCTTCCTTCTTCGATTTCCAGATAAAGAGGATACGTTCCTCCTTCTTCAAAGCATTCCAGAAAGGCAATCTGATTATCCTCCAGAATTTTTTCCGCTTCCTCCGCCGTACTGCCGGTCTCACACTGTTCCAGCAGAGCCCATATGTCCTCATCGGAAAGCTCGAAGATATCTATAGGAACGAAACTGTCCGAATATTCTCTTGTGGCAGGCTGCAGCATGTCTCCTTCCAGCTGAATGGTTCTGGCTTTATCACCAAGCTCCAGGCCGCAGGCCAGCAGGGTTCCGTCCTTCAGCTGTACAAACAGATTATCATTATAGCTGGTATTATAGGTCATGAATTCCGGCATCTCCGTCCGGCTGTCCTGAAACATCATCCGTTCCGGCCATACCATTTTCACATTGTCCAGTACCTTTTCCGGAGTCCGTACATAATCATCTCCTGTCACCTCTGTCCCGCACTGCCCCCATATATTAAGGCCCCATGTATACAATTCTCCATCCTTTGTTATGGCGGCTCCGGTCCAGTTTCCGGTAGTTGCATAAACGCAGTCCTCCAACATGAGATGCGGCCTGGTATACATCATTTTGCGGGGATTTTCCGGCCATTCCTCTTTATACCAATAGCCATCCGAATAGGAGGTCGCGGAAAGAGCCTTATATTCTCCCCACCACCAGACACTGCCGTCCTCCTTCAGCGCTACGACAGAATACATACCGGCCCGTGCAAAGGCCACCTGTTCCATAAGAAGCATGGGTTCCAGTACCTGTGAATTTTCTCCGAAATCATCAAACAAAGATTCCGTTCCCGGCTCTTTTCCTAATACCCCCATCATATTCATACCCATGCCGTACAGTTTTCCGTCTTCCGTCAGATATATGGTGAAATAGCCGTTCGTGGATTCATCCACGGAAACTACGTTTTCCGCTATCTTTATCGGTTCCTGATAGAGAACCTCCAGGTCATCCACTCTTCCTATTCCCAGCTGGCCATAGCTGTTGCGGCCATATCCCCACAGCACCTTGTCATCATCAATAAAAAAATGATTATCCACAGTTACACGGTTTGTCATATGATAACGTTCCAACTGAAAGGGTTCGTCCAGATAAAGTTCCTCCACCGAATCTACGCGGAAGACTTTTACAGGCTGAGCCGTTTCCGTCTTCTGCTCGTTTCCGGAATCACTTTCCGCCAGAGCTGTGCCGTCTTCCCTTTGATTCCCGCTGTCTTCTCCCGCAAATACCACCGTCATAGACAGGAACAAAACCGCTGCCAAAAGCACGAAGGCCGCAAAGTACCCGGTCTTTTTCTTTTTATCCGTAAAAAGATTATTCAGCCGCTCCTTCATTGTCTTTTTCCCTGATGAGAACCCGGCTGTATATGAAGTACCGTTTCCCTGAGCCAGTTTTATAAGCATGCTTCCATAGCGTTTCTTTTCTTCCGGATCCATATTTCCGGCGGCACGGCTGTCACAAACACATTCCACATCAAAGAAAGCCATTCGTTTCATGATCCGGAGAACCGGATTAAACCAGTAAATGTCGCAGACTGCTACCATAAGAAGCTTGTACCACAAATCACCGTATTTGTAATGGCACAGTTCATGGCGCAGCATTGCCTCCAGCTCCGGCGCATTACAGGAATTCCTGTCAATCAGCAGCACCGGGCTCCTATATCCGGTTACCATCGGGGTAAAAACATCGTCGCTCACTAATATCGGAATTGCCTTTTTTATGCCATAATCCTGAAAAAGCCTTTGCGCGAGCAAATCCGTCCTTTTATCCCTGCATGGACGGGCGGCTTCCAAAATACATTTTCTGGTATGCAGATATTGGGAAATATGGAATCTTGCGGTAATCAGCAAACCCGCCAGCCAAATGCACGCCAGAAATAGTCCCGAAGGCAGCCGGCCATGAGTCATGGTGTCTTCTTTCTGCGGGAGTTCTTCCATCTGTCGGATATCTTCCGTCCGCCGGACGCCTTCTGAGCTTTGGATGCTTTCTGCCTGTCGGGCGTTCTCCGCCGCAGAATCCGCCGCATTTTCATTTCCGGCAGCTGGTGATAAAGCCTTTGGAACGGTTCCTGTACCTGCAGCTGGGCCTGCCTCTATTTCTTCTTCCGGGCTTTGCAAATCACCCTGCTTTTCCTCAGCGGCAGGGAGACTCACCCGCAGCAAAGGTAGCCGCTCCGAAATGTCCGCAAAAGAAACACTTACAGGGATCAGCAGCCTGAGCGCCAGAATCAGCCAGACAAGCTTTCTCCACCGATATCCTGACCCGCTCCCTAAAAATATGGAAAGAAGCCATACCAATCCTATTAAAAGATCGGCAAACAAGGTTATTTTCAAAATACCAGGCAGGAATCCTGTCATCTCTTTTTTCCTCCGGAGGGTGTATGCTTCCCTGTTTTACTGTCTATAAAATCCTGAAGGCAGGCGATATCTTCATCACTCAGTTCTTCTCCGTCATACAGGGCTGTGGCGAAGTTGGATATGGAGCCTCCGAACATACGCTTTAAAATATGCCGTCCGGTTTCTTTTAAATAAGGTTCCTTTTCCACACGGGCGCTGTAATAATTGATTTTGCCTCTCTTCTCCCTTTCTACGAAGCCTCTTTCCTCCAGCCGGGAAAGAAGGGACAGAATCGTACTTGGCAGCACTTCCCTGCCTTCATCCATCCTTTCCTCAATCTCCATTCTGGTAACCGGCCCTTCGGCATCCCAGATAATCATCATTAATTCCAGTTCCGCATCAGGCAGTTTCTTCATATTAAATAATCCCCCGTTTCAAATTAGTCATTTGTCTAATTAAAGAGTATAACAAATCATATAGATTGTCAAATGTTTTTCTACATTTGTCTCGTTTTCTTTCCGACCGTCTTCCTTTTTCCAAAACGGTCTGCTTACGATATCTCTTTCTTTTCGCCCGATCCAATAATAAGCGTTATATATGCAAAATCATGGGAATACTTAAAAAAATCGCAAAAAAAATGATCCATTCTCTGTTTTTGGTGTATTATAGATGTAGACAAGGAGGATATTACTATGCTGGAAGAACATGTAATGCTGCAGTTTTTAAGAAAATTTGATGAATATCCCTTTCTGGTTAAAATGGACGGAAAGGAATATCTCATCGGGGAAGGGGATCCCACTTTTACCGTTCAATTCAATAAAGAGATTTCTCTTTCCGATTTAGCGACAAGTACTTCTCTTGCACTGGGAGAAGCATATATGAATCATGATCTGGAAGTCGAAGGCGATTTGTACAATGCATTGGATCATTTTCTGGGACAGATGGGAAAGTTTTCAGCAGATCATAATGCCTTGAAAAAGCTGATACACACTTCTACCGCAAAGAAAAACCAGCAAAAGGAGGTAAGCAGCCATTATGATATCGGAAACGATTTCTACAAATTATGGCTGGATGAGACACTGAGCTATTCCTGCGGCTATTTTCTTCACGAAGATGATACCCTGTATCAGGCGCAGGTCAATAAGGTGGATTACATTCTGCAGAAGCTCTGTCTGAAAGAAGGTATGACCCTGCTGGATATTGGCTGCGGCTGGGGTTTCCTGCTGATTGAGGCCGCTAAAAAATACAAAATAAAGGGAACCGGAATCACCTTAAGCCAGGAGCAGTACAGGGAATGCCAGACCCGGATTAAAAAAGAGGGGCTGGAGGATTATCTGACTGTGGAGCTGATGGATTACCGTGATCTTCCCAAATCACATCTGACCTTCGACAGAGTGGTAAGCGTAGGTATGGTGGAGCATGTAGGCCGGGAGAATTATCAGATTTTCCTTCATTGCGTCAGCCAGATCATGAAACCCGGTGGATTGTTTCTGCTTCATTTTATCAGTGCGCTGAAGGAATATCCGGGAGATCCCTGGATTAAAAAATATATTTTCCCCGGAGGAGTGGTTCCCAGCCTGCGTGAAATGATTTCCGGCATGGCGGAAGAACAATTCCACACAATGGATGTGGAAAACCTGAGACTCCATTATAACCGTACTCTTCTATGCTGGAGAAAGAATTATCTGGAGCATCTGGATACGGTCAGAAGCATGTTTGATGAAAAATTTGTACGCATGTGGCACCTGTATCTGGCCGCCTGCGCGGCAACCTTCTATAATGGGATTATCGACCTGCATCAGATCCTTATGACAAAAGGGATAAATAATGAACTTCCTATGGTCAGATGGTATTAAAGATCAGACGGTATAATATTTTACAGCAGGAATTCAAATATATATGCGCGGACGTTTCGTTCGCTGTACGCGACAAAAAAGGAGAGACCTCTCACAGGGCCTCTCCTTTTATTTCCTTTATAAAAGTGCCAGGTCTGGCATCTATTTCCACCCATGCAGGCTCGAAGCCGCAGCGTATCGCGTTACGGACAGATTTCAGGTTGGCCCAGGCAGCGCAATAAAAGGGTACCTTCCCTCTTTCCAGAATTTCCAGTGCAAGCCGGCTTGTCAAAGCCGCCGCAATCCCCTGCCTTCTGTATTCCGGCAGAACATCAACTCCTATCTGCCACATGGTATCACAATCCGCGGAACACCCCGCCAATCCCACCAGCTTTCCTTCATGCCAGGCCCCTGCGGCAAGAACATCCAGTTCCCTGCGCTGGCTGCTTAACGCATTGCTCCACTGAGGAAAATAAAGTGACTCTAAATCTTCAGGAAAAAGAATCCTGATTTCGTAATCACAGGGCATGGCCCGCAGACGCTCGCTGTCCGGCAGAAAATATTCTGCCATAAAACAGATCTGCCGATCATCTCTGGCAAACAGATCGTTGAGAAGATACAGGTTAGGCGTCCCGAAACAATGACCAATCTGAAACCTGCCCAGATATTTTTCCACTTCGTCTGAAACAGACGGATCTACAGAAGCCACAATATTGCTTCCATAGGATATCAGCATGCAGTAAGACGGAAGCTCCAGATATTTCCTTGCTTTTTCATTTGCTTTGGATATCACTGTCCTGTTCTGTCCGCTGGTGAAATCCTCCGGGCGGCAGTTGGCATCTATCGCGGATTGTTCCAGTGCGATACGCATGATTTCTTTTCTTGTCATTTCCTTTTTTCCCTCCTGCCATTGGACTGTCTGCTTACTTTCTGTCTCCTCTGGTTTTGGACAAAGCATACTATTTTTTCCGCAATACCGCCATCCCCGCATAATGCCGGATCGTAAATTCCTCCGGCGCAATTGTTTCCAGCAGACGGCGGTGTTCTTTGGTAAATGCTTCTACCTCTTTCTCAGAAAGCGATGCTCCGATTCCCCGGCAGGCCCGGATACGTCCATCCCAGCTTTCTCTTGTGAAGGGTATCTGCAGATCGTAGATTTCATTGCTTTCCACCGTAAAATATTTTCCATAGGCTTCAGGCACAGCAATATAATGTCTGGTTTCTCCCTTCCCGGTCCAGGAAGGATTATACTTAAGCACCAGTTCTTCGCTGGCTCCGGCAATGGGATCCTCCTCCGGCAGCCAGGCCATATACAGAATGGCAAAACGTCCGGAAGGCTTCAATACCCGGGCAAGCACCGGGGCAAGCTGTTCATGCTTAAAATAGAAATAGCACTGGCATGCCGTTACCACATCAAAGCTTCCATCAGGGAAATCCAACTGTTCCGCAGGCCCGCTCAGGAAACGGATATCCATACCGGCCTCCTCCGAAAGTTTTTCTGCCGTCTTAATCTGGTTTTCAGAGATGTCCATTCCGGTAAATTCTGCGCCATAAGGATAGAGGTATCGGGGGAGCACGCCTGTACCCGTACCCAGATCCAGAACCTGCTGCCCTTTGATGCAAAGGCCTGCATCAAGAATTCTCCTGTAAAATTCCGGCGGATAAATATCCCTGTATTTTGCATAGTCACCGGAGGTTTTCCCCCAGTCAAACCCTTTACCTCCATCAATTCTTTTATCGGTAATCATAATTTATCCCCCTCTTTCACCGGCGCCGTCAGCTCTATATGGTTTCCTTCGCTGTCCTCAAATTCAGAAACCCAATTATTTCCTATTCTTTTGCATTCAAAAATTACCGGCAGACCCTCCAGCTTACTCTTCAGAATATCCAGGCAGTCCACTTCCAGGCTGGGCAGGCAGTTACTCCCGTAGGTATGAGCTTCCCCAGCTTTTTCATAAGCGAAGAGCCCCAGCCGGAATCCATTCACATCAAATACACTGTAAAGCTCATCCCTGCCGGTCACGGGCTGCTCCAGGAAGGATTCATAAAACCGGATGGCTCTGTCCATATCCTTTACACAAAGATACAAAGAACGGATCGTACAATTCATATTCTGCCCCTTTCCTAATTCCGCTTATTATCACACTATTATCTTACACGAAAGGTTCCGCCGCTGCAATCTGCTGCTCCCCTGCCTTTCCTTTAAAACATCTACAGCATATGCCGCATCGTTTTCTGCGTATCCCTGTATCCCATTTTTTCATATAGTCCTTCCGCAGAAAAATTGCCTGCCAGGACTCCGAGCTCTATGTATTCCAGTCCTCTTTTTACGGCCCAGGCTTCCGCCTCCTTGAGCAAACTGGTCCCGATGCCTTTTCCACGGTGCTTTTCATCAACTGCCAAATCCATGATACAGGCAAAACGATGCGGAATGAAGCACTCATAAGGCGGCGCAGACTTTTGCTGGACCATAAGAAAGCCAACCATTTTCTCTTCCTCCCAGGCGGTAAGGATATCTGCTTCTTCGCTTTCCATATTCATTCGTATAAATGATTCGTCCTGAGAAGCCGGACGGATAAATTCCGGCTGGATTTCCGCCATCGCGGCAAAAAGCTGCCTGTAAAGTTCTTCAATCTCCGGAATATCCTCAGCTGCTGCAATCCTGATTTTCATACTGCTCTCCTCCTGTCATTTCTATATTGTTAAAATTTTTGGAATTGGAATAAGTATAAACTGAATTACTCCTGAAAACAAGTAATTGCGGCTGAAAACAGCCCTGAAAGCAGTCTCATTCCATGGAAAGCCCTGTGCAATAGCCTGAAAAACACACAGTCTGCCGGATACAAGGTAGATTATCGGCAGACTGTATGTTAAAATATATCATAAATATTTTCAAAAAACGATAATCAAAGGAGGTGTTCTCCATAAAATTCCGTACAACGCTTTTTCGTGCAAAGGATCCTTTTGACACGGAAAGTACCAATGCTGTTTTTTTCCGGGCAGTGAAGGAAAACTGCCGGTTTCAATATGATAACTGCAAAGAGTACCGTTCCATTCTGGATTACTATGGTGTAAAGCCGGAATCACTCTGCAGTTATGAGGATATCGCAAAAATACCCTTTTTACCGACCCTGCTTTTCAAACATCATAAGCTGTTTTCCGTTTCCCCCCGGAAAATGCTCATACGTGCGACCTCTTCCGGCACGAAGGGGGTATTCAGTGAAATCGGCTACGATACAGGCGGTTTATTCTGTGCCTTAAAAATGGTGCTGAAAATAGGCGGGCTCCGCCATCTCTTTTCACCTGTCCCCTGCCATTACGTGGTTTTCGGCTATAAGCCCCATAAAGGCAACCGGACAGCTGTTACTAAAACAGCATTCGGGGCGACTCTGTTCGCCCCGGCAATAAGCCGTTCCTTCGCCCTGAAATATCAGAATGGAGCTTATACCCCTGATTTAGAGGCTATGATCCGGGCCATTCAAAAGCACAGCAGTTCCCGTTTTCCCTTACGATTTATGGGCTTTCCTTCCTATACTTATTTTGTCCTGCAGATGATGGATGAACGGGGGATACGTCTGAAACTGAAAAAAGGTTCCAAAATTATGCTGGGAGGCGGCTGGAAGCAGTTTTATACCCAGCAGGTTGATAAAAAAACCTTTTATGAACTGGCATACAGAGTACTGGGAATCGGGGATGAAGATATCGTGGAATTTTTCGGTGCGGCGGAGCATCCCATTCTTTATTGTGACTGTAAAAACCATCATTTCCATGTACCCGCCTACAGCCGCGTCATCATAAGGGACGTAAATACCCTCCAACCCCTTGGAAACGGAAAAACCGGGCTGATTAACCTGATAACGCCCATGATAAAAGCCACTCCCATACTCAGCGTTATGACGGATGATTTGGGTGTTCTGCATGACGGATGCGAATGCGGCTGCGGAATCCATTCCCCTTATCTGGAGGTCATCGGACGTGTCGGACTGAAGGATATCAAAACCTGTGCTGCCGGAGCGGCAGAACTTATTTCGGAGATAAAATTATGATACTGGCTAAAGGAAAGCTTTATGATTCCAGCGAACAGGGACGCATCCTGTCCGGTATGGAAGAAGAAATCAATCATACTCTTGCAGAGAAAACGCTGTCTGCAGATACGGTCATTACCGCAATTGATGCTCTTGGCAAAAAGATTGCGGACGGTGTATTTGATGAAAAAATCGCAGGGCTTGCCATGGACGGCGCTGAACGGTACAAATCCCTTGCCGCCGTCATCCTGAGCCGGGAAAACATAGAATATAAACTCCATATGGAGCTGGGTGAGGATTTTTTTGTCCCGTTCAGGACAAAGCCTCCCCATGATCAGAAAAGTATCTGTGTCCGCGCCATGCCCTTAGGAACCCTTCTGCACATAGCCGCAGGGAACGTTGACGGTCTGCCGGCCTTCAGCCTTGCGGAAGGGCTGCTGACAGGAAACATAAACATAGTGAAGCTGCCTCAGGCCGATGACGGCCTTTCCCTCATGATCATTACAACCCTTATCGAAATCGAGCCTGCCCTCAGTGACTTCATCTATGTTTTCGATACTCCTTCCGACGATTTGCCTGCCATGAAAAGGATGGCCGATATGGCAGACGGAATTGTGGTATGGGGCGGAGACGCCGCCGTTTCCGCAGTAAGGCAGTTTGCACCTGCCGGGGCGAAGCTGATCGAATGGGGACACAAGCTTGGGTTCGCGTATATTTCCGGTTACCAGGATAAGGAACGGGAATTGAAAGCCCTGGCGGAACATATCGCATCCACCAAACAGCTTTTATGCAGCTCCTGTCAGACTATTTTTCTGGATACCCACAGCCTTGACGAGCTGCATCATTTCTGTGAAGATTTCCTGCCTTATCTGGAAACCGCTGTCTCACAATATCCCTCTCCCAGCCTGGGAGGCGCCGCCGAAATTACGCTCCTGAAATACACGGATACCCTGGAAAAAATCCTGCGGGGTACACAGGAAGCCGATACAGCAGATTTCCGTGCAGATGGCTGCAGCCTGACCGCCTGCCGGGACAGTGAGCTTGAGCTCTCTTATATGTTCGGCAACTGCTATGTAAAAAGACTGCCAAAGGAAAATATCATATCCACCCTGCGGAGGAAAAAGGGGTATCTTCAGACTGCCGGACTTATTTGTCCTGCCGGGAAACGGGAGGAACTGACAGAACTGCTGGCCAGAGCCGGTGCAGTGCGGATTACCGGCGCGGGAAACATGTCGGAAGATTTCTGCGGGGAAGCTCATGACGGAGTTTATCCGCTCAGACAGTATACACGCATTGTTAATATAGAATAAAATTGACAGGCCGCTTACTTCTGCGGCCTGTCTGTTTTATTCCTATGCTGTTTTCTGATTACCAGAGCCGTCGCCGCAGCTGCAAGAATAAGAAGTGCTGTAAGCAAATATACCGGCGTATAGTTAATTTTACCCGCAATAAATATACTCGTGGGACCATCCGCCCCGCCGATTATGGATATTGCAGAGGCCTTCTTCCGCCAGCCAAGCACACTCGCTATAATACCCAGCACACTGCATGCAGATAATACCCAGAAAAGTATTTTTGTTCCTTTTTTCATATATATCTCTCCTTTTATCTCAGCTGTCCGCTTTTGTCATTCTTCCTACTACTGAACAGCTGGAAAATACTGATTGACCAGTTCTTTCACTTCCACACAGCCCCGTCTGTCTTTATCGAAAAACCCAAAACACGCATCAGGTTATAATAAATCATCTCCTGCACCTTGTCTGATGGGTGAAGGCCGTCATTTCTGCAGCCCTTCCCAAATATAATATCATCAATCTTTTTCCCCGTGAAGAAAAGATAATCCATAATATAATTATAGTTATCCACTATAAGGATATCTTCCGCCTCTGCCACATCAATAATAGTATTGGCAACGTCCTCCAAATGATAAAGCCTGTTTTTATAGGATTCATTCTCTGCGGTAGATGGATTGGGGGTAAACACTGCAACCGGCTTATTTTTCCCTTTAAAATAACGTATCATCCAGATAAGGTTGCTGCGCAGCTCATCCATTCCATTTACCCTTTTACGATCGTTCGCCCCCAGAAATAAAAATATGATATCATCCTTATCTTCCTGAAAAACAGAGGGTAAATGATTCTTCAGCTGAAAGGAAAAAGCGCCTCCGCATCCGTTATTCACCACCGTACAGCCCGGGTATTTATCATCAATATAGTTTTGAAAACGGCTCCACCAGCTGTTTGGCGCAGCACGCCTTACAAAAACATCCTCCCCGTCATGCAGTATCACTTCCTCCGTGCTATAGCTGTCAGAACTGCCCGCGCCTGCAGCCAGGCTGTCTCCAATGATATTAATCTGCGCCCCCTGTCTGATCAATCCCCTGATCACCGCTCTGTCATTCATTTTTCCCTCCGATATCCGTTCTAATGAGCCCGCAGATCCCAATCCTGAAAAGGGAAACCGCTGCTGCCCCAGGAATACACAATATAGTATTTTTCATCTTTCTTTTTCTCCTGCGGAATGGAAAATTCCTCCCGGCCTTCCAGCGGCCCTATCCCGGTACCTTCCTGGCGTTCCACAATAAAATGCCATTTATCCTCCCGATACGGCAAATAGTAATCCTCCAGTTCTTCCATCGTCCATTCACTCCGGAGAAGGAGCGCCGCAAAGTACTGCATTTTATTCCCGTTTCCAACCAGATTCCCTGCCAGGAAACGGCTGTCGCACACAACAGCGCCTTCCGGCAAAGGAACCTGTACCATTTCCTCATACAGCTTCTTTGCTATATGGTCATTCACTGCCGGAGCAATGATAAATGAAAGAAGGAAATGAAAAGCAATGATTCCCGGGAGCAAACTCATTATTATGATTCCCATTACTTTTCCGGCTTTTTTCATCTTTTCTCCCATTGATTTCCTCAGCAGATGCTTTCGATCACCTGCTCCACCGTAAGCTTCAGTTCATCCGGAATATCTTCCCTGTGGGAAAAAAGAACCATATATTCCTCTTTTTCCTCATCCTCCATGGCAGCGCTGATATTCTGCAGGTGCAGCCTTTCCCCAATCCTGCGCACCAGTTCATGATGTATGATACAGTCATCCGTTCCCACATGAAAAATTCCCGCCGCCCCGGTATTCACAATATGGGATACATACCCCGCTATCTGCTCATCCGTGGCAATATTGATATACAGCTTTGTCCAGACCTGTACCTGTCCTTCGCCTGCGGCGCCGGCATACAGGCTGCGGATTCTCGGGCAGTCTCTGCCCCATACCATAGGCAGGCGCAGGATCATGCAGCGCTCTCCCAATTCCTGCATAAGCATAGACTCACATTCCGCCTTAAACCTTCCGTATTCACTTTCTGCCTCCGGCGCATCCTCTTCATAATGGGGTCTTTCCCCATCCTTATCGAATACATTGGCGGTGGAAATATAACATAACCGGCTGTTCGGAAGCTTCTTCATTTCCTTTGCCAGCTGTCTGTGAAAAGCAAGCTGATCGGCAAACTCTCCCCGAAGGCTTGATATAATCCATTCCGGCTCAGTCTTTTGTAAAAGAATCGCCGGAGCCAGCGGATCTCTGACATCCAAAAATACCATCCTGGCTTCTGTTTCATAGGCAGCTCTGCTATGAAAATAGGTTCCATATACTGTATTTTCCTGTTCCAATCGTTTTTTTATCGCAGCCCCGACAAAACCGCTGGCTCCTAATACCAGAATATTTCCCATCTTTTTACTCCATTTCATTCAGGCAGGCCTGAAGCAGGTCCGCAAATCTGGCTATATGAATGCCGTCCACAAAGGAATGATGTACCTGTACGGAAAAAGGCAGGATCATTTTTCCATCCCGTTCGAAATATTTCCCCCAGTCAAACAGCGGGGTAGCCGCTTCGTTGTTCCCGGAATAAGTATGGGAAACATGGGTAAAAGAAATCCAGGGCATACCGGAGAACTGAAAAAGATCATTTCCCATGGGCCCTGTAAAATATTCCTTCTGTGCGCTGACTGTCTCTTCAGCCGCCTTCACATATTCTTCCAGAGAATCCTTCATGGGTACATTAACCACTTTAAACAGCTCTTCCCCCTCGTCCATATAAGTAAAGGAAGTGTCAATCCGTTCAAACAAAACCACTTCTCCATCCTGGAAACGGTATCGGAATTCTTCGCATTCATTCGCACATTTGGAAACAATATATACGAAGGAAAAAGTGAAGGAATAGCCCTTTTCTCTGATTATTTTCAGGAAATTGGTTATATCCAGTTCGAAGCTGACTCCATACTGGGGCTGCATACTTTTTCTGAATACCTCGCAGTGAATGGCTCTCTTCCAGTTCTTCAGGTCAATTACTTTATAAGCCGACATTCGTTAATTCTCCTTCTCTCATTCCTAATTTCCTGCATTGCTCCCCGGCGATCACAGCAGGATATTTCTTTCCAGCCATCCGGCCACACCATCCCGATCATTGTCTGCGCAGATTTCATCCGCGGCTTCTTTTACCTCTGAGATGGCATTTTCAACCGCAATACCCCTTCCGCATTCCCGCAGCATCCGGATATCATTATAATCATCCCCAAAGGCTGCGATCTCTTCCGTGCTGATGTGATAATGGGCGGCAAGCGTCTTCACGCCGTTCATTTTACAGGCCTGCTTATTCATTACCATAGCAACTGCGTTTTCGGAAAGCTGTATATAAAGATCGGGCGTAAGAAACGGCTTGAATTTCTCTATTTCTTCCAATGATGTGGCTTCCAGAAGAATTTTATCGGCGGGCGCTTCCGGCAGATCTGTAAAATCCGTAAATGTATATGGGATATCCTTCCATATGTTCCCGGGATTAAAATTGGCATACAGACAATCCTGTATTTCTGCGGACACATGAAGATCGGGGAAGGCCTCCAGAAGAGGAAAAATACATTTTTCCGGATTGGGAATTCCATATCCGTCAAGCATTTTTTCTCCCAGCCTTACCACAGCGCCATTATGATAGATAGCGGCATCACAGGAGAAAAATGGCAGAAAACTCTTCACAGCCCTCACCGGGCGCGCTGTTGCTATTACAAAAACAATGCCTTTTTCTCTGCATTGCTGAATGATTTGCTGAGAATATGCCGATACACTTTTATCTGTCCTCAGGAAAGTGCCATCCAGATCCGTCACTATCATTTTAATATCCATGTTTCCTATCCTCCGCAACTGATATGTTCAGTCATCCAAATGAATGGCATGCAGACGGAATTTAATAACACCGTCCGCACAGGTAAAGTCTATCGTGTCTCTGGCACTGCCGCCTAACAACCGATAATCACCGCCGCTGCGGGCTGCCTCACACAGACTGTGAAGAACGGACATTGTTTTCGGGCAAAAACCGGAGGGACATTCATACATACAGGAAAAGATATCTCCTTCTTCAAATCCCATTCTGCAGCCCCCGTCCCTGATAACCTTAATTTCAAATTTCCAGTCTTCCTTAATGGTTTTCTTCATCGGCCTCTCCTTTTACCTGTTCCCTGCGGCATATTCTCCAGGATTCACATCCAACACCACACGCATGGGAGCCGCCATGGCATCCTCCCTCCGGCACACCCATTTTTCATGATGAATCCCTTCTACCGTATTGCCGTCTTCAATAATATCACCGTATTCAAAAAGATAAGCCGCCAGGTTCCTGAGAAAAATCACAACCTCATTGGGTTCCAGGTTCCGGCAGTGGAATTGTAGATCAGGAAGCCCTATGGGAGTGAGTCCAAGAGTATCAAAAAGAAGCTCGTCCGTGCCGCTTATGGTAAAGAAACGGATATTGAGGCCGCCGTCAAGAAAATGAAGCTCCTCCCGGTTCCAGGAAGGCTTCAAATAGGTTTCCCTCGGCACCAGATTCTGACTGTGAGGCCAGTAAATTCCGATACATTCAGGAAAAAGCTCCAGTATAGCATCAGCATAAGAAGCCAGAATGCCGTATTGCTCCATGGCAGGCAGACCGGCTGCCAGCATATTGCTTGCCATTATGGAATAGCGGCATTTTTCCAGAAATCCATCCTTGTCCGGGCAGGCCCAGAACTGGGCTTTTACATATTCATCAAATTGTTTGCTGTCGAACTCGTCCGCTCCGTAAATCATCAGCTGGGAGGGCAGATCCTGATTCTCCTTACTGTAGTGAACCTGATGATCCCACAGCACAAAGGACTTCAGTCCTGCAGGGTCTTCCGGCATTTTCTGTTCCTCCGACAGTTCGGTCACTCTTCCGAATTTTTCGGAAAGCTTGCTGCAGAATTCTTCCGCAGTGGGCATAACTATCGGTTTTTCAAACAAGGGGATAAAGAAATATACCGAAGACCACTTATCAACGAATGCATTTTTGTTATTTTCCATAGTTGTTTTCCTTTCTGTCCTGCTGTTCAGTCATTCTTCACTCGATTCCGGGAAACGAATTCCTATCTCTTTTTCTTTTCTCCACTCCGGCACAGGGACGTCATCTCCCCAATATTCATCAACCGCACCTATTTTATCCCCGTCCATCCGGATAAAGGATACGACATGAAAAGACAGGGAGTCATCCTTTGTGTGGACGTGAACAGCCATTATATTAAGATCTCCCGCCTTTTCCAGCCGTTCCACTTCTCCCGTCCATTCTCCGGGATATTCGCAGTTGGCACGGATAAATTCATTCACGGTAAATTGTTCCCGGGTATTATGCCATCGGATGCACGCATCTTCTTTGAAAAAATAAGGCAACTCATCCGCCTGCTGTTCCAGAACGGCTCTCCAGTATTTCTCCAGGAATTCTTCTTTGTCAAAAGCCTTCATCTCCGGTTCTCCTTCCTGCTTACCACCACTGTTTCAGAATCTCTTTTGTCTTCATTCCGTTCTTCTTCACGGCCTGCCTCCAGCCGAATTCCGCAGCAGCTTTGTAGGCAAATCTGGGAAAATCCATCTGGACAAAGACTGTTTCTCCGGCTCTTTGTGCGGCGCTGTCCTCTGCAAGACGGCAAAGCGCTTTTCCAAGGGATGCACCCGGCCCGCGGCCCGCAGGCACATTGGCAAGCGCAGAGACCATTCCGCCGCCTCCGGCCCCGATTCCGTATCCCCACTCCAAACCGCTGCGGCAGCACCAGTTTTCCATCATCTTAATGGCCACGGCATTCTGGCAGCCTTCATAAAAACCACAGTTAAGTATGGCATAAACTGTCCGCTTTTTCTTTTTCTCCCGGATCACCGTCTCCAAATCCAGCAAGGCGCTGACCATATGTGAGGGGATTCCGTCCACGTACAAGGGGAAGGCAAAAATCAGGACATCACTGTCTGCTGCCTCCTGCAGCTGTTCCGGCTGCGGGTGCGGGGTAAAAAAATGCAGTTCACAAAGAGAAGCATCGCTTTTCATATATCCTTTTAATTGGGATAAAATCACTCCGGAAGCGCTGTCCCTGCGTTTCGGGCTTCCGTTTATCAATGTAATTTTCATACAAGCCCTCCTGCTTCTTCCGGATTGCCGCAGAAAGTCACCTGTTTTACCTCACAGTACAGATTATCTGCCATTGCATCCACCCATTCCCGCGCGGTTTCTTTCTCCTGCTCCGTAAGATCCTCTCCGTAAAAAACAACTCTTAATGCCAATGTTTTCCGATATCTCTGACGATGATGCATTTCCCCGTTTTTTATAACAAAATAGGGGAGGATATAAGGTATGCTCCTGTCCAGTACATTCTTAACAAAAGGGCCGGGGCCTCCGAAGCAGCAGCGGCTTATCAGTATAATTTCCCCGCTGCCTGCCAGCAGCCTGCCCATTTCATTGTATTTATCCTTAAGGATGCACTTCCCCGGCGTTTTGAGCCAGCAGCCAAAACAGCCTATACAGGACTTTATAGAACCATCGTCACAAATTTCAATTATATTTTCATCCTTTACTGCGGGCATTGCTCCGGCGGGCAGGTCATGAATAACCAGCCTCTTCTCGTGTTGTCTCAATTCTTCTTTCATGCTGATACCTTTCGTCCGCTCAGATAAAAACGGCCTATCCTTCCAGTTTTTTTCTCAGGTCTTCCATATACTGTTTTTGCTGGTTTCTAAGATAGATTCCCACAAACGGCTTCATCCAGAATTTTTTTACCTTCACATCTTCAGTGAAATCCGCCCTGGCGCCTGCCGTTATTTTCTCAAAGGTTCCAATCCAGTGTCCCTGCATATTTTCATTTTCCATGTCGAATTCGTATCTTTCCATAGGCTCATAAGCCGTTATGGTAAACGTGGTGGCAAATCCGTCTTTTGTGTATTCCCGGAATTTCATGCCTGTATGTATCGGGCTTTTGGCACCCGCAGAACCGGGATTTTCCGGTTCCAGTATTTCTATCCTGTCAAGATCACTTCTCCATGCATAATCCTCCAGACTGGTTACCGCTTCCCATACGGTTTCCATATCTGAATGGAACACTTCTTTTCTGTTTGCTGATGCCATCTCTTCCTCCTTCTGCCTCTGCCGGCGCTTTCTCTGTCAGGTATCCGTGGATACATTGTCCCAGTCATCGTCGTATCCTATCAGCCAGTTTAAAGCCATATGCCGCTCCACCACAACATCCGCATTGAGGGACGCGGGTGCTTCGTTTCCTTTTATTCTGGCATCCACACAGGCCCAGTCCAAATGGTAAATTAAATCCGCCTCGTCCAGTATTTCCTGTGTGCCGCGCGGTTTTGCTGCCTGCAGCAGAAGGGACAGCTCCGGTCTGTCACGTACGATTTCAATCGCTCTGTCACAATCACAGACCTCTTCCGGATAGTCCAGTTCTTCTATAAAACCCAGGGCCCAGGCAAGCACCCAATAGGCCTCATATTTCCAGGTCATGGCACATAATTCTTCCTCTGATGCGCTGCCGGAAAATATGTGCTTCTCTTTTTCCGTGAGTTCCTCAAGCGCCTCATAATCCTCCAGCATCGCAAACCAGAAATTTCTTCCTTCCTCTCCGCCGTTCCCCTGCATGATATCGAAGGCATACTGTATGGTAAGCAAGGTGCATACCATGCGTTTGGCTATTACCTCCGGCGCCTTTATCTTTACAGACGCGGAATCTTCAATCATCGGAAGATGTTCTATATAAGGTACTTCCTTCTTTTTCAGGAACGCAATGGATTTTTCTTTTCGCAGTTCCCCTTCTGTTTTCTTATCTGAAAGCATAATTTCCGTTCCTCCATCCAAACTGACAGTGCCGCAATGTATAAATAACATATGCAGGATTCACTGTTTTTTATTAATATCACATAACTGCAAAATACGCAGCAGTTCCTCTAAAGCTGTAATCTCATAATCCGGATTCACTCCGCAGGCGGCGGAACCCTTACCCGGATGATACCAGCAGGTCTTCATTCCCGCTGCCGCTGCCCCTTCCATATCGTTAACCAGGGAATCCCCTACCATCAAACACTCCGATGGGCTTGCGACAGACAGCGTATTACAGATACATTCAAAAAATTCTGCGGAAGGCTTTACCGCACCCACACTTTCTGAAACAAAAATACGGCTTATGCAGTCTCCGAATATAGCGGCTCTGGGTACCTGGATCTCCTCCAGACCATTTGTAGCGAGAACCAGCGTATAATATTGTGACAGACGCCTGCATACCTCTTCCGCTTTCGGTTCCGGAATCCTTTCTTCCTTATAATACCGGGTGTAAATCCGGCTTAATTCTTCCGGTGTTTTCTCCAAATTCAGTTCTTTTCCCAGTTCGGCGAAACGCCGTACCGCATAGCTCCGGTATAATTGGTGATAATTTTTCCGTATATAAGCATCTTTCGTATTATCAAGATCGTATTCCTCCCAAACGGAGTCACAAATATCCGTATACTTTCTATGCAGCTCATCGTTATCGAAAATACCGCATGCCTCCATTGTCCTGCTGAAAGCTCTGCGCTCAGACTTTTCAAAATTTATAAGCGTTCCGTCCACATCAAAAATAATATAGGTATAATCCGTCATTTTCTTTTCCTGTTCCCTCCGGGTAAAAAACAATCGTGGAGCAGCGCTCTCCTTTCTGTGAAAGGAAGCCTTCCCCACGATCGTCCCGGTCGGAAGGCTGCATTTCTCATGTCTTCCGCCGGACCTTTCTGTTATTTTTTCAAACCGCTCTTTTTATCATCGGCAATCAGTTTACGAAGCGCTTCTATTCCTGTGCGGATAGCGGCGTCCGTATCATGCTCCACCGGATTGGTTAACCCGGCCTTTTCCCTCTCCTGATTGGCAACCACCAGAAATACAGAGCCGCAGCGCACTCTCAGATAATCCGCAACAACAAACAGCGCCGCTGATTCCATTTCTGATGCCTTACAGCCCAGCCTCAGCCACGCCTGCCACTTATTCTCCAGTTCATAGCTAACCGGCATGATTTCCGGTTCATGCTGTCCATAAAAAGAATCCTTACACTGTACGATCCCCTTGTGCCAGTCATGTCCGCTTTCCTTAGCCGCTGCGATCAGGGCATTCACCACATCAATATCCGCGACCGCCGGAAACTCAATGGGGGCATATTCCCTGCTGGTTCCTTCATTTCTTATAGCCCCCGTAGCGATAACCAGGTCACCGCTCTTCACATCAATATCCATACCGCCGCAGGTTCCTACCCTGACGAAGGTATCTGCCCCGGCCTTAACAAGCTCCTCCATGGCAATGGAAGCCGACGGGCCTCCGATGCCGGTTGAAGTTACGCTCACCCGTTCCCCGTCAAGCAGGCCGGTATAGGTTACGAATTCCCGGCTGTCCGCAACAAGACGCGGTGACTCAAAATACCGGGCAATCTTCTCACTGCGCTTGGGATCTCCCGGTAAAATAACATATCTTCCCACATCCCCGCTCTTTATCTGTAAATGATACTGTATTCCATTTTCCGAATATTTCATACTTTCCTGCACCCCTTTCCGCCGCCTTTTTGGTTATTGACACAAGTATACCAAAAAAAGGGAAGGGAATACAGTGTTATCTGCGTAAAAGAATCTTAATTTTTGCTGTAATATTATATTTTCCTTTTCGCAGAAGGCCTGCCTTTCCTGTCTATTTGCTTTGATTAATATGGCAATCCGTAAATTCCGTAGCTGCCGCGTCACAAACAATGGAAAAGCTTGTCTGATGATTGATATGGGCATTTTCCAAAATTAAATTTCTGATAACGGCTCCTTCACTTGCGGCAAAAAAGCCCATATCACCGGACTTTTCCGTTATTGTCAGATTGTATATCTTATACCCATTGCCATCAAAGATGCCGGTAAAAGGATCCTTTTTACTCCCAATCGGCTTCCATTCCCCCGTCAGGGTAATGTCACAGCCTAATATATAATTTTCCGACAGGGAATGGGTTTTCCCGATGGAAAGCAATTCATCCTCTGTGGTTATCATATAATATGTTGCATCTTCTATGGTGGCTGTCTGCATTGTATCCGGGAGATCCTCTGCTGATTGAACCGCAGCGGAGGTATCAGGCTTTGCATTGCAGCCGCTTAAAATAAATATGAGGCAAATTAATACTGGTATTAACTTTTTCATTTAATCTTCTCCTGGCCTATATTCTTTTTTTCATGATAACACATAAGTTCTAAATTCTCAATTTACATCGGCATTGACGGAAGGCTATCCAATTATTCCCGGATTTTCCTTTCGTCCTGCTGTCCCATTCTGTTTCATCAGAATAAAAAAAGCCAGGGTGTATTTATTGTAATGTTTTAGGGGCACGGAAAAACACCGCAATCCTGAAGGACTGCGGTGCTCTTCTTTTAGTCTGGGAAGCCGTTACCTGATGGTAAAGCTGCAGCTTCCCGGCATATGCTATCATATGCTCAAGAGTTACTGGCCCTTCCGGATCGATTTAACAGACGGGGGCGGGCTTATTCTTTTCATGGCAAAACCGGTTTCCGGCATCGTTCTATTTCCGGCCGCCAGCTGCGTAAGGGTCTATAACGGTTTCTACAAAGCGCCGCAGGATAGCAACTGCTTCGGCACGGGTAACGGTATCTTTCGGGGCAAACAGGTGGTTTCCCTTACTGTTCATCACGCCGGCCTGCTGCATAGTCTGTACCGCACTTTTCATGCTGCCGGTGATCTTGTTGTTATCCGTAAATATCTCTGCTTCGCGGGCTATCGGAAGGGTATATCCCAGAACAGCCACATACCGCTTCATCATGACCGCTATCTCTTCCCGGGTGACAGCGGCATCCGGCGCAAAGGTCTTTTCTCCGGTACCATTAATAATCCCCTTGGAGGATGCCCATTCTACGTAAGGGGCATAGTAAGCGGCGGCGTCAGCATCGGAAAACTGGACGGAAGGATAGGCGGCAGGATCGATACCGGCCAACTGTCCCAACGCCAGAACGAGCATGCCCTGCGTCATAATACCATCCGGGACAAAAGCGTTTTCATCAGTTCCGCCCAGCATGCCTCGGCTTGCCACAAAGTTAATGTCCTCTTTCGCCCAATGGCTCATAGTATCGGCATAGGCAGGGGCAGGCTTGTATCCCACACCATAGACACTGAAATGCCCGGTGGATCCTATCAGGTTCCCGCTGCCCAGGTCATAGCTGGACTGGTACAGCCATTCCGTGTTTTTTCCATCCTTGCTGTACACAAGAAACAGGCTGCCGGTCTGCTCGTCTGCTGCAGGCTTATAGGCCAGCCTCACAGTGACACGCCCGGTACCAAAACTGGTAACAAAAGCCGCCTTGCCACCCTGGCCTGTATAGCCTACGGTCAGCCGGTAAGCCGGGCGGGTGCCGACAGCAGCCAGCATGTCCCCGGTAAGGCCGGTTTCCCTGGCAGCAGTCAGGGTAATATCTCCGATGGACTGCTTCTGTATTTCCTGCAGGGCTGCAAGGTCAAAGGTCAAATCCACAATAGGCGTATGGAGAGTCAGGTACTTTATGCCGTTGTCCGGGTCAGCAAGGCGGTCGAGGGTGGCCCGTTTGATGATGATGGAAAAGCTGTCATAAACCGCCGCCGAGGTCACGCTGTACTGCATTGTAATTCCATATTTCGCCCTGCCTTTTTGTCTGGCTGTATGCAGCGCCCTGATAAGGGCTTCCCATGTACTGTCGTCACTTGCCGTCCCGATGGCCATGCCGTCCTTTACCGTGACAGGAATTTCCGCTACGGTCCGTTCCGGGCTGTCCGGCTGGGACGGCTTAAGGGGCGTGATTGTGATATTGGAATCGCTCCCTCTGGGACTTGAATGATCATTATCTCTATTGGATATGGGTGAATTCACGGTAACGGCACAAGTGGCCGTTTTCTTTCCATACTGGGAGGTCACGGTGATGGTGGCCGTGCCTATGGAAACGGCAGTCACCCTACCACTACTGTCCACTATGGCAACGCCGGTATTACTGGATTTCCAGCTTACCGCCTTGTATGAGGCATCAGTCGGTATCACTGTGGCAGCCAGTGTTTCACTTTGGCCGGGTCCCAGCTGCAGCGTATTCCGGTCAAGGACAAGTGCGCTTATGGGAGTATACTCCACCGTATTCAGATTCTCCCAATTCCCAGAATCATAGCCGTTTCCGTTTTTGGGGATATAAAAAGTCAGGCCAGTGTTTGTATTATTGAAGGTGGAAGAAGATATCGCCGGCGCGGTCGAGGATTCCATAATAATACTGCTAAGGCCTGTACAGCCGGAAAACGCATAAACCCCAATTTGGGTCAGGTCTACCGGCAGCGACTGCAGCGCAAGGTTCTTGCAACCGTAAAACGCCTCATCCCCAATTTGGGTCAGGCCTTTCGGTAACGATTGCAGTTCAAGTCGCTCACAGCCATAAAACGCCTCATCCCCAATTTGCTTCAGGTCTACCGGCAATGATTGCAGTTCAAGTCGCTCACAGCCATAAAACGCATAATCCCCAATTTGCTTCAGGTCTACCGGCAGTGACTGTAATACAAGGCTATTGCAGCCGTAAAACACATAATCCCCAATTTGCTTCAGGTCTACCGGCAGTGATTGTAATACAAGGCTATTGCAGCCGTAAAACGCAGAATCCCCAATTTGGGTCAGGTCTTTCGGCAATGACTGCAGGGCTAGGCTTGTGCAGCCATTAAACACATAATTCTCAATTTGGGTTAGGTTTTCTGGCAGCGATTGCAGCGCAAGGCTCTTGCAGCCCCAAAACGCAGAATTCCCAATTTGGGTCAGGCCTTTCGGTAACGATTGCAGTTCAAGTCGCTCACAGCCATAAAACGCCTCATCCCCAATTTGTTTCAGACCGTCCGGCAACGATTGCAGTTTAAGGTTTCTGCACCCATAAAAAGCATACTCCCTAATTATCTTCAGGCTATCTGGTAGATACAGCATTTGCATTTTTGTCATATTGTCCTTAGCGGTATGTGTATTATTCATAATCGTTTCAAGATCCGTCATGCCAGACAAGTCAAGGGTTGTCAGATTGTCCCAATCGCTCTTTATATAATATTGTTCTAACAGATATTTCCAGTTATATCTTGTAATCTCCTTTACATTGCCCGTCAGCTTGATGGTAGTAATATTGGCTTTTTTGCCAGTCAGAACAGCATCTATAGCCTTTTTCATTTCGTTGTCATCCATGCTATTGCCGCCACTGCCATTGCTATTAAAGGTCACATCCAAAACATCATCCTGCACATCCAATACGACATTGGCCGCCCCAATCCTCACATAGATCTCCGGCAGCTCCACATCCCTTTCACAGGTATATCCAGTTGGAAGAACAGGCGTAAAAAGATAACTGCCCTGCCCGGCGTTTTCGTCATATTTGGTGTCAGACTCCCACGTTACATCCGTTATGGTGACCGATTCCGAAATGTGTTCCTTGTCCTTCTCCAAAGGGTAACCGGACGCGCTCAGTGTATTAGGCAAGTCCAGTTCAGATAGCTTTGTACCGGCAGTAACAGTCTGATATTGTGTCTTCTCACCCAGCGCCTCAAAAGCTGTAAGGACAAATACTGTCGTTTCTTCTGATTTTTCTATGTTTGTCTCTGGAAACTCCTGCTCAGGTAAATCGTTCCCGCTCACCTGTTTTGATTCCTTGCTGCACTCTTCACAGTTAAAGCCGCAGGAGTGGCCCTCCACAGCCTCTTTGTACCCGCAATCCTCATCATGCTCCCCACGCTCATGGGGGCAGTTCCATTCATAGCATTCCTGTGTATGTTCATGGGCAGCATTATTATCTGATGCCGGTTCCATGTTCTCTTCCTCATAACCACACACCAGCTTATCCGTATAACAGTCGTCCGTGTGGACGTGTTCACAGGGATGACCCTCCATTGCTTCTACATAGCCGCATTCTGCCGTATGCTCCGGATGGTGTTCGCACAGGCCCTCCGTATCAGATGCCGTCCCTTCTGCATAAATGGTTGTTCCCAGCTGTCCTGCCAGCAGGACAGCACACAGAAGCAGCGAAAGGCCGCACACATGTTTCCTGTTCCTCATATTGTTTCTCCCTTCCAATCCTTTTGATTCCTATCGCATATTTATGACTTTCCCGTCTTGGGGCTTGTGTTTATAAGTCTGGACATTGCCTGCTCCATCTTTTGGCGGGATACGGGCTTCCGGCAAAAGAACGGGATACACAGCCGGTATGCCTGTACACGGAAGTCCATATCGGAAAACCAGAGGATTCTTCTGGCCAGGTTCCTTGCGCTGGTGACGGTGTTCAAGCCTTCCACGCCGTCTTGTGCCACAATGACAGCGTCCGGCAGTGCCTGCTTTACCATGCCGTCCAGTTGCAGCCAATCGGTACAGCCTGTTACCTGTGCTTCTTTTCCCTGCAAACACTGCCGGATCAGGCCAATCAGCTGTTCCCGTTCCGCAGCATTGCCGTCGCAGACAATTACCTTCCACATGTATGATCTCCTTTCTGTCGTGAATTTCCTTATATATTCAAAATAATAGTTATATAATCAGATAGCAAGAAGGTGGCCGGAACTTGCAGTTTTTGGCCTGAAATTGCACTATGGAAACGAACTTTTAAGATAAACTTTTCCTGACACAGGATTTATGCAGGGATATGTGAACAGATAACAGCCAGGGTGTATTTATGGTAATACTTTGGAGGACATAGATAAGCGCCACAATCCCTGTGAGGACTGTGACGCTCTCCTTTTCTTATAAACCCGGAAGCCGCCGTTACCAGACGGTAAAACGGCGGCTTCCTAATATATTCTGCCATATGCTCCAAATTTCCCGGTCCTGACCGGACCGATTTCAAGCCGGTGATGGGCTTGCTTTTGCCATACAGCCAGCCCCCGGCACCGCTCTATCTGCCAGCTGCGGCAGGATTAATAACGATTTCCACGAAACGCCGCAGGATGGCAGCTGTCTCGGCTCGGGTAACGGTATCCTTCGGGGCAAACAGGCGGTTTCCTTTACTGCCCATCACGCCTGTCTGCTGCATGGCGCGTACCGCGTCTTTCATGCTGCCAGTAATCTTATTGCCGTCCGTAAAAATCTCCGCCTCACGGGAAACGGGCAGGATGTACCCCAGCTTTTCTGCATACCGCTGCATGATAACTGCCATTTCTTCGCGGGTTATGGCACGGTCGGGGGAAAAGGTATCCGTGCCGGTTCCGTTCACAATTCCCCAGGATGCCGCCCATACCGCATAGGGAGCATAACCGGCATCGGCAGGTACATCAGAAAACCGTTCTGAAGAAGCATAAGCTGCCGGATCTGTCCCTGCAAGCCGCCCTAAAGCCATGACGAACATGCCCCGTGTGATGGCAGTATCCGGGCTGAACATGGTGTCACTGGTTCCATCCAGCATACCACGGCTGGCGGCAAAGTCAATGTCCGCCTTCGCCCAATGGGTAACCGTGTCGGTGAAAGCCGGGGCTGGTTTGTATCCCACACCATAGACGCTGAAATGCCCGGTGGAGCCAATCACGCTGCCGCTCCCCTTGTCATAGCCGGACTGGTAATACCATGTCGCTGCGCTGCTATCGTCTCCATAAACAAGGTACAGACTCCCGTCCTGTTCCCCGGCAGCGGGGGTATAGGCAAGGCCCACAGTGACTCTGCCCCTGCCGAAGTCCCGGACAGTGGCTGCCCTGCCGTCCTGCCCCGTATAACTCACAGTCAGCTGATAGGCCGGGCGGGCTCCCACAGCCGTCCGCATGTCGCCGGCCAGTTTTTTTACCCGTGTGGCCGTCAGTGTAATGTCGCCCGTGGATTGCTCCGCAATCTCACGAAGCGCCGCAAGGTCAAAGGTCAGATCCACAATGGAGGTGTTGATAATCAGGTACTTCACTTTGTTGTCCGGATTCATCAGCCTGTTAAGGGTTGCACGGCTGATAATGATGGAAAAGCCATCGTAGGCCTCCGCAGTTGTCACGTCATACTGTACTGCAATCCCGTATTTTGTCCGTCCCTTTTGTCTTGCCACGTTCAGAATCCGGGTAATGGCTTCCGATGTGCTGCTGTCGCTTGCCGTACCGGCTGCTGTGCCGTCCTCTACGGTGACAGGTATTTCAATCACAGACAGCGCGGGCGTATCCGTCTGTACCTGCTGCGATGGCTGCGGAGTGGGGATTGGAGCAGGGGCAGAGCTGCCACTATTGTCTGCGGGTGTCCCTCCGGTCTCATAACCTTTGAAATTTGCTGTTGCCATACCGTCTGCCGACAGAGGGAACAGAATGGGATTCGTGCTGCCGGATACCAGGCCCACCCATCCGTCAAAAAACTTTCCGTTATCCGGAACGGCAGTCAGGGTCACCTGCTTTGTGTCGATATCGTAGCCCTTATTCCCCGTGTCATTGGGATCCCCGGTTCCAAATATGACTCTGCCTCCGCCGACAGATTGCATGGTCAGCTTTTTCCCGTCCGGTGCGGTAAAAGACGTAAGGGGTATGTTACCGCAGCGTAAATCGGTCAGGTTCGTCAGGCCGGATAAATCCAGACTCCCTAACTGGGTATTGGAGCAGTACAGTGTCTCCATCCCGGGATTTGAGTAGCAGGACAGAGTGGTCAGGTTCTTTAGGCCGGACGCATTCAGTACCGTCAGTAGGTTATCGGAGCAGTACAACTGCTCCAGCTTAGTCAGGTTTGTCACATCCAGCGTTCCTGTCAGCTTGTTTCTGCCACAGCGCAGGGAGGTCAGATCCTTTAGCCTGCTCACATCCAGGCTCCCAGACAGCTGGTTACCGGTGCAGTTCAGGACACCCAGTTTAGTCAGGTTGGCTACATCCAGTTCTCCTGACAATAGGTTATTTTGGCAAAATAGTTGGGTCAGGTTAGTCAGTTTGGCCACATCCAACTTCCCGGACAGGTTATTATTGGAGCAGAACAGTATTTCCAGCTGAGTCAGGTTGGACACATCTAGCTCCCCCGACAGGTTATTATTGGAGCAGTCCAGGTTGATCAGCTGAATCAGGTTGCCCACGTCCAGCTTTCCTGTCAGCTTATTCACGGAGCAGCGCAGATCTTCCAGCTGAGTCAGGTTGGATACATCCAGAGTTTCAGACAATTCGTTCCTATAGCAGTCCAGGTGTTTCAATTGAGTCAGGTTAGCCACATCCAGCTTTCCTGTCAACTTATTCCCGGAGCAGTCCAGGAGTGTCAGCTGAGTCAGGTTAGCCACGTCCAGTTTTCCTGTCAACTCGTTCTCGGCGCAGTCCAGGGTAGTCAGGTTAGTCAGCCCGCCTACCTCCAGCTTTCCCTTCAGGCCTTTTCCGGTTATAAATAATCCTGTAATTCTTTTTACGGTACTGTCATTCCATGTTACCAGCCCATCCGCTTCCCATTCTTTCGGGGAATTCCTTGTGGCAGAAAGGCCGTTGTCGTCAATTATATGGTTGATAACCTCTACGTCGCCATCATGGTAACCGTCTTTGTCTGAATCATCAGGATCATTCCCCGTAAAGACCGGGGTTATATCCACGCTGCCGGTCAGGTCAAAGAAAATCGTGTTTCCATTTGGATTCGCGCCAACGGGTGGGTTCTTCCATTCCTTAAAGGAAAAGCCAGTGCCAGGAGTAGCCGTCAGGGTTATCCTGCTGCGGCTGAAATCAAATGCCTTCATCTTTACCGTACCACCCTTTGTCTGGTTAACATTCAGGGTGCCGTTCTTTGTCTTGAACGAGGCAAAGGGGTTATTTTCACATTCCAATGAGGTCAAGTTCGACAAGCCAGACACGTCAAGTGTCTTCAGCTGGTTATTGAAGCAGTACAGAGTGACCAGGTTCGACAGGTTGGCCACATCCAGTGCCTCCAGTTGATTATGGTTACAGTACAACTCGGTCAGGCTCGACAGGCCAGACACGTTTAATTCCTTCAGCTGGTTAGTGTTGCAGTCCAGAGTATCCAAATTCGACAGGCCGGACACCTTCAGTTCCTCTAGCTGGTTTAATGAGCAGTCCAGCATGGTCAGATCTGTATTCTTTGACACATCCAACGCCTTCAACCCGGTATTGGAACAATACAAAGAGGTTAGTTTCTTATTCTTTGACACGTCCAGTACCTCCAACGGGGTATTGATACAGTATAGATCGGTCAGGTTCTCCAGCTGATCCAGCCCAGTCAACGCTATCAGATCCTTATTATTACCGCATCGCAGATCGGTTAGAGCTGTCAGAGCAGATACGTTCAGCGTCCCGGATAGGCTTTTGCTGTTTAGAAGCAACCTGGTAATTCTTTTCGGGCTGCTATTGTCCCATACTACCAATCCCGCCGTTTTCCAACTTTCCGGCTTGCTTTCATCCACGCCGCTGATATTCTTTAAGGTGGGATGTGCGTTAAGGATTTCCTGAAAAGCCGTCTTATCCCCGGTATCATAATCGTCCGCAGAACTTAACATAGCGTAGTTCACCATTCCAATCCGCACGGAGATTTCCGGCAGCTCCACGTCCTCCGCACAGGTATAACCGGCTGGAAGAACAGGCATAAAGACATAGCCGCCATCGATGGTTTCATCCCACGCGTTGTCGGGTTCCCAAGTCACATCCTGAATGGTGATATGATCCTCCACAGTTTCATCCACGGTATAGCCGGAAGCTTCCAGTGTGGCAGGCAGGTTCAAATCAGCCAGCTTCGTACCAACAGGGACGGTTTTGGCCTGTACCCTCTCGTTCAGCACGTCAAAGGCCGTGATTGTGAATACCGCCGCATCTTCCGTTTCTTCCTGTTCCGGCTCCTGCCGTTCCGCTACAGGCGGATTGTTCCCGCTGTCCACCTCCGGCTCTTTCCCGCATTCGTCACAGACAAAGCCGCAGGAGCGGCCCTCCACAGCCTCTTTGTACCCGCAATCCTCATCATGCTCCCCACGCTCATGGGGGCAATCCAATTCATAGCATTCCTTCGTATGTTCATGGGCGGCGTCACTGTCTGATGCCGACTCCATGTTTTCTTCCTCATAACCGCAAATCAATTGATCCGTATAACAGTCGTCCGTGTGGACGTGTTCACAGGGATGGCCCTCCACTGCTTCCACATAGCCGCATTCTGCCGTATGCTCCGGATGGTGTTCGCACAGGCCCTCCGTATCGGATGCCGTTCCTTCCGCATAAATGGTTGTCCCCAACTGTCCTGCCAGCAGGACAGCGCACAGAAGCAGCGAAAGGCCGCGTGCATGTTTCCTGTTTCTCATCTTGTTCCTCCCTTCCAATCCTTTTGATTCCTATCGTAAATTTATGACTTTCCCGTCTTGTGGCTTGTGTTTATAAGCCTGGAAATTGCCTGCTCCATCTTTTGGCGGGATACCGGCTTCCGGCAAAAGAACGGGACACACAGCCGGTATGCCTGCACACGGAAGTCCATATCGGAAAACCAGAGGATTCTTCTGGCCAGGCTCCTTGCGCTGGTGATAGTGTTTAAGCCTTCCACGCCGTCCTGCGCCACAATGACAGCATCCGGCAGTGCCTGCTTTACCATGCCATCCAGCTCCGGCCAATCGGTACAGCCTGTTACCTGCGCTTCTTTTCCCTGTAAACACTGCCGGGCCAGGTCAATCAGCTGTTCCCGTTCCGCAGCATCACCGTCGCAGACAATCACCTTCCACATGTATGATCTCCTTTCTGTCGTGAATTTCCTTATATTATCAAAATAATAGTAATATAATCAGATGGCAAGAAGGTGGCCGGAACTTGCAGTTTTTGGCCGGAAATTGCATTATTAAAACCGGTTTTTGAGAAAAATGGTCTTGACAGAGAATTTATGTTGAGATGTGTAAGAAGGGCTATTTGAGAATAAGACAAACCGGGAAATCCGGAAGAAAGATAAGCTGATGACACAGTTATCCATCACAGACAACCATGTGGTTTTTAGCTTTATCCCATTAATGAAGCAGGATGTTTCTTTGGAACGTTCTGCTAATAGGTATACCGTTTCCGTTCATTTCCGTTCATTATTTTATTAAAAAAGAAATTGCATTCCGCATTATCTTCTGTTATAGTATAAAACAAAATTTAAAAGCGAGGATATATTTATGAAATTATTTATTTCACTTTCCAATCGACGCAGCCGATGAAGCTTGTATCTTTTACGGTACAGGCTTACGTGCTGTGTACCTGTGGAAAGTGATTTGAATTTTTCCTTTCAGACACTGTCAGGTTTACACAGCCTGACGGTGTTTTTTATTTGGAGGAAAAAGGATGAAATTATTGACAGATTTACTTACAGCAATTTTCGAAACAGCTTTTTTAAACTGTGGTTATGATAAAATGCTTGGAAAAGTGGTTGTTTCCGGCCGTCCTGATTTGTGTCAGTTCCAGTGCAATGGAGCTTTTACCGGTGCAAAACTATATAGGAAATCACCTTTAAGCATTGCAGACGATGTTTCAGCGCTCATTAAGCCTGACGGAATGATTAGCAAAATAGAAGTCATGGCGCCTGGTTTTATCAACATTACGATTAATGACGGATTTTTATTACACTATGCCGAACAAATATTTCATGACAAATATAAAGGGATTCCCCAGACTGAAGCCCCGGAAACCATAGTCCTTGATTATGGCAATCCCAATGTAGCCAAACCTCTCCATGTAGGGCATCTGCGTTCCGCCATAATCGGCGAAGCGCTGAAAAGAATCATCATTTCCACAGGAAGAAAAGCTATCGGCGATGTTCACCTCGGCGATTGGGGCTTACCGATGGGTCTTGTTCTCGCAGAAATGGAAGAAAAATATGCAGACAAGATTCCGCCGATTACCGCTGATTTGCTGAATGAATTCTATCCCCTTGCAAGCAAAAGGAGCAGATCAGATGAAGCTTTCCTTGAGAAAGCAAGAACAATAACCGCTGAATTACAAAAAGGCAGCATCAAATATATGGACACCTGGCGCAAAATGGTTTCTGTTTCGGTCAGGGATATCAGGAAAACCTTCGACAGGTTACATGTTTCATTCGATTACTGGTATGGAGAAAGTGATTCCAGTAAATATGTACCGCAACTACTTCAGATATTATCTGAAAAAAATTTGCTCGTTCCCAGTGAAGGTGCACAGGTTGTGGATGTTTCCTGTGAAAGTGATAAGGCTCCTGTTCCGCCTGCCATTATCATAAAATCAAATGGTTCTGAAGGCTATGTTACAACAGATATAGCCACGATCCTTCAGCGGCAGCAGGATTTTAAGCCTGACAGGATCTGGTATGTAGTTGACTTCAGGCAGAATCTGCATTTTACGCAGGTGTTCCGTACCGCACAAAAGGCAGAGCTGGTTCCTGCTTCAACAGAACTGACTCATCTGTGTTTCGGAACGGTAAACGGCAAGGACGGAAAACCTTTTAAAACCCGTGACGGCGGAATCATGCAGCTATCTGAACTGCTTGATACCGTGGTAAACTGTTCTTATGAAAAACTGAGAAATACAGATGATATTGACATGAATTTTAAAAAAGAAACGGCAGAAAAAATCGGTATAGCAGCGATAAAATTCGGTGATTTAATCAATCATTATTCGAAGGACTGCGTGTTTGACATCGACAAATTCATGGCATCAGAAGGCAAAACAGGTGTTTATCTCCTTTATACGATTGCGCGGATCAACTCCATACTCAAAAGAATTGACAGCTTTGATTTAACCGCCCCTCACTCATATGGCATTTATTCTCAAAGCGAGCGGGAGCTTTTGCTGAAGCTGGCCCTGAGCGGTAATGCCTTTATAAACGCCTATAATGAAAAATCACCAAATATCATCTGTGAAAATGCATATCAGATTGCTGTGGCTTTCTCAAAATTCTATCATGAAAATCATATTATGAGCGAAAGTGACGGACAAAAAAAGGCCTCTTGGCTCGCTCTCTGCATAAATACAAAAGATATGCTGCAAAAGCACCTTGATACCTTAGCGATTGATACGGTTGAGTTAATGTAAAACCCATCATATTTTCAGCACCCACAAACAGCCGGTATAAATTTTATACCGGCTTAATCAAATTTTCCTCATACAGTGTATCGAAAGTATTGACTGCGCCGCCATGCTCAGCTATTTTTCCATCCACCACCTTGTCAATATCAACGCCGGTGAAGGACAGTCTTTTGTGTGTGGGCTTTATTCCAATCCACTCTCCTTCATGTGTTCCTTCCATGATGAATTCAGAGATCACATAATCACCGTCCGCATATTGCTTAAGTATTTTCATGGTATAATCGGGGTAAGTTTTCTTTACATCAACAAGGTGCTGCTTCATGCCATCTATCCCCACAGGTATTATCTGTTCCCCGACTTTCACGACACAGTCTTCTGCGATAAATTGAGGAAGTTCCTCCAACAGATTTTCTGACACAATTGTTTCATAGAAATATTTAACAATATCTTTTTTCTCCATTTTTATTCTCCTCATGGCTGCGTGATACCGTACTGTATACCGGTGAATACCGGATTATAAGCATAACCGGCTGAAAGTTATTATTGCTATACTAATAAATTATGAATTCCCTGTCAAATAAAAAAAACAAATTATTTCAAAACAACAAACGATATATCATTGATACTTCATATTATATCCATGTATTGGCAGCAAAAGGCCCGTGTGGTAAAATTATAGGATAATACCTGGCAATAAACAGAATATAAAATACATATATTCAGAACGGAGGAATCATGCTTACTCCCAAAGAAGCGGAAAAAGAACTGGAATTGGGCGCCGGCTTAATGCCGGGCCCCTGGGTACAGCACAGTAAATCTGTTGCCGTAAATGCCCGGATGATAGCGGAGCATACAGACTGTATGGACAGTGAACGTGCCTATTCCATGGGGCTTATGCACGATATAGGGCGCAGGGAAGGCGTCAAGGCTATCATGCACATCATAGACGGTTACCGTTATATGACAAAACTCCACCAGCCTGAAATTGCCAGGATATGTCTGACACATTCTTTTCCCATACAGAATATCAATACCTTTATCGGAAAATATGATTGTTCGGAAGAAGAAAAGGATTTTCTGGATCATTACCTCTCTGCCGTTGTCTATGACGATTATGACAGGCTGATTCAGCTGTGCGACGCCATATCCCTGCCAAACGGCGCCTGTATTATGGAAAAAAGGCTGGTGGATGTAGCCCTAAGGCATGGCCTACCATCATTTACCCTTGATAAATGGAAGGCTTTTATGAATCTGAAAAAATACTTTGATGAATTATGTCATTGTAATATTTATTCCCTTTTGCCGAATGTGATGGAAAATTCTTACGAAAGCCTGATATAAGGGCCGCTGTCGGTATTACTGGCCTGCAGGGGAATATACGGCATTTACATAATAATACATACGTTTATGTCTGTTATGCAAATCCAGTGAACAATATTCCGCCATTCTTTGCAAAATGAACCGCATGGCGGCCCAGCCCTGTTCCCAGATCGAGAAGCTTGCTGTAACCCTTTTCTTTCCATACCTGCGACAGATAATAACTGTCCTCCGTAGGATTCAGCCATGCCGACTGATTTGCATTTTCCCAATCCCATCCCTTTGATTGAACCATAATTCCTCCTTTACCTCTTTTCAACTAAAAATCCATCCACAGCAAAATCTTTTAAAGTAAAACTGACATTGATCGAAAATTCAAAACGGAGTTTATTCCCATAAAAAGAGAAACGATAGACAGCGACATACGGTGTTTCAATGAAATAAATCTTCAGTATAAGAGCTTCGTTAAAGACTGCCTCACAGTAATATTCCTGCTTATGAACCTGCAGGTCCTTCAGGAAATTCATTTTCCCGCTGGTTTCCTGTAAAAGTGAAAAACGGATAGTATCGGTATATTCCGCATAACATAGCTTCACCAGATATTCATTACAGGATGGAAGAAATTCCACATACTTGATTCCCAGAATATTATCTTCAAGCCTGAAATTACTACACGGGATTACAGCATCCACGGCAGCAGCGTTTTTTTCAGGTCTTGTATTTTCGATATAGGCGCAGCAGCATTCTGTATCATTAAGCAAATGCTTATAAATTAACGACAACAAGGCTTCCGTTTTGGAATACTGGGAAAACACAATGACAGCTTTCTTTTTATCAGGGCACATTAAGCACAGCTGCCCAAAAGCACCATCCATACGATAATATCCATCCTTACCGATATGAAATTGATAACCATATCCGTTTCCCGAAAACTCACTGTCCGGATTGTTTATATCATCCTGCTTAATTATTTGCTGTGTTACGGCCATCTTCAAATATTCCTTTGATATAAGCTGACTGCCGTTGTATGAGCCCTCTTTTAACAGCAGCTGCGCTATTTTGACAAGAGACATGGGATACAGGCTCAGCCCCATTCCTCCCGCCGTCAGCTTTTCCGGAGACAGCTCCCATTGAGCCTCATAAATCTCCATGGGATAAAATAAATACCGGTTCAGGAACTGTTCCAGAGACAGGCCCGACACTTTCATGATAATGGCGGACAGCATATGGGAGCAATGGGTGCTGTACCTGTAAAAGGTTCCCGGCTCATGGGGAAATAACTGTTTCAGAAAGGCTTTCACCCAATTATCCTGAACAAATAGATCCGAATAAGTATTTTCATGAATCCCGCAGGACATGGTCAGCAAATGCTGAACCGTAATCCTGCTCAGATTTTCATCCGGTGTCTCCGGACACTCCTCCGGGAAAAAACCGATAATAGAATCATCCATATGCAGCAGACCCAAATCCCAGGCAATTCCTGTTGCAAGTCCCGAAAAGGTTTTAGTCATGGAGAAAAACAGTTTTAGGGAATCCATTTTATAGGGATATCTGACATATTCCCCCATCACACTGCTCTCCGAAATATACAGGGCATGTGTGATATTCGTATTTTCATTTTTGCTGCATTCCTGTATAAAACCTGCAAATGACAAGGCTTCATCCTCCTTATTTCATTATAATTCTTTTTGTTTCCATTCTTTTTTCCGTATTCTTCATTAAAATCGTAGGCAATTTCATATGTGTCATACTCGCCAAACCATCATGCGTCCCCCGTCAATATCAATATTTTCAGAACTCGTTTATCTCCGATGACAATACAGCCTCCAGAAAGCTTTCCGGCACAGAGCGGAAGCGCAGTCTTTTATAATCTTCCTCCGGCATATGACGCATCAGCACCGGCAGGCTTTCCTCCAGTCCGTTTTCCCGATATCCGATTCTCTTGTCCGTAAGAAACGCAAAACCAAAATCCGTATACAATTTAATAGCTCTATAGCTTGACGGCTGCGTGTGCAGATATACGGGAAAATCATTCGCTCCAAGTTCCGACAACAGCTTTGTAATAAGGGCTCTTCCTATTCCGCTGCCTTCACAGCCCTTTTTTACCTTAAGCCAGTGCAGGGTATTTATTTTTCCATAGGACTTCCAGATAAAGCCGGTTCCTACAGGATTCCCCTCACTATCCCTCACAAACAGGCACTGTGAATAGAATAAATCTTCTTTTTCTCCATATACCTTCTGAAAATAATCTGTCATATAGCCGAAAAACGCTTCCGCCTGTTCTCCCTCGTCAAAAGGCATTCTTTTCCACAGGTCAAGCTCATCCCTCCTGCATGAATCAAAGTAATACCCTTCAGGCAGACAAGCATAAGCTTCCTTCTTCGGTACTTCGCAAACCATGAACAAATTCAGATCCGGAATTTCCTCGTACATCCTATACTCCTTTTATTACCATTTCCTCTGTTACCTGATACAAAAAAAGCAGGACATCATAAACGGACCGTTTTCCGTCTGACATCCTGCATACCACTCTTATTTGATTTTCCAGTCTCCCTGCAGCATCATGAACACTTTCCATTCTTCTAAGTTCCCCATGACAAAACTGTCCTTAGGTACAAGAAGAGACAGCTTCTTCTGGATCACCAGGACATACAGATTCTTGGAACTGATAATCTTTGTAATCGCCGAATACTCAAATACAGAATGAGCGCCGTTGTTGGAAAAGATTTCGAGAGCGTCGGAATAAAAGCTGATTCTTCTCTCCAGAGGTTTTCCCCCGTTATTCGCCACCTGTTTGGCAAATTTCTTATCTCGAGAGGATTTATAAAGGAAAAACGGCATTACCAGACATATGATACCCACAAGAAGGAATACAATGCCCGAGCTGAAGGCGCCGCCAATGATGCTGAACAGTCCGAGAATAATACTGACTCCGCCCATGATATAATACAGCTTGCGGTATTGGCCCATAAATGCTTTCACAAATTCCAGATACACTTCTTTGGTGATCGTAAATTCATTTTTGAAAAGGAGCTGGCCTCCGATACGGTATCCGGTTCCTGCCTGATGTATCGGCGGTATTGTCCTGGTGTTTTCACCAGGTTCTTCCGCGTCTTCGGACTCATCTGCTTCAGAGTCATCCTTTTCCGCCCCATCCGCTCCCGGTTCGTCTGCTTCTTCATCTGTCCGCTGGCCGTCTGCTCCCTGCTGTACTGTCTCTTCCAGATCTGCCGCAGTGTCTGCCCCTGCTTCCTTATCTTCTGTTTCCATAGTCTCGTTCTTTTGTTCTTCCATTTTTACCTCTCATTCCACCGGCCATAAACAGCCTGTTTCTTTCTGTCTGTTCTGCCATAAAGAAATTATGTATGTAAATAAAATTATAATAGAAAGCCTCCCGGCCGTCCACCTTTAATTTTACTTTCCGATTTGTCATTTCCCTATCTTCCACATACTATAAAATAGAATACCATAATCGGATGGGAATGAAAAATGAATTCTTCCAATTACAATAGAAATAATTCCTCCTGCTGCAATTCATGCGGTTCCTGCGGCTGCACCCAATGCCGGCAGGGGCCGCCCGGCCCTCAGGGGCCTCCCGGTCCACAAGGCATCCCGGGGGAAAGAGGCCCCAGGGGAGAGCAGGGGCCTGCCGGTCTCCGGGGAGAACAGGGCCCTCAGGGTTTCATCGGCCCACGAGGCAAACAGGGACCGCAAGGCCCTGCCGGACCGCAGGGCATACCCGGCCCACAAGGCCTGCCCGGGGCCAGAGGGGAACAGGGGCCTCCCGGTACGGAAGGCTGGAAAAATACTGCCTACGCTCAATATGGAATCGCTGCATCTCCTCCCAGCCATAATTACCTTCCCTATTATCCTGTCTGGGGTGCCGGGGGACTCACCAGTCTGCCCACTGATGAAACCATACAGTTTATGCCGGGATATGTTTACATGATTTCTTTTGTTTTCCTGGCGGTACCGGATGCCGGAAATTACTATCAGCTCCTGCCCTATCTTAATGGCTCGCCCCGTTTCCTTTATTCCGTACTGGCAGCTGCGGGAAGCGGCAGGACAGCTTCTGCCAGCGCCTCCTTTCTGACCAATGAAGCCCTTTATGAACCTCTGGATTTTTCCCTTTTGCTTACTTACCCTGACACGGTACGTAATATAGATATCACCGGAGCCGTCTCCATTTATCCTGTCGCCGTTCTTTAACCAATAAACGGGCCTGCCATTCCTTTTTATGGATAGCAGGCCCGTTTTATTCCTCCCAAGTAATTAGCGGATTACACATTAAAGACTGATGTTCATTAAACTTACTTCCCCACGATACTCGACTTAAAACAGTTTTCACTTATATAAAGCAGTAAGATCTTTCACATATATTTCCCCATTTGTAAATTGAATTTTACTATTGCTTAAAAATCCATCCAGCGATTGAATTGTTTTATCCATAAGAGAAATCTTCCATTTTTTTCTTAAATCTTTTTTGAAGCTTATATAAATTTCATTTTTTAATGGTTCATATACTATTGTACAAAGAGTATTCTCCTGACTGGTTTTATTTAAAACTTCAAAGGCTTCCTTTATTCCAAAGCTGTCATTATTATTATTAATATATTCATAGGCACAAATATATCTGTCAGCACCTATTCCATGTACTTCCTTATAATTTGTTTCTTTAAATTTCCCATTCGGGAAATTAGTCATAACAATAAAATCATTATAAATAGGACTTACTGCATTTGTATTACTTCCTTCTTCCAGAATAAATGCATCACCAGTCTTATCGGCGATAATAGTATGTAACCCTAAATCCGGGTATAGTGGATTCCTGGGATATGCGATTACTCTTTTATTAAGGATTTCAAAAAATTCAGATGCTTTTTTTGTTTCCTTCAGCGCCTCATCAAAAACATCAAAAGCAAACCAGTCATTTTCGTCACAACCTGCTTTGAACCCCGGGCCATAATCTACTGCCTGGGTACATATAAAAAGGCCCTCGCTGTTAAAGCCAGCGATATCCCTGTATTTGTTACCTGCAAATCCGGAAAAGTAAAATAAGTTCTTATCCTTATAACTATTAACCTTCAGTTTTAAATCAATATCATCCGTATCAAAATTCATACCGTAGACAGGTTTTTGCTGACTGTATACTGCAAAACTTGTACACATTTTGGAACCTCCTTTTGAGATATCATTATGTCATATACTTAGAGTTTCAGAAAATTGTTCAGTTATTTTTTCATCGGCTTCACCGCTTTCCTAAACTATGTCCATATGATACCATCATACATTTCGATGACTCCACCTATAACATTTTTCAGAATCAAAAATGAGTCTCCTTTCTTAATAGCTTGCCCTGTTTCCTTTATTCCGTATCGGCAGCCTCGGAAAGCAACAGAACAGTTCCTGTCAGCGCGCCGTCCTTTAACCGGTAAACGGGCCTGCCATTCCTTTTTATGGATAGCAGGCCCGTTTTTCTTACATTGCGTCAATTGGCAATGCGGAATATTTCTTCCTCTTTAAGAGGGATCTGTTCTTCCTCTATGCTGAGGATTTCAATCCACTTGCCCCTCTTGATTTTGTCTACAAGATGAAGGATTTCTTTCTGCGTTCCCTGTACCTCCATCTCCACTCTGCCATCTGACAGATTAGCCACCCAGCCGGTCAGGCCCAATTCCCTGGCCGCCATATAGGCCGTATAGCGAAAGCCCACTCCCTGTACCTCCCCGGAAAAAATCATATGCTTTCTGATTTCCATGGGTCTTCCTTTCCTTACCTTGCGCAAATCTGTTCTTCTTCCTCAGAACTTCAGATTCTTGAACAAATCGCCCAGTGAAGTGGTGGCTTCTTCTTTGGAGCTGTACTCTGCCGCCTGATGGGCTTCCATCTCATCGGCTTCCGAATTTTCCTCCACAGCTTTTATGCTGAGGCTTATTTTATTGTCATTGGTATTCAGCACCTTGGCCTTTACTTTATCCCCTACAGTAAGAACTTCGGAAGGCTTTTTAATTCTCTTCTGACTGATCTGGGAAATGTGTACGAGTCCGCTCAAACCATCAGGCAGGCTGACAAATGCACCGTAAGGCATCAGGCTTTCCACAACTCCCTCCAGGATACTGCCCGGAACCAGCATGGAAATCTTATGGTTGATATCCTCCACTGCACGCTCTTTCTCAATTACCTTGGCGGAGAGAACCAGCTTGTTCTTTTCCTCATCCACGGTAATTACCCGAACCTCCAGCTCTCTTCCGAGCCAGGGCTCCAAATCCTCAACATAGGTCAGGGACAGCTGGGACGCGGGAATAAAACCACGGATCCCTTCCACAAAAGCCACTGCGCCGGCCTTTACGATTTCACTGATTTTTACCTGGATATTCTTGTTCTCTGCCATGTAGCCTTTGAGTATATCCCAGGCCAGCACCTGTACCGCTTCTTTTTTGGAGAGCTTTATATTTCCTTCGCCGTCATCTGTCTTTACCACGGTAGCCTCTATTTCGTCGCCTACCTTCACATCCTCAAGGATATTAAATCCGGGATCGCCGCTCATGTCCTCCGCTTTTATAATACCTTGAGCATAATACTGCAGATCCAGAACCGCTTCCTCTTCATTCACCGCAATGACGGTACCTGTAATAATATCCCCTTCTTTTATGGAACGGAAGGATGCTTCCAGCTCCTTTGCATAATCTTCCATCGTTTCCCTTTTCTCTTCCACGGTCTTGTCCCATCCTTTCTGTTATTTCCTTTATTATAAATAAAACTGACTCTCTTGTCGAGTCCCGGATTCAGATTTCACCCCTGCCATATAAGCCAAACAGCAATTAGCAGATTCTGGGAAGCCCTTCTCCTATGAGCTCCGTAATGACCCGTATTCCGCCCAGAGGAGTGGTGAGCAGCACCTTTCCTCTTTCCTTACCGGAAATATGGCCGATAATGGCTGCCGCTTCTCCGTATTTGCTTTTCTGCATACAGGAAAGGGCGAGTTCGGCGTCTTCTCCTGCCACAACCGCGGTCATTTTCCCTTCGTTTCCCATATAGAGGGGATCCAGTCCCAGCAGGCCGCAGAAGCCTTTTACCTGATCCGATACCGGAAGGCAGGACTGTGTAAGCTCCACACAGCAGTCGGAGGCAGCAGCAAATTCATGCAGGACTGTGGCGAGTCCGCCTCTGGTGACATCACGCATAGCCTTGATGCGCACTCCCGCTTCCTGCATGGAACGGACCATTTCTCCCAGGGGAGCGCAGTCGCTCACGATGCTGTTGGTTATTTCCATACGCGCACTGAGTATGGCGGCATGGTGATCTCCCAGGTTCCCGGAAACGAGTACGGTATCCCCTTCTTCGCAGAGCGAAGCGCTTATCTGCACTCCCTCCGGAACAAAGCCGACTCCGGCAGTATTGATATAGATTCCTCCGCTGCCTTCTATCACCTTGGTATCTCCCGCCACTATCGTCACGCCGGCCTCCCGGGCCGTCTGTGCCATGGACGCGGCGATCTTTTCCAATTCCTCACTGTCCGCGCCCTCCTCCAGTATGAAACCGCAGGTCAGATATTTGGGGCAGGCCCCGCTCATGAGCAAATCATTCACGGTGCCGCAGACGGACAGCTTTCCGATATCTCCTCCCGGAAAAAACAGGGGATTTACCACAAAGCTGTCCGTGGTTACCGCAAGCCTGCCGCTCCCCGCTACCACGGCGGAATCCTCCATCCGGGATAAAATATCATTATTAAAATTTTTTTCAAAAATGCCGGTAATCAGCTGGGAAGTCGCCCTTCCGCCGCTGCCGTGCGCCATTGTTATTTTCATTTCTATTCCTTTTCTCCGATCATGCGATTATTTATCCCCGGCTTCTATATTAGAAGCTGATGCTTCCGGAAGGATGCTGTTAAAGCTGTTAAAACAGCTGCCTTCCGTAGAAACCATACAGGCTCCCTGAGGTGTCTGGGGAGTGCATACCTTTCCGAACAGCGGACACTGGGCGGGACGTACTTTTCCGGTAAGCACTCCGGCGCAGCAGCAGCCCTTATTCTTTTCCCTGTCTTCCATGAGCTCTCTGCTGCCTGCATCGAAGGCTTCGTATTTCTTACGCAGTACCATTCCGGAACCGGGTATCACTCCCATCCCCCGCCAGGCAGCGTCCGCAGGTTCAAAATATTCCTCCACCGCAGCCTGGGCTGTCAGATTTCCTTCTCTGGTAACCGCACTGGTATACATATTTATCGTCTTCCCCACACCCCGAAGCTTAACCAAAGCCGCAATGGCCGCCAGAATCTGTTCCCCTTCGAATCCTGCTACCACAAAGGGGATCCCGTATTTTTCAGCCAGGCCTTCAAATGCCCGGCTTCCGGTGATCACACTCACATGGCCCGGCGCAAGGAAGCCGTCAATGCTGTTTTCCTGCTTTTCCCCGCAGATCCAGTCAATGACCGGAGGCATAACCTTTAAGGATGTGAGCAGACGGATATTTTTAATGCCGCCGGCCAATGCATTTTTCAGCAGCATGGCATATACCGGCGTAGTGGTTTCAAATCCTACCGCCGCAAAAATATATGTGTGCCCCGGATCCTCACCGGCAAGCTTGAGCATATCCATGGGGGAATAAACCATTCTCACCTGACAGCCTTCCGCCCTGGCTTCGCTCAGGCTCTGGCGGCTGCCCGGGACACGCAGCATATCCCCAAAGGTAACCACGATATTGCCCGGCTCCTTACCCAGCAGGATCAGGCGGTCGATGTATTCCGTCACCGTCACGCAGACAGGGCAGCCCGGGCCGGAAACCAACTGAATAGAAGGAGGAAGCAGCCCCGGTATCCCATTGCGGCTGATTTCCGCCGTATGCGTGCCGCAGACCTCCATCAGCTTCAGCGTGCGGCCCTGATAGCTCTGCAGATATTCAATTATTTCCTTCACCGGCCGCTTCCTCCAATTCCTCAAAAAGCTCTGTGAGCTGCTTTCCTTCTTCTTCCGAAAGCACCTGCAATATACAGCCGGCATGCACAAGCACGCTGTCTCCCGGTTTTACGCAAACCAGGCCCGCCTCCGCGCGCACCCTGTTTCCCTGGAAATCCACCACTGCGGTGGTCCCTTCTATCTCAACAACCCTTCCGGGCAATGCTACACACATATCTGACCTCCTCGATCCTTCTCATCCATCAGCCTTTCCGCTGCCAGCCAGGCCTGTCCCAAAGCGATCCCGCCGTCATTTCCCGGCACCTGTTCATTCACATATACCCGGAACCCCTGTTCTTCCAGAAGGCTCCGGCATCTTTCCTGCAGAATCACATTGGCAAAGACACCGCCGCTTAAAGCCACCTTATCCTCATGAAATCTTTCCCGGATCCTGCGGCACATTTCCAGCACCATACAGGAAACCGCTTCATGGAAGCCGAGAGCCAGGGCCTCCGCCCTCTCTTCCTCTTTATACCACGTCTTTGCTGCTCTTGTCTCCCGGAAAATTTTACGTATTATTTCTTTCCTGTCAGCCAGAAGGATTTCTTCTTCCTCCCGAATGGGAAAGTAAAGCTCCGGCGGGGCCGCATTCTTCTCTATCGCCCGGGCCGCCGCATTCTCCAGGGCTATGGCACATTCCCCTTCATAGCTGTTGTATTCCCTGATTCCCAGAAGTGCGCTCACCGCATCAAAAAGCCGTCCCACGCTGCTGCTTTTTTCCGTATTGATATGATTGGAAACCGCAGCACGGACCATTTTCTCTCTGAGTTCCTCCTCAGGCCGGTCATTCTCTGTTTTTCCCTTCGAAAGCTCACATCCGGCCTGATAAAGATGGCAGAGAGCGGTGAGCCCGGCATCCTTTGCCGAAGAATCGCCGCCAGCCAGCTCCGTTTCTTCCAGATGCCCCGCACGGAGAAAGGAACCGCCCTCACACAGCAGAAATTCCCCTCCCCAAACCGTTCCGTCCGTTCCATAGCCTGTACCGTCAAAAACAACGGCTATGCAGCGGCGCAGACCATGTTCCGCCATCACGGATGCCGCATGGGAATGATGATGCTGGAAAGGAAACAGCGGCAGATTCCTTTCTTCCGCAAGGCGTGCCGCCTCCCCGGCTGTCGCATATCCCGGATGAAGATCGCATGCCACCGCTCCGGGTACCATTCCGAACAGCTTCTCCATGTGCTCCGTAGCCTGCAGGAAGGTACGGAACACCTTGTAGCTTTCCATATCGCCGAAATACTGGCTCATATATCCCCTCTTCCGGTAAGCCAGACAGAAGCAAGCTTTCAAATCCCCTCCCATGGCAAGCACCGGAACCAGACATTTTCCCGGAAGGGCGACAGGAGCCGGGACAAAGCCTCTGCTCCGCCGCAGAAGCTGAGGCCGCCCACCCGTTATCCGCATCAGGGAATCATCCAGGGGAGTCACAATTTTTCTATCATTCCACGCGATTCCTTCAAGCAGCATCGGCTGCTGCTTCCAAAGCTCTTCCATTTCCTCATCCGAGGTCAGTATAGGTTCATCCGTCACATTGCCGCTGGTCATCACCAGAGGCCCGGCGGCTTCGGTAAGCATCTGATGCAGCCCCGTGTAAGGAAGAAAGGCTCCCAGGAACCGGCTCTCACCGCTCACTCCCGATGCGAAGCCGTACCTGCCCTTTTTCAGATTCAGAAGCACAATCGGCCGGGCCTGTGAAAGAAGCAGTGCTTCCTCCTGTTCTGAAACCATACACATCTCACGTATGCTTTCCATGGAAGGAAACATAACGGCAAAGGGCTTTTTATCCCTGTGCTTGAGCTGCCGAAGCCGATCCACGGAATCCGCATTATCCGGACGGCAGGAAAACTGATAGCCGCCGATTCCCTTCAGGGCTATCACCCCGCCTCTTTGCAAAACAGACAGGGCCTCCTCCAGCGCCTCTTCCTTTTCCCTGTATACAACAGCGCCTTCATCTCCCCGGGCCTTCCAGCAAAGCTGAGGGCCGCAGTCATGACAGGATATAGTCTGTGCATGGCGGCGCCGGTTTCCCATCTGTGCATACTCTTTTCTGCAGGAAGGGCACATGGCAAATTCCCTCATGGTGATATGATCCCTGTCGTAAGGGACCGCCTCCATAATACTGTAGCGGGGGCCGCAGTTTACGCAGCTGATAAAAGGATAACGGTATCTGCCATCTCCCGGCTTTTTCATTTCTGCAAGACATTCTTCACAGACCGGCAGATCCGGCGGAAGAAGAGGAAGATCCGCACGATTCTCCGCCTCGCTTTCCACAATCCGGAAATCAGAAGGACAGGAACCTTCCTTTTCTGCCCTCTCCGCCTGGACCCGGTCCACTCTGGCCGCCGGAGGCGCATATGAACGAAGGCGACAGATAAAGTTATCCATCGCCTCCGCATCTCCAAACGCATCTATCCTTACCACTCCGCCGCTGTTGCGGACACTTCCCTTGATATGAAGTTGTTCAGCCAGGGCTGCCACAAAGGGCCGGTAACCGACTCCCTGTACCACGCCCAGAATGGTAATTTCATATCTCATGTATGCTCCTGCCCCGCTGTCTGTACCGCTTCCGGCTTTGCGGCAGGCTGAGCAGCTTCCGCTTTAGCCGCAGGCTTTACCGCTTCCTGTCCGGCTGCGGGCTGAGCCGCCGGTTTCACAGCGGGCTTTGCCGCAGGTTCCGGCATATTAGTCTTAATAAAGCTGTCCGTCTTCTTCGTTCCATCCGGCTCAGTATAGCTCTGCTTCATGGACAGACATTTCTTCGGGCAGGTTTCCACGCAGCACCCGCACTGGATGCAGCCGAATCTTTCGATTTCCCACAGCTTGGCGGCCCTGTCCACGGTAATGGCCCCCGTGGGGCATTTCCGGGCGCAGAGGCTGCAGAGTACACAGGTATCTATATCGACTTCCACATGCCCTCTCGTCCTGTCGGGATACTCCCTTGGCTGCTCCGGATACGGTCTTGTTGCAGGCTTGCTGAACAGGTTCTTCAAAGCCACGCTTGTAAATTTCATTGTGTTCATTTGCTTCATTGTATTACGCTCCTTCCCCTTCGTCAGCGTTCTGTACAACTGATGCAGGGATCGATTGTCAGAATCAGAATCGGCACATCTGCCAGCTGACAGCCCTTCAGCGTCTCAAGCAAAGCGGGCAGATTCGCAAAGGTAGGGGTACGTACCCGGAAACGGTCGATAAACTTCGTACCGTTAGCCTTCACATAATAAATCGCCTCTCCTCTGGGCTGTTCCTCTCTCATGAAGTATTCTCCATCCGGGAAGCCCTTGAAAGGAACCGCCACTTCTCCGCCGGGGATTCTGGAAATTGCCTGACGTATCAAATCAATAGACTGGAAAATTTCACGGATACGCACGTCACATCTGGCATAACAGTCTCCCACCGTACTGGTGATCGGCTCAAAGTTCAGATCTGCATATGCCGCATAACCCAGCTTCCTGTTATCCAGGGCGATACCGCTGGCCCGCATGAACGGCCCTACCGCGCCCAGGTCATGGGCCTGCTCTTTTGTAAGGAAGCCAACATCACGAAGACGGCTGTTCACGGCCGTATCCTCCAGGAAGGTTCTGGCCACCACCTTCAGCTCCTTCTCAATATCCGTAAAATCCGCCACGAACTGCCGGAGCATGGAAGCATCCATATCCTTACGCTGTCCGCCGATTTTATTTACGGAAAAAATAACCCTGCCTCCTGTGGATGCTTCAAACATATCCAGAACCTTTTCCCTGATTTTCCAGGACTGCATGAAAAGACTCTCAAAACCAAAAGCATCTGCGAGAAGGCCCAGCCAGAGCAGATGGCTGTGAATTCTTGACATTTCACACCATATTGTGCGCAGGTAATAAGCTCTGGGCGGAAGTTCAATGTTCATAATGTGTTCCACAGCCTCGCAATAGCCCATGCCATGCATGAAGCTGCAGATTCCGCATATACGTTCCGCTACATATACATACTCGGTAAATTCTTTTTTCTCGACCAGTTTTTCCAGTCCTCTGTGTACGAAGCCGATGGAAGGTATCGCCTCCACGACTTTTTCATCCTCTAAAACCAAATCCAGATGAATCGGCTCCGGCAGTACCGGATGCTGCGGTCCAAATGGAATCGTGCTGCGTGTGGACATAATCTATTCTCCTTGTATCAATGCGATTATACTACTCTTTAAAAGGTGCTTCCTTCTTAATACGGTACAGGTTTCCATGGTAATCCAATGAAATCATCTTAATATTGATGCCGAACAGATCATGAATTTCATTCTCATATAAAAAGGCAGGCGCATAAATATCACTGATGCTCACAATTTCCGTATCGGGCAGTATGCTGATCCTTAGCCCCACCATCTTATATTCTTTACCGAAGGAATAGGTTATTTCTATCCTGTCCCCCGCTTTTGCCGCACAAATCTGTATAATCCTGTAATCCCTGTGCTTCAGCATCAGGACCTCGGTAACCAGATTTTCCGGTTCCACCTGCATGATTTCGCCGTCGATCATTTCGCTCCTCCTTCCGGTTTTTCCTGTCCGTTATCCGCCGTCTTATGGGAAGCGGCTTCCGCTCTCTTCTTATCCAGCAAAGCGACAGCCTTTACCACGCCATCAATAATCGCTTCCGGACGGGCCGCACAGCCGGGCACATAGATATCCACCGGAATAGTGGTATCCACACCGCCTAAAATATTATAGCATTCCTTAAATATACCGCCGTTGCAGGCGCATATTCCCACTGCCACCACCACTTTGGGAGAAGGCATCTGGGAATAAAGCTGCTGTACCACAGGCTTATTCTGTTCGTTGATGCCTCCGGTAATCAGGAAAATATCCGCATGCTTGGGATTTCCCGTATTAATAACCCCGAACCGCTCCACGTCATAGACCGGAGTCAGGCAGGCCAGCACTTCTATATCACATCCATTGCAGCTGGAGCCGTCATAATGCAGCAGCCAGGGTGATTTTGATATTTTCATTTTCATTCCTTCCTTTCCGGTTCCCGCTATTTCATCAGCATGACGATCATCAGGTTAATCCCGCCTGCCGCCAGCGTAACAATCCAGGTCCATTTCAGCATGATCTGCCATTTTACCCTGGGGAATGTATTATCAATCAAAGTTTCCAGAAGGAACGCGAGCAAACAGACTACAATAGCCGCCGGAATGCTCCACCAGCTGGAATTGATGATAAAAAGCCCCACAACACCCAAAAGGAATACATTTTCATACCAGTGGGATAAGGTAACCAGAGCCAGGATATTACCGGAAAGCTCTGTTGTCATACCTCTTACCATCTCCTGATGCGCATGGTGTGAGGTACTGATATCAAAAGGCGACTTTCTGAATTTAATAGTCAGGATATAAAGGAAACCAATGAAAAATCCGGGCAGGAGGACAATCGCCGAAACATTACTCTGGGCGATCTCCTTTATGGAAAAGCTTCCTGTCGCAATATAAAACCCGATAGCGGTAAGCAGCACCATAGGCTCATAAGCCATCATCTGCATCAGTTCCCTCTGGGCGCCCATGGAGCTGTACGGCGCATTCGCCGAACAGGCCGACATGATAAAGAAGATCCCTGCCAGAGTCAGTGCAAAGAACACCAGCAGAATATCTCCGCCCCAGAAAAACAGAGCCCCTGTAAATACTACGAATACCAGGAAACCGCATACCAGGAAATCCTGTACACTGTTTACCACAACAGACTGCTTGGCAAACAACTTATTAAGATCATAAAAAGGCTGCAGCAAGGAAGGCCCTTTCCTTCCCTGCATACGGGCCGACACCTTACGGTCAATTCCTTCCAGAAGGCCTCCCGCAAAAGGTGCACCGATAATATACAAAAGGGCCAGGAAAAAATATTTTGACATCAGAGCGCACCTCCTATCGTCATAATCATAAGAATAATCAGCGCTCCCGCAGCCAGCACCATGGATGGCAGAAGAAGCTTGTTTTCCCCGAAATAATCAGGCATATACCAATTAGCCAGGTACATGTGCTTTTCTTCCCCGAAGGAATCCGTGAAATTTCTGTCATCACCGGCATTCGCACCGCCCATGTAGGACATAACCAGCTTATTTTTCTTGCCCAGCGTAAGGATACGCACTGCTATCGGCAGAACCAGAATCGTACACAGCATCATAATCATGATGTAAAGATTGCCGGTCCCGATCAGGTTAGGCACATACTGATGATACATATCCATCAGGAAAGGCTCGATCAAATATGTGGATACCAACGGGAAGGTCAGGCACAGGGCAACCATGATCACACTTAAGGAAATCAGGGAAGTCCATTCGCTCTTCTTCGTCACATTGGTAAGCTGCTCCGAATGATGGTGGACCGCCACCAGTGATCCCAGCCATTTGGTCCAGTAAAACAAGGTAGTCGCACTGCCGAATACGAGGAAAATAACGAGAAGAATGCTTCCTGAATCCACATAAGCCTTCAGTGCCGCCCACTTGGAAATCAGCATTCCGAAGGGGGCAAGGAACATACCCGCTATACCGATAATCATTACATAAGCCAGTCCGGGCAGCTTGACAATCAGCCCGTGCATATCTTCAATATTCCTGCTTCCCGTACAGTTTTCCACCGCGCCTACGGAAAGGAACATAAGGGATTTGGATACGGCATGGAACATCATCAGAAGGATGGCCGCCCATACCGCCTCATGCATACCCACACCGGCACAGGCTGTAATCAGCCCCAGATTGGATATTGTGGAATATGCCAGAACCTTCTTTCCGTCATCCTGGGAAATCGCCAGCATGGAGGTCACCAGGAAAGTAAAGCCGCCGATAGTCGTTACCATCGTACCGGCCAGATTGCCCTCCATGGCCGGAGCCAGACGGATCAGCAGATATACGCCTGCCTTAACCATCGTTGCGGAATGCAGAAGCGCGCTGGTAGGCGTAGGCGCCACCATCGCCCCCAGAAGCCAGCCTGAAAAAGGAAGCTGCGCACTCTTGGTCAGTCCTGCAAACGCCAGGAAAACAACCGGTATCAATGCCAGCCCCGCCTTCGCGTCCGAGCTGACGGCGAGAGCCACAAGATCCTGAATATTAATGACCTGAAGGGAAATTGCCGCATAGGCAATAGCCACCGCAAAGCCGAGGCCGCCCAGCAGGTTCATCCACAAAGCCTTAAAGGAATTCTCCATTGCTTCATCCGTCTGGTTATATCCGATCAGGAGGAAGGAGCAGATGCTTGTAATCTCCCAGAAGAAATAAATCCAAATCAGATTACTGGAGAAGATGAGTCCCATCATGGCCCCCAGGAACAAAAACAGCATCCCGAAAAAGAAATACCGTCTGTCCTTATAATCCAGATGATGCCTGTTATAGTCCTTCATATAACCAAGGGCATATACACAGATCAAACAGCCTACAATACCGATGATCAGGCTCATGGCTATGGTAAGCTTGTCCGCATAAATATGATTTCCGGGAATTTCCGTACGGCCGGTAAGCTCCAGCCAGGTCATCAGTCCCGTCTGTACTATGGACAGTAAAGCACAGTAATACTTTCTGAATTTAAAACTGTAATAAAATACAAGAACTACCAGTCCCCATTCCACAACCAGCATCAGCATATCGATACCGTGTGTGTGAGGCAGGTAAGAAACGGTTTCCCCTGAAATCAGGCTGGTTACCGCAAAATAAATGACTGCCGCTACTAAGATCCCGCAGAGAGTAAACTGAACGCATCTTCTGATCAGTCCGCTCTTTCTCATGCATGACATAATAAGTGCAGCAAAGAAAGGAAACAGAATTAAAAAACCTATGATTCCCATATGGAATTTCCCCCGCTTTCGCCTTATTGGACTTTTACTCAGGCTTATAGGTGGGTAGTACGTGTGCGGGACGGTGATACATGTCCGGACGTATTGCTCATCTAAAAAAGTTTGAATCAGCCCTTATCCATCCTACTTCTCTTGTCCGAAAGTGTCAAGTGACAAGTATGAAAAAATTGTAGAAAGAAAATCCAATTCATATTATTGTGTGGTATAATATATACAGCAAATTAATTTACCGGATTTACGGCCGGCAGGAAATCTGCGTTCACCGCATGATTCCGCATAATGTAAAGGAGGTTTCCTTATGAAATGTCTGTTCAGCTGCGCTAATCAATATGTAAAAGAATCTGACTGGAAGGATTTTGCCCTCGTTAAGCTCTGTCTGTGCGCCATAGGCGTCATGATCGGGCTGGCTATTCCAAAAAAGAAAAAGAAGATGCCCTTGCTGATCGCTGCCATTGTATTTATTGCCACCTATATCCCTCTTATGACAAAGTTTCTCCGGATTGTTTTCCGCAAGGAGGACGATGCCGCCTGTGAATGTGAATAAGCGATCTGTAAAACCGGCCCTGCATACTTGCTGCAGGGCCGGTTTATAAACACAATTCTTAACGCTTTCTTAACCTTCCATATTCCAATGACGCCTCATACAGAGCGGTAAGATTTTCTATCTTCCAATCCGGTGTGGAACCGTTTCCCATCGTCATCAGGAACCTTCCGTCCTGTCTCTTATATGTCTCCATCAGATGCTTTACCTCTTCTCTGACCTCTTCGGGAGTACCGAAGGCCATCAGGTACTGGACATCAAAGCCGGCAAAAATACACAGCCGGTCACCTTTTTGTTTTTCAGGGATCAATCAGCTTATTTCACTAAAAAAACTCTCGGAGCCGCCAGAACGCCCATGCGTTTCAGCTGATATTCGTAGCTGAAGCCCGCTCCTGTTGTTCTCCAGGCATTGGGCCCTACCCAATGTTCATATTCATTGCAGGCATGCACCGTTCCGAACGCATTCACCCTGTTTCCATAAGAAATAATGGTGACGGCGTGCTTTCCTTTTTCCAGATGCCCCAGCTGTACCTGGTAAGGGGCCAGGGCAATCCTGCCCGCCTGTTTTCCGTCAATCAGGACTTTAAGAAGAGGCGCGCGGAATTTTTCTGCGGCAATTATGTACTCTCCTGCTTCTTCCACAGTAATTTCCGTTTCATATATCATATTGCCGGCATAGAAGGGGAATCCCTGATCCACATAATCGCCGAATGCAATCTGTTCCGGCAGCGGAGTGAGCACAGCCCTGCTGCCCGTCACCTTAACACCGAAGCTTCCCAGCAGATAATACCATTCCACATTGGTATTTCTGGAATAGGAAATCTTCAGAAGAAGTTCGGATCTTCCCACCGGGATATGCGGCAGAGCCACCTTGCGGATACATTCATCCACAAAATAACCTGAATCCTCCGGCGAATCAGCCTGGCCTGCGGTGCCCGCCTGTGAATTCTTTACTTCTTTTCCGTTCAGCCAAATGGATGTGGCGTCTGATTCCTCAAGAGCCAGGAAGGCATCCTCCACCTCGATTTCGGAATCTATGGCAAAGCGCAGCTCCAGAGTATGCTCCGGTGCGGATTTCTCACTTGTCCAGGGCTGGGCAAAGGCTTCCATACGAAGAGGATAACCGGCTATTTCACGGCAGACATTATCCAGACGCAGGATTTCTTCCCTCTCCATCCACTCTCCGCTGTCGAAACGGTATTCAGCCATATCCATCAGCAGCACGTTGGGCTCCGATAACCGGTAAGGCATACGGGAAGCCAGGTGAAGTCCTTCTTCCATTGTATATTCTCCGTCTGCGGCGCTTTCCGCTGTCTTTTGGCTCTCTGCGGCAGGTGTCAGCTTAAGCAGGACGCTGGAATGATCGTACATATTATGTATAAAACTGGTCATATTATTTTTTCTTTCCACGGACACAGGACGAATTTCCCCGGTCATGGTATCATACTCTTCCACTTCCCAGCTGCCTTTCAGGCGGAAGGTGATACTGTCTTTTTTCGGTATGTCAGGATTCTGCATTTTTCTGCCGTTGCAGACAAACAGCCAGCGGATATCCCCATCCTCACGCATCTGGTAAATCAGCTGTTCCGAAAGGTTTCCTGCTGCCGTACGCAGCTCTACATCCCGGTAAGCATCCAGCGCTTTGACAAGAGCGCTTCTGGAGAAGCCGATATGGCGGCATTTTCCGTAAAGCTCTTTTCCTTCCTCCGACGGCCTTGCATCCACGAGGGCCGGCGCATCCCCCATAAAGAGCACATCCCCGCCTTTCTCACGAAAGCTTTTCAGGCTGGAAACAGTGGTATTCCTGAGGGTTTCATTTCCGGGAACCAGAACCACATCATAGCTCATCTCACCCACATGGAATTTCCCGTCTTCCGATGCTTCATACTGATCAGGCAGAAGGGATTCCGCCACGAAATCAAAATCAAGCTGGGAGAAAAGAAGCCATTCCGTCACATTGGAGAACCGGCTTTCCAGTTCTTCCCGGATCAGAGCGGTCTGCTCCTTCGGTCCATAGTGGAGCCAATAGCTCTCAATCGGATGTACTACCGCCACGCGCACGTGCGCTTTTCCTCTTGTGAGGGCCGTATTAACCCTGGCAAAATGATCCTCTATCATGCCGTATTCCTTATACCAGGGCGACTGATAGAAAATGGATGCGGGATAATCCCTCTTGGCTTCTCCGTTCATGCTGTCCCAGGAAAGGTGGTGCACACGCAAGGTAACTCCAAGGGCCGCCTGCCAGTCTCCGGCCAGCTTATGTCCTCGGAAATCAAAATCCCAGTTCGTCACACCATAAAGCTCGCTGAGCACGCCAGGGCAGCCATACTGATGGGAAGCGGACTGCGCCTGCTTCGCCGTAGTATATTCCCTCCAGTCGCAAAGCATGTCAATTCCGGGCATCTGGAAGCTTCTGTAGGAACGCATGGCTTCTCCCAGCGCATTGGTCTGAGATGTCAGCGTAGGCTCTTCCATCATATGTCCGGTAAGCATGATTCCATGGTCTTTGCACCAGTTTCCGATGGTGTCCGCGAAGGAGGAGGAAAACTGCTCCGCCACAAAGTCATGGAAACGGTAACGGGGTACCGATACCTTTTCCTCCGGCAGATCCCAGATGAGTTCCGGCACTGTATCGAAGAAATTTACTCCGTAGGCCGCTTCATAACCGGCAGGCAGGCTGTCTGTATAGGGAAGAATGACATCCTCTCTGGATTCCGCAAAGCTCAGTGTTGTTTTATGGGAAAACTGAGGTTCATCCGTAAAAATGGACGGAACCGTCTTTCCGAATTCATCACCGACACAGCCGAGATACTGTTCATGGGTTTCTTCAATAAACCGCTCAATAGCCCTGGGATTGAGCGTATCCACATAAGTTTCATTATTATACCACGGGCTTTCCCGCGCAATTTCCTCATACAGGTACCATACATTTGTCCCCTGCTCTCCATCCTCAAGACGGCGGTATTCCTTCAGGCAGCCATCTTCCAGGGTGATATCGTAGCGGGCAAGAAGCTTTCCGTTCCCCTGTACGGCAGCCTTGCTGGAGGAATCAAAGCCGAGCTCTTCTTTTTGCCGTTCTTCATTGGAAAACGGGGTGAATACCAGATATCTGCTGCGGTATTCCACATCCTTTGTAACCTTTCCCCCGGCTGCTCCGGAGGGCCAGCGGTCTTCATCATACAGGTAGGCATACATTCCCTCCGCTTTTGCCTTTTCCACACAAGCGCGGACACATTCTTTATATTCCTCTCCCATATAGGGCGTGTCCAGGCCGGTACGGCAATGCATATGGAATCCCCCGATTCCCATCTCTTTAAAGTAATCGATATGCCTTACCAGCACTTCCGGCGACAGAGCCTGGTTCCATGCCCAGAACGGCGCACCGCGGTATTCATTTGTTGGATTTTGGAACAATTCCCTGGTCAGGCTTTCTTCTTTGCTTTTCTGATACATCATTTTCCTTCCCTTCTCCTTTTCTTCCGGTAAAGCCGCAATTTTTCATTGCATTCTGCTTTTAAATTCTGTAAGATTATCATAGAAAATCTACAGAAAAAGTAAATGGGAAGAAGGAACAAAATTGTAATTCAGAACACTGAATTGACAAAAAGCCTGACACAGGTTACCGCCCTGCCTCCAGGCCTCTGTCCCGCGCCTGCCCTGTCCTCCTTCGGCCTGCCTGGTTTCTGCCGTCCCTCTGTGCGGCTGCAGCCCTGCATGGTTCCTTACAGGGGAACGACTTTAGTCGTTTTCGCTTAT
>NZ_MPDJ01000011.1:157554-186503 GCF_001881565.1 Eisenbergiella tayi
GACCGGCGCGCTTATAACGCCCCTTACAGGAATCCATGCAGGGCTGCAGCCGCACAGAGGGACGGCAGAAACCAGGCAGGCCGAAGGAGGACAGGGCAGGCGCGGGACAGAGGCCTGGAGGCAGGGCGGTAACCTGTGTCAGGCTTTCCAGCCGGAAAGGATATTGACAGCGATGGAAAAAGAACGGAATGCAGAAAACAGAATCAGCCTGGAGCGGATTGCTCCTTATGTGCGATATGTGAACTATAAGATTTTTGATGGGGGTACGCTCCTTCCGGAACGTATTATTTATGACCATGAATTTATATACTGTCTCAGCGGGGAAGCTCGTTTTTTGTATGCGGGAAAAACATATACGGTAAAGAAAGGGGAACTTTTTTATATCTGCCCTTACCTTCATAATACCATGCTGGTTCCTGAAGGAAAAACCTTCCGGGTCCACTGCGTACATTTTGACTGGATCTCCCCGGAAGCCCAATATGACTTCCGGGCGGAGCAGGTTTACCTGCATATGGAAAACCCGCCGGCTGATGGGGAAGGTTCCGATGCCTTCTATATGAATAGCTATAAGGCAAATAATCCGTATCATAATTCTCTTCCGCCTATAAAAGAAGAAAGGCTGCTGGAGCGGCCTAACCCGGAGGTGGATCCGGCTCTTTTTCCGCCTCTGATCACAGGGCTGGATTACGATACCACGGCACCGCTTTTTAAGGAGCTTTATCAGAATTATTCGCAGCTGAGCACCGGCGCAAGGCTGCGCGAACGCTCTTTGTTCCTGCAGCTGGCGGCAGCCGTATGTGACCTGACTTCACCGGTCAGGGAGGATTCCTGCGGGCTGTTCCACCAGAAAACCATCAGCGAGGCAGTGAATTATATCCAGGAATATTATACGGAAGATATTTCCCTTCCGCTCCTGGCCGCTCATTCCGGCCTGTCCCAAAAATATTTCGGAAGGCTTTTCCGGGAACAGACCGGTTATACTGTGCGGGAATACCTGACCGGCGTACGGATCCGCAATGCAAAGCACCTGCTTTCCCATACGGACAGCAGCCTGGAACAGGTGGCCTTAAGCACGGGTTTTCAGGATAAATTTTACTTTACCAAGGTTTTCAAACGGCAGACCGGCATCACTCCCGGAAAATACAGGAAGTCCTACGGTCATCTGGACGAAATGAAACAAGGAGAACAGGCGTTTTTCTGGTAACGCCTGTTCTCCTTGTTCACGTACGCCCTGGTAAATACGTTTCCACCCGGTTAACCAGGCGGCCTATGGGAGGTATTTCGCAGATCACCTCGTCCCCCTGCTTCATAAACCGGGGCGGATTGCTTCCCATCCCCACACCCGCCGGGGTTCCGGTTGCAATGATGTCTCCCGGCTCAAGGGTCATCCCCTTCGATAAATCTTCGATGATTTTGGGAATGTCTGCAAGGAAAAGCCTGGTGTTGGAATCCTGGCGTTTTTCTCCGTTCACATAGCTGCGCACATCCACTTCAACAGGGAACGGCAGGGCTGACTTATGAAGGATGACCGGCCCCATGGCGCTGTAGGTATCCAGGCTTTTCCCCCTGAACCATTGCCCGTGGCGGTTCTGAAGCTTCCGTGAGGATATATCGTTGAAAATGGAATAGCCGAAGATATATTCCTCTGCCTTCTCCCTGGGTATGTCCTTTCCTTCTTTTCCGATGATGACCGCCAGCTCCACCTCATAATCCAGCTGATCATCCAAATCAAGCCTCGCTTCAATCGCTTCACCGCTTCCCAGTATGCGGATGGCGCGTTTGGCAAAATAAACGGCTTCCGGAGCCGCTTTAAAATCAGCCAGAGCACCCGCCGCTTCTTCCCTGTGATCCCTGTAATTCACCCCCACACAGAGGATATCATGCACGGGCCGTTCAATCGGCGCCAGCACCTTCACCTCTTCCAAAGGGACCTGGGGACAATCCGTCTCTCCATTATACGCATCCCAAAGCTGGCTGCTTTCATTTTCCCCCGCGCCCTCTATCACCTGCTGCATAATGGTAACTCCAAATCCCGGATAGATCCGGGACAGCGGCAGGATACCGGTTTCCTCTTTATTTAAAATCCCTATCTCTGCCTTTCCTGCCATTTCAAAACGAATAAATTTCATGGCTGTTCCTCCCCTAGACTAGTTTTCCATTTTTACATTTTCAGTTTACTTCCCGGTATAGCCGGTGTCAACGTAAATGAAAGGAGTTTTGAGCTGATCGGATCATTCCAATTCCAGTACCGCCGCATCACAGCTGTCAAGGCATATCCTGTTGCCTGCCGGTTTTATTTCCTCGTTATTGCTTAACAGCAGCTTCTTTATCCCGGAAGGCAGCTCCAATATCTGTTCCCCGGTCCCATAATTTGCCGCAACCAGGATTTTCTGTTCCGGCGTGCTGCGGGTAAAAGCGAAAATACCTTTTTCGTCCTCAAAAGCCGGGCGGAATTCGCCATAGGTGAAGGCTTCTCTGTAAGAGTCCGATTTACGCAGCGCGATCAGCTGCCTGTAGTATTGGAGTACGGAGGCCGCGTCCGTCTCCTCCTCCGCCGCGTTGACCTGTATATAGTTGGGATTTACCTTCAGCCAGGGCTTTCCTGTGGTAAAGCCCGCGTTCCTTTCCCCGCTCCACTGCATGGGCGTCCTGCTGTTATCACGGCTGAAGCGCGCCACGGCCTCCAGGGCTTCTTCCGCCGTCAGTCCTGCTTCCAGCGCTACCTTATACTGATCCTTCGTGCTGATGTCATCGTATTCTTCAATGCTGTCAAACCTGCAGTTGGTCATTCCCAGTTCCTGCCCCTGATAGATAAATGGAATCCCCCGAAGCAGTACGCTGGTAGTTCCCAGCATTTTGATCCCCTTTGGATTTTGAGCATAAGAGGGCAGGTAGCGGGACGCGCCCCTTGGCTCGTCATGGTTTTCAATGATATTGGCCTTAAAACCTACCTTCTGTCCCTCCAGCTGCGATTCAAAAAGGGCCGAACGCCATTCCTCAAAGGTTACCTCCCTGCCGGTATGCCATCCCTTATCCCCTTCGGAAAGAACAGCCGCCGAGAAATCAAACATGGTGGAGAAATGGCCGTCATCACCAATGAACTCCCGCAGCTCGTCTTCCTTCATATTAAATACCTCCGCAACAGTGAAGGCGCCGTATTTTTCAAAGGTTTCCTTCTTCAGTTCTTCCAGAAGCTCCCCGACGCCGTCAACCTCTTCCACCATTTTGGTGCAGCTCACCAGGCCGTCGGCACCGTCCGCGGGATAATCCGGGAACGCGGTGTCCTTTTTGATATTAATGATAGCGTCAATCCGAAAGCCGGCAACCCCTTTTTCCAGCCACCAGTTCACCATGTCGAAAAGTTCTTTTTTTAACCTGGGATTGTTCCAGTTCAGATCCGGCTGTTCCTTTGCGAACATATGCAGGTAATATTTATCCGTACCCGGCACCGGCTCCCAGGTGCTCCCGCCGAAATAGGAACGGTAATTGCTGGGTTCTTTTCCGTCCTTCCCCTTCCGGAAATAAAAATAGTCCGCATACTCGCCTTCCGGATCCGCCAATGCCTTTTGGAACCATTCATGCTTGTCGGAGCAATGGTTGATTACCAGATCCATGATGATATACATACCCCTCTTTTTCGTTTCCGCCAGCAGCTCGTCAAAATCCGCCATGGTACCGAATTCCGGCGCAATCGCATAATAATCCGATATATCATAGCCCTGATCCACAAAGGGCGACTGGTATATGGGAGAAAGCCAGATAATATCCACTCCCAGTTCCTTCAGATAGTCCAGCCTGCGGATCACGCCGCGCAGATCCCCGATACCGTCTCCGTTGGTATCCAGAAAGCTTTTGGGGTAAATCTGATATGCTACTTTATCATGCCACCATTTTTTTATCATAATAAAATCCCTCCATATTCATGCTTTCTAAAGAATAGCACGGAAACAGAGGGATTTCTTGCATAAAAATATGGGAAACTAACACGATTCTAGGATCTGATAAAAATCGCCCCATCAGCAGAACCAATTTTTCTTTAGGGAGATTCCTTAATGTACCCCTCCCGCATTTTCAATAGCTTCCGTTCCGATGGTCGCCCTGTGGGCCTCTCCTTCATTCGAAGTAACCTGGTTCTTAAACACCAGCTTAAGCAGGACAGGACAGAATATGGACGAAAGCACGATCAGGAAAATCGTTGCCACCAGCGGATCGATTCCTGCCAGAACGCCGTTTTCATAATATATCATGCTCTTCCCGGTGGAATAAACAGCCAGCGCCACCTCACCTCTGGCGATCATCCCGCAGCCTATGGTCAGTGCTTCCCGGGAGTTATAATGAAACAGCCTGGCAATTCCTCCGCAGCCAATTATCTTTCCTACAAGACCTAACAGCACGAACACAGCTGCAAAAACAAGCCCTGACGGCCTGAAATGGCTGAAATCCGCACTGATGCCTATGTAAGCAAAAAACATGGGAGTAAAAATCATATATCCGCTCACCACTACCTTACGATCCACATAGGAGGTATCGTCCAGCCCGCTGAGCATCAGTCCCGCCATATAGGCCCCTGTTATGGCCGCTATATCAAAAAATTCTTCCGCGCAGAAAGCATACATGAAACACATAACCAAAGCAAAAATACCTGTACGGCGGCGATGGGGATATTTTTTTACCAGCACCTTGAACAGCCAGCGAAGCAGCAGCCCGGCCCCTATGGTAAAGACAAAAAAGCCCACGGCCTTAAGCAGAGTGATTCCCACGCTGCCGCCGCCATTCATACCGGTAATCACGCTGAGGGTTATGATTCCCAGCACATCATCAATGATCGCCGCGCTCAAAATAGTGGTTCCCACACGTGTGTTCAGCTTTCCCAGTTCCCGGAGTGTTTCCACCGTAATCCCTACGCTTGTAGCCGCCAGGATACTTCCCACAAACAGGGCATTCATAAGCATGCCATGGCTCGCCGCTTTTCCCGGCCAGCCCATAAACAGCAAAGCCCCCACCGTTCCCAGCGCCACCGGCACCAGCACTCCCATCATCGCGATAGCCGATGAAGCGGCGCCGCTCCGCTTAAGCTCCCGAAAGTCCGTTTCCAGCCCGCTGGAAAAAAGGATAAATACAACGCCGATCTGCGAAAAGCTCTGCAGCACATCCATTTCCGCATCGGTAGGATGTATAATCCCCATAAAACCGCCGGGGTGGAATTGTCCTATGATCGCCGGCCCGATTAAAAGCCCGGCAATTATCATGCCTACCACCTGCGGCAGCCCCAGCCTGCGCGACAGAAGTCCGAGCAGCTTCGTGGCAAGCAGAATTACCGCACAGTCAAACAGAATGTCCATTACATTGAAGTCCATACATTCTCTCCTCAGGATGGGGCGCATACTGTGAGATCTCTGTTTTCATGCGCCCCATTCCGGTAGGAAAAAACAAAGACTATTCCGCCGCAGGCTGTGATCCTGTCCGGGAATCCTCAATTGATAATTCCATTACCAACATAGTATACGTCGCATCCTGTCCCTGTGCAAGAATTTTTATTATTCAAAACCGTATTGTTTTCTATTCAAAAGAGGCAATGTATGGATGATGCCCGAAAGGACTGATCCGCTCACTTCTCCTGTCTGTAAAGCTTCCAGCCCATCAGTACGATCCACACATAGGCGAGTGTTTTGGGAATCATGAGCATGCCTACGGCCGGAGCTACCCCGCTGAACAGAACCACCGGAAGGTAAAAGCCAAAGGAAAGAGCGACTGCCAGCGGCATGAAACGGAAAACAGGATCCTTTCCTTTTCCGGCCTCTTTGGCGAAAATAACGATGATAATAACTCCCATTATGGCAAAGGGAATATTGCGCAGGATTCCGAACGCCAGCGGCTGACGGTATTCCAGCCATTGATTCTGGGGCAGGAAGCAAAGGGCAATCCGCAGAATGGAAAGCACCCACATCGTCAGGGTAAGCCCTTTTTTCTCCTTTATCTGATAACGTTCGCGCCAGATATAGTACAGAATCAAATAGAAAATTGTCATTGTGATGGATGTGATAAATTTACCCACGCCGAGCGCCGCCGCATTGGCCTCCAGCCCTGTTGTCCACAGGGAATAAGAACGGGGAACCAGATGGAAGGCGTCCCCTGCGCCGAGCAGTGCGGCCATAAGGCCCGCCTTTTTCACCAGAGGATCCTTTCCTTTAACCAGCATGGTAAGCCCTGCAATGAGAGCAAAGCTGAGGTATAAAACGTCAAAAACTGTTTCTGCAATTGCCTGTGCCATAATTCATTCTCCTTCTTTAATAAATGGTTCGTTTTACAATTTCCAGGAAAAAAATAAACTCCTGTGTACCCGCTTTTAACAGCATCGTCATATTCATCATAACAAAGCGGGCATATTGCTCCTTCGTAAAAGTCTCATCCCAGATGTCACTGCGCACCTTCCTGTCCTCTTCCAGCATCCGGACAATACTTTTCTCCAGAACAGCCTTCATGGATTCCATTTTTACGAGGCCGGTATCTTCCACATTTCCCAGACTGTGCATCAGTCTTCCCGCCGAGCTGTCGATAGTTTTCCGCAGAAAGCGATAGATTTGCTCCAGCTGTCCGCAGAAGGATTCCGCCGTAACCTCATCCTTCATTTCCGACAGCGTTTTTTTCCAGTATTCCTCCGTAAGCGCCAGCAGGATTTCATCCTTGCCTGCAAAATAATTATATACAGTTCCGGCCGCCACCCCCGCTTTACCGGCAATGGAGCGGATATTGACCGCTTCCAGCCCTTCTGAGTCCGCCAGCTCACGCGCGTATTCCAGCAGTGTATCCCGCAGCGTATCATCCTTTCTGCGCATAGGGTTCTCCTTTCTTTTTTTATCTCTGCCGCAGTAAATGAACGCGTTCATTTATATTATACGTTTCTCCTCCGCAGGTGTCAACTCTTTTCTGAACATGTTCATTTATAATCCAAAAACAACGCTCGCAATCCGCAGATCGCAGGCGCTGTTTTCTGAATCGTTATTTGTATTTTCCTGTCAGCCCAAAAGCTTCTCCAGGGCACGGTATGCGGTACAGAATGCTTCTTCCCCGTCCGTACGACCTCTTTCCTTCACTTCCTTTTCAAGAGACTTCAGTCCGGCGAAATCGGCCAGATGAGGCTCCAGGCTCAGAAAGCCCGCATAGCCCTCTTCATCCAGGCGGTTCAGTATTTCCGCCACGTTTCCGTCCCCTGCTCCGGCAGGAACCACGTCCCCGTTTTCCCGCAGGGCATCCTTTACATGGATATAGGAAATGTAAGGCCGCAGCATTTCATAGGCCTCCAGAGTATCCTGGCCGCACTGGACAAAATTCGCGAAATCAAAGGTACAGCGGAAATGATCTCCATAAAACAGCTTCATCAGATCCAGGCATCTGGCCGCACTGTCCCCGTAAATGCCTTTTTCATTTTCATGAAGGAGCACCACATTCCTGCCAGCCGCATATTCCACCATCCTGTCCATCCTGCGCATCACCTCATCCCGGAACTTATCCGGTTCTTCCCCTTCCGGCATGAAAAAACTGAACATCCGGATAAATGAGGTATCCAGAATTCCTGCCAGCTCCACGATATGCCGGTAGGTTTCGAAATGAGGTTCAAAATCCTGGGTAATATCTATTTTTCCTATAGGCGAACCCACCGCAGATATGCGGATGCCGTTTGCGGACAGACGGCTCATTAGCATTTCGGCTTCTTTTTCCGTGTAATCCGCCACACCCTTTCCGTCCCCGCTTCGAAATTCAATCCAGCCAATACCCAGCTCCTGAAGCAGGGCGATCTGCTTATCCACCGACACATCTATCTCATCCGCAAAGCAGCTGACAGGACATTTCGTTAAAATTTTCCTATCCATATCCTATTCCTTCCTGAAATCATTTTTATTCCCGCGCCACCTGACCTATTCCGCCAGTTCAACAGTCTTTCCCTTATATGCCGATTCATAAGCTCCCAGCATAAGAAGTATGGTTTCCTTCATTCCTTCCAGATCCTGAGGGAACCGCTCTTCTTCCCTGACACACCGGTAAAAGTCTGCGATACAGTCCTTGTGTCCGCAGCCCCAATAGCTCTTGCCCAGGGCTTCCTTCTTATCTATGGCAGGCTTTTCCACACGGCCGTCCCTGTAATAATAGGTCACATCCAGATCTTCGATACGTATCGTCCTGTCTTCACAGGCTATCTCTATCAGGGGAGGAACATCGTCGCAATAGGCCGTTGTGGCATAAAAGCAGGCTGTGCTGTCCGCAAAACGGATATAGGCCTCCATGGTATCCTCCACTTCAATAATGCCCTTCAGATGATGATTCTGTATCCCGGCCTCCACGCTCAGAGGTGTCCCCAGGAAGTAGGCCAGCAGATCCATGGTATGCACGGACTGGTTGATCAGCGCGCCGCCGCCCTCGGTAGCCAGCGTTCCCCTCCAGCCGCTTTCGGTGTAATATTCTTTGCCGCGGCTCCAGGTGACAATCCCTCTCGCTCCCCGTATTTTTCCGGCTTCACCGGAGGCAAGCAGTTCCTTAACCTTAATGACGCTTGGATTATAACGGTTCTGGAAGCAAAAGCCCAGTCTTCTGTCTGTCCCTGCCGCCGCCTTTTCCAGCTCTGCCAGCTGCTCCCGGGAAATAACCGGAGGCTTTTCCATAAACACATGTACCCCATGGGTCAGTCCATAGATCGCCATGGGTACATGGAGATAATGAGGCGTACAAATATGCAGGACATCCGGTTTTTCCTGTTCCAGCATTTCCTCCAGGCTGCCGTATGCCCTTCCGCCATAGCGGGAGGTAAAATCCTCCGCCCTTTCCTTTTTGATATCCGCAAAAGCTGTCAAAACAGCGCCCTGAAGCTGGCTGATGCTCGCGGCATGTACTGCGGCTATGCCTCCGCATCCTACAATTGCTGCTTTCATAATTGCATATTCTGCCTTTCTGCCTTATTTTTTCATTCCTTTACTTTAGAGCCGTAGCTTCCTGCCGTGCTGAAGGTCACTTCCTGTACATTTTCTTTTATCCGGGAATTCGCCCGCAGCTCATTCAGTTTTTCCAGGAACAGATCTTCGTCAAAGGGTATTTCTACCATTTTGCCGAGCCAGCTGGACAGATGCATGGCATTGGACAGGGTCAGGCCGTTGATTCCTTCCTCTCCTCTCGCCACAAGCGGCTCTCCTCTTAAAATATTGGCGGCAAAGGCCCGGAGCACTCCTGCATGCTGGGGATTTTCCCCGTCGGTCACAAGCTCCGTGAAATGGCCTGTGGGCTTAGCAAAGCCTTCCGTCGCCGTATAACAGTACTCTCTTTCATTCACATCCAGTTCATAGAAGGTAAGCTTCTCATCCTCACATACAAGCTTTCCTCTTTCCAGCGTCACCTCAAAGCGGTTGGTGCCGGGCGCATCCCCTGTGGTTGTGACAAATACACCGGTGGCTCCGTCCGGGAATTCCAGATATGCCGTCACATCGTCTTCAATCTCCACATCATGCCATTTCCCAATATGGCAGAAGGCCTGCACCTTGGAGGGCATTCCGCAGATCCACTGAAGGAGATCCAGGTTATGGGGGCACTGGTTCAGCAGCACGCCGCCGCCCTCTCCCGCCCAGGTTGCACGCCATCCGCCGGAATTATAATAAGCCTGGGTCCGGTACCAGTCGGTTACGATCCAGTTGACTCTTTTGATTTTGCCATATTCGCCGCTGTGGACAATATCGTACATTTTACGGTACACATGGTTGGTACGCTGGTTGAACATCATGGCAAACACCTTATCCGACCGGGATGCCGCATCGTTCATTTCCCTTACCTGCTTGGTGTAAACGCCAGCAGGCTTTTCACAAAGGGCGTGAAGGCCATGGTCGAAGGCCTCCATCACAAGCCTGGGATGATCATAGTGGGGTGTGGCTACCAGTACCGCATCACAGCAGCCGGAAGCGATCAGATCATCTCCGTTTTCAAAAATATGTACACTCTCAGGCAGGTTTTCTTTTGCCCATTCTCTTCTGCTCTCCCTCAGATCCGCAACGGCGGCGAGTTCAAGCTCCGGCACCTTTCCTTCCAGGATCGTGGCGCAGTGGCCGCTTCCCATATTGCCTATTCCAATGATTCCCAATTTTACCTTTTCCATAAATTTTTAGCGCTCTCCTTTTTTATTCATGTCTCTCCTGCAGCCTGCATTCCGGGAAAAATATATTTACCGGTATCCTGCTGCCGCCAGGTTGTCATAGCTTGTTTTCAGGCAGTCAAAGGGGCTTCCCTGACAGGTATCCTGCTCCACCAGAATATATTTGCAGCTGGTATTTTCCAAAGTCTTAAGGATGGCGGGGAAATTCAGGTTTCCTTCCATGACAGGAGCCATCTGCTGGGCAAAGCCGTCTACCGTCATATCCTTGAGATGGACACAGGGGATTCTGTCCTTCAGAAGTTCAATCCACTGGCACACATCACCTCCTGCGGCCGCAACCCAATAGGTATCCAGTGTAAAGCCCATTTCTTCGGCGCTAAAGCCTTCCATGAGGAATTCGATCATGCGTTTTGCCTTATCCGCACCATTGTCCGGTGAAGCAGGCAGCTTCTGGAATTCAAAATTGTGGTTATGGTACATGAGAAGCTTTCCGGCAGCGGTAATCTTCTTCGCCGGTTCCCTGAAATCATCCATAAAATGGGTAATCCATTCCTTTGTACGGTATTTATCCGGCATAGCGCCTAACCCGATATACTGGCAGCCCATGATATTATGCTCTTCGATAAGACGGTCCGTATCGTAAAGAATACGGTTGGGGTCGCTGTGGGTAAGGACGATTTCCAGCCCCTCTTTCTCACATATTTCCCTGACTCTTTCCGGCTTTATATCCCTGCCGATAGCGGATATCTGGACTGTTTTATAGCCCATATCTGCAATTTTTTTGATGGTGAAAGCAAAATCCTTCTCATTCTGGGTGTAAGCTCTTACCGTGTACAGCTGTGCTCCTGTCCTCATACTTTTTTATCCTCTCTTTTCTGTTTTTCATGCTTTTTCAGGCTTTTGGCAGCCTTTAAGGCAGTCCGCCCCATTTCCTTTACTATAGCCGGAAAACGGCTGAAAAGCCATTGCACAGAAGTACTTTTTTATTGCAAATATAGCGGGGGTGAGATATGCTGTTTTTATCATATGTTTTTTTCATTTTTAAGAAAAGAAGGAGAACCGCACAGAATGGACAAACAGGCACATGTCACTACGGAACAGGTAAGCTACGGCTATTCCGAAAGCGAAATCCCCACGGAAGAATATGCCCTTCACTGTCATAACTTTTATGAGGTTTATTTTTTCCTGGACGGAGATGTGGATTATCTGGTGGAAGGGACACAGTACAAGCCCACCCCAAACAGCCTTCTCCTGCTGTCCCCCAATGTATTTCATGGGGTGAAAATAAACGGGAGCAGGCCCTACAAACGCTTCTCCGTTCATTTCCATCCAGATATTCTGTCCGTGGAACGGCGTGTTTTCTTATTGTCCGCTTTCCCGTCATTTGAAAATCAGCCCGATGAGAAAATTTATTATGAACAGGTGGAGCGCTTCGGCATTCCGGACTGTTTTGAAGCGCTGGAGGATTGTGCGCGGAAAGAGGCTTCTCTCAGGGAGCATCTACTTCCGGTCTGCGTGGAAGCGCTGCTCGCACGTATTGTATCCATGTCAGACACCACCGGCGCCGGATTTCATTCCACTTCCACGGATACCATTACAGGGATTCTGCTGTACCTGAACCGCCATATGAAGGAAAATATTACCCTGGATCAGCTTTCGGAGAGATTCTTTCTCAGCAAGCACCATATGAATAAGGTTTTCCGGAAGGCTACCGGAACTACGGTATTTGATTATCTCCTTCATAAGAGGGTAACACTGGCCCAGCAGCTGCTGATAGAGGGAAGCAGCGCCCAGGAGGCGGCGGCTGAAGCGGGTTTCGGCGATTACTCTTCTTTTTACCGGGCCTATACCAAAATACTGGGGCACTCGCCGCTCCAGGACCGGGGCGTTTTGCCTTCACTGGGGAACAATAACGGGAAACAGTTCGAGGATGTGAACTTGCGGATTTAGCAGTGTCCCCCTTATCAGGCTTTCTTTTGCCACTGCCAGGCGCGCCAGTAAACCGAAAGCCACCTCTTAACGAGGCGGCTTTCGGTTATTTACAGTTTATTCATTTCTCAATTTTTTCTTTTTCTTTAGGGCAAAGGCTGTCAGGCAAATAACAGCCCCCAAAGAAGTAAGGCTCCAGCCAACGAGAGGCGCGTCGTCTCCTGTTCCAGGACCTTTGCTTTCTCCCAGTACTCCTATCTGGGGAGCGGCCGCTTCGCCTAATACTGCTACTTCTGGCGCTGCGCTTACTCCCAGCACTGCTGTAGTAACCGTAGGGGTATCCGTAGTCGTTGTCGGGTTATCGGGCGTGGGATCATTTGGTGTGGGCGGTGTAAGGGGCTCTTCCGTTTCGTTACTGATTAGCTTTAACCCTATCGCCCATCCGAAATTCATATTCATATAAACATTTGTCGTATATAATCCATCTATTATCATGCTGAGTCCAAGCAATTCTGCCTCAGTACCACTGGTAAAATCAGCCAACGAAGCTCTGACAGACTCTTCGTATCCGGTCTCCCCGCGCATCCAATTACCAATCGAATAATTTCTGCTCTCCGTTTGAGAAATCCCATCCGGAAGTAAACTTAAACAATAATTATAAAAGAAATTATACCCACATTCTGCAACCTCTGGATTTGTCTCCCGCATATTGAAGCGGTTACCACCAAAAATCCCTGGTTTACTAGATCCCGAAACCAAAAACTCCAGGGGAAATTCATCAATAGATGTAACATTTGTACCATAAAACTTATTATAGTAATCTACATAGTAATGGTTTAATTCTTCTATCCCTGCATACCCCGCCCTTTCCAAAACACCATCTAAATAATCATCTGTTAAATATTTATGATTGAGCTTATTATTTGGAAAACTCGTAACAGGAGCATCTCCATTATTAAACTTGGCCAAGTCCTCTTTTTCTGCATATTCACTTAGAAGAAAAAGTAAAGCTTTATTAGCTGTACGATTCGGGCTCCATGCTGAATTACTTAACGCAAGCAATGGAGAACCGTCAAATCCAATTGCCCCATCTACCCATCCTGATATAATATCCTCTTTTGAGGTATCGTAATTCCAAGTATAACTATATTTAGCATCTGTTTCTTCGTATTGAGATGCAAGACTTTCAGATGCTATATAAAAAGAATTGTTTACATATGAATAATCTATCCCTGAATTATTTATCAATTTGATAGTAAAATTCTCCTTGCATCCTGGCATATACTTTCCCGCTAAAAGAGTATTTAAATCATCAATTGCATTAATATTAATTTCTTTCTTATTAAACCCTTCCGGTATCGTATATTTTATATAGCCGTCAGCTGAGACATGTGATATGTCAACCAAAATCCCTTCTGTCGTAGGTTCAGTAATATCTATCGGATCCGCTTTCCACTTGCTGTTACCGGATGTATAGCTGTAGCTTCCTGAATTAGCCCAGGGAAGAGGGGTATACTGTTTTTCCGCTTCGCCTGCCATCAGAATAATAGGGAATGGGCTGAAGCTGTCGGTTTCAAAGGTTATTACTTTCTTCATACCGGGAATCTGTGTATTACGTGCACTATAATATGCCACCGCCGCCATTTCATAGAGATCCGCTGCTTTTTCCGCTTTTTCCGCCTTTTCCTGCTTTCCATCCTCCGCAGTCACATGAAGCAATTCCGCTTTCTGTACTTCACTGTCAAAGCTCAGTTCTTTCGTAAATGTAATTGTAACCTTTACCGGCCTGGAAGGCTGTACCTCTTCCATCGAACCATCTTCTGCCTTTTTCTCAAAATGAAGGCCGAAATCAATGTGGCTCAGATATTCCATTCCCTCATTCAGCGCATATTCCTCCAGCAGCCGAGAATCCGCTTTCTCCTCGTCCGCCACCAGTTCCGCATCCTTCAGGTTTTTATCATCTGCCGCTGCTTTTATGGTAACTGTGGCTCTGCCGTTTCCGATAACAACATCCTTCTTTTCGAAGATCCGTTCTTCTTCCGCTTCTTTTTCCGATTTTATTACAATCTCTGTATCTTCCGTTACCTTTTCACATACATAGGAAAAGCCATCTGTTTCTGCAGCATCTGTCACTTCTGCCGTCAGAGTTTCCCCGCCGCAGGTGACTTCCAAAAGGGTATAGCCTTTATTTACCATAACACGGAAGGAAAATTCTTCATCCTCTTCCGCCCTGTCAGGGCCTTCCACGGTAACGGCCTCTTTATCATAAACATAAGTCAGTTCAAATCCGGTTTCTTCTTCAACATCATTTCCGGATACGCTGTTTCCGGACACACTGCCGTTTGCTGTTTCCGATTCTGTTTCCGTTTCCGATTCTGTCTCAGTTTCTTCTTCCGTCTCCGCCGGTGTTTCAGTTCCTTCCGAAGATTCTGTTTCCTCTGATGATGCTGATTCCGTCTCTGTTGTCTCTTCCCCGGAAGTACTCTCCTCAGGCTTTTCCTCTGTACTTTCCTGGCTGCCGCTTTCTTCCACCGAAGCCTCTCCGCTGCTTTCCTGGCTTGTCTCTTCCACTTTTTCTTCAACGGTTTCCACATTATTACCGCTGACATCCTCTGCTAAAACGGTCAGGGCATTTCCGGCTATCATTGCCGCCGCCAGAAATACCGCTAATATTTTTTTACTCCGTCCGCTCATCTTAGACTGTCTCATAAACTGCTCCTTCCTCATATCCCATCTTAATAGCTTTATCAGTTGATATAAGTCTCACTGAAACAATAGTACTCTTTTCCATGTTACAAAAAGCGTTACCAAACAATAAAAAATGAGCCCTTTTTTTAATTATCATACCCGTTTCCGCATCTACTGCTAATATATAGTTTTTCTCCCGATTCATTTATATTTCACATATCCACAAGCCACACCTTTCCCTGTTCAGCATATCTTAATGTAAGGAGATTTCATTTCCCGTAAATTATCTCTAACGAAAGGAGGGATACCTATGAAAAATGCTACCAAGTTCTGCATCATTACCATTGTCATCGGTATGCTGCTGGCTTTTACCATTTTTACACTTTTTGCAAATGGCATGCTGACGCTGGATACTTCATCTCCATTCCTCAACATACTTATACTGTTCGCCGGCGCCATGCTCGTCGCTCTGCTGACAGGTTCGCTGGCTGCCAAAAATGAACCACGGCTGCGGGAGGCCTATAACTGCTGCGGTAATCTCGCTGCCGTCGGCGGCGCATGCCTGACCCTTGCCGCATTCCTCACATCCTTAAGCCCGGATTTCAGCGGAATTCCGTTTGCTCTGGGCATTGCCGTCTGTTTTTTCTTTCTTGTACTGCTTTTGGGCGGAATCCTGTGTTTTCTTCATGCTTATTTTTCTTTCCGTCCCGTTTCCTGCGGCAGCACTTCCGCTCCGGGACAGACCTATACACGTCCGGGGTATGAAGAAATCCCCCTGAATGATGAGGTTGGACGCTGCCGCAGGCCCATCCTCTGATAACATTCTCTTTTAAACCATGCCGCTTTTTCTCTTCTGTCCTCACAAAAGGAGGCCGCCTCAGATCACTCCGAGGCGGCCTCCTTTTGTCATTCCATAAAAATCAATAAAACGGCAGCTTATGCTCCTGATAAAATTCTTTCAGTTCCTTTTTTACATCTTCCGGCAGTTCCGTTTTCTTTATTTTCCGTATAGCCCCTTCCAAGCCCATCAACCGGTTGATGCAGGCGGAGCTGTCTATGCTCTGGATCTTCAGCCAGGCCTGTCTGCTTCCCAGCCGGGCAAGCTGTTCCTCTGTATAAATGCCCACCTGATTTAACTGTTCTTCCACTATTTTTCCGATATTCGGAAGCTTGCTGAGTTCACCCATATTCTGTTCCTCCTGTTCTTCGCTGCATCCGGCGGCTTTTCCATATAATAAATTTCTTCTATACAGTATACTCTACCTTTGCCCGGAAGAAAAGCCATCCGCCTACGGTAATTTCCGCAGGAATTTCTTCATTAAAATATAAATCCACAGGAAAGCCGCAAGAATGGCCGGAAGCATAAAAATAATTTTATGGTCATAAATTGTTTTTCCTATCCAGAAGGAAGGTAAAAATGATAAAATATACGATATCCGCCCCCGCACAAAATAAGGGGCAAATGCTCCGAGAATAGTCAGTGTGGACATTTTTGTCACAGCCATTCCCTCCAGCTTATTGGTTGACAGCGTCACTATAAGCAGAGCGATAATAATTCCCTGCAGCGCTCCTGTCCCGGAAAGGAGCAGAACCTCCACCGCAGACAGAGCAGTTAATTTAAAAACAGGCAGCAATATAACTGTCATGATAAAAGCTATTACCACCGGAAGAAAAATACGCGAGATCAGATACCCCTTCCTCCCCAGGGTTGTGATAAACAAATAATTTTCAATATGATCATCATGCTCTTCCAAAACTATCATCGCGGTAACAAAGCAAAACATGATGGGCGCAAGCATGGAAAAAATCAGATCGAACAGCCCATAATACGGAGCGAGAACTTCCGTTCTGCCCGTCCAGCTTACCAAAGCCCGTTCCATTACAGGTACTGCAAACCTGAAAAATACTCCTGCGAGCAGCGGAGCGGCACAAGATGCAAACAGCATCATATCGCGCCGTATAAACAGCATCATCTGCATAAAGCTTATCCGGGCTGCTTTCATAATTTTATACCTCCTGCACTTTTCCACATCCTTCTGACACATTTATGTGCAGCTGCAATCAATACTGCAATCAGCAATACAACAACAAATAACCCCGTCGCCGTAATCTTTTTGCCGGCTATCATATCCATACAGACATTGAGCGGATAGTACCGCAGTACGGCAGGCGTTACTCCGAACATATGTAATATGGCAGGCACAAACCCAACCACTTCTATCGGCACCGTCCACAGGATAAATTGGTTTAAGCTTGAAATTTTGGTCGCAATAATAATTCCGAGCAGTGTAAATACCGCGCCTGACAATGCCGTTCCCAGCAGCGTACGGGGCAAATCCTCCGCTTTTACGGCTACCGCCAGTATGGCTGCAACGGCAATCGAGATGGTACACAGAGAAATAACCTTTGCGCCGATATAATCAATTGCCCTGACGGGAGACACCGCATATGCACAGGGCACCTTCTGGCTTTTCTCCAATAACACAATCGCACCCATAAAAAACAGTCCCATAGCGGCAGGATCGGAAAAAATCAGAATCGCCGCCGCGGCTGTACGCCAAGATTCGGGCATTGCGAGCAGAATGATCAGATAAATTACCGTTAATACGCTGTACAGTAAATAAAACCCATATTTTATCTGGAACTTCATATCCCAGACGGTCAGCCTCCCCAGCATCATATCAGCGTCCTCCCTGTAATATCCATAAAAATATCGTTGAGCGTAGGTTCACTGCTGTGAATGGACTGCAGTCTGTTTTCTTCGATCAGCTTTTTCAGCCTTTCATCACAGGAGATTCGGTCAAGGGGACAGACCGCGGTATGTTCTCCGTTTTCTACCCAGGTATAGGTCACCTTTGCCGCACCCTTAGACATAATTAAATTATGGGGGCTGTCAAGCGCACAGATTTTACCGTTGACAATAAATGCAACTCTGTCGCAAAGCTCCGTGGCATCCTGCATATTGTGGGTGGTTAACAGGATGGTTTTCCCTTTTGCCTTTTCAGCCAGGATCATGTCTTTCATCATGCGGCTGTTTGTGGGATCCAGACCGCTGGTGGGCTCATCCAGGCAGAGCAGCGCAGGATCATGCAGAAGCGCCTTAATAAAATTCAGCCTTGCCTTCATCCCTTTGGAATAGTCCGACACCCGCTTATCCGCATCATTGGAAAGCTCCACCCTTTTCAGGAGTTCATCCATCGGGCGCGGCTTTTTATCATATAAGGACGAGAAAAACTTCAGGTTTTCCCTTGCGGTCAGTTTTTCATACATCGTCGAGAATTCAAAGTCCACACCGATATCCTGATAAAAATCAGAAGTACACCGTTTACATTCCGTTCCATTCACCACCACAGAACCATGGTATGTCGGCAGCATACCTATGAGTATTTTCTGCAGAGTGCTTTTCCCTGCGCCGGACGGTCCTAAAAAGCCGAATATTTCTCCTTTAGCTACCGAAAAGTTTATATCGGTTATAAACGGATTTTTTCCATAGCTGAACGACAGGTTATTCACAGTAATCATTGACTGCTCCTCCATAAATTATATGACCAATTTTATTTAAATAGTCAAAATAAGAATTTTATATAATCCGGCGGACTGCGCCGGATTATATAAAAATAATTCCTTATATTCTGCTTCAAAACAGACGGCATCTTTTCAGATCCCTGTACTGAGCGCATCTTGACAGCTACTTCAGGTTGCTTTTTTTGACCATTTTAAACAACATAGTCATTATAATATTATTTATCTGTATAGTCAACTGCTTTTATATGAATTTTGAATCACTCCGCCCGGAAAGCCCTCTTTTTCCCATCGGTATAACTGTTCTCCGTAATGCAGAAGGAATCCTTCAGCCGGTTCTGTTCTCCTTTTGCCCTGTCTTATTCGTAAGAAACCAGCAAAAAAATAACACGGTACGGCATTTTTCAACACCATACCGCGTTTATTAAATACGCTGATTATCGTTTTTCTTCCATCCTGCCGAAATCTTTTCCTGCAGTTTTGGAAAGGGCTTTATCCCGCTCAATGCATCGTATACCTCCACACAGGACGCACCGGTGGCCGCCGCCAGCTGCAAACAGTTTTTCAATGGATACCCGTCCAGCATCGCTGTGAGAAAAGCGGCAATGCTCGTATCTCCCGCCCCGGCGGCAGACAGCACACGCTCCGGGACATAGCTTGCTTCAAATCCTTCCTGTCCGGCCCAGCCTGCCGTATCAAGCTCCGCCCTCTTCCCAACCTCCGACAAAACATGTTCCGATGCAGTACGGTAATACATACCCGCCGCCCCGCATTTTATGAGAAGGATTTTAGCGCCATATGCCATGCATTGCTCCGCCAGGGGCCGGATATCTTCCTCCACATTGAGAATTTCCGTGATATCTCCGCCCTTCGCCCGTTCCTGCCACAGCGCAAACCGTTCCCGATCCAGCATGTAGCAGAGCTCTTCCGCACTCGGCACGAAAAAATCCACGTAAGGCAGAGTATTTCTCAGGATTTCCTTCCAGTCCGCCTTCCCTGCCTCTGATTCGGAATCAACAGCCGCCATATCCAGGGAAGTGGCGCAGCCCATTTCCTTTGCCTTCTTCATGATACGGACCGTCTCCATACCTCCATTTACATACATGGAACGCATAAGAGGAGGATAGCCGAAATGAAAAAGAGCGGTATCCTGCCAGGCCTCTTCCGGAATATCTTCCGCGCAAAAGGTATCATTGGCCCCGGGATTATGCAGGAAAATACGGTCAATGCCCGGAATTGCCAGAACTACTGAATAGGATGTGGACGCCTGATCTGTGCGAATCATACCTGCGTCCGCATCATATTTGGATAACAGACTGACGACTATCTCTCCAAACGTATCTTTCCCTATTTTCCCCATAAGGGAAACATCTGCACCCAGAAGCTTCATGGCCAGACCTGTATTGGCCACAGCTCCCCCTGTATGTATTCTGGCATCTCCCATTTGGATCAGCTTGCCCGGAAGAAGGATATCCGTTACAGCCGATACGGTTTTCTCTGGAAAAACGGGTGTGATATCCAGGCAGATATGACCTGCGGCGATGACTTTTTTCTTCATATCAGCATCTTCCTTTCAGTCTCAAAACAGGCAGCAGGCAAAGCGGAGCTTTACCCGACAGCCGAATTCAGTTTCCCTGATTATCCGGCAGCGCCGCCTCTCTTTCAAAAAGCTGCAGCACAAGACCTCTGATTAGCAGACGTAAGGCTCCGGGATCTGCCGCTTTGCCGCCTTCATGGCTGTAAACCATTGCCGTAAAAATGTTACGGAAGGCTCCGCCGAATTGATCCGCCAGTTCCGGCGCACACTCACTGCCTGCCGGAAACAGCTTTCCGACAACAGTTTCCACCATTCCGGCATCCTCCGTAAAATGAGCCAACAGTTCCTCCTTTGGCAGCTTTCTGGCCAGGATTTCCAGTTCCCCGGAAGTCATCAGCCGTATAACAGGAGCTTCATCCGCTTTCATAAAAAAATCCATAAGCATATCCGTCACTGCTTCCACATCCGGCTTTCTTCCTGCCAGGCTCTCCGCTTTTTCCAGCAGCTGCTTTTCTATCGTTTTATGGAATTCCATCAGCACCTGGAAAAGGAGCTGTTCTTTGGACTCATAAAACAGATAAAAGGTCCCTTTGGGAATCCTCACCCGCCTGACCAGTTCATCTACCGTGGTTTTCCTGATCCCATAGGCGGCCATGCAGTTCATAGCCTCCTCCCGAAGGCGTTTGTCAATATATTCTCTTTCCTGTTCCGAATAAGTTTTGGGCAAGGGCATCACCTCTTTTTTTGACTATTTATTTAATTTTGGTCATTATAGTTCTTCCGTCATCTTCTGTCAAGCCATGACAGCGTACTCTGTTTCAGTTATCAGCAATTGCCGGTAAAAACATAAGCCAGCCTTTCCCGGGCGATATCCGCCAGTTCATATACCGTACGTACCCTGGTCGGCGGCCTGTCCGTCATTTTCCACCTTGGGAAAAACCGGGTTACATGAAGAGGAATATTTCTGTCTATCCCGGCTGTCCAGGCAGAAAGCTCCCTCATCTGCTCCGGAGTGTCATTTTCCCCGGGAATGATCAGGGTGGTCAATTCCACATGGCAGGAAGCAGCTGCCCGGCGGATAAAACGTTTTACCGTTTCCAAATCCCCGCCCAGCTTCCGGTAAAAATCCTCTGTAAAGCCTTTCAGATCGATATTCATAGCATCCACAAAGGGAAGCACTTCCTCCAATATCTCCTCCGTCACGCTCCCATTGGTCACCACCACATTTTTCATTCCTGCCGCACGGACAATCCGGGCCGTATCGCGCACATATTCATAACCAATCATCGGCTCGTTATAGGTGAACGCCACCCCGATATTTCCTTTTTCCTTCAGCTCTGCGGCTTTCCCCGCAAGCTCTTCCGGAGACAGACGGACGGTTTCCGCATCCGCGGCACACATGGAAATTTCATAATTCTGGCAGAAAGGACAGCTTAAATTACAGCCATAGCTTCCAACCGATAATATCCGGCTTCCCGGTTCAAACATGGCTAACGGCTTTTTCTCAATCGGATCCAGGGCGAGGGAAGTTATCCTTCCATAAGAAAGGGAGCTGCTCACTCCTCCCCTGTTGGCCCTGGCACGGCAGCTTCCGGTCTGTCCCGGCCTGAGCCTGCAGTGATGCATGCAGACTGGGCAGATGATTTCCCGTTCTTCCGCACTACGGCCTCTGCTTTCTTTCACACTATCCCTTCTCTCCATGGCGTATGACCTCAAAACGTTCCAGCGTCACCGTGTCCTCTTCCCCGATTCCCGCCTTTCTCCTGGCGATGGCGATCTGCTCCTCCACAGTGTCCACCCCTTCCAAATCCGGCAGCAGGAGTCCCCGCTTTCTCCCTTTTGTCACTATCACCCCGTATTTTTTTACATCCAGTTCTCCGGGTGAAGAAACCGGTTCCGGCGGGCCAAGCACATCCACGCTGTACACCAGGGTATCCAGTTCTTCCTTCTCAACAGGAGGGAAACGGGGATCCTCCGTACCGGAGCTCACCGCATTCCTCAGGATTTCCTCCGCCACACAGCCGGCAACCGGGGCAATGGTTCCGATACAGCCCCGGAGCATGCCGTCCTTGTGGATGGATACAAATACACCTGCCCTGCTCTCTGTCATTTCCCGGGGCAGTGTTTCTTTTTCTTCCGGGGTAAGTGAAGCCTTCCTTCCTGTCCGTACAAAGGTTTCCAGGGATTTTCTTGCCAGACGGACATAGCAGTCCTCCTTTTTCTTCCGGGCCTGCATATCCTGCTGTTGCTTCAGGGTATATTGCTCCAGGAAACGGCGCGTTTCATCCCTGCCCGTCACATGGAACGTACATACGCCGTAGCCTACGCCGAACGGCCCCTGATAAGACAGTTTTTCGGTACTGACGGCTTTTCCGTCCAGGCAGCCCGCCATCATGGTAAAGGAACGGTGCCCGCATTCCCCCGCTTTCTCACAAAGGCTTTCCGGATAATCCAGCAGCTCGCCGAAAGCGGCTTTTCCCATGGTTTCCATAATCCTCTGATCATAAGCAGGCCCCTCTTCCCTGTACCCGTAAGGGCCGTCCTCCTTCAGCCTGTGGGACAAATCCCCGCTGGCGACCACCACCGTGCGACGCCCCAGCTGGTTTGCTGTCTTTTCGATAAGCATTCCCGCCCGATAATGATCGGCTTTGGACAAGCCGGACAGCCCTATGCGGACAAGGCGGTACTCCTTCAGATATTTATTTATAAAATACAAAGGCACCATCACGCCATGATCCAGCTTCTTTTCACGCTCTCCCATTATACCCATGGGAAAATCCGAAGCATCGGCATTCCGGCACAGGCAACGGACAAATTCCTCGTCGTATTCCGCCTTAAACCTCACTTGTCCCGCCCGGAACTGCCGGAAATCCCCTTCCGCTTCTTTTCCCGGCGAAACATGGAAATAATCCGCGTACATCACTGTATGCGGGGATATCACAACAATCGTTTCCGGCTTCAGCGCGGCGATTTCCCCTGCCGCTTTCTCATAAGCCTCCGTCGTTTCCCTGATACCGCGTTCCTCCCCTTTTCCGATTTCCGGAACAATCAATGGAGGATGAGGAACCATAAAACCTGCAGTCACTGTCATTTCCGCTCCTGTCTGCACGCCTGCGCCTGCTGCCAAAATCACACGTCTTCTGCTCTTTCCGGTGCAGCATTCCTGTGATATTCATACAATGCCGTACCAGTCTGCCAACCCATTTGTAACTCTCTATAAATCATAATAGGCGCCGAATTCCGCCGGATGGGGAATCTGGCTGATCGTCCTGCTTTCCTTTCTTTTTCTTTCCAGCCAAATCTGAATCAGCCTTTCCGGGAACACTCCATTCTTCGTTAAATAATCATGATCCCTTTCCAGGGCATCCAGGGCTTCCTCCAGTGTTTTGGGAAGAGACTGAATCCTCGCCTGCTGCTCAGAAGAAAGCTCATAAAGGTTATAATCATATGGCCCCCAGCCGTTTGCGCTTGGGTCGATCCGGTTTTCAATGCCGTCCAGCCCTGCCATCAATATGGCGGCGTAGGCATAATAGGGATTGGCTGTGGCATCCGGGCTCCGCAGTTCGAACCTCTTGTCCTCGGGCGCTTTTGCATATGCCGGTATGCGGATGACCGCACTCCGGTTGGACGTGGCATAACCGATGGTCACCGGAGCTTCGAATCCCGGAACCAAACGTTTGTAGGAATTCGTGGAAGGATTGGTCCACGCGCAAAGGGAAGGTGCATGCTTCAGCAGGCCGCCGATAAAATAGTGGGCGGTCTGACTCAAGGAAGAATAGCCATCCTTATCATAAAATACCGGCCTGCCTTCCTTGAACAGCAGCATATGCACATGCATGCCGCTGCCCGCTTCCTGGTAAACCGGTTTTGGCATGAACGTGGCGGTACGCCCTTCCTTCGCAGCCGCATTTTTCACAATATATTTGGTAATCATGGTCTTATCCGCCATGTCAACCATTTCTCCAAGCTCCACCTCGATTTCCAGCTGTCCGGGACCGCCCACCTCATGATGATGGTATTTCACCCGGATCCCCCAATCCTCCATAAGCATACACATTTTGCTGCGCAGATTATAGGAAATATCCTGGGGAGCCGCAATATGATATCCGCCTTTATGCTTCACCTGATATCCGAGGCCGCCTTCCGCCGTACCGGTATTCCATTCCGCCTGTCTCGTATCCACTTCATAAAAAGAACCGTTAGGCGACACCTGGTAATTTACGGTATCAAAAAGATAAAATTCAAATTCCGGCCCTATCAGCATCTGATCCGCCGTCCCCGTGGCTTTCATGTAATCCACCGCCCGCAGCGCCACATTTCTGGGATACTGGTCAAACGGCCTGTTTTCCTTTTCCCCGATCACACAGACATCCCCTGTCATGGAAAGCGTAGGGATTTCCACAAAGGGATCCATCACCGCACTGTCCGGATCAGGAATAAAAACCATATCACTTTTTTCAATAGGCGCATATCCGTAATTGGAGCCGTCAAAACCGATTCCATATTCAAAAATACGTTCTCCGAACCGTTCCACCGGTATGGTGATATGCCTGAAACGCCCATCCAGATCCACCATTTTGAAATCGATCATACGGATGTCATTTTCCCTGCAAAGCTGCAGGATTTTTTCACTTTTGCCCATAAAGATTACCCCCATTTTTTGCGGCTTGTACCGCTTTATTCCTATACTGAATTATAACCCTGTCCGGCTGTGTTTTACAAGGATTTCAGCAGTAAAAAAATATCCCGGCAGCTATCTTAATTACATAACCCGGCCCCAAAGGATACCCAAATACTTTAGGATATGATACAATAAAAATAGTTTATTTCCAAATGAAACGGATTGATTTGAAGTGATAAGTCCATAACCGGGGAGGGGTAACTTATGTTAGATAAAAAAGAATTTCCGATTTTAGAATATGACAGCAGTCCAAAAGCCAAAATAGAACCTTTAAACACAGTCTCTAAAATAGACGGCCCGGAATGCTGCGTAATCACTTTTTTTGGTGATGTCATTGAAAATATGCTTAAATCCAACCGATTAAAGCAGATCGCTGTTTTTTCTTCCTGTACCGTCAAGTTACCGGTTTATGAAACGGAATATCTTGGTAAAAAGATTGCTCTTACACAGGGCTTTTTAGGTGCCGCAGGTTCCGCCGCCCAGCTGGAAGAACTGATTGCCATGGGATTCTCAAAGTTTATTGTCTGCGGCGCTGCAGGAGTTCTTCAGAAAGGAATACAGGTAGGGCATTTAGTTATTCCGGGGTCGGCTGTCCGGGACGAAGGGGTGTCGTATCATTATATTGAGCCTTCACGGGAAATCGAATGCAATCCCTACGTTGTAAGCATTATGGAAAATTACATGAAGAGGAATAAAATTCCCTATATTAATGCAAAAACCTGGACGACAGAAGCCTTTTACAGAGAAACAGACGCTAAAATTGACCTGCGGGTTTCCGAAGGCTGTGTTACGGTAGAAATGGAAGCCGCAGCATTTTTTGCAGTATCAAAATTCCGGAATGTATTATTAGGGCAAATACTGTTTTGCGGTGATGATTTAAGCGGTATCGAATGGGATTCACGTTCCTGGTGCAGCAGAGAAGGGATCCGAAAAAATCTTGTTGATATAGCTTTGGAAATATGCCTGGAATTACATGCAGCAGCAATACAAAAACGGTGAAGCAAAGTCTTCACCGTTTTATGTATTGAAATAATAGGACGGAGACAAATCACTCCGTTTTATCTGGTTTCCAGAATCCGGTCGAACAGCTTTGCACATTCCCTCGTAAGGCTGTGAGGAACCACAGGGCTTTCCGTCCTTCCGTCCCTGATGCAGTTTGCCACTTCCTCTATCTCATAAAGGAAGCCGTTCTCCGTAACCGTATCCTGGAAACGCATCACAAGTTCATTATTCTTGTCATACAGAAATACCTCTTCCGCAAAATGAGGGTGGGGAATGACAATTTTCCCTTCATTTCCATAAATAACCATTCTCTCATGAAGCCCGGCCGCAAAGCTGGTGCGCAGAGACGCCAGAATACCGGGGAAGCGCAAAGTCACCTGATCGGAGATATCCACGCCGGTATCACTCCAGACAGCAGACACCTGCACGTCTTCCACAGGCTGTTCTATCATGAAGGTTGTGAGTTCATAGGCATATACCGTGATATCGTAGGAAGCTCCTCCGCCCAGCTTAGGGCTGTAATACCGGTTGTCCTTGTCAACGGGCGCAAGGAAACCGATCGCCGTATCAATGAAGGAGGGAGTCCCTATTTTTCCTTCATCCATCCACTGCTTTGCCATTTTAATAGCCGGAAGGAATCTGCTCCACATGGCCTCCATGACAAAAACCTTTTCTTTTTCAGCCCTTGATAATACTTCTTCCGCCTGGGCGCTGTTTAAAAACATGGCTTTTTCACACAAAACCGGTGTTTTATAATCCAGGCAGAGCATACACAGTGCGTAATGGGCATCCTGGGTTACCGCGATATAAACGCAGTCCGGCTTTTCTTCCGCCAGCATCTTTTCATAGCTGTCGTAAGCGGCCTTAATGCCGTTTTTCTCCGCAAAGCCCTTCGCACGTTCCATGGACTTGCTTGCAACTGCCGCCACTTCACAATCTCCCATACGTTTTACCGCATCGCAGAATTTATTGGCGATATTTCCCGCACCCATAATGGCAAATCTGAAATTTTTCATAGTTCTTCCTCCATAAAAATTATATTATAAGTCCTTCTCTGCTCCCACATACATTATGGCAGCGGTCAGGAAAAATAATCAGGGTTCATAAAAGGTATGATCAGCTCCGTCACCTCTTCCCCGGCATCAAGGCCCCAATAGCCGGCATACAATCCATCTCCCAGTCCGCTGGCAAACATGGCAATCCGGTGTCCGTATCCGGGCACCGCCCACTCAATAAAATCCCCGTCCTCCCGCTGTACATCGGGATAAGCTTCATAGCTGCTTCGGAACAGCTGTGCAAAATAGTCATCATACTGGTTTTTCCCCGGATTCTGCTGATGCCATCCGTCGGAAAACTCTCCGAATTCCTTTGCCGCCGCAGCGTCACAGAAGCATGCCATTCCGGCATCCACGCCGAAGCCCGCGAAAATCCCCGGCTGGTTATACTGAGCCGCCGTCGTTCCCGCCGGCATGGCGATCTCATAGCGGCAGATATCCGTTTCCCGGATTTTCAATCTGGCAGCAGCAATCCGAAGCCCCGCAACAGGGGAGTCTAAGATCGCCAGTTCCACAGGATAAGAGCCTGCCGGAATTTTCCGGTTCAACGGCTCCGTGTATTTATCGTTTCCCAGATAAACAAGCGGATCCGCTATGATAATCTCCCCGCTGGGGAAGTCTGCCTCACCCATACAAAAGATGCGCATATCACCTTTCCCATGAAAATATCTCAGCAGCTCCTCCGCCGGATAACTTTCCTTATTCAGATACTTCAAATTCTGCTCAAAGGCTTCCTGGATTGGCGCCTTCACGGGTTCCCGGATTTCTTTCCCATTTACGGTATCCACAAAATAACCGCCGGATGGATCCGGTTTAAATTCCAGATCCGCTCCTGCCGGCATATGCAGGATATTCAGCACCGCGGGCTCAATATTGGCCAGCGTATTAAAATCCACAATAGCATAATTAGCCGCGTCATCCACATAAGCCTGGGTATCGGACTCTCCCAGTGCAACCCATCCGTTTCCGATCCCATCCGTTTCTCGGAAAAGCCATTTCAGTCCCGTCTCACCGTTTAAAACCGATTTGGTCACCACACAGGCTCCTGCTCCCGTTATGTATTGTTTCAGTTCTTTTTTCTTTTCTTTTTTTCCAAATCCGAACATTCCTCTTCCCCTGTTTCCGAAGGCTCCGTTTCCAGCTCCTTCTGCACCTTTCTGCTGAATGAATGCAGCACCTGTTCATAGGCATGGTCAATCATATTGAGCAGTTCCTCATCCGGGAGCCTGTCATGGTACACCGTATTCCAAAAAGGCTGCTGCACGGGAGGGCAGTGATACCCTCTCACAACGATGCCCGGATAAACCTGACGGTAAAAATCCCCCGCATCACGACTGCATTTTAATGTAATCTTCCGCTCCTCTTCGAGAGGATAAATCTGTGCAAATATCTTCCCGTTCAGCTTATAGCAGACAGGAATATCCCCAAAAGGATGATCCTCATAAGCCCTGTTTTTACTCTGGCAATAGGCCTTTATATCCTCTGTTTTCACCCATACTCCCCATAACCGCATTTCCGGTTTCTTCTTCATTTCCGGTTCCGATAATCTTCAGGATCTCCTCCGCGGTTTCTTCCGCCGTCATATCCGTCACATCGATCCGGGGAAAATCCACATTCTCATAAACGGCCCTGGAATTACGGATCCCCCGCCGGATCCTTTCCTCATCCCGTCCGTCAGCCCTGGCCCTGCGGACATTTTCTTCCTCCCCGCAGTACAGCAATACTGGTACCAATTCAAAAGAGATACCTTTCTGTCGGAGTTCTTCCAACAAGGCATCAAACAACTGTTTCCTGTGTCCGTGAAAACCAAATGGAAATATGACATTCTGTATTTCCCCGCAGGCAAAGGAATTCTCCATCATAGCGAGGATATTTTTATAATTCAGCCGAATCAGCTCCTCATTAAATATGGGAGGATTGGTCATCCGGCAATAATCACTGTCAATATAGGAGGAATGCGGCAGCCTTTTCATCAGTTCAGCGCTCGCCGTGGATTTCCCGATTCCATTTGCACCGCATAGTAATATCAGTCGCTTCATTTCCATTCCTCTTTCCATATTCATATTGGACGCAGACAAAAAAGTGAGTGCCGCCTGAGACAGCGGGTTCTTTCCTCCGGCTTTGATCCCGTGCCGCTGCCGTGGCTCATCCGGCGGCCGCCTTCGGGCAGTCAGTGATTCCTGTAAGGGGCGTTTAAAAACGCCAGTCCTTACGCTGCGTCCTTTGCAGCGTTAGTACTGCTGTTGTCTCTTATACCCATATAGAGGGGGAAAAGAGACTGGTTCCGATACAGCCCCGGAGCATGCCGTCCTTGTGGATGGATACAAATACACCTGCCCTGCTCTCTGTCATTTCCCGGGGCAGTGTTTCTTTTTCTTCCGGGGTAAGTGAAGCCTTCCTTCCTGT
>NZ_MPDJ01000012.1 GCF_001881565.1 Eisenbergiella tayi
ATAAACAAACGTCGTATTTTGGAAAAAACCGTCATGCAAACATAGGTAAAACCAAATCGCGGAGTGCCGAAAAAGGGAACCGGGTACATACCAATTTACGACAATACACAGTTATATAGACAGTCTCGTATAAAGAAATAGAGAAGAGGTCACCCCATTCTCTATTTTCTGTGTTTTGAAATTATATAGTAAATTGTTTACTCGTCCATATTACCCATTATAGCATATGCATCTCCTGTGGAAATAGCCTGGATTTCTTTTGTCGCTTTGTCAATAGCGATATAGACCTGTATGTACTCTTTGTATTCTTCATCTATTTTACTAAAGTTAATTAACCCCATTTGTTCGTATTTTCCATCAACCAGTTTGTAGTTCATTATGCTTTCTGCATGCTGTCCATCCAGCTGGAATCCATATTTTTCATAATCCGTACTGCCAAAACCTAATCCGTTTAAAAAAGTCACTCCATTATCACCATAACTATATAAGTAAGATAATTCACCATCTGTATAAGCCAATTTTATAAAACCATAATCATAGATATGAGAATGATCATTGTAATCATATTCATAAGAACTCATAATTTCTTCCACTTTATCTCGGCTCATATATAGTTCCAGTTTCTCACCTGATGGAAGTTTTACACTAAACATTTTATCCGGGGAATTACCAGAACACGAGCACAGTAGCATACTAAAAATAATAACGAGAGCAAAAGATAGTATTTTCTTTTTCATAATTTTCCTCCTGAATTTTTGCATATATTCATAATAATTTCTAATAGTTCAAAAAACATAAAACAGTCCAGATATGATACAGGTCATTTTCACTTTTTGGCTATTAGTCTTCTCGATTTTTACCATTCACTACTACAATTATTACAATGCCACTGCTTCTTGACCTTTTGTGATAATATACCCCAAAGGGCAACACTGGTTGCTTTAGATATTCCGGATATTTTCTTGATATCAGTGGAACCACACGTGGGACATTTGGGAATATGTGTTTCATCCTTATATTGTACAGAACTTTTTTTGTTTTCTTCAATTATTTCTAATTTTACATGGCAGCAATTACAATAGTATTCCCCTCCGTTATAAAATCTGCCGCATTTCGGACATTTTTTGAATATAGCCCGTCCATCACTATGATCATTATTAATAATATGTGTATGATCGCTCTTTTTATCATACGCTTCTAACTCCATATCTATTATTTTATCATTCTGATATACCTCGAAAATAATCCCCCCGTCCAATAATTCTTGCGCGAATGCTGTAATGAGATATAAATTGTGATTTTCACATACAACAGCAGGCAAATCTGAAATTTTCTCTTTAGCCGTTAAGAGATCACATGCACAATACTTCTTTATTGTAGTAAGTGCTTTAACCATGCTTCCATTACAGTCTATTAATTTTATTTTGTACATATCACTATGCGCTTGTTTTTCAGTACCTGATGACTTATCTAATGGACAACCACAATGAATACAACTTTGTAATTTATCAGATATTTCTTTACCGCATTCAGGACATATAATAAGTGCCATCGATAATTTCCTCCTCCTTCTAGAATCATGGTTATAATTATATATTAAATTACGGATAAGATCCATATAGATAGATGGCTATTAATTAACAAATAATAGCCGTAATTATGTTTTGCACGGGAAAGGTTGTCCTGTTTTTTCCTAAATTAACAGTGTGGAAGTAGTGTGGAAAAAGAGATGTCGGATTTTATCGGAAAAAATTATAATATACATACAATACACAAATTGTCCAAATAGGCATAAAACACGGCATCTCTTAATATGATTAAAGTAGTTAAGATGAAATAGCAGAAAGCAGAGGGAACAGGAGTGAAGAATGTGTTGAAACGCAACCAAATAATGATTACAGCACTGGCAATTATGATTGCGGTGGCAGGGTACCTGAATTTTGCAGGAACCAAGGCAGGAGAAGAACAGCTTACCAGCGCGGATGCCGGAAACGCAGGAGAGGATATGACTGCTTTGCTTGATTTGTCTGAGGAAGATGTGGTGTCGGATATAGACAGTATGGATTCCGATCAGGACGGCGTGGCAGCAGCAGATTACCTCAACGAGCAGATGCCGGCTAATGCCCAGGTACAGGCTGACAGCGCCCAGGTGGCGGTGGTATCGGAAACGATGGATGAAGCGAGCGCGGAGCAGGTAGCGGAAGATACGGATGTACAGAATGGGGAAGTTCCCGGAGAAGCTGTCTTTACCAGTTCTACAGGAGTAACCTCTCTGGCGGGAGCCAAGCTGCAGAAGGAACAGACAAGAGCAAAGAATAAAGAGACCCTTCTGGATATTATAAACAACGCTAATATCAGTGAAGAACAGAAGCAGGATGCGATAAACGGCATGATTGCACTTACCGATATGGCAGAAAAAGAAACGGCTGCAGAAATTCTTCTGGAAGCCAAAGGTTTTAATGACGTTGTGGTGAGCATCAGCGGATCCGGTGTGGATGTGGTGGTCAATGCCCCCAGCCTGACCGATGCACAGAGAGCCCAGATAGAGGATATCGTGACAAGAAAAACAGGAATTTCCCCGGAAAACATAATAATCAGCCCTATTACCGGGAATTAATATATAGGAGAATACAATTATTCCAGGGAGATACATATCAAAAGAAGACTGCTCTCATAAGAAAATACATCAAGTAAATAGTGTACAAAAGAAGGATTTGTGGTATAATCTTCGAACAGGGCAGAACCAGATGGGAAAAGAGAAGGGGCTGAATCAGCAGGCAGTCCAGCCTTTTCTCTTTTCCCATCTGGCGAGCGAAGCGACCCAGAGGACACTTGTGTTCTCTGGGTTCTGCCCGTCCGCAGTCAATAATCAGATTTTCCTGATCCAACCATAAATGAAAGGAGCCCCAAACCATGAAAAGAATATTTCTCATCGTTTTAGACAGCGTAGGTATTGGCGCCGAACCGGATGCCCCGGAATACGGCGACGCAGGTACCAACACTCTGAAAAGTGCATCCACCAGTTCCTTTTTCCACATGCCTAATATGGAAAAGCTGGGACTCTTTAATATAGAAGGAATAGACTATCATCCTTCCTGTGAAGCGCCCATGGCTTCGGTAGCCCGTATGCAGGAGGCTTCCAAAGGCAAGGATACAACAATCGGTCACTGGGAAATTGCCGGTATTTATTCCGGCCGCCCTCTGCCTACTTATCCCAACGGTTTTCCTTCAGAAGTGCTTGATGAGTTTACCCGGCTGACCGGCCGCGGCGTACTCTGCAACAAACCCTATTCGGGTACCGATGTGATACGGGACTACGGGGACGAGCATCTTAGGACCGGCGATCTCATTGTATATACGTCTGCGGACAGCGTATTCCAGATCGCTGCCCATGAAGATATTGTGCCTCCGGAAACACTGTATGAATACTGCAGGATCGCCCGTAAAATCCTTGTGGGAGAACATGGTGTCGGCCGTGTCATTGCCCGTCCGTTCACAGGAACCGCTGGCAATTACACCAGAACCTCCGGCCGCCATGATTTTTCCATAGAACCGCCTTCTGTGGATATGCTGGATCAGCTGAAGGAAAACGGCTGTGCAGTAATCGGTGTAGGGAAAATACACGATATTTTTGCGGGTAAAGGCCTTACGGAATATGTTTACACCCAGGGAAATGAAGACGGCATTAATAAGACACTTGATTATATGGACAAAGAGTTCCGGGGGCTTTGTTTTATTAACCTTGTGGATTACGATATGCTTTACGGACACCGCAATGATATTGACGGTTATGCCAAAGCTCTGACTTATTTTGATCAGCGTCTGCCGGAGCTGCTCGCCAGGCTGAAGGATGAGGATCTTCTTATGATTACTGCCGACCATGGCTGTGATCCCGGCTATACGGTTTCCACCGACCATTCCAGGGAATATACCCCTTTCCTTCTTTATGGCAGGAATATACCGCCTGTTAACTGGGGAACCAGGGATACCTTTGCAGATATCGGCGCTACTGTTCTGGATTATTTCGGAATCACACCGCAGTTTAAAGGGAAAAGCATGCTTCCCCATTAAGCGCAGGTGACAGATCTGCCATATGCAAAAATACCCTGCCGGGAACTGCCCGGAAAACCATAACAACTGGAGGAAATAAAAGTGAGCAACCTGACTCAGGAAATTAACAGAAGAAGAACATTTGCAATTATATCTCATCCCGATGCGGGAAAGACAACCCTGACGGAAAAATTTCTGCTGTATGGAGGCGCCATTAACCTTGCTGGAAGTGTAAAAGGAAAGGCGACTGCCAGACATGCGGTTTCCGACTGGATGGAAATAGAAAAAGAGAGAGGTATTTCGGTAACCTCGTCAGTATTGCAGTTTGAATATGACGGATACTGCATCAATATCCTGGATACGCCGGGGCATCAGGATTTCTCGGAGGATACCTACAGAACCCTCATGGCTGCGGATTCCGCGGTCATGGTCATCGACGGTTCCAAGGGCGTGGAGGCACAGACAAGAAAGCTCTTCAAGGTCTGTGTCATGCGCAAAATCCCCATTTTTACATTTATCAATAAGATGGACCGGGATGCCAACGATACCTTTGATCTCCTGGACGAGATCGAAAAAGAACTGGGAATAGCAACCTGTCCCAAGAACTGGCCGATTGGTTCAGGAAAAGGATTTAAAGGAATATATGACAGGGATAAAAGCTGTGTGATTATTTATTCCGATACGGAAAAGGGCACCAAGGAAGGGGAAACCCTGGAAATCCCCATGGAGGATGAGGAACGTCTGCTGGAATATATAGGACAGGAGGCATTGGACAAGCTGAAGGAGGAAATAGAGCTTCTTGACGGAGCCAGCGCTGAGTTCGATCTGGAAGAAGTGCGCCGGGGAGATCTGACTCCTGTATTTTTCGGCTCTGCCCTCACCAATTTCGGCGTGGAGATATTCCTGCAGCACTTTCTGCAGATGACGACAACTCCCCTTCCCAGAAAATCGGATGTCGGTGTTGTGGAACCGGTAGAAAATAATTTTTCCGCCTTTGTATTTAAGATTCAGGCGAATATGAATAAGGCCCACAGAGACAGAATTGCTTTCATGCGTATCTGTTCCGGGAAGTTCGAAGCGAGCATGGAGGTCAAGCATGTGCAGGGAGGAAAAATCATGCGCCTTTCCCAGCCGCAGCAGATCATGGCCAGCGAACGGAAAATACTGGATGAAGCCTATGCGGGGGATATTATCGGAGTGTTCGATCCCGGTGTTTTCTCCATCGGAGATACGCTCTGCATGCCCAAGGAAGAGTTTGCCTACGAAGGAATCCCTACCTTCGCCCCGGAACATTTTGCAAGGGTGCGTCAGGTGGATACCATGAAACGTAAGCAGTTTGTAAAGGGAATTACCCAGATTGCCCAGGAAGGAGCTATCCAGATCTTCCAGGAATACAATACCGGTATGGAAGAGATCATAGTGGGAGTGGTAGGCGTCCTTCAGTTTGATGTGCTCAAATACCGCCTCAATAATGAATACAACGTGGAAATCCGTCTGGAGCCCCTTCCTTATGAATATATCCGCTGGATAGAAAATAAAGATGAGTTTGACTTGGACAAGCTGACGGGAACCTCTGATATGAAGAAGGTAAAGGATATGAAAGGAAATCCGCTTCTTCTGTTCGTGAATGAATGGAGCGTGGGAATGACCATTGACAGAAATAAAGGACTTATCTTGACTGAATTCGGCCGGAATTAAATCCGGGATAAAACGCTTGCAGAGGGAAAGCGGAACAGAAACGAGACAACAGCCGGAACGGCCACAATGGACAGGAGTCATGCAGAATGAAGAGATTTTCCAAAACCGTAGTAGTCATTCTTGTTATTTTGATTTTTATCACGGCTTTATGGGCATGGAAGGGTGAATTATTACCAGGCGGCCTGCCCCGCTTTCTGCCTCAAAAAGAAACTGCGGAAGAAACCGAAAGCCTTACGGCTTCAGAAGAATCCGTAAACAGCACGGAATCCCCGACAGAGGAAACCGTCCCGGCAACTTTGCAGGAGGAGACCGGTACAGAACAGGAGGGGCAAGGCACCCCTTCTGTTTCACAGGAAACCGGCTATGCGTATGGGCTGCTGGCGGAAGAAGAACAGCAGCTTTACCGGGAGATGCTGCAGGCAATAACCGGCTTTGGACGGGATGCTGAGCTGTCAACCCTGAATCCCGATTTGCTGGAACCGGTTTTTAACAGCATCATGGCGGACCATCCCGAAATTTTTTATGTGGACGGCTACACCTATACCAAACATACACTGGGAGAGGAAATCCATAAAATCACCTTTTCCGGACAATATACCCTGACACAGGAACAGGTGAGGGAACGTGAGGAAGGCATAGAACGCTATTCCCGCCAGGCGCTTGAAGGCATACATACCGGTATGGACGATTATCAGAAAATCAAATATATTTATGATTATATGATAGAACATACGGACTACAGACTGGACGCGCCGGAAAATCAGACAATATGTTCCGTTTTCCTTTATGGGGAGTCCGTATGCCAGGGGTATGCCAAAGCATTTCAATTCCTCTGCGGCCGTATGGGAATTCCGGCAGTTCTTGTAACCGGCCGTGTGAAGAACGGAGAACCCCACGCCTGGGATATGGTACTGGCCGACGGAGAATGGTACTATGTCGATCCCACATGGGGAGATGCCTATTACCTCATGGGCGACGACGACCCCGCCTGGCAGGGAAAAACCCGCCCCAGTGTAAATTACGATTACCTTCTCGTCACCACACAGCAGCTCCTCCAGACACATAAAATCGACAACGCCTTCCCCCTTCCGGAATGCACGTCCATGAAAGACAACTATTACGTCCGTGAAAATGCATACTTCGAAAGCGTGGATGATACCAAACTCTCAAATCTGTTCGTCAGAGGCTACGAAGAAGATAAAGGCATCGTCACCCTGAAGTGCGCAGACCAGACCGTTTACCAGGATATGAAAAAAACACTCCTCGACGACCAGAAAATTTTTGACTACCTAAGAGGCGACAACGCTTCAGCCGCATACGTAGACACCCAAGAACAGTTCACCCTAAGCTTCTGGCTGGAGTGATTCCCCTTACGACAATATCCCTTATATTAATGCCGCTTATGTTAAAGCCCACTTATATTAAGTACCTACTTATATTAAGTACTTACTTATTATTAGTACCTACTTATATTAGTTCCCCATCGCATCCCTTGGATTTCCTGCCTGCCTATGCTGTCCGCCCGAGTTACCCCGTCCTGTTTTTTTGTGCAGGCCGCTGTCCGGCAAGGATTCCTGTAAGGGCCGTATAAATACGCCGGTCCTTAGGCTGCGTATTTTGCAGCCTTAGTACCGTTGCGTAATTATCCGAGCGAGAGCGTGCCCGCACGGGAACCTTGCCGGACAGCGGCCTGCACAAAAAAACAGGACGGGGTAGCTCGGGCGGACAGCGAGGCAGGCAGGGAATCCAAGGGATGCGATGGGGGACGCACGCACTGCTGTGATAAAAAGGCTTTGCAAAGGTGCGGGATTTTGTTATAATCAGTGTTATAGGAATAAAGGAGGCAGCCTTATGGAAAAAGATACAAGGAAAGACGATAATAGAAATACCTATGTTCTGCAGGGAGACGAGAGCATCGGTTCCGTACAGATTGCGGACGAAGTGGTGGCTATGATAGCATCCCTAGCGGCTACAGAGGTGGAAGGCGTGTCTGCCATGGCAGGCAATATTACCAATGAGCTTATCGGCAAGGTTGGAGTGAAGAGCCTGAGCAAGGGTGTAAAAGTACAGGTGGCAGGAAATACCGTGAAAGCGGATCTCGCTCTGTGCCTGGAATACGGCTATAATATTCCGGAAACATGCAGCAAGGTTCAGGAAAAGGTTAAAAATGCCATCGAAAATATGACGGGGCTCACAGTGACGGATGTAAATATCCGTATTGTTAATGTAAATATGGAGCCAGGAAATTAAAATTCAGGTTTGACGACAGGTGCCTTTCGTATTCCGAAAGGCACTTACGGTATATTGCGGTGCGCCCGCCGGAGGAAAAGGTTTCATTTCCTTTTCTTTCCGGATGCTGCTAAGCCGCGGGGGGAAGATACTAAGATGCCGGATACCGGCGGAATTGAGGAAATAATGGGCAGAAGAGAACAAAGGGAACAGATTTTCAAGCTGCTGTTCCGTGTGGAATTTAATCCGAAGGAAGAAATGCCTGAGCAGTGTCAGCTTTTTTTTGAGGATGAGGAAAATGGCATAGGAGAAAAAGATGCCTCCTATATTCAGGGCAAATTTGAAAAGATTCAGGATAAGCTGCCGGAGATCGACGGAATGATTAATACCACGGCAAAGGGCTGGACAACCTCCAGAATGGGCAAGGTGGATTTGACCATTATCCGCCTGGCTGTATATGAGATCAAATTTGATGAAGAAGTGCCGGAAAGCGTGGCGATCAATGAAGCTGTGGAACTGGCCAAAAAGTTCGGTCAGGATGAGTCCGCGGGCTTTGTAAACGGCGTGCTTGCCCGGTTTGTATAGAGGAAACCAAGTGAAAAATGTATATACGGTAGCGCAGGTGAATTCCTATATCAAGAATATGTTTTCTCAGGATTTCATGCTGCAGAATATATATGTCAAGGGGGAAGTGAGCAACTGCAAGTACCATTCTTCCGGGCATATTTATTTTACAATAAAAGATGCCAAGGGCACCATTGCCTGTGTGATGTTTGCGGGAAACCGGGCGGGACTTAAATTCCGCATGGAGGAAGGCCAGCAGGTAGTGGTGGGCGGAAGCGTCGAAGTCTATGAACGGGACGGAAAGTACCAGCTTTATGCCCGGGAGATCATACTGGATGGAGCTGGTTATTTATATGAAAAATTTGAACGGCTGAAACGGGAGCTTCTGGAGCAGGGCCTTTTTGCTTCGGAGTATAAACAACCGCTGCCCAAATACATCAGAACCCTGGGGGTGGTAACCGCACCTACCGGGGCAGCTGTGCAGGATATTATAAATATCACGCGGCGCAGGAATCCTTACGTGCAGATTATATTATACCCGGCTATTGTACAGGGAGAGCAGGCGGCGGCCAGTATCATACGCGGAATCCGGACTCTGGAGCATATCGGAGTGGACGTGATGATAGTGGGGCGCGGCGGCGGATCCATTGAGGATTTATGGGCATTTAACGAAGAAGCGGTGGCTCAGGCGGTTTTTGATTGTACGGTTCCCATTATATCCGCTGTAGGACATGAAACGGATACTACGATTATCGATTTTGTTTCTGATCTTCGCGCGCCTACACCGTCTGCCGCTGCAGAACTGGCTGTTTATGATATACGCCAGCTGGAAGCGTTGCTGGAAGGCTGCAGAAACGATTTGAATGCAAGAATTAGGAACCGGATAGAATGGGAACGCTCCAGAATCAGGCAGGTACGCACCAAACTGCAGTATTTAAGCCCGGCTAACCAGATCCGGGAAAAAAGGATGTATGCCCTTCGTATGGAGGAACAGCTCTCGGCCCTGATGAAGCAGAGGCTTATGGAAAAGCGCCATATGCTGGGGCTGTATACGGAAAAATTAAAGGGCCTTTCTCCGCTGGACAAGCTGAACCAGGGATTTTCCTATGTTTCCGACAGTGAGGGAAAGACGGTGTCCGATGTGAAACGTGTGGCGGTCGGAGACAGGCTTTCCATACATGTGAAAAATGGTAAAATCGAAGCGCTGGTTACGGATAAGGAATTGTGGAAAAAAGAGAAAGGAGAAGATTAAGATATGAAAAAGGAAAAAGTGCAGGAACCGGAAACTGTGGAAGCGGAAAAGAATGACCAGGGGCCTTCCCTGGAAGAAGCTTTCAGCCTGCTTGATGATATCACCCGTACACTGGAGGATGAGGAAATTACATTGGAGGATTCCTTTCAGGCGTATAAAAAGGGAATGGATTTACTGAAAATCTGCAATGATAAAATAGATAAAGTGGAAAAAAAGGTACTGATGCTGAACGAGGAGGGCGGTTTGGATGAATTTTGAAGAAGTACGGCAGGAAAAGGTAGAGGAAATTGAAAAAATTCTGAAGAAATACCTTCCGGCGGAAGAGGGGTACCAGAAGACAGTGCTGGAGGCCATGAATTACAGTGTCCTGGCCGGCGGAAAGCGTCTGCGCCCCATGCTGATGCAGGAAACCTTCCGTATGTTCGGCGGAGAAGGACATCTCGTGGAGCCTTTCATGGCGGCCATGGAAATGATACACACGTATTCCCTGGTCCATGATGATCTGCCCTGTATGGACAATGACGAATACCGGAGGGGACGTAAAACGACTCACGCCGTATACGGGGAAGGAATGGCTGTGCTGGCAGGAGATGCCCTTTTAAATTACGCATTTGAGACAGCATGCAGATCCTTTGCCATGGCGGAAGAAGAACCCGGAGTGCTTCCCCGCTGTGCGAAAGCCATGACCATTCTGGCACAGAAAGCCGGAATATACGGAATGATAGGCGGACAGACTGCGGATACGGAGGCGGAGGAACTGCCGGAGGAAAAAGTGACTCAGGAGCTTCTGCTCTATATCCATGAAAATAAAACGGCGGCGTTGATCCAGAGCTCTATGATGATCGGGGCGGTGCTGGCAGGCGCGTCGGATGAACAGCTTCACCGTCTGGAGAAAATCGGCACCTGTATCGGTCTGGCCTTTCAGATTCAGGATGATATCCTGGATATTACAAGCAGCCTGGAGGTATTGGGCAAACAGACCGGCAGTGATCTTAAGAACCATAAGGTAACATATGTATCTCTCAATGGGATGGAGCATTCCGTTAAGGAGGTGCGCCGTCTTTCGGAGGAGGCTATATCAGGCCTTTCGTCAATTGCCTGTGAGAAGGGCGGGGCCGGCCGCAATGAGTTTTTGGAAGTACTGGTGGATGATTTAATTACCAGAAAAAAATAAAAGGAGGCATATTATGCTTCTCGATCAGATACAAAAAGCGAATGATATTAAAAATATAAATCCTAAGGATTATCCTGCGCTGGCATCGGAAATCCGGGACTTCCTCGTCCGTAAAATAAGTGTTACGGGAGGGCATCTGGGATCCAATCTCGGGGCTGTGGAGCTTACCATGGCTCTTCATCTGTCATTGAATCTGCCGGATGATAAAATAATATGGGATGTGGGACATCAGTCCTATACCCATAAGCTGCTCACCGGAAGGAAAGAAGGATTTGAAAATCTGCGGAAATACGGAGGCATGAGCGGCTTCCCCAAAAGAAAGGAAAGCGACTGTGACAGCTTTGACACCGGTCACAGCTCCACTTCCATATCCGCCGGACTGGGTATGGTAAAGGCGAGAGATCTCCAGGGGGAGAACTACACGGTTGTTTCCGTAATCGGGGACGGTTCCCTCACGGGAGGGATGGCCTACGAAGCCCTGAATAATGCCGCCAGGCTGGAAACCAATTTTATTATTATCCTCAATGATAACAATATGTCCATATCCGAAAATGTGGGCGGCGTATCCAAATATCTGAACAATATCCGTACCTCCCATGCATATCTGGATGTGAAGGACGGAATCTATGACGCTATCCGCAATACCAGATACGGAGAGCCTGTGGTGGCGGGAATACGGCGTGCCAAAAACAGCCTGAAACAGCTGGTAATACCGGGTATGCTTTTTGAAGATATGGGAATTACCTATCTGGGGCCGGTGGACGGACATGACACCACTTCTCTTATACGGGTGATAAATGAAGCAAAACGCAGGAAAAATGCGGTTATGATACATGTGCTGACCAAAAAGGGCAAAGGCTATGCGCCGGCGGAAAACCATCCTGCCCGTTTCCATGGAGCGGATCCCTTTGATGTGCAGACCGGAGTGCCTCTGAAGAAAAAAATGAAGGCGAATTATACGGATATCTTTTCTACGGTGATGATGAAGCTGGGGCAGAGGGATGAAAAAATAGTGGCGATAACCGCCGCCATGCCTGACGGAACCGGCCTGAAGCGTTTCAGCCATGCTTATCCCGGCCGTTTCTTTGATGTGGGGATAGCCGAGCAGCATGCGGTGACCTTCGCAGCCGGCCTTGCGGCAGGAGGACTGAAGCCTGTGGTTGCGGTATATTCCTCCTTCCTTCAGAGAGCCTATGATCAGGTGCTGCATGATGTATGTATCCAGAACCTGCCGGTGATTTTCGCAATAGACAGGGCGGGGCTGGTTGGCAGCGACGGGGAGACGCACCAGGGTATTTTTGATTTGTCTTACCTGTCCTCCATTCCTAATATGCATATAATGGCTCCTAAAAATAAATGGGAGCTTTCCGATATGATGAAGTTTGCCGTTGGCTTCGGCGCGCCGATAGCCCTGCGCTATCCCAGAGGCGAGGCCTATGATGGCCTGGCGGCTTTCCGCGCTCCAATCGAATACGGCCGAAGCGAAATGATCTATGAGGAAAAGGATATCGCAGTTCTTGCCGTGGGCAGTATGGTAAAAACAGCAGAAAAAGTATATGCCCAGCTGAAGCTGGAGGGCAGGTTCTGTACTCTTGTCAATGCCAGATTCGTGAAGCCTGTTGATGAAGACATGATCCGGAAGCTGGTTCATACCCATAAGCTTCTGGTCACCATGGAAGAAAACGTGGAAAGCGGAGGGTTCGGAGAACGGGTGCGTACCTTTGCGGACGATAACGGCCTGCCTGTTCGGATTCTTTCCATTGCTGTACCGGATGAGTATGTGGAGCATGGAAATGTGGATCTTCTGAAACAGGAAATCGGGATTGACAGTGATTCCATTCTGAAACGTATTCATGAAGTATTAGGGGAAGTCTGATGAAGGAACGATTAGATGTGCTTCTGGTAAAACAGGGGTATGCGCCCTCCAGGGAGAAGGCGAAAGCAATTATCATGTCCGGAAACGTTTTTGTGGACGGAGAGCGAGAGGATAAGGCGGGCTCTGTTTTTGAGGAAGATAAGTGTGTGCTGACGGTGAAGGAAAACCCGCTTAAATATGTGAGCCGCGGAGGGCTGAAGCTGGAAAAGGCCATGCAGTGCTTTCCCATCAGCCTTGCGGGAACGGTATGCATGGATATCGGTGCGTCCACGGGAGGCTTTACAGACTGTATGCTGCAAAACGGTGCCGCAAAAGTATATTCTGTGGATGTGGGACACGGACAGCTGGCCTGGAAGCTTCGCAACGATGAACGGGTGGTGTGCATGGAAAAAACCAATTTCCGTTACATGGTTCCCGGAGATATTCAGGACAGACTGGATTTCGCTTCTGTGGATGTTTCCTTTATTTCTCTTACTAAAATAGTAATTCCTGCCAGAAACCTTCTGAAGGAAGGCGGCCGTATGGTATGCCTTATTAAACCCCAGTTTGAGGCGGGAAGAGATAAGGTCGGCAAGAAAGGCGTGGTGAGGGAGCCTGCGGTGCACCGGGAGGTGATAGCCAAAGTCCTGGATTTTGCCTCCCTTACCGGCTTCGGTATAGAAGGATTAACGTACTCTCCTGTGAAAGGGCCGGAAGGAAATATTGAGTATCTGGTTTATCTGGAGAAAAAGGATAACCTGCCTGAAGAAGTGCTTTCTCTTACGGAGCATGAAGCGGAGCGAAAGCTATCGGAGATACAGGCGGAAAAAAGCGGGCTTTCAGAGGATGAGGCCTGGAAGAAAACCGTTGGTGAAATTGTGGAACAGGCGCACGGAGCACTGGAAAAGGAAGCGAAACAGGGGTAACATGGACATGGGTATAGGGTGCAGCAAACATTATATTATTATGACAAACAGGCCAAAGGATCCAGGGCTGAAGGTTACTTCTTACATCCGTAAATATCTGGAGGATCGGGGGGCCACCTGTACAGTCTGTGCAGATAATGAGTCGGAGGAGCAGATCCGCCTGAAAGAAGGCGGCGGTGATCTGCGTTCCGACTGTATGATAGTATTGGGAGGAGACGGCACCATGCTGAAGGCCGCCAGGGAAACCGCAGGAAACGGAATCCCCCTTCTCGGGGTAAACTTAGGAACTGTGGGATATCTGGCTGAGGTGGAGCCGATAGCGCTGGATCTGGCATTGGAAAAGCTTTTGCGGGAAGAATATACCATAGAGGACAGGATGATGCTTTCCGGTCGGGTGCTGAGAGAAGACGGCAGCGGGGAAGCGGCACAGGTTCATGCACTGAATGATGTGGCGATAACCCGGAAGGGGCCTCTGCAGGTCATACAGTTCCGGATCTGGGTGAACGGCCAGGTGCTGAACAGTTATGGGGCGGATGGCATTGTCATCGCCACACCGACGGGTTCCACCGGCTATAACATGTCGGCGGGAGGGCCTATTGTGGAGCCGGGGGCGAGCCTTATCGTTCTTACCCCCATTTGCCCCCATACGCTGAATATAAGAAGCATTGTTCTCCGGGCGGAGGATGAAGTGGTGGTGGAAATAGGGGAAAAGCAGTCAGGACAGGATCAGGAAGTGGAAGTAAACTTTGACGGCAGCAGCTGCCTCCTCCTGAAGACAGGAGACAGAATCAAGGTGACACGCAGCAGCAAGACCACCTCTATTATGAGGCTGAGCGAATTAAGCTTCCTGGAGCGTTTACATAGAAAGATGAGCGAGTAAACCGATGAAACAAAACAGACATGAAAAAATTGTGGAATTGATTGACATCTATGAAATAGAAACCCAGGAAGAACTGGCGGACAAGCTGCGGGAGGCGGGCTTCAATGTGACGCAGGCAACGGTATCCCGGGATATCAGGCAGCTTCATCTGTCCAAGGTCCCGGCAGGGAACGGCAGGCAGAAATATATTGTTCTGAGACAGGATGACAGCAGCCTGTGGGATAAGTACGTGAGGGTGCTTAAGGACGGTTTCGTGTCCATGGATATGGCGCAGAATATCCTGGTTCTCAAGACTGTCTCCGGCATGGCCATGGCGGTAGCTGCTGCCGTGGATGCCATGAAATTCAAAGAAATTGTGGGGAGTATTGCCGGGGACGATACCATTATGATGGCGGTGCGGAGTGTGGAGGACACCAGAATCGTGATGGATAAAATCCGGGAAATTCTGAAAAATTAGGAGCCGGAAAGGGGATAGGCAGGGCAGCGTTCGGAAGGCAAATAGGAGAAGAAAAATGTTAGTGAGCTTACATGTGAAAAATCTGGCATTGATTCAGGAGACCGAGGTCTTTTTCGGCCCCCATCTGAACATCCTGACAGGTGAAACCGGAGCGGGAAAATCGATTATCATCGGTTCCGTGGGTCTGGCCCTGGGAGGCCGCGGCGATCGGGATTTAATCCGGACCGGCGCTGACTATGCGCTGATTGAACTGGTATTCCAGCTGGAAAAGGAAGGGCAGATAGAAAAGGTGAAGAAGCTGGACATTCCCATAGAGGAAGACGGTCTGGTGATTCTTCAGCGCAGGATTATGCCTCAGCGCAGTATCAGCAAGGTAAACGGAGAGACGGTAAACGCAAGGTTGTTAAAGGAACTCTCCGGTGTTTTGATAGATATTCACGGACAGCACGATTCCCAGCAGCTTTTACAGACAAAAAAACATTTGGAAATTCTGGATGATTTTGCCGGGGAAGAATTTTCCCGTATAAAAAGAGAGATAAAAGAGAAATATCAATTTTATAGAAAAATTCAGGAAAAACTGGCTGAAACCGATCTGGATGAACGGGAAAAGGAGAGACAGCTTTCCCTGGCCCGTTTTGAAGTGGAAGAAATTGAAAACGCATCCTTAAAGGCCGGAGAAGATGAGGAACTGGAAAAGCAATATCAGAAAATGAGCAACAGCCGTAAAATAGCGGAAAATCTCGGCAATGTCCATATCCTTACCGGTTATGATCAGGAAGGAAGCGCCGGTGAAGCCGTGGGCAGGGCGCTGCGGGAGCTGAACAGCGTGAGCGCATATGACAGCGTTCTCGATGAAATGGCTGTAATGCTCACGGATATAGATGGTTTGCTGAATGACTTTAACCGTTCGGTATCCGATTACCTTTCCGATTTGGAATTTGATCAAAACGATTTTCTGCAGGTTGAGGAACGGCTGAATACCATCAACCGGCTGAAGGATAAATATGGATCCACAATCGAAGAGATCCTATTATATAAGGAAAACAGAGAGGAAGAGCTGCAGCGGCTGATAGATGCGGATGCTTACCGGGATAAGCTGAATGCACAGCTGCGGGATGCCCGCGGCGCGCTTGAGCTTGTATGTACCCGTGCGACGGAAATACGGAAAAAAGCAGGAAAGAAGCTTGCAAAGCTTTTTATAGAAGCTCTTCAGGATTTGAATTTCAATCAGGTGGACTTCGCGGTGGAAGTGGAACGAAAGGATTCTATAGGCCCCGACGGCTGGGATGAGGTTTCCTTCATGATTTCAACCAATCCCGGAGAACCCAGAAGGCCTCTGGCCAATGTCGCCAGCGGCGGTGAGCTTTCCCGTATCATGCTTGCCCTGAAAACAATCACCGCGGGGCAGGAGGATAAGGATACCTTTATTTTTGACGAAATTGATACCGGAATAAGCGGCAAGACAGCATGGAAGGTGTCCAGGAAGCTTGCCGTACTGGGAAAGAGCCGTCAGGTAATCTGTATTACCCACCTGCCGCAGATAGCTGCCATGGCGGATAATCATTTTATTATAGAAAAAAAATCCATGGAAGATTCCACCAGCACGGCTATTATGGAAATCGGGGGAACTGATATTTTAAACGAGCTTGCAAGGATGCTCGGGAGCGATACGATAACGGAGAACTCGCTGGCGAACGCGAGAGAATTGAAAGAAATGGCAGCAAATACAAAACAATACTAAATTATCTTTAACCATTTGTCACATACTAGAAAGGACGTACATGTTGAATGTATGTCCTTTTCTTTGCTGAAAGGGTTCAAAAGACCCGAAGCAGCTGCGCCTGCTATCAGCAGAATAAGCAGCAGGAAGGATGTGAAATTTTGGAAAAAAGAAAAAAGTACCGCTTATTTTTATATGTTTTGCTGATTTGTTCTATGACAGCGTTAATCATATGCTGGCTTTTCCTTATTTGGGAAAAAATACCCCGGGCCATCCATATCCGGGCTGGTGTCAGGCAGGATTTGGATCTGAACGTACCTGTTTCCGGCAAATTATATAAGGCGCCCTCAGATACTGCAGACGGGGATGAAGCAATACCGGTAACAGGTATGAGCTCTGTGGCAGAAAAAAAGGAACCCAAAAGCCTTTCCGTCGATCTGGGAGATTCACTTACCTTATATGCGGAAGATATTGATACGTACACCATGGATTTGAAGCTTTTCGGCCTGATACCATTCAAATCCGTCAATGTGCAGGTTATCAATGATAAAACACTGATTCCGGCGGGTGTTCCCATTGGTATATATGTGAAGACCGAAGGGATACTGGTGATTGCCACAGGGGATTTTACCGGCGTTGACGGTCAGCTGAAGGAACCTGTGGGACATCTGCTGAAGGAAGGCGATTATATCCTGAAAGCGGACGGTAAGGAAGTGGAAGGAAAAGCTGCCTTTATGAGGCAGATCGAGGAAAGCAACGGAGAAGAGATGGTGCTCACCATTCTCCGGGAGGATCAGGAATTTGATCTGAAAGTAAAACCGGAGGAAAACCAGGACGGACAGTATAAGCTTGGTATATGGATCCGGGATAATGCACAGGGAGTAGGCACCCTCACCTATATAGACGAAAACAATTCCTTCGGCGCGCTGGGCCATGGAATTAATGATATGGATACCGCCACACTGATGAATCTTAGAAACGGAAGCCTTTACCAGACCGAAATTGTGTCCATAACCAAGGGAGAGAATGGAACGCCCGGTGAACTCACCGGCGTCATAGACTACAAAGAAAGCAATAAGATGGGAACAATTGAGGCCAATACCGTAGAAGGAATTTTTGGAGAACTGAATGATTCCGCTGCGGCCCACATCACCTCACAGGCTATGCCCATCGGCCTTAAGCAGGAGGTTGAAACGGGACCCGCCCAGATTCTGTGCAGCGTAGGCGGAGAACCAAAGCTTTATGATATCAAAATTACAGCCATTCACCTGGATCATGACAATATCAACCGGGGAATCGAATTGCAGGTCACGGATCGTGAACTGCTCGAAACAACCGGAGGAATCGTGCAGGGAATGAGCGGCAGTCCTATTTTGCAGGACGGTAAAATTATCGGGGCAGTCACCCATGTCTTGGTTCAGGATCCTACCAGAGGATTCGGAATTTTTATCGAAAATATGCTCCTGCAATAAGCAAAGCACCTCAGCCAGGAAAATGCAGTATTTCCTGGCTGCTGCGGCTTCTGCCGATGATTCTGTCGGTTTTTTTACCCTCTGATTTATCTCAATCCCATCTGTTTTCTGCAGTTCCGTGCTAACTGTCGCCATCTTTCCCCATGATTCGCCACATTTCGCTCTCCTAAAGCGCGATTATTTCCGAAAAAACACGATACACCGCCTTTTTTGCGACGAAAGAAGGTTGCCATAAATTGTCATTCTTATATAATTAATGCAGGAAGAGACAGAAAGAAAAAGATTTCTGTTGGAATGGAGGATATATATGGAACAGTTACGCATGAGCGCAGGCAAAGACAACGAAAGAGTGGTACAGATCCTCACGGATCTGATGAAAACGAATAAAGAATTCCAGATAATGATTACCGTGCCGGCATCCGGCGCCTCATCCCTGTCTGAAATGGCGAAGGAAGAAGAAACGGCTGTAAAGCCTGCCGCCGCCCACAACCTGGAAAAAGACGTGACGGATATGATTCATGAGATTGGCGTTCCCGCACATATCAAAGGCTACCAATACCTGCGCGAAGCCATCATGATGTCAGTGGAAGACATTGAAATGCTCAATTCTATCACCAAAATCCTGTATCCCACAATTGCAAAGAAATACCAGACTACGCCCAGCCGTGTGGAGCGTGCGATCAGACATGCTATAGAGGTTGCGTGGAGCAGGGGAAAGATGGAAACACTGGATTCTCTCTTTGGGTATACTATAAATACAGGAAAAGGAAAGCCTACGAATTCCGAATTTATTGCCCTGATTGCGGACAAAATAAGACTTCAATATAAAATTTGACCTTTTAATAAACGCCGTAATGATGTATAATAACTGTAACCCCACCGGGGAAGGTATTAAGAAATTACGGGAGGATTCAGTATGAAGAAAATTTTATTTGTGGCCTCAGAAGGCGTACCGTTCATAAAAACAGGCGGTTTGGCGGATGTAGTAGGCTCGCTGCCCAAATGTATTGATAAGAAATATTATGACGTGCGTGTTATCTTGCCCAAATATGTATGTATGTCCCAGGAAATGAAGGACAGACTGAATTACAAAACCCATTTTTACATGGACTTCCATTGGCAGAATCAATATGTGGGGATTTTAGAGGCTGAATACGATGGTGTAACATATTATTTCATAGACAATGAATATTATTTTAACGGTTTCAAGCCTTACAGCGATAACACCTTATTTGAAATTGAGAAATTTGCATTTTTTTCCAAAGCGGCTTTGTCCATTCTTCCGGTAATTGATTTCCGGCCTGACCTAATCCACTGCCACGACTGGCAGACCGGCCTGGTTCCCGTTTATCTGCATGAACGCTTCCAGGGCAGCGATTTCTACAGGGGCATTAAAACGGCCATGACTATCCATAACCTGAAATTCCAGGGGAAATGGAGCATCAAGGAGGTACAGGATATCACCGGGCTTCCCATGTCTTTCTTCACTCCGGATAAGCTGGAGGCCTATAAGGATGCCAATCTGTTAAAGGGCGGCATTGTATATGCGGATGCGGTTACGACCGTGAGCGAAACCTATGCGGATGAGATAAAGACCCCTTTCTACGGAGAGGCGCTGGACGGCCTGCTTCGTGCGCGGAGCGGTGATTTGAGAGGAATTGTAAACGGCATTGATTATGATGAATATAATCCGGAAACGGATAAATACATCACTCATCCGTTTAACTCGGTTAATTTCCGCAAAGAAAAAATAAAAAACAAGCGTGCGCTTCAGGCTGATTTCGGATTGAATCAGGATGATAAGGCATTGGTCATCGGTGTCGTATCCCGTCTGACCGATCAGAAGGGCTTTGACCTGGTTGCCTATGTTATGGATGAATTGTGTCAGGATAATATCCAGCTCATGGTGCTGGGCACCGGTGAAGAGCAGTATGAAAACATGTTCCGTCATTTTGCCTGGAAATATCCCGGAAAGGTATCCGCCCAGATCTATTATTCAGAAGCTGTATCACACAGAGTATATGCTTCCTGTGACGCCTTTCTGATGCCTTCCCTTTTTGAACCCTGTGGGCTCAGCCAGTTAATCGCACTCCGTTATGGTACAGTTCCTATTGTAAGGGAGACAGGCGGGCTTAAGGATACGGTGGAGCCATATAACGAGTTTGAAAGCACAGGCACCGGTTTCAGCTTTATGAATTATAATGCGCATGAAATGCTGGGAGCTGTCCGGTATGCGGAAAAGATCTTTTATGATAAGAAAAGAGAATGGAATAAGATAATTGACAGAGGAATGGCGGCTGATTTTTCATGGCAGGTATCTGCAAGAAAATACCAGGAAATGTATGACTGGCTTATCGGCTGATTTGCTGTAAATGCAGAAATAAATTATTTATGGGGAAATAAGGGGGGAACCATCCGGGACGGTCGGAAAACCGGCACCGGATGGTTTTTATACGTTTAAAACCCTTCTCATTGGGAAGGATAAAATTAAATAAAAAACAAAGAGAGGAAAGAAATATTATGAAAAAATTTATGTGCCTGACATTGACAGCCGCTTTACTGCTTACGGGCTGTAATGGAAAGTCAGCAGACGGGAACACAGGAACTGCTGTACAGACAGAAAGCAGTACGGTCCAGGAGACATCGGCTCCCGCAGAAACCAATCAGGAAACCACGGAGGCAGCGACAGAAGAGACACAGACTTCCGGTGAAAAGGGAAGCCTGCAGGCCGGCGAATACACATACCATCTGGAAAAGGAGGAGAAAACCTGGTCTACGGAAAAGGGACAGCTGGCATGCACTGTAAAGCTGGAGTATCCTGTTTTTGAAGGGGACTCTGACGGCGAGAAAAAAATAAATGATTTTTATGAAGAATGGGTTTCCGATATGATGGAAAACTATGAAAATGATCCGGATTCTATCGTAAGCTATGCCATGCAGTACCGTACGGAGGAAGAAAATTCCCAGACTGCGGCTGAGGGTGAGACAGAAGCCTTTACTATGCCTCCGAGCGAGGAAGATTTCACAGTGGGAGGAGTCGTTTCTCACGGCAATTTGATATCTGTATACCATGAATCCTATACCTATGAAGGCGGAGCACATGGTATGCCGGGAAGAAATAATCATATTTTTGATAAGGAAACAGGGAAAGAGCTGACATTAGCCAGCCTTATCAATCTTTCCAACGATGAATTAAATACGATGGTACGGGATAAATTCCTGGAAGTGGTTGAGAATGATACGGAAGGCGGCTTTTTTGAAGATGCCGCCGAAACACTGAATGCAAAAAATAATTTTATCGAATATTATTATTTAACAGATGAGGGTGTCATATTTTATACCACGCCTTATGAAATCGCTCCTTACGCCGCAGGTTATACAGAAGTGACCATCCCTTATGAGGAGTTGGGAATGTAAAAACCTGCCGGTATATTTCCATTCACGAATGCGCATAATACTAAGGCAGATGTAAATGAATGGAGGTATGGACATGGCAAATTTATCGGAACTCGATCTTCAGAACCTGCGCCATCTTATTGGCGGTTATGACACTTCTCACTGCAAATTGAAGGAATATGCTTCCTGTGCAGAAGACGCTAAGGTAAAGCAGTTTTTTGAGCAGGGCGCAAAATCCGCAATGGAAAACAAGCAGCAGTTGATGAAATTTTTGCAGTAAGGAGGAGAATAACCATGATGCAGGAAAAAACAATGGTATCAGATACTCTGGCAAGTATTAACGGAGAACTGGTAAGATTCGGGGAAATGATCCCCCAGACAGAAAACAAAGAGCTGAAAAGTGCTCTGAAGCAGATACGTGCAGCCTGCGAGCAGTCCCAGGAGCAGCTTTACCAGATTGCAAGGGATAAATCTTATTATGTGCCGGCCCAGAAGGCTACACAGGAAGAGATTGACCATGTAAAGGGACTGTTTACTTCCGGAACACTTTAAGTTTAAACGCAGGATAAACAACGGATGCCTTGATTTACAGGCTGTCCTTAGATTTACTAAAAAAGTCATTGTACGGCACCCCGCCATACAGTGACTTTTTTGGTATCAGGCTTCCGCGAGCCAGATCTTCATATTTTGTTTAAATACTGGATGAGGAAAAACGGACAGGTAGAAGTCTGTAAGATCCTGTAAAAAGAATTCCTGTGCTTCCAGGGATTCATCCATATCCGTATTAAGGCCGGAGGTCCTGCCTGCCGTACATGAAAAACCGCTTGCAGGAGGCAGCCAGAGCATCCGATAGGTCACGCCAAACAAACGGGCCCTTACCCGGGAGAGATAAGCGCCGTTTCTCTGGTAGAAACCAATTCTTCTTTTACGCAGTGTATATTCCTCCGGGGAATCGGCTGTATCCGGATCCTCACACTCCAGATAGCAGCCGGGGAAATCCTCCATGACCCTCATATTCTGCAGAAAAATACTGCCGTATCCTTTATTCCTGTGCTCCTCCAGAAAGGCATAATAATCAAGAAGCATTCTCTTTTTGTCTTTGTCATGCAGAAGAAAGGCATACCCGAGAAGCGATTCCCCTTCCTCGTCTTCAGTTTCGCTTTCCTGCGAGAACAGACCATAGCCGGAATACTGTTTTTGCTCTAACAATGCCTTTATTGAAGAGAGCGGTTTTAGTTCATCCTCCGGGAAATGGGAACTCCCCCAGACTTCATAGACAGAAGTGATTTCATCCGGTTGTAAGGCTCTGCAAATTTGTTCCATCAAAAAAACCTTCCTTTTATTCTATTTGCTCTAATGCAGTGATATCGGAGTCGATCATCATGGAGTAATTGGTATAATATACGACAAAGCCGGGTTTCCCGCCGCCGGGCTTTTTCACATTTTTCTTCTCCGTATAATCAATTTCCACCTTTTCCTGGCCGCGTCCCTTGGAATAGTGGGCGGCCAGCCGCGCCGCATCCTCGAAAGTACTGTCAGGCAGCTCCTCTCCGCGGGATTTTACCACTACGTGGGAACCCGGAATCCCCTTCGCATGGAACCACCAGTCATTTCCGACAGCAAATTTAAAGGTGAGCTCATCATTCTGAAAGTTATTCTTGCCTACATAAATGTCGTAGCCGTCGCTGCTGAGATAGTGGAACGGCCGGCTTGTAATTTTTACTTTTTTCGAGCCGCCTTTTCTGCGGATATAACCGCTTTCTATCAGCTCTTCCTTAATCTGCACCAGATCCTCCTCCTTCAATGCGATATCCAGAGAGTTGCTGATGGATTCCAGATGCTCGATTTCCGCTTTTGTTTCCAGGGTGAGCTGGGATAAAGCCTCATAGGTCCGCTTCAGCTTATTATATTTGTCAAAATATTTTTTTGCATTTTCTCCCGGTGTGAGAGTGGGATCCAAAGGTATCGTAATTTCTTCGTTCGTATAATAATTCAGTGCTGTCATAGAGCGGGAACCGGGCGTCACATCATAACCATAGGTGTTCAATAATTCTCCGTAAACCCGGTACTTATCCCTTTTTTCCGTATCCTTCATCTGTTTCAGCTGCAGATCATATTTCTTTACGTTCCGCTCCAGAGCGGTGGAAACAATACGGCGCAGATCCGAGGAACGCTGGCGGATGCGTGTAATGGTGTTCTTTTCCGCATAATAGTCCTCCAGAAGCAGGGAAATGGATGTGTAATCCTTTCTTGCATTTTCTGGATAAGAAGTGAGACATACCGCCGCATATTCTGCAGGTGCGTTATTTTCATATACAATGCAGGGGGAGAAGCTGCCGGTGCGTACATCCTCCATCATCTCCTGAAAAGAGCGGTAAAGCCGTTCCCGTCCGTCCTCATCCAGGGCGGCGTTGGAGAGATCCGCATTACCTCCTGCCCGATAGCAGATCTCATGGGCAATAGCAGGAGACAGACCCGTGAAGCTGGTGTAAAGAGCCTTGAAACAAGGCATATTCCCTGCAAATACTCGTTCCATAAATTGCTCTCTGGTAACGGAAAGCGGGTTTTCCTTGTCCTGGGTATGGGGAATAAAGTATTCCTTGCCGGGGAGCACCTCGCGCACCGAGCTCACCAGACCGGAAATATGCTTGATGCTGTCGATGATCACGCCTGAAGTGCTGCTGAAGATAATGTTGCTGTGTTTGCCCATCAGTTCCACAATGAGCAGCTTTCTGCATAAGTCGCCCATCTCGTCAAGATGCTCGATCTCAAAATTGAGAATACGCTCCATGCCGGGCTGGGTGATGCTGATGATCTTGCCGTTCTGGATGTGCTTTCGGAGCAGCATACAGAAATTGGGGGCAGTCATCGGACTGGTCTTATTTTTCCCCGTAAGATAAATGAGGGGGAGGGATGCGGAAGCGGAAAGGGTGAGCCTGTGCTGCGCTCCGTTATTTTTTATAGTAAGCAGCAGTTCATCCGGTTCCGGCTGCGCAATTTTGAATATCCGTCCTCCGGTCAGGGTGTCATCCAGTTCTTTTCGTATATTTGCAATGGTTATGCCGTCAAATGCCATTAGTAAGTCCTTTCTGCGGGAAAACACAGCCGAATAGGATGAGACGCCGGCTGTGCTTATCTGTGCGGTAAAATAAATATCATGATATTAAGTATAGCAGAAGAAGGAAAAGAGAACAAGGGCTCAGATGCTGTCCGCAGATAACATCTGAGCCCTTGTTGGAAAAGCTGATATAGCAGGGATTCTCAAAAACCAAGAAGGAAACGTACCAGGGCGATCAGGGCCAGGTGGGCCGGGTAGAAAGCGTAAAAGAACCATTTGGGGATACGCAGGGAAGTATTGGTATGCAGGAAAATCAGGGGAAGGGCAAGGAGGGCTCCTGCTTCAAAGCCGATGCCGTAATTTCCGATAGTCAGATTCAGAGGATCTCCCGGCGATGCCGTAAAAAAGGCCGGAAGATAGAGCAGTACATACAGGACGGCTCCGAGGGAAGGTTTTTTCCTGCAGAGATAGAAAACCAGCATGAGAAGGATGCCTGTGCTGGAATAATCAAAATTCCACAGAGATATAACCAGGAAGGCAAGGATGAAAAGCCACCATTTTTTTTCTTTAAAACCCCATACGGCCAGAAGGCTTATAAATAATGTAAAGAAGATATTCCAGTTGGTCAGGTTGCCCAGGATATCCTGCGGGTTGAATGCCAGTATCCAGAAAGGCTGGGAAATGACGGCAAACAGGCCCAGGCGTCCCAGATATCTGCGGATATTACTGGTATAGAGCATTCCTACGGTCATGCAGTAACAGAAGATGGGGAAAGCCAGACGGCCGAGCCAGCGGAAAACAGGGTATTCCGGAAAGAAGGCAGCTCCCACATGGTCGATGAACATACTGATGATAGCCACCAGCTTTAAAAAATTGGTATCCAGGTTCGTATTTAAGAGAGGTTTGTCGGTGACTGTGATGTTTTTCGTATTCATTGTTATGTACCTTTCTTTCTTTATTGATAATGTTGATTTATTATGATGCTGTCAGTATAACTTTTTCCCCGGGAAGTATATAGATGGGGAATTGTCAATTATGGCAGAGATTTTGTAAAGTTTGGCGATGGCGCCGTTTTTACTGCTTCCGAAGCTGTTTTTGTTAAGAAAACGGGCGGTAAACGGCAAAAAATGAAATCCTTGACTACTTTCGGAAGGTGATTTATAATAAAATGAATTATGGGAATGTATCTTCTGGAGGAATACTGATGATAAAAAGCATGACTGGCTTCGGCAGATGTGAGATCAGCGAGGCCGAGCGTAAATTCACTGTGGAAATGAAATCTGTAAACCACAGGTACCTGGATGTGAGTATTAAGATGCCCAAGAAGCTGAATTTTTTTGAGGCGTCGATACGAAGCCTTCTGAAGGAATATATCCAGCGCGGTAAAGTAGATGTATTTATTTCTTATGAAGACTTTACTGAAAATAATGTAACAATTAAGTACAACAAAGATATTGCCGCTGAATATATGGAATATCTGAAACAGATGGCCGCAGAATTTTCTCTGGACAATGATATACGTGTTTCCTCATTATCCAGGTTCCCTGAGGTTTTCTCCATGGAGGAGCAGACCATTGATGAGGAAGGGATCTGGAAGAGCCTGGAAAAAGCGCTCCGCGGAGCCGCCGAAGGACTCGTACAGACAAGACTTGCCGAAGGGGATAACCTGAAAGAGGATCTGATATGCAAGCTGGACGGCATGCTGGAAAGCGTGGCATTCATTGAGGAAAGATCACCTCAGATTATTGCCGAATACAGACAGACACTGCGTGATAAGGTTAAGGAGCTTCTGGAGGATACCCAGGTGGATGAGAACCGCCTGCTTATGGAGGTGACCATCTTTGCCGATAAAGTATGCGTGGATGAAGAACTGGTCCGTTTGCGGAGCCATATTGAAACCACTAGGGAAGCCCTGAAAACAGGGGGAAGCATCGGCAGGAAGCTGGATTTCATTGCCCAGGAAATGAACAGGGAGGCCAATACGATCCTTTCCAAGGCCAACGATCTGGAGACCTCCAACAGGGCTATAGAGCTGAAAACCGATATTGAAAAAGTCAGGGAGCAAATCCAGAATATTGAATAACAGCAAATGGGAGCGAATATGAGTCAGTTTATCCATGTTGGATTTGGCAATATTGTAAATACCGCTAAAATTATCGCGGTGGTCAGCCCGGATTCCGCACCCATTAAGAGAATGGTGCAGACTGCCAGAGAGGCGGGGACGGCCGTGGACGCAACACAGGGACGAAAGACAAAGGCAGTGCTGGTGATGGAAAACGGACAGCTGGTGCTTTCCGCACTTTTGCCGGAAACCATTGCAAACCGCGCACAGGCCGAACGGGAGGATAATGATGAAGCATAGGGGAATCCTGATTGTCGTATCCGGTTTTTCCGGGGCGGGCAAAGGAACTTTGATGAAGGAACTGATAAGTACCTATGATAATTATGCGCTGTCGGTATCAATGACTACAAGAAAGCCCAGGGCGGGAGAAGAAGAAGGCAAGTCCTATTTTTTTGTGGAAAAGGAAGCCTTTGAACAGACGATTGCAGAGGATGGTCTGATTGAGTATGCCTGCTACTGCGGCAATTATTATGGAACGCCCAGGGAATATGTGGAGTCCTGTCTGGACAAGGGACAGGATGTCATTCTGGAAATTGAAATCCAGGGAGCCCTTAAGGTGAAAGAAAAATTCCCGGATGCCCTTCTTTTGTTTATCATGCCTCCCAGCGCGAAGGAACTGCGCAGAAGGCTTGAGGGCAGGGGTACCGAAAGTGACGAAGTCATCTGTCAGCGCATCAGCCGTGCGGCAGAAGAAGCGGAAGGCATTGAAAATTATGAGTATATCATAATCAATGATAAATTGGACGAATGTGTGAAGGAGATGCACAGCATCATAAATGCCGCACGCAGGAGCCCGCAGCGAAATAAAGAATTGATAGCTGGCATGCGTTCCGAACTGGACGCATTAGTGAAAGGAGAATGAAACATGTTACATCCCTCTTATACCGATTTAATGAAAGTAGTGAACAGCGATGTGGAGCCCGGTGAAACCAATATTGTAAACAGCCGTTATTCCATCGTTATGGCCACTTCTAAGAGAGCAAGGCAGATCATCGGAGGCGATGAGCCGCTGGTAAATATGAAAACAGGCATGAAGCCTTTATCTGTTGCGGTGGAAGAACTGAATGAAGGCAAGATTAAGATTCTCGGGGATGAAGAAACAGAAGAGTGAAATGGGGGAAGGGAGAAGAGAAATTGCCGTGTGCGTTTCTCTTTTTTCGTAAAAAAATATGAAGATTTTATTTATTTCCCTGGGCTGCGATAAGAATCTTGTGGACACCGAGATGATGCTGGGAATGCTGGCTGAAAGCGGGCATACCTTTACGGATGATGAATCGGAAGCCGAGGCGGCAGTGGTAAATACCTGCTGTTTTATCGGAGACGCCAAGGAAGAAAGCATTAATACCATCCTGGAGATGGCGGAATTGAAAAAAAGCGGGCAGCTGAAGGCGCTGATTGTAGCCGGCTGTCTTGCACAGCGTTATAAAGAAGAAATACAGACGGAAATCCCGGAGGTGGATGAAATCCTGGGAACCATGGCGATTGACAGCGTTGTGGCAGCTATTGAAGAGGTGTGCGGTGGAAAAAGCAATAACCACATTACGGATCCGGATGCGGCGCTGGTTTACGGGAAACACCGCAGTGTGACCACAGGCGGCCATTTCGCTTACCTGAAAATCGCCGAGGGCTGTGACAAGCGCTGTACCTACTGCATCATTCCCAAGGTACGGGGAAGCTTCAGGAGCGTTCCCATGGACGTTCTGGTTAAGGAAGCCTCAGAACTGGCGGAAGGCGGCGTGAAAGAGCTGATTCTGGTTGCTCAGGAAACTACGGTTTACGGAAAAGACCTTTATGGTGAAAAGTCACTGCCCCGGCTGCTGCGCGAGCTTTGCAGGATACCCGGGATTGAGTGGATCCGGCTTCTGTACTGTTATCCGGAAGAAATTACGGATGATTTGATTGAAACCATAAAAACAGAACCGAAAATCTGCCATTACCTGGATATGCCCATCCAGCATGCGTCGGATCGGATTCTGCGGCAGATGGGAAGACGCACCAACCAGGCAGAGCTGCGTGAGCGCATCGGAAGGCTGCGGGAGGAAATCCCGGATATCTGTCTTCGTACCACGCTTATCAGCGGGTTCCCCGGAGAATGCCAGGAGGATCATGAGGAATTATATAATTTCGTGGATGAACTGGAATTTGACAGGCTGGGTGTATTCACCTATTCCCAGGAAGAAGGAACGGCTGCCGCGCAGATGGAAAACCAGGTGCCCCAGGAGATAAAAGAGGAGCGCCAGGCGGAACTGATGGAGCTTCAGCAGGAAATCGCTTTTGAAAAGGCGGAGAACATGAAGGGCAGGTGCCTTCCTGCCATGGTTGAGGGCAAGGTGGACGGGGAGAATGCCTATGTGGCGAGAACCTATAAGGATGCGCCGAATGTGGATGGCCTTTTGTTTATCAATACTTCAAGGGACCTGATGACCGGTGATTTTGTGAATGTGCGTATTACCGGATCTTATGAATATGATTTGATAGGAGAGCTGGAAGATGAATTTACCGAATAAGCTGACGATATTAAGAATGATAATGATAATTCCCTTTGTGGTTTTTATGCTTGTTCCCATAGGCGGAGGCGCGGCAAAGTGGATCGCCCTTGCACTGTTTGTAGTTGCCAGCCTGACCGATCTGCTGGATGGAAAGATCGCCAGAAAATATAATCTGGTTACGACCTTCGGGAAATTTATGGATCCCCTGGCGGATAAGCTGCTTGTCTGTGCGGCGCTGATCTGTCTGGTTGAAATGGGAAAGATCCCCGCATGGATTGTAATTATTATTGTGAGCAGGGAGTTTATTATAAGCGGTTTCCGGCTTGTTGCATCGGATAAAGGGGTTGTAATTGCAGCCGGTTACTGGGGCAAATTCAAAACCACCTTCCAGATGGTAATGATTGTGCTGATGATCGCCGATATTCCGGCACTCTCCCTGGTAACTTCCATTGTGATGTGGGCTGCATTAATACTTACGGTGGTTTCACTGGCAGACTATCTGATTAAGAACAAGGATTGCCTGGCTGATCAGAAGTAAAGAAAAGAGGTTCGGTATGGTAGTTGAATTAATTTCAGTTGGAACAGAGCTTTTGCTGGGGAACATAGTCAATACCAATGCGGCGTTCCTGGCAGAAAAATGTGCGGGGCTGGGCCTGTCGTGTTATTATCAGACCGTTGTGGGAGATAATCGGGAAAGGCTGGCGGGAGTGATGCGTACGGCGTTGGAACGGTCGGATATCCTGATTCTCACCGGAGGCCTTGGGCCTACACAGGACGATTTGACCAAGGAGACCGCAGCAGGGGTATGGAACAGAGAATTGAAAATGGACGGCCATTCCCTGGAGCGGATAGAATCCTTTTTTAAGGAACGCGGTCTGGAAATGACGGAAAATAATAAAAAACAGGCTTTAGTACCGGAAGGAGCCATTGTGGTGGATAATGATAACGGTACGGCTCCCGGCATCATCCTGACGGAAGGGGAAAAGCGGATCATCCTGCTTCCCGGCCCTCCCAATGAATTAAAGCCCATGTTTGAGAACAGTATCGTTCCCTACCTTAACGGACTGGAAAACCCTGAGGAGCCTGGTATCATTTATTCCAAAACAGTAAAAATCTGCGGAATGGGTGAGAGCAAGGTGGAAAGTGAAATCACGGATTTGGAAAGTATGGAAAATCCCACGGTTGCCCCTTATGCCAAAACCGGGGAAGTCCATCTGCGTGTTACGGCCCGCGCCGCTGACGAAAAGGAAGCCAGGAAAAAAGTGAAGCCTGTGGTAAAGGAACTGAAATCCCGTTTCGGAAGCGCTGTTTACACCACGGAGGAAGATGTTACCCTGGAAGGGGCGGTTGTGGATCTGCTTCTTGCGAACGAGCTTACGGTTTCCACGATTGAATCCTGTACGGGAGGGATGCTGGCGGCCAGGCTGATCAACATACCGGGGGTTTCTGAAGTTTTCAAATCCGGTTATATTACCTATTCCAATAAGGCAAAAAGGAAAATTGCCGGAGTGAAGAAGGGGACCCTGGATAAATACGGAGCCGTCAGCCCGCAGACGGCTAAGGAAATGGCCAGAGGCACCGCGCTTCTCACTAAGGCGGATGTCACCTTTTCCATAACGGGGATTGCCGGTCCTGACGGAGGAAGCCAGGAGAAACCGGTGGGACTGGTTTACATGGGATGCTATGTATGCGGAACCACACAGGTCAAGGAATTCCATTTTAACGGGAACCGGGCCAAGATAAGAGAAACGGCAGTGTCTGCCGCTTTAACAATGATGAGGCAGTGTATTTTGGAATACTACAGTCAGAAGACTTTTGGTAAAAAAGTCTGATTCCGGCCTTGCAAAGAAAGCTTCTGGCATAAATGTTGCCTGAGCATGGAGGAAATATTATGTATGAGGATGAAGAATACGGTTTCTGTCCGGAATGCGGAGCATTAATGAAAAACGGCGTTTGCATCAGCTGTGGATACGACAGAAATAAAAAAGCAACCGATACGGAGAATACTCCGTCAGACCCGGATAAAGAGAGCGATGGCTTTCTTTCGGGAGAAACACCGAACACAGGGACAGAAACAGAGGATACACCGGATATGTCTTCATGGGAAGGGCAGAATACACCGGATGAGCAGCCCTCCCCGGATGCTCAGAATGCCCCCTATGGTTCTCAGAATGCTCCTTACGGCGGGCAGAATGCCCCTTATGGTTCCCCAAACGCTTCATACGGAGCGCAGAATACGTCCGGCGGATCACAGGGGACGCCTTATGGGGCACAGAATGCCCCTTATGGAGCGCAGAACACTCCCTATGGACAGAATATGCCTTATGGTTCCCAGAACACTTACGGAGGCCAGAATACCTCTTATGGAGCACAGGGAGCTCCCGGCAGCCCGCAGAATGCTCCGTACGGTCAGAACGTACCTCCCTATGGGGCGCAGAACAATGCCGGCAGCATGCCGGGAGGCCCTCAGAACGGAGCTTATGGCGGTCAGTACGGCCAGGGCTACGGACCGGGGCAGGGCGGATATCAGGGGCAGGTTCCTCCCGGAGGCGTACCTCCCTATGGCAGTCCTTACGGCGCTTATCCCAACGGGCCCCAAAAGAGGAATAACGGAAGAACCCTTGCGGCCGTCATTATTGCCGCCATTGCGATTCTTCTTTGTATTGTGCTTGTGCTCGTGTATGTGATTGTGCGCGGAGCCGTAAAAGAAAGCGGCGGCGGACTCGCCAATTATAAAGGAGTCTTCGGAAGCACAGAAAATTCGGAGCCGGAGAGCGTGCCCGAGGATAACGGCGGTTATAACAACAACAACGGCGGTTACGGCGGATCTGAATCCGAACCGGAAGAGGAGGACTATGTCCCCACCCCCGAAGATGATTATTACGTTACCCTTGCCAATTCCGTGCGGGATGATCTCAGTTACAGCGTGGAATGGGAAGAATATGACTATGTGGATGATGAAACCGGGGCGACCACCCAGGGAAGATATCCTCAGCTGAAGGGCGGAAATATTCCTCATATGGATGAGCTGAATGAGGAAATCAAATATGAGGCAACCTATTACAGCAATCTTTATGGATATTACAGGGAACAGCAGGAGGAAGATTTGTATTATGCTTCCACCAGCCAGGGCTATGTAACATATATGGATGAGGAAAAGATAAGTATTGTACTCAGGGAATCCTTTGCCATGAATATGGAATCTTACATTTCCCTGTACAGTATAAACATAGATCTGGTGAGCGGTGAGCTCATGGATAACGGAAATATGATTGACTATACGCCCAAGCTTGCCAAGGCATTTCGCGACCAGGATGCCTACCAGAACGGCACGGCGCAGGCGGTGGATGAGATGACGGATGAACAGCTCCAGGATTTCCTGTCGGATTCCGATACCAATATTATTTTCTATACACCCGTAGGCCTGGAAATCGGATTTAATTATACAACCAGCTCCAGCAGCGGGTGGGTGACTGTGACAATCAAGGATTACGAACGTTATATGAAAAAAATTTAATGTCTGGCGTATCCCTTCACGGGATGGCCGGGCGGCAGACAGAACGGTTCCGGAGAAGCCTTCCGGGACCGTTCTGTTTTTCCGGGATTTTTACCGAAGAAACATACTTTCCTATGGCATTTGCCGCACCGCTGTGGTACAATCATAAAAGCATATCTTAGCTGAAGGCTGCTCCGTATCAGGGGAGGCCTTGTCTGTAACATCTGCTTTGCATATCAGGCGTTTCGCCCATAATTTCAAAGCAATTATAAAAATAAGGGAGGGATGCCTATGAGGGAGTTTTATCGGACACCGGATTTTATATACTGATTCTAAAGTTGGGAATTGACAAATACGAACAAATGTTTTATGATATGGAAAGAGAACATCTGTTCTGGATAAGAAGGAGAAGACAATGGAAAAAGATGAAAAGTTAAAAGCGCTTGACGCCGCATTATCACAGATTGAGAAACAGTTCGGAAAGGGTGCTGTGATGAAGCTGGGGGATCCTTCCACACAGATGAACGTGGAGACGATACCCACAGGATCCTTAAGCCTTGATATCGCCCTGGGGCTCGGAGGAATTCCCAAGGGAAGAGTTATTGAAATATACGGACCGGAATCCAGTGGTAAGACTACGGTCACTTTACATATGATTGCCGAGGTACAGAAGAGGGGCGGAATTGCCGGATTTATCGATGCCGAGCATGCCCTGGATCCTGTTTATGCCAAGAACATCGGCGTGGATATAGACAACCTCTATATTTCCCAGCCTGACAACGGAGAGCAGGCCCTGGAGATCACAGAGACGATGGTGCGTTCCGGCGCTATTGACATTGTGGTAGTGGACTCCGTGGCGGCATTGGTGCCCAAGGCCGAAATTGACGGGGATATGGGAGACAGCCATGTGGGCCTTCAGGCCAGACTGATGTCCCAGGCCCTCAGAAAGCTCACTGCTGTAATAAGCAAGTCTAACTGTACCGTTATTTTTATCAATCAGCTGCGTGAAAAAGTGGGAATTATGTTCGGCAATCCGGAAACCACTACCGGCGGCCGTGCGCTGAAGTTCTATTCTACCATCCGGCTGGATGTAAGAAGAATTGAATCCCTGAAGCAGGGCGGGGAAGTGGTGGGAAACCGTACCCGTGTCAAGGTGGTTAAGAATAAGATTGCCCCCCCGTTCAAGGAAGCGGAATTTGACATTATGTTCGGTGAGGGAATTTCCAGAGTGGGTGATATCCTGGATTTGGCGACTAATCTGAATATTGTGAATAAGAGCGGCGCCTGGTTTGCCTATGAAGGGAATAAGATCGGCCAGGGAAGGGAAAATGCGAAGACCTTCCTGAAGGATAATCCTGCTGTCTGCGATGAAATCGAACAGAAGGTACGTGCCCAGTACGAGCTGGACAAAAAGAAAAAAGAGGAAGCTGCCGATAAAAAAGCGGCAGCCGCCAGGGAAGCGGCGGATGCAAAGGCTGCAAAAGAAGGAAAAGAGCCTGTGAAGGCACCTGCAAAAGAGCCGGATAAAGCCTGATGGGCAGAGAAGACAGAATGGTTATTACGAAAACAGAAGCAGTTAATAAAAGTAAATATGCAGTCAGTATTGATGGAGAATTCGCCTTTGTATTATACAAAGGCGAACTTCATAAATATGGAATTGCTGAGAACAGGGAAATTTCCCGGGATATATATGAGGAAATCATGGGGACGGTACTGCCTAAGAGGGCAAAGCTGCGCTGCATGAATCTGCTGAAATCCAGAGAATATACCAGGCAGCAGATGGAAGATAAGCTCCGTCAGGGAAAGTATCCGCCATCGGTTATCGAGGAAGCCCTCGCTTATGTGGAATCCTTTGGCTATATTGATGATGCTGCATATGCCAGGCATTATGTGTCGGCCTATATGGAGCGCAAAAGCAGGAGAAGCATGGAAGATGAACTGAGACGCAAAGGAGTGGACAGAAGCCTTATTGAAGAAGCCATGCGTACCGTCCAGGAAGAGGATGGCCTTCAGGATGAAGAGGCCATGATTAAAGATTTGCTCAGAAAGAAGCACTATGATGCGGAAAGCGCAGACTTAAAAGAGAAAAGACGGATACAGGCTTTCCTGTACCGTAAAGGTTTTTCCCCGGATAAAATAAGAAGAGTTATGAACTGTGAGGAATACGGAGCGGAAAACTCCTGGGAATAACAGGGAATCTTGTGCAAATGTTATGAAAATTGGTTAGAATATGCTTTTCTACTTGACATAATACCTGTTATTTATTAAAATTGAAGTGTTGTAAAATCGCTTATAAGAATGTTTGGCGTACATACATTCTATAACAGATATTCGCACAATGAAAATTTAATAAGGAGGTGCTCCTGTCTATGCTTAGTTATGTGATAGCAGTAGCGGTTACTTTGGTGATTTCTATCCCGATTACGTTTGCAGTAACTTCTGCATATAGGAAGAAAGAAACTGAGACCAAAATCGGCAACGCCGAAGACAAAGCAAGAGAGATTATTGATGATGCGGTGAAGACTGCGGAATCCAAAAAGCGAGAAGGACTGCTGGAAGTGAAGGAAGAATCCATTCGTGCCAAAAACGAACTGGATAAGGAGATCAAGGAACGCAGGTCTGAAGTGCAGCGCTACGAAAGAAGAGTGCAGCAGAAGGAAGAAAACGTGGACAAGAAGTCGGATGCCATCGAGAAGAAGGAATCCGTGCTGGCAGCAAGGGAAGAGGAAATAGCGAAGCAGAAGGAAGAAATCGCGAAGCTGAATGAGCAGAGAGTACAGGAACTGGAACGAATCTCAGGTTTAACCTCCGAACAGGCAAAAGATTACTTATTGAAAATTGTTGAAGATGAAGTGAAGCATGAATCGGCCGTGATGATCAAGGATATGGAATGCAGGGCCAAAGAGGAAGCAGACAAGAAAGCCAGGGAATATGTGGTTACGGCCATTCAGAGATGTGCGGCTGACCATGTGTCTGAGGCGACTATTTCCGTTGTACAGCTTCCTAATGATGAGATGAAGGGAAGAATTATCGGACGAGAGGGAAGGAATATCAGAACCCTTGAGACCTTGACCGGCGTGGATTTAATTATCGATGATACCCCGGAAGCAGTAATTTTATCCTCTTTTGATCCGATCAGAAGGGAAGTAGCAAGGATCGCGCTTGAGAAGCTTATAGTTGACGGACGTATCCATCCGGCAAGAATCGAAGAGATGGTGGAAAAAGCGCAAAAAGAAGTCGAAGTGATGATTAAAGAGGAAGGTGAATCCGCAGTACTGGAAGTTGGCGTACACGGTGTTCATCCGGAACTCGTAAAGTTACTGGGCAAATTAAAGTTCAGGACAAGTTATGGACAGAACGCTTTAAAGCATTCAATAGAGGTGGCTCAGCTGTCAGGACTTCTGGCATCAGAGCTTGGTTTAGATGTGAGAATGGCTAAACGTGCCGGCTTGCTCCATGATATTGGAAAAGCCGTGGATCACGAAATGGAAGGTTCTCATATTCAGCTTGGAGTGGAACTTTGTAAAAAGTATAAGGAATCAGCAACGGTTATTAATGCGGTGGAATCACATCACGGAGATGTGGAGCCTACTACTTTGATCGCGTGTATTGTTCAGGCGGCGGATACTATTTCTGCAGCCAGACCGGGTGCGAGAAGAGAGACTCTGGAAACTTATACAAGCAGATTAACTCAGTTAGAAGACATTGCAAACAATTTCAAAGGTGTGGACAAATCTTTTGCTATTCAGGCAGGTAGAGAGATTCGCGTTATGGTAGTTCCTGAACAGGTATCAGATGCGGATATGATACTGATGGCACGTGATATTTCCAAAGCGATTGAAGCTGAATTGGAATATCCCGGACAGATTAAGGTCAATGTTATCAGAGAAAGCCGTGTTTCAGATTACGCAAAATAGCAAATGTAAAAGCCTTGCAGGTATTCCTGCAGGGCTTTTAAAAATTTAAGATAGGAGAGAATGAAAATGGCGGATGAGTTTAAACGTTTGGACAGAGAACTGGTATATAAGGGTTCTATCGTTGATTTTTATAAGGATACGGTAAAGGTGCCTAACGGAAACGTGGTAAAGTGGGATTTTATCAAACATCAGGGAGCAGCTGCTGTGGTTCCGGTGATGGAGGACGGGAGAATCCTGATGGTGAGGCAGTACAGGAATGCCCTTGACCGGTATACCCTTGAAATACCCGCAGGGGGCCTGAATGGGCCGGAGGAACCTACCATGGAAGCGGCGGCCAGAGAATTGGAGGAGGAAACCGGTTATCATGCGGGAGAAATCAAATGGCTGATCACAATAAGAACCACGGTAGCTTTCTGCAATGAAAAGATTGATATTTATGTGGCTACGGATCTGACACCCGGCAGTCAGCACCTGGATGAAGATGAATATATTAATGTGGAAGCCATGACGGTAGATGAATTATGCGATAAGATTTTTGCAGGAGAAATCGAGGATTCCAAAACGATTTCGGCGATTATGAGTTATCGTGCCAAGTACGGAAGCAAATAAAATTGATAACAGGCTGATCCTTTGCATGCATGTGGATACACAGAGGCGCATATATTGAAAAAAGCAGGCAAAGGGGTTTATGTATGGAAAGAAGCGGCTTAGCCGAGACAAAATTGAATGGACGGATCCTGGCTCTTTTTATAGCCGGTTTTTTAGCAGGACTTGCTCTTATTTATATCGGGCAGGAAAGCTTTGTGGGAAATGCGGATTTTCTGGACAGTTACAGTGTGGGAAGAATGGGAGTGCTGGATATAGATAACTCCATGCTGTTTTTTTACAGTTTAAAGGAACGGTTTTCACCGGCTGTGCTGTTGATTGCACTGACCATAGCGGGAGTGGGAAGTATTGCGGTAAGTATTTATCTGGTATGGGCCGGATTTTGTGCGGGCACAATCCTGTCAGTATTATCGATTCGCTATGGCATAAGAGGAATATTGATTTTTATGGGAGGCATTTTCCCCCAGATACTTCTTCTGGCGCCGGCATACCTCCTTCTTTTCCGATGGTGCCAGGGCTTCCAGGAGCGTATCCGCAGCACCCGTTATAACAGCGCCGGTACCGGAAAATACGGAAGCTTGACAGCCTTCCGGGCAGGAACTCTTATTTTTATATTAGGAATGCTCCTTGCAGGATGCCTTGTTGAAAGCTATGTGAATCCGGTATTCCTGCAAAGAATTTTCCACTTTTTTTAGAAAAGTCTTACCATATATTGCGATGACAAAATATCGATCACCGATATCTAGTGCTTAAGGCAAAATGAACAGGAAAATCCCGTGAAATCGGGGAAAATGCGCATTGCTTTTCTGCGAAAAACTGATTATAATATTTTTTGAATATTCAATTGGTTTACATAAACGATTATCGGGAAGGCAATGGGGCATGGAAAACGAGATACGGGATTTTATATTATATCTGCACGAAGAGAAAAAAACTTCAGTGAATACAGAGCTTTCTTATAAAAGAGATCTGCAGAAGCTGCAGTCTTTTCTCAGCGGACAGGGGATCGAGGACGTTGGGCGTATAACGGAGACTTCCCTGAACTCCTACGTGCTGTATCTTGAGAAAAACCAGTTTGCACCGGCTACTGTTTCCCGTCATATTGCGGCTGTGAAGGCCTTTTTTCATTTTATGCTTAAAAGGGGGATGGTTTCTGAGGATGTGACCGAGCGTTTAAAGGCCCCTAAAATAGAAAAAAAGGCGCCGGAGGTGCTTACTGTGGAAGAAGCGGCCAGGCTTCTGGAACAGCCCGGTAAAGACGCTCCCAAGGATATCAGGGATAAGGCCATGCTGGAGCTGCTGTATGCTACAGGAATCCGTGTTTCAGAGCTGATTTCCCTGAAGCTGTCCGATCTGAATCTGCGTCTGGGATATATTATCTGCAGAGACGGTATGAAGGAAAGAGCGGTACCCTTCGGCAATAAAGCGAAAGAAGCGCTGACTCTGTATCTTAAAGAAGCGAGAGAACAGCTTACAAAAGGAAATGAGGGAGATACCCTGTTTGTGAATTGCTCGGGAAAACCCATGAGCCGTCAGGGCTTCTGGAAGCTGATTAAGATTTATGCACGGAAGGCGGGGATTGAAGCGGATATTACGCCTCATACGCTCCGGCATTCATTTGCCGCACATCTGGTGGAAAACGGTGCCGATCTCCATAGTGTACAGGAGATGATGGGACATTCTGATATTTCCTCCACACAGGTATATGCCAACAGGAACGGAAACCAGTTAAGGAATGTGTATCAGAGGACGCATCCCAGAAGCCGGTAAGGTAGAAGATCCGGAATCCTTTTTTAAATTCCCTTTTGTGTTAAGAAAATGCTAAATATGGCCGGAAAGGCACTTTTATCTGTTTATTAATGTTTACATGTGTTATAATAAACAGATAATGAGTGTATTTTGTAACTTGAATGAAGTGATGTATCAGCTAATGGCAAAGCAGAAAGGCGGAATATATTTGAAGGTTTTTCGTAAAAATCTACAGGAAAAATTAAAGGAAACAGTAAAGGCCGTATTGCCTGTAATCGCTATCGTATTGCTTTTATGCTTTACAATAGCTCCGGTATCCCCGGGAATATTGATGGCTTTCCTCATTGGAGCAGTGCTGCTCACGGCGGGAATGGTATTTTTCTCTTTGGGAGTGGACATGGCCATGACACATATGGGGGAACGGGTGGGAACCTGTATGACACAATCGAAGAAGCTTTGGGTAGTTATTCCCATGAGTTTTATTCTTGGATTCATTATTACCATATCGGAGCCTGATCTTCAGGTCCTGGCTGAACAGGTGCCTTCCATACCCAATATGGTGCTGATTCTGTCGGTGGCCTGCGGTGTGGGTGTTTTTCTGGTAGTAGCGCTTCTGCGTATGCTTTTCAGCATAGCGCTGCCTCCATTGCTTATATTCTTTTATGGACTGATATTTATTCTCACTTTTTTCGTTCCTAAGGATTTCCTAACAATTGCCTTCGATGCGGGAGGTGTAACGACAGGTCCTATGACGGTGCCTTTTATTATGGCAATGGGTATCGGTATATCTTCCATCAGAAGTGACCGGCATGCTTCGGATGACAGCTTTGGCCTGGTCGCTCTTTGTTCCATAGGCCCTATCCTGGCGGTAATGCTGCTGGGTATGATATATCGTCCGTCAGGCGGCGATTATATCCCTGTGGAAATACCCGAAATATCGGATTCTGTGGAGCTGTGGAGGTATTTTCAGCATGGCTTTCCGGACTATCTGAAAGAGATGGCAATTTCACTGCTGCCCATAGTTTTCTTCTTTTTCCTGTTTCAGATAATATTTAAACTGGTACCGGCAAAAGGCCTGATAAAGATAGGCGTTGGCCTTGTATATACATATGTCGGCCTTGTCCTGTTCCTTACGGGGGTAAATGTTGGCTTTATGCCTGCCGGTAATTATTTGGGAAGAGTTATTGCAGGGCTTCCGTATCGGTGGATTATTGTTCCCATAGGAATGCTCATCGGATATTTCATTGTCCGGGCGGAGCCGGCGGTCTTCGTTTTGACCAAACAGGTGGAAGAGATAACGGACGGTGCTATTTCTTCAGGAGCCATGGGACTGAGCCTGTCGGTAGGTGTGTCGGTTTCTCTGGGGCTGGCGATGATCCGGGTTCTCACAGGCATATCGCTCCTCTGGTTTATTGTTCCCGGTTATCTGATAGCGCTTGTCCTTTCCTTCTTTGTTCCTAAAATATTTACGGCCATCGCCTTTGACTCCGGCGGAGTGGCATCCGGGCCGATGACGGCTACCTTTCTTCTTCCCTTTGCCATGGGCGCCTGCCTGTCGGTGGGAGGGAATATTATTGCGGATGCATTCGGCGTTGTGGCTATGGTGGCTATGACTCCCCTTATAACCATTCAGATACTCGGACTGGTTTTCCAGCTGCGTGCACGGAAAGCGGAGAGCGAGGAAGCCAAGCTTGCTGCGGTTCCTGCTGAAGAAGCGGTATGGGGAGATTATGACATCATAGATTTGTAGGAGAAAAGTATATGAGTAAAGTATATTGGATGGTGACCATCACCGGACGTGATCAGGGGGAACGGTTCTCTTCCATGCATAAGTCGGAAAAGATTCCTGTCATTCTGGTTGCTCTGGGAAAAGGGACTGCAAGCAGTGAAGTGCTTGATTGTCTGGGCCTGGAGGAAAGTGATAAAATTGTGCTTTTTACCGCGGTGACCGGAGATGTCTGGAAACATGTAAAAAAAGGCATGGAAACGAAGCTGAATATAGATGTTCCGGGTACGGGTATATCATTTATTGTACCGGTGAGCAGCATGGGAGGGCAGAAGTCACTCCGGTTTCTGCTGGCGGGACAGGAATTTGAAAAAGAGGAGGAAGCAGTATTGAAGGATACGGAATATGAACTTGTTATAGTGGTTTCCGACTTTGGATATACGAATATGGTTATGGATGCCGCGAGGGAAGCAGGAGCAGGAGGCGGTACCGTAATCCATGCAAAGGGCACGGGAATGGAAAAAGCGGAAAAATTCCTGGGAGTTTCCCTGGCGTCGGAAAAGGAAATTACCTTTATTGTAGCCAGGACCGAGAAAAAGAAGGATATCATGAAAGCGGTAATGGAAAAGGCGGGTATGGAAAGTAAGGCAAAATCCATTGTATTTTCTCTGCCGGTAGCGGATACGGCAGGCCTGCGCCTTACCGGGGACTGGGAAGGATAATCATAATCGAAAGCAAAAAAACAGCTGTCGCAGTCGGACAGCTGTTTTTTTTGAACAAAAGATAACACGAAAAACGCGGCATCCCTTGTTTATTCATATTCAGCAATATCATAAATCAGCTGTTCCGAGGCCTCCCAGGACAGACAGGGATCGGTAATGGATTTGCCATAAACACCGCCGCCTACTTTCTGGCAGCCTTCTTCGATATAGCTTTCCACCATAACGCCTTTGACAAGGGAATGGATATCTTTATTCAGCTTGCGGCTGTGCATGACTTCCTTGACGATGCGGATCTGCTGTTCCTGCTTTTTGTCGGAATTACTGTGGTTTGCATCAATGATGCAGGCCGGATTTTTCAAATCCCGTTCATTATAAAGAGTGAGAAGAGTGTTCAAATCCTCATAGTGGTAGTTGGGGATGTTGCGTCCGTGTTTGTTGGTAGCGCCGCGCAGGACGGTATGAGCAAGCTCATTGCCGGTGGTATTGACTTCCCAGCCCCGGTAAATAAAGGAATGGGCATGCTGGGCGGCATATACGGAATTCAGCATTACGGAAAAATCACCGCTGGTGGGATTCTTCATTCCTGCAGGGACATCAAAACCGCTCACGGTAAGACGGTGCTGCTGATCCTCTACGGAACGGGCACCAATAGCTACATAAGAGAGGATGTCCGACAAATAACGCCAGTTTTCAGGATAAAGCATTTCATCCGCTGCCGTAAGACCGGATTCTTCGATAGCCCGTATATGCATTTTACGCATGGCTATCAGTCCCTGAAGAAAATCAGGCTTTTTTTCCGGATCCGGCTGATGTACGATACCTTTATAGCCTTCCCCTGTTGTGCGGGGCTTGTTTGTATAAATTCTGGGGATTAGGATCAGCTTGTCCTTGACAGCTTCATTAATCCGGGCAAGCCTGGAGATATAATCACATACGGCGTCCTCATTATCTGCGGAGCAGGGCCCGATAATAACAAGGAATTTATTGCTCTTTCCTGTGATTACATCGCGGATTTCCTGATCTCTTTCTTCCTTCAGGCGGACGAGCTTTTCCGGCATGGGATATTCCTTCCGGATTTCATCCGGGGTGGGTAATTTTCTTATGAATTCGAAACTCATGGCGCATTTTCTCCTGTCTGTAAAATAAAAACCGGGCAGGCCGGTAATAAGCCTGCCGGACAGCTTTCGGTAGGTACAGCCCGTGCGGTAGTCCCGTTAGAGCTGTCCGCGTACATTATAATATAGAAAAACGTAAAGTGCAAGCGCAGGAACGGATCCTGCGCAGGGTTTACGGACCCGCCGGGAGGGGAATCCGCTCCGGAAAGGCAGAGAGGATGGCGGCAGCCGCGAGGCGCAGGGCCGGCGTGAACGGGGACAATTATCAGGGCAGAAGGTACTGACGGAGCGGGACAAGGCAGCAGACAGTAGTATAAAGCTGGCTTAACAGCATGCCTGCCAGATATCCCTTGATACCGTATAAGGGGATTGCCTGGAAGACGAAAACAAGGCGCAGCATCAGGCCGGTCAGACTTAAGAAAAAAGAATAGCTGGTTTTTCCCAGACCGTGGAGAATGCTGGTCAGCGTGGTGTTCAGATAAAGAAAGGGACACATAAAGCTGAGTATGATGATAAAATGGCCGGCCATTTCGCTGTTATAAAGCATAATGCCCACAGTTTTTCCCAATACTAAAAAACCGACACAGCAGACGCAGCCAAGAAGCAGGCAGTAGCCCAGGCATTTGCGTACGGCCCTCCTTATGGCGTTCTGGTTATTGACCGCATCCGCTTCGGAAATGGCGGGCATGAGGAGGACGGAAACCGAATTTGTCAGGGTGCCCGGAAAATAAATGAGAGGCAGCGCCATTCCGGTAAGTACGCCGTAAACGCTCAGTGAATCGCTGACAGAGTGACCGTAAACCTGAAGCTTGGCGGGAATACAGGCGGCCTCGATGGCCTGCAGCAGATTCAGGCAAAGCCGGTTGGCGCTTAACGGTGCGGCAAAACCGATGATCTGTCGGCTCAATCTTCCATATACCCGTATCAGTTGGGTTTTGCTGGCTCCGGCGGCCTTGCGGTACAGCGTGCCGGAAGGGAGACGTCCGGCGGGATAAGCCTTTTTGATAAAATGCAGGTAAGCAGCGGGAAGGGCGAGAAGCATAGAGGAAAGCTCTCCGATAGCGAGGCCTGCGGCAGCAACGGTTATAGTAGGCTCTTTTCCCTGCTGCAGGCACCAGGAAGCGATCAGGTACACACTTCCCACCCTGAAAATTTGTTCAGTCAGCTGAGTGGCTGCAGGAACCGCAGTTTTCCTGATCCCGTAAAAATAGCCGTTGACACAGGAATGGACGGAGGCAAAGGGAAAGGACAGGGCGGCTATCCGCAAAAGGGGAGCACAGCGCGGCTCAAACAGAAGATAAGCGGCGATAAAGTCGGAAAAATGGTATACGCCGAACAAACAGCCCAAAGATAAAATAAGGGAGAATGCAAAACCCACTAGCAAAATGCGCAAAGATGCTTTATAATCATGAGTGGCTGTTTCTCCTGCCACGAATTTGGAGATGGCATTCTGCAGTCCGGCTGCGGAAAGGGAGAAGACAAGAGCCATGACCGGTCCGATCAGCTGGTAAATTCCCATATTTTCTTCGCCGAACAGCCGCGAAAGAAAAATACGGTAGAAGAAACCGATAAGGCGGCTGCCAAGACCTGTTATTGTTAGGATGATCGTTCCGGTGATCAGGGTATTTTTTTTGATGCGCATGCTGCTCCAATCTGTAGCAATAGCTCTTTTGGTAAATATATGCAGGAGAGCCTGTTGACAGAACGCAGGTGCGGTGTTATATTAACCATAGAAAACGAAGTGGTTTACTAGGAATTAAGGTTCCCGGGAGCTGCAGAAATATAGAAAAAGCATGAAAACATGCAGTCAGGAGAGTTTTATATGAGTCGGATAATTTATTTGGATAATGCGGCAACCACGAAAACCGCACCTGAAGTAGTGCAGGCTATGCTTCCTTACTTCACGGAGAATTATGGGAATCCCAGCAGCATTTATTCCCTCGGGACAGAAAGCAAGAAGGCGATCAGCCAGGTGAGGGAGACCATAGCCGGGACTCTGGGAGCTGCAAATAATGAAATTTATTTTACCGCAGGCGGCTCAGAAGCGGATAACTGGGCGCTGAAGGCTGTGGCAGAGGCCTATGCATCCAAGGGAAAGCATATTATCACATCTAAGATTGAACATCATGCGGTATTGCATACCTGTGAATATCTTGAAAAAAATGGCTGTGAAATCACCTACGTAAATGTGGACGAAAATGGTATAGTTAAGCTGGACGAGCTTGAGAAAGCTATCCGTCCGGATACCATTCTGATTTCCATAATGTATGCCAACAATGAGATAGGAACGATCCAGCCGATTAAGGAAATCGGGGAAATTGCCAGAAAGCATAATGTTCTTTTCCATACGGATGCGGTACAGGCCTACGGACAGCTTCCGATTAACGTGGATGAATGCAGCATCGACATGCTCAGTGCCAGCGGGCATAAGCTGAATGGGCCGAAGGGGATCGGTTTCCTCTATATCCGGAAGGGGATCAAAATCCGTTCCTTCATTCATGGAGGACAGCAGGAAAGAGGCAGAAGGGCCGGTACGGAAAACGTGCCCGGCATTGTGGGCCTGGGAGCGGCTGTGGAAAGAGCCTTTTCCATGATGGAAGAAAAGACCGTAAAAGAGCGGGAACTGCAGGATTATCTCATCGGCCGTATTGAAGCGGAAATTCCTTATTGCCGTCTGAATGGCGACCGGGAAAAGAGGCTGCCTAATAACGTGAATTTCAGTTTCCGTTTTGTTGAGGGAGAGTCCCTGCTGATAATGCTGGATATGAAAGGAATATGTGCTTCCAGCGGTTCCGCATGTACCTCAGGATCTTTGGATCCTTCCCATGTGCTTCTTGCCATAGGGCTGCCCCATGAGATTGCCCATGGATCCCTGCGTATGTCCCTGAATGAGGAAAATACAAAGGAAGAACTGGATTTTACAGTGGAAGCAATTAAGGAAATTGTGACAAAGTTGCGGGATATGTCCCCTCTTTACGAAGATTTCGTTAAAAAAAATAAGAAAAATTAACAAAAGCGACTGCCGGCTGCAGTTATCATAGAAAGGAAAAATTATGTACAGCGAAAAAGTAATGGATCATTTTGAACATCCCCGCAACGTAGGGGAAATAGAGAACGCGAGCGGCGTGGGCACCGTGGGAAATGCCAAATGCGGCGATATTATGAGAATATACCTGGATATTGACGATGACGGCATCATCCGGGATGTAAAGTTTAAAACCTTTGGCTGCGGAGCAGCAGTTGCCACCAGCAGCATGGCTACAGAGCTGGTGAAGGGCAAGAGCGTAAGGGAAGCCATGGAGGTGACCAACAAAGCGGTTATGGAAGCTCTGGACGGCCTTCCGCCGGTTAAAGTGCACTGTTCCCTTCTGGCAGAAGAAGCTATCCATGCCGCATTATGGGATTATGCACAGAAGAACGGCATTACCATTGATGGTCTGGATAAACCCAAGTCAGATATTCATGAAGGTGAAGAAGAAGCAGAGGAAGAATACTAAAATATGGGCAAAAAAGTTGTAGTGGGCATGTCCGGGGGAGTTGACTCCTCTGTGGCAGCCCTTTTGCTGAAAAAACAAGGATATGACGTTATCGGCGTTACCATGCAGATTTGGCAGGATGAAGCGGAAGAGATCAAGGAAGAAAACGGAGGCTGCTGCGGGCTCAGTGCGGTGGATGACGCAAGAAGAGTGGCGCAGCGGCTGGATATCCCTTATTATGTAATGAATTTCAAAAAAGAATTTCAGGAAAATGTTATCGATTATTTTGTCGAAGAATATAGTAAGGGAAGAACGCCGAACCCGTGTGTCGCCTGCAACAGGTATGTGAAATGGGAATCTCTTCTTACCAAAAGCCTGGGCCTGGGAGCGGAATACATTGCGACCGGACATTATGCCAGGATTGCGCAGCTGCCAAACGGAAGGTTTGCGATCCGTAATTCCGTGACCGCAGCCAAAGATCAGACCTATGCCCTTTACAATCTGACCCAGAGCCAGCTGGCCCACACCTTGATGCCTGTGGGAGCCTATCCGAAGGATGAGATCCGTCAGATGGCGGAGGAAGCAGGCCTTCCTGTAGCCCATAAAAAGGACAGTCAGGAAATCTGTTTCATACCGGATCATGATTATGCCGCGTTTATCGAGAGAGAAAGCGGGAAAACGGTACCCGGCCCGGGAAATTTCGTTTCAGCTGATGGTGAAATCCTGGGTAAGCATAAGGGCATTACCCACTATACGGTGGGACAGAGGAAGGGTCTGAATCTTTCCTTGGGGCATCCGGTTTTCGTGACCGGGATCCGTCCGGAAACCAACGAAGTGGTGATCGGGGAAAATGAGGATGTGTTTACCAGCACCCTGACATGCAGCCGGCTTAATTTTATGTCGATTCCTGATTTGACAGAACCGATGAGAGTGAAGGCAAAAATCCGTTATGCCCATCAGGGCGCCTTCTGCCTGATTGAAAAGATCGGGGAGGACAGAGTGAAATGTACCTTTGAGGAGCCGGTAAGGGCGGTTACGCCGGGGCAGGCCGCAGTATTTTACGATGGGGAATACGTCCTCGGCGGAGGAACAATAGAATAAGAACATAAGCAGGAAAAGAGGCCGATGGTACCTCTTTTCTTTTTTTGCATAATTATAAAGAAAGATAAATAAAGGAAACAAGAAATTGGATACTAATTTTAATCAGTTTTTCGGAATGAGGCAGCGTCCTGTCTTTATGTCGTTTACCGGTGTGATCACCCATATGGAAGTGGCAGGAGGTAACATGGGAAACTACGACGCCTGCGCCCAGATGCTTACCGTGGAAAATGAAGCGGGGAATACCGTGAATTTCCTTTTCAATCCGGATACCTTTGTGGTGGATTATGCTACTTTGTATGAGACTATGCCGGTAACCGTATTTTATAACGGAAATGCAGCGGCTCCATTGATTTACCCTCCCCAGTATGTGGCCGCTGTGATCGCGCCTCAGCAGGAGGGGCAGATGGTGTTTGTGGGATATTTTAACAACCTTCTCATGAGCAGTGATCAGAGCCTGAAGCTGAACCTGGCTCCTACCACCCAGGTAATGACGACAAATAACCAGACTTATATGGGAAATCCCGGAAACCATACGCTGGTAGTGCTTTACAGCCAGACAACCAGGAGTATTCCGGCACAGACTACGCCTGAGAAAATTATTGTGCTTTGCGGGCAGTAGGAAGGTAAGGGCAGATAGTGTGTGGGCCCAGTGCCCCTTGTCTTCCGCCAGCCCTTCCCTTTTGCCTTGCCGCTGCGGATTGCCTCCCCGGTGGGTTTGTGTACCCTGCGCAGGCACGCTTTCGCTCTGCTGAAAACGCAGCGGTACTAAGATTGCAGAGGACGCAATCTAAGGACCGGCGTTTTCAGAAGGCCTTTGCAGGGTACACAAACCCACCGGGAAGGCAATCCGCAGCGGCAAGGCAAAAGGGAAGGGCTGGCGGAAGACAAGGGGCACTGGGCAGTTATGGTATGTATAAGGAGGCAGTAAAAAAATAATAAAGCGCTTGCTTGTGACGTGGCGTAATGAATTATAATGGGGGAGGAGGTGATGGTTATGGGAAAAAGGAGAGTGGAGGTGCGGGAGTGGATGACGGTGGGACAGGCTGCGAAAAAGGGGGGCGTAACTGTGCGTACTCTGCAGTATTATGATAAGGAAGGTTTGCTGTCTCCGACTGCGGTGAGTGAGGGCGGGCGAAGGCTTTATACGGATAAAGATGTGGTCAGGCTTCATCAGATTTTGTCAATGAAGTCTTTGGGGTTTTCTTTGGATGATATTAAGAACCGTTTGATTCCGCTTGATACTCCCGGGGATGTGGCGGAAGTTCTTACCAATCAGGCTGCGGCTCTCAGGGAAAAGATTGAAAGTCTGTCGGAATCGCTGAAAGCTATTGAGGCGCTGAGAGAAGAGGTGCTTCAGATGCATTCGGTGGATTTTGGCAAATATGCTGATATTGTTGTGAATCTGCAGATGAAGAATGAGTATTACTGGCTGATAAAGAATTTGGATGACAGGGCGCTGGAATGTTTCCGGGGGCGTTTTGATAAAGAAAGCGGTCAGGCAATGCTGGAAACCTTCACTCGTCTGCAGGAGGAGGCTGTGCGCCTTCAGAACGGCGGAGAGGCTCCTGAAAGCGAGAAAGGCCTGAAGCTGGCAGAGGCATATTGGGATATGATTATGGAATTTACTGATGGAGATATGAGCCTGATTCCCGGTCTTATGGAAACGGAAAAATTGGAGGATCCGGGCGGAAAATGGAAGAATAAGCAGGCTGTTGTACATTCTTTTATTGAACCGGCTCTGGAGGCTTATTTTACAAAAACAGGATATGATCCGTTTGAGGGGGGAGACAGATGAGTTATGCCATAGAGATTGACGGTCTGAAGAAAAGCTACGGGAACCATATGGTGCTGAAGGGCTTGAGTTTCCAGGTTGCAAGAGGAGAAATTTTTGCTCTGCTGGGTGTTAACGGGGCAGGGAAGACCACTGCACTTGAGTGTATGGAAGGGCTGCGGAAATTTGAGGACGGCAGTATTGCGGTGAATGGCAGAATGGGAATACAGCTGCAGTCGTCCTCTCTTCCCGAGCAAATCAGGGCGATGGAAGCTGTGCGATTATTCGCGAAATGGAATAAGACAAAAACAGACGTTACCATGCTTGAAGCGCTGGGAATCAAGGAGCTTGGGAAGAAAAAATATGCGGATATGTCAACGGGACAGAAACGGCGTCTGCATCTCGCCCTTGCGCTGGTCAGCGATCCGGATATTGTTTTTCTTGATGAACCGACTGCCGGGCTTGATGTGGAAGGAAGAATATCGCTTCATGAGCAGATACGAAGACTGAAAACACAGGGAAAGACGATTATACTGGCAAGTCATGATATGGCGGAGGTGGAGAGCCTTTGCGACCGTATTGCAATTCTGAGTTCCGGTCATATCTCATTTTTAGGGACGGTAGCTGGATTGACGGAAAAAATAAGCAGGCGCTATAGGATCCATATCAAGACCAGTAAGGGAGAAGAATGCCTGGAAACGGAAAATATCGGGTCGGCTCTGCTGGAGGCGCTGGAGGAATTCAGGAAGAAGGGAACAGAAGTGATGGATATAAAAATAGACAGAGGGACATTGGAACAGCATTTTATGGAAATTGCAAAGGGGGACAGTGAATGAGTGCATTTTTATATGGAGCGGCGCTGCAATGGAAGCTGGATATACGCAGCAAAGCGCTGCTGATCACCTGCTATCTTGTCCCTTTGCTGTTTTTTGCCGTTATGGGGGGAATATTTACCTCACTCATGCCGGAGGCAAAGAGTACACTGATACAGTCCATGACTGTAATGGGGGTATCCATGGGGGCGCTGGTAGGCCTTCCGCCTTCCCTTACAGAGATATATGGGAGCGATATCAAGAAAGTGTACAAGGCTAATGGAGTGCCGCTTTATCTGGGGCTGTTTACCATTTCCCTGTCGGCATTTCTCCATTTGATGCTCATGTGCCTGATCATATATATTGCCGCTCCCATTGCATTTGGCGCGCAGCTTCCGGAAAGGCCGCTGTGGTATTTTATACGGCTGTCGATTTTTATTGGGGTATCCTTAAGCCTGGGGAGTATTCTGGGGCTGTCGGTAAAAAATCAGTCAAAACTCACTATGGTTTCCCAAATCGCATTTCTGCCGTCCATCATGCTTTCCGGCATTATGTTTCCTGCCGGACTGCTTCCCCGGCCTTTGGCAGCCATCGGCAGCATATTCCCCGCAGCCTGGGGATACCGGCTGCTGACAGGTGACGGTTCCGTATGCAGCAGCCTGTTTCCGCTGGCTGTTATCTTTGCAGTATGTGCGGCGATATGTGTTTTGGCATTGAGACGGCTTCAGTCGGAGTAGCGTAATGTTTAAGGCGCTGCCCAAACCAGCCGTGAAGCCGCAGAGAGGAAGGCTATAATTTCCTGAAGGAAGGGGTTCGTTTATGGAACACGGCATAGTAGGAAAAGCCGCAGTCCCTAAGGAGTTCTTCCGCCCGTCCGAATTCTCTGCAGATATCTCCGGGCCGGTGGGCATCGGAGCCTACGGTTATGAGCTCGCCGCCTTTTTTCCGATAGCGCTTCAATACATCCGTGCAGGGATGAAGCTCCTTCAGGCCATAACGAATCCCTCCTGTGTTTATTTCTATGCCAATCCCGTTTTCCAGCAGAAGGTCAAGCATCCGGTCAAATAAATCTTTATAGGTTTCATAGGTATAATTTTTATCCTTGTTCGGGCCATAGCGTACCACATAGTCCAGATGGCCGTATATGTCAAAGTCGTGGAAGGTTTCCAGATTTTCTATGATAGAAGAGAAATATTCCCTGTAAGCCTCCTCCTCGGACCGTCCCGTATAAAAACCGGCATTATAAGGGTCCCTGCCGTTGCATAAATGGGAAGAACCAATAATGAAGTCAAAGTCATATGCACTCGTATAAGCGCTCTGCAGCTCATTCAGATAAGCCTGCAGTCCCAGCTCGATACCGAAAAAGATCTGAATCTGTTCCCGGTACTTCGCCTGATATTTCAGCAAATCATACAGATAGGAATCGGTGTTGACTTCAAAAAAACCGGCGGGGGTATCCTGGGAAACCGGAAAATCAAAATCCATATGCTCCGTAAAACACATTTGGGTGAGCCCGAGGGAAATTCCTTTTTGTATCATGTCCTCCATAGGCGCCTCGGAATCACCGGAAAAAGAAGAATGTAAATGAAAATCTGCTTTGATAGCCATATTTGCCGCCTTTCTTCGTAATAACAGCAGCAGTGCCGCCTTTTCCGACGGGGATCCGGCTGCTGTTTTTCTTATGATTTGACCGACCAAATAAAAGTATAGCCTATAGAATAGGAAAAGGCAAAGAAAAAATGGAGTACGGACAGCGGCGATGGTTCTTTCTCCGGCTTGGGTATGACCGCGGCGTGTCTCTCCCTTCCCGGCAGCCGCCTTGTGCGGGTCAGTGTTCCTTTCAGGGCACACTCTCGCTCGGCCAAAAACGCAGCAGTACTAACGTTGCAAAGGACGCAACGTTAGTACTGGCGTTTTTAGACGGCCCTTACAGGAATCACTGACCCGCACAAGGCGGCTGCCGGGAAGGGAGAGACACGCCGCGGTCATACCCAAGCCGGAGAAAGAACCTCAGCAGTTCAAAACAGGCCGAACGGATGCTATTTATAAACTTTCTGTAAAATAAGGCACTATTTCCAATATTTTTTAATTTTCGTCTTGATATTTCATTGTAAATTAGGTAAAATGATTGTGCTGATAAAATTTTGTCAAGCTATGGGGACAAGCCCGGGTAAGCTTTCGGTGTGTCCGGAATGTGGACTTGCGCTGTGCGCGGGTCCGTTTGCTACGCTTGACAAAATAATATATTAAATCATTTTTAGGAGGAATTAAAAATGGCAGTAAAAGTAGCAATTAATGGTTTTGGCCGTATCGGACGTCTTGCTTTCAGACAGATGTTCGGAGCAGAAGGATTTGAAATCGTAGCAATCAATGATTTAACATCTCCCGAGATGCTGGCTCACTTACTGAAATATGATTCAACTCAGGGCAGATATGAACTGGGCGACAAAGTTTCCTACAGTGAAGATTCCATCACAGTAGACGGAAAAGAAATTAAGATTTATGCAAAGGCTAACGCTGCAGAGCTTCCTTGGGGAGAAATCGGTGTAGACGTAGTTCTGGAATGTACCGGATTCTATACCTCCAAAGCAAAAGCTCAGGCACATATCGATGCCGGCGCTAAGCACGTTATCATTTCCGCTCCTGCCGGAAACGATCTGCCTACCATCGTTTACAATGTAAACCATGAGACACTGAGCAAAGATGATCACATCATTTCTGCTGCTTCCTGTACAACAAACTGCCTGGCTCCTATGGCAAAAGCTCTTAACGATGCTTTCCCTATCCAGAGCGGTATTATGTGTACAATTCATGCTTACACAGGCGATCAGATGACTCTGGATGGTCCTCAGAGAAAGGGCGACAAGAGAAGAAGCCGTGCAGCAGCAGTAAATATCGTTCCCAACAGCACAGGTGCTGCTAAGGCTATCGGCCTGGTAATCCCTGAACTGAACGGCAAGCTGATCGGTTCCGCTCAGCGTGTTCCTACTCCTACAGGATCCACAACCATCCTGACAGCAGTAGTTAAAGGACAGCCTACCAAAGAAGCTATCAACGATGCTATGAAGGCTGCTGCCAATGAGTCTTTCGGCTACAACACAGACGAAATCGTATCCAGCGATGTTATCGGTATGAGATATGGTTCCCTGTTCGATGCTACTCAGACTATGGTTCTTCCTATTGACGAGAATACATCTGAAGTACAGGTTGTTTCCTGGTATGACAATGAGAATTCTTACACAAGCCAGATGGTTCGTACAATCAAACACTTTGGCAAACTGCTGAACGCTTAATTTATAATTTTGCAGTCAGCTGTGTAAAGGCATAGGCTCATAAGGGGTCCGGTCTGATGAGGGCCGGGCCCCTGTTTAATTTTAAGGAGGTTTTATACCATGTCATTAAATAAGAAATCCGTTGATGATATCAACGTAAAAGGCAAACGTGTCCTCTGCAGATGCGATTTCAATGTTCCTCTGAAAGAGGGCAAAATCACAGACGAGAACCGTCTTGTGGCTGCTCTTCCCACCATTAAAAAGCTGATCGCTGACGGCGGAAAGGTTATCCTCTGCTCCCATCTTGGAAAGCCTAAGGGAGAACCGAAGCCGGAGCTGTCTTTAGCGCCTGTTGCAGCACGTCTTTCCGAACTGCTCGGACAGGAAGTTAAGTTTGCAGCGGATCCCGAAGTGGTTGGCCCCAATGCAAAAGCTGCTGTGGAAGCCATGAAGGACGGCGATGTTATCCTTCTTGAGAATACCCGTTACAGAGCAGAAGAGACAAAGAACGGCGAAGCCTTCTCCAAAGAACTGGCTTCTCTGTGTGATGTTTTTGTAAACGATGCTTTCGGTACCGCCCACAGGGCACACTGCTCCAATGTAGGTGTTGCACAGCTGGTTGATACCGCAGTAGTTGGATACCTGATGCAGAAGGAAATTGATTTCCTTGGAAATGCAGTGGAAAATCCCGTAAGACCTTTTGTTGCTATTCTGGGCGGCGCTAAGGTTGCTGATAAGCTGAATGTTATCTCCAACCTGCTTGAGAAATGTGATACCCTGATCATCGGCGGTGGTATGGCATTCACCTTCCTGAAGGCAAAAGGCTATGAAATCGGTGCTTCTTTAGTGGATGATGAAAAGATTGAATACTGTAAGGAAATGATGGAAAAGGCTGAAAAGCTGGGCAAGAGCCTCCTTCTTCCCGTAGATGCTGTTGTTGCAAAAGCTTTCCCCAGCCCTATCGATGCGGAAATCGAAGTTGAAGTATTTGCTGCTGATTCCATTCCGGCTGAGAGAATGGGCCTGGATATCGGACCTAAGACAGCAGAAACCTATGCAGAAGCTGTTAAGACTGCAAAGACTGTTGTTTGGAACGGACCGATGGGCGTATTTGAGAACCCTGTGCTCGCAAAAGGAACTATCGCAGTTGCAAAGGCTCTGGCTGAAACAGATGCCACCACAATTATCGGCGGCGGTGATTCCGCAGCAGCTGTTAACCAGCTGGGCTACGGCGACAAGATGAGCCATATCTCCACCGGCGGCGGAGCATCCCTGGAATTCCTGGAAGGCAAGGAACTTCCCGGAGTGGCAGCAGCAAACGATAAATAATAAATTTTAAGGAGACCATTATCATGGCAAGAAAGAAAATTATCGCCGGCAACTGGAAGATGAACATGACTCCCAGCCAGGCCGTTGAATTAATCAATACCTTAAAGCCCCTCGTGGCAACCGAAGATGCAGATGTTGTTTTCTGTGTGCCTGCTATCGATATCATCCCTGCTATTGAAGCAGCTAAGGGCAGCAATATTGAAATCGGCGCAGAAAATATGTACTATGAAGAAAAAGGTGCATATACTGGAGAAATCGCTCCTGATATGCTCACTGACGTAGGCGTAAAATATGTTATTATCGGACATTCCGAAAGAAGAGAATATTTTGCTGAAACCAATGAGACTGTCAACAAGAAAGTTCTCAAGGCTTTCGAGCATGGTATTACTCCTATTGTATGCTGCGGCGAATCTCTTACACAGAGAGAGCAGGGAATTACCATTGACTGGATCCGTCAGCAGATTAAGATCGCTTTCCTGGGTGTAACTGCAGAGCAGGCTAAAACCGCAGTTATTGCATATGAACCCATCTGGGCTATCGGTACCGGCAAAACTGCAACCACAGAGCAGGCACAGGAAGTTTGTGCTGCCATCCGTGTATGCATCGGTGAAATCTATGACGAAGCGACTGCAGAAGCAATCCGTATCCAGTACGGCGGATCTGTTAATGCAGGAACCGCTGCAGAACTGTTTGCACAGCCTGATATCGACGGCGGCCTTGTGGGCGGCGCAGCTCTGAAGCCTGACTTCGGAAAGATTGTAAATTATAAATAACAGCAGTCCGACAATCATATAGTTAAGACAGTCCCCGTTTCCTTCAGTCTGTAAGCACTGACGGAAACGGGGATTTTTTGGTCTGACGGAAGGATTGATATATCTTATCAAGTAACCATATTGCAGCGGATTGTATCCTGTGGTATTCTATATCTTGAAGTTAGATGAGACTAACTATTACCTGACATGTACTAAAAGGAAGTTATTTTCCGGCGTATGGATGGGCGCCGGAGGATGATTTTCCGGATCCCGGAGGAAAGAAAGCATGCCCGTAGAAGAGATCACACAGTATTTACAAACAAACAGGCGGAGCTGTAAAAAGGCATTACATATGCAATTGGCAATTCACTGTGCTCCTTTTTTAAAAGGAATTAAGGAAAGTGCTGTAGTCAGTCTGCCAAGAGATCAGGCCGTTGAATTTTCAGTACTGGCGGCCCGGACCGGCCTGAGCTGGTATTTTCTGCTCCATGAAGATGGAAAAGATATGGTATTTATTTACCGGAAAAAGGAATTGGAGAGATTGCTGCAGAAAGAGGATGTTTCAGCCTTTCTGAAAAACAGAGGATACCTGCAGAGCGGCAAGATACATCCTTTTTCAATCTGCCGGATTTTGTCCGAACTGTCCCGGAGAGTAGAGGCTTATTACAGGACGAAAGAAAATTTCCCTCATGAGATAGGAGTGCTTCTCGGATATCCCACAGAGGATGTGGAAGGATTTATTGCCAATGAGGGCAGGGACTGTCTGTGTACGGGTTACTGGAAGGTATATCAGAATGAGCAGCGTGCAAAACATATTTTTGCCGCATTTGATGAAGCCAGGGAAGTAACTGTCCGGGAGGTATTGGAAGGAAAAGAGCTTCTGCAGCTATGTACATCCATATAAATCATTTTATATAAAGTAGGAGGAATAAAGATGGCACAGATTTCTATTGTATATTGGAGCGGCACAGGCAACACGGAGTTAATGGCTCAGAAGGTTGCGGAGGGTGTCAGGGAAGCAGGACAGGAGGCTGTCGTGCTCAGTGTGGATCTGGCGGATGTTTCGGAATTGAAGAAAGCCAGGGCTTTTGCGCTGGGCTGTCCTTCCATGGGGGCAGAACAGCTGGAGGAAACGCAGATGGAGCCTTTTATGTGTGATTTGGAAAATGGAATAGGCGGTAAGCAGATTGGCCTGTTCGGCTCCTTCGGATGGGGCGGGGGAGAATGGATGAGGGACTGGGAAGAAAGAGTCCGAAATGCCGGCGCATCTGTTGTTGGAGAAGAAGGAATTATTGTAAACGGGGCACCGGATGAGGAAGCGGAAGAGAAATGTAAGGAGCTTGGCAGGGCCCTGGCTGCTGCGGTTTCATAAGGCAGGTTAAAATAAATCAATCGAATTGATTAAAATTGCATCTTGTGAAAACCACAAACCTGTGTTATTATTTACAAAACTGAATAGGAAAGTAAATGCAAGGAAGAGGAGTAGTAGCTGAAAGCTGGAAAACAGAGAACTGCCGGGTGGTGCGAGGCAGTCTGAAGCGGACCGTGAACTGACCTTGGAGCAGCCGGCTGAAGACCCGCAGGGTTGTGTAGGTTCGGACGGAATACCCGCCGTAGAAAGGGGAAAGGCATGTTAGTGCTGATGAGTGCATGGTTTTTATTACCATGAAATAGAGTGGTACCGCGTGAAGTTGAATTTGCGTCTCTATAAAAATGACCCGGATTACAGGAAAGTCATTTTTATAGAGACTTTTTTTGTGCCCGGACAGAATAGGAGGAAGCATAAATGACAGCAGCAGAAAAGTATGGAAAATCCTATTTCATGCCACCGGTGGTGACATATGATTGGGTGAAGAAGGATACGATTGAGAAAGCCCCCATTTGGTGCAGCGTGGATTTGCGGGATGGGAACCAGGCGCTTATAGAGCCTATGGGTCTGGAAGAAAAACTGGAATATTTTAAGATGCTGGTAGAAATCGGTTTTAAAGAAATTGAGGTGGGATTTCCTGCGGCATCAGATACGGAGTATGCATTTTTGCGGGCATTAATCGAAAGAGACATGATACCGGAGGATGTGACGATCCAGGTTCTCACCCAGGCGAGGGAACATATCATCAGAAAAACCTTTGAAGCAGTGAAAGGCGCTCCGCATGCAATTGTCCATCTTTATAATTCCACATCGGTGGCACAGCGGGAACAGGTTTTCAAGAAGAGTAAGGACGAAGTGAAACAGCTGGCGGTGGACGGAGCCGCTCTTTTGAAAAAACTGGCGGAAGAAACGGACGGTAATTTCACATTTGAATACAGCCCTGAGAGCTTCCCGGGGACGGAAGTGGATTATGCTGTGGAGGTCTGCAATGCGGTTCTTGATGTATGGAAGCCGGATGAGAAGCACAAGGCAGTCATCAACATCCCGACTACAGTGCAGGTAGCGATGCCCCATGTGTTTGCCTGTCAGGTGGAATATATCCATAAAAACCTGAAATACAGGGACAGCGTGGTTTTGAGCGTACATCCTCACAATGACAGAGGCTGCGGAATCAGCGATGCGGAATTTGGGATTCTTGCAGGAGCGGACAGAGTGGAAGGGACGCTTTTTGGAAACGGTGAGAGAACCGGTAATGTGGATCTGGTCACATTAGCCATGAACATGGTATGCCATGGCGTGGAATCCGGCCTGGATTTCAGCCGCATTATGAAAGTCAGGGAGAATTACGAGCTCTTGACCGGTATGAAGGTGGATGAAAGAACGCCCTATGCGGGGGATCTGGTATTTACCGCGTTTTCCGGTTCCCATCAGGATGCGATTTCCAAGGGTATGGCCTGGCGGAATGAGGGAAAAAGCGGAAGTAAATGGACGGTTCCTTATCTGCCGGTGGATCCCAAGGATGTGGGAAGAGAGTATGAATCCGATGTCATCCGGATTAACAGCCAGTCGGGAAAGGGCGGCATCGCTTTTATTCTGAAACAGAATTTTGGGTTCTCCTTACCGGATGGAATGAAGGAAGAGGTTGGGTATCTGGTGAAGGGAGTTTCCGATAAGCGTCACCAGGAGCTGGCTCCGGCGGACATTTATCAGATTTTCAAGGAAAATTATATTTCACCCAGAACGGTCTTTCAGATTCCGGAGTTCCACTTCCGCCAGGAAAATGGGATTACCGCGCAGGTAACCATCGAACAGGGAAAGGAAAGAAGAGTGGTGGAGGCCTCCGGCAACGGCCGTCTGGATTCGGTAAGCAATGCGGTTAAGATGTATTTCGGAATCGATTATGAACTGGCGGTTTATGAGGAACATGCGATTTCCAGGGGGTCTTCCTCCAAAGCAGCGGCCTATGTGGGGATTTCCTGCAAGGGCAAGATGTATTGGGGCGTGGGAATTGATGAGGATATTATTAAAAGTTCTGTGGCTGCGCTTGTATCAGCGGGCAATAAGCTGGCGGAAGGTGAAAATTTTCAGGAAGGCAGGGAGGAAAGAGTTGTGGATATTATCAAATATATAAACGGACATTATGCGGAAGTAACTTTGGAAAATCTGTCGGAGAATTTTAATCTTTCCAGACCTTATATTTCAAAATATATCAAGGATAAGACAGGGATGAATTTCCAGGATGTGGTAAGAGAAGCCAGAATGAGAAAAGCCAGAACGCTTTTGAAGGAATCAGGACATTCGGTGGAATCGATAGCTGCGGATGTGGGTTATGAGAGCGTAGAGCATTTTAACAGACTGTTCAAAAAATCCTATGGGATAACTCCCGTACAATTCCGGGTACAGAAATAAACGGATTTAATAGAGTCAGGAAAACATAAAAAGAAAGGCCCTGCGGAGGATTGGCTAATAAAGAATTTTCCGCAGGGTTTTTTCGAAAAAGTCGCAGTTTTTATGTCCGGCATGAAGAAGGACGATAAGGTGATGGAATACGAACTGAAGAAATTCCTCCTGTGTGTATTCCTCCGACCATACGGACTCGGAAATGGAGGTATCCCTGTGGAGAGCCTTGCGGAGAACATCAAGAAGCACCTGGAAACATTGGTCTTCCAGCTCCCGGCCTCTTTTTTTATCCTCAGGAGGCATGGTCTCCAATTGAGTCAGCCAGTCCTTTTCGAATTCAGAAAGCTGTTCATTTATCAAGGCATAATACTGGGACACAAATTGCGGGAAACAGGTGCTCTGTGGTACCATCCCGGACAGATTCTGTATGACATCAGCCCAGAAGGAATTCACAACAGCAAAAATAAGCTCTGTTTTGTTGGGAAAGTAATTATAAAGAACACCTACGGAAATAGAGCATTTCCGGGCTATATTACGGATATTTACTTTATGGATGCCTTCGGTACGGGCTATTTCCATGGCAGTGTCAATAAGCTCCTGACGGGATGTAACATTCTTGTTCATCTTTTTTCCTCCTATTGAACCATGCTCATTATATAAAGCTTACCTTTTGATGTCAAGTATTCTGCAGTTAAAAGTAAACAGAAGGTCTGTGCAAAGGGCTCTTTGTAAAAAAATGATTGACTTGGAGTTAAGTCCCGGTGGTATGATTAGACAGAGTTAAGTGATTCTTTTTAAGAGAAAGGCGGGCAGTCATGACTATTGCAGAGGTAAGTAAGAAATATGAGATGTCTCCGGATACACTGAGGTATTACGAACGTATCGGCCTGATTCCCCAGGTACCCAGAAATAAGAGCGGAATCAGGGATTATGATGAAAATTCCTGCCGCTGGATTGAATTGATGAAGTGCATGCGCAAAGCGGGCGTGCAGATTGAAGCCTTGATAGAATATGTGTCTCTGTTTCAGCAGGGTGATTCCACTGTCAATGCCAGAAAAATGCTGCTCATAGAACAGAGGGATCAGCTGCTGGCGAGGATGGAGGAAATGCAGAAATCCCTGGACAGGCTGAATCAGAAGATCGACCGTTATGAACAGGGACTTATGCAGGCGGAAAAAAAGCTGCACTGACAGTGCTATTCCCGGAAGAAGGAATATCTGTTTTTTCCCAGCCGCTTTGATTCATAGAGGGCCGTATCCGCATTTTTATACAGGGTATCAAAATCCGTGCCCGCATCAGGGTAGAGTGCAATACCTATGCTGGAGGTTATATTCCAGCTGGAGGAATGATAGCTGCAGGTCTGTCTCAGGGAAGAAACAAGCAGTTCTGCTTTTGCTATTGTCGATTCCATATCATTAACAGGAATAAAAACCACAAATTCATCACCGCCGATACGTCCGAGAATGTCATCGTTGCGGAAATTGCTTTTCATGATATCTGTAAAACGGATAATTACATAATCGCCAAAATCGTGCCCATGCAAATCATTGGCCTGCTTGAAATTATCAATATCGAGAATGAAAAAAGCATACTTTTTTTCCGGATTAAGGGTGAGGGCGGCGCTGATATGCTGTCTGGTAGCGGTTTTGTTAAGAAGCCCCGTCATTTCATCCGTCTGGATTTTCTTTTCCGTTTTCAGTTCATGCCGTTTTTCCGCATCAATATTTTTCCGGTAGGTGAACATATGGATCGAATGATCTTCCGTGCATAAATAAATATATGCGTCGATGCGCATCCAGAAATAACCGGAGTCATCCAGGCTTATCATGAAGTCATACTGCAGATGGGTATTATTGCTTCTGTAATTCTTCATGACATTTTCCGGAGAGAACATGGAAATGTAGCCTTCCCGGTATTCCTCCTTGATCTGTTTTTCCGCTATAACGCGCAGCGCCTTGTCATAAGGGGTATTGGCCGGGACACCCAGGCTTTCAAAGTATCTCTGGGTACTGACCCCGGCGGCGCGGTTTTGAGTGATGTTCAGTTCATAAATATTATCATAAAGCTGTTCCGTTGCCTTTCGGAAGGCTTCTTCTTTTTCCTGGGTCAGCCTGAGAATATGTTTGTTGAATTTGCCGATGACAAAACCGATAACAAACAGGATGATCAACAGTATGGCGGCTATGGCGACTGCAGTATGATAAAGCTGTTGGCGCAGTTTGGCAATCAGGCTGGGGGGATCCTGCTCTACAATCAGATGCCAGGAAATTTCCGGGATATAGCGCGCCACAACATAAGCCCGTTTCCCGGAAGGAGCGGAGCCGGAAGACCAGAGGCTTTTTGATGTCCCTTCTTCTTTCCAGCCAAGCAGTTCGTCGCGGATATCTGTCAATCCATTTTCTTCAAATAAATTTAGATGCTCATATCCGGAATGCTCGGAGGAGACTTCTATCATTCCCTGTTCATTGATCAGATAGGCATTTACATCAAAATCATTCTGATATTCCCTGAGAATAGTCTGAAGATAATCTACACGAAGCCCGACACCAATAATTCCTATGGTATTATCCTTTTCATCATATATCTTGCAGTTCACGAAAATAGTGATGTCGTTATTAGCATTGACCACTTCATCGTTATCCACATTGAGAGAATAATCTTCAGAATCCTCAAGCATCGCGTAATACCAGACATTTTCCGGGTTATTCCTGGTCAGGATCCGGTCAAGGCCCTGAAAATTATAATAACGCCCGGAGGCTGTGGAAATAAGAAAAACGGAATCAAAGCCATATTTTTTCTGATAGGCGCCAAGATATTCCTTCAGGGGCTCGATATAGCTGTCGTCCTCCAGGCGTCCGGCTTCCCCGGCAAGATAATTTTTCAGGAAGCTGTCATTGGCCATGGTCAGGGATACGTTTACCGGTTTTGTAAAAATTGTGCTCAGCTGGTAGTAAATGCCTTCTGAGGTCAGGTCTGTAATCTGCTCCACATTTTCCAGTGCGGAGCTGTAGTTGGCGCGGTAGCTTAATATAGCGGTTAACAGGAAGCCTGCGAGGATAATCAGGCATACCAGAATATTGGTTTTTATAAGAATGTTTTTCTTTGACATGGATGACTCCTTCCCGATGCACTTCATATATTGTAAGGCATAGAATGAGAGCTTGCAAGAGAATCGTGTCGGTTAAATCCATTCTCTTTTCCGAAATAATAAAAATGGATTTGCGATTCTGATTGTTTTCTTTTTGTTGCCGGCCTGTACCGCCCCGTTGTATAATAAAAAGAAAGTGTCAGAGCCGGGCAAAGTACTGGTGTATGGGAACAGGTGGATACATATATGAAGGTGAAAATTCAGGTAAAAAAACTGGGCAAAAACCACAGTAAGATAACTCCGGTTTTTTATGATTATCCGGAAAACGTGGATACGGTACGAAGGCTTCTGGAAGAAACCGTGCGCATTAATCTGGAGGAATATGGGAAGAGACGCAGGCATACGGAGGTGGAGGCTGTGCTGTCAAAGGAAAGCATGGAAGAACAGGCGGGCGCCGGAAAGATAACCTTCGGCCTTTCTTTTCAGGACAAGGTGCCGGATTACCGAAAGGCAGCGGAGAATGCATGCCAGTGTTTTGAAGATGGGATAGCTGTGGTGTTTCTGGACGGGAAAAAGCTGGAAAGACTGGAGGAAAAAATAAGCCTTCAGGAAAACAGTGAACTTGTATTTGTAAGGATGACAATGCTGGCAGGAAGAATGTGGTAGCAGCTACAGGGAGAGGCAGAAGGATGGAATATAATTATCAAAGCAGACAGAAGCTTGTGGAAGCTTATAAGGGAAAATGGAAAAGGAAGCTGATTCTTGCTTCCGGGGATACCAAAGAAGCGATGGAGCAGATGGAGAAATTCGGACAGTACAGGCCGGAAGTAAACGCCTTCTTAAAAGGGGTGGAGGCGAAGTTTGGCGACGGGGGCTTCCTTACGCCTTCCGAATTTATGCGGAAAAAATATAAAAAGCTGGTTGACCTTTATGCGGGCAAAGCCTTCGCCGAGGACTTTTATTATATCATTGATAAGTTTAACCAGTTTCCCTATTCCCACAGTGTTTACCGCAGATCGGTGCGTACCAAATCGTATTTGCCGTGCCTGGAGCATGTCTTCCGGCTGCTGTATGCATGCCGGGTGATGAATTTTTATGAGTGCACGCTTGCGGATTATCTGCTGGATCGGCTGCCCGAGGAAAAGCTGGACTATAAGAGACATCCGGTTTACGGTTTTACGATGCAGTATCTGGATGATTTGATTGCGGCTGCGATTGACAGGGGAGATGAGGCGGTGACAGCGGCGGTGAAGGATATCCTGCTGAGTGACAACAATACTGCGGTCATCACCGTTGACTTAATAAGGGGAATTATCAAAAGCTCCAGTGCGTCTCTTCACCGGCTCCTTTCGGATTTCCTGCTTGCGGCCAGGCTTCAGGAGGGAGTGAGGCAGGCGATCTGTGAAAATGCGGACTGCGGAACTGTGGAAGCTTTTCAGACGATTTTCGCCGCCGTATGTGAGAATAACCTGATCCGCTTTGCCTCTGTAAAAAGGGCGGTGGCTGTCTGGACAGGAATCTGCGATGTGGAAAATGCGGATCGCATCTCGGATAAAATGCTTGTTCTCATGAAGGACGCACTCAACGATCCCGGAGCAGCACAGACTTATATAAGCAGCAATGACAGCATCCGGATTGGGATAGGACTGTGGACGCTGGCCTTTTATGAGCTGCAGGATGCCATTGGGGTGATGGGAAAGTTTCTGGAGCATGGAACGAGAAATCAAATCCTGACCATGTCTTATTTTAACCGTACTCTGGAATGGGAAGCGTTTACGGGGATTACGGCGAGGAAGGCCATACTGCAGTTTGCATCGGATCCTGAGATGGCAGCGGCCTTTATGCCCACTTATCTGAGCGGGGTGGAGGAGTATGTCAGATATGCGCTTGGCGGCAGCAGGCCGGGGAATACAGGAGAAAAGACATACATGCCGATTCCTCTTAACTGGCTGTTTGGAAGCAGGGAGGAGGCTTTGGAGCACTATAGCGTGCTGAAGAGCCTGCTGGAAGGCATGAAGAAAAAGAAGCTGGAATTTGTACCGTGTGTTTTCCCGTGGTATGGGGTTGAACTGTCGAGAGGACAGCTTATCAAACGCATGTGTGTGATAGCATATGCCCTGGAAGATTCGGCTTTCATAGAAGATGCTGCCGGAAAAGTGATGGAAATCGATATCAGCGGTACTTATGAGAGCCGGTCGAAATGGGTGGAGCTGCTGCTTCACAGCCCGGAAAATGAACGGCAGAAGGCTCTTCTGCTTTCTTTCCTGGGGGATAAGGAGACGATGACGAGAAAGACGGCCTTCCGGCTTGTGGAGGAGCTGGAATTATCCGATGCGGATTACCGGGAGCTGGAAGGGCTTTTGAAGTATAAAAAAGAAGATATCAGGCAGAATGTCCTGAAGCTGCTGGAAAAACAGGAGGATAAAGGACTGGAGGAATCAGTGAAGCGGCTGCTGGCGTCTCCCCTGCCGGCTGTCAGGGAGGGCGGCCTTACTTTGGTGAGAGAGGCACGGATCAGGGGAAGATCCGAAGAACTGCTGGAGAGACTGGCAGAAGAGGCCGGAAAGCTGGAAGGAAGCTCGGATAAGGAACAGATTCTTTTGGAGGAGGTCAGAGGCGAATCGTCCTCCAGCCAGATATTGGAAACGGAAGGGTATGGCCTGTATCGGAAGGATGTGACGCCTGTGTGCCCGAAGCCGACGGAGGGAAGGGAAAATCTCCGGGCTTATTTCCGTACGGATCCGGGCAGGCTGGAGGAAATCATCCGCAGCCTGTACGCATTGCTGGATGAAAATGCAGACCTGGAATATAAGGCGGCAAACGGCTATGAGATGCTTTTGGGGAATCATCTGGTCATGACCAGCCATGATGCCTCTCTTACTCTGGCGGACCGTTATCCCTTCAAAGAGCTTTGGATCCGCTTTTATCAGGAGCATATCGGGGATCCCCATTTGGTTAAGCTTCTTCTTCTGGCCTGGAGCAACGGGCTGGGAGAAGGATACAGGGTGAAGCGACAGGAAACGCTGCTCCGGTACGAGAAAATGCTTTTGGGAGATATCGTAAAATTCAGAATACCGCAGAAACAGGGTGTACAGCACGGATACGGAAACAGCCCGCACACAGTGCTGACCATATTGAACAGTATATATGGGGAAACACAGGGACGTTGTGCGGCCCTGGAAATGGCGGCGCTGATAGCGGATGAGATTCCTGCGGAGGATTTGTGGTACGAGAAAATAAAGGATACCCGGTATTACTATGTATCGGATCCCGGTGAATTTGCCCTGACGGATATTACCGCGGTCAACAGTATGATCCGTTCTCTGGCAGTGTGGAAAACAGAGGAAGAATTCAGGGAAGGTTTTTTTGCCCTGTACCGTCTGGATCAGCTTTTTGACTATAATGCCCATAGCAGTACCGGCTATTACTCTTATAACCGTAATTCCCGTACCCTGCTGACCATTTATGAATATATCAGGGCCTTTCAGCTGGGACTGATTCCTGCGGATACGGTTTACAAGGCGGCTTTTGAAACGATAGGCCTCGGCGTTTCCCTGGAGGATCTGTCACGCCTTGTTTCGGAGCGGCTGCTTCCTTATGATAAAAACAGGCTGTCCGCCTATCTGTCGGAGGAAGAGCTTGTGGAGGAGAAAGTAAATCCGGAGAATCCCTTTGTGAAGCAGGGAAAGGAGTTTTTCTTCCGTATTACCGATACGATTCTGGATGTGGAACTCAAGAGAGGGGATCTTCCCACTGTGTTTTCATCCAGTATATCCTCTATCAAGCGTATTTACGGCATGGAGCGTATGATTGATATCCTGAAGGCTCTGGGAAATGACAAGCTGGATCGGTCCGCTTATTATTACTGGTCGGGGAGCCGGACGGGGAAAAAGGAGTGTCTGAGCTATCTGCTTCAGATATGTTACCCTCTGGAAGGCGAGGATGCCGGAAAGCTGAAGGCCCTGCTGAAAGGAACTAAAATAAAGGAACAGAAAATCATTGAAACTGCCATGTACGCGCCCCAGTGGCTGGATATTATAGAAGAATACCTGGGCTGGCCCGGGCTGAAAAGCGGCTGCTATTATTTCATGGCTCATATGAACGAGAGATTTGATGATAAAAAGAAGGCGATGATAGCCCGGTATACGCCGCTTTCCCCGGAAGAACTCAATAACGGGGCCTTTGATTTGAACTGGTTTGAAGAGGCGTATTCGCTGCTGGGAAAAGAACGCTTCGACAGGCTGTATGATGCCGCCAAATATATTTCCGACGGAAGCAAGCATGCCCGGGCAAGAAAATATGCGGATGCTGCCCTGGGCCGGGTTACGGCGGAGGAAATGGAACCGGTAATCCGGGAGAAAAGGAATAAAGATCTGCTGATGAGCTATGGTCTGGCGCCTGCCCGGGAGAGGAGGGAGCTTCCCCACCGGTATGAATTCCTGCAGCAGTTTCGGAAGGACAGCAGGCAGTTCGGCGCACAGCGCCGGGCCAGTGAAGCGCTCGCCGTATCGGTGGCAATGAAAAATATGGCCACCAGGGCCGGTTTTGCGGATGTAACACGCCTTACCCTTGCCATGGAAACGGAGCTGGTAAAGGAATACCGTCCTTATTTTGATAAAAAAGAGGAAGACGGAGTCTTTCTGCAGCTAAAGGTGGATGAAAACGGAAGGCCGTCGATTGCGGCCGAAAAAGCCGGAAAACCTTTAAAATCGGTACCAGCCGGCTTGAAGAAGAACGCCTATTATCTGCAGCTGAAGGAAATCCATACGAAGCTTAAGGAACAACATTCCAGGTGTGTGAAAATGTTTGAACAGGCCATGGAGGAGAGAGAAGCTTACCGGTATGAGGAACTGCAGGCTCTTTGTGAAAATCCCGTAACGAGGCCGGTAGTGCAGAGCCTTGTGTTTATCGGGGCGGAAAGGGAAGAATCTGCCGGAAGCCCGGCGATTGGTTTCCTGAAGGCGGAAGGGCTGTATGACTGGGAAGATAAATGTACGCACCCTGAAGGCGGGGAGCTGTTCCGGGTGGCGCATCCTGCGGACTTTTACGAAGCAGGCTGCTGGAGAAAGTATCAGAAGAAGCTGTTTGCGGAGGAGAAGAAGCAGCCTTTTAAGCAGGTTTTCCGTGAATTATATATCAAGCTTCCGGAGGAACTGGACAGAACCCATTCCCTCATGTTTGCCGGAAACCAGATTCAGCCTGCCAAAACGGCGGCCTGCCTGAAGACCAGGCGCTGGGTGGCGGACTATGAGGAAGGGCTTCAGAAGATTTATTATAAGGAAAATATTATCGCCCATATTTATGCCCAGGCGGACTGGTTTTCACCCAGTGATATAGAGGCTCCGACCCTGGAATGGGTGGAATTCACCCACAGGAAAACAGGGGAAAGCATAAAGGTAAAGGATATTCCTGCCATTGTATATTCCGAGGTTATGAGAGATGTGGATCTTGCGGTGAGCGTAGCCCATGCGGGCGGAGTGGATCCGGAGACCAGTCATTCCACTGTGGAAATGAGAAAGGCCATTGTGGAATACAACCTGCCTCTTTTCGGCATAGACAATGTTGTGCTGGAGGGAAGCCATGCGCTGATAAAAGGCAGCAGGGGGAATTACAGTATTCATCTGGGAAGCGGCGTGATCCACCGGCAGGGAGGGCATCAGATTCAGGTACTGCCCGTTCATTCCCAGAGCAGAGGAAAGCTGTTCCTGCCGTTTCTGGATGAGGATCCCAAAACGGCGGAGATTATGTCCAAGATCGTATTATTCGCCGGAGATACTAAGATCAAGGATCCTTACATACTGAATCAGTTACAGGAATAACAGGAGTTGTAAATGGAAATTAAGGATCTCATAACATATACCAAGGAATATCCGGCGAGGGAAGCCATATATTCCGATTTTCCCGAAGATATGCTTCCGGAGCTTTCCGCATATCTGAAAAAACAGGGGATTTCGGGATTGTACTGCCATCAGGCGGAAATGTTTGAAAAAGCGCAGGAAGGGAAGAATCTTGTGATCACAACGTCTACCGCCAGCGGAAAAACGTTAAGCTTTCTTCTGCCTGTGCTTCAGGAAATACTGAAGGATCCGCTGGCGCGGGCCGTATTTATTTATCCGACCAAGGCGCTGGCGGCGGATCAGTACCGGGCGATTCAGCCGGTGATTGATTATTTCGGGGAAAACCGGATTTCGGCAGGAGTTTATGACGGGGATACGCCGGCAAGTGAGAGGAGCAGGATCCGTAAAAATGCGAACCTGATACTCACTAATCCGGAAATGCTTAACGGGGCATTCCTTCCCAATCACAGCAGATATGGATTTGATTTTATTTTCAGCAATCTGAAATTTGTGGTGATCGATGAACTGCATACCTACAGGGGGGCTTTCGGCTCTCATCTCGCCAATGTGTTCCGGCGTCTCGGGAGAATCTGCAGATATTACCGTTCTTCCCCCAGGTTCCTGTGCAGCTCGGCCACCATCGCCAATCCTGTGGAGCTGGCGGAGGAGATATGCGGGCAGGAATTTACCCGGATTTCCAGAGACGGTTCACCGGCCGGGCCAAGAAGATATGTATTTCTCCAGCCTCCGGCTATTAAGGGAAAGGATGGAAAAAATTACGGACAGGTTTCTTCCACGGAAGTGGCGTCCCATCTGATCCCTCAGCTGGTGGAGGCGGAAAGAAGCTTTATTGCCTTCACCAAATCCCGGAGGAACGTGGAAGTTGTTTTGAAGGAGTCCTCGGATATCCTGGAATCGGAAAGCTTTTCCGGAACGGGCAGGAAGGATAAAATATCCGGCTACAGGGGCGGCTATACGCCCAATGAACGGAAGGAAATCGAAAATAAAATGGTATCCGGAGCTCTGACAGGCCTGATATCCACCAATGCGCTGGAGCTGGGGATTGATATCGGAAAGATCGAATCCACGGTACTGGTGGGCTATCCCGGTACCAGGGCCTCCTTCTGGCAGCAGACAGGACGGGCGGGGAGAAACGGAAAGGGGTGCGTGAACTATCTGATTCTTGAGAACCTCCCCTTTGATCAGTATGTAGCCGTGAATCCGGACTGGCTGTTCGGAGGAGAGAGTGAAACGGCGATTGTGGATAAGAACAATCTGCTCATCGAGCTGGCCCATATCCGGGCGGCCGCTGCGGAAATGCCTCTGACACTGGACGACATCGCCCTGTTTCCTGATTTGGGGGAGGCCATACCGGTTTTGCTGAAGGTAAAGGAAGTGGACAGCCGGGACGGAAAGTTCGCCTGGTCGGGCGGAGCGTTCCCGGCAGGGGATTTCAGCCTGCGCAATATCGACAAGGCCAGGTATAAGCTGATAAATCAGGAAAACGGCCGGGAAATTACGGAGATGGACGAAATGCAGGCCTTCCGGGAAATCCATGAAGGCGCGGTATATATGCATGACGGGGTACAGTATCAGGTAACCTCCCTGGACAGGGAAACAAGGATTGCATCCGCGCAGCCCTTCTTTGGAAATTATTACACCATGCCGGGAGGAGAAACGGAAATTTCCGTGATACACAGCAGCCGGGATACGGATTATGGACGGACGCGCATATCCTTCGGGGATGTGAACGTGCATACCATGGTTTCCATATACCGTAAGCTGCAGTTCCACAACCACCAGAATCTGGGCTTTGAGCAGCTGCCGAAACCTCTTTCCAAGGATTTCGATACGGAAGGGGCCTGGATTGCCATACCGGATAATGTGTCCGCCGTCTACCGGAGGCTGCTGCAGGTGAAGGAAGACGGGAAAATCATTCGGAACAATCACTTTGAAGGATTGGCCTATGCATTGAAAAATGCGGCAATGATGGTGACGATGACAGAACGGGAGGATATCGGTACGGCGGTTTCCGGTGATATGAGCGGCGGGGAGTGGGATCCTGCGCTGTGGCAGGAGGATTCTCTTCCGCCCGGAGAGGAGACCGCGTTGTTTTTTTACGACCAGTATGAGGGCGGACTGGGGTATGCGGATAAAATAGCGGATTTTATTCCACGGATCATAGATAATGCAATAACGCTGGTGTCAGGCTGTCCCTGTGAAAACGGCTGTGCAGCCTGTATCGGTGACCACTGGCTGGATAAGAGCCTGGTTTTATGGGGACTGAAAAATCTGCTGGAGGAGTCGGCGCCGCCGGCAGAAATCCGCCTGAACCGTCATCGGGAAATTCCTTCCCTTCAAAAGCCCTTTCTTTTGAAGGAATTGGGGGAACCGGAGAAATGGATGGAGTTCTGCACATATCTGAAAGAAAAGGGAGATCCTTTCGCTTCCTTTTTAAGTATGTCGCCCGGTGCCGTTCTGGAAGGGAATACTCTCAGTCTGAGCACTGCCAACCGTTTTTACCGGGACTGGATTATGGAAAAGAATAATTATAACAGCCTTCTGAATATTTTCCGCTATTATACCCAGGCTCCCGGAGATCTGAAGCTGGAAATCCGCCTGACGGAAAAGGAAGATGGGGAGGAAAGGAAGCAGATACAAAAGAAGCTGGAAAAAGGAGTATTTCATGGGTGAGTTTGTGATGCCCGGTTATCTGAATGAATATCAAAGGAAGGCGGTGCTGGACAAAAGCAGCGCCTGCCTTGTTAATGCCAATGTGGGGAGCGGCAAAACCACGGTCCTTACAGTGAAAATAAGGTATCTCCATGAATCGGCGGATATAAGCTACCGGGACATGGTGGTGTTCACCTTTACCAATAAGGCGGCAAATGAGATAAAAGAGAGGCTGGCGGCATCGGAAGAAGCCTCCAATCTGCCTGATATGCGGTATTTCGGTACCTTTCACAGCGTGGCGCTGCAGCTTCTGCGGGAGGTCCTGCCTGTGGGGCAGTTGGGCTATACTGCTGATTTCCAGGTGATGGACCCGGAAGAGGAGCTGGATTTGGCACTGGAACTGATTCGGGAAAGAAAGCTGCAGATCAAATACAAAAACCGTCTGAAAAAAAGACTGGAACAGGAGACGGCAGGTACCCCGGGACGGAACAGTTCCCGTATTCAGGACGATATGCCGCTCCTTCAGGAAGCGCTGAAGGAAGAAAAAAAGAAAAGAGACAGGATGAGCTTTTCCGATCTTCTTTTTAACACGGAGCAGCTGCTGGAAGGTACGGAATGGAAGCCGCAATGGGTGATTATTGATGAGGTACAGGACTGCGACGCCCTGCAGCTGCGTCTGATTCAAAGGCTGGTGGACAAGGGGGCGTCTCTTTTTGCCGTCGGGGATCCCAATCAGGTGATTTACAGCTGGAGGGGCAGCGCCTGCAATGTGTTTTATACCCTGCGGTCGGCTTATGATGCTGTGGAGCTGTCCCTGCCTGTAAACTATCGTTCCAGCGAAACGATTCTTCAGGCAGCGGGCGCTTTCGCGCAGAACGGCGGCGGGTTTACCGGCAGCAGGCAGGGCGGAAGCAAAATCGTGGTAAAAAACCACTATGATCCCTTTCAGGAAGCCTGTTATCTTGCGGATCGGATCCGGGGGCTGGTGCAGGATGGGATTCCCTTCAGGCAGATAGCTGTTTTTTACCGGCTTCAGAACCAGTCCGGGGTACTGGAGGAGGTGTTCGCCCAAAACGGAATCCCCTTTCAGGTGTCGGTCAAAAAAACGATCCGGGATATCCCTGTGCTTTACTGGATGCTCCAGGTTCTGCGTTTTTCCCTGAATCCCAAAGACAGAGGGGCGGGGATTTATGTCCTGAGCCATAAAGAGTATGGGGAACGCAGAGCGGGCAAGCCTCTTTCCGAGAAGGCAGCTTCCTCTATTCTGAAGGAAGAAAAGACGGAAGGCTGCCCTCTGTATGAGAGGATGACCGGTTTTTTGGAAGCTTGTCCGGAGATAGACAGCCCGGAGGCTTTGTATTCCTATTTTGATCTGGACAGCTATATCCATCCCACCTCGCGTACCTGGCAGGAGGACAGGGATTCCCTGCTGATGCTGTTTCAGACGGCTTTTGAGACGCTTCCTTTTCGTGAAAACGCTCTGCTTCATGGAAATGCCCTGCGTCAGGGAAGCGATCTGCTTCACGGAGAATCTCCGCAGCCGGAAGGAGAGGGACAAACGGCTTTGGAGGCCGCATGGAGGGCATTTTTGAATACCTCCGTATTGTACGGGATTTCGGTGAAGAAAGAGGACGAAGAAGTGGACGGTGTGAGGCTGATGACGCTGCATGCTTCAAAGGGGCTGGAATTTTCCCATGTGTTTATCATTGGAGTAAACTACGGGCTGATTCCTCTGCGCACACGGGATTTTGAGGAGGAAGATGAGGAGAGGCGGCTGTTTTTTGTGGGAATGACCCGGGCAAAGGATTATCTGGAGCTTTCCTTTTATACCAATCCGGAAAGCAGGGTGATGCCGGGGGAAAGCCGGTTCCTCAGAATGATTCCGCAGGCTTTGGTTGAAAACGATGCGGCAGGCGGGGCGGAAAATGATCTGCAGACCCTGAAAAAAATGATATTGGAAGAAAGAGCGGCAGGAGAGTCGGCAAAGAAGCCGGAGCCAAAGGAAGAAGCGCCGCAGGAAAGGTATATTACCCACAGAAAATATGGGAAAGGGAAGGTCGTCGCTGAGGATGAGGCTGTGCTGACGGCTGAATTCCCGGGTTACGGAGAAAAGGAATTCCTGAAGGCTTTCTGCGGAATGGAATATACGGAAGGCTCCGGAGACTGAGGAATGAATTCCTGATTTTGTGTAAGAATATAAAAAGAAGCTTTGACAGAAAAACGCTTCTGCGGCGGACAAAACCGCAGAACAGGAAAATCCCGGAGGACAGGCGATGTGCGGAAGATATTATATCAATGATGAAACGGCGAAAGAAATAGAGAAGCTTATCCGGCAGATTAACGACAGCCTGCTGCTCGCCTGTAAGGAAAGGGATGTATATCCTTCCGGAAAGGCGCCGGTAATCATCGGACAGAACGACCGGATGCTGGCGGAAGAATTTACGTGGGGCTTTCCCGGCTTCGATAAAAAAGGTGTTATTTTTAACGCCCGCAGTGAAACGGCCCTGGAAAAGAAGACATTCCGGGACAGTGTGAAGGAACGGCGCTGTATTATTCCGGCAACGGGTTTTTATGAATGGTCGGAAAAGAAGGATAAATATTTTTTTCGCTCCCCGGATCACAGAGTACTGCTGTTTGCCGGGTTTTACAGGCAATATGAGGGCAGTGAACGGTTTGTGATACTGACCACGCAGGCGAATGCCTCTTTGGAAGGAATCCATCACAGGATGCCGCTGATCCTGGAGCCGGAGGAAGCGGAAAGCTGGATGTTTGATTCGGAGGCCACGGATATCCTCCTCCATAAAAAGCCGGGGCTTCTGGAAAAAGAGGTAAAAGGGCAGCTTTCCCTTTTTGATTAGGCGTTCTGGCTGCCGCGCCGCCCTTGCTGTCCTCCCTGGCCCCGCCCGGCCGTTCCTGCCGTCTCCCGGTGAGGCGGTAGGAACGGCCGGGCGGGGCCAGGATCATGGGATTTCGCTTAAGGTCCAGCGGCTGTCTTCCGGATAATACTGGAGCAGGACATTTACCACGAGGCCGTTTACGAGGACATCACAGTCGAATTCATAGGAAGGGATTCCGGCATAAAGTTTTTTGGAAGAATGGTTTACGTGGATTTTGCTGAAGGTGCGGACCAGCCCTTCTTCATCCTGCATTTTAAAAAGAATGGGAATGATCTGACCGGAAGCGGTCGTCCAGCTGCAGCAGGCGATCTCTTTCCGGTTTTTTTTCGGCCTTTCTTCCGTTTCGTGATTGTAGTTAATATCGTTATCCGTATGAATGAGCAAGGCTTATGTCCTCCTTTCTTTATCCTTTCCGAAAGCTTATAAAAGACTTTCCTTTTCGTAATCCACATCTAATTTTTCACGGGTAATACCGCCTGACATGTGATCCATGGCATTTTGTTTTACAAAAACGGCCCTTTTGAGAGAATCGATACCGTAACGGCTCCGAATCCGGTCGGCCATGGCGTCCGCCTGCTCCAGCTTTTCACAGCAGGGAATGTCGTCCCTGTAGAAGGGGGACAGTTCCATATCCAGTAAATGCAGCTGCCGGTAATCCGCGTTGTCCCGTACATGGTTCGTATGGATTCCTAGATGCCGGATTGGCGTGCAGCCGTCCCAGGATTCACGGAAGAGCTCCAGGGCGGTATGATAAATTTCGTTGGTGATGTTGGTGGGGGCGGGCAGGGTTTTCTGGTGGGAGCAGGATGAAAAATCCGCATATTTAATGCTGACGGCGATCACCTGGATTTTGACCTGGTCCCTGCGAAGGCGCATGCCTATGGTTTCCGCGAGGGAAAGCAGTACAAGGCCTGCGGAAACCGTGTCGCATATATCAAAAGCGATGGTGGTGGAGTTCCCATAGCCTTTATTGGGCGGAACAACGCTTTCCACCTGGGCGCAGTCCCTGCCGTTGGCATAATTCCAGATAACCTCCCCATAAGACTTGAAATGAGTCCGCAGCAATTCCCTGTCCGTGTGGGCCAGTTCGCCGATGGTAGAAATCCCAAGCCTGCGGAGCCGGGAAAAAGAGGCTCTTCCCACAAAGAAAAGATCGGTGACCGGTAGCGGCCACATTTTGCGGGGGATTTCCTCCGGGAAAAGGGTATGGGTACGGTTGGGCTTTTGAAAATCAGAGGCCATTTTTGCCAGAAGCTTATTTTCCGAAATCCCGATATTCACTGTAAAGCCCAGCTCTTCATGAATCCTCCGGCGCAGCGTATCCGCCGTCAAAAGAGGATCTCCCCAGAGAGACTGCGTGCCGCTCATATCCATAAAAGCTTCATCAATACTATACTGCTCCACACAGGGAGTGTATTCCCGGAGAATATCCATAAATGCGCGGGAGCAGCGGCTGTAAAGCCGGTAATGCGGAGGAACCACAAGCAGATCAGGACATTTCTGACGCGCCTCCATCAGGCTTTCCCCGGTATGGATCCCGCAGGCCTTTGCGGAAAGGGATTTGGCCAGGACAATGCCGTGCCTCTTACTGGCGTCGCCGCCCACCACACAGAGCTGTTCGCGCAGATCCGTCCTTCCGCCCAGGTGCTTCAGGCGGTATACCGCTTCCCAGGACAGGAAAGCATTATTTACATCCACATGAAAAATAATTGGTTTCATGAGAAGAGTATATGCCAGAACGTATGTTCTGTAAACAGGAAATATAAGGGAATCAGGCGGCATCCAGGGGAATCAGGAATATGGATGGCGGCGTTCCTTTTTTTCTCTTCCCTTAATTGCAAAAGAAAGGATTGACAAAAAATAAAAGTTAGCTTATACTAACTGTAGATGGATTAAATGATAACCATTCTCAAAAAGAAAAAGGAGATGGAAAATATGACCTTTCTCATAAATAACATTGGAACCATATTAACAGGAGCAGTTCTTCTTATCATTGTGGCATTGGTGCTGCGCACCATGATCCGGGATAAGAAAACGGGAAAAGGCGGCTGCGGAGGTTCCTGCGGGGGCTGTTCCAACGCATGTGCCTGCCATGGAAGCGTAAAAAGCGGCAAGGTAAAATGAAACAGACAGGAGTGAATCGAATGATAAAAGAAAAACAGGATAACAGAGAGTTTATGAAAAACGCCGGACGCAGGGACCGTATTCTTGCGGAACTGAAAAGGAACGGCTTCCGTATTACCAACCAGAGGAAGCTGCTTGTGGATATTATTCTTTCGGATGAATGCTCCTGCTGTAAGGAAATTTATTATAAAGCCGTACATGAGGATCCCTCTATCGGAATTGCCACCGTATACCGCATGGTAAAAACGCTGGAAGAAATTGGAGCCATAGACAGAAAGAATTTATACCGTATTTCCTGTGAAGAAAACTGCGAGTTCCAGGAGGGCTGCATTTTAGTCCTGAAGAATAAGGAGAAGGTTAAGCTTTCCATGGAAGACTTTAAGGAAGCGGTTAATGAGGTGCTCCGCAGAAAAGGGTACCGGGAGGCCGACGGGGTGGAAGCGGTCATCCTTAAGGACTGCAGTATGGTGGAAGGTGCATAAAATCAGAAGAAACAGATGGAACACGGAAAAAACATCCGCAGTGCCATCTGTTTTTATTTGCAGGCCGGGCTTGCGGAGGGAATGTCCTGGTGGTATACTTTGCTGTGTCGCGGCAGTGTCTCAGAGGAGGAGACTGCGGGATGAAAAGAATAAGTGAGGGCTGTTATGAAGGCGGTAGTGTATAAGGAAAAAGGGGTTTTCAGTCTGGAGGAACGCGAGGTTCCTATGATTAAGGATCCGGGGGATGCTGTTGTCCGGGTGACATTATGTTCCATATGCTCCAGCGATATTCATATTAAGCATGGAAGTGTGCCGCGGGCGGCTGAAGGAGTTATCGTGGGACATGAAATGGTTGGGGAAGTGGTGGAAGCCGGACCGGGAGTGAAGAAATTCAGGGCCGGCGACAGGGTGAGCGTTAATGTGGAAACCTTTTGCGGGGAATGCTTTTTCTGCAGGAAGGGTTTTGTGAATAATTGTGCGGATGAACAGGGCGGATGGGCGCTGGGGTGCCGCATTGACGGCGGGCAGGCGGAATACGTGCGGGTGCCTTTTGCCGATAACGGCCTGAATTTGATTCCGGAGAATGTGAGTGATGAACAGGCTCTTTTTACCGGGGATATTTTGGCTACCGGCTACTGGGCGGCGCAGATCAGCGAAATTCATAAAGGGGATACGGTGCTGGTGCTGGGAGCGGGTCCTGCAGGGCTGTGTACGCTTATGTGCGCTGCGCTGTATGAACCGGGAGCTGTTGTCTGTGCGGATATCAGTGAGGAACGCCTGGAATTTGTGAAAAGCAGAGGGCTTGCGGATCGGGTAATCAATCCCGGAAAAGAGGATGTGGAAGCGGTTTTGAAGGAAATGACGGAAGGCAGGGGCGCCGACGTGGTTATCGAGGCGGCAGGCGGGGCGGACACTTTTCAGTTGGCATGGAAGGCGGCGCGGCCAAACGGTATCGTATGCATAGTGGCATTGTATGAAGAGGCACAGACGCTTCCGCTGCCCGATATGTACGGTAAAAACCTGACCTTTAAAACAGGAGGCGTGGATGCCAATGCCTGTGATGACATTCTGGCCCTGATCGCCGAAGGACGGATTGATACCACTTGTATGATAACCCACAGATTTTCTCTGGATGAAATCATGGAGGCTTATGATATCTTCGAAAATAAGCGGGATCATGTGATGAAAATTGCAGTGGCTCCTTTTCAAAAGGAAAGCGCTGTGAGAAAATAAGTACATAACTCACCCTTCGCATATGCCTCTATCCCCTCCGGCCAGTGATTTGGGGACTGCCCTCCGGTTGGATTTCCTCCCCGCCTTCTGCCGGCCATGCAGGAATCCTTACAGGGGACGCTCTCGCTCGGATAAACACGCAGCGGTACTAAGGCCGCAAAATACGCGGCCTAAGGACCGGCGAGTTTATATGCCCCTTACAGGAAAACCTGCATGGCCGGCAGAAGGCGGGGAGGAAATCCAACCGGAGGGCAGTCCCCAAATCACTGGCCGGAGGGGATAGAGGCATATACGAAGGTTGAGTACACAACATAAACAGAAAACAAAGGGGAAGGAAGACGCAGAAATGAAAGCAGAAATCAAAGAAAAAATGCAGGAAATGCTGGACGCGGCAGTTGCTGATAAGGAACTGGCAGGCGGAAGCATGCTCATCAGGCAGGATGGGGAGGAAATATGTTATCTGGAAAGCGGTATGGCGGATAAGGAAAAGGGAGAGGCCATCCGCAGGGATCATATTTACCGTCTTTATTCCATGAGCAAGCCGGTGACCGGGGCTGCGGCCATGATACTGTTTGAGCAGGGAAAGCTGGATTTGGCTGAGCCGGTTTCTTCTTATCTGCCGGCCTTTAGCGGGCAGATGGTGGAAGAAAACGGCAGGCTGGTGCCGGCGGAGAGAGAGGTTACGGTTAAGGATCTGCTGGGTATGACCTCCGGGCTTGTGTATAATGGAAATCCGGGACCGGCAGGAGAATATGCCACAGAGGTATTTAATCAGGTGGATGAAAGACTGCTGACGGCTCAGGCCATGACAACGGTGGAAATAGCGGAAGCGCTGGGCAGAGGGCCTCTGAAATTCCATCCCGGGACTTCCTGGCTTTACGGGACTTCCGCGGATGTCCTCGGAGCGGTGATTGAGGCGGCGTCCGGCATGACATTCGGCGCTTTCCTGGAAAAGAATCTTTTCGGGCCTCTTGGGATGAAGGATACGGGATTTTTTGTGCCGGAAGAGAAGAAAGGGCGTCTGGCGGCGGCATACCGGTTGGATGAAAATGGGGAACTGGTGAGATACGAAGAGAACCATCTGGGAATAATCAACGCCATGGACAGGCAGCCGTCATTTGAATCAGGCGGGGCCGGACTAGTTTCCACGATTGATGATTATGCACGGTTTGCCCAGATGCTGCTGAATGAAGGGGAACTGGACGGCAGACGGATTCTTCAGCCTGCCACGGTACGCTTTATGACGGCAGGACAGCTCGACCAGGTACAGCGGGCGGCATTTGTCCGTAACTTTTCCAATATGCCCGGCTTTAGTTATGGGAATCTGATGCGGGTAATGAAGGATCCGGGGCAGTCCGTAACCCTGAATCATGTGGGAGAATATGGCTGGGACGGATGGCTCGGCTGTTACTTTGCCAATGATCCGGCGGCCGGGATGACAATGCTTTTTATGATGCAGAAAACGGATTCCGGCCTCACATCGGTAGTCCGCAGAATGAGAAATCTCTTTATAAGCGGGACAGAAGAATAACGGATTCGCTATAATATGATAAAGGTGCACAAAAACCTTTCATAAATGCAAAAAATATGTAAAATCGCACAATGAATTGACGATAAATGACAGGAATACTTGTGCGGTGTGTATGCATATGATATAATGTTTGTGTAACAAGGGGCATTATGGAGGGCATTTTATGAGAGAATTTGATCACACGGTACGATCGGTTGTTGGGCTGCACCCGCGTGTGGCAGGGGTAATGATGCATCTTGTAAGGGATTTTGAGAGTGATGTTATTCTTACGGATGGTGACAGGAGCGGTAATCTGAGAAAGCTGCTGGGGATCCTGCATATGAACATCCGGGAAGGGGACAAACTGCACTTGCAAATTTCCGGGAAGGATGAAGAAGTGGCCTATCAGGAACTGCAGGCATTTATGTCACAGAATTTATAACGGGCTGTCTTTTATTGAAGATAGGAGATGGGAACGCGAGTGGTAAAAAGGGCTTCCTGCCGCTGACAGACAAGGAATAAAACCTGCTGTCCGCATGGCGGGAAGCCTTTTTATATAAAAAACTAAAAAACCGGGTTGATAAAGCCCTGTTTAATTAAATCACCGGCCAGTATGGCAATTTGCTTGGGAGTCTCCGGAGTCTCTTTGTTAAGCCAGGCTTCAACCAGTCCGATACAGCCGGATACCAGAAAAGAATAGTAATAGTCAAATGCTTCGGAAGGCTGCTGGTTTGCCCGCCAAATCTGAAGGATGCGCTGCTTTACCACGTCTTTCATCCGGTTTATAAAGGTGAGATCCCCATGAGGGCCCATCAGTGCCTGGGCCGTCTGTACGTTGTCATAAAGAAAGGTGAAGATATCCTCCAAAATGGTATAGATGGTATCCTCCGGCACGATTGTAAAATCCCGGTTCAATATTTCATTGAATTCAGCGAAAAGCTCATCCTCTACTTTATTCAGCATATCGTAGACATCTCTGTAATGCAGGTAGAAGGTACCCCGGTTGATATCGGCGAGATCGGAAAGCTCCTTGACGGAAATATCTTTAATATCCTTTTCTTTCATCAATGCCGTCAGACATTCCAGAAGATGCGCTTTTGTTTTCCGGACCCGGCGGTCGGTTTTTGCAGGTTCCATATCATTCCTTCTTTCATGAGGCGAACTTTCCAGCGTACAGGTTTTGGCGCAGAAATATTAAAAAAATATAAAAAATAAACATAAAGTCCAAAAATGTTCATTAACAAACACAAATATGAACACTGATTATTGTATTAGATAATTATAGTTAATATAATTTAGAAAAGCAAGAAAATGAACAGTTGTTGAGTAATAAAATAGAGTTGAGTAAATTGAGGAGTGAAAAAATGGAACGATATACCCAATTTTTACTGAAACATAAGAAGCTTATCATAGGTGTATTCGTTTTGGCAGCTGTCCTGTGTGCGGTTCTTTCCGGTCTGGTGGGTGTGAATTATAATTTTGCCGATTATCTGCCTGACGATGCCGCTTCCACCAGGGCGCTCGAGGTGATGGATGAGGAATACAGCCAGTCCGTGCCTAATATGAGGGTGCTGGTATATGAAGTTTCCATTCCCCAGGCGCTTGCGTATAAAGAAAAGATAGCGGATGTGGACGGCGTGGAAGAGGTCAACTGGCTGGATGATGCGGTAGATATTTATGAACCGTTGGAACTGGCAGAACAGAAGACGGTGGAGGATTGGTACAAAGACGGAAACGCACTGTTCAGCGTAACTGTCGATGAGAAAAAGCAGGACAGTGTGATACCTGCAGTAAGGGAGATTATCGGAGAAGAAAACTGTATGTCGGGTACTGCGGTGACCTCGGTTCTGGCTCCGGTAAATACCTCCGTAGAGGTGCAGCAGATTATGTTTCTGGCTGTTCCCATTATTTTCTTGATTCTTATTCTGACCACCAATTCCTGGTTTGAACCGGTGCTGTTTATGATAACCATCGGAGTGGCGATCCTGATAAACCGAGGAACGAATCTGATGTTCGGAACCGTTTCCTTCGTGACCAATGCGGCGGGAAGCGTACTGCAGCTGGCGGTATCCATGGATTATTCCATTTTCCTCCTTCACCGGTTTTCAGAAAACAGGGAAGAGGGCCTGCCGGTGGAAAAAGCGATGATCGAAGCGGTAAAGCAGTCTGTGGGGAGCATTCTTTCCAGCGGACTTACGACAGTTACCGGCTTTTTAGCCCTGGTGCTCATGCGTTTCAAAATCGGGCCGGATATGGGCTGGGTTATGTCGAAGGCCATTGTCTTAAGCCTGGTGAGCGTGTTATGTTTCCTTCCGGCGCTGGCTATTTCCACATACCGGTTGATAGATAAAACACAGCATCGTACCTTTGTTCCCAAATTTGATAAATTCGCCGGCATGGTCATGAAACTTCGGATCCCGGCGCTTGTGCTTGTCATTCTGATACTGCCGGTTTCCTTCCTGGGGCAGATGAAAAACGACTTCTTTTATGGAGGAAGCCAGGTATACAGCACGCAGGCCACACAGATGGGCCGTGATATGGAAGCTATTGATAAAATGTTTGGTTCTTCCAATCCGGTAGTGCTTATGGTGCCCAAAGGAGATATGGAGAAAGAAATCGCCATGAATGAGGAACTGAAAAAACTGGACTGCGTAACAAGTGTTGTTTCCTATGTGAATTCCGTAGGGAATGCCATTCCTTCCTCTTTCCTGCCTTCCGAAACCGTATCCCGTCTTTATTCCGCCCATTACAGCCGGTTTGTCATTACCATGGAAGCGGAGGAAAAGGATCCGGACTGGTATGAAAAGGTGAATGATATCCGGAATATAGGTGAAAAGTATTATGGTGATAAAATCCAATATGCAGGAGATTTGGTGAGCACCGAGGATCTGAAAACTACGATTACCCAGGATAACGCCAAAGTGAATTTCCTGGCTATTGCCTTTGTATTCTGTATTTTGCTGGTAAACTTTAAGTCCCTGTCCCTGCCGGTTATTTTGACGCTGGTTATAGAATCCTCCATCTGGATCAACCTGGGAATCCCTTATTTCCGGGGACAGACATTGTTTTATATCGGATATCTGATAATCAGTACCGTTCAGCTGGGGGCTACCATCGATTATGCCATCCTGTTTTCCGATCGGTATATGGATTTCAGGAAAACACTTCCCAAAAAGGAAGCGGCGTTTATGACTCTCAGGACCTGTACCATATCTATTCTTACGTCCGCCGCCGTACTCACTCTGGCAGGAGTGATACTGGGAAAGGTATCCACCAATGGCGTATTGAGTCAGCTGGGAATACTGATTGGACGGGGAGCGGCGCTGTCCTTTGTTTTGGTTATTTTTGTTCTGCCGACTCTGTTGATCCTTTTTGACAGAGTGATAAGACGGACGACTCTGCACTGTGATTTTTTCAGAAAAGAAAAGGAAATGGCGGAAATTGGTAAAGCAGCAGATAAGGAGGAGTGACTATGAAAAAATATAGAAACCTTGCAGTAAAGAGCACAGCCTGTATTTTGTCGGCGGCCATGCTGTTCGGCAGCGGGTTTTCCGCGGTGGCAGCAGGTTCTGATATACCGAAAGATGAAAACGTATATGTGAACCTGAACCAGGACGGAAGTGTGGACGGCATTTATGTGGTCAATGCCTTCCGGCTGGAAAAGGAAACGGATATTGTGGATTACGGAAAATACGATTCCGTAAAAAATCTTACCACGGATGAGGAACTGACCAAAAAGGGAGATACGATTACCACGACGGCTCCCACAGGTAATTTTTTCTACCAGGGGAACCTGAAAACCAAAGAAATGCCATGGGAAATCACAATTCATTATTATCTGGACGGAAAAGAGATGCAGGCGGATGAACTGGCCGGAAAGAACGGAAGCCTGAAAATAACCATACATGTAGGAAAAAATGACAGTGTGGATGAAGAATTTTTTGAAAATTACCTCCTTCAGGCTACCGTAACCATGAATATGGACAACTGCAGCAGCCTGAAGGCGGCGGGAGCCACAGTAGGCAACAAAGGAACCTCCAAGCAGCTGGTTTATAATATCATGGCAGGCCAGGAAAAAGATATCGTCATTACGGCAGATGTCCTGGATTTTGAAATGGATCCAATAAGCTTCCAGGGAGTTCCCATGTCCTTTGATCTGGACAGAGATACTTTATCCATGGATAGCCTGTATGATAAGACCGGTGAGATAAAAGATGCGGCGAATGAATTTTCCGATGGCGCAGCAGAATTATCCGATGGAGCCGGTGCGCTTAAGGATGGCGCGGCGGATTTGAAGGATGGGGCAAACAGCCTTAAGGAGGGGATTGAGAGTTACGCGGATGGCGCATATTCCCTGGGAGACGGCGTCGATACCCTGAAAGACGGAACGGACGATCTGGCCGACGGAGCCAGTGAACTGGCCGATGGTATTTCCTCTTTGAAAGAAGGCGTGGATAAACTGGCCGGAGGCTATAATGGAGACGAAGGCGCGGCTGCCGGAGCGAAGAAGCTGGCGGAAGGGGCGGATAAGCTGAAGAGTGGAGCCGGGAAGTTGAGTGATGGGGTTAATTCGCTGGTGGGGATGATGCAGGGGATTGGAAAGACGGATCCGCTGACGCAGGAGAAGAAGGAAGAGCTGGTAGGGCTTGCCCAGAAGGTTGGATATATCGAAATAACGGATACTAATTCAGTGAATGCAATAACATTAAGTGGGTTGTCCAAATATTTGCAGGCTCAAATAATAGGTATATTATCTTCTCAGGGAGGGGGTAATGCCATATTAGAGGATAAGGATTCGCTCAAACGTCTGCCGGAGGAGCAGGGGAAAAAGGATATACAGGATACAGAAGAAACTGAAACGGCAGATGAAACCGATGCGTCGGAAGAAACAGAAGAGACAGAAGAAACAGAAGAAACAGAAGAAACAGAAGAAACAATGACGGCTGAGGAAGAACCGGAAAGTACGGAAGAACCGCCGAAAAGTGCGGAGGATTCAGGGAAAGAAAGCAATTCAGAGGAAGATCAAGGCGAAGCGGATGCTGCAGTTTCCAATGTAAAATATGAGAAACGATACAATGCCTATACCCTGGCAACACTGGATTATCAAAGAAAAAACTGGAATGACGATAGAACGAAAGTAATGATAATACAGGCGGCGGATTTAGGAACTCTTCCAAATCCTGGTGATGCCTTAGTAGAATTGCTGGTAGCAAAAGCAGGTGTGGATCAGGCTCTTGGCAGCTATTTAGCCATAGGGGGAATTCAGGGTAAGCTCGATGATCCCACCGTCCAGGCCCAGTTCAAACAGCTCACCGAGGGCGCTTCCGCCTTAAAAGACGGTGTCGCTTCCCTTGCAGACGGAGCAGGTTCCCTCGCGGATGGAATCAGTCAGTTGGCAGACGGCACCAACCAGCTGCAGTCCGGGGTATCCGAATTAAATGACGGAGGCTGGGAACTGGCAGATGGTACGAAGGATCTGCAGTCCGGAGTATCTGATCTGGCGGATGGCGTGAAAGAACTCACAGATGCTTCCGACGATCTGAAAGACGGATCCGGTCAGCTTGCGGATGGAACCGGTGATTTATTTGACGGAACCAGTGATTTGCTGGATGGCGTGGGAGAACTGAAGGACGGAACCGATGAATTCAAAGAAAAAACTTCAGACATTGATGAGAAGATTGATGAAGAAGTGAATAATGTAATAACCAATTTTTCGGGAAGTGATTTCACTCCGCTTTCCTTTGTCTCGGATAAAAATACAAATGTTAATCTGGTGCAGTTCATCATGAAGACCGAGGGGATTAAGATACCTGAAAAAGGGAAAACGGAAACAGTAGAAGAGCCGCTTACCTTTTGGCAGAGGCTGCTGAACCTGTTCCGGTAATTATGGAGGAGAGTGCTAAAGCGGGGACGTTGGAGGCTTTAAGAGCTGACGGAGTACAGATTGTAATTTTGGATGAACCGGAAATTTATTCGGAATATGCACCATACACTTATATAGATGATATGAAAGAATTTATTGATAAGGTAAGTCAATTGAATCGAGTAGCGTAATTCATCAAGTAAAAAATGTGTAAAGCCGCCGCCATCCGTATCTCAGATCGTAGTAAAAGTCATTTATAACAGAAAGCACTGTATATCAGAAATATAAATATACAGCGCTTTCTTTTTACTTATTACACTGGTATAATTTTAGCCAAGCGGAATTTATCTACATAATAACAGCAAAGAATGTTAAGATATTAAGGAGATATCTGATATGTATAAATGCAGACTTGTCTATGATGAATGGAAATGCATGAAATCGAAAGAACAAAAAGGAAAATTTATTAAAACAGAGGATTTTGTCGGATATATTGGTGATTTGAGAATACATGAAGTAAGTGAAAAACAAATATGGAAATATCGAGATAAAGATATCATTGTTTGCGATAATCAGTACAGATGGCTATCTATTATGCCGAAGGATGATTTCTACTGCATTACAGTTATGATGAACCAGCTAAATGAAATACAGGTTTGTTATATTGATATGATTGAAAGTCAGGGAATTGATGAGGATGGAATTCCTTATTTTATAGATTTGTATTTGGATTTAGTGGTGTATCCAACGGGAGAAGTTATCGTTGATGACAGGGACGAGTTGGAAGAGGCCTTCAACCAAAAAGAAATATCAGATGAACAGTATGAACGGGCAATAAAAACTGCTCAAAAGTTACAGCATGACATGTTAAATGACTATTGTATGTTTGAAAAAAGAATATTGGAATTAAGAACATTACTTGATATAAAGGAGTATTTATTTTGAAATACAATAAGAAGATAAGATTAAAGAACAACAAAGAATGCTGTTTGAGAAATGGAAATGAAAACGACGGACAGTCTGTATTTGAAAACTTTAATTTAACTCATTCCCAAACAGACTATTTGCTTTCCTATCCGGACGAGAATAGTTTTGATGCCGAACAGGAGAGTAAATTCTTGAAGGAAAAGTCCGAGAGTGAAAATGAAATAGAGATAATTGCCGTGGTTGACAATGTAGTTGCAGGAACTGCCGGGATCGAAGCAGTAGGCACGAAGTACAAGGTAAAGCATCGTGCGGAATTGGGTATTAGTGTCGCCAAAGAGTTTTGGGGATTGGGAATCGGATGGGCATTAATGAATGCCTGTATTGAATGTGCGAGAAATGCGGGATATGTACAGCTTGAACTCAATGTAGTTGCTGAAAATACAAGAGCAATAGCTATGTATGAAAGAGCAGGCTTTGTTGAATACGGCAGGAATCCAAAAGGTTTTCAGTCTCGAAAGACAGGATTTCAGGAACTTATCTATATGAAAATGGAATTGTAATGTATATACAGTAATCTCTCTTGGGTTAACTCTTGAGAGTCGGTTATCAATTTATCGGGAATCTGTACCATATAAAAAGTCGGAACGGGAGGATAATATTATTAAGAAAAAGATTTTATTACCCATAGTAATTTTACTCATTGCACTGTCGGCCGTTACAGTATGTTATGCCGGGGACATTCCGGAAAGTCTGCTTAATAGTGATTCTGCACAGGTCTATTTTGGTGAAATTATTGATATTGACGGTGAAAGTATTACCGTAGTCCAACGTCAAAATATTAAAGGCGAATTTTCAAAGGACAGCGTACAGACTTATGAGAAGTATATAGCCCAAAGCCCTACAGTCGGCGAGATATATCTTTGTGGTTTTCTTGATGAAGATAATCCCCTGTACATATGGCAGGTGTCAGGTTTAGAATTGAACAATTTGAAAATTGTAGATGCTGCGGCAAATTCAATGGCAGAGAGAATGCAGAATTATATCAATGAAGGAACTTTTACGGAAAAAGAACTGGAAAGACAGGCAAAGGCAGAAATAAACAATGCTGATGAAACGGAAAGCATTCCGATAGATACAGCAGATGCAGTGGCCGCTGATAATTCTGCGGCAGAAGTTTCCGGCTGTCCCGGAAATATATTAATATTTGTTTTAATCGTACTGGTAATTATTGCAGCAGTTGTTTTTTTGTTTTTAAAAAAAGGAAAGGGCATCAGATATAAATAAACAGGAATAAGAAAATATGCGCAATTTATAATCTGAGACGCGGAAGGCAGCAGCTTTCCGCGTCTCTTTGAAGAATTCACAAAAATAATTCAAACCCTTTGTCAGATCCTCCGCCTCATAAGCCCATGTTTATTGCAATAAATATACAGACAGCCATGCCCTCTGAGCCGGAACCGGCCTTCCGCATTTTGCTCCGGATAAAGCTTTAAAAGTTCCAGTCTGCCGGAAGTCACCCAGGCAATAAAGGAAATATGATGTGACTTACTCATTTCATGGTCTATGGTGACATAGGATTCATCCTCCACCTGCTCAATTGCGATGGTATGGGCGCTGTCTGTTTCTTCAGCCTCCTCAGGAAGCAGAGTAATGCCGCAGCAGCTCACCACACATTTCCCCATGGCATGGATAACATTTCCGCATACGGGGCAGATATAGAAGACACTGCGAAGCATATTCCCCATTTTATTCTGATTTGTCACATAGTCACCACTGAGTAGCTCGGCAACGGAGATGTCCAGAGCTGCAGCCAGAGGCTCCAGCAGGCTGATATCGGGATAGCCTTTTGCGGTTTCCCATTTGGAGATGGTTTTGTCGCTTACGCCTAATATCTGAGCCAGTTCTTTCTGGGTGATTTGTTTTTTCTCCCGAAGAACCCGGATAGTATTTCCGGTAATATAATGATTCATTTTTTATCCTTTCCGCTGTCAGAAACAGCACACTGATTGGAAAAACAAAGCTGTCTTTCTTTATTCCAAGCATAAGGGAGATGAAAACGGATTGCAACCTACGCTTCGTGGAGAGGTACAGTTAAAAATAAAGCCTACAACAAAACAACAGATGCATGGAAAGAAAACAACAAAAAACAAATATAAATCATGAGGTATTTATTGACATTTTGGACCGCAGCAACTATACTGATTATGGAAAACCACATAAAAGATGCCTGCTTTTGGGCAAAACATAAAACAGCGATATGCAGTACGATATAATGCCTTCCGGTATGAGAATTTTTCAGTATATGTTACCGGGAGAGAACTATGGAGGGAAATGCAGGATGAGCAGTAAATTCAACACCGATCCTACAGCCAAATCGGAACGTATCTCCAGGCTGGTTGAAAACCTGTACCGTAAGATGCCGGAAATTGAGCCGGACAGGGCGGTACTGCTGACGGAAAGCTACAGGGAGACGGAGGGCGAACCTATTATTATGCGCAGGGCCAAGGCCTTTGCCCATATTCTTGCCCATATTCCAATCACTATCCGTGAGGAAGAGCTTGTGGTGGGAAGCTCCACACTGGCGCCCAGAGGCTGCCAGACCTTCCCGGAATTTTCTTATGAATGGCTGGAAGCGGAATTCGATACGATCGAAAAAAGGAGTGCGGATCCCTTCTATATTTCCGAGGATACCAAGAAAAAATTACGGGAAGTACATAAATACTGGAAAGGGAAAACCACAAGCGAGCTTGCTCTTTCCTATATGGCGCCGGAAGCGGCAGCTGCGATTGAACATAATATCTTCACGCCGGGGAATTATTTTTATAATGGTGTGGGACATGTGACCGTCCAATATGAAAAAGTATTGGAAATCGGTCTGGAGGGCATTATCAGGGAAGCAGCCCGGGAACTGGCCGCCTGTAATGTGGGCGACGGGGACTATGCCAGAAAGCACTGCTTCCTGGAAGCTGTAATCATGAGCTGTGCCGCCGTTATCGGTTATGCAGGCCGTTATGCCGCACTTGCAAAACAGGAAGCCGAAGCCTGTACGGACAGGAAGAGAAAAGAGGAACTGCTGCAGATAGCTTCTGTCTGTGAAAGGGTGCCTGCCAGGGGAGCGCGCAGCTTCCATGAGGCCTGTCAGAGCTTCTGGTTTATCCAGCAGCTGCTTCAGATGGAATCCAGCGGGCATTCCATTTCTCCGGGACGTTTTGACCAGTATATGTATCCTTATTATCAGAAGGATATGGCAGAGGGAAAAATAACCAGGGATGAAGCCCAGGAACTGGTCGACTGTATCTGGGTAAAACTGAATGATCTGAATAAGGCGAGAGACGCCGCCAGTGCGGAAGGCTTTGCTGGCTACAGCCTGTTCCAGAATCTGATTGTGGGCGGCCAGAATGAAAATGGAGAGGATGTGACCAATGATTTATCCTTCCTGTGTATCTGGGCCTCCGCCCATGTATTCCTCCCGCAGCCGTCCCTGTCCGTCAGGGTATGGAACTGTACGCCTCATGAACTTCTGGTGGAAGCGGCCAAACTGACAAGGACCGGAATCGGACTTCCGGCTTATTATAATGACGAGGTGATCATTCCCTCCCTGATGAACCGGGGGCTGACCCTGGAGGATGCCAGAACCTACAACATCATCGGCTGTGTGGAGCCGCAGAAGGCCGGCAAGACCGAAGGCTGGCATGACGCCGCATTTTTCAATATGTGCCGCCCGCTGGAGCTTGTTTTCTCCAACGGAAAAGATAAGGGAGAGCAGGTGGGGCTTGCCACCGGCCCTGTGGAACAGATGGGCACCTTTGAAGAATTTTATGATGCATACAAAAAACAGATGGAGTACTGTATCAGCCTGCTGGTAAATGCGGACAATGCTATCGATACCGCCCATGCGGACCGCTGTCCGCTGCCTTTCCTTTCCAGTATGGTTGATGATTGCATGAAGAGAGGGAAAACCGTTCAGGAAGGCGGCGCTGTTTATAATTTCACAGGCCCTCAGGGCTTCGGAATCGCCAATGTGGCGGATTCCCTGTATGCAGTCAGAAAGCTGGTATTTGAAGAAAAGAAAGTGACCCTTTCGGAATATAAGAAAGCCCTTGCACTGAATTTCGGAAAAGGATTTGATTCCATCACCGTTCAGGAGATGACGGAAGAGATAATCAAAGAACTCGCGAAGGCGGGACAGCAGCCCAGCCAGGCTCAGATTGCCGGTATCGTAAAAGGAATTATGAATACGGAAATTCCCGACAAGGACAGAGAGCTTTGTGAAAAGCTGCTTGCCATGATTGACGAAATCCCCAAATACGGCAATGATATCGAAGAAGTGGATTCCTTTGCCAGAGAGGTGGCCTACACCTATACCAAGCCCCTCCAAAATTACAGGAATCCCAGGGGCGGGATTTTCCAGGCAGGCCTGTACCCTGTGTCTGCAAATGTGCCGCTGGGAGCCCAGACAGGGGCTACCCCGGATGGACGTCTTGCCCATACCCCTGTGGCGGACGGCGTTTCTCCTACGGCAGGCAGAGACATCCATGGCCCTACGGCGACGGCAAATTCCGTTTCCAAACTGGATCACGGCATAGCTTCCAACGGAACTCTGCTGAACCAGAAATTCCATCCTTCCGCATTGAGCGGGGATGAGGGGCTGAATAATTTCGTGGCTCTTATCCGTTCTTATTTTGATCAGAAGGGAAGCCATATGCAGTTTAACGTAGTGGACAGAAATACGCTGCTGGATGCCCAGAAGTATCCGGAAAAGTATCAGCATCTGGTAGTGCGTGTGGCAGGCTACAGCGCCCTCTTTACCACCTTGTCGCGTTCTCTGCAGGATGATATCATCCGCAGGACGGAGCAGGGGTTCTGATGGCAGGAAGAGAGGAAAGTGAAATGGATTACCTTGATACAACCGGCCGTATTTTTGACATACAGCGTTATTCCATTCATGACGGCAGAGGGATCCGCACCATTGTATTCCTGAAAGGCTGTGTCCTGCGGTGCCGGTGGTGCTGTAATCCGGAGTCCCAGGAATACGGGATACAGACCATGATGGTGCAGGGAAAGCCGAAGATTATCGGTGAGGATGTAACGGTCCGGACGGTAATGGAAACGGTGGTAAAGGATCGGCCTTATTACAGACGTTCCGGAGGAGGCCTCACTCTTTCCGGAGGAGAAAGCCTGTGTCAGGCGGATTTTGCGGCGGCGCTGCTGCGTGCGGCAAAGGAAGCCGGAATCAATACGGCGATGGAAAGCATGGCCTGCGCTCCTATGGAGACTATCGACAAGCTCCTTCCCTGGCTGGATCAGTATCTGATGGATATCAAACATATGGACAGCGGGAAGCATAAGGAATTTACGGGAAAAGGCAATGAACTGATGCTGGAGAATGCCCGTAAGATCGCGGAGAGCGGGAAGACGGAGCTGGTTATCCGGGTGCCGGTTATCCCCACCTTTAATGACACGGAAAAGGAAATCGAAGAAATTGCAAGGTTTTCGGATACCCTGCCCGGCGTGAAGCGTATTCACCTGCTTCCTTACCATCGGCTGGGACAGGATAAGTATGAAGGCCTGGGCCGGGAATATCTGATGAAGGATATTCTTCCGCCTGCGAATGAACATATGGAAAGCCTGAAAAGGGCAGTGGAACGGGTGAGCAGCCTGGACTGCCATATTGGCGGCTGAGTGTGAAAAGAATTATGGAATTCATGTCCGCTGAAGCGGACAAGGAGTATAAAAATGGAATTTGAAAATTATAATCCGGAAAGAAAACAGAGAATTGTCCAGGAACTGGTTCCGGGCAAACAGATTACGCTGGCCCATATCATCGCCAGTCCTGACGGGGAGCTGTATGAGAAACTCGGGCTGGATCCGAGAGTGGAGCTGGACCGGGCGGCTATCGGGATCATGACGGTAACCCCGGCGGAAACGGCTATTATCATGGCGGATATCGCCATCAAATCTTCCGGCGTGTCTCTGGGCTTTGTGGATCGCTTCAGCGGTTCCCTGATCGTGACCGGAACGGTGTCTCAGGTGGAGGCGTCCACTATGGCGATTCTGGAGTATACGGCAGACAAACTGGGTTATGAAGTCTGCGGCATAACACGGACATGAAAAAGATCATTCTTATCGGAAGGAGCGGCGCGGGGAAAACCACTCTGACACAGGCCCTGAAGGGGGAAGAAATCAAATACCACAAAACCCAGTATGTGAACTATTTCGAGTGTATTATTGATACCCCCGGGGAATATGCCCAGACCCATGAACTGGGATATGCGCTGGCGCTGTATTCCTACGAGGCGGATGTGGTGGGGCTTCTGCTGTCCGCCACGGAACCCTACTCCCTGTATCCTCCCAACATTACCTGCATGGTAAACCGGGAAGTGGTGGGAATTGTGACCCAGATCAATGAACCGAAGGCCGATCCGGAAAGAGCTGCCAGATGGCTCCGGCTTTCCGGCTGCAAAAAGATTTTTTACGTGGATTCCACAGTGGGAACGGGCGTTCCGGACATCCTTTCTTATCTGAGAGAAGAGGAAACGGAAGAAATCAGTACAAACAACAAAAACAACAGTTGAAAAACTGGATAAAACAAATAAAAACCACATGAGAAATGTTGACATGTGTTGTATTTGGGGCTATAATGAACAGGAAAAGCAGTCAGAATTTTATCATTCAGAATACGCATAAGGATGCGGACATATTTTTACGCCGCGGGAAGGCGGCAGAATGGAGGAAATAATGCAGAACGAGTATGAACTTAAGAAATTGATGTGTGACATCGGAAAGAGAATCTATGACCGTAACATGGTGGCGGCCAATGACGGCAACATTTCCGTAAAGCTCAATGACAATGAATTCCTTTGCACCCCCACAGGTGTTTCCAAAGGCTTTATGACACCTGATTTCATCTGCAAGGTGGATGCACAGGGAAATGTAATCCAGGCGAACAAGGGCTTCCGTCCTTCTTCCGAAATTAAGATGCATATGCGTGTATATCAGAAACGTCCTGACGTGGGAGCCGTGGTACATGCCCATCCTACATTTGCAACCTCCTTCGCTATTGCAGGTATCCCGCTTACACAGCCTATCATGCCGGAAGCGGTTATCGCTTTGGGATGTGTTCCGATTGCTGAGTACGGCACCCCTTCCACAACGGAAATTCCCGACAACGTGGAAAAATACCTTCCTTACTATGATGCGGTTCTGCTGGAAAGCCATGGCGCCCTTACATGGAGCACTGATTTGACAGCGGCTTATATGAAGATGGAATCCGTGGAATTTTATGCAGAGCTTCTGTACAAGTCCAGAATGCTGGGCGGACCGAAGGAATTCGATCAGGCTACGATTGAGAAACTGTACGAAATCAGAAGAAAAATGGGTCTGCCCGGAAAGCATCCCGCAGATCTGTGCCAGAATAAGGGCAGGAAAAACTGCCATAACTGCGGAAACGGCTGTGGTTCCGTATCCTCCCCCGCATCCAAGGATGTAAGCGAAGATATGGTAGCTGAAATCGTAAAAAAGGTCATGGAGCAGATAAAATAATGGACGAAGAGCTGATTGCAAGAACTGTCCGCGAAGTCCTGCAGGAGATAGGCCGTATGGAAGCATCTGCGGAGAATTCCGTATCCATGGATGCGAAGACGGCTGTGAATGGATATATCCATGGATACATCCATGGAATGTCTCTCAGGCTGGCCGAAGCGCTGGCGGCAAAGGTGGAGGAAAAGGCAGAAGAGCTGGGAATGCGGGTAGTTACCGCCGTCGCGGACGAAGCCGGACATCCGAAGCTGGTGCGCAGTATGGACGGAGCTTACATAGGAAGTCTGGATGTGGCGGTGAATAAGGCTTATACATGCGCGGCTTTTCAGATGTCCACTGCGGTGCTGGGAGAGCTTGCCCGGCCGGGTGAACCTCTTTACGGCATCCAGCATACGAACGGCGGCAGGATTGTGATTTTCGGCGGCGGGGAACCGCTTGTATATAACGGCAAAATAATAGGAGCTCTCGGCGTCAGCGGCGGAACAGCCGAACAGGACACCAGCCTCGCGGCTTATGGAGCGTCCTTGTTGAAGGAGGTAATCTCGTGCCTGTAAGTGAAAGTATGGTACAGGATATTGTGAAGGAAGTGGTTGCCAGAATGCAGCTTTCCGGCAGTGCCGGGACAGCACAGCACGGCGTGTTCACAGATATGAACCAGGCGATTGAAGCGGCGAAGGAAGCGGAAGCCAAAGTACGCTGCATGACCATGGATCAGCGTGAACAGATCGTCTCCAATATCCGCAGAAAGACTCACGAGAACGCGGAGCTTCTTGCCCGTATGGGTGTGGAAGAAACCGGAATGGGCAACGTGGGCGACAAGATTTTAAAGCATCACCTTCTGGCGGACAAAACCCCCGGAACGGAAGATATAACAACGACGGCATGGTCGGGGGACAGAGGACTTACCCTGATCGAGATGGGGCCCTTTGGCGTTATCGGAGCCATTACTCCCTGCACCAATCCCAGTGAAACCGTCCTGTGCAACAGCATGGGCATGATAGCGGCAGGAAACACAGTAGTATTCAACCCTCATCCCCAGGCAATCAAAACTTCTATTTTTGCCATCAACATGGTAAATGAAGCTTCCCTTGAGGCAGGAGGGCCGGATAATGTAGCCTGTACGGTGACCAGGCCCACACTGGAAACAAGCAATATCATGATGAAGCATAAAGATATCCCTCTGATTGCCGCGACAGGAGGACCGGGAGTTGTTACCGCGGTTCTTTCCTCCGGAAAAAGAGGAATCGGCGCCGGGGCAGGAAATCCGCCCGCACTGGTGGATGAGACTGCCGATGTGAGAAAAGCGGCGGCCGATATCGTAAACGGATGTACCTTTGATAATAATCTCCCCTGTATAGCGGAGAAGGAAATTGTGGCCGTGGACAGCGTGGCCGATGAACTGATGAATTATATGATCAGCGAACAGGGATGCTACCTGATTTCCAAAGAGGAGCAGGATAAACTCACCGCGACTGTGATAACCCCTAAGGGGCTGAACCGGAAATGCGTGGGAAGGGATGCCAGAACACTTCTTTCCATGATCGGCATTCAGGCTCCGGAAAATATCCGCTGCATCGTTTTTGAAGGGGAAAAAGAACATCCGCTGATTGCAGAAGAGCTGATGATGCCTATCCTGGGACTGGTAAGGGCAAAGGATTTTGACGATGCGGTTGAAAAGGCCGTCTGGCTGGAACACGGCAACCGTCATTCCGCTCATATCCATTCCAAAAACGTGGATAACATCACCAAATATGCCAAGGCAATTGATACGGCGATTCTGGTTAAGAACGCACCTTCCTATGCGGCTTTGGGATTCGGAGGAGAAGGCTTCTGTACCTTCACCATTGCCAGCAGGACCGGTGAGGGCCTGACGAGCGCAAGCACCTTCACTAAGAGAAGAAGATGCGTCATGTCAGACAGCCTCTGCATCCGCTAAAGGGCAGAACGTGCAGACATGCCGGTAAAAAAGGCATGTACGCCGGAAGGCAGGAAAGGAAAAGAAAATGGACGTTAATGCAACAAATATAGAAGAGATTGTAAGACAGGTCCTTAATAGCATGGAAGGGCATACCGGCGCGGGAAAAAGCGTATCCGGAAATGTGGCGGGAGAAATCCCGAAAACAGCCCGTGTTGCCATGCTTACAAGCCTGGAGCATTATGACATTAAAGAATTCCCCATCCCCGAGGTAGGGGATGACGATATCCTTGTTAAAGTGGAGGGCTGCGGTATCTGCGGTACCGACGCCCATGAATTCAAAAAAGATCCCTTCGGACTGATTCCCGTAGCCCTCGGACATGAGGGAACCGGTGAAATCGTAAAGATGGGGAAAAACGTAAAGAAAGACAGTGCCGGAAATGATCTGAAGATAGGAGACAAGGTTGTAACCTGTATGATTTTCAAGGATAACCCGGATATCACCATGTTCGATCTGAACAAGCAGAACGTGGGAGGCGCGGATGTTTACGGCCTGCTTCCCGATGACGATATCCATCTCAACGGCTGGTTTTCCGATTATCTTTTCATCAGGGGAGGCTCCACCGTATTTAAGGTAAGCGACCTGGATTTATATTCCAGAATCCTGATAGAGCCCTGCGCCGTTCTGATTCATGCGGTGGAAAGAGCGAAATCAACCGGTATCCTCCGGTTCAACAGCAGGGTAGTGGTACAGGGCTGCGGTCCTATCGGCCTGATTTGTATCGCCATTCTCCGTACGATGGGAATCAATCATATCGTAGCTGTAGACGGAGAAGAAAAACGTCTGGAATTCGCTAAGGAAATGGGTGCGTCCGATACGGTAAACTTCAAGGATCATAAGGGCATTGAAGCTCTTGCAGGAGCGGTGGAAGCCAAATTTGACGGACATCTGGCAGATTTTGCATTCCAGTGCACCGGTTCTCCGTTTGCCCATGCTAATATTTACAAATTTATCCGCAACGGCGGAGGGCTCTGCGAGCTGGGATTCTTTATCAATGGCGGCGATGCCACCATTAATCCCCACTTTGACATCTGCTCCAAAGAAATCACAATCGTGGGCTCCTGGGTATATACTCTTCGGGATTACGCCACCACATTTGAATTCTTAAAGAGTGCGAAGAAGGCCGGGATTCCCATTGAGAAGCTCATTACCCACACCTTCCCGCTGGATGAAATCAATGAAGCGCACAGAACCAATCTGGCGATGAGCGGTCTGAAGATTGCGATTATCAATCAATAAACAGTGTTAGGAGGCGAAGCCCATGGGAGAAGCCGTAGGAATTTTGGAAGTATTTGGTCTGGTATGTGCATTTATGGCGGCAGATGCCGGATGTAAGGCAGGCAATGTGCGGCTGGAGCCTTTTGATAAAAATAAGCCGGCCAACGCAGACAGCCTTCCGGTCCCCCTGCTGGTAACCATCAAATTCAGAGGCAGCATATCCGACGTGGAAGCTGCCATGGAAGCGGGAGAGCGGATGGCAAAAAGCCTTACCGGAGTCGTGCAGAAGCATATCATTCCCAGGCCCACAGAGGATACGGAAAAAATGTTGAAGCTCTGCGCATTTGACAAGTCATAACTGGTTATGTCACAATAAAAAAGAAATGTAAATTAGTGGAGGAAATTAAAATGGCACAGGAAGCATTGGGAATGATAGAAACAAGAGGTCTTACCGCAGCAATTGAAGCGGCGGATGCAATGACCAAATCAGCAGAGGTGACTCTGGTGGGAACAGAGAAAATCGGTTCCGGTCTGGTAACCGTTATGGTACGCGGCGATGTTGGAGCTGTTAAGGCTGCAGTAGAAAGCGGATCCGCAGCGGCAGGCAAGCTTGGCGAACTGGTAGCAGCACACGTAATTCCGAGACCGCATTCGGATGTAGAGAAGATTCTGCCTTCTATCTGATAATTAGGAGAAAACGTTCATGGGGAAATCATATGGCCTGATAGAAATAACAGGAGTGACAGCGGCGGTGGATGCCCTTGACATTATGTGCAAAGCGGCGGAAGTGACTCTGGCAACCTGGGAAAGAAAACTGGGCGGAAGGCTTGTAACCATTATTGTGGAAGGCGATGTGGCGGCGGTAACCGCAGCCGTGGAAGCGGCAGCTCATGCGATTAAACCGCTGGTGGCTTCCGGGGTGATTGCCAACCCCCATGAAGAGATTGTCGGATTGGTGAAGCGCAGTTCAAGCCGTTTTATGACCGCTTCCATAGAAGCCGGGGTTGAGGCTGAGAATCCGGCAGGAGGAATGCTTTCGGAGGAAAGCTATCTTCAGGAGGTATAGGCAAGGGGCAGCGCGCCCGCCTGCCTAATGCCGCTTTTGCCGTAGCTGCGGCAATGAGGAGGAATCATGCCAGACAGTAATAATAAAGATAAGACAACACAAAAGGAAGCCGGACAGAGTGCGGCAGCTTCAAAAAGCAGTACGATTAAAACAGCACGCAAAACAACGTCCGGGACAGTACAGAAAGCCGAAAAGGCGCAGATAAAAGAAGAACCAGTTGTTAAAAAGGAGGAAAAAAGAATGTCACAGGAAGCATTGGGAATGGTGGAAACAAGAGGTCTTGTTGCAGCAATTGAGGCAGCGGACGCTATGTGCAAGGCTGCAAATGTAGCTTTGGTAGGAACAGAGAAAATCGGTTCCGGTCTGGTAACCGTTATGGTACGCGGCGATGTAGGAGCTGTTAAATCCGCAGTGGAAGCAGGCGCAAGCAGCGCAGGCAGACTGGGCGAATTAGTGGCTACCCATGTAATCCCCAGACCTCACACTGATGTAGAGATGATTTTGCCCAAGGTAAAATAATTCTATAATCTGAAGAAAAGTGGGTGTGGCTGTGGAGACGAATCAAATTGAACTGATTACCAGATTGGTAATGGAAGCCATGGAGAAGGAACCTGCCGGAAACGGGTTTATGGTTCCCGTAGGAGTATCCGCCAGACATATACATCTTACCCAGGAGCATGTGGAAATCCTGTTCGGCCCCGGATACCATCTTACCAAAAAAAAGGATCTCATGGGCGGGCAGTTCGCTGCCAACGAGCAGGTGACCATAGTTGGGCTTAAGCTGCGGGCCATTGAAAACGTAAGGGTTTTAGGGCCTGTAAGGAAAGCCTCCCAGGTGGAAATTTCCGCTACGGACGCCATGAAGCTGGGAATCAAAGCCCCGATTCGGGAATCAGGCGACGTGGCAGGAAGCGCAGCGATCGCGGTGGTTGGGCCTCAGGGAGCAATCTATCTGAAGGAAGGCTGTATCGTGGCTATGAGACATATACATATGTCGCCCCGGGATGCGCAGGCAGCAGGGGTAAAGGACGGTGACTACGTTTCTGTAAAAGCAGACAACGAACGGGGAACTGTTTTTGACCACGTTAAAATCCGTGTGGATGACAGCTTTACGCTGGAAATGCATATCGATACGGATGAAGCGAATGCGAGCAGGATCGCTACCGGAGATACCGTAAAAATTGTCCGCTGATGGAGTTGTTAACCGTCTCCCGGTATTCTTATTCTTTTTGTCTGGAATACCGGGAGATTTTTTTAACAGGCTGCCGAGGCAGGGGAAAGAGGAAATATGATAGTCGGTAAAGTAACAGGAAGCATTGTTTCCACGAGAAAAAGTGAGAAGCTGATAGGAAATAAATTGATGATTGTAGAGCCTCTGGAGTCGATGAAAAGCCATGCGGACAGACTGGTGGCTATCGATAATATCGGCGCAGGAATCGGAGAATACGTGCTTGTAGCCCAGGGAAGCGCGGCCAGGATCGGCTGTGATATGGAAGACGCCCCTGTGGATGCCGCAATAGTGGGAATCATTGATGATGCCAGCAGATTAGTGTGATTCCGGGAAAGTGGAGCAGGCTATGGATTGTAAAGACTTAAGCAGTATGATAAAAGAAAATGGGATAGTGGGCGCAGGCGGCGCAGGCTTTCCCACCTATATGAAAATTGATGAACGTGCTCAGATCATATTATTGAACTGCGCGGAGTGTGAACCGCTTCTGAAGCTGCACAGACAGCTTCTTGAAAAGTATGCGCAGGAAATACTGGAAACATTCCAGCTGGTGGCGGATACCGTGGGAGCGGAACAGGCCATCGTAGGAATCAAAGGCGAATATAAGGACACTGTGGCGGCATTAAACAGGTGCATTCACCGTTTCCCTAAGGTATCACTGCAGCTTCTTGACAGCGTATATCCTATGGGGGATGAGGTAGTGCTCATTTATGAGGCGACCGGAAGGGTTGTCAGGCCAGGGGGTCTTCCCATAGAAGAAGGCATTGCTGTCTTCAATGTAGAAACGATGTATAATATTTACAGGGCTTTGAAAAAAAATAAGCCCGTTACGGATAAGCTGGTAACCATAGTGGGTGAGGTGGAAAGTCCGGTGACCATCCGTGTTCCTCTGGGAACGGCGCTGCAAACCTGTGTGGAATTTGCGGGCGGTGCGACGACAGCGGATCCGGTCTTTCTGGTGGGCGGCCCTATGATGGGAAACATCAAAGGGGCGGATTCTCCGGTGACCAAAACGACCAACGCGGTGCTGGTGCTCCCGAAAGAACATTCCCTGATTCAGAAGAAAAACCAGAATCCGGCGATAGGCCTGAAGCGTGCTGCATCTGCCTGCTGTCAGTGCCAGGCGTGTACGGACTTATGTCCAAGGCATGCGCTGGGACATCCAATCGAACCTCATAAGTTCATGCGTGCGGCCGCGAACAGGGATTTCAGGGATGCCAATCCTTTTGTGAATACGTTTTTCTGCAGCTCCTGCGGTTTATGCGAGCTGTATTCCTGCCCGCAGGGCCTGGCTCCGAGAAGCCTGATGGCTGAATATAAGACTGGCCTGAGAAAAGCGGGATTAAAGCCTCCCGCGGACGTACTTCCCACCCCGGTGAGAGAGTCCAGAGAATACCGTAAGGCTCCGGAAGAACGGCTGGAGGCGAGATTAGGGCTGTCTGCTTATGACAGGGAAGCGCCTATTGAGGATGAAGTGAAAAAGGTGAATGTGGTGGTTATCCCTTTAAACCAGCATATCGGTGCGCCGGCGGAGCCGGTGGTATCCGTGGGAGATGCGGTGGAAAGAGGACAGATAATAGCGGCTGCGGCCAAAGGATTAAGCGTTCCGATTCATGCATCCGTCAGCGGTAAAGTAACCAAAGTGGGCGGCGGTGAGATCACTCTGACTGTGTCATAATCATCAGAAAAGCGGCGAAACGCGCAGATGAGAGGTAAAGATATATGAGCAAGGCTATTGGCATGATTGAATTTAAGACGGTTTCCGCGGGCATTACCGCTGCGGATGCGATGGTAAAGACGGCGGATGTGGAGCTTCTGGAGGCACAGACGGTCTGCCCGGGTAAATATATTGCTTTAATCAGCGGATCCTTAAGCGCGGTGAATGCGGCGGTGGAAGCTGCAGGAAAGGTGAGGGAGGAGGAGCTGATAGACAGCTTCGTCCTTGGCAATCCTCATGAAAGTATCTTCCCGGCTATTTACGGGGCTACGCAGATTGATAAGATCAGCGCCTTCGGCATACTGGAAACCTACGATGCGGCATCTATTATTGTAGCTGCCGATGTGGCGGCCAAAACAGCTATTGTGGATCTGATTGAACTCCGTATCGCCAAGGGAATGTGCGGGAAATCATATCTGATATTGACCGGAGAGGTTGCGGCGGTGGAAGCAGCCATAGAAAAAGCAAAACAATCAGTGGCAGGCAATGGAATGTATCTGGATTCTTCCGTGATTGCCCATCCGGACGAACAGATCTGCCGTTCCATTTTATAAGGCATATAAGGAAGGGTTGCTTATGTTAGCAGTAGAAAGAAGAAATCTGATTCTCGAAAAGCTGCAGGAAGATAAAAAGGTTATTGTCAGCGAGCTCAGCCAGGAGTTCCAGGTGTCCGAGGAGACTATCCGAAGGGATTTGGATAAGCTGGATAAGGATGGGCTGGCGGTAAAAAGCTATGGCGGGGCGGTATTAAATGAAAATACCAGCCTGGATATGCCCTTTAATATCCGAAAGAAAAATAATCCTGCGGGAAAGCAGAAAATAGCAAAGATTGTAGAGACTCTCATCGAAGACGGCGATCATATCATACTGGATCCCAGCACCACCGCTGTGTTCATTGCCAAAGCGCTGAAGCAGAAGGAGCGCCTGACAGTAATCACCAATTCCATCGAAGTGATACTGGAGCTTTCCGATGTGGCGGACTGGAATATCATTTCCTCCGGCGGAAGCCTGAAGGAAGGGTATCTGGCGCTGGTTGGGCCGAGGGCCATTGAAGGCCTTGGGGCTTTTAACGTGGAAAAGGTGGTTCTTTCCTGTAAGGGCTTGGATATGGAAAAAGGGATTACGGACGGAAATGAACTTTTTTCCCAGGCGAAGCAGACCATGCTGAAATCAGCCAAGCAATGTATCCTGGCTGTGGATCACACCAAATTCGGAAAGGTTGCTTTTTCCAAAATCTGTGATATCAATCATATCCATATGGTGGTTACCGATGAAAAGCCGTCTGATACCTGGCTTGAGCTTTTTGAACGTTCCGGCATCACCTGCCTGTATCCTGAGAACTGACCGAATCATGTGACAGGCGGTAGGAGCGCGGCGTCATACCGAACTGCGCCCTGAATATCCGGTGAAAATAACTTGTGTTGTCATAACCCACAGACGCTATAATTTCCTCCACGGGAAGTGTTGTTGTGGTGAGCAGAAAGGCTGACTGGTTCAGCCTTTTTGTCTGCAGTAAATTCTTGAAAGTCTTTCCTGTCATCCGGCTGATCAGCCTGCTTAAATAATAAGCCGGTTCCTTCAGCTGCGCGGAGAGTTCGTCCAGCGTGGCTGTCTTATAATTTTCCTCCACATATTTCATGGCGGTGAACACCATATTCTGTTCGTGCTGCCCGGGATCGTCCTGATTGATCTTATCCGTATGGTTTAAAAGCTGGATAAACAGAAGCCCCATGGTAGTCTGGTTGATGTTCCTGCGGTTAGGCTGGCGGTAAACCAAAGACCAGATGAGATTTTCCACCAGGTTCTGTATCGGCAGGACCTGACTGACATGGAAATGCAGGTAATCCGTAAAGCTGCGGTTCTTTTTCAGGGCTCCCACCAGAAATTCCTGCAGGGCACTTCGTTCATCTATCATAAGAAAGGTCCTGTCAAAAAACTCGGGAAGCACAATAAAATTTACGGCGATGTCCTCTTTCCCGGCAGGCAGGATTTCCTGTGTGGCATTCTGATTCAGAAACAAGAGATCACCGGTATCCAGAGTGACTTTTGTGGTGTCATTGATGATGTGGGTGGTGGTTCCGCTGCACATGTAAATGATTTCAATATAATTATGCTTGTGGCGCGGGAAGTGCACAAAACGGGTATGAGGCCTGATATCAATCAATTTCCCGGCATCCAGCATCTGGCTTCCGTCCACGATAAAATCATCGGCGGCTGTATAAATACTTTTCTGCACTTCCGTCTCTCCCGCAAGGATTTGTTCTTCTTCCGGTGAAATCACCTTCAGTTTATCTAAAAGTTCCTGGTTCATCGTTTCCCTTCCTTTATACGCGTATATACTATTGCCATTTTATCATTTCAGGCAGAGTAAGTCAAAGAAGCTGTAAAGAAAGCACCTGCAAATAAGGACGGTAAATTTGCAATCACCGTCCTAAAAAAAAGAACGGCAAAGGAGTATAATAGACTCAGTGAAGTCGGGATTACAAAGAGTGGCGCCAAGTCACGGGAAGGAAGGGGAAGATTATGGCTGAATATTATCTTGCGGTAGATATCGGAGCTTCCAGCGGCCGGCATATTCTGGGGCATCTGGAAAACGGCAGAATAGAGTTGGAAGAGGTCTACCGGTTTGAAAACGGTATGGATAAAAAGGACGGTCATCTGTGCTGGAATATCCCCAGGCTGTTTGAAGAGATCAAAGCGGGGCTGAAGGCCTGCAAGGCGGCGGGAAAAGTGCCTAAGTCCATGGGAATTGATACCTGGGCGGTGGATTATGTGCTGCTTGATGGGGAGAACAGGATACTGGGCAATACATATGGCTACAGAGACGGAAGAACAAAAGGAATGGATAAGGAGGTTTACAGGATCATTCCTGAGGATGCCCTGTACGCCAGAACCGGTATCCAGAAGCAGATTTTCAATACGATTTATCAGCTGATGGCGGTGAAACAGCAGGAACCGGAAAACATGGAAAAGGCGGAATGGCTGCTGATGCTTCCCGATTATTTCCATTTCCTGCTCACAGGAAATAAGATGTCTGAATATACCAATGCAACATCCACACAGCTTGTCAGCCCGGAAACCAGGCAATGGGACTGCGAGCTGATTGAGAGGCTGGGCTATAAGCCCTCGATATTCCGGCCGCTTCACATGCCCGGAACGGTGGTGGGGCCTTTTTCCAAAGAAGTGGAGGAAGAAGTGGGCTTCTCCTGCGAGGTGGTAATGCCTGCCACGCACGATACGGCATCCGCGGTCATTTCCGTGCCGACGCTTACGGAGGACTGCCTTTACATAAGCTCCGGGACATGGTCCCTGATGGGAATTGAAAATGACAGAGCTATCTGTACGCCGGAAAGCAGAAAGAGGAACTTTACAAATGAGGGCGGTTATGAATACCGTTTCCGTTATCTGAAGAATATCATGGGGCTCTGGATGATACAGTCCGTCCGCCATGAACTGGAGGATAAATATTCCTTTGCCCGGCTTTGTGAGATGGCGGAGAAGGAAAGTGATTTCCCTTCCCGCGTAGATGTTAATGACGACGCTTTTCTTGCGCCTGATAATATGACGGAGGCGATCAAGACTTACTGCAAAAAGCATGGATGGAAGGAACCGGAAACGGTCGGACAGATTGCCGCAGTTATTTACCAGAGCCTGGCGGACAGCTATGCTGAGACCGTCCGGGAAATTGAATCGCTGACAGGAAGGCATTTTGAGGCTGTTAATATCGTGGGAGGCGGTTCCAATGCGGCCTATCTGAACCAGCTTACCGCGGATAAATCCGGCCGCACCGTTTACGCCGGGCCGGGAGAAGCGACGGCTATCGGCAATCTGGCGGTACAGATGCTGAAGGATAATCAATTTGCAGGACTTGCACAGGTCAGGGCATGTATTTATGAATCCTTCGGTGTGGAAAAGTATGATCCCAGCTGACAGCAGGCAGGTATTAAGAATAGCAGGAATGGAGCAGTGCCGGAGGGCAGTAATCTGAAAATAGAAAACAGAAAGCACGTGTCAAAAACGTGTTGTCCGAAAAGGACGGAAAGGAGAATTCATGAACGTAAAAGAGAGATATGAATCCGCAAAAGAAATGTATGCGGCAGTGGGGGTAGATACGGACAAGGCCGTGGAAACTCTGGAGAAAATTGCAATTTCCATGCACTGCTGGCAGGGGGATGACGTAACCGGTTTTGACCAGAAGGGGCCTCTTACCGGAGGAATCCAGGCTACCGGAAATTATCCCGGAAAGGCAAGGACACCGGAAGAGCTGATGGCGGATATTGATAAAGTATTCAGCCTGGTGCCCGGTAAGCATAAACTGAACCTGCATGCCAGCTATGCGATTTTTGAGGACGGCGAATTCGCGGACAGAGATAAGCTGGAGCCCAAACATTTTAAGAAATGGGTGGATTTTGCCAAAGAAAGAGGAATCGGCCTGGATTTCAACCCTACCTTCTTTTCACACAGCAAGGTAGTGGACGGACTCACTTTATCCAGCCCTATTGATGAAGTCCGCAGCTTCTGGATTGAGCATGGAAAAGCATGTGTCCGCATTTCCCAGTATTTTGCTGAGGAGCTCGGAATCCCCTGCGCCATGAATATCTGGATTCCTGACGGCTATAAGGATATCCCCGCAGACAGAATGGGCCCCAGAGCCAGATTTAAAGATTCCCTGGATCAGATTTTATCCATTCCTTATGATAAATCCAAGGTACTGGTATGCCTGGAATCCAAGGTGTTCGGCATCGGACTGGAATCCTATACCGTAGGATCCAGTGAATTCACCATTAATTATGCAGCTAACAACGACATTATAAGCCTGATGGATAACGGACATTATCATCCTACGGAGCTTGTATCCGATAAGATTTCTTCCATGCTTCTGTTTAATGAAAAAATTGCCCTTCATGTAACAAGGCCGGTACGCTGGGACAGCGACCATGTAGTGCTGTTTGATGATGAGACAAGGGAAATTGCAAAGGAAATCGTGAGAAATGATGCTATCGACCGTGTCCTTCTTGCCCTGGATTTCTTCGATGCCAGCATCAACCGTATTTCCGCATGGACGGTTGGCATGAGAAATATGCAGAAAGCCCTTCTGTATGCCCTTGTTTCTCCGAATAAAAAATTCAAAGAGCTTCAGGATACCAATCAGTTTACCGAGCTGATGGCTATGCAGGAAGAAATGAAGATATATCCTTTCGGCGATGTATGGGATTATTTCTGCGAGAAGAACAATGTGCCTGTCAAAGGGGAATGGTTCAAAGAAGTGAAGAAGTATGAAGAGGAAGTTCTTTCTAAAAGAGCATAAGACATCAGGAGAATAACCTTGGGAATATCCGAAAAAAAGTATCTGGCAGGGTGAGGATATTTTTGCTTGATTTTAGGAGGATAAAGAGTAGGAGTACGAAGATAAAATCGTACTTCTATTTTTTATCTTCAAGTTTCTTACAGATTTCTTTTACCTGAGACTGACATTTCTTTTCATCCAGGTTATATATAAGATTCAAGATGAGCACGTAAAAAAAATACGATTAAGTATCGAAAGAGAGTAAAAAACTTGCATTAAATTAGCGCGGATGGTATATTATAGTAAAAAGAAAGGTAATGCCATGGGAGGTCAGTTATGCTTACGAAAATTACGATGAATAATTTTAAGTCCTTTAAAAATCAGACGACAGTTGATCTCACGAAAACAAATTATACGGTTTTGCCTAAAAATGTATCAGAGAATGGTGTTCTGAAAGGGTGCATGTTTGTTGGGGCAAATGCTTCTGGTAAATCCAATATCATTCTTTCAGTGAAGCTGCTTCTGGATCTTTTGTTCTCAGAGAGAAGTATTAATTCCGGTATGTTTAAGTGCATGTTTGGAACGGGATATAGCTATTCGTTGGTTTATGATTTCCTGATTGATACAAAGAAGGTTAAGTATGCAATAGAAGTCGATACCAGAAAAGTTGGAATTACAGAAAAGTTGTATGTTGAGGATCAGCTTCTTTTGGACCGTATTGGAGTTTCTGCAAAGTCTTATATTGCTGAGAAAGCTGGGAATTTTTATGATGAAAGCGATGTAGGTAAGGATACTCTATTCCTTAGAACATTGTATTTTAATACAAAGTTTGCATCTAATAAGATTTTGGTTAAATGGATGGATTACCTCAAGAATTCTGTTTATATCAATATGTTTGATCAGGTGATTCAATCCTACGGAAAAACAGATTTGTCCTTGGCTCAGTATTTGGATAGAGATGGATGTAATGAGATTAATGATTTTTTTACAGAGTATAATTTTGAGCAAAAGGTAGAGTACGCTCATTCAGCAGAAGGAACAAATTATAGAATTATAGCAGGAGATGATGAAAAGGAGAAATCGATTTTCTTCCGTAGAAAGGACGTGGATGTGCCGATTCCATTTGTAGAGGAATCCATGGGAAACCAGAATCTGCTCCGGTTGCTGCCGGCCTTTTTGTATGTTCTTAAAAAAGGGGGAATGCTTCTGATCGATGAGTTCTCCAGTGGCTTTCACAATCAGCTGGAAAGTTTGATGGTACGCTACTTTATGCAAAAATCAAAAAATGCACAGATGATTTTTGTATCGCATTCTACGAATCTTTTGTCGAATTCTATTCTCCGGCCGGATCAGGAGTATACTGTGGAGTTTCATGGTAATGAAGGGAGTTCTATTCATAGAATTTCATCGGATCAGCCGCGTTCTGCTCAAAATGTGGAAAAGATGTATGTGAGTGGAGTGTTTGGCGGTATTCCTTTGTATCATGAGGTGGCGGATGAGAATTAACAAAGAGAAACGAATTGGTCAGGTTCTGTTTATCGTAGAAGGCAGCAGTACAGAATTCAATTATCTGTATAAGATATTCTGCGGACTCTTGGGATATAGCTATGTTGCAAAGAAGCGAAATACGCCTGATTACTATGTAAAAGACAGCGATCCCTATTCAAGAGTGGCTGTTGTAAATACGAGGGAAAGCAATATTCGGGATATTAGTGAGAATCCGAAGTATCTGGATGAAGTGTTTGATGTGCTGAGAGAACGATATCATTTTCCGGTGGAACAGTCGGCTATTTATTATTTATTTGACAGAGATCCTGAATCGAATACAAATATAGAACTGATTGAAAAGTATATTAAAATACTTGCAAATCCCTATGACAATGAAGATGGGGAGCAGGCGGGGCAGTTGCTGTTGAGCTATCCGAGCATTGAAAGTTTTATAGTTTCTAACTTTATTGATGAAACCATAAATTTATATTTTGGTTTGGGCAAGGAAGTAAAAAATTACATCGGAAAAAATAAACAGATTCAGCTTAATAAAATTTCTGATAAAACGTTAATAAAAGCAGCATATGAGTTTATGAATTATCTGACGGCAGAGGAAATTACATGGGATATTGATGACTTTGCACCTGCGAGTTTTGCTGTATTCACAAAGCAGGAAGCCAACTATTTATTAGGCGGCGGCTTCCGGTTATTTTCTATGCTGACACTGGCTTTATTCCAGATGGGAATTTTAGAGTTGGACAAGTAAATACAGGAATGAAGTAGTACTTTTCAAGCTCATTTGACAAAGAATGGCAATCGTGATATGATTTCCAGCAGAAACAACAATCGGATCATTCCGAAGTTGTAAAATACATATGTTCAGGGGAGCTTGTGAGCAGGCTGAGAGGAAGTAATCCAACTTCGACCCTTAAACCTGATTTGGGTAATGCCAACGTAGGAAGAAGTGAGAAATCAGCTTATCGGCGGAGTATACCTATATGGGTATGCTCCGTTTTTTTTCGTATGAAAGGAGTCCTGCCCGGAAGGGCGGCCGATGGCTTCCGGGCAGAAATACACAGGCATTCCCAACAGACAGGTCCCCGGACAGGAAAGAAGGAATAAGGATGAATTATGCAACACAGATGGAAGCTGCACGCAGGGGGATTCTCACCGAAGAAATGAATGCCGTTGCGGCAAAAGAAAAAATTCCTGCAGCACAGCTTGTAAGCCTTATGGCGGAAGGAAAGATAATCATTCCCTGCAATAAGCGGCACAAATCACTGGAACCGAACGGACTTGGTTCTATGCTGAAGACTAAAATCAACGTGAACCTGGGAACCTCCAGAGACATGACGGATTTGGAAATGGAGTATGAAAAGGTACACAGAGCTGTGGAAATGGGGGCGGAGGCCATTATGGATCTGAGTTCCTTCGGGGATACCCGGAAGTTCAGAAGGCACCTTACGGAGAATTGTCCGGCCATGATCGGTACGGTTCCCATTTATGACGCGGTGGTTTATTACCATAAGCCGCTGAAACAGATTACCGCCAGGGAATGGATTGATATTGTCAGGATGCATGCGGAGGACGGAGTGGACTTCATGACAATCCATTGCGGCATTAACCGGGAAACAGCACATAAGTTCAAGAAGAACAAAAGGCTGACGAATATTGTTTCCAGAGGCGGTTCCATCATATTTGCCTGGATGGAAATGACGGGGGAGGAAAATCCTTTTTACGAATTCTTCGATGAAATACTGGAAATCTGCCGGGAATATGACGTGACTTTGAGCCTGGGGGATGCCTGCCGTCCCGGCTGTCTCGCGGATGCTACGGATGCCTCCCAGATAGAAGAACTGATCACTCTGGGGGAATTGACGGAAAGAGCGTGGAAAAAAGCGGTTCAGGTTATGGTGGAGGGCCCCGGACATATGCCGCTGAATCAGATCGCCGCGAACATGGAAATCCAGAGGACTCTCTGTCATGGCGCACCTTTTTATGTGCTGGGGCCGATAGTGACTGATGTCGCCCCGGGGTACGATCATATTACCGCCGCGATTGGCGGTGCTGCTGCGGCTGCTGCGGGGGCCTCGTTTCTGTGCTATGTGACCCCTGCCGAGCATCTGCGTCTTCCTGATGTGGAGGACGTGAAGGAGGGGATTATCGCCGCCAGGATTGCCGCCCATGCAGCGGATATCGCAAAAGGGGTTCCGGATGCCATGGAATGGGATAATTCCATGAGCGCGGCGAGAAAGAAGCTGGACTGGAAGGAAATGTTCCGGTTAGCCATGGATCCGGAAAAGGCGGAAAGATACCGGGAAACATCTATGCCGGAAAAAGAGGATACCTGCAGTATGTGCGGCAATTTCTGTGCAGTGAAAAATATGAACCGGATTCTTGATGGTGAGATCGTATCTATTTTTGAAGAGTAAAAGGGAGGATGGGATAAATGAAGAAGGGACAAAAGGAACTGGCTATATTGGTGGAAAGAGTGAGGGAACGGACACCTCTGATCCATAATATTACGAACTATGTTACCGTAAATGACTGTGCCAATATTCTGCTAGCCTGCGGCGGTTCACCTATCATGTCTGATGAACTGCAGGAAGTGGAGGAAATTACATCCATATGCGGAGGCCTGCATATCAATATCGGGACATTAAATCAACGCACCATTCCGGCCATGAAGGCGGCCGGAAAAAAAGCGAACGCCTGCGGGCATCCGGTGCTTCTGGATCCGGTCGGGGCCGGGGCCAGCCGCCTGCGGACGGAAACGGCGGAGGAATTGCTGAAAGAAGTAAAATTTACAGCGATCCGGGGGAATATTTCCGAAATCAAAACCCTGGCCCTGGGAATGGGGACGACCAAAGGAGTGGATGCGGACAGTACGGACGCGGTGACGGATGCCACGCTGGAGGCGGCAGTCATATTTGCCGCAGAATTTGCCCAAAGGACCGGAGCCGTGGCAGCGATTACCGGTGCGGTGGATATTGTGACGGATGGCAGGGAGGCTTTTGTCATAAGCAACGGCCATCCCATGATGAGCAAGGTAACAGGTACCGGTTGTATGCTGTCCGCCATGATGACGGCTTATCTTACGGCAAATCCTGACCATCCCCTGGAAGCAGCCGCAGCAGCGGTATGTGCCATGGGAATCGCAGGGGAACAGGCCTATAAGAGGCTCACACCACAGGAAGGCAACGCTGCCTATCGGAATCATATTATTGACGCCATATATCATATGGACGGGGAAACGCTGGAAAAAGAGGCGGAAGTACGGAAATATATATGGGAAAAGGATGGGATGAAGCCTGCTTCCGGGGAGGACAGCCATGAAATGTGACAGAAAGACAATGCTTCTTTATGCGGTGACCGACCGGGCCTGGACAGGAGAAAAGACACTGCTTACGCAGGTCGAGGAAGCGCTGGCAGGAGGTGTAACCTGTGTCCAGCTTCGTGAAAAGGATATGCCAAAGGAGCAGTTCCTGGAAGAAGCGGAGAGTATAAAAAGACTTTGCCATAAATATGGTGTCCCTTTTATAATTGACGATGATGTGGAGCTGGCCGTACGCTGCGGCGCGGACGGGATCCATGTGGGACAGCATGATATGGAGGCAGGCGCGGTCCGCCGGAAAATCGGAGACGGCATGCTGCTGGGCGTATCAGTCCAGACTGTGGAACAGGCAGTGAAAGCCGAGAAAAAGGGAGCGGATTACCTTGGTGTGGGCGCTGTGTTTTCCACTTCCACGAAAACGGACGCACAGGAGGTTTCCCTGGATACCCTCCGGGAAATCTGCCGGGCGGTGTCCGTACCTGTCTGTGCAATCGGAGGGATACACAAAGGAAATATGCATTTGCTGCAGGATACGGGAATCGATGGGGTGGCTTTGGTGTCGGCCATCTTTTCCAGTCCCTGCATACAGAAGGAATGCAGGGAGCTGCGGGCCCTGGCAGAGAGACTGAAAAGGAAAGGGGCTATTTTTGATGCGGACGGAACCCTGCTGGATTCCATGTCTGTTTGGGATACCCTGGGTGAAAAATATCTGCGGAAAAAGGGTATTGTTCCGGAAAAGAACATCAGGGAAACAATAAAAAATATGAGTCTTCCTCAGGCCGCGGTCTATTTTCAAACTGCTTATGGGATCGCGGATACAGAAGACAAGATTATAGAGGATATTAATGAAATAGCGGCATCCTTTTACATCAATGAGGTGAAGCTGAAGGAAGGCGTGAAAACGGTTCTGGACAAGCTGAAGCAGAAAAACGTAAAGATGTGTGTGGCGACGGCTACGGACAAAGGGCTGATTGAAAAGGCACTTGAGAGAAACGGAATCAGAGATTATTTTGAGGCTGTTCTCATCTGCACGGATGTGGGCGCGGGAAAGGATGAGCCGGTTATCTTCCGTAAGGCCGGGCAGCTTCTCGGAACCGCAAAAGAGGATACCATTGTAATTGAAGATGCCCTGTATGCTGTTAAGACGGCGAAAGAGGATGGTTTCCCGGTGGCGGCTGTTTATGATCCGTCAGCAGAAAAGGAGGAACCGGATATCCGGGAGATCTCAGACTTCTACTTCCGGTCATTTAATGAAATGGAGAGTTATCTGAATGAAAAAAGTTCTTACGATAGCGGGCTCTGATCCCAGCGGCGGGGCAGGTATACAGGCAGATATAAAGACCATTACGGTACATGGCCTCTATGCCAGCGCCGTTATAACCTCACTGACCGCACAGAACACCACAGGGGTATATGCGATTTCCGATGTGGAGCCGGATTTTATAGCCGCCCAGCTGGATTGTGTATTTTCCGATATTTTTCCTGATGCCGTAAAAATCGGCATGGTATCCGGGGAAGAAATATTGGAAGTAATCATGCATAAGCTGAAGCAATACCGGCCCGGCAATATCGTAATCGATCCGGTTATGGTATCCACCAGCGGCCGGGAGCTGCTTTCTTCCCGGGCGCTGAAGCTTATGGAAGCAAAATTGCTGCCCATGGGAACTCTCATCACTCCCAATATCCCTGAAGCGGAGATTCTTACCGGTTTGTCTGTCAAAACCGAAGAGGATATGAAAAAGGCGGCAAAAGAGCTTGCTCTTCGGACAGGAGCTGCGGTATTGGTGAAAGGCGGGCACCGGAAGAGTGAAGCGGCGGATATTCTGTTCCGGGACGGCTGTTTTACCCGTTTTTCCTCTCCCCGGATAGATAATCCCAACACTCACGGTACGGGCTGCACCCTGTCATCTGCCGCGGCCTGTCATCTGGCGGAAGGAAAAAGCCCGGAGGAGAGCATAAAGCGGGCGAAAGAATATCTGAACGGCGCACTGAAGGCTAAGCTTGACCTGGGAAAAGGCAATGGGCCGCTTAACCATATGTATGCGGTAAAGCAGGAAGGCATAAAGGAAGAGGTGAAGGTGGATAGGATAAAGGAGTGCCCTGAATCAGGTATCCAGAACAAATAATTCCATCCCATGCTCCTTCAGCCATTTTTTCTGTTCTTTATAATCAGGCATTACTTCAGCCACCGCATTCCAGAAATTCCGGGAATGATCCATATGCTTCAAATGGCATAATTCATGGACAACAACGTAATCCAGCACCTTGGGAGGGGCCATCATCAGGCGCCAGTTAAAGGAAAGGGTCCCGCGGCTGGAACAGCTGCCCCAGCGGGTGTGCTGCCCGCGTATGGTGATGCGGCTGTAGGTGCCGCCTGTAAATTGATGATAGTAAGACACTCTCATAGGAAAATAGGATGCCGCCGCCTGGCGGTATCTTTTTTCAAAGGCCTGTTTCTGGGAAACGGTCATGTCAGCAGGAAAAGTAAGCATAATAACCTCGTTTTCTGTCTTAGGGCAGGGAATATCGGGCGGGCAGAACCATAAGGTCGGCAACACCGGGCCGTGAATTGTAACTAGGAAAATATACAATTATAGATTTTATCACAAAATCTTTTCATTTTGGGAAAAAATTGCTACAATAGATAAGAATGTATGTAAAGGATGTATCCTGGGAAGTGTTTTTGGGGATCGTGATAAAAAAGAGAAAGGAAGGAATCCCCGGCACGAGGATGGAAAAAGAATGGAAAAAAGAAAATCTCAAAAATGGAGCATGCTGGAGGGAACTCCGGGAATTGCGCTGTTCCTCTTTGCTCTCCCTTTGATTTTAGGCAATCTGTTCCAGCAGTTTTATAATATGGTGGATTCCATGATTGTGGGACAGTTTGTGGGAGAAAATGCTCTCGCGGCGGTGGGCGCTTCTTATGCGCTGACCAACGTGTTTGTTATGATTGCCATAGGAGGAGGAATGGGAGCTTCCGTAATAACGTCGCAGTACCTGGGCGCCGGTGATACGGAAAAAATGAAAACCTCGGTTTATACGGCTCTTCTGACCTTCCTGGCGGTTGGAAGCCTGCTGGGAATTTTCGGCTTCCTGATGAACCGGCAGATCCTGCTGTGGCTCCATACACCGGATAATATCATAGCGGCGGCAGGCACCTATCTGGGAATTTATTTTTTGGGAATGCCGTTTTTGTTTATGTATAATATTCTTTCTTCCATGTTCAACTCGTTGGGAGATTCCAGGACGCCTTTATTTCTGCTCATTTTTTCTTCTGTGCTGAACGTGTTTCTGGATCTGTGGTTCGTACTGCAGTTCGGAATGGGTGTGGCAGGGGTGGCGATCGCCACGGTTATCGCCCAGGGGACGGCGGCAGTGATTTCGTTTTTGCTGCTTATGCATCGTCTGAACGGGTTTGAGACGGAAGAGGCAGTGCCCAAATATGATGTGGGAATTTTGAAATCCATGGTAAAAATAGCGCTTCCGTCTATTCTGCAGCAATCCATTGTTTCCATCGGGCTGCTGCTGGTACAGTCTGTGGTAAACGGATTCGGTTCTTCGGTTTTGGCAGGCTATGCGGCCAGTACAAGGATAGAATCCATTTGTATCGTGCCCATGATATCAACAGGAAACGCCATGTCTACCTTCACAGCCCAGAATATGGGGGCGGGCAGGCCGGAGCGTGTCCGCAGGGGATACCGGGCGGCATATGCGATTACCGGAGGCTTTGCACTGCTGATTGGACTGATTCTGTTTTTCTTTGATAAGCAGATTATCGGAGCCTTTATGAACAGCCAGAGCGGCGGGACAGCATTTGCTACCGGAACGGGATATATATCCTTTATGAAATTTTTCTTTATCTTTATCGGCCTGAAGGCGATTACGGACGGAGTCCTGCGGGGAGCGGGAGATGTGATGGTGTTTACACTGGCTAATCTGGCCAACCTGGCTGTCCGGGTTCTGGGCGCATTCCTTTTTGCGCCTGTAGTCGGGGTAGCGGCGGTATGGTATGCGGTACCGGCGGGATGGGCCATTAATTATATGATTTCTTTATGCAGATACCTTACCGGAAAATGGAGTAAAAAGAGTCTGGTGAACTAGCCGGATAACAAGAAAAGGAGAATAACTATGGCAGGAAGATGTGTGATTATCGGTGCGGGGGACCTGAGTGTTTCGGAGATCCCGCTTCATGAAGGCGATTATGTAATTGCAGCGGACGGCGGTTTTTCCTATTGCAGATATCTGGAGATAGAACCGGATTTGATCCTGGGGGATTTTGACTCTGTGGATGAGCGCAATATGGAAGATATCATGGAAATGCGCGCCCGTTACCCGGAAAAGGTGAAGGTACTTCCTGTGGAGAAGGATGATACCGATATGCTGGCAGCTATTAAAGAAGGCCTGAATAAAGGCTTTGAGGAATTTGTCATCTATGGAGGCCAGGGAGGCCGGCTTGCCCATACCATGGCCAATATACAGTGTCTTAATTACCTGAAGGAAAAAGGGGCGAAAGGATATCTGATGGACGGAAACGGCATGATTCTGGTGGCCAAAAATGAAACCGTGCGTTTTAAGAAGAACCTGGAAGGCTTCCTGTCTTTGTTTTCTCTGGGGGAAAAGGCGGAAGGGGTCACTATCGCCAACATGAAGTATCTTCTTGATAAGGCGGTTGTCACCAATGATTTCCCGATTGGGGTAAGCAATGAATTTATCGGAAAAGAAAGCAGTGTCACTGTGGAAAATGGCACGCTGCTGATTATGATAGACTGGAACTGAATGGAAACGGCAGAATTGTTATTTGATAAGCTTAAAAAAGCAGGAGAGAAAATCTTCTGCTTTTTTAAAACCTTTTTTCTCCCAAAACAGTTATATAAGGTGCAACGGTTCCAAACGCTGCAATCAATAACACAAAAGGGGCCTCTTTCGTGGATAAAACAGGAAAAACCAAAGGAATACATAAAGGAAACAGTCTGCTGCCGGAAGAGGCGGCGGAAAAATATTATGACGACATCTACCGGTTCTGCTGCTATCAGACAGGCAGTACGGAGGATGCCTATGACTGCGCCCAGGAAACCTTCATCCGGTTTATCCGCTATACGGACAGTTACAGGGACAGAAATCTGAAGGGCTATCTGCTTACGATAGCCAGAAATGTCTGCCGTGACTATTTTAAGCGGGCGGCCAGGGAACAGGAATTTATGAAGGGACAGCTGGCCAGGGCGGAGGAAGAAAGCAGGGAAGAACAGACAGACGAGTCACAATACCAGGAGACACTGCTTTCAGCGCTTACGTCTTTGCCTGAAATGCAGAGGGAAGCCTTAATCCTGTATTATTATGATGAACTCAGCATACGGGAAATAGCCCGGATTACGGAAACAAATGCGGCAACGGTAAAGTCCAGGCTGCATCAGGGGAAGCTTAAGCTTAAGAAATATTTGGAGGAGGCCTGACAGATGGGGAATAAGAAACTGAAACAGCAGACGAAACAGGAGTGGACCAGACAGGAGGGAAGACAGCTCTTCGGAGAAGGACCCGTGGCCGATCCTGTTCGAAAAGCCGCCGCACTGCAGGCAATCCGTCTGGAAGCCGAGAGAAAGAAAGTGAGCTGCAGGCCTTCTCTGCCGGAGATTTTCCGGAATGAGCTGTCCTTAATATCCGTTAATTACTGGTATCTGCAGGCTGTGCTGCTCTGTGTGGGAATATGGCTGTCCGGCAGGGCGGATAGCCTGTATGGTCCGGAAAGCCTGCTGACAGAGGCCGGAATCAGTCCGGAGATGTTTTTGCTTCCTGTTTTGTCCGCCCTGCTGGCGCTGACAGGAATAACAGGCTTCGGAGAGCTTGCCAAATGTTTTTCCTGCCGCATGGCGGAACTGGAGCAGAGCTGTTATTTGAACCTTCGTCAGCTGATGATGGTGAGGATGGCGATTACCGGAGCGGTGAATCTTCTTTTTCTGGGCTGCTTTATAGGAATATCCCAGGGCAGACTGCAGGCGGGGCTGATTCGGATAAGCCTTTATCTGATGACGCCGTATGTGTGCAATATGCTGCTGTTTTTTACTGCGTTTACCTTTATGCGTTCAGGAAGGAAACTTTTTCAGGTAAGCGTTCTTCTGGCAGCAGGCTTTCTGTCTTTTCTGCCGATGCTGTTTCCGGGACTGTATGGAAAAGCCGCTGTCGGACTGTGGGTGGCCGTTCTTCTGGGGGCCGCCGCACTCATGGCTGCGCAGATGCTATACCTGACTAAAGAATTGGATAGAGGAGAAAAAATATGCTGGAACTGACATTAAACCAGGTGACAAAAAAATATAAAGATCTATGCGCGGTAGACCATGTGGAAGCTGTTTTCACCCATGGCGTATACGGGCTGCTGGGAGCTAATGGTGCGGGAAAAACAACGCTGCTCCGGCTTATGTGTGATATTCTGAGACCCGACGAGGGGGAAATCCTTCTGGATCGGAACCCGATTAATCGGCTGGGAGCCTCATACCGGCGCTTTTTGGGTTATCTGCCGCAGGATTTCGGATTTTATCCCGATTTTACCGCAGAACGGTTTCTTTTATATATGGCAGCGCTGAAGGCGCTCCCGTCATTGGAAGCGAAAAGAAAGACTGCGGAGCTGTTGGCCATGGTAGGGCTGGAGGACAGTAAAAATAAGAAAATCAAGACTTTTTCAGGAGGAATGGTACGCCGTCTGGGAATCGCGCAGGCGATGCTGAATGATCCGGAAATCCTTATCCTGGATGAACCCACAGCAGGCCTGGATCCCAAGGAACGTATCCGCTTCCGGAATATTATCAGTTCTTTTTCCAAAGACAGAATTGTTATCCTCTCCACCCATATAGTATCCGATGTGGAATATATTGCGGATGAGATCCTCCTGATGAAAAAAGGCAGATTCCTGCAGCAGGGGAGTGTGGAAAATATTACGAAGCAGGTTCAGGGGCGGGTATGGGAGCTTGTGACGGATCATGCCGGCGCACAGCGGCTGAACGGGCTTTATGCGGTGAGCAACCTGAAAAATCAGGGAGATAAGGTAGCCATGCGCATCCTTGCGCAAGATTCTCCTGCACCCGGGGCGGTGTGTGTGGAACCTGTATTGGAGGATGTTTACCTGTATTATTTCAGGGAGGAGGCAGAATGATGCTGCTGCGCACAGAAATGGAAAAATTATGGAAACGGCCGGCCCTGTGGATTGGTTTTGCCGTTTCCCTGCTGGTAGGAGGTTTCCTTACCTGGTCCATGCTGCCGATGGTATATACCGGGGAGGGCACGATTTCAGGTCTGAAGGCAGCTGCATATAACCGGCGCCTTGCGGCTGAATATGAAGGGTATCTGACGGAGGAAAAGACGGAAGCCATTATCAGACGTTTCGGTTTTGCCCGTTATGATGAGGAGGGAGGCTGTGTATACGGAAACTTCCTGAATCGCTTTGTTACGGAAAAAATGACGGATTACAGCGGGGATAAAAGAAGAGCGGAGAGACTGATTCCCTTGTCGGCGAAAGACGGCTGGCTGGGAGCCTGTACCTATAAGGACCATATTTATTTTGCCTATACGGAAGGCTGGGATGAGCTGTGGGAGATTTTCATGGGATTAGCCGTGGTCTGGGGGATCACTCTGGTTGTTTTGCTGTCTCCTGTGTATTCTTCCGATAGAATGCTTCGGACGGCTCCGGTGATACGGGCGAGTGCGGAGGGAAGGCGCAAGATGGTAGTTGCCCGGCTCGCCGCCTCCTGGATTGTGGCTGCAGGCGGTTATTTACTTATAGGGGGGCTTTTCTTTCTTATATGCGGATTGATATATGGCTTTGAAGGGCTTAAGGCAAATATGCTCTGTCTGGGCGCCATGCCTTATATATGGCCGGAATCGGTAACCGTGGGAGCTTTTTGGGCCGGAGCCTGTCTGCCCCGTGCCGTATTGGGTATCACAGTACTCGTGTTTTTCCTGTCCGGTATTTCCGCTTATTGCGGCAGATCCTTAACTTCCGTGTGCCTTTCGGCCCTCCTGTTCGCTTTTCCTGTTATCAGAAAAATGCTGTGGATACGTACGTTCCTCACGCCTCTTTTTTCTTTATTGGTTAATGGAATGCCCTTTTATATGATGATACCTCTTTATGAAGATGGCAGGAAGGCATTTTGGATATTACAGGCAGTCGTGGCCATGCTTTTCTGTCTGGCGGGCTTATGGATGGTTTACAGCGGCTGGTGCCGAAACCGAAAGGAGTACGGAAAATGAGATTATATCTGTTTGAACTGGAAAAGATAATGAAAAAACCGCTGCATTTCGCCGCGGTTTCCGGATGCGCTGTATTTACGTTTGTTTTATGGTGGATGTATGCTGACCAGGCGGATTACAGCATGGGAGAGGGTGCGGCTGCCGCCTTGCTGCTCCTGGGAGTACACGGGCTGTTTGCGGCGCTGCTGGCCATGCTGTTTACCTCTCCTGTATTTGCCGAAGAATACAGCTGCAATATGGAAGGGCTGCTGTGGACATCCGTAAAAGGAAGAAAAGAAACAGCCTGGTGTAAGGCAGCGGCGGCGCTCACCATAGCGCTGGCGGTTTATATCAGTTTTCTTGCGGCGGATCTTATATTCGTCTGTTGTGTATGGGGAGCGGGAAACTGGTACGCTGGCCTGGGACAGCCGGCGGCAGCATGGCTGGATACCACACTTACGGTAACGCTGGGAACGGCAACAGCAACGGCTGTCTTAACAGGAATCTGTTCCCTTCTTCTCATAGCGGGCGGAGCATACGGTATCTCTGCTTTTTCGGATACGCCGTTCAAAGCGGTGAGTATATTGGGAATCTCCTACTTCGCAGGAGGGATTCTGTTTGACTGGGGCGACAGGGCGGGGATACCGCTTGCCGCGAGAATTTTTTCCTTTAGTCCGGCGGTTCTGTCCGGTTTTCAGATGTATAAGAAGCCATGGGAGGAACAATGGTTTGCCGGAGGGTATATACCGCTTGTGCCTGTGGTGACAGCGGCGGCATGTATCATACTGTTTACCCTGGGCTTGCGCAGGTTCGGCAGAGGCTTAGTCTGAAAGTTCCATCTTGCAGGGCTTATTCCGAATCCTCCGGCCCGGGCAGGGGCTGTTTCCCGGCGGCGAGGCATGAAAGCTTCTTTTTCCATGCCTCTATGCTGAAGTCCTGGATAAAGTCAATGAGCAGAGAGGAAATGGTTACGGTAACGAAGGAATAAGCAATCCTGCCAAGCGGTATATAAGTCAGGGAGAGAATGAGCACCGTTATGTCGGTTGCCAGATAGGCCCGGGCTATTTTACAGTGTGTGAGTTTGGCGATAACCATTGCCAGGGCATCATCCCCTCCGCTGGAGGCCTTCTGCCTGACCACAAGACCCACGCCGATTCCTACGAAACAGGCTCCGGCAACGGCGGCCAGAAGCGGGCGTGAGGTCAGGTCGGGAAGAAGAAAGGGCAGGCTTTCCCACAGCTTCAGGAAGCCGGCAAGGCATAGTGTTGCGGCGATGGAGCGGATGAGAAATTCTCTGCCCAGATACCGGAAGCCAAAAAGATAGCATAGGGCGTCCAGCAGAGGAGACAGCAGGGCGGCAGGTATGGCAAACCAGTAGTTGAGCAGCAGAATCATGCCAAGGACGCCGCCTTCTGTTATGTGGACGCGTTTATGGATATTCACCATGCCGAAGGCCAGAATTGCGGTTCCGGCCAGAATGGATAAAACAGTTTTCAGAGGGAAAATATCCTTTAGGGTTTTAAGGGTTTTCCTGTAATTCTTTTGTAAAAGTGTGCGCAAAGTAAAACCTCGTTTCTGTCTTTTATTTTTTGCGGGTCTTGAGTGGGGGGATATGAGTGCAGATAAAAAAAGTGAGTGCCGCCGTCCGTGTCCCGGATGCCCTCCGATGCGGCCCGGCTTCCTCACGGCCCTTATCCCCGGTACGAGCCGCCGCCCTGCAAGGTTCCTTATAGGGGACGCTTCCGCTCGGATAATCACGCAGCGGTACTAGAGTGTGTTTGAAAATTCATTCCCGCAATCTGCACGCTCCACTTTGCGTGGAATATGTTCCAAATTCAATCAACGTAGCCCGCTACGCCTCATGAATTTGGAACATATTCCCCACAAACTGTAACGCACATCTTGCAGAAAGCAATTTTCAAACACGCTCTAAGGCTGCAAAATACGCAGCCTAAGGACCGGCGAGCTTATAACGCCCCTGAGAGGAATCCTTGCAGGGCGGCGGCTCGTACCGGGGATAAGGGCCGTGAGGAAGCCGGGCCGCATCGGAGGGCATCCGGGACACGGACGGCGGCACTCACTTTTTTTATCTGTACCCGGTACGTAATTTTTGGGTGCAAAAAGATTATAAACTCTGGTATAATACTAAGGTCAATTATTTTTTGTATTTTTATACATGAATGCTTTAATAACTCATTTTAAAAGAGAAGACGGGAGTGGTAACATGAAGGATTATTATACCATCAGTGAGATTTCAAAATTGTATGGAATCGGAACGGATTCTCTTCGTTATTATGAAGAGATTGGAGCTCTTGAGCCGAAGCGGGGAAAGAATAACTATCGTTTGTATCGTCTGAAGGATATCTGCCGGTTAAATACGATTCGGGATTTGCTTCAGCTGGGCTTTTCTATGAAACAGGTAAGGGCATATCTTGATGATATGAATCTGGAAAATACCCTCCGTATGCTGGAGGATGAAAAGAAAACTATCCGGGAGCAGCAGGAACAGTTGAGGCTTGTGGAAAAATCCATAGAGAGAAGAATGGCGCACATTCAGAAATACAGGGAAACAGAAGAAAACTCTTATCGTCTGATATCTTGTTCCGACAGATATTGTCTGCGGCTGGATGAGGATATAACGAGGGATGAAGAGGTTGATTTCGCCATAAAAAGGCTGCAGAAAAGGCATGAAGACAAAATACGCAGTATAGGGGATCAGAATTTCGGAGCCAGTCTTTCTCCTGAGGATGTGAGAAATGGTGTTTATAATCTGTTTCATTCCGTGTTTTTTATTCTTCGGGATGGGGAGTGTGGGGAAGGGAAAGTGCAATTGGGAGAGGGTGTTTCTCAGGAAGGGTATGATTTCCTTTTGCCGGAAGGGACCTATTTGAGCACCTTTTATCGGGGGGAATACCGACAGTCGCCGCAGCGGGCGCTGGCGCTGCTGGAAGAAGCCTCCCGCAGAGGATTAGAGATAACGGGGGATATTCTGGAGCTGTATCCGGTTGATAACCGATACACAATGAAAACGGAGGAATTTGTCACCGAACTGCAGATACGGGTGAAAGAACGGAATTAGAACGGAATCAGAAAAGAATGAAAAAGCAGCCTTCGGTCGGATAAAATGACAGAAGGCCGCTTTTTTTGTGTGCCCGGCGGGCACATGTTATGTTTTCCTGTTAGATAACATTTTTGAACTGGCTCATATATAGCTGATAATAAGCCCCTTTTCTGGCCATCAGCGAAGCTGCGTTTCCTTCTTCCACAATGGTGCCGTTATCAATGACAAAGATACGGTCTGCCTTCTGGATAGTGGAAAGCCTGTGGGCTATTACAAAGGAAGTGCGGCCTTTCAGCAGATTTTCGATGCCGGACTGTACCAGCAGCTCCGTTTTCGTGTCGATACTGGAGGTCGCTTCATCCAGTATCAGAATGCGGGGATCCGATACCATGGTCCGGGCAAATGCAAGCAGCTGTTTCTGGCCGATGGACAGGCCGCCGCCTCTTTCGCTTAAGAGGGTATCATAGCCTTTATCCAGCTTCATGATGAAATCATGGGCATTCACGGCTTTGGCCGCGGCGATGATTTCTTCGTCCGTGGCATCCAGCTTTCCGTAGCGGATGTTATCCTTAATGGTTCCTGAGAACAGGAAGTTATCCTGGGTCATAATGCCCATCTGATGCCGCAGGCTTTCGATAGATACCTCTCTGACATCGTAGCCGTCAATATAAACATGGCCTTCCTGAATGTCGTAGAAACGGCTGATCAGATTGACAATAGTGGTTTTGCCGGCTCCTGTGGGGCCGACCAGCGCAATGGTTTCTCCCGGATTGATGTGGAAGCTTACCTGATTCAATATTTTAGCTGTGCCGTCATAGGAGAAAGTTACCTTATCAAAAACCACATCTCCCTGAATCTGGGGAAGCTCCCTCACTCCATCCTGATCGGTGATAGCAGAGGGGGTATCCATGATTTCAAATACTCGTTCCGCACCCGCTATATTGGTAATCATCTGATTATAGAAATTACTCAGGTTCATAATAGGATGCCAGAACATGGAAATATAGGTTCCGAATGCGATGAAGGTACCGATGGATACCTTATCCACTCCGATTATGATAATACCTGTAAAATAAAGGGAAACAATTCCCAGGCCCCAGCAGAAATCGATGACAGAACCGATGGCGTCATTCAGGCGGACCGCATGGATAAAGGAATCCCGGTGCTCCTTTGTCAGCTCCCGGAAGGTTTCCATGGTTTCTTCTTCGGCCCCGAAGCTCTGGATGATCCGGATACCGGACAGATCTTCGTGGACAAAAGCATTCAGGTTGGAAGATTTTTTCCGGTGGATCTGCCATCTTTTGTGAGAGCGTGTCTGGATATACCAGATGCAGACCGCCATTAAAGGAAGACTGACCATGGAGGCCGCCGCCAGCCCCGGGCTTTTTACAAACATAATTGCCACTACCGCGCAGATGGTGATAAAATCCGGGATCAGAGTGGTGACACAATTGGACAGTACATCCTTCAGGGAGTTGATGTCGCCGATAATACGGGCGAGAATTTTTCCTGTGGGACGGCTGTCAAAGAACTGGAAATCCAGGGTTTGGATATGGGTATACAGCTCCTGGCGGATGGTGACAAGGATGCTGTTGCACACTTTTGCCATCACATACATACGAAGCTTGATTCCCAGGACCATAATCAGGTTCAGGACTATGGCAAATAGGATCAGCCGTCCCAGTCCCGTAAAATCCCCCGCAGTGATATAATCATCCACCGCGGACTCCATGATCAGAGGATTTAACAGGGTTACAACAACGCAGAACCCCATGATGAACAAAACACCTACGATCTGCAGCTTATAGGCGAGCAGATATTTAAAGAGGCGTCCCAATGTGGCCATTTTCCCGACTTCTATAGTTTTTTCGTCATCTCTGTAAGAATTAACAGGCATGTTTTTACGCCTCCTTCCTTTCCTGGCCGGTGCCGAGCACACTATATTGTGCCTGCCAGGTTTCATAGTAAAGCCCCTTCTGGGAAAGAAGGCTTTCATGTGTTCCTCTTTCCTTAATAGAACCGTTTTCCAGCACGATGATCTCATCCGCATTTCGGACCGCGCTGATACGGTGGGCAATAATCAGCTTTGTGGTTTCGGTAAGCTCCAGCAGCGCCTGCTGGATAGCGTATTCCGTTTCCATATCCAGAGCGCTTGTGGAATCGTCCAGGACCAGAATCGGATTTTTTTTGGCGATGGCGCGGGCGATGCTGATACGCTGCTTCTGTCCGCCGGAAAGGCCGACTCCCCGCTCCCCGATCACCGTTTCATATTGTTCATCCAGCTTTTCAATGAATTCACTGGCCTGGGCGCAGGCGGAAGCCCCGCGTATTGTCGATGCGTCCACCATACCCCTTTTTCCCAGCTTTACATTTTCGCTGATTGTGTCGGAAAAGAGGAAAACATCCTGCATGACAAGAGAGATATTGCTTCTCAGCTGTTTTAAGGATAAATTACGGATGTCAACGTCATCCACGTAAACATTTCCGTCTGTAGCGTCATACAAACGCTGAAGCAGCTGGATGATAGAGGTCTTTCCCGCGCCTGTGGCGCCCATAATGCCGATGGTATTGCCGGGCTGCACACAGAAAGAGATATCATGAAGGATTTCATAACCGTCTTCCTTATGAAAGGACACATTCCTGAATTCCACCTTCCCTTTCACTGCGGGAAGTATTTCAGGAACCTCAGGTTCCGAGATAGAAGGCTTTACATTATATATTTTTCTGATTTTGCGGTAGCTTCCCACGGCAGAGGAGAAGTCATTGGAAAGCCAGCCCAGCATTTCCATGGGCCATACGATGTTCATGGAATATTCCACAAAGGCGCTCAGGCTTCCGATACTCAGCTTGCCCTGAATGACCAGCCCGCCTCCGAAAAACAGAATGATCAGTGGAAGAAGCTTTGTTATCAGTGAAAAGTAAGGATAATATTTTACAAAAACCTTGGACTGACGCATATTCAGTTCATAATAACGGTTATTGTGAGACAGAAACTTTCCGATTTCAAATTTTTCCCTCGCAAAGGCCTTAACGGTACGCACACCGGCCAGATTTTCCTCCGCCACCGTATTAAGAACGGCGTTTTCTTCGCTGATATCTTCATAAATAACTCCCAGGCGGCGTTCCTCGAGAATGGCAATGGTACCGGTGATCAGCATGGCGGCGGTAGGAATCAGCGCCAGCTTCCAATTCAGGCGGTACATACAGAAAAGCACGATGCCGGTATGGAAAACCACTTCAAGGATGAGCATGCTCACATAACTGACCGCATTCCAGATTCGGTCGATATCATCCTTGACGCGGGACATCAGTTCTCCGGTGTTGGTTTTGTCAAAATAATCCGCGCTCAGGGACTGTATATGGGAAAAAAGGTCCTTTCGCATATCAGTTGCGATGGAAGAGCCAATCCGGTCAAAAGTGAACTCTTTGGTATAGCCGAACACACATCGGCCGGCGCCCACAATAAGGATACCGCCCAGCAGGTATTTCAGGATTTCAATCCGCCCGCCTACGATAACATCATCGATAATATGCTTTGTGAGCTGTGGTGACACCATATCTAAGGATACGGCGATTACCATGGAAACGAATCCGAGAAGATAACCGAATTTGTGTTCCATTAAGTAACTGGATAACTTTTTCATAATTGTGATAGATCCCCCTTATGTAAGATTGTAAACCGGGAAAATGAAAGAAAAGAAAGAGGAAGCAGAATATGCTTCCCGGCGTGGTGAAGGCAGTAAAACGGCCTTGGGAAATGTCCCTGCCAACAGGCAGAGGGATGTATTTCCACAAAAAAACCACGCCAGAATTACCTGTCGTGGTAAAATGCCGCCTTAGCCCTTTATGAATAAGAAATACGGTATAAAATCCCGTAAGATCTTAGAAAGTGAGCGAAGCGTTATAATACCAAGAGGCAATCCCCAGTCTGTTCTCATTGTCCGATGCTGCAGTGATCTTTCTGTTTCCGTTCGACATAGGTTTTACCTCCTTTTCTTAATATTTGTTTCGGTTACAGAGTACTTATACCTTACCACGGTGCCGTGTGTTTTGTCAATTCCCTTTTTATAATTATGTAGTATAATCCCGATCCAGATTTATTACAGCATAATAGGAGGGATCCAGGCCGCGTATTTTCTCTTCCATAAAAGAGGTGATTTCGGAATCGCTGTATTGGAAGTGGAAGGGGACAAGAATATCAAATATGATATTGGTATGTGTGGGCCCTTTAACGATACGGAAATCATGCAGGTTGAGAGAAGCGTCCAGCTCATGGAGAAAAACAGTGGCTTTTTCTTTCAGCTCCTGTGTCTGGGCGTCATCATTCATAACAGGATCCATATGAATGACCGCTTCACAGTGGAGCTCCCGGTTCAGATCACGTTCGATATTGTCTATGGCGTCATGCAGACGAAGCATGTCTCCCGAGGCAGGAACCTCCGCATGCAGGGATATCATTACCCGGCCCGGTCCGTAATCGTGTACGACCAGATCATGGATTCCGAGGACGTTGGGATTGCTGAGCACAATGGATTCAATCCGTTTTACAAAGGCTTTTTCAGGAGGCTGTCCAAGCAGGGGGCTGATGGTATCTTTCGCGGCGGAAAAACCGGCATAGAGTATGAAGATACCTACCAAAAGGCCGCACCAGCCATCGATATGAAGGCCGGTAAATTTGCCAATCAGGGTTGCTGCAAGCACAACGGCTGTGGAGAGCATGTCGCTGAAGCTGTCCGTCGCTGTTGCCAGCATGGCGGAACTGGCGATTTCCTTCCCTGTTGAGCGGTTGTACAGGAACATATAGAATTTGACAGCGATGGATATAAGCAGGATGATAATAACCAGGGGAGTGCATTCCGTATCCTCCGGGTGCAGGATTTTAAGAAAGGAAGACTTTACAAGCTCAAATCCCATCAGCAGGATCAAAAGGGAAACCAGCAGCCCTGTGAGATATTCGATTCTTCCATGGCCGAAGGGATGCTCCGTATCCGGCTTCTGCCCGGCCATTTTAAATCCGATCAGTGTGAGCAGGGAGGAACCGGCATCGGAAAGGTTGTTGAAGGCATCCGCGGTAATGGCTATGGACCTGCTGATGGACCCGGCTAAAAATTTCCCTGCGAACAATAAAATATTAAAAGCAATTCCGATCCCGCCGCACAGGATCCCATAGGCCTGTCTGACAGCGGGCTGCTCTGTCTGATCATAATCCTTTATTAATATACGTGCAAGAAGACGCACCATATGATAACCTCCTATGTACAATAAATAATAATAAAAATAATCCGTTTCCGGTATTCCTCATTTTAACATTTCTTCCGGAAATTACAATCCCCGTCGTCAATTATTCCTGCGGGCAAAAACGTATTGCGCCTTTGGCGGAAAACGTGTATAATTTCAGAGGAATAAGCCGGAAGCGTGCAGCCGACGGTCTTATTATAACAGTTATCAGGATGTAACATTTACATTTTTATATGGTAGAAAAAGGAGAAAAAGATGAGCAAGAAACCAGTAGTATTAATGATTCTTGACGGCTATGGCCTGAACGACAAAAAAGAAGGAAACGCTGTGGCAGAAGCAAAGACGCCTGTCATGGACAAGCTGATGGCAGAGTATCCTTTTGTAAAGGGAAATGCAAGCGGGATGGCGGTAGGACTTCCTGACGGACAGATGGGAAATTCCGAGGTAGGGCATCTGAACATGGGTGCCGGCCGTATCGTATATCAGGAGCTGACAAGAATTACGAAAGAAATACAGGACGGCACTTTCTTTGAAAATCCGGCGCTGCTGGATGCGGTTGCCAACTGCAGGAAGAATGATTCCTCTCTTCATCTGTACGGTCTCGTATCCGACGGAGGTGTCCACAGCCACATTACTCATATTTACGGCTTACTGGAACTGGCAAAGCGGAATGGCCTTAAGAAGGTATATGTACATTGCTTCCTGGATGGCCGTGATACGCCTCCGTCCAGCGGCAAGGGATATGTGGAGCAGCTGGAAGCGAAAATGAAAGAAATCGGCGTTGGTGAAGTAGCCTCCGTTATGGGACGTTATTACGCCATGGACAGAGATAATAATTATGACCGTGTGAAGCTTGCATATGATGCCCTGACTAAGGGTGAAGGCCTGACAGCCCAGAGCGGCCCGGAAGGGATCCAGGCTTCCTATGACAGAAATGAAACGGATGAATTCGTGAAACCTACCGTAGTAACAAGAGACGGCGCGCCTCTGGCAACGGTTCAGGATAAGGACTCCATTATCTTCTTTAATTTCCGCCCGGACCGTGCGAGGGAAATTACCCATGCATTCTGTGATGATGATTTCAGCGGCTTTGCAAGGGATAAGAGACTGGATATCACATATGTCTGCTTTTCAGAGTATGATCCCACCATTCCCAACAAGGAAGTAGCTTTCCACAAGGTGGATATCACCAATACCTTCGGTGAGTGGCTGGCTGATAATAATATGACCCAGGCCCGAATTGCGGAAACAGAAAAATATGCCCATGTTACATTTTTCTTTAACGGCGGCGTGGAGACTCCCAATAAAGGGGAGGAAAGAATCCTCGTGAATTCCCCCAAGGTCGCTACCTATGATCTGAAGCCGGAAATGAGCGCATATGAGGTATGCGGCAAACTGGTGGAAGCCATCAAGTCCGATAAATACGATGTGATTATTATTAATTTTGCCAATCCGGATATGGTTGGCCATACCGGTGTGGAAGGTGCTGCAATCAAGGCAGTGGAAGCCGTGGATGAATGCGTCGGCAAGGCAGTGGAAGCGGTAAAGAGTGTGGAAGGCGTAATGTTTATCTGTGCGGATCACGGCAATGCGGAGCAGCTGGTGGATTACGAAACCGGTGCGCCTTTTACCGCACATACGACGAATCAGGTGCCTTTTATCCTTGTGAATTACGATCCGGCCTATACTCTGAGAGAAGGCGGATGCCTGGCTGATATTATTCCTACCCTGATTCAGGTTATGGGAAAAGAACAGCCTGCGGAAATGACAGGAAAGTCCCTGCTGATTAAGAAATAAAGAATTGTGAATTCGGAATAAATCCAGGAAAGGAAATCTTTGCTTTTGTCTAAAAAAAGCGAAGATTTCCTTTTTTTGTAACAATTCTGTAACAAATTATTGCTATAATTGCCTGAATGTGGTACATTAAGTGTACCAGTATAATTAGTACACTTGACACAGCATTTACATGCAGAAAGGAGTCCTATGATTATACTTGATTATAAGGATGCCAGGCCAATATATGAGCAGGTGGTGGACAAGTTCCAGAAGCTTATCCTGACAGGCGCATTGGAACCAAATACCAAGATGCCCTCGGTCAGGAGCCTGGCGGTGGAGCTTTCCATCAATCCAAACACGATACAGCGGGCTTATTCAGAGCTGGAACGGGAAGGTTTTATATATACGGTAAAGGGCAGGGGGAATTTTGTGGCTTATGACGAAAGCCTGCTGCGTTACCGTAAGGATGAAATATACAGAAAACTGGAGGAAATTGTCAGGGAGGCCGGTGAAATAGGGATAAGCCGGCAGGAACTGTCGGATTATTTGGGGGAACGGCAGGAGAAGGTCCTGCATGTAACTTCCGGGGAGGATTTTTGCTATGATTGAGATCAAAGATGTATCAAAGCAGTTTGGCAAAACCAGAGCGGTGGATCATGTAAGCTTTTCTGTAAAAGAGGAAAATGTGTTCGGTTTAATCGGAACGAACGGAGCTGGAAAAAGTACAATGCTGCGTATGCTTGCCGGAGTGCTTAAGCCGGACACAGGCCTGGTTTTAATTGATGGCATGCAGGTATATGATAATGTTAATGCAAAGAAAATGTTTTTCTTTATTGGAGACGAGCCTTACTTTTTTTCCAATGCAACTCCAAGAGACATGGAAAAATACTACAGCAGTGTTTTTTCGGCATTCAGCAGAGAGTCCTATTATCTGTATCTGGCGAACTTCGGTCTGGACAGCAGAAGGAAAATAAATACCTTCTCCAAGGGAATGAAAAAGCAGCTGGCCCTTATATGCGGGATCTGCTCCGGAACCAAATATTTATTCTGTGACGAGACCTTTGACGGGCTGGATCCGGTTATGAGACAGGGAATCAAAAGTATTTTTGCCCAGGAAATGGAGCGGAGAGGCCTGACTCCCATAATTGCCTCCCATAACCTGCGCGAGCTTGAGGATATTTGCGACCATGTGGGCCTTCTCCATCACGGAGGAGTGCTTCTTTCCAGGGAACTGGAGGATATGAAATGCAATATACAGAAGGTGCAGTGTGTCTTTTCCTCAGAGGAGGAAGCCGATAAGCTGCTGTCTGTCCTTGATATAGTTAAAAAAGAAAAAAGAGGTTCTCTGCATACCCTGACCGTAAGAGGGGGCAGAGATGAAATCCTGGCGCAGTTCGCCGCGGCGGAGACCTACTTTTACGAGGTCCTGCCTTTGTCTCTGGAAGAAATTTTTATCAGTGAAACGGAGGTAACCGGTTATGATATCAAAAAACTCCTTCTGGGTTAGGATAAGGGAAAATCTGAAGAGACGGGGCTGGACCGTTCTTCTGTGTATGCTGTCCATGTTCCTTGTGCTGCCGGTTTGCCAGGCTATGGCTATTTCTGTGGACAGGAAGAATGTGGAAAATGGCACGGTCTATTATATGGGCATTTTCGACGGACCGGAATGGGTAGCCCGTAATTTCATGAATGCCGTTTCCTTCGATCAGGTTCTTCTTATCATAACGGCTGCTTTTGCCGTACTGTTTGCCATTCAGGGGTTTTCCTGGCTTTACAGCCGTAAAAAAACAGATATGTACATGAGTATGCCGGTTTCTTCCGTAAAAAGGTACATTACCATTTATCTGAATGGAATCGGAATCTATGGGGTATGTTATTTCTGTGCCCTTCTGCTCGCTTTTGCGGTGGGGGGAGTGCTTGGGGCGTTTTCCGTGAAAACTATACTGTTTGGGTTAGGCGGTTTCCTCTGCAATATGCTGTTTTTTACAGCCGTTTATAATCTTTCCATCATGGCGGTGATGCTGACGGGAAATGTACTTGTAACCCTGATGGGCTGCAGTGTATTTCTCCTGTATGAATACATGATACGTTTCCTTATGGACGGAATGCAGAGCGCCTTTTTCAGAACCTATTGTTCCTTTGGAAATACGACCAGTAATTCCTGGACTTCACCTGTATTTACATATCTGAACGGAATCAGTGACATGTCCAGCTATCTGTGGGGAAACGGGAGCAGGTACATGGTAAGCTTCCTGGAAAAGCTTGCGGTGATAGCCGTTCAGGCCCTGGTTTATGGAATAACGGCATATGTACTGTACCGGAAAAGAAAAGCGGAAGCCGCCGGTATGGCTATGGCCTTCACGAAAAGCAAAAGTGTGATTAAGCTGCTGCTCATGATACCGGTTACCCTGCTGGCAGGGCTGTGGTTCAGAGGGCTTTCCGGAGACAGTGTGTTTTTCACCGTATTGGGAATGCTTATCGGCCTTCTGCTGAGTCATGGGCTCATTCAGATAATTTATGAATTTGATATCCATTCCGTATTAAATAAAAAATGGCATATTCTTGCTGCAGGAGCTGCCGCAGCCGCGATATTCTCTGCCGTATATTTTGATTTTACCGGATATGACACATATATACCGGAAACGGATGAAATTGCCAGCGTGGCGTTTACCTTCCGGCAGGATATTTATGGCTTCAGCAATTATGAAAGGCTGTTTGAAAAAAATATTTATTACAGCAATCATGAGGAATATATGCTTTCGCACATGGAATCTGAGGATACCAGGACGATTGAAGCGATCAGGACCCTGGCTGCCAGAGATCATGAAAAGGAAGTGGATATGAACTTTTATGATGACAGCAATGTTGTCGTTTATCTGAAATACAATCTGAAAAACGGGCGTTCTTTATGCAGGGCTGCTGCGGTGGATCTGGAACAGTCCCTGCCTGAGATGGATACCATTTTTGCAGACCGGTCTTACCAGTATAACCGGTATCAGATAAATGATCCTGTCATGACGGAGAATGCAGATCTTCTGAAAGCTGTTTTCAGCAACGGGCTGGAGGAGGTGTCCTATCTGGGGGATATGAGCCGGCTGCTGAAGGTTTTGAGTGAGGATCTGGATGATTACAGCTGCAGCATGATGATGAATCAGCTGCCGGTGGGCAGCCTGAGCTTCAGATACCATGTGGACGGAGAGCCGGAGGGCAATTATTATTCCTGGACTTATCCGGTATATCCGGACTTTGAGGATACCATATCTCTTCTGAAGGAACAGGGCGCATATAAGGAACTTGCTGAAGATTATACCTTTGTGGATGCCGGCCGGGTGGTCAGTATCAGTGTAACCTGCTATAATCTGAAAGAAAGTGATGTTTTTTATTCCAAAAATGGCGGGCGTTCGGTGAGTTATTCCAATGAACAGATTATTACAGAAACATTTACGGATGAAGAGGACATAAAGAAAATCTGTCCTGCATTATATCCCCGTTCCCTGATGGATATTTCCGGCTCCGGCATAACAGGGAGACTGCAGGATGATAATTATGATATCAGTGTTACCTTCAAACCTGGAATGGGACTTACGTCATCCAATGTCGGGTTTGTACCGATAATGGATCGTATCCCTGCGTTCGTGATAGAAAAAACAACTGCAAAAACGGAATAATCAGGTTAAAAATACCTTTTTCGGAAAATACTATGAAAGATAGTACTGGCTGTCAGACGGCAGCAGAAAGTGAGGAAGGTATGCATTTATATTTGGAAATTACGGACGTACATGCTAGAGAAATTCTGGATTCCAGAGGAAATCCTACGGTAGAAACAGAAGTAACACTGGAAAATGCGGTTACAGGAAGGGCGGCGGTTCCATCCGGAGCGTCTACCGGACAGTTTGAAGCGGTGGAACTGCGTGACGGGGAGACCAGATATTTTGGACTGGGGGTCCAGAAGGCCGTCAAAAATGTGAATACGAAGCTGAAGGCGGCTCTGTTAGGGAAGAATGCTCTTTGCCAGCTGGAAATAGACCGTATTCTGATGGATGCGGACGGAACGGACAACAAAAGCAACCTGGGAGCCAATGCGACGCTTGGCGTTTCCATGGCAGTGGCAAAGGCTGCCGCCAAAGCACTGGAAATTCCGCTGTACCAGTATCTGGGAGGAATTCATGCGAGACAGCTTCCTGTCCCCATGATGAATATCCTTAACGGAGGAAAGCATGCAGATAATACGGTAGACCTCCAGGAATTCATGATCATGCCGGTCCAGGCGGAATCCTTCCGGGACGGCTTACGCATCTGTGCGGAAATCTATCATAATCTGAAGAAGATCTGCAAGGACAGAGGGCTTTCTACAGCAGTAGGAGATGAAGGCGGTTTCGCTCCCAATCTGGGCAGCTCTTCCGATGTCCTTCGTCTGATAGTGGAGGCGGTAAAGGCCAGCGGTTATACCCCCGGACAGGATATCAAGATAGCTATCGATGCAGCTGCCAGTGAATTATATGATGAAAAATCAAAACGGTATTACTTCCCCGGAGAAAGCAGAATGAGCGGCCAGGAAGTATACAGGGATTCCGAAGCCATGGTGGAATATTATGAGGAGCTGGTACGGGAATTTCCTATTTTGTCCATCGAAGACGGGCTTTTTGAGGATGACTGGGACGGCTGGAAGATGCTCACCGCAAGATTAGGGGATAAAGTACAGCTGGTGGGAGATGATCTGTTTGTCACGAATACCAAAAGACTGGATGCGGGAATAAAGCTGGGTGTTGCGAATGCCATACTGATTAAGGTCAATCAGATCGGCACGCTTTCCGAAGCCTTTGAAGCAATCAGTATGGCCCAGAAAAATGGATATAAAACAATTATTTCCCATCGCTCCGGAGAAACAGAGGATACTACGATAGCGGATATCGCCGTTGCGGTAAACGCCGGACAGATTAAAACAGGCGCTCCCTGCCGTACCGACAGGGTTGCCAAATATAATCAGCTTCTGAGAATTGAAGAAGAGCTGGGATATGCCGCATGCTATAAAGAGCCTTTCAACAAAATTTAGTGTACATTCCCTGAATTACAGTTATATTTAATAGAAGAAAAAGAAGCCCGGCATACAGATACCGGACTTCTTTTTTGTTATACAAAAAAACGAGCCTCTTCCACAATTTGTACAATTGTGGAATATTTTTTTGGAAAATCTTGTTTTAAATCTGAAAAATCTTGCATCGGCCATCGGATTGTGGTATATTTGTAAAGCTGGTATGATATGATCTGTGTAAAAGTTAAACAGAGAAAGATATGGCAGCATTAAAGCTTCGTGGGGAACTATGGGCTGATGCAGACATGAGACGGCTGGCTCGCCAGGCGTCATTGTTTAGTGCCTGTATGTCCGCAGGAGAATCATACTTGTATTTCTGCGGAGGACAACGGGATAATAGGTCATTTTTCTTTAAACAGCCATTGCTGTCACCGGATTACATTGCACAGTATTGCCAATGGCCAGTACAAACAGAAAAGGAGTGTTTCAGTTGACAAAATACGTTGTAAAGAGAATCCTTCTCGCTATAGTGACTATTTTGATTGTCTGCGGCATCACATTCTTTGCTATGAATGCGATACCAGGCGGGCCGTTTGATGGAGAGAAGGCAGTATCTGCGGAGGTTAAGGCCGCACTGGAGAGAAGGTACAATCTGGATAAGCCTGTGCCTGAGCAGTTCGTGATTTATATGAAAAATCTTCTTCATGGTGATTTTGGTATCTCCACCAAAACAGGCCGTGATATCAAAACTCTGATTTTTGAGTCCTTCCATGTATCAGCTAAGCTCGGCGGTATGGCAATTCTCGTAGCGCTTGCTTTTGGTCTGGTGTTCGGCAGCCTGGCGGCTTTGACCAGGAATAAGCTCCCGGATCGTCTGATCATTTTCTTTTCCACTTTGTTTACATCCCTGCCCAGCTTTGTTTTTGCCACATTGCTGCTGCTGGTATTCTGTGTACAGCTGAAGCTGATACCGGTATGGGATGCCAACCATCAGAATTATGTTCTTCCGGTTATCGCGCTGGCGGCTTATCCGATGGCATACATCACCCGTCTGACCAAGACGAGTATGCTGGACGTAATGGGGCAGGATTATGTGCGTACGGCAAGAGCGAAGGGTGTGGCCCGCTGGAAGGTTATATTTAAGCATACTTTAAGGAATGCGTTAATTCCTGTTATTACTTATGTGGGACCTATGACGGCATCTATATTGACCGGTTCTCTTGTTGTGGAGAAAATTTTCACAATCGGCGGACTCGGGGCAAAGTTCGTGGATGGTATTACCAACCGTGATTATCCCATGATCATGGGTACGACAATTTTCCTTGCCGTGCTGATGGTTACTATGAATCTTTTGACAGATATCGTCTACAAGCTTGTAGACCCTCGTATTAAACTTGATTAGGAGGAGGCCAGTAATGGATAAGAAAAATATAGATGAAATGCCGAAAAAGTCTCCTTTGAGCTTACAGATAGATTTACAGAAATTTGAAAAAGCGACAGATGAAGAGAAGAAGCAGCAGGATGTGATGAGCGAGTCCGTTTCTTTCTTCAGGGACGGCATGCGCAAGCTGATGAAAAACCCGCTTGCTGTGGGAAGTATTGTTGTACTCATATTGATTGTTGCCATGATTCTGATCGTGCCCCATGTGGTTCCTTATTCCTATTCCCAGATCATTTCTGTGAATGGCAAGCGTGATAAGACCGCGTCCAATATGGCTCCGTTCCAGTATTCAGAGAAAGAACAGGCTTTTATTGATGAAGGCGGCGAAGTATTTCCCCATATCATGGGAACGGATGAAATGGGACGTGATTATTTCGTCCGTGTTGTATACGGAACAAGAGTTTCCCTTACCGTAGGTGTATTTGCCGCGATCATCGTTCTTATTATCGGTGTCCTGTACGGCAGTATATCCGGTTATTTCGGCGGGAAAACAGACCTTATTATGATGCGTATTGTAGATATTATATATTCTCTTCCGGATATGCTTATGGTAGTACTGCTGTCCGTAGTGCTCCGGGAGGTTCTGAACATTGATCAATACCCGGCCTTGCAGAAGCTGGGCACCAATATGATTTCCCTGTTTATCGTATTCGGCCTTCTTTACTGGACAGGTATGGCCAGACTTGTACGTGGACAGATCCTTACCATCAAGCAGAATGAATATGTGCTTGCGGCAAAGATCAGCGGTGCGAAGTCCGGAAGAATTATCCGCAAGCATATTCTTCCCAACTGTATCAGCGTTATCATTATTTCCGCAGCGCTGCAGATACCGTCCGCGATCTTTACGGAAAGTTTCCTGAGTTTTATCGGTCTGGGCGTTCAGGCACCCATGCCTTCCCTTGGTTCCCTTGCAAATGCTGCGAGAGCGGGAATAAATGTTTATCCCTACAAACTGATCTTTCCGGCTCTTATGATCTGTCTGATTACACTGGCATTTAACCTGCTGGGAGATGGTCTGAGGGATGCATTTGATCCGAAATTAAGGAGGTAATAAAATGAGTGATAGTATACTTTCGGTAAAAGAACTTCGTACCTCCTTTTCAACAGATAACGGGGAGGTAATGGCTGTCAACGGTATTTCCTTTGATCTGGACCGCGGAAAAATCCTGGGTATTGTAGGAGAATCCGGTTCCGGTAAATCAGTTACAGCCTATTCCATTATGCGTATCCTGGAAAGCAACGGCGGTATTAAAGGCGGCCATGTGTTTTATAAGGGCGATGATATCACTAAATTTTCTGAGAAACAGATGAGAGAATTCCGCGGAAAATGCTGTTCCATCATTTTCCAGGATCCCATGACCAGCCTGAATCCTGTATTCACGGTTGGAAACCAGCTGAAGGAGGCAATTGAGCTTCACACGGACAGGAAGGGAAAGGCAGCTGAAGAACGTGCTGTGGAAATGCTCACTCTGGTAGGGGTGAATGAACCGGAAAAACGTGTGAAACAGTATCCTTATGAGCTGTCAGGCGGTATGCGTCAGCGTGTTATGATCGCCATGGCTCTGGCCTGCGAACCGGACATACTGATTGCTGATGAACCTACCACAGCGCTGGATGTTACCATTCAGGCACAGATTCTGGAACTGATGCAGGATCTGCAGAAGAAGCTGGGAATGGCTATTATTATAGTTACCCATGACCTGGGTGTTATCGCGGATATGTGCGATGAAATTATCGTTATGTACGGCGGACGTGTGTGTGAAAGAGGTACGGCTGAAGATATTTTCTACCGTCCTCATCATGAATATACCAAGGGCCTTCTGCGTTCGATCCCGAATGTAGACAAAATCGGGGAAAAACTGATCCCTATTCCGGGTACGCCTATTAACCTGCTGAATATGCCCAAAGGCTGTGCTTTCTGCCCGCGGTGTGAAAACGCCATGAAAATCTGTATAGAAGAAGTTCCTCAGGAAATGCAGATGCCTGACGGACATTACGCATCCTGCTGGCTGAATGTGAAAGAAGCGATGGAGGCAAAGCAAGGAGGCGGAAAACATGAGTAAAGAGGCAAAAACGAAGAAAAGCGAATATCTTGTTGAGGTCAATGACCTGAAACAGTATTTTCCTATAAAAGTCGGTGTTATGAAAACGATTCCGCTGAAGGCTGTAGATGGTGTATCCTTTGCCATCAAGCCCGGTGAAACTCTGGGAATGGTGGGAGAATCCGGCTGCGGCAAGACAACGGTAGGACGTTCCCTGCTGAGGCTTTATACGCCTACAGGAGGAGAAGTGTTTTACAATGGGGAAAAGGTGGATGGATCCACCATCGGGCATATGAGAAAAGAAATGCAGATGGTGTTCCAGGATCCTTATTCTTCATTGAATCCCCGTATGACAATTGAGGATATTATCGGAGAACCTCTGGATGTGCATAAGCTCTATTCATCCAAAGGAGAACGCCGTGATAAGATCATAAATCTTATGGAGCTGGTAGGCCTGAATGCGGAGCATGCAACCCGTTATGCTCATGAGTTTTCCGGCGGACAGCGGCAGCGTATCGGTATTGCAAGGGCGCTTGCAACCGATCCCAAGTTTATTGTCTGTGATGAGGCAGTAAGTGCCCTGGATGTTTCCATTCAGGCACAGGTTATAAATATGTTTGAGGAACTTCAGGATAAGCTGGGTGTGGCATATCTGTTTATCGCCCACGACTTGCTGGTGGTTCATCATATTTCCGACAGAATTGCTGTAATGTATCTGGGAAGAATTGTTGAGATTGCAGATTCCAATGAATTGAATGACAATCCGATTCACCCTTATACGCAGTCTCTTCTCAGTGCAGTGCCTTATCCGGATCCTAAAATGGCCCGGGAAAGACATCGTATTGTTCTGGAGGGGGATGTTCCCAGTCCGCTGCATATGCCGAGCGGCTGTTCATTCCGTACCCGCTGCAAATACGCTACGGAGCAGTGTGCTAAAGAGTGTCCGAGTCTGAAAGACAGAGGGAACGGACATCAGGTTGCCTGCTGGAATAAGTAGCAGAAATCCCTCAGCTTTTAATTTGATACAATTTGTTCTTCTTATTAAGGGAAGAATATTGTATAAGAAACCGTATCTATTTTATTCATGGGAGGTAATAATTTATGAAGAAAAAGTACTTGGCATTAGCTCTGGCTGCTTCATTAGTTGTGAGTACTCTGGCTGGATGTGGATCCAAAGGAAACACTACAGAGTCACCGGCAGCTCCGGCAGAAACCACAGCAGAATCTTCAGCAGATACAAGCGCTGAAGAATCAACAACTGCAGACGCAGGTTCGGCAGCACATGGCCCGTCCAGCGAAGCAGCACCCGCATGGGAAGAATACAATGCAAGAATCGCTGCTATCAGAACAGAGACAGATCTTGCAAAGCGTGAAGCTCTTATGCATGAAGCAGAAGATGAGCTGATGAGCACATGGGCAGTTATTCCGCTTTACTATTACAATGATGTTTATCTTCAGAAGACCGACGTAGACGGCATTTATGCAAACCTTTTCGGTTTCAAGTATTTCGGTTATGCAACAACTCCGACCAATACACTGGCTCTTCAGATCGCATCTGAACCCAACAAACTGGATCCGGCTCTGAACTCTACAGTAGACGGTGCATGCCTTGCAATCCTGGCATTTTCCGGTCTGTTTATGTATGATGAGAACGGACAGCTTGTTCCCGATCTTGCAGAAAGCTATGAAATGACAGAAGATGGCCTGAGCTATACCTTTACAATGAAGGATGGCCTGAAGTGGTCTGACGGCACAGAGCTGAATGCAAAAGATGTTGAGTACAGCTGGCAGAGACTTGCAAATCCTGATACAGGTGCTGACTATGCGTACCTGACCACCGTAATCGCTACCAAGGATGACGGTACTCTGGATATTGAAGCTTCTGAAGACGGAAAGACATTCAGCGTTAACCTGGTTGCTCCTTGTGCATACTTCCTTGACCTGTGTGCATTCCCTGCATTCTATCCTGTTCCTCAGGCTTCCGTAGAAGGAGCTGACGGATATGCTGATAACCCGGGTGCATGGTGTACAGAAGCTGGTTTCGTATCCTCAGGCCCGATGGTTTGTACCGGATGGAAGCACAATGAATCCATGACCTATGAGAAGAACCCTAATTATTATGATGCTGACAGAGTTACTCTTGACAAGATCGAATTCATGCTGAGCAGTGATGATACAGCAATTTACAATGCATTTGTAGATGGTTCCCTGCAGTTTGCAGATACCATTGCTACAGATATGATGGCTACTGTAAAGGATACTCCTGAATTCCACAAGATCCCTACTCTGGGAACCTATTACTGCGGATTCAATGTAAACAGCGATCTTTTTGCAGGCAAGACTGTTGAGCAGGCTGCTGCAATGAGAAAAGCTATGTGTCTGTTAATTGACCGTCAGTACATTGTTGACACAATTGCACAGGCAGAGCAGGAAGTTGCAAATACCTTCATTCCTACAGGAATGTCTGACGGAAACGGCGGAGAATTCAGAAAGAATGACGACGATTACACCTATCCTCTGGAAGACAAGGTTGGTTACTATGATACGGATATGACAGATGCCAACATGGAAGAAGTTCAGGCTCTTCTTGAAAGTGCCGGATATCAGTTCGATGAAAGCGGTATGCTTTCCGCTGAAACTCCTATCAGCATGACTTATCTTACCAATGATTCTGAAGGTAATGTTAAGATTGGTGAAGCGATTCAGCAGGATCTTGCAGCTATCGGTATCAATGTAACTGTTGAGACCCGTGAGTGGTCCGTATTCCTTGATGAAAGAAAGCAGGGACAGTTTGACTTCGCTCGTGAAGGCTGGCTGGCAGACTACAACGATCCTATCAATATGCTGGAAATGTGGGAAACCGATTCTGGAAATAATGATATGCAGTTTGGTAGATAATCTGCGGATTATTAACAGAAAAATAATATTTGTATAATAAAAGTAGCCTGTGCGCTCTGGTGTAGCGCACGGGTTATTTTTTAAATTATTCACTTATTTTTAAAAAAATTGTATTGTAAATATTTGCTTTCTATGGTAAACTTACAAGTGCTCGGTGTTAGGAGGTGTAGAAATGGCAGTTTTGAGAATAATATTAACGGTGCTTTTTATTATAATTTGTATTGCATTGACAGTTTTGGTACTGATGCAGGAAGGCAAGGCAGCTGGCCTGGGAGCTATCAGCGGTGCAGCAGAGACATACTGGGGAAAGAACAAGGGACGTTCCATGGAAGGAACACTGGTTAGAGTTACCAAGTACCTTGCAGTTTCCTTTATTGTTATTGCGGCCATCCTGAACATATCCAAGTTTTAACTACCAAAGCACTCTTGTATGCAAACAGGGGTGCTTATTTTTTGGCAGTGAACCGGAAGCTGTTATGCTGCCTGCTGCTTAAACCCGCGGCTTGCTGCGGGGTATTTGATATGAGAAACAGAGGAATTATGACACAGAATAAAACAGAAATCCGTAAAATGCGGATACTTGACCTTATGGAAGAGCCCAGCTATGTTCCTATGAGAGAGAAGGAGCTCGCCTGTATTATGCAGGTGGATCCGGAGGACAAGCCGGAATTAAAAAGAATTCTGCAGGAGCTTCTTACAGAGGGCAAGATTCAGATTAATAAAAGAGGACGGTATTCCAAACCGGAGCAGCAGCTGCTTACCGGAGTTTTTACCAGCCATCAAAAGGGCTTTGGCTTTGTACAGATTGAAGGCAGGGAAGAGGACCTTTATATCCCTGAGGATCAGGTGAATGGAGCATATCATCTGGACACTGTGGAAGTGCGAATCCTTCCGGAACGTCACGGACAGCGGCAGGAAGCGCAGATCGCCCGTATCCTTGCAAGAGGGACTACTCATGTGGTGGGAACCTACCAGAAGAGCCGGAACTTCGGTTTTGTCATTCCGGATAATACGAAGCTGCCGTCAGACATCTTTGTATCCCAGGAGCGTTCCAAGGGGGCTGTCAGCGGTTCCAAGGTAGTGGTTGAAATAACGGATTACGGCGGAGCGAAAAGACGCAGCCCCGAAGGAAAAGTGGTAGAAATTCTGGGACATATTAATGATCCCGGCGTGGATATTATGTCCATTGTAAGGAACTTTGATTTGCCGGAAGCTTTTCCTGAAAAAGTGATGAATCAGGCAGAAAGGTGTGCCCCTGAGGTTACGGAGGCAGACAGAGAAGGAAGACTGGATTTAAGGGATTTAACAATGGTTACAATAGATGGGGAAGATGCCAAGGATCTGGATGATGCGGTCAGCCTTACCAGAGAGGGCGGCAATTATTGCCTGGGAGTCCATATTGCGGATGTTTCCAATTATGTGCAGGAAAATTCCGCATTAGACAGAGAAGCCCTGAAACGCGGAACCAGCGTTTATCTTGTGGACAGAGTCATACCCATGCTTCCCCATGCATTATCCAATGGTATCTGTTCCCTTAATGCGGGCGAGGATCGTCTGGCGCTCAGCTGCCTAATGACGGTGAATCCCAAAGGCGAAGTGACAGATTACCGGCTGGCGGAAAGTGTAATCCATGTGAACCGGAGAATGACATATACCAGCGTTGCCAGGATAATTGAGGATCAGGATCCGAAAGAGTGTGAAGAATATAAGGAACTGGTGCCTATGTTCCGGGATATGGCCCGTTTGTCTTCCATAATCAGAAAAAGAAGACAGAAGAGGGGAGCTATTGATTTTGATTTCCCTGAAAGTAAAATTATTCTGGACGAAGAGGGACATCCCCTGGAAATCAGGCCTTACGAAAGAAATACAGCTACAAAGCTGATAGAAGATTTCATGCTTCTTGCCAATGAAACGGTAGCCCAGCATTTTTACTGGCTGCAGGCGCCTTTTGTTTACCGCGTCCATGATAATCCGGATCCGGAAAAGATACACCGGCTGAGTCTGTTCATCCATAATTTCGGTTATTCCATGAAAGCCGGACAGGAAGAAATCCATCCCATGGAGCTTCAGAAGCTGTTGAATAAGATAGAAGGAACACCGGAAGAGGCATTGATCAGCAGACTGACTCTGCGCAGTATGAAGCAGGCAAAATACAGTACTGAGTGTACCGGACATTTCGGACTGGCAAGCCAGTATTACTGTCACTTTACCTCTCCCATAAGGCGTTATCCCGATTTGCAGATCCACCGCATAATCAAGGAACAGCTTCGCGGGCGGCTTGTGGAAAGCAGAATAACCCACTATGAGCAAATTCTCCCGCAGGTGGCAAAACAGTCCAGCCAGATGGAACGACGGGCGGATGAAGCGGAACGGGAGACGGATAAGCTGAAAAAGACCGAATTCATGGAAAAGCATATCGGTGAAATATACGAGGGAGTTATTTCCGGCGTGACGGCCTGGGGGCTGTATGTAGAACTTCCCAATACCGTGGAAGGGCTTGTTCATGTATCCATGCTGCCGGGTGATTATTATTACTATGACGAGGCAGCCTGTGAGATGAGAGGAAGCCAGACCGGAAGAACCTATAAATTAGGGGAAAAGCTCCGGGTAAAGGTGAAATTTGCAGATAGATTTACAAGAACCATAGATTTTATACTGCCATATGAAGAAGAGGGGATTGACGATGGCGAAGGAAGCAATGAAGCTGGTAGCAAACAATAAAAAAGTATATCATGATTTTTTCGTGGATGAAAAGTATGAGGCGGGTCTTGTGCTGCATGGGACGGAAGTAAAATCACTCCGCATGGGCAAATGCAGCATCAAGGAAGCCTTTATTGCCATCGATAAGGGTGAAGTATTTATAAACGGAATGCATATCAGCCCTTATGAAAAGGGTAATATATTCAATAAGGATCCGCTTCGTGTGAGAAAGCTTCTCATGCATAAATCCGAGATCATGAAGCTTACGGGCAAGGTGGCGGAAAAAGGTTATACCTTAATGCCTCTCCAGGTTTATTTTAAAGATGGAAAGGCTAAAATGGAAATAGGGCTCTGCCGCGGTAAAAAGTTATATGACAAGAGACAGGATATAGCCAAAAAAGATGCCAGAAGGGAGTCGGAGAGAGAATTTAAAGTGAAAAATCTTTATTAATTAAAGTCTCCGCTTCTTGACAGCAGACACAAAGATGTGTATACTAACGATACTGTTTACAATTGAATATGGGGTAGTCAAGGTTTCGACAGGGGTCTTGCAGCTGGAGAAGCTATCCGCAGGAATGCGTTAAATCCAAACCTAAAAATAAACGCTGAAGACAATACTTTAGCCTACGCAGCAGCTTAATGCTGCGTTGTCTGACTTAGAGCACCTACACTTTAAGACCCAGGCATCGAATTTGTAGGAAACGACACAGGCAAAGCTTTGAGCCTGTGGGCGTAACATGAAGCTACTGAAGTTAACCGGATGTCAATTTCCGGTTATCGGAGGGAATGATTAATAATTGACTATGATAGTAGAAGTACAGGGAATGGGCTTTTGGACACGGGTTCGACTCCCGTCTACTCCACTTTAAAATGGGTACGCAATATTGAACAGCTTTACCGGCTGGCAATACTGCGTACCTTTTTTATGCGGTAGACGGGAGTCGAACCCGTGTCCAAAAGACTGCTCCATATCCTGAGACAAAGCGCGGACAAAAACCATTATAACCGGAAGTACATGATTCCTCTTTCAAAAAAATGCATAATATAACAAAAAGGTATAATGGTGGATTATGTATTTTGTAAAAGCATCGGATGATGTAAGTATCGCTGTATATGATTATAATCCGAAAGGGAAGAAGACAGTTTTTCTGGTTCACGGATGGCCTCTGTCCCATCTGATGTATGAATATCAGCTGGAAATGCTGTTATCCTGCGGATATCGTGTCGTTTCTGTGGATTTGAGAGGTTTTGGAAATTCGGATGTGCCGGCCTATGGTTATTCCTACGATCAGATGGCTGATGATATTTACCGTGTAATCTGTGCCCTCCGGCTGAACCGGTTTGTTCTTGTGGGCTTTTCCATGGGAGGTGCTGTAGTGCTCAGGTATATGAGAAAATATCAATGTTACGGGGTGGAGCGTCTGATACTGCTTGCGGCGGCAGCGCCCTGCTGGACACGGAGGGAAGGATTTCCATATGGGCTCACAAGGGAATACGTGAACGGATTGATAAGGCAGGCCTGTACGGATCGGCCCAGGCTGGCCTGGGAATTCAGCCATGAACAGCTTTTTGCAAGCTGTCAGTCAGAACAGATAAAAGACTGGTTCGGGGATATCGCTCTTTCGGCGTCCGGTATCGGTACGGTCCAGGCTGCCATTTCCCTGAGAGATGAAGACGGACGGAATGATTTGGAGGCAGTTAATGTACCTACCGTTATTATTCACGGAAAAAAGGATGTGGTGGTATCCTCACAGCTTGTGGAATATCAGCATATGGAGATTGCCGGTTCCAGACTGTTCCAGCTGGAGAACAGCGGCCATGGAATCGTGTACGATGAGCTGGAACGGTTTAACGATCTGTTTTTGCTTGCGGTGGAAGGGGAAGAATAAGCTTTTTACAAAAAACAGGCAGCCGTCTCTTACGAGATATCTGCCTGTTTTTACTGTACACCCGGCAGGGCATATTTACAGATGTGATAAGCTGCGATTGAGATAAACCGCCAGATAAAATTCAGCCGAATAATTTCCTGCGCTTTTCTTCTATTTTCTTTTTCCGTTCCAGAGTGGCCTCTTTGTCCACCTGATAGACACCGTCGGTATACAGAATGACATCCCCTTCTTTGGCGTCAGATGGGAGCTGGCTTCGTGAAATAAGAAGCATGGTACGGTCTTCCTGTTCACATACGGCATTGCCTTCTTCAAATCTGTCAATAATGTATTTCATAATTTTCCTTTCTTCCATATCGGCGTAAGCCTTTTACGGAACATATGGATGGCCCGGACAGTATGGCGTCCTATGTATCAGGGATTGCACTGACTGCACGGCGCATAACCCATTCCGATGACTTCATCCCGGCTTCCGTCGAAATAAATTTTATTGGATTCCTTCATCTTTTCCACGGATGAACAGTCGGGAAGATGGAATTTCATACTGTTTTTATTTAACACATATGAATTGCTGTCGGCGATTGTTTTTTCTTCAGAAGCTGATTCATCAGACAGTATTCCGGTATCGGCGGAAGCGCCGGATCCGGTATTCCACGTTATTACGGAACCGTCGGAAGTGGCTGTCAGGGTTCCCTGTTCGTCCGTCCTGTAAACCGTTATACCTTCGGCTGCCAGTTTATCCATGGTTTCCCGATGCGGATGGCCATAACTGTTGTCTTTCCCGCAGGAGACCACCGCTATGGACGGAGACACTGCCTGCAGAAAAGAATCGCAGGTTGAAGTGGAGCTGCCATGATGTCCAAGCTTAAGGACATCAGCCTTCAGAATCAGCCCGCTTTCCACAATAGCCTCTTCAGAAAGCGTTTCCGCGTCGCCGCACATAACAAAGGCATTGGCTCCGAAGGTAAGGCGGAGCCCCACGGAAAGATTATTCAAATCGCCGGCAGCTGCAGCCTGCTGTTCGACCTCTTCTGTGGGAGATAATATGGTAAAGGACGCTTCTCCCAGCTGATATACGGTTCCGGGAACAGGCTTCGTTACCTTCAGATCCTTATCAATCAGGGCATCCAGCACATCCTCATAGGTCCGCGTGGTATGAGAGACATCGGGCATGATAACTGTGCCGATATCAAAGGAATGGATCACATCATCCAAGCCTCCGATATGATCTTCGTGGGGATGAGTTCCTATCAAATAAGCAAGACGGCTGATTCCAAGGGACTTAAGATACCGGACGACTTCCGCTCCGGTTTCATTAGTGCCGGCATCCACAAGCATACATTCCTTCCCGGATTGGATGAGAATGGAATCGCCCTGCCCCACATCAATAAAATGAACCTTTACGGTACCGGAAATATCCTGGAGTGTATTTCCTTCATCCCCGGAAGAAACGGATCCTGAACCGGAAGGCTGTATCCCTGTGCATCCGGAAGCCGAAAGAAGAAAGGCGCACAGGAAAAAAGACAGGACAGCACGGAGGGGCAATTGGGGGTGGAGCCTGCTTTTCCTGAACTTATCAGGTCTTTTATGTTGTTTTTTCATGTTGTAAATCCTCCTGAAAATCTATCATATAACAGATTGTCCGGGAAGGAAAGCAGGAAAATATGTATTTCGGTTTACTATATTAAGATAATGGGTCAAAATGCCGGAAAGAAAAAGAGCTCGTTCTTTCCGGCAATTATTTTACTCTGAAAAAGGAGACATGGACAGACGGATAAAATATCCTTTGTCATGATCACAAACAGGACATTTTTCGGGTGCGTTGGTGCCGGTATAGACATACCCGCAGTTGAGGCAGATCCATCCGGTTTCCACATCCGAAATGAAGAGCTTGTTCTGCTCCATAAGCTGGGCGAATTTACCAAAACGATCACCATGAGTTTTTTCTATGGCGGAAATCATATGGAAGGAAGCAGCCACCTTATCAAAACCTTCTTCTTTGGCTTTGTCACCGAACACTTTGTAAATGGGATCATATTCCTCATATTCATTATGCTGGGCGGACAGCAGCAATTGTTTTACATCAGGATAAATATCAACCGGGTAGCCTCCGTCCACCACGATTGTTTCACCGCTGAGTTCTTTCAAATGATTGTAAAAGATCTCCGCATGTTCTTTTTCCTGATTTGCGGTAAAGGTAAAAACTGCTTCAATGACATGGAGGCCGTCTTTACGTGCCTGTGAGGCCGCAAAGGTATAGCGGTTCCTGGCCTGGCTTTCCCCTGCGAAAGCCCTCATCAGATTATCTTTCGTTTCGCTGTTTCTAAAATCCTTGGACATTTTTTTCACTCCTTTATCAATGAACTGTGTTTGAGGTACATCTGAGCGGCACAAAACTGCACAGATGGAATATTTTTAGTATGGTCATATGGGAAAGGTTTATACTTTTTTAATAGTAAGTTTTCAGCCAGTTAATTGCAATTTCCGGTGACAGAGGTAAAATAAAGGACATAAACATCATACTGCCCGGGCCTGATTCAGTCCCGGGCGCGTGTATAGGTGCGCGGATAGGAGAGAGAATGAAAGAAAAGCTGATACGTTTTATGCAGGGACGATATGGAGTGGACCAGTTTACCAAATTTCTTATGGGAGTGGCGCTGGTCTGTATGATTCTTTCCCTTTTTACAAGAAGCATGGTATGGTCATTTTTAATTCTGCTGCTTCTGGTCTATTGTTATTTCCGCATGTTTTCCAAAAGTATCACCAAAAGATATGCCGAAAATCAGAAATACCTGCAGATGACAGCCGGTATCCGGAGAAAATGGGCCTCCTTTCAAAGGGATATGAAAGATCGGAAAACGCATCATATATACAAATGTCCCGGATGCAAACAGAAAATCAGAGTTCCCAGGGGAAAAGGAAAAATAGCGATCCGATGCCCGAAGTGCCATACGGAATTTATTAAGAAGAGCTGACGGGAGAAAAGCATGTTCGGTTATGTAATTGTGAATAAACAGGAAATGAAGTTCAAAGATTTTGAAGTTTACCAGTCCTATTACTGCGGATTCTGTCAGGAGCTTAAGAAACGGTACGGGGTGAAAGGCCAGATCACAGTAACCTATGATATGACCTTCCTGATTTTACTGCTGAAGGGTCTGTATGAAGTAGAGGATAAGGTGGACGGCTGTAAGTGTATTGCCCATCCTTTTGACCGTCATCCGACAAGAGCAAATACGTTTACGGAGTATGCCGCTGATATAAACATATTGATGACTTATTATCAGTGCATGGATGACTGGGAAGACGAGAAAAAGGTCTGGAAAAGAGGCTATGCGGGAATTCTGAAAAGAGCCTTTGGCGAAGCGGCGGCGCGTTATCCCAAAAAGGCGGAGGAGATTTCCGGACAGATGCAGCTTCTCCATGAGTGTGAAAAGAAAAATGAAAAAAATCTTGACATTGTAGCGGGATGCTTTGGTAATATAATGGCGGAGATTTTTGCACTCAAAAATGACGAATGGGAAGAAGAACTTCGGAAAATGGGATTTTTCCTGGGGAAATTTATTTATCTGATGGATGCCTATGAAGATATCGAAAAGGATCGGAAGAAGGGGAATTTTAACCCTTTTCTTTCCATGTGCGGTGAAAATGGTTTTGACGATGAGGTCTACCATATTTTGCGGATGATGATGGCAGAATGCTCCAGAGCTTTTGAAAAACTCCCTGTCCTTCAGAATGTTGATATTCTGCGGAACATCCTTTATTCCGGTGTTTGGTGCCGGTATGAGATGGTAAAGGGCAAAAGAAAGGAACAGCAGGAAAATGCGTGATCCATATCAGGTACTTGGTGTGTCCAGGGATGCATCAGATGAAGAAATAAAGAAAGCATATCGAGCATTAAGCAGAAAATATCATCCGGATGCCAATGTGAATAATCCGAATAAGGAGCAGGCAGAGGAAAAGTTCAAGGAAATCCAGCAGGCTTATCAAAGAATCATGGATGAAAGGCAGAGAGGAACGAGCAGCTACGGGAGCAGTTCTTCCTCCGGAAGCTCCGGAGGAGGCTATCAGGACTTTGGAGGCTTCGGTGATTTTGAGGATTTGTTCGGCAGTTTTGGCTTTGGCGGGCAGAGCTACCGAAGGGCGCAGAGCAATGACGGCGGTGATGAATATACGGTTCATATGAAAGCCGCTTATAATTATATTCAAAGCAGACATTTCCGGGAGGCTCTCAATGTGCTTTCCGGAATCAGTGACAGAACGGCCCAATGGTATTATTACAGTTCCATAGCGAATTCCGGGCTGGGCAATAACGTGATTGCGCTTGACCATGCGAAGAAGGCGGCGGCTATGGAACCCGGGAATCAGCAGTACAGAGTGTGGCAGCAGCAGATGGAATCCGGCGGAAGCTGGTATCAGACCCAGCAGTCTCCATACGGAATGCCTGCGATGGACGGCAGCAACTGGTGCCTGAAGCTGTGTATTGCCAATCTCATCTGTAACATGTGCTGCGGGGGCGGAGGATTATGCTGTGGAGGCGGTATTCCAATAGGACGTTTTTAACGCGCAAGCGGATGGAAAAAAGAAAGGAGTACGTAAAATGGAAGTAATGGTTATTTATTCAAGCCATACGGGCAACACCAAAAAAATAGCTTCCAGTATATTTGCGGCAATCCCCGGTGACTCCAAGGATATGCAGTCTATAGACGAATATAGTGGAAAAGATGCGGAGACCTATTTTGTCGGTTTCTGGACGGATAAAGGAACCTGCGATATGCGGGTGGTGGATCTGCTGTCTGAGCTGGAAGGAAAAAATGTGGCATTATTCGGCACCTGCGGAATGGGGACAAATGAAGAATACTACAAAAGTATAGAACAAAAGGTAAAGGTCTGGCTCCCGGAGGACTGCAGATATCTCGGGGCATACATGTGCCAGGGGAAAATGCCCATGCAGGTCCGTCAAAAATATGAAATGATGGAAAACAGCGGAATGGAAGAAGCAAAAGTAAAGGCGATGCTCCGTAATTTTGACGAGGCGCTGCTGCATCCCGATGCGGAGGATTTAAAGAATGCGGCGGCTTTTGCAGTCAATGTCATGGACAGACTTAAAAACAGAGAATGCTGAAAAACAGGCCGGGATATAAAGTCCCGGCTAATTTTATGTAAAAAATGTTTGTAATCTGTATTCCGATATGTTATACCACATATAGAAATATGTGAAAAGCGGGGATTGAACATGACAAAGGATATGACCAATGGAAAACCGATAAAATTGATACTGGGGTTTGCAGTGCCTCTTTTATTGGGAAATCTGTTTCAGCAGTTTTATAATCTGGTGGATACTGTAATTGTGGGAAAGGTTCTGGGAGTGAATTCACTCGCGGCAGTGGGGAGCACAGGCTCCATTAATTTCCTGATAATCGGTTTCTGTATGGGCATCTGCAATGGATTCGCCATTCCTGTTGCCCAGAGCTTCGGCGCCAAAAATGATAAAACACTGAGAAAGTATGTGGCTAACAGTACCTGGCTGGCCCTGCTTTTTGCGGTGATTATGACAATAGCGACGATAATACTCTGCAAACCTATTCTCCGGCTGATGCGGACGCCGGATGATATATTTACGGGAGCATATACCTATATTGTGATTATTTTTGCCGGTATTCCTGCCACCATTCTGTATAATATGGTTTCCGGTATCCTCCGGGCCATGGGAGACAGCAAAACGCCCCTGTATTTTCTGATCCTTTCCGCTTTTCTGAATATCTTCCTGGATCTATTCTGCATCATAGTCCTGCATATGGGAGTGGCCGGAGCGGCGGTTGCAACCGTGGTCTCCCAGGCGGTATCAGGTGTCAGCTGCCTGCTGTATATGAGGAAAAAATTCGATATTTTACATATCAGGAAAGACGAATGGAAACTGGAATCCCAGTATGTGAAGAATCTGTGCAGCATGGGAATTCCCATGGGGCTGCAGTATTCCGTCACTGCAATAGGAAGCGTTATCCTACAGAGTGCGGTAAACTCCCTGGGCTCCATTGCCGTAGCCTCCATGACGGCTGCCAGCAGGATCGGCGGATTTTTTGCATGTCCTTTTGATTCGCTCGGTGCCACGATGGCTACTTTTGCAGGACAGAATATGGGCGCGGGCAGGACGGATCGCATCAGACAGGGAATCCGCTCTGCAAATATGATAGGAGCAGTTTATGCGGTGGTGTCCTTCTGTATCATCGCGCTGGCAGGCGGAAAGCTGGCACTGCTGTTTGTGGACGGTTCGGAAGAAGCGATTTTATCGAATGTCAAGCTTTTCCTGCTCTGCAATTCTATTTTTTATTTCCCGCTGTCGCTGGTGAACAATATCCGGTTTTTAATCCAGGGAATGGGCTACAGCATGCTTGCTATTTTATCCGGAGTCAGTGAAATGATAGCGAGAGCTTTGGCCGGATTCATTCTGGTTCCTGTTTTCGGGTTTGCGGCTGTGGGCTTTGCAAGTCCTCTGGCCTGGGTAATGGCCGATGTGTTCCTGATCATTGCTTATTATAAGGTGATGGAAAGGACGGAAAAGCTTTTTAAAGAAGGGCGTCAGCTGGAAAAGGTGGAATAAGGAAGATCCGTTCCGGCAGGCAACTACATGGAAAAGGCGGAAAAAGGCCGAAAAGTTCACATGTTTTTCATAAATATCTGTTACACTGTAAGTAAAGCGGATGAATGACTTTGAATCATAGGAAATCGCCGGTTCCTGCCGGCAGAATCGAGGTTGTTATGGAACGGACAAAAATTCTTGTTGTGGATGATGAAAGCAGAATGCGCAAGCTGGTGAAAGATTTTCTCCAGAAAAATAATTATGAAGTGCTGGAAGCCGGAGACGGCAGTGAAGCGCTTGATATTTTCTTTGAACAGAATGATATTGCATTGATTATACTGGATGTGATGATGCCTAAAATGGACGGATGGCAGGTATGCAGGGAAATCCGTAATTATTCCAAGGTCCCCATTATTATGCTGACGGCAAAGGGGGATGAAAAGGATGAGCTGCAGGGGTTCGATTTAGGCGTGGACGAATATATTTCCAAGCCCTTCAGCCCCAAAATCCTGGTGGCCCGCGTCGAGGCTATTCTGAGAAGAGCGGGAAAGGCTGCCAGCGGTGACGTGATGGAGGCCGGCGGCATTCATCTGGATCAGGCGGCTCATATGGTTACTATTGACGGCCAGAATGTGGAATTGAGCTATAAGGAATTTGAACTGTTGACCTACTTTATGGAAAACAAGGGAATCGCCCTTTCCAGAGAGAAGATTCTGAACAATGTATGGAATTATGATTATTTCGGTGATGCCAGAACCATAGATACTCATGTGAAAAAGCTGCGCAGCAAACTGGGAGTCAAAGGAGATATGATAAAGACTATCTGGGGCATGGGCTATAAATTCGAGGTTGATGAAGCATGAGATATTCGATCAGAAAGCAATTTGCCTGTATATTTATCGGATTAATGGCCGGCACAATTTTATTGTGCTGGTTTATTAATAATACCTTCCTGGAAAAATATTATTTTCATAACAAACAGACCGTGGTTATGGATGCTTACAAACAGATGAACGCTGCAGCCCAGAAGGGAAGCATTAACTCGGATGATTTTGATATCCATCTTCAGCAGCTCAGCGCCAGATACAATATATCCATTCTTGTTCTGGATGAAGACTCCGAAACCATACGTGTAAGCGGAGGGGATCCTTCCATTCTGAAAATTGAATTGTGGAATCATGTTCTTTTTGACAGTATGGACAGTGGCGGCGGCAGCGTATCGGACCGGCCCGGCAAGAATCAGGGACAGAAGTACGGTGAAAATACAATTGCTAATAAGACTCTGGTGCGTAATGAAAGTCCTTTCTATATAGTACAGCTGGTGACAAGCAACCGGGTCAGCATGGATTATCTGGATATGTGGGGATTCCTGGATAACGGGAATCTGTTTTTTATAAGGACAGCGCTGGAAGGCATCCGGGACAGCGTTGATATTGCCAACCGTTTTCTTGCATATGTAGGGATAGCGGCGACAATCGCCAGCGGTATCATAATATGGATTGTCACCAAAAAGGTAACGGATCCTATTCTGGAGCTTGCCCGCATTTCCGAACGTATGACCCATCTGGATTTTGATGCGAGATACCAAGGAAAGAGTTTTAATGAAACTGCCATACTGGGAAACCATATCAACCAGCTTGCGGATACCCTGGAAGCGACCATATCTGAATTGAAAACTGCGAATAATGTATTGCAGAAGGATATCGAGAAGAAAAATGAAGTGGACGAGATGCGTAAGGAATTTCTTTCCAACGTTTCTCACGAACTGAAAACTCCCATTGCGCTGATCCAGGGATATGCGGAAGGCCTGAAGGAAGGAATTAATGACGATGATGAAGAGAGCAGGAATTTTTACTGTGATGTTATCATAGATGAATCCGGCAAAATGAATAATATGGTAAAGAAGCTTCTAACATTGAATCAGTTGGAATTCGGAAATGATGTGGTATCGATGGAGCGGTTCGATATTGTTACCCTTATCAGGAATTATATTCAGTCGGCGGATATTCTCATTAAACAGAATGAGGCGGCAGTCCGTTTCGAAAAGGAGGAGCCGGTTTATGTCTGGGGTGATGAATTTAAGACGGAAGAAGTCTTTATGAACTACTTCACCAACGCATTAAACCATTTGGACGGAGAAAGGGTAGTGGATATTAAGCTGAGCCAGGAAGGAAAAAAAGTAAGGATATCTGTTTTCAATTCCGGGATACCCATACCGGAAGAATCGCTTCCTCATTTGTGGGAGAAATTTTATAAAGTGGATAAAGCGAGAACGAGAGAATATGGAGGCAGCGGTGTCGGCCTTTCCATTGTAAAAGCGATCATGGAATCCATGAACCAGAAATACGGAGTTGTGAATTACGAGAATGGTGTGGAATTCTGGTTTGAGATGGAGAAGGTGGGAGAAGAGTAAGTTTTTATCAGTGATAAGTAAATAACAGAAGTGTAAAGAAACCGCTTGTTTTCAGGCGGTTTCTGTTATTGCAGAAGCCATTGTAAAATCTTTTGTAAAAAAATGTAAAAATATGATTGACAAAGTCGAACCGGGATGATAGAATCATTTTTGCTGCCGGTCAAACCGGTAACATACATAAATAAAAAGTTAAAAAAAGTGCTTGACTGGCAGAACAACATGTGATAAGATATCAACTGTTGCGGCTGAGAAAGCAGCACACAGAACCTTGACAAATAAACAGTAATGCAACCCTGAAAATTCTAAAAAAGAAAATTCAGAGAACAAGTTTTAAAGCTTCGAGAGAAGACCTTTAAGACACCCAAAAACAGTAAGAAATGTTTGGA
>NZ_MPDJ01000013.1:0-71991 GCF_001881565.1 Eisenbergiella tayi
TCATAGGGAGCCGACAATAACAGCAGGTCACTCCTGCCCAGACCATTTTCCCGGTTCGATTTCAGGATATAGCCATCCAGCATTTTCAGAAGGCCCGCCAGGAAACCATGGTAATAGTCCTCTCTATCTGTCTCTTATCCACCTCTCGATGTGTCTAAGAGAACGGTGTAGCGTAAAGGGGGGGAGGAAGGGAAAAACAGGGAAGAGGGAGTTACTGTTCACTCAGTACTGTGCATTTACTGCACAGTACGTGAGAAAGTGGTTCAAGAGTGCATAAATCCTATCGCCGCAGGCGATTTGAAATGGATTTATGCAGGTTACTGGTCACGGAGTGAACAGTAACAAGAGAGCGGAGATTTGGGGGCTTGACTTGTGTGCTCTATAGTGATAGAGTAGAAATGTACTCTATAGTGATAGAGTGAATGGGAGATTATATGAATAATAAAAATAAGATCAGTGAAGCGGAACTGGAGATTATGAAGATTGTATGGGAGAGGCAGGAGGCTGTGGCCAGCAGTGATATTGTGGGGATTTTGAAGAAGCGGTGCGGGTGGGAGGATACGACGATTTATACGATGCTCAGCAAGCTGGTGAAAAAGGGGGCTCTTCTGCGGGAGAAGAAGGCTGTTTCTTATTATTCTGCGGCTCTTTCTGAGGAGGAGTATACGCTGGAGCAGACGGAGCGTCTTATTGACAGATTGTTTTCGGGGGATTCGCGGCAGCTGGTGTCTATGTTGGTGGAAAATAATAAAATAAGCCGGGAGGATATCCATTCGCTCCGGCAGTTCTGGGAGGATGAGACGGATGGCTGATTTTCTGATACTGCTTCTTTCCATGTCTGTATCCGGAAGTATTCTGGTGCTTTTGCTTTGGGGGCTCCGTCCTGTCCTGGGCAGGAGGCTTTCCGGGGCGTGGATGTATTATATCTGGATTATTGTGGCTCTTCGGATGCTCCTGCCTTTCACGCCGGAGCAGGGGCTTCTTAACCGTTTTCCGGGCAGTCTGGGAGCGGTGCGGCAGGAATCGGTGGCGTCCGGGGACATCGGTTCGCAGAGTACTTTGATGTCTGATAATTCCGACATGGAGGACGGCGGGATCGAAAACGCTGACCTGCAGGATAACTCTTCCCGGGAGATGAATGATATACAAGAGCAGGAGGGGGTTCATGCAGGCAGCCCGGAAGATGTCCGGCCAGTAAATGGAGTTCTCTCTTTCCTTTCCGGGCATCTCGCGGGTGCCGTGCCGGCAATTCTGTTTTTTGTATGGCTTATCGGGGCGATCTTTCTTTTTCTTCGGGCAGTCCTGGCCTCCCGTATTTTTCCGGAGCGTATCCGCAGGGGAGCCTTTCCTGTTGATTCGGCGGAAATAAATGCCTGTTATGAAAAGGCCTGCAGCAGGCTGTCCATTCGACGGCCTCCGCAGCTGCTGGGCAGCACGGAAGCTATGTCTCCTATGCTTACGGGCCTTCTGAAGCCTGCTATTGTTCTTCCTGTCAGTGTCCTGCAGCATCCGAAAAATCTTTCTTTTATTTTCCGGCATGAGCTGATTCATTATAAAAGGAAGGATATATGGTTTAAATGGCTGTTTCAGCTGGTGGAATGTGTTCACTTTTTTAATCCTTTTGCCTATCTTCTGCGTCGTCAGGTGGAGTGCTGCTGCGAGCTCTCCTGTGACGAAGCTGTGGTTAAGGATATGACGTTTCAGGAACGGAAGGCTTATGGCACCACTCTGCTGGATGCCCTGGAATCGGGTATCTTTTCCCGCACTCCCGCCGCTTCCGTCTCCCTGTGCGAAAATGCTGCATTTATCAAAGAAAGGTTGGTCATGATCAAAATGAATAAGAAAAAAAGCACTTTTATTAAAGTTATCACGCCTCTGCTTACCACAGGAATCTGCTTCGGCGCCTTTTATCTGGGGGCCTGTGCCGCTCCTGCCGATTCCTCCCCGGCGGGGAATGCTGTTCCTGCCTCTCTTTCCAAACAGTCACAAACCTCAGGGCCTGGTTCTCTCACAGAACTGTCCGCTGCTGTTAATACGCCGTCTTCTTCGAAAAATACTGCTTCCTATACCGATGCAGAGGCCCCTGACGGCTTTACCCTTCTGAAGACAGAGACTGCTTTCCTGGATTCTGTCCGGAATCTGAAGCTTCTTCTTTCTTTTGAAGACGTGACCCTTTATCCAGCTGCGGATAATACTGTTACAATGCTGTTTTACGGAAATAATCGCATCACCTATGCGAAGGATGAAATCGCATCCCTCAGGCAGACATCAGGAAGTGTTTCTCTGGAGTCCGGCAAGATGAACAAAGCCTGGAGCAAGCTGTCCTCGGATAAATGGCAGCCTAAAGTTTATATATACCTGCCCGCCGGCTTTGCAGGAAATCTGCAGGTACAAATCGGCAGCGGCAGTCTGCAGAGCACCACAAACCTGCAGGCAGCTTCCGCTTCCTTCGAAACCGCCTCAGGGAAAATGGTTCTCGGGGATGTCGGCGCGGACGGTCAGCTGGCCCTTACCAATCACTCCGGCTCCACAAGCGCCGGCAGCCTTTCCGGGGAACAATGTGTGCTGGACAACGCCAGCGGCAAGCTTACCACCGGAATCATCACATCCCTGAAGGCCGGCTCTCTTACCAACGCATCCGGTAAACTGACTGTCGGAAATATTACCGCTGGTCAATGCAGTATTGAAAACATGAGCGGGAATCTCAATCTGGGGCTTCTGGATATATCCGGCTCTCTGAAGCTGACCACCGTATCCGGCCCCGTATCAGGCGGACAGATTACTGCAAAAGAATATACCGTTTCCACGGGCAGCGGCAGAATGGAAATACAGTCCCTTGCCGGTACCGGCAGCCTCACCAGCGGAAGCGGCAGCATCCGGACCCGTTCTCTGGCCCTTACCGGAGCGCTGACCATGGAAACCGGAAGCGGAAGCATCCATGCCGCCATTCCGGAAAATACGGGAATAGACTTGACCATTGCTTCTGTCGGAAGCGGAAGCATCAATACCTTCTTCTCCATTCCTGATTATAAAAAGGCAGACTCCGGGACTTCCGCCCGTTATGGAAACGGCCCTTATCACCCTGTTACGGTAAGCGCCGGCAGCGGCTCCATAAATCTGGAAAAACAGTAAAACAGAAAGCATCACGGCGGGAAGCAGACCGCCGTGATGCTTTTGTTTAATCTGTATCCAATTTATCCGCTTCCTTACTCTTCCTCAAAAGCGCGGTTCAGCTCTTCACAGCCCTCCAGCACAAATCTTCCGTTCCGGATTATCTGATATTCCCTTCCGCCGCCGTCCACGGCAGTCAGTTCTCCCAGCTCATCATAAGGTATCGTAATATCCGTATGGCAGTTAAAATATGCAGCCGCCATATTCTCACGACGTCCGGCGGATACTTCATTATCCTTGGCTATCAGCCGTTTTCCGTCAGGATTGCAGGTAACCAGATCCTCTTCATGGGAATAGCAGGTATCTCCCACCGCAAAATGAGGCCCCATTTTTTCCGCAATCAATATGGGCAGCTTATCTCCGATATCGTACTTTTGTGCAAATACATAAGCGGTGGTATTCGTGCCCACGGCAAATTCTCCGATAGGCAGCGTATCATGGTGGTGAAGCACATTTTCACGGATAAATTTCTTATTTTCTTCCGGCGTTTCAAAATTGGTGCAGCTGTAATCCGCAATCATACCGTCTTTGAATTCTATTTCCAGGTTCAGGTATTTCAGCCCGTTCAGATAAACCCTGGTCACATGCAGTATTCCGTCTGTCCCCTTCAGTACCGGAGAAGTGAACACCTCTCCCACGGGGATATTCACATCGGCCACACAGTTTTCAAAATTGGTTTCCTCCGCCGGGTTTTCCAGCTTATGAAGCGCTACCCGCAGATCTGTTTTGTTGGCGCCGCAGCCTTTGATATGCACATATTCCGCCTTGTCGAGGGTATCGATTATCTTCTGCTGGATTCCCTGATAAAGCTTATAATCCAGCGTATTGATACGGAGTACTCCGTCAAAAATGGTTTCAAAGTTCTCCCCTATCTCCGGCACAGGAAACGCGATGATGGTAAAGCTTCTCTCATCCCCTTTTACATACTCGTTCATCAAAGCGCCTGCCGCCGACTGGAATTCCACCGCAAGCTTCTGCTGCTCCTCATTCAGACGCAGGTTTTCTTCCTTGCTCACCGGCTCAAAGGGGATTTCCCCGAATTCCTCAATCACCGCGGGGCCGCCGTGCACAGCCGCCAGCTCCTTCACACTTTCCAGAGCATTCCTGTAATTTTCCAGACGGTGATGCACATATTTCTTATCATAGAACAATGCCTGATCGTATTCATGATCATAATCAAACTGCTTGTTGGCAGCTGAACCGTAGAAACCGTTCTTATTCAGCTTGCGGCCCTCAAGAAAGCTGGCCGGCGCCCTGTAAATGACGGATTCCAGGCCCATTTTACGGAAGTTTTCCACCGCTTTTTTAACCACTCTCTCAAATCCCAGGAAATAGCGGATATTCACGGATTTCTTCTTATGAATATCCTTGCCGGTCACTTCAAACCCGATGCGGTAGCCTTCCGTATAGGTATCTGCCATCAAGGCGATTTTTTCTTCGGGAAGAGCATTCAGATAGCCCGCCATGCGCAGCTCATTTTCTGTTATATATTCGCCGAACCGGTACAGATAGCGCAGGTCCGTCAAATCACTTTCCATGATTATTTTAAGGGCAAAATCTTCTTTCCAGTCAAAGGTGGAGCGCATGCTTTTTTCCAGCATGGTTTCGGAATAGTCACTGGCGAACCAGTAGATCATGTCCCTGATTTCCTCATATTCCGGTAAAGCCTTTCTCTCTTCTCCCGCAAAAACAAAGGCATGATATACCTCAAGAAAAAGCTCCATACGTATTACCATGGATTCCATATCCTGTTCATAGGCAAAGGCGATAAGGCTTCTTTGCTCTGCCGCCAGAAAGGACAGAACCTGTCCGAATTCCTTTCCCAGCGCCGCCGCTGCAAAAGCAGGGTTCGCATAGCTTTTTCCATAATTTTCAGGAAGGACATCCGAATAAAGCCTGCGGTTGTTTTCCTGCAGTTCCCCGATACCGGCTTCCTTAAGCAGTCCCTCGGCCACATTAAAATACTCCTGTACGAACAGTTCTATCTGCTTTGCCGTTTTTACAAAATAATCCCTGAAGGCCTCCTCCGCAAGCTCCTCCTCCCCAATCTGGGAAATCCGTTCCCTGCACAGGAAAAATCGTTCCGCAAGAATCTGTTCCTGCAGGCCTTCTTCCTTTGTTTCCATGCTGATATCTTTCTTTTCACTCATAATCCATACACTCCTGCATATAAAATAAAACCAACCCCGGCAATTGCCAGTACATTTAACAGAATTCCCAAGTAAGAGAATAAATAAAATTTATCTTCTTCCATTTTGGACATAATACCCAAAACAATTCCTGTCAGGGCAAAAAGGAGGGCGAACAAAACGCCCATGCCGTACTTCACCAGAGCCTCTCCCTGATTCTGAAAGGTCCCGTACACGGCCAGAAACAGGGAAAACAGGGAAACCGCCCCTAATACTGTGGACATAATTCCTTTCCTGGATTCCTTTTTATTGGTAAAAATATATTTACGGCCCATTTCATTCCTCCGCCTGCATCCGATTTTCCATACTGTCATACTATCAAAAAGTGCCTCCGCGGGCACGCTGCCAGCCGATTGTATCCGGCTGTAAGCACCGTACCCCGGAAGGCACCTTTGAAAATCAAAACATAATCCTGGACTTTCCGGCCAGCAGCTTTGCTCCGCTTATAATTAACAGAACACCGCCGACAATTCCCGTTACCATAGTTACAATCCCCAGGACAATGTTCGTAACTCCGGTTCCTTTCATTGTCCTGTAAATTTTTTCATCCATAGATATCCTCCTATTTCACTCCATACTGCGCATAATATGCATCAATTGACGCTTTCATGGCATCGTCAATAATAATCTTTCCATCATGATTTCTGTTATACAGATATTCCACCACCTCTTCCATGCTTACGATGGCATTGGCGGGGAAACCATACAGCTCCTGAATCTCCTGGAGGGCGCTTTTCTCTCCTTTTCCTCTTTCGCAGCGGTTTAAGGAAACCATCAGCCCTTTTATCTCAACGTCAGCCTGAGCCTTGATAATAGGGAATGTCTCTTCAATGGATTTGCCTGAGGTGGTAACATCCTCAATAATGACCACCCGATCTCCGTCCTTTATTTTGCTTCCCAGAAGGATTCCCGTATCACCGTGATCCTTCACTTCCTTACGGTTGGAACAATATTTAATATCCTTCCCATACAGCTCGCTGATAGCCATCGTTGTAGCTACAGACAGGGGAATTCCTTTATAGGCAGGCCCGAAAAGAATATCAAAATCAAGGCCATAATTATCATGGATGGCCTTTGCGTAATATTCTCCCAGCTTACGCAGCTGCGTACCGGTCACATAAGCACCGGCATTCATGAAAAAAGGAGATTTTCTTCCGCTCTTCAGCGTAAAATCACCGAATTTCAGAACATCACTTTCAATCATAAAATCGATAAATTCTGATTTATATGTTTCCATCATCCACATTCTCCTTTTGTTGGGGGCTTATTTTCCTAATTCTACCACATCTTTCCCCCATTATCAATCAATGGGTTTAGGGTGCAGATAAAATTCTGAGTGGGCGGCTCCGTCTGCCCGGGATCCCCTTCCGTTTCCTCCAGACGGCCTGCGGCTTGGTAAGGTTCCTTACAGGGCGCGCTTTCGCTCGGACAAACACGCAGCGGTACTAAGGTTGCAAAGTACGCAACCTAAGGACCGGCGTGTTTATACGGCCCTTACAGGAATCCTTACCAAGCCGCAGGCCGTCTGGAGGAAACGGAAGGGGATCCCGGGCAGACGGAGCCGCCCACTCAGAATTTTTATCTGCACCCGTTATTATATGGTTCCCAGCGCGGTACCGATATCCTCAATCATATCAAGCACGGCCTGCCTGGAAGCATCCGCGTAGTTGGCTTCTGTGAAATGGGCATATTTTTCCTGCTGATAAGCGGCGATGATCCCTCTGGAGGAATTAACGATTGCACCCAGACCGTCTTCATTGAAGAAAGGAAGCAGATCCGCGCCCTTTCCTCCCTGCGCGCCATAACCGGGCACCAGAATGTAGGACTTGGGCATGATTTTCCTGAGGACGGCACCCATTTCCGGATAGGTCGCCCCTGCCACGGCTCCTACATAGCTGTAATCCTCTCCCATGGCTTCCTCGCCCCACTGAGCTACTTTTTCTCCTACCAGCTCATAAAGCGGCCTTCCGTCCACCAGCCTGTCCTGGAATTCCCCGCTGCTGGGGTTGGAGGTTTTCACCAGAACGAAAATCCCTTTTTTCTCTTTTTTGCAGACATCTATAAAAGGCTTTACCCCGTCGGAACCAAGATAAGGGTTAACCGTTGCAAAATCCTCGCCAAACCCTTCAAAGCTGTGGCTCCCCACCTGCGCCCTGCCCAGATGTCCCACCGCATAGGCTTCGGAAGTGGAACCGATATCACCCCGTTTGATGTCGCCGATTACAACAAGTCCCTTTTCCTTACAGTAATCCACTGTTTTCTGGTAAGCGATCATTCCTTCAATTCCAAACTGCTCATACATGGCAATCTGAGGCTTCACCGCAGGAATCAGATCGTATACCGCATCCACGATCCCCTTATTATACTGCCAGAGCGCCTCTCCGGCCCCTTTCAGCGTTTCGCCGTAAGCATCAAAGGCCTGTTTCAGAATATGCTCCGGAATGTATTTCATCATCGGGTCCAGTCCCACTACAATAGGGGCATTGGTTTTCTTTATTTTCTCCACCAGCTTGTTAATCATGATATCCGTTCCTTTCCGTTATCGCTTTTTATGTTTCATTCAGCCATGCTCTTTGCCTCATGCCTGAATTATAACCTTTTAATCCGAAAAAATTGTATCATATTTACAGGCCGGAAACAAGGCTGGGATTGCCAAAAGAACGAGGGAAAAATGACACCCAAACCATAATTCTTATGATTCCGTCAATACCCGGCAAAGCTTCTTAAAAAAAGCAATCCCATAGTACGTAAAGGTATGAAATCCCTCCAGCTTCAGTTCCGCATCGTACTGCTTCCGCTTTATCTGCTCCAAAGCCTCTCTTGCACTGCTATCCAGCTGTGCAAAAGTATCTGCCACTTTCAATTCGATAATGAACGCAGTTCCGTCATAGGGAGCCGACAATAACAGCAGGTCACTCCTGCCCAGACCATTTTCCCGGTTCGATTTCAGGATATAGCCATCCAGCATTTTCAGAAGGCCCGCCAGGAAACCATGGTAATAGTCCTCTCTATAGTCATAAAAACTGATTGTTTCCATCAGGGTTTGGACAGTTCCCGTTCCAGTATTTCTGTTTCCCGATGCAGCAGGGCATGATACATCTGCGAGAAATCCTTTTTCCGGATACTCTGATTAAACCAGTCCAGAATGGTATTCCGGTAAATCATCTTGAATTCCGTATTCGGTATTCCTAACGTCAGGTAGATAGTCTCCCCATCAAACCTTTCCGATTGTTTTTTCAAATATCCCGTAAAAAACAGGAAATTCCACAGGTTATCCTCCGATTTATATACTTCACCATAGGTGATATCCTCATGCACGGGCTTTTCTATGGTTCCGCCGTCAATCAGGCTCTCCATCTCCTGTTTCACGCTGTTATCCGCATGTTCTACCAACTCGCGGACAATGCTGTTTGAGGAGGTGTTAGCCCAATAAGGTCTGGGAAATGCGTCATGGTCGGCGGATGCCGCCTTTACATAATTGATGACGCTCCATGGATTATAAACCTCTGTCTTTCCAAAAAGATAGCCATCATACCATTCCCGCACTTCTTTGCACTTCTCTTCTATTCCATAAACTGATAATAAATCTGCTACTTCTTTTTCGGTAAATCCAAAGTGTTCGGCGTAATTCGTATTCAGTATGGTAATCATTTCAGGATTATTTAAGCCTGTAAAAATACTCTCTGAATGACTTCGACAGAAGTCATTTGTTATACGAAGGCAGCCTGTTATAACAGCGAATTCCAAATTTAAATTTGATTTCAGCGCAGATTCAAATAAAGAACGGATAAAGTCCGACATTTGCCCATAAAAGCCCAGGAAATATGCGTTTTCCAACGGAACATCATATTCATCAAGCAAAATTATGACATTTTTCCTGTATACTTTTTTTAAACACCTGGATAGGAAATTCAATGCTTTGGCCCAGACCGAATCAGGGCCTTTTTTTTCAATCATTTCCCGAAATTGATTTTTCTCAGAACTATTCAATTTGGAGTTGAGAAGAATATAGCTGTGCCGGTCAAATTCCTGGGCAATTTCATCTACCAGGCATTCATAAGCTGTTTGGAAATCCGGTTGTTTCGCACATTTTAATGACAAACTGATAACCGGGTATTGCCCATGTATTTTGTATACTTTTCACCGGTATCTAAAATATTCAGGCCGTCAAAAAGCTTTTTGTTGTCTATTTCATTTCCATCCGGATCGAACTCTTTTTCAAAATAGTATTTTAGCATACTCAGCCCAAGCGTTTTTCCAAATCTTCTTGGCCGCATAAAAACACTTACTTCACTTCTGTTGTCCAATAATTCCTGAATGAAGAGTGATTTATCAACATAGCAGAAATTATTTTCTCTGAGCTTTTTAAAATCATCGATACCAATTGGAAGCGGTCTCATTATTGTATCTCCCTTAATATTACGATTTTTCCGCCAAAACCTGACAGATTTCTTTGAACAAGTTATTCTCTAACAGGCAAATATACGCGCACTCTCTTTCCTATCCTGATTATATCCTGTTTACGTGTTCTCCGCAATGTTTCTTGTTCACACTTATCCATTGCCATTCATACAGTCACAAACATGCCCGTAAGGCTGTATAGTATCCGGCTTATCCCTTTTGAATAAAACAGCAGTGGAAGGACGGTAATAATCCTTGACAGCAAAAACTGTACGCATTTCTGATGCCGTAATAGCCGGTCCCCCGAATTGTCTGATCCATTTTTATCCTCTCCCGCAGAAGTAGAAAATGTGTTCCAACATCCTTTCCTCCGGGTAATGGGAATTGGCAGGAGGCTTACCGCACGGTATACAAAATGCTACTCTTTAAATATATCATTGTATCCGGCTTTTCTGGATTTTCTGATACCGCCCTAAAACAGGGGGGTTCTCTTCCGTAAGCAAACCGTAGGTATCTGCCCTTCTTTGCATAGTTCTTGTATACCGCATAGATTTGTGTCCCGTAATTAATCCAGAGCCATATTGAGGTGCCGGTTCTATGGAAACATCAATAGTTGCGCTGATTATATCATCGTCCTCCTTTTGTGAAGAGGCAATCTTTTTCCCTATGGGATTAACAATGCAACTTGTCCCCATGTACTCGTTCCAAACGTTATAGTTAACCGATATTCCCATAGCCGCTACAATATATAACGAATTCTCATAGGCTCTTGCCAAACCATAAATATCCTCCCAACCAAGTGTCGGACATGCGATGATGTCTGCCCCCTTTAATGCAAGAATACGCGCCGCCTCAGGGAACTGTAAATCCCAGCAGATTAAGAGTCCCAGCCGTCCCCATCTTGTCTCAACAACCTTATAATCATCACCCGCAGAAACAATAGCCGCCTCTTCTGCCGGCAAATGTACTTTATCATAGATTTCTTCTATATTTCCTGTTGGGCCAAATAAGAGAGCCGAATTATATTTTTTACCATCTCTTTGAATATGAAGCCCTGCCACAATATAAGTATTATATTTCTCCGCAATTATTTTCAACCTTTTGATGTGAATATGTTCCAAGGAATAAAACAAACAATGATTAACAGCTTCCGTAGTCACAATTAAATCTGTCCCTGCCTGTGCTGCCATTTCAACCATTTTCAAACATTTTTCCACTGCGTCAAAAGCTCTCTGTTCTGCCCGCACTACTTCTTTACTGTCATCAGTACCAAATGCCTTCTCGTCATATATGGTTTGAACCACCGAAACACGTATCATAATATCCAGCCTTTCCTTTCTGTAAAATATCTAATCTACTGTTATTGCTCTCTCGAATTAACTCTTTTTTTCCATCATATTAACAGTGGACAGAGCATAGACTCTGTCCACTGACTGCTTCCTTTAATTGTCCGGCTATGATTGCAGGAAACTATTTTTCGGCTTTCCATTCATCTACCTGTTTCTGCATTTCTTCCAATACAGCATCCATACCGGCAGCCTCCAGTTTTTTCATCATCTCCGGAACAGCCGTCTTCGGGTCTACTGCCCCTACCGAAAGCTGGGGCAGATATTCGCCCGTCACAGCACTGATTGCTGATAATTCAGAATCCACTACCGAACTGTCAAAGCTGAATCCCATTGCACAGGATACCTTAGCAGTATCGTTATATTCCTTTATTTTTACCCATATATCCGGACTTTGGCTGTCACGGGGAAACGCATTAAACTGATTGCCGAATACCCAGTCTGAATTAGGGTTATACCCAGATGCCTCATCCGAAGTAACTGTACCATTGTCATTTAATGTATAGTGAACCCCCTCTATTCCAAAACATGCCATATTATACAAAACCGGATCCGTATTGATCAAATTCAAAAACTGTATCGCCAGTTCAGGATTTTTGCAAGTTGTACTGATAGATGTTAGTGTCGCAATGGTTGCTGCTGTTGACATATATGGCTCCGACAATTTTATCATAACGCATTCCTGTCCGCCAAAATAATTATTCCATCTTGATTTTTCAATTTCCGGCTGATATGTATCCTCCAGGCCAATCACATGAATACCTGCCTGTAAATCGGCTAGAGACTGGTCCTGAACGCTTATAGCATCCATTTTTATGAGGCCATCCTGTGCCCATTTATACATATATTCATAAAATTTCATATATTCTTCAGATTCATACTGATTATAGACAGTAAGGGATTCATCAAACATTTTAAACATTCCCGGATAATCATAATCTATGATTTCCTCCATACCAAGCCCGTTTTTCATTCGGTTGGCAAACATAGGATAGGCAGCTAAAGGATAAATTTCCGGATATTTTTTCTTAACTGCATACATAAAATCTTCCAAATCGTATATTGTTTTTACACTATCTACATCCAATTGAAATTCTTCCACATATTTAACCGGAATTGCAACGGAGCATTGTTTATACATTAACTGATAATTCGGTACACCATAGATCTGTCCTCCGATTTTTACACCTTCCCACACGCCTTCAGGAATCGAATTATATAACTCCTGCCCGTATTCTTCCAAAAGGTCATCTAAAGGTATATACGCATTTTTATTAACATTAACTGTATAATTATTACACCAACTGGAGGTATAACAAAGATCATATTCCTCACCACCTGCAATTACCATCTGCATTTTATCCGTGTGGGAAGCGTAATCATTAAAAACCAATTCCAGTTCTATATTCCACCCATACGTTTCATTGATATAATCGCTCATCGCTTTTTGTACACGGTCACTGTCTGCCTGAGGACCTGTCGCTGCAACTACATACCATTTTAAAGAGCCCGTTTTCCCGGAAACATCGGATTGGGCCTGGATGGAAGCATTTTGTTTTGACAGATTAGAACTTTTATCCGCCGACCGGCATCCCGCTATCAATGCGGTCATCAGTATCGCTAAAGATAACATGGCAATAATTTTTTCCTTTTTCATCTCACTATCTCCTTCTAAATTATGTTGTCAGACAATAAGTTTCACCAATCACTTTTTATTATCACCCCCCACCAACTTATTTTCACATGAACTAACCTTTCACCGCACCTACGGAGATACCTCGTACGAAGTATTTCTGGAAGAAAGGAAACACTATCAGCATGGGACCTGCCGCAAGTACACAAAGCGCCATTCTTGTGGTTTCCCCCGGCATCTGGGTAAGATCCACATTTGCAGATACCATACTCTGAGAGAGAAATGTAATATTGTTCATCAATCTGTACATATAATACTGCAGCGATGACAGATTTGCGCTGTCCACATATAGCATAGATAAGTACCAGTCATTCCAATACATAAAGGCAATAAATAGCCCCACCGTTGCCAGTGCCGGTTTTGCTAAAGGCATAACAATTCTGAAAAAAATCTGAATTTCTCCTGCCCCATCTATTTTAGCCGCTTCAATTAATGCAACCGGCGTTTCTCTTAAAAAACTTTTCATAAGAAAAACGTTCCACGGAACAATGAGATATGGAAAAATCAGTGCAAACAATGTATCTTTCAAATTATATATTTTTACCATAGTAATATATGTAGGCACCATTCCTACATTGAACAGCATAGCGAATAGAACCAGAAAGGATAGTACCTTCGCCAGGTAGTAGTCCTGTCTTGAAATCACATAGGCCAACGCACTTGTCAGAAACAGGCTTCCTGCTGTTCCTATTACAGTCACTGTAATCGTTACTCTATAAGCACTTAAAATAGCTTTCGGGACCTTAAATATGTATTCAAATGCTGCCACGGAAAAACCTCTCGGTATCAGAGAATACCCCTGCTGCCGAAGGAGTGTATTATCCGAAAATGATGCTGACAGAATCAGAAAAACGGGAAGCACACAGCATATAGATATTATTATAAAAATAAGATTGGCTATTATTTTCCCTCCGTTTTTACCTGCCATTGTCCTTCCTCCTCTAAAATAATGCATTGTCTCTGTCAATTTTTCTGATAACTACATTTATTACATAAAGTGTTGCAAACCCTGCTAATGTTTGGAAGAGTCCCATTGCAGATGCCATTCCAATATCACCCGTGTCACGAAGCGCCCGGTAGACGTAAGTATCAATCACATCCGTTACCCGATACAGGGTGCCTGAATTCCGGGGCAAAAAATAGAACATACCAAAATCTGCATTAAAAATTTTACCTGTCTGCAGCAGAACCATTAAAACAATGGTCGGCTTTAAAAAGGGAAGCATAATATACCATGTCCTTTGCTTTTTAGTCGCACCGTCAATAGCCGCCGCCTCCAAAAGATGAATATCCATCCCCAATAACGTTGCATAATAGAGCAATGTCATATAACCCACATTTTTCCACAAATAGGCCAGAGGCATAATAATACGCCAATAATGGGGAGTATTATAAAAATTAGGAACGGAAAAGCCAAGCTTTTTGCACAAAACACTCATTACTCCCATATCGGGACAAAGCAGTGCATAAACCACATAACTGGCAACTACCCAGGATATGAAATAAGGCACAAACATACATGTTTGAAATAACTTTACTTTCCGTGCTGAAAATTGATACATGAGCAGTGCAAGTCCAATGGATACCAAAACTGTTATCAAAATGAAACAAAAATTCATGCTTAGCGTATTGGATGTTATTCTGACAGCATCGTTTGAGTTGAAAAAAAATTCAAAATTCTTAAAAACAGGTGATATCCAATCACTTCCAAATATTCCCCTGCTATAATCAATTCTCTTAAAGGGAATGACAAGTCCAAACATTGGTATATAGTAGATTGCAAACAGCACTGCAGTTCCCGGTATTGCCAGTAATGTAAGTCCCCAGTTTATTTTGCTTTTTCTGCTTTTCTTTATCATATTAATAACCTCATCCTTTTGTAATCCAGCCGAAATCCTCTCTGTATGAAGTATTATAAATCGCTGTTTTCCCTCTTTTCTACTATAAATACTGTTCTTTCCTGCAAATTTGGTATACTCCGTACTATTCTATATATTCCGCGGACATTTCCAATGGTATATGAGCCTCTGTTTTTTGAAAGGAAGTACAAACGCACCTTTCGCAACCGGCTCTCCACACATTCTGTTACGTATTACACTTACTAATTTTTCCACATCCTCTACCGTATGTTCATGTTCTCCCTTTCGGAAATACAGCAGAAGATTATCTTCTGCCTCTAAAAAACGATAAACTTCTCTGGCAGCCATTGCAGTTTCCCATGTTCCTATGATATTAGCCCATATGTCACTTGCACTTTCTGTTTCCACTAAAATACGGGGAGCCACCAGCGCTTTCAGATAGTGTTCATCGAAGGGCAGATTTCCTTCCGAACCGGTATATTGCTTCATTTCAGGACCAAACCAATGATAGATGCCGTAAAATGCGCAATCAGACATTTGTTCGCTACGAAGCTCTGATCCCTTTTCGTCAATGGCCCTCATATGAATCCGAAAGCATCCGCTTCCTCCCTGACCTGAAGCATTTGGATTTACAATTGCTGCCCTATTATCCAAAGCACCCGCAAGAAGTGCCGCCTTTCCACCACGCGAATGGCCCGAAAAGGCAATACAAGTCATATCCGCTATTCCCAATATTCCAAGAGCATCTATACAACGGGAAAATCCCCATGCCCATGCCCCAATAGTTCCAAAAGTATATTCTGTATATAGCTCGTGCAAAGGGCCGCTCCTTACTCCGGGAACCAAATCAGATGCAATCTCTGTTCTGTCAAACATAACAAGCATAATGCCTCTGTCTGTAAAGCTGTCAATAAATTGGGGGTCATAAATGTATCTCCAACATAAATCTCCATCTACTACCACAGGATATTTATCATTACCCTTTGGTTTAAAAACCACCATCTTAAAAGAAAGGGAATTGTTATCTCTACCAGCGATAATGCGGTAAGAATCCATTTGCATTTCTTCGTTACAACATAGAGTCTGTATTTTCATAAACTCCGGAGCCGGAGGCTGTGTTCCATATTGCATTTCTACTGCAAGCTTGTACAGTTCCCGCCGGCGCACTTCCCATTGTTCTTTTTTCTCAAGCATCGTTCCATTCTCAAACAAAAAAGGATTCGGCAGTTCTGACAACACCTCAAACTTCTTAATTTCAATTAAATTTTCATCAAAGTTACACATACTGATTTTTTCCTCCATTTATCTTAAATTCTCTTGGTGTGCATCCGAACTGCTTTTTAAATAATTGATAAAAATAATTCTCATTAACTATACCTACTGATTCCGCTACTTTTTTAATTGACAAATTAGTATCTGTCAGCAGAATTGCTGCCTGCTTCATCCGGTAATTAAGTATATAGTCATTCAATGAAATATCTGTACACTGCCTAAATTTCTTTGATAGATAACGGGGAGACAAAGACAAAAAATCTGCAATATTCTGCAGGGACAGATTAATATCCGTATAATTCAATTCTATGTATTCTATTACCGAATTTAAAAATTGCGGTTCTTCCTCCGAACAGGCTTCATCTTTACAATAAAAAGCACCTGACACAATCTTCTTAAGACTTTTGAGCATATCTGATAATCTTTCTTCCTCAAGCACCATTACTGAAAATTTGTTAAAATCAATTCGCTTTCCCTTTCTGCTTAAATCGTACATATCGTTTATACATGTATAAATCAATGTCAGCACCTCTGTAACAGCGAAAAAAACATAGTCGCAATTTAATTTGGCGATTTCTTTTCCTATGTTGTCCAGCTCATTTTCTATTTTATCTGTCTTTCTTATTCTCAGGGCATCCAATAGCCGCTTCTTGCTCTCCGAAGAACAGCTCATAGCATTATTTTTCATATTTTCTGCGCATAATTTAGTTGTCAGAATATTCTCACTGCCATATATCATCCGATATTTCAGACAATCTTGAGCATCTTTATATAATCCTGCAAGTTTACTGATATCATTTGCATTTTCACTTATTGCAATGCTTAATTCAATATCCAGATTTTCCGAACAAAATTCTTTAACTTCCTCCAATATTTTCAGAAGGGAGTTTTGGCCTCCCTCCTGTGATTTCCGGTTTAAAACAAATATAGTTTCCATCTCATTTTGCCTTGTATTCTCCACCAGATATTCTGTCCCAAGCATTTCCATGCACACGTTCCCGACAGAATACAATAATAGTTCCTCATCGGAAGTCTTAAAATCGTATCTGTTATTATCAAATTCATTCAATTTTACAATGACAACCGTGATATCCCAGAACTCCTGAATTGCAAAAGCTGTATTCGGCAATACTTTTTTGTATTCTTTCCATATGCTTCCATCATGGTCGCAAAGTAATTTTCCTAAAAGCAGTCTTCTTAAAATATCATCGTTGGCAACTTTCTGCTGCTGTAAAATCTCATTTTTCTTTGCGGAATACTCTAAAATTTCCTGTACACGTTGAAACTCACTTCCATGTTTCTTTTTCTGCAGTTCAGGCAATTCCTTCATTTCTTCTGTAAATTTTATAAGTTCATCCACTGGTTTATATAATATTTTTGAAAAAAAACATATAATAAACAATCCAAGGAAAATACATATCACCGTAAAAAGCAAAAACACTTTTCGTATGTCCGTGATATCCTTAAAAACCTTTTCATAATCCTGAAGAAGTATTAATACATCTCCATAGTCATTTACGCATAAATAGGAGACAAGACTTGATTCATCTCTTGCCAGATAATCTCCGTAAGAATTCTGCAATTCTCCATTGCGGATTTTTTCCATACACTCATTTAATAAATCTACTTCCTTTGCTTCTCCCATATCTTCATGGGAAAAAAACGTTCCATCTTTTCCCGCCAAGTATGCCTTGGCTTCTCCATTATTCTTGGATACCTGAGTCAGAGCTTCTATAAGCCAATCTGCATTCTGATTAATAATAACAAGACTTGAATCCTTTCCGGGATTTTCGTATTCATACATCAAATAAGAGAAAACATAACTATATGCCTCCGGCTGCTCCGATACTTTTATTTTCCGAAAGATGGGAGTTAATCGTGAAATTTCTTCTGTCTCTGCTAAGAACACACCATCTTCATTGTAATAATCAACTCCTCTTTTTTCAGTAGAATACCATTCCTTTTTTTTACAATTATAAACAGAAATAGACAGGACTGACGGCTGTGCATTAACTATGTTAGTATCCAACGAACGCATCGTTGCATGTACATCCATATAGGACAATTCATGGTTATACATAAGTGCCATTACATCATTTCTAGAATATACGGTCAAACATAATGCAGATATATATTCCTTATAATATTCATAATCATGATGAATTTGCTGCAATACCTGCTTGTTAGCTTTTCTAATAATATTACTCATTTGAGACTCCGCTTTTCTTTGTACAGCAAGCGTAAAAGGAAGGATAAACACTGTGAGAAAAATCATTAAAAAAACAAAGATTTTATATAAATATCTATAACTTCTTCTTCGTAATTCATTTTTAATCTTCATCAATATTACTTCCTTTATCTTAATATGGTAAATAAAGTATACTATAATGACTCCTTATACAATTCTCCAATTTTTGTAAATAACTATAAATTTCGTAAATGATAAATAAAAATATTCTATTAGTACTTATTTAACATTTTGTTTCGTAAAAAAAAGACTTCAAGTACAGTATAATTCTGTAGCCTTGAAGTCTTTCATAATACTAATGCTGCATGTTTTCTTTCGGAACACTTTCCAGATGGTGAAGCAGGACCTTTCCCTGTTAGGAATACCGATGTGATATGCAGCCTGGTCTATCTGCGGTTTTCCGTTTGTATTACCACATCCGCCGCTTTTTCCGTCTGGTAAGAAGCAGTCCCGCCATGAGGGCGGTAAAGGGGGCGACTGTAACCAGCCCGAAGCTTCCCACGACCGTATCCAGGACCTCTGCCGCCACATACTTATAGTTCAGGATATGATCCACCGGGGTTCCCTGGGCCATGAACACCATTAATAATGAAATATACCCGCCGGAGTATGCTAACAGAAGGGTGGTCGTCATAGTACCCATGGCGGCCCTTCCCACACGGAGTCCCGACAGAATGGCTTCCGGGGCGCTGATATCCGGCTTCTTGCCGATCACCTCCCAAACGGCGGAGGTGATGTCCACCGCCAGATCCATCATGGCTCCCGATGCGCCGATAAATATGCTTGCCATAAAAATAGAGGTCAGATCCAAATCCTGGTAACCGCTGTAAAGCAAAGATTCGGAGCTTGTCATCACGGCGCCGTGGATTTTAAATAACCCGGTAAACAGAATACCGAGAATACAGGTCGTTGTTATGCCTAACAAGGCCCCCGACACCGCAGTCAGGGTACGTTTGTCCAGACCGTAAACAAAAAAAATGATGATCGCCGTCAGTACTGCCGTAATTCCGATTCCCACCCAGACAGGAGAATAGCCTTTCAGGTAGCAGGGAACAAGAATCTTCCAGATCATCAATATGGTTATAAAAAAGGAAAGAATAGCCTGAAAACCGATTTTTCCGGCAAAAATTATCAGGAAAACCGCAAAGACTGCCAGAAGGATCACTTCCTTATCCAGGCGGTAATGATCCGAAATCACTACAGAACGGATCGTATCCCCCTGACAGCTTATAGTGAGCAGCGCCCGATCCCCTTCCTTAAAAATTTTGTCCTTTTCCAGGGATCCGCTAAGAAAGTTGACTCCCTCCAGAATTTTTCCTTTAAAATTCCCGTTTTCTATTTCCAGCATACAGCTCTGTTCCCCGGACTGGATGAGCCCGGATGTAATGATTGCAGAATTATCTGTCTCCACGACTTTGCCTACCGCCCGTTCCGTACCCTGATAAATAAGGGCATCCTCATAGCCTGTAGGCAGGCATATGAGGATACCGATAAGAATCAGACCTATTAAAGTCGTCAGGAAAACTGAATTCTGCCTCTTCAGAAAAGGCATTATCTTCATTATTGTACTCCTAACAGGGCAGCCATTTTGCTGTAAATATCCGTGTTGTCATAGTAACCGTCAAAGCTCTCGGCACCGACGCCCTGCACGAGCACCTCCACAGGCAGGCCGGTATGGGCATAGGATCCGAAATTAATACCGCTCTTATTATTCAGGATGTGGGTAATAGTTACGGTAAGCGGCTCATAGCTTCCGTAGCGGATATACTCATCCTGGGCGAATTCCGCTTCCTCTCCGGTGCGGGACATGGTAGTCTCATAGGCTGTTTTCAGCTGTCCGTACTCATACTCCGTCATGACAAGCGCGCCGTCATTATCGGATTCCGGATGCTGATCCGCGCTGTCCTTCTGCTGTGTCGTTTCACTGTCCGTTCCGGCAGGCACCTGAAGGCCGAACAGCTCCGTTACATCCTTCATCACGGTTTCAAAATCTGTTTTATTTTCCTTATATCCGGATACATAGTCGGAATCATATTTCGCGTAGGAAATCTTCTGATTTTCAAAATTTTTCAAGAAGGTGTCATAGTCGGTTCCTGCAAAGCCAATAGTAAGGCCGCCGGTTTCATGATCTCCTGTTACGATGATTAGTGTTTCTTCCGGATGCTCATTATAGAATTCCACTGCCTTTTCCACCGCATTGTCAAAGGCAATCGTATCCGTGATGGTAGACGCCGCATCATTGGCGTGGCATGCCCAGTCGATTTTGCCGCCTTCCACCATCATAAAGAACCCGTTATCGTTATCCAGCACCTCGATGCCCTTCTCCACATAGTCGGCCAACGCCCATTCCTCTTCGGCTCTGTCCAGCTCATAAGACATGGCGCTGCTGTCTGCAAGGTGCTCATCAATGGCAATAACTTTGCCGTCCTCTGCCTTTAAGGCTTCCGCCTCCGCCTGAGTCTGAACCACCTTATATCCGGCGGCTTCCGCCAGAGCGTAGAGATCTTCCTTATCTTTTTCTTTTCCCGTAGGCTGCAGCAAACCGCCGCCTGCGAAATAATCAAACCCGCTGTCAATCATTTCCAGACCAATGTCATAATAGCTGCTTCTGGATGCCTGATGGGCATAGAATGCTGCGGGTGTCGCATGGTTTAAGTTTACGGTAGAAAGGATGCCTATCTTCATATCCTTCTGGGCCTTCAGCTTTTCTGCGATAGTTTCATAGGTCTGTGTAAAGTCTTCGCTCACGTTAATGCTGCCGCTCCAGGTCTTATTGCCGGTTGCAATGGAGGTAGCCGTGGATGCGGAATCCGGCGCAAAAGAGGTGCTGTCATAGGTCTGTGCGGAGCCTGCTATGGGAAAATTCATCATGGTCAGATTATTTTTGCTGTCCAGTTTTGTTTTTTCTTCTCCTTCCACAGTTACGGTTCCTGCATTTTGTCCCTGAGAGGCGCTGAGGTAATAATTGGTCAGCTGTACCTGGGGATAACTCATCCCGTCGCCGATAAACAAAAATACATATTTAGGGACGCCTGCCTGAGTTTCTTCCACGCCAGTGCTTTCTGCCGATGCCTGACTTTCTGCCGGTGCCAAAGACTCTTCCTGGCTCTGGCCCGTCTGGCCGGCGCTTTCCTGCTGGGTTCCCGTGCCGGTGCAGCCTGTAAGAGCCGCCGCCAGCATCATTCCTGCCAATAATACAGATACAATTTTCTTTCTCACTTTTTTGTAATCTCCTTCTTAATATGTAATAAAACTGACATGCTTATTATAAAGGAGAAAACTTAAGTTCATTAAAGGGTTCCCGCAAAATGAATGTAAAATCATGTAAAATATTCCATTTGTACCGGCGAATCGGATTTCGTTCCTCCGGACTCATTTCCGGCGGAGCATCTGCAGTTTTTCTAGCGGAACAGCTGCAGATGTTCCCTGTCAAGCATGAACGGATAATTTTTCAGCTTGGCAGGATTCGCAAGAACCTCATCCATGGTGCGCTCCCATAATTCCTCCGGAACAGACACCTCTCCCAGAAGCTGCCTGATATATTCGGAAAAAGGCTGCACTCCTCCAAAATCAAGAAGAGAGAGCATTTTCATGACCTCTTCCTGATCTCCGTAATTCCGGATAAAGCCGGGCAGAAAAATCCCCACAGCCTTTCCATGAGGGAGTCCCATCTCACAGGTAATGGGATAACTCAGTCCATGGGGCAGGCTGGTTCCCGTATGGGTGATAGCCATGCCGCCCAATGTACATGCCCGCATCAGAGCCTCCCTCTCTTCTTCTCCGATTTCATACCGAAGAAGCTTATCCTTTATCCTGGCCCAGGTCCGAAGCCCCATCTCACTATAGATCCGGCTGTAACTCGTAGTATTAGTATTCAAATGGCTTTCTATCAGATGGGCCAGTGTATCCACCGCCGTATGAATACAGCCGCTGCGGGATGCCGTCTGCAGATAGGAGACATCCACAAGGGCCAGGGCCGGGAAGATGTGATGGCTTATACTCTGCTTCGTTTTCTTTTCCAGATGGGAAAAGGCACCCTGTGCCGCCGATCCCGGCACTGTGGTGAGCACAATATCCGGAAGGACGTTTTTGGTAAGGATAGCATACGGGGTCACCTCCGAACCCGTCCCCGCAGTAGTGGGAACCTCCGCTACCGGAAATGCCGGATATACCGGCCCCTGTGCGCTGACCTGCGCTTTCGTATATAAAAGCCGTTCATCATGCTCCGGATTGGCCATCATCAGGGCGATTGCTTTGGAGGCGTCCATAGGAGAACCGCCTCCCACACCGATCACGAAATCCGCTCCTTCTTTGATTCCCAGCGCTCTTGCCCGCATGACTGTTTCCACGGAAGGATTCTCTTCAATGTCATCAAAAACCACATAAGGAACTCTCTCCCGTTCCAGCGCCCCTGTTACATCCTCCAGGGAACCGTTTATCCGTGAAGAATGCTTTCCTGTGACCACCATGGCCTTTGTCCCCAGCGCCGCAAGCTCACGGCTGTGGTTTTCCACACAATTTTTCTCACTGTATACTTTGGTTGGCATATAAAGCTTCATATTCCGTTCCTCTCTTTCCCGGTCCGCTCCTGCTGACCCGTGCGGTTCCTCTTTCTTCCGATTATATCGCAAATGGCGGTTTCATGCCAGATACATATGCGGCATGGAAGTATCCGATATAAATCCCTGCGTAATTTTTCCCTGCACAAAAAGGCGCCCCCGCCGCCGGGGAACGCCTTTTTTCACATTCGCATATTTATGCGTTTACTGCTTCTTTTTGCTCCGCATACTTTTTAATATTGGATACATTGGTAATTTTCCGGAACTCCTCCCCGTTAACCACAACGAGGGTCGGAGCCTGCATTACTCCGTATTTGCTTGCCAGCACTGCATTTTCTTCCGCATCAATGGGAATATAGTTCTCATTTTTCAGGTATTCCTTAGCCAGTCTGCAGTTCGGGCAGGTTTTGGTCGTAAAGAGGTATTTTACGTCTTCAGGCGCCTCTATCTTTACTTCCGAATTCTTTTCATAATCGGATAAGGTGACCACTCTTGCGGAAGGATGCTTCAAAACAGAATGGGAAAGGTCGTATTCCGTCCTGTTCTCGAATTCCTGCGCTTTTCCGTCATTCCAGTTCTGAACCGGCCTGTAGTATCCTGTGATACGGCTCCAAACCTCGGTCACTCTGCCGCACTTGGGACATACCTTCTGTTCTCCGGTAAGATAGCCATGCTCGGAGCAGATGGAATAGGTGGGTGACAGGGTATAATAAGGAAGCGTATAATTCTCGGCAATCGTACGTACCAGATTCGCCGCCGCCTTCCAGTCCGGAAGCTTCTCGCCCAGGAACGCATGAAATACGGTTCCTGAGGTATACAGGGTCTGTATTTCATCCTGAATATCCAGAGCGTCAAAAATATCCACGGTATAATCCACCGGCAGATGGGAGGAATTGGTATAATAACAGGTATCTCCCGGCTTTCCTGCCGTTTTGATTCCCGGCCATCTTTTCTTGTCATGCTTTGCAAGACGGTAAGTGGTGCTTTCCGCAGGAGTTGCCTCCAGGTTGTACAGATCACCGTACTGCTCCTGGTAATCAGCCAGTCTTTCACGCATGTGGTTCAGTACTTCCTTCGTAAAATCCTGCGTCTTTTCAGCGGACATATCTTCTCTGAGCCAGTTGGCGTTAAGCCCTACCTCATTCATTCCGATCAATCCGATAGTGGAAAAATGATTATCAAAGTTCCCCAGATATCTTCTGGTATAAGGATACAGCCCTTCATTCAGCAGTCTGGTGATAACCTGCCTCTTTATTTTAAGGGAACGGGCGGAAATATCCATCATCTTGTCAAGGCGCTTGTAAAAATCTTCTTTGTCCGCAGACAGATACGCGATACGGGGCATATTGATAGTTACCACCCCAACGCTGCCAGTGCTCTCTCCGGAGCCGAAATACCCGCCTGTTTTCTTTCTCAGTTCTCTCAGATCCAGACGAAGCCTGCAGCACATGGAACGTACGTCGCTGGGCTGCATGTCGGAATTAATATAATTGCTGAAATAAGGGGTTCCGTATTTTGCTGTCATTTCAAAGAGGAGTCTGTTGTTTTCTGTGTCGGACCAGTCAAAATCCTTGGTAATAGAATATGTAGGGATAGGATACTGGAAGCCTCTTCCGTTGGCATCGCCCTCAATCATGATCTCAATGAAGGCCTTGTTGACCATATCCATTTCCTTCTTGCAGTCCTTATAAAGGAAATCCATTTCTTTACCGCCCACCACGGCAGGAAGCTCCGCCAGGTCGTCGGGCACTGTCCAGTCCAGGGTGATATTGGAAAACGGCGCCTGGGTTCCCCAGCGGCTGGGGGTATTTACGCCATAAATAAAGGATTCAATACATTTTTTCACTTCCGGATAGGTCAGGTTATCCACTTTAACAAAGGGGGCCAGATAGGTGTCAAACGAGGAGAAAGCCTGGGCTCCCGCCCATTCGTTCTGCATGATCCCGAGGAAGTTTACCATCTGATTGCACAGCACGGAAAGATGGGCCGCCGGAGCGGAAGTGATCTTTCCCGTAATTCCTCCCAGGCCTTCCGTAATCAGCTGCTTCAAAGACCAGCCGGCACAGTATCCGGTGAGCATGGACAGGTCATGAATATGGATGTCTGCATTCCTGTGGGCTTCTGCGATTTCCTCATCGTATATTTCCGAAAGCCAGTAATTGGCTGTAACAGCGCCGGAGTTGCTCAGGATAAGACCTCCTACGGAATAGGTGACGGTGGAATTTTCTTTCACACGCCAGTCTTCTACCTTTACATAACTGTTTACCACATCCTTGTAATCCAGGATGGTGGATTTCAGGTTACGGATCTTCTCACGCTGCTTGCGGTAAAGGATATATGCCTTTGCCACTTCCGTATAGCCTGCCTGCTCCAGGACCTTCTCCACGCTGTCCTGAATATCCTCCACATGAATGGCGCCGTCCTTCACCTTATCCTGAAAATCTGCGGTGACACGCAGTGCCAGCAGATCGATAATATCATTGGTAGTCTCCATATCCGTAGCATTGAATGCTTTCATAATCACATCATTTATCTTGGTTAATGTGAAATCGGCAGTCTCACCGTTTCTTTTAATTACATGAAACATTTTCCTTCCCCCTCTGTGGTTTTCGTTCTCTCTTCATACTTTTTCCCGGCTTTGACAGGGAAAAACCATCCTGCGGCTTATCCGTCAAAGCTCTCCTATAGGCTTAAAAATGGACAAGTGTCCATCAAAACCGATGGACACTTGCCCCTGATTGGGCGATGAAATTATTGTATCACCATTCTTTTATGAAGTCAATGGACACATACAACATATTGTGGAAGTGGTAATATGTTGTCATAAATATAGTAGAAAGTGACATGGAACACTACCTTGTCTGGAGGAATTCGTACTCCCGGAGAGCCTTTTCATCATCCGGATAAGTGCTCAGATATTTCTGCATAAGAACGGTAGCCTGTTTAAAATCTCCCAGATATTCGTAAGCCACAATTTCATTAAAGGAAAGCACCTGCATGAGCTGGTTTCCCTCTATGGCAAGCCCGGACTGAAAAGCATTCAGCGCAGCCTCATAATCCCCTGTCTTTAAATTGCACAGGCCCAGCTGGTTATAGATCTGGGCATCCGGCGTGGTGCTGAGGAAATTGCTGTAAACACTGGCCGCATAATTATTATCCCCAAGCTTCTCATAGGTCTGTCCCAGAAGGCGGACCACATCCACGCCTCCGTTGGAATCCTTCGCCTTTTCCAGGCTGTTTCTGGCATTATTGTAATCGCCCAGGTAATAATTCATCCTGCCCCGGTTATAATCGGTCAGCTTCTTATCCTTACTGTCCAGCACAGCCTGCAGATAGCCTTCTCCCAATTCCTGAAGTCCGTTTTCCGAACAGGAACAGAAAATATTAATCCGCATATCATAATCTTCAGGATCAATCTCCACAGCCCGGTCAAAATCCGCCTGGGCCGCCTCCTGATCCCCCTGTTCGATTTCAACGACCCCCTTCAGGTAATAGGCCGTTTTTTCCTTGGGCCGCAATGCGGTGATTGATTCATAGACCGCTTTGGCCTTGTCCAGCTCCCCCTGTTTATAATAGGCGGTTGCCAGATAATAATTGATATCAAAATCAATCTCCCCCAGCTTGGCGTCACTGTAGGTCAGGGCCTTTTCCAGGCACTCCACTGCCTTTTCATACTGTGTGAGCCCCATGTATGCAAGCCCCTGCCCCCGGTAAGACATCTGTGCGTTTTCCTTGTCCAGAAGCGCCGCATCAAAAAAATTAAGAGACTCCTCATACTGCAGCTGCTGTATCAGCTGCATGCCCTGGTCAATATTCTCCTGCTTCGGCGAACCGCAGGCCGATGCCGATGTCATGCAGAGACTGCATACCAGGACTGTCGTTATATATTTAAACTTTACCATATTTTTCATTGCACCTGTTATTTCCGTTATCAAAAAAGACTCCGTTTGCTTTCAGATTATAGTATAGCAAATCAGCTTTCTTTTTTCACCCCTTTTATCCAGGAATTTTTATTTTTATTTTCAGCTGCCGATAATGGGGGAAGTTACTGCTCACGGCTTTCCTGTAATGCCTTATCCCTCCGCCTGCCCCCCGTTTCCCACTCCCGGCCTTTCCGCAGATGCTGCTGCAAAAAAACTTGCTATTGATTCTGAAAAGGTGTAGTGTGATTATTGTGTAGTACTATAGCGCGATGCTGATGAATTTTTAAATAAATATTTTTTTTAAGTTAATTATATGACTGATTACAGTCAGTCTATATCACTCCCGGTTATATCGTATTTATGCAGTCAAAACGGTTCCAAAGCCTGTTGGATGAAATGTCTGAATCAGGCTTTGCAGGAAAAGGGGAATATAGTGAAAAAGAATATCCTGATACAGACCAATCTTCTGGTCTGCTCAATTATTGTGGTGGGATTTCTGCTGACCACCATTCTCAGCTATCGGGCCAATTTCAGCTCGTCGCTGGAAAACATCCAGCAGGTGTCGGATCTGACATCGGAAGGAATTTATTATCAAATCAGTACGACATTCAATAAACCTGTGAATATCTCCCTGACGATGGCGAATGACAGCCTGCTTCATGATGTGCTCATTCAGGAGAAGGAGCGTATGGATGATCCGGATTTTATCCGGACAATCCGGGAATATCTGAGTACCTATCAGGAAAAATACGGCTATGATTCCGTCTTTCTTGTATCCGCCTCCACATCGCGGTATTACAATTTTAATGGTCTGGACCGGGTACTGACGCCGGATGATCCGGAAAATTTCTGGTACTTCGATTCTCTGCTGGGTACGGATGAGGATTATACCATGAATGTGGATAACGATCAGGTGGAAGGGGCCGGAAATGCCATTACTGTCTTTGTAAACTGCAAGGTCCGGGACAGCGCCGGGGAGTTTCTCGGTGTAGTGGGGGTAGGCGTGCGTATCGACGGTCTCCAGCGTACCCTGCAGGATTACCAGAATCAGTTTGGCATCAATTCCTATCTCATCGACGACGAAGGCATCATTGAGCTGTCCACTCAATACTCAGGGTATGAAAATGTCAATCTGTTCGAAATGAATACTATTTCCGGCGCACAGAGCCGTCAGAATATCCTGGACTGGAAAGACAGTGATGCCCTCCGTTTCTGGGATCAGAACGCCCTGGGACAAAAGCGGAACTATATTGTGTCCCGTTATCTGCCCGAAATCCAATGGCATCTTGTCGTAGAACGGGATACCAGTATCCTTTTGACCAGGCTGAATCAGCAGTTTGTTCTGACCGCATGTATTCTCGCCGTCATCCTCATAATCATACTGATCGTCATTACCCGTGTCATCCGCCGTTTTAACCGGCAGATTATCGATCTGACCCATACAGTGGAGAAGGAACGTCAGGATATTTTCGAAAAGGCCACCGAGGATCTTTTCGAAAATATCTATGAAATAGATATCACGCACAACCTGCCGGCCAATCCCGCCACTGAGGCTTATTTTGAGAGTCTGGGCGCTCCGTCAAGCTGTCCGTTTGATCAGGCGCTCCGTATTATAGCCCAAAAACAGATCAAAGAGGAATTCCGAAAGGGATACATAGAAACCTTCTCGCCGGAACACGTCCTGCGGGCCTATGCGGAGGGTACTGAAAAACTGATCTATGAGTTCATGATCAGCAAAGATTCCGAACAGTATTATTGGATGCGTATCACTGCCCGGATTGTAAAACTGGAGTCAGATGACAGCATTCACATGCTGGTCTATCGACAGAATATCGATACGGAGAAACGGCGGGAACAGAAGATGCAGCTTCTGGCCCAGACGGATGAAATGACCGGGCTGCTGACGAAATCGGCCACCCGGAGAAGGATAGATGAACTGCTGGAAGAGTATCCCGATGAGTATTTCGCTTATTTCATCTTTGACATCGATAATTTCAAACAGGCCAATGACCAGTTTGGCCACGCATTCGGCGATACGGTCATACGTTCTTTCACCCAGACGCTCTTTGAGTATTTCCGCAAAGATGATACTCTGGGAAGAATCGGCGGAGACGAATTTGTAGCATTTGTGCGGGGAGTGGATTACGCCGGAGCGATGGAACGCGCGGAACGGTTATCCCTGGCGTTATGCCGGACTCATATCAGCGGCAGCATAAGCTGGAAGCTTTCCGCCAGTATCGGTGTGGTTCTCTCCCCGGGAAATGCAACCGATGCCGAGACACTCTTTAAAAACGCGGATACCGCTTTGTATCAGACTAAGAAACGGGGTAAGAACGGTTATACTATTTTTGAGGAAACCTGCTCTGGTTCATAGCTTCGGATAATGCTGTTCTTTTCGTGAAAACGACGCATCCTGTTGTTCATCTTAATAATGGCAGGCTTCCGGAAAGCCGGTTGACCAGTTTTTTGGAGCCGCATATCCCGATACCCAGATAGGTCAGCTCTTCCTCGCCCGCCCCGGCTGCTTTGGCTATATAATCCTCATAGTTCTGGCAGCATTGGGCCACATCCGTAAAGTCCACTACCACACATTCCGCGAATTCCGGCTGATAGAGCCTTTCCCTGATAGCCTTCAGCTTTTCCTTATCCGCCTTAAGCACCGGAACCGGCAGCGCAACAATTCCCAGATGCTCTCTTCCGTCTTTATCATAAATATCGGGCCCTATATTCTCCGGCACCTTTTTCCCCAGAGTGATTCCCAGAATTCCTGCGGTATTAGCCAGCACGCCCGCAGGCAGCTCCTCATTTAATATCATCACGCATTTTCTGTCCTGAAGTTCCATTTTACATCTTCCTTTCTATTCCATACCTGCATTTCTCATATACTCTCACCGGTCTCCCCGATTTCTTTCGCTGCAGCGGGGCTGTCTCCCTCTTCCTTTCCCCATTTCTGTGACAAGAAGAGGCCCCCCAGAGTCAGCAGAATGCCCACGGCGGAAACAGCCGTGATCTTCTCCTTAAGAATCAGCGCGGAAGTCACTGTCGTAACAACAGGAACCATATAAATATAGACACTGGTCTTTATACTTCCCAGCACGCGCACCGCGAAATTCCAGGTGACGAAGCAGAGCGCGGAGGCCCCCAGTCCCAGGAAAAGAAGATTCCCTGCGTTGGCCGGTTCCAGAAAAAGCCGCGGCTCCACATGAAAATCCATGAGAAAGAGAGCCGGTATCATGAATACCAGTCCGTAGAAAAAGGTACGCCTTGTGGCCTGTACCACAGGATAGCCGAAATCGCTGATTTTCCTGGTCAGCAGGGAATAGGCCGCCCAGAGTATGGCCGCTCCCACAGCAAGCAGATCGCCGAAGGGATTCAGGCCGCCGAAGCCGCTAATGAGGAAGATACCAGCCATTGCCATGATGAAGCCCAGGAAAAACCGTTTTCCCGGCTTTTCTTCTTTTTTCAACAGGAAAGAGAAAATTGCCGTAAAGAACGGGGCGATGGAGATGATTACGCCGACATTGGAGGCATAGGTATAGGTAAGGGCTATATTTTCCAGAAGGAAATACAGGGTTACCCCGCACAGCCCTGCCACTGCGAAGTACAGCTCTTCTTTTCTTTCCCCTTTTCTTTTTCTGTGGGGACATCCTATCCAGAGTGCAAGGTATCCGATAAGGAAACGGATAAAAAGAATCTCTATGGGGCCAAAGCTCTTCAGCAGTACCTTCGTGGAAATAAAAGTGGTTCCCCATATGAAAATTGTCAGGAACGCCGCCAAATGTCCCTGTAAGGTATTATTTTTCGTCATCATCTGTTTCCGCCTGTTCTGTATTATTTTGGAAAATACGCTGATACTGTTTGGGTGTCAGCCCGATAAATTCTTTAAAGAAATGGGTAAAATGGCTTTGGTCCGCAAAACCAGCCATTCCCGCGGCATCAATAGGCGCAATTCCCTGTTCCAGAAATTTTCTGGCCTTATCCAGCCTTATTGTCTGGAGATATCGGTAGGGCGAAACACCTGTCTGCTTGGTAAAGGAGCGCAGAAGGTAGGACTTGCCGAAATCCGTCATGGCAAGCAGATCGTCCAGGGTAAGATTTTCGGCATAATGCTCTTCTATATAGGTACACAAGGTTTTTATCCGGGGATTGGGCTGCAGGATATCGGCGCTTTCAAAATCCGAGGCATATTCCCTGAGTATCTGTTCTATGAGGAAAAACAGGGTTTCTTCTTTTTCCAGCTTCGGGGCATGCTCCAGGATGGCAAGGTACAGATCCCGGACAGATTGGGTAATATCGCTTTTATAGACTACCGTATCCGTAAAATAGGGCATATAGGGTTTTCCCGTGATTTCGCCTACCGTCCGTTCCATCACTTCGGGGTTGATATTCACGGCCCGGTAATCCAGGATTTCCCCGTTGATGGGCCCGCAGTAATGGTTATCCCTGGGATTGAATAACAGCAGATCCCCTTCCGACACGTCGTATTCCTTTCCTTTACACCATAGATGGCGCTTTCCGCCTTCCACAAAACCTATTACATAGTATTCGTGGAAATGGTTGGGGAATTTCTGTACGATGCCGCTGAGGTTATAGGCCTCAATATCCAGATCCCTGTCATAGTAAATGTGTCTTTGTTCCTGTTCCTGAAGCATGGCAGACCTCTCTTTACGTTGCTTGTAAACCTTTTACAGAATACTTTAACATAGGAGGGCGGGCTTGTCTTGTATGATATGACACTTTGGGGGATAAATTTTATGGGGCGTGGGGGTATGGAGGGCTGCTGAGTCCTGTTTTTGGGCTGCCGGTCCGCTCCCGGCTTCTGTATCTGCGTCCGGGGGGCGTGTCCGGGTATCGGGCGGCGGAGTCTTTGCCCTGGCAGTCACAGACAAAAAAAGGGGCTGTTTCTAACTGTTTTGTACCTATGTTCCACTGCCAACGCGGCTGAAACTCCTCCCTACGGTCGTCAGACAGGCGCCGCTATAAGCGGCAGTGGAACATAGGTACAAAGCAGTAAGAAACAGCTCCCTTTTTTTGAGATGCGGCTGTCAGGGCAAAGACTCCGCCGCCCGATACCCGGACACGCCCCCCGGACGCAGATACAGAAGCCGGGAGCGGACCGGCAGCCCAAAAACAGGACTCAGCAGCCTGGCGAAGGGTATTGGCGGATAAAGGGGAATGCAGGAGTTTGTTTGAAAATTGGTTTGTGGGAGATTGGGTTACAATAAGGGAGGCGTAGTGGGCTATGTTGACTGAATTGGAATTAAATATAATGCAAAGTGGGGCGGGCAGATGGTAGAAATGAATTTTCAAATAGGTTATGGGAGTGACGGAGTAGACTTTTTTATATTGAGGGATGTAAGAAGAACACCAAGTCTGTGATGGCGGCGGGGCCGGGTATCAGCTGACTTGGTGTCTTTTTATATTTTATGTATAGAAGAAGTGTGAAATTTGCAAAATGAGTGTAGTTTATTTGTCAGGGGCTGGTGGTGTTATTCTTTGGTGAAGTACAGGAGTATGCTGCGGTAGTCTCCGAAGAGCATGGGTTGGAGGTAGCCTGCGTTCATGAGCATTTCTCCGGAGTAGAGTTCTCCGGTTTGTTCCAGGCGGTAGCGGGCTTTGGGGTCCAGGCCGGAGAGTTTGAGGCGTCTGGATTTTCGTTCGGTTTCGTAGCGTACCTGGATGTAGGTTACGAGGGTGCGGGTCTGGTCTTTGTCTGTTACCTGCCAGCAGTCGTAGAGGTAGTTTTCGCGGTAGGAGGCGATGCGGTAGTAGTCTCCTTCGCGGATGAGGTCGTTGTATTTGTGGTAATCCCGGTTGAATGCAATGGCTTTTGTTTTTTCTTCTTCGGTCAGTTTTGTGATGTCGAGTTCATAGCCGAAGGTTCCGGCGAGGGCTGCGTGGGCACGGGTTTCCATGGGGGTTATGCGGCCTACGGAGTGGTTGGGGCAGACACAGATGTGGGCTCCCATGGAGCTTAAGGGGTAAAGGAGGGCGGTTCCTTCCTGGATGGAGAGGCGTTCAATGGGATCCATGTCGTCGGAGGTCCAGATCTGGGGGCTGTAGTACAGCATGCCGGGATCGAAGCGTCCGCCTCCGCCGGAGCAGTTCTCCAGAAGAAGGTCGGGGAATTCCCGGATGAGTCTTTCCTGCATCTGGTATACGCCAAGTACGTAGCGGTGATAGAATTCTCCCATGTGTTCGCTGTCCAGGGCTGCGCTGCCGATGTCGGAAAGGGGGCGGTTCATGTCCCATTTCACATATTCTATGTTGGCGCTTCTTATGACTTTTGCCACGCATTCATAGGCATAGTCCACGATTTCCTGGCGGGTGAGGTCGAGTACATATTGATGGCGGGCCATATTAATGGGGCGGCCGGGTATCTGTATCGCCCAGTCGGGATGGGCACGATAGAGGTCGGAATCAGGCGATATCATTTCCGGTTCGAACCAGATTCCGAATTTGAGCCCTTCGGCATTCACTCTGTCAACGAGGGATTTTAAGCCGCCTCTGAGCTTGGTTTCATTGACCTGCCAGTCTCCCAGGGCGCATTCGTCATTGCAGCGTTTTCCAAACCAGCCGTCGTCCATAACGAGCATTTCTATGCCAAGTTTTTTGGCTTCCGCGGCAATGGCCACGAGTTTGTCGTCGTCGAAATCAAAATAGGTTGCTTCCCAGTTGTTGATCAGGATCGGGCGTTTGGAGTGGAGGTATTTGCTGCGGATCAGGTGGTTTTTATAGAGGTCGTGGAAGGTGCGGGTCATTTTTCCCAGTCCCTGTGCGGAGTAAATCAGTACAGCCTCCGGGGCTTCAAACTGTTCGCCGGGATTTAAGACCCATTCAAAGCCGTCGGGATGGATGCCCAGGCTCATGCGCACGCTTTCTCTGTGATCCAGCTCTGTCTGGGCAATAAAATTGCCGGAATAAACGAAGTTCATGGCGTAAACGCTTCCTTCGGTCTGGCTGGTGCCGTTTGTTGTCAGGGCCATAAACGGCTGCATGTGGTGGCTTGTCTCCCCGCGAAGGGAGGATACGGTATGTTTGCCCTCTGTGACCTTATGTGGGGTGATATGTCTTTCTCTTGCCCAGCAGCCGTGCAGTGTGATCAGGTCAAAATCTTCATTGTCCATGTCCAGGCAGGCGCTGAGGATTTTTTCCAGATAGAGTTTTTTCCCGCTTTCATTTACGGCTGCCACGCTGCGTATAATGGCATCGGAATCTTCAAAAATGCTGTAGCGCAGCAGTACCTTTAAGCCCAGTACTTCGTCTCTGAGCGTAATGATAAGGGTCCGGGCACCCTGTCCTTCTTCTTTTCCAGCAAAGGTGGAGGGCATTCCGGACAGGGCCGGTTTTCCTTCCAGGATTTCGTAGGCTTCGTAATGCAGTTCACAGGCCCGGTAACCGTTTTCATCCCGAACGCGCAGACAGGGATCCCGGAAATCACCGGTTCCCCAGACCGGATACTCAAAGGAGAAGCTGTCCAGGTATCCTACTTTGTCTCTAAGATGATTATGCTTCTCCTCCGGGCTGTCGCCGCTGCGGAGCAGATAATAGCCGTCCATATCCTCCATCCGTTTTCCGTAATACATATGGCCCAGCAGGTTTTCACCGGAAACTCCCATCAGATAGGTGGTGTTCGGCGTGCTGATGCTGAATATTTTCTTTTCTTCACAGACTCTGATCCCCATAAAAATACCTCCGTTTTTATCTCATACAGTGTTTTGCTTTTTTATCCATTATACTTTATACTGTTGGAAAGAAAAGCTGTCTCTGTTTCTTTTTATTGTCATTATGTTGCCTGGCAAAAAACGGTTCCGTCTGACCGGAACATATATTTTAAAATTTTGAGAAATAACTTTTCAGGAGGGACCTTTATGTCTGATATCCATAACCTGTCTGTCATGGAACCGCCTGTCCGTCTCTATTTCAGCGGACACGAACAAACGTCTCCTTCCCATGCCTGCGGTCCCGGGATATGGCCCCATTATCTGCTGCATTATGTGCTTTCGGGAACGGGTACCTTTCAAAGTGAAAAACAAAGCTGGCGGCTTACTGCCGGAGATGCTTTTCTGATCATCCCCGGCGTTGTTTCGGCATATGCGGCCAGCAGTACCGACCCCTGGGAATATTGCTGGATAGGCTTCGACGGACGGGATGCGGCGGATATTCTGTCCGCCTGCGGCCTCACCGCCGCTTCTCCGGTATATCATTCCTCCTCTCCTGCCTCTGTTGACGGCAAAGCTGCAGAAGGACGGATTTCTCCGGTATCGGGATCAACGGATGCCGCGCCCTGCGGGCTATCCTTATGTTCCGTAAAGGTAGGTGAGGCACAGGCCGCCGGGGATCCCATGGGGGAATGCCTGCTTTCCATAAACGATATGCTGTATTCCCAGCCGGGGAATACCTATCTTCATCTTTCCCTGCTTTACCGATTCTTCTCTCTTCTGTCTCCGGATGCGGGAAATGCCGAAAAAAATTCCAGCGCCTATCTGCAGCAGGCGCTGGACTATTTGCAGCATAATTATGCTTATGTGATTAAAATCCAGGATGTGGCAAGGTATGTGGGAATTGACCGGACCTACCTGTACAAGCTTTTTACCCGGGAGCTGGGGATTTCTCCCCAGCAGTATCTGATCCGTCTGCGGCTGTCCATGGCCAAGCGGCTGCTTGCCTCCACGGATCTGCGCATTACGGAAATTTCCAATTCCTGCGGGTTTGCGGACAGTGCTTCCTTCTGTCATCATTTTCAGGCGCACTTCTCTATCACGCCTTCGCAGTTTCGGAAGGAACCCGGGCGGGAGCCGGTTCCGTAACTATGCTACATCTCTTCCTCCCGTATGAGCTGGGCAAAATCCTTTTTTTCGAATTCCTGGATGGAAATACTCTTCTTGTTGGGATTGGCATAAACGAAGGTTTTGTCCACGTTTTCCAGGTAGTTCTGGATTTTGTCGTTGGTCGCGCTGATGATGGCCTGGAAGCCGAGTCCGCGTATCAGTTCAATACAGCTGGCCACTTTTTCCGCATCCATCTTGGAAAAGGCTTCGTCCAGCACCACCAGGCGGATGGTCGGCCTGCGGGACAGCTTGGGTGACAGATTGATGTGATAGGCCTGGGCAAAGCTGGCGAGCAGAGCTACATAAAGGGGGTTCTGACCCTCGCCGCCGGAATTTTTCTTTATCATTTTGCTCAGCCCGATTACCAGCCTTTCCTCTCCTTCCACGATCTGTTCCATTTCGAAGGATAGATAGGTGCGGTAATCCGCGTATTTCTCCATATTCTTTTTGGCTTCTTCCTGCTCCTGGGCGTTTGCCGTATCCGGAGGGATGAAAATACGGATCAAATCATTCATGAGGGTGCCGTACTTGTCTTCATGATCCATGGAAAACATATTGATCTGATGCTCCACGGAACCGGAAAGGGTGGAGGGATCGATTTCCAGAGATTCATCCATGAACATATCGTAGTATTCTCCGTCCAGCCCCTTGTTTTTCGTTATCTTGAACTGGTATCTGTCCTTGCCGAAATTCAGCCTGCGGATGATGCGGTTCAGCTCATCGCGGCGGATATATGCTTCCTTTATGGCGCTGCGGATTTTATAGATAAAGTCTTCCTTGAAGTGGTCAACCGCAATCCGGGCCTGTTCCATCGCCTTTTCTTCAAAATCCTTGATGCGGTCACAGGAAAGCTCATCAAGCAGGGCCTGGTAATCCTCATTTTTCTCACCGCTGGCGGAAAAGTCCCGGTTCGGATGGCGCTTCAGGTATTCGGAACGGATGTCCACAAGACGGTTCCTTTGTACCTCAAGATCCTCCTCAGCCTCCGTGATGGCGGCAAGCGCCTGGCGGATCAGGGTATCGTATCTGGGATTTTTCACCTGGGAGAAAAAGCGTTCCCAGTCCTCCTCCCATGCGGGGGAGGAAACCAGCTGTCTTTGTTTTTCCAGCAGTTCTTCGTTCTTTTCGATATAGGCGGCATCGTCCGCCTTGATTTTGTTTTCCCTGTCATGGATCTGGATTTTCAGGCTATCGATATGGCCTTCCAGAATCTTTTCTTTTTCCGCTATTTCCTGCAGCTGCTTCCTAAGAAGCTCCACCGAACCGGCGCTGAGCTCCTCCATCCTTTTTTCCAGCTTCTTAAGCTGTGCTTCTTTTTTCTTTTTTTCTTCTATATCCTGAAACAGCTCCACATAGCTTTCCACAGGGTCCTGCAGATATTCATAGCTTAACAGGCGTTTGGCCTGTGCGGCTGCGGCGGAGTATTCTTCCAGGCTCTTGTTCAGCTCCTCCAGACGGGCCTGAAGCTCCTTCTGACGCCTGCGCATACTCTTTTCCCCGATAAAAGCCCTTCTTGTATAGTTATCCGGGTTCAGGCGGCGCAGCTGGAAGTTCTGATACAGCAGGCAGTCCGCGGTAATACCGATTTTGCACCGGCGAAGCTGCTGCACATCCTCACACTTGATCACGTTTCCGAGGAGGAAATGGATGAAGGCTTTTACATAGGATTCTCTGCAGTCAACCTCCTCCGCCAGGGCATTCTCACGCACCTGGTATTCCTGGGCAGCGAGTTTTTCCGTATCCACAAGGGATATCCGCCAGTACTTTTTGGCATCCAGGCTTTCGTAGATTTCCATGGCTTCTTTGACGTAAGCCGGCTCCACGATCAGCGCCAGCTTGTTCCATGCCAGATAACCTTCTATGGCATTTCTCCATTTTTCATCCTTGATATCAAGCAAATCGGCGAGAATACGAACCGGGATATTTTTGCCGGTTTTCTCGTAAAGCTGTCTCTGAATCTGGCTTCTGGCATCCTCCAGCTCCCTGGGATAGGCTTTGCGGCCCAGCATGATTTCCATGAGATCCTTCTGGATGAGATCCGCTTCCTTCTGAAGGGCCTTTCCTTCCGCTGCCGCTTCCTGATGCTGCTTTTCCAGATCGGTTTCCACTTCCTTCAGGCTTTTTTTCAGCCGTTCCAGCTCCTCGCCGGAAATGGTTCCCTTCCGGAATTTATCCATATCCCATATGGTCTGGTTGGATATATTCTCTTCCTCTTCCCATCGTTCCAGATTGTCGGAGAGAGTCTTCCATTTCCGCTCACTTCTTTCCAGAAGAGTCAGGTTTTCTTCCAGGCTTCTCTGCTTGGCTTCCAGCTCTGCATATCCGCTGCTGATGAGCTGGCGGTTTATTTCTTCATGCTGGGAAGCATAATCAGCCCTTGTGGAAAGCAGGTTTTCCAGGCTCTCCTTCTGGGCCAGAAGGTCCTTTTTCCCTTCCCCGGCCCGGGTCTGCAGCTCGCGGATGACTTCCGTCAGCTGCAGGATAGTGAGCTTGTCCAGACGGTAACGAAGGCTCCGGGTTCTTTGTCGGCCTTCCACAAACCGGCTGAACTGATCCCTGATCCCTGTCAGCTCTCCGATTTCCGTCTGCGTCTCTTCAATCTTCCTGCGCATACGCCCGTAAAGGACCACGCTTTCCTGCATATCCTCAATATGGATATCCTGCTCCATACAGATATATTCCTTCACAAACTCTTCCAGCCGGATATTCATCCGGAACGGGATGGCGCGTTTGAAAAGCCTGGGGAACTTCTCCATATCCAGGCCCCCCAGATAGACATCATACAGATTCCTGCGGAATCGTTCGTTATTGGAGGTAAGAAACCATTCCTCACGGGTCAGGTTTTTCTGCAGGTAATTTTTAAGCTCCCCGATCGCCATGGCGCGTCCGGCGGTCCGGTAACCGTTTTCCGGAATTCCTCCTTTATGCCAGAAGAACAGGCGGCCGATTTCATTGGTGGAGGTGTCCACATCAAAAACCACACCCACACATTCCTTTTCCCCGCTTCCTGTCTGCTCCAGCTCCAGCGCGATGGTGGTGGAAAAATTATGGTTTCTTTTGTATTCCGCCTGGTTGTTTTCCCCGATATTGATCATGCCTCTCAGGTATTCCAGCAGGCTCCTGTCCGAATCATCCGCGGCGGCTTTATTAAAGAAGCCCCTTCCGTCCGTATTGGCATACAGGACGATCTGAATGGCATCGATAACGGTGGACTTTCCGCTTCCGGAATGGCCGGTAAAAAAATTGATGCTTTTATTTAATGTAAGTATCTTGGAATCTATGTAGTGCCAGTTATTCAGCGCAATTCTGGTAATCGCCTTAAAGGACTGGCGGCTGCTCTCCAGCTGAGGCATCCCCTCCTGCTGCTCCGCCGTCTGCGGTTCCAAAAGCTGTGCTGTCATCATCTGCGGTGTTTCCATCTGCTTTGTCTCCTTCTAACGTATCTTCTTCATCCCCGTTAACCTCGCCGTCCATGCCTCTCTCTTCCTCTGCATCGGTTTCTTCATCTATGCTGTCTTCTTCACCTATGATGCCCTCTTCCTCTGCATTCCCCTCTTCGTCTCCATCCTCTCCGAAGCTCTGCAGCAGCTTAAGGACATCCTCACGCATCAGCACCAGATTGATGCAGGGATAAATAATAATCCGGGTATTTTCTCCCAGTTCATCCAGGGCATCCATCAGTTCCACCATCTGGTATCTTTTCAGAAAGGCAAAGGCCCGTTTGATTTCCGTAAGGGAAGAAAGGCTGCGGGAAAGCCGGAACTCGCCCACCTTACCGTTCAATTCCCCGAAGGTGGTGACAATATTCACGCTGGAGGAAACGGCCGCCATCTGTTCATCATAAATCAGCTTCAGAAGCAGAAGGTAGATGGTTGCCAGCTTGGGAATCCGTTCTCCCATGGTGGTTTCTCCCGTCAGGTAAATGGTGCCCAGCTCCGTATTCTGTTCCAGGCAGATTCCTGCGGCGGCAAAATAATCCTTCAGAAAATCCATGTGCCTGTCTGCAAAATAGAAGTCCTTGTCGGCTACCATTCTGCCTGCTTTTTTATCGTATTTTCTCTCCAGGAGAAAAGTCTGGCGGAAGAGCCTTCGGATCATCTCCTGCAGCTTTTCCTGATCCTCCTGGGATAATTCATTTATATATGGAAGCATCTCTTTTTCCCTTTCTCTTATCAGTCAGACCGGGCCGAACCGCTGCCCTTTCTTTCCACAAACATCATAGCCGGATAGGTGTAGCGCTCGCCTTCCACCTGCTCTCCCGAGGTGACCACCTGGAACCTGCTGTTCTTGCGCATACTGATATCGTAAGCCAGGATCAGCTTTTCAAAGTCTTCCTGACAGGTTAACTGCAGGCTGCCCGTTTCCAGGACCCCATCCGTCATACGCTCCTCGATAAAGCTTTCGATCTGCTGCCTCGTAAACCGGTGATGTATCTTGTTCATCTGAAGGACCTCTTCCCGGGAAAGCTCTTTATTTTCCTCATCGGGAACCAGCTCTTCAGTAAAATTCCTTCTCCTTCTCCGCTTATACAGCGGATTATCATTCAGGATTTCATAGGCGGAAAGATTCATTCTCTGCGCCACAAGCCGCAGACGGTCAGCCTGCTCTTTTTCCTCCTCCGGTTCTCCCAGATGATTCAGCAGCTGGATGATCAGGCCATGGCGATCGCTTTCATCACTCAGCAGATAGTTCAGGCGGCTTACCGTGGCCCGCACATATTTGCTATGCTCCCGATCCATGTTGGCAATACGGTGTTCAATATCGTCAAAGCCCCTCTCAATCTGATCAATGAGATCCAGCACATCCTCTTCCTGCCTTCTTCGGTAGAAGCCCTCCGGCTCTTTTCCCTTTTTCTCCCGGGAAAGCTCCTGCTTTGCACGGATCCGTCCTATCCAGGCATCATCCTCCCGCATTTCCTTCAGGCAGCGTTTGATGTCCATTTTATATATATAGAAATTATCGCTCGTTTTCAGGATGTGGTACTTTTTATTCACCACTTCTTCCACATAGCCTTCCAGATGCTCCTCCAACAGTTCCCCGTAGGACTGCTTGGATAAGAGGCGTTCGAAAAATTTATCCATGTTATGCAGCATATCCTGAAGAGCCTTGTTCAGTTTTTTCGTATTTACCAGTGCCGTTTTCAGCATGGTAATATTCATTCTGGAATCATTTTTGAAGGAAAAAAGAGTGGCATACACGTTCTGAATATAAATATCGGTATCCTCCAGAGGCTGGTTGACCAGCTGATCGAACGCGCTGATAAAAACGGCCGCGTAATCCGGGATGACTATATTGGTGGTCATCGTCGTATAATCCTCGACTTTACGAAGCCATTTGGCCCGCAGCAGCCAGTTCAGTATCCTCTTAGGCACTGCTTCCTGGGCTTCTTCCTCCGTTTCCGTCTCTTCCTGCTCCATCAGCAGCTTCTGCTGTGCGCACATCTCTCCCAGAATCTGCACGCAGGCTTCCCTGCTCAGGAAAAAATTATTATACTGATATTCATCATCAATCGTCAGAAGGGCTTCCATATAAATTTCCCGGTTCACCGACCGGAAAAGCCCCCAGAAGGAGGCGGGGATATCATATAAAAATTTCAATTCGATTCATCCTCTTGTATCTTTTCAACCTGCCTGCGCGCTTCTTCGGAAATCGCGCCAAGAAGGTAATTTTTATCCATTTTCTGCTGATCCAGGTATTCTTCCCGGAGCCTGCCGCTGGCACGTTTCACTTCTTCCTCAAGCTCTCTGGCAGATAATAGGCGGCAGCCCTGTCCGCGGATAATAACCTGCTCCAGACCATCGGAGGTTGCCACGGTAATATCATATTTTTTCCCGTTTTCATGGGTGAATTTTTCAATATACTGATCCGCGGTTTCCGCCTCTCTGGTATATACCACATGAATGTTATGATAGTCAAGTACTTCCGTCACATGTCCCTGGACACGGTAAGCGTCAAAAACCACTATCACCTGGCAGCGGACAATCCCCTGGTAGTTGCACAGGATATCCAACAGCTTTCCTTTGGCGCCGTCAATATTTGTTTCCGCCAGCTCCCTCAAATCATCCCAGGCAAATATCACATTATAACCGTCAACGAGCAGATATTTTTCTCTGACCGCCCCTTTCCCGGTTCCTTTATAAACGGGATCCCCGGGCGGAGGGGTAGAGGGCCTGGTCAGCTTCCGGTTCCATCCGTCTTTTCTGGGCTGTTCCTTGTTTCTTTTATTGGCATGATAGGTACGAGCGAGAATTTCATCGATTTCCTCCACTCCCATCCATTTTTCTTCCGGTATTTCCCTGCTTTTCGGGGTAAGCCCTGCTGTCTCTTCCGGAACGTCGCGCTGCAGGATACGGCATTCCAGATGCATATAATCCTTCACCTTATCCCAGGGCACCACGAAGCCGGCCCCATGGGCACAAAACACCGAACCGGCGGGATTTTCCGTATCCCTCTCCGGATCATAACCGGCTTCTGCTATCACCTCTTCCGCATTGTGGCAGGGCCGGTAGCCCAGCAGGGTGCAGAAAAGACGGCCATAGCCTTTGGTGTAGGCAATCACTTCCTTCTGATAATCCCGCATGGTAAACACGGGGGCTTCACCAGTGAGGACTGCCATATCTTCTTCTGTACGTGGGGCCTCAAAGGTTCCGTGCATTTTTTCAATGTCGGTCATCGCCTTACCCACCATTTTTTCCGGCACCTCCAGCCGGAACTGATACCAGGGCTCCAAAAGGATGCTGTGAGCCTGCATCAGCCCATGCCGCACAGCGCGGTATGTGGCCTGCCGGAAGTCGCCGCCTTCCGTATGCTTGATGTGGGAACGGCCTGTGAGCAATGTGATTTTCATATCCGTTATCACCGAACCCGTCAGTACTCCTCTGTGATCTTTTTCTTCCAGATGGGTGATTACCAGCCTCTGCCAGTTCCGATCCAGAATATCCTCGCTGCAGTCCGTATCAAACTGAAGACCGCTTCCCCTTTCCCCCGGTTCCAGCAGCAAATGAACCTCTGCATAATGGCGGAGGGGTTCAAAATGTCCCACGCCTTCCACCGTATCCGTAATCGTTTCCTTATACACAATATTTCCCGCACCGAATTCTACAGCCGTTTGGAACCGTTCCTGAATCAGGCTTTTCAGGATTTCAATCTGAACCTCTCCCATAACCTGCGCCTGAATTTCCTGCAGCCTTTCATCCCATACAATATGAAGCTCCGGCTCCTCCTCTTCCAGCTGGCGCAGCCTGGGGAGCATCACCGGAACCGGGCACTCCTGCGGCAGACGGATGGAATAGGTGAGCACCGGCTCCAGTACGGGGGCCGCAGACGCCGCTTCGGCACCCAGCCCTTCCCCCGGATGGGTGTGATTCAGACCAGTCACAGCGCAGACGCTGCCCGCCTGCACTTCATTCACCAGCTCATATTTATCGCCGGAATAGATACGGATCTGGTTTACCTTCTCTTCCCATACCTCTTTTTCTCCCGCCTTCCCCTCATTGGTCAGCACGGCTTTTACCTGCAGGCTTCCGCCGGTTATTTTCATATAAGTAAGACGATTTCCCTGATCATCCCTGGCAATTTTAAAGACCTTCGTCCCGAAGGTCTTTCCATAAACCGGCACAGAAACAAAACGTTCCAGTCCATCCAGGAATTCATCCACACCGGTAAGCTTCAGGGCTGAACCGTAAAAGCAGGGAAACAGCTTCCGTTCCCGGATCAGGCGGCGAAGCTCTTCTTCCGGAAGCTCCCCTTTTTCCAGGAAAAAGTCCAAAGCCGTCTCATCACACATGGCACACTGCTCGTAAAAGTCCTCCGTAAAGCCTTCCCCAAAATCCACACAGCCTTCATCCAGCCTGGCCTTCAGTTCCCGTTTCAGCGCCTCCTTATCCGTTCCGTTCTGATCCATCTTATTGATAAAAAGGAAGACGGGAATCCGGTATCTCTTCAAAAGCTGCCACAGAGTCTGTGTATGCCCCTGAACGCCGTCGGCCCCGCTGATTACAAGGACTGCCGCATCCAGTACCTGAAGGGTACGTTCCATTTCCGCAGAAAAATCCACATGCCCCGGTGTATCAAGCAGGCACACGTCCATATTTTTCCAACGGAAGTTGGCCTGTTTGGAGAAAATGGTAATTCCCCTCTCTTTTTCCAGCGCATACGTATCTAAAAAGGCATCTCCGTTATCCACCCTGCCTATTTTCCGAAGCATGCCGCTCCGGTAAAGAATTCCTTCCGATAAAGTTGTCTTTCCGGCATCCACATGAGCCAGAATTCCTATCACTAATTTTTTCATATATTGTCCTGTTATCTGTTGTTTTGATCCCTGTGTCAGAAAATTCTATTCCATACAGCCTGGGAATGTTGCCCGTTCCCCGGTCAACCACTCCCTGTTCTGCTTTGTACAAACGGCTTAAGTATACCATAAAAAGAGAGTAAAAAACAGAGGAAGCTGTATCTGCCGCTTTGTACATACAGATACAGCTTCCCTGAATTGTCCCTTTCATCATCGTGATGAATAGCTTTTCCTCACGATATATGTTCTGCAAAAGCCTCTACTGATTCCGCCTTTGCCGCTTCTTTCAGCCATTTTCTTAAAACATTCAAATCGGACTCCCGCAGTATTTTACTGCGCAGTCCCTCCGGTATGTCCCCTAATTCTTCAAGCAAAGAAAGGATATCTTCTGCTTTTCCGGCAGCATTTCCTTCTTCCCAGCTAATCTGCTTTTCACTTGCGATATGGCGTTCCTCATCATATTCGGCTAAGATCATATCTCTTACCTCCGCTCTGTGGCCAATTAAAAAATCCTTTAAAACACCATCTCTGATACAGGCTTCCACCGCCTCATCCACGGCCTGTTCCAGCGTTTTCCCCTCAGCCAGCCGTTCCCTTATGCATTGAATGAATTTGGCATACTCCCATAATTTCCTGCATTTTCTCATCAGCTCTTTATTATGGCCCAGATTGATATTCAGCATAATCGCATGGCACTCCAGGGAAGGCTCCGTATTTTCCAATCCCGGCAGTCTGTAAAATGCGTCTGACAGCTTCAGTACCCTTCGATCCGGTTCTTCCCTGCTTCCATTATAAAAAACCAGATACTGAGGAAATGGCAGCTGCACCAGACGGCTGCTGTACAGATTTTCATCACGGCTCTCCAAATATTTCCGGTAAATATCCGCCAGATACAGGAACCCTCTCACCGGCATATTGGGTGAGTAAGTACTCTGATGCTCATATAAATTCAAAACATCATCCACTAAAAATGAAATATCGTTTTTAAAACCCATATATACCACATCCTCCAGCGTCGTGATTTCCAGGGCTTCCGGATCGGTATAGTTTGTGCCTCTTACCGCATTATATAAATCCAACAGTTCCTTTTTGCTGCTGAAAATCCAGCGGAACAGCCTGTCCTTATATTTTGCATTTATTTTTATTTCACTCAATTATTTACCTCCATTATACAATAATCTTGTTTTCCGATCAATAAAAATCAACAGTTCAAACATCTTATGGTATCCGTTGACTGCAGTTCCCAGGATTCCTTAGCGCCTGCCTCTTAGAGTATTTTCTCTCCGGCGGCATTTCCGAATGGGTTGCCGCAATAATTTAAAGACGGAAATCTAATTTACCGGATACTTCAAATTTTTTGAAAATAAGATTTTCCAATGAAATCATAAGCGGCTCACCTTCATGAAAATATCCCCATAAACCGCACTGCAGACGGAACTCCCCTGTTTTATACGAATCATAACGGGATTTGTAAAGGGTGATCTGCCACAGGTCTTCTTTTTTGCCGACAAAGAGAATTCCTGCAAAACCATAAGAGCCTTTCTCCTTTTTCCCATACAGAAATACCGGTCTGATATAGACGAGAAGTTCCAAAAGAAATACGCCGAGAAATACAGAAATTCCCAATATGATAAGGCAAAGCTGCGTATTTTGGAATCCCTTGGCCCGGCATCTTTCCGGCCAAAGACTGCACAAAGGACAGCTCTCATTTCCCTGTTTTCCGCATTTGTCAGTACAGATACATTCCTGCTGTCTATCCGTTTTAGTCAGTTTTTCCGTTTCCCGGGGACTTTCATTTCCGGACAGCCGCTCTTTTCCGATGCCGTTTTCCGCTTCTGTCTGTTTGTCCTCCGAGCCTTTTACCCTGTTATGTAAATTTAATTTCCTGGTGTTTTCCGCTTTTTTTACATTCTCTGTTTTGCCGCCTCTGCTGCTGATATCCGTATCAGGCAAAAGGGCGATCCCTGGCAGCATATCTCTTTCCGTTTTTTCCTGCGGCATGGAACAGGAATCGTTACTTTCCTTTTCTCCCGGACTGCCTCCTCCGTTATTGCCTCCCCCATTATTTCCATCGTCTCCTGAAACTGCAAACCTGCGTACCACAATTGTACTTTCCGATATGTTTCCAAGCAGGTCTTTTCCGTAAAAGGTATAGGTTCCCGGTTCGCTGCATTCGAATTCCGTATCTGTGCTCCATTCCTCTCCATCCCTGGAAATAGGCTGTTCGGCGAGTCCGCAGCCCTGGCTTCCGTCCGGCTGGAGATCCTGTGCTTCTACTTTAATTACCGCGTTCCCATACAGCCACACCTGCGGAGTCTGAGTCAGCCTGAGCGTGGGACCGGTGCGGTCAATATTGTTTACTGTAATCTCTTTTTCCGCCGTATTTCCTAGTGCATCCTTTCCTTTTATCAGATAGGTTCCGTTCTCTGTTATTGTAAATGAGTTCCCGGTACTCCATGTTTTTCCTCCGTCAAAGGAGTATTGGATGCTGCCGGATCCCTCCCCGCCTGCGTCATTTTTATCCCGTCCCTCCGCTGTTATACGGCATTCCTCAGCCCAATCCAGAGGAGATATGGAAAGGCTGAATTCCGGAGGGGTCGTGTCAATATTGGAAACGGATATTTCCTCTGTCGCTATATTCCCCAACGCATCTCTGACGGCTGCCGTCAAAGTAGTATTTTCTTTTATGATAAGCTCATTATCGGTACTCCACGTTTTTCCTCCGTCAAAGGAATATGCCTCTTCAGCCAATCCGCAGCCTGGTTCTCCGTCCGGCTGGAGATCCTCTGCGCTGATTGTTACCGTATTCATCAGTACATTTGCCTGTGTATCCTGTGCAACAGTTATTTTCGGCGCCGTCCGATCAATCGTACGGATATTTAATTCCTTTTCCTCTGTATTGCCCAAAATATCCCTGACCTTTATTAAGTAAGATCCATTTTCCATGTAAGTGTACGTATTCCCCTGCCAGCTGCTTCCGCCGTCAAAACTGTATGCTTCATCGGCAAGTCCGCTGCCTTCACTGCCGTCTTCCTGCAAATCACCGGCCTGCACGCTAACCGTCACATTATCTGCAGTCCATTCCTCAGGGCATGTAATGGAAGTGATCTCCGGACCTTTCCGATCGATATTGGCAACAGTAATGGAAACCGGCGCTTCCGCCGAATTATTATCTGTACCCGCATTCAGCCTGCAGGTATATGTCCCGTTCTTTTCCACGATAAATTCCGACTGTGACGAAGGGCTTCCATCATTCCATATATAGCCCTCCGATGCTATGGAAATATTTCCTTTTATTTCACAGGATGCACGGAGAGTAAGCTCTCTTGTCCACACTGTGGTGCCAGGACGCAGAGTGAACACAGCCACTTCCTCCCCTTCCTCCGCGCCGCATTTTCTCTCATAACCCAGCACTTCTCCTTCACGGCTGCAGTTTAAGGTATCAAAGCCGTGCGTACTGCTGTCATATCCCTTGAAACCATCCGTTCCGGGACCATGATGTTCCGTAAAATGGATTTGTGTATATTGATCCGCCGCGCCGCAGCTGCTGTGTTTTCGAATCACGTTCTGATAGATTTCATGCACCTGTCCATGGCAGCCGCACCAGGCATCTCCCTGAGACCAGAAACCGCCGTTTCCATGGACCGTCACCGTACAATTACCGGAACGGTAACAGCCATTCTCTTTGGAATGCTGATGTCGTATTTCTGTGTAGCAGCCTCCTCCTGTGTCTTCTCCTCCCTCATGATGATGAACAATAGCAGTGGACACACTTCCGTCAGACTCCGCTGCAGCCGGTAATTTTATCAGAAATGCACCCACGAAAATAAAAGCCTGGAAAAAGGCTGCCGTAAAAATACATTTTCTTATTTTTTTCCTTGTTTCTTTTTTCATTACTACCTTTTCTGACTTCCGAACGCCTGAAAAAAAGTATAAAAAATATAATCTGATCTAATCCGCAGACACTCCTCCTTTCATAGCATATTTAAGAATAAAATGAAAAACTGATGGCTGATACGCCATGATGCCGTATAGTTACGGCGAATGAATTGATTTGATAAGGCCTCCTGTAAACCAGAAGATGCCGTAAAGAAACTTTACCATAAATTATGACTGACTGCAAGCTGTTTATCACGAATATTTTGTCACCCCTAGAATGCCAAAGTGAATTCCAGTTCATATATCCTACCAGATTTAAGTTTGACACTCCTTCCTTTACAATGGACATTGCAGTATGTCTGTTGGAAAGGAGTTTTTATGTCCAAATCAATTCATACACAAAAATATATGACTCTCTCTGACAGAATCTACATCGAACAGGCTCTGTCTAATCATGATTCCTTTAAAGATATAGCTGCCGTTTTGAAAAAGGATCCTTCCACTATCTCTAAAGAGATTCGAAAACATAGAAGGCCTAAAGACGGCAGTCATTATCATCTGAAAAATAATTGTGCTCTGCTTTCCTCCTGCAATCGCAGCCGTATATGTGATGGCAAACTTTGCAATTATCCTTGCAAGCGCAGCAAAACCTGTGACTGCACAAAGCATTGCCCGGATTTCTTCCCTTATCTTTGTCCGAAACTCAAAAAGCCTCCCTATGTCTGCAATGGCTGCTCCAATCATGCCTGCCGACACGATAAGTTTTTCTATCGGGCCAAAGATGCGGATACTTCTTATGAACAGACCAAGCATGAATGCAGACAGGGAATTAATCTTACCCCGGAAGAAAGAGCTGCCTTAGACGAGCTTGTGACACCTCTCATTCTCAACGGACAAACCATGGATCATATTTTTACAGAACACAAAGAAGAAATCCCCTGCTCGGAACGCACTCTTTATCGTTACATTGATTCCGGTATTCTTTCCGTAAGAAACATTGATCTTCCAAGAAAAGTAAAATATAAACCACGCAGGCAATCTGACACTTCCGAAAAGTTAACGAGAGAATGTACCATCGGCAGAACCTACACCCATTTTCTTGAGTATCTCGAACAGTATCCTGAAACAAACGTGGTTGAAATGGATACGGTAGTTGGTCCGGAGCCGGGTAAAGTTATTCTTACCATGCTTTTTAGAAACGGTACCTTTATGCTAGCTTTTCTCATGGATAATACAAAAAGCGAGTCTGTCATTAACGTATTTCATTTTCTTCAAAGGGAATTAGGGACGGAAGTGTTTTCCCGCCTCTTTCCTGTAATTCTTACTGACAGAGGTTCTGAATTTTCTAATCCATGGGCTATGGAATGCGATGAATATGGGGAAATTCTTTCAAAGGTATTTTACTGCAATGCAAATGCACCTTATCAAAAAGGGAGATTAGAAAAGAATCATGAGTTCTTACGCTATATCATGCCAAAAGGAACTTCTTTTGACGCTATGACGCAGAAATATATAACCCTTGCTGTGAATCACATCAATTCCACGGCAAGAGGCAGTTTAAATGGCAGGACGCCATTTGAACTTGCCTCCATGCTGCTTGACGAGAAGCTGTTCAAACTTCTTCGTTTGGAACCGGTAGAACCTGACAAGGTTCTACTCAAACCCGCACTGCTTAAACAGCGCTAACCATTTTTGAAACAGACATACTGCACGACAACGGCATACTCTTTCAGTCAGACAACCGGAATTCAGTTTGATAGACACCCTTCCGGTTGTCTGTTTTCCATGCAGAAAAACAGACTGTTTCCCTAACTATCATACATCTTTCTATCAAAAATGCCAAAGAAAAAGTTGGCTCAACCCCGCATTTTCTTTGGCATTCTAGAATTTCATTTGTCACTGGAATTTACTTTGGCATTCAACCAATATTTTGTCACCAGATTGTTCGTTTGGCTATAGTTACAGTCCACAAATATTCCAGTTAATACCATGTCCGGCCTGTAATATTGATCGGGCATATCTCCTTTTACAAGCCGGACCCGGCTGATACAAAAAAGAACCTCTGAAACCGAATGATACCTTTTCCCGGCAGAACAGCATAGCTATCTGCCCTTAATTCATATCCACTGTTACATAAATATCCATATAACTCACGCCGTCCTTTTCATATTCCGATTCAAAGCAAGGCAGACATTTCCCGTCAGGCTTATGCTTTATCCCGTTTACCTCCATATAAGACATGATGGTTTTATAGGCATTAGGTATCAGCTCGAACGGATTATTAAAAGGTTCCGTTATAGTGATTACCGCATATTTTTCCTTTTCCTGGGCAACTGCTTCCATATCTTTACAGGAAGGCGTAAAATCCTCAGGAAGAATACAAGCCGCCGCATAGCCATGCATATGGAATACATTAACCTGTTCCTGTGAAAGATAGGGAAAATCCCAGCCTATAATCCGGTTTACATGTCCCCAGGATCCGGATATGCCGTTTTCTTCCGCCCATCTTTTCATATGATTGAGTGCATCCGTTTCCGGATCATGGCTGATAACCACATAACGGACCATTCGGAAAGCCTCCAGCTCCTCAATACGGACCGGGGAATAGGCTTCATTTTCCATATTCATATTTTCCCGAAACAGGCGATCCATGGAACAGGAAAAAAATTGACACAGTTCAAAAGCTTTTTCCATTTCCGGATACACTGTTTCCGATTCCCATTTTGATATTGTCTGCCGGGACACCCCCATCCGTTCCGCCAGTTCCTCCTGTGTCATTGAATTATGCATTTTCCTTAAAAATTGCAGATTTTTTCCAAAACTCATCTCTCGTCCCTCCTTTTTTCTGATATGGCTATTGTACCAGCTGGCAGGTATCTCCTCCACCAACCTGGCATATCTTTTTTTATCTTTTTGTCACTTTGAGGTTGCGCAATCCCGACACACAAAACAAACGCCATATATAAGGCCTTTCTTCAAAAAAAACTCCGGATCCAACGGATCCGGAGACAAATACACATTCCATATCTTATATTTACATTTTATTCCTGAATAACATGATACGAGTCCTGTACGAAAGTCATCACTTCCCTCGTTTTCTTCCGAACAGACTGCTGATTAAAGGCTCTCTGCCTGCGAATATTCTTCCGAAATTCTCACAGTTATAAAACTTCTCGGTTGCCACCCACTCGGGATATTCAACCTTCTGCTCAGACAGCATTACATTATTCATATAGTCCAGATCAAATGCGTTCATAACCCGACCTCCTTAGGTAGATCCCTGTTGTTTCTTTACATCTATACTATATATTTTCCTGGACTTTTCGTCTATAATCTGCTAGCCTGAAAAAAACAGGAAAAATATGTACTGCCGATACATAAGCACAGGAAAGAAGGATTATTATGGCGATCCGGTTCTGGGAAATTTATGAAGAGACAAAAGGAAAATATAAGCTGCGGATTTTGGCGGGGAAAAACGGGATGGATAATGTTACCGGCTGGGTTCATATGCTGGAGGACGAAACCATAATCAACCGGTTCAGCGGAGAAGAACTCGCCGTCACTACCGGAATGAAAGCCGGCAATGAAGGCTGGCTGCTTCGCCTGGTTTCCTCCATGAAAAATGCAGAAAGCACCGGAATTATCATCAATACGGGAATGTATCTGAAGCAGATTCCCGAGGAAGTTATCGACTGGTGTGAAGCTCACGATTTTCCTCTTCTGGAAATGCCCTGGGAAATTTCCATTACCGATCTGATCCAGGATTACTGTATGCGTATCATGAGCCAAATGCATAAGGAAAGACAGGAAGCCCTTCTTTTTGAACGCCTGCTTCGCGGGAAAGAGGTTCCGGAAGATTTTCTGGAGGACATCGGAAACCGATACAATCTGGACGGCACATTCCGGATTTTCTGCCTCCTGCCCAAATATACCGCGGAAGAAAAAGTCCTGTTCCGTCAGTCCGTGCTGAAGCTGGAAAACGTATTCGGCCTGTGGCAGAACGGAAGCAAAATCAGATTCCCTTACTTTTTAATAGAAGTGAACGATTTATATATTCTTGCCATAAATGATTTTCCTGAGGAAAAAGCGGAAGAACTCATCTGCCAGATGAAAAGTATTTTTTCAAGTTTCTTTGAAAGGAAGCAGCTTTCTCTGGGGATAGGCCCCGCTTGCCGGGGCATACACAATCTGAAGCAGGCGCTTGGGCGGGCACGGATCGCCGTACAGATGTCCAGGCAAATGGGAAGGCCTATTGTTGATTTTAATCAAATGGGTGTTTTCGGTATCCTTTTTTCCACGGAGGATCCTGATATTCTGAGAAGCTACGCGGACAGGCTTCTGGGTCCTCTGGAGGAATATGACAAAATTCACTATTCAGACCAGGGGGAAGGTATAGGCTATGTGGAGACCCTGCGCAGTTACATAATAAACGACCGAAGCCTCATCGGTGTCGCCCGGTCTACATATACCCACCGCAATACGGTAAATTACCGGATTCAGAATATAAAAAGGCTGTTGAACAATGATCTGAAAACCACCGCTGATCTGTTTCCTTATCAGATCGCTTTATGTATCCGCGATATGAAGCTTTAAAAGGATCGCGTCACCCCTGTACAGAAGCGGGCAGAATGCTAAAGCCCCAATACTCCGGCGGCATAATCCGACGCTTCCCTTATGAGCCATTCCGTCTTTTCCAATGTACAGTATTGGTTCATCTGGATATCCGGTGCCTCCTTTGGCTCACACATAAACGCCAAATCGTGCTGCCTCATTTTTACAATCTCCGGAATACCGATAATTCCCGGAATGGAAAGAGGCTCCGCCTTTTCCAGCGCTTCCCGGATTCCATCCCGCTCCGTCATCTGACAGGTCAAATACGTATTCATCCGCACCGATTCCCTGTGATATACACTTTCCATCCCCTGGCTGGTATCCACCAGCCCGCCCGACCTTAACGGTGTCCACACATGAACATTATTAAAAAGATCCGTCAATAAATGGACTGCATATCCCAGGATAAAATCCTTCTCCACCACCCCGGCCCATTGTATTACAAACTTCCTTATATTTTCTTCCCACAATTCATTGTTTCTTCCTTCACAGGTTCCCCACGGGATCCCGTCCGGAAGCAAATGGCTTCTGCATTTATACGAACTGGTATAATCCGGCAGATAATGCACCGCATCCGGTGCAATACTGCCCAGAAGAAATTCTTCTTTCTTTTCTGTTTTACTGCCCGCCGCTCTCATGGCCACGTGCAGATGTATCATCGTAAACGGCATTTTTTATCCTCTCATCCAGTGCTCCATACATTATTCATTACGCCATGCAATACTTTTTTATTCCACCAGCCACTTTTCTTCGAGCAGCCTTTGGGTCAGAAGTTCAATCGTATTTCCTACAAACAGTCCCATTTCCTGTTCATTCAGATAAGGATATTCCCTTTCCAGGTTTTCATGCTTTTCCCGATAAAAATCGGAAACATAGGCCCTTCGGTTATCCAGGGCATCCTCCGCAAATTCCTTCATAAAGGTATTGGTGAATCCCACCGCATTTTCGTATTCCAAAAAAGTACGGAAACAAGGATTCTTTTTCAGGAACAGATGATCCAGATCATACCAGTCCTCTTTTAACTTCCATATAGCATCCTTATCCTTTTCAAACAATTCACTGAAACGCTGCATGGAAGGGTCAGTAATCTTTTCCTTCCACAGCACATCCGTCAGCAGATGTACATAATAACCCAGAAAAAATGATTTTTCCTTTTCCGAATAACCTACCCACAATTCTTTATTCATATATTTATCACGGAATAAAGGAACTGTAATTTCTCCGTCTGTCTTGAAATGAGAGACATTGGTATTCGGCGTAAATACCGACCAGTCTTCATTCGGCACTCCGCTGTCAGGAGCTATATTCCCCATAATAAATTCCTGTCGTTCCAGTTTGGGGATTTCTTTCATGATTCCGTCCGCAATTCTTAAATGAACCATCCAGGTTGCCATGGCGCTCTCCTTTGTACTTTATCCATTTTTGTCTGCCCGGTACAGCATTCCTGAAACTCTATGCCGGGATATTGCCATTATGGCTTTTCCACCGTCCCAATAAACACCGGCAGCTTTGTATTCTCATCCACAATCGCGTAAAGAAACGGCCTGTCCAATATAACCTTCTCCATTTGCATCATAGCACCCTCCGCCAGCATTTCCACCACGGTAGCCGCTCCCGCCTTCGTTCCCAGCTCATCCACATCAATATGTGTCTTGTGAATAACCCTGTCAATATGAATCGTCAGGTCTCCGCAGCTTCCGATCCCTGAAAAATCCGCCAGGTCCGCGTCAAAAGCCAGAGGCATCCCCATGCCGGACAGGATTTCCGACAGCTCCAGGCTTGTGTCCGCCTTGAATTTCGGCATCCCCGCGGAAACAGCCGTCTGCTCTTCCTCCTCCATCAAACGTAAAAATCCTTCACCGCTCATCTGTTTTAAATAGTCTTCCAAAGCCAGGCCTTCCTCCGGCAAAAGCGCCACGAATGAATAACCTGTTACATATGGCTTAACAAACCCCGTCGAATGCTCATCCTTAAGAAATCGGGATTCTTCCGAATACATCATGGGAACCTCAGCTTCACTTCCGTCTTCCGGATAAAAGTCTGTATCATGAACCTGATAGCTTTCATAAGGCTTTTCCCATTTTCCGTCAAAAGCCACCGCATTGACAAGATACATAATCGCCGCCTCCGGTATCTTATCCAGAATATTGGTTATCATCCCGTCCGTGTTCTTTTCCACCCAGCCATTCAAATCTTTAAGCGTTGTCTGATCAAAAGGCGCTCCATAAATCTGAGCCTTCCATTCTTTTGCATTCTTTTCCAAAAACTCCTCATTCGGGACAAAATCCTCATTCCTGTTGTTAAACCAGATGGAATTGGCCATGCTCATTTGACCGCCCTTTCCGTCCGGCAGCTGTCTGCACCAGGATAATAATTCTTTTCTCCCCTCTTCCGGATCTATTCCGGGATACATGGTTTCTCCCATCTGCCGGAGCGTATCCTTTCCGGCTCCTCCCCGGGTCATTTCCAGCGCTGTCAGCACGGAAAGAGGGGATACCATGGTATTGCTTCCCCGGGAAGCCTTATCTTCCTCTCCGCCCTCCGTTTTTTTCTGTTCTCCGGAAGTTCTGCTGTCCCGCAGCAGCTGAAGGGAAAAATCGAGATAGGATATGGCAAATGCCTCCTCTATTGGTACATCCTCCTGCGAAGCCGCTTCGCTGCGGTACTTTGATGTAAGATCCTCTGTGGAAGAAGAAACAGCCTCCCCATTCCCGCACGCCATACCGACAGCTGCCATACATAATGCCAGAGATACCGCTGCCAGGCGGCGGAACTTTTTTTTCTTTTCAAATTGTGTCTTTTTCATAACCGTCCCCTTTCTGTAAAAAGACTCCCCCTCTCCTATTATAATGGCAGTCAAAACCCTGTGTCCACTTCATTTCCTTTTTTATTTCATCAGCCTTTATTTCATCAGATAACGGATAACTCTGTCATTAAAATCCTCTGCTTCTTCATAGGCGGCATGTCCCAGGCCTTGATACATGATCAATTCACTTTTATTTATTTTTTCATTTAGTTCAACAGATGCATCAGCCCCTGCGATTTTGTCACAGCTGCCTCCTATAACCAATGTGGAACACTTTATTCTATCTAATTCGGATCGGGCATCATGCCGGAGACAGGAATCCGCCTGAATAAGAAATCTTTCAAAATCTTTCGGTTTTCCAATCCTCCCGAGAATCGGATAAAAAACACGGTATTTTTTCAGATATTCAGCCGAATATGAGTTTTCCGCCGTATCGATCATTAAATTCTTATACTGCCCTTCTTCCGCCATCTTCTTCCAGCCATTGACCGTTTTCCGCATGTTTTCATTTGGCCCCGGAAGAGTGACTGCCAGCACAAGCTTTTCAACCAACTCCGGATGATCCACGGCAAGATACTGGGCTATCATCCCTCCCTGCGAGACTCCCATTACATATGCGTTGGAAATCCCCAGTGTTTTCATAGCCTCCGCCTGATCTTCTGCCATATCCCTTGTAGAGTAATTTTCTGTCAGGCTGTTCTTTCTGCTGAATATGTATACTTTGAACTGTTCCGCAAACTTTTTATAATTAATTGCAAAAATAACTGCCTGCAGCTGTCCATGGACAGGGGCCAGCCCGTCGCCTAAGCCCGGTAAAATAACGAGAGGTTTCGTACCTTTTCCAAACATAATATAGTTCATAGTATCATTTTTCAGAACTGCCTTGCAGCAGCGGGCCCCATAAAACATAATTTCACCTCTCCTTTTCTCCGGTAAGAATGCCTGACTTCAGAAGCTCCATATAATCACTCAGACTTTTTATATAATCATGCTGCAGCCCGCCGAAATCCATACCCTCCTGCAGCTCAATACGTGTATTAAAATCCTCATTAAATCCTTTAAGAAACCATTTCAGGATATCTGCCGTTTTTTGCTTATCTCCGCTGAGCATTGATACATCGATATCCTCCAGCAGGCTATCATAAATATCCTGCCCTTTCAGGCGGTACCGTTCCTCAACCTTTTGGCAGACTGCCGTGTCTTTCCCCGCCGACGCATCTATAATCAGCCTGCCCTTTTCCGGATTTCTGATATACCAGGAAAACTCCAGTTCAGCATACTTGATTATTCTGTCAAATAACTCTTCCGGAAGCGCCTTACTCCCTGGTTCCAAATATTCCGTCAGTTCCTGAATCACACAATCAAGTACATAGAAATAAAGTTCTTCCTTATTCCGAAAATACTGAAACAGGCTCCCTTTGCTGATACCGGCATTCCGTATCATTCTATTGGTGGAGCTGCCAGTATATCCATATTCGGAAAACTCTGTTATACAGGCGGCTATAATCCTTCTGCGCTTTTCTTCACTTAACTCTTCAAAAATTTTAGCAGGCATAAATTTATTTTCTCCTCTAATGACCACCTGGTCATCGGTATTATTATATACAATACTTATCATACCGTCAATGTTATTCAAAGGATTATAAAAGATAACTCCGCCGCTGGTACAAATCATGCCTGCTGATGGCGTTTTGGGCCCACCTTATCCAGGAAAGCTGTCATTCACGCACAAAGCCCCATACCCCGTCCTGTCATTCGGATAAGTTCTCTCCCCGCGCACATTCCTTGCTCCCCTTCTTAGAAAAGCCTTCAGCTTTTCCCCATACAGATAAGGATCCTTTCCTCTTACGATCCCCCATTCCATCATCAGCGCCGCAGCCCCCGTCACCAGAGGGGTTGCAAAGGAGGTTCCCGTATAAGACTCGTAGCCGCCACCTGCTCTTGCCGCCATAATATTCACACCCGGAGCCGCTATATCCGGTTTGGTATTCGGGAAGCCCGGCATCTCCTCCATACTCAGCACACCCCTTCCTGAAAAATCCGCATAGGCGTCATAAGCTCCCTGAATCGCCCCCACGGTAATCAGTTTCCCCGCCGTGGAAGGAATGGTGAGCGTCAGCTCCGGTGTGGGGGCAAAAAAGCGGGTATCCTCCGACCTCACGGCCTGCCCAGGCAGATACAGCTGATATTCTCCGGTAAGGATATTGACCGGATCCAGCAAAAAGGCCCATACTCCTGCATTGATATAATTTTCCACCGGCAGAAAATCAAAATAGATCTCCTGATTCACGGAATAAGGGGAGGGTTCCCCCACATAAATCAGAATCTGGGTCTGCTCAATGACAAGCTCGGTTTTTCCGGGCTGATCCATCGGCACCACGGCCTGGCTTCCGGAAGGGGCCTGAAGAGTAATCCGGAAACTGTCCGCAAAATTTTTCCACAGCTGTACATTGACTGTGCTTTCATAATTTCCCACCGCCAGTTCTACCGTCTGCCTTCCCCCTGTCTGCCCCGTTGTGCCCATCGTACGTCCTCCCGGAAGCCGTCCGGAGGTATGGCCTGCCGCAGCCCCTTCATTGCCGCTTCCGGCGCAGATCACATTTTTCCATACTTCGGAGGCATTATCCATAAACCGTTCCAGAAGAGAGGAGCCGTCATGCGCGCCATAGCTGTTTCCAAAACTCAGATTCACCGCCAGAGGCATCCCCAGCTCCTGTGCCTTTCCCAGAGCGTAGGTGATCCCCCGCATCAGCTGTGTCGTCCGCGGATAGGAACCGCTTCCCGCCTGCCCCAGCTTCACAATAAGAAGGGAAGAGCCGGGAGCCGCTCCCGTATAGCGGGCATTGGTATTGCTTCCCGCCGCAATGGCCGCCACCGCCGTCCCATGCCCCGAAACATCAATGCTGGGCACGAGCTGAAAGCCTTCCCGCTCTCCCGCCTCAAGCGCCTGATTAATTTGTTCCTGTGTAAATTCCACTCCCGAAGAAAATCCTTCCGGAGGCAGGAATCCTTTTTCCGCATCCGGTATAAGGGACTGATCCCACAGATAAAGGATTCTGCTCCCCGCACTGTTTCTGAAATCCGGCAGAGTATAATCAATCCCCGAATCCAGCACGGCCACCAGGCATCCCCTGCCTGTCAGGTTTCCATTTCCCGCGGCTTCCCTTTCCACATAAAAAGAACCGGCTGCGGGAAAGCAGGACTGCTGCTTGGCAGCATACACGTTATATATCAATTCCTTAGGCTTTTCCACATACTCAATTTCATCCAGAGCGGTGAGCGCCGGTATCAGGCTTTCAGGAATGGTGATAATCGCATAGCCTGCAAGAAGAATCTCCACCTTGATTCCCTCATCTGCCAGACGGCTTATGTCTCCATGAAACTTTACTATCAGTTCCCACGTTTTATCCTCCCTGTCAAAGCCCACATTCAATATCCGTGATTTTTCCCGCTCCTCCATAGTAGAATCCAGACTCAGGTTCAAAAGGTTCTCCAGCTTCTGTGAATTCATGACATCCTCCCATAACACCGGCTTTGGTCTTACTCCTAGGTTATGAGCTTTTTCCGGTATGTTTCCAATTTCCCACACACTCCAGAAAACGTTCCGTCGCCGGAGGCCTGTAATACTCCTTATGGCAGATCAGCACAATCTCCTTTCGCAGCTCAGTCCCCGGTACGGAAAGCACTCCGATTCCCTGCTCATCTTCCTCCAGAAAAGAAGCCGGCACCATGCTGATTCCCGCTCCCCTGCGCACCAGCTCCTTCATAATAAAAATATTATCGGCAGTTATTGTATTTCGGAATACCATCCTTTCCCGCTCCAGGAATGCTTCCGTCATTTTCCTCGTAGAAGATTCCGGTGAATGATGTATAAAAGGAAACTGCCCCAATCCCCGGTAATCCGCCTCCCCTCCGCCATATGGCTCCATGAAGCTCTTCAGCGCCATCGGATATATCAGCACCAGATTGTCCTCCCTGATTTTGCGCACCTCGAAGCAGGAAGGCAATGAGCCGGTTACGGATACAAAAGCCAGATCCAATTCCTTCTCCTGGGTCTTACGTATTATTGTCCGCGCCGAACCGGACTCCAGCTGCACATGTATCCCCGGGCAGCTCTCCCGGTATTTCCCAAGTATTCCCGGCAAAAGCGCGATACCAGGCGATAAAGTCGTCCCGATATGAATACTCCCTTCCCTGCACTCTTTATATTCCTGCGCCTTTTTCTGAAGGTTTGCCTCCATCTGCACGATTTCACCGGCATAAGAAGCCAGATTAAGCCCCGCGTCCGTAAGCGCCACACGATGATCCTCCATCACATATAAAGGCACCCCCAGCCCTTCTTCCAGCGATTTCAGATGAAAAGAAACCGTCGGCTGGCTCATTCCCAGCTTTCTTGCAATTTCCGACAGCTTATCCCCCTGACTCAGCAGTACAAGAATCCGATACTTATCCACATTCATTCCCATTCCTCCCTTTCTCTTTTTCCTTGAGCCCCGGTACATCCGGCAGCTGCGGTACCATCGCCTCCGAGTATAGAAGAATTCTATGGAAATTAACAGATACTGACAGAATATCTTACATTCTTTTTACAGGTCTTTGACAAAAGGACGGTGGCTTACCTGAGAAAGATTCTCTACAATAAAACCGAGCTTAAAGCTGCAGGGCCTTCCGGCGGCCGAATAATCCAGCCGGAGAAATGGAGTTGTTATGAAAATCACCCTGAAACATATTACCAAATCCTATGGGGATAACCCGGTGCTAACCGATATCAGCCTTGTCTTCGAAAGCGGCCGCTTTACCACGCTTCTCGGTCCTTCAGGCTGCGGGAAAACAACGCTGCTGCGCATCATTGCAGGACTGGAAACTCCTGATGAGGGGGAGATTTACTTTGATGATACCTGTATTTTTTCTTCCTCCTCCCGCCTGTGTACCCCTCCTGAAAAAAGAGGCCTGGGATTCGTTTTCCAGGATTTTGCCCTGTGGCCCCATATGACCGTATTTGAAAATACAGCCTTCGGCCTGCGTGCCAGAGGACGGACAAAAGGTCTTGAGGAACAGGTGATGCAGGCGCTTTCCGACGTACGCCTCACCGGCTTTGAAGATCGGTATCCTCACCAGCTTTCCGGAGGACAGCAGCAGCGGGTGGCTTTTGCCAGGGCGATCGCCATTCATCCCTCCTGTATCCTTTTCGACGAACCCTTCAGTGCCCTGGATGCCGGCCTGCGGGAAGAAATGAGGAGCGAGGTCAGAAGCCTGGTATCCCAAAAGAATATCACTTCCATTTTTGTAACCCATGATCAGCTGGAGGCCATGGAAATATCCGACTCCATCATCGTCCTGGATAACGGCCGGATTCTCCAGCAGGGCCGCCCGGAGGATATCTACTGCTCCCCTTCCCGAAAGGAAGTCGCCGGTTTTGTGGGACACGCCAACTGGCTTGACGATTCCAGCATGGTCCGGCCGGAAAATATAAGAATCGACGAACTGCATACCCCCGGCCCCGATTATGTCTATATGAAGCTCCCGGTAACCTCGGTACAGTTTCTGGGCGAACATTACGAAGTGCAGGTTATGAACGGCAGATTTCCCTGGCGGATACCTGCAAGGCAGAAATACACGCCGGGAACAGAAATTTCACTGTCAATCAACAGAAACCACATTATACATTTTTAGTAAAGAGAGGATTTCAAAATGAAAAAGAAAATACTTGCCGTACTTTTAGGAATAACAATGACCCTCGGCCTGGCAGGCTGCGGCACCTCTTCCGGCAGCACGGTTTCCGCGTCTCCCCAGGAAACCGTTTCCCAGGCGTCCGGCAGCGAAGGAGCTGCCATGGAAACTTCCTCTCCCGAAGCAGCCTCCGGGCAGGAAACACCTTCTCAGGAAGAACAGGCCGCTCTCTCAGGAAAGGTTGTTGTATATTGTCCTTCTCCCGCAGGCCTTGCCGATAAAATGGCAGAAGCCTTCACGGCAAAGACTGGTGTACAGGTTGAAATGTTCCAGGGTACCACCGGTGAAATTCTGGCGAGACTGGAAGCGGAAAAGGCCAATCCTATTGCGGATGTGGTTATCATGGCTTCCTGGGCGGACGGACTCGGCATGATTCAGGACGATCAGGTCCTCAGCTATGAACCCGCCAATGCGGATAAAATGAATCCTGACTGGATAGATGCGGACAAAAAAATTTATGGCTACAGCGCATCTGCCGTTGGCGTCATTTATAACACCACGCAGATTGACCAGCTGGATGCCGACTGGGCGGAACTGGGCAGCGACCCTGCCTATAAGGATCTCATTGCCATTCCGGATCCGGTAAAATCCGGCGCCTGCAAGGACTTTCTCTCCGGCTACAGCTATGCTTTCGGTGAAGAAGCCCGGTCCGTAATTGACAGCTGGGTGGCGAACGGCCTGACCAATCCCGGAGCCAACAAGGCTGCCCTGGAAGCCGTAACCACGGGTGAAAAAGCAATCCTCATAGCTGGTGTGGACTACAACGCCTATTCCTCCATGGACAAGGGCGAACCGCTTTCCATCTATTATCCTGCCAGCGGCACCGTAATCAACCCCCGCCCTGCCATGATACTGAAAACCAGCCAGAATACGGACAATGCCAAAGCTTTCATGGACTTCCTTCTTTCTGATGAGGGACAGCAGCTGGTATGTGATGCTTACCTGCTTCCCGGAAGAACCGATATCACTACGGATAAACGGACCAATGCTGCCGATATCCCCACCTTTGACCTGGACTGGAGCTGGATGATGGAAAATTCCGCCCGGATTGCCGAAGATCTGGTCAACAGCTGTAAATAAATGAGGAACCCTTATGAAACACTGGAAAACCTTACAGAACGGGATTAATCTCCTTATTCTGCTTTGCCTCGCCGTATTGATTCTCTGTCCCCTGTTCATGATCTTTGCCAGGGCGGTCATAATAGATGGCCGCCCTGATTTCTCCTATGCCCTGAACATTATATTCAATCCGGAAAACCTGCGTACCATCACCAATTCCCTCCTGCTGGGAGCCGCCGTTGTATTAGTCACCACCATTCTCGGCATCCCCTTTGCCTATCTGATCACCCGGACCCAGCTGGCAAAGCATAAATGGATTGATATCGTCATCATGATCCCTTTCATGACCCCGCCCTTTATCAGCTCCATGGGATTCATCCTTTTTATGCAGAAAAATGGACTGCTTCAGCAGCTCTTCCCCTTTACCGGAAGACTCAGCGAAAGCTTCTTTTCCTTTTGGGGCCTGGTTTTGGTCATGTCACTCCATGTGCTGCCTTTTATGATAAGCATCCTGAAAAATGCCATGCTGAATATCAGTTCAAGCCTGGATGAGGCAGGACAGATTTTCGGAGGAAATTTCTTTTACCGCTTCCGCCGCATTCTGGCCCCTCTTCTTTCCGGCAATTATGCGATAGGCGCCCTGCTGGTCTTTGTTAAAACCCTCTCGGAATACGGCACTCCTGCAACCTTCGGAACCCGTATTGGTTTTTATGTATTCACCACGGACATACACAGACACAGCACGACCTCTCCCATAGATTTCGGAAAAGCGGCATCCCTTTCTTCCGTTCTTGTGCTGATTTGTATTCTTATGTGGATGCTGCAGAATACCGTTACTGCCAGGCATACCTACCGGCTGGTGGGAGGGAAGGGTTCGCGCTCCATACAAAAAAAGCTGCCCGTTTTCCAAAGCATTTTGGCATGGGGATATCTCCTTCTGATATTCTTTATGTCCATCGGGATTCCCTATTTTTCCATCATAATGACTTCCCTCATCAAACTGCGGGGATATGGACTGCAGGCAGGCAATTTTACCCTGGCCCATTATGCGGCGCTTTTTTCAGCCAATTCCAAAGGGCGCAATGCCATATTCACCAGCCTTTTTCTGGCTTTTGCCGCCGCTTTCATCGCCTCCGCCATCGGTGTTGTCATCGTTCTTGCCGCACGCAGGAAAAAAGCCGCTTTCCTTTCCCAAATATTGGAGGGCATAAGCCTGCTTCCCGAGATGCTTCCCAGTATTGTCCTCGTAATCGGGATTATGCTTTTCTGGAACCTGCTTTATCCCGTACTGCCTCTGTATAATACCCTGGGCATCATGATTTTAACCTATGTTGTACTCTACCTTCCCTACGCCGTGCAGTATACCACCTCCGCCTTTATCCAGCTGGGTGACAGTCTGGTACAGGCCGGACGGACGTTCGGCGGATCCGGCTTTTACATTTTCCGTACCATTACTTTTCCCCTTATTTTCAGAGGCATCCTCACCGGATTCATGATGATCTTCATCATTTCCTTCCGGGAACTGGTTGCCGCATCCATGGTGGCGCCGCCAAGCACCCTCACCGTCTCCACCTTCATCATGCGTGAATTTGAACAGGGCAGTGTATCCGTAGGCTGCGCCATGGCGGTAATCTGTGTCTTTCTTACCACAGGAATCCTCATGGCCCTCAAATACGTTTCCTCCAAAAGAAACGGACAGGAGTAACCTGAAATGGAACGTATCGCTCTTCTTGCCGATATACATGGAAACAGCACCGCCTTAAAAGCGGTGCTGAAGGATTGCAGACAAAATCATATACAAAAATTCATACTGCTGGGTGATCTTTTCACCAAAGGCCCTGACCCTGCCGGTGTTTTCCGGCAGCTTCAAAGACTTCCCACCCTGGCGGCCGTTGCAGGAAACACGGATGACTGGCTTCTGGCCGCCGGCGGGCTCACCGCCAGACAGGCAGCACTCACAGCTTTTACCAGAAAAGAGCTCCCGGAGCCGGCCCTGACTTACCTGGCCTCCCTCCGCCGCAGCCTTCTTCTGGAACGGGAAGGATTCCGGATATTCCTCAGCCATTATCCACAGCTCCCTCCGTTCTCTGAATCGCCCGATTTGCTGATTTGCGGCCACACGCATATCCCGTCACTTTTCGCCTGGGAAAATACCCTTTCCTGTAATCCAGGAAGTATCGGTGCCCCCTATGACGGAGATCCGAGAAGCTCCTACGGTATCCTGACCCTTTCTGCACAGCCCGACTTTGAAATCCGGCGTATTTCCTACGATACGCTTGAAGAGCTCCGTCTCGCACAGCAAAAAGCCATCCCATTCTTTTCCCTGTATGAACCTTCCATACTATACGGCATCCGGTCCAATACCCCGCCGCATGCAACGTTCATCAAGCCGGAAGCTCCGTAAACACAAAGAATAAAAGTTCATAGGCACTCCCCGGTTATCCGCCTACAGCCTGGAATACCCATATCCGTTTACCATGGCATCCAGCTTCTGTTTTGCCTTGCACATCGGACAATTGTGCACTTCATAAGCCTGATATCCGGGAATATCGCTGGTATCAAACATAGCCTCCACACGCAGCCCATTAATCGACTTCACCGCACTGAACACCGAGCAGATCCCCTGAACCTTTCCTCCGTAATACTCAATACATTCCAGACTTCTGCGCATGGTCATTCCCGTCGTGGTCGTAGCCAGAAGCAAAAGGACATTCTTCCCCTGAATTTCTCCAACAAGGTTATCCCTGAAAATCATCTGGTTATTCATATTAAATTCCGGTGTTACCACATAAACCGTGTTGTGCATATTCATGGAAGGAAAATTCCCCATTTCCAGTTCTTCCGCCATATAAGCGCCGATGACCTCACAACCGTCCAGACATACAATGGTATCTACCACAGTCTCAATAGGCAGCCTCTGCACAAAAGCCTTTCCTACTGCCGCCGCCTCACTGCGCCGTGTCTTCAGCCCTGTCATATCCACATAGTAATTGATATGGGAGTGACTCGTTGCAAAATGCCCCGGTATTGCTCTCAGGATAATATTATTCCCCGCCTTTGAGTAAAACTTCATCACCTTATTTTCCATACCTTCTCCTTCCCGGGAAGAGTCCTTCTCTTCCATACGCCAACACACTTTCCTGTTCTGCAGCCAAAGCCCCGTAAGAAACACAAATCATTTCTCCGAAAAATTGACTTTCAATCATGCATTCATTATAAATCTTTCAGGAATATTTTACAAGTTAATCCATCTTTTATAATATTTTATAAGCATTTTTCACAAATCCAGTCCCGTATTTTTATCACTTTCCCCTATTGCCTTTTAATCCTTCATACGAACCGGATCCCCATCCGAGATTTCCCTGTCCGCCGTACAGATAATCCTGCTGTTTTCATCCACCACACCGCCGGCCAGCGCCGCATACTTATCATTCTTATCCAGAACATCGACCATAAGCTTCTCCGCAGTCAGCTCCGCACCTAAAAATCCGCTCCTTTCTCCCAGCACATACACAAAATTCCTCTGGTTTTCATCCATATGCAGCGCATCCACAGGAATACAATAATTATACATCTCCGACTGCTGCGTAACACGGAACATCCCGCTCTGCCCAATGGTCCCCGTCCCTTCCGGCAGCGTCACCAATGCCGTAAAACTGCCCGGGCTCGTTTCCATTTCCGTCAGATAATCCACCGTCGCCTTAATCATATTACTGCTGTTTCCCAGCGTTATCTCCGCCTCTGCCCCCAGATTCACATACTTCTTCTCCTCCTTCTGAAGAATCACCTCAAACTGCAGCGGCCTTGCCGTATCCGCGAATACCACCGAAGCCCCCGACGATGTCTGCTCCCCTGCTGCAACACCCACACGGGTAACCACACCCGAAGCCTCAGCCTTAACAACCCCTTCCTGCTCCAAAATCCCCTTCAGACGCTTCAGCTCTTCTCCGGCCTCCTCCAAATCCAGCTGATAAAGCCCCAACGTGGAATCCGACTGCTCCGACCTCAGACTGTCCTCCAGATTCCTCTGCGCATCCTCCAAAGCCTTTTCCTTTTCATCCTCCGCATCCTCCAGCGCCCTCTCCGCATCCTGCACCTTCTCCTCCAGACTCTTCCTGGTACTCATCCAACTCTCCCACGCCGAATCCTCCTCCGAAAAATCCGGCTTATTCACCGCATTCCCCTGAAGCTCTCCCAACTGCTCTGCCGCATCCTCCTGCTCCCAGCCCGCTTCAGAAAGCTCCTTCTTCACCTGCACAAGTTCCGCCTCCTTCTCAGCCAGCTGCGCCTTCAAAGCATCCAACTCCCCGCTGCCGCCGGAAGATGCCCCATCACCCAAACCATTTCCGCTCACCGTACCACCCTCCGTACCTTCCGAACCATTTTCTCCCCCCTTCTTTTCCAACTCCCCGATCTTCTCCTTAAGCCCGGCAATTTCCCCCTCCAGACTCTCCTTCCTCCTCTGCAGCCCCTTCACCTTATCCGAAACACTCTTCTCCCTCTCTCCCCCTTCTGTCAGCCTCTTCTTCCACGCCTGATAAGCCTCCTCCTGCCTCTGCCTCTCCTCATCCGAAGTATTCTTCAAATTCTTATCCAAATGCTCCTGCAGCGAAGCCCTCGCAGACGCCAAATCCTCCTCAGCCCGCCGCAAAGCCTTATCCGCCTCCTCCCCCGCCCGCACCGCATCTTCCCCAGCCCTGCTCATTTCCACATTCTTCTCCTCCCCCGCCAAAGCCAGATTCCCCTGAACCGTAGCAATCTGAAGCCTCAGCTTCTCCACATCCCTCTCCTTATCCCTTATCCTCTCCTCCAGAAAATCCAAATCCAGCGCGAACAACTCACTCCCAGCCTCCACCCTGTCACCCGGAATCACAAACACCTCACGTACCCGCAGCCCCTCCGCCACATTCACCGCCAGCTCCCTGCTCTGCTTCACATTCCCCGACACCTCCACCACATGCCCCACAGCCATCCTCTCCGGCACCTCCACCGACACCCGAGCCAACCCCTCCGCATAAATCCCCCTGGACACCAAAGTCAAAACCAACATCCCCCCCAAAAACACCCCAAACCCCTTCAATACCCTCTTCCTCTTATCCACTTCCATCAACATATTCCCATTCTCCTATCCCAATTTCCAAACCTATAGACCCACAAACCTACAAACCTACAAACCTACAAACCTACAAACCTACAAACAAAATCTATCATCCAACTAACAGCCTATCTATCTTTTATCTTTTTATCTTTTATCTTTTTATCTTTTATCTTTTTATCTTTTATCTTTTTATCTTTTATCTTTTTATCTTTTATCTTTTTATCTTTTATCTTTTATCCCTTACATACCCCCAGACTTTGCCTCCGGTCAGGGGACTCACGAGGATTTGGCCTCTGTAGCAGTCTCGATGCCGGGGCGGGGGGAAGGGGGATTGGACATATGAGTCACGAAAAAATGGTGACATTTCTAACTTTCCGGGATTCCCATGTTACTGTCTGCCCAAATGGCGCTGTCTGACGACCGAAGGGAGGAGTTCAAGCCATTTAGACAGTAACATGGGAACCCCGGAAAGTTAGAAATGCCCCATTTTTCCGTCCGAATAAGTCCCCCCCTTCCCCCCGCCCCGGCAACGAAACTGCCACAGAGGCCAAATCCCCCCGTGAGTCCCCTGACCGGAGGCAAAGTCGCCGCCCCCCTACTCCTTCAGCCCCGAAGCCACAATCCCCTTCTCCAGATAATCCCTCCCCAGCAAAAACACAAACACCGAAGGCACCAGAGTCACCACCGAAGCAGCAAACGCAAAACCCGCCTTATCCTGCCCGATTTCCGGCAGATACAAAGACAGAGGCCACAGCGCCTTATCCTTCAGAAAGGCCAGCGGCTGCTCAATCAGATTCCAATATTCCAGAAATCCCAGCACCATTGCCGAAAGAATCCCTCCTGAAGACAAAGGAAGCCCGATCCGCCAAAACAGATACCATTCTCCTGCCCCGTCTATCCTTCCCGCCTCCAGCAGCCCCCTGGGAATCCCGCAGAACCCCCGGTAAATAAGAAATACCGGAAATGTGGAAAAAACCGCCGGAAGAATCACCGCCCAGTGAGTATTCATAACCCCCACCCGGCTTAACACCAGATATTGAGAAAGCATGGTCACCTGAAAAGGCATCAGCATCAACACGATATAAATGGTAAACAGAAACTTTCTTCCCCGGAACCGGTAAACCGCAAAGGCCCAGGCCGCAGGAACCCCTATCAGAAGCTGTCCTCCCAATATGGCCGCCACCAGCTTTAAGGAATTCCAGAACACCGTATAAAACTGAGGCGTATACAAAAGAAGCTTCCAATAATGTTCTCCCGTAGGATATTGGGGAAACAGCCTCCAGCCGATATACCCCTCCGCGTTTCCGAAAAGCGGCGCCAGATACTGCGAAAGCTCCTGTCTGCTCATAACAGACCCCGACAGCAGCAGAAAAATCGGCGCACACATCAGAAAAACAGGACCCAGAAGGAGGATGAAACGAAAAACCTGTCCGGCTGCCTTTCCCGCTTTTCTAAAAATTTTCACCGTTCCTCATCCCCTTCCTCCCATAATTTTTCCAGAAACAGAATGACCCCCAGAAGCACAATACCGATACAGACTGCCGCAGCTGCCATTTTATCCAATTCCAGATAAACGAACCAGTTATTAAATAAATGCTGCAGCAAATACATGCTTTCATGGGGATACGCCCCCGACACCAGGTAACTTTCCCGGAACACCTTGAAGGAGTTCAGAAAGGAAAGCACCGTAATGGTATACATGCACCCCTTCAGCTGCGGCAATATGATGGAGAAAAAAATACGTACCTTCCCTGCCCCGTCCACTTTAGCTGCCTGTATATAATCCTCCGGTATGGCCAGAATGCCTGCCAGCCACAGGACAACGGTATAACCCAGATTTTTCCACACATAGCTGAAAACAAGAACCCAGAAAGCCAGGCCGGTACCCATATAATCCGTATGCGCGGAAAGCAGCCTGTTCAGGAAACCGCTCTCGGAAAAAGTCATCTTCCAAATCAATACTATCGTCGCCGCCGGCATTGCCATGGGAAGAAGAAAAAAGGATTTCAGCAGCTGCGCCTGCTTCATGTTGGTAAGCAGAAGAGCCGCCAGCAGCCCCAGTACTAAAAGAAGCGGCAGACACACCAGCGTAAAACGCAGGGTATTGCCCACCGCCAGGCGAAACGCCCTGTTTTCATATACGGTTACATAATTCTGAATTCCAACAAATTCCCCCGTGACCGCCGTTGTAAAGGAACGTTTAAAAACGTCCAGAAAGGGAAGAAGCACAAAAAACACCACCCCCAGAAAGCTGGGAAGCAGAAAGGCCAGGAAGGCCCTCCTGCTTTTATTCCACTTTTTTTTCTTCAAATTAAATGCTCCTTATTCCGACAGATAGATAGCGGTTTTCTGCTGTATTTCTTTAACAGCCTGCTCCACACTCATACTTCCTGTCAGGACCTGCACGCCGAATTCCACTACAGCTTCCTCCAGTACCACATTACCCTCCAGTGAAATTTCAGCGTTCTGCGCCAATTCCTTCACTCTGGTCGTGACAGCTTCTGTTGGATAACCATAGGAAAACTGCATATCTTTCCCGCCAACTTTCCATCCGGTTCCCATGGACATCTCACCGTCAGTCTCATCCTGACTGTCGAAGGCCGCCCTGTTTACCGGGAAACCGCTCCCCGTATTCATCTTCTGATATTCTTCTCCCAGCATCAGCTTCACGAAGTTTACTGCCTGCTCCTGCTGGGTACTGGACGCTGATACCGCCAGTTTATCCATCGGCAGGTAACCGGTCCCTTCCTCTCCGGGCCATAAATCAAATACATATCCCTGTTCATCCACAACCTTGCTGACCGCTCCCATATCCATCAGCATATTGCTTGCCGTTCCGGCCATTATTTTTATCTTATCGCCCGCTGTGAGAGCCGCCAGACCTCCCAGACTCCAGGCTCTTTCCGTTTCCCCCCAGACCTCCAACTCTTCCTTGCTGACTCCCTGCATATCCGCCTTATAAATCCGCAGGGCCTGATTCAGGAAATTGGATACAGCCTGGGTATCCAGTTCCTTTCCGTCAAGCCAGCCGACGCTGTTTACCTCCATCAGCTGCAGCAGTTCCTGCCGTGCACTGAAGGCTCCCGTAATACTGCCCTCCGGGTTCTCCTGCCGCAGCTTTTCCACAACTGCGGCAAGACTGTCCATATCCTTCACGGCTTCCACATCCTCCTGTCTGCCAAACAGCAGCGGAAGGCTGAATGATGCGGGGATCACAAAGGTTCCGTTTTCCTGCTTATAAGCAGATGCGATATTTTCAAACACCGCCTGCTGATCCACCAGCTCCTTCAGCACCGGTGACAAATCCGCGAGCATTCCCTTCCCGGAATATACAGATGCATCCATCCCATCCAGCAGGATAACATCCGGACCCGTTCCGCTCAGCAGCTCCACATTCAGATTTTTCAAAGCATCCGTCACCGTCATAGAGGAATCCTTCTCCAGGAAAGCATACGTGTACTCATATTTCACATATACGTCCGGATTCTGTTTCTGGAATAAGGCCATTGCCTGCTTTATTGAAAAATTTTCTTCCAGACTGTAGATTTTAAGCTGTTTTTCCGGCACTGTGGGTTCATTGGGATCATAGGTGAAACGAATTAAATCCTCTCCAGTCGTCAGTAGCAGAAATTCCCCGCTTTCCAGCCTGACCATGGCACACATTCCAAGCATGGGATCCCCGAAGCTGCTGAAGCTGCCTTCCACCAGCTGCTCCATGACATTGCCGTTTCTCACATGCCGGTACAGTCCGCTGCTGTCCGCAATATAAAGGGTGTCCTCTTCTCCGGGAAGCACAATTCCGCCATAGCTCCCCGAGGTATTGTTCAGCCTGCCCTTCAAATTATTTTTGCAATAATCATCCAGAACCGTATCTCTTTCAAGCATACTGCCCTGTTCTGTATCGTATATGGCGACCCCGCTGTTTCCCAGACACAGCAGCTGAGTACCAGCAAACGCCATCATTTCAGGCTGCTCAGACAGCGTAAACAACAGATTTACCTTCCCGTTTTCCCAATCAATGGAACAGATTTTTCCGGATACTGTCGAGCCGAAACACTCCGTTTCCGATTTGGCAAACACCTTATTAATGTAATCACCATCCTCCAGCTGTCCCAGAACTTCCCTTTTGTTTCCTGCCGTATCCATGCCGATTATGTTATAGACCAGTTCCTGGTTTTCGAGTGACTGTACATGACACAGAATAAGGCTTCCATCCGGTGCAATGGAGCTGTTGTTTACAAACCCATCCTGGGGAACAATATTACTGTATGTTTCCGCAGGGCTCCAGCTTTTCCCCTCATCTTCAGATAAAAGCAATCCTGCTGCCGCATCAAAATAAGCCAGCCGGTTGTCAGAAAGCATGGTCATGGTCCTGCCCTCACTGTCCGCCCCATCCGGCAATGGCGTCGTGCTTTCCATATACCGCCCCATGGCAGCTACGCTGCTTTCCGTCTCTTCCGTACTGCTTCCTTCTTCTGTTCCTTCCGCCGACGGGACCTCAGCCGCAGTCCTTCCGCACCCCGTCGTACTTAAGATAATGGCAGAGCCATAAAGAATACAAAGCAATAATGCTGTTAAACGTTTCCATCCATTTCTTTTTTTCCTGTCCATAATAACCTCCTGTCTGTTTATGCACACAATCGTATCATATAAGTCTCTAAGCTTCCTCTAAAAACAGCGAAGGAATTAGAGAAAACTTAGAGACTTCTTTGCTATATTTTTATATGTAATTTCAGGGAATTGACGGAACGGCTTGACAGCCTCCGGGTTTAAAATTAGAGTAAAAGAAAACGCAGACTGCAGACAACAAAAAAATACACGATCTGACTCAAACATCGCACATGCCCCGCCCCCTGCGTCCCGTTCCTTTGGGTCTGCTGTCCGGTTCGGATTCCCCTCCTTCCCGCCGTCGGCTATGCAGGGCTCCTTGCAGGGGACGCTTTCGCTCGGACAAACACGCAGCGGTACTAAGGCCGCAAAATACGCGGCCTAAGGACCGGCGAGTTTATACGCCCCTTACAGGAAA
>NZ_MPDJ01000013.1:72083-153258 GCF_001881565.1 Eisenbergiella tayi
GAGTATCTGAGAAAAAGGATAACCATGAAATTATTACTTGTAGAAGACGACAAAGAACTGAACCGGACTCTTACCTATCAGCTGGAAAAAGAAGGCTTTGCCGTGGATTCCTGTCTGGACGGGGAAGAAGCCTGCTATTATATGGAAGAAGGACTCTACGATCTCGTCCTTCTGGATCGGATGCTTCCGAAGCTGGACGGCATTGGGGTGCTGACGGAAATGCGGAAAAAAGGCGACATGACTCCTGTCATCATGCTCACCGCTCTGGGAGCCCTTACGGATAAAATAACCGGCCTGGACTGCGGGGCCGATGATTATCTGGTAAAGCCCTTCGATTTTGAAGAACTGGCCGCCCGCATCCGGAGCATAGGAAGGCGGCCCCGGCGGATGGAAGCCACTGAAAAGCTCACCTTCGCAGACATCAGCTATGAACCGGTGGAGGCCAGGCTTACCGGCCCTGAGGATACCTGTTCCCTCTCCAGACGGGAAGGGGCTCTCATGGAAACCTTTCTGCGCAACATTGGCCAGTCCCTCTCCCGCCCGATTCTGCTGTACCGGGTCTGGGGGCCGGATACGGACGTGGAGGAGGGAAATCTGGATAACTATATTTATTTTCTGCGCAGGCGTCTGAAAGCAGTGGGCAGCCGCGTGCAGCTGAAAACCGTCCGCAGTATCGGCTATCGTATGGAGGACTGCTGAAATGTTCCGTCAAGTACACCGCCGTCTCACCTTTTTATGTGCAGGCATCACAATCCTGGTACTGATCCTCATGTCCTGCAGCTATCTTTATATTTCCGAAAAAAATCTGAGGGAATCCAGTTTTACCTCTTTTCAAAACGATATGAATACCCTGCTGTCCAATCTGGAAAACCAGACGGTCATCACCCATGAATGGCTTTCCAAGATGGAAGGAAACGGTAAATATCTCCTGAGCCTGAGAGATAACGGGCAGGATTTTCTCTGGGGGCGCCAGGAACACGATCCCGCCTACCGGGAAGCCATTGACGCCGGCTGGAATTATTATGATGCTAATTCCGGCGGGTTTCCTTCCGCGCAGCCTTTTACTATCCGGCATCAGGAATTTTCTTTTTCCTCTTCCGGCGGAAAAAATGACGATTATTACGGATGCATCGCTTTTTCTTCCCGTGATACCGGCACTCTCACCATCCTGATTCTTCGTTCCATGGGAAACCTGCAGGAACGCATCCAGACGCAGCGAAATTCCTTTCTTATCCTGATTGTTTCCGCCTCACTTGTCCTGGCCTTTTTTTCCTACCTTTTTACAGGCCTGCTTCTGAAGCCCCTGAAAAAAAGCCGGCAGAGCCAGATTGAATTTGTCGCCGCCGCATCCCATGAGCTCAGGACCCCCTTATCCGTGATTCTCTCCGCCAGCAACGCCTGCCGGAAGGCTCCGCCTGAGGAGCAGGGAATGTTTTTTGACATCATAAAAAAAGAAGGGGATGCCATGTCGGGCCTGATCTCCGATCTGCTTACCCTTGCGGGCGCGGACAGCCATTCTTTTACCATCCGGGCTGCTTCCTGTGAACCGGATACCCTGCTTTTGGATACCTTTGAAGCCTTTGAGCTTCTTGCGCGGGAAAAAGGATATCATCTTTCCATACAGCTGCCTGAAGAAAAAACAACACCCGTCTTCTGCGACAGCGATCGCATCCGTCAGGTGTTGTCTGTTTTACTTCATAATGCCTTCAGCTTCTGTCCTTCCGGAAGCAGGATTACCCTCTCCCTGAGCCAGCAGGACAAAATAACCTCCGTCAGCGTTGCCGATAATGGACCGGGAATACCGGACGACAGAAAAGCCCATCTGTTCGATCGCTTCTACCGGGGGGATTCCTCCCGCCAGGACACCGGGCATTTCGGCCTGGGGCTTTCCATTGCCCGGGAAATCATGGATGCCCATCATGGAAGCCTCACCGTTTCCGACACTCCGGGCGGCGGCTCCACCTTTACCTTAATCCTGAACAACTACCGGAAAAAGCCCTGACACAGACGAACCAGATATTCCGTGTCCTTTTCTCCTGCCGTTTCAAAGGCGGAATGCATTGCCAACTGCGCAAGGCCGATATCCGCCGCAGGTATGGAAACATGTGCTGAGGATATGTTCCCCAGCGTAGAACCTCCGGGAACATCGGCACGATTGGCAAAGTTCTGGCAGGGGATATCCTGCTCCCGGCAGATGTCTCGTATCACCGCCGCCGAATAGGCATCCGTGGTATATTTCTGGCTTCCCTGGAATTTCAGCACAATACCGCCGTTTAAGTAAGGGCGGTTGGTAGGATCCGATTTTTCCGGATGATTGGGGTGCACTCCATGGGCATTATCGGCCGACAAAAGGAAGCTTTCCGACAGAATATCCCTCTTCTGCATGCCGTTTCGCCCGCAGGCATCACAAATACAGTCTATTATATCGGACAGGAAGGTGGAATCAGCCCCCTGCTTGGTGCCGCTTCCGATTTCCTCATTATCAAAAAGTGCATAAACCGCGCCGTATTCCCCTGCGGCCGCCCTGTCCTCTTTCCCCTTCTCAGAAGCAAGAAAGCCCATAAGAGTCCCATAGGCACACTGCAGATCATCCAGCCTGGGAGAGCCGATAAATTCGCCTTCCACTCCCATGCGTCTTCCTTTTTCCCGGCAGTAAAGATAAAGATCGGAGGCCAGGATTTGTTCTTCCTCGATCCCCAGCGTATCCGCGCAAAGTTTTTTCAGGCTGTTCTTCTTTTCTTTTTCCTCTCCATCCCCGCCTCCATAAAGCGGAAGCAGATCCACCTGAGGGTTATAGGCAAATCCTTTGTTGATTTCCCTGTTAAAATGGATGGCTACATTGGGAATGACGCATAAATCCCTGTCAATATTCAAAAGACGGGTGACAAGCTTACCGTCTTCCTTCACAACAACCCGCCCCGCTATGGACAGAGGCCTGTCCAGCCAGGTAGACATAATCATAACGCCATAGCCTTCCGCATTCAGCTTCACATAACGCCCTTCCACATCCATTTCGGGTGTTTCCTTCACCTTAAAGCAAGGGGAATCGCTGTGGGATGCCACGATGCGTATCCCCTTTATCTCCCCTTCCGGAATCCGGAAGGCGATCAATGCCGAGCCATTTCTTACCGTATAGTATCTTCCGCCGGGTTTCACTCCTGCTGCTTCTTCCCCTGTAATCCTGGCGTATCCCGCCTTTTCAAGCATCTCTGCCGCATTGGAAACGGCATGGAATGCGGTGGGACTGTTATCGATAAAACGAAACAGCCCCTCAGTCATTTTTCCTGTTTCTGTCATTTTGTTCTCCATTCGTGCTCCTGTCTGCGCGCTTTTGCATATATACTTCCAAAGCCGCTCTCAAACCAAAAAGCGGCAACGGTTCCGTACCTTTCAGTTACCGCTTTTTTCAGTTATCCGGTGGTATCTTTTTTTCCACGTAATCTATATTATACCACCCTGACCAGCCTATAGTATACCGCATTTATTCTATTTTGCGCAAATCACATCTGCTGTTTTTCTGATACAGAAGAAAAGAAACCGCCAGAAGAACCATCACCATCATTCCCATGAACAAATCATCGGAAATCCCTGCCAGCAGTACGCGCAGCCCTACGGGCACAAGAGCAAAAAGCATTCCTCCCAGGACAGCTGTCATAGTAGCCCCGCTTTGTTTGACAACTGTAGTCTCATTATCCCAGTTGAATACCGGCATCTTCAGATTGACCGTGATCCCGAATACCACGGAAAAACAGGCATAGGCTCCGGGAACCAGAAACAGCCAGACCGGATTGACGTCTCCTGTCTGTCCTGAGATGACAAGGACCGCCCCGGATATCAAAACCGCCGGCAGCATCAGGGAAAGGCCTACCAGCATCTTACTGTCCAGAATCGTCCGGGCAGGTATCGGAAGCGATTTGGGGATCCACCACTGCTTTCCCTCCATGGATATGGAAGAGGCGGTGGTGCTGCCCATCATCAGCATCAGGGACAGAAGGAAGGGAACCAAATTTCCCAAAGGGAATGGCAATGTCAGCGATTCCCCGCCGCTCATGGTCAGATATCCCTCCAGCTTATCGATTCCTGTGAATGCCAGCATAACGGCAATCGCTACCATAAGAATATACCCAATCAAGGTATTCAGGACATAAATATTTGATGCAAAGTACCTCTTAATCTCTTTTATATACAGAGCCTTAAGAAGAGAGCTCTTTTTTTGTGCCTGCATCCGGTAATTCTTTTTTGCAGCATGAGAGTGCAGGGCGCTGCTGATACTCACATATTTCCACTGCACCAAAGCGGAAAACAGCAGGAAAACCCCGAGCGATATCGCAGGAAATCCTGCAATCGCCGCAATATTTCCGCCGACAATCCCTGCCGTATACATTCCGGCCAGCGGATAAATACGATTTACCTGATCCACTCCCAGCTTAATCATTCCTGCCATATCCGCCATATTCATATCCTCCGCCCGGAAGGAAAACAGCAGAGAAAGGGCAAGGACTCCCATGGTACAAACCAGAGAAAGGAAAATGATAAGTATATTTTTATGTTTTACCCTGGAACCGGCCGCCATAATCAATGTTCCCAGCAAAGAGGCTGCGGTCAGAGGAACCAGCGGCACAAACAGGACGCTTATGGCTGCTGCCGCGTAAAACCAGGGGGAAGGGCCTGCCATCCAGCCATACAGCAGACAGGAGGGAACCATAGTCAGCAGGGACAGCATAAGCGAGCTCACATACATATGGAGCAGACGGCTTACAATGATGGAAAAGGGTCTGACCGGCAGTGCCGTAAGCATATCATAATCCCCTGCGGCAAATAAAACCGGACCGGCCTTGAACAAGGTAAACACAAATATGGCAAGACTGGAAACAGCAACCACAAACCCGGGAACACTGTCGGCCGCCCCCGCGGCACACAGCATAAAGGCAGCTCCCGCCGTATAGAACACCAGCATAATTCCTAACAGGATATATACGGAAAGCAGCAGGAGCAACCGCCTTTTTTTCCTTGCATCCCTGCAGTGTATGGCCTCATTGATACCGAATCCCTTTAAAAGCTGTATTTTCAACAGCAAGAAGCTCTGGCTAATCACCTTTGACCACCTCCATAAATACCTCCTCCAAAGATTTCCCGTGAGTCAGCTCCGAAGTCTCCCCTGACACCACAAGTTCTCCATTCTTGATGATTGCGATTTTATTGCACAGCTTTTCCGCCACATCCAGCACATGCGTGGAGAAAAAAATGGCGCTGCCTTCCTTGCAAAGCTCATGCATTTTCTGCTTGAGCACTACGGAGGCGCTGGGATCCAGCCCCACGAAGGGTTCATCCAGAACCAGAAGCTTCGGCTTATGAATCAGAGCGGATATAATGGCAAGCTTCTGCTTCATGCCATGAGAATAGGAAGAAATCAAATCTCCCAGACTGTCCGTAATTCCGAACTGTTCCGCGTATTCCCGGATCCGCTCCGTTCTCACCCCGGAATCCAGACGGAAAATATCCGCAATAAAATTCAAATACTGAACTCCGGTAAGATGCTCATATAAATCCGGATTATCCGGGATATAGGCCAGCATGGATTTGCACAGCAGCGGTTCCCTCTCAATGGAATGCCCGTCAATGAGAATTTCTCCTTCTTCAAAATCCAGGATTCCCACCGCCGCTTTGATCGTTGTTGTTTTGCCCGCCCCGTTATGTCCGATAAATCCGTAAATATCACCGGGAAGGATTTCCAGGTTCAAATGGGAAACCGCCTTTTTCCCGCCCTTGTAGGTTTTTGAAAAATCAGTAATCTTTAACATGCTTCACTCCTGTTCTTCCTCACATGGAGAGGAAATAAATGTAATCCTCCTGGGCCTGCGTCCTTCCTCAGGCTTGTTATAAATGTACTCATTAAATACGGCTCCGATTTTACCCGACATCTCCATATACTCCTCATCCGTAAGAAGCAAAGTGGAAGTGGTCAGACTCAGCATATCCTTCCTGAAATCATTGCCTTCATCAGCGAAATAACCGGTAAAAGAAGCCATCAGGGAAAACAGGGCGGATTGAATCAGCCCTTCCACACTCTTCCTGTCGCCTTCACCCAAAGGCTGTTTCACCAGAGCATACGTCTTCTCCACCGTCCCCCTTTTCCTGCATTCCCGTATCACCTCAATACATCCCGCCTCATACAGCACCTTGATATGGCGGTAAAGGCTGGCTGTGGGAATATCATTCAGCTCCTCCTTAAAAGAAGCCGCCGTCCCTTCCTCATGCAGTATCAGATATTGGATAATACGCTGCCTCACAGGATTCATTACCACCCGGATAAATTCCTGCTGGTTCATTCCAACCGCTCCCTTCTCATTATTATCATTTATGATATTATTCTCATAAGTAATAACATTTTTCTTACCCTGATATTATCACTTTTGTATTACTGTGTCAACCCAATAATACAGTTTTCCATTTTGTCCCTTCCATTTTCCTTCCGAACAATCCGATAATCCCCCATTCTCTTAATACCCATTCCCCTCACACGCTCCTCCAACGATCCTCCTCCGGGATTGACAATCCTCTGTCTCCTTTGCTACAGTAAAAGAAATAACATCACCGATAAAAAGGGAGGGCATTTCGTGAAGAAAAAAATATGGGAAGCCGCTGTCATGGTTCTTCTGGTTCTGTCCGTCACTCTCAACCTCATTCTCCTTTGCTTCTGCCTGGGCTTAAAGAAACAGAACACACAGCTGAGCGGGGAAATATCCGCCATTCCCCAGCAAGTCGACGCCAGCCTGCAGACTGCCCTGGCACGCATAGACGCGCTTCAGAATGAGTCCCAGAGCATCACTTCTTATTTTTCCATTGATTTCGGAGCCTTGGAAAAAGGAATGGCAGATACAAAGGTACGTTTTGCCCTGAAGGAAATGGCGGCAGGAAGTACTGTCCACGTAGGATGGTATGACGGAGAAAAGGAACAGACACAGGAAGCCCGCCCTGCTGAAAACGGTTTCTTTGAAGCTGACCTCTCCATACCCGTAACCTGCAGAAATGGCACCATCAGCCTGATATACAATGATGGAAGCACAGATACCGTAGAGATTCCGGAACCGAACCTGGATGTTTTTTCCCACTATTTAATCCAATGGAACGCCTACGGAGATCTTGGCTGGCACCGGACAGGCGGTTCCCCGGAAACCACCTTCACAGCCAACGCCGAAATCAGCAGTACCGGGCCTGACAGCAATAAAGGAAGCCGTGCCATGCTTTATTTATACCGTAATGAAGAACTCCTTGAAAAAACACTGTTATTCGAAAATGCCTATGGCTACTCCAATAACGGCTCCTGCATCGAAACTACCTTCCCCCCGGAAGACGGCGACATATTAAGCCTCCGCCTGGTCATAACAGATACCCTGGGATATACCTACGAAAAAACCCTCGATCAACTCCTTATCCCTGATAAAGGAGCCGTACCGGAATTCGACCCGTCTTTTGACCGTGCAGGGGGTATGCGGATAATTCCGCCGGAAGACTGAGAGGGAGCGGATAAAAAACATGTGCCCTGCTTCCCTGCCCCGCCCTCTGTCCGGCAGTGTGTTTTATACGTCACCAGGTGCAGACAAAAAAAGAGGCTGTTTCTAACTATTTTGCTCCTTCACTCCGCTGCCAACGCGGCTGAACTCCTCCCTTTGGTCGTCAAACAACGCCGCTGGGGACGGCAGTGGAGCGTAGGAGCAAAATAGTAAGAAACAGCTCTCTTTTTTTGAGATGCGCCTGGTGACGTATAAAACACACTGCCGGACAGAGGGCGGGGCAGGGAAGCAGGGCACATGTTTTTTATCCGCTCCCGGCATTAAGCTTTTCTTTACATCGGATCTCTTCTTCTGGTATACTATAGGGGACAAATAATATTTCTTTATTTTGAGAACTTAGTTTTATAAGGGAGGTGGGTAACTGATGAATCACAAATCAGACGAAATATTTAAGAAGCATATTCAAAGACAAAAATTATCCCATGCAGAGCATTGATTATGTGAAGGCATTTTTCTTTATCGGAGGCTGATATTCAGCCGGGTAGGGTGAAATGTTCTGTATGGGAAAACAAGGACGTACGCATCACATATTCATGTTCTGCACTTATTATACGAAAAATAATAAGGAGCGGATTGATTATGAAATGCATAAATGCAGCACAGATATTACCGGAAGATTTGCTGGCGGAAATACGCCGCTATACCAATGGGGAACGGCTTCTTTATATTCCGGAAGAATCCCGGAGAAAGGGCTGGGGTGAAAATAACGGCTCCCGGAATTTTTACCGGAAACGAAACGAAGAAATGAACCGTTTATATGAGGCCGGAAGCACCGTACCCGAACTTGCGGAGACCTTCCATCTGGCAGAAAATACGGTAAGAAAAATTATATATGGCAAACAATAACAAAAAAACAGAGCCCCGGGAAGTTGAAATGTTTTCCTTTTATCAGTGATGCTGCTTAAAAGGAAGCAAATCAATTACGGGCTCTGTTTTTCTTTTATTCTCCGCTTACCGTTTCATAAGGCCAGTCCATGATTCCTCCAAAATCATAGATCTTCGTGTATCCCGCTTCCACCAGCTTTTTAGCGGCCTGTGCGCTTCTGTTGCCGCTGCGGCAGTATACGAGGATCTCCTGACCTGCATCCGGAAGCTGATCCGGCATTTCCGTGCCTATCGTCTCATTAGGTATCAGTATCGCTCCGGGTATGTGGCTTTCCTCATATTCATCCTGCGTCCTCACATCCAGGATAATAATGTCATCTCCCGAATCCATTCTCTCTTTTGCTTCCTCTGCCGTAATTTTATGATATTCCCCTTTCATTTCGTCCTCCTGTTTTGTTCCACTATTTTCACTGCGGCTGCCGCAGGCTGCGAGAATTCCCACAAGTACTACGGTTATGAGAATAACCGGAATTATTCTTTTTATTCGGTTCATAATAGGCTGCCTCCTTTTTCTCTATACTGTAATTATATTAATTACAGTTATATTTGTCAAGCTCAATATTATATTTAATAGAATCATTTAATAGATTTCCAATTATCTCTTTAGGTTTTCTTATATGCCGGTATAGCCCGTAACTTCGGGCTTTTCCGGCACTTTTCCTATCGGAAGAACCTCACAAACGTTCTTATTACCCTTCATGTTTTCGCTCTCAAACGTAGTACAAACAGTAGTACATTCTGCGCATTCTATGCGGCTTGGGCTTCCTGGGCGCTCTCTGACGCTGGCTGCGTGTTGACGGTTGCGCTGGTCTGTGCCTGAGCTTGCAGCCGTTCCATTTCCTCCTGTGCGGAATGGAACGTGGCGTGAGCGTAATAGTTCAACGTCATAACGATATTGGCATGCCCCATGATGTACTGTAATGCCTTTGGGTTCATGCCTGCGTTTGCCATTCTGGTACAGAATGTATGCCGCATGGTGTGCGGCGTCATGACCTCCGGCAGCGGTTCCTTATGGAACTTGTTGAACTTCTTAGCAAGGCACTGAAACATGGCATCATAGTGGACAGCCACTTTCGGCAGTCCATCCCGGTTTAAGAACAGGAAGCCCTTATATCCGTCCACCACAACGCCTTTGCCATCCTTTCGCCTGTGCAGCACGCGCTGAAATGCTTTGTAGGCTGCTGCGCTCATAGGCACCTGGCGATAACCGCTGTCGGTCTTTGGCGCTTCGATGTAGTAGCCGTCCTCGGTGCTTCTCAAAAGCTGGTGGTCTACATTCACAAAGCGCTTTTCAAAATTCAGGTCGGCAGGTGTCAGGCCGCAGAGTTCGGAAACACGAAGCCCGGTTTCCAGCAGAATCAATACCTCGTCATAATACTTGGCATAAACGGGGTCACTCTGCATGAAGTCCAAAAGCTCCTTTTCCTGTTCAGGGGTAAGCGGCACCTTTGGTACGGTATCGTCGTTGATAACCTCATTGATCTGGAAGTCAAAGGGGTTCTTGCGGAGGCAATCGTCCTGTACGGCCATGTAAAAAATGGCTTTCAGGGAACGCTTGCCGTTGCAGATGGTGTGATAGGCCACACCCTTTTCCTGCATACGTAAAGCCCATTCTTTGGCGTCAGACAGCTTTACGCTGTCGATGCTGGCCCCTCCGATTTTATCCTCGGACAGAAGTTTCATTAACTGCTGGCGGCTCTTATGGGTTCCCCGCTTCACATTGCCCCTCTGCCGGATGTACTTTTCATAGAGCTGGCACACGGTCATTTTCTTGCCGATGGTGTCAATCCCATCGTCAAGGTCTTTTTGTATCTGCTTGATTTTCTCACGCAGGGAAATATCCGGGCGTTTTCCGGCAGGGATTTTGTCCGTGGGGACTAACTTCCATGAGTACACAAACTTCGGTTCTCCAAAGGCATCCGTATATTTGTAGGTGTATCTTCCGTCTGTTCGCTGGCTCTCTCCAGATTTCAAAAGGCGGCCTTTGCTGTCCCGTCTTTTTTCATCTCGTTCTTTTTTTGACATTTCGTCATGCTCCTTTCCATGACGGAAAGAGCCTTGACACACTCTAAGGGTATTATAGCATAGTCAAGGCTCTTTTTCACTAGATTGTGTCCAGAGAATCAATGATTTTTTCAAACTTTTGCCGTTTGATCTGGATGCGGTTGCCGTTCAAAATCACCCAGCCAGCGGATGGGTTTTCCTCGGCAAGCCGCCGCAGCTTGTTTTCTCCAATGCGAAAATATTTCGACGCTTCCTCAATGGTAAGCGTATATTTTTCCCAAATAGGCACATCGTTATTACTCATAATCTTGCCTCCTTATGTTCAAAAAAAGGATTCTTGTAACTATGGGCAAAACACGGACGGCTGGCGGCCCAGCTCCACGGGACTTTCACCCCCGCGTGGTTCTCACACGGCCATACCCATTGCCTGCGACGCTTTTAACGCTCGGACTGTGGCTGTAAGGGAGTATCATTGTCCTGCCTGCACGTCGTCGCCCATAAGCAGCCACGCCTATGTGGCGGCTGGGTGGTGGTCGCTCCGCTGTTTTCGTAGAAACCAGCATCATGGCGCACCCGCCGTCCGGCTCGGTACAGACAGAATGTGTCCGTATGCCCTATGACGCACCGCCATTGTCCTGCGGGCGTATTTGTCAAGGTGCATCCATCAGCCACCAGGTCTGCGGAAATGCGGAAAGGGAGTTAGAAAACATTTCCGTTACCGTGGCCGGGCCGTTACTTCAAAGCAACGATGATGGAATGGATGAGCTTGAGTTCCAAACGGTGCTTCATATACTCGTCCACGCACACATAAGGGATGCCGTTGCTGTCGTACAAGGTGCGGGTGCAGAGCTTGTTTATGTAGCCTGCATAGTACCGTAGCACTTGTTCCATAGCCATTGCGTCCCCAGCGTGGGCAGCTTCCATCACCGAAAGGGGCAGAAGTTTTCTGCCGTTGAATGTGGGTTCCTTCATCCGCGTTTCCCTCCCTCTGGCATGAGCGCCATCAATTTCAAACGCAACTGTTTCAGGGTGCTTGTCCTGTGGCGCTGTACGGCGCTGCGGGACATTCCCATGAGGCTTCCGATTTCTCCGTCTGCCAAATCCAAAACACAGTGCAAAATCAAAATGCTTTGTTCTTGTTGTGGCAGGCTGGCGAATGCCTCGGCTACAAGCTCGTTGTCAATGAGCAAATCATATCCATGCGACGAAAAAACGTAGCTGTCGCTGGGGTAATAATCTACCGTGGAGAGCTTGTCCAATTCCTGCTGTGTCAGGGCGTCCAGCGACTTTTCACGGTCGCGCTGCTGTCCCATCTCGCGCAGATAATCTTTGGCCTCATTGCGGAGTACCGCCTTGCAAAATGCGTCATAGCGGTGCCGCAGGATAAAGTCATTGCGGGGGATCGTATCCATCTTCTCACCCCCTTTCTGTGGGTGATTTCGGTGGTTCTCTCCCTTTCCGCCAAAGTTACTTTTGAAAAGCCGCCAGCTACCCGCTAAACACCACTTTTTGCAACATTTTTTGAAAAAATGTGTGGCCGGTGGCACGGGACGCAGGAAACAACAAAATTCGCCCGGAAGGGTGTAAACCCTCCGGGCGAACGTAAAAATAGTATGATATTTTACTGCATGGGATAATGCATGGGTCCGGCCGCATTTTTGACTGGCCGGGGGATGGCTTTTTTTAACGGTGCTACTCCCGTTTCTGGTGGTCGATCTCCCTTTTTACACATGACAGCTTCCTCCTAGAGCCGCCAATCACGCCAGTGTCAGGACGCCATTTCCAATAGAAGGCGAAGAAACGGCAGACTTGGTCTTGAACCGCCGAAGGTTAAGGAATCTATTTTACGCGCAGGAAAGCCTCTGTCCCTGCAACGTTTTTTTTTGCCTATTGGGCGGTGAAGCGTGTTTCGTGTGATTCACTTCCTATTGGTCGGCTGTTTCTTTTAACCGTTCAAAAGATTCACTACTAATAACGTGTTCCAACCGACAGGCATCGGCTTCTGCAATTTTAGGATCAACGCCTGCGGCTATGAGCTGTTCCATGAAAAAGCAATGGCGCTCATAGATTTTTACGGCCACTTCTCGACCAATGTCTGTTAGATGCAGATAGTGTTCTTCATCCATTGTCAGAAAGCCGCCCTCACGCAAAATGCCTACTGCATGGCACACGCTGGGTTTTGACACCTCCATGTGCCGGGCTACATCTACGGAACGCACCATGTCTATTCTCTTATGCAGAACGAGGATAGCTTCCAAGTAGTCCTCCCCGGATGCATGAAGTTTCATCTCAGCCTCCTAGTACAAAAATTATACGGCCCAACCAAGGCTTTCCTGCTGAATATGAAATAACTTATGGTATAGACCGTTCTTCTTCATTAGTTCCTCATGAGTGCCTTGCTCAACCAACTTACCATTATCCAGGACAATGATCTGGTCAGTATCCACCACAGTGCGGAGCCGATGAGCAATCATAATAACCGTCTTACCCTCTACCAGTTTTGCAATAGCACGCTGAATCAAAACCTCGTTCTCTGGGTCAAGGGACGCTGTTGCCTCATCAAGCAGAATAATAGGTGCGTCCTTCAAAAGCGCGCGGGCAATGGAAATCCGCTGACGCTCACCACCGGAAAGAGTGCTGCCGTTCTCTCCAAGGACAGTCTGATAACCGTCCGGCAATCGCTGGATAAATTCGTCACAGTATGCCGCCTTTGCCGCCGCCATGACCTGCTCCTCGGTAGCGTTCATGTTGCCTACACGGATATTGTTAAAAACAGTATCATTGAACAGGGTCACATCCTGGAATACAAAGGACATACAGCGCATCAGGTGTTCCGGTTCAATGGTGCTGACATCTATGCCGCCAATGGTGATCTGGCCTTTTCTTACATCCCAAAAACGGGCGATCAGTTTGGAAATCGTGCTTTTGCCGCTGCCGGAAGGCCCTACCAGAGCCGTTACGCTGCCAGCGGGAATAGAGAAAGACACATCCTTGATAACATCGTCCTGGTTATATCCGAAGGTGACATTTTTCAGTTCAATGTCATATTTGGATACATCTTTGTCCACGCCCTCCATGGTGGGCGTGGTCAGCAGGGTACGCATACGGTTGGTAACAGTCCCCAAGTGAAACAGAGAGGTCAACTGCGAGAGAATGGCAAGGATCGGACCGTAAATTTGCGTAGAGAACATCAGTAGAACCAGTAAAGAAAGCAGTTCAATTTTACCGTTTGTTATCAGCACCGTTCCAATGAAAATAGTAATGCCAAGCCCTGCTTGCAGGATCAGGCTGGCTCCCTGAACCAGAATACCGGAGGCCAGTTCTACCTTGATGGCGATTTTTCTCATAGCCTGGAGTGCTTTATCCAACGCATCGAAGCGGGAACCGCCAAGACCACAGGATTTGATAATTTTGATACCTTCCAGGTATTCCTGAATCTGGCTAGATGCCTCCAGTTTCACATCCACCTGTTTGTCAAACAGACGAAGTTGTAGCTTGCGCCCGCACAAGATGATAAGGAATGTAACCGGCATTGTGCAGAAAATCGCAAGGGCCATTCTCCAGTCAAAAAATGCCAGACAAACGCAGGTCAGGGTAACAGAGATGATATTTGCAATCAGCGGCGGGATGGTACTGCTAAGCATGGATTCCATGCTACTGCAATCTGCCATCATGTTGGTGGTAATATCGGACAAATCTTTTGTGTTAAAGAAGCTCATGGGGAGCTTGCGAAGATGCTCCGCGATCCGAAGTCTGGTCGTGCTGGCCTCCTTATAGGAAGCAATATAGGTTTTCCTATAATCGTTTTTCGCGGCCAGGAATACCAGAATAGCCGCCACCAGCCCTAGGCCCAGCAGCTTCCACAACGCGGCCCACGAAATTGCTTCTCCCGTAAACGGCTTTAACAGCTCCCAAAAGATCAGGCAGGCTACCATTGATGGGAGCAATAACGCGATATTGGTTATTGTGCAGGCCGTAATTGCTTTTTTCAGGTCGGAATAGCCTTTCTCCGACAGCATTAGCTTTTCTTTCAGCTTACTCATAGATCACACCGCCTTTCCTGTGCCAATTTTCCAGTTGATCGACTCCGTATAGCTGCTCCACATCTGCGCGTATTTTCCGTCCTTCTTCAGCAGCTCGTCATGGGTGCCGGATTCAATCAGGCAGCCCTTTTCCATGACAAGTATCTGGTCAGCATTACGAATCGTGGACAGGCGATGGGCGATCATTACAACTGTTTTATTTTGGATCAGCTTTTCAAAGGCTTTTTGAATCAGGTACTCGTTCTCCGGGTCACTGAACGCAGTAGCCTCGTCCAGAACGATGATGGGCGCGTCTTTTACGATAGCCCTTGCAATGGCAATCCGCTGACGCTCACCACCGGAGAGATGGACGCCGGTACTGCCGATCACAGTCTGATAACCGTTTGGAAGCTGCTCAATAAAATCATGGCATCTTGCAGCCTTTGCCGCCGCAATCACCTGTTCTTCCGTTGCATCTGGATTTCCCATACGGATGTTATCCAGGATGCTCTGTTTGAACAGGAACGTATCCTGAAATACGAAGCTGACCTTATCCATCAGCGCATCCAGAGGAATATCCCGAATGTCAACGCCGCCGATCTGAATACTTCCGTCCGTCACATCATAAAACCGGGAGATTAGGCTGGCGATGGTACTTTTACCGCCACCGGAGGGGCCGACAATGGCTGTCACCTTGCCCTGATCCGCAAAGAAAGAAACATGAGACAGGGCCTTGACCTGGGAATCGGCTTCGTAGGAAAAGCTGACATCCCGGAAAGCAATCCCATAGTTTTCGATTGCTTGCGCCGTACTCTTTTCGGGCAGGGCCGGGATACGCAGGATTTCATCCATACGCTCCACGCTGCCGTCAATCTGCGTAAAGGACTCAGAGATATACATGATTTTATTCAGGACACCGGAAATCGCATGGACAATAATCAGGTAGAAAATAAATGTCAGCGAATACTCCCTGAAATCCGTAGTGTGCATCCCGATCAGAATGCCCACCGGAATCAAAAGCAGATAAATATTGTTGATGATCGTGGTAAAAGCAGGCATACAGTTCTGCCAGCCCAATGCGTACTCCAACACAAAAGAGGTATAGTCTGTAATGGATTTGCCCAACCGCTTAAAGGAATCGGCGGTCTGATTAAATGCTTTGATCTCCGACATACCACGTACATATTCCACAGAAGCGCTGTTCATGTTCTCCTGGGCGGTCTGAAAACGGTGCATTTTTTCCTTTGCTTCTCCGTTGAAGCCCGCAAACTGCACGATAAAGGCCAGAACAATACCGACCAGACAAACCACGCCATACCGCCAGTCAATTCCAAGAAGAATGATAACCAGAACAAGCGGCGCGACCAAAGAGGCCACAAAGTCCGGGAGCTGGTGAGCGATGAATTTCTCAACACTTTCAATGTTTTCATCCATGATCTTTCTCATTTTGCCGCTGCCCAGGGTCAGATGATACCCAAGGGGAATCTGCATGATGTGGTCGGCAAAGGCCACCTTCAATTCATAAAGCGTTCCAAACGCCGCAACGTGGGAACACAACAGGGCAAAAAAGTAAAATACGATGTTCCCCAAAATTCCAGCCAGGGCCAGCCATCCCCAGGTCGAGATTGCGGAAACATTCAAGAGCGACATATCCGGGTAAACAAACAGGATTTCCCGAATGATGTAGTAGATTGATAAGTACGGAACAAAAGAACAGATCGCAGCCAGCGCCGCCAAAAACCCTGCCAGGAACACCAGCCCTTTATGGCCGGAAGCCAGTTCCAGGCAGCGTGCCAGTCCGGTTTTCGCTTTCGGCTGCTTCTTGTTTTGCTGTGCCATTTCTAACCCTCCTTTTTGTCATATCCAATTTTGTCTAAGAGAAGCTCTGCGCCTCTGATTTGAAAATCATCGGTAATGCAGCCGTTCTCCAGGCGTATTGCCCGCTCACAGCAGGCAAGCGCACACTCCGCGTCATGGGTAATGACGATAATGGTGCGCCCCATTTTCGCCAGCTTGCGGATCATCCGGCTGACATTCCGCATATTCGTACCGTCCAGCCCGCTTGTCGGTTCATCCAGTACGATAATCGGCGCTTCGTGCATTAGAGCCACGCCAAGAGCCAGCCGCTGCTTTTGCCCTCCTGACAGCGTAGAGGGATGCTGTTTGATGAATGGCGTCAGTTCCAGGGCCTCCAGGATTTCTTCCGCCGCTTGTTTCCGCTCCGGGTTGACTTCTGCACCGGTAGTCAGTTCGTCAAGCAAATCCTCACCGAATAGCTGACTGTCTAAATCCTGGGGAATATACCAGACCTTTCCCAAGCGGCCTTTCGGTCTACAATGCTTTCCGAATAAAACGACTTCGCCGGATTTCTCTTTCAAAAGCCCTGCCAAGATTCGCCCTATGGTGCTTTTGCCCGTCCCGTTTGGGCCGATCAGGGCTATCGCTTCTCCCTTATGGCATTGAAAGTCAATATCCTTAGATACAATCGTTTCACCAAAAGAGTGGTTCAGTTTTTTCACTTCCAGAACAACCTCACTGGTTGCCGCAGACGGGATTTCCGTCTGCTCAATCTGATGCAGGTTAGGAGTGCGAAGCCCCAGCGCCTGGATTTCCTTATTAGTCAGAGCTTTCATCTGCTGTGCAGTAAATTCCCGCACAATTTTCCCTTTCTGGACACACAGGAAACGGTCTGTCAGATCCATCAGATAATAAAGCCGGTGTTCCGCTATAATGATGGTTTTTCCCTTCTTCTTCAAATCGTGAATAATATCTGCAAAGCGGTAGGTAGATGCAATATCCAGATTGGCAGACGGTTCATCCATGACATAGATTTCAGGATCAATCGCCTCTGCGGATGCAATCGCAACCTTCTGACGCATTCCATAGGACAGGCTGTGCAGGCTGTGATCCAAAATATCCTGAATCTTGATGTTCGCCGCTGCCCGGTGAACATGGTTCTGAATTTCCTCATGGGAATAACCGTAGTTCTCACAGCCAAAAGCAATCTCGCCTGCGACCTCATTGGCAAAAAACTGGCTCCTCGGGTCTTGAAATACATTTCCTGCGATTTTGCCGCGTTCCCAGGAAGGAATCTCTTTCAGCAGTTTTCCATCCACAAAAACCTCACCGCTTAATTCTCCCTCGTAAAAGTAGGGGATCAGGCCGTTAATTACTCTTGTCAAAGAGCTTTTCCCACTTCCCGATGGGCCGGTCATAACAATGACCTCCCCGGCGGCAATGTCTAATGATATATGTTCCAGTTGATTTCCGTTCCCGCCATAGGAAAAGGTCAGGTCACGGATCATAATTTCTTTTCCCATTCCATTCCTCCTATAAAAGACAGCAGCACACGGCAGCTCCCACGCTGACAACAATCAAAACGCAATCCAGCACAGCGATCCGGCTGACATAGTAGCTTTCTTTCTTGTAGGGGCTTTCAATTCCCCTGACTATGGCAGAAGCTGCTAACTCGTCCGCGATCTTTAAGGAGCGGAACACCATCGGAACAATGGCGTATTCCAACGTGTCCATTGGATGCCTCAAAACATTGCCGACCGATTTTAAGAAGCCACGAATTTTCATGGCTTCCCTGACTTCTCCAAATTCATGCAGCACAGTCGGCGCAAAGCGGAGCATGACGATCAATACAAGCATGATATGGGTAGAAATCGGCATTCTTCTCAAGCTGGCCGTTAATTTGCCAGAGGGGATTTTAGCCAGAAGATAGGCAGGCATAGCCGGAAGCAAAAGTTTGTAGACCATGCTGAGCAACAGTGGAGATGGGACACTGATTTTATATTTCATTTCAATCAGTAGCCATACAAGTGCAACCATATAAATTGAAAAGCACCCAATCGCCTGACGAAACAAACTAAACCAGCACAGGATCAAACAAATCCAAAGGGTAAAAATTCCATGTCCTAAAAAACTTGTTGTAAGGAAAGTAACAAGACAAGCGCACAGCGTCAGGAAAAGAACTGTGCGCCCGTCAATTCGATCAATCCGTCTGCTTTTTGATACGGCCATCATCCTACAATGCCTGCCTTTTGGAAATGCTTTCTGAGCAGACGCTGGCCAAACAACGTGCCGAGGATTGCAAGAACCGCAGTAATAACAACGCCCAAAAGCATCAGCGCAGGAGACGTTACCATAGAGAGCTGCATATTTAAAGTGTTGGCATCAAAACCACTGTTTGCAGCCATTTCCTGATAACTGTCCCAGGACCACCACAACGGTACGGCACAACCTACAAAATTACCGATTGAGTTGACCATCCAGCCAATTCGGTTACGAACCGCACTTTGGTATGTATTCTTGCCAACCATGCACAGTTCGGCAACGAGAGCTACAATCAAAAAATAGGGAATCAAGAACATATAACCCATAACTCCTTGAATCACCCCATAAACCGCAGCCCATGCAAACAACAGTCCGTGTTTGTTGACGCGGTTTGCTGCAACCAGATAAAAGATTGCGCCGATAAATGCATCAATTCCGGCAGAGCCGTACAAATATACTACCGGAAAAGGCAATGTAACCATACCAATTATCATTGCAATAGCAAAATTGATGACCATCATTGCGGCAATCGTCATAATATCGCGAATGCCAAACTTTTTCTTCACCGTTTGTTCCATCTTTGAAACCTCCTTAAAATAAAATGACAGCGTAGTTAGTAATAACTAACTACGCTGTCATTCTACACCGGTTTGCAGTCTCTAACTACTCCAAAGGGAAAAGTAAATCAAGAAAACAGCCCAAAAGTTAAATCACTTTTTTGCTTTACGGTAATCCTTTGGAAGCATTCCAAACACTTCTTGAAAGGCTCGCGCAAATTTACTAATATTTGAATATCCAAGTTCACCGGCTATTTGCGTGATTGATTGATCTGTTTCCTGCAAATAAACAGCCGCAAGATTCATTTTATACTTTTTGATATGTGCATAGGGCGTATCGCCATAAATCTGTTTGAAAATAGCTTGAAATGTGACCTTGCTCATTGGCTCCTTTCGCAAAAGTTCTTCTATGGATATTTTTTTGTCGAGGTTTTCTATGAGCTGTTGGCGGATGCGTTTGATGATTTCAATTTGTTCTTTGGCATAATACGTTGCCTCATACTGATCTTCAATCCGCAGCTGTTTGATATGGTAAAATAGTTCCAATAATTTGATCCGGAAGTAATTTCTCCCTTCAATACCTTTTGCCGCGTACAATTCATCGAAGATATGTAACAGACGCTGAGGCGTTCGACATAAAAACCACTTTTTTTCTAATTCCAGTTCTCGTCCCAGATTTAGAACATCAATGTTGTAGTACGAAAAAATCTGTTGCGTTTCCGCATCGACAGAATCCTTATCAATCACACAGCTTAGTCCTACGCCATATCCAAAGGGAAAAGAATAGGCCGCAGGAATATTAGCAAGAGCATTGATACATAATTCTCCTTCTTTCATATGAAAAACCTTATTATTCCTTAGTTCAAATTCAACGCGCCCCTTTTGGTAATGACGAATTTCAATGATATTTTTATTTGGAATGGGTTCACGGAAGGTGTCTGTACAATTAAAGTCCATAAAGATCAAATCAATACCAAGGAACAGCGCATAATCATATAGAACCCCTATTCCATTGCACTTGTATTCAACTTTCGTGTAATCATTGCACACCTCAGCGAATGTCGCACCTTCACCATACCATTCTAAGCCATGATGTTGGATCATCAGAATAGCCCTCCTTTTGGTTAGCTGCTTCTAACTATAATATGCCATTTGAAGGAAGCAGTCAAGATAAAGCCAAAGTAAGACTTGCAGATAACAGTATTGGTAGAGGAAGCGAAGACGCTTTGTCCGTTGCTGCACGGGCAAATTATGTTATTGTTTCTTGATGAGGGCAGGCAGCCTGGAGCCGTTCAAAAGCCTCTGTGCTAATAAACTCTGAAAACAACGCTATATGCAGACCATGAAGCCTGATCAGATATAAGAGTAATGTCAACACAATATAGAACAAACCGAAAGAGCCTAGGAACTGAAAATTTTTCTCTTAACCAACAGATAGAGGAAGGCACACAAAGTGAATATCATTTTTCACAGTTTATCAGCACAATTATTGACCAGTACACAAAATAATATTCTCTATTCTGTGTGTTGTGGAGGCCACAAAAAGGCCTCTTATTTTTTTGCAAATTTTTCTTTCCAAAGCGCTATTTTGCGGGTAGTTTGAAAGCTTTTCAGAGTATTAGGAGTGGAGGAAAAGAAAAACAGCAAGCATAGGGAGTGTGGCTACACTCCCGGCAAACGGCTTCCCGTTTGTATCTTGGGGAAGTCCCCAAACCCCTGAATGAAGGAAGGTGAGAAAATGGCAAACCGAAAACGGAAGTTTGTGCTGCGCGTCCCCGTGACGCCGGAGGAAAGGGCGCTCATTCAAGCGAAGATGGCCCAGCTTGGCACAAGGAACTTTTCTGCCTACGCCCGGAAAGTGCTGATCGACGGCTATATCGTCCACATGGACACCAGCGACATCCGGGCGCAGACCGCAGAGCTGCAAAAAATCGGCGTCAACGTCAACCAGATTGCAAGGCGTATCAACAGTACCGGGGCTGTGTACGCGCAGGACGTGGAGGACATCAAGGGGGCGCTGGCACAGATATGGCAGTTACAAAGATACATCCTATCAAGTCAACGCTGAGAAAAGCGCTGGACTACATCGAGAACCCGGACAAGACCGATGAAAAGCTGTTCGTTTCTTCCTATGGCTGTTCCTATGAAACGGCGGATATTGAGTTTCAAATGCTGTTAGATCAGGCGCTCAAGAAAGGCAACAATCTGGCTCACCACCTGATACAAGCTTTTGAGCCGGGCGAAACCACGCCGGAGCAGGCCCACGAGATCGGGCGGCAGCTTGCCGATGAAGTGCTTGGCGGGAAATATCCCTATGTGATAACCACCCACATAGACAAGGGCCATCTGCATAACCACATCATTTTCTGCGCGGTGGATATGGCAAACCAGCGCAAGTATATTTCCAACCGCCAGAGCTATGCCTATATCCGGCGCACCAATGACCGGCTGTGCAGGGAACACGGCCTGTCCGTGGTGATGCCGGGCAAGGACAAGGGAAAGAGCTATGCCGAATGGGACGCCCAGCGCAAGGGCAAGAGCTGGAAAGCAAAGCTGAAAACCGCCATTGACGCGGCCATCCCGCAGGCCAGAGATTTTGACAGTTTCCTGCGGCTCATGGAGGCGCAGGGCTACGAGATGAAACGCGGGAAATTCATTTCATTCCGCTCCCCCGGACAGGAACGCTTTACCCGCTGCAAAACCTTGGGGGTGGACTACACCGAAGAAGCCATTACCCGGCGTATCAAGGGGCTGGCTGTGGACAGAGGGCCGAAGCGTAAAGTGGAACAGGGAATTTCCTTGCGTATTGAGATTGAAAACAATATCAAGGCGCAGCAATCGGCGGGCTATGCGCGGTGGGCGAAGCTCTACAACTTGAAGCAGGCCGCCAAAGCCTTAAACTTCCTGACGGAACACCAGATTGAGAGCTACGAGGGCTTGGAAAGCAGGCTGGACGAGATCAGCACAGCCAACGACGAAGCCGCCGCTGCCCTGAAAGCAGTGGAGCGCCGCCTTGGAGAAATGGCTCTGCTGATAAAGCAGATTTCCACCTACAAGCAGACCAGGCCCGTGGCGCTGGAATACCACAGGGCCAAAGACAAGGCCGCGTTCCGGCGAGAGCATGAGAGCCAGCTTATTTTGTATGAAGCTGCGGCGAGGGCGCTCAAAGAGGCCGGGATGAAGAAGCTCCCCAATCTGTATGCGCTCAAAGCCGAGTATAAAAAGCTGGACGGAGAACGGGAACGGCTGTCAGAACAGTATAACGAGGTAAAGAAAGAGCTGAAAGAATACGGCATTATCAAGCAGAATGTGGACAGCATTTTGCGGGTGACGCCGGGAAAGGAGCAGATACAGGAGCTATGAACATACCGAGAATGAATTACCGCCAGTACCGCAAGGCCCGGCGGCTCACGCATGAGTGTTGTAATTACTGTGACGGAAACTGCCTCCTGCTGGACGATGGCGAGGAATGTGTCTGTGTGCAGAGCATTTCCTATTCCGTGCTGTGCCGATGGTTTCAGGCTGCCGTCCTCCCGCTGGACGCGACACTTTATGCCGAACTGATGGAGCGAAGCCAAGCGCGGCGTTGCCGGGAATGCGGGGCACTGTTTTCTCCCAGACGTCCAAACTGCCTCTACTGTCCAGACTGTGCCAAGAAACGCAAGCGCCAGAGCAAGAAGCTGTGGGCAAGGAAACACCGGGAGCATGCGTAGAAAAAGTAATGGGAAAAGGCCCTGAAATATCAGGGCTTTTTCCTTTGGTCAGAGGGGTGGGTACTATGTTACTACCTTTTCTCCTGGAAGCGGCATTTACTTTTTCTACAAGGTGATACCGATATCCCGCTCTCATTTCTGCGTTGCCATTCTGTTTCTTTTTCCTATGGCTTTCCCCACAATCATATATCCTTGAAAAATCAGTAGATTTTTCGATGGAGTTTCTATATAATAAAATCAGTTAGTTAATGCGAACTTAGTAAGAGCAAGGAGGTTATTCCATGGGGATTCTCAAACAGTTTTTTAACAACACCCGAAAGCCGAACGGTTGGATGGGGAAATTGATGGTCAACGGTATGAATCAAGGGCATGCCGCTGTTTCCGATTGGGGCCTTTCCTATTTTCCAGATGTACCGGGGGCAGCTCATTCTATGCTGGCGGATTTCGGATGTGGTGGAGGACGCAATACCGCAGAACTTTTAAAACGGTTTCCGGAGGCAAGAGTGACAGCCCTGGATTATTCCAAGGTCGCTTGCGACAAAACAAAGCAATTCAATCGGAATGAGGTGCAGGCTGGGAGATGTAACGTTGTGCAGGGGGATGTGTCCCGCCTTCCCTTTGAAGCGGCGACATTTGATGTGATCACTGCCTTTGAAACGGTCTATTTCTGGCCGGGGCCAGTGGAGAGCTTTCAAGAAGTCTGGCGGGTACTGAAACCGGGTGGCACATTTATGATTGTGAATGAATCGGATGGTAGGAACACAAAAGACGAAAAATGGGCTGGTATCATCGATGGAATGCGTATTTTTACGCAGGAGCGGTTGACACAATACTTAAAAGATGCAGGCTTTTCCCAGATAGCCGCACATGTAAATCGGAAACAACACTGGATTTGTCTCCTGGCGGAGAAAGCACGGTAAGAGGAATCGCCGATTCAAAATTCGGATTTATAGAGATTTCTTACTTACAACATAGGATGGAGGGATAGAATGACACGCGGAGAGATTTGGAAAGATTTTTTGAAACATACTGTTTTGACCTTGGTAATCGCACTGTTTCTGTTTTTGATCTTCAAGTCTGTTTTTACCAAAAACGGCGAAACGGAATATTTTTATGTCTGGCTCTGTTGCGGGATTCCCTTTGGGATTCGGAGGATGTTTGTCTGGCTGGTTCCCCATGGATATGACTTAGGCGGTTCGGTTGGTATTATTGCGGTGAACTTTATAATAGGCGGCCTGATCGGCGGGGTCATCCTGACCTGGCGTCTGGTGGTTGCTGTATGGTATATTCCTCTTACCATTTACCGATTGCTCACAAATTGAGTTGGATTTCTGGTTGAGTTCTAAAATGTCAGGGAATACGTAGAAAAAGCAACGGGGAAAAGCCCTGAAATATGGGGGATTTTTTCTTAGTCGGGAGTATATCTGCGTGTTATTATCATTCCCCCCGGAATCAGAGGTTACTTTTTCTACAAATGGCAGCGTAGCTTCTTTCTCCTTGTTTGCCTGATTCTGCCGCAGCCTGTATATCGGGAAGGTTGAAACGAAAGAGCAGCCAAAGCGAATAATCCCTGCACTGCTGCAAACGGTCACGTTTGATGTATCAAAACGGGATGGATTGGTATGACACGCGAAAAAAAGCGCCGGACGCAAGGGCTATATAGCCCCCGCGCCCGGCGCTTTTGCCTGCTTGGGTTATTCGCCTGTGAAATAGAACCGCTGCGCCTCAAAGGCGGCGTCGCTCATGGCCTCCAGCTTATCAAGGGACTGACGGGCCAGCGCCGCCATATCCTCGTTCACCTCTGGCAGAACGGCCTGGATTGCTCCCGCTGTCCTGCGCCGGTCACTCTTATGATACATACCAATCATGTTTTCTTCTTCTACGGTGAAATACATTCCTCATACCTCCAATTCGTTTTTCTTGGTGTGGGGCGGGGCCTTTTTCGGGGCACTAGCCTGTTTCGTTTCGGAAAGCTGTCTGCGGATGGAGGCACGGGGCCTCCGCACCTCTTTCTCCCGGTTTTCGTCCTTGTGTATCACCGCATACAGCCCATGCCGATCTCTCATGCCGGTAAAGCACAGGGATTTATAAGGCAGCATGGAAAAGAGGCGGTCAGTGTCCTTGCTGGACGCGATCTGCACAAAGTATGGGGACAGCTCCACCATGAAATGTGTCTTGTTTGGGCTGTTGGGGGCGGACAGCTCTTTCAGTCCTGCCACTATGCGCCGGGCCTCCCTCATAATCAGTTCATTCCGCAGGACAGCGACGTGGCTTTTGAAGTCGCCGGGGGCAAGCGGCTCCCGGCTTCTCTGCTCCTGCCGCAGCACTTCACGCAGGTTTTCCGGCTCGTTGGGCTTGGCCTCATACCGCAGGAACGCCCCCAACTTGGGGTCAGGGCTCCCGTTAAAATACTGCGCGGCGGGCTGCTCCTTGTCGCCCTTTTCATAATGCAAAATGAGATTGTCCGCTTTTACCGCCTCGGCTATAACGTGCCGGAAATGCTGCTGGTAGTCCAGCTCATAGAGAGTTCCACGGATTTTCCCGCCCACTTTGCCGGTCAGCTCCACGGCGTAGGCAAGAACATGGTCGCGGGTCTGCTCCCCATAAAATTTCCATGTGTTGTATTGTCGGGTGTCCTTCAAGAATACGTCACGTTCCCGGAAACAGTACGTCCCGGAGGGGCGCGACATCCACAGCAGGGTTTTATCTTCGGCCTTATCACTGGCGGCGGCCTTACGGATCATTTCTTTGTCAATCTCAAAATCATCCTGATAAAAGGCGGTATTCTGGCACATGATTTGTTCCAGCGCGGCCAGAACATCCACATTCTCAAACTTATTCACGGCCTCCCACCTCCATATCCTTTGACTTCTCCCTCGCCGGGGGCTGTTTCTTCTGTTCCTTCTTAGCCGCCGCAAGCTGCGCCCGGATGGAGGGCTTTTTCTTGCTATGGTTGGCCTTAGCATTCTTGTGGGCCTGTTTTTGTGTTTGTCTCTCTGCTTTCACTGCCGCAGCGACATCCGAAAGGGAAACCTGTTCTCCGGCTTTTGCTCTGGCTTCCAGTTCTCCCATGGACGGAGCGTTGTTCAGGATGCCGTCAATCATATTTTCGTTCTGTTCGGTGGACATTTCAGCGGTTTTGATGTGGCTGTCGTGCTGGGCCGGGATGGCAAAGGCCCTTGTACCGTTTGCCATAATGAGATACCGACCGTCCTCCGACTGGTGGTGGAAGCCATACCCGGCAGCCTCCATCTGTTCTCGGTTCATGGCGGTTACATAGAAAGTCCCCCTCGGCGTTTGAATGATTTCACCCGTTTCCAGTTTGTCAGGGGTAAGCGGCTGTCCCTGCTCCTTGAAAAATTCCGGCACCTCCCGATAACCGACGCTATCCACATAGTAGGCAGTCTGTTTCCCGTCCTGCCGGAATACCACAATATCCCCCAGAGAGAGGGAACGTCCCGTGTAATCAGTGGGATGTTCCATATTGAAGCGATGGTAAATCTCGTCCAGAGAGGTGTTCTGATCCAACGGGGCTGTGTAGACAAGCTGGTAATTTTTCCTGTCTACGGAAAGCCCGTCCGCCTGCAAGCCCTCATAGGAACGGTAGCGGAAGTCGCGCCCTTCCGGGCCGCGCGGTACCTGATAAATGGAAAAGTTGGGCTGCGCTGGGGCATCGGAACCAGAGGCAAGATATTCCTCCACCGTCAATCCGGCATCCTCGGCTTCCTGTGCGACCTCGGCCTGTACCTGTACCTTATAGTCTTGCAAGCTCTTATCAAAGTCGGAAAGCTGCGGCGGCTCCGGCAACTGATACTGGCCTTGATTGAGAAGAGGGCGGCACTCCGTTACATAGTCTACAAGGGCGGTCAAATAGGCGGTCTGCTCTGGCGGGAGGGAATCGCCGGATTGTAAAAGGCGCTGGGCTTCCTGTTCCATACGGGAAAGGGTACAGTGCTGCTTCATGTAAGGGACAAACTCATAGAGAAGCATTTCCCGCTGGGCCTTGTCCGCCTCCCATGCCTCCGGCCCCTCGTGGTGCAGCACATGGTTTTTCCAGCTTTCATCCTGCGCGTAGTATTCGTGATACCCTTGGATATGCTCGATCAGGGAACCGTCGCCGTCGCCAAAATCCTGCCGTCCCTCGTAGTTGTCTGGCTGGCCCTGCATCGTAAAATCAATGCGGAACTTGGTTTTATCGTACCAGCTCCCCGCGTGGTCTGGCTGTTCCCGTTCCAAGCGTTTGGAACTGTCCAGCGCCCCGAAAACGGCCTCGGCCTCGTGCAACGGCATTTGCTGGCCGTCTTTTAAATGGGGGCTTTCACTCCAAAGAATCGTGACAATCGGCTCCGCTGCCGGGTCATGGGCGATGGTCTGTTCTGCCCTTTCAACGGCAATCTCGCTTTCAATCTGGCTTTTCATAAAATCATCCATGTGGCCGTGCTGCATTTCATAGCCCTGTTCACACAGGCGGTTGATAAGCCCAATCACCTTTTCGGTATCGTCCACGGCCTCGGCATAGGCCATAATCAACTGCCGTTCCTCGCCGCCCAAACGCGGGGCGTTTTGCTCGGCCACCGCAATCAGGGCAGCGGCTCGGTCCGCCGGGGACGCCTCCGGCATGAACGGGTTTCCATTCAAAAGGCCGTCGATCCCGTTCCACGCCTGCGGCTGGGGAATGGCGTTGGCCTGTTCGGTTGCTTCCAGAAAATCATCCATCCTGTCGCCGGTCAGGGGTTCCATTGTCCCAGCCGGTAGCTCATGGATGGCAAGGATTTCTTTTCCGGCTTCCGCAAGGGACAGGTTCGGATTGTCAAGCTGGCCTCCGTCCAATTCTTTGTAGTCGGGGCCGTACAGCGTGTAATCATAGCCGGTTTCCGATGTCTGGATATACAAATAATCGCCGCTTTCCAGACGGTAGGCGGCCTCTTGCTGGGCTTCTGCCTGTTCCAGCGTTCCATCCCCGGCAATGGTAAAGCCCTGCGCCTGCGCCGCCTCCTTGGTTCCCTGCGACACTTCGCCGGTGGATTTCAAATCCGCTTCAATCAGGATTTGCAGCATGGCTTTTACGCTGTCGGTCATTTCCTGCTGTTGCTCCGGGGGCAGCTTGGAAAATACGCTGTCCGGGTCTGGCTGCTCGGCGGCCTGTTCCAGCGGTGCGGCCTGCCGTTCTTTCTGAAGCTGGGCAAGGTGGCCGTCAATGGTGGTAATCAGTTCATGGGCGGTGGCCCGGATGGTTTCAAGGGAGGCTTTTAACTCTTTCAATTCCTTGCCGGAACTCCAACCGGCCACATAGCCAAAGGAATAATCGGAGGTGTCCAGCCCGTAGTGCTGGCAGACGGCATAGGCCACGCTTTCGGCCTGCACCTCGCGGGTGCGGCTGTCGGGGCGGTCGGCCTGCTCAATGGCCGGGGCTTCCGGGTCGATGGCGTGGAGCTTGGAATGGGCGATCTCATGGATGGCCGTCTTTAGGGTCTGTAATTCGCTCATGGCCGCCTGAATGGCAATCCGCTTTTCCGTCAGGTGGTAGTAGCCGTGGGAACCGCCCGGAATATCCTCGAAACCAATGGGAACCGGGGAGGTCTGTTCCAGTGCCTTGAAAAATTCCCCGTAGCGTTCCACGCTGCCGGTCAGTTCTTCCACGCCGATTGAGGGCAGCGGTTCCCCCTCGGTCTGGCTCACATCAAAGACGGAAACAATCTTAAAGGCCGGAACCTGTATTTCCTGTACTTCGGTAACAGGCTTTCCGTCCTTACCCATCACCGGCCTGCCCTGTGCGTCCAGCTTTTGCACCTCCTTTTTCGCCTTGAACGGGGCCGGGGCCAGTATCTTGATGGCCTTTTCGCCTTTCTTCACATTGCGGTGAAAATTATCCCGCCACTTGTTGTAGCCTGCCACAAGCTGTCCGCCCTGCATGGCGATCAGGAGGGTGTTGTTGAAGCTGTAACTGTGGAACTTGGACATGGTGGTGAGATAGGCTTTGTAGCGTTCACTCTCGAAAAGCTCCTGTATGCCGGTTTCCAGCCGGTCGGTAATCTCTTTCATGCGCTCGGCGCTGTTCTGGCTGTTCAGGATAATGGGGGTGACGGGCTGCGGGGACTTTGCGGGCGCTGCCGCCTCCGGCTGCACTTTGCTTTCCTCCCGCAAGATTTCCGACGCAGGATAGGCCATCACCCGGTATTCCTCCGGCACTGGCTGGCCCTCATGGACGCGCTGCCATTCGTCGCTGGTTCGCAGGATATAGCCGTAATCGGTAAAGGTTCCCTGTTCCTCGTTGGCGATAAAGCTCCCCAGCCGGTCGGTGTCAATGGCCGGTTTCCACGGGTCGGGGACGACAAACAGCCCGGAATCATTCAGATAATATTCCCCCAGACTGCGGTTGTCCTTGGCGTTGATTAAGACAAAACAATCGGTGTTTTCGGTGTAGTCCAAAAGCTGCCCGATGGTCTGCATTTTTGCCGGGGACTGCATGGCGGCGTTCAACTCCGCAAGCTCCACGGCATCCAGCTTTTGAAGCTGGGCGGCAAGGAAGTTCAGTTCGTCCACGCTGGCGGCTTTTATCAAATCCTCCGGCAGTTCCAGCGGTTTTCCCTCCGGGGCGGAAAAGCCGCCAATGAACAAGTCCTGCTGGTTGTCGGCGGTGATATGGATTTCCTTTAGGGCTTCCTGTACCTGTTCGGCGGAAGTCGGCAGGGAAAGCCAGTAGCCATGCGGCCCGCCGGTCTGCGCCTCAGCGCGGTTATCAAGAAAAATGGAAAATACTTCGTTCACAGGTTCCCTCCTTTCCGGGGTGGCTGCGGTCTGCGGCGGCTGTGCGGCTTCCTCCTGTGTGGGAAGTGCTGCGGCTTTTGCCGGTTCCTCCCCCTCGATGGTGTAGCCGGGAAGCAGGCAGCCGTTGACCTTGAAACAGTCGGCGTATTCCTTGGGGATGGCCGGTGAGATTTCCGTAAAGTAATGGGCGTGGGCCTTGATACGGCCATTCAGATATTTGTCCAGTGCTTCCCGGCTGGCAAAGACTTTCCGATCCTGTCCGGCGATCCGGGCCTGCCGATAGGTGCCCGGCGCGTTGGTGCGCAGGCTCCAGCTTAATGTCCAGGAATAAGAGACGGAGGCTTGGGCGGCCCTGTCGTACCGGGTGTTCTCGGAAATGGAATAATACATCTGATAAACCATGTTGCTGCGGATATGCCGGTAATGATCCGGCTGCTCCCACTGGTTGGCAGTGTGGGTGACGGGAAGTGTCCGGGCATATTCCAGGGCTTTGTCCAGAAGCAGGGTCTTTCCGGCCTGTTCCTCCCATGCGGCGGCCTGCGTTTTCAAACGGTCAAACACTTCCTGTTCTGCGGCGGCGCTTTCCGCCCGCAGGGAAAGAAGCTCCGCAAGGGGGAGCTTCACAAGCTCGGACAGATCGGACTTGCCGCTTTCAAAGTAAATCCGGCGCTCAATTTTCATGGTGTCGGCAGTTTCTAAGTTGTCGTAGTCGTAAGAGCTATAAGACATTTAGTTTCACTTCCTTTCTAAATAATGGCATAAGAAAAGCAGGAAACCTTTGAAAGATTTCCTGCTGGGTGATGCCGCCCATGGGCGGCTGGTATTTAATTGTGAATAAGAGGGCCTACACGCCCTTTGTTTTAAATGTGTGCCGATATTTCAAGTCTAAGGTCATACGGACTTTTAAGAATCTGGTAACTCCGTCAGCATGTTTATGGTGCGGTAAATTTCTCCGCAGGCAGGGCACTTCCAATCTATATTACTCTTTTTCGCTTTCTTATGAAGATGCACTAATTCCGCTTGGCGGCATTTGGGACACATGGTTGGAAGCCCTGCCCATAACTGTTTCAGTAATCGTACTTCGTTTTCTCTGCTGTTCGTATACATTATCTCACCTCATTCAGCCTAATCGATCCGGTTTATTTTGACAAGCTGAACGCTTCCAACAAGTAGGACATCCGCATAGAGCAGACGGACTACCATTCATTGATGGCATATAATAATCCAAACCGGATTTGTTTCAACAGTTCCGCAGACAGTGTTTCATACTCCTGCTCCAATCCTTTTTCGTGCGCTGCCCACGGAGGCGAATCATTCCATGATCCCATCGCTCCAAATACATCCGCTCGGCTGGCTGCCTCAAACACACGCAAGTGATCGTTCGGTAGTGGCGGCAGTGAAAGGCCATATGCTTTATCGGGATATTCCTTGCCGCCGTCCAAAATCGTTCCTGCTTGATAAAAGATGTTTGCAAAACCTTCAAATCCAAGCCGGTGCGCCAAGTCCTGAATATCGTGCAAGACACTTCGGAACGCTTGCGTGTTATTTTCAAAACGTGGCCATGCTTTCGGCGGGTCATTCCATGGATGTTCCGTATAGAGGACATTCCACTTTCGCTCTTTGGAATCAAACTTCCAATCAGCAATAAAATAGGTCATTCGATTTCCCTTAAAAAAACACACTATACTTGCCTGGGTCGTATTGGAAAACCCTAACAGGCTGCGATCTCTGACAGAAGTAGGGCAATAGAGTTGAATATCTGTCAAATGTTGCTCTTTGAGATGTTCATACCATTGTGATACATCGTGAGCGGTATATGGTAAGCCTCCACTCCCCGTCAAACACAGAAATTGTGAGGGGTTCTCATAGTCTGCGGGTATGTAACAAATCGAGCTGCGGTTTTTTAATGCCCTTCTGGCGGCTGCCACTATGGAGCATATCTGATACATCTGTCCGTTCATAATCATCCACCTACCTTTTCGTTGTCATATTTCCAAAGCCAGCCAATGCCGCTCCCATCAAAAGTCCAAGCGGGAGGTTCTCCCATAAAATCCCGAACAGCAGGCCAAGCCCCATCCCAATCGCAGCCATACCATGAAAACGTTGTTTTTTATCTGGTTGTTTCATTGGTGCCTCCCTTGCATGATATGCTCTTTACGCATAGTATAGCAGGGCTATCCGATTTTGAAAAGTAAATCTGAATGAAATTAGTCCTACCAGAGCATCCGTCATACAGGGGATTGGGGCTTCCCCAAAGAGAAAATCCCCGACCCGGCAGAATGGCCGGGACAGGGATTTTTCCGGGTGTGTGGCTACACTCCCTATGCTTGCTGTTTTTAGTTCTTGCCCCTCTGTTCCACGCGGTAGTTCACATACTTGCCGCCAGTATCGGCCAAAAGCACCGTCCCGTCATAGGTCTTGCCGGTTTTCATGGAGCGCAGGCCCTTTACCTTTGCCTTTCCGTCTTTAAGGAGCGCGGCGGCGATTTTCGGGGTGAACGCCTTGCCCCGTTCCTCAAAAAATCGGTCATTCTTCCACATGACAAACTGGCAGCTTCGGTTTCCGCAGTAGTAGTTCTTTTTGCCCTCGTAGACGCTTTCCCCGCAGCGCGGACATTTGCCGATAACCACACGCTCGGCTTGAAACAACTTCTGCGCGTCCTCGCTGATCTGGGAGTAGTTTGCGATCAGGCCCCTTGTCATTTCTGCAATGCCCTGCATGAAGCCCTCCGGGTCGGCCTGCCCCTTGGCAATGGCCGTCAGCTCCGTTTCCCACTGTGCCGTAAGCTGGGGAGAGGTCAGCACCTCCGGCAGTACGCAGGCAAGGTTGTGGCCGTCCTTGGTGGGAAGTAGCTGTTTGCCTTTGCGCTCTACAAAGCCCATCTGCACCAGCTTTTCTAAGATGGAGGCGCGGGTGGCCGGGGTTCCCAATCCCTGCCGTTCTGCGTCCTCCGGCAGATCGTCCGCACCGGCGCGCTCCATAGCGGAAAGGAGGGTATCTTCTGTGAGTATTTGTCAAGGTAGGATGTGGATTTATTTCTTTTTGCTGGTACATTCATTCATAATCAGCGTATTCACGCTGTCCGTAAAAGTGCGCTTGGTATTCTGCGGAAAATGCACCCTTACACGATAAGTGGTATTTCCTATCCTTTTCTTGAAATTCTCTGTATTCACTTTCTTTACTTCTTCCATGTTCTTCTCTCCCTTCATGCAAAAAGGACAGCTACAAACCATTACTTGTAAACTGCCCTTTCGCTGTTATAATAACTGTTCATTTTTATTCCTGCTGTGTATCTGACTGCGTTGGTTCTGCTCGGCTTCTCGTGTCATGGCAAGCATTTTACGGTTATGCTCAATAACCTCTGTGGATGCAAGCTCTGTAACCACTCTTGCATAGTCGGGATTGCTCTCCTGCAATCGCCCTTCCAGCTTCGCCTTTTCCGCTGTCCATTTCTTCGGTGTAATCTTCTCATCAGAGGACAGCATTTTCTTTAATTTCGCACGATAACTGTCGTATTCTCTAAGCTCCGTTTCATGCTCCTTATCATATTTACGCTTGGCAAATCCTTTCAGCGAATTACTTGTCTTATGATACACGATATAAGGCTCATACTCGCTGTATGCCACAAGCAACTGCTCCAGTCTTGCTATCTGCTCTGCAATCTGCTGTCGCTCCGCTGACAGCTTCTCATAGGCTGGCTCTCGCTGTTCCTTAAACTCCTGCAACTGCTCAAAGCTCTCAATCTGATTTACCACAACAAAACGCTCCATTCTCTCCTGCTCCTGCAATGCCTGTCTTTGAGAAATCTTCCTCAAATATTTGCTCTTGATTACTGGCAATTCCAGTCTGCCCTTTTTGCCGACAACTGCCCTAATCATATCAAGGACTTCATTTGCAGTATTGCGTACTGCTTCAACTGGCTTGGAATTAACAAGCTTCTGCAACTGTTCCTCTGCTTTTGCCACAAGCATTTTTGCAGTAAGAATAGCCTTATTCTGCTCCATTATCCTGCGGTTGACATTCCCTCTCTCTGTCTGTATTCCTGCCCTTTCCAGCGCACTGGCTTTCTCTCCCAAATGTATCTGTGGTATGGTATCAAGGCCCTGCTCCGCAAATGACCTATGCTCCCAAAAATTCTCCCTTAATCCGTTTTTATCATTGACCGCATTTATGGTGTCAGCTAAATCCTTGCGCCACTTCCTGGCATTCTCCCTGCTGTTCCATCCAGTCACATCCTGCGTGGTGCATTTATATTGCCCATTCTTTTTTCTTATCTTGTTTCCGTCTGCGTCCAGTGCATAAATCTTCTTCTGCTTATCTCCCCATGAACCATCTTCCAAAATCGGGCGCATGGTAAGCATAATATGACAGTGAAGATTGCGCTGGTGCGTATTCGGGTTTTCGGAGTCATGGATGGCAAACTGCGCACACATTCCATCATCCACAAAATTCCTTTTCACATAATCCCTCATTACCTCTATGGCAAGCTCATAACTCCACTCATTCGGCAGATTGATTTTATATGACCTCGCCAGCTGTGCTTTGGCAGATTTACTCTCCCTCATTTCAACGGAGTTCCATAGCACCGATGGGTCTGAATATTCTGCTGGTGCATTGACCGGAAGCATGACCTCATTATGCACCAAATCCTCGGTATACTTCGGGTAATAGGTTGTTCCGTCATATTCAGAGTACATGGTGGTACGGCTGATATATGCAGACTTGTCAACTGCGGATGAACCACCTCTGCACTTTGCACCTCTTCCGATAATGGCAACTCGGGTACTTAGGTTTTTAACTGCCATAGCCACACCTCACTCTCCTGCATAGGCTGTGGCAGACCGATACTGTGGATTGTGCGGTATCGGTTGACTTTGTGGGCAGTGCAGCTCCGCTCTTTAGAGCTTCACTGAACGCAAAGTATGCAAATGGGTAGGTGCGCCCTCTGCACCGAAGGGAAAACGCAGTGTTCCCTTTTGACTGCCTTGGGCAGGCAACAGCTGTCTGCAAGACCCCTCGGAGAGCGCACATACCATCGCAGATGGTATATCTGTGCGCAACGAGAAAATCTCGTTGACTGGTCTTAGGCATTTTCACTTTTGCCAGTACCTTCATCCCCTGCCACCTCACTTTCAGCTTTTACAACTGCATTCTCACGCTTGTCAGCACTTTCCTTTTTCACGATTTCAATAATGCGCTGGCACTGCTCCGACTTCATCCCCGAAGCAATAATTCTGTTCAGCTCCTGCTCATCAAACTGATAACACTCTGGGAAATATTTGTGAACAATGCCACCCATCATGTACTTGTGCTGATTTTCCTCTTTTCGCTTCTGCTGACTTGCCTTTCTCTTGGCTTCTGCCAGTCTTGCCTTAGCCTGTTCCACAATCTTCTCTGCTTTTAAAACCTCTGCTGATTTTTCATTGTTCTGTAACATATTTTCAATCTCCTTTTCCTTGATTTTGTATAATAAAAAAGGTGGTCATGGTTTTAATTTCCATGCCACCTTTGGGTGTGCGATATTTAAATAAACTGCTTTATGGAACTGAAAATTTAACCCTACATAAGCGGGAATCTTTTAGCATTACACTCTCCATTCCATCAGCACACAATCTTCCTTTTTCCCCTCGTGTAGCTCATGTTCGGGAAGTTCCTTAATTATTTTAAATCCTGCCTTCTGATATGCTCGTACTGCTCGTAGATTATTTTTTCGTGGGTCAAGAATCACCGCATCGGCATCCATTTCCGTTCGTAGATATTGGCATACTACTCTGCAATATTCTGCACCGATTCCCATATTCCAATATTCCGGCTCACCGATAAATTGGTCCATCGCATAAATCTTTTCTTCCGTCTCATGGTAATTATATTCGTCGAAAAGTTCCCCCTGAATTCTATATATTTGTGCGTAACCGATAGGAATTGTATCATATTCAATGATGACTCGATAAATCTCATCCGCCCATTGCTCTGTATAATGCTCACGAATCGTTTTCTGTGTATGTTTTTTATCTCTACCGTCGTAGAATTCAAGAACACGGTCATCTGTCAGCCATTTTAACATTAGAACTAAATCATCCTCATTCATCGGGCGAAAGGAAACTCGCTTTTTTTCCAACATAATTCACCTCTTCCATAATATAATTTCACATCATCTTTTCCTGCTAAAATATAAACATCTCTGCTTGTGTTTGTAGCAATTCAGAAACACCCTTAATCAACATTTCCCTATCTTTTCTTTCATAACCATAAATGATTTGGTCTATCGACCAATATACATCATTAAGCTCTGCTTTTCTTTCTGCTACTTCCGGCGCCTTATGCTGATAGTATTTTAATACCTTCCTGCCAAATTCTTTCCCGAAATCATCTGTACTACAATCCAGCAAGCACAAAAAATCATTATCCGGGTCACCTACATTAAAATCGCCAAAATCAATAACTCCAAACAGTCTATTATTTCTAAAAATCATGTTATTTGCACTGAAATCATTATGTACCAAACAAGGGGTATATTTAAATAAAACAGCATTGCTTAATATGTTTTCATATATTGTTTCGATATGTTCCAACATCTCATCAGTTAACAGCTGCTCCTTTTCCAGAATACTTATAAGTAATTTTTTATCTTGCAAAAACTTATCTTTCTTATTCACCAGAGCATCTGAAAACAAACTGACAGAACAATCAATCTCTATGGAATGTAACTCTTTCAAAAACGTCGCTTCATCATATGCAAGGGCATCCTTTTCCTTTTCACTCAACTTATGATACTGCTCATAAGTAATACGTTCCCCTTTAATATATTTCATAATATTAAATCGGTCACTTTGATACACTACCGCAGGGATTTGATAAGATAGCTTACAGTTTTCTAAAAAACGATACAATTCAAGCTCTCGTTTCTGAGAAATTCTAACAGAATCTCGTTTAGGAACTTTCACAACATATTGTTCATTACACAAAAAAGTATCACTATCATCGCCGGACGATAAATAACGGAGTTCATTTATTTTTATCTGTTTATTTAAGTGCTCATATATCTCAGCGTCCAAGTTAACCATTTTAGTCTCCTTTACACATACCTTCAGTAGAGAGAATTATATCATTGAACATACATTTTTTCAACGATTTACCTTTGCATATTATACTGTGCCATTTGCCTTCTTTTTTGTTCTCTGTATTTATCATCCAGTTTTCTCGGCTTACGATAACTAACGCATGATTTAGGCATGGAATAGGTCTTATCAATATCTGTTTCGCCTACCAGCTTATAAACCTCTGGGAATGCGATAACTAATGCGTCAAGTTTTCTCATAACTGCCTTATCTCGGGTATAAACAACTGCTGTCTGCTCCCCTGCATTAAAATTGATGACCGTTTCCTGCTCATACTTGGATAAACTGCCCATTAAACCACTCCTTTCTCTCTGACTCGTACTTTTGGCGGGCAAATAATAAAGCCTGCCGTAGGCAGGCGGATAGGATGGGATAGGATAAGATAGAGATGGTATATCTCTTTTTTATCTTTTTATTTTATTCTTTTCTTTGGTTCTTTCTTTTCTGCTTTTCTTTTTCTCTTTTTTCTCTAGGAAGAGGAAGAGAAGGAAGGGGAAGGGAAGGTTGCACTGACAAGACCATCAAAAAAGACATCCACTACAAACATGTTCCACTGTTCGTTTTGAATGCCTTTTTATTCTGATTTTGCTCGTTAAATATCGTAGCAAAACCATTCCTTATTATTCACTTGATAATTTCCTAGTCTGCCATTTTCACAATCGCAAATTCACGATAATTATTGCCCTACTGCCTTTGCTTTCTCCGCTTCTATTTCTGCCCACGCTTTCCTCGCTTCTTCTCTTTTTCGTGCCATATATTTGCGGTTACTTGCTCGCTTTTTCTCCAGTTTTTCCTGCCTTTTGGCTTCTGCCAGCTTCTCTTCTTCCGTCAGCTCCACAACCACTTCAGGAACTACAAATCTACCGATATAATTCAAATAAATATCTACATCCTGCGTTCTGTTTGCACCACTTCCGACCGCCTTATATACCATGATTTTATCAACAAATTCATTCAGCATGGCTGGTGTCAGTTCCTCGAATGTCGTATGCTTTTTTACAAGCTCCATGAACACATCCACATCCGTTTTCTTTGCACTCATACCCTCTAATTCAGCATTATCTCTGTCAATATCCGCTTCTAATGTTTCAAGCTCCGATTCATAATCACTAAGCATGGCATTGAAGCGTTTATCATTCAATTTACCGCTGATATTGTCCTCATACAACTTCTTAATCAGACGATTGACTTCACTCACTCGTTTCTGCTTTTTAGCAAGCCTTTTCTCCAGTCTGACTGATAACTCTCCCTGCTGTTCTTCGGAAATACTACATACCTTTTCCCTAAACTCTGCTTCATTCTCCACTGCATAATCACAAGTTCTTTTTATGGTTTCCAACACAAGCGTTTCCAGCGCCTTTGTAGTAACGGAATGACTGCAACACAATTTTTCATAACGCTGTCTGCCTCTTATATTGTTGGAGCAATCGTACCTATCTTCGGGTGCATGATATATCATCTCCCCTGCCTTAAAATAATTCTTTTTCCATATTCCCTGCGCATTTCTGTGATGATACATTTTTGCTCCACAATCTGCACAAAACACTTTACCGGTAAGAGGATTATTCTCATCAAATACACCTTTTCTTCTTGGAGTATCTACCAGCTTCTGCACTGTTTCCCATGTATGCTTGTCGATAATCGGTTCTTGGGTATCTTCAAAGATAATCCATTCGGATGAGTCTACTTTAGTAGGTCGCTTATCCTTGTACGACTCCTTTTTTGTTCTAAAATTAACAGTACATCCAGTGTATTCCATTCTTGTTAATATGGTCTTAACAGTGCCACCTCTCCACATATACGGATGTTCCATATCAAATGACTTTATATTAACTCCCCTGCCACGAATACCCAAATAATATTCGGGTCTTTCCACCTTATCCTCTGCCAGTTCCCTTGCAATCTGATAGGGTCCTTTCCCATTCAGACACATATTAAATATCCTACGAACAACCTCGGCAGCTTCTTCATCAATTACCCATTTATCGGGGTTATCTGCACTCTTTTTATATCCATAGCAACAGCGGTTGGTTGTATGTGCTTTCCCACTCATACCTCTTGCTTTTAACACCGTTGTTATCTTCCGACTGGTATCACGCACATACCACTCGTTCATAATGTTCAAGAATGGGGCAAATTCTGCACTCTCCCTGCGCTCGCTGTCAACACCATTGGAAATCGCTATAAAATGCACTCCCTTTTCCCGAAACATGACTTCTGTGTAAAATCCTACTTGCAAATAATCTCTACCGATACGGCTCATGTCCTTTACAATGACTGTTCCCACCTTTCCAGCTTCAATATCTGCAAGCATTCTCTTCCAGTCGGGTCTGTCAAAAGCTGACGTTAGATAACGATACTTTTGAAAACACTGGAAAATCAAGGTTTTTCGAGCGACGGACAAGCAGGGTATTGTACTAAAAACTGAATACGACGCAGAAGCGGCGTTTCTTACTCTCTACATGGGAGAACAGGAACGCCGCTTTTTTCATGCCCTTTGTTACGCAGTAGGGGCAGAAAAAGCCTTGCTACAAGCGGTTTTGCGGGTGTGTATCTGGCGCGGCAAGGGATTTATACCTTATTCCCCGAAACCGCGCTTCTACTGCGTAACAAATCCAAAGCAAAGGAGCTATGAACTATGGCAGTTTTCAGAGTGGAACGGAACAAGGGCTACACCGTAATGAGCAACCACCACCTACGCAACAAGGAGCTTTCCCTAAAGGCAAAGGGGCTGTTGTCGCAAATGCTGTCACTCCCCGAAGATTGGGACTACACCTTGAAAGGCTTATCCCTTATCAACCGGGAGAAGATAGACGCTATCCGCGAAGCCATTAAGGAGCTTGAACGCGCCGGGTATATCGTCCGTTCAAGGGAGCGCGACGAGAAAGGACGCTTGCGGGGCGCGGACTATGTGATATTCGAGCAGCCGCAGCCGCCTACGCCGGATTTACCAACATTGGAAAATCCAACATTGGATAATCCAACACAGGAAAAACCAACATTGGAAAAACCTACGTTGGAAAATCCAACGCAATTAAATAAAGATATACAAAGAACTGACTTACCAAAAAAAGAAAAAATAATTACTGATGAACAAAGTACCCATTCCATTCCTATCCTTTCCCCTAACCCCTCTCCTTGCAGAGAAGCGGCTACGCCGCCGGAACGGAAAGGAACGGAAGCGACAGCACAGAGCGCAGTTGATATATACCGGGAAATCATCAAGGACAATATCGACTACGACATTCTCAAACAGGACATGAAGTTTGACAGTGACAGGCTTGACGAGATTGTAGACCTCATGCTTGAAACCGTATGCACCGCCAGAAAGCGGGTACGGATTGCGGGGGACGACTACCCGGCAGAGCTTGTGAAATCTAAGTTTATGAAACTGGACGGCGAGCATATCCGCTTTGTGCTTGACTGTATGCGGGAGAACACAACGAAAATCCGCAACATCAAGCAATATCTGAAAGCAGCCCTTTTCAACGCCCCGTCCACTATCGGCAATTATTACACTTCCCTTGTCGCCCATGACATGGCAAGCGGCGCACTGTCACCGAAAAAGCCGCAGTACGGCGACCCGGACTATTATTCATGCAACGAGGGCGAAAGCCTGTAACCACCCACAACCACAAAAGGAGGATTTTATTATGGCACAGAAAATGACAGGAGCATTGGTATTTGACGAGCGCACCGACCGTTACGACATCCGCTTTGACTTAAACAGCTACTACGGGGGCTTGCATTGCGGCGAGTGCTTTGACGTATTCGTGCGGGGCAAGTGGAAGCCGACCCGGATTGAGTACGGCGACAACTGGTATCTTGTGGGTATCAGAGCCGAGGACTTGAACGGGCTGCGGGTGCGTATCTGACCGCCGCCCCATAAAGAAACGCGAAAGGAGGACGCGACAAATTGCAGGACGAAGTAAACGAAAAGACCATAGCCCTTTACATCAAGACCGGGAAGCTGACCGCGCAGACGCTCCAAAAGGCAATGAAAGCCATACTGTCAAAGGGCAAAAAGCAGCTTGCAAAACCGCCACAGGGCAAGCAGAGCTTAAAGCAGCTTATGAAGCAGAACGCGGGCGTTTCCAACATTGAGATTACCGAGGGCAATATCAAAGCCTTTGAGAGTACGGCGAAAAAGTACGGTATCGACTTTGCGCTGAAAAAGGACGCGACGGAAAGCCCGCCCCGCTATCTGGTTTTCTTCAAGGGGCGGGACGCGGACGTGCTGACCGCCGCCTTTAAGGAATTTTCCGCAAAAAAGCTGACACAGGAGAAAAAGCCCTCAATCCGAAAGCTGCTCTCTACCCTCAAAGAAGCTGCACAGGGCAAGAACGCGGAACGGGCAAAGGTCAAGAACAAAGACAGGGAGGTATCGCTATGAAGCCGGAAATCAAGAAGCTGCTTATCTTAAATCTCCCGTATCTGCTCTTTGTCTGGCTCTTTGATAAAGTGGGCGCGGCTGTCCGGCTCTCCCCCGGCGCGGACGCGAGCGCAAAGCTGCTACATCTTGGGGACGGTTTTACCGCCGCCTTTTCCAGTATCGCGCCGAGCTTCCACCCGGCAGACTTAGCTTTAGGCATTGCGGGGGCGGTCATTGTCCGGCTGATTATCTACACCAAAGGCAAGAACGCGAAGAAATACCGCCGCGGGACAGAATACGGTTCGGCGCGTTGGGGCGGGGCTGACGACATAAAGCCGTACACCGACCCGGTATTTGAGAACAATATCCCCCTAACGCAGACGGAACGGCTTACCATGAACAGCCGCCCGAAGCAGCCGAAATACGCAAGAAACAAAAATATCCTTGTAATCGGCGGTTCCGGCAGCGGCAAGACCCGGTTCTTTGTGAAACCGTCGCTCATGCAATGTACGTCAAAGGATTTTCCAACGTCGTATATCGTCACTGACCCGAAAGGAACACTGATTTTGGAAACCGGGAAAATGTTACAGCGGTACAAATACCGTATCAAAGTGCTAAATACGATTAACTTCAAAAAATCCATGAAATACAATCCCTTTGCCTATCTGCGGAGCGAAAAGGACATTTTGAAGTTAGTCAATACCATTATCGCCAACACCAAAGGCGACGGGGAAAAATCCGGCGAGGATTTCTGGGTGAAAGCGGAAAAGCTCTACTACACCGCGCTAATCGGCTATATCTGGTATGAAGCCCCGGAGGACGAGAAGAACTTCACGACGCTGCTTGAAATGATAAATGCGTCGGAAGCCCGCGAGGACGACGAGGACTTCCAGAACCCGGTTGACCTCATGTTTGAACGTCTGGAAGAAAAAGACCCGGAGCATTTTGCAGTCAAGCAGTACAAAAAATACAAACTTGCGGCGGGCAAGACCGCAAAAAGCATACTTATCTCATGCGGCGCGAGGTTAGCCCCATTCGACATTAAGGAGCTGCGGGAGCTTATGGAAACCGACGAAATGGAGCTTGACACCATAGGCGACAGAAAGACAGCCCTTTTCGTGATTATCAGCGACACCGACGACACCTTTAACTTTGTCGTGAGTATTCTCTACACACAGTTATTCAACCTTTTATGCGACAAAGCAGATGATGAATATGGCGGGCGGCTTCCCGTCCATGTTAGGTGCTTACTTGATGAATTTGCGAATATCGGGCAGATACCAAAGTTTGAAAAGCTCATTGCAACGATACGGAGCCGGGAAATCTCCGCGTCAATCATCTTGCAGAGCCAGTCACAGCTAAAGGCAATCTACAAGGACAACGCCGATACCATAGTCGGCAACTGCGACACCACGCTTTTCTTGGGCGGCAAGGAGAAAACCACCCTCAAAGAAATATCGGAGATTTTAGGCAAGGAAACGATAGACAGCTTCAACACTTCCGAAACCAGAGGGCGGGAGCTTTCGCATGGGCTGAACTATCAGAAATTGGGAAAGCAGCTTATGACGGAAGATGAAATCGCAGTCATGGACGGAGGGAAATGTATCTTGCAGCTACGCGGGGTGCGCCCGTTCTTTTCGGACAAATTCGACATAACGAAACACCCGAAATACAAGTACCTATCCGACGCAGACCCGAAGAACGCCTTTGACATGGAAAAGCACCTTAAACGCCGCCCCGCCATTGTCAAGCCCGACGAGGTTTTTGACTATTACGAGATTGACGCAGCAGACTTACAGGAGGACGCAGACCATGAGGAAACGTAGCGCAGAGGAAAAACAAAAGCAGCTTGAACGGTTTTTAATGAATGTTGCGGAAGCCGCCGACGCTGCATTATGGGAGTATTGGCGGGAAAAGGAAGCGGAACACCGCCGTTTTGCAACGGAGTATGTCACGCGCCGGGGGCTTATCCCGCAACAGTGACAGCATGGCAGACCGCCGGGGGACAGGGGAAGCTACACTTCCCCTACGCTGCCTTGCGGCAGCTACCCCTTTGTGAACTTGCGGGAAGCGAACACCTTGCTACGCAAGCTATTCACTTCCCGCAAGTCTGAAAAAAACGTCCGGCAGCACAGCGGGACACAGAAAGGAGCGATTGAAGCAATCACATCTATCCATACCGGCTACATGATACGCGCCCCCACTTTCCGGCGCAGTACACAGCGGCAGGAGCCGCACCCCTTACAACTGAATACCGCCGCGCCGCAGGACTTACGCAGCGCGGGGACAGCCGCCTTTACCAGAGGGCGGTTTTTTTATGCGGCGGCGACCATACGCTGACCGCCTTTTGTCCGCTTGCCGGACAGCCGCAGACGCGGCAGAAAGGATATATTTATGGCATTTTTCAATAGCGCAGTAGACGTTTTGCAGACCCTTGTTGTAGCACTTGGAGCCGGGCTTGGTATCTGGGGCGTGATTAACCTCATGGAAGGCTACGGCAACGACAATCCGGGCGCGAAAAGCCAGGGCATGAAGCAGCTTATGGCGGGCGGCGGCGTTGCCCTTATCGGCATGACCCTTGTACCGCTGCTTTCCGGCTTGTTCGGTTAAGAAGCGCGGGTAAAGGCTTATGCAGAGCATACTTGACGCGATTAACGAATGGATAAAGGAAATCCTCATAGGAGCCATAAACGGTAATCTGTCAACTATGTTCGGGGACGTAAACGAGAAAGTCGGCACTATCGCCGCAGAGGTAGGGCAGACCCCGCAAGGGTGGAACGCAAATATATTCTCCATGATACAGACGCTTAGTGAGAATGTAATCGTACCCATTGCGGGGCTTGTCATTACCTACGTCCTATGCTATGAGCTTATCAGCATGGTAACGGAAAAGAACAATATGCACGACGTTGACACTTCCATGTTCTTCAAGTGGGTGTTCAAGGCGTTTGTGGCAGTCTACCTTGTGACGCACACCTTTGACATCACTATGGCGGTGTTCGATATGGCGCAGCACGTTGTTTCCGGCGCGGCGGGGGTAATCGGCGGCAGCACAGAGATTGATGTTGCCGCCGCCCTTGCTTCCATGCAAAGCGGGCTTGACGCTATGGAAATCCCCGAACTGCTCTTACTTGTCATGGAAACAAGCCTTGTGAGCTTGTGCATGAAAATCATGTCCGTACTGATAACCGTTATCCTCTACGGCAGAATGATAGAAATTTACCTTTACTGTTCGGTATCGCCTATCCCGTTCGCAACAATGACTAATCGGGAATGGGGACAGATAGGGAACAACTACCTAAAATCCCTGTTCGCGCTTGGCTTTCAAGGCTTCCTCATAATGATATGCGTCGGCATTTACGCGGTTTTGGTGAACAACATGATAATAGCGGACAACCTGCACAGCGCGATTTTTTCCCTTGCAGCCTATACCGTTATCCTCTGTTTCTCCCTGTTCAAATCCGGCGCACTGGCGAAGTCGATTTTCTCCGCGCATTAGCGGCGTGTCAAGGGTAGGGTGGAGATTTTCAGAGCAAAGCGGCGAAAATACTACCCGACCTTGACGCGGGAAAACCCCATAGAATAGGGACGGGCAAAGGGCAGAAATTGACCTTTGCCTTGATTACCCCTATGGGAACTTACAGCAGCAAAAAACCCAGAGAAAGGAGGTTTCCACTTGGCGTATGTACCCGTACCCAAAGACTTATCCAAAGTCAAGACAAAAGTAGCTTTCAACCTTACCAAACGGCAGATTGTATGTTTTGCGGTAGCTCTCCTGTTAGGGCTTCCGCTTTTCTTTCTGCTCAAAGACAGCACAGGCACAAGCCTTGCGTCTATGGCTATGATTGCCGTCATGCTGCCCTGTTTCCTGTTCGCCATGTATGAAAAGCATGGACAGCCCCTTGAAGTGGTGGTGAAGAACATCATACGGACGAAATTCATAGCCCCCAAAGAACGACCATACAGGACAGACAACTTTTATTCCGTCTTAGAACGGCAGAGAAAACTTGAAAAGGAGGTATCAGCGATTGCAAAAGGAAACACGAAGAAACAGCGCGGCGGGAAGCGCAAAGCCTAACCCGCCCCGCAAGCTCACCCGCGCCGAGAAAAAGCAGATTGCGGAAATCATCAGACAGGCAAAGGGCGACGGGAAAGCCCACACCGCACAGCAGACAATCCCCTATATCCAGATGTACCCGGACGGTATCTGCAAGGTTACGGGACGGAAATACTCAAAGACCGTCGCCTTTGAAGATATTAACTATCAGCTTGCACAGGCAGACGACAAGACCGCCATTTTTGAGAACTGGTGCGACTTCCTCAACTACTTTGACGCTTCCGTTTCGGTGCAGCTCTCTTTCATCAATCAGGGGACGCAGCGGGGCGAAGCGGAAAAGGCGGTCAATATCCCGGCACAGGAGGACGCTTTCAACTCTATCCGCACAGAATACCGGAATATGCTGAAAAACCAGCTTGCAAAGGGAAACAACGGGCTTGTCAAAGCAAAATATATCACCTTTGCCATTGAAGCCGACAGTCTGGGCGCGGCGAAATCCCGCCTTGCCCGTATCGAAACGGACGTACTCAACAACTTTAAGCTCTTGGGCGTGTCTGCCCGCCCCATGACAGGCTATGAACGCCTTAAAATGCTGCATGGCATTTTCCACCCGGAGGGCGGGCAGTTTGCCTTTGATTTTTCATGGCTTGCCCCGTCCGGGCTTTCCACAAAGGACTTTATCGCCCCATCCTCTTTCCGTTTTGGCGAGGGGCGTTATTTCCGCATGGGGCGCAAAATCGGCGCGGTTTCATTCCTTGAAATCCTTGCGCCGGAATTAAACGACCGTATCTTATCGGATATTCTGGACTTGGAAACGGGCGTTATCGTCAATCTGCATATCCACAGTATCGACCAGACCGAAGCCATAAAGACAATCAAGCGGAAAATCACCGACCTTGACAAAATGAAAATCGAGGAACAGAAAAAAGCGGTACGCAGCGGCTACGACATGGATATAATCCCGTCCGACCTTGCCACGTTCGGCAGCGAAGCGAAGAACCTCTTACAGGACTTGCAGAGCCGGAATGAAAGAATGTTCCTCTTGACGTTCCTTGTGGTGAACATGGCGGACACGAAGCGGAAACTGGAAAATGACGTATTCGCGGCGGCGGGCATTGCACAGAAGAACAACTGCGCCTTGACCCGCCTTGACTACCAACAGGAAGCGGGGCTTATGTCCTCTGTACCGCTTGGGGAGAACCTTATCCCCATTCAAAGAGGGCTTACCACGTCAAGCACCGCTATCTTTATCCCCTTTATCACACAGGAGCTTTTCCAGACGGGCGCGGCTTTGTACTACGGCTTAAACGCCCTGTCTAACAACATGATACTCTGCGACCGCAAGCAGCTAAAGAACCCCAACGGCTTAATCTTGGGTACGCCGGGAAGCGGGAAATCCTTTGCCGCCAAACGGGAAATGACAAACGCTTTCCTCATTACCGACGACGACATAATTATCTGCGACCCGGAAGCAGAGTATTTTTCCCTTGTGCAGCGGCTTGACGGGCAAGTGATACGGTTATCGCCTACGGGCAAGGGCATTGACGGGAAGCCCCAGTATGTGAACCCTATGGATATTAACCTCAACTATTCCGAGGACGACAGCCCCCTTGCGCTGAAATCCGACTTTATCCTCTCCCTCTGCGAGCTTGTAATCGGCGGCAAGGAGGGCTTGCAGCCCGTCGATAAGACCGTCATTGACCGCGCCGTTAGGAACGTGTACCGCCCTTTCCTTGCAGACCCCGACCCGGAGAAAATGCCTATCTTGGGCGACCTCTACGACGAGCTTTTGAAGCAGCCGGAGCCGGAAGCGGCGCGTATCGCGGCGGCATTGGAGCTTTACGTTTCCGGCAGCTTGAACGTCTTTAACCACCGTACCAACGTGGAACTTTCTAACCGCCTTGTCTGCTTTGACATCAAGCAGCTTGGGAAGCAGCTCAAAAAGTTAGGTATGCTCATTGTGCAGGACCAGGTATGGAACCGCGTCACCGTCAACCGGGCAGAAAGGAAATCCACCCGGTATTTTATGGACGAATTTCATCTTCTCTTGAAAGAGGAACAGACCGCCGCCTATTCCGTTGAAATCTGGAAGCGTTTCAGAAAATGGGGCGGCATACCCACAGCCATTACGCAGAACGTCAAGGATTTGCTTGCTTCCCGCGAAGTGGAGAATATCTTTGAAAACTCTGATTTTGTCCTCATGCTCAATCAGGCGGCGGGCGACCGGGCTATCCTTGCAAAGCAGCTCAACATCTCCCCGCAGCAGATGAAGTATGTCACCCACACCGAAGCGGGCGAGGGGCTTATCTTCTACGGGAACGTGGTGCTGCCCTTTGTAGACCGCTTCCCGAAAGACACCGAGCTTTACCGGGTAATGACGACGAAGCCGGAGGAAGTGGGCGAAGCATGACAAAATTAAGGACAGACACCATTATCAACCGGGACGCGCTCTATGCCTTGCGGGAGCTTCCAGAGGAAAGCGTACACTGTTGCGTCACAAGCCCGCCCTACTATGCGCTTAGGGATTACGGGCTTGATATGCAGATTGGGCGGGAGGACACGCCGGAGCAGTACATTGACAGGCTGACCGAGGTTTTCCGCGAACTGCGCCGGGTACTGCGTTCTGACGGTACGCTCTGGCTGAATATCGCGGACACCTACTGCGGCACAGGAAATAAAGGCTACCATGCAGACCCGAAGAACCCGAAAGGGAGAAACGGACAGCAGATTGCAAGAAACAACCGCGTTTCCGGCTGCAAACAAAAGGACTTAATCGGTATTCCCTGGCTTTTAGCTTTTGCCCTACGCGCTGACGGGTGGTATTTAAGGAGCGACATTATCTGGCAGAAAGAAAACCCCATGCCGGAGAGCGTGAAAGACCGCCCTACCCGCTGCTATGAACATATCTTTCTGCTTACGAAGTCAAAGAAGTATTTTTATGACGCAGCCGCCATAGCCGAGCCGTTAGCCCCCACAACGGCGGCGCGGTACCGCACCGGGCGCAGCGCGGGACAGAAATATGCGGACGAAGTACCCGGACAGGGGAACGTACAGGGGCTTAACCGGGCGCGAAGCGGCAGCTACTACGACGAAGCCCTCATGCCGACCATGCGGAACAGGCGGGACGTGTGGCTTATCAATACCGTTCCCTACAAGGGCGGGCATTTCGCCGCGTTCCCGCCAAAACTTGCCGAAACCTGTATCAAGGCGGGCTGTCCGAAAGGCGGCGTTGTGCTTGACCCCTTTTTCGGCAGCGGCACGACGGGGGCAGCCGCAAAGCAGCTTGACAGGCATTATATAGGCATTGAGATAAACGCCGAGTATTGCGCCCTTGCAAGGGCGCGGATTGGAGGGACAGACACATAAAACAATATAAGGCGCGTGAAAAAGTCACGCAGAAAATGACCCGCGAGGGGGCTGTCGAGGTAAACGCCGCTACCGGGAAAAAGAAACGTATCAGCAAGCGGATAAGGGACGCGGACTTTGCAAAGACCGAAGCCCCACCGCAGCCGGAACAGGCAGCGCAGCCCCTACCGGGCGGCGCAACTTCCCCGCCCTTAACCGACACGCCGCCGCTTCCCCATGCGCCGGGGGCAGAACGGGAACAGGACACCGCAGCAGCCGAGCGCGTCTTGGAACGTATCGACGGGGCGCGTACCAGAAAGGCGAGCAAAAAGGCGGCGAGGAAAGCACAGGCAGAAGCCACAGCAAAAGAAAAATCTTCCCGCTTGCAGTTTACCGACGAGGAACGGGCAACGCCGGAGCTTGAAAGGTATATCCGAAAATCGGACAAAGCAGCCGACCGTCTGGACGCGGCAAAGGCGGCTATCCCCAAAGAAAAGAAACTTGTACGGGAGCGCACCTTTGATGAAGCCACCGGGAAAGGCAAGACCCGCCTACATTTTGAGGAACAGGAAAAGCCCATAGGAAAGAATAAGCCCCACAATAACCCGCTATCCCGCCCCGCACAGGAAGCGGGTATTTTCGTCCACAACAAGATACATTCCGTTGAAAAGGACAATTCCGGCGTTGAGGGGGCGCACAAATCCGAAGAACTGGCAGAGCGCGGCGCAAAGTACGGGGCGCGGAAAGTCAAGGAGGGCTACCACAGCCACAAGCTCAAACCCTACCGGGCGGCGGCAAAGGCAGAGAAAGCGGCGTTCAAGGCGAATGTGGATTTCCAGTACCATAAAGCCCTGCATGACAATCCGCAGATTGCGGGCAATCCCCTTTCCCGCTTCATGCAGAAGCAGCAAATCAAGCGGCAGTATGCAAAGTCGGCAAGGAAAGGCGGCGCAAAAACGGCGCAGAAAGCCGCAGAGAACACCCGCAAGGCGGCAAAAAAGACCGCCGAGGAAACAAAAAAGGCAATCGCTTTTGTAGGGCGGCACCCGGCGGGCGTATGTATCGCCGTTGCCGCGCTGCTCTTATTCATCATGGTATCGGCGGGGCTTTCCTCTTGCGGTTCCATGTTCTCCGGCTTGATGAACGGCATACTTGGGACTTCCTACACGTCGGAGGACAGCGACCTTGTGGCGACGGAGAACAATTACGCCGCAAAGGAAAACGAGCTTCAGCAGCAGATTGACAATATCGAAAGCACCCACCCCGGCTATGACGAATACCGCTATGACCTTGACAGTATCGGGCATAACCCCCATGAGTTAGCGTCCTACCTCACCGCCCTTTTGCAGACCTACACCCCGCAGAGCGCACAGGCAGAGCTAAATCGCGTCTTTGCCATGCAGTACACTTTGACGCTGACAGAAGAAACGGAAATCCGCTACCGCACAGAAACAAGCACAGACCCGGAAACAGGGGAAACGACCACCGAGGAAGTACCCTACGAGTACCATATCCTCAACGTGAAGCTGACGAACAAGCCCATTTCCGAGATTGCGGAGGAACTTCTAACGCCACAGCAGCTTGAAATGTACCGCGTCTATCTGGAAACAAGCGGAAACAAACCGCTGATTTTCGGCGGCGGCTCCCCCGATATGGGCGCGTCCGAGGATTTAAGCGGCGTACAGCTTGTAAACGGCACACGCCCCGGCAACACCGCCGTTGTAGACCTTGCGAAGCGGCAAGTCGGCAACGTGGGCGGGCGACCCTTTTGGAGCTGGTACGGATTTAACAGCCGCGTGGAATGGTGCGCCTGTTTCGTTTCATGGTGCTACAATCAAGCCGGAAAGAGCGAGCCGCGCTTTGCCGGGTGCCAGTCACAGGGCGTACCCTGGTTCCAGTCACGCGGGCAATGGGGCGCGAGGGGCTATGAGAATATCGCCCCCGGCGACGCTATCTTTTTCGACTGGGACGGGGACGGGAGCGCAGACCATGTGGGGCTTGTTATCGGAACGGACGGGGAGCGCGTCTATACCGTCGAGGGCAATTCCGGCGACGCCTGCAAGATAAAGAGCTACCCCGTCAATTACTCCTGTATCAAGGGCTACGGCTTAATGAATTGGAACTGACAACAAAAAAATGAAAATCTGAAAGGAGAAATTTATTGATGGCTATGAACAAAATTGAACGTATCGACAAAGAGATTGCAAAGACCCGCGAGAAAATCACCGAGTACCAGAACAGATTAAGGGGGCTTGAAGCGCAGAAAACCGAAGCGGAAAACCTGCAAATCGTACAGCTTGTGCGCTCCATGCGCCTTTCCCCGCATGAGCTTTCCGCTATGCTTTCCGGGGGCGGTATTCCGGGTATGGAAGCCGCGCCGGGCTACCCCGCAGAACCCGCAGACCATGACACCGAAGAAATGGAGGACACCGAGAATGAATAAGAAAATCCTTAGAACCTTGACCGCACTTTGCGCCGCCCTTGTACTTATGGGCGGCTTTTCCGTCACCGCTTTTGCACAGACCCCGGAGGGAGAGGACGACACCAACGACAGCGGCGTTGTCTACGAGGAACCCCAAAAGGAAGAACCCCTTACCCCGGACGGGAACGCGACCCTTGTAGACGATTTCGGCGGCAACAAGCAGCTTATCACCGTAACGACCAAAAACGGCAATTACTTTTATATCCTCATTGACCGGGACGACGAGGGCGAGGACACCGTACATTTCCTTAATCAAGTGGACGAAGCCGACCTCTTAGCACTTATGGAGGACGGAAGCACCGAAGCAGCCCCGCCCGCCGTTTGCAGTTGCACCGATAAATGCGAAGCCGGAAAGGTAAATGTGAGCTGCCCTGTCTGCAAGGACAACATGACCGCTTGCAGCGGCAAGGAAGCGGAGCCGGAAACCGAGAAACCAACAGAGCAGCCCAAAGAGAAAGGCAATACAGGCGGGCTTGTGCTTTTCCTTGTCGTGGCACTTCTTGGCGGCGGGGGCGCGTTCTATTATTTTAAGTTTATGAAGCCAAAGCAGAACGTCAAGGGCGACACCGACCTTGAAGATTTCGATTTTGACGATTACGACGAGGACGAGGGGGACGGGCTTTCTGATGAAGAACAGGAGGACGAGGAAGCATGACGCTTTTCACCGAAAACCCTTTAGAAAAAATGATGGTACAAAGACCCACCGGGCGGCGTGACAGTGCGCCGCCCGTTCCAAAATCCCCGGCGTGTATGCGTTGCCCTTATAAGGCGCAATCCCCCTGTATCGGCTATTGTCTGAAACAGGCACAGGAGAAGAAGCACACCGCGCCGGAACGCTGAAAGGAGGATTTTTTCATGGCATTTAGACTTGTGATTGCAGAAAAGCCGAGCATGGCGCAGACTATCGCCGCCGCGCTTGGCATTAAGGGGAAACAGGACGGGTATATCGAGGGCGGCGGCTACCTCATTTCATGGTGCGTCGGGCATTTGGTACAGCTTGCGGAAGCTGCCGCCTACGGGGAGCAATATAAAAAATGGAGTTTTGACAGCTTACCCATTCTGCCGGAGGAATGGCAGTACGCCGTTGACCCGGACAAGGGGAAGCAATTCAAAACCATTAAAGAGCTTATGCACCGCGCCGACGTTTCCGAAGTGGTAAATGCGTGTGACGCGGGGCGCGAGGGTGAATTGATTTTCCGCTTTGTCTACGAAGTGGCGGGCTGCAAGAAGCCCATGCGCCGCTTGTGGATTTCTTCAATGGAGGACGGGGCGATTAAGGCGGGCTTTGCTTCCCTCAAAGACGGGCGGGACTATGGCGCGCTCTTTGCGTCCGCCCTCTGCCGCGCAAAGGCTGACTGGCTTATCGGCATTAACGCCACCCGGCTTTTCTCCTGCCTGTATGGAAAGACCTTGAACGTGGGGCGCGTCCAGACCCCGACCTTAAAAATGCTCACCGACCGGGACGCGGCTATCTCCCATTTCCAGAAAGAAAAATATTATCATGTTCGCCTTGATTTATCCGGCGCGGACGCGGCAAGCGAAAGGATTTCGGACAAGGCAGAAGCCGACGCGCTGAAAGGGGCTTGCGAAGCGGGAAAGGCGGTATGCGTTTCCCTTACCAGAGAGAAGAAAACCGCAGCCCCGCCAAAGCTCTTTGACCTTACCTCTTTGCAGCGGGAAACGAACCGCATTTTCGGTTACACCGCAAAGCAGACCCTTGACCTTGCACAATCCCTTTATGAAAAGCGGCTCCTTACTTATCCGAGGACGGACAGCAGCTTTCTTACTGACGACATGGGCGGCACCGCAGCGGACATTATCGCGCTGCTTTGCGAAAAGCTCCCCTTTATGGCGGGCGCGGACTTCACGCCGGAGATTGCAAAGGTATTAGACAGCAAGAAAGTATCAGACCACCACGCAATCATTCCCACTATGGAGCTTGCAAAGGCTGACCCGGACGCGCTGCCGGAAAGCGAGAAGAATATCCTTACCCTTGCGGGGGCGCGTCTGCTTTTTGCCACCGCCGAGCCGCATATTTATGAAGCGGTTACGGCGGTTTTCTCATGCGCCGGGACAGACTTCACCGCAAGGGGAAAGACCGTACTTGCGGAGGGTTGGAAAGAGCTTGAACGCAGATACCGGGCGACGCTGAAAGATAAGCCCGAAGCAGAGGACGGGGAAAATGAGGGCGTGACGCTGCCGGAGCTTTCCGAGGGACAGAACTTTCCTAACCCCGCCGCAAAAGTAACGGAGCATACCACAACGCCGCCGAAGCCCCACAGCGAAGCGTCGCTTCTCTCTGCTATGGAGCGAGCCGGGAACGGGGACACCGACCCGGACGCGGAACGCCGGGGGCTTGGCACTCCCGCCACCCGCGCCGCCGTCATTGAAAAACTGGTAAAGGGCGGCTTTGCAGAGCGCAAGGGGAAGCAGCTTATCCCCACGCAGAACGGAGCCGCCCTTATATCAGTCTTGCCGGATATGCTCACTTCCCCGCAGCTTACCGCAGAATGGGAAAACAATCTGACGCAGATAGCAAAGGGAGCCGCAGACCCCGGCGAATTTCTGTCCGGCATTGAAGCTATGGCGCGGGAGCTTGTGCAGACACACGCCGCAGCACTGGACGGGAAAAAGGATTTGTTCCGGGAGGAAAAGCCCTCTGTCGGCAAATGCCCCCGTTGCGGTTCCCCCGTCCATGAGGGGAAGAAAAACTATTATTGCAGCAACAAAGAATGTGCCTTTGTCATGTGGAAGAATGACCGCTTTTTCGAGGAACGCAAGACCGCTTTTTCCGCGAAGATTGCCGCCGCGCTCCTTAAATCCGGCAAAGTGAATGTGAAGAAGCTCTATTCCCCGAAAACAGGCAAGACCTATGACGGAACTATCGTTCTGGCTGACACTGGCGGGAAATACGTCAACTACCGTATCGAAGTACAGAAGAACTAAAAACTTGAATAGCAAGCATAGGAAGCGGGTACCCACTTCCGTAAATCCCCGTTGCGACGCTGACGCGCCGGACGGGGATTTTGCTTGTTGGGAAGTTTCCCAAACCCTCTTTTGCGGAGGGCTTCACCCTCTAAAAATTTTTGAGAAATCTTTGGCAGAAATGCGGGCGTACCCGTAGTAGACCATGCAGCCCAAAAATGCAGCTTGTGACGCTGCCCCAAAGAAAGGAGGTTTTTCACTATGGCAAGTTTACGGGACACCGTAAAGGACTATCAAGACGAGCTTAGGGACGGTATCGCATGGGTGGCGTTCTGGAAACAGGGGCGTTCATGGAACGCGGAATATTTTCATCTTGATATGGACGACACCCTCTACCCGGAGGACAGGAGCCGGTTAGAGGAAATCAAAAGCACCGACCCCGCCGCCGTTATCCTAAACGGCTATTACTGCGGGCATTTAGGCGAGGACATGAGCCTTGACGAGCTGACCGCCGGAGTGCGCTACCACTACGAAAACAGCATGAACGACATTGACGGTTTTATCGGGGCGCATGACGACAGGCTTCCCCCGGAGGTTATCGAGGAAGCGAGGGCAGCCGCCCATGAAGCGGGGCTTCCCTTTTCCGAAAAGCCCTACCGGGACGGAGAGGATTTTAACCCCTATGTATTTGACGGGAGCATGAGCATTGAGGATTTTGAGCTTATGCACCGCATGATTGAAAAAGAAAGGAGCGAACAAATGGCAGAACCGATTTTAAGCGGCTATCTTTCCAATCTTGGGAAGTACACCGAGGGCAGACCCGCGGGCGAATGGGTGACGTTCCCCACGACTGCCGAACATCTGAAAGAAGTCTTTGACCGTATCGGGATTGACTTCAAGCATTACGAGGAATGGCATTTCACAGAATTTCAATCCCCTATCCCCGGCTTGGCGGAACATTTAAGCGAGTATTCCCACCCCGACGAGCTGAACTATTTAGGGAAGCTCTTGGAAATGCAGTTTGACGACGACCGGGAGAAATTCATTGCAGCCATTGAATACGGCGACCATGCCGACAGCTTACAGGACATCATCAACCTTGCACAAAACCTTGACTGCTACTGGATTTATCCGTCCGTCCACAATGAAGAAGAATACGGGCGTTATCTGGTTGATGAACTGGAAGAACCCGAACTGCCCGAAGAAGCGAAAAAGTATTTCATGTATGAGGAATACGGGCGCGACGCTTCCATTAACGACGACGGTATGTTTACCGAAAAGGGCTATATCTACAACAACCGCAACACCTTTACAGAATGGTACGACGGGCGCGACGTTCCACAGGAATACCGGGTAACGCCGCAGCCCCCGCAGCGGTCACGCCCCGACCCGGAAAAAGCAGATTTTGACGCAGCCGCGCCGGGGCAGAGAACCGCGCAGACCGCAGAGCAGCCACAGGAGCCGCGCCCGGTTATCCCTATCGTGCTGACGAGCGAGAAGCCCGCCGAGAAATTAAAAGAGATTACCGACCGTCTGGAACAGGGTATTGCGGAACTCTTTGACAGCGAGCGTTACAAGGAATATCTGAAAGTCATGTCAAAATTCCATAATTACAGCTTCCGAAACACCGTCCTTATCGCCATGCAGAAGCCGGACGCTTCCCTTGTGGCGGGCTTTTCCGCTTGGAAGAATAACTTTGAGCGAAACGTGATGAAAGGGCAAAAGGGAATTAAAATCATTGCCCCGTCGCCCTATAAAATCAAACAGGAAATGCAGAAAATCGACCCGCACACACAGAAGCCCATAATCGGCAAGGATGGAAAGCCCGTCACCGAGGAAAAGGAAGTCACCATACCCGCCTACAAGGTGGTATCCGTCTTTGACGTTTCCCAGACCGAGGGAAAGGAGCTGCCGGATATTGCCGTTGACGAGCTGACGGGCGACGTTGACCGCTACAAGGATTTTTTCGCAGCCCTTGAAAAGACTTCCCCCGTTCCTATCGCCTTTGAGAATATCGAGGGCGGCTCTCATGGCTACTACCACTTGGAGGACAAGCGCATTGCTATCAACGAGGGCATGAGCGAATTACAGACCTTAAAGACCGCCATTCACGAAATCGCCCATGCGAAGCTGCACGACATTGACCTCAACGCGCCAAAGGACGAGCAGCAGCCCCACGTTGACCGCCGCACCCGCGAAGTCGAAGCGGAAAGCGTCGCCTATACTGTCTGCCAACATTACGGGCTTGACACGTCGGACTACTCTTTCGGCTATGTCGCCGGGTGGAGCAGCGGGCGGGAGCTGTCCGAGCTGAAAAGCTCCCTTGAAACGATACGCAGCGCAGCCGCCGAGATTATCAATTCCATAGACGAAAATCTTGCGGAGCTGCAAAAGGCACAGGACAAGGAGCAGACCGCCGGACAGGAGCAGCCCACCAGAGAGGAAAAGGCAGCCCCGAAAGAACAGCCGCAGCCGGAAGCCCCGGCAAAGGCAGATACAGCCGGGAAAGAGAAGCCGGAAGCAGCCGCACCGGGAAAATCCGGCGCACAGGAAAAGGCGGGCGCAGCCCCGAAAGAAGCCTTTACCCCGGAAACGATTTACAAGATGCGCCGGAACCCTTACGGCGACAGCCCGGAAAACAGCCACCTCTTGCAAGCCTATGTGACACAGGAGAACGGGCGGGCGAAAATGGGCGACGTGCTTTATACGGGAACGCCGGAGAAATGCCGCGAGCTTATGGGGCAGCTCAAAAGCGGCGGGCTGACCGAGGGCGACGTAAAGCAGCTTTACGCAAAGGCACAGGAAACGGCGCAGACCGCCGGACAGGACAAAGACACCTTTTCCATTTACCAGATAAAAGGCGGGGACGAAACAAGGGATTTCCGCTTTGAGCCATACGACCGCCTGCAGGCGGCGGGAAATGTGGTTGACAGGGCGAACTATGAGCTTGTCTATTCCGCGCCCCTTGCGCCGGAAACTTCCCTTGAAGATATTTACACCCGTTTCAATATCGACCACCCCAAAGATTTTAAGGGACACAGCCTTTCCGTTTCGGACGTGGTAGTGCTTCATCAGGACGGACAGGACGCGGCGCATTTCGTTGACAGTGTAGGTTTCCGGGAAGTGCCGGAGTTTTTACAGGAGCAGAAGCAGCTTACCCCGGACGACTTGGAAACGGGCGAAACTGTCAAAACACCGAGAGGGACTTTCCATGTAACCGCTATGAGCCGGGAGCAGATAGAAGCCGCCGGATATGGCTTTCACCACCAGTCGGACGACGGAAAGTATCTGATTATGGGGAATGGGACGCGGGCGTTTGCCGTTGCCGCAGAACAGGCGCAGCGGGACAATCCCTTGAAAACCGCCGAGCAGACCATAGAGCAGAACGGAAACATGATTGACGGTATCATCAACAACACCCCCACCGTTGACGAACTGGAAGCAAAGGTAAAGGCGGGCGAGCAGATTTCCCTTGTTGACCTGGCTAACGCTGTCAAAGCCGACAAGGAGCGCGGCAAGGGAGCGAAGCCGGAAAAAAAGCCCTCTATCCGGGCGCAGCTTAGAGCCGACAAGGAAAAGGCGCAGAAGAAAAACGCAAAGCAGAAGTCACAGGACTTGGAAAGGAGCTGACCCATGCCGGAACAGAGTAAATTTGAAAACGTGGATTTGTTCGCTTCCCTTGAAGCGATTATGAAGCAGAACACAGGCTTTTACCAGAGCGACTTAGACATTGACAAAGAGATTATCGCAAAGGCGGCGGCAAGCCCCAACAGGGAGGACAAGACCCTTTTGTGGTTCTGCCGCCCGTCCGGGACGCACTGTTTCCGGGAGCGCGACGTTTTCCTCAAAGACACCGCGCCCCACAACACATGGCGTTTCTACATGGAGCAGACAAGCGACCGCGTCCTTGCCTATGCAATCGAGCTGACGGGAAAGGAGCGCGGGAAAATTAAGGGCAATCTGTACGAACTGGACTACGCTAAACATTATGAGCGCGTCAAGGAAAAGGAACTGCCCGCCGATACGGTGAAGCTGATTTATGAGCGAGGGGAAAGGGAGATACCCGCCGGACGGTTCTTCAACGGCAACCCAGACCCGCAGCTTGGGAAGTTTGAACGCTTTGAAGCCCTACCCGACGACCCGGACGCGCTGCAATCACTCTTACAGGAAGAACGGCGCAGCCGGGAGCAGCTTCCACCGGGGGACTTCAAGGCGCATATCACAGCCTTGCGGGACGGGCTGATTGAAACGGAAGCGCGGCGCATTGTGCGGGAAATGAAGCGGCACTATGAGCCGAATAGCCCGAACAAGACCCATTTCATGGCAGAGCTTTCCCCGGCGTTCATGCGGCTTGCAGCCACAAAGGACACTGACCGCCTTTTCTCCATGCTGCCCTATAAGACTCTTTCCTTTTCCAAAATCGAGGGCAGACATGGGACGTATGCGCTGATTGACAAGGGGGAGAACCGGGACAGGGAGATAAGGAAGCCCCGCCCCTCTATCCGGGCGCAGCTTAAAGCAGACAAGGCAAAGACCGCCCCGAAAAAGGCGGCGGCAAAAACAAAAAATCACGATATGGAGGTATGAGCATGATTAGACTGACTGTTGAAGAAACAAACCTTTTGAGCATTTACAACGAGGGCGGCAAGCGGGCTTTGATTGAGAATGTCAACGCCGCGCTGCCCTACATGGACGCGGATATGCGGGAGCTTGCAAAGCGCACCCTTTCCAAAGTGGACGCTTTGACCGAAGCGGAATTTGCAGAGCTTCCCATTTACGCCGCTGATGAAGTATGAACGGGGTTAAGCGGCTGACGCCGCCCCAGAGCCGGAAAGTCAACGCCCTTGTGCGCCGGACGTGCTGCAACTATGATAACGGGAACTGTATCTTACTGGACGACGGAGACGAATGCGTATGTCCGCAGCTCATTTCCTATTCGCTTCTCTGCAAGTGGTTCCGGGTTGCGGTGCTTCCCGCCGACAGGCTGCTCTATGCGGAGCTTTACCAGACAGGGGATAAGAAGAAATGTACCGAGTGCGGCGCGTTCTTTGCGTCAACCTCTAACAGTGTCAAATACTGCCCCGTCTGCCGGAAGCGTATCACCCGCAGACAAGCCGCCGAGCGCATGAGGAAAAGACGCACCCCTGTTACGCAGTAGGCGCGGAAAATCCCTTGATTTACAGGGCTTTCCGGGCGTGAAAATCGGATAGGCGATACTTTATACCTTTATCCCCGAAAATGGCGTTCTACTGCGTAACATTCACGAAAACAGCACCCATAAAAAGACAGGGCGCGGAAGTCATATACCGGCTTCCGCGTCCTGTTCTTTTTTTGCCTATCTGACATTTCCCTTTTCCATTTCTTCAAGTGGGAACTGCGGGAGGGCTTCTATCAGCTTCTTTGTGATAGACTGGCGCATATCTTCGTTGATTTCCTGTTTCGTGCTTCCGTCCGGCTGTCTGACCGCTACCGTCGATAGCCTGTCGATTTCGTCCTTGTAGCACTCCACGACTTTCTCCACCGCCCATTTTTCCCCGGCAACGGCGGCGCGTATGGTTTCATATTCCGGCATTTTCTGGTTTTCCATGCTTCAACGCTCCTGTCTGTATTTGATAGCCTTATCATAGCACAGCGGCGGGGATTTTGCTATCCTTATCCGCGCTCTGTTCCCTTTTCACGTTCCGGCTGCCTGTCTGCCTGTAAAATGCTGTCAATGTTCTGCTTGATAATATCATATTCCCGGACTTTCTTTTTCAGCTTCCCATAGTCGGCGTAAAGGGCTTCTTTCTGCGCTTGGAGGGCTTCATACTCCGATTGCAGCGCGGCAAGGTTCGGGAGCTTTGCAATGCCCGCCGCTTTCAACGACCTTGCGGCGGCTTCATGTAGGATAATCGCCTGTTCCTGTCCGGCGCGGTACTTCTCCCTGTTCCTTGCCTTGCGGTATGCGTCATAGACGGGCTTTGTCTTTTGGTAGGTGGAAACATTCTTGATAAGCACCGCCATGTCCGCAAGCCGCTTTTCCGCGTTCTTCAATGCGTCTGCCGCCTGTCCGCTTTCCGCTGACATTTCCTCAATCCGGCTGACTAAATCCGCGTACTGTTCAATCTTGTGTTCCGTCAAGAAATTCATGGTTTTAGCTGCCTGTTTCAGATTGTGGATTTTCGCCCACTGTTCATAGCCCTTACTCTGCGCCGCCTTGATACTGTTCTCAATGTCGATAAGCAGCGAAACGTCGCGCTGCTCTCTGGGGGCTTTCGCCGCCTTTGCCCGTCTGCCCGCTATCCGTTCCCTTATGGCTTCCTCTGTATAGTCTGCGCCGAGGGTTTTTAGGCGGGTGAAGCGTTCCTGTCCGGGGGCGCGGCATGAAACATATTTCCCCGGCTTTATCTCATAGCCCGCCGCCTGTAACCGCGTTAGCAATTCCTCAAAACTGGAAACTTGGGGGATAAGCGCGTCAACGGCAATCTTTAGCTTGCCTTTCCAACTTGTACCCGTCTTTTCTGCCTGGTACTCCGCATAGCTCTTTCCCTTGCTGCCCTTGCCGGGGACGACGACGGACAAGCCATTTTCCCGGCACAGCTTGTCGCTCATGTTCCGTATGCCGTAATAGCTCCTTTTGTTGGAATTGTATTTGTGATGGTCTACAAAATTCACCGCGCAAAAAATGACGTGGTTATGGATATGCCCCTTGTCAATGTGCGTCGTCACAACATATTCATGCTGCCCCTTTGTCACCGCGTCGGCAAGCTGCTTCCCGATTTCGTGGGCTTTCTCATAGTCCACTTCCCCCGGCGCAAAGGACTGTATCAAGTGAAAGGCTAAATTGCTGCCCTTATCCAGTGCTTGCGAGAGGGTATAGCCGAACTCAATGTCTGCCGTTTCATAGGAGCAGCCGAAAGAGGATATGAGCATTTTCCCGTCCGTCTTGTCCGGGTTTTCGATATAGTCAAGGGCTTTGCTTAGGGTGCTTTTAACAGGCTTAATCTTTGTAACCGCCATATCTCCGCAAGCACCCCCTTTATTTCCTCTATGTCCTCTTGGTATGCGTTCCCCGCCGCGTTCACGCGGCGGGCTATCTGGTTGACGTTGACACCGATTTTCTGTATCTCTGCGGTCATTGCCTTTATATCGGCGTGGTCTATCTGAATGATATACCCGTCAATGGCAATCTTCCGCAGATACGCCGCCATGTTCCGGGTGGGTACGAGCTTCATTTTTTCCAGTATTAAATCCCGTTCCGCTTCCGTCACTCTGAATTTGATTTGCACCGTCCTTTTCCGTCCGTCCATTGCTTCGCTCCTTTCCTTTCCGTTCCGAGGGTTTGGGACACTTCCCAACAAGCCATTTTCAACCGACGCGCCGCAGCGCGGGAGGGCGAAAATACGGAAGTGGGTACCCGCTTCCTATGCTTGCTACGAATGTTTTTATCCCTTATGCCCTTATCCCTTACTACGGAGAAAAAGCTATTTTGCCAAACTTCCGCAAAAGAAAAACGCTGCAATTCAAAAAAGATTGCAACGCTTTCTAAATCCTGTTCAGTTTTAAGCCGGACATTCCTATTCGCCCTCTTTTTCGACTTCGGAAATCTCTTTTGCCGTTGCGGTCACAATCCGTATGCCTGTATCGCTCATACCGTCAAGAAGCGCGTCGAGCTGCCGCCGCTGCGTGTTCTTCTCCGGCGGCGTTTCCAAAAGGAACTGGTCTACGGATATATTGTAGCGGAGCATAAGCTCAAAGAAAATCTGTAAACTTGGGTGCTGCCCCTTGTTCTCAATGTTCGCAAGGTAACGCGGCGAGATAAACATTTCGTCGCTTACTTTCTTGCGGCTCTCCTTGCGCCCTGTCCGCGCCGCCTTTATCGCTGCCCCAAAAGCCTTGAAGTCGTATTTCGGTACTGGTCTTTTTGCCATAATTATTCACCCTATTACATTTTACTGTTCACCTTTCCTCTTGGATATGTCTACACTGTTCTATCAGTTGACTAAAATAATTCATATGTATATGTTGACAACTAGCCGCTTTTTTTGTATAGTATTATTAAAAGGGGGGAAATGTTTATGTTACATAGCATGCGTATTCGATAAGCATTGAAATTAAAAAAGATTTTTCCCATTTTCAATATGGGCTTTTTTGTCATGCTTATTTTGCGTATGCTATACAACAAAACTAACGATGTATAGACATAGTATAAAAACTATGCCTTAATTTTGTTGTAGTGTTATATGTATAAATGCAGGTCAATGCTCATGTTGAGAATTGACCTGTATTTTTTTGCGCAAAAGGAGAAATATTATGCTTGAAAAATATTGGATAAAATGTCCAATTTGTAACGGAAAGACGAGGGTTCAAGTATTTTATAATACGGTATTAAGAAATTTTCCTCTTTTCTGCCCTAAATGTAAATTAACACATATCGTTGATGTTGAAAAATTAGAAATCATAATCAAAAACTCTGAAAAACAAACTTTTTAATTTTGAAAAGGAAGGATATTAAATGAAACACTTACCTAAAAGTACACCTACGGAAATATTGAATGACCCATACGGATTTACTTACAAAGAAATGTCGGAAGTAATTGGAGAGGATAAAGCAAGAGCCTTATATGCGAAATTGTATAAACAGCCATTTCACAAAAAAAATCTATCAATATCAACAAAAAAAGTCTATAAAAGTAGCGATACTGAAAAGTATGTTTATGAATTGAAAGACAACAGGTATATCGAAACGGTTTTTATTAAACGGCGAGATGGTGGGACTGTTTGCGTAAGTACGCAAGTTGGTTGTTCTGTTGGCTGTATTTTTTGTGAGTCCGGACGCAATGGTTTCGTTCGTAATCTAACACCGTCTGAAATTGTGCAGCAGGTCATATTGATACGTCAAAAAGTAAATCGTATCGTTTTTATGGGAATGGGAGAACCTTTATTCAATTACGACAACTTGATTGCAGCAATCCATATTCTTCGAGATAGAAATGGACTTAACTTTCCAACCGACGGCATTACCATATCAACAGTTGGTCCAGTTAATCAATTAAAAAAATTGCGCGAAGAACATCTAAAAATTCAGTTGACAATATCTTTACATGCAGCAACACAGGCTGTGAGAAACTGTATCATTCCTCATATGCACATGTACGCTATTGAAGATGTTGTTAAGCAAGCATTGTCCTATTCACAAAGGCATAATCGAAAAGTGGTATTTGCGTATTTGCTTTTACCAGGTATAAATGACCGTTCCTCAGATATAAGGCAACTTGCAAAATGGTTTAAGGGCAAAAATGTTATGATTAACGTGCTGCAATACAACCCGACGAGTAATTCAAAAATTAGAGCACCACAAAAACAAGAAATGGTTGCGTTCAAACATCAATTAGAGCAAACAGGACTTGAAGTTACCATGAGAGTTTCTCATGGTAGAGAGATTAAAGCAGCTTGTGGACAGTTAGCTAATACATATAATAAAGCCAAAAAACAACAAAAATAATTTAATTAAAAGAGCCAGACGCACAGACGCAGAGCCGATAATATGCAGTTTGAAATACTGCTGTTATCGGCTCTTTTTTGATTTAATTTGTGCCCCCAATAACCATATTGGAGCAAAATCAGAACTGTTGCTTGTCGTTCTTTGATTTCCGCAGCAGCTTTGAAAAATCAAAGCCGCCGTTTCTTTTTATCTTCTCAAGAAATGACGCGGTATCACTGTTAAAAGCGGCGGCTAAAGGAGGTAGCCGCCATGAAGCACATACCATATCGACAAAATCCGACGGTCATTGACACATCAAAAAAAGCCCGACCACCACCGGGGGAAATTACGCTTGTATATATGAACTGTCTAATCATCTAAATACTACTCACAATACCAATGCGCCTGTCCGGGCTTTTCGGACAGGCGCATTTTGCTGCTCAAAAAATTTTTTGAAGAAATTTCAAAAAATCTTCGGCGTTTTTGAAAACCGCCGTATTGCCCCGCGAAAAGGGGGAAGCACCACCAACTTTCCAACGAGAAAGGAGGTGAGAATGTGGAACCTAACAGCAGGGAGTTTTACAAACAGTGTGCTTTTCAGAAGTTTTGTAATACGGTACTTCACAATGAAGCGTGCGACACTCATAGAGAGCTTCGCAGACACAGGGCAAAGGAAGTGACCTTTTCCGACATGACCTTAGACGAAGCGCGACAGCTTCATACGTTTGATGAATATTTCAAACGGGAAACTGTTGAAACCGTCTTTGAGAAAGCCGGGAAGAAAATCACGCCAAAGCTGCTTCTTGAAGCAATCCGTACTTTGCCGGAAGAAAAGCGCAAAGCCATACTGCTGTATTACTTCGAGGGAATGAACGATACCGAGATTGCGGAACTGTTCAATACGTCGAGAAGCACGATACAGTACAGGCGGACAAGCTCTTTTGAGAGATTAAGAAAATATCTGGAGGAAAATGCTGATGAATGGGACGAATGGTAACGAACCCGGCTACCCGGAAAATGCCCTTGTTCCCTATCCTGTCATTGTGGTAGCGACAAAGGGCGACCCGGACGCTATGAAGATTGTCTTGCAGCATTTCAGCGGCTACATAGCCCGCCTCTCCATGCGGAAGCTGTACGACGAGCGCGGGAATGTCTATTTCGGCGTAGACCACGACATTCGGGAACGGCTGCAAGCAAAACTGATGATGGCTGTCCTCACCTTTAAGGCAGAGGAATAAACCGCAGCGGCGGCGGGACGCTTTCTCTCTCCCCCTTTTCCGTTCCGCTGCTGACGCGGCAGCAAAGCCATTCTGAACCTTGACAAAGAAAGCGGCGCAAGATAACGGCGGCGCAGCATAGGGCAAATCGGATACGTTCCTTTTGCGCCGAGCCATACGGCGGGTGCGCCATGACGCTATCCGGGTGAGGTTATCCCCGCCCGGACAGCCGAGCGACCAACACCGCGCCGGAAAGCAAGTGTAGCGGCTTGCGGGCGACGACACGCAGAATATACAATGATACTTCCTTACAGCCACAGTCCGAGCGTTAAGAGCGTCGCAGGCAATGGGTAGGGCTGCATGAGAACCATGCCGGGGTGAAATTCCCATGAGGTTATGCTAATAACCGTCCGATTAAAGCCTTTGTTTTATTGAATAGTGGACTTGCTGCTATTCATAGACTGTATTATATGTTTGCGAAAGAAAGGGGGATTTTCTTTGACGCAAAACCAAACGCCCGTTACCACAACGGAGCATAAAATAGGAAAAGTTACTTACCTTGTATGTTCGTCCGCAAGTGAACGCGCAACGGACACACTGGATAAAAAGATAAAAAAACTCATTCGCAAAGACATGGAACTGAACCCCGCAAACGCCCGGAAATAGGGCGTTTCTTCACATTTTATACATGACACAGGCAGCGGTATGTGGTATAATATAGACAGTACAAATGCCATGCTTGTCTGTCGTCGGAAAGGAGGACAAAATGTTACAGACAGACAAGATTACCGCTTTATATTGCAGATTGAGCCAGGAAGATATGCAGGCCGGGGAAAGCGAGAGCATACAGAACCAAAAGATGATTTTACAAAAGTATGCTGACGAACACCACTTTTTCAACACGCGCTTTTTCGTAGACGACGGATTTTCCGGCGTGAGCTTTGAGCGTGAGGGGCTTCAAGCCATGCTGCACGAAGTTGAAGCCGGGAACGTGGCGACCGTCATAACAAAAGACCTCTCCCGTCTGGGACGTAATTATCTGAAAACCGGGGAGCTGATAGAGATTGTTTTTCCCGAATATGAAGTGCGCTACATTGCCATTAACGACGGTGTAGACACAGCAAGGGAAGATAACGAGTTTACCCCTCTGCGGAACTGGTTCAACGAGTTTTACGCCCGCGACACTTCAAAGAAAATCCGGGCTGTCAAACAGGCAAAGGCGCAGAAAGGCGAGCGCGTCAACGGGCAAGTGCCTTATGGGTACATAGCTGACCCCAACGACCGCAATCATCTATTGCCCGACCCGGAAACGGCGCACATTGTAAAACAGATTTTCGCTATGTATGTGCGCGGCGACCGTATCTGCGAAATCCAGAACTGGCTACGGGAACATGAGGTATTGACTGTTGCAGAATTGCAGTACAGGCGCACAGGAAGCCACAGGCACCCCCGCCCACACCCGAATTGTATTTACAACTGGCCGGATAAGACGCTCTATGACATTCTGGCGCGTAAAGAGTATTTGGGGCATACCATTACAGGCAAGAGCTATAAGGTATCTTACAAATCGAAAAAGACGAAGAAGAACCCGGAGGAAAAGCGTTACTTCTTCCCCAACACACACGAACCCTTGATTGATGAAGAAACCTTTGAGCTTGCACAGAAACGGATTGCCACCAAACACCGCCCTACAAAGGTTGATGAAATTGACATTTTTTCGGGGCTTCTCTTTTGCGGGGACTGCGGCTATAAAATGTATCTGCAACAGGGAGCCGGGACACTGGAACGCAAACACGCCTACACTTGCGGCAAGTATCGAAACAGGATAAGGACTGGCGAGCTTTGCACTACCCATTATATCCGAAAGAGCGTCCTTAAAGAACTTGTCCTTGCCGATTTACAAAGGGTATTGTCCTATGTGAAAGAGCATGAACAGGAGTTTATCGAAACCGCCAACGAGTGCAGCGCAAAGGCAGTACAAAAGACGCTGACGCAGCAACGGAAAGAGCTTGACAAGGCGCAGAGCCGGATTAGCGAGCTGAATATCTTGTTCCGCAAGCTCTATGAGGACAACGCTTTAGGGAAACTTTCAGATGAACAATTTGCTTTTCTGACTTCCGGCTATGACGAAGAAAAAAAGACGCTGACCCGGAGGATTGCGGAACTGTCACAGGAAATTGACAACGCCACCGAGCGCAGCGCGGACGTGAAAAGGTTTGTCGCACTGGTACGCAAATACACCGCCATTACCGAACTGACCTACGAAAACGTCCATGAATTTATTGACCGCATTCTTATTCACGAACTGGATAAGGAAACGAACACCCGCAAAATCGAAATCTTTTATAGCTTTGTCGGCAGAGTTGATACAGGCGACAAGCCTACTGAAAGTATCTCCTATTTCAGACAGATTGGAGCCGACGTAAAGAGTTATGCTATCTAACATACATCAAAAAGAGGTAAGATAACACCCTCTGCAAAAAAGGTTACGTTATCTTACCTCAACAAAGTTTGTGCCAGTCCATCCATCATCCGTGTAATGCTCGATATTCTCATACCCATGCTGTTCTGCATACTGTGTCAACATCCGCTTCTGATTGACGATACTGTTTGACTCTCCCTGCACCTCATCATCCTTTGAGAGTCGCTCGTATAAAGCTGTGATTTTAAATCTCTTATCCTTGATTTTCATTGCTATCCTGCTCCTTTGCATTTTGAATATTTCCACTGCCTACTCTCAAAGTGTATTACATCCGTGTAGGATTTTGGCGGTGCGGTGAAATGTTCGGTGACAGCGGCAGTTACCTTGTCAAAGGTCTGTCCCTCGGTGATCTCCGGCAGTTCACGCGCAGGCTCCGGGGCGGTGTCGTCGGCGTCTGTTTTGAACGACGCCTTAAAGCGGCGATCAAGCTCTTTCCAGCCGGGGATCAGGATGGTTTTTCCCTTGGCGGTAAAGGTGTTCCCGGCACAGGTGAATGTAGCGGTGACAGCCTCGTACACATGGAGCGCGGCCACGGCGCACAGCAGCTTGCAGCACACAAGGGACAGCAGTTTCTTTTCTCCCTCGGTCAGCCCGTCAAAGCCTCTCTGCACAAATTCCATTGTCGGGACAATGGCGTGGTGGTCGCTTACCTTTTTGCTGTTCAGCACCCGGCCAAACTGCGGGGAGAGGTCAAGCCCCGCCGCAAAGGAAAGCATAGGCCACAGGCCGGACACAAGGCTTTCCGCCGTTGGCAGCATATCATCGGTCAAATACTGGCTGTCGGTGCGGGGATAGGTCAGCAGCTTCTTTTCATAGAGCTGCTGGGCATAGTCAAGGGTCTGCTTGGCGGTAAATCCAAACAGCCGGTTTGCCTCCCGCTGCAAGGTGGTGAGGTCATAGAGGCGGGGCGGCTGCTCCGTCTTTTTCTCCCGTGTTACCGACACACAAACGGCCTGTGCCGTTTCACAGGCGGCTTTCAGGGCCTTGGCGTCGTCTGCGTTTCCCATGCGTTCACTGGCCGCCTCCATGCCGCCCGCCGCGATCTGGACGATGTGGTATTTCTCTTTCTGAAAGCTGCTGATCTTGGCCTCCCGGTCAACCAGCATTTTCAGGGTCGGCGTCTGGACACGGCCCACGGTCAGGGTCTTGTGGTAGAGGATGGAGAAAAGTCTTGTCGCGTTGATCCCCACCAGCCAATCCGCCTGCGCCCGGCAAAGGGCCGACTGATACAAGTTGTCGTAGTCGGCCCCCGGTTTCAGGTGGGCAAAGCCGTCCTTGATGGCCGCGTCCTCCATGCTGGAAATCCAAAGGCGCTGAAACGGTTTCTTGCAGCCCGCCATCTGGTAGACAAAACGGAAAATCAATTCCCCCTCGCGCCCGGCGTCGGTGGCGCACACAAGGCCGGTGACATCGGGGCGCTTCATCAAAGAACGCAGGGTGTCAAACTGCTTTTTCTTATCGTCGGGAATGATGTACTGCCATTGCTGCGGCAGAATCGGCAGGTCGTCATAGCGCCATTTTTTGAAACGCTCGTCATAAGTCCCGGCGTCGGCAAGGGAAACAAGGTGGCCGATACACCAGCTCACCAGATAGCCGTTTCCCTCCATATAGCCGTCCTGTTTCTTGTCCGCGCCGATCACGCCCGCAATGCTGCGGGCGACGCTTGGTTTCTCTGCAATTACTAACTGATAGCTCATACTTCGTCCTCCTTATTTCCATCTTCACTTGTCATATCCTCGTCCGGCTCCGGGGCTTCGTCCTCGTCGTCCTCGTCCTCTCCAAAGTCATACTCGGCCAGATCGTCATTGCCTGTGGTGTCGGCTTTTTCCTTTTTGAATTTCAGGAAGTAGAGGGCTGCGCCGCCGCCCAGCAGCACCACCACAAAGAACACCACAAGGCCGCCCATGCCGCTTGGCTTTTCCTCCTGCGGCTTTTCTTCCTCCGGCTGGGGCTTCGGCTCTGGCCCATTGCAGGCGGTCAGGTTGTTTTTACAGACCGGGCAGGCCGTATTGACGGCCCCGGCTTGACATTTGGCCGTACAGTTGCAGACCTCCGGCTCTTTTTTCCCGTCCTCCAACAAGGCTTGCAGGTCGGCGTCATCCACTTGGTTGAGGAAATGCACCGCCGTTTCCTTGTCCTCGTTGGCCCGGTCGATCAGGATGTAAAAATAATTCCCGGCCTTGGTGGTAACGGTGATAAGCTGCTTATCACCGAAAAAATCATCCACCAGCGCGGCGTTGCCCTGCGGGGTGACGGGTACGCCCTCCGGCTCCATGCCGCCGGTGGTAGGTTCTTCGGTTTCCTCCGGCACTTCTGCGGGGGCTTCGGTGGTTTCCGGCAGCGGCACCGGGTCAGGGTCAGCGCCCCCGGCGTAGGCGGTAACGGTCGTGGTCGCCATGCAGAGCGCAGCGGCCACAGCCAGCGTCAAAGTGCGGAACAGTTTAGATTTCTTCATGGGCGCTGTCCTCCTGTTCAAAGTCCGGGATCGGGGCCGGAGCCGCCTGCAACGCGCCGCCGCGCACAAAGGCGGCGAACTCCTGCGGGGTCATGTTGAGGCCGCGCACAAGCTGGACGATCTGCAAGTTTTCCTGTTCGGTCTTGGCCGCTTCCAGCTCCCGAAGCTGCTTTTGCAGCTCCGCGATCTTGCCCTTGGTTTTCTCAATATCCTTTTCAATGCGCTCCAATTTGTTCATTGCCATAGTGATTTACTCCTTTCTGGCGTTTAAGGCAAACGCCCGTAACAATAAAAATGCTGCTGCCAGTAGCTTGAATTGAGGTTTGTGTAGGAAATAGGGTCGCCGCAGTGCAGCATGACCGAATTTCCCACATACAGCCCCACATGGGACATCCCAGCAGTGTCATAAGTGCCGACGAAAAATACAAGGTCGCCGGGCTTGGCCTGCTCCGGGGAAACGGGGGTGCAGATGTTGTAAAGCCCCTGCGCCGTCTGGCGTCCCACATTCCATCCTGAATGATTGATAACCCAGCTAATGAAGCCGGAACAATCAAAGCTGGTGCTTGGGGAGCTGCCGCCCCACACATAAGGATAGCCCACATACTTTTCCGCCTCGGCAATCATGGCGGCAAAGGCTTCGTCCTTTAGCGCCTCCGGGGGGATTTCATAGTAGGTCGGCTCTTTCGGGGTGGAGGCGTGGGGATAGCTGCCGTTAGGGAACAGGTCTGGCCGGTTGCCCAAAGTCTGCATATAGGCAGCATAAAAGCCCATCTGTTCCTCGGTGAGAATGTAGATGGGCAGGTGGGACAGGTCAAAGTTTTCCAGCTTCACATTGCAGATATAGTAGGTGTAGGGGACTTCCACGGTGTAGGTGTTTCCCTCGCTGTCCGTCCTCGTTTCGGTGCGGTAGCGGGTTTCCGTTTCGATGGTCTGGGTCAGGATGTACTGCTTTTCAAAGAGCATGGCAAGGTCGCCCTGTACCTCCCCTAAAGTGAACACGCCGTTATGCAGCGCGGAGAGGATGGAGGTCAGCACATAGGGGTCATGCTTGATCTCGTCCAGATCGAAACGGTATTCATCATAGCCGGGGTGCAGGCTTTCGTAGTTGTCAAGTTCGTGCTGTAAGTCTGCTTCCAGTGCGGCATAGGCGGCTTCGGCTCCCAGCATATCGCTGTCCTCGGAGAGATAGGAGGTGGCGGCAAGGCCCGTCCCGGTGCTGCCAAACATGGCGGTGCAGGATTGCAGGCCGCCCATCACCAGCAGGAGCATGAGGCCCACGCCGCCGACGATCAGCGCCCCTTTCCAGTGCCGGGCGGCAAAGGACGCGGCCTGTCTGCTTTTCTCTGCGGCTTTCTTGGCTGCGGCAGCCGTGGTCTTGGCGGTGCTTGCGGCCCCCTGTGCGGTCTGGCCCGCCGCCCTTGCTGCCTTGGCATATTCCCGTTTGATGTGCTGTTTCTGCCAGAAACGGGAAACGGGGTTCTTTGCCGCCTGCGCCAGCTCCGGGTTGTCCCGCAGGGATTTTTGATACGCAAACTCGGCGTTGGCGGCGATGGACTTTCGCTCAGCCTTGGCTGCGGCCCGGTAGGGTTTGAGCTTGTGGCGGTGGACGCCGCTGCGGATCATGCGGCCCGCCTGCCGTTCCGCCAGTTCCTCCCCCTTATGGCCGCCCTCCACGCCCACATTTTCGTGTTCTACCTCATGGATTTTTCCGTGGAGGTAAAGCCCGGCTTCCTGTATGGGACGGCTGGCCGGGTTTGGTTTGAGCTGGGGAGGGGCTTTCTCCACCTTGTCAAAATACAGCCTGCTTTTGGCCTTGCCCTTGGCTTCGTCATAAACGGTTTCCTTTGTAATGACGCGCTTTTTCGGCAAGGCTTCTTTGGCCGCTTCCAGCTGATCCGCCCGTTTTTCTGCCTTTCTGATATACGGGGCCAGCTCCGGGGAGGCCCGTTCCTCGGCGGTAAACTGCAACCGGGAAACAGGGCCGGTGACCTGCGCCACGGTTTCCCCGGCGTCCTTGGCCGCTTTCTTTGCCTTGTGGCGGTCGTGCAGTTCGTCCGCCCGTTCCAGTATTTTTTCCGCCGCGCCCTCCGGCTGGGCGGTGTATTCCTGCTCGGCCTCCCGGCTGGACACATTGACGCTTTCGCCGGTGGTCTGGTTATCCAGCGTCAGGCCGTCGCGGGTCATGTGCTGCGTTACCTTGTCGCGGAGTTTTAAGGGTTCCATATCCGATCACCTCCTTGCTGTCTGTTCCGGCAGCGCCCGGTTTCGATCTCTGCAATATAGCGCAGGATGGGGTACACCTGCGGGGGAACAACTGCGTTTCCCAAAGTCTTTAACCTCTTTGCCACATTCGCCGGCGGGTCGCTGATTAAGTACGGGATTTGCGCCGGTTCTTTGGCCCACATGGAATGTCCGTCCATCTCCGGGGGAATCCCATCAGCCATTCCACCCAGTCGGGGTTCAGTTTCACATCCCCCGTGTCGCTGGCAAGGGGCGTGGGAAGCAGCATGGCCGATGATGAAAGTTCTTTTGCGCTCATGCCATGCGCCGACGGCGACAGCAGGAAGTACGAAAACCCTAACGGCGTAGCCTGCCTGCTCCAAGTCAAAAACCGTCTTGTCGAGCCCCAGATGGATGAAGCCAGCAACATTTTCTCCAAGCACCCAAGAGGGGTGCAGTTCCCGGATAACGCGGAGCATTTCGGGCCATAAATACCGTTCGTCCTCAAATCCTCTTTGTTTCCCGGCGCTGGAAAAGGGCTGGCAGGGGAATCCCCCGGAAATAAGTGTGGTGGTTTCTCGTCCTGTTTTTTCAAAAAATGCCTCCTTTGTCACTGTGGTAATGTCCCGGAATTTTGGTACCTGCGGCCAGTGCTTTTTCAAAACTTCCATCGGGAAATCTGCCCATTCGCACTGGCATACGGTGGTAAACCCTGCGGCTTCTGCCGCAAGGTCGATCCCGCCGATCCCAGAAAACAGGCTGAAATGTGTTAAGGCGCTCATACCGTCGCCCCCTCGCCTAACCGGGTCGTCATGATCTGGTAGAGCTGGGTATTTTTCGGGATGGGGTTCTTAAAGGGCAGGATCACATTTTCGTAAATGAGAAGTCCCTCGCCGGGTTCGGAATTGTCCACATACCGTAATTGCTGGGGCGAAATGTTCAGCCGTTCCGCAAGGATTTTGCGGTCGCCGCTGGCCTGATTGAGCAGGCAGATAAAGTCGCTGTTTTCCAAAATGTTCTCAATTTCCGGGGAGGAAAGCAGGTCTTTTACATTCTGCGTCGCACCTGTGGGAATCCCGCCCCACTTACGAAAACGCTTCCAAATCTCGCAGGAAAAGGCCGCCGTCTGTTCCTCACGCAAAAGCAGATGGAACTCATCACAGAAATACCATGTCGCCTTGCCCTTGCTGCGGTTTTGGGTGACGCGCCCCCAAATCTGGTCTTGGACAATGAGCATACCGATTTTCTTTAGCTGCTTGCCCAGCTCCTTGATGTCAAAGGCCACAATGCGGTTTTGAATGTCGATGTTGGTTCTGTGGTTGAACACATTTAAGCTGCCGGACACATACAGGTCAAGGGCCTTCGCCACCCGGTCGGCCTCCGGGATATGCTGGTCTAACAGGGCTTTGTGCAGGTCTGCAAGGATGGGCATATTTTCCGGCTTGGGGTCTGCCAGATAAGGCCGATAGATCACCTGTACCGCCCTGTCGATCACCGTCTTTTCAATGGCTTCCAGCCCGTTCTTGCCGCCCATGACAAGCTCACAGAACGACAGCACAAAGTCGGATTTCAAGGCCAGCGGGTTTTCATCCTCGGAGTAATTCAGGTTGATGTCCAGCGGGTTCACATAGTTTTTGCTGGTAGGCGACAGCTTCACCACCTGCCCATGCAGCCGCTTCACAAGGGGGTAATACTCGGCCTCTGGATCACAGATATACACATCGTCCGGGGTGCAGAGGAACACGCTCACAATCTCGGATTTACAGCTCATACTTTTGCCGCTTCCCGGTGTCCCCAGCTTTAGCCCGTTGGGACACCTCGCCCGTTTGCGGTCGAGCATAATCATGTTGCCGGTCTTAGCGTTGATCCCGTAATACATGGCGTCGCCGCCCTGAAAAAGCTCCTGCGTCACAAAGGGGACGAACACGGCCACGCTGGAAGTCGTCAGGGAGCGTTCAATCTGGATGTGGCTGGCCCCCAGCGGCAGGCTGCTCATAAGCCCCTGTTCCTGCTGGTAGTCCAGCCGCACAAGGGAACAGTTGTATTTCTGGGCGATCCCGGCAGCCCAGAACACATCGTTTTCCAGCTTTTGCCGGGTGTCTGCGGTGTTCAGCACCAAAAAGGTAAGCTGGAACATCCTTTCATTCCGGCTCTGCAAGGTCTTTAGCAGCTCCTTGGCGTCCTGCCCGTAGGTGGCAAGGTCGCTGGGAAGAATGTCCATGTCGTAACCGCTGCGGACAGCCCGTTTCTGTTCCTGAATCTTCATGGCGTCAAGGTCGGTGATCTTGCGCTTGACCGTCTTAATGGCGTCGCTCTGGTCGATGGCCTGCACATGGAGGTTCACCACAATACCGTTTTCCGTGTTGAGAAAGTCGGCCAGCATTTCATCCGACAGCTCCGGGGAGAGGATTTGCAGAAAGCTCACCGCCCCGTATTTGCCGCCCAGCCCGAACATCCGGGCATTGCCGAAGCGGAACGAGGACGGGGCGATAAAGTCCTTGGTAGAAAGCCCCGACGGGGCAAGCCATTTCCAGTCAAAGGAGAACGGTTCCCCGTCCGGGTGGAAAATGCTGTGCATGACTTCCAGCCGTTCCTTTGCGTCCAGTCCCCACGCGGAGGCTCCCATGCTCTTGAAATAGCCCAAAAGGTCGGTTTCGATCCGGCGCAGTCTGGCGCGGGCCATTTTCAGGCTGTCCGCCTCGATGGTATAGGTCATAAATTTCCGCTTCATCAGGCCGTTGTTCCCGTTCACAAGCTGGTCTTGCAAAATGTCGGAATACTCGCTGCGGATGTCGTCGAAGTCGTCCCCCTGCGCCCGGATTTCAAAGCTCTTGGCGTACTGCTTGGGGTCGATCTTGCGGTTGATAAAGGAAAACTGCACATGAATGGAGGCGTCCAGATAGTTGTAGAGGTCGCACAGGTTTTCAAAGATGGCGGTCTTGGTGTCCGCCTGCGCCAGTTGGTAGCTGATGTCCGTAAACTCAATGCACTTGGAAAAGGTGCGGGGCGTTACCCGGCATACGCCGTCCTGATACATGGCCTCATAGGGAATACTGGCCTGCGCCGAATGGGGCTTGCCGTCGCCCTTATACTTTCGGATGACGGCCTGAATCTCTTTCTTTTCGGCGCGGGTGAGCTTGACCGGTGCTTTTGCGCTCGTTTCGTTCTTTTGCTTTTTGGACAATAGCGTTGACCTCCTTTTCCATTTGGGATTGCCGCACAAGGGCGGTATAAGCGTTGTTGGTCTGGTAGGGCCGTTCCTTGGGCTGGATGAAGCAGCACTCTACGATCTGGCGTACCACCACTTCAAGGGGCTGGCCGTGTTTTTCGTAAAGCGCCAGCAGAAAGCCCGGCAGCATGGCGAACACCATAATGAGCGCCGCCGCGCTGGTCGGGACGCGGCCCCGGATCAAAAAGAAAAGCGGGACGCCTACCAGCAGCGCACCGCCAAAACAAATGAGCTGGCGTTTCGTCAGCCCGAATACTACCTTGGATTTGACCTTGGTTAAATCCTTGGGGACAGTTACATAAGCCATAAAAAGTCACCTCGTTTCTGATACGGACAGGGAAAAATCGCTGTCCACTTCATTGCCCCACACATCCCAGCCGGGGATTTTCTGTCTGGCAAACAGTTCTGCGCGGGGCAAGTCGCCCGCAAGCTCTATGATTTTCTCGCGGGTAATGTCTGGTTTCTTGCTGTGTTCCTCCACCGGGGAAATGATAAACTGATGGACGCTTTTGGAGTAACGCTTGGGATGGCCCCGCTTGGCAAGCAGGCAGATTTCCGCGTTTCCTCTCGTCCAATAGCCCAGCCCGTAAAACCATGTGGGGCTTTTGCGGTTCAATTTCAGCCAGACAAAGGCCACGGTCTTAAAGATGAAGCCCCACGCCTTAATCAGACGCAGCGCCTCCGGGAGCTGGGGGAAAGTTGCCCACAAAAACAAGAGGCAGTCTTTTTCCGCCAGCGTTTCCACCGGCAGGGCGCACAGCTCGTCAATGCTCATGGTGGGATAGTGATGTTCCGCCGCCCCTGTCCGTTTGCACTCATATCGCCACGGCGGGTCGGCGTAAAGGATGTTGTAGGTTTTCTTTTGTGTTTCCTCGATAGCTGGTATTCCTCCTGTCTGTCAATGTGCGGTAAATACGGCTTTCGATATGCTGCCGGTCTTGAACAGACAGAAGCAAAGCAAAACGGTATAGCCCATACAGCCCCAGATCGCGCCGGATATGTCGTCGGCAGTTCCGATCTGCTGGATCAGCACCGCATAAATCCCGACAACCACCATGATTAAAAAGGCTTGGAAGCCCAGCGCAAGCAGGGATTTCAAGTAGTTCTGGCCCATGCCGCGCCACTCTGCATTGCCCAGCGTGGCAAGGGGGATCGGCCCCAATGCGGTCACGGCGTAAATTTCAATCATTCTTCCATAGGTCACAAGGAAAATGCAGATGGAAAGAATGTTCATCGTCAGCCCCACAACAAGGGTCTGGAACCACAGGCCCAGCAGCGGCCCGATGTCCATTGCTTCAAGGCGGCTTTCCAGATCAGGGAGCAGCGTGTCAAAATCAATGCTGGTATCTCCGATAATTACACCGGCGCTCTGGTTGACGACTTGCTGGGTGGCGTCAAATACGCCCATGACGATATTCCATGTGTTTGTCACAATGAGGATGGCAAAGGCGCTTTTGAAAATCCAGCGGAAGAACATGGAGCTGTCGAAGTCGTGCATATTGTTCTTTTCCACGATCATGTCGATCAGCTCATAGCACATCACAAGGGCGAGAATGGCCGCCGCAATGGGGACGATCACCGTTTCGGACAGGTTTTGCAGCATGGAAAAAATGCCGCCGTTCCAGTCCTGCGGGGTACTGCCCACATCCGACGCGATTTCCCCGACTTTGGTATTGACCGTGTTAAACAGGCCGGACAGGTTGCCCATGATACCGTCGATCAGGATTCCCTTGATCCATTCCCCGATTAAATCACCGATCATGTGGGGACACCTCCTTTCCCGCGCCCTCCCCGATCAGAGAGGGCGCGGAGGGTTTTCTAACACACATGGGGTTATCCCAGCAGCCCGGACAGCAGCGGAACAAGGGTCATGCCGATCAGGGCAACGCCACCTCCGGCGACAAGCTGCTTGATCCCTTGGCTCTTGCTTGCCGGGTTGTCCGCCCCGTATCCCTCCAAAAGATTGACGCCGCCCCATACGCAAAGCGCTCCGCCGAGGCCCACAACGATGGTCTGCAAAGTATCAACTGCACTATTGAAAAATTCCATAAATTTACCTCCATAAATTCAGATTGTGATGGTGTTTGGGTGCAAAAAAGCCGCCGTTCATAGCGGCAGCCTCACAATCCGCAGACGGCCCGGAGTTACTGGCCGTCCCGCCATTCCAGCACAGCCAGCGAAAAAATCTCGCCCCATGCTTCACACAGTCTGCGGTCTATTTCCCTTACAAGTTCTTCGGCTTCCCCGTCCGTGGGCGGGGTATCATGTCCCGCGATCCACTGGCACAGCACCGCAGCGGAAATGATCGCCCGGTAGATTTCTTTCTCATACCTGAAATAATCCGCAAATGTCCATTCGTCCGAGTGTCCCATCGGTCACGCTCCTTTCTCTATGGCCGCTTTATTCCGCGGCAAAATCTTCATCCGACAGCTCAATGTCGTAGAGGTCAAAGGGTTCGTCCTCCGTTATCACGCGCCGCTTTTTCCGGCGCAGGGACGATAGGTAGCTGTCCACATCAAAGGTATTCTTTTTGTCGGCGTCCGAGAGGTATTTATAGCGGGGGTGGCGGATGATGTCGTATTTCTCACTGAAAAACGGCCTCACGCCGCGCACCTGCAAAATACACTTGCCTCCGTCCATCGTTGCAATTTCGTCTTGGCTCATCAGCTCCTTTCCGAGTTTTTGGTAGTTCAGTCCGTGGGAGGTCTGCGCGCCCCGGTTCTCGCTCTGGTTGTAGCTGTCAATGGTTTCCTTGCCCAGCACCTCCGCGATCTCCTTGGCGTTCTTGCCCCTGCCACTAAGGAACAGCGTACAGTCGCAGTTGTCAGAAATGATTTCCGCCGCGTCCTTGTAAATAGCCTTTAGCTGCGACTGGCTCTGCAAAATAATAGAAGCCGAGATTTCCCGGCTTCGGATGGTGGCGATCAGCTTATCAAAGTTTGGAATCTGGCCGATGTTGGCAAACTCGTCCAGAATCAGCCGCACATGGACGGGCAGCCGCCCGCCGTATTTGTCATCGGCCCGGTCACACAAAAGGTTGATGAGCTGGCTTTGCACCATTGCCAGAATGAAATTAAAGGTCGTGTCCGTGTCCGACATAATCAGGAACAGGGCTGTTTTTTTGTCCCCGATGGTGTCAAGTTCCAGTTCGTCGTCCTCCATCAGCTCCCGCACTTCCCGGATGTCAAAGGGCGCTAATCTGGCTCCACAGCTTATCAAAATGGAGCTGCGGGTCTTGCCTGCCGACAGCAGGAATTTACGGTACTGGCGCACCGCAAAGTGTTCCGGGTCTTTTTCTTCCAGCCGTTCAAACATCTGGTCTACCGGGGATTGAAATTCCGGGTCATCCTCGCGGGTTTCGCTGGCGTTTATCATTTCAAGCAGCGTGGTGAAATTCATTTCATCGTCCGGCGCTTCGTACCAGATATAGCCAATGAGGGCCGAATACAGCAGGCGTTCCGATTTGATCCAAAAATCCTCGGCGCTCTTTTCGCCCTCGCCCTTGGTGTTGCAGATCAGCGTGTTTACCAGCTTCAAAATGTCCTTTTCCGAATGGATGTAGCGAAACGGGCTGTAGCGCATACTCTTGGAAAAGTTAATGGTATTCAGCACTTTTACCCGGTAGCCGCACCGCACAAGGAGCTGGCCCACCTCGCCGATCAGACTTCCTTTCGGGTCAGTAATCACGAATGAGGTTGGGTAGTCTTTGGACACGCACTGCATGAGGTTGGGCTTCACAAAGAACCGGGTCTTGCCGCTGCCGGAACCGCCGATCACCAGCACATTTTTATTCCGGGCGGTCTTGGGGTCTTTGGGCCGGTTGTTCATGGTGAGGCGTTCCGTCTGGGTCAGGAGGATGTTGTTGTCAAACACCGGGTCGATGTACGGGGCTATATCTTTGGGGCCTCCCCAACGGGCGCTGCCGTACTCGACGCCCCGGCGATATTTCTTGGCGTTCTTGCTCTTGCAGTACACCATCAGCCGCAGTGCCACCGCACCTGCCACGCCCACCGCCAGATCGAACAGGTGGAAGCTGGGGGCGGTGCTTTCAAAGGCAAGGGAAAAGCCGTCCGCAAGGTGCAATAGCTTTTCCGACAAGTCCGCCCCAGCCGCCAGCCGGTAGGTCTGTCCCAGCTTGCCGAACAGGTAAACAAACAGCAGATAGGGCAGGTTGGCAATTATCAGCTTTTTCATTTCCGGCTTCATCGTGACAGCCCCCTTTCCTTGATTTTCTCCTTGGCCTGCTGGCTGCTTCTGGCCGCTGCCTTTTCTTTCAGGACGGCAAGGGTCTTTCGGATGGAGGGGCGTTCCTGCTGTTTGAGCTTCTTGGCTGTAAACTCCTTAAACGCCTGTTCCAGATTGTCCGCCTGCTTGGATTTGAAGATCACGATATACCGGGGCGGATGGGTAGTGCGGTCTTTCCGCAAGGTAAAATCAATGTCGTATTTCTTGGCGCAGGGCTTAAATAAGCCAATGTTGGCGTCGGTGATCTCAATGTTGGACAGGGCGGAACCGTCCTTTTTGAGCTGCCGTAAGCTCTGCTGTCCGTGACGGGTCTTGCCCGTCCCTTTCTGCCGGGCGGCCAGATATTTTCGGATGGCCGCTTGCAGCACTTGGGCGGTGAGCTTGCCCGTCTTAACCGCTAACGCTATGGTTTTCTGGTCTACTTCTTCCTGCAACTGCTATCCCTCCTTTGGAAAGTCAGCAGGTAGGCGGATGGCTTAAATCCGCACCCGCAGGCCGGAGAGGTCGTCGGCATGGATTCCTACCAGATACCAGTTCTCGGCCATTTCAATGCGGGTCGGCCTCCATCTGCCGCCCACCATCACATCAAAAGTTTCTCCGCAGTGCAGGCCGCCGTAATAGTCCGCAAGGTCAAAGCGGATGTCGTAGCGGTCTGTCTGCTCGTCAAAAATCAAAGCACCCTGTTTCATAGGGTCGTCCTCCTTTCTCGTCGTCACAAGCTCCATATCGCTTGTTTCCACGCAAGCGTGAAAAGCTCGCTCATTTCGCTGTTCCTCCTCTCCCCACAAAATCACCGATTTTGCGGGGTTCCCCAACTGCCTGTGTTCATGTCATGGGCCACCAGCGCCGTGTAATAGCCGTTGATGGTGCTTGGGGCGTTGAACAGAACCGCCAGCAGGTATTTTTTGATGTTCCGTATTTCCGTGGTGTTTTTGCTGATACAGTCAAAGACAAACTCAATGTGAGAACTGTTCAGCTTCATCAGCTTGGATTTCACCAGCTCGGCGGGGTAATCGTCCCCGGCAATGCGGATGGTCTTTCGGGCGCTGCATACGGTTTCCACCAGCAAGTCCACAATCTCGTCCAGCATATCCCGGTCAATCCCCTTGGCGTACTGGCAAAGGTGTTCATACTCGATGTTGTCCTTGATGATCTCCCGATAAATCTCTATGGCGCTCTGTGATTTCGCTCCCGTTCCTTTCCGTTCCGGCGGCGCAGCCGCTTCTTCCCCCAAAGGAGAGGGAGGGGAAAGGATAGGAATGGAATCGGTATTTGATCCATCCGTAATTGATTTGTCTTTACTTGATCTATCTTTATTTAATTGCGTTGGTTTTTCCTGCGTAGGCTTTTCCTGCGTTGGATTATCCAATGTTGGATTTTCCAATGTAGGTGAATCCGGCACAAGCTGGGGCTGTTCGTAAATGATGTAATCCGCCCCACGCAGGCGGCCTTGGCTGTCACGCTCACGGGAACGCACGATATAGCCCGCCTGTTCCAACTCTCGGACAGCCGCCCGGATCGCGTCGATCTGCTCCCGGTTGATAAGGGACAAGCCTTTCAGCGTAAAGTCCCAATCCTCCGGCAAGGACAGCATTTGCGACAGCAGGCCCTTGGCTTTCAGGGACAAGTCCTTGTTCCGCAGATGGTGGTTGGACATCACCGTGTAGCCCCGGTTTTTCTCCACTCGAAAAACTGCCATCTCGTCGTCCACTCCTTTCACTTGAAATTTCACCGCGCTGTCAAGGGCGGTGAGCTTGCCCGGCTGGTAGGGACATTCCTCATACACACAAAACTCTGTCTCTGAGACACGTTTAGATGGGTATAAGATACAGAGCTAATGCCGATTGATCACCTGGACCGCCCTGTCGATCACCGTCTTTTCAATGGCTTCCAGCCCGTTCTTGCCGCCCATGACAAGCTCACAGAACGACAGCACAAAGTCGGATTTCAAGGCCAGCGGGTTTTCATCCTCGGAGTAATTCA
>NZ_MPDJ01000014.1 GCF_001881565.1 Eisenbergiella tayi
TCCCGGCGAAGAAAAAATGGATGACTATGAATGCGCCCATGCATATAGGAAATGCCATGGCGGAATACCGGATAACCAAAGAGGATATCATAGGAAATATCCCGGAACCGAGAAAAAGCTATGATAAACTGTCGGTAATCATCATCTGTCTGAATGAGAAGCTGAAGAAGGGGACCGAAGGAACACTCCATGGTTTTCTGAATACGCTTCTGTCACCAGAAATGGACAGGAAGGAAAAAGAAGAGTCGCTTGTGCGGGATTACGGAATGAAAATGGAATATGAACTGGGAGAGGAGCTGAGTGAAATGTGCAATCTGAGTGAAGCGATTGAAGAGAATGCAATTAAAAGGGGAATTCAGCAAGGAATACAGCAGGGAATACAGATTTTAATAGAGGATAATCTGGAGGAGAAAATTCCCGAGGATCGCATTATCGAAAAGCTCCAGAAAAAGTTTAAACTGAATAAAGAAGAAGCGGTAAAGTATTTGGAGAAATTCCGTGGTGATAAATAAGGATTAAGGATTCCAAACTGGTTTTGAAAAGAACCGTATAATATACCGATTTCTGCCGGCTATTTTTGATTATAGTCTTGCTGATGAAAGCCCGGACTGCACTTTGATGCGGTCAGGGCTTTTTGGCTCCTCGCACGACTGTCAGTATAAAATTGTAAGATGTCAGCCCGGGTGAAGTATGGTATAGTAAGTAGTATATTTCAGGTTACAGTGCGTATCACAGGAGAGGAACAGGAACTGCTTTTTGACAGCAGTAACCAAAGCTACAGGAGGAATAATCGTGTCATTGCGTTTTTATACAGGAGCGTCAGGAGCGGGAAAAAGTACGGGGCTTTACAAAGAAATCATTCAGCGCTCCGGGAAAGAGCCGGATCGGAATTTCCTGATCATAGTACCGGATCAGTTTACGATGCAGACGCAGATGGATCTGGTGACGATGCATCCCTGCAAAGGGATTATGAATATAGATGTGCTCAGCTTCGGGAGGCTTTCCCACCGGATTATTGAAGAGGTGGGAGCGGACGAGAGGCCGGTGCTGGACGATACGGGAAAGAGCCTTGTTCTCCGGAAAATTGCGGGGAAGCTGAAGGGGGAAACGTCGGTAATCGGGGGAAATCTGAATAAGACCGGTTATATCCACGAAGTGAAGTCCGCGATTTCGGAATTCATGCAGTATGGGATCGGTGTGGAGGAACTGGAGAAGCTGACGGATTATTCCAGAAAGAGGGGACAGCTTTATCATAAGCTGAAGGATCTTGGAGTGCTTTATCAGGGGTTCCGGGATTTTATACGGGAAAAATATATCACAACAGAGGAAACGCTGGATGTGCTGGCGCGGCTGCTTCCCAAATCGGAACTGGTGCGGGGGAGCGTAATTGCTTTTGACGGATTTACGGGTTTCACGCCGGTGCAGAACCGGGTGCTGCAGCAGCTGATGGGGCTGGCGGGCGAGGTGATCGTTTCTGTGGTTATGGACGGAAGCGAGGACATGTATGACGAGAAGGAGGAGCAGAACCTGTTTCACCTGAGCAAGAAAACGGTGGCGTCTTTAAGCCGCCTTGCGGCGGAGGCAAAGGTGGCCCGGGGAGAGGATGTGATTTTAACGGCTGATCCGGTGCCCCGGTTCCGGGAGAATCCTTCCATGGCGCATCTGGAGAAGCAGCTTTTCCGTTATCCCAGCAGGCCCTATGAAGGAGAGGCTCAGATACGGATCATGGAGGCGTCCACGCAGCAGGAGGAGGTGCGGCAGGTATGCATTGCCATCCGCGAATACCTGCGCCGGACGGGAAACTGTTACAGGGATGTGGCTGTGATTGCCGGGGATCTGGCGGCGTATGCCAGCTTCCTGGAAAGAACGGCGGCTTTGTATGATATTCCCATTTACCTGGATCAGACGAGAGGAATTGTCCTGAATCCTTTTATCGAATATCTGAAAAGCGCCCTGCAGATTGTGACAAGAAATTTCACCTATGAGTCGGTCTTTCATTATATCCGCAGCGGCCTGGCTGATTTTACCCCGGAGGAGGCGGACCTTCTGGAAAACTATGTGCTTGCCACCGGTGTGCGGGGAAAAAAGAGATGGCAGACGATTTTTGTGCGCAAAACGCCGGATATGGAAAATGAACTGGAGGCGCTGGAGGGTTTGAATGTAAGCAGGCAGAAGCTGGTGGAGCAGATGGAGCCTCTGATGCAGACATTTACGGATACCCGATCCCTCGTCATGGGATTGTACGGATTTATTGAGAAAAACGAGGTGCAGGTTAAGCTTAAGGCATATGAAGAACAGTTTGCCGCGGAAGGGGATGCGGTAAAGGAAAGGGAATATGCCCAGATTTACAGGCTTGTCATGGAGCTGCTGGACAGCATTGTGGAGCTGATCGGGGATGAGCCGGTGAAAATGGAGGAGTTTTCCCAGATTCTGGAGGCGGGCTTTCAGGAAATCCAGGTGGGGACGATCCCTCAGAACGTGGACAGGGTCGTGGCGGGAGATATGGAAAGAACCCGTCTGAAGCAGGTTAAGGCTTTATTTTTCCTGGGAATCAATGACGGCTATATTCCCAAGTCTGCGGGGAGCGGCGGGATTATATCGGACATGGACAGAGAGTTCCTGGCGGAAAGCGGGATGGAGCTGGCACCGACTCCGAGGCAGCAGATGTATATCCAGAAGCTTTACCTTTACATGAATATGACCAAGCCTTCGGACAGGCTGTATCTGTCCTATGCCAGGATGAGCAGCGAAGGGCGTTCCATGAGGCCCGCTTATCTGATTGAAATGGTGAGAAAGCTGTTTCCTTCCATACAGGTGGAAAAGCCGGAGGAACTGCCGGGCCTCATGCAGGTGCAGACGCTGGAGGACGGGCGGGACAGCCTGGTACAGGGACTGCGGAAGTTTGCGGATGCCAGAATGGAAAAAGACGGGGAAGAAGAAAGGGATTTCCGGCATCTTTATCAGATATATGCGATGCAGGAGAATACACGGGAATGGACCCATGAAATGGAGCAGAAAGCGTTTTTCAGCTACCGTGACAGGCCTCTTGCCAGAGAGGCGGCCCTGGCTCTTTTCGGGCGTACCCTTCTGGGGAGCGTAAGCCGGCTGGAGCAGTATGCATCCTGCGCTTACGCCCACTTCCTGCAGTATGGGCTGATGTTAAGGGAGCGGGACGGATATAGCTTTGAAGATGTGGACATGGGGAATATTTTCCATGGGGTTTTGGAGATTTTCGGAGAAAAGCTGAAGGAACACGGCTGGACCTGGTTTGACTTTCCCAGGGAGGAAGGGGAAAAGCTGGTGGAGGAGGCTGTGGAGGCCTATGCGGTAACCTATGGGGAAGCCGTTCTTTTTGATAACGCGCGGAATCAATATGTGATAACAAGAATCAAACGGATTTTGAAACGAACGGTGTCAACCCTTCAGTATCAGCTGAAAAAAGGTGCCTTCCGACCGGAGCAGTTTGAGGTTTCGTTCTCCGTGCTGGAGGATTTGGAGTCTGTAAATATTGCCCTCACGGGAGAAGAAAAGCTGCGCCTTCGGGGGCGGATTGACCGTGTGGATGTATGTGAAGAGGAAGACAAGGTGTATGTGAAGGTCATCGATTATAAATCGGGAAACCGGGATTTCAGCCTGGCGGCCCTGTATTATGGCCTGCAGCTGCAGTTGGTGGTCTACATGAACGCCGCTGTGGAAATGGAAGAAAATAAATTCCCGGACAGGAAGGTGGTGCCGGCGGCCATGCTGTATTACCGGGTGCATGACCCGATTGTGGAAGGGGAAGAAACGGAGAACGAAGAGCAGATCCAGGAAAAAATCCTGGCGGGCCTGCGGATGACCGGTGTGGTGAATGCCGATGAAAATATCGTGGCCAGCCTGGACGGGGCGTTCGGAACCAAATCCGATGTCATTCCCGTGGAGAGGAAGAAGGACGGATCCTTCAGCGCCCGTTCCAGCATCCTGCAGGAAAATGATTTCCGGGTGATCTCCGACTATGTGAATTTAAAAATCAGGGAAATCGGCACGGGGATTCTGAATGGGAATATAGAGCTGAATCCTTATATCCAGGGGAGCGGCCAGTCGGCAAAGGATGCCTGTACCTATTGCCCTTACAGCAGGGTTTGCGGTTTTGACAGGAAAATCCCGGGCTTTCGGAAGCGGGAGCTGGAGGCGATTCCGGAGGAGGAAGCGCTCCATAAAATGGAGGAAGCGTTAAACAGCAGCAGGGAAGGCGGAAGGAGTTAGAACATGGCAGTGACATTTACACCGGATCAGCAGGCGACCATCGATGCCAGGGGCAGCAGCATTCTGGTATCGGCGGCGGCAGGCAGCGGAAAAACGGCGGTATTGGTGGAAAGGATCATACAGATGGTAAGCGACGGGGAGCATCCGGTGGATATCGACAGGCTCCTTGTGGTTACCTTTACCAATGCGGCGGCGGCCCAGATGCGGGAGCGGATTACCCAGGCTCTTTCCGCCAGAGTGGATGATAATCCGGGAAATGCCCATCTGCTCAAGCAGCTGACGCTGATCCATAATGCCCAGATCACCACCATTGACAGCTTCTGCCTTTATATTATCCGGAACCATTTTGATGAAATTGACCTGGATCCGGATTTCCGTGTGGCGGATGACGGGGAAATCAAGCTTCTCATGCAGGATGTCCTGGCGCAGATGCTGGAGGATTATTTTACGGAAGGCAGGGAAGACTTTCTGGCCTGTGTGGAATATTTCGCGCCGACGGGAAAGGAAAAGCGGCTGGAAGAGCAGATTCTGGGACTGTATGAATTTGCCATGAGTTATCCATGGCCGGGAGAATGGCTGGAACTTCACAAAGAGGATTATGCGGTTTCTCCGGAAAACCTGGAGGAATGCAGGTGGGTGGGACTGCTGGAAGACTATGTCCGCACCATGCTCGCGGAAGCGGGGGACAGCCTGGATCAGGCGAGGATGCTCTGTGAGGAAGCGGACGGTCCGTATATGTATCTGGATACACTGGAGGCGGATAAAAATACCATAGACCGACTTGCGTCAGCGGATAGCCTGCAGGAACTGTATGAACGGTTTTCGGTTCTGTCCTTCGGACGGATAAGCTCCAAAAAGGATGACAGCGTATTGCCGGAAAAAAGGGAAAAGGCCAGAGAAATCAGGAACAGTGTGAAGGATCTGCTGAATGGTCTGGCTAAGAAGTATTTTTATGCTTCCCCCCAGGCCCAGGCGGAACGCATGGCGGCCTGTGCCCCTTATGTTTCCTGTCTGCTGTCTCTTACCGATGACTTCCGTATGCGCCTGGATGCCAAAAAAAGGGAAAAGAACCTGATGGATTTTCATGATATGGAGCATATGGCGCTGCAGATACTTACGGAAAAGCGGGAGGACGGAGTCTATCCCACCGCAGCGGCACGGGAAATGCGGGAATATTATGCAGAAATCATGATTGACGAGTATCAGGACAGCAACCTGGTGCAGGAATATCTGCTGAAAAGCATTTCCGGTGAGGAGGACGGTAAATTCAACCGTTTTATGGTGGGGGATGTCAAACAGAGTATTTATAAGTTCCGTCTGGCACGTCCGGAGCTTTTCATGGAGAAGTTTGACAGCTACGGAAAGGGAGAAGGAAAAGAGCGGCGGATTGACCTGAAACAGAATTTCCGAAGCCGCCGTCAGGTGACGGACAGCGTAAATGCCTGCTTTTCCGTGCTCATGGGCCGTGATCTGGGGGGCGTGGAATACGACGAGGACGCGGCCTTGTATCCCGGAGCCGTTTTCCCGGAGCCGGAAGGGGAGGAGGAAGATGTTTACCGCACCGAGGTGCTGCTCACGATGTCGGAGGAGGACGGCCTGGAGGATCGGGAACGGGAAGCGCTGGCGATTGCAGGGAAAATCCGCCGGATAGTTGGAACGCTGCCGGTCGTGGATAAGGAAAGCGGCGAACTGCGCCCCGCAGGCTATGGGGATATCGTCATCCTTCTGCGGACCACGGCAGGCTGGGATGAGGTATTTAAAAAGGTGCTGGAAAAAAGCGGCATCCCTGTTTATATCACCTCCAAAACCGGATATTTTGCGGCGACGGAGGTTCAGACCATACTGAATTTTCTCAAGGTTTTGAGCAATCCGCTCCAGGATATTCCTCTGTTCGGGGTTCTGAAATCAGACGCAGCAGGCTTTACCGACGAGGACATTGCCTGTATGAAGGCGGAAATGGAAGGGGAGGGCAGAAGGCTTTTTACATGCCTGACCTCTTATACGGAAAAAGGAAGCAGGGAAGAGCTTTGTGAGAAGGCGCGGCGCTTCTGCAGCATGCTGGAGAGGTTCCGGCGGTATGTGGCTTATATGCCCATTCATCAGCTGATAGAGCAGTTCCTTAAGGAAACGGGGTATCTGTATACCATATCCGCCCTGCCCGGCGGGGAACAGCGCAGGGCCAATGTGGAAATGCTGCTTTCCAGGGCGGAGAATTTCGAAAAGACCAGCTATTTCGGTTTGTTCCATTTTATCCGGTACATGGAGCAGGTGGAAAAATATAATATCGACTATGGAGAAGCCAACATTCAGGATGAAAATGCGGATACCGTGCGGATTATGAGCATCCATAAATCCAAGGGCCTGGAATTTCCCGTCTGCTTTGTGGCGGGGCTTTCCAAGAAATTCAATATGCAGGATACCAGCAAGCCTGTGATAATGGACATGGATTACGGAATTGCCCTTGATTTTGTGGATATCGAATCCCGTGTGAAAGGGAATACCCTGAAAAAAAGCGTGCTTTCCGGCAAACTGCGCAGGGACAGTCTGGGAGAGGAACTGCGCGTTCTGTATGTGGCGATGACCAGGCCCCAGGAAAAGCTGATTCTCACCGGCAGCTGCAAGGATGAAGAAAAAGTGCGGCGGATGCTGGAAAATGGGGAGGACTATGAGCGCGCCGGGGGGCGTCTGGGCTTTATCCCCCGTTCCGAAGCCGCTTCGTATCTGGACTGGCTTCTGCCGGCCTGGGCTGTCTGCGGGCAGGAGGTGACACTGCTGTCAGGATCTGACCTTTTACAGGAAAATATGGAAGAAGAGCAGGGACGGGAATATCTGAGACAACGGCTGCGGACATTTGAAAGAGAGGCTTCGGAGGAAAAACAGGAGGAGGTTGAAAAACTCCGGCTCCTCCGTGAGCATATGGAGAGCGTTTATCCCCATGAAAACCTCAAAAACCTGTATACAAAAACCACAGTTTCCGAATTGAAAAAGGCGGGAATGGAGGAAGCAGCGGAAGAAGCCTATCATCTGTTTGAAGAAAAGGAAATCGTCCCTTATCTGCCCCGTTTTGTCAGGGAAGAGGAGGCGGTGAGCGGAACGGCACGGGGAAGCGCTTATCATAAGGCGCTGGAGATTTTTCCCTTTGAACGGCTGGCACAGGAAAAGGGCGCAGGCCCGGCAGATCGGGAAAAGGTGAAAGAACTGCTGAATCAGATGACCGAAACGGGAGCGCTCAGCCGGGAATTCCGTGCGGCGGTGAATCCGGATAAAATAGCAAGGTTTCTGGAATCCGATCTGGCGGCCAGGATGGCGGGGGCGGCGGTGAAGAAGAAGCTGCACAAGGAACAGCCCTTTGTGCTGGGCCTTCCTGCCAGTATGCTGAACCCTGGTTTCCCTCAGGAGGAAACCGTACTCATCCAGGGGATTATCGACGTGTATCTGGAGGAAGAGGACGGCCTGGTTGTTGCCGATTATAAGACCGATTCGGTAACTCATGCCCAGGAGCTGGTGAACCGCTATCAGGTGCAGCTGGATTACTATGCGCTCGCCCTGGAACAGCTGACGGGCAGGAGGGTGAAAGAGAAAATTATCTATTCCTTTGCGCTGGCGGAGGAAGTGATGCTTGGTGCTGCCGGCGGACCGTATCTGAAATGACCGGGAAATTCAGGGAAACCATTGCAAAAACAGTGAAAATCCGATATAGTTAGGAGGTGGGTACAGGCTGGAAAACAGCTTGTGCAGACTACGTAGGAACGGTGTGCCGGGGAAGCCGCTCCGTCTTGGCGGAAACGTCCGCGGTGACATCGTAAAATACTTTATCTTATGAGGAGGAAACTCAAATGAAACTAAAATTCGGTATCAAAGAAGTTGTTGCTATCGGTATCGGAACCGCGCTTTTCATCGTTCTCACCAACGTTCAGGTTCCTTTCGGCATCATTCCCAATACCGCCCTGCAGTCCAGAGTCGCTGTCCTGACATTTTTCTCGGCAGTATTCGGACCTATCGTCGGCGGAGCCATCGGCCTGATCGGCCATGCTCTGGGTGATGCGCTCTTCTACGGAAGCGTATGGTGGAGCTGGGTGTTCCCGGATGCTCTTTTCGGTATCCTGATGGGACTGTTCGCAGCCAAATATGCCATCAAGGACGGCGGTTTCAACGGAAAAGCAATTGCTCTGTTCAATGTGGTACAGATCATTGCCAACGCTCTTGCCTGGATTTTGCTTGCTCCTGTACTGGATATCCTGATTTATGCGGAACCTGCCAATAAGGTATTTACCCAGGGCGTGCTTGCCTTCATAGGAAATATTGTTGTTGCCGGTGTCCTCGGAACACTGCTTGCGGTGGCATACTCCAAGATTGGGGCCAGATCCTCCAGCCTGTCCAAGGAAGATTAAAGGTTTCCTTTCGGGAAACAGGGTAAGAATATAAAGAATACCGGGAGGCATAGGTCCGGCTGCGTATGCGGCGTGATCTGTGCCTCCGGGACTGCTCTGACTGCCCTGACGGCAGAGGCCGAAGCCATGAGGATATGGTTTGGGAGCGCTGCCAGAGGGAATTAAAGTGAGGTAAACCATGACCCCGATTATAGAATTCAAGGATTATACATTCAAATACCGTTCCCAGGTAGAACCGACGCTGTACAATATTGACCTTGCGGTTTATCCGGGTGAGAAGGTTCTGATTGTGGGACCATCCGGCTCCGGAAAGTCAACGCTGGCCCATTGTATCAACGGACTGGTTCCTTTTTCATTCCCGGGAGAAAGCTCCGGTACTCTGACTGTGGGAGGACAGGATCCATCCAAAGCCGGGATATTCGGCATGTCCAAGCTGGTGGGAACTGTGCTTCAGGATACGGACGGGCAGTTTATAGGCCTGACGGTGGCGGAGGATATTGCATTCGCCCTGGAAAATGACTGCGTGGAACAGGCAGAAATGTTTTCAAAGGTTGATGAAGTTGCAGAAATCGTGGATGTCAAAACACTATTGAGCCATGCCCCCACAGAGCTGTCGGGGGGACAGAAGCAAAGGGTTTCCATGGCGGGCGTTATGATTGATGACGTGGATATTCTGTTATTTGATGAACCTTTGGCAAACCTTGACCCGGCTACCGGGAAAAAGGCGATTGACCTGATAGACAAAATCAGCCGGACAACCGGCAAAACGGTGCTCATCATAGAGCACCGCCTGGAGGACGCCCTTTACCGGGATGTGGACCGGATCGTGGTGGTGGGAGACGGCAGGATTGTGGCGGACAGGAAACCGGATGAGCTGCTCTGCACGGATATTCTGGAGAAGGAAGGTATCCGTGAGCCTCTGTATATCACGGCTTTAAAGCATGCCGGCTGCGAAATCCTTCAGGAGACCCATCCCCAGCATATTGAAAGCATGGATTTGGCCCCTTATAAGGAAAAGGTACAGGCATGGTTCCGGAAAGCCAAGCTGCCTCCGGCCCGTCCCGGCAAGGAATCAGCCCTGGAGGTTCTGGATCTGGATTTTTCCTATATTACGGGCAATCCTGTGCTGCGGAATATTGATTTTAAAATCGGAAAAGGGGAAATGCTCAGCATTGTGGGAAAAAACGGCGCAGGCAAGAGTACTCTTTCCAATCTTGTGTGCGGATTTATCAGCCCGGACAGGGGAAGCATATTGCTGGGCGGCACGGATATTTCATCTAAATCCATAAAGGAGCGGGGCGAGGTGATAGGCCTTGTCATGCAGAATCCCAATCAGATGATCAGCAAGCCCATGATTTATGACGAAGTGGCATTGGGGCTTGCGGTCAGGGGCGTGCCCGAGGAGGAAGTGAAGGAAAGAGTATACGAGACGCTGAAAATCTGCGGCCTGTACCCGTTCAGGAACTGGCCCATATCCGCGCTGAGCTTCGGACAGAAGAAAAGGGTGACCATCGCCTCTATCCTGGTTATGAATCCTGAAGTCCTGATTCTGGACGAGCCTACGGCGGGGCAGGATTTCCGGCATTATACGGAAATCATGGAGTTCCTGAAGGAGATCAACGACCGCCTGGGAATTACCATTATCATGATTACCCATGATATGCACCTTATGCTGGAATACACGGATCGGGCGATTGTCATTGCGGACGGAGAGCTGATAGCCGATGATATTCCTGCCAATGTCCTGACCAGTGAAACCATTGCGGATAAAGCCTACCTTAAAAAAACATCCCTGTATGACCTGGCGGTGAAGTGCGATATCCCGGATCCCTCCGGCTTTGTGGAACGATTTATTTATTTTGAAAGAGAGGAGAGAGCCAATGGCTAGACTTCTTACTTATGCGCCTAAGAATACATGGATTCACCGGCTGAGCGGCGTGACGAAGATGCTGTTTTTTGTCCTTTGGTCCATTGCGGGCATGCTGACCTATGACACAAGGGTGCTGGCGGTCATGCTTGCGATCAGCCTGCTGATTTTCAAGGTGTCCAAAACGGAATGGAAGCAGGTGGGAACGGTATTCAAATTTATCCTCTTTTTCCTGTTCCTGAACCTGATTACCGTATTCCTTTTTTCGCCCTACCAGGGTACGGAAATTTACGGGACCAAGACGGTGCTGTTTCATATCGCGGGACGTTACAGCGTGACTACCGAGCAGCTGTTTTATGAATTCAATATCATGCTGAAATATTTTACGGTCGTGCCGGTAATGCTGATGTTTATGGTAACCACGAATCCCAGTGAATTTGCGGCCAGTATGAACCGTTTAGGGATCAGCTACAATGTAGGCTATGCGATTGCCATCGCCCTTCGGTATGTTCCTGACGTACAGTCCGATTTTACCAAAATCAAACATGCCCAGGAAGCCAGGGGAATTGAAATGTCCAATAAAGCATCCATTTTTAAAAGGCTGAAAAATATGGCAAACATTATTTTTCCCCTGATTTTTTCCAGTATGGACCGAATCGATGTGGTAAGCAATGCCATGGAACTGAGAGGGTTCGGAAAAAAGAAAAAAAGGACGTGGTACATGGGGAAACCGCTGGAACGAAATGATTATCTGACACTCGCATTTGTAGTCTGCTTTGTTGCGGCGGCGCTGGTCATTACTTTCCACGACGGAAACCGTTTCTTTAATCCATTTCAATAAATGACGGAATTATCCTCAGAATACGGCAGCGTATTAGGAAGGATGCGGAGGAAAACATATGAATTATACAATAGAAAATGACAGACTGAAGATTCAGATAAGCAGCAGAGGCGGGGAAATGCAGTCTGTTATCAGAGACGGAAGGGAATATCTGTGGCAGGCGGATCCCCAATACTGGGATGAAAAAGCGCCTAATCTTTTCCCATATATCGCCCGAATGACGGAAGGAAAATATGTGCTGGACGGCAAAAGCTATCCCATGCCTCTTCATGGCTTTGTCCATGTGACGGAGCTGTCCATGGAAGAGCAGATGGCCGATCGCATTGTTTTCCGGCTGGATTCTGATGAAGAAACAGGAAAATGCTATCCTTTTGCTTTTACCTACAGAGTGATCTATGAGTTGGACGGAGATGTCCTTCATATTACGTACCAGGTGGAGAACCATGATGAAAAGACCATGTATTTCGGAATCGGCGGCCATCCCGGCTTCCTGGTTCCCATGGAAGATTCTCTCGGATTTGAAGATTATTACCTGGAATTTGAGGGAACAAAAGATTATGACGAGCCTGTCAGAATTGGATTTTCACCCGATTGCTTTGTGGACGGCGGCATGACACCTTTTCCTCTGACAGACGGCAGTAAAATTCCGCTGAAGCACAGCCTTTTTGACAATGATGCCATAGTTCTGACACATACGCCGAAAACAGTGTCGCTGAAATCTGACAGAGGAACGCGCCGTGTGACGGTGAGTTACCCGGATATGGACTATATAGGCTTCTGGCATGCCACTCTGACGGAAGCGCCCTATGTATGTATTGAGCCGTGGTCATCCCTGCCTTCGCGCCAGGATATCGTGGAGGACCTTTCCACCCAGCCGGGGCTGAAAAGCCTGAAGGCGGGCGGTGTGTACCGGAACAGCTGGAGTATCGAGATTCTTTAAGAAGGATAATCCGATTCAGCCAAAATTCCCAAACTGTATAAAGTTTTTACAATATGGCAGTCCTGTCAGGATTTTTGACAGGGCTGTTTTTTTGTCTATGGAAGGGATTCTGTAATTAGGCTATCCTATGGCTACAAGGTTCCGACAAACAGGGAACAGCAAATCCAAGGAGGTAAGAATATGTATTACAGTAATGGAAATTATGAAGCTTTTTTTCACAAAGGATGAAGACCTCTATGACAAGAAAATAGAAGATTCTTTTACCGATGAATTTTTCTCTTCTAACTTCTGGCTTTACTGGAGAACCATGTTTGCCTTTGAGGAATGGCACAGCGCCCTGGAGATGAAGCTGTATATCCAGCATTTTATCCACCATATCGGAGGCCTTCCTGATTTCTCCGCCCTGAAATTTACCAAGTACAATCAGTATGAATCCTTGATTCTACCCATGGTGAAGTACCTGGAAGAACATCATGTGGATTTCCAGTATGATACCCGGGTTATCAATGTGATTTTTGACATCTCCGGGACGAAGAAAGCGGCAAAGCAGCTTGTGCTGGAGCGCAGCGGGAAAGAAGAAACCATCAATTTGACGGAAAAGGATCTGGTATTTATAACAAATGGAAGCTGTACGGAGAATTCGTCCCTGGGGGATGATGATCACGCGCCTGTCCGGGATGATTCCGCAGGCGGCTGCTGGCAGCTGTGGCGCAACATTGCAGCCCAGGATCCTTCCTTCGGCCATCCGGATAAATTCTGCACCGATACCAAGGCTACCAATTGGGAATCTGCAACCATCACTACGCTGGATGACAGGATTCCTCCTTATATACAGAAAATCTGCAAGAGAGATCCCTTTAGCGGCAAGGTGGTGACCGGGGGTATTATCACTGTGAAGGATTCCAAGTGGCTGATGAGCTATACCCTGAACAGACAGCCTCATTTCAAGGATCAGCCCAAGGATCAGCTGGTGGTGTGGGTATACGGACTGTTTACGGATGTTCCCGGTGATTATGTGAAAAAGCCCATGCGGGAATGCACGGGGCGGGAAATTACGGAGGAGTGGCTTTATCATCTGGGAGTACCTGTGGAGGAAATCCCGGATATGGCGGCTGGTTCCGCACACTGCGTTCTCTGTATGATGCCCTATATTACTGCATTTTTCATGCCGGGGGCTGAGGGCGACAGGCCTAAGGTGGTGCCTGAAGGCTGCACGAATTTTGCCTTTATCGGACAGTTTTCCGATACGGTAAGGGATACGGTATTCACTACGGAATATTCGGTGCGTACGGCTATGGAGGCTGTATATACGCTGCTGGATGTGGACAGAGGGGTTCCGGAGGTATTTGATTCCTGTTATGATGTGAGAGTTCTGCTGGATTCTACGTCGAAGATGATGGATGGTAAGAAGCTGATGGATATGAAGGTGCCGTTTATATTGAATCTGGTGGAGAAGAAAGCACTGAAAAAAATAGAAGGGACGGTGATTGAGGAACTGTTGGAAAGGTATCATGTGATTTAAGGATGGAAGAGCCGATGAGTGAAACTCCGGAGATTTATCTCCGGAGTTTCTTGATTTGTATCAGCTGTTAATTATTGAGTAAAGTCCTGCTATCCAGTAACAACTCTATCATTTTTGATGGTGCAGAAGTATTGGAGGAAACAATTGTTAATGTATCGGACTCATTTTGATAAAGTTCAGCAGCAGGCCATTCTCCATCAGAAGTAATAATTTTAGCATTTTCGACAGGAAAAGGACAGGAATTCCATACAAGTTCCAAAGTAGTGGAATCATTTTCTGTATCATAAGTCCATATGTGTATTATTTTGTTATCGGGATCCCAGGTCAGATTGCGGACCATGCCCGTACAGGAAAGAATATATGGCATATTTTTACCCATACAAGGATTAAAGGGAAGATTATAGTCAAGGCCGATTCCCCAGTCCGGACCACCCACATACATCAGATTCAGCGGACTGTTTACTGCTTTCAGGAAGAGTGCTGCAAAGCGTATGATGTAAACACTGTTGCGTTCTCCCAGTTTGTCAATAGGTTCTCTGCCTTCATAACTGCACTCCAAGCCGATATGAATGCCCTTGTAATCAAAGTTCTTTTCCTGGTAATCCATTTCTGTCTGCAGAATAATACGGAAAAACTGCATAAACAGAGGGTCTCTGGTGACTTTACTCAGATATGGAAGACAATCCACATAATCGTTGATGCGCATAGGAAGGTCATAGGCAGAATAAAAATCCTGTTCTCTTACCAGACCACGTGTTTCATGGGTAAAACCTGGTATCTGTACGGGGATAACAGCAGCCCACTGATATGCAAAAGCATCTTTTGCCATCTGCAGATATCGTTCTTCTCCGGTTCTTATGTGCATTTGAGCACAATAACACATAAATCCCATAATACCGATAGCATCATTATTTTTGGGCGGTTTGCCGCCTCCTACCCAGGCACCTCCGTCCATGCAGCCATCAGCCCAGTTATTTATATGTACAAAGTTCTGATACAGCCATTTTTCAATTCGAAGCTGTGTATTATGTATCTTTTCATCACCGGTATCCGCGTACATATAATCCATGGCAAGTAATGCTTCTGAAATAGCAGGCGCATACTTATCACATTTTCCATTTATATTATAGTTACGGCCAAGAGAACCATCCTCTTCTGTCATATTTACTGCAAACAAGATACATTTCTGGGCGGCTTCTTTCCATTCCCTTTTATCAATTCCTTCTGTCTTTAATACTTCGTCATAAAGCATGTAAAGGTGATGAGCGCCCAGATTCATATCGCCTATGTTGTAATAGAAACCAAATAATTCCTCTGACTGCATATCTTCAGAATTTGACTGATAAAGGGTACCCATATCCGTATTATAGATGGTGTATTGCCCTGATGAAAGCTGTTGAGATACTAAAAAATCTGCCATTTCAAAAGCACGTTCTCTTGCCCATGTTTCTTCTCTGTGTCGGCACCAATAGCGGTATAGTTCATAACCAAGCTGTACCTGAGGGCCGGGGCAGATATATTTGGAATACCATCCATGAGGAACTGTTGTATCATAGCGGCCGGTATCAGTTCGAATTAACTGGGTATAGCCTTTTCCGGGTATATAGCCAGGAGCATTCTTATACATATCCATCAGCATTTCCACAGCCCGATGAATGGGATAGCGTATGGAAGTGTCTTTATTATAACCACAGTTATCAATATATCCCTTCAGACACTCATACTGTGAATGACCCATTGATACGAGGAAACGAAAGTTTTTGATGGATTCTTCTTTTTCTTTAGTGAGTTCCACTCTAAGCAATTCTAATTCAGTAATACACTGTAAATCTAATGCCCGTGCCATTCCTTTAAAAGGAGAATAAAGACGGAAGGGAGCCTCAGGTGTATTTTGGCTGTCAATTTCGACATGGGCTGCATAGAATTCATCTTCCAGATGATACCCTGCACTAAGATACACTTCCTGTCCATTCAGTTTTTCACAGCCTAAAATTACAGGAGCCCGGGAAATATCCGTATCAATACACCAACGTTTTCCTTCTTTACCAAAAAGAGTATCTTCATATGGGTATTTCATAAAAACGGCTTCACTGGTATAAAAAGGAATGCTTATAAATACACGGTGATAAATAGGATGAATAGGATCAAGTTCATATTCAAAGATAATGGCTGGAGAAGAAGCTGATATACTAGCATAAATGTGAAGGCTTAGTTTTTCATCTTTTCCCCAAAAATGTATTTTTCCTTTTTTCTCTGTATTTTCTACAATTTCATACTGTTGCGCACAAAATTGTTTTCCAACGGAATCTTCTTCTAAAAAAAAGGAAATTGGTTCACCAAGGGGCACATCATCAAGATAAAAGGTACCAAGCCCCCATTTTCCATCATTCAGGGATGGAATCCATTGTCCTGTATTACGATTCCCCATTATGGGAATCCCCTGATTATTTACAGATATTAACATATTAGCAGTAGTCATTCTGCGCCTCCTTATTCTTGTAGAATTGTGAGATTCGTATATAAGAACAAATTGGCATTTGAGAATTATGTAATTTGAAATTAGCACATATAACGAGAAATGTCAAATAAAATCATAAAAAATACATTATATATGAGAATTTATTTTTTACACTTAAATAATAGACAAAAAATGTATAAAAAATTTATATATTATATAAGAATTTATGCAATATGAACAAGAGTGTATTGACAAAACTGCAAAACAGTAGTACTTTGAAAATGTGAGATTCGTAATTAAATAAAAGTTTTTATATAGGAACACATTAAACGTATATACAGTTAATAGAAGGTAAGGAAATGAGCAATTTATGTAAACAGGAACAGTATGAAAGTTAAGTGAAAAGGAGAAGGTTTATGAAAAGAAAAGTATGGAAAAAGGTGACGGCAATCCTGGTAACCTCCGCAGTTTTATTAGGAGGATGCACAAGTACGAATCAGAAGGAATCAGAAGGAGCAGCGGAACCCACACCGGAAGCAGCAGTGGATAGCAGTGAGGTAGTAACCGGTGAAGGAAAGGAGACTATACGTTATATGATCTGGGGAGATGCCAGTCTGTATAATCAGATATCAGATAGTCTTCAAACTACTTATCCGGAGTTTTTCGAAAAATATGAAATAGAAGTAATTGTTGGCGGCTCTGGTGATAATGAAGTTGCTGAAAAAATTCGTTTATCTCTGGCTAGTGGAGAACCATGTGCAGATATTATTCAGCTGAATTATACGCAGGTGCCTGAATTTGCTGAGGCAGGAGCCTTGGAAGATTTGAGCGATGTATATGAAGGTTTTGAAGATAATCTGACATTTGCAGCAAAGAATCTATCTCAGTATAAAGATCAGATAGTTACGGTAGCTAATCAGATAAACAGTAAGCTTTTCTACTATAGAAAAGATATTTTTGATGAATGTGGTGTGGATCCGACACAATGGAAAACAGTTGATGATATGATAGCTGGTTCGGCCCAAATCAAAGAAAAATATCCGGATTCTTTCATACATAACTGCAGTAAAGAAGAAGGCTTCAGCGGATACGATGCCTATATGATGATGTGTGTTTATGATGCAAAATTCAGTGATGAAAACGGGGAATATATATGTGACACGGATCCAGGTCTGCGAAAGAGTATGGAAACATTGAAAAAAATATTTGATTCCGGTATTTGTTATGGCTCTGGTGATTTTACTCCGGACTGGGAAGCAGCGTTGGCGGATGGAACATTGGTAGGTGAGTTTACAGGAAGCTGGTTTAAATTATTTATTCCCGGATATGCGCCTGATCAATCCGGAAAGTGGGCAGCTTGTCTGTGGCCGGAGGAAATCCGTAAAGGTTCGGAAGCAGGAGGCAGTGTATTGGTAATTCCTGTTTTTTCTGAGCAGAAAGAGGCGGCCAAAGAGTATTTGAAGATGTACAGGCTACAGAAAGAAGGTGTTTTAGCAGCCTTTGAAAATGCTGACAGAACTCCGATAACTCAGGCAGAATTTGATACTATTGCTGAAAAAGAAAATGATTATCTGACTAATAATTATTGGAAGATTGAAAGTGACAGCTATGATCAAAACAGTTTTACTATTTTTAATTATTCTCCTAATGCGGTAGCGGAAATGACCATTTTTAATGGTTGGTGTGCAAAATATTTTTCTGGTCAGGCAGATTTGGATGAAACACTGAAGGGTATGAATGACGATATGAAAAACCAGATAGGTAATGCACTGGAGTAAAGATTGCCATGATGGCGGCGGGGATCTGTTCAAAGATCCCTGCTATTAAAGGGAGGTGTTTTTTTGCAGGGAAAATCATTGAAAGATAAAGTAGTACCATATCTGTTTATTCTGCCTTTCCTTATTTCCTTTCTTTTATTTTTTGTAATACCAAGTATATATTCTTTTTATCTGAGCTTTACTAAATATCCTGGATATGGGCAGGCTAAATGGCTGGGAATTCAGAATTACAGGAATATTCTGCACTATGGAAGATTTTGGGATGCTTTGGGAAGAACATTTTTTTATTGGCTGGTTAAGTTTATTCCTGTTACAGTAATCAGCTTTATGATGGCTTATTGCCTTAAGACAAAGGCTATTGTTAATAACCCTGTTTCCAAGGTTATAAAACCGATTCTGTTCCTTCCTCAGGTATGTGCAACAACAGCCTGTGCTCTGGTTTTTATGATTATTTTTGCTACACAGACAGGAGTAATCAATCAAATTTTTGGAGGGGAAATTTCCTGGATAGAAAATGCCAGAACATCTAAATGGGTGGTATTGATTTTGCTGATCTGGCGAGGAGCAGGATGGTTTATGGTAGTTTATCTGTCAGGGATGACAGCCGTTTCTCAAGATGTAATAGAGGCATCCAAAATCGATGGAGCCAATGCGGCCCAAACGCTAAGACTTATCATCATTCCCCTCATGAAACAGACCTTTAAATTTGCTTTTATTATGGATGCTATTTCCAGTCTGAGGATGTATACGGAAGCAGCTGTTCTTACAGCAAAAGACGCGGGAGGTGTAGCAAGAGAGGTCGCAGAAGGGGTTATTAACCTATTGATGTTTAACTTGAATTCCGGTAATTTTGGTATGGCATGTGCCTATGGCTGGATCATATTTGTGATTATATTTGTCATATCTTTGTTTATTCTGGGAACGTTCCGTGAGAAAAAGGAGAAAGGGCGGTAATAAAATTGAAGAAACAATATAAGTGGAAAAGTTTGCCGGTATGGATCTTTTTAGTTATCATGTGCCTTCTTTCCCTGTTTCCCGTTTACATTATGATAACAGGATCTTTTAAGAGTGCTTCAGATTTAGCAGTGAATTCCTATGGACTTCCTCAGAAATGGACACTGGAAAACTACAGAAGGCTTTTATCGTATAACAGTGGAATTATTGCCAGGACATACATGAATTCTATAGTAATTACGGCCTCCCATACTATATTGGTTATGTTATTTGGTTCTATGGCGGCTTTTGCATTTTCTAAGTATCATTTTAAAGGTAAAACAGTCCTTTTCACCCTGCTACTTGCCACGATGATGGTACCGTTTGAACTAAGTGTGACACCATTATATATCATGTTCAGTAAGATTGGATGGCTGAATTCCTATAAAATACAAATCATTCCATTTACAGCAAATGTTTTCGCCATGTTTATGATCCGCCAGTTTATGGAAGGTATTCCGGATTCTTTGGTTGAGGCTGCCAGGATAGACGGAGCAGGACATTTTAAAATTTATTACAAGATTATGGTACCTATATGTAAACCGGTAATGGGATCTACTACGGTATTAGTAGCTTTGGCTAAATTTAATGATTATCTTTGGCCTAAAGTTGTGGTTCAGAAACAAATGTATCAGCCTATTATGACAGTACTGCCCACTCTAAATGAAAAGAATGTAGTCTGGAATATCCCAAGGGAACTGATTCTAACGGGATGTACTATTGTTATTGTACCACTTATTATTTTGTTTGTTTGTCTACAGGATTTATTTATGGATTCAGTAGCAATTGGCGCGGTAAAAGAATAGAAAGGAATAGCTGTACACAGGCTTGGAGGAAAAAAAATGACACAATTCAGAGGTATTTTTGGTATACTCACGGCTTCTTATAAAGAGGATATGTCACTGGATGAAAAAAGTGTACGCAGTCAGGTGGATTTTTGTGTGAAAGCAGGAAGCCACGGGATTGTTGTTCCTGTGAATGCCAGTGAGTTTATTGTTTTAAGTGATGAGGAAAGAAAGGATATTATCAGATTCACGGTAGAACAGGCAGCTGGAAGAGTACCTGTTATAGCCGGGGTAACTACTCAGTCAACGTATCAGTCAGTAGAATTTGCTGCGTATGCAGGAAAGATAGGAGCAGATGGTTTAATTGCTATGCCTCCTTATGGGGCTAGGGCTACTGATGATGAAATTGTAGAGTTTTATAAGAGGATAGGTGATGCAGGCAGGATTCCTGTGTTTATTCAAAATTATATTCCACCGGTAGGAACTGCAATGTCACCATCTCTTTGCGTCCGTATCATGCAAGAGGCAGATTATGCCAGTTACATAAAGGAAGAAACTCAATATTCCAGCCAGGTTATTACTGAAATTGCCAGACTTGCTGAAATACTTCCGAAAGAAAAATATTTAGGTACTATGGGAGGAAAGGCAGGAAGGTATCTGATTGATGAATATCACAGAGGTGTCTGTGGAAATATGCCTGCCTGCGATATAGTAGATATCGATGCTAAAATATGGAACCTTCTGGAAGAGGGAAAAGAAAAAGAAGCAATAGCACTTTATAATCAAGCTATTCCTCTTATGAATATGGAATATATGTATGGATATGTACTATATAAAGCTGTTTTGAAAAAGAGGGGCATAATAGACTGTGATTCAGTCCGGGTTCCTGGGGGAAAACGGCTGGATAAGTTTGACTATACGGAACTAGACAGGATTTTAAAGGAACTGGAACCTTATTATCAAGTATAAGCCAAGAGGATTATAACAGTCAGGCGGTGGGATAAATGAAAATTATAGATATGAAAATTGTCGTAGTCGGTAATCCATGGAAAAATTGGATATTTGTAAAAATTTTTACAGATGAAGGGATAGAAGGCCTTGGTGAATGTACGGGAGGCTTGATGACAGCACCGAATGAAGGAAGTCTGAAGGAATTGAAAAGCCGTATTATAGGCCGGGATCCAACCCGGGTGAATGAACTGATTGATTTTGTAAGAAAAACCCTTTTTCTTTCACGAGGAGGAAATGCTTTATCAGGCATTGAAATGGCATGCTGGGATATTATTGGAAAGACATGCGGCAGGCCGCTTTATCAGCTGCTTGGTGGAAAAGTAAGAGAAAAAATCAGAGTATATGCTAATGGATGGTATCAAGGCCCCAGAGAACCACAGGCATTTGCTGAAAAAGCTGCCCAAATGGTTGAGGCAGGATATACCGCCTTAAAATTTGATCCCTTTGGCAAAGCTTATAAATTCATGAGCAGGGAAGAAGAGATACTTTCCATGGATATAGTCAGAGCCGTAAGAAGAACGGTCGGGGAACAGGTAGATTTGATGATAGAGGCGCATGATCGTTTCAGCTTGTCACAGGCAGTGCGTTTAGGACAGCTTTTAGAGGAATTTCATCCATTTTGGTTTGAAACTCCTGTTTTATCGGATAATCTGGAAAAGGTGAATGAGGTAGCGTCAAGAATACATATACCAGTTATTGCCGGAGAACGTAGTGAGGATCCGCGGGAACTAGCAAGGCTAATGTCAGCAAACAAGATTGATCTTATTAATCCGGAAATTCTTGGTGTGGGAGGTATCGGAGGCCTGTTGGATTGTTTTGCAGCAGCCAGATGCTTTGACTGTTTTGTAGCACCTCATAATGCTCAGAGTCCATATTGTACTGCTGCGAATGTGCATGTTGGTATTACGCAAACTAATTTGTTAATTCAGGAATGTTTTGATGATTCAGCAGCGCCTTGGGTGAGTGAGGTACTTCTTGGTTTCCCCAAAGTGAAGAATGGCTATATTGAGCCGGAAGATGTTCCAGGAATTGGGGTAAGCCTTCAGGAAGAAGAAGCATTGAAACATCCTTATGGAGATAAGAATTTTTTATGGATGTTTGAGGATGGATGGGAACGAAGAAAGGGAAACAAGTAGAGGAGTCTGGGATATGCGGTTACAGGATAAAGTCATTGTAGTTACAGGAGCAACCAGTGGGATTGGAAAAGGAATTGCCAGGGTATTAGCCGGAGAAGGTGCTTGCATTGTTCTTGCGGGACGTAACAGCACTGCCGGGCTGAAAGTAGAAGAACAGATATGCCGGGATGGAGGCAATGCATTTTTCGTGGAAACAGATATTCGCTGCGTGGACATGTGTAGGTCGCTGATTGATGAGACTGTCAAAAAATATGGCAGGATAGATGGTCTGGTAAATAACGCAGGGATATTTCCGTATGCGGAATTTGAAGAAGTAACCGAAGAAATGTATGACTCTGTTTTGGAAACAAACATAAAAGGTGCCTTTTTTTGTACGCAGCAAGCTGTTAAGTATATGAAACAGCGCAGATGCGGTTCAGTGGTTAATATCGGTTCTACACATTGGCAAACAGGGGGACAGGGATTAAGTGTGTATTCGGTCTCAAAAGGAGGGCTGCATACTTTTACACAGCATATTTCGCATCATTATGCCCCGGATGGAATCCGCTGTAACTGGGTAACGGTAGGATGGGTTATGTCTGAAGGCGAAAAAAGCCGGCTTTTGAATACAGGAATGACGGAAGAAGATATTGCAGCACAGGCAAAAAAAGAAATACCTATGGGACAGTTTCAGACTGCTGAAGATATCGCGAATGCTTGTGTATATCTTTTGTCTGATGAAGCAATGCAGGTAACAGGGACGGATATTAAGGTAACAGGCGGCTTTTTATCCGTATCCCGAATTGGATAATTAGGGTTGGAGGAATATTATGGGACAGATTAAAATAGCTATTATCGGTGCAGGCAGCTCACAATTCTCAGGAGGAATAATAAGAGATATTTGTGTTACTCCGAATTTGCACGGAATAAAAATTACGTTGATGGACATTGATGAGAAACGGCTGCGTTTCATCGGTGCCATGGGAAAAAAACTGGCGGATGAACTTCATGCTCGTATTGATTTTGAGCTCACCACAGATAGGGAAAAAGCCCTTGATGGAGCATCTTTCGTTATAAATACCGCTCAGGACCAGGGGCATCCATGGGCTACAGAACTGACAGAAATGGCAAAACGTCATGGATATATGTATGGAGGCCTTCTTTCTCTTACCTACAACGCTGCCTTTCTGATAGATGTGGCAAAGGATATAGAAAGAATATGTCCGGATGCATTGCTTATCCAATCATCGAATCCGGTTTTTGAGGGATGTACCGCAATTACGCGAAGTACACGGGTGAAAACGGTAGGACTATGTCACGGACACTATGGTTATCGTGATATAGCTGATGTTTTGGGGCTGGAGCGGGAATATGTTTCAGCAAAGATGTGTGGCTTTAACCATTGGATTTTCATGACAGATTTCAGATATAAAGGAATTGATGCCTATCCTCTTATAGATAGATGGATAGAGGAAGAAGCGGAGGAATATTGGAAAAAGCCAAGGAAATACTCCGATCAGCAAATGAGCAGGGCGGCTATTCATCAATATAAAATGTTTGGTCTTATGCCTATTGGTGATACCCCTCGTATGATGGATTTTCCAACTATGTATGGTTGGATATACAATGAAAGCCTGGAAGCCAAAAAGTATTTTTATAGTCAGCAGGGAGGCTTTGACAGCGAAGAGGGATGGAACCAGTATCTGGCCGACTTAAATCAGAATTTAATAAAAATTGAAGAGGCTGCTGTGAATCCTGAGAAAAAGGTAAGTGAAATTTTCGAACCCAAGCAGTCAGATGAACAGATTGTGCCAATAATAGAGTCTCTTTTGTTTGATATACCAAGGATATATCAAGTGAATATACCTAATAAGGGCAATTTATTGGAAGGTTTTCCTGAAAATATAGTAATAGAGGGGCAGGCATTGATATCCGGTGCAGGTATTCAGGGAATACATAATAACAGACTTCCGGACAGAGTCATGGCTGGAGCAATGAATCCCAGATATGTACAGTGTGAATTGATTTGTGAAGCGTTGCTTTCCGGAGAGCGGCAAGCTTTTAAGCTGGCTCTGCTGGCGGATCATTATACAAAGAGTGAAGCCCAGGTGGATGCTCTTCTGGACGAATGGTTTTCTCACCCGAAGAATACTGCTATTAACAAACTGCTGAAGAAATAAGAGGCATAATATATTTACATAGGAGGGTAGGATATGTCAAGTAATATAGAATTACGAAATATAAATGGAAAACAGTTGATTTATGTGGAGGGAGATCCCTTTTTGATACTTAGTTTTCAGTTGGATTGTGATTCCTGCTATGATGCAGGCACAATAGACCGTATGATGAAAAATGCGGTGAAGATGGGGTGTACAGGAATATCTCTTCTCTTATACTGGCGGTTGATCGAACCGGAAGAAGGTAAATACGATATGACGATTTTAAAGTCTATGCTGGACAGTGCGGCGGCATATGGTTTGAAAATTGTGCTCGTATGGTTTGGATCTTATAAAAATGCATGTATGCATTATGCTCCTGACTGGGTCATCCGGGATAGAACACGTTTTGCCAGAGTGATAAAAGAAGATGGCAGTATAACCCCTTTTGTGGCCTGCCCTAATGGAAAGGAATTATTGGAGAAGGATATTGCTGCTGTCAGTCAGGTATTTTTATTCCTTAAGAGTGAAGATACCCAAAATACAGTAATTCTTTTTCAAGTTAATAATGAAACAGGAATTATTGGAAATACAGATCGCTGTCACTGTAAGGTATGTGAAAATCTGTTTATAGAAGGAGGATACCGGGAAAAGTACCCTGATAATGCAGCAGAGGCTTTTATGGCAGAAAGTATACTATCCTATCAGGAAGCAATAGCAAAAAAAGCAAAAGAAATTTATGATATTCCCTGTTACATGAACTGCTGGCTTGCCCAACATTCTCCTGATTCGATACCAGGCTATACTTATCCCTGCGGGGGGCCGGTTTATCGTGTCCTGGATATTTACCGGGATAAAAAGAAATATGTGGACTTTGTTTCACCTGATATTTATACACCAGGCTATAGAGATTTTATGAGAATTGCAGAAGAATATTGTTTTGAAGGAAATCCTTTATATGTTGCAGAGCATGCTTTGGGAAAAAGCAGCAGGGCTTATAAAAATGTATATTATGCATTTGGAGAATTTGGAGCGCTTGGTTTTGACCCATGGGCTATTGACTGTGCATATCCGGATATGATGGAGTCTCCTCTATGTGACTGTTTTCATGAGCGTTGGAGTGATGAAGCATATGATATGCTGGAGTCTTTCGTTCCTATCAGGGATTGTATGATTCCGGTGGCAGAAAATATGGGTACTGAAAGATTACAGTACTGGGTACAGGAAGAAGGAGAAACGTCAGTAACATTACTTTTCGAAGATGTAGCGGTTAAAGTGGATTATTGTAAGCCGGAATTTGGAGCTAGCCGTGGTATTGTAATTCGGATGGACGATAAGGAATTTATTGTACTTGGATGCAAATCGACATTTTGTTTCCTGGATAGGAACGGGAAAAAACTTCGGCTTAAGGATTCCTGGAGAGGCACATATAAAAAGAGAAAATTCATCAGAGAACGAAGAAATACCATATCTTGGAATGATGATGCATTTACAGTTATGCTGAAAGAATGTGGGGTTACCCTGAATATTCTGGATGAATGAAAATATGTTGGCTGAAAAAGGAGAAATCAGATGAAACAGCTTGAGGCACAGTTGGAAGAAGCCATTAAATGTTTATTGGGAGAAGGTCCCTGTTATGATGAAAAAACAGGGATACTGTCTTGGGTGGATATTAAAACCGGTACCCTTTATAAAAAGAAAGAAGGCAGAGTTACATCTATTCAAACAGGACAATATCTGGGAGCAGCAGTTCCTGCTGACAGCGGAAATTATGTAGGTGTGCTGACCACCGGAATTTATCTTATAACAGATAAGACTATTCATAAAATATATACCCTGAATGAATTTCATGATTTCCAGCGTGCTAATGATGCGAAATGTGATGCCGAAGGCAGACTCTGGTTAGGTTCCATGCCATTATTTGAAGATGATATGGATAAAGGAGGAAATCTGTATTGCTATAGTATGAAAGCTGGATGCAGGCTGATGTTTGGTGGAACAAAAATATCCAATGGTATGGCTTGGAGCAGAGACGGACAAATCATGTACTATATTGATTCAGCTAGGAAACAGGTAGATGCTTTTGATTATGATATGCAAAATGGGATGATTGGTAACAGAAGAAAAGTGATTGAAATTCCCGTTGGTGTCCCGGATGGAATGACTATCGATGAAGAAGGAATGCTTTGGATAGCCTTATGGGGAACGGGCAGTGTAGGAAGATTCTGTCCTATAACTGGTAAAATGTTGGAAAGAATTATAGTACCCACATTAAATGTGTCTTCCTGCTGTTTGGGAGGACCGGAAGGCGATATCCTATACATAACGACATCAGGGGAAGGCGGCGGGAATGGAGACGGATTTTTATATTCAGTACATACTGGTGTGAGAGGGCTTCCTGTAAATCGGTTTGATGACAGAAAATGGATATTACAATGAGAGAAAACAGAATAACTATCGATATGGGGACAACAAATACAAGAATTGTCTTGTGGGGAAAAGGACAACAAAAGAGAGGAGAAATAATCTATAGAATCGGAGCAAAAAGAAGTGCTGAAGAGGGGAATAACAGAGAAATCTGTGAAGCTTTAAGAAATGGATTTACAGAACTTTTCAAGCAGACAGGGGTATGCTGGGAACAGGTAAAAATGGTAATTGGCTGCGGGATGCTGACTTCTGAACTGGGACTTGTTCAAATACCCCATATATCTGCTCCGGCAGGTATATGTGAATTGGCACAGTCTGTAAGAATGGTAAACATTCCCGATATTTGTCCTTTGCCTTTTTATCTGATACCCGGGATACAAACAGCAAAAGAAACAGTTACTGTGGATAACTATGATAAGTATGATGTCATGCGGGGAGAAGAGACGGAAACAGTAGCTATTTTGAAACAGTTCGGGCTGTCCGGCCCTGTCCTTTTGTTTTTGACAGGATCTCATGATAAAATTATTTTTGTGGACAGGAATGGAAGAATTTCTCATTCTATTACCAGTATGACAGGCGAATTGCTGGAAGCGGTAACTTTTCATACAATATTATCAGATGCGACAGGAAATGCTTTTGTTACATCGGAGGAATATGAAGAAGATATGGTTATGAAAGGATACTTGGATGGAAAGCGATTTGGAATAGGACGAAGTTGTTTTTATGGAAGAATTTTAAAGGAATGCGCCGATATAAACAGAATCAAGATATGCAATTACCTTTTGGGTGTTATGCTTCAAAATGATATAAAGGCTGTCGAGAATGAAACAGCTGGTTTTCGGGATGCGGTAGTAGCAGGAAAAGGTGCTGTAGGAAACGCATTGTATATGATTCTGAAGAAAGAACGAATATTTGAAAAAGTAATTCATTTCGAAGATTGTAAAGGAGAATCTTTTTCTTCTGTTGGTGCTTTAATGATTGCGGATTATCTGATACAAAACGGTTGAATTAATGGAAAATTAAGGATAATATTAAAGAGATATAGGAATATTCTGTTAATTAAAATGCCGGATTAAAAAATCTAACGGGGGAAAAGGTTATGAGAGAACAGAACCACAGATCAACATCCAGGGTGCTTGATATTTTTGAGTTGCTGTCCCTGTCAGAAAACGGTTTGACTTTGACTGAGCTGGCAGCAAAGCTTGATGCACCCAAAAGTAGTATTTTTCCTATTATTCATACAATGGAGGAGAGGCAGTTCGTTAAATGTGATGCAACTACTAATAAATATAAGATAGGTCATAAAGCGTATCTAACAGGCGGAACATTTGAAAGTGAAAAGCCAATATTTGAATACATTAAATGCCAGATGAAAGAGGTGGCGGACAACTGCAATGAAACCTGTAATCTGGGTATATTAGTAGGTTCCCTTGTTACCTATGCTGCTATTTGTGAATCCAGAAATTCTTTTGGATACAGGGCCTATGTTGGAGTACGTTTTCCAGCTTATTGTTCTGGTATAGGGAAAGCTCTTCTCTTGTATAAGACTAAAGAAGAATTGATGGAATTATACCCGGAAGGCCTTAAGAAATATACGGAAAATACCATTACAAGTTTTGATGAGCTGTATGCCCAGCTTCAGAAAGCAAAGGAAGAGGGATTTACTTATGAATCGGAGGAGGCAAGAGAAGAAATTTTCTGTATTGCCATAGCGTTGTGCAATGGAGACAATTCTGTTGCTGCCATCAGTGTATCTATTCCTCTTTATCGGGCTACAGATGATAAAATCAGTCTGGTAAAAGAAAATTTGAAAAGGGTAAAAATGAATACAGAACAGTATCTAAAAAAATTCAATATTGTAGATGGATGGGAAATCGTATGAGTGAATAAAGGATAAAAAAACAGCAGCCTAAAACTGCTGTTTTTTTATGAAAACGAAAGATCAATTACTGCTGGTAGCCATAACCTTCAATCTCCCCATAACCCTCTCTATCGGCGGCAGAGCGATGAGGACAACGGTAAGAATGGCTTCCGGAAGAATATAGCTCAGATTATAAAGGGTAGATGCCCAGATAGCAGCCATATTTCCGCCGAAATTTCCCACATAAGTGGTATAGAAAATAAAACCGGAAATTTCATGGAACAGGAAGCGGCCTGCAACACCTACCAGATAACCCTTCAGAAGTCCATGCTTTGACTTACTGAAGAAACCGGAAAGCCCCAGTGCGCCGAAGGCCAGAGGAAAGTCCAGAAGCACCTGGGCGGGATGGACTACATAAGGGCCGGTAATAAACTGCAGGACACCGTAGGCCAGAGCGGCGATAATTCCCACCTTGGGTCCGTACCAGTAACCGACCAGACATACGATCAGCATGGAAAAAAGGGTGATTGAGCCGCCGTTAGGAAGACTGGGAAGTTTGATAACAGTGGCGATGACGGTTGCCAGCGCGATGGCAACACCGGAATAAACGACTTGCTTTACAGTGATAGAACTTTTGCTCATAAAAAAACCTCCTTGGTATTTGTACGCAAAGAGGGAAGTGATTTAATCGCTGCGAATCTGTATGATTATGGCATATAACAGAATCGCATGATATTGCTTTTGTAAATAACGGATGCAGAAGGTATAAGTTAATTTATCCGTATTTACAAAATATGCTTCCTTACGCCGGTATTACCCGGGTCAAGTGGTAAGGGTCAGAAACCAGTGGTTTCATTCTCAGCAATCGGCTCCCCTAGCGTGCATTTGTATTAAATTCTTACTTACTATAAACCGGTAAAGTGAAAAAGTCAAGTATATGGAAAGATGAATTATTGTGTTGAATGGAAAGATGAATTATTGTGTCCTGCTTTTAAAATTGTTCATGGAAAATATGATAATTGGAAATAATGGGAGTGTTAATTGAAAATGAGTATAACTTAAATAAGGCAAGTGACTGGCTTCATTTTTATTATTATCTGTTAAGAAAATAAAAGGAATGACGGCGGCTGTTTTTGTAAATAATCATATGTTTAGAGAAAAGTGGAGTGAAGGATGTTAAATTTCGCTCCACTTTTTTGTATTACTGACACAAAAAACATAGAAAAATTTTGGATAATTATAATGAGAAAAAAGATAATATTAACGATATAATGATAATGAGAAGATATAATAGGTAAGTCTTTACATTAAACAGGTATAGGAAAGCAGGGGGTATGAATAGAAAATGAAGACAGAATACAAGGATGCTGAAATAATTATCCGGAATGCGATCAATGAAGTATTATCGGACAAAGTGGTTTGTACCGTGTTTAATGGCAGAGAATGTATGGATAACGTATATATTGTAGCAGTGGGAAAAGCAGCATGGAAAATGGCTTATACCTGCAAGAAAATATTGGATGCTTATATAAAGAAAGATATTATTTTGACAAGATACGGGTGTGCACAGAAGGATTTGACCATTTTGAGATAATTGAGGCGGGACGTACAATACCTGATGATAATTCGATAACGGATATCCCCAAAGTAATTAATATGGTAAAGGGGCTTATGGAAGAGGATAACATAGTCTTTCTTTTATAGGGAGGAAGTTCCGCACTCTTTGAAAAACCAGTACCGGGAATTACATCGGAAGATATTCAGGAGGTTACACGGCAATGTATGAACAGCGGTGCCAATATTACCGAGATTAAAACCATAAGAAAAAGATTGTCGGATGTAAAAGGCGGAAGAAACCAGGAAATAGCATTGAGTGCGGCACGTGGAATACGAGATTTGTAAAATGTAGTTATTTTTCCATCAGTTCGGATGGTACGGACGGTCTCACGGACGCGGCGGGAGGAATTGTAGATGGAAGACAGTGAATGAATTGGAGGCTATGGGAATCAGCTGTGAGGAGATTCTGAAAAATTATGATTCATACCATGCGTTGGAAAAAGCAGGCGGTTTAATCAGAACCGATGCAACGGGAACTAATGTGAATGTTAATGAACAGGCCGTACTGAACGTATTACTGGCAATGGAAAAGCAGAGTTTAGAGAGGCTGACGGAAAACTACGTCAGCTTTTTCTTGATTTGACAGAAAGGTGAAGTCAGAATATGATCGTAAAACTACAGAAAAGTAGTAAAAGTGATGGAGGACAATATAATGGACAGTGTTTTGGCAGGAAAGCTGATTGAACGGATATCCAATTTTACGGATTATAATGTAAATATTATGGACGAGAACGGAATTCTTGTGGCAAGTCGGATGAAAGAACGTATCGGTTCTTTTCATGAAGTGGCGTTCGATATTATTAATGGTACAAATGATACGGTGATGGTAGATATGGATAATCCGGAAACCGGCGTAAAGGCAGGTGTGAATATGGCTATTTATACCAACAAAAAAAAGGTTGGCGTAGTTGGTGTTACGGGCAGTCCGGATATGGTTTTATCTGTTGCGAAAATAATAAAGATGTCCGTGGAAGTTATGATGGAATATGAAATGTATAAGTATGAGAGTATGAAAAAATATAATTTGAGGGAACAGCTCATGCATCTCATATTTTATAATGATAACTTTGAAAGAGAAGATCTGAGTAAATATTTTAAAGCGCTGAATCTGGATGAAGAAATTTTACGTATTCCGATTTTAATCCAGATAGAAAATTCAGAGGCTTATATGACAAAGGTAAAAGAAATTCTGGATGGGAATAAATTCCGTTCCCGACAGGATATTGGAGATACTACAAAAGAAGACTTTATTTTTCTTTTTAAGGGAATTGACTGTGATATTAGAAACGTCATGCAGGACTACAAATATCTGGTCGGTGAATACCTGTCCCCTCTTCTTCAATATATCAGGGCACGTCATTTGATTTATAACATTTACGTGGGGCCCATACAAAATGATATCATGTATTATCGTCAGGCTTATCTGGATTGTATGTGGATGCAGAAAAATATGGGGAACAGCGAGAACGGAAGCTTTTATTTTTATGATTATATGATCCGTTATATGGAATCCAGGGTTCCGGTATCCGAGTTTAATGCCATATTCTATATGCTGAAGAAAGAACTGGGGAAAAAATTTACAGATAACTATACAGAGACAATAGAAGCTCTGATAGAGAAGGATTATAATCTGGCAAAGGCGGGGAATATGCTTCATATCCACAAAAACACCCTTGTATACAGGCTTGATAAAATAAGAGAGGTATTAAATATGAATCCTCTGGTAAATAATACGGAAAGAGAATTTATGGAGTGTTTTTACTACTATTTGATACGAAAATAGATTTGTGTTGAGGAAACAAATAACCGTCGGGAATTTTGGTGCGCAGGCTGATTTCAATACCTTCCTGGTCCGATATAATAAACTCATGATTCAGCGGGACAATAAAGCTGAAGATGGTAGTCACTATTATAAAGAACAGGGAGGTATTTTTAATGGGAAAAATGAAAAAACTGATGGCATTGCTGGCATGTACAGCCATGGTAGCAGGAAGTATTGCAGGATGCGGATCCAGCAGCGATACCAGCGCACCGGCGCCTGCAGAACCGGCGGTATCTGAACCGGCTGGTGAATCGGCGGAAGCGGGGAGTGAAGCCGCTCAGGGTGATTCACAGGTGGTGAGTGAAGAGAGCGGTACTCTGAGGATGTATGGCCCGGGGCTTTTTGCAGCGGTCGGGGAAAACGGAACCACAGATATGATTACAGGAGTTACACGTCCGGGCTACAGCGAGCTTATTAAACGCTGGAATGAACTTTATCCCAATGTTACATTGGAAATTGAGCCAATCCCGTGGGATAACTGGAAGGCAGCTATTCAGACAGCGGCTTTGTCAGGCGATTATGATATCCTGATTCATGGAAACGGAAACGCGGATTACAGCCTTGACTTAACGGAATATCTGGAAAAGGATCCGGAGGTAAAAAATGCTCTTACCTTTTATCCTTACAGAAGAAATCCGGATAATATGACTGAAGTAAGACCTTACGGCCTTTCTTACACACTGAATCCTGTTGTCTGCGTAATCGACAAGGAAATTCTTAAAAATTATGGTGTAGAGCTTCCTGATTCCTCATGGTCACTTGAAGATATGACGAAGATTGCGGAAAGCTGTACGGGAACGGATCCGGTAACCGGAAAAGAGACATATGGTATCAGCATGGTGAAAGCTTCTGATGCTTATAAGAATTACATATTGATCGGCCGCGGCATGGATAATGAGATTTTTGAATTCAGCCCTAAGCTGAGTGAAACAAAGGTAAATTTTGATACCCCTAAAACCCAGGAAGTTTTTGATTATCTTGCAGAACTGGGCAAATACAGCAGCCCTGATTATCTGGAAGGTCTGGATTTGGCAAATGCTTATACAGAGGATCATAATCTGGCAATGATTTGGGCAGAAGATGTTTACAATGTTTACAATACAATCAAGGCAGCAGGCCTGGAGGAGCGTTTCATGTTCCTTCCCCTTCCCAAGATTCAGGAAGGCGCTCATAAAGGAATTACCTGCAGTAATGTAGGTGACCTGAATATCTGTATCTATAAAGATACGGAGCAGAAAGATCTGGCATGGAAGTTCCTGAAATTCCTGGTAACAGATCCGGAAGTACAGCAGTGGTTAATTGATACCAATTCTATTCCCGCTAATGTAGAAGCCGGCAGCCTGCTTTATGATGTAATGCCTGCGGATTATGCGGATGCTATCACAGAAGTTATCAGCACAAGCCCGGAGGGATATAATTCATCAGCATCTGTTTGGTATGACAGCACATGGTTCGGTACCTTCCAGAGTGATATTGTAACGGAATTTGATCAGCTGCTTAAAGGCAACGCAACATCAGCAGAAGTTACAAAGGATATTCAGGGTACTGTAGACGGATATCTTAAGTCACTGAATTAATCAGACAGTATTTCAGTCAGGCTTTGGTAATCAAAAAGGAGGGAGACTCATGGATCCCTCCTTTTTCCTCTAAGAATCAAAAATGCGCATACAGACAGCGCGGAGGGGAGCATTAAATGAAAGATAAAAAAACCTTTAAATTGAGGTTGAAAAGAGAAATGCAGTGGTATTCATTTCTCATAGTCAGCATTATAGCCCTTGTACTGCTTACTTATATTCCCATGCTGACAACAATTAAATATAGTTTTTACAACACCAGGATATTGTCCTTCGGGGGAGAATTCGACGGGATTACCAACTATAAGGTTCTGATGGGAAATAAAGCATTTATACAGTCTCTGGGAAATACCTTTATTCTCGCACTGCTGAGCCTGCTTCAGATTCCGATAGGTTTTATTCTGGCATCGCTCATTAACGGGCTTGGAAGGGGAAAACTGCAGAGCTTTTTCCGGGTGTCTTATTATCTTCCCAATATTATTACCGGTGTCAGTGTCGTATTGATATTCCAGGTGGTGCTGAAGGAAAACGGAGGCCTGCTCAATGATCTCCTTTCTTTCCTTACAGGACATAAGGTGACGATAGGATGGCTGTCGGATGCCCGTTATTCCCGTTTTGGGGCGACTATTCTTAATGTATGGCAGAATACGGGATATGCGATGCTGATTAATCTGGCAAGCATGCAGTCGATTCCCACGGAAATCTATGAGGCGGCCGAAGTAGACGGCGCCAACAGTCTGAAAAGATGGTTTTATATTACCATTCCCAATATGAAAACATGTTTTGCCTTTTTGTTTATTACAACGATTATCAACGGACTTTCCCGTTTTACGGATTTGTTTATTATCGGCGGGAACTCCGCTACAGGAAGACCCGGCGGTTCCCTTCAGACGCTGCTTATGTATATTTACCAATACAGCTTTGAATATCCGCAATATGGCATGGCCAGTGCAGGCGCCATGATTTTATTTGTCCTCACTTTTGCGATTACGATGGTAAATCTTAAAATGACAGGATTTTTCAAGAAAAATAATGACTGATGCAGAGACTTTTGTATCTGATGATATCTATTTGAAATGGAATCGAGGAAGCATATGAAAAAAAAGAAAATAACGAAATATATAGTGGCAGCATTACTGCTTATTGCCCTTCTATTGATTCTGACCCCTTTGTTCTGGTGTATTTCCCTGTCCTTTGACAGAAGGGCTCTCACGAACCTGCCGGCATTTTCCCTGATACCTCATGAGCCGTCACTCTTTAATTATCAGGCGGCATGGAATACGATTCCGCTGGTACGGTATTATGCCAATACATTGTTCCTTACGGTGACCAATACGGTAATCTCTGTCTTTTTTGCCATGATGTGCGGTTATGCATTTGCAAAAGGGAAATTCATGTTTAAGAATTTCTGGTTTATTTTCATGCTTGCGGTTATGATGATCCCTTTTGAATCCAGAATGATTCCTCTTTATATCCAGTATAAGAACTGGGGGATGCTGGATACATATAAACCGTTGATATTCGGAAGTTTTGCTTATGTATACGGCGTATTTTTTTCCAGACAGAATATTGAGGCGATACCGGATTCTCTGAGAGAGTCTGCCTACATTGACGGCGCAGGGGAATGGAGGATCTTCCTTCAGATAATAATCCCTCTTTCCAAGCCTTTGATCGCTACTTTGTCGATACTGCAGGTCCTGGCAAACTGGAATTCTTATCTTTGGCCTTTAATTGTACTGCGTTCCAGCCAGAAGCAGGTGATTTCTGTGGGTGTTGCCATGTTTAACGCGCAGCAGGATATGGTATATTACGGCCCGAGAATGGCAGTTGCGGTAGTCAGCGCTATCCCTCTTACCATACTCTTTCTGTTCCTGCAGAAATACATAGTCCAGAGTATTGCGTTAAGCGGAGTCAAACAGTAACCGGCGGCAAAGCAGAAGGGAAAAGGGAGAATAGAACTGTGAAGGTAATAAGACCGCAGATGGAATTGGAGATTAAAAGAAAAGCGGATATTTTAGTGGTTGGAGGCGGCCCGGCAGGCATAGGGGCGGCGATCAGCGCAGCAAGGCTTGGGAAAAAGGTACTTCTTCTGGAAAAGAGAGGTTTTCTGGGAGGAAATATCACGGCCTGTTATGTGGAAAACTGCAATCATTTTCTGAAGGGAACCCCTTTCCATTCAGAAGGGCTGTATAAAGAAATTGAACAGAAATGCTATGAAATATATGGGAATGACAATATCCGTGAAAAAAATAAAATGGCTTTCCACAGTGAGTATCTGAAAATTTTCCTGGATAAGTTTATGAAGGAAAATAAGGTGGAGGTTCTTCTTCATTCCTTTGTCAATGAAGTGATCACCCGGCGCAATCAAATAGAGGCTGTAATTATTCAGACCAAACAGGGGCCGGAAGCAGTTAGCGCGGAGATCATAATCGATGCCACAGGCGATGGAGACGTGGCTTTCGGCGCAGGGCTGCCTTTCGAACAGGGAAGGGAAAAAGATGGAATGTGCCAGCCGGGGACGGTGAATTTCCGGGTGACAGGAGCGCATACGGAGGAGATGAAAGGGGAACGGCTGTCTGAAATCAGCAATATCTTCACAAAGGAATCCAAAGAAGGCAGAACAGGGCTTGCCTGCTCCAAACAGGATATCCCTTTTGGAAGGCTTACGAAGGCAGGGCAGATCAGTTACGTGAATTATTCCTGCGCCCATGGAATCGATCCTACCGATATCGAGGGGCTTACAAGAGGAGAGATGGAGTGCCGTGAATATATCCTTGAAATTTACCATTATCTGAAAAATCAATTCCATGAGTTAAGAGATATTGAAATTACTTCCATTGCTCCGGAAATAGGCTTCCGTGACAGCAGAAGAATCCGGGGTGAATATTATCTGACAATAGAGGATATGGAGTCCGACAGGCAGTTTGATGATGCCATTGCCGTATTTCCCAGATTTTATGATATGCTCCCTCCGGACGGAACAAGCAGCGGAGACGGAAAAGTGGAAGGGAAAGGCTACGACGGGCATATTTTTGAACCGATTGTGGATGAACGTACCTTTCAGGTGCCATACCGGGCTCTGGTGCCGGCAGGCATCAATAATCTGCTGCTGGCAGGCAGGTGCATCAGCGCGGATCATGTGGCGGAAAGCGGCATAAGGGCGATTTCCCTGTGCATGATGATGGGCCAGGCGGCAGGCGCCGCGGCGGTGTTGGCCGTACAGGACAGGGTAAAACCGGCTGATATAGATTATAAGAAGCTTCAGGAAATATTGAGAAAACAGGATATTTCCCTTCCCTGATCAGAGGGAGGAAATGTCCCGTTTGCTTGGAAAGACAGGGAAAAGATATGAATACAGACAGAGTGCTTTCGGATGGCTGGGAGCTGAAGAGGATTGATCCCCGGGAAAAAATAGATGCAGCTGCCTTTGGACAGGAAAAAGAAGACTGGATACAGGTGAAGTCTATGCCTGCCCAGGTACATGATATTTTATATGACAATGGTTTTCTTGATGAGGAATACAGGCTTGGCTGGTGTGAAAATGTATTGTGGGTCGGAGAGTATGACTGGCTGTACCGCTGTTATTTCCGCTGTGAAGACGAAGCGTCAGGCGCAGGCCTTTTGTTTGAAGGGCTTGATACCTATGCGGATATTTATCTGAATGGGAAACTGGTGGGAGAGCATGATAATTTTTATCTCCCTCAGGAGGTAAAAGTCAGTGGGTCACTGCAGAAGGAAAATATCCTGCTCATTCATTTTCACCGGGTTTCCGATTTCCTTGAAAGGGAGAAATGGAATCCTGAATGGGACGGAGCTGTCCAGAAATGCAAGGTGATCCGAAAACCTATCCATGATTTTCCGCCGGAGGTTCCCGACGGGGGAAGCAATTACCAGGGAGCCATTCCTTATTTTTCACCGATTGGCGTCTACGGAAAAGTACATGTAAAAACATGGGGCGAAGTAAGGATTGAGGAAGTGCTTGCAAAAGTTACGGTTGATGAAGCGAATGACGGTAAAGTGAGGCTTATCATAAAGGGAGAAGGCGGTAATACCGCATTATCCTATAAGCTATATGCAGGGCGGGAGCTTGTTCAGGAAGGGGCATTGGAAGAAGGACAGGAGCCCGGGGCAGAATGGAGCATAGAAAGCAGCTTTACTGTTGCGCAGCCCAGTCTGTGGTATCCCAGGGGCTTTGGAAAACCCTTCCGCTATCGTTTGGAAATCATAGCGGCCCAACGGGGAAACATCGTGGATAAATGGGAAAGGCAGATTGGTTTTAAAAAAGTGGAAATGCCTTCTCCTCTGGAATTTATTATCAATGGAAAACGTGTCCGCCTCTGGGGCGGCAGTATGGATCCTCTTCAGGGGTATACGCACTGCTACTGCAGGGACAGGGCAATGCGGCTGTTTGATATGGCGGAAAATGCTAATATGAATACCCTGCGGATTTGGGGCGAAGGAATCCCGCAGCCGGATGAATTTTATGAAGAGGCGGATCGGAGAGGAATCCTTATATGGCAGGAATTTTTCCTCGGACACGGGGCGTATCCGGATACGGAACGGATTGCGGACGAATGCCGGAAAGAGGCGGCGGCGCTGGTTAAGCGGCTGATGCACAGGCCATCCCTCCTGATGTGGTGCGGAGGAAACGAGACCATAATGGGAGCGGAATTTGCCGGAAAAGAACCCTTCGGAAAGGATATCCCCCTGAAGGTATTCCCGCAGGTAGTGGAAGAATTGGATCCGGGAAGGTATTACCATCCGAATTCACCCTGGGGCGGAGAGTGGGCGAATGATCCCAGGACAGGAGATTATCATACCTATGATTGTGTATGGCAGTATCCTTATCAGGATTATCCGCAGTTTATCAGCGAACATATACGGACGGCGCCGCCGGTAATGCACAGCCTGAAAAAAATAATCAAAGGCTCGATTTGGCCGGAGGATGAAAAAGTATCAGGCTGGGAAGCGGCAGCAAAACAGGGGCTGCTGAGTACCTATGAAAGCCCTGACTGTATGCCGGAAAACTGGCTGCAGAGAAGCCACCGCAATGCAAACGGACAGCGGAAGAGCGGACCGTACTGGGAGTTTTATGAACCGCAGGGGCCGGAGGATATGATATACCGGTTCGGAGCTGCTTATGGACAGGAAATCAGAAGATACGGGGAGCAGATCCGCAGAGGGAGCAGACAGCCGGGTGAAAGCAGGAGAAGCAAAGGGTATTTTTCCTGTAAGCTTCTGGATACCTGGCCGAAGGTATACTGTGCATCCATTGATTTTTTCCAGGAAGGATATATTCCTTATTACTCCCTGGTCAGGCTTTTTCAGCCCGTACTACTCAGCTTTGAAAAAGGAGAGAGCATCCGCCTCTGGCTGGTAAACGATTCGGACAGGGATGTGGAAGGAACGGTCACGGTTTCTATTTATCATTTAGGGGAAGAAAGAAATCTCCGGGAAAACCAGGTGGATATTCGTATCGGGCAGGGCGGGTCGGATATGGTCTTTGATTTGGCGGAATACCGGTTTTTCCCGAAGGACTGTTTATTATACGCAAAATTTGTGGAAAAAAATGGTGATGTATGCTGTTCTGGTGTAGACTATGTAGATATAGAGAGACATCTGCGCTACAAGGAAGCAAACCTTGATGTCAGGCTGGATGGAAATTATCTGGTGCTGAAGACAGATGCGTTTATACGCTGCGTGGAGATCAAAGGACAGAGCGGAGAAGATGAATTCGGCTGGCTTTTTTCGGATAATTATTTTGATTTGATGCCCGGAGAAGAAAAGAGAGTAAAGATTCTCGGAAATAAGGACAGCGGACAGCTGCGGATAAAAGGACATTATCTGCAGGATGAAAAGGTACTGTCATTTACACGCAAAGGACTTTGACAGCGGGAGGAAAGAAATGGACGATATGCAGGATAAGGCTCCATGGTATAAACGTACCTTTTTATGGGGGCAGACCAATTTGACGGAGGATGATCCCGAAAAATGTGATTTGGATTTCTGGATTGATTATTGGAAAAAAACAGGGGTGGAAGGGGTCATTATTAATTGCGGCGGAATCGTAAGCTATTATAAGAGCAGGTTCACGGCGCAGTATAAGGCAAAATATCTGGGAGATAAGGACTATTTCGGTCTCTGGAAGGATGCGGCCAGACAGGCAGGGCTTGCTGTGGTGGCGCGTATGGATATTAACGCCACAACGGAGACTCTGTATTCTTCAAACCCGGAATGGTACTGCAGGGATAAAGAAGGAAATCCGTATCTGTCTCAGGGAAGATATGTTGCCTGTGTGAACGGCGGCTACTATCAGGAATTCCTCCCTCAGGTTTTTCAGGAGATCATTGAGAACTATCATCCTGACGGTTTTGCAGACAACAGCTGGGCGGGTATGAAGCGGACAGATATCTGTTATTGTGAAAACTGCCGGAAAAAGTTCCGGGAAGAGTACCGGATGGAGCTGCCGGAAAAAGAAGACTGGGAAGATCCGGTTTACCGGAAGTGGGTGCGCTGGAACTATCAGCTGAGGATCCGGAACTGGCATTTCTTTAATAAAGTTACAAGGAAGGCAGGAGGAGAAGACTGCCGGTGGTTTGGGATGCTGACGGCGGATCCGTTTGATACAGGCGAACGTTTTTATGATATCAAAGCGTTGGTAAAGGATTCGGATTTCGTTTTCAGTGATCAGCAGAGCAGAGATCCCATTGACGGATTTGAACAGAATTCAGTGAACGGAAATCTTCTGCGTCTGGCTTCTTCAGAAAATATACTTGTTGCGGAAAGCATGGCGCATTATTATAAAGGCCTGCGTACCTTCCGGCTGAGTGCGGCGCCAAGACAGGAAGTGCGCAACTGGATGCTCACCGGTATAAGCGGAGGTATCATGCCCTGGTATCATTTTGTGGGCGGAGGGACACAGGATCGGAGAAAGTTCCGGATTTCCGATGATTTGTTCCGGTGGTTTAAAAAGCAGGAGCCATATCTTCATGACAGGGTAAACTGTGCCTGTGTAGGACTTGTATGGAATCAGGAAAGCGCGGTCTATTATGGCAGAGGGCATGGAAAAGAGGTCTGCGGCTATCCGTTTGCCGGATTTGCACGGTCACTTTCAAAAGCGGGGATTCCTTTCGTGCCGGTTCATGCGGATGATATAGAAAAATATGGAAATCGGCTGGAAACCATTATTCTGCCGAACGTGGCTGTTTTGTCATGGGAGCAGGAAGAGCAGGTTATCCGGTTCCTTCAGTCCGGCAAAGGCCTTGTCATGACCGGTATGACCGGACGGATGGATGAAGAAGGAGAAGAAAGAGCCCAGGAGGAGTGTTTGCTCTGGGAATTTCTCGGACTCAGCAAAAGCGGCTCTGTTACAGGGGTATGCGGTGACAGCAAAGATGACTGGATGAATCATGAGACCCATAATTATCTGAAGGGCAACGATACGTTTAATCCTCTTCTGGAAGGTCTGGAGGATACTTCGATTCTGCCTTTTGGAGGATCCGTAGTGGAGACAGCAAGCAGCGGGCCGCTGGAAGCTATTTTCCATTTGATTCCGGCATTCCCTATTTATCCCCCGGAGTTTTCCTGGATACGGGAAGAGAGGGAAGACCTGGGAACCATTTTTGCAGGGGAATTGGAAAACGGGGCCAGGGTGGTATATATGCCGGCGGATGTGGATCGCTGCTATGCCCGTTTTTATCTTCCGGATATGGGGAAACTGCTGGAAAATGCGGTGCGCTATACGGCAAAGAACCGATTCCCGGTAAGTGTTGAAGGAAAAGGGCATATTCAGTGCGATGCGTATGTTCAGGGGAAAAAGTTAATTCTCCATCTGGTGAATCTGTGCGGCTGCGATGGTCCGGTGGGAAGTGTAACAGATAATCTGCCTACAGGGCCTGTCATAATAAAAATTACATCATATCCGATGGAGGAGGAAGCTGTTTCGCTGGTATCCGGAAAGAAGCTTCCCATATACCAGGAAGGGGAATGGAAATGTATCAGGCTGGAACAATTAGAAGAGCAGGAGATGATTCTGGCATCTATGAAGTAGAGGCTATGCGCCGGGATGCGGAAACTGTTATTCAGAAAACAATTGAAGATGTGCTGCCGATGAAGGCAGTGCGGGAGGTTTTGGAGGAGATTGCCTTAACCAAACCTGTTTATGTCATTGCGATAGGGAAGGCGGCATGGGGAATGGCGGATGAAGCCGCCCGGCTGCTGGGCTCCCGCATTGTGGAAGGTATTGTGGTTACCAAATACGGGCATTCGAAGGGGAATATTGAGGGATTTCAGATTATGGAAACGGCTCATCCGTTCCCGGATGATAATTCGATGCTCGCAGCCGGAAAAGTGCTTGAACTGGCGGATCGGGTGACCGAAAACGAAGAGGTTCTCCTGCTTTTGTCGGGAGGAGGCTCAGCCTTAGTGGAGATGCCGGCTGCCGGCCTTACTCTTCCGGAGGTGACACGGGTGACGGAAATCCTGCTGAAATGCGGAGCCAATATTGTGGAAATCAATACGGTACGCAAGCATCTTTCCGCGATTAAGGGCGGAAAACTGGCAAAACATCTTCAGCCAGCCACAGGATATGCTATTATTCTTTCGGATGTGGTGGGAAACCATCCTGAAATGATTGCATCAGGAATGACGTATCCGGATGCAACCGATGCGCCGGAAGTGATGGAAGTTATTGAAAAGTATCATTTGGATGTGGAAGATAAGGTAATCCGCGTCCTGGAAAAGTCGGAGGAAACTCTGGTTTCCAATATCACGAATATTGTGAAAGGAAATGTAGAGGAACTATGCAGCTCTGCGGCGGAGCATGTCAGGGAACTGGGATATAAGCCGTATATATTCTCTACAAATGCGGATTGTGAAGCAAAGAGCCTGGGGCAGTGGTTTGCACGGACAGCAAAGGCGATCCGAGAGGATAATCCCTGGAAGCTGGAGCTGCCATGTGCAGTGATTGTAGGAGGGGAAACCGTAGTTAAGGTGACCGGAAACGGGCTGGGAGGGAGAAATCAGGAAATCGCCCTCCAGGCGGCGGAAGGGATACAGGGGATGGAGAAGACGGTTCTGTTTTCCCTGGCTTCCGATGGTACGGACGGCCCTACGGATGCTGCCGGAGGAATCGTGGACGGCTATACCGTAAAAGCGCTTGAGGATAAGGGGATGAACATCAGGGAGTACCTGGAAGACAATGACGCATACTGCGCCCTGCAGGAGGTTAACGGTCTGATAATGACGGGACCTACGGGAACCAATGTAAATGATGTTACAGTATTATTAATCAAATAGGGCATGGAAACCTCTGATAAGAAGTCAGAGGTTTTTCTTTTGTCTGCCGATTTATTCTTTGTATCTGCAATACAAAAAAGGAAGGGAAATTTGTAACATGGTCTGTTTGCTCAAAAGGGTTAATTTTGTATAGTTAAGTCAAGGTTAATCATACTGTAGGGAAGCCGCAGGGATAACCAGGTATTTTAGATACTCTATACAGAATAAACAGGTGAAGGAGAGCGGAGATTATGAAAGCAGTAGTTATCGGAGGATGCGGACACATCGGAACATATTTGGTTCCCAGGCTTGTAAAAGCGGGTTATCAGGTGGTAAGTGTGACAAGAGGACAGAGTAAGCCTTATTTGCCCAGCCACGCATGGGATGAAGTGGAAAATGTCATCCTTGACAGAGAAGAGGAAGAGAAAGACGGTACGTTCGGCAAAAAGATTGCTGCAATGAATGCGGATGTGGTAATCGATCTGATTACTTTTAAGGCGGAAAGCACCTATCAGATGGTGGAAGCCCTGAAGGGAACCAATCTTTCTCATTATTTATTCTGTGCATCCATTTGGGCGCACGGACATGCGACAATCGTTCCTGCTCCGGAGGATCTTCCCAGACATCCGCTGGAAGATTACGGAATCAACAAAGCAAAAAGTGAAGCCTATCTTCATGAGCAATACAGAAAAGACGGTTTTCCGGAAACGGTTGTAATGCCCGGCCATATTACCGGACCCGGCTGGAACTGCATTAACCCTACCGGAAATCTGGATCCTCTTGTTTTCCAGAAGATCGGCAGAGGAGAAGGCATTGTCCTTCCCAATATGGGAATGGAAACCGTACATCATGTTCATGCCGATGACGTGGCACAGGTGTTTATGAATGCAATCTGCTACAGAGGCCAGGCTCTTGGCGAAAGCTTCCATGCGGTTGCGCCTCATGCCATGACGCTGCTTGGATTTGCGGAAGCTATGTATGCATGGTTTGGAAAACAGCCCGATATCTCATTCCTTCCCTGGAAAGAATGGTGTGAACATACGGCTGTTGACAGCTTTATCAACAGTACATGGTCTCATGTAACACACAGCGATAATTATAGTATTGAAAAAGGCAAGAGACTGATAAACTATAATCCCCGTTATACCATCCTTCAGGCAGTGGAGGAAAGTGTAAACAGCATGCTGGAACGCGGGGTTATTACCGTATAGTTATAAGACATAGTCAGGGAAACCCTGCTGAGGCAGGGGATCCCTTTTGAAAAGGAGCAGAGAGCATGAAATATTGTAAACTGGGAAAAACGGATATTTCCATATCCAGAGTGACTCATGGATGTATGGAGCTGGGAGGCGGACGGTGGAAAACTTTGGATAAGGAGTCCAACAGCGCCCTTTTAAAAACCGCTTTGGAAAATGGAATCACCACATTTGATACGGCGGAAGGCTACGGAGCCGGCGCTTCAGAGCTGATTGTGGGAGAAGCATTGAAGGACAGAAGAAAAGACTGTGTGATAGCGACCAAGGTGCTTCCTGATAATCTGAGGGCTGCTGATGTGAGAAAAGCGGCGGAAGGAAGCCTGAAGAGACTGCAGACGGATTATATTGATTTGCTGTATGTTCATTGGCCCAATGCCGGGATACCCATTTCGGAAACCCTCGGTGAATTTATTAAATTAAAAGAAGAAGGTAAGATACGGGCAATCGGCGTTTCTAATTTCAGCCTGGAGCAATTGAAGGAAGCGATGGAAATAACCCACATAGACGCCCTTCAGCCGGAATATAACCTTCTCCAGAGAAAGATTGAGGATGGACTGCTTTCCTATTGTGCAGATAATCAAATCAGTGTTCTCAGCTATAATTCTATTGCGAAGGGAATCCTTTCCGGAGTATTCCATTTTAATGGGGTGAAACTGGATGCAGAGGATTTCAGAAATGAAAAACCTTTATTTTTCCCTGAGAACCTGGAAACGGAGAAACCGCTGATGAACAGCCTGAAGGCGGTTGCCCAGGCACATAACGGCACGATTTCCCAGATAGCGGCAGCCTGGGTGCTTGCACAGAGAGGTATGAGCTCCGCAATCATAGGAACACAGAACCCCCGTCATTTTGTGGAAAATATCCACAGCGTGGATATAGAGCTGACACAGGAAGAAATAGATGTACTGAATAAAACCAGCAGTGAAGTAATCGGTAAACTTATCGGTGTGTGAGGAAAAATGGAAACTGGAATTGTAATGGATATTGACCATTTTGCTGTTCATGACGGCCCCGGGATCAGAACCTGTCTGTTCCTGAAGGGCTGCCCGCTTACATGTCTCTGGTGCCATTCGCCGGAATCTCAGCTGAGAGAGCCTCAGATTCTGTTTGCACAAAACAGGTGCGTGAAATGTGGGCTGTGTGCAGCTGCCTGCGAGAATTACGGACAGATTCTGGATGAGGAAGGAAACCGGGAATACCGGAGGGAAAACTGCCGTGGGTGCAGGCGCTGTGTGGAAAGCTGTCCGACGGGTGCGCTGTTTGTTTCCGGAATGCAGATGAGTGTAACAGAAGCGGCGGCAGAACTGATTCAGGATAAGCTCTTTTATAAGAACAGCGGCGGCGGTGTGACAATAAGCGGCGGAGAATGTTTGCTTCAGCCGGTCTTTACAAAGCAGCTGCTGATGCGTATGAAGGCAGAAGGCATCCATACAATTGTAGAAACCTCCGGCTGCGGCAAAAAGGAAGACCTGCTGGCCCTGGCTGATTATACGGATACCTTTTATTATGATTTTAAACTGGCGGATCCTGCGATGTTTGAGAAGTATACAGGAGGAAACCTGAATACGGTCAGGGAAAATCTGGAGGCGCTGAGAGAAAAAACGGACAGGATTGTACTGCGTATTCCGTTGATTCCCTACATAACAGACACCATGGAAAATATAAAAGAAGCTTATAAAACAGCTCAGAGACTGGAAATCAGGCAGATTCACCTGCTTCCCTATAACCAAAGTGCCGGAGCCAAATATGAATGGTGCGGCAGAAATTATGAGATTGGGGATAAGGGAAGAAATACGGCATGGGCTGAAGAGCTTTGTAAAGCTGCGCCGCGGGAAATAGAAGCAACAATCATGAAATGATTTCATTTGGCACAGTAAGGAAGGAAATGGGAATGAAAACTTTTGATATCGAACAGTATTCTCGCAGAATCGTTGAAAGCAAGCCCTCACAGAGAGTTTCCTGGCTGATTGATGCGACAAGGGAAAATATGCTTGTTAAAAATGAAAAAGCACCGGATCCGCCGTCTGTCTTGAATGAAAAAACGGGAAAGCTTCCCGTAATCATAAGGAAAGCGATGGCAGAACGCGCGAAATTATCCTGTGCGCCGGTGGGTATCTGGGATAAACAGGTCTTTGCGGGATGCTTTACGCTGCGTGAGGAAAGAATTGTCAATACATATGCCCTTCCTGAATTCGCGTATCCGGAGGAACAAAAGGAAGGAGAAAAATATGGTTTTGGTATTTACTCCATGTTCGGCCATATTTCACCTGATTATAAAAGGCTGCTGAAGCTGGGGACTGACGGAATAAGAAAAATGGCAGCAGAACAGCTGAAGACGGCAGAGGATGAAACCGCACGGGCTTTTTTACAGGCTGTGCTGATTTCGCTGGAAGGTCTGGAGATTTATGCTTCCCGTCATGTGGATATGCTGCTTGCCAAAAGTGAGGCGGAGGAGGATCCCGTGCGCAGACAGGAACTGCTGAGGACTGCGGCTGCGCTTGGCAGAGTGCCCAGATATCCTGCCTCTTCTTTCTTTGAAGCGTGCCAGTCGGCCTGGCTTCTGCATTTGGCGCTGCAGCTGACGGATAATTACCTGGCGCTGGGACGTCCGGATCAGTATCTGTATCCCTATCTGGAAAAGGATCTGAAAGAAAACAGGCTCACTGTGGAGGAAGCCCAGGAATTAACCGATTTGTATATGCTGAAATTCAATGAGCGTTCCCAGGACAATGAAGTGGCTGCAGAAATGATGGATCTTGAAATGGAACAGCAGAAGCAGGAAAAGAAATGGGAAGAACGTAAGCTCTATGACATCGGACAGCAGAGATACAACGTCAGGGATACCATTGACGCCATCAATCACTGGAACCAGAACGTGATGATTGGGGGATGCATCCCGGAAACAGGGGAAGATGCCACCAATCTGATGACGGTGATGATGCTGGAATCCTTCCGGCGTATGAGAATGACAAATCCTGTTTTATCGGTCAGACTGAGCGGGCAGACACCGGATTATCTGAAACGCCAGACGGCCATTACCCTGAAAACCGGAGGCGGGCTTCCTGCCTTATATAATGATGAAACCGTTATAAAAGGATATCAGAAGTTTGGAGTGGATCTGGAGGATGCAAGAGATTACGCGAATAATGGCTGCTGGGAATGTATCCTGCCGGGGAAAACGGATTTTTATTTCATAAAGCTTAATGCTCTGAAATGTATGGAATGGGCTCTGAATCACGGAAGGTGTCATATTGACGGAAAACAGGAAGTGCCGGATCAGGGAGATGTCTCAGAAATAACGGATTTTGAGGCTCTGTATAAGAGAGTGCTGGATAACTTTAAAATCGTTATGGAAGGGGCGGCGGCCCATATGGTGGAGACACAGCATCTTCGTTCTATTGTAGCGCCTGTCCCGCTTCTTTCCGCTTTTCTGGAGGGGCCTGTGGAGAAAGGAAAGGACATGACGCAGATGGGCGCCCGGTTTATCCTGGGAGGAACCATTGCCGAAGGTATCAGCCATGTCATCGATTCTCTGTGTGCAATCCGCAGAGTGGTTTTCCAGGAAAAATATTGCACGATGACGGAACTGGCCGATGCCATCGATCATAATTTCGAAGGAAATGAAAAACTCAGGAATAAGCTGGATTCCTGTCCGAAATATGGGGCCAATGAAGAGGAAGCGGATGAAATAGGGGTTCGTCTCACCCATGACTATGCGGAGCTGATGATGGAAATCGACGGGAAATACCCGGAAATGAAATTTATGCCGGGCATAGGAACGTTTTCCTGGTATATAGCAGTCGGCAACGGGACGGGAGCCAGTGCGGACGGACGGCTTGCTGCGGAACCTGTCGCAAGTAATTTTTCTCCTTCCAAAGGGGCAATGACAAAAGGCATTACGGGAGCGCTTCTGTCCTTCTCGAAAATGAATCTGGATGTTATGCCGCTGGGCTCGCCGTTGGATCTGGGAATGGCAGGGCAATATGTGCAGGGAGAAGAAGGAACAAAGCGGCTGGTCGGCCTGATGGATACTTTCACGCAGCTGGGAGGCAATCTGCTGACAATCAGCGTGGCGGACAGCGAGACTCTGCGGGATGCGCAGAAGCATCCGGAAAATTACAAAGATCTGCGGGTCCGTATGGGCGGATGGTCGGCTTACTTCACCATGCTCAGCAAAGAACAGCAGGAGCATCATATTAAAAAGAGTGAATCCGGATTTTTCTGACAGACAGGAAAAGGTGCCGGTATCAGTAAAGGGGGAAGCGTATGAAGAAATGTATGAATAACAGCGACGATTTTGTGGATGAGAGTCTGAAGGGAATATATAAAGCTTATCCGTCCTTTTATGAAGCCGGATGTGATGATATCAGGGCTTTTGTGCATCCGGGAAAGGCTAAGGGCAAGGTAAGCATTGTGACAGGCGGCGGCTACGGCCATATTCCCGTATTCCTGGGTTATGTGGGAGAAGGACTCTGCGATGGGGCTGCGGTAGGCAATGTTTTTACGTCTCCTTCCAGTGAGGCTATTTTAAATACAACCAGGGCGGTTGAAAACGAAAACGGGGTTCTTTATCTTTTTGGTAATTATTTCGGAGACGGGATGAATTTCGAAATGGCGGCGGAAATGGCGGCGCTGGAAGGTATCCGTACGGAAACCGTTAAAGTATCGGATGATGTTGCGAGCGCGCCCAGAAAAGAGTATATCCAGCGAAGAGGGATTGCCGGAATCTGTCTTGTATATAAAGTCGCTGGAGCGTGCGCCGAAAGCGGAGCCAGTCTGGAGGAAGTGACACGGATAGCACGGAAAGCGGTGGATAATACGGCAAGCTACGGCGTTGCTTTTTCTTCCTGTACACTGCCGGGAGCGGAGCGGCCTATTTTTGAAATAAACGATCAGGACATGGAAATCGGCATGGGAATTCATGGGGAGCCGGGGATAAAACGGGTCAGAATGATGAACAGCCGTGATTTGGCACGGGAATTATGCCCTGCTGTTTTAAAAGATCTTTCCATTGCGGAAGGGGAACGGGTCGCTGTTCTGGTGAACGGACTGGGTATGACAAGCCGTGAAGAATTATTCATTTTTTATAAGGATGTGGCTGAATATCTGGAAGAAAAAGGGATTGCTGTAGGAAAAACGATGGTAGGCGAATTCGCCACTTCTCTGGAAATGGCAGGGTTGTCTTTATCGATTATGCGGCTGGATGAGGAAATGGAAACCTATTTAAAAGCGCAGGAATATACGCCTTTTATTCGTTATTAAATCATTTGCAGGATTAACAGATGTGCACAACGGGCACAGATAGGAGCAGCTATGAAATATTGCAGATTGGGAAGAACCGGCCTTTATGTCAGTAAGCTTTGTCTTGGCACCGCAAATTTCGGAACAGGAAAATCCTCGGGAAAAGGGGATTGGGGTGTTGTAGATGAAAAAGGGGCGTTCCAGATTATGGATTATGCTCTGGATTGCGGAATTAATTTTTTCGATACGGCAAATGTGTATGGAGGGATTGAAACAAGAGGGCTGACAGAGACCATCATAGGCAATTGGTTTAAACAGGGCAATGGCAGGAGAGAAAAAGTAGTCCTTGGAACTAAGGTGGGAAGAGTCTTTGAAAAAAGCGATCTGGATGGCCCCAATAATGTGGAAGGACTGTCTTTATATAAAATAAGAAGACATGTGGAAGCATCCCTTACCAGACTGCAGACCGATCATCTGGAGCTGATTCAGATGCATAAAGCGGATCCTCTTACAGGCTGGGATGAAATCTGGGAGGCCTTTGAGGGGCTGGTGAGAAGCGGAAAGGCAGACTACGTAGGCTCCAGCAATCATGATGCATGGCAGATTATGAAAGCGCAGGAAGCGGCGCGCCGGAGAGGATTTATGGGACTGGTCAATGAGCAGCATTTGTATACGCCGCTGGCTAGGACCCCGGAGCTGGAGCTTCTGCCGATGGTAAAGGATCAGGGTATCGGTATTACTATTTTCAGCCCGTTATTCCGGGGGCTTTTGGGAATTGATGCCTTTCATCCTGAAAAAAGGCCGATGAATGCGGAAAGCAGGAAGCTGTTTGAAAAGTATAGAGATCAGGCGGAACAGTATTCCAAACTCTGCAGAGAGCTGGGAGAGACGGAAGCCAATGTGACATTTGCCTGGGAGCTCAGCAGGCCTGAGATAACGAGTGTAATCGTAGCGCCGACCTGCATTGAGGATTTGAGCAGTGTGCTGAAGAGCGTGGATATTGTCCTTCAGGAGGATGTGCTGAGAAAGATTGATTCCATCTTCCCGCCTACTGTGGAGGCTTCTCCTTACATATAGGCCCAAACAGCTGAATCACAAAAACGATGGGAGGAGAACGGACATGGGAATTATAAAGTTTACAGAAAAAGCAAATGCCTGCTTCTATCAGACTGCGGAACTGGAGAAGATTGCAGGAGGGTACTATTTCACGGAAGGGCCGGTATGGGATAGTGTTGAAAAATGTCTTTATTTTACAAACTTCCAGGATAATACCATTTACCGCTTTAAGGAAAGGGAAGGTACATCTCTCTACAGAAAGGAAAGCGGACGCGCCGTGGGACTGAGTCTGGCGGCAGACGGCAGAATAGTAAGCGCCGAAACCAGTTCCCATGCCGTAACCTTTGCGGGAGAGACAAAAAGTGAAGTGATAGCCGGAACGTATCAGGGGAAAATGCTCAACAGCCCCAATGATGTTGTGGTGAAAAAGGACGGCGCCGTATATTTTACGGATCCTTATTCAGTGGCTATGGGCGGTGAACAGGAATTGGATTTTAATGGGGTGTTCTGTGTGCCTGTAACAGATGGGAAACCGGACGGAAGCAGAATATGCCTGATTGATGATCGTATGGAAAGACCGAACGGAATTGCCTTTTCTCCGGATGAAAAAATATTGTATGTGAATGATACCAATAAACAGTATATCAGGGCTTACCAGATGCGCAGCGCGGAAGAGGCTTCTTTGATAGGCACCTTTGCAGAATTGGATGAAGCATATGGAGCCGGGTGTGCAGACGGTATGAAGGTAGATGAGGAAGGAAATGTGTATCTTACCGGGCCGGGAGGCATTTGGGTGATTGACAGCAGCGGGACGCCTGCCGCAATACTGGAATGTCCGGAAAATGCGGGCAACCTGTGTTTCGGCGGGGAGGACAACTGCTTCCTGTATATAACGGCAAGCACCAGTGTGTACCGGATACCGGTAAAAATCCCGGGCATTGTGCCCCGCCGTGTATAGGGACCAAATGATGCAGAGAGCCGGACAGAAGGAGAAAATATGGGAATAGGAATAGATAAAGTTAAAAAAGCTCTTTACAGTATTTGCGATGTTCTGCAGGAAGAAAAAGAAGAACTGACAGAAATAGACAGCAGACTCGGCGACGGAGACATGGGGATTTCCATGGATAAAGGTGCGGCGGCAGTCAGAGAGGTGCTGGATGCTTATCAGGAGACGGATATTTCAAAACTGCTTTCTTCCTGCGGGGCTGCATTCAACAGGGCCGCGCCTTCCACGTTAGGTACGCTGTTAAGCTTCAGCATGCTGGCTGTGGCAAAGGCGGCGGGAAAGAAACCGGAGCTTGAGGAAGCGGATCTTGTCCGTTTTCCTGCTATTATTGCAGATACCATAGCTGCCAGGGGAAAAGCGAAGGTGGGGGATAAAACCATACTGGATGCTTTGGTTCCCTTTGCGGAAACGCTTGAGAAGCTGTCGGCGGATAACGTATCCTTTGCGCAGGCATGGAGAGAAGCGGCGGCAGCGGCAGAAAAGGGCATGGAAGGCACAAAGGGAATGACAGCGAAGACCGGAAGAGCAAAATGGCTTGACGGAAGAAATAAAGAATATCCGGACGGCGGCGCTGTATTATGCGTTAAGGTGGTACAGCGTCTGGCGGAACCGGAATGCGGCGAGGTGCAGGGAGAATGATAAAGGAAAGCAGCAGCGGAAGCATCCGTACATTGATTTTATCGAACGAAAAACTGTCTGTTAAGATACTTGCCGGCAAAGGCGGAGATATTAACCAGATTACTTATCTTCCTGAACAGGCAGAGCTTCTTCATACGGAGGATGAGAATTTTGCCCGTTATGATAATCGGGATCTGCGTACAAACCCCTTATCCCGTTATTCGGAGGACAGTACGGGAGGATGGCAGGATGTGGTGCCCGGATACGGCAGGTACGGCAGTCTTGTTTTTCAGGAATTTCCTGTGGGAACAGCTGCGACACTGCCCTGGGATTATCAGACGCAGACAGCTGCCGGCGGAGATACCCGGAAGGAAGAGGAAGTGAATTTGTCCGTGCAGCTGCCGGAATTTCCTCTGTTCATGAAAAAACAGATCCGACTGGAAGATGAGACCCTTAATGTAACGGAAACGATACGGAATGAAGGCGGTGAACCGGCTGATTTTACGTGGACACAGCACTCGGCATTCGGCGGCAGCTTCCTGGATGAACAGGTTGAAATCTCCTATCCGGGTGAGGAAATTTTTCTGTCCTCACTATATGCCGGACAGGGAGGAAAAAAGGAAGAGTACCTCAAAAATATCTGCAGTGTGCCGATGCCGGACGGGACGATATGGAATTTGAAGAATATGAGAGAACCGGGACAGGACGGACATCTGATCTTCACAATGAAGGCGGAGACAGGGGATTTCGCTCTGTATCATAAAGCCAGAAAGTTCGGATTCCGGGTAACCTGGGATAAACAGGTATTCCCTTATATCAGATGCTGGTATCAGAATACGGAGGATGGATATTCCTTCGCCATAGAGCCCTGTAATTACGCTTACAGTTCTTTTGCGGATACGGATAAAGAAAATATGTATCTGCATCTGGATGCCGGCGAAGAAATGAGTACGGAGATCCGATTGTCGATCATACATGAAAATAAAGGATAAGGTTGACGGAAGCACTTATATTTTTTGACTGGAGTGCATCTTTAATCGCTTGTGCGCCATACGCGCAGACGGGAGCAGCAATGGAAAAACTTAAATTTTTTAGTAATGGCGAATACAGAGAATCACAGACGACGGTTTATTATGAGCTTCATAACCCAAGCACGGGAGAAGTGACAGGGATGGCGCCCAGATGTACCGAAGCGGAGGTTAAGGAAGCCGTGGAAGCGGCGAAAGCGGCGTACCCGTCCTGGAGTGCGACACCGGTAGCGAAAAGGACACAGATTTTATACAGAGTCCGGGAACTGCTGATGGAGCACATGGAAGAATTGACCATGCTTGTAGCCAGGGAAAATGGAAAGACCTGGTCGGAAGCCGAGGGAGATGTGCTGAAGGCCAAGGAAGGGACCGAACTCGCCACCCAGGCACCATCCCTGATGATGGGAGACAGCCTGATGGATGCTTCCAGCGGCTTTGATACGGTTCAATACAGAGAGCCTATGGGTGTTTTCGCAGGAATTGTCCCTGTTAATTTCCCGGCAATGATTCCGTTTGGCTGGATGACGCCGGTATGTCTCGCCTGCGGCAACACCATGGTTTTGAAGGCAGCCAGTCTTACACCTATGACAGCCCTGCGCATCGCAGGACTTTATAAAGAGGCGGGCCTGCCGGACGGGGTATTGAATGTAGTGACCTGTTCCAGGGAAGAAACAAAGGTTTTATTGGAACATCCGGATATTAAAGGGATTACATTTGTTGGTTCCACGGCAGTCGGAAAGTATATTTATGAAACGGCGGCAGGAAACGGAAAGAGAGTACAGGCTCTTTGCCAGGCTAAAAATCATGCTTTGATTATGAAAGATGTCCCCCTTGAGAGAACCGTGGCTGGTGTGATAAATTCCGCTTTTGGCTGTGCCGGACAGCGCTGCATGGCTTTGAGCTGCTGTGTGGTGGAAGAGGATATTGCAGATGCCTTTGTGGAAGAGCTTATCCGGCAGGCTAAAGAAATCAAAATAGGACCTGCATGGGAAAAAACCAGCAAACTGGGGCCTATTACCTATGAAGCGCATTATAAGGAAATACTGGCGGATATTGAAAAAGGGATAAAGGAAGGCGCAAGCCTTGTTTTAGACGGCCGGGACTGTGTGGTTAAAGGCTATGAAAACGGTTATTTTATAGGACCTACTGTTTTTGATCACGTATCGGAAGATATGAGCATCGGCAGGGAAGAAATTTTCGGGCCGGTTCTGTGTGTGAAGAGAGTCAAAAACTTTGAAGAAGGCCTCAGCCTGATGAATGGCAACCCTTATGCCAATGGTTCCGTTATTTTTACGCAGAGCGGATATTATGCAAGGGAATTCGTAAGGCATACGGACGGCGGAATGGTAGGAGTCAATGTGGGAATTCCGGTTCCCATCGGATTTGTACCTTTTGCAGGACATAAAAATTCCTTCTTTGGGGATCTGCATTGCCTGGGCAAGGATGCATACCGCTTCTTTACGGAAAGCAAATGTGTAACAACCAGATGGTTTGATGAGGAAGAAAAGAAAAATAAAGAGGTTTCGACTTGGGACGGAACCATTTAACAGGAGGAAAAAAATGAAAATAGTATTATTAGAATCTTTGGGGATTGCCGAAAAGGAATTGGATCAGTTCGCGCAGAAGCTGAAAGCGGAAGGCCATGAGTTCTGCGCCTATGAAAAAAATACGGATGAAGATGTCCAGATAGAAAGAGCGAAGGACGCCGATGTCATCATGATCGCCAACATGCCTCTTAGCGGGAAGGTTATCCGCAGCTGTCCTTCCCTGAAATATATCGATGTGGCGTTTACCGGTGTGGATCATGTGGATTTGGAAGCAGCCAAAGAAAGAAAGGTTGCGGTCAGCAATGCATCCGGATATTCCAATGAATCGGTTGCGGAACTGTCTCTGTGCATGATGCTGTCATTGCTGCGGAATGTAAAACAGGTGGAAGATCGCTGCCGTAATGAAGGAACGAAAGACGGCCTGGTAGGAAGAGAACTGAAAGGAAAAACAGTCGGAATTGTAGGGCTTGGAGCTATCGGTAAAAGAGTGGCGCAGCTGGTTAAGGCATTTGGCTGTGAGGTACTTGCCTACAGCAGGCATCCCAAGGAAGAAAATAAGGATTTGGCATCCTATGTGTCTTTGGACGAGCTGCTTCAGAAATCGGATATCGTAACTCTTCATTGTCCTCTGACTGATGAAACCAGGCATATGATTGATAAAGAGAAAATCGGCATGATGAAGCAGGGTGCGATTTTAATTAATGCGGCCAGAGGGCCGGTGGTGGATTATGAAGCCCTTGCGGCAGCATTGGAAGAGGGTAAGGTCGGAGGAGCCGGAATTGATGTGTTTGAAGGAGAGCCCCCGATTAAGAAAGACCATCCTATGCTGAAGACACCAAATACTATTGCAACGCCTCATATTGCATTTGCTTCTGCGGAATCTATGACCTTGAGGGCCGGAATTGTTTTTGATAATCTGGAGAAATGGGTGGCTGGGAAGCAGCAGAATGTGATTTTATAAAAGAGAGAAAGGCAGTTGACAATTATCATTAAAATATATGTATTATAATTAATTTTAAATTATTTTTATACTTGAAAAAGAGCCGGATCTATTATCAGGCTCTTTTTATGTCTTTAGGGGAATTATTTAAAATGTAATAATTAAGTATTATATTCTAGTTGACAGCCTTCTGTTAGTAAAGAAAACATATTTCATAATTTTCTTACACTTTGTCTTATAATAAGAGAGGTTAACAGTTCTGTTTTACAAGGTGTATAATTGCCTTTATTACTTTGCTCTATTAAACGTTTGACGGCCAGTTCACCCAGAGCTCTTTTAGGAACATTCATTGTAGTGAGTGAAGGAGAACTTATTTCGCCAAAAGGCATATTATCAAATCCCATTATAGAAATATCATCGGGAATTTTATAACCGTATTCTTGAAAAGCTTTTAATGCTCCTAAGGCAACAATGTCATTGACTGCGCAATAAGCAGTGGCCATTTTCCGAGGAGATGATTCCAAGTAATTTTTCATAGATTCATAAGATCCGTTCAGAGTGGGATCGAGATATATAAATAAATCCTCATCTATAGAACATTCATATTTTTCTAAGGCATCTCTAAACCCCTGTTCTCTGTAGTAAAAATTTTTTATTTGAATTTGGCTTCCAAGAAAACCGATTTTTGTATGACCGTTTTCTATTAAAAATCTGGTTGAAGTAATAAAGGAATCATAATTATTCATGAGTACTGTGTCGAATAGAAATCGGTCAAACCATGCGTCCAGAACAACTAATGGGCAGCATATCTTTTGAAATGGAAGTAAATCATTTTCGCTTAATTCTGTTGCTAACAAAATAATCCCAGAGTTCCTGTCGGTAAAGAGAGAATCAAATTTTTCTTTATAGTCATCATCATTTTCCTGAATATTAAACAGAATTGTATCTAAGCCATTATCGCGTGCTTCACTTACAATACCATCTATTAATTCATTTATCAAAGGAGTTTCTGTTAAAACCTTACCACTTTTTTTAAAAAAGACCAATTTAATATTTTCGATTTTCGGAGTGTTCAGATATCCTATTTCTTTGGCTACTTTTAGAATTTCTTCGGCTGTTTTTCTGTTTGTTCCCTTTTTATTATTTAATACATTAGATATTGTGGATTGCGAATAACCAGTTATCTGACTGATAGTTTTCATATTGATTTTCACAGTAAATACCTCCGTAAAGAAATATGTATTTATAATACGAGTATTTCGCTTATATCATATCATATTTTTTCATTTTTTTAACAACTTGTTAAAAATTATTTTGAAATATTAGAAATAAAAATTTATATAATTTTTTATAAATATATTATATTGGATAAAAGGTAAAATATCAATAAAATTATTGCTTTACTATATATTAGTAGAAATTAATAAAAACTTTATGTTAAAATTGGCAATTATAAATATTGATATTTAGCATAAATGCTTGTAATATAATAAAAAAGAAGTAAAAAAGTAATTAAAAATTTATATAAAAATATATAAAACGGAAAGGAGGATAGTTTATCTGAAATTTATTGATGTAACAATATTGTTTAAGGTGAAGGAGAAAAGAATATGAAAAAGGTATTGATTATGTTAGTTAGCGCCGTAATGTTGTTCAGTATGACAGCATGTTCATCAAAGAAGTCTGAAGAAATACAGGAACCCGGAATAGAAAATAGTGAGGAGAAGGCATCAGTTTCTTCAGAGGTACCACAAAAAACAGATGGATATGAATATGGAGTTACAGAAGATGGATATACCATAATTACAAATCTTGATACAAGTAAAGACGTAACCTTAACAATGGCAGGCTGGGAAGGAGGACCCAGTGAAACAGATAATCTGAATCGTGCACTTGAATTATTCAGTGAATATTATCCTAATATAAAGGTAGAGTATACACCAAGTGCGGATTCGGGGGAAGGACACCATGGAAAAATAATGACCATGTTTGCTGCTGACAGTGCGCCTGATGTTTTCTACTGTGGTTCATCATATGTCCATAATTTTGCAGATAGAGGAATTATCTATGATATAACGGATATATTTAATGAAGCCTTTTCTTTGGATGATTATATTCCGGCTGCGTTGCAATGTATGCAGTACAATGGCAGGCTGTATGGCATTACTTCCTGTAATGTAGGGCCTCAGCTTTATTATAACAAGGATTTATTTGATGCTGCAGGTGTGGAATACCCTTCACCAGATCCCGGTAAAGCGTGGACATGGGATGAATTTATTGATGCTGCTTCTAAACTTACAGTCAAAGATGAGAACGGAAAAGTAAAACAATATGGTTTCTACGGACTCGAAGATTCTGAACTTTTAACGGCTTACTTCAATCAATTTGACATGAAATACATAAGTGATGATGGTAAAGAGTTTATTGCAACCGATGATCCAAATTTTAAGAAAATATTTGAAAATATAAAAGCATTACGAACAGAGTATGGGATATCTCCTCAGGCGGCGTTTACAGAAAGTGCAGGTATGAATAATGTACAGATGCTGCTTACCGGAATGGTGGCAATGTTTGTAGAAGGATCATGGGGGATGGAAGAAACAGCAGAAAGTGGAGTGAACTTTGGTGTTGCACCATTACCTGTAATGGATGGAGGACATTCTGCTACGTGGGGGCAGGCCCATATTCATTCTATTGCCGCAAATACTAAACATTTTGATGAAGCATGGGCATTGCTGTGTTTTTTGGGAAGCGATGAATACCAGCTTAATATGGTAAGAGAAGGGCTGTGGACACCTAATAAAACATCCTGTTATGAGCCCGATGTTATTAAAACATGGCTTACAGATAATCATCCGGATGGCTATGATAAGTTTATTTATTATTTCAAGGATTACAGTAGTATTGCTCCTCAGACTGTGATGGGAGGCGAAGCCCAGGATATATTCACCGAAGAGTGTCAGGCATATTTTGATGGAAATGAGGAACTGGATAGTGTAATTCAGGAAATGAGATCTAAAATTGATGGAGTATACAACGGCAAATAAATTGGACATATAAATTATTTGTGCGGGGATGTCCATAGAGACAGCTTTGGACGTCCCTGCATTACATGGTACATATACGGATGGGAAAAGTGATTATATGCAAAAAATAAAACAAATGTTTTATAAAGACAGAATATGGGTTTTTATTTTGTTATTTCCTAATTTATTGATATTTTTGATTTTTACAGTTTTTCCTGTAGTGGCTACATTTGGAATAAGTTTTACATCATGGGATTTGCTGGGGAGCATGGAATGGGTAGGACTTGAAAATTATTTAACTCTTTTCAGAGACAAGACTTTTTTGAAGGTAACGGGTAATACTTTTTATTTCACTGTGGTTTCAGTACCTTTGTGTCTTATAATCTCTTTTTTCATGGCGGTTTTATTAGATAGTAAGATAAAACTGCTGAAGCTTTGGAGGGCTATTTATTTTTTACCGGTTATTTCATCAATGGTAGTAGTGGCCATTGTCTGGAACTGGCTTTATAACCCTCAATTTGGTTTGGTTAATTATTTCCTGGGATTGATTGGAATTGAAGGGCCGGCATGGCTTAGTGATACAACATGGGCTATGCCAGCAGTCATTATAACAAACATATGGAAGAATATGGGGTATAATATGATGTTATTTTTGGCTGGACTTCAATCCATTTCAAGCAGTTATTATGAAGCGGCTGAACTGGATGGGGCGAATTTTTGGCAGAAAATCAGATATATAACATTTCCGATGATTTCATTCACTACTTTATTTGTTATCATAACATCGGTTATAGGTTCTTTCCAGGTATTTGATCTGGTGATGATGATGACGGATGGAGGGCCTGCTAGAAGTACGTCTGTTATGGTTCATTATCTGTACCAAAATGCATTTTCTTATTTTAAAATGGGATATGCCTGTTCTCAGGCGGTTGTTCTTACTTTGATAGTTCTTATTCTTACACTGCTCCAGTTTAAATTTGTAAAGGTAAATGATATTAGTGAATAAGTCAAAGGAGTAGATATGGCATCAAAAAAGAAAAAAAGAATAATTAATTCATTTAAGTATCTCTTTTTAATAATGGGTTCGTTTGTAATGATTGTTCCTTTCATATGGATGATATCTACATCATTTAAAGGAACATCGGAGATATTTACCTTTCCTCCGATATGGATACCAAAGGAGCCTACATTACGTGGTTATGTGAGACTTCTGACAAATAACAGGATGCCATTTCTGGCATTTTTTAAAAACAGTTTTATTATTACTTTAATAGTTGTTATTACACAGGTATTTACCAGTGCATGCGCGGGATATGCCTTTGCAAAACTAAAATTTAAAGGACGTAAAATTATTTTTATTGGGTACCTTGCCACAATGATGATTCCCGTTCATGCAACCCTGGTTCCCACATTTATGGTTATGAAACAATTGGGGCTGATCGATACACATGCAGCATTGATTTTACCTAATATTGTATCTGCATTTGGGACATTTCTCTTAAAGCAGTTTTTTGAAACGGTTCCTCAATCTTTAGTTGAAGCAGCGAAAATGGACGGTGCGACTCCGGGCAGAGTATTTATTTCAATTGCGCTTCCGCTTTCGAAACCTTCATTGGCCACACTGGCAATTTTTGTAATGTTGTCAACATGGAATGATTATATTCGTCCATTAATCTTTTTAAATACATTAAATAAGTATACGTTGCCTTTGGGACTTGCTCTATTGAATGGAACTTTTACAACGGATTGGGCTGTTCTTATGGCAGGAACTACGTTAGCTGTTGTACCAGTATTAATAGCTTATATTCTTGCACAGGATTATTTTGTAAAAGGAGTTATGCTGTCTGGAATAAAATAAATAAAGATAGCAAGAGGATTGAATTATTGGGCAAGGAGGTTAAAAATGGAGAAAATGCGCGAGGTCGTTATTATTTATCATAATCATCTGGATCCGGAATGGGCAAGATGTTATGCAAAACCACTATATAAAAATGCAGTTATGCTTAGAAGCTATGCGGATGTGTGGGAATATATTATTAATACCTGGCTGAGTATGGCAGAAGATGGATATCAATACAGCGAAGGCCAGTATATTGTCTGGAGGACTTATCTGGAAAGATATCCTGAAAGAAAAGAATACATTAAAAAATTAATAAGGGAGAAGAAACTGGAAATTCTGCTCCAGGGTGAACTTACACCAGAAACAAACTATGTACCGGCAGAGGGCTTAAGCAGAAATTATCTTCTGGCAAAAGAGTTTTATGACGAATTTTGCGGAGACGATTATGAAGGGACAAAAATAGCCTGGATTTGGGATGCTTTCGGGAATAGTGCCAATATGCCGCAGGTTTTAAAATTAGCTGGAGCAGAAATGGTGGGAGGTACTAAATACAGAGTATGTAAAGATGATTTTTGGGTAGGAATAGATGGGACAAGAATTCCTTGCGTTGATAAAAGACTGCAAACCGACTCCTGGGAAAAGGGAGGTTCAACTTACTATGGTTTGAGCCGGCACGCTCATTGTAAGAAATGTAGTGGGTATGGATGCACAGAGTGTCATGGTACAGGAATGGTTGCGGAGCATAATTTTACAGAAAAGGAAACGCTGCTCTTTCTAGAAGAAGCTGCAAAAGAAGGAAAAGGAAAAAAGTTTGTATTAATTGGCGGTGAGGAAGTTCTTCCTAACCAATGCATTTTAAAGGCACTTGAACAGTTGAATAAAAAATATACTGGGCTGATAAAATTCCGGTTTGGAGATATATCTGAATACTGGAATGATAATAAAAATTATTACGAACAGATTGAAAGTGAATATCAAAAACCTACGGAAGATTTGAATCCAGTTCATCAAGGTTGTTATGTTACAAGAATTGAGAATAAACAAAGAGTAAGAAAAGTAACCTATAAGCTTTTGCAAGCGGAAGCTAAAGTTGCAAAAGCAGCTTGGACAGATAAGAAATATCATAAAAACGATCCTGAATTCACTCAGGCATGGCAGGATTTGATGCTTAATATGCACCACGATTCCATCAGTGGTGCTCATATCGACAGCGGACAAGATGAGTTAATGGATTACTTAGACGAGGCGGAATCGATTGCTGATAAATATGTCTTGAGAAAAAATAAGGTAAATATCAATCGGGTACTGGGAAAAGAAAGAGGAACTTCAGGTATACATAAAAAATGTCTGGGGAAAATGGAAATTTTTTATGACCGAAAAGGAATTACATCTGTATTGAAAAATGGAAAGGATTTATTTGGTGATTTTCAATACAAAAATATGACTTACACCAAAAATTGCAGCGGCCCAATTCATATTGGGGAATTACTTCTTCAGTGTGAGTGGGGGGACAATCATAATGCATATTTTCTTGGCGATTATGTAACTCTTGGTGACTATAATTATGCAGTATATGAAGAGGAATTTAGTATCTTATGGCGGGGCCGTCATGAGGCAGCTGATCCTGGAGTAAAATGCCTGGACTGGGAAATGAAGGTGGAGGCTTCTGATGATGGAGAAAGACTTGATTTCTACTTGAATGTTAATTGGGACACTTCAAATAAAAGATTGCGTGTTGCTATACCAGTTGCAGATGATTCAATTGAATCTGATTGGGAGGTTCCTTATGGATTTATTCAAAGAAGCTTTAATCCCGATGATATGGTTCCTTTTTCAGATGATTTTCAGACTTTGGCTACTCGTTCTATTGGTGAATTCCCGGCGCTGCATTGGGTTAGGCATAAGATTAGCGAATCGGAGGGTATAGTTATACTGAATAAAGGAATTCCATCAGTTAAATGGATACCGGGGTGCTTTGAAATGTCTTTATTAAGATCTCCCACAATGACTGGAGATACTGTATTGCCAAGCGTTGATGAAATATGGGATGTGGATGGTGTTAGAGATGCAGGAAAACATAAATTTGAATTTTCCATATGGCCCTATACTGAAAAGATAAGCTGTTCAGAAATAACAAAAGAGGGATACAAATACAATGAAGCGATGCTGAAACTTCCTTTTTCCGTGGAGGGAGACATTGTAGTGACAGCTTTCAAACTTGCTGAAGATGGCAAAGGCTGTATTCTTAGAATTAATGAAGCAAACGGAACTTCTTCAAAAGTAAAGATTATTTTTTCTGAAGAAAGGTATATTCAGGAAGTCGATTTGATGGAGCGGGGATGCGGTGAAATCTGTTTTGGAGTAACCTATGAAAAAATACTTCATAAGCATCAAATTGCGACATTTTATATTAGGTAAACATAAGAAAAGATAATATTATCTATGTCGTACTTATAACGGCAGAATGGAGAATGGTATGAAAAGATCTGAGGTTAATCGTATCGTCGAGGATGCGATAAGTTTTGTTGATAAAAGAGGATTGAAATTTCCTTCATTTGCCACTTGGAATTTAGAAAAGTGGAGAAATTTCAGCGAAAGCCAAAAAGAAATTATAGATAATATGCTTGGGTGGGATATTACCGATTTTGGCAGTGGTGATTTTGCAAAGACTGGGCTACTTATTTTTACTTTCCGAAATGGAAATTTTTATAAGAAGGAGGAATATCCGAAACCATATGCTGAAAAACTTTTGCTGGTTGGGGATGGGCAGGAACTGCCATTTCACTTTCACTGGAAAAAAATAGAAGATATAATAAACAGAGGAGGGGGTAATCTTTTGATACAACTTTATAATTCAGATGAACATGAAAAGTTTGCCGATACACCTGTTGAAGTGAGTATGGATGGAGAGAAGAAGGTGATAGAAGCAGGTGGAACTGTAAAGTTAGAACCTGGTCAAAGCATAACTTTAATGCCTGGACAATATCACCGTTGGATTGGAGAAAAAGGAACCGGACAGATCATGCTTTTTGAAGTCTCTTCCACGAATGATGATACGATTGATAATCGGTTTTATAGTGCCAATGAAAGATTGCCTGTTATTATAGAAGATGAGGAACCAAGATATCTTTTATTTAAAGATTACGAAAAGTATGTACAATACTAATAATATACGTTAAAACATTAATTGCTAAAGGGCAAGGCCAGTTTTCTGGGCTTTGTCCTTAATTGTATTATTATAAATTGAATCTTTTTTGAGAAAAAGTATTATTGTTTCGGCATTGTGTATTCTGAATTTACTTATAAATTGAATATTCAGCTTTTATCCACAGCACATCCCCCCGCATCCCCGCATCAATCTCCCCTCCAAGCTTCTCTGTCAGCACCTTAACAACAGCAAGCCCCAGCCCCGTACTTTCCCCATGCCGGGATGGATCTCCCGTATAAAACCGGTCAAATATCCGCGCAGTATCGATTTTTGTACCGGCAGGCACCGTATTTTCCATGCAAAAAACAACCTTTCCGTTTCCCTCCTCAGAAAGGCTGATCATAATATCCCCCGCACAATAACGCACAGCATTGGACAGCAGATTCTGAAGGATACGTTCCATCATAATCCGATCGGTATCAAGAAAGACCGAACAGCCAGGCAGCCGGATATCCGGAAGGATATTTCTGCTTTCCAGCAGCGGTGCATTTTCCGTCAGAAAATCCAATATCAGATTGGAAAAATTGATCCTTTCCTTTACCGGCGCCGCCTGTTCCGAATCGATAAGAGACAAATCATAAAAAGTCTCCATTAATTCCTTCATTCTTTCCGCTTTGCGGAGAGCCGTCTCCACCCGCCGGTTTTGCTCCTGTGTCAAGTCCGATTTCCGGACCAGCTGAAGATGCCCCATGAGAACGGTCAGGGGAGTCCGGAGATCGTGGGAAATATTAGCGATGGATTCTTTCAGACGCTGTTCGTGCTGTACGGCACGGGCTACCGTATAACGCTGTTTGGCGTAATGCTTATTGATAGCTCCGGCAAGTTTTTCCAAATCCCTGTCAACCAGAGACATATCCAGCATTTTTTCCGACGCTCCGTCAGCCAAATCGTTTATCTGCCCGGTAAGGTATCTTATTTGTTTTTTCATCCTGATATATTTTACAGTCAGGATTATTAACAGCAGAGCGGAAAGACCAATAATAATACGGATATCAATCACCTCTTTTCCGATAAACCCCTGAATCCCATATCTATTTCAAATCACATTTACGGAACATATGCCAGGACAGGAAGAGCATCCCGCCCGCCCACACAGCAGCCGACAGCAGGCAGGACGGAAGGAACAGGGCCTGTGTGCTGACCGCTTTTCGTATCTGATAGGCAGGCAAGAAGGAAACAGGAAAGCCCAGCTTCATTCCATATCCCAGATACAGACTGAGAAGAAAGGTCAGTCCTGCTGTAAAAGCAACGGCTTTACCGTTGTTCCTGAGCCAGAAACAGCAGAAAAAAGCAGGCAGGAATACCGCGCTGTTCAGGAGAAAGGAATAAAGGACTGCCTTTATTACAAGGAAAAGAAATGACCCGGCGCCGCCAAGCCCGAAACGGGAGGCCTGCCGGATACATCCTGCAAAAGGGTATAGGATGATCATGAAATTAAAGGCAAGCAGATAGGAAATCACTTTGCCCGCAAAGATCGTTCCTCTTCCATGGCCGGAGCAAACCTCCTGGCTGATAGTCCTGTGGGAAAATTCCTGGCCGAGCAGCAGGGCAAGAAGGCTGGAAACGATAATATGAAGAAAGGTGGAGTCATATACCATCCCAATGAAAATATCCGAAAGGGATGCGGCAATGCCTCCGCTTGCACCCAGGACATCGGTTTCATAGGTTCTTGCAGTCAGAAAACCCAGCAGAAAAATGCCGATGCATCCGCCAAGGTATATCCGGTTCCGAAGCAGCTGATAGTTGTTCATTTTCAGTAAATTATTCAAACGAATCCCCTCCTTTATTTTAGATCACAACGGCAGAAGCTGCCATAGGCAAGAAGACCGGATAAGAAAATCCATACCCCGTCGATCCCGGCCGTTACTGCTGTTGGAGACGTTAACTGGTTTAAGGAAATAAGCCGTATCTGTCCTATCGGCAGAAGTACTGCCAGCTGCGCGGCTCTGCTGCTGTTAAGGGCAAAGATCATCAGAAAATAAAGCACCATGGGGATGACAAAGGTTTTGCCGATATCCCTGAAAAGAAAAGCGAACAGCAGCGGCAGCATTCCCATGGCAGGAACCGCCATGAAAAGGGTCAGCATATTTGAAAACGAAAGAATAGCTGTCTTTCCCAGAATTGCCGCGGCGGCAGAATGAAAAAGCACGGGAACGGCTAAAAGGGCGGTGCTTGCTGTCAGATAGGACAGGGTTTTGGCGAAAAAGACGGCTCCCCGTTTATGACCGGCGCTGATAAAAGACGATATGGTGCGGTTTTCAAAATCTTCACCTATAAAAAGTGCGGCAAACAGGATGCTTATGAAATATATCTGAGGAAGATTATAAAGAGAACCCTTCACCAGATCGGAAGTCGTGTTTTTGCTGTCCGTCAGAAGAAGGCTTCCCAAAGCAAGGGAAAAGAACAGCAATCCCCAAAAGCTTTGTTTATGCAGGAGTTTATAATACTCGGCTTTTAACAGATTAATCATGGGAATAACCTCCCACTCTGCGCAGAAAATAATCCTCCAGGGTATCCCCTGAAAGATGCAGCTCTGTTACCAGGATATGGGATTCCAGCAGGATCCGGGCAACCTGTTCCATGTTTTCTAAATGATCATATAAACGGATCGTTCCGTCAGGCATTAACTGCAGGTTATCGGTTTGCAGTTTCTCCTCCAGTATAAGAAGTGTGTTTTGCGGATCAGCCGATTTGATTGCGATATGCTGCCTGCATCGTTCATTTAGTTCGGAATCGGACAGTTCTTCCATGATTTTCCCCTTCTCAATTAAGATAAACTGGGATGCGGTGTGGGAAAGCTCCTCCAATATATGGCTGGATATCAGAATTGTCATCCCATATTCCTGGTTAAGATGCTTCAGCAGATTGCGGATTTCTGCAATACCTGCCGGATCCAGCCCGTTAATGGGTTCGTCCAGAATTAAGAATTCGGGCATATTTAAAAGAGCGGCGGCAATGCCCAGGCGCTGGCGCATTCCCAGGGAAAAGTTCCTGACCGCTTTTTTTCCGGTGTCTTCCAGATGAACCATATGCAGGCATTTATCAATGACTGTTTTATCCGGAATCCCTCTTTGCAGCCGCTGTACCTCCATATTTTGATGGGCGGAGAGACTGGGGAAAAGCGCCGGTGTTTCAATCATACAGCCGATCCGTTTCCTCTGTGTCTGCAATTCCTGTGTTCCGGATTTCCCCCACAGAGCCAGAGTTCCGCAGGTTGGAAAGGCCAAACCGGTTATGAGCCGGAGGAAAGTAGTTTTGCCCGCGCCGTTCCGGCCGATGAAGCCATATATTTTCCCCTTTTCCAGCTGCAGATTAATATGATCCAGTACGACAGCCTCTTTATATTTTTTTGTGAGATCCTTTGCTTCCATTACTATGTCTTTCATTTTTACTCCTGTCTGTGCACTTTTGTATGAATGCGGCGGTATTGAATTCCAATCGGTTAAGAGAATTTCAATTTTTACCTCTTCTATATTTTTATAGTGTAAAACGGAAACATAAAGAATTTCTTAAGTGGATCAAGAAAGGAATAAAGAAAAAATAAAGCCGGGGAATCAATCCTCAGCCTTATGCAGCCGGTAACCGATTCCCCATACGGTATCAATATATTCTTCATCAGGGCAAAGTGCTTTCATTTTATTGCGCAGGTTGCTGATATGGACATTCAGCGTATTATCTTCGTTCAGATACTCCGTATTCCAGACACTTTGAAACAGATTGGCCTTGGAAAATATTTTGTCGGGATATCTCATTAGCAATTCCAGTATGGCCAGTTCCTTCGCAGTCAGGAGCAGTTCCTGTCCGTTCAGGAAGACCGTATTTTTTTCTCCGTCAAAAATCAGGTTCTTGTATTGCAGGCGCTTCGGAACCGCCGATTGAAACTGAATCCGGCGCAGGCTGCTTTCTATCCGGGCCAGTACCTCTTCCATATCAAAAGGCTTGGTAATATAATCATCCGCGCCCAGGCGCAGCAGATCGATTTTATTCTGCGTCGTTTCCCTTGCGGAAATAATGATTATGGGCAGGGTATATTGCCTGCGTATATCTGCAAGAACCCGATCTCCGTTCCGGTAGGGAAGCATGATATCCAGCAGTATCAGGTCGATTGTTTCCCGGGCCAGGCAGTCCTGAACATGCAGGCCGTTAAACAGACTGGTCACCTGATAGCCGTTCTCTGTGAGAAAATCAGTTAAGAGCCTGTTGATTTCCGGATCATCTTCCACGAGTAAAATGTGAGACATATCAGTTCCCTTCCCTTCCGGCAGTACCTTTCGTCCGCTTTATGCAGACAAAAGGCTGCTGAGTGACTTGATTACAGCAATTATAGCACGCAGAGAAAGGATACACAATTAGTGAGGCGGACAAAGGCAGGGCAGATTTTTACCATATATAAGGCATCAGGAACCGGTCGATTTATAATGTCTCACCCCTATCCTCCACAGCATATAGCAGGGAAGCAGAAAGAGGAAGCCTCCTGCCGGCAGCAGCCCATACCACCATTTGCCCCGATCCAGGAGAAAAAGAAGGGGATAGTACTGGATGCAGGCGTAGGGAACGAGAATGGTAGCGAACAGCAGCACCCTTTTCCCGTAAATATCAACAGGATATTTGCCATATTCCCGGGCCCCGTCCGTGAGGATATTCATGAATTCCAGCCCTTCCAGTGTAAAAAAACAGATTGCCGCATAAATCAGAAAAATACCGGAAAAAAGAGCGGTGCCGCCCGCCAGCATAAAGAGGACGACAAGAACCTTGGAAAGGCTCCAATCCACCCTGCCGGCTGCCAGGCCGTAGGCAAACATTATCACGGCCTGCAGCATTCTGCCGATGCGGGTAAACTCAATCCTCTGTCCCAGCACCTGCAGGATCAGGCTGCGGGGACGTACCATAATGCGATCGAAAACACCGTTCCCGATGATAGAAGCAAAGGAATCGAAGCCCCTGGCAAAAGCTTCTGCCAGACCGAATTCCATCAGTGTAATGCCGAAGCAGAGCAGCACTTCATTGTAACTGTAGCCTTTAACCGTGTGAAAACGCTGAAACATAAAGTAAATCCCTATAAATACATTGAAGGAGACAAGGAACTGACCGATGCAGGTAAGAAAAAAAGAGGTCTTATACTGCATGGCGCTTTTCAGCTGAATCAGGAAATATTGCTTATAAAGATGGAAGCCGCCGCATTCTGCCGCCGCTTTCTGGTGTCTGTTGATATACATAGTTAACCTCCCTGTACTACAATTCGTTTCATTGCCCGCTGTTCCAGAATCTTGCCTGCAAATACCATGACAGCAAGCCAGAAGAACTGCAGAAGGATGGCTTGTTCCAGAGCGGCGCCGGAAAGATCACCGCTGTATACCCGCAGGGGCACATTCTGCATGGCGGCAAAAGGAAGCAGCTCCAGGATCTGTCTCACTGCATCAGGAAAGAAAGGAAGGGGAATGATGGCGCCCTGCAACAGCTCAGTCACAGACAGCGCCACAATACGGATGCCGTCAGGAGTAATGGTAAAAAAGGAAAGCATATATATGAGCATGCAGAAAGCCGCCACGTTAAATAGTCCCAGGAACAGAGTGAGCAAAAACAGCAGAAAGGCCTGCAGATCCGGCGGTGCGGCAAGGCCGTAGGGAGCCGGAATGAACGCCGCTGCCAGCAATATGGGAAGACAGCGCAGCCCTGCACGGGAGAGGCGGTAAGCCAGGCTTCTCGCAAACCACATATGATAGATGCCCAGAGGACGGCACAGCTCATAAGAGATATTGCCGTCCCGTATGGCATCAAATAATTCCGCTTCCATATTCCAGCCCATGAACAGCACCAGAAATGCCTGCTGTATCCAGATATAGGAGCTTGTGGCCTGCAGCGTCATGGGAAAAGAGGCGGGATCCGACTGGTAAAAAGCCCGGAAGGTGAGGATTTCCATGGCTCCCCAGAAAAACTGGGTGGCAATGCCGGCCAGGGCCGCGGTACGGTACTGCAGCCCTGTAATAAACCGCAGACGAAAAAAAGACAAATATTTTTTCATGCTGTCCCTCCTATATGTCATACTGCTGATAGAGGGAGGCGACAGTTTCATCAATGCTTTCCCCACCCTTGCGGATATCATCCAGAGTGCCGTCCATCAGGATTTTTCCTTTTCCGATCAGAAGGATCCGGCTTGCAAGAGCTTCGATATCCTGCATGTCATGTGTGGTGAGGATCACGGTGGTATGCCGGACAGCATTCAATTGTTTGATGAAATCGCGCACAGCCAGTTTGGATACGGCATCCAGGCCTATGGTCGGCTCGTCCAGGAAAAGCAGCTTCGGAGAATGCAGGAGAGAGGCGGCGATTTCACAGCGCATTCTCTGACCGAGGGAAAGCTGCCTTGCAGGTGTCCTCAGAAGCTGGGAAAGGTTTAAAAGCTCAGTCAGTTCATCCCTGTTTTTCCGGTAGAGAGCTTCATCGATCTGATAAATGTCTTTTAGCAGTTCAAAGGAATCAGCCACAGGGACATCCCACCACAATTGGGAACGCTGCCCGAAAACCACGCCGATTTCAGCCACATGCCGGATACGGTTTTCCCAGGGGACACGGCCGTTAATCCGGCATTCCCCGCAGTCCGGAGTCAGGATTCCGCTGAGAATTTTGATGGTGGAGCTTTTGCCTGCCCCATTCGGCCCTATGTAACCTACCATTTCCCCATCCTCTATGGTGAAGGAAACGTCGTCCAGTGCCCGGATCACTTCATATTCCCGCCGAAACAGGCTGCGGAAGGCATGGCGAAAGCCAGCGTCACGCCGTGCCACGCGGTAGGTTTTGGTAATATGAGATACTTCAATCATGAAAAAAAGTCACCCCTTTCCAGGTAAACAAATAGAGACTATGCCTTACGCCGGCAGGAATCTCCCTTGCCGCGGGCACAGATCGGTGAATGGGAACAGGAAGAAAATATTTCCGAAGCCCGGTACTCAGGGCCGGCGGAAAAAGACAGGATATACTCCTGTAAAGAACGGTGAGAGGCTGTTTGATGCACAGCGTCACTGTCTGAAAGTCTGAGATGCCGCCTGAACAGAATAAAAAAGGATGATGGTAAAAAACGGAATCCTTTTCAGGCAGATTTTCAGAATAACACTATGGCGTCTTACTGTCAAGAATATATCGTACAAAAATGCCCCTCTGAAATTGTGCAAATATCCCAAATTTCAGAAGAAAAGCCTTTTGACTTCTGTTATGAACTTTGTTATAGTGAGAAAAAGATCAGGAGGATAAAGCCATGTTTCCCTATGTTTTATTTGATTTGGACGGAACACTTACCGATCCGAAACCGGGTATTACCCAATGTGTGCAGTATGCCCTTCGCTGTATGGGAATCGAAGAACCGGATCTGGACAAGCTTGAGCCTTTTATCGGGCCGCCCCTTACTGACAGTTTCCGTGAGTTTTATGGGATGGATCAGGAACAGGCAGCTGAAGCGGTGGCAAAGTACAGGGAGCGTTTTTCGGAAAAAGGTTTATATGAGAATGAGATTTATCCCGGAATGAAGCAGATGCTGGAGAATTTGAAGACGGCTGGATGCCATCTGGCTGTTGCATCCAGCAAACCGGAGCATTTTGTAAAGCTGATTTTGGAGTATTTCGATATTGATGGATATTTTGAGGTGATTGTGGGAAGCGAGCTGGACGGAACACGCTGTCAAAAGGAAGAAGTGGTGGCGGAAGCCCTGCGGCGTTTCTTTCCCGATGGAAACATTCCCTGCGATGATATTGTCATGGTAGGCGATCGGAAGTTTGATATCATCGGAGGCCGGGAGAAGGGGCTTCATCAGATTGGAGTTGCCTATGGGTATGCGCCGGAAGGGGAACTGGAGGCTGCGGAGGCGGAATATATAGTGAATGATTTGGATGAATTGGAAAGAGTTCTGATTATGTGATTCATTGAGTGTATGTCAGGGGGATTTCTTTTAATGTACGACTGCTTTACTGGCAGGTATAGTTCGAGAAACTCCATTGAAAGCGGTAAAAGTGCAGAGAATAGACAGATAGGCGGGATAATCCAGAGTGGACTGTCCCGCCTGTTTTCTTACTTTGCTTGTTAAAAAGTACTAGTCAAAAATTTATATGGAGGTATTGGAATATGGTTTTCATGCAGTTTCGATACCGCTGGCTTTATAAATGTCAAAATAACATGATTCAAGTATAAGTTATAGCTGTTGATTGAAAAAAAACTAGGATTTAGAATATTATTGTAGCGAATAACAATAAGGCAGACTATTATTACAGCTAGCAGGCAGGGAAAATACGGAGTCCGGATAGAAAGGGGAAAAGAGAAATGGGAGAAATTAAGTGGATGCAGGGAAATCGTTATGGTGTAATGGTACATTATCTGAGTGACATACAACCTCAAAAAGGTCCCGGATTCGGAAATTGGGATGAAATGACAGAAGCCTTCAACATTATAGATTTTGCAAATGAGATAGAAAAGATGGGGGCCGGGTGGGTTATTTTTCCGTTTGGACAGAATTCGGGCAGATATTGTTCCTATAACAGCCATTTGGAAGCAGCGGTACCGGGATGCTGTTCCAGAAGGGATATTATGTGGGAGCTGGCACAGGAATTGAAGCGGAGAGGTATACGGCTGATTGCCTATCTTCCGTCGGAGATGGATGCTAATATACAGGAACTTCGGGAACAATTCGGATGGGATCTTGATTTAGAGGATAAATCTGTTTTCCAGGAACGTTATCAGAAGGTTATCAGAGAGTGGGCAGAGCGTTTTGGAACATTGATTGATGGATGGTGGTTTGATGGGTGTTATGATTCTCTGACAAAGGATTTTCTTCGCACACAAGGATGGACGAATGACAGATTTGACTATTGCGAATGGAAAGCTGCTTCCTGTGCAGGGAATAAGGATGCAGTGATTGCCATGAATCCGGGAGCGGAAAAAATGGAATATGCCTTTACGGAACAGGATTATCTTGGCGGAGAGGCGAATACGCTGAATCACAGGCCTGAGAAGCCGCTGCCTGGGGGAATGCAATGGCACTGTCTTGTATGGCTGGATTGTTTTTGGGCGCATTGGGAAAAAGCCGGGGAAATTGCGCCGCCCCGTTTTACGGATGAAGAACTTTGGGATTTTTACAAAGAATGTCGGAATAGAAATGGAGCTGTCACTTGGAATATTGGAATATATCAGGATGGTACATTGGCGGAAAAAACGGTGGAGCAGGTAGTACGTCTGAAGGAAAGGCTGGAGAGTATTTAAAGCTTTACGAAGGGAATGTGTTCAGAAGTTCTGTTACATCCTAGTTTCAAACTAAAACGGACATTTGTATTTAATTTAAAAGAAACATTGGAGATTAGAACAATAAAGATTGGTGGTTTCCGCTATACGTTGGATCAGACGATATAGGAGAACCGCCTTTTTTATATAAGTTACAAAGAGAATCCTGTTTTCTTATACTTACAATACCGCTGTTTTGACATATATAAGATAACATTATTCAAGTGCAAGTTATGAATATTGAATAAAAAATAATTTGAATATACAATTTTGTTGTAGTCAATGACGATGCAATTTGACAAAAGGTATGAAGAACAGGAGGGGGATTAGTGAATAAGGTAAATTGGATGTTGGGTAATTACAGTATTATGGTGCATTATTTACCGGATACCTTAATTGATGAAAAAAAGAAAAAGTTCGATATCAGGAGGGAAATATGAATTGAAGAAGCTACAGATTCATTTAAGAAAATACTGGCAGCTTTATCTGCTGCTGCTGCCGGCATTCGTATATGTTTTGATTTTTTCCTATGGACCCATGTATGGAATCATTATTGCTTTCAAGGATTTCAAGCCGAAGCTGGGATATTGGGGAAGTGACTGGGCCGGGCTGAAATATTTCAAACGTTTTCTGACCTATCCGGACTTTTGGAAGCTGGTACGCAACACTTTGTCTATTTCTTTATATACATTGCTGACGTTTCCCTGTGCAATCATTCTGGCGCTCCTTTTTAATGAACTGAAAGGCGTATTTTTCAAGAAAACGGTACAGATGGTTACTTATGCGCCTTACTTCCTCTCTTCCGTAGTCATGTGCAGTCTTGTCATATTGATGGTAGGCAGAGACGGGCCGCTGGGAATCCTGTATGGGATGATTACGGGAAAAAACGCAGATTTGCTTACCATACCAAAGTATTTCAGCAGTATCTATGTTTGGTCCGGGGTTTGGCAGTCTACCGGCTGGGGTACTATTATATATCTGGCGGCACTGGCGGGAGTATCTCCGGAATTGATTGAATCCGCCAAAATTGACGGGGCAGGAAGGCTGCAGATTATCAGGCATGTAAATTTACCCTGTATTCTTCCCACGATTATTATTATGTTCATTATGAGTACGGGAAGTATTCTGACGGTAGGGTTTGAGAAGATATTTCTGCTCCAGAATGATCTGAATCTGGAAACTTCCCGGGTGATTTCCACGTATACATATGAGATTGGGTTGTTAGGCGGACAGTTCAGCTATTCTACGGCTATCGGGCTGTTCAATAACGTGATAAATGTTATTATGCTGTTTCTGTCCAATAAGATAGCTAAAAAAGTATCGGGAATCGGATTATGGTGAGGTGGTTATGAAAAAGAAGAAAAAAATAGGGGTATTCGATATCGGCAACTGTATTTTTATGCTATTCATTTTATTTATAACCGTATATCCATTATACTTTACAGTGATAGCATCCTTTTCTGAGCCGAGTGCGGTTGCTACGGGAGAGGTGGTTTGGAGACCCGTAGGATTTACGCTGGATTCCTATAAACAAGTATTCGCTTATAAACAGATTTGGAAAGGGTATGCCAATACTATTTTCTATACGGTTCTGGGGACGGTTTTTAATCTTTTTTTAACGATTCCGGCGGCTTATGCGGTAAGCAAGAAGTATCTGCCGCACAGAAAACTGCTTATGGGATTTTTCCTTCTTACGATGTATTTCAGCGGAGGCATGGTTCCTTCTTATCTGCTGGTGAAGAATCTCGGCCTGATTAATACCAGAGCGGCCCTGGTTCTTGTAGGCGGAATCAGTATCTATAACCTGATTGTGACCAGGACTTATTTTATGACAAGCATATCGGATTCTATTTACGAAGCGGCTAAAATAGATGGAGCAGGGGAACTGAAAACATTTCTGTCAATCGCCCTGCCTCTGGCAAAACCCATCATAGCAGTTATGGTTCTGTATTATGCGGTTGCGCACTGGAATGATTATTTTAATGCCTTACTCTATGTATCGGATCAGACACTGGAACCTCTGCAGTCGGTACTCAGAAGAGTACTGATTCAGAACCAGAATGCGTTGGATGAGAGTATGATGCGGCAGTCCATGCAGCCCGGAGAACTTGTGGACAGCGCGAAAAGGGCTTATGCGGCCTATACCATGAAGTATACAATGGTATTTATAGCCAGTGCGCCGCTTCTTATTGCATATCCCTTTGTACAGAAATATTTTGTGAAAGGGGTTATGGTGGGAGCTGTGAAGGAGTAGCGTTTAACAATTGGGAAACGGCCTGCAGTATTGCAGGATAAAACAGAATCGCGGCCCTTATCAGAGGGAACCGATTCCGCAAATAATAACAGGAGGATTTAGTTAATGAAAAAAATATGGAAAAAGGTTGTTGCTGTCAGCATGGCGGCGGTACTGATGTGCGGCTGCGGTACGGGAAGCGGCGCACAGACTGGTTCCCAGGAAGAACAGGGAGCGGTTCAGGGCTCCCAGGCAGAGGAAAATGCCGGCGGTAATTCATCCGATGAGGCCGCCATGCAGTATCCGGAATATCTGAATCTGGATTCCTTCCGCCCTATTGTAAAGGAGGGAGAAGAGGTGACGCTTCGTGTCCTCACTATGAGAGAATCTATTGCCAACAATGATGTTAAAGAAAACTGGTTTGTGAAATTTATTGAAGAAAAGCTGAATATTAATCTTGAAATCGAAGAAGTGAATACATCGACTTATGAAGAACGCAGAAATCTGATGTTGGCATCTAATGATCTTCCCGACATTATACTGAATATGCATCTGAGTGCCAACGATATGGTTACATATGGTATGGATGGACAGCAGTTTCTTGCGATGAGTGATTATATCAGTGAGGAACTTACACCGAATCTTTATAAAATACTTTCTGAAAACGAAATGGCTAAGGCTGAAAATACCGCTCCGGACGGTAAGATGTATACGATGCCTAATATCAGTGCCAGTTTTCCCGGCTGGGGAGATACACTCGGCACGCAGAGAGTATTCATCGACACCAAGTATATGGAGGCCGCAGGTATAGAGAAGGAGCCAGAAACTTTAGACGAATTTGTTGATATGCTGAGAGCATTTAAGGCACTGGATCCGGCTTCTATGGGAGTTAATGAAATCTGGCCAATGGTATCTACATGGGGAAATGATAAAGAATTCCTTCAGAATGCTTTCGGGTGGATAACAACGGATATAACTGACATGACATTGCCTGCATGGGATGTGGAGACAGAAGAAATAGTGATTCCCTGTTCTCAGGAAAAGTATAGAGATTATGTTACCCTGCTGAATACATTGTACAGTGAAGAGCTGATACATCCTGATTTTTTTACCATTGATAAAACGGCGGCGAGGGCGCTGTATACGGAAGGCGCTGTGCCTGTTCTGTGCGATGCGGCTCCCTATCTTTCCCTTCCAGACAGATTTGATGAATTTATCGCGGCGACTCCTGTCAGCAGCCAATGGTGTGAAAACGGCGTAACCAGAAAAACCCCCAGCTACACTCTGGGAACTGCCTGTATATCAGCTGACACGGAATATCCGGAGGTCTGTATGAGACTGCTTGATTACTTCTACTCCGATGAAGGCTCTGTTTACAGGCTGTATGGCTGTGCAGAAGGCAGTGAAGATACCATGAATATGATTGAAGGCTTCAGTCTTGATGAAAACGGGGTTCTGGTATTTGGTGATGTGGCTTCAGGTAAGTATGAATCCGATTTCGACTATTGGGTAAATGCAATTGAGATATCGCAGACAACTCCCGGAGATGAGGGGAAAATGAAGCTGTATTCCCAGAAGCTGGCCGGAGTGGAAAACCCGGAATATCCAGGGCTGGATCTGACGAATCCCGATGACCATTATAGATCCATCTGTTACGAGACACAGCAGGGACATCTGGCAGACGGGCTTCCCAGCATGTATCTGGAAACAGATCAGGCAGCCCGTTATACGGATCTCAAGACAGTAATAAAGAATTATGTAGATACGGAAACAGCGAAGTTCGTGGTAGGACAGAGAGCACTGGAAGAGTTTGACACCTTTTTTGAAGAACTGAAAAATATGGGAATAGAGGAATATATGGAAATCTGTAAGGACTCTTATGCTGATTTCACAGGAGTACAGAAGTAATCAAAGAAAATGAGAAGGGCCGGGTATTCCCGGCCCTTAAAAAGGTTAAGGCATGCAAATGGAACGCTTTCTTCCGGTTACGATAGGAGGAAGTAAAAGGGAAGGATAAGTCTTCAGGTGAACTGCTGGTACGGAAATGATACTTCTGCTATACTGGAACATAGAGGTTATCAGAGGGAGGGAAGATATGGGAAAGGGTAAAAAGTACAGGTTTCGCTCCAGAACACTGAGAAGCTATATTATATCCTATACAAGTGTTGTGCTGATTGCTCTGGCAATGCTAAGTATTATGGCGGCATGGCAGCTTGCGGTAAGAATGCGGAATGAAAGCATCAGGGTGACAGAGGCCAGGATGTATACGATAATAGAAGATTTGGACAGCCAGCTTGCGGACATACGCAGTATGGCGGTGGAGTTGGCCTCAAGGGAAGAATTTTCTCTGGATTATTTTCAGGAGAATAAATACCGGGAGGTGGAACTTCTCGCGCAGTTAAAGAAATATTACAGCAATAATTCGATATCGGATTATTATTTCCTGAAATATCAGGGATATGAAAATATTTTTACATCTTCCGGTACTACGATGCCGCTTCAGGTACACTTGAAACAATTTATGAATGAGAAAGACAGCGAAAATACAGCGGCACTGATTGGTGAAATGTGCGAAGAGACGGACCGGGCATTTTTTCTGCTGAAAAATGAAGGCGCTCCGGCACTTTTCCTTTATCCGTTGGAGAAGTATGCTATGACAGGAGGCAGCAGGGGTATTCTCTGTATGGAAATTCCGGAGGACAGGCTGGCAAAGCGGATGGAAAAGATTGCAGGCCGAATGGATGGAGAGCTTACACTTTATTATGACGGAATACGAATTTACGGAGAAGAAACGGAGGGGCTTTTAGAGAGACAGTCGGATGATGGCAGAATCATGGCTATTTTTCGTCCGGCGGAAGAAAGCTGGTTTTCCTGGGGAAATGTGTTTGCGGCAAGGGAATGGCTGGTGCTGCTTGGAATTGCCCTGGCGCTGCTGTGTGTGGCGATTATGGCGGCATGGAGAAGCTATCGTCCCATTTTGGAAATCGTGAAGAAATATAAGGTAGCTGCGGAAGACAGTATGAGCTGGGAACTGGAAAATATTGATATGCTTATTGACGGACTGCTTCAAAAGGATGAAAAAAACAGCCGTATGCTGCAGGAACAATATCAGACGCTCAGGGAACAGACCATCCGTTTGATTTCCAGAGGCGGTTATTCCGAAGGAATCCGGGAGAGACTGCCCATGCTGAATCTTCATCTGGACACATCTTCCTTCTGCAGAATCCGATGCGTGCTCGAAGTACCGGAGGAAACAATGGAATGGAAGGAATTGCTTTGCAGGGATGTTGAAGAATTATCGGATGAGGGTGTGTGGCTTTATCCATTCTGGGGAGAAAATGAGATTATGAATGTTCTGGCAGCGGTCAGTGAGGAGTATCAGGCAGAAGAAGCAGCGGAAGCGCTTCGTGCGCTGTTTGAAGCTAAAGGCATCACTGCCGGGGTAATACGGGAAGAGATTTGTCATGACCTGAAGCTAATTAATCAAAATGACAGCCAATCAGACAGCAGGGCGGTTTTAGTTCAGAAAACATATTCGGAAGCGCATTACAAGCAGGAGAGGGAAAAAACAAAGGAATTTACAGGAAGGGGAGGCGAGGAGGAACTTTCGGTACCTTCAGGAAAGAAGAATAGCACTGCGCTGCGGGCAGTCAGGTATATTGAGGAAAACTGTACCAAATACGATTTGAGCCTGGATTTGGTAGCACAGGAATTTCACATTACATCCACCTATTTGTGCCGTCTGATTAAACAGCAGACGGGTGAAAGCTATAAAGAGTATTTGACGGGGCTGAGAATTGCGGCAGCCAGGCAGATGCTTCAGGAGGAGGGCTCCAGTGTGGCGGATGTATGTCAGCGGACAGGTTATACGAATGTGTCACATTTTATAAAAGTGTTTCAAAAGGCGGAGGGGATCACTCCCGCCAGATATAGGGATGAATACAAAAAGGGGAAAGAGACGGAAAAGGGCTAATCCTTACGAATAGAAATCTGTGGGAGAAAGATAATTCCATTGCGATTGTTGCAAGCAGTATTGTTCCTGGCGTATAATGGGTAAATTGAAACAGAAAAAAGCTGGAGATTCAGCATAGAACTAATAAAGGATAAGTTAAGAAGGACAGATATGAGAAATAAAAAGGAAGTACTCTCTGATAAGCCGCAGATTTTCAGGACAATGCTGTCAGTGATAGCGGCGCTTCTGGTATATGAAGCCGGCAAGGCGGCAGGGCTGATTCTGGCGGGGCTTTTGTTTGGTTATGGCGGAAGCACGGGCGGATTGGATGCGGGAACGGTAAACAGCGGCCTGACAGGAGGCATGGCAAACCTGCTCATGACACTGACAGGAGGCCTGGCCTGTCTGGCGGTCTGGAGATCCTCCCTGAATTTCCGGCTCGGGAAAAAGCCTGACTGGAAATGGATTCCTCCCTTTATTCTCCTGGCGGCCGCCCTGTCCCTGGGGCTTAACATTGTCATCGCTTATCTCGGTCTGGCACAGCATTCCCAGACCTTTCAGCAGGTGGCAAAGGAACAGGCTGCCGTACCGCTGTGGCTGGGAATCTGCCTGTATGGATTTGCAGCGCCTTTTTCCGAGGAACTGGTATTCCGGGGAATTATCTATGGGAAATCCAAAGAGGTATTCGGCGCGCCTGTTGCCATGGTATTTTCCGGCGTGGTTTTCGGCATTTACCACGGGAACCTGGTGCAGGGGATATATGCTTCCCTGCTTGGCATCATGCTTGCTTGGGTGACGGAACGATCCGGCACACTTTTGGCTCCCGTTATTTTTCATGGGATAGGGAATCTTGCTGTTTTTTTCCTTATCGATGTGGCCGGGCTGGGGAGTATCCTTGCGCAGCCGCTTGTATGCGTGGGGCTGCTGGCAATTTCCGGTGTCTGCTTCTGGTATCTGGTTACCAGGAATGCTGCCGCCTGACCCGTTCTTTTATCTGTTCCAGAAAAGAGGCGGGGCCCAACACCTGTACCACCGGCCCAAAGGAAAGGATATCGATCAGCAGCTCCGTCTCATCGGTGCGATCATAATAAATGGAGCACAGATAACAGCCCTGTTCTTCATCATATTCCGTATGCTTCTCATAGCTGGCAAAATGCAGCATGCACCGTTCCAGAGAATTCCGTTCCCCGCTTATCCGCAGGAGAACCGGTTCCGGCGCTCTGCTGACCGGACGGAAGCGGTAATCCGCCGTATGGGCGGGACAGATTTCCGAAGAAAGGCGGCAGTCTTTGATTTTTGCCAGATTCAGCTGGGTATTGAGGCGAAAGGCACCCCGGCTGTATTTCAGACAGCAAAGCCGGAACTTATCATCTTTGGAGGAATACTGGATCTGATAGGGAGCCACTTCAAAATGGCTGATTCCCTGTTTCCCTTCATAAGCCACAAGCAGGACGCAGTTTTCCTGCAGGGCCTTCAGAATGATTCCAAAATGCCGGCGGTACGCCGGATCCTCAATGGGCTCTCCATCCAGATACCGGTCGAAATAATAAAAATCCTCTTCCCGGTATAACGGTTTGGTATCTTTAAGCATTTCCTCAAGAGCCGCCAGATCGGAATCACTGAAAAAAAGGCGGATACGTCTGTCTTCCAACAGGGCCTTCAGCCAGGATTTCTGAAGGGTGCTGAGCGGAATATGCGTAGGATGGGCGAGTCGGGAACGAAAGGTATGATCCCCGCAGGGAGTGAGAAGGGGCCAGTCATCACCCGTAAGCTTGGGAAGAATGGCCAGCGCGCTTTCTGCGAAGGCATTTTCTGCCGCGATCTGTTCCATCCGTCCGAGGGTGATGGGTGATTGGTGCGCCTCCGTAAGAATACGCTGCACCACATTTATGTAACTGCTGTATATTTCATGAAAAAGTTCCATTTTTTATGCCTCCTGCATATCGCAGACAAGCCTGCGATACTGCATGAATCAATAGTCTGAAAGCTCCTTACAAACTTATTTCCTTTCCCTGTCGTCAGGTTCCTCTGAGATATTCTTTTCGGGTATTTCCGTATCCGTATCACAGTACATATGGTACATCCTTTCCCAGTCCCCGGTCACCTTGCTGACAGCGGCCTGATTGGAACACTGGATATCCATAACTCTTCCGGTAAAGGTTTTCACCCAGGAAAGCATTTCATTGGTATCGAAAAAGAAGCCGCTGTAAAGATATTCATTTTCCCGTATCCGGAGCACTTCCCCGCCCCGGCTCTCCCGGTACAGCCTGTTGAGGATGTAGGGCTCTTTTTTTTCGTCGATATAAAGCTTCATGCATATTTCTTCCAGCCGGCTGCGGCTGCTCCCGAAGGAAACGCCCCAGCAATGGGGAAGGTTCCGTTTCAGCTTAAGGGACAGCTCCTCGTAGAAAGGGCATTCCTGAAGAAGCTGTACTTTGGTGATGCAGTCCAGGCGCAGTGTGTTGAAACGCCGGCTCTCTTCCTGGTACAGGCACAGATACCGCCTTCCTGTCCTGGTGCTGACCATGATTTTTAAAGGGATCCCTTCCATAACCGTAAGCTTTCCGCTGCGGCTGCTTTTGTTTTCCAGACGTACAGCGCGTTTCTGCCGGATAGCGCTGAGTGCGTCCGAAAGGATGCCGTCCTCCAGTGTATGGACGATGAAATGATGCTTCCATTGAAATAAGGTATTCCGGGCACCGCTCCGATCCAGAATCGTGCTTCCCACAAAACCGAAGGGAACCGCTTCCTGAAAAAATTTTACGGCTGTCAGAATACGTTCCCACAGGCCGTGAGACGGATCGGCCTCCCCGGCGGCAGCCCCTTTTTCACAGGGGAGATCCGGAGCGAGGCGGTAATATAACGCTTTGCCCTTCTTCTCGGAAAACAGCAGGCCCAGGGATTCATATTCCTTTAATTTCAGGCGGATGGTCTGGCTGTCAAAGACACAACCATAAGAAGCGACAATACTGTCACAAAGTTCACCTGCCGTCATTCCTTGTTCATTCTCTGTCAGAAGATCTGTCAGAAAGAAATGCAGCAGCAAATCATTGTCCGTGAAGGTTTTGGACTTCCATGCGGCATAAAGGGGATTGCGGGGGATGGTTTTGCCGTCCACACTGATATACAGATGCTTTCCCTTTGCAGTATAGCCGGAACGGGTATAATCCCCCAGCCAGCTTTCGATTCGGCGTCTTTCATTGTCATAGGTACGGGCGCTTTTGGCATCAAAATCACTTCGTACCTTAAAGCCATATACATAGAACTGGCGCATATAGTCTCTTATTTTATCAAAATTCTTAATAAGCTCATGAAATTCCTGCATAGCTGCCCTCCGCGGTTCCCTCTGTCTTTTTCCCTGTTCCCCGGTTTTGGTTCCTGATAAACAGCAGGCTGAGCAGCGTCATGCATATCTGGGACAGCGGAATCGCCAGCCAGGTTCCCTCAATACCCCACAGCCGCGGAAATACAGTGAGAAAAAGCAGCAGGCACAGAGGTTCTCCATAAATAAGGATAGAGGCAAACCGGTTTTTCTCCGTTGCGTAAAAATAGGAGGTGGTAATCCGGGAGATGCCAACAAACAGGTAGCCCGCGATGAAAACAGGAAAGATACGGCTGACATTTTCCGTTACCTCGCGGGAGGCCCCGAACAAAGCGGCGGCATGCTCCCGGCTGAAAAAGATGACCAGCATACAGGCGGTGGATACGGCAAGGGCAAAGCGATAGGCCATATTCCGATAGGATGCCGCCTGCCGGATTTCTTTTTTTCCATAGCAAAGGCTGATGAGCGGCTGACTTCCGTCACTGACACCCTGCAGCAGCAGAAGGACTACAGAGGATATATAGCTGATGGAAGCGTAACAGGCCACCGCCGTATTCCCTCCATAATATACGGCGCTTTTGTTAACGAGGATAAGGGTAATATTAGGTGAAAAAGTGAGCCCGAATGGCGATATTGCCACAAAAAGGACTTTTCCAGCCATGTGCAGCGTTTCTTTGTCAAAGGATAAGGATGGCAGTTCCCGTTTCCGTATAAGAAAAATCAGGCATACGGCGAGAGTTACCGCCTGGCCGATTACGGTGGCCACAGCGGCGCCTGTCATTCCGTAAGGCAATACCCACACCAGAATATAATCCAGTAAAATATTGGTCAGAAAGCCTCCAGTCATGGCGAACATGGCCGTTACCGGGCTTCCCATGTTCCGGATAAAAGGAACGATACCCGTAGCCATTACCTGGAACAGGGTGCCGAAAGCAATATAACGGAAATATTCTGCCCCCAGCCTGAGAATATCACCCTCCGCTCCGAACATCCGTAGAATCCTTTCGCCGCTCCCAAGAAAAAATAATGTGAACAGAAATCCGGAAAGGGCAAGAAGCAGCAGGGAAATGCCAAAAAATTTACGGCTGCGGCTATAATCACCGGAACCGTTATGGATGGCAAACATTACGGCCCCGCCCATCCCGATTCCGGTACCGGCCGCCTGGATGAAAGCGGTGAGGGGATAGGCTATATTTATGGCGGCGAGGGCGTTATCGCCCAGAGAATTCCCAACAAAGAAACCATCGGCCACAGAATAAATGCCCGACAGTGCGAAGGCCAGCATGGAAGGGATCACTGCCTGATAAAAAATTTTACGGTGGTTCATTATTTAACCCTCCTCTCCACGTTCTGACTGCAGACGTAAATTTTCTTCCCGGAAATAAGAAACATAGAGTATGGTGGATTCCAGCAGGGCATTGCTTTTTTCATTTCCGAGCCGTTCCCAGACTCTGCATTCCAGCGACTGCAGTTTATCAATAACCTCTCCGGCAAAGGCAGAGCCAGACCGCGTGAAAGAAACTCCCTTATTCCACTTGTCATTTTCTAAAACATGGAAGGTTACCCATTCCCGTTCCAGGAAATTGCGGAGAATGGAATGGACCGTCTGCTTCGGCAGAGTCCACTGCTCACAGATCTGTTTCTGTGTACAGGGTTCTTTTCCTTCCCGCAAGGAAAGCAGCACAAGAAGTTCGTAGTAAGAGAGACCATACTTTTTGGCCCAGTCCTCGTAAATCGCATTCGTGGCCCGCCATGCGGAGTAGTATCGCTTTAGCTGTTCTGAAGTATTAGGTTTCATAAGTTAATTCCTCATCGTAATTAGTCTGATTACAGACTAATTTATCAAAAGAGTCTGTTGTTGTCAAGAAATATCTGAAGGGATTTGAAGTATATGGATATAATTCACGACACCGGAGCCGTGAATTGCAGCAGCAAATAATTGAAGAAAATGTTTGCAGCTGTAAAATAAAAAGGCAAGTTGACATTCTAACAATGATAAAGTATCATAATAGTAGTCTTATATAAAACACGTGCGTTCGCACATTCCGGCAGTTTCTGCCACGAATCACATTTTATGAACAGGGCAGGAATTGTAACAGAAGTCCGGCGATATGGCTTTTTCAATCCCTGCCGCATCAAGGAGGTATGGATGAAGAGAAAGACATGGATATCCCGGGAGCTGGACACTGCCGGGATAATGGTACAGTATGACGAGCATGTAAAACGTATCCTGGGGAGCCGACAGGTTCTGGCCCGGATATTAAAAGGTACGATTGAGGGGTACCATTCTTATTCCCCAGAGGAAATAACTCTCTGGATTGAGCCTGATATCGAAATAGCCAGCGTACCGCTGTGTCCCGGCGAAGAAAAAATGGATGACCGGCTCATAAACGGGGAGAACACGGAAAGCAAGGTTCCGGGAGAGG
>NZ_MPDJ01000015.1 GCF_001881565.1 Eisenbergiella tayi
TGTGGATTTTAAGGATGTCTGACGGTCCAGCTAGGCCCGGGGCCTAGTTCCTCCGCGCGTGGGTTTCCCTCCCCGGCGGGGCCCGGGTGCAGATAACCCTCCTGCGTGAACGGCTCCGCCTGCCCGGGTGCCTCGTCCAGACGGCCTGCGGCACGGTAAGGATTCCTGTAAGGGCCGTATAAACACGCCGGTCCTTAGGCTGCGTCCTTTGCAGCCTTAGTACCGCTGCGTGTTTATCCGAGCGAAAGCGTGCCCTATAAGGAACCTTACCGTGCCGCAGGCCGTCCGGAAGAGGCACCCGGGCAGACGGAGCCGTTCACGCAGTAGGTTTATCTGCACGCGGTCCCCGCCGGGAAGGGAATCCGAAGCGGGAAGGTGCGCTCCACAAAGAATAGCTGAACTGCAACATATATGGTATAATTTTTAATGTTATTTTCATATTTCTTCCGTAAAATGAAAAATATAAAGGAGAAGCCTGTTATGCGACTGCTTATTGCCGAGGACGAAAAAGACTTGAACCAGGTCATTACAAAGACCCTGCAGAAAAACCATTATTCCGTGGATTCCTGCCTGGACGGGCAGGAAGCGCTGGATTGTCTGGATATGGCCGAATATGATGCCATAATCCTGGATATCATGATGCCCCGTGTGAGCGGGCTTGAGGTGCTGAAAAAGCTGCGTTCTGCCGGGAATAAGACTCCCGTTCTTCTGCTTACCGCAAGGGACAGCGTCCAGGACAGGGTTGCCGGCCTGGATACCGGCGCCGATGATTATCTTGTGAAGCCTTTCGATTTTGAAGAACTGCTGGCGCGCATCCGCGTGATGCTGCGCAGGGAAGGCGGCCGGGTTGATAACTGTTACCGGATTGCCAATCTGAAGGTGGACTGTGATGCAAGATGCGTTTTCCGGGATGACATCCCCATTGCTCTGTCCTCCAAAGAATTTTCCATTCTGGAATACTTAATCTGCAACCAGGGGATTGTCCTGTCCCGTGAAAAAATAGAACAGCATATCTGGAACTACGATTATGAAGGCGGTTCCAATGTGGTGGACGTTTATATCCGGTATCTCAGGAAAAAAATCGATGACGGCTTTACCCCAAAACTGATCCACACGGTACGCGGCGCAGGCTATGTGCTGAAAGAGGCCTGAACGTATGAAAAATATGTCTATCAAACTGAAAATCACCTTATGGTACACTTTATTCATGACACTGCTTGTTGTGGGAATCCTCTGGCTGCTTCTTTTTATCACCAACAGCCGGCTGCTTTCCAATGCCCGGCTGCGCCTGAAGGATACCGTTACCAGAAGCTTTCACGAAATCGATTATGAAGACGGTGTGCTGGAATTTGATAATGATATTAATTTTCTTGGAGAAGGCATCTATATTTCCGTATATGACGCCCATGGCAAGCTGCTTTACGGAAGGATTCCTTCCCTTTTCAACGGTGCCCCCGTGCTTGTCATGGATGAAATCCAGCAGGTGGATTCCGGCCAGACGCTCTGGTATGTTTACGATTATTGCCAGAAAATCGAAAGCTACGGCAATCTGTGGGTGCGTGGCATCGCTTCCCAGACCCAGACAGACGCCGCCCTCCAAATCGTCGTGAACCTGGCTTTGGTTTTTCTGCCTTTCTTTGTCCTCTGTATCGCTGCAGGCGGTTATTTCATTATCCGCCGGACACTCTCCCCCTTAGCCGACATGACGGAAACCGCCCAGAAAATCAGCAGCGGAAACGACTTATCCCGCCGGATCCGTCTGGGGGCCGGAAATGACGAGGTCCATAAAATGGCCCATACCTTTGATAAAATGATGGATAAGCTGGAGGATTCCTTTGAAAATGAAAAGCAATTTACCTCCGACGTGTCTCATGAACTGCGTACTCCGGTCACAGTCATTCTTTCCCAATGTGAATATGCCCTGCAGGAAGATACTCCTGCTCAGGAAATTAAGGACTGTATCCGTTCCATTGCCGCCCAGGCACGGAAAATGTCCAACCTCATCTCACAGCTGCTCACCCTTGCCCGGGCGGATAAAGGGACACAGAAGCTACATTATGAGCTGCTGAACTTAAGCGAACTGGCGGAAATCATAACGGAAGAACAGAAAGGACTTGCCTCTGAAAAAGGGATTACACTGGAAACCTGCATTCAGCCTGATATCCTTTTCCGCGGGGATGAAACAATGCTGATGCGGCTCTTCATCAATCTGATTTCCAACAGCATCACCTATGGGAAGGAAAATGGCCTGACCCGTATCTCCCTGTCCAGTGACGGAAATCTAATAACCGGTTCCGTCTCCGATAACGGCATCGGCATTGAAAAAGATAAACTGGATAAAATATGGAAACGTTTTTATCAGGTTAATCCTGCCCGGAGCTCCGGCGAGCGGGAAGGCGCAGGCCTTGGGCTTCCTATGGTCAAATGGATTACCGAAGCACACGGAGGGACTGTCTGCGCCGAAAGCACTCCCGGCTCAGGGACCGTCTTTACATTCACCTTTCCTCAAAACAAGTGAATTTCCTTTACATCACTTTCTTCCGGAAGTATAATAAAGAAGCAGGGGAAGACACCCATTACACAAAACGAAGCATAACAATATTACAGCATCATTCAGAGGGGAGGACACCCATTATAAAAAACATTTCTGTGATTGATGCGCAGGGTAACGAATATGAAGCGACCTGGCCCAAACGTGCCAAAGGTCTTGTCAAAAACGGCAGGGCACGCTTCGTCAATGAAACTACTATCTGCCTTGCGTGCCCTCCGGAAAATACGGAGGTTGATTTTATGAATATGGAAAATACTTTTAACCAGACGTCTCAGCCGGATGCTGAACCCGCCGCTGTGCATAATACTATTTTCTCCCCGACTGCTGCAGAACCGGACATGTCTTACATCATCCGGAAAATCGACCAGATAATGGCCGATTCCCAGTATATCAGGGATGCGCTGGCACAGCTTGAGCATGCGGAAGGAGCCGCCGCCATGGCGATTGGCAACATTGTTGAAAACAGAGAGAATACCAACCAACGGATGATTGAGCTGCTGCAGAAATTATTGGACAACCTGAAACCTCAGCAATTGGATACCGATGTGGCAAAGCTGGATCGTATTCAGCAGATATTGGCTGCTGTCGATATGGATGAGGATTATAAATTCGATATACTCAATCAGGTAATCCAGCGGCTCTTCTAAGTTTCATAACAAAAAAGACTGCCGGCCCTAATCATTTTCTGTGATTAGGGCCGGTATTTTAATTTTATCATTAAATTTAATCTTTCTTTAATCTTGACACGTTATGCTTAGTTTATCAAAAGGAAATCACCGAAAGGAGAAACAAATAATGAAAAGAAATTTATATATCCTGCTTCCCGCACTTGGCTTATCAGCCGCCCTTCTGGCCGCCTGCGGCAGCCAGAGCACTCCGGATTCCGTAACACAGCAAATCACCTCCAACCAGGATGCCCTTGCTGCAGGCGCGTCTTCCTCCACTGTCCAGATAACGGAAAACAAAGACGATGATGCCTCGCTGCCCGCAGCAGGTGAGACAGTCCCCCTTGCTGCGAACGCTTCCCTGCAGGCTGCGGCAGACAGCGGACAGACGGCTTACATCAGTGAAGCAGATGCGAAAAAAATAGCTATGGAGCATGCCGGAGTCAAGGAAGAAGATATTTCCTACTTCAAGCTGAAGCTGGATACGGATGACGGGATCGTGGAATACGATATAAAGTTCTATGTGGGGAACACGGAATACGAATATGATATTGACGCCGTTACCGGCACCATCCGCAGCTTTGATACGGAGCTGTCTGAAGAGCACCATCAGAATGGCACCCAGGGCAGCAGTAATGCCGCCGCTCCCGCGGGCTCCATCAGTGAAGCCGATGCAAAGAAAATTGCCCTGGAACAGGTACCCGGAGCCACCGAAAACAATCTTCGGCTCAAAACCGATTATGATGACGGAAGGATGAAATACGAAATAAAGATTGTCTATAATGAAATAAAATATGAATTTGATATTGATGCGGCCACCGGAAAGATACTGGAATGGGAATCAGAATCCATATATGACTGATTCCTCTATACCCTTACTTCTTTGCCGCCGCCCCAAAAATCCCCCTGCCTGCATTTTTCCGCAGACAGGGGGATTTTCTTTTCTCTCCTCTTGTGTTATTGCTTCTGCAAATATGGTAACATAAGCCTGATGACCACATAACAAATATTTCTGCACCATCAAAAAGACATTTCATAACACAGTCCTTGCCCGGAAAGAGGAAATTTATTATGATAAATTTTTACGAAAAGAGGCGGCGCCATGATCAATATAGCAATTTGTGATGATGAAAAATTCATGTCTGATGAATTATCCGGTTTACTTTATGAGTTTTTTTCTCCCAAAAATATAGAAATTAAAATCTGTCAATTTACAAACGGCAGCGCCCTGCTGAAGTCCAATAAACCTTTGGATCTCATTTTTCTTGATATCCGGATGAACGGGACAAACGGCATGGATGTGGCGAGGATATTACGCAGCAGAAATTATAAAGGCTATTTTATATTTGTTACCGTTATGGAGGAGCTTGTATTCGATTCCTTTGAAGTACAGGCATTTGATTATTTTGTAAAGCCGGTTAACCATGAGCGGTTCCATAAAACCATGGAGCGCTTACTTTCCGTTATGCAGAATTCTTCTGAAACAAACCTTTTTATACAAAGAGGAAATGAATGGAGTATTGTTCCCTTTGATGACATTATGTATTGTGAAATTATCAACCGGAAAATTTATCTGCATTTAGAACGGCAGGAGGTTATTGATTTTTATGAAAAGATTGAAAACATGGAAAAAAAATTAGACAATCGTTTTTTCAAGTGTCACAGAAGCTATATAATCAATTTAAAGTATGTAAGGAATTATAAAAAAGATACGGCCTACTTATGCAATGGGGAAGAAATTCCTGTCTCCAGATTACGGAACGAAGAATTTACCAATGCTATATTGCAGTACATGAAAGAATGGAGATTTTGAATGCCTATCTTAATTGATTTTTTCAATATTTTCATAGTTGGTATCGCTGAAAATATCATAGAACTTTATTTTTTTGCAAAATTAAATGGTAAGAAAGCAAAGCTTTCCCATTACATACTGTTATCCGCTATAAACAATTCTTTCGTAAATTTGGTGCCTGCAGCCCTTCCTGCAAAATTGTTGATTAACGCTGTATTACTGGTGTTTTTCGGTGTTTTTATTTATAAGGCGGGCATCAAAACTGCTGTCCTGTATACTATTATCATCGTTGAAGTTATGGAATTATGCTTTGGTATTTTCAACTCCTTAGCCGGAATTTTATCACCATTGCTTTATCCGGTAAATCCGAAGGCTGTCGGCCTGATTTTTATGATTATAAACAGTTTTTGCTCATTGCTGCTGTCCTGCCTTTGCTATTCTGTTATTCATAAATATTTTGTATATTCGGAAACCGAAAAAAACCGGTATATACTTATGCTTTTCATGCCGCTGCTAATGATACTCATGTTAAGTGAATTTATAAGCAATTCCGTTTACAGCAACACAATTGTACTCAGCCGAAGAGGGGAAATGAACAATACAAACCATCTACAGATGCTTGTCATTCAAGGCTTCGGTATTTTAAGCCTGTTCTGCATTATCTATGTCTTCCAAAAATTGATTCACAGCTTCAAAATCAGTATGCAGCTGTCTATGCTGGAGCGGGAAAACCACCATCAGAAGCAGTATGTATCAGAAGCAAAATCAAGGTATGAAAAGACACAATCCTTCCGGCATGATATAAAAAATCATCTGTCTGTCATTCACGGTCTTTTAGAAAAAGGAGAGATTAAAAAAGCAGAAGAATATTTGGAAAATATGGAACCCTTGATGGATGGTTTATCCTTCCCCTGCCATACCAATAATCCGGTTCTTGATATTCTTATCGGCAACAAACTGGGAATCGCAGAAGATAAGGGAATTGCTGTTTCCTGCTCCTTAAAACTTCCTTATCCATGTACCATAACAGACATAGACCTATGTATTATATTGTCTAACGCATTAGACAATGCGATTCACGGATGTGAGAAAGCAACAGCAAATCCCGACAAATGTATTGAGCTTTCAGGACATATGCAGGGAGACTTCCTTTTACTTGAAATAAAGAACAGTTACTACGGAAAAGCTCCATTGAAAAAAGGAATTGGTTTATCCAATATCAAATCCATTGCTGATAAATATAACGGGGCCATGAGTATAAACACCCAAAAAGAATCCTTTTGTCTGAATGTGCTGCTCATCATTCCACAACAGGAAGAAAACATTTCACGTCAAAGGTATTGAATCATCCGTTCTGAGGCTTAAAATACAGGAAAAGGAGGTAATCGCCATGGAAACAGGTGTAATACAGAACAGTACAGTCTTTCAAAAAAATCCATCGGAGCCGGCTATGGCATCCCCTGTCCGCTCTCTTGAGGACAGGGATATTACAGATAAACCGGCTTCCCTCCCATCACCGCATGATGAATATATCAAAAGTGAAAACTCTTCAGATACAGCAAGCGGCCTATACAAGGTTGTTCCGGACGAGAATGGCAGCTATAAAATTTTATATGATGATCCCAAAGCGGAAGCTTCAAAAAGTTCAGAAGAGGAATGTACTGTTAATACCGATAAGGCTGACCGAGAAATAAAAAAAATAAAAGAAAAGAAGGAACAATTGGAACAGCAAATCAACTCCGCTTCCAGTGACGAGGGTAAGGTAAGGGAACTGGAGAAGAAACTGGCTGCCGTAGAAAAAGAACTGGCCCAAAAAGATAATGACGCATACAGACGTCAAAATGCCGTAATTTCATAAAACAATACTTTCCCCGGAAATATAAAAATCATGTATCCCGGGAAAAGGAAGGCCCCTGCCCGCATTCTGCCTGCGGACAGGAGCCTTTTTTCTGTTATTTTCCGATATTCTCTTATTTTTCCGGAGAAATAATATATTTCCCCTTCGCCCGCAGCTGAGGCTGGCTCAGGATATCACCCAGCCGGTCCAGCCCGCAGACATCATAGATCATGCTGCTCACATCCAGACGTCCGGAATCAATCAAATCCAGCGCTCTTTTCTGTGTATAAGGATTAATATAGGAAGCCTTGAGTACAAGCTCCTTCTGGAAAATCTGAAAAGGCTTAACAGCAATGGTTTCTTCCGGTTTGGTAAGCCCGAACATCATCACCACCGCTTTCTTCCCCGCAATTTCAATTGCCTGTTCAATGGTTGACGGACGGCCCACGCATTCAATCACCGTCTGCACCCAATTCATCCCTGCACCAGCCAGAGCCGCCTTTACATCTTCATTGACAGGATCGATGCAGATATCCGCACCCAGCTTCTTTCCCACCTCGCGCTTTCCTTCCACAGGCTCCAGCAGCGCCACCTTAGCCGCTCCGGCAAGCTTGGCAAGCTGCACCATGAGAAGCCCGATCATGCCTCCGCCGATTACCACCACCTGATGTCCCGGCCGGATTTCACACATATCCAGGCCATGCAGACAGCATGCCACAGGCTCGGCCATAGCCCCCTGTTCAAAGGTTGTATTTTCTCCCAGCCGGTAAACCTGCTTGTAATTAACCGCGCAATACTCAGCAAAGCCGCCGTTTACCGTCGTGCCATAGCCCATCATATGTTCACAGAAATGAGCCTCCCCGTTCCGGCAGGCATCACAGGCGCCGCAGTAACAGTTGGGATCAATGCAAACCCTGTCACCGGCCCTGTACTCCGTGACCTTGCCGCCTGTCTTCACCACCACGCCGGAAAATTCATGCCCCAGAATGGTCGGCGGCGTCACCTCCGCGGCCCCCTTGTCCCCTTCATAAATGTGTACGTCCGTTCCGCATATGCCGCAGGCCTTCACCTGAATCAATACGTCCTCCGGCCCCACTTCGGGCTGCGCATACTCTTCCACTCTTAAATCATGTTTTCCATAAAACACTGCACTTTTCATGCTTATCCCCTTTCCTGTCCCTTCTACATTTACTCCTGTAAATTAATCCCACCGCTCCGGAAGAAGCTCATCCAGCGTAAGCACTTTTCCCTTCAGCCGTATCCGGCAGGATAAATTATCATGGTTGATCTGATACATAAACTCCCGGCATCTTCCGCAGGGCGGAACAATTCCCGCATCCTGGCTTACCGCCACAAGCTTCACAATCCGGCTTTCCCCTGCAGTAACCATGGCCGCAATTGCTGCATGCTCCGCACAAAAGCCCATGGAACAGGGCGTATCAATGCATACTCCCCTGTATACATTTCCCAGATCTGTGAGAAGGGCCGCAGCCACACTTCCTGCATAAGAGCTGTCCGACAGTTCCCTTGGATTTAACGTACGGTATGCAATGTCCGTTAACTCATCAAATTCCATTTGTTTTCCTTCCTCCACGCCTTTCCTTTTCCGTCCCCGGTACTTCATAAAACCTGGCTTTTCAGGAACTCCATCAGCTTTTGGTTGACGGAATCGTTCCTTTTTACCGCCTCCAGGCCTTTTCCCAGAATATCGGGACATTCGCCGCAGATATCAATACCGATAATGGTGTGACAGCGGATCAGCAGCCGCAGAATCGCTTCCAGCATGGCAATACTCATATTTCCCTGATCCCAGTCCGTGATCTCCTCCTGGGGCCGAAGCACGTCTTTGTCAATGGATATGTATATGGGCAGCTTCACATGCTCCCCGGCAAAAGCCTGCCAGTCCTTTGTCATTCCCAGGAAATCCGTGGTAAAGCACAGCAGGCGATCGCGGTAGTCTTCCCCGATAGCTTCCAGGGCATGCTTATCCATGCCAATCATGACTACCTTCCGCAGAAAAGGGTTCGTGTCCAGCGCATCCTTTACCCAGGAACCGCAGGACAGCAGCTCCCCGAAGCGGGACGGCTGCATATCTGTATGATGATCAAACAGAACCAATACAAAATCCTCCCGGATTTTGTCCGTCCAGAACTTGCTTATATAGTGGAAATTACCGGAATCGATAAAATGCACTCCCATCGGAGACAGATTCTCTATCCGCTCCCGGATTTCCCTGCCGGCCTCTTCATCACAATACCCGTTCACTCCCTTAAGCCCCGTGAAATCCATCCACAGATGAGGTTCCTTCCGGTAAAAATACTCCTGTTCATAAACATGGGTAAAATTCATCATCACCACAGGCGCAGCTGACTGCTGCCATTTCTTATCCTTATTCCGCATTTTCACTCCTGTCCGGCTCACACATCCCTTCCCGGCCGCACATACATAAGGCTATCCGGCAAGGGGATCCTTCCTGTTGAAAATTTCCACGTTCACCGCATTATCCTGTTTCGCCACAATGGTGGTGCATACTGCGTCCCCTGTAATGTTCACCGCAGTCCTCGTCATATCCAGGATCCTGTCAATCCCCATAATCAGCCCGATTGCCTCAACCGGCAGCCCTACAGAATTGAAAACCATGGATAAGGTTATCAGGCCGACGCTTGGCACGCCTGCCGTTCCTATGGAAGCGAGCGTGGCTGTGGCTATTACCGTGAGAAAATCTGCCGCAGACAGATGGATATGGAATGCCTGTGCCGCAAATACCACAGCCACTCCCTGCATGATCGCCGTTCCGTCCATATTGATCGTAGCCCCCAGGGGAATCGTAAAGGAGGATATTTTCTTACTCACCCCCATTTTCTTATGAAGGGTATCAATAGAAAGGGGAATGGTCGCATTGGAGGTCGCGGTGGAAAAGGCAAACGCCATGACCGGGGCAAATTTTTTCAGGAACTTCACCGGGCTGAGCCCTGTGAACAGCTTCAGAAGCACCTGATATACCACGAGCCCCTGTACCGCCAGTGCCAGGAATACGGCAAACATATATTTCAGCAGGGGAACGAAAGCATCGAGCCCCAGGCCTGCAAAGGTTCTGGCGATTAGGCAGAACACCCCCACAGGTGCCAGCTTCATGACTCCCATCGTCATATCCATCATTATATCATTAAACTGGCTGAAAAAGGAAGAAACCGTATCCGCTTTTTCTCCCCTGTGGGCCAGAATGACACCAAGGATCAGGGCAAAAAGAATAATGGGCAGCATTTCCCCCTCTGCCAGTGCCCCCAGAGGGTTGGTCGGAATGATATTCAATATTGTATCCACGATGCTCGTTTTTTCCGCAATCACCGTTTCCGTCCCCTGGATTTTCCCCAAATCAAGCCCCAGCCCCGGATTGATCAGGCCGGCGAGGAAAATCGCCACACTGATGGCCACCGCCGTGGTCAGCAGGTAAAATCCGATGGTTTTCACGCCCACCCTGCCCAGTCTTTTCGTATCGCCGATAGCCATACTGCCGCAGACCAGGGAACAGAAAACCAGAGGAACCACCAGCATCTGCATCAGCCGGATGAACCCCTGCCCGATCACATAAAAAATGCCGTTCACGATGACGGTATCCCTGAAATACCCCTCAGGAACCCACAGATTTAATACCAGGCCGGTAAACGCCCCGCATAATAATGCAATAAAAATAACCGTAGTGAGGTTCTTTTTCTTTTTTTTCATTTATCCCCATTCCTTTAAAGCATTTTTCATATATTCTTCCAGCGCTGTTTCCCAGGAAACCGGAAGCTCTATCCCATCGAGACGGAGCATCAGATTATCCAGCACCGCATACGAAGGCCTGCCGTTCTCCATATCCTCATCTCCCGCCGCGATTTCCGTATTATTTCCCGCAAGCTCCATGATCCTCCGGGCGAACTCATATCTGCTGCACATGCCGCCGCATACCGCATGATAAAGCCCATAGGCATCCTTTTCCAGAAGCCGGTAAATAACCTTTGCAAGCTCTTTTGCACTGGTGGGCGAGCCCATCTGGTTTTCCTGCACTCTGATCACCTTTTGGGTTTCCGCGCTTTTCAGCAGTCTGGTCACAAAATTATCCCCGTTTCCGTAAACCCAGGAGCTGCGGATGATCAGATAGCGGGGCGCAATGGTTTTCACAAATTCCTCTCCCGCCAGCTTGGATTTCCCATATACGGAAACCGGCGTGGGCACGGAAAATTCATTATAAGGCTCCTCCGCCCTTCCATCGAAAATATCATCCGTGGAAATCTGTACCATTTCCGCATGCACGCTTCTTGCCGCCACGCTTAAATTTCTGGCCCCAATGGCATTCACCTTATATGCCAGATCACTGTTTTCCTCACAAAAAGCAATGCCGCAGATTCCGGCGCAGTTGATGATCACATCGGGACGGTTCATTTCCACATAAGCCCGCACCTCATCCATATTGGTGATATCCACCTCATCCCTGTCTGTCAGAAGCACATCCAGCTCCGTCGTATCCAGCATCCTTGCGAATGCGCTGCCCACCTGTCCCTGGGCTCCTGTAATCCAAATCCGTTCATGTTGTAACAGCATTCTGTCTCTCCTCTTTTATCTCCGCCCGGATGCGTTTTCCCGCAGCCGGCGTCAGGCCCCGTCCCATCGTTTCGGATGGAGTTAAAAGACTCAGGCGTTATTTGCATATCGTCTGAGTCCTCCGAAGCCCGCCGTCCGTTAATCCGGGACGCACAGCTTTTTCTTATTTCCCATACTGTATGGGAAATTGTAATAATTTATTATAAAAAAACAGGCTTTTTACGTCAACTCCTATTTTAAGCTTTTCCATTTGTCTCACTTTCCTGAAAACGTATACTGCTAGTATTTAACTTAATTGCTATTTTTATCCGCCTCACCGTGAACCGGATCTTGCTTTCTCTGTCTTTTTCACATGCCATATCGCCGAAAATCTTTCCAAAATCCGGCCTAAAAGGCGAAAAAATGCCGAAAAATTTAAAAAATGCAAAAAAGTTATCCTTCCTAATAGAAACTGGTGTATAATACAACCAAATTGTTCAGAAAGACAGATGTGTTTCTGTCACAGACAATTGTTCACGACACTAATAAATGAGGAGGAACTAATTATGAAAAAGGCACTTAGTATCTTTTGCGCAGCTGCTATGTGTACCGGTATCCTTGCAGGATGCGGAAACACAGGATCCACTGCCGAGACTACTCCGGCTGCCCCCGCAGAATCCGTACAGGCTGATTCCCAAGCTGCGGAAACTCCTGCGGCAGATGCTGCAGACAACACAGCCGCCGGCGGGGTTTTTAAAATCGGCGGTACGGCACCGCTCACAGGAGCCGCTGCTATTTACGGCAACGCAGTTAAAAACGGCGCGCAGATTGCGGTCGATGAAATTAACGCAGAAGGCGGAGCTGTTCAGTTTGACCTGAAATATGAAGATGATGAAAACGATCCGGAAAAGGCAGTTTCCGCATACAATGCCCTGAAGGACTGGGGAGTCCAGCTTTCACTCGGCTCCGTTACCACAAAACCCTGTGAGGCTACTTCCACAGATCATTTTGCAGACCGTATCTTTTCCTTAACCCCTTCCGCATCTTCCACGGCTGTTACGGAAGGAAAAGATAACGTATTCCAGATGTGCTTCGCAGATCCCAACCAGGGTACTGCATCCGCAGATTATATTTCCGAAAAACAGCTGGGTACAAAGATTGCGGTTATCTATCGTAATGACGATGTTTATTCCAGCGGAATTTATGAAAAATTCAAGGCTCAGGCAGAATCCAACGGCCTGGAAATTGTATCCGCCACCACCTTCACCGATGCAAGCTCCAATGATTTCTCCGTTCAGCTAGGAGAAGCTAAAAATGCAGGAGCGGATCTTCTCTTCCTGCCCATCTATTATCAGCCTGCATCCCTGATTCTGAAGCAGGCAAGCGACATGGGCTACACCCCCACCGTATTCGGTGTTGACGGTATGGACGGTATCCTGACTCTGGAAGGCTTTGATACCTCCCTGGCAGAAGGCGTAATGCTGCTGACCCCCTTCAATGCAGATGCGGAAGATGAAAAAACAAAGAGCTTCGTAAGCAAATATAAAGAGCAGTTCGGCGACGTTCCCAACCAGTTTGCAGCGGATGCCTATGACTGTGTATACGCATACAAGACTGCCCTTGAAAATTCCGGAGCAACAGCCGATATGACGGCAGAGGAACTGTGCGAAAAGATGATCCAGTCCTTTACCTCCATGACCTTTGACGGACTGACAGGCGAAGGTGTAACCTGGGATTCCACCGGCGCAGTTTCCAAGAGCCCTAAGGGTATGATTATCGAAAACGGCGCATATGTGGGTCTGTAATTCAACGGACTGCCCATAATACAAATACCGCAGGGGAGCGCGCTATCATCAGCGATAGGTTGCTCCCTTGTTCCTTTTACAGTCGTTGGTGCAGGGCGGTCGTCTGCCCTGCGGACCATCGCCCTGGGCCAGCGACACCAAGAAAAAGTGAGGTGTATTCCATGACCTTTTTATCTTATCTGATCAGCGGCGTCAGCCTGGGCAGTATCTATGCTATCATCGCACTCGGTTATACCATGGTTTATGGTATCGCAAAAATGCTGAATTTTGCCCACGGTGATGTCATCATGGTGGGAGCATATATTTCCTTCTGTACCACCAGCTATCTGGGCCTTTCCCCTTTTATATCCGTGCTGTTTTCCATTATTGTCTGCACCGCTCTGGGCATTGTTGTGGAGCGGCTGGCATACAAGCCCCTGCGGAAGGCGCCTTCCCTGGCCGTACTCATTACAGCCATCGGCGTATCTTACTTTCTGCAGAATGCAGCCCTGCTGATATGGGGATCCAGCCCCAAAACCTTTTCTTCCGTAGTAGGGAACTGGTCCCTGAAGCTTTTTGACGGAGAACTGACCATTTCCGGTGTCACCATTGTCACCGTATTGGCCTGTATCGTTATCATGATAGCCCTGACCCTGTTCACTACCAAAACCAAGACAGGAACCGCCATGCGTGCCGTATCCGAGGATAAGGGTGCTGCACAGCTCATGGGAATCAGTGTTAACTCCACCATTTCCATAACCTTTGCCATAGGCTCCGGACTCGCGGCTATTGCCGGCGTGCTTTTATGTTCCGCTTACCCCACCCTTATGCCCACCACAGGCTCCATGCCGGGCATCAAGGCTTTTACCGCTGCTGTCTTCGGCGGTATCGGCTCCATTCCCGGGGCTATGCTGGGCGGTATCCTTCTGGGTATCATAGAAATCTTTGCCAAGGCTTATATTTCCACCCAGCTTTCCGATGCTGTGGTTTTTGCCATGCTGATACTTGTCCTCATCGTCAAGCCTGACGGCCTGCTGGGCAAACATATCAATGAGAAAGTGTGAGGTAGATGGTATGAAATCTATAAAAAAACGGATGGCCGGCAGGCGTGACAGCCTGATTTCCTTCGGCATTGTTATCCTCGCCTACATCGTAATACAGATCATGATATCCACCGGAAATATCTCTTCCTCCCTGAAGGGACAGCTTGTTCCCATCTGTGCCTATATTGTAATGGCGGTTTCCTTAAACCTGACCGTAGGCTTTCTGGGCGAGCTGTCGCTGGGGCATGCAGGCTTTATGTCCGTCGGCGCCTTCACCGGCATCGTTGTGACCACCAGCCTTGCCCAGGCGATTCCCTCCGCCCCTCTCCGTCTGGCCATCGCCATGATCATCGGCGGTATTTTTGCCGCTGTGGCCGGGGTTATTGTTGGTGTGCCGGTTTTACGTCTGAAGGGAGACTACCTGGCTATCGTCACGCTTGCCTTCGGTGAAATCATAAAAAACATAATCAATGTGCTTTATATAGGAATGGACGGCAATGGCCTCCATTTCAGCCTTCTGGAACAGCGCTTCGCCCTGGAGGACGGGGGAAAAATGATTATCAACGGGCCCATGGGAGTCAGCGGGGTTACCAAAATTTCCTCCTTTACTTCCGGTATTATCCTTATACTCATCACCCTGTTCCTCATCCTTAACCTGGTTCACAGCCGGACCGGACGCGCCGTCATGTCTGTGCGCGATAACCGTATCGCCGCAGAAAGCATCGGTATTTCCGCCACCCGCTACCGGCTTCTGGCCTTCGTTATTTCCGCAGCCTTTGCCGGTATGGCAGGCACCCTGTATGCCATGAATTTTTCCACGGTAACAGCGAATAAATTCGACTTCAACACCTCCATCCTGGTGCTTGTTTTCGTCGTTCTCGGCGGTCTGGGCAATATCTGGGGTTCCATCATAGCCGCCGCCCTGCTTACGGTTCTGCCTGAGCTTCTGCGCGGCCTTAACGATTACCGCATGCTCATTTATGCAATCCTGCTGATCGTCATGATGATCTTCAACAATTCCGGCCTGAAAACGCGCCTTCTGGAAAAAAGAGCCGCACGCCGCGCCGGTGACCCGCAGAAAAAGACCGAATTATCCGATAAGGAGGAGGTATAACTATGGCAATGCTGGATGTGACAAAACTTAGCATCTCCTTCGGCGGCCTGCGGGCTGTAGATGAATTGACCATGCAGATTGAAGAAGGCGGCCTGGTAGGCCTTATCGGCCCCAACGGAGCCGGTAAAACCACCGTGTTCAACATGCTTACCGGTGTATATCTTCCCACCGAAGGCGGAATCCGCCTGGACGGGAAAAATCTGATAGGCAAAAAGCCCGCGGATATCTGCAAAATGGGCGTCGCCCGTACCTTTCAGAATATCCGCCTTTTCCCAAAACTGTCCGTACTGGATAATGTAAAAGCCGGACTCCATAACCAGGTTACCTACTCCCTGGCAGAAAGCATGCTGCACCTTGGCGGCTATTCCAAAAAAGAAAAGGATATGGATCAAAGGGCACTGGAAATCCTCAGTGTATTCGGGCTTGACAGCTCCGCCAACGATTTGGCGTCCAACCTGCCCTACGGCAAACAGCGTAAACTGGAAATCTCCCGTGCGCTTGCCACCAGCCCCAAGCTTCTCCTGCTGGATGAGCCTGCCGCCGGTATGAATCCCAACGAAACCGGAGAACTGATGGAAACCATCAGTCTTGTCCGTAAAAAATACGGTGTGACCATTCTTCTGATCGAACATGATATGAAGCTGGTACAGGGTATCTGTGAATACCTGTATGTATTGAACTTCGGCAAACTGCTGGCAGAAGGAACGCCTGCCCAGGTGCTGAACGACCCGGCGGTCATCAAGGCCTATCTGGGCGATTAAAGGAGGTCTTAATTTATGTCAATGCTTACCGTAGAAAATCTGAATGTATATTATGGCATGATCCACGCATTGAAGGGCCTGTCCTTCCATGTGGAAGAAGGAGAAATCGTCGCCCTCATCGGGGCCAACGGCGCCGGTAAAACAACGACCCTGCAGACCATCAGCGGTATTCTCCAGGCCAAATCCGGCTCCGTCAATTTCCAGGGCAAAGAGATAACCTCCGTCCCCGGAAACCAGATTGTAAAGCTGGGTATGTCCCATGTTCCGGAAGGCCGGCGTATGTTCTCCAATCTTACCGTTTATGAAAACCTAATGATGGGAGCATATTCCCGCAAGGATAAGAAGCAGATCGCAGAAACTCTGGAAAAGGTATATGAACGTTTCCCCCGGCTGCAGGAACGTACCCGCCAGCTGGCAGGAACTCTGTCCGGCGGGGAACAGCAGATGCTGGCCATGGGCCGCGCCCTTATGGCACAGCCCCGCATTATCCTCATGGATGAACCTTCCATGGGCCTGTCTCCCCTGTTCGTCAACGAAATTTTTAATATCATCACGGAAGTTAACAAGCAGGGCGTTACCATCCTGCTGGTGGAACAGAATGCGAAAAAGGCTCTTTCCATCGCCAACCGTGCTTATGTCCTTGAAACCGGACGAATCGTCAATGAAGGAGACGCCCATGCCCTTCTCGATGACGAATCCATCAAAAAAGCCTACCTGGGTGAATAGTAAATCAGATCAAAGGGGGATTTTATATGGAGAAAATAATTATTACCATTGCCCGCCAATATGGCAGCGGCGGCCGTACTGTGGGAAAAATGCTGGCAGAACGCCTGCAGATCCCATACTATGACCGGGAAATCATCTCAATGGCCTCCGAAGACAGCGGCATCAATGCCGCCCTGTTCCAGGATGAAAAAAAAGTACACAGCCTGCGCGCCCTGCTGACGGGCGGATATCACAGCAATAAGCTGCTCTCCCCGGAAAGCGCCGGCTTCACAAAAGACGATAACCTGTTCACCTACCAGGCCAAGATTATCCGCCAGCTGGCAGAAGAAGGTTCCTGCGTCCTGATCGGACGCTGCGCCGACCATGTCCTGAAGGAAATGCCCGGTGTTGTCCGCGTGTTTGTCCATGCCCCGGCAGACTTCTGTCTCCGTGAGGCCATGAAGGTCAACAGCCAGCCTGAAAATGAGGTGGTGAAGCTCATTGCCAAAACGGACGACTACAGAGCTCGTTATTATAAGTACTATACCGGAAAAGAATGGAAGGATGCCCTGAATTATGATCTGTCCCTGGACAGCTCCAGGCTGGGCTTCGACGGTACTGTGGAGGCAATATTGGCCTACATTGAGGTACGTAAGAAATTCGATCCGCAGATGCAGGGATAACGGTAATTTTTAAATTCAGAGTATAAATTTTACAGCAGCCCCGGTCATGATTTCTCTTCATGTCCGGGGCTACTGGTTAGTTTTTTAGAGAAAGGAATAGTATCACTATACTTTATCCGGAGCTATCCTACGCTCAAATTCCTCTATTGTCTCGGCTTTTGCGGCTAATTTCAGCCATTTGCTGAGGATTTCAGAATCATGCTGATCTAATATCTTTTGCCTTAACTGTTCTGAGACCTTTCCTGTTTCTTCCAATAGTTCCAAAATAGAAGCCGCTTTTCCTTGTTCAATGCCTTGTTCAATGCCTTGTTCAATGCCTTTTTCGATTCCAATCTCAAGAATATTCATCTTCACAGCCTCCCATTCTTCCGATTGCTTCACTTCATTCACTATCTTGTCCAGGCTTTGTATCCTTTTATCATTTACGATTATTTCCGGATTATCCAAAGTCGTATTTTTCATGTACTGCAGGAGACTGATTAATTCAGGCCTTCCATTCCTGCTCGTCATATTCAGAAAAATCTTTTTTGTTCCGTCGTCCAGATGCAGCCCCGGTACTTCTTCACATTGTTCTGTAAATGTATACATGGCTGAATCACATCGGAATATATCATCGCGGGTAATAAAAATAATAATTGTGGACGGCAGATGTTTATATTTCGTCTTCTTTCCCGATTTTAACACTGGTGTATCCAGAAGTCCCTGATAAAAACGAGATCTCTTTCTTAAATTATCCTGCTTTGCATCATTCTGCATTTCCGTATTAATGTGACGGTTCTGTTCATCACGTGCCCAGGCATCCAGGCGTATGGCACGTTTCCCTGATTTATTCAGGACTACCTGCTCCACCTTTACCTCCTTCAGCCTCAGATCCGGCTCATCAAGGATGATGCTCAGAGTGTTTTCGTAAGCTGTCTTGTTCTTCATAACGGACAGAAACAGGGCAAAATCACTCAGGTTAAACGTATAATCCTCCGGCAGAGCCTCCAGGATTGTTTTGTTACTGCTATTTTCGTTCATAGGCGTTCCTCTCTTTCATTTACGCAGAAAGAAGACACGCCGTTTCTCCTCCCTGCTTATTTTGTTGTCAGCAAGGAGTTCATGCATAAAACATGCATTAGATACCGTCCGGCAGTCGATTCACTGCTGCGGCACGGTTCAGAATCTTTCAGAAAATCAGATGGGGTGAATTCATTGCCTGTATAAATTTTAGCATACCAAAATAAGCTGTGCAACGATATTTAAAACATAATTTTATTCAATATATAATTATCATACAGCACAGAAACAGCATATAAAGCAGAAAGCTTTATTGCCCTTCCTCCAATACACCTGTATACTGTATGTAGTAGAAAAGTACAGCCCTTCAGGAGGACAGCCTACGATTTATTTCATGGAGAATAATATTGTCATACGCAGGATGCAGGAAACGGATCCGCAGATTTTCAGCGATGAAGAGTGTGCGCAGGACTGGCATGCTTCGCCTGAAAAATATGATATTTCTTGTAAAAAAAATGATAGAACTAAAATAGGCACCTGTGGATTTCACTGTTGGAACAAGGAAAAATCCAGTGCAGAAGTTGGATATGACTTAAAAGAAGCATTTTGGGGAAATGACCATATGCAGGAAGCATTGAAAGAAATAATAGCATTTGCTGCTAAAAGTATGAATATCAAGAGAATAGATGCAGTTATTTATGTAGAAAATCCTAAATCAATTTCAGTTGTAGAACGATTGGGTTTCTCCTTTGATGGTAAAATAAAGAATGAAATTTTTAGAGATTCGGAGTATTTACATCGTATCTATTCGATTTACTGCACAAAATAAGCATAATTCTTGTGTTTGACTGCGCAATGCTGCTCTTCCCGGAAAGCGCCGGCTTTACAAAAGACGATAACCTGTTCACCTACCAGGCCAAGATTCTCCGCCAGCTGGCGGAGAAAGGCTCCTGCGTCCTGATCGGACGCTGCGCCGACCATGTGCTGAAGGAAATGCCCGGCATGGTCCGTGTATTTGTCCATGCCCCGGCAGACTTCTGCCTCCGGGAGGCCATGAAGGTCAACAGCCAGCCTGAAAATGAGGTGGTGAAGCTCATTGCCGAAACGGACACTACAGAGCTCGTTATTATAAGTACTATACCGGAAAAGAATGGAAGTATGACCTGAATTATGATCTGTCCCTGGACAGCTCCAGGTTGGGCTTCAACGATACTGTGGAGGCAATATTGGCCTATATTGAGGTACGTAAGAAATCCGATCCGCAGATGCAGGATTAACGGGATATCTGAAATTTTAGAGCATAAATATTACACAGCCCCGGCCATGAATTCTCTTCATGTCCGGGGGCTGTTGGTTGGCTTTTAGAAAAAGGGATATTATCACGTAGCTTTATCAGGAGCTATCCTACGCTCAAATTCCTCTATCGACTCGGCTTTTGCGGCCAGCTTCAGCCATTTGCTGAGGGTTTCAGAGTCATGCTGAGCTAATATCTTTTGCTTTAACTGTTCTGAGACCTTCCCTGTTTCTTCCAACAATTCCAAAATAGAAGCCGCTTTTCCTTTTTCGATTCCAATCTCAAGAATATTCATCTTCACAGCCTCCCATTCTTCCGATTGCTTCACTTCATTCACTATCCTGTCCAGACTTTGTATCCTTTTATCCTTTACGATTATTTCCGGATTATCCAAAGTCGTATTTTTCATGTACTGCAGGAGGCTGATTAATTCAGGCCTTCCATTCCTGCTCGTCATATTCAGAAAAATCTTTTTTGTTCCGTCATCCAGATGCAGCCCCGGTACTTCCTCACATTGCTCGGTAAATGTATACATGGCTGAATCATATCGGAATATATCATCATGGGTAATAAAAATAATAATTGTGGACGGCAGATGCTTATATTTCGTCTTCTTTCCCGATTTTAATACCGGTGTATCCAGAAGTCCCTGATAAAAACGGGATCTCTTTCTTAAATTATCCTGTTTTGCATCATTCTGCATTTCCGTATTAATGTGACGGTTCTGTTCATCACGCGCCCAGGCATCCAGACGTATGGCACGTTTCCCTGATTTATTCAGGACTACCTGCTCCACCTTTACCTCCTTCAGCTTCAGATCCGGCTCATCAAGGATGATGCTCAGAGTGTTTTCGTAAGCTGTCTTGTTCTTCATAACAGACAGAAACAGGGCAAAATCACTCAGATTAAACGCATAATCCTCCGGCAGGGCCTCCAGGGTTATTTTGTTACTGCTATTTTCGTTCATAGGCGTTCCTCTCTTTCATTTACGCAGAAAGAAGACACGCCGTTTCTCCTCCCTGCTTATTTTGTTGTCAGCAAGGAGTTCATGCATAAAACATGCATTAGATACCGTCCGGCAGTCGATTCACTGCTGCGGCACGGTTCAGAATCTTTCAGAAAATCAGATGGGGTGAATTCATTGCCTGTATAAATTCTAGCATATCAAAATAAGCTATGCAACGATATTTAAAACATAATTTTATCCAATATATAATTGTCGTTACTGTGCATTTACTGCACAGTACTGAGTGAACAGTAACTAATTGTCATACAGCACAGAAACACCATATAAAGCAGAAAGCTTTATTGCTCTTCCTCCGATACACCTGTATACTGTATGTAGCAGAAAAGTACAGCCCTTCAGGAGGACAGCCTATGATTTATTTCATGAAGAATAATATTGTCATACGCAGGATGCAGGATACGGATCCGCAAATTTTCAGTAATGAAGAATGTGCGCAGGGCTGGCATGCTTCGCCCCAAAAATATGATATGCGCATTTCAGATGAAAAAAAGGGAATCTCTGTCGCACTTACAGCAGAATATCAGAATCATCCTGCCGGCTATATAAATGTATACTGGAATTGTACCGCCGGACCTTTTGCAGATAAAAACATTCCTGAAATAGTGGATTTCGGCGTTCTGGAAAAATACCGTAATAAAGGAATCGGAGGTCTGCTTATGGACACGGCAGAAAAAATAGTACTCACCCGTTCCAAAATTGTATGTATTGGAGTCGGCCTTCATGCAGGGTATGGCAGTGCCCAGCGCATGTATGTAAAAAGAGGATACATACCGGATGGCTCAGGGGTATGGTATCGGGATCAGATTTGTACACCATATGGTGATTGCTGTAACGATGATGACCTGGTTTTATATTTGAGTAAGGAACTGGATTGATTTTAGAAAACTGTATTTATTTTGTAATGTTTAATGCATTATACTGTGAAAACACCTTCAAAATACTGACTATTTTTTCACATTAAGAAAACTAAAACAAAAAAGTCAAAATCATAGGAGATAAAATGATAGGAATATATGATTGCTTTGGCTATGGTACAGGTTATGAAGTGTCATTTGAAGAAAGATATAAATTGATTAAAAATGCCGGTTTTGATTGTGTGATGCTCTGGTGGAGTGATAAATTTGGCAGAGGTATGGGTTATCAAAAAGATGTTCGATATGCAAGAAAGGCAGGATTACATATAGAAAATATCCATACACCAGTTCATGAACAAAACTGTTTATCTTTAGATAATTTAGATGGAGATAGTGTATTTCAAACTTATTTACAATGTGTAAAAGATTGCTTCGAATATAATATACCAACAATGGTTATTCATTTGCCAAATGATGAGAGTCCAATAAACAATTTAGGTATCAAAAGACTGGAAAAGATTATTAGCGAGGCCGAAAAGCTGGATGTCAATATTGCCTTTGAAAATCTGTGTAATATTCAAAATCTCGAGTTGGTATTAGGTGTATTCCACTCAAAGAATGCAGGGTTTTGTTATGATAGCTGCCATCATATGAACTACGCACCTAAAAATGATTTACTGAAACGATATGGAAAGCGCTTAATGGCATTGCACTTGCAAGATAATGGCGGAAAGCATAATCAACATCAATTGCCGTTTGATGGGAATATAGATTGGGTTAATGTTATGAAAGCAATAGCACTTACTGGTTATCAAGGTGCCACAACCTTGGAACCTATGAATTGGGATTATGAGAACCTGTCAATTCAGCAGTTTTTAAACTTAGCTTATCAAAAAGCGAAAAAAATTGATGAGATGAGAATGGCATAAACTTTAATTTTTTTATAGTTTAGGAGATTTCCAATAAGTAAGAATCACAATTATCGCCGCAGTGATAAGTATGCTTCTCATTGTCTAGCCTGCGGCGCAAAATGATACCCAGCTTTACAAAATATTTTTGCTGTATAACCAATAAAAAATATACTTTATAAGAGGATAAAAATGTTACTTAATCAAATCTATCATTCAGAGATACCTTTATTTCTCAGGGAATTCTCAGCCACAGATGCATTGCTGCGCCTGAAGTCAATAGGTATGGACTGCGGTTGTGAGTATTAATTTATCAATCCGGTCAGCTTATGCAGTTACTAAAAAAATACGCAATTTCTTTGGAGGAGGTCTGTAATTACCATATATATCCTATAGCGGATAATAATTCTCCAAAGCTGTCGGCTGACAGGCTGGAATATTCGTTTCGAAAATTTCGGAGTTTCGGTTTAAAATCATTAAATGATATTATTTCTTATTATTCGGATCTTATCATTGGGATGAATGAAGATCAGGAAAATGAAATTATGTTTACATCTTCAGAACTTGCATTGGACTTTTCTTTATGTTCTCTGAAAAATTCAATAAATGACGTATCTGATGATGATCGCTTCGCTATGAAATTCCTTGCAGATATTCTCCATTATGCATTAAATAGAGAAATTCTTACCCGGGAAGATTTATATACCACTGAATCCCAGGTTATATCTAAATTAATGTCTGTTCAGGAAACAAAAAAAGCCTGGGAAATATTTAGAAATCTTTCCCGGACAAAACGTACTTTAGATAATCCCTGCCATAACAATTCTCTTCCTCAAAACATTGTTCCATCCCCTTTTTCTCAGTCAGATTTATCGCCTTCACCTGGTTGGATAACTCTGTCCGCTAAAAAACGATACATTAATCCCTACGTCCAATCCCACGGACGTATAATGGAAATATCAGATAAACTAAATCAGGAGATACAAAAATTTCTTGACCTGAAAATGGATTATTGGATAACAGCCACAACAGATATTCCATAGCTTACTACAGAATAATCTCTCATAACAATGTCACAAAATCAGCAATTTAGCTCGCCAGATTTCTTCTTGGTTTTTCTTTACTTTTTTTCAAATCACTGATATAGTCATGCTTTGCAACCCTCAGTTGACTAAATATACGGTACTGCTTCTGGAATGCAACCACAGCTTTTGTTATCCTGAAACCACAAAATAAGGAGGTACTAATCATGGATATTTCAGAAAAAATCTTAAAATTACGAAAAGCAAACAATTTAACGCAGGAGCAGCTGGCGGAACAGCTTCAGGTTTCCAGACAGGCGGTGTCCAAATGGGAATCAGGCCAGGCTATCCCCGAATCAGATAAGCTGCCGGCTCTGAGCGACTTATTTCATGTAACCATTGACTACCTGCTGAGGCCGTCTGAAATTGATGAGCTTTCCATTAAAACGGAAATCCTGGAAAAACAGCAGAAGGAAATCATACGAAAGGAACGGAAGAAAGATACTTTTTACCATTGCTTATTCAGCTGTCTGGCAATTTATCTTGTAACCTTTGCCGTTTATTTAATCGGTCATTTTTATTTTGAAATCTGGAATCCTTCCGTTATTTTTGCTGAATTTCTGATTGCAACAGCTATTGCAATCTTTGTATGTCTCCGATTCCGCAGTAATAATGCGAAAGAATGCGAGTAAATTTTTCTTAATCGGGAAAAGTTCCCCGCGGATTTGAAATACGATTGACTAAAGGCCATTGATACACAAAATCAGTCAAACTCAAAAATCGTTTCCTCCTGTGAGCACAATGGTGTATAATAGATATTGGTACGAATCTTTCTGCAAAGGACAGATTTACGTTGAGATACCAATTACCAGGAGGAAACATATGCTGAAACAATTATCAATTTATGCCGAGAACAGAAAATCTACTTTAAAAAATATTACCGGAATCCTGGAAGCTGAGCAGATTAATATCCTCGGCTCCGTTACAAACGACAGTGCGGAATACGGCATTGTCCGCATGGTAGTGTCCGAACCGGATAAAGCCGCACAGGCTTTGGAAAAGGAAGGCTATCTCTGTAAGCTTACCGACGTGACCGGAGTGGAAGTAGCCGACGAAATCGGGAATCTGCATCATCTCCTGCAGGCGCTTTCGGAAAGCAATATTAATGTGGATTATGTTTATTTATCCTTTAACCGGAACTCCGGAAAACCAATCCTTATTTTCCATACAGATGATATCACTGAAGTAGAGGCTTGTCTGACCACAAAAGGATTTACTGTGGTACAAGAAGGGCGTTTCTGACATACTTTTATCGTTAAATAATTAAGCCAAACTTCTGAGGTATATGCCATACCATTCCTTTCACGATAAAAATCGCCTTGCTGCAGCAGCAAGACGATTTTTTTAATTTTCTCTATCACAGGGCGGCTCATAAAATGACTCAATATCCACATATCTATTATCCAATTGACTTTCATAAGACATCCAATCCGTGAAAAGATCACATTCACCGTATTCATGGATCCTATACTGTAAATTCAGAAGCATTCTCTCATGAACATCAAAATTAATGGGGGCCATTTCCACCATATCTCCATATTCTCTATGCATTCCATATCCCTGTCTGGCCTTGCTTCTCAGGAAAAATAAATTCTTTGCATAATATTCTTTTAAATCTGCCAAATCAGATACCGTCTCTCCATTATAATTGAGCTTCTCGGAGAAAAAATATTCTTCATCGTTTATAATCCGTTTTCTTATTTCGTACAGGTTCAGTACTTCTCCCGAAGAATCGCAGCAATAGCTTCCATAGGTAGGATCAAGCATTATCCATTTATTCCATTCCGCAATAAAAGCCTCCGCCACCACATGGTTATCCCCGTCATCTGCTGCCTTAGGCATCATATATACCACTCTTGCATAAATCCCCGATGCCAGAAGACATTCGGACAGAATTATGGACATTGACAGACAGTTAATCCCGGTATTATCCTTTTTATAAGCCAGAGTGAGTAAATGCAGGGCATCCTGAGGATCAGAATTATCATAATTTCCTTTATGTCTTATGTTCTTATTCACCCATTCCAACAGATTTACCGCCTGTAAAAATGTGCTGCCCTTTCCGGCAGTTTCACGAATGCCATATTCTTTTTCCAGACTTTCATATTCTTTGCAGCTGAATACATACTTAATCTCAGCCGGATAGTCTGAGCGAAAGCTTTGATTTTCTCCTAACAGCGCCGGATAATCCATCCCCATAACTATTGCCCGCCTTTCTGCTTATTTCCTGTCAGCTCAATTGTAACACAGCAGGGAAGGCCGCACAATTGCAGAGTATATCAAAGCGCAAGGCATAATAAATGCTTTTTATTCTGTACTGTCAAATACTCACTCTATAATCCTCACATCCTGACTGTCCGAAACCAATATAGCCTGCCGGTTGTCAATCCGTATCTCCCCGCAGTTTTCCACGTCTGCAGGCCCGGCCTCCATCCCCTTTTCACAATGCACCCGAACAGGACATTCAAGTATACCCAGGCTGCCCTTCAAATTTCCTGCCGCCGCCAGGCTTCCGGCACTCACCCCGACATATACGCCGCCCTGATCAATAAACATAAGCAGCTGATTCCGAAACCCTTTTTCGTTTATTCGCTCCAGAAGATATTCCGTATTACCCCCACAGACATAGACCGCATCATATCCCATCAGTTCCTCCCGGCTCATATCCGCATGAAGATCATATACCCGGATATTATCCTTAGATATCCCGCAATCCAGCAGATCATGCAGACATTTGGGAAGCACTTCAATCGCGTCCGCGTCAATAGCCGCAGCAGGTATAAAAACCGCTTTTATATCCTCCGGTTTTTTCCCCGTTAAAGCAAGAAATGTTTCTTCAATCCTTTTATTCTCAAATCCGGCTGAAGTCAATAATACTTTCATACCTGCCTCTCCTCCCTATCGGCTCTCCCTTTCATTCCGGCCAGTTCATCTGTTCCTTTGCAACGCCCCGTTTTTCACATTCCCTGCATACTCTTTCCTTATCCGGAAGATTCCCGATTTCATATCGGAGCACCAGCCCGTTAAATACAATATACTTCATATTCCCTGATTTAAAATCTGCAAACCAGGCTTCCCCGCCGTCTGTCCCTCCCGACAGTGCCCCGGACAGCAGTTCCGGAAAATCAGGACGGGAGGAAGTAAAATAGATGGCCGTCCAATACTTCGGATCCCCTCCCGCATTCCAGATTTCCACTTTATTCATGGATACGGCATCCAGAATCTCATCCCGATCAAGGCTCTCTTTGATGATTATCCCCTCATAGATTCCGGATTCAGCATCATTTATGGCATTTAATCCACAGGTGCCGGTCTTTTTCACCCCGTTAACCACAAGTTCATCTTTTAAAAGAACATCCAGAGAAACCTGAAACGTATTTGCAAGAAGCAACAGCCTGTCCGTTTCAGGCAGCGCTATATCCGCCTCCCATTTGGAAATGGATTGTCTGCTGACTTTGCAGATTTCTGCCAGTTCCTCCTGGGAAAGCCCTTTCTCTTTACGCAGTTGTTGTATTTTTTCTGATAGCTTCAATGTTTTATCCCCCTTTCTTTTTCTTATTATAAAGTAAATCTGCAGATTTTCCACCAATTGCAGAGTGCATTTATGCAACCGGGAAGTGACCGGCGGCAGTCATTTCCTATGGCTGACGGATTTCTCTGTACGAAAAAAGCGCTCCGCAGAGCGCCTTTCAGATTTACTAACAATATCCCAGCTGGGAAAGAATATTTTTTGGCTGGTCAATAAAAACCATATCCGCATTGTCATCCAGGAAATGTCTTTCTTTATGAATCATAATAAGCCATTTTCCATGGAAATATTTAATATAATGGGCGAATACCTCCGAATTCAGTGTGGTTCCCAAAAGCAGCAGTACCTGCGCATCATGAATCGCCTGCGAAGCCTGGGAAATCAGATGCGGATCCGTCATTTCACCGAAAAAGAACAGACCGGGACGTATGGGAATGCCGCACTTCTCGCATGCCGGAATTCCTTTCACATGCTTAATATATTCCACAGAATATTCCCTCCCGCAGCGGAGGCAGTAATTGTGATAAATACTTCCGTGAAGATCTATCACATTTTTACAGCCAGCCCTCTGGCTTAATTCGTAAATGTTGCTGCTGATCACGCACTGCAGCTTTCCCGCCTGTTCCATTGCCGCTAAAACTCGTCCGGAATCTGTGGGTTCCGGCGCATTTATAATCATTTCCTCTTTGTAAAAATCAAAAAACTGCTTCGGACGGGTATGGTAAAAAGCGCTGGTGAAAATCTCTTCCGGCGAATGACCATATTTCTTTTCTATATCATAGGCTTTATCCGCATATTTTACTCCGACAAATCCCCCTTCTTCCATCATCCCGGATCCGCATAAAGCAACCGTATAGCTGCTTTCATCCAGAATTCTTCTTAAAATGGCTATTCTATCATCCACTTATTACCTCCCGGGGAATTCCATTCCACCTGTTGCTTGCTAATGAATACTTCTGACTGGGTTATTATATAATTATTTCCCCAATTTTACTATTCATAACATGGAAATGGAAAAAACCGCTTTAGCCTTCGCCGTTTCCTCCCCTCTTTTTTTCCAGCTCCCAGAAAAGGAACAGGGGGATTTTCTGCAGCCAGCCAAGACCGGGAAATTTTTTTATCTGATTTTGTGTTGGGATCGGTTCCGTTAAGTCAGTGACCGAAAAGCCGCATGCAACGAAGGCCTTCACGTAATCCTGAAGTGTCCTGTGCCTCCATATTACAGGCTTATCCACATCCTTATATAAGGCTCTTTCCCATAAAACGGGATGAAAATAATCCTCAACCGTCACTTTCTTTTCCGTATCATCTCCGCTCCAGGTTATTTCCTTTCCATAAAAACAGGGGTGCAGAACGCTGGCGACAAGCTTTCCTCCCGGTTTCAGCACGCGCATGATTTCTCTTAGCGTACCCTGCAGATCTTCACAGTCCATAAGCATCATGGAACAAAGCACTCTGTCAAAGCTCTCTTCCGGAATTCCATAAAGATCGTCGCTGTTCCGCACAAAATGCCTGATGTCCAGGCATTCCTCCAGGGCCTTTTCAGCCGCATATTCAATGAAAAAGGAAGAAGAGTCCACAGAGTATACTCTGGCCCCGGCTGCGGCCAGTTCCCGGGAATAACCGCCTTCACCACAGCCCAAATCCAGTATATCCATTCCTCTTACATCTCCCAGATATTCCAGTGTATAGGGCATAATAAAAAACATCCTGAAATCGTTGGACTGAGCAAGGGCAATCCACTCTTCATCTTCCTGTTTCCACCCGATAGCAGAGCTGTCCTGACGCATAATTCTCTCCTTTCACATATAATTCTGCAGCTATATATTTGATTTCTGTCTTTTTTCTGGCAGGGATATACCGGTACTTCTGATTTGCCGGATATCCTGCCATAAGAGTTCCATATACCTTAGAGCCTTCCGGAATTTCCAGAAGTTCCCAGCATTCCAGCAGAAGATTGAGAAAACGGGTAAGATAGCTAATCTTATGAAGAAGAGGAGGAACTGGAAGCAGCCGCTGCCGCCGCAACAGCAGCGCACATCGCCGCCTGCTGTGCCACAATCATGGATATAGTCCCGTTAATTGCCGCCGTCTGCAGCGTATTTCTTTCCAGATATTCAGCCTGCACAAGCATTCCCGCATACATCAGACGCTGGCGTTTTCCGACGCCGAAAGCGCCGAAGCCCTTCTGCCCGGCCAGGAAATCATCCGCTTCCATCATATCACTTACGATATCCCTTACATCCCCCTCAGACAAAGCAAGAACTCCTAATGTAGGCAGTTCATAGCTGGTGCCATATTTATAGCCTCTCTCTTTCAGCCGATCAAACAAGGCCAGAGTCTTACTGCATTTTTCTGCCGCCATCCCATCTCCCAATGCAAGTACCTGACTTAAAGACTGAACTGCATTTCCTGAAAAGAAATTAGGCTTTAATATCTCATAACACTGCTCCATACCAGTGATCAACTGTTCATTCGGCTTCTGCGACAGAGAAAGAAGCGCGGCAAAGGCACTGTCCTCTCCGGATGTCAGCATAGGATGATTTGCCTTCATTTCTTTGTAAATTTCTTTTGTCCGCCGGGCAATATATTCGTAATTCTGCTCCTCCGCCAGCTGCGCAATTGCCACAGCGGCCACCGGAAGATAATGGGAAGCCATAAAGTTCTCCTTCAAAAGCTCATATACCCGCAGTGTCCGGGCCAATGCGGCATCCGGTTCTTCACTCACTGCCATAATGGATACTACAGGAAGCTTAATAATGCTGCGGAAACCGGAGAACACACCTGTCTGCTGCTTCAAAATCCCCACACAATTCTTCAGCAGTGATCCCTCCGCCTCTTTTTCGTTTAAGGTAAAAATAGCGGCACAAAGGGGATACAGATAGGCGTTTTCCCATCCGAAGTTTTCCTTGATTCTGTCTCTGTTGCGTATAAACTGCTCACATCTTGTCTGAATACTGTCTTTCATACACACTCCTTGTCTGCGTCTGCGCGCCACTCTTCTTTTAATATTCCATATTCATAAGTATCCTGCCATAAAGGCTCCCCTGCTTCATCGCAGAAAAAATAAATATTCCGGATAAGCGTCCCTTCCCTCCTGAAGCCCAGACGTTCCAACAATTTCCAGGAAGACTGATTCTGAGGATTGCACATGGCAACAAGCCTTCTTGCTCCCCACTCTTCAAAAGCCTGGGTAATCAGGGCTGCAGCGCTTTCATAGGCATACCCATTCCCCCAGAAATCACTGTTAAATACGTAACCCAGCTCCCAGGTATCATAATCGCCTTTGGACAAATACAGATTCCCTATTACCTTACCTAATTTCAGGGCAACCGCATAAAAGTCCGGATCCTCCGCCCTGCGGGCCGCCTCTTCTGCCGCTGCCTGTCGGGAATACAGGGTGTAGGGCTCATATTTTACCACCTCTTCCCTGGAAAGATAATCATATAAATCCCCTTTATCTTCCTCAGAAAAATATCTGATAAAAAGACGTTCTGTTTCAAGCAGCATAAATTAAGTCTCCTTTTCTCACAATATCCATGCGACAAGCAAAAGAATACAGGCTGTTTCTACTCATAGAAAGAAAACGCATACAGCAGCGCCAGCATGGACACCCCGCAATGTATTTCTTTATTTTTGAGCATATACATTATATCGCCCCTTTTCTTCCATTTTTTACAATTAACTTCATTTTCATCAAATAACTTTTCTTCCGACTTGACTTTCGCGCCGTAAATATGTATCAGAAGATCCGACATACCGTTATTCGGGTTCTCACTGCACAGATAAACCAGCTCCTCCAGTTCACATCCGGTTTCCTCCATACATTCCCTCCGGGCCGCTTCCTCCGGGCTCTCCCCGTCTTCTATCCTTCCCGCGGGAATCTCCCATTCAAGCTGTCCTGTGATATATCTCTTGGACTGAATGATAAGGATTTCGTCCTTATCATTGCAGATGACTACACAGACTGATTCATGCGGGAAGTGAAGCCTGTGGTAACTGTCGATTATACTGCCGTCCGGCATTTTTACCTTATCTTCATATAAGGAAATCCAATCGCTCTCATAAATAGTTCTGCTGGCAAGTCTTTCCGGCATCATACGGATTATTCTCCTCTTCCTGGCTTATTCATTGACTGCAAAATACGACTGTTGTTCTGCTCTTCAGGTTCTTATCACAACACTATAATATATATTCAAATACATCAAATTCCTGATTTACCCCATCTATTTCTGCTGCCCATTTTGTAACACCTCGAAAACCGCATTTTTCATATAAACGGCGGGCGGGAACATTTTTATAATGCGTATCCAGCCTAAGCGTTTTTGCTCCGGCCTGACGGCAGTAATTTATTCCATATGTTATCATCTGTTCTCCCAGTCCCTTCTTTCTGTATGACGGATTAACGACTAAAGTATGCATGACCATTACTTCTTTATCATCACAATGTATTCCCCATGGGATTTTCCTGTATTCCGGATGCTGCTTATTATCAAGGATAAAGGAACCTTCCAGCTTTCCGCTAAGCTTAAGAACAAATAAAGTATCTTTCTGCAGCGCCTCCAGGGCATCCCTTCTGACGGGATATTTTCCCTTTTGCCAATTGGGAAAGCAATAATTTACATTATCTGAAAAATATGTATTCACCGCATCATATAATTCTGAAATAGAATCGATATCCTCCGATACTGCTTTGGTAATCACTGTTTTTTCCATTCTGTTTTCTCCGTTCTTCCTATACTGAAACCAAATGGGAAAAGAAAATATGATAAAATATTACACGCCCCGTGACTTCAAATCCCGGTCCTCTTCTTCCCTGGCAGCCGCATGGGCTTCTTCCAAATCTATACCGTAACAATCCGCAATACGGATGAGCTGACCAAATATATCAGCCAGTTCGTTCCCTATATTTTTTTCCAGCCCCACAGGCCTTTCTCCCTTGTACGAATAATATTCCTCTTTCAACATGATGCACTTGGATAAATCTCCCACCTGTTTGCTCAGTTCGATCATTGCCCCGTTTACTCCCCACGGCTTTCCTTCCACCTTTTCAAACCTGTGGTATATCCCTCTGTAAAGCTCAATTGCTTCCTGAAATGACATTCCCATACCGATAAACCTCCTTATTTTTTTATTATATATCCATTATCACTAAGGACCCGCAGTGCGTCCTCAAAGTTTTCTTTTTTTGTAAGTATGTAATCTGTGTTATATGTGGATATCGCAAAAACCCCTATTTTATTATCTGCCAGAAGGGTCGTTATCCGGGACAGGATGCCAATCAGGGAAAAATCAAGAACGCCCTGTATCCTGAAGGCCTTCCATCCGTCATCACGGCTAAGGGTATTGTCCGGCACAGATTCGGTGCTGCATACAAGAGACAGTTCCTCATCCGTTTTCCCGATAAAAATGTAATCGTCTTCAAACTTTATTTGTGATAAATTCTCCGGTTTACAAATGGAAAAATCCTGATCTATAACTTTAATTTCCAATTCAGACACCCCTTTCCTTATTTTCGGTTCCTTGCTCCGGATACAGAGTCTCTATATACTCCACAGGAACCTTTTGGGTCAGCCAGACCTGATTTTGGGACAGATAAAATTTATACCCGGCATCCCGCATTCTTCCGGCATAAATTTTCAATATTACCGGATTTCCATGTCGTTTTCCAACGTTTACCGCCGTTTCCGTTGTGGAGCTTAAGTGAACATATATGCGGCTCCGTCCGGTAAGTCCTTCCTCCATAATGGCGTTTAAAAAGCGATCGGCCGTTCCGTGATACAAAATCTCTGGAGGCTCCGCTTCCTTTAATTCTACATCCACCGGAACGGAATGTCCCTGATTCGCACGGATTTGGACTCCTGCCTCATCATAGGAATATCTTCCCTTCTCATCCGTTCTCACTATTTCTGAAAGACACTCTTCATTAAATTCCGGCCATTCTTTTTTTAATGTATGAATCACTTCGGTGACCGGGGTCCATCCATGTTCATCAATGAAATCTTTATCATGTCTCAGTAAATAAGACAATTTTTTGCTTGCTCTTGTCATATCCATATATTTATTCCTCATTTTCTATTTTTCGTCACCCATTTTATTTTTTCCTGTACATAAAAAGCAGCACATGTGCAATGACTTTTGCTCCCGCCATAGTTCACTTATCCGCTCCACCCCAAACCGCCTACTGATTTAGGCCTATTATACACTATTTCGTTCAAGAAAGGAAATTCATTCGATTCATACTTCTTTCCGTTCTTCTCTAATAAATATTGGAAGACATTTTTTCCATAAAAAAATCTTCTTTTCATTACTATGACATACTGTTGTCACACTTTATCCGGTATAATAAAGCTAAATACTCCAGCCGAAAACTATATTCACACAAGAAAGGATCCTGGTAAAAAACTATGCTTACTCTCACAAACAAACAGGCCCGTCAATTTATCCTCCTGAAACACGGGCTGCTTGGCGCCCACAAGTTCATCGGAAAACAGGGTGCGCTGGAATTTGTGCGCCAGGCCGGCTGCATCCAGTTCGATCCGGTTGATTCCTGCGGCAAAAACGCGGAGCTTACCCTGCAGTCCCGTGTCAAAAATTTTACCAAACAGACCCTGTCCGAACTGCTTTATACGGATAGAAGCCTGGTCGATTTTCCCGACAAAAATCTCTCCATCTTTCCGACCGAAGACTGGCCCTATTTCCAGCGCTACCGTCAGGCGGCAAAGGATGGCGGCAGGAATTTTCCGGAACTGGAAGAACTGGAAAAGCAGGCGATAGAATATATCCGTATAAACGGAGCCGTAAGCTCTGATGATTTACCCATGCAGGGTAGCATACACTGGCATTCCTCCATTCACTGGAGCGGTGTCTGGAACGGAAATACCAATGCCGCAAGGGCCGTATTGGAACAGCTCTATTCCACAGGCGTACTCATCATCCATCACAAAAACGGAAGCAGGAAATATTATGATCTGGCCGATAAATACCTGCCCGCACAGCTTTTGGATTCCCCCGATCCCCTGCCGGATGACTTTGCACATAAAAAATGGCGTGTCCTGCGCCGTATAGGGGCTGTCGGGCTTCTATGGAACCGTCCGTCAGATGCATGGCTGAATATCTGGGATATGAAATCACCGGAACGGATTCAGATCTTCAAAGAACTGCTTTCCGAAGAAAAAATTCTTGCCGTTCAGGTGGAAGGTATTTCCGCGGAACTGTATTACCGCGCCGAGGATCACCCTCTTCTGGAAACAGTCCTTGAAAACCGGGATTACAAACCACGCTGCGAATTTCTCGCGCCTCTGGACTGCTTCCTGTGGGACAGAAAACTGATAAAGGCCTTATTCGGCTTTGAATATTCCTGGGAAATTTATACGCCTGCCCCCAAACGCAAATATGGCTTTTACGTACTTCCCATCTTATATGGCGACCGCTTTGCCGGCCGTATAGAAGCGGTTTGCCAGTCGAAAACCAACGTACTGCTGGTCAAAAATATATGGTATGAAGATGGTGTCAGGCAGACTAAAAAGCTGCTGTCGGAAATAGATAAAACGCTGAAACGCTTTGCCCGATTCAACCAATGCGGCAGCATTCAGTTTGAAACGCCTGAACGCCGGGAGCTTTCCTGACAGGAAATATTTTTCTTTCCTGATATTACTATCCATCGCTTCTCATGCCCGGCCATTTCCGGTATGATGAATAAAAAGGGGGATAGTATTATGAAAATACTGTTAGCAGAAAATATACGTTTCTTCCGCAAAGCGTCCGGGCTGACTCAGGAGCAGCTGGCGGAGGCCATGGGTGTCACCGTGGGTGCCGTCTCCAAATGGGAAAGCGGCGCCACCACGCCTGACCTTTCTTCCATCCTGGAGCTTGCGGCCCTATTTGCCGTTTCTGTAGATGTGCTGCTCGGTTATCAGCTGCAAGACACAGATGCCCGTCAGCTGGCAGAAAAAATCCATGCGCTGATGTTAGATAAACGCTATGAGGAAGCCCTTCGGGAATCCAAAAAGGCTCTGTCAAAATATCCTAACCACTTCGATATCGTCTACCGCTCCGCTGACTTATATCACGCAGCAGGGATAGAACAAAGGAATCACGAGCTCCTTCAGCAGGCCCGCGGGTTATTGGAACATAGTCTCCGGCTTCTGAATCAAAATACCAATGCTCAAATCGACGAAGCTGTAATCCAGATTCAAATTGCAAAGCTCTATGCCGCCGCAGGGGAAACAGACCGTGCCCTTACTCATTATAAAAAACATAACTGGGCAGGAATAAATAACGGGCGAATCGGCACTCTCCTTTCCTCTGCAGGCCGCTATGAAGAGGCACGGCCATACCTCTCCGCTTCTGCACTGGAGCAAATCACAGAACTGATCCAGGTAACCATAGGTATGTCTGCCTGTGCCGCTCAAACCGGCGGCCCATCGGAGGCCTTTGAGGTACTGAGTTGGATGCGCCAGGTTCTTGAAGGTTTAAAAATTCCCGGCAAAGTCTGCTATCTGGATAAAGCGGATGTATTTCTGCTTCATCTGCAGGCACAGCTTTGTGCGGATGCGGGAGATCTGCCCGCCGCAAAGGACTGTCTGCAAAAAGCAGTCCGGACAGCCCGTCGTTTCGACGCCGAGCCCGTCTATACCATGAAAAATATCCGTTTTTATCATGAGAAAGAACCCCTGCTCCTTTCCGACAGCTTCGGCGAAACAGCCATGCAGGGGCTGGAAAACAGCATTCTCCACGGAACCGCTGAAAGCAGTCAAATACTGCGGGAGATCTGGAGGGAAATCATAAATGAATCCGAATGACAGGAAACAGCGGCGCAGGGCTCTTACCCGATGCTTTTTCTTCCATAACCGCACAGCCGCCTTTCTGGCAATGTCCGCAGTGATACTGAATATCCCTCTGAACCTGGCCGTTGCCTGGCAGATGCAGCAGCTGATTGATATCGCCGCAGGCTCTCCTTCCGCATTTACCCTTCCTCAAATCAGCGCTGCCCTGGCTCTGTCCTTTGCTGTCATGGCGGCAATCATGGCGCTTGGCAGCTATGCCCGCCCGCTTTTCATAGAACGCGCGGTTCGGCAATACCGGGATTACACCTTTGAACAGCTCACCCGGAAAAGTACAGCCGCTTTTCATACCGAGAATACCTCCGCTTATCTTTCGGCCCTGACAAATGATACGGTAAGTATTGAGACCAATTATCTGCCCGCCCTGTTCACCCTCCCAGGTAATTTACTGCTGCTTATCGGTTCTTTCGCCCTGATGCTTTATTACAGTATTCCCCTGACTCTGGCGGCCGCTGCAGCAGCCCTGCTGCCGCTCGCCGCGTCTCTGATGGCCGGTAGCCGTCTTTCCTGTCAGGAGAAAAAGGTATCGGACCAGAATGAAAGCTTCATGGCCGCCCTTCAGGACATGTTGTCGGGTTTTCCTGTCATAAAGAGCTTCAAGGCCCAACCGGAGGCTGTCCGGCTTTTTTCCCTCCGCAATGCTGCCAGCCTGAAAAGCAAATGCAGCGCCAACCGGACAAGAATTATTCTGCAGAATATTTGTGCTGCCGCCGGACAGCTGGCATTATTTCTCGTTTTTATGCTGGGTGCACTTCTCGCAATAAAGGGATATGGCGTTACCGCCGGTGTGGTTTTAGTATTCGTACAGTTAATGGATACCGCGGAATCATCCATATCACAGCTTCCCCAAATCTGGGCAAACCGCAGTTCCGCCAATGCTCTGATTGACAAGCTGGCAGCCGCCTTATCCTGCGGCAAAGAACAGAATGGGATTCCCGCGCCCCATACGCTTCAGGACTCCATAACCTTACAAAACCTGAGCTTTTCCTACTCACAGGAGATACCGGTGCTACAAAATATCACCTACTGCTTTGAAGCCGGCAAAAAATATGCCATTGTCGGCAATTCCGGCAGCGGAAAATCAACCCTGCTGGAGCTCCTTCAGGGAGGTTATACAGGCTATCAGGGGCAAATCCGGTATGACGGCAGAGAGCTGCGCTCCTTCAGGCCGGATTCCCTGTATAACCTTATTTCCGTCATACAGCAGAACGTATTTCTCTTTAACAGCTCCATCCTGGATAATATCACCATGTTCCGTAATTTTCCCGAAGAAAAAACAGCGCTTGCTGTCCGCCGCGCCGGGCTGGAATCCCTTCTTGCTGCCCGGGGCGCCGATACCCCGTGCGGAGAAAACGGAAGCTCTCTCTCCGGTGGTGAGCGGCAGCGCATTTCCATAGCCCGATGCCTGCTGCAAAGCACACCTGTATTATTGGCCGACGAAGCCACAGCATCGCTGGATTCCGCCACCGCCTTTGAAATAGCCTCCTCCATCCTGTCACTGGACGGAATCACCCGGATACTTGTCACACACCGCCTGGAGGAACCTCTTCTCCGCCGTTTCGACGAAATCCTGGTATTAAAGGATGGACGACTGACAGAGCATGGTTCCTTTGACAGCCTTATGGAAAATAAAGCTTATTTTTATTCCCTGTTTACCATATCCCAGTAAATTGCAATATGATATAATCTTCTAAAGGTTTTCAACAGAGGGTTGGAATGCTTCACAGAAAGGAATCGTGGAAAATGATCCGAATCGGCAGAGGTGGTTTATGGAATAACAGCTATAAGGACGAAATTGTTTTTTGCAAAAAGAATCATTTTGACTTTATACAGATATGGTTTAAAGATGGGGAACTGCTTGTAAATGACCTTCCGTCCCCCAAAGAAGAATATATAAAAAAAGCCGGGTTCCCTGTCATCCTTCATGCGCTTTTCGAGCCTGATGATTTTGAACGATACGGGAACCGGCTGCTGGATTTGGTTTCCTTTTTCGGAGACAAGGAAGTGATTGTACATCCTGTCTGCAAAAAGAAAGCTGTGGATCCGCAAACAGAGTATGAGCTGGCTGAACATGTACTGGATTTTTCTCAAAAAGCCAAAGCAAGAGGTATTATCTGGTATCTGGAAAACAACAGTGTTTTAGACATCTTTCACTATAAAAAAGAAGATCTTGAAATAGTTTATAAAGCCGATTCCTATGTGGAACAACTGCTGGATATCGCCCACATTGATAACTATCAGCACCTGGAAGATATCATATCCGTTAAATTCCCCAGGTGCCTTCACGCCGCCGGAAAACATTTTGCCGTCCCTCATGAACATCTGCCCTTAACCTGCGGAGATATTGACTACAAGCTTGTTTTTCAGAAATATCTGCATGGATACAGCGGCCGGATCATACTTGAGGTGGATGGAAGCGGCGAAGAAATGGAAGCCTCCAAGCGGATCCTGGATAAGGCGGTTTTATATGCGTGACCTTTAATTTACTATATAATCAATCACATACTTAGTTAAATACATATTTTAGGTTACCTTTTACAGTCCCTTTGTGCCTAGTCTGCCCTGCAGACTCTCTGTCGGGTATTACGCTCCACTCAGGAACTTCGTTTTCTGCAGGGAAGGTGGACACTATAGAACTATATTCTCTCTCTTTTACTGAATTCCTGCCTGCCGCTGTAAACAATTTTATTTCATGCAGATATGTATCCAGATTGGAATCGAAGGCTCTTTCCTAGCTATAGGCAGAGTTTGAAAAGAACGAGAAATAATGTCAGCAAGAAAAGGAAAAAACGAGAAAGCGGTGTTGAGCTTTTTTAGTTGACTCCATTATCGATAAAACATATAATATAATTGAACTTAATAGACATTTTTATTTAGGAAGGGATACAAAGAAGGCAGAAACATTGGAAGAATATAGATAATTACAAATGATAGAACAAAACATACCAATCAATATTATTAAACAGTTTATCGGAAATTCCGATGAAGTATTTGGACTCAATCAAGAAATGTATGATAAATTTTAGATACCAATAATCAGACTGAGTATTTATAGATTGAAAAGGGAAATGGAGTATAGATGGCAAATGATAATACCATCTTGATTTATCAGGATGAAAATGAAATAACAAAAATATCAGTTCGGTTTGCTGATGAAGATTTGTGGCTTACCCAAAATCAACTGGCTGAAATCTATGATACGACGCAGCAGAATATCAGCCAGCATATTGAAGGTATTTATCAGGATAAGGAACTCGATAGAAAAGCAACTAACAAGAAATTCTTGTTAGTTCGAACGGAATGAGAATGTTGGAAAGTGATTTTGACAGAGTTGTGAAGCAACTTATGAAAAAAGATAAGTAAATTTATTTGTCCCTAAATTGAATAAATTCTGTAACAATTAAGCAGGTGCGGACAGTTATCCTCCTTCTGTCCGCACCTGCTCTCATTTAATAAAAACCTTCTGGGAGCAGCAGTTTCCTCCCCGCAGAAACGTTTCCACCAGCTCAACCCTGACCGGCCGTTCAAAAATGGTACTCCATACCTTCTGATGAAAGCCCAGCGTACAGTTACAGAAAACCGGTGAATGAACATAACCCGCTCTCACAATAGAACAGTCACAGCCTTTCCCCCTGTTATAGGTCAATAAAAAACCGTCCTCCTCCGGCACACATTCCGCACCCGTGTGCCGGCTGATAATACGCGCAATCTCTTCTATCCGCTCAACCCCGGCCAATTCTTCTTTCAATCCTCCCATACCCGGAAGAGCATTTCTCTCCGCACAGCGCCCTCCGCATTTTTTCAGTAATCCCTGGCAAATCTCCTGGTTTTCATTGCTGCTGATTTCGCCCAGCAAATCTTCAAGCCAATTACCCATTTCATCCATAAAGCAGTTTCCTCCTGATTAAAATACTTTTATAAATGTACCATAAAACAGTTCCTCTTTATCGTTTTAAAAATACTTATCATATTCTCCCTGCAAAATTGCCCCTTCCAACCCTGCCACTCTCGGCCAAAGCCCGGTTTCCGCCACAATAAAGCCCATGATCATCCCCATATGGGTATGCAGATGGCGAAACTGTGCCAGTATCAGCGTAAATTTTGTATACTCGCAGCCCTCCGGCTTTTCCAAAAGCCTGCCGTCTTTCAGGGAACGGACATACTCCTCCGTTTTTTCCCGTATCTGAAAATAGTAGGCGTCAATCTCTTCTCTTTTCAGATGCCTGTCAGATACCACATCAAGATTATTCAGATTTTCCACATGTATGGACGGCTCCTTAAAATCCCTGTCTCTCGGATTGATAAACCACAAATCAAGAGAATGCAGCATATGGTAAATATGTTTCCAAACCGGCATCCCGCAATATTCTTTATTCCAATATTCATCCGGGACACAGTCAATCACATTCTTCACTTCCCACAATGCCCGTTCCGTCTGGTCTGTGATGATATATGTTAAATTGTCCTGTTTCAATATTGCTGCCTCCTTTCTTTTATATCCATACATACTAAATATCAATGGATTTTCCGCATGACAGATAGCCTACATCAGGGAGTTGGCGGGCCAGAAATTGATATGCTTCTGAACCTGTACAGTGGCAAGTATAAAACCGGATTCCATCATATTTCTGCAGCTCCTGTGCTATATTATTTAATAAAGAAACCGGTTCCGTTTTTTTCGTCAATGGATTAAATAAATGAAAACCTCCGATACAGACCTGAGGGCTGAATGCTGCTGCCTTCTCCATGATATTTACGATTCCGGTATGCCCGCAGCCTGTTATAAGCACCGTTTTCTTATCCCTTATAAGCAGATTCTGCTCATGGAGGAAATCATCTTTTCCCGACTTATTATATAACGCATCATTCGCACCGGAATAACACTTATCCCGGCGGCTGACGGTAAACAGGCTCAGTTCTTCATCGATTTGATAATCACCTTCTGTCAGTACAATCTGCGGATTGCTTTTCAGATCCGCATCAAGACCTACATTGACTTTCAGAAAAAGGAATTTACTGTAATGCGGTTCAAAGGCCGTCCTCTGCACATATATCCTGGCTTTTCCATTCACCTGCAGGAAACGTTTCAGCGCCCCTCCGTGATCCATATGTCCATGAGAAATAATAACCGTATCCACCTCGGATAAATCAATATTCATAATTTCTGCATTTTTAAACAGCGTATCGTCCGGGCCTAAATCAAATAATATTTTATGCTTCTGCGTTTCTATGTACAGGGATAACCCATGTTTGGGAATTGTCCTGCCTTCGCTTTTATTTTCAACTAATGCTGTGATTTTCATTTTGGCTCCAATCTAAGTAAGTTTTTATTATAAAAGTGGCCTTATTTTTGATAGTTAATTTCAAGGCAATATGATAAAATATCACTATGCAGCCCTTCATAACAAGGCGGCCATACTTACCTTATTACAATATGGAAAGGACTCCTGAATATGATTTTATCAGATAAAACCATCCTCAAAATGCTTGAAAACAAATCCCTGACTATTACCCCTGTGGAGAAAGAGCAGATACAGCCTGCAAGTGTGGACGTCCGTCTGGGCAACACCTTCAGCATAGTGGAGGATATGTCCCGCGGCATACTTTCCCTGGACAACGAAATCGTATATAAAACAATAACTGCCGATACCTATGTCCTTCTCCCCGGCCAATTCGTTCTCGCTTCTACTATGGAATATTTTGAATTGCCTGATAATCTGACCGCTTTCGTTGAAGGCAGAAGTTCTCTGGGCAGGATCGGATTGTTTATACAAAATGCAGGTTGGGTGGATCCCGGCTTCCGGGGCGAAATCACACTGGAACTGTTTAACGCCAATCGCTGCGCAATCGAACTTAAGGCCGGCCGCAGAGTCGGACAGCTTGTATTCGCCCAGCTGGATGATACTGCACTGAATCCCTATGCAGGAAAATATCAGGGGCAGCGGGGCGCTACCGGCTCCAGGGTATATATGGATATTGAGGCGAAATAATTCATCCTGACAGGTTTGCTCTTCCTTTTACAGAAAAGCCGTTCCGCTGTTTTCCATTTGGCACTACCGCTTATTTATTTCATCTTCTAAAAAAGCTTTCGCTATATCCATAGCTTCGATCATTTTACTAAAGCGAACGTAATGGGTGGAACCGTCCTCAAATTTCAGCCGCGCCTTTTCGCATTTGCTGATAATAGATTCAATTGGGGCAAGCGCCTGCTGCAATTCCTCTTTCCCGTACCCATCACGCTTTTCCTCCCCGGATATCAACGCCTTTGCGATATATAACGCTTTTATTCTGTTTTTAAGAAGGGAATGCTGCGAAGTTCCTTCTGCAAATTTAGGCCAGACCTTTTCGCATCTGCCCACAACAGATTCTATCACGCCCAATGCCTGTTCCTTTTCCGTTTCGGTATATGTATTCATTCCGTATCCTTCTGTTTCTGGCCGGATGGAGTACTAGGTTTCTTTCTTAATTTCAGTACCACACCCTTTCTATCCGCGGCAGCCTGAAAATAACCTGCCGCAGCAGCCGCTTTTTCCTTCCCTGTATTTTCCGGATTTATCTCAGTTTTAATATGCTCCATCACTTCTCTGATATCCTGCAGTTCCAGCAGATTCACCGCAATGCTGTAGAAGGTCTTCCTGCGTCCGTCATTATAATTATCCAGAAGTACTTTCAAAATCTCTGCCTTTTCTTCCTGTTCCGCCTTATAAGCCTCTTTTCCTATTTGTCTGGCTTTTACGCTATCCTGAATCATGTTCTGGTGTGTGATAAAAGAATCGAATTCCGTCGCATGATCATATTTATCACAAGGAAAACTTTCACACATATAGCAAAACTCCACAGAACCATGCTCCCCAGCGCACTTAAAGAACGAGCAGGGCTGGTTTCCCTCTCCTCCTCCGCATCCGGGACAATAACCGCTTAGATGCATGGTACACAAGCTACAGTTCAATCCGCAGAGAGATAAATAGGGATAGGATCTGCCATAATTTTTCATTACTCATTCTCCTTCAAATCAATCATCATAATGTACTCTTCCTCATTTTCATCAATGATTGAAAAACCTGTCTTTTGATACATTCTAACTGCATAATTGTCTTTCTGTACAGCCAGAGAAGCCTTTTCACAGCCTTCCCGCTTCAAAAGTTCAATCATTTGTTCCATCAGAGCCGTCCCGATTCCCTTTCCCCTGAAGCCCCGGCGGATGGAAACTGCAAATTCCGGAATGCTGTCATCTACGCTTCCGTAACCCTTAATAATTCTTGTCCAGACGGCGCCGACAATCACATCGTCCGCCACCGCACACAGACAGTGATCATGCTTCTTTTCTCCAAAATCCTCGATGTAAATTCTCAGCGCAGGCTCCTGAATGATCTCCCTGGGCAAACGGTTGTTTTCATCTCTCTGAAATATAGCTTCATAGAGAAAATCCGAAAGCAGTTCATATTCCGACGGATCCATTTTTCTTATTTTTATTTCCATTTTCTTTTTTCCACTCCATCAGGAACTCCTTCTCCCCGGTTCCTTCCTCTGTCTGCTCCTGAACCATATAAAAGCCTTCCCTTTTGTAAAAACAGACTGCACGCCGGTTTTTCTCATAGACCTGTAACATCAGCGTTTCCCGTTCCTCTTTCACATAATCAAGAAGACGCCTGCCAATCCCATTGCTCCTGCATGCCTTACCGACAAAAATTCCGGCGATATAATTCCCTGTTAGGCCTATGAAGCCTGCTATTTTCTTTGCCTCTTCATAGACATATATCTCAGCCTGCGGCAGCATTTCCTCTACCTTACTGTAATTTTCCTTCCAATAACGGCTGTCTATAAAATCATGGGCCTCTATGTTAGACTCCAGCCACAGTTCCATGACAGCATGCAGATCCTTTTCATCAAATTTTCTAATCATGAAATCTACCGCGATTCCTTTTCTACACGACTTTACATATTTCCATTCCCTTATTCCTGCGGAAGTATCATCTCATCCTCCATCCGGACAAAACCGAATTTTTCATACAGATATCTTCCCGCCTTCGTCGCTTCCAGCGTAATATGGCTGACCCCTTTTTCCTTTGCTTCCTCAGTCAGCAGCTGCAGAACATGGCAGGCGATACCCCTTCTCCGGTAATCCGGATGAGTATACATGTTCATGATATAGGCTTTTTTTCCTGTTGTATTGTGAAAGGTAGGCATCACACGATAAAAGCTGATACCACCCGCTCCGACAAAAATTCCCCTGTCAAAAACAAGAAATGCCGAATGGCTGCCGTCTTTTAAGGCAGTTAAATAATAATCATACGTTTCTTTTTCTACTGCGGACATATCTGCATCTTCTTCCAGTTCATTTGCCGCCCGCAGCACCTGGATCCTTGTTTTGGTGAGTATATCAATATCATCAAATGCCGCTTTTCTGTATGTCAGATTCATTTATTCTTCCTTTGTACTTTCATTCGAATTTATATATGCATCCAGATAATCATCATTCCACAGCTGTACTTCAATATAGCTTCCCGGGTTTCCATAAAAACCGGGCAGGGAGAATATATACTCACCCACTCTTTTCCCTGACTTTTCAATCATATCCAGGAATGCCGTCTTATTCCACACAGTTCCTTCCGTCATTCCCATATCCTTTAAATGCATGCTGTCCCTTGGTGTAAAGCTAATCTCATCAGCGGCAATATCCCTTAACGGAATGCGTATACTGTCCGCCGTTCCGTAAAAGGCCTGAAAGCCTGGATCCTCTCCCAATACAAAATATATGGGGTGCCTGTTTTTCGGCTTCCCGCCGCCCTGACAAAATTTTTCATACAGCCACTCTTCTGTCGCCTTCCTTTTCTGGTAATAGCGCGCAAAATAATCACCGTAACGGTTATTTTTTGAAGTCGTCTTTTCTGCCAATTTCCCCGCAAACGAAAACGCTTCTTCTTCAGGCAAGCGCATAATATTCATTAACGGCAGACCGCCCGCTTCTCTGTAATTGGTGATGTAAAGACTGCCTATATCCAGTGTTTCCATGGATTTCAGGCGTAAATAATCTGAGCGCAGAAGGCCGTAGCACAGCAGATCCGTAATGCCTTTCTTCCCACACCAGGCCCTTCTCAGCCTTCCTTCCCCCTGTAAGCCGCATCTTAATAAAACCTTACCCGCTGTCGGGTTATTTCCCTCACAGCAGGCTGAAATACGTTCAGCCTGCACCTGTTCAAATAAATAAGGTACCACCGCACCTGCAGCTTCCTTCATATATCCCTTATTCCACCATTGCCTGCCCATACAAAAGCTCAATCGTGCACAGTCGGTGTTCTTCTCTATTTCAGCCTGCAGGAAGCCTATAGCCTGCTCCTTTTCTTTTAACGCAATCGCCCAGTGATAGAAATCAGGGTTCTGATATGTCTGGCATACCTGAAGAATATAGCGGCCTGTTTCCTCCATACTTTTATGAGAATTCCATGGTAAATGGGAGGTCACTTCCTCATCCACTGCCCAGTTATGATACATGGCATATGTATCGTTTAAAGTAAACCGGCGCAGTAAAAGCCTGTCCGTCTCTATTTCCTGTGTTCCTATGTTTCTCATATCATCCCTCCTGGAAATCCTCTGTCATTATATAAGTAAGCTTGCTATTCCCAGAGAAAATACCTGAAAAACCGTATCCGTAATATTATAGTTCTTTTACAAGATAATGCCGCTTGCCGGTAACCGGATATTCCTCCCGTACAAATACCTCTTTATATCCCATCTTTTTATAAAACTCAGGAGCCTGGAAACTGAAGGTATCCAGGAACACATATTTACAGCCCCTGTCTGATGCAGCCTGTTCCGCCCGCTTAAGCAGTTTGCTTCCCATATTCTGTCCGCGGAGCGCTTCATCCACAACGAGATATTCCACATCCAGCCAATTCCCATGTGTCATGCCTATTAACCCGCCCTGACAGTTTCCTTCCTCATCTTCCAGAAAAATTCCCAGTTCCCTTGGGTTTTTATCTTCAAGATGAGACAAATTATAAGCAAGAAGCTTGTCAAATACATTCTTGCGTTCCTCTTTGGTAATTTCCTCTGTTTCCCTGTAAATCATAGCATTATCCTCCTTATGCCTAACCTGCTTGTTTGTTTTCATTCAGTCCGGGTAAATTTCCTTTGCATCCTCCGGCAGCCGGCGTACATGCTCCAAATAAGCTCTGCCGTTTTCTGCCTCGGTATCATCATAGGGATATTCCATTGCCTCAGAAAGCTCTGCAGCAATTTCATGGAACAAATCACACATCCCTAAAACAGAATCCCATATGGCTTCCGTTTCTGCGGAGGAATATGTAGCAAGATATCTCCTGTAAATATCTTCCGAAACATACCGCTCCATATATTTCGCACATTTTCCCGCACTGACCGAAAAATGGTTATCAACACCTATTTTCCATTCTACAATCCGGGTGAGCATGGGGCGGACATATATATTCACCATATCCATTACATAAGGTATTTCTTTTCGCCAAAGACCTTTTGCCACATTGTTAAGGCACCACCAGAACTCATTGCAGGTATCATGGAATTGTTCCGGAGTGGGTTTCTTTACCCAATATATCTCTTCTGATTTTACCGGTTCGGACGGCAGCAGATTATCCTTATCCACCAAAACCCGATATAATTCCAGATCTCTTTTCACCGTTTCCATTGTACATACATGCAAATCCAACCGGTTCCCATCGGCAAACTGCATCAGCCACCCGTAACAGTTTTCCACGTCAGAAGGGAAATAGGCACTGTCCTCCGGATACTGCATGTAAAGACGCTTCCCGAAACGGTCAATCCAGGAGGGATCCTCACGGAAGGTTTTGGTTTCTTCCACCACATAGACAACATCATAATCCTGAAAAATATCCGCCTGCACAGTTGGATTGACACGTGATCCTTCCAAATATGCGGCACGGATTCTTGGATCCTCATTCGCTGTATTTATAATTAAATCAAGCATTTCTTTTTCTGAACGCATATCTTAATCCTCCATAAACCAAACCTTGTATCGTATCATAATTTCTTTTCCATACATACGGAATCATTCATAACCTTATACTGGCCATAGTTATTTATTATGTGAAATCCAAACTTCATATATAACTTCATTGCCGCTGCCAATGGTCTTCCTGTTTCCAAAATTATTTTTCTGAAGGCTTGTTCTTTTGCCTTATTTTCTAATACAGATAATATTTCTTTTCCTATTCCATAGCCTCTGAACTCTTCCTTAATAAACATTCTTTTTATTTCTGCTGTTTCCTTCAGATTTCCTTCCCCTTCTTCAGGAATATATCTTTTAAAACTCCCGCATCCTACGGGTATCTTTTCCCTTTCCTTTATTTCATAGGCAATTACTATATCATGAATATTATCCGTTAAATTGTATTGAAGATATTGAGAACGCTGAATCTCCCCTCCTACAATATCATTCAGGTATTTATCTAAAAGGGAACATAGAAATACAAAGTCGTTATTCGGTATCTTTACATACTCATATGCAATTTTCAAGTTCTTACCCCACTTACTGTTTAAAATAAAAGCAATGCTTTAATGCCGCTGCCATTCCAAAGCACACTCATCAATCCTGCGTACCACACTCTTGGTATAAACTTCAAAATATTTAGGCCAGAACACATTTGCCGTAGGATTAAAGCTCTCATAATCCACACCCAGGCGGCGGAAGCCTTCCTTCTTCAGACAAAGAATCATATAATCCAGCAGTCCCTGATAAATATTCCTTCCCCGGTATTCCGGCAGACAATAAGCACCGCAGATATTCCGCATATCCTTTGCCTGTGTGGCAAAATTCTCCCCACTGTCCGTCACCTCCACATAGGCTGCCACCTTTTCACCATCCATGGCTGTAAAAATTCTGGAACCGCTTTTTTCTTCCTGAAGCTGTTCCGAATTCTCCTCCTCTTCCCGGACAGGATACCCCATAAAACAAGGACTCTTGCCCATGTGTTCCTTCAGCATTCTGTGAAGTCTGTTCACCTGCTCTTTTTCCTTCCCGTCCTCTTCCTGAAAGGTAATTCCGACCGACGGAGTATAATTCCCCAGCGGTTCCATCATACGTATCGCATCCGCACAGCGGCGACCGAAACCATAGTCAAAAAAAGCGGAAAGAGCCGTTTCTTCATGGGCATACAAAGCTATGGAATGATAGGCAATTCCCTTTTTCACCCACTTTTCAGCAGCGGCCTGATACATCCTCTGATACACTTTTCCTCTGTTCTCTTTTACAGAACCATGCGCATGTATCGGTGAAAAAGTTCCTTTTGCCAGTGATTGGAATGCATGCTCCCATGGTTCATGACAGCATAAAAATCCCAGCATTTTTTCTCCTTCGAATGCTGCCACTCCCAGACAGTTATCCGCAAAAGGTGTTAAATCCGGCAGTTCTGTTACCTCCGGTAAGGAGGGTACTTTTCTTCTCTCGTCCTCATAACCGGCCATCGCAAGTTCAGCGGCGGCCTCCGCATGCTTCCTCTCAAAATCCACTATTATCATAAATTATCTTTCCCCTCTTTATCGTGTCACTCTTCTTCCGGTACCCTCTCCAGCATAAATACCACCGGACGGACTCCGTCTGTACAGCACTCTATGGACTTATTTTCATGCTTGTACCAATATTCCTTCCCCGGCTCTCTCGGTACTCTGTCAATCGACATCCTGCTTATCCCGGCATATAAGTCCACCCAGGCCCACGGGCAAAAGCCCGCCGGCATGACAGCCTCTTCCGAAGATTTGTAAAGAAAAGTATCTCCTTCCTTTAAAATCGGACATGGCCCCACCGCCTTTCCTTCCGATAAATATTCCTCCGCTATATCTTCATAAAACTCTGTTTTTATTACTTTTATCCGTACATCCATTCCGTTTTCCTCCTATATCTCTATTCTACAAGATACCTGCTATCCCCATTACAACCCCAATCACAAAAAACAGCCCGCCGATACCGATAAAAATACCGCAGAATAATTTTTTCATCCCTTCATCCCGCTCCGCCCAAATCTGTTCCGGCTTTTGGGTATTGTAATGAATCTCCACTTCTTCTCCTTCCTTATAGCGGCAGGGACTGCTGCCAAAAGAGGAGGTTACCCGCCTTACGCATCCATTTGCATAATATTCGAATATCGGATAATAACAGCCTCCTCTGTCATTTCCTCTTCGCCATTCAATACCTGCCACCCTCGCGGTGGTGATTGCTGAAGCATTTTCCCTTCTTTTGCGAAAGAAAACCACCGCAATGAATCCAATAACTAAAAACAATAAGCCTATCCCGCCAAAAATTACCGAAATAAAAATCCTTGCATCCAACATATAAATCCCCTCTCATTTCCGGCGCAGTCCGATTACCCGCCCTGTCTTTTTCATCTGGAAATTCCCGCAACATGGTTAACCTGTATCCGGTAATTCCGTTTCTGCATTTCACGGACAAATCCTGCCTTATCCTTTAACGCTATCACCATTTCCTGTCTTTTCCCCTTAATGACCAGCCGGTCCAGAGAAGCGGCACTGGAAGCAATGGGATTATGGGAACCATGGATTTCCTCTATGTTTTCAATTGCCATGGAATCCTTGAAAAGCCCAAAATACAGTACCAGATTTAATTCATCAATAACCACATAATTGCGTATGAGCATCGGCAGATAAATAACATTACAGAATATCAGCACTCCTAAAAGAAGCACGATACTGTCTCCGCTGAAAAACAATTCATAAAGCAGCAGCGCATTCGTCCCAATAACGATAAGCCAGTACCACCATGCAATTTTCCCTTTGAATACTATGTTTTTTCCGGTTTCCAAATCCTGCATTCCCATATTACTCCTGTTCTGCCATGAAACACGCGTCTTTTCTTTCCAGTATACCAAAAGTTTATGCGTAATACTATGAACTTTTACATAAAAAAGAACAGGTGAGTAATTCACCTGCTCTGTCCGTCCTTCTTATTTCCCGGTACCGGATAACCATTCCCCTGGGCATCCGTAGTGAGGTCATTCACCTCTCTGCTGTTATTCTTTCTCAGCTCCCGGTTCATAGCCCCGGCCTCATATGATCCTTCCGGAATGGTCTGAAGCCTTTTATCATCCTTTGCTTTTTTCATCAGCACCTCCTTATTTCTTTTATGTCTACAGTATTCCCGTTTTTCAGGAAATAATAAATAAGGTGCTGCCATAATATTTCTACCTGTTTTCCTCAATCGCGTCTATGGCATCAATCACTGTTCCGCGGAAACCTCTTTTTTCCAGTGCGCTCACTCCACGGATCGTGGTTCCTCCCGGAGAACAGACCATATCCTTCATTGCTCCCGGATGTGTTCCCGTTTCCAGATAAAGCTTTCCTGTGCCGACTATCATCTGTGCGGCCATACGGTATGCCGTCTCTCTGGAGATTCCGTATTTTACACCGGCGTCTCCCAAGGCCTCCAGGTACATGGCTGTCAAAGCAGGCGTACAGCCGCTGAGTGTCCCGGCGGAAGAAAGGTGGACGGAATCCACAAATTCAATCAAAGATATTTTCTGAAAGAGGGAGACAAAGGCATCCAGCTCTTCTCCGGAAAGAGAATGCCTGCTTTCGCATACAAAAATTCCTTCGCATACCGAAACCGGGGTATTAGGTATTGTACTGATATGATGGGTTCCCGGCTCCAGAATTTCCTCATAGCGTTCAAAATCATATCCGGCAGCTACTGAAATGACTGTTCTCTCCTTGAGCCTGCCCTTTATCGGTTCGACCACCGCTTCCACCATATACGGCTTTACCGCAAGGATAACAAAATCGCTGTTTTCGATTACTTCTTCAGCAGTCCGCAAAGGAACAATCCCCGTTTTTTCCGCATTCCTGCACAGCTTATCAAAATTTCCGGCGCAGGCACACATCCGGCTCCCCGCCGCTGCCTTTGAAGCGATTAAACCTGTGGCTATAGCCTGTGCCATATTCCCATATCCGATAAAACCGATTTTTATTTCCTTCATTTCCTGTTACCATCCTTATCCGCCGCTTTTTGTCTTACTCTTCCTTCACTTGTTTACTGCAATAATTTGTCCAGCTCTGCATTCAGCTTTTGCTTCAGCTCCTGCAGTTCCTCATCGGACGGCAGGTACTGCTCTGCATACATTTCCTCTCTCGGCAGCTTCCAGACAGGGCCCGGCTCCGGAGTATCTCCCTTTCTTCTGGGAAAAATATGCCAGTGCATGTGCACATTTTCTCCCTGGCCCAATAACTCATAATTCAATTTATCCGGGCCGAAAGCATTGTATACCGCTTCCGCCACCAAAGACATTTCATTCAGGAACGTTTCCCTGAAAGGCCTCTCAAGAAAATGGATTTCCGTGGCATGTACTTTACACAGAAATAAGGTATATCCCTTAATTCTCTGATAATCCCCGATTACCACATAACCGGTTTCCAGCTCTCTGACAAAATATCTGTTTTTACCCTCTATGGTTTCCTGGATTGTTTGACACACCCCACACATAAGCTTTTTCCTCCGTCTCACTTTATCTCATATTTAGCAAATGCTTTCTCCGCATCCATATGAACCTCTCTGAAAAATAATACAAGCCAGACAATGTAAGCCCCGACAGCGAAATAACCCGAAAGGAACCAGGAACCAAGGGCGCCGATCAGCATAATAACAGACCAAAGCGCAAAATGATTCCTATAGTCCTTTGCCATCCTTTTCCTGTCATATTTTTCCTGCTTCCATTTCGGAAGGGTATTAAACCCGCTGATCAGTTTTGCCGATTTCTCCTTAAAAACGGCAAAAACCAGCGCCAGTACTGCAAAACACGGAACTAAAATAATACACATATAAAAACCGATAAGCATTTAAACCCTCCTGTATGGAATGTCACCTTTTGAAATTAACAATTTTGGCTTTTTCATATATCTCAAACATATTTTTAAAATAGGAGGGATCCTGCGTTTCCTGCTCCCCATTTTCGGAATCAAAGTATGTATATGAAGCATTTCCGTCCGTATCAAAATTTTCATTTACATATTTAACAGCTACCAGCTGTTTCTGCGAATCATCGACTGCATATTGTGCTGCGAAGTGGCCGCCGGCAGCATAGATCCAGTTTTCATCATATCTGACAGGATAAGCCGTTCCCAGTGATTCTACCGTCCCGATTTCCTTCACTTCCCCGTCCCACGCATAATAGACTCTGCAGGTCATTGCCGCCTCAGTATCCTCATCGTAGCTGTAGGTCCCTTCCGCAATCAGCAAAACAGGCAGGCCGCCCTCCGGGCGCTCCACATAGGCATAGGCCTCATCCTCCGACATCGCTCCTATTACAGAAGAATAGACCTTTTCCGTTTTTTCCTTTCCGCATCCGATTAAGCCAAGCATACTGATTAATAAAATAATTATAATCCCTTCTCTATATCCTCGTTTCATAATCCTCTTCCTATCATATCCAAATTTTTCATCCGCCTTTTTCTTACCGGAATATTATTTCCTTATTACCGCACAAATCGTCTCGTCCCTGCCTGTAAAAGCTTTACCTGCCGCATCATCGTAAAATTCCGGTGCTGAAAATCCGGCATTCCTGATTTCCGCCTCCAGCATTTCCCTGGAATACACCTGGTTCCAGATATTATAGCATTCACAATTCTCTTCCGTAACCACCACATATTGCTCCAGCGTATTCTGCGAATCATGATAAACAGAATTTCTCTGAATAACCGCATAGGGCTTTTCCGACCAGAAACCGCTCTCTTCATATCCTACGGAATCCTTTTCCTCAAAAGCACTGAGAAACCTATCCGTCCATCCGTCCAGGAACAGAATGCCTCCATCCTTCAGGGCCTTTCTGCACTTCTTCAGCAATACAGCCCTGTCCTCCGGCGCCAGCACGCCAAAATCACAATAGATTAAAATGATAACGTCAAACTTCTCCTGATAATCAATTTCCAGATAATTCTGATATTGATACCGGATATTCATCTGTTTCTCCGCCGCGTGCTGCTTCGCATATTGTATGGAACGCGCGGAAAAATCAATGCCTGTCACACAGAAGCCTTTTTCTGCAAGAAGCTCTGCATAAATACCTGGTCCGCAGCCCAGATCAAGCAGTGTTTTTCCTGTCCCTCCACCGCAATATCCGCAAATCCAGTCGACTGATTTCCTGACGAACTCCATTTTCCTTGTCGCACCGTCCTCCTCCTGATTGAGATGTGCTTCCAGCATATACTTTGAAATATTTTCATCATCCCAAAAAGCAGACGAACTTTTTTCATATAACTTAGGTTTTTCTTTTATATAACGTAAAAAATTATGATTAACCTCGCTCATTAACTAACTTCCTTCTTTCTTTTTCCTTCCGGAATTCCGAAAGCCTTATCCCCTCTTTTCCTGACTGCAGGCCAGATGCTTTGCCAGAAAAAGACAGGGATTTGCCTCATCCCAGAGCAAAGGGAAAACCTCCAGAGGGATAAATCCCATTTTTTCATAAAACCGTCTGGTCCGTTCATACGGTTCAAAATCCACAGAACCATCCAGGGTTTTTACCGTAAGATAAACAAATCCCTTCTGTTGACAATACTCTTCCGCACGTTCCATCAGCTCCGATCCAATGCCCATTCTATGGTATTCTTTCAGAATCCCCATGACACATACCTCGGCTGTGAATGCATTATGTATCTTAACCGCCAAAAAGCCAACCGGCCTTTCTCCGTCGTATACCCCGTAAAACGGCATCTCTTCCACCAGGCTGACATATTCCGCTATGGATTCTTCAATGCCAAACCATTCCGGCAGCCTGTGGAGAACAGTATCACAGATTTCCTTTTTTGCATTTCCGTCTCCTACTTCTCTTATCTCCATCACTATTCTCCTCTCCACGGTAAACAGGCAGGATATTGTTTGCTCCATTATACCCTCTAAAGGAATGAGGTACAATGGCTTTCTTTTTTTCTGCTGAAAAAACATAGCCGTACCAGCTTGCCCCGCTGATACGGCTGTGTTTACCAGAAAGCTTTATTTACTGCTCATTCGTCCCTGCCGATTGTATGGTTTTGTCCATAGATTCTCTTTTTAACGGCATTTATTTTATAGATAATATTACTTGTATATATCACTGCGGTAATCAGCATTCCGAAGGACACCCCTTCGCAAAAATCTGCAATATTTCCGGTAATACCTTTATCCGCAAGGCCTGTTCCCTCCAAAATTAAAAAAGCAATAAAGCTAATTACTCCAATCCAGGCAAAAATATGGAGTTTCTTCATCATACGCATCTTTTCATCATTGCTGTAATCGGCCGCCTTTAATACGGTTTCTTTCATATCCTTATCCATTTTCCCGCTTTCCCTTTCTCCATTCAATAATTCCTTCAATTCCACATTGTAATACTCTGATATCATTACTAAGATATCCAGATCCGGCATGTTGCTGCCGGTTTCCCATCTCGAAACAGTTCTGCCCGATACATTCATTATTTCTGAAAACTGTTCCTGTGTGAGTCCTTTCTCTTTTCGAAGCTCCTTTAGAAAGCTTCCAATCTTCTGCTGATTCACCAGGCATACCTCCTTTCAAAAGCAATCGTAAAACAGAACTGGTGAAAAAAACACGACATAAAGCGGGAAATGGCGTATTTTTTATAACCAGACACAAAATGTCCGGAGTCAGCCGTCAAAGCCAACCCCGGACACCATTCTTTTTTATCTCACTATCTGTTATTCCGGCTGCCATGATTTGCCAAACCCTCTTCTAGGCTTCATTCATCCTTGCGAGTTTTGCACTTTGGTCGGCTGCTATAAGGCTGTCAAGGAGTTCATCGATATCACCGTTCATAATATCATCAATCTTGTAAAGCGTAAGTTTAATCCGGTGATCCGTTACACGTCCCTGAGGGAAATTATAGGTACGGATTTTTTCCGAACGATCTCCGGTTCCGATCTGGCTTCTTCTCAGCTCCGCCTCAGCATCGTGGGCCTTCTGCTGTTCGATGTCATACAGCTTCGCACGCAGCAGGGCAAAAGCCTTGGCCTTATTCTGAAGCTGGGACTTTTCCGTCTGGCTGTATACCACAATTCCTGTGGGATAATGGGTCAGACGCACCGCGGAGTCCGTAGTATTAACGCACTGTCCTCCGTTTCCGGAAGCACGCATAACATCGATTCGGATGTCCTTATCATCAATAACCACATCCACGTCCTCCACTTCCGGCATGACCGCCACGGTGATGGTGGATGTATGGATACGTCCGCCGGATTCCGTTTCCGGCACACGCTGTACACGGTGAACCCCGCTTTCGTATTTCAGGCGGGAATAGGCTCCTTTTCCGTTGATCATGAAGCTGACTTCCTTCATGCCGCCGATACCGATTTCGTCCGCTCCGACCAACTCCACCTTCCAACGGTTTCGTTCCGCATATTTCACATACAAACGATACATTTCCGCTGCAAAAAGCGCGGCTTCATCTCCGCCCGCACCCGCACGGATTTCCACAACAACGTTTTTATCATCATTAGGATCCTTGGGGAGCAGCAGGATCTTCATTTCCTGTTCCAGCTCCTGGATACGCCTTTTGGCTTCACTGTTTTCTTCTTTCAGAAGCTCCCGCATTTCCTCATCGGACTCGGATTCCAGCATGATCATACTGTCCTCCGCATCCTGTTTCACTTTTTTATATTCCTTATAGGCCTCCACAAGCGGTGTCAGATCGCTCTGTTCCTTCATGAGGGAACGGAAACGATCCTGATTGGCCGTTACAGAAGGCTCATTTAATTCATTCATTATTTCTTCATAACGACGAAGCAGGTCTTCCAGCCTGTCAAACATATTTTATCATTCCTTCCTTAACAGGACTGCCTGAAGCACAGTCCATTTCCTTTACGCATACCACAATCCGGATACCACCCGGTCAAGTCCGGCAAAATCCTTTGTCACCCTGACCTCAGAAAATCCGTGCTTTTCCATCAGCTCTTTCACAGCCTCACCCTGATCATAACCGATTTCAAAATACAGGCTGCCTCCCCGAACAAGATGCTCCGGGCAGCCCTCCAGTATTTTCCGGTAAAAAACCAGGCCGTCCTCCCCTCCGTCCAGAGCGGAAAGCGGTTCGTGAAGCCTCACCTCATCCATCAGGCCGTCAATGACCCGGGTTTGTATATAAGGCGGATTGGATACTATAATATCATATTTATCTTCTATCTTTTCAAACAGATCACTGCGCAGAAAACAGGCCTGTATTCCCAGCCTGCGCGCATTTTCTCCGGCAACAGCCAGCGCTTCCTGCGAAATGTCGGCTCCTGTCCCCCGGCAGTCATTGGAATAATGAAGGAGGCTGAGCAATATACAGCCTGAACCGGTGCACATGTCCAGGATCCTGCTCCCATCCATCATATCGCGCATCACTTCTTCCACAAGGATTTCCGTATCCTGCCTGGGAATAAGTACGTGCCCGTTTACCAGAAAGGTAAGCCCCATAAACTCCTGCTCACCGGTAAGATGCTGCAAAGGGATATGCTGCGCACGTTTCTGAATCCAGTCCTTGTATCTGTTTTTTTCCTCTTCGGACAGCAGCCTGTCGCCATGTACAAGCAGGGTATTTCTGTCTGTCCCGCATATCTTTTCCAAAAGCAGCCTTGCGTCCAGCTCCGCTTCCGATACTCCGGCCGTCTCCAGACTCTGCTTTCCCCAGTCATAACCTTCTTTGTAATTCATTGCAGTATGGGCTCTCCTGTCTCCGTTTCGTCCACTTCTGCCATACCGTCCTCTTCCAAAGCCGTTTCTGTCCGGCCGCCGTCATCCATCCAGGATTCATCCACTTCATAACCGAATTCTTCCTTCAGATATGCTTTCCAGTCAAACACAGCTTCTACGGAAGCAATAGCCACTTCAATCATGCTTTCGTCCGGTTCCCTGGTTGTCAGCTTCTGAAGCCACATACCGGGCTTGGAAATTAAGTTGATGAAGATGTTGTCACTTCTGCCCGCAAGACGGATAATCTCATAGGAAATTCCAGCAATAACCGGAATCAGCAGAATTCTTACCACCAGCCTGAGCCCCGGGTTTTCCACCCGTATAAACATGAAAAGAATAATACTGATCAACATGACAAACAAAAGAAAGCTTGTTCCGCATCTTTTATGCAGGCGGGAGCTTCTCATGGCATCCTTAACCGTCAGGGGACGGCCTTTTTCCAGACAGTTAATGCACTTATGCTCCGCTCCGTGATATTGGTAAACACGCCGGATATCCTTCATCCCGGCGATCAGGGCCACATAGGACAGAAAAATAGCAAGACGGACAATACCTTCCAATATGGCAAGAAGGGAAGCATTTCTGATATAGGAATGGAACAGAAGGCTGATACCGTAAGGCAGCGCAATGAAAATAGCCACTGCAAGCACAATGGAAAAGGCTACGGTTAAGCCCATCAAAAGCTTTTCCCCATTCCCTTTGCTCACCTTATCCAGCATCTGATCCGTTTTGGTTTCCTTGGCATCCTCTTCCTCATAAAAGCTTGCTGAATAGGTCAGTGTCTGCATTCCCAGAACAAGAGAATCTATAAAGTTAAAAACCCCTCTGATAAAAGGCAGCTTTGTCAGCTTGCTGCCCGACAGAATCCCGGTATATTTTTCTTTTTTTGTTTCGATGTTTCCGTCCGGCTTTCTCACCGATACGGCATACTCGTCTTTGTTTTTCATCATGACGCCTTCCAGTACGGCCTGGCCGCCGATTCCGGAATAGTGTCCGCAGTTCTTTTTACTCATATTTGGCCCTCCTGTCCGCCCTTTATCCGCAGACGTCAATTCAAAGGCTGAAAGCTTCCCTTCACCCTTTTTCCTCCCTGACGGGTTCCACAGTATGAAAAAGAAGGTTGAGATTAATTAACCTCAACCTTTCTTGCAGCTCTTATTTGTTTTCCACACCATACTTCTTGTTAAACTTATCAATACGTCCACGAGCCTGAGCAGCTTTCTGCTGGCCTGTGTAGAATGAATGGCACTTGGAGCATACTTCCACGTGAATCTCGGGTTTGGTGGAACCTGTTACAAATGTGTTTCCGCAGTTGCAGGTTACAGTTGCCTGGTAAAACGCAGGATGGAGTCCTTCTTTCATAGTTTTCACCTCTTCTATATTTTTTGTTCCCATTAATATTTCGTTCTCATCCACTTGCCTTTCGGCCGCCGCTCACAGTTCTGACTGTAAACAGCTTTTTAATTGTAGCATAGCTTTTCCATCAATGCAAGTAGAAAATCCGCTTATTTTCCAATATTTTGCGGCTTTTTATGAAGAATCAGATAAATTTCATTTTTTTAACCAGATTTACGAAATCCGAATTGTTTTTGGTGCGCGCAAACATATCCAGTATCTTATCCACCGCGTCCTCAGGTCTCAGGCTGTTAAGAGCCTTACGCAGGACACCGATAGCCTCCAGTTCTTCCGGGGTAAGAAGAAGATCTTCCCTTCTGGTTCCGGATTTGGGGATATCGATAGCGGGGAATACCCTTCTTTCGGAAAGCTTTCTGTCCAGCACGATTTCCATATTGCCGGTTCCCTTGAACTCTTCATATATAACATCGTCCATCTTGCTTCCCGTATCCACAAGAGCCGTAGCAAGAATAGTCAGACTGCCGCCTTCCCTCATATTTCTTGCCGCACCGAAAAAGCGCTTGGGCATATGCAGGGCCGCCGGATCCAGACCACCTGACAGGGTTCTTCCGCTGGGCGGGATTACCAGATTGTAGGCTCTGGTCAGACGAGTGATACTGTCAAGGAGTATTATGACATCCTTCTTATGCTCCACCAGACGTTTTGCCCTCTCAATAACCATTTCAGACACTCTCTTATGATGCTCCGGCAGTTCGTCAAATGTGGAGTAAATAACTTCTACGTTAGGGCCTTCTATCGCTTCCCTGAAGTCCGTTACTTCTTCCGGACGTTCGTCAATCAGAAGAATAATCAGATGCATGTCCGGATTATTCACCTTGACAGACTGCGCCACCTGCTTCAGCAGAGTCGTCTTACCTGCCTTGGGAGGGGAAACAATCATACCCCTCTGCCCCTTTCCCACAGGACTCATCAAATCCATAATACGCATCGCCACGGAAGAGCGGGACATCTCAAGACGCACTCTTTCTTCCGGGAATATAGGCGTCATATCTTCAAAATTAGTTCTCTTCGCCGCCACATCGGGAGCATATCCGTTAATGGATTTTACATACAGAAGGGCAGAGAATTTCTCATTCTGCGTCTTAATTCTGGTATTGCCGACTACAATATCCCCTGTTTTCAAATTAAATCTGCGGATCTGGCTGGGCGCCACATAGACATCGTTTTCACCCGGCAGGTAATTGGCGCAGCGGATAAAACCATATCCGTCAGGCATAACCTCCAGAATCCCGTTAGCGGTAACCCCGCTGTCCAGATCGGAAGGGAACTTCTCATCTTCTGCAATGGCAGGCGCCGGAATTTCCGCCTGGGCGATTTCGGCTCTTTCCACAGGTGTATTCCTGTTTTCATTCCTGACTGTATTATCCGTACGTTCCGCGTAAGAGGGCCGTTCTCCAGTCTGATTTCCTGAAGTATTCTGCCGGTTTCCATTATTTACAATAATGCTTCTCTGGCTCCGCTGCTCCTGGCCTCCATTCGGACGGCTGTCTCCGTTTTTACGGATTCCGGTGTCTCTGCGTACCGGTCTCCGATCCGTATTGCGGTTCTGGGAAGCCGTATGAGACTCCTCTGCAGCTGCAGGCTGAGAAGGGGCCGGTGCCTTTACAGGGGCCGGCTTTTCTTCCGAAGCTGCGCTCTTTACAGGCTCCGTTTTCTTCTCTTCTGCTGCCTTTTCCCTGCTTTTTTTTGTCTCATGAGCAGTCCTGGGTTTTTCCGCTGTCTCTTCCTTTGTCTCTGCTTTGGGCGCGGCTGTCTGTTCTTTTTCTTCCTTTTCGTCCAGCGCTACCATAGCATCTATGATATCTGCCTTTTTCATTCCTGAAGTTCCTTTAATTCCGCGTGATTTTGCAATTTCCTTCAGATCTGCTAATGCCAGAGACTGATACTTTTCTCTCATACCCATACCTTTCCTCCGTACCAAACGTACAAAATGTTACTAAAATACATACAACAAATCCGCCACAATACCATCCTTAATAATAAAAAAGGTAGGTTTCCTGCTGCTTTTTTCTGTCGGTTATTCATTTCAATTTATCAGGGAAATAATTAATGACAACAGGCCTTTCTGCCGTTATTCAGGCGCGAAAGCCAGCTTTCCATGTCTGTCTACTGGCAACGCCGTCCAATCGGAACAGTAACGCCAACAAGATATGTATTGGATATAATACTACAAAATTGGTATCTTTATGTGACCACATTATACAACACTATACCAAAAATAGGAAGCCTTTTTTTCAAAAAGCTTCCTGTTCATGGGAAATTTACGTTATGATATACTATTATTTAATAATTCTAAAATCCTCGGAAGGGAAGATTTCTATTTCTGCAGAGGATTTATTTTCTTTTTCGTTTCTTCTCTCCCCTTTTTGGTAAACATTGCTTTTCTGGCATTGTTCATGAACTCTCCGTAGCTTTCTCCGTTAGATTTGACAATAACAGCCTGAAGCCCGAATAAAGGCACCAGCAGGAAAATTGCCGCCCACAGCCAGTAAATCCCTTTCACATAGCCATTAGCAAATAAATAGTAATAACCATACACTGCAACCGGAAATTGTACACAAACCGCCGTTATCAGCCCTGGTGAATAAAACCTTTCCGGATTCACCCGTGCAGCCGCCAAATGTGCAAATATTTCTATACATCCAATAAATAAAGTTGCCATTACCGGCCATATATATCCCCCAATAACTGCCGGGATAACCGTCGCATATAAAGTAAACATCAACAGGCCGAATTTGGCAATGCCAATATTCCTGATTTCTATTCCTGTCATCGCAAGAACTAATTCTACAAAGCCCCCGGGAAACTTCAATTCTTCTATTTCATGAACGGCAAGAGCCACAATATAGATAATTGGCAGTTTTATAACCATATCCATATCTTTCCACCCAATTATAAGCCATATTATTGCTCCTGCTCCCAGTAATGAGGTAAGCCAAAAGCTATATTTTTTCATGAAATTTTCCATTTTGTTTTTCTCCGTCCCAACTGTCATTTATCGCAGTCAAATATATTATCCAGAATGTTATTTAATTATAGAATGAATGGATTCATCCATCAACCAACAACATTTTTCTATTTGTCGGATCCCTAATACGAAGAAAGACTCTTACCTATTTTAATGAGAACACCATCCTCACCGGATCATGGTCCGAAAACTGGTAACCGGTATGGATGTTTTCATATTCCTTCATTATAATATTATCCGATATAATAAACCCATCCAGCGTCACCGTATAAGTAACCCCTTCCTCATAAGGCATATCCGCATTGCGGGCGCTGTCCGGCATGGAGGCTCTTTCCTCTTCCCCAAGCAGATCAATACTGAACGAGAAACCTTCCGGCAGTCTTTCTCTGGGAAAAGGATACGCCCAGGATTCCCTATCCTCCGAAACAACACCCAAAGCCTTCAAATCGTGATTGAAATCTCCTCCGCAGATCACATAATTCCCCTTTTCATACTCTGCCTGCATGTCTCCGCACAGCTTGCTGATCTGCGCCTCCCGGATGGCATCGCTGTTTCCGTATGCGGACATATGCTGGGCGAAAATCACCAGCTCTTTTCCGTTTTCCACCGGTATCCGGCTGATGGAATAGCATCTGTCCAGATCCAGGAACTTACTGAAGGAAGTAGAAATAGGAAAGCTTTTCCTCACACCGGAGGTAACAGGATATTTCGAATAAAGAGCGATTCCTGCCAGACTCTTCCCATGAGGCTCCCAGGGCGGCACCATCAGAAACGCCGAATCATAGTTAATGGCAAAGTCCGAATAATAGCTGCCGAAAAAGCCGTCCAGCAATTCATACTGGTTCACATGATAGCTCCTTGTAGAATCCAAATCCACTTCCTCGAAAATCATAAAATCCGGATCATATCCTGCCGCCAGCCCTCCCGCTCCGGAAACCGTTTCCAGCACGCTCTCCCTGCTTTTCGCCACAGAGGACTTCCCGCCATCCATGAAAAAGCTGTAGTCGGGCGTATAAGCGCCGAAGCCTATATTATAAGTCATGATTTCATAATCCGTCCCGGCAGAAACCTCTGCCCCGCCTTCTCCGCCTTCTGTCGGCTGCCGTATTTCTAACGCCAGATCATCAGGCAGTCTGTGGTAACTGATCATCACATAAAGCACATACCCTATGACTGCCAGGAGCAGGACAGCCACTATCCCCAGCACCACCCGCAGCCATATCCGTTTCTTTTTTTTACTCTTCGCCATATTCGTTTCCTCCCGCAATATGTCTTTACCTTTATAATACTCTAACCGGTAAAAAAACACAATCTCGCATAATGTCTGTGCTTTTATCCTGTTTACCAGCAAGTTTCGCTATTGCGGATCGAATCCAAATATTATATGATATTTCTATGGCTGTCCTGAATATCACAGAATCCAGCCACAAAAAAAGGCGGAGGAATAAATTTATGAATACAAACGAAAAAGCACTGGAATTACATAAAGAGTGGAACGGCAAATTAGAAACCGTTTCCAAAACACCTGTAAAATCAAGGGAAGACCTTTCACTTGCCTATACTCCGGGCGTGGCAGAGCCGTGCAAGGTCATTGCCGGGGATAAAGAAGCTGCTTATACCTATACCATAAAGGCCAATACCATTGCGGTGGTTTCCGACGGTTCCGCGGTTCTTGGCCTGGGTAATATCGGCCCCTATGCGGCCATGCCTGTTATGGAAGGGAAAGCGGTACTTTTCAAGGAATTCGGAGGGGTAAACGCGGTTCCCATCTGCCTGGATACCCAGGATACGGAAGAAATCATCAAGGCGGTCACCTGGATGGCTCCCGGCTTCGGCGGTATCAACCTGGAGGATATCAGCGCTCCCCGCTGCTTTGAAATTGAAGAACGCCTGAAGGAAACTCTGGATATCCCTGTTTTCCATGACGATCAGCATGGAACGGCCATCGTAGTCCTTGCCGGGGTTATCAATGCCCTGAAGGTAACCGGCAAGAAAAAGGAAGACTGCCGTGTCGTTGTGAACGGCGCGGGAAGCGCGGGAGTAGCTATCACCAAACTGCTTCTGAATTATGGTTTTCCTCATATTATTATGTGTGACAAATCCGGCATTCTTTCCAAGAACAGTTCTGATCTGAACTGGATGCAGGAAAAAATGATGGAGGTAACCAATCTGGAAGGAAAAACCGGCTCCCTTGCCGATGCCATGAAGGGCGCCGATATCTTTGTAGGAGTATCCGCTCCCGGAATTGTATCTGCGGAAATGGTTTCTTCCATGAATAAGGACGCCATTCTTTTTGCCATGGCCAATCCGGTACCTGAAATCATGCCCGACATCGCCAAAGCTGCCGGAGCAAAAGTAGTAGGTACCGGCCGCAGTGATTTCCCCAATCAGGTGAATAACGTTGTCGCTTTCCCTGGTATCTTCAAAGGAGCGCTGGAAGGCCGCGCAACCCAGATTACGGAAGAAATGAAACTGGCCGCTGCCCTGGCTATCGCTTCACTGGTGCCGGACGAAGAATTAAATGAAGACAACATCATGCCGGAGGCCTTCAATCCCAAGGTTGCGGAAGTGGTGGCTCAGGCCGTAAAATCCCATATTGCCCGCTGAGCCCATGGATTATCATGGCAAGCCCTATTATTCCCTTGATGCCTGGTGTAAAAATACCTATGGGGAAAAATTATATAAAATTGCATTAGACGCGGGCCTTACCTGCCCCAACAGAGATGGTACCCTGGACAGCAGAGGCTGTATCTTCTGCAGCGCGGGCGGAAGCGGGGAATTTGCCGCAGGGAGACTGCCCGGAGCTGAGCCGGTGGATGGCCCGTTTTCCATCCGGGAACAGCTGGAAGCCGGAAAAAAGCTTTTGGAAAAGAAAAAAACAGGCCGCCGCTATATCGCGTATTTTCAGGCCTATACTAACACCTACGGTCCTGTGGATTATCTGGCCTCCATTTACCGCCAGGCTCTTATGGAACCGGATATTGCCGGTATTTCCATCGCTACCAGGCCCGATTGTCTCGGAACAGAGATTATGCGTTTGTTTGCTTCCCTGAAACAGGATTTTCCGGATAAATTCATCTGGATTGAGCTGGGACTTCAGACGATCCACGAAGAAACGGCTCTGTTTATCCGCAGAGGATATCCCCTTTCCTGTTTTACCGAAGCGATGGAAGCTCTTCATAAAGCGGATATTCCTGTAATCGTCCATGTCATTCTGGGACTTCCCGGGGAAACGGAGGAAATGCTTCTGCAGACCATCCGTTTTCTGAATCGCTGCGGAATATTCGGAATCAAGCTGCAGCTTCTTCATATTCTGGAAAATACAGATCTTGCCGTCCTTTACCGGGCAGGAAAAGTCCCGGTACTCTCCATGGACGCCTATCTGTCTTACTTACAAAAGTGCATTGCCGCCCTTTCTCCCGATATTGTCATTCACCGGGTAACAGGCGACGGACCGAAAAATATATTGATCGCTCCGTCCTGGAGCAGCAATAAACGTAACGTGTTGAACACGCTTCATCAGCGCATGAAGCTTTCCTCTATCAGACAAGGACAATGCTATGAATCAGGAACCTTTGACTCTCTACAAATTGATTGTGCTTTATATGTTGGACAGGGTCACTTTTCCCCTGACCACAGCCCAGATCAGTGAATTTATCCTGGAAAAGGAGTATACCAATTTTCTCACTCTCCAGACGGCCATTTCCGAATTGACGGAAACAGGCCTGGCAGAATCCCGGACCCTTCTCAACCGTACCCAGCTCCAGATTACGGAGGAAGGCCGGAATACCCTGCATTTTTTTGAAAACAGGATCAGCGATGCCATTAAAAGGGACATTATCGACTATTTCAAAAACCATAAGCTGGAACTGCGCAATGAGTCCTCTATTCAGAGCAATTTTTACAAACTGGTAAACGGCGAATTCGAGGCACAGCTCGTGGCAAAGGATAAGGACGTGGATCTTGTAAATATACGGATTTCCGTTCCCACCCAGGAACTGGCCGCTTCCATCTGTGATAACTGGCAGAAAAAAAACAAAGAAATATACCAGTATCTGACTGAGCAGCTTTTCTGAATTATTATAAAAAACAGCCCCCGGCCGGTAAGCTTCACTGTAATGTGAATTCTTACGGCCGCGGGGCTGTTTTCATTTATTCCCGCGCGCCGGTTTGGCGGCTGACGCAGGGCTTTGGTTCTTTTCTCAATCCTTTGCAGCAGGATATTCGTTGCACAGAAGTCTGTAAGGAGGTTCATCCTCTTCGATTTCAGGGAAACGGCCGATAGGCTCGTAGAAACGGTTATCCGTATTATCATCATTGCACATGGACACTTCACCCAGCAGTACAGGGCCGGTTCCGGGTTCCAGTTCAAAATCATGATACATATAAGGATAGATAGTAATGGATTCGCCGGGTTTCAGCTTCACCTGTGTTCCTGCCGGAACCGTGAATTCCCGTCCGTCACAGTTAACGGTAACATCCGTATCCGCGAACTGTTCGTCCTTTGTGGAATTGTATACACGAATCAGTACATTTCCGCCGCCTCTGTTGATGATGTCTTCCATCTTGTTCCAGTGGAAATGCATGGGCGCCATCTGTCCTTCCTTTATGTACAGAAGCTTTTCCGCATAGGTTTTGGTATATTTGGGATTCTTCAGGTTGCCGTTACGGATGGTAATCAGCGAAAAACCAACCTCGTCGAATTTGCCCAGGCCGTAATCTGTAATATCCCAGCCAAGCATGTTGTCCCGGATTTCATCATATTCATGGCTCTTGTTCTGCCATTCCTCCGGAGTGAAATCGCAGAAGGGCGGCAGCTCGAAACGATGCTCTTTTACCATGGCTTCCATTTCTTTCAGCGCCGCATTGATTTCTGATCTCTTCATAATTTTCAGTACCCCCATTTCTGGTTTTCCAAGTTTTTTCTTGGTATCAGTGGTATTATACCTTGTCCTGCGTCTTCATACAAGTATACTTTTTTTACTTTTACGTAAAAATACGTTAGATTTTTTTCCACATCCTGATGCAAATTAAGAAACGTACTGCTGATAAGCTCTCAGCCTCTCTTCGGCACATCATTTCCGTTATCCTTTTCTTCCTCCTGACCGGCTGCCTCCTGCCTGATGCGCTTCATATGTTCCCTGATTTTTACCTCATAGCCATTCCCGGAAGGCCTGTAAAATTCCCTTCCGCTCAATTCATACGGCAGATACTGCTGCCTCACATAATTATTCGGATAATTATGGGCATATTTATAATCCAGTCCGTGTCCCAATTTTGCCGCTCCTTTATAATGTGCATCCTGCAGATGAGAGGGAATCGGCAGGTTTCCGGTTTCCTGTACACAGCGCATGGCCTCATCAATCGCGCATACCGAAGAATTGCTTTTAGGGGCGCAGGCCACATATGTCACCGCATTGGCAAGAATGATCTGGGCCTCCGGCATACCCACCCGTTCCACGGCAAGGGACGCCGTAACCGCCACCTGAAGCGCCTGAGGATCCGCGTTTCCCACATCCTCCGAAGCGCAGATCATAATCCTTCTTGCGATAAAAGTAACACTCTCTCCCGCATAGAGCATTTTAGCAAGATAATAAACGGCCGCATCCGGATCCGAACCTCTCATGCTCTTGATAAATGCGGAGATCGTATCGTAATGGTTGTCTCCTGTTTTATCGTATTTTACCACACGTTTCTGAATGCATTCTCCCGCCACATCCAACGTTATATGTATCTTCCCGTCCTCTCCGCGAGGCGTCGTCATAATTCCCAGCTCCACAGCATTGAGGGCGTGCCTGGCATCCCCTCCTGCCAAATCCGCCAGAAAATCCATGGCATCCTCTTCTATCACGGCATTATAAGCGCCCATTCCTTTTTGCTCATCATACACAGCCCTGCGGATGAGTTCCTTTACATCCTCCCGGGACAAGGGCTTCAGTTCAAAAATAATGGAACGGGATATCAGCGCGCCGTTCACCTCAAAATAGGGATTTTCCGTGGTTGCGCCGATAAGGACGATAGTGCCGTCCTCCACGAAAGGCAGAAGATAATCCTGCTGGCCTTTATTGAACCGGTGAATCTCATCAATAAACAGAATCGTTTTTTTCCCATACATCCCCTGGGTGTTTTTGGCCTTCGCCACCACTTCCTCCATGTCCTTTTTCCCGGAAACTGTGGCATTGATTTGGGTAAACTCCGCACTCGTCGTATTGGCAATAACCTTTGCCAGTGTCGTTTTCCCCGTTCCCGGCGGCCCGTAAAAAATGATGGAGCTGATCTTATCCGCCTGGATCGCCCGGTAAAGCAGCTTGTCCTTGCCGATAATATGCTGCTGCCCCACCACCTCGTCCAAAGTCGTGGGACGAAGCCTGGCCGCCAGCGGGGCTTCCTTTTCCATGTTGTTTTCTCTCATATAATCAAATAAATCCATTATTTCTTCTCCCACAGCCGCATTCCTTTTTCCTTTCACGGCTTCCTTTATTATAACGAACCCCTATAGACAAGTCAAACATTCTGCGGTTCTCCATTGCCTGAATTCACTCCGCATATTTTAACGCCACATCCATATACTAAAGGGCAAAAGGAGGAGCAACAGCATGAAAGATGAAGATTACAATATTCCTGAGGATCAGGATTATACCAGCGCCGTGTCAGCCTATGACTGTACCGGTCTGATCCCTGCCGGCACCGTACATGAAAAAGAGCTGGAGGCTTATAAGGAGCTTTATCCCTTCGGCGCACCTGACATGAGCAGCCAGGAGATCGCACAAATGAGAGAAAAGAACAAAAAGGATGCTTCCGATACAGCGAAGCAGTAAAAGGGAAAAAGCCCGGAATGCACACAGCCTTCCGGGCCTTACAGGTTTTTCAGTCAAACAGGATTTCATCCACTGTCACGAATTCATATCCTTCCGCCTGAAGGATATCCACAATCTGCAGAGCGGCCGTCACTGTGGAATCATAGGAATCATGCATGAGGATAATGCTGTTTTCCTTTGTATGGGACAGTACGTTCCGTACTATTTTATCCACATTGGTAGAGCACCAGTCCAGGGGATCCACATCCCATAATACGGGAAACATATTCAGTTCCTTTTCATATTTTTTATCCCAGGAGCCATAAGGAGGCCGGATAAAGGAGGTTTCCTTCCCCGTCACCTCCTGGATGATTTCGTTGGTGGAAACAATTTCTGCTTTGAATTCTTCGGTATTGGCTGCCGTCAGCTGTACATGATGGAAGGTATGGTTTCCAATCAGATGCCCTTCATCACTGGCTCTTTTCACTATATCCGGATAGCTTTCCACATTCTGTCCCGTAACGAAAAACGTCACCTTCACATCCCTTTTTTTCAGGCCGTCCAGAAGCTGGGGAGTGCATACCGGACTGGGGCCGTCGTCAAAGGTAAGGGCGATCTTTCCCTTATAGGGCGCCTCATCCTCATAACCGGAGTCCGCCATCGTATTCGACCAGACCTCCTGCCTTTTTGCGCTTCCATTCTCCCGGGACAGGAAGGTAAGTGCCGCCACAAAAAGAAACATGGTCAGAAAGGCTATCCATTTCTTTCCCTTCAGCATGACGCTGCCTCTTTGTTTTTTGTTCTCTTAGTTACTATATGCAGCATTCCCGGAAATTATCAATCCACTTTACATAACGTTCTGCGGCCTGCCCTCCAGATACCCTGAAATATTTTCAAATACAATAACGGCTCTCTTATAAAGAGCTTCCTTCGTGGCAAAAGCCACATGAGGCGTAGCCAGCAGGTTGGGTGCCTGTAAAAGGGGATGCTCCGGGCTGATGGGCGGCTCGTTTTCAAACACATCCACCGCAGCTCCCGCAAGCCTGCCTTCCTTCAGAGCTGCTGCCAGCGCATTGCTGTCCACCACGGGTCCTCTCGCCGTATTGATCAGCACGGCTCCCGGTTTCATAAGACGCAGCTGTTCTTCCCCGATCAGTCCCTTCGTCTGTTCCGTCAGCGGCACATGAAGGGAAACAATATCACATTCCTTTAACAGAGTTTCCATATCCGTCATAATAACGCCATCCGGGCTTTTGGGACTCCGGTTATAACCATAAACCTGACAGCCGAAAGCGGCGGCCAGCTGTGCGGTGCGCGTTCCGATGGCTCCCATGCCGATAATGCCGAACTTCTTTCCTTCCAGCTCCAGCCCGATAAGGCCTGTTTTATCTTTTCCCTCCCGCACGGCCTGATTGCAGGCTACGATGCTGCGGTAAAGACTCAGCACCATGCCGAAAACCAGCTCCGGCACCGCCGTATTGGAATAACCGGCGCAGTTGCTCACCAGGATCCCTCTCTCCCTGCAGTAATCCATCGCCACATGATCCACACCGGTAAAGGCAACGGATATCATTTTCAGGTCAGGACAGTTCTCCAGCACCTCTTTTTTAAAGGGCAAATTGGAAAAAGCGAGGATATCCGCATCCTTCGCACGTTCCACAAGGGTCTTTGTATCTGTGACACGAGTGTCATAATAGACAATTTCCACCTTTCCTCCCAGTTTTTCCTGCGCAAGCCCCAGAAGCTTTTCTTTTTCCACGCCAAGCGGCTCAATAATAACAAGTTTCATCCTTCATTTCTCCTTTTCAAAAATTCAGCCGTCCCAGATAACGTTCTTCAAATCCCGGCTGCTCCGCCAGATTCATTACTTCCGCTCTCCGGCACAGATCCTTTGTTTTTTCCCGCAGGGAGGGATCCCCTCCGTACAGGCACGTGCCCAGAAGGGAGGTATTGCCCACTGCGGTCACTTTATCGGCCAGTTCTGCCGGGAACAGCCCTATCCGGGCCGCTTTCTCCACATCCAGATAATACCCGAAGCCTCCGGCAAGAAATACCTGTTCCACATCAGACGCACCGATTTCCAGCGCCTCCATCAGCAGCTCCACACCCGCACAGACGGCTGCCTTCGCCATCTGCAGCGCCCGGATATCCTGCTGGGTGATCCGCAAAGCTCCCTTCTGCCAGCCTTTTTCAAAATACGCATCCTCCAGCAGGCCGCTTTCATCTATGATACCTGTTTCCAGCATTTCTGCCAACAGGGCAATCATATCCGTTCCCGGGACGTTGGCTGCCGCCCCTCCTTCAAAAGCCGGACCGGCGGCTGTTGCTGTGCAGATCAGACGCCCTTTTCCGGCAGCCGCCATTTCTCCGTTGGTTCCCAAATCGATAAACAGCCTGCAGCTTTCCTCCCGCCGTTCTCCGAAACCGCAGGCAAGCAGCCCTGCTGCAATATCTGCCCCCACAAAGGCGGATATTCCGGGCAGAAGCCCAATCCGCGGCCCCTTATATTCCGGTTCCGGCAGCAGCTCCATTTCCTCCAGGCTCACGGGCGTAAATGGATATCTTCCCAGAGAAGCCGTATCCAGCCCCATCAGCAGATGCTCCATAGCGGTATTCCCCGCTGCCCAAATGCCCTGCGGAGCTTTTCCCAGCTTTCGGCCAAGCTGTCCGATCCCCTCCGCCAGCGCCGTTCTTACCGCTTCCGCCAGTTTCTCCGCCTGTCCGTCCGCCGCTGCCTGCAGTCTGGATAGGACATCGCTTCCCCATTGCCGCTGGGGGTTCATACAGCTGTATTCTCCGAACACATGGAGATTTCCTCCCCGCTGCCATTCCCTGACAGAAGACAGCGCCACAGCCTGCATGGCAATGGTAGTTGTCCCCAGATCCACCGCAATAATATATGGCTCATCACCACCCGGCATGGCTTTTTCTTCAGGCTTCCCCTCAGCAGGCTTTGTAATCCCGCCCTTATAGGCAGTCACTGCCTCCACCTGCCTGCTTTCCACAAATTCTACCTGAATACAGCAATCCTGCCGTACTCTGTTCATGCAGGCCAGCCGGTATCCGCCGCGCAGCTGTTCCGCCGTAAACGCGATTCTGTCCGCCGCCCCGGGAAGAGGCGCTCCATTCCCGCAGAAACGGATTCTGCAGCGTCCGCAGGTTCCTTTTCCATTACAGCAGACAAGGGAATACCCGTTCATTTTCAGTACCTGCAGAAAAACAGCCCCTTCCGGGGCGTCAATCACCTTATCCTCTTTTCCCTCCTGCCTTACCGTCACCTTCTTTTCAGACAAATTGATTCCTCTCCTCGTCATAAATATAGTCAATCCCTTTAAGCTTTTCCACAATTCCTTCCTTGTCCGCCCCGCAGTCATCGCAGAACGCATCCAGGCTCGGGTAGAAATCCCTTAATTTCATATTCATAAAACTCAGAAGCATCACCGGATCCTCAGGTATCATATTTTACTGCCTCCTGTCTTTCTCATTCAGCCATATATGGGCTTTCGTTACTTATTATAGATAATGGAATGCTTTATGGCAACATTCCCCCGCTAATTTTTTGTTCAATTTTCTTTCATTTGGGAAAAGCTCTTGACAGGCCGTCTTTACAGATGCTATTCTGATGCTAAGTTAAAGGGGAGTAGTATCTATGTACAATCAACATACCCTGATCTGTACGGCGGCCGGAGGACTTTTCTATTTTTAAGTCTGCTGCCATAATAAACGATCATGGTTGTACACTTTCTTTTTGGAAAGAACGAGACTTTTGGCGTAACGCCGGAGGTCTCTTTTTTTTATGAAAAATTGTACATCCGCTCTTCCTCTTTCTTCCACCATCAAACTCAGAAAGGATGAAAAAGTATGGAATTCATTTATGAAGGATTACTGTCCATCACCCCTCAGCAGGTCATCATGTATCTGGTCGGCCTCCTGCTCATTTATCTCGCAATCAAAAAGGAGTATGAACCCGCCCTGCTTCTTCCCATGGGCTTCGGCGCCATTCTGGTCAATCTCCCCCTGTCCGGCGTCATCAATCAGACAATGCCGGGAATCGGGGAAGTAAACGGTATTATAGAATGGCTGTTTAACGTAGGAATCGAAGCATCCGAAGCGCTGCCCATCTTACTGTTTATCGGTATCGGCGCCATGATCGACTTCGGGCCGCTCCTCTCCCAGCCCATTATGTTCCTCTTCGGAGCTGCCGCCCAGTTCGGTATTTTCTTTGCCATCTGCGCTGCCGCACTCATGGGCTTTGATTTAAAAGATGCCGCTTCCATCGGAATTATCGGCGCTGCCGACGGCCCTACCTCCATCCTGGTGTCCCAGGTGCTCGGTTCCCGTTATGTAGGGCCCATTGCCGTAGCCGCCTACTCTTATATGGCACTCGTACCCATTGTACAGCCCTTCGCTATCCGTCTGGTAACCACGAAAAAGGAACGTCTGATCCGTATGCCCGCCAAGCCCTCCAGGCCCGTGACCAAGACCACACGTATCCTGTTCCCCATCATCGTTACTTTCCTGGTAGGCCTGATTTCCCCTGCTTCCGTATCCCTTGTGGGATTCCTGATGTTCGGCAACCTCCTCCGGGAATGCGGCGTACTGGGCAATCTTTCCGAAACAGCACAAACCTCTCTTGCCAACCTGATCACCCTGTTGCTGGGCATCACCATTTCCTTCAGCATGCGCGCAGATGCCTTTGTCCGCTTTGACACGCTGCTCATCATGATCATCGGCCTTCTGGCTTTTGTGTTCGATACCATCGGCGGAGTCGTTTTTGCCAAGGTGCTGAATCTGTTCCGCAAAGAAAAAATCAATCCTATGATCGGGGCCGCCGGTATTTCGGCCTTCCCCATGTCAGCGCGTGTGGTGCAGAAAATGGCCATGAAAGAGGATCCGGGCAACATCCTCATCATGCAGGCAACCGGAGTGAATGTATCCGGCCAAATCGCCTCCGTTATCGCAGGCGGACTTGTTATCAGCCTTGTTTCCGCTTATCTGTAATCGCCGTCGGCCAGCCTGTTTGTATTCAAAGCCCCGTTTGACCAGTTGTCGGCGGGAGTAAAACTTGATTTTCCGGGAAAGGAGAATTTCTATGTGGGATAATTTTTTAATCACTCTCTCCATTATGGGGAAAGGTATGGTGGGTATTTTCACCGTAATCATTATCATCAGCCTGGTGGTGGCGCTTATGGGCCGCCTTGGAGCCGGGAAAAAAACGGATGAAAAAAAATCCGGGAAATAACAGCCATCAAGAAGAGCCGGTCCGATAGCAAGCTATCGTCCCGGCTCTTTTTCTGTTTTATTATTGCCCTGCGGTGGCAGGAACCTCTTTTCTGTGGGCTTCCAGCCTGCCGTCTTTCACATCAATGAGGATAGTATCCCCTTCTCCTACCGCATCCTGAAGAATCAGTTTAGCGGAAAGCGTCTCCACATGCTTCTGGATATATCTCTTTAACGGCCTTGCCCCATATGCCGGATCGTAAGCGTTATCCACCACAAACTGCTCTGCTGCAGGAGTGAGCTCAATCGTCAGCTCCCTGTCGGAGAGACGTTTGTTCAGATCTCCTATAATCAGCTGTATGATGCCCGCAATGTTATCCTTTGTGAGCGGTTTAAAGAGAATGATTTCATCCAGCCGGTTCAGGAATTCCGGTCTGAAATGTCCACGGAGATCCGACATTACAAATTTTTCCGTTTCCTCAGAAATCATTCCATCCTGGCTGATACCCTCCAGCAGGTAATTAGCGCCTATATTGGAGGTCATGATCAATATGGTATTCTTAAAGTCCACGGTACGTCCCTGGGAATCCGTAATACGTCCGTCATCCAGTACCTGGAGCAGCACGTTGAACACATCCGGATGGGCCTTCTCGATTTCATCGAAAAGAACAACGGAATAAGGTTTTCTCCTCACGGCTTCGGTCAGCTGTCCGCCTTCCTCATAACCCACATATCCCGGAGGCGCCCCGATCAGTCTGGATACGGAATATTTCTCCATATACTCACTCATATCTATCCGTACCATGTTGTTTTCATCATCAAAAAGAGCGGCCGCCAATGCCTTGGCCAGCTCCGTCTTACCTACGCCGGTAGGCCCCAGAAACAGGAACGAACCGATAGGCTTGCTGGGATCCTTGATTCCGGCCTTGGAACGGATAATAGCCTCCGTCACCTTTGTCACGCCTTCATCCTGGCCCACAACCCTCTTATGGAGCTCTTCGTCCAGATGCAGGGTTTTGTTTCTTTCACTCTCTGTCAGCTTGGAAATGGGAATTCCGGTCCACCTGGACACGATCCTGGCAATTTCATCCTCACTTACGCTCTCATGGACCAGGGAAAGATCCTCGCTCTTAACCGTCTCTTCCTCGATCTCCAATTGTTTGCGCAGTTCAGGCAGCTGGCCATAGCTTAACTGGGCCGCTTTTTCCAGATCCCCTTCCCGCTGGGCGATCTCTATCTGGCTGTTTACGGAATCAATCTGCTCCCTGAGTTTGGAAAGCTTATCCACACTGGCTTTTTCATTATCCCACTGCGCCTTCCGGTTCTGGAATTCTTCCTTCAGCTCGGCCAGTTCCTTCTGCAGATCAGCCAGACGTTCCTGGCTTAACCGATCCTCTTCTTTTTTCAGGGCTGCTTCTTCGATTTCCATCTGCATGATCTTCCTCTGAAGCTCATCCAGCTCGGTCGGCATGGAATCCAGTTCTGTTTTTATCAGGGCACAGGCCTCATCCACCAGGTCTATAGCCTTATCCGGCAGGAAACGGTCGGAAATATAACGGTTCGACAAAACAGCTGCGCTTACCAGCGCATTGTCCATGATTTTCACGCCATGATAAACTTCATAACGTTCCTTTAATCCCCTGAGAATGGAGATGGTATCCTCCACGGTCGGCTCCTCCACCATAACCGGCTGGAACCTTCTTTCCAGGGCTGCGTCCTTCTCGATATACTGCCTGTATTCATCCAGCGTGGTTGCGCCGATACAGTGCAGCTCGCCTCTGGCAAGCATGGGCTTGAGCATATTGCCCGCATCCATACTGCCCTCCGTCTTGCCCGCGCCAACGATGGTATGCAGCTCATCAATGAACAGGATAATCTGTCCTTCGCTGTTCTTCACATCCTCCAGCACCGCTTTCAGACGCTCCTCAAATTCACCCCTGTATTTGGCACCGGCAACCAGCGCACCCATATCCAGGGCAAATATCTTCTTATCCTTCAGTCCCTGAGGGACATCCCCCCGGACTATCCTCTGCGCCAGGCCTTCCACCACAGCTGTTTTACCGACGCCGGGTTCACCGATGAGCACGGGGTTATTCTTCGTCTTTCTGGACAAAATACGGACGACGTTGCGTATCTCCGCATCTCTGCCGATCACCGGATCCAGCTTCTGGTTTCTGGCCTTCTCCACCAGATCCTCGCCGTATTTTTCCAGCGTGTCATAAGTGGCCTCCGGGTTGTCGCTGGTAACTCTCTGATTGCCGCGCACGGTGGACAGCGCCTGGAGGAAACGCTCCCTGGTGATGCCGTATTCCGTCCAGATAGCCTTAATTTCCTTATTAGGATGCTTGATCATGCTCAGGAACAGATGCTCTACGGAAACATATTCGTCTCCCATCTGTTTCGCCTCATCCTCTGCGGATGTAAGCACCTGGTTCAGCTCTCTTCCCACATAAACCTGGCCGCCCTGTACCTTGACACGCTTGCTTACCGCGTTCTCCACCCGGTTCACAAAATGTTCCTTCTGAATACCCATTTTCTCAATCAGCTTCAGTATAAGGCTGTCTTCTATGGTAAGGAGGCTGTAGAGCAGATGTTCTTCTTCAATTTCCTGGTTGCCGTATTCATACGCCAGCTTCTGGCAGCGCTCCACGGCCTCCATGGATTTTTGTGTAAATTTGGAAATGTTCATACACATGCCCTCCTGTAATCTTCTTTGTTTTATTTGTTCTATTACTACCATAACAGTATCGTAATGCCTTGTCAACTTATTTTTATACTATTTTTGTTTTCTGTTTTAAATAAATACCTCAAACTTCGCCCATGCGCCTGTCCCCTCCGGTCCCTGTTTTCGTGGCGTCAGCCCGGTTTGGAAATCCATCCCTCTGCGCCGGCCTTGCAGGATTTCCTGTAAGGGGCGTATAAACTCGCCGGTACTAAGGCCGCGTATTTTGCGGCCTTAGTACCGCTGCGTGTTTATCCGAGCGAGAGCGTCCCCTTTAAGGATTCCTGCATGGCCGGCGCAGAGGGATGGATTTCCAAACCGGGCTGACGCCACGAAAACAGGGACCGGAGGGGACAGGCGCATGGGCGAAGTTTGAGTAAATACCTTGAGGCAGATCTACAGCATATATCCGCATGTTTTGCCGGCTGCCTCTTGTACTTCCGTCAAAACAGAGGTACAATTTATAAAGAAAGCGTTTCCATTATCCGGAAACAGCTTAAAATTTATAAATTTTTACCAATCATACATAAAAGAAGGATATCCCACATATCATGAAGACAAAATCATACGAAATCGACATGTGCAACGGCCCGCTCACCGGAAAACTTTTAAAATTTGCAGTTCCGCTCATGCTTTCCGGAATCCTGCAGCTTCTCTTCAATGCTGCCGACATTGTGGTGGTCGGCCATTTTGCCGGTCATCAGGCACTTGCGGCGGTAGGAAGCACCGGTTCCCTCATTAACCTTCTCGTAAATGTTTTCATCGGTCTGTCCATAGGAACCAATGTACTGGTTGCCAATTATACAGGGGCACACCAGGAAAAAGCAGTGAGCGAAACCGTTCATACCTCCATATTGCTGAGCCTTCTGTGCGGTACCTTTCTCATTTTTTTCGGGATTATACTGGCAAAACCGCTCTTGTCCCTGATGGGTACGCCGGATGACGTAATAAGCCAGGCCACTCTTTATATGCAGATATACTTTGTCGGTATGCCTGCCACCATGCTTTATAACTTCGGAGCGGCAGTTCTTCGTGCAACCGGAGATACCCAGCGGCCGTTATATTTCCTCTTTGCGGCCGGCATCATTAACGTGGTCCTGAATCTGATCTTTGTCATCTGCTTCCATATGGGTGTGGCAGGAGTCGCGACCGCTACCGTGATTTCACAATGTGTATCCGCCTTACTCGTACTGCGCTGTCTGCTTCATGAAACCGGCTGTTTTAAGCTGTATTTAAACAAGCTTCATATTCATAAGGATAAGCTTGTGCAGATGATACGCATCGGCCTTCCGGCAGGAATGCAGGGCGCTATTTTCTCCATTTCCAACGTACTGATCCAGTCTTCCATCAACTCCTTCGGTTCCGTCGCCATGGCGGGCAGTACCGCATCCAGCAATCTGGAAGGATTTGTTTATACCTCCATGAATGCCTTTTATCAGGCCTGTCTGAGCTTTACCAGCCAGAATCTGGGCGCCAATAAAAAGGAACGGATCAATAAGATACTGATCACCTGTGAAATACTTGTCTTTTTCGTAGGGCTGATTATGGGGAATGTGGCCTATTTCTTCGGTGACAGACTGCTGCATATTTATTCCTCGGATCCGGAAGTAATCCGCTTCGGCCTTATGCGTATGCAGGTGATCTGTACGGTATATTTTCTATGCGGTATGATGGACGTACTTGTAGGCAGCCTGAGAGGGCTTAACTATTCCATTATTCCCATGATCGTCTCCATTGTCGGTGTCTGCGGCCTGCGTATCCTGTGGATATTCACCATATTCCAATGGCACCGGAGCCTGTTTATCCTATACCTGTCCTATCCGGTCACCTGGCTGGGCACTGCCGTCGCCCATTTAATATGCTTCATTATTATAAGAAAAAAATTGGACGAAAGGAAACACTATGAGCTGGGAAATTGAATTTCTGAACTCCATACAACATCTTCTGCGCAATGAATTCCTGGATGCTGTCATGCCCTTCATATCCTCCCTTGGAAATGCGGGTATTTTCTGGATTCTGCTCACCGTCGTACTTCTTATTATACCCAAAACGCGGAAAGCAGGAGTGGCTTCCGCTATTGCCCTCGTTCTTATGCTTATAACCGGAAATATGATTTTAAAACCGCTGATAGCAAGATTAAGGCCATTTACAGTCAATACCGCTATTGAACTCCTGATTCCCCCGCCCTCAGATTTCTCCTTTCCCTCAGGACATACCTTTGCATCCTTTGCGTCGGCCACAGCCATCCTGAAAAATAACAGGCGTCTGGGTATCCCCGCCATAATCCTGGCGGTACTCATCGCTTTTTCCCGTCTGTATCTGTATGTGCACTATCCCACCGATGTATTCTTCGGACTGCTGCTCGGCATTCTGGCCGGACAGATCGGCAACTTTGCCGCCGGAAAGCTTTCCTCCCGGCTGCACCTGCCGGGCTGATACCGGTTTGTTTCTTTTTCTTCTATATATAAATGTACTTGTAACGCCCCGGGACTACAGTCTCAAAGGGAAATCTTTTGAAGCGTAACTGTACATTCAAAAAAAGCAGGTTCCCTTTACGGAAAACCTGCTTTCTCTTTGCTTTATTTTAAATAAGGCAGTTCGCTGAATTATTCAGCTGCTTCAGTAGAAGCTGTTTCAGTTGCTTCAGCAGAAGCGGTCTCTGTAGCTTCAGCTGTAGCTGATTCAGTCTCTGTAGCTGCTTCTGTTGTAGGCTCTACAGATTCGGTAGCTGCTTCTGTGGAAGCTTCTACGCTGGATTCTACTACGCTGGACTCTTCAACGCTTGCTTCTACAGTAGATTCTACTGCGCTGGATTCAACAGGTGCTGTTGTATCGCTGGAACCACAAGCTACCATCATTGCGGATGTCATAACTGCTGCTGTTAAAACTGCTACTAATTTTTTCTTCATAATTAATTCTCCTCCTAATCGAAACATACAGCTCTAATTAGCTGCATCTGTATTACGAAGATGAGGATAACACTTTTCTCTAAACTTGTAAATAGTTTTTATAAACTTTTTAAACAAAGATGAGTATAAGGGACAGCAAACATTCTGCGGTTCTCCATTGCCTGAATTCACTCCGCATATTTTAACGCCACATCCATATACTAAAGGGCAAAAGGAGGAGCAACAGCATGAAAGATGAAGATTACAATATTCCTGAGGATCAG
>NZ_MPDJ01000016.1:0-12229 GCF_001881565.1 Eisenbergiella tayi
ACATCTATCAGAGATAAAGAACCCCCTTTTCAATCTGTCCACTTTGGAGGGGACATCCCTTCTTCATAGTGTCCATTTTCAAGGAACCCTTCTTCTTAATGTGTCCACATCTATGGGTACATTATAGACTATCCCTTTTTCTATTCCTTTTTCCATTCCCTCTTCCAATCCTCTTTCGATACCTCTTTTAATTCCGTCCTCTACCAGCATTTCTCCTAATTTCGTCATTGCTATCATCTCCTTTACTCTGTTTAATTCCGTTTCATTCAAAAATTTATCTGCCAGTGTATACAAAACGGCCTGCATTTTTTCCAGTTCCATTTCGGTTATTAGTTCTCTGGAATTTTGAAGTATATTCAGGCTTTTTATAATCCGCTCCTCGATTCTAAGGCGGCCTGACATCAGCGGTGTGAGCAGCAGGGAAACAAGATCTGCCTTTGAGGGTTTCAGCCCCTGTTCTGCATTCTCTTTCAGGCGTTTGAAAAGCTGGTCCGAGTTCTTCCCCTTAAGACGTACCACCTTTACCTGGTAAACATTAATTCCTTCTTTAAGGATTGTTCTCGGATGCTTTACCTTGGAGGAACAGATTACATAGGTGATCACTTCCACATGATGTATCCGGCTGGTAGCTGCCTCATATTCTCGGAATCGTTTCAGATCTTCCTTGGTAATGGAATCGCTTTCAAATTCCAGATGGATCCAGGAATCATCCTTCCGTACATAGTTAAAATCCTGATACATTTGCCGCGCTTCCAGTATTACAGTCTCCGTAGGAGCGATGTAGTCGGCCACACCCTGAATTCCAAGCAGGGGCATCAGCTCTTCACCGAAGTATTGAGCCGCTGTTTTCAGCGCCAAATCTTCATGATGAATGGAGTTTTTAGTTGCCGGATTCTTTTCTTCCAGCATTTTGTTAATCTTTTTCGTGCGTTTTCTCACACAGCCTCCTGTTCCGTAAGCCATGTGCAAAATCCTGTCTTTCATATAATTATAACTGAAAAATCCGACACCGGACAACCGCATCTTACATTTTAAAACGATTAAAACGATTATATTCTAAGGTTCTTTTATGTTTTGATTCATAGAATTGTCTTCTGAAAACTTGCATTGAATAATTGTCCGATTCGGACAGAAAGATTGAAATATTATACGAAAAGAAATGCTGATTGATACAACTGTAATATGGCAGGCAGGAGCTTACACATAGTCCCGGCGGCCGGTGCCTTTTTATTATATCAGCTATTGGGAAGAGTGTAAATGTTATAAGGCCAGGTCTTATGAAAATCCTGGCCTGTATTCTGCTGTTTAAATCTGTTTCTTCCTATATTTAGAGGGAGACTCCCCAAAGTGTTTTTTAAACAGTTTGCTGAAGTGGTATGCGTCGTCATACCCCACGCACAAGGCAATGTCCTGAATACTGGCATCCTTTTGTTTGTCCAGCAGAAGCTTTGCTTTTTCCATTCTCACCTTTATGAGGTGGTTGATAGGGGTGTCACCGGTTTCGCTTTTAAATATTTTGGATATGTAAAAGGGGCTCAGGTACATGTTGCGGGCTATCTGATCAAGGGATATTTTTTCGTTGTAGTGGCAATCCAGGTAGTCGATGATTTGTTCCACGACGTATTTTTTGTTGGTGGATTCAAATTCGTAGCCGTCCTCTATGCTTACGGGTGCAGCGACCTGCTCGCGGTAAAGGAGGAGGATCATCTGGGTGACGTAGGCTTTGAGCATGAAGTAGCGCCCGGGCTGGCAGCTGGTGCTCTCTGTTTTGATGAGGGAGCAGAGGCGGGATAGGGTGACAAAGGTCTTTTCACCGGGGCGGATGAGGCATTCGTGGCCGGGGAAGAGGATCTGGTTGCGTTCCATGTCCCGTATGTGGATGTCGGTAAAGGCTACGTAGGATTCTTCCAGGGGGGCATCCGGATTTATGTAGGTGCAGTGGTGCTGGATGCCCGGGTTGATGAGGAGTACATCGCCTTTTTTGACGGGATACCATTTTCCGTCCAGCATAAAGTGGCCCTCCCCGGAGAGTATCAGGGCGATTTCTATGAAGTCGTGGCTATGGGGGAGTTCGGGTTCCTTTCGGGACAGCTGGCAGGTGAAAAGGAACGTGGGGTTGAGGTCGTTGTAGGTGATGTCGTATTGTATTTCGCACATGATGTTGGTCATCTCCCTGGGGGTGGTGGATTGGGTTGGTGGTGAGTTAAGGGCGTAAGGGCATAAGGGCATAAGGGATTTATGGCGGTAGTCCGCAGACCCGGAAGCCTGGGGGCTTCCGGGCTTGGGGCAGTCGCCCCAAGCCTCGTGAAGAGGAAAATCAGCCTGGGAAGCAGCCGGCGGTGGGGCGTGCCGGTTGTTTCCCATTCTGGTTTTCATCTTCACGAGGTTGCTGCTCGTTGGTAACAACATTATAATCCATTCCCTCCAAAAAAAATATCCCTTTGGGAGTAAAAGTTGAATTTTTTATTAATTCGGGGTGGTTGATGTTGCATATCGGTAAAAAGTTTAGTACACTGTAGGTTGAAATATTACCGGCTTGATTTTGTGGGTTTTTTGCCGAGTGGACGGGCGTATGGAGCCTTCGGCAGGGGATCGGGATCAGGTCCAAGAGGATGAAGGAGGAGAACCAATGGCACAGGTTGGTATTGTAATGGGAAGTGATTCGGATATGCCTGTAATGGCAAAGGCGGCTGATATTCTGGAGGAGCTGGGGATTTCTTATGAGATGAAGATTATTTCCGCACACAGGGAACCGGATGTGTTTTTTGAATATGCAAAGAGCGCTGAAGAAAAAGGGTTCAAGGTAATTATAGCGGGTGCGGGTATGGCTGCGCATCTTCCGGGTATGTGTGCTGCAATTTTCCCTATGCCGGTTATTGGTATTCCTATGCATACGACTTCTCTCGGCGGAAGGGATTCTCTTTATTCCATCGTTCAGATGCCCAGCGGAATTCCGGTGGCTACGGTGGCGATTAACGGAGGAGCAAATGCAGGTCTTCTTGCAGCAAAGATTCTTGCTACATCGGATGCCGTGCTTCTTGAGAAATTGAAAAATTATTCCCAGGGCCTTAAGGAAAGCGTTCAGAAGAAGGATGCACACCTTCAGGAAGTGGGCTATAAGAATTACAGCAAATAAGCAGATAAAAACAATGCGGGAACCCGGATGGCGATACCTGACGGGCTTCGTATAAACGGAGGACATGATGGATTATAAGAACGCTGGTGTAGATATTGAAGCAGGGTATAAATCGGTAGAACTTATGAAAAAATATGTGAAGGAAACCATGCGCCCTGAGGTACTGGGCGGTCTTGGCGGATTTTCAGGGGCTTTTTCCCTGGAAAGCTTCCAGGGGATGGAAAAGCCTACTCTGGTTTCCGGAACTGACGGCGTGGGAACGAAGCTGAAGCTTGCGTTTCTGCTTGATAAGCATGATACGGTGGGAATCGACTGTGTGGCTATGTGTGTGAATGATATTGCCTGCGCAGGCGGGGAACCGCTGTTTTTCCTGGACTACATTGCATGCGGAAAGAACTATCCTGAGAAAATTGCCACTATCGTAAAAGGTGTGGCAGATGGCTGTAAGCAGGCGGGTGCTGCCCTGATTGGCGGCGAGACTGCGGAAATGCCCGGCTTTTATCCGGAAGATGAATATGATCTGGCCGGTTTCGCCGTGGGCATCGTTGATGAGAAGAAGCTGATTACCGGAGAAAATCTGAAGCCGGGAGATGTGCTTATCGGAATGGCAAGCTCCGGAGTTCACAGCAATGGTTTTTCACTGGTAAGAAAAGTTTTTGAAATGACTAAGGAATCCCTGGGTACCTATTATGAGGAGCTGGGGAAAACGTTGGGAGAGGCGTTGATCGCCCCTACCAAAATCTATGTGAAAGCATTGAAGGCAGTAAAGGATGCAGGAGTTGCCATTAAGGCCTGCAGCCATATCACCGGCGGCGGATTTTATGAAAATATTCCCCGTATGCTTCCTGAAGGCGTGCGCGCTTTCGTAAAGAAGGACAGCTATGAAGTTCCTGCCATTTTCAGGCTTCTTGCCAGCAAGGGTAATATTGATGAGCAGATGATGTATAATACATATAATATGGGAATCGGTATGATTCTGGCGGTGGATCCCGCACAGGCGGAAAGCGCTGTGGCGGCCATTCGTGAAGCAGGAGAAATTCCTTATATCATCGGTGAAGTGAAGGCCGGGGAAAAGGGAGTTGAATTATGCTGAGAATTCTGGTTTGTGTATCCGGCGGAGGAACCAATCTGCAGGCTGTTATGGATGCTATCAGAGACGGCAGAATAACCAATACGGAGATAGTGGGAGTCATCAGCAATAATAAAAACGCCTACGCGTTAACCAGGGCCGGGCAGAGCGGTATTGATGCCGTCTGCCTTTCACCCAGGGATTTTCCGGACAGGGCGGCGTTCAATCAGGCATTTCTTGATAAGGTGGACTCCTATAGTCCGGATCTGATTGTGCTGGCCGGTTTTCTGGTGACCATACCGGCTGCCATGATAGAAAATTACAGGAACCGTATCATCAATATCCATCCTTCCTTAATCCCTTCCTTCTGCGGCGTAGGGTTTTATGGGCTTAAGGTTCATGAAGCGGCGCTGGCCCGGGGTGTTAAGGTGACAGGAGCCACTGTGCATTTTGTGGACGAAGGGACAGACACAGGGCCGATTCTTCTGCAGAAAAGTGTGGAGGTGCAGGAGGATGATACGCCGGAAAGCCTTCAGCTGCGTGTGATGGAAGAAGCGGAGTGGCAGATCCTTCCCAGGGCTATTGATTTGATTGCCAACGGGAAAGTAAGCGTAACAGACGGAAAGGTGAGATACAAATGAAAATTCTGATTGTAGGCGGAGGCGGCCGCGAGCATGCGATTGCTGTGGCCGTGGCTGAAAGCCCGAAAGCAGATAAAATATATTGTGCTCCGGGGAACGCAGGGATTGCCGAGGTGGCGGAATGTGTGCCCATTGGAGTGGATGAGTTTGATAAAATTGCTTCTTTTGCCAAAGAAAAAGAAGTGGATCTGGTCATTGTGGGACCGGACGATCCTCTGGCGGCAGGACTTGTAGATGTGCTGGAGGAAGCGGGGCTGCGCGTATTCGGCCCCCGGAAGAATGCTGCCATTCTGGAAGGCAGCAAGGCTTTTTCCAAGGATTTAATGAAAAAATATAACATCCCCACGGCAGCCTATGAAACATTTGATGATGCCAAAAAGGCGGAGGCTTATCTGGAAACAGCGGATTATCCTGTTGTTCTCAAAGCGGACGGCCTGGCTTTAGGCAAAGGCGTCCTCATCTGCAATACGAAGGAAGAGGCGCTTGAGGGTGTAAAAAGCATTATGCTGGACAAACAGTTCGGTGCTGCCGGAAACCGTATGGTGGTGGAAGAATTTATGACCGGAAGGGAAGTGTCCGTGCTTTCGTTTGTAGACGGAAAAACCATCCGGATTATGACCTCCGCCCAGGATCACAAGCGTGCCTGTGACGGAGACAAAGGATTGAATACCGGCGGAATGGGAACTTTTTCCCCATCCCCTTTTTATACGAAAGAAGTGGATGATTTCTGTAAACAATATATTTATCAGCCCACAGTGGATGCCATGGCAAAAGAAGGAAGAGAATTCAAGGGAATTATTTTCTTCGGCCTGATGCTGACACAGAAAGGTCCCAAAGTTCTGGAATATAATGCCAGATTTGGAGATCCGGAGGCGCAGGTGGTGCTTCCCCGCATGAAAAATGATATTGTGGATGTGATGGAAGCGTGCATAGACGGCACGCTGGATAAAATAGATCTGCAGTTTGAAGATAATGCTGCGGTATGTGTGGTACTCGCTTCCCGGGGGTATCCTGTGAAGTATGAAAAAGGCCTGAAAATCAGCGGACTTGAAAAATTCAAAGATGCCGACGGGTATTATTGCTTCCATGCCGGAACCAAATTCGACAGTCAGGGAAATATCGTGACGAACGGCGGCAGGGTGCTTGGAATTACCGCTACGGGAGACGATCTGAAAGCGGCTAGGGCCAATGCCTATAAAGCGGCCGGCTGGGTAGACTTTGCCAATAAGTATATGCGTACGGATATCGGTAAAGCTATAGATGAGGCGTAAACCACAAAAGGTAAAGGGGTCAGGAACATGAACAGGATAAAAAAAATAAGTACAGGATTTTTGCTTCGGTTAACAGCTGTTATGGCAGCGATTATTTTCTGCGCTGCTCTACCGGGGCAGACCGCTCTGACAGGCCATGCGGCGAATACGCTGGGGAGCCAGGGAAGTCAGGGCAGCAGCAGTAATGAGGGAAATGGAGATGCAGGGGGAGCTGACGGAGCGGAAGTGAATATAGATGATGAGGAAGTAAACAACATCATCAACGAAAACTCTGAGGAAGGCATAAACGGATCCACGGCATCGAAAATCAAGATTATTGCGGCCAGTGCACGTGTTCGTTCTGAAGCCTCAACCAGCTCCAGCGTGGTAGGCAGTCTTTCCTCAGGTGATATCATGGATGTTACCGGGGAGACGACAGGAAGTGACGGGAAAGTCTGGTATCAGATCACAGGGGAAAAGGATGGAAAAGCGATTAATGGTTATGTCCGTGAAGATACACTGGAGGTAACGGAGACCGCCCAGCCTGAGGCTCCGGCTGAAACTCCTGAGGAAACACCCTCCGAAGCTCCTTCGGACACCGCTCCTTCCACCAATGATTATGATGTGAGCTATGCGGACGACGGGACAGGAAATAATGACTGGTACTTGAACGACAATGTGAAAGGCACCAGGTATAAAATTTCCGATCTTCTCGGTGCGGCCCAGACGAATGAAAATAATATCGATACCATGGAAAAACAGACAGGCAGTCTCCGGCTTATCATTATTATTCTTGCCGTTATTATTGGTCTCCTGGTTATTGTGGTAACCGTCATGATCTTCAAGCTGAAAGCGGCATATGAGGACGGCTATGACGAATATGGCGACGATGACGATGAAGAAGATGATGAAGACATGGATGATGAGGACGACGACGATGAGGATATGGACGACGACGAGGATGACGACGACTATGTCCCCAGAAGAAGCAGGGGCGGGAGAGGAAGCAGAAATAAAAAGAAACCGGCCCGCAGAAGCAGATATTACGAAGAGGATGATGAGGACGAAGACGACGAGGATATGGACGAAGACGAGGATGAGGATGATATGTATTCCAGGGAAGTGTCCTATGATGAGCCGCCCAGAAAAAGCTCCCGTTCCTCAGGAAAAAGCAGGAAATCCCAGAATTATAAGCCCCGCGATTTCCTTGATGTAGATGAGGATGACGATCTGGATTTTGAATTTCTGGATTTGAAATAAGAAAAACCTGGCTGACTGATAACAGCCGCAGATAAAAGATAAAGCCGCTGGGATGGACTGCAGCGGCTTTTTCCCATAATCTTTATATGGAATAGACTGGAACAGAGAAGAACGGCATGCGCCGGCGTCCGATGAAAACGGTTGACAGGATGTGCTCACTGTTATACTATAAATATAACAAAAGAAACACAGAAAGAAGAGCGATGCGTATTGGATATGTATATAGAGATTGATTTCAGCAGTGATGAGGCATTGTATATTCAGCTGAGGAACCAGATCATTCTGGGAATCGCTACCAACCGTTTTCATGAGGGGGATGTACTTCCCAGTGTGAGACAGCTTGCCGACACCATTGGTATTAATATGCATACGGTGAATAAGGCATATACCGTGCTGAAACAGGAAGGCTATGTGAAGGTAGACAGAAGAAAAGGCGCGGTAATCGCTGTTGACGAGGGAAAGAAGCAGGCTATGCTGGATGTCCGGGATGAACTCAGGGTCCTGCTGGCGAAGGCGAGCTGCAAGAATATTTCCCGGGAAGAAGTGCATGCTTTAATTGACGAAATTTATGAAGAATATGGAGGACTGGAATAATGCAGTCACAGTATACGGATAAGGCCAGAACGGCCCTTATACTGGCTGAGAAGGCCGCCAGGAAGCTGAAACAGAATTATGTGGGAACTGAGCATATTCTTTTGGGGCTCCTGGAGGAGGGCACCGGTGTGGCAGCCAGAGTGTTGATAGAGAATGGTGCCAATGAATTGGAAATCCGTGAAATGATTGAAGATTTGATCGCGCCGGTATCAGAAACACCGGTTAAAGAACGGGATGGTTATTCCCCCCGGGCTATGACTATTCTTGAGGAAAGCCACAGACAGGCAGCAAGATTCCGCAGCGCACTTACCGGAACGGAGCACATCCTTCTTTCCCTTTTAAAGGAAGGGGAGAATGTGGCCGTCAGATTGCTGAATACCTGCGGCCTGCAGCCTCAGAAGCTGTATATGGATACTCTGGCGGCCATGGGACAGGAGCCCGGGCTGTATAAAGAGGATCTGATGAAAAAGCAGAAGAAAAAAGGGGGAGCGCCCACTCTGGAGCAGTACAGCCGCGATATGACGGCCCTGGCCAGGGACGGCAAGCTGGATCCGGTTATTGGCAGGGAAGAGGAAATCAGCCGTGTCATCCAGATATTAAGCCGGAGGACGAAGAATAACCCTTGTCTGGTTGGGGAGCCCGGAGTCGGTAAGACCGCCATTGTGGAAGGGCTGGCTGCCAGAATCGTAGCGGGCGAGGTTCCCGACACGGTAAAGAATAAAAGGGTTCTGATGCTGGATTTATCCGGAATGATAGCCGGAAGCAAGTACCGCGGTGAATTTGAAGAGCGCATTAAAAAAGTGATCCGGGAAGTGACCGATGACGGCAATATCCTTCTGTTCCTGGATGAGCTTCATACGCTCATCGGTGCGGGCGGTGCGGAAGGCGCGATTGATGCCTCCAATATCCTGAAGCCTTCTCTGGCAAGAGGGGAAATACAGCTGATCGGGGCCACCACCATCACCGAGTACCGGAAATATATCGAAAAGGATGCCGCACTGGAACGCAGGTTTCAGCCGGTGAATGTAGAGGAGCCTACGGAAGAAGAGGCTGTCCGTATTCTTGAGGGCGTGACGCCCAGATACGAAGAGCACCATAAGGTAAAAATCCTTCCGGAAGCAATAGAAGCTGCTGTAAGGCTGTCAAGCCGTTATATAAATGACCGGAGGCTGCCGGATAAAGCCATTGATTTGATTGATGAAGCGGCGTCTGCCGTGCGGCTGCAGCATATGGAGCCGCCGGAGGATATCCGGAAGCTGAATGAACAGGTGAAGGAACTGGATCTGAAGATAGAAGGAGCTATCCGGATAGAAGCTTTTGCCCAGGCTGGTGAGTGGAAGCGGGAACAGGATGCACTGCTTAAGAAGCTGAACCAGAGGAAGATGCGGCTGGAAAAGAAGAACGCAGCCCAAAAGGAAGTGGTTACGGAAAATGACATCGCAGGCGTGGTTGCGATGTGGACCAAAATTCCCGTGAGCAAGCTGGAGGAAAAAGAAAGTGAGCGCCTTCTGAAGCTGGAAGGAATCCTGCATAAGAGGGTTATCGGCCAGGAAGAGGCTGTGAGCGCCGTAGCCCGGGCCATGCGCAGGGGCAGGGTCGGCCTTCAGGATCCCAGGCGGCCTATCGGCTCTTTCCTCTTTCTGGGGCCTACAGGTGTCGGGAAGACTGAGCTGAGCAAGGCTCTTGCGGAGGCGATGTTTGGTTCTGAGAATGCTCTGATACGTATCGATATGTCGGAGTATATGGAAGGCCATTCCGTTTCCAAGCTGATTGGATCCCCTCCGGGGTATGTGGGCTTTGACGACGGCGGCCAGCTTTCCGAGAAAGTGCGCAGGAATCCTTATTCTGTCGTGCTGTTTGACGAAGTGGAGAAGGCTCATCCGGATGTGTTCAATATCCTGCTGCAGGTGTTGGACGACGGCCATATAACGGATTCCAAGGGCAGGAAGGTGAGCTTCAAAAATACGGTGCTCATCATGACCTCCAATGCCGGTGCACAGCGCATCATAGATCCCAAGAATCTCGGCTTTTCCGCCCATACGGATGAAAAGAAGGACTATGAAAAAATGAAGGCCGGTGTTATGGAAGAGGTTAAGCGCCTGTTCAAACCGGAATTCATAAACCGGATTGATGAAATCATGGTGTTCCATCCTTTGACCAAGGAAAACATGAAACAGATCATCACGCTCCTGTCCAGAGATTTAACGGATCGGTGCAGCAAGCAGCTGAATATTCATCTGACCATTACGCCTGCCGCAAAGAATTTTATTGTGGAGAAGCATTCTGACTTAAAAATGGGGGCCCGCCCTTTGAAGAGAGCGATTCAGAATATGATTGAGGACGCTTTGGCAGAAGAAATCCTTGCAAGACGCATTCAGCCGGGAGATAATGTAACCGTAGGCTGCAAGGAAGGAAAAATTACGTTCCAGGTAAAAAAATAGAGGAATACCGTCGGTGACGGAGGATAAAGCAAAAGGACGAACCATATTTAAGGAGGACAAAAGAAATGGCAGTAGTAGAAGAGTTAATCCGTGCAGAGGCAGACGGCAGCATCAGTTTTGGAAACCACACCCTTGCGGAGAAAGCGAAGCTGGAGGACTTTTCCCACGAAGGAGATCTGTATAAGGTGAAAACCTATCAGACGATGACGAAGCTGGAGAAAAACGGTATGTTCGTTTATGAATCCGTACCGGGAACCAGTGTGCTGAACTTTCTGGAGAGCGAGGACGGTGTAAGCTTTGTGGTAGAGGGACAGGAGGATGCCCAGCTGACCATCGGACTTCAGGATGATACGGAATATGACGTACGGATTAACGAAGAGGATGCCGGAAGAATGTGCACAAATCTGGGAGGAAAGCTGAGTCTTTCAGTGGAACTTGCAGGAGCGGGAGAAGTGAAGGTAGACATCCATAAATAGGCACTGCTAAACGGAAAAAAGTACAGGAGGACAGGGGTGCGGTATCAGCCGCACCCCTTTTTGAGAAATGGCAAAAGCAAAATCAGGAACCATATTCTATTGCCAGGAATGCGGTTATGAATCAGCGAAATGGATGGGACAGTGCCCCGGCTGCCATACATGGAACAGCTTTGTGGAGGAACCGGTCAGAAAGTCTTCCGGAAAAGGCGGAGTCGCGGAACGCTCCCAGGGACTTTCCTCCCTGGGGAAGCGTCCTTCCATCCTGTCGGAAATTTCCATGGACAAGGAAGAGCGCATTCTTACGGGAATCGGAGAACTGGATCGGGTGCTGGGTGGCGGAGTGGTGCCCGGTTCTCTGGTGCTTGTGGGAGGAGATCCGGGTATCGGTAAATCCACCCTTCTGCTGCAGATGTGCAGGCTTCTTGCGGAATCGGGGAAAAAGGTTCTCTATATTTCCGGGGAGGAATCCCTGCAGCAGATCAAAATGAGGGCCCAGCGTATCGGAGAGTTCCGCGATACCCTGCAGCTCTTATGCGAAACCAATCTGGGGGAAATCGAAGGGGCGATTACCCGGGAAAAGCCGGAGATCGTAATTATTGACTCCATACAGACTATGTACCAGGAGGAGGTTTCCGCGGCTCCGGGCAGCGTTTCCCAGGTGAGGGAATCCACAGGAGTTTTTCTGAAGCTGGCGAAGGGCTATGGGATATCCATATTTATTGTGGGACATGTTACCAAGGAGGGTACGGTTGCCGGCCCCAGGGTATTGGAACATATGGTGGACACGGTTTTGTATTTTGAAGGGGACAGACATGCCTCCTACCGTATTCTGCGGGGAGTGAAAAACCGGTTTGGCTCGACCAACGAAATCGGGGTCTTCGAGATGCGCCAGGAAGGCCTTTGTGAGGTGAAAAATCCCTCTGAGTTCATGCTTAACGGGAAACCGGAAGGGGCCAGCGGCTCCGTGGTTTCCTGCTCCATGGAAGGGACAAGGCCGATACTGGTGGAGATCCAGGCGCTGGTCTGCCAGAGCAATTTCGGGTTTCCGAGAAGACAGGCGGCAGGAACTGATTTTAACAGGGTCAATCTTTTAATGGCGGTCCTGGAGAAGCGTCTGGGGCTGCAGATATCGGGCTGCGACGCCTATGTAAATATTGCCGGAGGAATGAAAGTACAGGAACCAGCCATAGATTTGGGCATTGTCATGGCGGTAATTTCCAGCTTTAAGAACCGGCCTATCGAAGAGCATATGATCGCCTTCGGGGAAGTGGGGTTAAGCGGTGAAGTAAGGGCTGTAAGCCAGGCGGCCATCCGTGTGTCCGAGGCGAAGAAGCTGGGGTTTGAAACCTGTGTCCTTCCCAA
>NZ_MPDJ01000016.1:12250-67254 GCF_001881565.1 Eisenbergiella tayi
AAAACGGAAGGGATCCGGCTGATTGGAGTACAGTCCGTAAAAGATGTCATGGACATTATTTAACTAGTAACGATGCAGCTCCCGCTTCGCCAGTTGGGATCGTCCGTCCTTTGTTCCCGCAGCATCCCCGGTTATACAGAGGTCCTTAGAGGGGACGCTTCCGCTCGGATAACCACGCAGCGGTACTAAGGCTGCAAAGGACGCAGCCTAAGGACCGGCGTGTTTATAACGCCCCTTACAGGATCCTCTGTATAACCGGGGATGCTGCGGGAACAAAGGACGGACGATCCCAACTGGCGAAGCGGGAGCTGCATCGTTACTTTAACTATATGGAAATAAGAATTTGGCATTGTCAACCGGCCGTTAAAATGCTATGATTAATTTGTAATTGTTTGTAATGTGGTTTTTTTCGACAGGTTTTTTATTGTTGAAGCGCTTGCAGACAGAATGGAAGCGAAGCTTCCACGGGATTATGATGAAGGCCGTCTCGGACGGCTAAAAAGGAGGATTTTTATTATGAAAAAAGCACTTTCTCTTGCAATTGCTGCTGTGCTTGCTTTCTCTCTGACAGCCTGCGGCAATTCCGGCAGCACCGCTCCTGAAAGCAGTGCAGCCCCTGAAAGCAGCGCTGCTGCAGAATCTGTTGCGGAACCGGAATCTTCGGAAGCTGCTGCAGAAACCACCGAAGCAGGAAATGACGCACTGAAGATCGCCATTGTGTCCAGCCCCTCGGGTGTGGATGACGGTTCTTTTAATGAGGACAATTATAACGGTATTCTTTCCTTTATCGGAAAGCATCCTTCCTCTACGGTAACTCCTGTTAAGGAGCCTACAGGGGATACGGCGGCGGCAGTACAGGCAGTAGCCGATATCGTAGCTGACTATGATGTGATTGTATGCTGTGGTTTCCAGTTCGCAGGTATCACACAGGTTGCGCAGGACAACCCTGATGTTGCCTTTATTCTGGTAGATGCTTTCCCTGCTGATGCAGAAGGACAGGATACGGAAGTGGATAATATTTACGCGATGCAGTTTAAAGAGCAGGAAAGCGGATTCTTTGCCGGTATGGCGGCTGCTCTGGAAACAAAGAGCAATAAGGTTGCCGTGGTAAACGGTATTGCATATCCTTCCAATGTAAACTATCAGTATGGTTTTGAATGCGGCGTTAAATATGTGAATGAAACCGACGGAAAGTCTGTTGAAATCGTTGAACTTCCTTCCTATGCGGGAACAGATGTTACCGGCGTCAATGTGGGGGGCAACTATATCGGATCCTTCGCGGATGCGGCAACCGGCAAGGTTGTTGGCAATGCCCTTATCGATGAAGGCGTGGATATCATGTTCGTTGCTGCAGGCGATTCCGGAAACGGTGTGTTTACAGCGGCTAAGGAAGCGGAAGGCGTTTATGTTATCGGCTGTGATGTTGATCAGTATGATGATGGTGCAAACGGAGATGCCAACGTTATCCTGACCAGCGGACTGAAGGTTATGAGCACAAACGTGGACAAGGCTCTGGAAACAATTGCGGACGGTTCTTTTGCGGGAGGCAACGTAACTCTGGGAGCTGATACGGATTCCACAGGTTATGTGAGCGCTTCCGGCAGATGTCAGCTTTCTGCGGATACTATTACAAAGCTGGATGCTGCTTATGAAAAAGTGAAAGCAGGAGACATTGTACCTGCTGCCAACTTCAACGGTATTACTCCCGATGATTTTACAGTAGAGTAAGGAACGTACTTGGGAACTGTGTCTGCAGATCCTGAGAAAAGGGAAGGCGGGCCGGGGTTCCGGCCTGCTTTTTATATATTTCCCGTTGGGGGAAATTGTCCGTCGGGCGGGAAATTGCCTGCCGGGAAGGAAGCGGAAGAATCACCATCAGGTGATTTTGTATGCAGGGGTATACTTAGGGGATGTCAGCATGAGGCTGATGGCATCCCCTAAGTATATCATGGAGAAACAGCCGTGGGAAACGGCGGAATGAGAGGGAATGTATGTCGGATTATATTGTGGAAATGCGCCATATTACTAAAAGGTTCCCGGGCATTGTTGCCAATGACGATGTCACGATTCAGGTAAAGAAGGGGGAGATTTACGCCCTTCTGGGGGAAAACGGCGCCGGAAAGTCAACGCTGATGAGTATGCTTTTCGGTATGTACGAGCCGGATGAAGGGGAAATCTATATCCGGGGAGAAAAGGTAAAGATCTCTTCCCCCAACCACGCCACGAAACTGAATATCGGTATGGTGCATCAGCATTTTAAGCTGGTCAGTAATTATACGATTGCGGAAAACATAGTGATGGGTATGGAGCCGGTAAAGAAAGTGCTGGGTTTGTTCCCTGCCGTTGATATGAAAAAAGCCAACGAGGATATCCGGGGGCTTTCCCAGAAATACGGCCTGGAGGTGGAGCCCACCGATGTGATTGAAAACATCAATGTTTCCACACAGCAGAGGGTGGAAATTCTGAAGATGCTTTATCGGAAAGCGGAAATCCTGATTTTTGACGAACCTACGGCGGTGCTCACTCCGCAGGAGATCGAATTTTTACTGGATATTATTAAGGGCCTTCGGGAAAACGGAAAGACAATCATCCTCATTACCCATAAGCTGGAAGAGATTAAAAAGGTGGCCGACCGCTGTGCGATTCTGAACAGGGGCCGTCTTATCGATGTGCTGGATGTGAAGGAAACAAGCACTAAGAAAATGGCCAGCCTGATGGTGGGCCGTGAAGTCAGCTTTGAAACCCCTAAGAAGGAGCCTTCCTTCGGCAGGGAAATCCTGCTGGTGGAAAATATGACTGTTGTGAACCAGGATCAGTTTGAAGTGGTTAAGGATGTATCCTTTTCTGTAAGGGGCGGAGAAATTTTTGCCATTGCCGGTGTTGCGGGGAACGGGCAGATTGAGCTGGCGGATGCCATTGCAGGACTGCTTCCCGTCCATAAGGGGAAGATATGGCTTAATGGAAAGGATATTACAGGGGAATCCATCCGTCAAAGGAGTCTGGAAGGGATATCCTATATCCCGGAGGACAGGCAGAATTACGGGGTGATAATGGATTTCACCTTATCGGAGAATCTGGGGCTGCGGAATTATTTTAAAGAGCCCTTTTCCAGAAAGGGAATCCTGAATAAGAAGGCCTTTGACAGCTATGCGGAAACCCTCATTGATAAATATGATATCCGAAGCGGCCAGGGAGTGCGTACTGTTGTGCGTTCCATGAGCGGCGGAAATCAGCAGAAGGCGATCATTGCCAGAGAGGTCGAACAGGAATCGGATCTGATGATTTTCGTGCAGCCGACAAGAGGACTGGATATCGGGGCGATTGAAAATATCCGCAGGCAGATGATCGGCGAAAGGGATAAGGGAAAGGCCATTCTGCTGATATCCCTGGAACTAGATGAAATCATGGATTGTGCGGATACCATCGGCGTTATTTATAACGGGCAGATGCAGAAAAAAGCGGATGCCAAAACGCTGACCACCAATGAGGTGGGAGAATTTATGATGGGGGTGAAGCGGCATGCATAAAAAAGAATCCGTCTTTAAGAGAGTGATAAGCCGGACCCTTGGCAATAAGAAAACCCAGAGTGTGACCATCCCGCTTTTATGTGTACTCATAGGCCTGATTGTGGGAGCCATAGTCATTGCCGTGCTGGGAAAGAATCCTTTTATGGCTTATTATAACCTTCTTCAGGGCTGCGGAATTGCGCCGAAGGCTTCCTATGCGGGACATAAGAGTATACTTACGGACTTTTTAAGCTTTCTCAATTATCTGACGCCTATGATTTTTGCCGCGCTTGCGGTGGCGGTAGCCATGCGTACCGGGCTTTTTAATATCGGTGTGTCGGGGCAGATGCTGGCGGCGGGCTTCCTTGCCACTATCCTGGTGGGCTACAGCGGCCTGAATGCTTTTCTGGCGAAGCCTCTGGTTCTCCTGATCGGCGTGGCCGCAGGGGCTGTGGTAGGCGGGCTGATCGGCCTTCTGAAATATAAATTCAATATCAATGAAGTGGTTTCTTCCATTATGCTGAATTATATCATCCAGTATGTATGCAGCTTCTGTATCAATACATTTTATGTGGATCCTGTTTCCAGGCAGTCAAAGGCCGTTGCACAGTCTGCCCGGCTCACCCTGGCGGATACCGTGGTGGGAGATTTGAAAATGGATATCCCCCTCGGATTTATCCTTGCCCTGATAGCCGTAGTCCTGGTGAAATTCCTGCTGGACAGGACAAAAATGGGTTACGAAATGAAAGCAGTGGGCTTCTCCCGCAGCGCGTCCCGTTATGCGGGGATCAATGTGGGTAAGAATATTGTTGTGACCATGCTCATTTCAGGGGCTTTGGCAGGATTGGCAGGAGTTACCTATTATCTGGGTTATTTCGCTTCCATTCAGCCCAGAGTATTGAGCAGCACCGGCTTTGATGCCATAGCGGTTTCCCTGCTGGGAAACAACAATCCGGTGGGAATTATTTTCTCCTCTCTGCTGATAACCGTTGTGGATAAGGGAAGTACTTATATGAGCTCCGCTGCGGGGATACAGGCGGAGATTGCCGATGTTATTACGGGGATTATCCTTTTGTTCTGTGCATGCTCCGCATTCATCAGATACCTGCTGACACGTATGAAGGATGAGGAAGGGAGGAAGGAGAAATGAATACGGTAATCATAGATGGACTGTCCTTTGCCTTACCGTTGTTTATCATGGCCATTGGCGGTATTTACAGTGAAAAAAGCGGAATTACCAACCTTGCCATCGAGGGCCTGCAGGGATTCGGCGCGTTTACGGGAGCGCTGGCGGCCGTGCTTGTGGCGGGCAGCTTTTCCGGAAATTCAGTCATGCCTTTCTATATCGCCATGCTGTTCGCCGTCATAGGCGGAACGCTGTTTTCACTCATTCATGCGCTGTTATGTATCCGCTTCAAAGCAAATATGGTTATCAGCGGCGTGGTTATCAATATCCTCGCCATGGCGATGACTTCTTTTCTGACAAAACAGATCAATGCCGCGGTTTTTGGCGCTGCTTCGGATAAATTTGTGCTCGGGGTATCCAGCCGGCTTACGGTTCCGGTGATTTCCAAAATCCCCGTGCTGGGCGCCGTATTTTCCAATATTTATCCCTTTGAAATCGTGATCGTCGTTGTGGCGCTGATCGCCTGGTTTGTCATGTACAGGACGCGTTTCGGCATGCATCTGAGGGCCTGCGGTGACAACCCCCATGCCGTGGATGCTGCAGGAATTGAAGTGGGAAAGGTACGTTTGGTGGCAGTTATGGTTTCCGGGGCTCTTTCCGGCCTTGGAGGCATCTGCTTCGCCTACTCCATTTCCGCTAATTTTTCCAATAATATTTATGTGGGCTATGGTTATCTGGCTATCGCCGCGATGATATTCGGAAACTGGAAGATACTTCCTACCCTGGGGGCCTGTCTCCTGTTCGGTCTGGCCCGTTCCGGGGGCTACCGTATTGTACAGATTATGGAAATGCCCAGCAGTTACCAGGATCTGGTTATGATCCTTCCCTATGTGCTGACGCTTCTTCTGCTGGTATTCTTTTCCAAGCATAACCGTGCTCCCCGCGCTTTGGGAGAAATTTATGACAAGGGCAGCCGGTAAGACGGCAGAGATAACGATAAGCAGAAAAGACAGCCGGCTTTCCGGCTGTTTTTTCTGTTAAGCAGCAATCAAATACCCCACTGCAAGCATACGGAGTATTAAACTTGCAGCGCTGCAGAGCAGCGGGGTATTTGACCCTCGCGGCAGTCGCCAAAACCAAGCTGGCCTGGCTTTGGCTCGTTGCTCGCGGGAATAAATGATTGAATCTGCACAGTTTTTGCCGTAAGCAGCTATGGAAAGCGGGGGAGAAAAAGACTATAATGGCATCAGAAAGGGTTATGGAGGGAATGCAGTATGGATAAAGGATATGACAGCCATACCTATGAAAAGGTGGGGCAGTGGTTTGAGGAACACAGGGAAGAAATGGCGGAGGATATCAAAAGACTGGTGAGGATTCCCAGTATTTCGGATCCGCAGGCGGAAACAGGGCCGTTCGGAAAGGCCTGCCGGGATGCGATGGATGAAATGCTTGCCATGGGCCGGAAGTATGGTTTTTTTTCGGAAAATAAAGAATACTATGTGGGTACCATCGGCAGGGAAAAGAAGGACTGGGATAATACCATTGGATTGTGGAATCATTTGGATGTGGTGCCTCTGGGGGAAGGATGGGATTATGCCCCTTTTGATCCTGTGGTGAGGGATGGATATCTCATCGGAAGAGGGGCTCAGGATAACAAAGGGCCTGCCGTGGCCATGCTCTATGTGATGCGGTGTATCAGGGATTTGAAGCTTGATATGAAGCATGAAATATGTCTGTTTGTTGGCTGTGATGAGGAACGGGGGATGGCTGATCTGGAATATTATGGTTCCAGATATCCTTTTCCCGCCTTATCCATGATCGCCGACTGCGGGTTTCCGGTTTGTTACGGGGAGAAGGGAATTCTGGAGGGCTGGGCCGCCGCAGACGATTCCTTCAGTGAGGATGTAATTGACCTGTACGGAGGCAGCGCCGGCAATATTATACCGGACAGGGCGGTTCTGGTGCTTCGGGACAGGCCGGAGCTTGAAGAGCTTCTAAGGCAGCTGCCCGAAGCTCTGCAGGCAGAAAAAGAAGAGGGGCAGATACGGATAACAGCCAGGGGCACAAGCCGGCACAGCGCTTTCCCGGAAGGAAGTGTAAATGCCATACATGAGCTGGCAAAAGCGGTATGCGCGGTCTCCCTTCTGAAGGAAGAGGACAGAAGGCTTCTCCATTTTATTGAGGAGGCTACGTCTGATTATTATGGGGAAAGAATCGGTATCACTTATGAGGATGAGGTGTCCGGAAGGCTTACCTGTGCCGGGACCGTATTGAAGCTTCAGGAAGGAAAAGCGGCTCTGCAGTTTAATATCCGCTATTCGATTACCGCGGATCCGGAACATATGGAAGCTGTGCTTGACGGATTCTGCAGGACATCCGGTTATCACTGGGAGCTCATCAGGAATTCCGCTCCCAATTATTTCCCGAAGGAAAGAAAAGAGGTTGCGCTTCTGACTTCCCTTTTTAATGAACTGACCGGAAGTGATTCAAAGCCTTATGTGATGGGCGGCGGAACTTATGCGAGAAAGCTTCCCAATGCCTTTGGCTACGGAATCGGATCCATGCCGGAGCGTGAGGATGACCGGGCCTCAGAGCTGTTTGCCAAAGGACACGGGGGCGCGCATGAACCCGATGAAGGACTGGATTTGAAAAAGCTTCTGGATGCCGCAAAGATTTATACCATGGCAATGCTTACACTGAACGATTGTGAAATCAGCGGGAATCCGCAGGTTTAAAGGAGGAAAAACTATGTATCAGGCAAAAGAAAACAGATATGAGAGCATGAAATATTTTCGCTGCGGAAAGAGCGGTCTGAAGCTTCCGGCCGTTTCGCTGGGACTTTGGCATAATTTTGGCAGCAAGGATAATTTCGACAATATGAAGGAGCTTATTTTCACTGCGTTTGACAATGGAATCACGCATTTTGATCTGGCTAATAATTACGGCCCGGTTTACGGCAGTGCGGAAGATAACTTCGGAAGAATTATGGACAGTGATATGCGTCCTTACCGGAACCAGATGGTAATCAGCACTAAGGCGGGTTATGATATGTGGCCGGGGCCTTACGGGGACGGAGGAAGCAGAAAATACCTGATATCCAGCCTGGATGAGAGTCTTCAGAGGATGAAGCTGGATTATGTGGATATTTTCTATCATCACAGGATGGATCCGGAAACGCCGCTGGAGGAAACCATGCTGGCACTTGACAGTATCGTTAAAAGCGGCAAGGCCCTCTATGCCGGAATATCCAACTATACCGGCGAAGCCATGGAAAAAGCGGCGGCGATTCTTAATGAACTGAAATGCCCTTTTATCATTAATCAGAACCGTTATTCCATTTTTGACCGCACGATAGAAGAAAATGGCCTGAAGGCTTCGGCAGTCCGTAATGGCTGTGGAATCATCGCTTTCAGCCCTCTGGCCCAGGGGCTTCTGACAGATAAATATCTGCACGGGATCCCGGAGGACAGCCGGATAAAGAGAGACGGAAGATTCCTGACGGAATCTGCGCTGACGGAAGAAACACTGGGACAAATCCGCGCCCTGAACGAAATTGCGGCGGAAAGAGGACAAAGCCTGGCTCAGATGGCTTTATCCTGGATTCTGAGGGACGGAGAAGTGACCAGTGTTCTGATCGGGGCATCCAGGCCTTCCCAGATAACGGAGAATATTCAGATCATCCACAAAATAGATTTTACAGAGGATGAGCTGAAAAAAATCGATGAAATCTGCGGGCTGTAAGACAGAGCATTCACATAAAAATGGAATATAAAACGCCGCCCGGCCGGCATAACCGTCCCTGAAAGACAGGAACGATTACGCTGACAGGGCGGCGTTTCTGCGTCTGATGGAAGGCTATAGATCAGGTGTCCCTCCGGCGCCGGGAAAGTAGAAGGGGGGAATGATTCCGGGGTAAGCTCCCGGCGAGGTGCCGGGCATTCCGGAATTAGGATATACTCCCGGGAAAATCCATCCTGCATCATCATCATGGGCGCGGTTCATTTCCGAATCCCTGTTTACCGGATTACAGCCATCACCGGACATTACAGACTGATCATCCATATCGGAGGCCTTCCCGTCCTCATCGATATTTACGCTGTCTGCAGATCCGGTATTATCCATATTATGGAGCGCTGTCAGATATCCGTCCGTAAAGGCGGATTCCGGGGTGATGCCGGGAACGTTTGCGCTGGGAAATGAAAGTCCGTCATGATAAGGTCTTTTTTCTTCCTTCATGTCTTTCTTCCTCTCTTTTCTATATATTTCATGTCTGCCCGGTCAGTCTTGTACCGGCTGAACAGACGTATTTTGGCAAACCTTGGGACATTTTGGCCGAATGGGCAGAAATGGCTAAAATGAGCCTTCAAAGTTTGTTAATTAGTATACCTGTTAATGCTTGAAAATATTTAAAAATACGGTACAATAATATTATAAATAAAATTTATAAACGAATTATACGAAATTGTCAGGCGTGATTTTTCATCATTTCCCAACGGTTTCGTATATTTTGTAAAAGAGGGGAAAATCGTGGCAATTAAATCCAAGGAACTGGCTAAATTACTGGGTGTATCTACAGCAACCATGTCGCTTGTCCTGAATCATAAGCCGGGAATAAGCGATGAGCTTCGCGGGTCGCTCCTTTCCAGAATTCAGGAAATGGGTTATGGTTATATGATCAAAGAGGCGGAGGAAGCGGAAACGGGCGGCAGTGCGGTATCCGCCAAAAATATTGCTTATATTATTCTTGCCGATCATCAGGAGGAAGGGGATGAGGGCGCTTTTTTTCCGCCGGTAATTGAGGGCGCGGAACGGGAGGCCAGGCGGCTCGGATACCATTTTTCCATCATACATATGTATGATGAGAAGGCGGGGAGGCTTCGGGAGAGTATAAAAAAAGAGCAGTATGCGGGAATGGTGGTTTATGCCGATATGATGAGTCCGGGGCTGAAGAAGGAGCTGGATGGGACGGATATTCCGTATGTGATGCTGGACTGCTACGATCCGGATATCAGGGCCAGCTCCGTTACGGTGAATAACCGTCAGGGAATTTATACGGCCGTCCGTTATCTGTTGGAAAAAGGGCATACTGAAATCGGATATGTATCTTCGGGAACATCCCGCAGCTCCCTTGTGGAGAGGCGCCGCTGTTTTTCCTATGCCTGTGAGGATCTGGAAGTGAAGATGTGTCCGGATTGGAATATCGTAACCAATGGTTCGGGACTTGAGGCCCAGGCGTATCTGGAGGGATTGTGGAAGAGCGGCGTGAAGCCGCCCACAGCGCTGCTGGTGGAGAATGATATGCTGGCAATTCCCGTGTACAGGGCCTTGAAGCGGGCAGGGTATACCGTACCGGATGATGTATCGGTTATCGGTTTCGACGGGCGCAGTATCTGCAGCATAATGGAGCCTACGCTTACCACAATGCGTGTTCCCCGCAGGCTGTTGGGGAGGACCCTGATCATGCTGCTTAACGGGAAAATTGATATGAGAAGCCGTTCTATGGAGGATGTTCCGATTCGTCTGGAAATGAATGCGGAGCTGGTGGAAATGGCCAGTGTCCGTAAGCTATAGAGCGTAAGGCCTGGAATTTTTTGAATCTCCGAATCTCTGAAAAAATGTGATATGTAAATTTAATTTATGAAATTTATAAAAAATAAAAATATTTATAAAAAGTGTTGACAAGTTTATAAACCTGGTATATGATAAAGCCAAGTTGAAAGTCATCAACCCACAAAATTAGCCGGTACAGCTACGGCTGTGCCGGCACCCCCCCCCTTAAGTGTTATTAGCTTATATCTCCGGTTTCCATGCCGGTTTTCGATAACTGATTTGTCAGACATAAAAAACATGGAAGAATAGTCAGGACGTTTATACCAGAAGGTGTGAGCGCCTTTTTACTCCGGGAAGAAAGAATATTTTGAACCCGGAAATGGAAGATTTCTGTAAGCGGGCATGCCTGCCTGGCAGGAACCTTCACCGGCTGCGGCGGATATTGGCTTATTACAGCCAATCCCCCTCCCCAATCTGCCGCAGCAACCCCCCCTCTTTTTTTATTGTTATACATTAAAAATGACCGTCTCTTTATGGAGGCGGTCATTTTTATTTCAGGCAGCGGATGGCCCGCAAGGCAAGGCTCGCTGCCTGAACTGTTTGCTGCATTATCTGTTGGAACTGCCGGATACTATGGCAGCATTTATTGACACATTTTTTCAATGGAGGCAGAAAGCTCCGAAAGCCAGGGGGCATCCAGCGCCTCGATTTCACCTAAATCGCAGGCCGCCGCAATGGCAGGATTTACAGGAAGCTTTGCAACTGCGGAAATATTGTGTTTGGCGGCGACTTCTTCGATATGGCTTTCTCCGAAGATGCTGTGTCTGCTGTGGCAGTCGGGACATTCGTAATACGACATATTTTCCACGATGCCAAGAACAGGTATATTCATCATCTCCGCCATTTTTACAGCTTTTTCCACAATAACGGATACCAGCTCCTGGGGAGAAGTTACCACAATGATTCCTTTCAGGGGAAGGGATTGGAAAACCGTCAAAGGAACGTCCCCGGTTCCGGGAGGCATGTCCACAAACATATAGTCTACATTGTCCCAGATAACCTCGCTCCAGAACTGGCTTACCGCTCCGGCAATTACCGGGCCGCGCCACAGGACGGGATCGGTATCATTATCCAAAAGAAGGTTGATGGACATGATATCAATCCCTCCCCGGGTTTTTACGGGAATCAGTCCCATTTCATTGGCATAGGCTTTTTCATGCATTCCGAAAGCTTTGGGGATGGAGGGGCCGGTAATATCGGCGTCCATAATGGCGGTATGATATCCCTTTTTCTGCATGGAGGAGGCCATAAGGGAGGTGACCAGGGATTTTCCCACGCCTCCTTTGCCGCTGACTACCGCGATGACATTTTTAATGCTGGACATTTCATGGGGCTCCTGAAGAAGGCTTTTGGGATCCCGATCATTGCAGGATTCCTTGCAGGAGGAGCAATTATGGCTGCAGTTTTCACTCATTTGATTGATTCCTTTCACATGTGCTTAGTATTGTTGCGATACCCGGGCATATGGCCGGGGTATCGGAATAACCGGTTATAACGATCGGAAAGCTCACAAAGCGGCTGCTTTGTGAGCTTTGGATTCCTTTCCGGACAGGCCTGGAAGGAAATAAAATTACAGTTCGGTTTTCCACAAACCGTGAAGATTACAGTAAGCATATACGGCAACAGGCTTTGCACCGCCGGTATGGAAGGCTGCTTCGGGAGCTTCTCCGGGAACCAGATCCTTACGGAATCCGCCGTTTTCCAGCTCCAGATAAATCCATTCAATGTGATGCTCTTCCAGCATGGGATGAACGGCGCTGCCTACCTGAACCTTTACCAGTTCTCCCTCAACGGTTACGGCAGGAACGTGTTTTTCTGCGCTGGCGTCTACGGTATTTGCTTTCAGTTCTTCCATTTTCTCACCGCAGCAGATAACAGGAACTCCTGCGTCATGAATCATTTCCACCAGGTTGCCGCAATGTCTGCAGATATAAAATTTTACTTTACTCATATTCTTTTCTCCTTTTCTTTCCGGTTTACCGGATGCAAAATTAATGGTTTTTTATTTTTAAATGCATCTTGTATTAAAAAGATGTCATTCCTTTGCAGTTCTGTTTTCCTGCTCCTGAAGGTTCTGGGGGCAATTCTTCCTCCTGCGGCATTCACCCGCGGGGCAGCAGCCGTTTCCGTCACACAGCCGGAAGGATCCGCCTTTTATATGAAGAAGTTTTCCGTTTACGAGGGAATCTGCCATTTTTTTCCGGGCTTCATTGTATATCATCTGTACGGTGGAGCGTGCGATGGACATTCTCTTCGCGCATTCCTCCTGATTGCATCCAAGCAGATCAATCAGCCGGATACATTCATATTCATCAATGGTCATGCAGATGCATTCTTTTTCGCTGCAGCTGTGGTTTACGGGTCCGAAGGTAGAGGACTTTGGCATGCAGCAGATATTCCGTTCCTTAGTTGGCCGGGGCATATCATCACCTCGCATTTCCGGCTTGTGTAATTGGCATATGCTGTTTACATCTTCATTATACATAAATGAGAAAAGATGTCAATAGAAAATGATAATAATTATTGTTTTTATTTTGCGAGGGGTGATCGTGGGAGGGCGGATAAATGCATCCGTCACAGGGGCTTTGGTTCCCTGGCGTCATGGCGATGGCCTGGCGTTTGTCTCCGGCCCGGGGGCGTTTGGGGGTGTGGTTGGGGATCCAGCCTCAAAAACGGGGTGTTTCTAAATGTTCCGTTCAGCCGGGAGGCTGCCAACGCGGCAGAACTCCTCGCCTAAGCGGGCTTCGCCGCTTCGGCTCGTCAGACATGCCGCTAAGAACGGCAGTCTCCCGGCTGAACGGAACATTAAGAAACATCACCGTTTTTTCTGATGGATCTCCAACCACATCCCCAAACGCCCCCGGGCCGGAGACAAACGCCAGGCCATCGCCATGACGCCAGGGAACGAAGCCCCTGTGACGGATGCATTTATCCTGGGGATTGTGTGTGGAGGGGGCAAAAAGGGAAATGAGAATTATGGGGGAGGGAAAAGAGGGGGGATTTTTTTTAAGGTTTTTTTAAATTGGTAAAGAAATATTGTAAGTGAGGTGGGTATCGTTTATAGTGGGTAGTGTAGGTGGCGCCCGGGGGACGGGCGGTATAATATGGATAGGTAAGGAGAAGGGATTATGTATCAGCATCATGAAGAGTCTTTGAAAATACTGGAGGATATGTTCCGGGGGAGGGAGGAGGTAATCGCTCTTGTTTTCGGGGGATCTGTGGCTAAGGGGATGGAGCGGCCGGATTCGGATCTGGATGCGATGGTGATTGTTACGCAGGAGTATTTTGAACAGTGTATGAAGGAGAATCGGACGGCGGAGTGTCTTTCGGGGTGTACTTATGAGGGCGGTTATTTTGATATTAAGTATATGACGAAGGATTTTCTGGAGCAGGCGGCTTTGAAGGGGAGTGAGCCTACGAGGAATTCGTTTGTTAAGTCGAGGGTGCTTTTTTCGAGGGATCCGGAAATTGAGGGGCTTGTGGCGGCTATTCCTGTTTTTCAGGAGAAGGAGAGGGAGGAGAAGCTGCTTTCGTTTTTCAGTGATCTGGAGCTGAATTATAATTATTTTTGGAAGTGCTGTAAACCGGACGGGTATATGAAGATGCGGACGGGGAGTGAGATTGTGTATGCTTTGTATCGTCTGATTCTGCAGGAGAAGAGGGTGCTTTTTCCCTGTAACCGGAGGCTGGAGGCTGCTGTGGAGGGGATTGAGGATAAGCCGGAGGGATTTGTGGAGAAGTGCAGGGAATTCTGTGAGAGTATGGATTCTGATCTGCTGGATGAGATTGTGGAGAGTTATTTTGCATGGACGTCGTATGATTATCCTAAGGATCATAATATCTGTTGTTCCCAGTATTGTCTGGATTTTGAAAAGTGGTGGCTTTTCCCAAGGCCGTTGATCGCGGAATGGTAAGAAGTATTCTTTTTAGTAGGTAATATGAGATTTGTGATATAGGATAAGGCATTTTTTTGTGGTATTATGTCTGCGGCAGAAAGAAAAGAAAACAGGATTTAAAAGGAGGAGGCGGCAAATGGAGAAAAAATTGCCTGAATCGTTGCAGAAGCTGATTAAGAAGGTGGAGGAGGCTTTCCCGGAGGATCCCAGGATGGTGCAGCTGTTTATAAACTGTTTTACCAATACTCTGGATACTACGGTGAAGCGGCTTGAGGACGGGACTACTTATATTATTACCGGGGATATACCGGCTATGTGGCTGCGGGACAGTGTGGCGCAGATCCGGCCTTATCTCATGGCGGCGGGAGAGGATAAGGAGATTGCGGACATGCTGGTGGGGCTTGTTCGGAAGCAGTTCTTTTATGTGAATCTGGATCCTTATGCGAATGCTTTTAATCAGGAGGCTAACGGCAACTGCTGGGAGCATGATGAGACGGATATGCTGCCGTGGATATGGGAGCGGAAGTATGAGCTGGATTCTTTGTGTTATCCGATTCAGCTGGCTTATCTGGTGTGGAAAAATACGGGGCGTACGGATCATTTTGATGAAACCTTTGTGAAGGGGGTACGCAGGATCCTGGAGGTCTGGCGTACGGAACAGCATCATGAGGAGCGGTCGCCGTATCATTTTGTGCGTAAGAACTGTTATTTTACGGATACGCTTTCCCGGGGAGGGAAGGGTGCTCTGGTTAAGTCGGGGACGGGGCTGATTTGGTCAGGCTTCCGGCCGAGTGATGATTCCTGTGTCTATGGTTATCTGATTCCTTCGAATATGTTTGCTGTGGTGGTGCTGGGATATCTGGCGGAGATAGCAAATCAGGTGCTGGGGGATGAAGCGCTTGCGGCGGAGGCGGAAGCTTTCCGGATGGAAGTGAAGGAGGCCATTGAAACGCTGGCCGTGGTGAAGAATGAGTATTATGGAAGGATTTATGCCTATGAAACAGATGGGTACGGGCAGTTCCTTCTGATGGATGACGCCAACGTGCCCAGTCTTCTTTCGATGGAATATCTGGGTTATGATGGAGATCGGGAAGTGATGGAGAATACACGGCGTTTCATACTCAGTGAAGGGAATCCTTATTATTTTAAGGGAAAAGCGGCAGGAGGAATCGGAAGTCCCCATGTGCCTCCTTATTATATCTGGCATATCGGGCTGGCCGTTCAGGGAATGACGGAGTCTTCCAAAGAAGAGAAGCTTCGTATTCTGCAGCTGATGCGTGATACGGACGGCGGGACGGGAATGATGCATGAAGGTTTTCATGTGGATGATCCCACCAAATTCACAAGGGAGTGGTTTTCCTGGGCGAATGCGGTGTTCTGTGAGCTGGTTCTGGATTACTGCGGTGTTCGTGTGGTACGGTAAAGACGGGTTGAAGGAGAGGCTTCAATCTTAATAAATGGGTTTGTGAGGGATACACAGACAGGAGGGTATAAGAATGGGAACATTTTATTTGTTACCGAAAGAAGGAACTTTTTATAAAGCAAATCTGCACTGCCATACGGTGGTCTCCGACGGGGATCTGACGCCGGAGCAGGTGAAGGAAGCATATATGGGTCAGGGCTATTCTATTGTTGCTTTTACGGATCACAACAAATACTGCAAGCATGAGGAGCTGAACGACGAGGGATTCCTGAGTATTGCGGCATACGAAGCGAATATTGACCAGTTTTCGCCTCATGAGGATGCCTGGCCGAACCTGAAGGTTTATCATTTTAATTTTTATGATAAATATCCGGAAAGAAGGGAAAAGGAAGAAAAGATTCCCATGCCCTTACGCCGCTATAATGATATAGAGTACATTAACGGTTATATTGATTTGATGAAGACGGAGGGCTTTCTGGCCTGTTATAACCATCCTTACTGGTCTTTGCAGAATTATGAGGATTATAAGGATTTAAGAGGGCTGTGGGGAATGGAGATTTATAACCATGGCTGCGAGCATGACGGGCTGTATGGTTTTAATCCCCAGTCCTATGATGAAATGCTTCGTACGGGGCAGCGGATCTTCACGGTTGCCACGGATGATAATCATAACAGGGAGCCTTTTGATTCTCCGCTGTGTGATTCCTTTGGCGGGTTCGTTATGGTGAAGGCGGGAAGCCTGGATTATTCGGCGGTGATGGAAGCGCTGGAAAAAGGTGATTTTTATTTCTCCATGGGGCCTGAAATCAAAGAAGCCTACATACGGGATAACAGGCTTGTGGTGAAAACCTCGCCGGTGGAGAAGATTTTTGTGATTCAGGAGGGGCGTGACTGCTATAAGAAGCTGGCGCCCATAGGAGAAAGTATCACGGAAGCGGAATTTGAGATCACCGGCAGGGAAGGGTATATCCGTGTGGAAATCCGGGACGGAAAAGGTCTTTATGCCGGAACCAATGCTTTCTGGATGGATAAAGTCATGTCGGCGCTGGCTGAGTCTGAATAGTCCGGAAAAAGAAAGTCCTGTGCCGGGGTGCCGAGTACAGAAAAGGTATCAATATAAAAAAAGCTCCGCCTGTTCCCTTATGTGGAAACGGGCGGGGCTTTTTGGATTCCGGCCATGGGGTTAATGGAAGGTATCCACGGAATAGTCATGATAGTGAAAGCCGAACCATCTTCCGGGCATGTCTCCGGGGAAACGGGGCGGAGGCGTCGTTTTAAACCAGAGGGATGAGGAACCGTCCGGGGAAGTGCTTTCCTCCAGAACCTGGGGAGCTGTTTCCTTTACGTGTTCCAGCAGAAGGGCGATGAGCTCCTGCTTTTTATCCTGCCATGCAGGATCTTCGGACAGATCGGTCTGTTCCATCGGATCGTCCTTCAGGTGGAACAGAAGCATATGGTCTCCGCAGGTGGTATATACAAGCTTGACCTGACTGCGCATCACGCAGAAATTCGTATGAAGGCTGTCTCCGTAAAATATCCGATCCTCGGCAAGCGCATCCGGCTTCAGCAGGCTCCGGCCTGTGATGTCTTCCGGGACGGGAATGCCGGCCATTTCCAGGATGGTGGGGTAAATATCTGCGATTTCTGTCGGCCTGTCAACGGTAAGGTTATGGGGGATTCCTCTTCCGGCGGGCGGTACAATAAACAGCGGAATATGGGCGGAGCCTTCAAAGAACAGGTTTTTCTGGGACATGTGGTGATCTCCCAGCATTTCCCCATGATCCGAGGTGAAAATGATCCAGGTGTTCCGGAACAGATCGTTTTCCCGGAGCGCGCCGAACAGGCGGCCCAGTTCATAATCAACCTGGGTGATGCAGGCATAATAGGCCCTGCGGGATGCGGCAACCTGTTCGGGTCCGAACAGATGCATATTGGTGTTTTCATAGGCGCCCGCGAGGAAGCCCTGAGGCGCTTTCTCCAAATCCCGGGACCAGTCACCGTAGACAGGGGCGGGCATGGGGATATTCTCGTAGAGAGACCAGAAATCCCGGCAGGGGTCAAAAGGCGGATGGGGCTTGGTAAAGCTGGTCCAGAGGAAGAAGGGGCGGGTGGTGTCTCTTGTTTCCAGAAAATCAATGGACTGATCGGTGATCCAGGTAGTGATGTTGTCTTTTACATCGACGGTGGAAAGAACCGGTTCCATTTCACATTCACCGATTCCGTGGGCCTTCGGGCGTGCGGATTCCGATTTCCTGTCATATTGGCGCATGTAGTCCAAAGGAAGGGTCATCTGTTCAAAGCCATAACAGGCCCGGGCCGGTTCGAAATGCATCTTCCCCTTGGCGCAGGTCTGATAGCCGGCGTCGGTGAGAAGGGCGGGCAGGGTGTGGCGCAGTTTTGTCTGACGGCGCATTTCGGTTTCATGGGTGGCGTTGGATACTACGCCGCTTTCATATCCGTGGCGGCCGGTCATAATGGTGGTTCGGGACGGGACGCAGATGGGGCAGCAGGCATAGCAGCTGCGGAAGCTGGTTCCCATTGCGGCCATGTAATTAAGGTGGGGTGTGAAAATACTGGTGTTTCCCCAGGCGTTGATGGTGTCGAAACGCTGCTGGTCGGTGGTAATTAGCAGAATGTTATCCTGCGTCATGGCAAGTCCTCCTCCAAATTGGTTGTGCTGCGGCAGCTGCCGCCATCCTTCGGCCTCCGGTTTTCCGGCTCCCGGCTCGTGGCTGCTCTCAGACCGGCGGCGCGGTTACTGTTTACAGGTTTGTATTTATAATCAGTATAGATAGGGGAAAAAGGGTTGTCTATAGCAAAAACGTTAGATGTAGTATATAAAATGTTACACAAAAAGGATATAAGGAAATTAGTAGGGTATTCTGTATAATTTGTGAAAGGTGCACAAATTAAAATCACGTTTTTTTACTTTTGAGATAATGTTTTTAGACTACTATATAAGAAATGTTAGATAGAAATAGCGAAATGCATAGTTTATAATTGAGTCATAAAGCGGTCGGAAAAAAGCAGAAGAACGAAGCGTACGCATTCCGGCTGTGGCTCTCCGGCAGGCCGGCTGACGGAGGGAAATTTATCCGGGGTCTGTATATAGATTATAGATAACCGGAAAGACGGCAGACGTGTTTTCAGACCTCTGAGGCCGTTTAGTAAAGAGAAAGGGAGGTTTAAAATGGCTGTAAAGGAAAGTAGTATAAAAAAGAAAAGGCGCTGGACCCGTGATGATACGGAGCTTACCATGCTGGCGCTTCCAACCACAATCTGGTATTTCCTGTTTGCTTTTCTGCCTATGTTCGGTATTATTATCGCATTTAAAAAGTACCAGATTAACGGAGGATTCCTGAACAGTATTATAACCAGTGACTGGATCGGCCTGGATAACTTTAAATTCCTGTTTTCCGCCGGAGATATCTGGATTATTCTGCGGAATACCATTCTGTATAACATTGCATTTATCATATTGAACATTGTGGTTCCGGTTGCGATGGCGCTGCTCATAGGGCAGCTGCATAACAAGAGAATGGCAAAGGTATATCAGACAGCGATGTTCATGCCCTATTTCCTGTCCTGGGTTGTTGTAACCGCGTTGATTTGGGCGTTCCTGAGTTTTGATAAGGGACTGCTCAACAGCCTGCTTGAGTTCTTCGGGAAGGATCCCCATCAGTGGTATATGGAGCCGAAGCTTTGGCCGCCGTTTTTGATATTCATGTATATGTGGAAAAACCTGGGCTACAGCATGGTGGTTTATCTGGCAACAATAACGGGCATTGACAAGACCTATTATGAAGCGGCGGGAATTGACGGCGCTACGGTATGGCAGCAGATGAGATATGTGACGCTGCCTCTTATGAAGACTGTAATCATCATGATGTTTATCATGGCGGTAGGACGTATTTTCTATTCCGATTTCGGACTGTTCTATCAGGTACCCCGTGATTCCAATTCCCTGTACAATGTATCCTATACACTGGATGTATTTGTATTCAAGCAATTGAAATCTTCCACGACGGGAATGGCATCTGCAGCGGCATTTGTACAATCGGTGGCCGGCTGTATAACTATCCTCACAGCCAATGCCGTGGTACGTAAGGTTGACCGCGACAGTGCGATGATTTAAGGAGGTGCGGGATGGCTGAAACAATAAAAAGGAAAAAGAAAAATGAGCCCGATGGATTTGACCGCTTCAACAGAGTGTCCAATACGGCAAACGTCCTGCTGAATGTCATGTTTCTGCTGATGGCGCTGGTTTGTATAATCCCGGTGCTGCTGGTCATTGCAATATCCCTTTCGGCAGAAGCATCAATTACGGAATACGGTTATCATCTGATACCTAAGATTGTATCTTTTGAAGGCTATGAATATCTGGCGAAGCAAAGCACCCTGATTATCCGTGCCCTGGGAGTGTCCCTTTTTGTAACCATAGTGGGAACGGTTCTGGGAATCCTGCTCACCACGCTGATGGGATATGTGCTTTCCCGTCCCGGCTATAAGCTGAACGGGTTCCTGACAATGGTGGTATTCATCCCCATGGTATTCAACGGCGGCCTTGTATCCACTTATTTTATCACTTCTCAGTTTTTAAATCTGAAGGATTCGGTATGGGCGCTCATATTGCCTCTGGCGGTATCATCCTTCAATGTAGTTATATGCAGAACCTTTTTTAAGACTACGGTTCCGGAAGAGCTGATTGAATCGGCGAAAATGGACGGGGCGAGGCAGTTCACCATATTTTTTAAGATTGTGCTTCCCATATCCCTTCCGGTGCTTGCCACAATCGGCCTGTTCCTCTGCTTCGCTTATTGGAATGACTGGTATCAGTCCATGCTGTATATTGATGACCAGAGGCTGTATTCCCTACAGGCGCTGCTGAACGCCATCATGACCAATGTGAACATGCTGGCTCAGAATGCGGCGGCCATGGGAGCGAGTATGGCGGATACGGTAGCCAATATGCCCAAGGAGGCGGCACGTATGGCAATTGTTGTAGTAATCGTACTCCCGATTGCCTGTGCATATCCTTTCTTCCAGAAATATTTTATATCAGGACTTACCGTTGGTGCGGTGAAAGGCTGATATAAGTGATGAAAAGCTGTCGTACCGGCAATTTATTGCCGGAGGATATAAAAAATTATAAGGAGGTTACTATGAAAAAGAATGTAGTTAAAAGACTTTTGGCTATTGGACTTTCCTGTGTACTCGGTATGGGTATGCTGGCAGGATGCGGTTCCAAAGACAGCGGTGCAAGCACACCGGCAGGAGAAACAGGAGGTGCTGCCGCAACAGAAGGCGCAGCGGCAGAATCTGCGGCAGACAGCAGCACAACTGACAAAGCCAGCGGAGATATCCCCACACTGATTTGGTGGACGGTAGGCGGAACCACTCCCAGCGATTACAATGATCGTCTGGCAGATATCAATGAATATCTGGTGGAAAAGCTGGGCGTGAAAATTGATATCAAGGTGGCAGGCTGGGGCGATTACGATCAGAAGATGAATACTATCGTTAACTCCGGTGAATATTTCGATATGATGTTTACCAACAATACCAATTACAGCAAGTTTGTAAACCTGGGTGCATTTGAGAACATAACCGATATGGTGCAGTCCAGCACTCCGGATTTGTACAGCTTTATTCCGGAAGAACTGTGGAACGGCGTAAAAATCGGCGGAAATGTATATGCGGTTCCGACCTACAAGGATTCCTCCATTACCCAGTTCTGGTATTTTGATGACCAGTATGTACAGAAATATAATATCGATCTGGATTCCATCAAGACAATGAAGGATCTGGACGGCCCGTACCGTGCAATAAAAGAAGGGGAAGGCAAGAGCTTTTATCCTCTGCAGATGGCACAGGGCAGCCCGTTCAATGGCTTCTTTAACGAATATGACGGACTTACCGCAGGCCTTCAGCCTATGGGCGTAAAGATCGATGACGAAACAAGAACCGTAGTTTGTACACTGGAACAGCCTGATATCATGGAAAACCTGAAGCTTATGCATCAGTGGTACATGGACGGCATAATCAATCCGGATGCCAACGTTCTTACCGAAGTTCCCAAGAAGCTTCCTTTCTCATCCGCACAGGGATGGCCCAGTGCAGCAGCTACATGGCAGACACTGAACGGCGTGGAGAAATATGATGTATTCAAAGTGTTCGGACCTCTGTATTCCACAGAAACCATCCAGGGCTCCATGAATGCCGTTTCCGTTAACTCCAAATACAAAGAGGAATGTCTGAAGGTTCTGGATCTGGTTAACAGCGATTCCAAATTCCGTGATATGCTGGCTTATGGTGTGGAAGGAAATACCTTTGAATACGTAGGCGACGGCGTTATTAAGAAGCTGAGAGACGACTGGCCGCTGGCTGCTTACACACAGGGAACATTCTTCAACATGTCCATTACGGAAGACGCAGATCCCGAGCAGTGGGAGCAGGTTAAGAAACAGAATGAAGAAGCAGCTTCCTCTGTATGTCTTGGATTTGCACTGGATATAACCAATATCCAGAATGAAGTTGCCAACTGCCAGGCAGTTTGGGACAAATATAAATATGATATGTTAGTAGGCGCATCGGATCCGGAAACCACGGTTCCCAAATGTATTGAGGAATTAAAGAATTCCGGTCTTGATACCATCATTGAAGAAACACAGAAACAGATTAATGAGTTCTTTAAATAAAGTGAAATCGTGTACTTGCGGTGACCTTTAGAAACCAGCCTCCTGGCGTGAACTTCGGACTCCCAATGTTCACGTCAGGGGGTTTTTCCTTGTTGACGGATACAAATATGGGTATAATGGGAGTGAAGGCAGAAGGAAGATTCTGGCTGAGTAAGGCATAAAAAGGAGTCCGCTATGAGAAAAAACAGCATATCTTTCCTGAAAATAAAGGTTTACAGGAGAAAGTTCCTGGGAACAACCATTGCTATTTTGCTTCTGTGTACCATATGCTTTATCGGTGTGACCACATTTTTTACCAATATATGGGCGGGCCAGCAGCGGCAGGAGGCCCAGGACGCTTTTTCCGTGATTGAGAGGAAAATAGGCACTATTAAGGATCAGCTGAATGAATATATTGAGGGCTGTTATGCCAGCCGCACCATGATGCAGGATGCCATGGCGCTGTTTGCCGCCGGATCGGAGGAGGAGTATCTGGAAAAAAGGCTTGCCAACAGCCGTTCCACTTCCGCCCAGATTTCTTATATGCCGGGGGACATGAAGAAGCTGTTTATCAACAACCGGACGCAGATAAGGGGGGCCACCTTTATTTCAGAGAGCGGAATTAAAGCGGTATGGCAGGACAGAGTGTCCGGTGATATGCATGTTACTTTTGATCTGGATCGGGAAGAGTCGGCTCTGGGGATCCCGGGATTCGGGGACATGATACTCGCTTCTTATGAAATCCGTGATCCGGATTCCATCGGCCGTCAGCTGGGACGCCTTACCTTCTGGGTGGATCGGGACGATTTATTCCGCGGGGTAAACCCATCCGGAGCCTGGGCCGTTATGCAGGAGGGAAAGCCTCTTCATACGGATTATACCATGGAGAAGGAATGGAACTGGATCCGGGCGGCGGAAAACCTGGAGGAGAGTCAGGGAGCCTTTTTCGGAAGCGGCTACGATCGGATATTTTATACTGTTTTTCCGTCCAGCCAATATAATTTTTCCTATATTTGTGTGATTAACAGTAAGATGCTCTGGCGGCTGAACCGATCGGCGCTGATCGGGATCAGTTTTGTCCTGATCATTCTGGCAGGGGGCGCTGTCCTGGTATCCTTTGTGGGAATCCGGAATGATGCCAGGTTCCTTTCCTATATCATGCAGATGCTGGGAGCTATGGAAAACGGTGACTTTTCCGTGGCTAAAAATCTGGAAATCCATACGGAGCATAAAAATGAATATGGAAGGATAGCCATCGCTCTGAAGGATGTGAGCCAGAAGCTGGAGGGGTATATCCGGACGGAGTATGTGATGAAGCTGAAGCAGCAGGAGGCGGCCATGCGTGCCCTGAAGCATCAGATTAACCCTCATTTTCTTTATAACACACTGGAGAGTATACGATCCAAGGCGCTGGTGTGCGGGGATGAGGAGACGGCGGAGGCCATTACCCAATTGGGCAGCCTTTACCGGAAAATTGTCCATTGTCCGGATGTGATAACCATGAAGGAAGAAAAAGATCTGCTGGAATTATATCTGCGCCTCATGTCACTCCGGTTTGCGGGAAATTTTGTGTATCAGCTGGAGCTGGAAAAGGATCTGGAGGGCGTCCGAACCCCGGGGTTCTGGCTGCAGCCGCTGGCGGAAAACTTTTTTTCCCATGGTTTTGACAGAAATAATGAATTCAACCTTCTGATTCTGGAAATACGTTCTGAAGGAGGCGGCGTAAGAGCCCTCATGACGGATAACGGGCTGGGGATTGCAAGGGAGCAGCTTGAAGCGATAAGAAAAAATATGCATGAAGGAAGCGACGATCCGGACGCGGATATCGGGCTCCGGAATGTATATATGAGACTGCAGTATTTTTACGGGGAGGATTTTACAATGGAGATCGGGAACAATCCGGAGGGAGGAGCCAGGATTTCCGTTTATATCCCCACACAGGCAGGCAAGGAGGAGACTGATGTACACGTTGTTGATTGTGGATGATGAGCCAAACATCCTGGAGGGAATCAAACGGCTTCTGGACTGGAAAAGCCTGGGAGTGGGCAGGATAGAAACCGCCCGCAGTTCTCTGGAGGTAATGTCCAATATCCTTGACTGGAGGCCGGATATCTGTCTGATGGATGTCTGTATTGGAAACGATAAAGGGTATGAGGTGATCAATTGCCTGAATAACCTGGGGGTGCGTTCCAATTATGTGATGATGAGCGGTTATGATGAATTCAGCTATGCCTGCGAGGCTATCCGCTGCGGCGCGCTGGATTACCTGCTTAAGCCCGTGGAGAAAAAGAAGCTCTTAGAGGTGATCAGGAAAATCATTGTGGAAAAGCTTCATGGAACCATACCGGAGGAGGATGAAAAGAAGAACTGTGATCCTGTGCTGGATATGGATTATGATGCCATGTCCCCTCTGATACATAAGATCGTAATGATGGTGAGGGTGGAATATGGCGGGCATATTTCCCTGAAAAGCATAGCGGATAAATTCCGGATGAATTCCACCTATCTGGGCCAGATTTTTATCAAGGAAACAGGAATGAAATTTTCCGAATACCTGATGTGCTACCGGCTTTATGTAGCCAGAGAGAGGATCCTGAATTCCGATGAAAAAATCGCAGTGATTGCGGCGGATGTGGGGTATTCCAATATGAATTATTTCTATCAGCATTTCCATGGGTATTACCATACCACGCCGTCGGATATGCGGATGAGAAAGTGATTAGGGGCGGTAATATAAGCCTGCGGTTTTGTTAAGGCAGAAAAAGAATACACAAAAAATAAAAGGAGAAAAACAATGCGTGTAATTATGTTTGACATTGACACCCTGCGGGCAGACCACATGGGGTGTTATGGTTATGGAAGGGATACCACCCCGGTGATGGACAGCGTGGCGGAACAGGGGGTATGCTTTGACAGGTACTATTGTCCGAACGCCCCGTGCCTGCCCTCACGTGCATCCCTGATTTCCGGGCAGTACGGTATCCATAACGGGATTGTGGGACACGGCGGAACCGCCGCGGATATGAGGCTGCAGGGAGCGAGCAGGAGCTTTACGGATGATATGTCGGAAAACGGTTTGTTCATGCAGTTTAGAAGAGCTGGTTTCCATACCGTTTCCTTTTCCTCTTTTGCCGAACGCCATTCCGCATGGTGGTTTAATGCAGGCTTTAATGAGTGCTTCAATGTAGGAAACAGGGGAGGGGAATCGGCGGAAATGGTGACTCCCCATGTGCTGGACTGGCTGGAGAGAAACGGTGAGGGGGATAACTGGATGCTGCATGTGCATTACTGGGATCCTCATACCCCGTATCGTACGCCGACGGACTATGAGAGCCGGTTTCAGGATACGCCGCTGCCGGACGACTGGATTACAGAGGACATTTTCAAAGAGCATCTGCTCCATATCGGCCCTCACGGAGCCAATGAAATCAATATGTGGAACGACGATACCTTTAAGCAGTGGCCCAAGCATCCGGGAAGGCTGGAAACAAAAGAGGCGGCAAAGCATCTGATCGATCTGTATGATGACGGCGTGCGTTATACGGATGATAATATAGGCATGATTCTGGATTACCTGAAAGAAAAAGGCCTCTATGATGAGGATTTGGCGATTATTATAACGGCGGATCACGGCGAGGATCTGGGAGAATTCGGGGTATATGGCGAACATGGCATGGCGGACGAACCGGTATGCCGGATACCCATGATCATAAAATGGCCCGGTGTGGAGGGCGGCAGGCACGTGAACGGCTTCCATGACAATGTGGATCTGCTTCCTACCGTGCAGGAGCTGCTTGGGACAGAACGCTTCGGCGGCTATCATTACGACGGCGTTTCCTATGCAGGAACGCTTCTGGAAGGGACAGACTGTTCCAGGCCTTATGAAATACTGACCCAATGCGCCCATGTGTGCCAGAGGAGCGCGCGGTTTGATCATTATGTATATATCCGTACCGTACACGGCGGCTATCATCTGCTGCCGGATGAAATGCTGTTTGATCTGGAGGCGGATCCTCATGAGCAGCATAATCTGGCCCAGGAACGGCCGGATTTGTGCGCAAAGGGCGCAAAGCTGATACTCGACTGGAATGATGCCATGATGAAAACCTCGGCGTATGATGCGGATCCGATGTGGACGGTTATGCGTGAAGGCGGACCGGAGCACTGCAGGGGACATCTGCAGGCTTATATGGAAAGGCTGAAGGGTACGCCCAGGGAATATGGGATAGAGCTTCTGACGGAAAAATATAAGGGATTTGAATAAGAGGAGAAAAAGCCATGTATTTCATACCACAGCCCAGAAAAATTGAATATAAGGAAGCGGAAGAAGGACAAAACGGATTTGTCCTGTCTTATCAGGGATATATTGTGCTGGATCCCTCCTGCGGGGACAGGCTCACCCGGCAGGTGGCGCTTGTACAAAAGGCGCTGGAAGAAAAGCTGGGGTTTGCCCTGGCTCTCACAAGAGGGGAAGGCCGGAAGGGCGATGTGATTTTGGAGCAGTGCCCGCAGATGGGAAAAGAAGATTATGTTTTGACGGTGGATGCGGAAAATGTCCGGATTACCGGAGGGGAAGCGGGAGTCTGGTACGGCTGCCAGACCTTGCAGCAGATGGTGGAGCAATGCGGCGCGGTCCTGCCCTTTGTACAAATAGAAGACGGGCCGGATATCCCCAACAGAGGTTTTTACCATGATGTCACTAGAGGAAGGGTGCCCAAGCTTTCTTTTCTGAAAAAAATGGCCGACCGCATGGCTTACTATAAAATGAACCAGCTGCAGCTGTATATTGAGCATACGTTCCTGTTCCGGGATTTCAGTGAAATCTGGAGGGATGATACGCCGCTGACTGCAGAAGAGATTATGGAACTGGATCAGTACTGCCTGGAGAGAGGAATCGAACTGGTTCCCTCCCTGTCCTGCTTCGGTCATCTGTACAAGGTGTTAAGCTCCAAGGGGTACTCTCATTTATGTGAGCTGGAAGGTGCGGATCAGATGCCTTTTTCTCTGCGGGGCAGGATGCATCACCATACCATCAATGTGACGGATCCGGAGAGCCTGGAATTCATAAAGGGAAAAATCCGGGAATTCATGCCGCTGTTTACTTCCAGACAGTTTAATATCTGTGCGGACGAAACCTTTGATTTAGGGAAAGGCAAGAGCAGAGCGGCAGCCGAAGAAAAGGGCGTGGATCGTATTTATATTGATTTCGTGAAGGCTCTGTGCGAATTCCTGGTGAAGAACGGAAGGCGCCCCATGTTCTGGGGGGATATTATATGCGGATTCCCGGAAATGATTAAAGAGCTTCCGGAGGAAACCATATGCCTGAACTGGGGATATGCCAAATATCAGAGAGAGGATGAGACTAAGTGGCTGTATGATGCCGGTGCGGTGCAGTATTCCTGCCCGGGCGCCTGCGGCTGGAATCAGTTCATGTATCTTATTGAGAATTCTTTTGAGAACATACGCCGTATGTGCAGCTATGCGGTGAAGTACCATTCCATCGGTGTCCTTAACACAGACTGGGGTGATTTCCTTCATGTCAACCATCCGGAATTCGGTGTTGTGGGAATGATATACGGAGCTGCTTTTTCCTGGAATGGAAATATCCCGTCTTTTGATGAGATCAACAGGCAGATTTCCAGGCTGGAATTCGGGGATGAAGAAGAGAGGTTCGTCAGCATTGCCGCTTCTGTGGCGGCTCAGAAGGCTTTTGACTGGGAGACGGCCATCCGGTTTAAAGAGCTGGGAGAGGTTCCGGAATTTACAGAGGATCACAAGGCTTATATATCGGAACACCTGGGAGATATGGACGGGGTGGACGAGAAGAATGAGAGGCTGGGAGAAATCAGCAGGGAATTTTATGGCAATATCGTTCATTTAAAGGAAGGCAAAAGAGAGCTTGTGAAGCCCTATCTGGCAGCGGTGGATGCCGTCCGCCTGTTTAATGAACTGGGTAAGGTGGTGACAGCGAGGGAATACGGACGTACCTACAGCAGTATGCCGGATGCATGGAAGCTGGCGGAGGAGCTGGAAAAATGGCTGTATCATTATAAAGAAATATACCGCAGTGTGAGCAAGGAATCCGAACTTTACCGGATCCAGGAGCTTATTGTCTGGTACGGGGATTATCTGCGGATGAAGGAGGAAAAAGAATGACGGAGAAAACCTTACATACGGGCTGGAAGATGCGCCGTCTTGGGGAAATGGAATGGCTGCCGGCCACAGTGCCGGGCAGCGTTTACGGAGATCTGCTGGCTAACGGCAGGATGGAGAATCCTTTCTGGAAGGATAACGAGGATAAAGCCCTGGAGCTGATGGAATATGATTATGAATATACCATGCAGTTTGACTGCCCGGAGGATATTCTGGATAAGGACAGAATCCTGCTGCATTTCGACGGGCTGGATACCATTGCCGATGTGTTCCTGAACGGGGAACATCTGGGAGATGCGTTCAATATGCATCGTATCTGGGAATATGATATCCGTGAAAAGGTAAAGTCGGCGGAAAATGAACTGAGGGTGGTTCTGCATTCTCCCAATAAATATATCCGGGAAGCCTTCCGGGAGTGCCGGACATTGGGAAATGACGATACGTTGGAAGGGTTTGTGCATATCAGGAAAGCCCATTATATGTTCGGCTGGGACTGGGGCGCTCACCTGCCGGATGCGGGGATTTTCCGTCCGGTCACCCTTCTTGGGATCGACAGAGGGCGTATCGATAATGTGCTGATATTACAGCAGCATGAAAGAGTGCCGGAAGCCGACAGCGACAGGGCGATAGCCGCTCTCGGAAACCGCTCCGTCAGCAGGGTGACGCTGCAGCTGCAGGTGACGGAAGAGACGGCAGGGATTACCGACGGTGTCCCGAAGCTGATGGATGTAACCGGAGGAAGGGTTTTCGGCGGATGCGGCCAGCATATGAGCTATCAGGCGGAAATTACCGCGCCTGACGGGACAAAGGCTGTTTATGAGGATTCCCCCACAGAAATCGTAATAGAAGAGCCGAAGCTTTGGTGGCCTAACGGCTATGGCGCACAGGATCTTTATACTGTCAAGGTGGTTCTGTATTCGGACGGCAGGGAAATAGACTGTTGGGAAAAACGGATAGGGCTGCGTACCATGAACATGCGCAGGGAAAAGGATGAATGGGGAGAATGCTTTGCCCATGAAGTGAACGGCGCGGCGGTTTTTGCCATGGGAGCGGATTATATTCCGGAGGACAATCTTCTGGGCAGAGTGACGCCGGAAACAACAAGGAAACTTCTGGAAAAGGCCAGGTTTGCCAATTTCAATGCGATCCGTGTATGGGGAGGCGGCTATTATCCCAGCGACTGGTTTTATGATATCTGTGATGAGCTGGGTCTTATGGTCTGGCAGGATTTCATGTTTGCCTGTGCGGTATATGAGCTGACTCCTGCTTTTGAAGCCAACATCAGACAGGAATTCATTGAAAATGTGAAGCGGATACGCCACCATGCGTCCCTGGGATTATGGTGCGGCAACAACGAGATGGAGCAGTTCGTGTTTGAGCGCAACAGCTGGCTTACCAAGGCGAGCGAGGTAAGAGATTATTTCCTGATGTTTGAACGGATTATCCCGGAGATCGTCCATACCTATGATCCCCAGACCTTCTACTGGCCGGCAAGCCCTTCTTCAGGCGGATGCCTGGATGAACCCAATGATCCCAACCGGGGAGATGTGCATTATTGGGCGGTATGGCACGGAAACAAGCCATTTTCAGAATACAGGAAGTATTTCTTCCGGTATGCCTCCGAGTTTGGCTTCCAGGCGTTCCCGTCCCTGAAGACGATAGAAACCTTTACCGATGATCCGGAGGATTATAATGCATTTTCCTATATTTGTGAAAAGCATCAGCGCCAGTACAGCGCCAACGGTAAAATTATGGGGTACATGCAGCAGACTTATAAATATCCTTCCGGTTTTGATACCTTCATTTATGCCTCCCAGCTGCTGCAGGCGGATGCTATCCGTTATGGGGTGGAGCATTTCCGGCGCAACCGCGGCCGCTGCATGGGAGCCATATACTGGCAGCTCAATGACTGCTGGCCGGTGGTATCCTGGTCGAGTATCGATTATGAAGGCAGGCTGAAGGCGCTGCATTATTATGCAAAGCGTTTCTTCGCCCCGATTCTTCTTTCCTGTGAGGAACAGGGAATGATGAGCGCGGAAGCCAACATGAACCGGGAACATTTTGAATTTGAAAAATCCATCCGTCTCAATGTGGCGAATGAAACCATGAAAGATGCGCAGGTGACCGTTCGCTGGGCGCTGCGGACTCCTGATGCACAAATCGTCAGGAGCGGAGAGGAAAGCCTTATGGTTCCGGCGCTCACCAGCGTCTGGCTGGATAAAATCCTATTCCCTGAAGCACAGCTTCGTACCAACTACGTGAGTTATGAAATGGAAATGGACGGCGAGGTCCTTTCGGAGGGAACGGTTAACTTCTCTTATCCCAAGTATTTTGCTTATATGGATCCTCAATTGAGCTGTGAGGCGGAAGGGGATGTGATAACCGTAAAGGCGCAGGCCTATGCCAAGAGCGTGGAAATACGGAATGAAGAGGATAATCTGGTGCTGTCCGATAACTTCTTTGATATGAATGCCGGTGTTAAGCGGGTTCGTGTGCTGGAGGGAAATACGGATAAGCTGATGGTCAGAAGTGTATTTGATATTAAGTGATGGGATTGACTGAGTGATTCTCTATCGCAGAGGCAGATGAAATTGCTGCTGATGGCTTTTGTATCCCCATAGACAGACTTTTTTCTTCGGAGGATGACTAGAATATACGAATCAGCTGGTCAAACGGTGGTAATTATTTTAGCCGGAACCAGAGAAAATTTTTATGAAGAATTAAAAAGATATATCAGATAGAGATAAAGGCGTTACTGTGTGCACTCGTAGAGGGTAAACCGTAACGTCTTTTTATCTGTCTGTCAGGCATTTGGTCATATTGCCGTCTTGCTCCTGTATGGCGCTTTGTGATAGTATTTATTTAAGCCGTGCTTCGTATGAATGATATGCAATAAAGGAAAAACTGCGGAAAACCATCACGGCATATATGAAAAACAGGGAGGCCAGTAATGAGCAAAAGAAAAGTTTTATTCCTGATGACCGATTCTCAGCGCGCGGATATGCTTGGCTGCTATGGTAATCCGGACATGCATACACCGAATCTGGACAGGCTGGCGGAACAGGGAATCCGTTTTGATAAGGCGTATACCACACAGCCTCTGTGCCAGCCGGCCAGGGCGGGTATCTTTTTAGGCTGTTATCCTCATTCCTGCGCGTCATGGTCCAATTCCATGGGTGTTTCCGGAAATGTGCAGAGTATCGGAAAGCGTCTGTCCGATCATGGGGTACATACGGCCTATATCGGCAAATGGCATCTGGACGGAGGCGATTATTTCGGCCTGGGCAGATGTCCGGAGGGCTGGGATGCAGATTACTGGTATGACATGAGAAACTACCTGGAAGAGCTTACTCCGGAGGAAAGAGTGATATCCAGGAGGACGGACAGTATTGAAAAGTATGATATTAAAGAGGAATTTACCTTCGGCCACAGAGTGGCGGACAGGGCGATAGATTTCCTGAAAAATTATAACGATGAGGATTTCTTCTGTGTGGCATCTTTTGATGAGCCTCACGGGCCATATCTGTGCCCGAAGAAATATGTGGATATGTATGCGGATTATAAGCTGCCCCGTCCCGGAAATTTTGATGATACCCTGGAAGACAAGCCGGAATTCCAGAGACTGTGGGCCAGGCCATTCCGCCATCTGACGGAGGATCCGGAGTTCAGGGCTTCACATAAGGAGTTTTTCGGCTGTAATACTTATGTGGATTATGAAATCGGAAGGGTGCTGGAAGCAGCGGAGAAATATGCGCCGGATGCAGTGATTATTTATACGTCGGATCACGGCGACATGCTGTTTTCCCATTCCCTGACCGGAAAAGGCCCGGCACCTTATGAAGAGAATGCGCGGATCCCTCTTTTAATCAAAGGATTTGGAAGCAGGGTGGATGAGAATCCTGTTTCCCATATCAACCTGGCTCCGGCTGTCTTTGAGATGATGGGGATTGATATCCCGAAAGCCTTTGAAGGAAAAAGCCTGTATCCGGAGCTGGCAGACGGCAGCGTGCGTGTGAACGACCATATTTTTGTGGAGTATGGAAGATATGAAGTGGATCATGATGGGTTTGGATCCTTCCAGCCCATGCGCTGTATTTTTGACGGCAGGTATAAGCTGGTTATCAATCTGCTGGATACGGATGAGATGTATGACCTGCAGGAGGATCCGGATGAAATGGTGAATCTGATACATGAGGAAAGACTGAGCCAGGTTCGCAATAAGCTTCATGAAGCCCTGATTGATCAGATGTACCGGACAAGGGATCCCTTCCGTTCGTATCATTGGGAGGATCGGCCTTGGCACAGAATGGAGCGTGACTGGGACAGCCGCCATATGACCAGACAGAGGGAAAATGAGGAATATGAACCCAGACAGCTGGATTATGACACCGGACTGGAAATGGAATCCGCAGTAAGAAAAAAATAAAAAGGCTGTAAAAAGGGAGGAAGCCAGTACCCATGGGGTACTGGCTTGAGTTATGAAAAAGAGTATCTATATTGAAAAAGCGTTATTGGCTTTCTGTGATTATAGGATACCTTATAATTGTGACCTTTTTGTGTTATACGATTGAAGTTTCTGTGAAGTAAAACGAAAGAATTTACTAATTATTATTTAAGAAATGGGGAATCGCGCAGTCCGGTATTGCATAATCAGAGAAAAAGCTGTGACAAGAAAGCGGGTGAGGAAGAGAGCATGGCGGCGGAAGCAAGAGCTGAGTAAAATAGAAAATAAAGCCGGTATTTTTACGGATGGATTGTAATATATATATCTTTTTGTTATAATACTACATATTGTGATTTAAAAATTTAACTGAGAAAGGAACAGGTGAGCAGAATGAGTAAATATGTTTGTGACGTTTGCGGTTATATTTATGATCCCGAATTGGGAGATCCGGATAACGGAATTGAACCCGGAACCGCATTTGAAGCTCTCGGAGATGATTGGGTATGCCCTTTGTGCGGCGTAGGCAAGGATCAGTTCTCTGTAACGGAGTAAGAGTATACAGTGTGACAGAATGGCGTCTGCAGTTGAACTGCAGGCGTCATTTTTTATGATCACCCTCAGGTCTCATAATATTTTTTCTCAAATTCCTCCCAGGAACGGCTGAATTCATGGTTCATAAATGCTTCCTTCAGGCCGGTTATCTGTTTCAGCCGAAGAACCTCATCCAGTTCCATTCCCAGCTGGGAACATATTTTTTCATCGGACCAGCCGGAGCGGGTGAGATCCATGATGATGGCGCTCATTGGCCGGATTCCATGAGTCCCTCTGGCGCGGTTATGTCGGATGGTAGCGGCAATTCTCTGGTCCAGAGGCTTATTTAAGGTGGTTACGGGCAGATAGCCCTGTATCCGGTGCTGGATGTCAGGGTATTCCCTGGCAATGCGGTTGCGGTGAAAGCCGTCCACAATCTCCCGGGTGCCGTTGCGCATATCGTAGGTGACGATGGGCATGGTGTAGCCATCCTCCCGGATGCTGGTATGCAGAAGCTGCATTTCCGGGGAAGGAATCCGGTTGGGATTGTATTCATTTGCGTGTACGGCTTCCTGTTTTACCCAGAGTACGCAGTCCGTAGGCTCATCCCGGAAAGGGCTGACCTGGGAGATGCCGTCACGTATCCGGTTGATGGCGTCCACCTTTTCGTCTAGATCTTCGATAGAAGAAATGTATTGCTGTATTTCATTTATCAGGTTGTTGATGTCCATACTGGCTCCTTTTGTATCCTCAGCTGTGTGCTGTCTTCAGCCAAGTTTATGATGGTGCCGGATCGCTGTCCGGTAATTGTGACGTTTTCCTGGCAGGGGGTGACGCGTTCCATAGTCAGGTAGCAGCCCCTCCGGGACAGCTGGCGGAAGTCATTCCTCCGCAGGATTGTAAGAAGGCGGGGGTTGGAGGTGGTCATACGGATAGAGGGAAAGGAGAGGAGCATATCCTCCACCATGAAGGCGCATACCTCCGAGTGCCGGTATTCATGAATGACATAAACGCCCGAAATTATGGTAAGCTCTTTCTTTTCCTCATGGCCGTAGAAGCCGGCGAGCACTCCTTCCTCATAAAAAAGCCGCCATTCCTTTTCTTCGGTATTAATCAGATAAGGCATTTCATCCCGGTATTTCTTTTCCGCAAAAAATTTTCCCATGATGGAATAGAATTCGGTTCTGTCATAACCCTCGTTATACTCTTTCTTTTGTAAGTTCATCCTCAATCCTCCCGGCAGCGTCACGCAGCTGTTTGTTTGTGGACTGGATATCCCGCCGGATAATCCCGGCATATTTTTTCTTCAGTTCAAACAGTCTCTTTACGTCTCCTTTTGTTTCGCTGAAGCTTAAGCCGGACATCCAGAAGTCATTTTTTTCGATTGCCCTGGCGATGCGCTTCCAATAGGGAGCGCGGCGGAAGCCCTGGATATCCCATTTGTCATCAGGCATGGAGGATGGGGTGATTCCTGCTTCCTTTTCCCACCAGGCAAAGAATTTTTTTATTTTTGTATAATAATGATCCCGTACCTCCGGCGCGTACAGGCCCAGGCTTTCCAGAAGAAAAACCGCATATTGTTCCCAGGACATGGAATCCGGTTTCTCAGATCGGATATTGCCGAGGAGGCTGGTCCGGCAGTAAATATTGCCGAAATTGACTCCTTCCACGCGGTGCAGGACCTTTTCCCAGGTTTCGGGTTCCAGATAGCGGAACTGATCAAGGCCTTTGCGCTGGTCGTCTCCATAGGGCTGGCAGAGGCGCTGTTCACTGATGGAGACGCCGTTTTTATACATGAGCTCATATATGTAATTAAACTTCAAATCGAATTTTGCCACGGCAGTCCAGTCATCGGCGGCGGACCAGTCGTAGATGGGATAGAAGTTCCAGCAGTCCGTGGGCTTGTCATGGATTTTGATCCGGGTGGTCCAGGGATAGTCAAGATAGCGTTCCTTAGTGTTGCTGATAATGGTGCGAAAGCGGTTCAGGCTTTCATCTGAACGAATGCCGATGCCGGCCGCAGCCGGCCCTCCGCGGCTGACGGAAAACCATTTGGCAAAATAGAGGATGAATTCCTCAAATTCCATCCCCCGCCTGAACCAGGTCCATTCTTTAGGGTAATGATCTTCCGTTATCAGGCAGACATCGTCCCGATCGGGAAGAGGGCGCACCCACTTGTCCCGATCCTTTTTATCCCAGCAGATCCACTTCGGGCAGATGGCGGAGGCGGCGTTTCTGAGGGACAGCGGCAGCGCCACCCAATACCAGCGCTCGGTCACATCCCTCGTACATTGGATCAGCTCTTCCACATGGGTAATGGTGGCCTGATACTGGGCTTCCAAATCAATGTAGAGGACCGACAGCTTTTTCCCCAGCCGTCTGGCGGCCTGGGCTGCAAGCTGCAGCATAATGGAGCTGTCCTTTCCCCCGGAAACGGAAAAATAAATATGGTCAAAATGCCGGAAAATGGTTTCATACCGTTCCATGGCAGCCTCATATACATTTTTATCTGAGTAAATTTTAGGCATTTCGAGCTTCCTCCAAATCATCACAATCCATCAGCCCTCTGTTCTGCTTCTGACAATAAATCCATTCTGCAATGTGGTTTTTATTTTCCATATTTTTGATGTCATTACGGAAAGCCTCCAGAAGCTTTTCCTTACGGTACAGGCAGCCCAGGATCCTTTCATCCAGCGTATTGTAGGCACAGATATCCCGGATATGGATATCCTTTTCCTGGCCGATCCGGTGTATCCGGTCCTCGCTCTGCAGGCGGGTGGCCAGGTCCCAGCTGTTGGAGAAATAAATAATATTGTGGCAGAACTGCAGATTCAGGCTGTAGCCGGCGCAGTCACGGTTGGCAATGAGGAAATTGGCCCTTGTTTTAAAGGTTTCCAGATTCTGCATCCTTTTTTTCATGGGGATGGAACCGTCAAAGCGGGCGATTTGTTCTTCCCCGTATTTGACGGATAAAATACGGCATAATACATCAATTTCATAGGTATAGTTGCAGAAAATGATGTATTTACTCCGGTTGTCAATGACGGACAGGAGCCTTTGCAGCCGGGGATTGTCCGCAGGGTTTTCGAAAAACGGCTGCGTTACTATATGCTCATACCCGGTATCGCTCCTTTGGAAAAGCACCCGGAAACCGCTGGTAACCGCCTGCAGTCCGGCAAAAAGCCGGTAGATGCTCTCCGGATGCAGCTCGTTCAGGTGAAAAAGAAGGACGTCGGCCACCTGATTGTAATGTTCGTTCTGCTTCCGGGTGAGGGAAAAATAGTTTACGGAATAGCTTTTGTCGGGAAGGACAAGGCAGTCCTTTTTGGTCACCTGCACGGTATAGGGTGAAATCTTCCTGGCAAGATAATCTGTATTCAGGCACCGGATGATTTTCTGGGGAATCTCCGGATCAAATTCTATATGGTTGGCGGCAAAGGACCAGTAGGTCTTATAACCCAGAATCCTCCAGTCAAGGATGTGGAACTGGGCGTATAAATCGGCCTGGTTCTTTGAAATCGGCATGCCGTTGAGTATCAGCTTGTAATCACAGTGTGAGGAAAGATAATCAATATTCTGCGTCCGGTAAGCGTAGGGATTCTTGATCAGCAGGCTTTCATCTACCACCAGGTAGCAATGCTCCCGTTCCGTCAGCAGGCGCAGGTAGCTGTTGGCATGTATGCTGCGGGACAGGGTTTCTATGCCGCAGATCGTGGTGCGTTCCAGAATTTCCCTGGGAGCCTGCTTGATCAGCTCGTCCTTAAGATTCTGCTTGGTGGAGCAGGGACACAGCCACAGGATATGGCTTATCTTTCCTGCCTCCAGACGCAGGCGGCACAGCTCCAGGGCCGTGATGGTTTTTCCGGTTCCCTGCTCCATAAACAGAGCTCCTACCTTTACTTTTTTTAATTTTTCTACGGCCTTCTCCTGGTAATCCAGAAGTTTATTATGTAATTGCATAGTCAGTCGTTATCCACCAGATCATCCAGAATGGCGCCGGATGATTCCAGTATTTTGTGCAGGTTATTGATTTCTTCGGAGGGCTGCGGAGCGGCAGGCGATACATGAGGAACCTGCTGCAGGGTATCCCGATAGGCGTGTAGCAGTTCCCCGGCTTCCCGGTCAAAACGGAAGCCATACATTTCCGCAAAATCCTCCAGCTCCTCATAATGGGAAGGTTCCAGGAATATGCCGCCTGAATGATAGGCAGCGGTAGGTATCTTTTTCAGATTCAGGACAACTTCCCGTGGAATGGAAGAAGAAAGAGGAATAAAAAAGAAAAGCCCTTTTTTGCTTTTGGTTATCCAGCGCTTATGCTCGGGACTGAAATCGCCGTTCACCGCGCCTTCCCGCGCCTCTTTATCTGTTATGGATACGGTAAAACCATTTTTTAACAGTACATTTCCCAGCTCTGCGGCACGATCCCGGAAGGAGCCCCGGTAAGGGGTAAGCCTCCGGAACCAGCAGCGGCCATTCCATTCGTAGTCCATCTGCCTGATAATTTCGCGGAACCTGTCATTTTTTTCATAAAAAGCTGATATTTCTTCATCATTGCCTTTGATTTCCACGATACCCGGAAATTGCGGATTTTTTGGCGAAAGGACAGAATCACTCCGTATAAAATCGGATTCGGATACCGTCTGTTCGGGCCGATACCATTTGCACCATTCCAGATATTCCGGAATGAGCTGTTCCAGATTGCACAGCTCCCGGTTAAAACGGTTATTGATCCAATAGGCGGCTTTTACTTTCTCATGTATGAGATACTGCACGATTTCCTGAAGCATCGGCGGTAGATTTTCTTCCGTCAGCTCCAGGGGAGTCAGCGCTTCGTAATTCAGCCGGAGAATGATCAGATGGATATTGCCCGGCGTATCGATAAAGGTCTGCAGACGCGTCAGGGCTTCCACCCGCAGTGTTTCCGCCCACACGACCTGTTTCCTTGTCCCTTCCAATGGCGGAAGCTCCATCCGGGACGCTGCTTTGCGGGCAGCCGTATTTTTTTCATTCCGGCTTCTTATGAGTTCCGCTTTACAGCATGCAGGACATAGTCCTGAAAATTTATACTCCTTCATTTTTTCCCTGTTGCTGGCAGGGCCGATGATGTTAACGTAGCCTTCATGCCCACAGTAAAAAGTACCGGCATACCATGACATATAAGCTCCCCCTTTTACCGGGGCACGGATATTGAAATACCCGGTTCCGGTAACTGCATTGCTGTCGAATGTTAAGTTTCTGTCTTTGTATGAACTGTAATATTGTAATTAATTTCCATAAATTGGTAAATCTATTGTAATGCATCACCAATTTATAGTCAAATAGATTGGGAAGGTTTTTGAAATGTTTTTCTACAGATGTGTTCCATTGTCTTTTCGCTTGAAGGAAGCGGGAGAGGTTCCGTAACGGGCTTTGAAGGCCCTGGAAAAATAGAAAGGATCGGAATAACCGCAGGAAAAAGCCGTATTTTTGACGGAAAAACCCATTTCCAGAAGACTGCGGGCCTGTTCCAGGCGGTAGCGGGAGATATAGGTGTTGGGAGAGATATGCAGGGCTTCCCGGAACAGGCGGTAAAGAGTGACCCGGTTGATGTGCATGCTTTCGCAGAGGGCTTCCACATTGAAATCCGGTTTGTGGCAGTGTGTCCGGATGAGCAGGATGGCGGTGGAGAGGCGGTTATCCTCCCTGTGGGAATTCAGGGCGGAGGAACCCGGAAAGCTGTCCGCATAAAGGCCTAAAAGCGCCATAAGAAGTCCGCAGGCCTCTCCTTTGTTGTGATAGAGGATATCCAGGCTGCAGAGGCGTTCGTAAAGCGGCAGGATCTGCTGCGGGCTGATGGCCGGGGATACGGGGCAGACAGGAGAAAACCCGGTATTGGAAAGCAGTTCGGGCGCATTTTCGCCCATGAAATCCACCCAGGTATACTCCCAGGGCTGTTCCGGATCGGGGTAATAGCGCAGGACGGTATAAGGATATAGGAGAAAGCTCTGGCCTGCCTGGATATAGAAACGTTTTTTCCCGTATTCCAGCCAGCCTGCGCCTTTTATCACGTAATGGATAATGTAGCAGGGACGGATTCCCGGCCCCCAGGAATGAAGGTCGGAGCAGTCTTCTCTGCCGCAGTTGGTGAGCAGAAGGGTGTGTTCGGAATAAAATTCTTTTTTCATATGAGCTCCTTTTTGTTGTGGGGGGGGGCACTGTCTTGCTGAACCGGATGCCCTGCGGCTTTGTCGGGCTTTTTCCGGGCAGGCGGCGGCTCTGTAAGGTTCCTTGCAGGGCACGCTTTCGCTCGGACAAACACGCAGCGGTACTAAGGTTGCAGAGGACGCAACCTAAGGACCGGCGTGTTTATACGGCCCTTACAGGAATCCTTACAGAGCCGCCGTCTGCCCGGAAAAAGCCCGGCAAAGCCGCAGGGCATCCGGTTCAGCAAGACAGTTAAGGTTACGTAGTATATAACTGTTCTATTATAAACTTACTTTCATAAAAATGAACGAAAAGTACATGTTTTTGCAACGATATTGAATGGTAATGTTATAAAAATACATTTTATAATAAGCTTACTTAATAAAGATACGGAGGTCAAGAGTATGGTAAAATTAACACCGCCTATGGGCTGGAATTCCTGGAATACGTTTGGGGAAAATATTAATGAGGAGCTGATATTTGAAACGGCGGACGCTATGGTGAGTACCGGGCTATTGGAAAAAGGGTATGAGTATCTGGTTATTGATGACTGCTGGTCATTGAAGGAGCGGGATGGGAATCAGCGGCTTGTGCCGGATCCGGTGAAGTTTCCTCATGGTATGAAGGCTGTGGCTGACTATGTTCACAGTAAGGGGCTGAAATTCGGTATGTATTCCTGTGCGGGAAACCTGACGTGTGCCGGGTATCCGGGGAGCTTTGAGCATGAATTTACAGATGCCCGGACCTTTGCGGAGTGGGGAGTGGATTTCCTGAAATATGATTATTGCTATCACAGTCCTATTATCCATGGACAGTATCTGTACAGAAGGATGGGGCTGGCTCTGGAAAACTGCGGAAGAGATATTCTGTTCAGCGCCTGTTCCTGGGGGGCGGATCAGACTCAGGAATGGATCAAGACATCGGCAGCATCCATGTGGCGTTCCACGGGTGATATTTTTGATACATGGGAGTCGGTGAAGGATCTGGTAAAGCAGCAGGAGAAGCTGCATCCCTATAATGGGGTGGGATGCTTTAATGATATGGACATGCTGATTGTAGGTATGTACGGAAAAGGGAATGTGGGGCTGAAGGGCTGCAGTGATACGCAGTACAAGACACATTTCTCTATCTGGGCGCTGCTTGGTTCCCCGCTGATGATAGGGTGTGATATCCGCAGTATGAATGAGGAAACAAAGGCTATTCTTGGTAATGAGGAGCTGATCCGGATCAACCAGGACAGTGCCTGCCGTCAGCCGGTGAAGCTGCAGGGAATTTGGGCCGGAGACGATATGGTCCTTTATGCAAGACAGCTGGAAAATGGGGATGTGGCGATCGGTTTGTTTAATATGAGCGAAGAAAAGGCGGCGGCAAGGTTCAATCTGGATGAAGTGGGTCTGGGTTTCAGTACCGGAAAAACGTTGGAAATGACGGAGGTATGGAGCGGAGAAACCTTTAAGGTGACAAACGCCACTGTATCCAGGGAGCTGGAAGCTTTTGACTGTCAGGTATTCCGGGCGAAGGTGGTTGATCTGTAATGTCTGCATGCATGGACTGCGGGAAAAATCTGACCTATAATGAAATAGGGGCTTATAAAAAATTTGTGAACCGGGGAAGCAGGTCATTCCTCTGCAAGCAGTGTCTGGCGCAGAAGCTGGATGTGACCACAGAAGATATCGACAGGAAAATAGAACAGTTTAAACAGCAGGGCTGCACGCTTTTTGTATGAAGGGCGGGCGGCCCTGCCTTTTTACGCTTAGGTCAGCATTGCGGAGGTGTTAAAAGACCAGGAAGAAAATGAAAATATGACACTTGCATTCCTGACGGAAGATATATGATAATATCATGGAAAAGGAGTGTCGGCCTCAATTTAGGGTCTGGGTAAAAGGGGCGGCAGGAGAAGGGAAGGAGAAACAAATGGGAAACTATGATGTGGCGGCTTATGTGTGGCCGGCGTATACCGGAAGGGATAAGAGGAGCCTCATGTTCTGGCCGGAGGGAATGGGGGAGTGGCAGTCGGTAAAAAATGCTGTGGCCAAATTTCCGGGGCATGAGTGGCCCAGAAAGCCGCTGTGGGGGTATGTGGATGAGGCGGATCCCGCTGTGATGGAGATGGAAATTGAAGCGGCAGCAGAGCATGGCGTCAACGTATTCATTTATGACTGGTACTGGTTTGACGGAATGCCTTATCTGGAAAATTGTCTGAATGACGGTTTCCTGAAGGCAAAAAACAGGGATAAAATGAAATTTTACCTCATGTGGGCCAATCATGACGTGAATTATACCTGGGATATCAGGCTTTCCTGGGAGCAGGACTGTCTGATCTGGAAGGGGGCCGTAAACAGGGAGGAATTCGAAAATGCCTGCCGCAGAGTGATCACACAGTATTTCGGACAGTCCAATTACTACCGGATAGACGGGAAACCGGTGTTTCAGATCTATGAGCTTGCGAATCTGATGAAAGGCCTGGGCGGGCTGGAAAAAATGAAGGATGCCCTGGAATGGTTCCGGGAAGAAACGAAAAAGGCCGGTTTTCCGGATCTTTATCTTCTTCTTACAGCTTATGGGGATACGGATAACCTGTCGGGGCTGGACAACGGAAAGACAATAAAGGGCGGGGATGCGGTATCATACCTGGGATTTTCCGGCGTTACTCATTACCAGTTCGCGCATATTGCCGATATTGACCGGGATTATGATGAGATTCTGGCTGATGTCAAAGAGATATGGAAGGGGATGGAAAAGGAATACGGCCTTCCCTATTATCCCCATATTTCCGTAGGCTGGGATAATAATCCCCGTTTTAACGGCTTCCGTCCGGGAATTGTAAAGAACAATCCGCCGGAAGAGGTGAAAAAGGGATTTGTCATGGCGCGGGAATATGCCGACAGCCATCCGGGACAGGCGCCGTTTGTTACGGTTAACAGCTGGAATGAATGGACGGAAACAAGCTATCTGGAACCGGATGACAGGTATGGATATGGGTATCTGGAGGCTTTGAGGGAAGTGTTTATGGATGGCTGACGGAGGGCGGCAGAAATAAAATCATGTTGCTGCATTATGGTATATTATGGAAGGGCGGTTTTGGCTGAACATCAAAACCGCTATTTTGATCTGGAAATTTACTCGGTCTGCAATGAGCGGGCCTGTTTCAAAAAGTGAGGATGCCTCTTTTTTGCAGCTGCTATGACAGAATATCTTTCAGGATAACAAAAAAAGCCTGACAAAATCAGACTTTTCAATAACAGGAGCAGTAGGAATCGAACCCACATCGATGGTTTTGGAGACCACTGTTCTACCCTTGAACTATGCTCCTACAACACGGTTCTTACTGAACCGGCGAATTGTATTATAGCATAGCCGTAAGGGGAAAAGCAAGCCCTTTTTACATAAAAAATTTGTTGTGAAATATCGGCAATAATAAAGAACACCTGTCCATTACCCAATATTATATATAAATTTTAATAATATTTTTCAAAAAATATCTATGGAAAACCCCGCTCTTATAGTAAAATAGACAGAAAGTGCGTAAGTGAAAGCGTCTGCACACAGTAAAACAGAAAGGTTAACAGGAATGCCAGATAATATTCGAATAATTGCCAGTGATTTTGACGGTACCATTCTGAAGGACGGAGCCCAGCATGTGGACGAGGAATATTTTCCTCTTATCCGGGAATTAAAATCCATGGGGATATCCTTCATTGCGGCCAGCGGAAGGCAGTATGCCAATCTGCGGAGGCTTCTCGAACCGGTAGCGGAGGATATCAGTTATATATGTGAAAATGGGGCGCTGATCGCCCAGGGAGGTACGATCCTGTACCAGAATGATATAGAAAGGAATCTGGCGCTGTCCCTTATCAGTGATATGCAGGAGGTTCCCGATTCGGAGGTGGTGGTATCCGGTGCGGACGCTTCCTATATGGTGCCGGTGGATCCTCTGTTTCCTGTGATGCTGCGGGAAAAGGTGAAAAACCAGGTTGCCGTGCTTAAGGATTTCGGGGAAATGAAGCTCCCTATGATTAAAATTTCCATCTATTGGCCGAAAGGAATACCGGGGGATAAAGAAAAATGGTTCCATGAAAAATACGACCGTTTTCTGAACGTAGTGGACGGCGGGAACGGCTGGCTTGATTTTACCAATAAGGGCGTGGATAAAGGAAGCGCCCTGAGGCTGCTGGCGGCGAAGGAGCAGTTTTTCCTGGACGAAGTGCTGGCGTTTGGTGACAGTGAAAATGATATGGCCATGCTGAAGGAGGCAGGTCTGAGTTACGCCATGAATACCGCAAAAGAGCATGTTAAGAAATGTGCCGACCGGGAATGCAGTATGGTCAGCCGGGTCCTTGAGGATCTGATTGCCGGAAGGCTGTAAATAGATTTGGTTTTTATGCGGCCCGGAGCCGCAGAAGGGAGGATTCTTATGAGAGAAGTAATCAACAAATATCCGCGCCTGCTTCATGGAGGGGATTATAATCCGGAGCAGTGGCTGGACAGTCCCCAGGTACTGGAGGAGGATATCAGGCTCATGAAGGAGGCCCGCGTAAACTGTGTTTCCTTAGGGATTTTTTCATGGGCCAGGCTGGAACCTGAAGAGGGGGAATTCCATTTTGGCTGGATTCGGAGGATTATTGACAAATTATATGAAAATGGTATTTATACCATTCTTGCCACACCTACCGGTGCCATGCCCAACTGGATGACCGCAAAATATGAGGAGGTGAGGCAGATGAGCCCGGAAGGCGTGCGCAATCTTCCGGGGAGAAGGCATAACTTCTGTTACACCTCTCCGATTATGAGAAAGAAAATGAAAAAGATTAACCATGAGCTGTCCCGGCATCTGGGAGATCATCCGGGCGTTATCCTGTGGCATATCTCCAATGAATACGGCGGAAACGGATCCGATGCATCCTGTCATTGTCCTCAATGCCAGCAGGCCTTCCGGGAATGGCTGAAGGAAAAGTACAAGACGCTGGATAATCTGAACCATGCCTGGTGGACTGCCTTCTGGAGCCATACCTATACGGACTGGTCCCAGATCCACAGCCCTGTGCCCAATGGGGAAAGCCGGCTGCATGGCCTGAATCTGGACTGGAAACGTTTTGTGAGCCATCAGATCCAGGACTTCTGCATGGAGGAAATCAGAGCGGTCCTGAAATACAGCGTACTGCCCGTAACCACCAATATGATGGAATATTTCAAGCCCCTGGATTATTTCCGTTTTGCCCCTCAGCTCAGCATCATATCCTGGGACAACTATCCGGAATGGCACAGTCAGAAGGATGAGGTAAATGTGGCCGTGCGCACGGCGGCCTGGCATTCCATGATGAGAAGCCTCAAAAAAGCGCCCTTCCTGATGATGGAAAGCACTCCCTCCATCGTCAACTGGAAGGCTGTGAATACCCAGAAAAGGCCGGGGCTTCATGAATTGTCTTCCCTTCAGGCCGTCGCCTGCGGAAGCAACAGTGTGCAGTACTTCCAGTGGAGAAAGAGCAGGGGAAGTTCGGAAAAATTCCACGGGGCCGTAGTGGATCACAGAAATGGAAGCAATACCCGTGTATTCCGGGAGGTATCCGCTCTCGGCAGCCGCATGGAGCAGATTTCTGATGCGGTATACCCTACCTGCAACAGGCCCAAAGCCGCCATTGTTTTTGACTGGGAGAACTGGTGGGCTGTGGAGGATATCGAGGGCCCCAGAAAGGACATGGCATATCAGGATACCATCCTGGCACACTTCAAGCCCTTCTGGGAAATGGGCATTGATGTGGATTTTGTAAATGAAGACTGTGATCTCCAGGGCTACCGCCTTGTGGCGGCTCCTTTGAATTACCTGTATAAAAAGGGTTACGCTAAGAAGGTTAAGGATTATGTGGAAGCCGGCGGCTGTTATGTGGCCACTTATTTCAGCGGCGTGGTGGACGAGACGGATCTCTGTATTCTGGACAGGCATCCTCTTGAGGAGCTTCTGGGCATCCGTACGGAAGAAATGGACGCCGCGCCCGATCATCGCGTCAACAGCATCAGCTTTGAAGGAAAGTCATACAAAACAGGCTGCCTGCGGGAAATTTCCCATGTGATTCCAGGAGAAGGAGCGGAGGTTCTGGCCTCTTATGAGTCCGATTATTATGCGGGCTGCCCTGCGCTGACAAGGAAGAGTTATGGAAGCGGCAGGGCCTATTACCTGGCCTGCGAAACGGAAGAGGCTTTTCTGAAGGCTCTGTACGCCGGACTGGCGGAAGAAAACGGTATCGGTACGGAGTTTACCGGAAGGCTTCCCTATGGGGTCACCGTATCCCGCAGGGAAGGCGGACAGGATCTGTGGTTTGTGCAGAACTTCAATGAAGCGGAAACGCAGATGGAGCTGCCCGGCACCTATGCGAGGGTGGAAGACGGCATGGAGCTGAAAGGCAGCATCACCTTAAAGCCCTTTGAATGTCTGATTCTGGCGGCAAAATAAGAACCAAAAAAGGAAGCCCGGTTTTGCCCGGACTTCCTTTTTGAATGAAATCAACAGTAATCTTCCTCATATTCCTCCTCTGTCCTGCTGTTTCCCAGAGACAGGGGGCGGAAGATCGTTTTACGTCCGATGTAGCATAAGAGCCGCGTGATTTCGATGCCGGCAAAAATACCGATACTGTCAATCAGCACATCTCTGGGAGAAGGGGTTCGGCCGGGGACAAAGGACTGGTGCCATTCATCCAGCCCGGCAAAGGCCACACAGAACAGCCCTGCGGCAAGCAAAAGCTTCCATCCCCGCAGGCGGTATACGTACAGCGGAAAAGAAACCGAAACAGCCAGAAGAAAATATTCCGTCATATGAGCTGTTTTGCGCACATAATGTTCGATCCGCTGCGCATAATGCAGTATCTGCGCATCATTCCAGTCCTTGTCCAGCACCTGTTCGCAGGCCTGTACGAAGCGCAGGCTTACCGAACTGCTCACCGCGCCGGAGACGTCGCCGTCCTGTGCGGAAAAACTGAAAATGACATACATCATAATCAGTGCCGGAAGGAAAGAAAGCGGCTTCAGCACATACCGCAGCAGTTTTTTCAAAAACAATTTCACATATTTCATATAGATTCCCCGATTCTTTTTCTGTTACTATCTCAAACGCTGCCAGTTTCCGAAGCCTTGAATCTTTCCTGTAATCTGACTTTGCACTTACAGCCAACGCGATAGTTCCCTATCTGATTAATGTGAACATATTAGCACACAAAAATTCTGAAAAAAAGAAAATAGCGGAAAATTTAAATAAAAATTCATAAATTATGCTATTATTAACCTTAATCCCGTATATAGGGAACACAAAAATTCGGCTTTATTTTTTCGTGTATTTATGATACGATATGAACAAGCCGGATTTCAGAGAGGTCTTTCTATGGGAGAAAAATCAGCGCACAAAAAACAATTCATAGTAGAAACGGCAAGGCAGGTTTTCGTGGAAAAAGGCTACAAGGATGTGACCATGAAAGATATTGTGGATGCCTGCGGTATCAGCAGGGGAGGCCTGTACCTTTATTTTGAGAGTACGGCAGAGCTTTTCAGGGAAGTCCTGGAAGCGGAGCAGAAGGAAAAGGATGATATTTTTTCGGGAGAAATTCCTGAAGATGCCACTGCCACAGATATTCTTCTTGTGTTTCTGAAAGAACAGAAAAAGGAAATACTTCTTAAAAAAAACAGCATAACAGTTGCTGCCTACGAGTATTTTTTTGCAAATAAACCCGCCAAAAAGGATAACCTGCTCCGCAGGAAATTTTTGGAGTCCGTGGATATCCTCAAAGGACTGATCGAGGCCGGTGTGGAAAACGGGGAATTCGTCTGTGAGGATCCGGAGAGTACGGCGCAGGATATCATGTTTGTGCTGGAAGGGCTGCGGGTGTGTTCCCAGACGATGGGACTGTCTGAAAGCAGGGTGGACAGAGAGCTTCTTTATATCATGGAGGGGCTTGTATATGAAGATTTATAACTGTGACAGATATCAATATTTTACTTAAATGATAACGAATGCCTCAAGGATGAGCCTTGGGGCGTTTTGTATGTAAGCTGCGGACAAATATAAGCGGTGAAGGAAAGGAAGCAAAAAATTGATCGAACGTATTGTGGAGATGGAACTGCCGGCGGGAGAAAAACTGATAATAGAAAAAAACAGGATCCAGGGAGAACGGCTGCGCCCGGACGCCGCCAGGCTGGCAATTGTCACCGGCAGCCACGGCGACGAGCTGGAGGGACAGTATATCTGCTATGAGACAGCCAGACGACTGAAGGAAGGACTGCAGTTCCTTTCAGGCACGGTTGACATTTATCCGGCGCTGAACCCCCTGGGAATCGATGTGGTACAAAGAACCTCCCCTCTGGGAAATGTGGATATGAACCGCGTATTCCCCGGTTCCCCCGACGGAACCCTGCTGGAACAGGCCGCCGCCCGTATTGTGGAGGATCTGGAGGGCGCGGATTTATGCCTGGATATTCATGCAAGCGATGTATTCGTGAGGGAAATACCCCAGGTACGCCTGAGCGAAGATTTTGCAGAAAAACTCCTTCCCTATGCCAGGCTGATGAATGTGGATATGGTCTGGACCAACGCCACCGCAACCGTGCATGAATCAACCCTGGCCCATGCCATGAACAGCAGGGGAGTCCCTGCTTTAGTGGTGGAGCTGGGAGTGGGAAACCGGATCAGCCCGGAGTACGGCAGCCGCATCGTGGACGGTATTTTCAACGTGATGAACCTGCTGGGCATGTGGAAAGGAAAACACAGCATGGTGGGCATGCCTGCCGTTTCCACAGACGGTGAGGTGGAGTTTATCAGAGCATCCGTCAACGGCATGTTCCTCCCCTCCGCCGCACATAACCATTATATCAGACAGGGAGAGAAAATAGGCGAAATCGTGGATGTGATCAATGGAACAGTAAAACAGGAAATTTTTGCGCACAAATCAGGCCTTATCTTTACCCTCAGAGAATATCCTCTGGTATATGAAGGCGCCCTTCTCGCAAGAATTCTTACGGGAATCGAAGAAAAAAAGTGAACAGGAGAGCGAAATGGAAACGAAGGAATTATTTCGGATGAAATCCAACTACAGAGAAGACATGCTGGTGCAGGGATATCGCTTTGGAAAAGGCGAAAAAGCCGCCTGCATTGCAGGGGCCGTACGCGGAAATGAAATCCAGCAGCTCTACATCTGCTCCCAGCTGGTAAAACAACTCAAGGAACTGGAAAATAAAGGCTGCATCAACGCCAACAAAGAAATCATGGTAATCCCCGCCATCAACCCTTTTTCCGTCAACACCGGCAAACGTTTTTGGGGAGTAGGCGACATTGACATCAACCGCAGCTTCCCCGGAAACCAGGAAGGCGACACCACCTCCCGGATAGCCGCCGGAGTGCTGGAACAAATCTGCGACTACACCTACGGCATCCAGTTTGCCAGCTTTTACATGCCCGGAGAATTCGTCCCCCATGTCCGAATGATGGAAACCGGCTTCCAAAGCCCGTCCCTGGCGAACCTGTTCGGCCTTCCCTATGTAGTGATCCGCAAACCCCGCCCCGTGGACACCAAAACCCTCAACTACAACTGGCAGAACCAATCCACCGCCGCCTTCAGCGTCTACACCAACAAAACCGACGAACTCGACGAAAAAAGCGCCGTCCGCGCCACCGGAGCCGTCCTGCGCTTCCTCACCCGCATGGGAATCATCCGCTACGAAAGCCACAGCGGCTACATCAGCCACGTAATCCAGGACGAAGACCTCACCAACGTCCACGCAGGAACCGCCGGCCTCTACCGCCGCCTCACCACCCCCGGAGAATACGTCCGCTACCACCAGCCCCTTGCCCAAATCCTGGATTCCTACGAAGGCTTCACCAAACAAGAAATCCTGGCCCCCACCGAAGGCATCATTTTCTACGCCCACAAAGACCCCCTCATAAACCAGGGCGACATCACCTTCCGCATCATCCACCGCCTCCACGAATAAAAAACAATCTACGACCTGCCCATGCATTCATGGTGTCAGCCCAATACCAACTTTGTGTAATAAAATCAAAAATAAAATGCTCCTTTCCCTCCCGTTACCATACCCTACCCTCCTCATCCGGCCGCCTTCCGTCCGTGTTTCTTCCCGGTGGGGCTGTCTGGCCTCTCTCCTGCCCGGGCGCCTGCTCTCTGTAGGGACGGCGGCATCTCAAAAAAAGGGCGGAAGTTTCTTACTGCTTTGCTCCTATGCTCCTCTGCCCGCCCCAGTACAGCATTGCATTAATATCACAGTAATGAGCACTCGCTATTCCCGCCAGCACTGCGTTGTCGTCGGTCAACGATGCCACCGCATCGCCTCCCTCCTCCGCCTTGTGCTGACAGGAATATCAAGCACTCATTACTGTGATATTAATGCAATGCTGTACTAGCGGTGCTGTCTGACGACTGCCAAGGAGGAGTTCAAGCCGCGTTGGCAGAGGAACATAGGAACAAAACAGTTAGAAACTCCCCCTTTTTTTGTCTGCCGCCGCCCCTACAGAGAGCAGGCGCCCGGGCAGGAGAGAGGCCAGACAGCCCCACCGGGGAGAAACACGGACGGAAGGCGGCCGGATGAGGCCGCTCACCCCCCATTTCCCCACCCCCATCTTTTTATTTCCCCTCATTTTATTAAATTGCATTGAAAAAAAACGCAGATTTTGTATAATAAGAAGAGAATGCCCGCCTCCCGGCCTGCTTTTATATGCCCGGAGGAAAAAGCAGCCGGCGGCTGGGGATGAAAAAAATGCCGGCCACAAACATTTGGAGGAGCCATTCATGGGAAATGTAAGACGTATCTATGTAGAGAAGAAAGCCCCTTTTGCTGTGAAAGCGAAGGAACTGAAAGGCGATCTGAAGAACTATCTGAACCTGAAAAAAGTAGAGGATGTGAGAATGTTCATCCGCTACGATGTGGAGCATATCAGCGATGAGGTATTTGAAAAGGCCTGCAAAACGGTGTTTTCCGAGCCTCCTGTAGATGACCTTTACAGAGAGCAGATTACCGTTCCGGAGAACGGAAGAGTATTTTCTGTGGAGTTCCTGCCCGGACAGTTTGACCAGAGAGCGGATTCTGCCCTGCAGTGCGTAAAGTTCTTAAATGAAGAAGAAGATCCAATTATCAGGACCGCGGTGACCTACCTGATTACCGGTGAGCTGACGGATGAAGAATTTGACAGGATAAAGGCCTACTGTATCAACCCTGTGGATTCCAGGGAAACGGATATGGTTAAGCCGGAAACACTGGAAACAAATTTTGAGGAGCCGGAGGATGTGAAGATTTTTGACGGCTTCCGGAACCTGAAGGAGGAAGAACTCAGAGAACTTTATGATTCCCTGGGGCTTGCTATGACCTTCCGGGATTTCCAGCATATTCAGAATTACTATGTGAACGACGAAAACAGAGATCCCTCCATGACGGAGATCCGTGTCCTCGATACGTATTGGTCCGATCATTGCCGTCACACCACTTTTTCCACGGAGCTGAAGGATGTGGAATTCGGGGAAGGCTACTACCGGACACCCATAGAAAGCACCTATCAAAGCTACCTGGATACCAGGGAAGAGATTTTCAAGGGAAGAAAGGACAAGTTTGTCTGCCTGATGGATCTGGCTCTCATGGGTATGCGCAAGCTGAAAAAAGAAGGAAAACTCCAGGATATGGAGGAGTCCGATGAAATCAACGCCTGCTCCGTCATCGTCCCTGTGGAAATGGATTACGGAGACGGCCCTGTTACCGAGGAATGGCTTATTTTCTTTAAAAATGAAACCCATAACCATCCCACCGAAATCGAACCCTTCGGCGGTGCTGCCACCTGTCTGGGCGGCGCTATCCGGGACCCTCTTTCCGGACGCGGTTATGTATATCAGGCCATGCGCGTGACCGGGGCGGCGGATCCTACCGTTCCCGTAGCAGACACCTTAAAGGGAAAGCTTTCCCAGAAAAAGCTGGTCCGCGGCGCTGCAGACGGCTACTCCTCTTATGGCAATCAGATCGGTCTGGCAACCGGTTATGTAAAAGAAGTATATCATCCCAATTATGTGGCAAAACGTATGGAAATCGGCGCCGTTATGGGTGCCGCTCCCAGAAAAAATGTAATCCGTGAAACCTCCGATCCGGGCGATATCATCATCCTCTTGGGCGGACGCACCGGAAGGGACGGCTGCGGCGGCGCTACAGGTTCCTCCAAGGTGCATACGGAAGAGAGTATTGAAACCTGCGGCGCGGAAGTACAGAAGGGAAATGCGCCTACGGAACGTAAAATCCAGAGGCTGTTCCGCAGGGCGGAAGTCAGCAGGCTGATTAAGAAATGCAATGATTTCGGTGCCGGCGGCGTATCGGTTGCCATCGGTGAGCTGGCGGACGGACTCCGGGTGGATCTGGATAAGGTTCCCAAGAAATACGCGGGTCTGGACGGAACGGAGCTTGCCATCTCCGAATCCCAGGAAAGGATGGCCGTTGTGGTAGCTCCCGGGGATGTGGATACTTTCCTGGATTATGCGAAGGAAGAAAATCTGGAGGCTGTGAGCGTTGCGGTTGTAACAAAGGAGCCCCGCCTCGTCCTTACCTGGAGGGGAAAAGAAATCGTGAATATTTCCAGGGCGTTCCTGGATACCAACGGAGCTCATCAGGAGACAGGCGTATATGTGGATATCCCGGCGGAGGGCAGCAGCTATTTTGATAAATACGCCGTTCCCGAAGCAGGAGAGGCGCTGGAAGCCGGTGATGCGAAAAAGGCATGGCTTACCCTGCTTTCCAATCTGAATGTCTGCTCCCAGAAGGGCCTTGTGGAAATGTTCGACTCCTCCATCGGGGCAGCCAGCGTGCTGATGCCCTACGGCGGAAAATACCAGCTTACGGAAACACAGGCTATGGTGGCAAAACTGCCTGTCCTGAAGGGGAAAACAGATACCGTAACCATGATGAGCTACGGGTTTGATCCTTATCTTTCCTCCTGGAGCCCTTATCACGGAGCGGTGTATGCCGTGACCGAATCCATGGCAAGAATCGTTGCCAGCGGCGGTGATTTCCATAAGATCCGTTTCACCTTCCAGGAATATTTCCGCAGGATGACGGAGGATCCCAAACGTTGGAGCCAGCCTTTTGCCGCCCTGCTGGGGGCGTTTGACGCACAGGTCGGCTATGGCCTTCCTTCCATCGGAGGCAAGGATTCCATGTCCGGCACCTTTAATGAAATTGATGTGCCTCCTACCCTGGTATCCTTTGCGGTGGATGTGGCTAAGGAAAAGGATATTATCACACCCGAATTTAAAAAGCCGGGAAATAAGGTAGTACGCTTCTGCATGGAGAGGGATGAATACGATATCCCTGTTTATGAAAGTGTCATGGAGCTTTATGACAAGATTACGGAAATGATCCGCGACGGCGTTATTATATCCGCATATGCGCTGGACAGCAAGGGTGCGGCAGCGGCTCTTCCCAAGATGGCCTTCGGCAATCATCTGGGTGTGGAGCTGAGTGATGACGCGGATTTGGAAGAACTCTTTGAAAATGCTCTGGGCGATATCATGGCGGAGGTTCCCGCAGATAAGATCAACCTGATAGACACCGCTTATGAGCTTATCGGTACCATTACCAAAGAACCCATGGTTACCTTCGGAGATGTGGAAATCACTCTGGATGAGATGCTCTGCGCATGGAAGGGAACTCTGGAAAAAGTATTCCCCACCAAAGCGAGCGAGGAAACGGCGCCGGTGGAAAGCAGCCTTTATAAGGCGGACAGCATCTATGTATGCAGACAGAAGGTGGCGAAGCCCGTCGTATTCATCCCCGTGTTCCCCGGAACGAACTGCGAATACGACAGCACAAAGGCTTTTGAAAGAGCGGGAGCCAGCGTGGTGACCAAGGTGTTTAAAAACCTGAGCGCTGAGGATATCCGTGAATCCGTGGCGGAATTTGAAAAGGCGATCAATGATGCCCAAATCATCATGTTCCCCGGCGGATTCTCCGCAGGCGATGAGCCGGATGGAAGTGCCAAATTTTTTGCAACCGCATTCCAGAATGCCAGGATTAAGGAAGCTGTCATGAAGCTGGTGAATGAGCGTGACGGCCTGTGCCTGGGCATCTGCAACGGCTTCCAGGCCCTGATCAAGCTGGGACTGGTTCCCTTCGGTGAAATTGTGGGACAGAAGGAGAATTCCCCGACACTGACCTTCAATACCATAAACCGCCACATTTCCAAAATGGTTTATACCAAGGTGGTATCCAACAAGTCACCCTGGCTTGCAAATGCACAACTTGGCAAGACTTATGTAACACCCGCATCCCATGGAGAAGGCCGTTTTGTAGCGGACGATGAATGGATCAAAAAGCTGTTTGCCAACGGACAGGTGGCAACGCAGTACGCGGATCCGGAAGGATATGTTTCCATGGATGAAGAATGGAACGTTAACGGTTCCTATGCGGCGATTGAAGGAATCACCTCTCCGGACGGACGTATCCTGGGCAAGATGGCCCATGTGGAAAGAAGAGGAGACGGAGTCGCCATTAATATTTATGGAGAACAGGATTTGAAGATCTTTGAATCCGGGGTTGCTTACTTCAAGTAAGGAATTGCCTTATATTTACAATAATTATAGAAAGACAAGAAATCCCACGGCAGGGTATGCCGTGGGATTTCTTTCGGACAGCCATCAGCTGTCCAGCTTTTTTATACTTAAAGTGGCATTGGCATTATTATTAATTATTGCATTCAGATTATCGGGAAGGGTTCTCACAATAAGGAGCACCAGATCCAATACATCACCCGAAGATAAAGGAACAATAACACTTGCCGACAAACGCCCGTCAAAGGAGAGGTTGGCAGTGTCATCCTCCGCCAGGGTCTGGGAACCTCTCGTCTGGGTAAGGATTTCCCCGTTCCTGCGTACGGCAGCCGCCGCTGTGGAAGCCTGGCTGGTATTCAGAAGGATATTATAATTGATTTCATAATCCCCGGCAGTCTGTACAGTCAGAGAGTTATTGACTGCAGTGACATTTTTAAGCGGCATGGGAGTATTCAGTTTTACCTGTACCGGAACGTCAGCAGCAGTGAAAAAAACAAGCTGCGTTCCGCTGTTATAAAGACCTCCGTAAGCGGCAAGGCCTGCCGGTTTGCCTGAAGCCGGCCTGGACAGCCGGGCTTTATTGGGGATACAGCCGCCGCATGGATGGCAGCCATTTTGTTTCTGATACATAAAATTACCTGCTTTTTCTCTTTATTCCATGGTATGACAAAAAATGCACATGGTGATAAGCCATAACAGTACAGCCCCTCTCCAGCCTCTGGGCCTGTGTATCCTGCCCGGCCGGCCTTCCTCTCTCCGCTGCCGTTCCCGGCCATGCAGAGGATCCTGTAAGGGGCGTATAAACTCGCCGGTCCTTAGGCTGCGTCCTGTGCTTGTCTCTTATAACAATCTAGATGTGTATAAGAGCAAGCCTCAAGCATAGGC
>NZ_MPDJ01000016.1:67275-67506 GCF_001881565.1 Eisenbergiella tayi
ATTGGTAATCCAGCTGCCGCATGGAATTAAGGCCTTTTTTTTTTGTCACATAAAATTACCTGTGTTTTCGCGTACTGCATGGTTAGGACAAAAAATGCCCCAGGTGATAAGCCATAACAGTTCAACCCCTCTCCAGCCTCGGTGCCTGTGTATCCTGCCCGGCCGGCCTTCCTCGCTCCGCTGCCGTTCCCGGCCATGCAGAGGATCCTGTAAGGGGCGTATAAACTCGCC
>NZ_MPDJ01000016.1:67527-117776 GCF_001881565.1 Eisenbergiella tayi
GCAGCCTTAGTACCGCTGCGTGTTTATCCGAGCGGGAGCGTCCCCTTCAAGGACCTCTGCATGGCTGGGAACGGCAGCGGAGAGAGGAAGGCCGGCCGGGCAGGATACACAGGCCCAGAGGCTGGAGAGGGGCTGTACTGTTATGAAAAGGCGGAAGGCAATGGAAAAAATGATTGAACACTCAAATCATTTGTGATACAATTAATCGATTATGGGAAAGGATGTGCAGATGAAAATGAAGGCATTTTTGATACTGGAAGACGGCACGGTATTTGAAGGAATTCATATCGGGGCCGAAAAAGAGATAATCAGTGAAATCGTATTTAATACATCGATGGCCGGTTATCTGGAAGTGTTGACAGATCCCTCTTATGCAGGACAGGCCGTATGTATGACGTATCCGTTAATCGGCAATTACGGCGTATGCAAGGAAGATTGCGAATCAAGAAGACCATGGCCGGACGGATTTATCGTGAGAGAACTGTCCAGAATGCCAAGTAATTTCCGATCCGACTGTACCATTCAGGAGTATCTGGAAAGCTTCGGGGTGCCGGGAATTGCAGGCATTGATACGAGGGCACTTACCAAGATCCTGAGAGAAAAAGGAACCATGAACGGGATGATAACCACCAATGCGGATTACAGCCTGGAGGAAATCCTTCCCCGCCTCGCAGCATATACCACAGGGAATGTTGTGGAAAAGGTGACCTGTGAGAATAAGTATGAAATAAAGGGTGCGAAGGATCTGGCTGAAAACGGGCCGATTTCCGGAAGCGCCGTATTTAATAAGGAAAGCTTTCTGAACGGAGTCAAGGAAAAGAAACCTTCTCTGGTGAAGCAGTTAAACGGAGCCGGCAAAAAAGTAGCCTTGCTGGATCTTGGAGCTAAGGACAATATCGCCCGTTCCCTCGCCATGAGGGGCTGCGACGTTACCATATATCCGGCGCTGACACCGGCGGCGGACATTATAGCGGATAAGCCGGACGGCATCATGCTTTCCAACGGCCCGGGGGATCCCAAGGAATGCGAAAGCATTATCCGGGAAATAAGAAAGCTGTATGAGACGGATATTCCGATTTTTGCCATCTGCCTGGGGCATCAGCTCATGGCGCTGGCTACCGGAGCCGATACTTTCAAGATGAAATACGGGCACAGAGGCGGAAACCACCCGGTAAAGGATCTGACTACAGGGAGGGTATATATCTCTTCCCAGAACCATGGCTATGTAGTGGATATGGACAAGCTGGATCCAAAAGTGGCGGCGCCTGCTTTCGTCAATGTCAATGACGGGACAAATGAAGGCCTTGAGTATACGGGTAAAAATATTTTCACCGTTCAATTCCATCCTGAGGCCTGCCCTGGACCGCAAGATTCCGGGTTTCTGTTTGACAGGTTTATCACGATGATGAATGGAGGAAATGAGCATGCCTAAGAATCCTGATGTTAAAAAAGTAATGGTCATCGGTTCCGGTCCTATCGTTATCGGACAGGCTGCCGAGTTTGATTATGCAGGCACGCAGGCCTGCCGTTCCCTGAAGGAAGAGGGCGTGGAGGTAATCCTGGTGAATTCCAACCCGGCTACCATCATGACAGACAGGGACATCGCAGACAGAGTATACATTGAGCCCCTCACCGTTAAAGTGCTGGAACAGCTCATCGAAAAAGAAAAGCCGGACAGCATTCTCCCCACCCTGGGAGGACAGGCCGGGCTGAATCTGGGAATGGAGCTGGATGAATCCGGTTTCCTGGCCGCCCATAACGTGAAGCTTTTGGGAACCACTTCCCAGACCATCCGCAAGGCGGAGGACAGGCAGGAATTTAAGGATACCATGGAAAAAATAGGTGAGCCCTGTGCTCCCTCCCTGGTAGTTAAAAATATCGAAGACGGCGTCGTTTTTGCAAAACAGATCGGATATCCGGTTGTGCTGCGTCCCGCTTATACGCTGGGAGGTTCCGGCGGCGGTATCGCCCATAACCAGATGGAGCTGGAAGAAATTCTGGCAAACGGCCTGCGCCTGTCCCGTGTGGGTGAGGTACTTGTGGAACGCTGTATAGCGGGCTGGAAGGAAATCGAATATGAAGTAATGCGCGACAGTGCAGGAAACTGTATCACGGTCTGCAACATGGAAAATATCGATCCTGTCGGTGTCCACACCGGAGACAGCATCGTTGTGGCCCCTTCCCAGACGCTGAGTGACAAGGAATACCAGATGCTGCGCAGCGCCGCATTGAATATTATCGACGAACTGCAGATCACAGGCGGCTGTAACGTACAGTTTGCCCTTCATCCCGTAAGCTTTGAATACTGTGTTATTGAAGTAAATCCTCGTGTGAGCCGTTCCTCGGCGCTGGCAAGCAAGGCCACCGGCTACCCCATAGCGAAGGTTGCCGCCAAAATCGCCCTCGGCTATACGCTGGATGAAATCAAGAACGCCATAACCGGGAAGACCTATGCCAGCTTTGAACCCACTTTAGACTATTGTGTGGTGAAGCTGCCCCGTCTTCCTTTTGATAAATTTATTACTGCAAAAAGAACGCTGACCACACAGATGAAAGCTACCGGAGAGGTTATGAGCATCTGCAACAGCTTTGAAGGAGCCCTGATGAAGGCCATCCGTTCCCTGGAACAGCATGTGGACTGCCTCATGAGCTATGATTTTTCAGAGCTTTCCGTGGAAGAACTGAAAGAGCGTCTGAAAAAAGTGGATGACCAGAGAATCTATGTGATTGCCGAAGCCATCCGTAAGGGAATCGATTATGACACGATCCATGAAATCACCATGGTGGATCATTGGTTTATTGATAAGATAGCCATTATCGTGGAAATGGAACAGGCTCTTGTCAAAGGCCCTCTCACTCCGGAACTTCTCAGAGAAGCGAAACGGATCGAGTTCCCGGATACGGTTATCAGCCGTCTTACCGGTATCCCGGCGGAAGAGATTAAGCAGCAGCGTTATGACAACGGTATCGTTGCCTCTTATAAAATGGTGGATACCTGCGCCGCAGAATTTGAAGCGAGCACCCCTTACTATTATTCCGTATACGGCGGGGAAAATGAAGCCGTGGAAACGAATGCGCGCAAGAAGGTTCTCGTTCTGGGTTCCGGCCCCATCCGTATCGGTCAGGGTATCGAATTCGACTATTGCTCCGTGCATGCTACCTGGGCTTTTTCCAGGGAAGGCTATGAAACGGTTATTGTCAATAACAATCCGGAAACAGTCAGCACCGACTTTGACATTGCGGATAAGCTGTATTTTGAACCCCTCACCCCTGAGGATGTGGAAAACGTGGTAAACATGGAGCATCCTGACGGCGCGGTAGTACAGTTCGGCGGACAGACAGCTATCAAGCTGACGGAAAGCCTGATGAAGATGGGCGTGCCCATTCTGGGAACAAGCGCGGAAAATGTGGATGCCGCTGAAGACAGAGAGCTGTTTGATGAGATACTGGAGGAATGCGGAATCCCCAGACCCTCCGGCGGAACCGTATACACGGCGGAGGAGGCAAAGGCTGTGGCAAACAGACTGGGTTATCCCGTTCTTGTGCGTCCTTCCTACGTGCTCGGCGGCCAGGGGATGCAGATAGCCATTTCCGATACGGAAGTGGAAGAATTTATGGAAATCATCAACCGAATCGCACAGGATCATCCTATCCTTGTGGATAAATATCTGCAGGGCAAGGAGCTGGAAGTGGATGCTGTCTGCGACGGTACCGACATCCTGATTCCCGGCATCATGGAACATATCGAACGGGCAGGCGTGCATTCCGGAGACAGTATTTCCGTATATCCCGCACAGACAATCAGTGAAGGTGTAAAGGCAACTATAGCGGAGTATACCAGAAAGCTTGCGAAATCCCTTCATGTAATCGGCCTGATTAACATCCAGTTCATCGTGGTGGACGAGGATGTATATGTCATTGAGGTGAATCCCCGTTCCTCCAGAACGGTGCCCTATATCAGCAAGGTGACAGGAATCCCCATTGTGGATCTTGCCACAGAAGTGATCATCGGAAAGAAAATCCGGGATCTGGGCTATGAACCCGGCCTTCAGCCGGAAGCGGGCTATGTGGCAATTAAAATGCCTGTATTCTCTTTTGAAAAAATCCGTGGTGCTGAAATCAGCCTCGGGCCGGAGATGAAATCTACCGGCGAATGTCTGGGTATTGCCAAAACCTTCAACGAAGCCCTTTATAAAGCGTTCCTGGGAGCAGGCATTGATCTGCCGAGGCATAAGCAGATGATCATTACCGTAAAGGATGCGGACAAGGGAGAGGCGATTGACATTGCCCGCCGTTTTGAAAAGCTGGGCTATATTATCTATGCGACCAGAAGCACCGCGGCTGCGCTGAAGGAAGCCGGAATAAAGGCGCGCCAGGTCAATAAGATCAACCAGGAATCCCCTACGGTAATGGATCTGATTCTGGGACACAGGATTGATTTGGTTATCGATACCCCTACCCAGGGCAGGGACAAATCCAGAGACGGTTTCCTCATCCGCAGAACCGCCATCGAAACAGGCGTGAACTGCCTGACCAGCCTGGATACCGCAAGAGCCCTTGTGGGAAGCCTGGAAACAAAGAGTAATGAATTATCTCTGATTGATATTGCAAAGCTGTAAACGAATATTATGAATAAAGTGAACTATCAGAAACAGCTGGAGGATATCCTCCGCAGACTGCCGGAAGAAAACAGCGGCTGCCATGACCCGCAGGCCGTCCCTGTTACCGGAAAAAAGAAGCTTCTCATCCATAGCTGCTGCGCACCCTGCAGCAGCTATGTGCTGGAATATCTGCGTGATTTTTTTGATATTACCGTCCTGTATTATAATCCCAACATAACGGATCGGCAGGAGTATGAAAAACGGACGGCGGAGCAGAAAAGACTGATTGAGGAAATGAACAGCGAAGCCCCTTCTTTTATCACAATGGAAACAGGCCGTTATGAACCGGAGGTGTTTTTTGCCGCGGTGAAAGGGCTGGAACAGATTCCCGAAGGCGGCGAAAGGTGTTTTTGCTGTTATGAAATCCGTCTTCGTGAGACTGCAAGGCTTGCCGGGGAAAAGGGCTTTGACAACTTTACCACAACCCTCACAATCAGCCCTTTGAAAAATGCGGACAAGCTGAATGAAATCGGAGAGAAGCTTGGCGCACAGTACGGCGTCCCGTTTCTTCCGTCTGATTTCAAAAAGAAGAATGGCTATAAACGTTCTGTAGAACTTTCTGAAAAATATGGTCTGTACCGCCAGGATTACTGCGGCTGCATTTTTTCCAAAAATGAGCGGGACCGGCGGAACAGTGAGAAGTGAGGTTTGTTAAATGAAGAAAATTCTGGAAGTAATTTCCGAGGAAATGAAAAAAGCGTTTGCCGGTGCGGGCTATGAAGAAGAACTGGGAAAGGTAACTCTTTCCAACCGCCCGGATCTGTGTGAATACCAGTGCAACGGCGCTATGGCCGGCGCAAAAAAATATCATAAAGCCCCCATTATGATAGCCAATGAGGTGGCGGAGCAGTTAAAAGACAGCAAGGTTTTTTCCCAGGTGGAAGCGGTGGCTCCCGGATTCCTGAACCTGAAGCTGTCGGACGATTTCCTGTGCGGATATCTGAAGGAAATGGAAGCCGGTGAAAAATTCGGAATGGAAATGCCCGCTGAAGAAAAGACCATCATCGTGGATTACGGCGGACCGAATGTGGCGAAACCCCTGCATGTGGGGCATCTGCGTTCTGCCGTCATCGGGGAAAGCGTTAAGAGAATCGCCCGTTTTGCAGGATATAAGGTTATCGGAGATATCCATCTGGGGGACTGGGGCCTGCAGATGGGGCTGATCATCACGGAGCTTCAGGAAAGAAAGCCTGAGCTGCCCTATTTTGACGAGAGCTATGCGGGGGACTATCCCCAGGAGGCTCCCTTCACAATCGCCGAACTGGAGGAAATCTATCCTACGGCGAGCGGCAAGTCCAAAGAGGATCCGGCTTACAAGGAAAAGGCCATGGAAAATACCTTTAAGCTCCAGAATGGGGTAAGAGGCCACCGGGCATTGTGGGATCATATTATCCGGGTATCCGTAGCGGATATGAAGAAAAATTATGAGAAGCTGAACGTGGAATTCGATCTCTGGAACGGAGAATCCACCGTACAGTATCTGCTCCCCGAAATGGTGGAAGCCATGAAAAAGGGCGGTTATGCCTATGAAAGTGACGGCGCCCTTGTGGTGGATGTGAAGGAAGAAACCGACAGCAAGGAAATTCCTCCCTGCATCATCCTGAAATCAGACGGCGCGGCGCTTTACAGCACCACAGATCTTGCAACCATCAGCGAACGTGTGACCAAATATGATCCGGATATCATGATTTATATTACCGATAAAAGACAGAGCATGCATTTCGAGCAGGTTTTCCGCTGCGCGCGCAAGACAAAGCTTGTGGGAGAAGATGTGAAGCTCATCCATATCGGTTTCGGTACGGTGAATGGAAAAGACGGCAAACCCTTTAAGACAAGGGACGGCGGCGTGCCGAGACTGGAAAAGCTGATATCGGATATCGATGAAGAAATGCTCCGTAAAATCATGGAAAGCCGTCACGACATGCCGGAAGAGGAAGCGAAGGAAATCGCGGATATCGTAGGTCTGGCAGCCATCAAATACGGCGACCTGTCCAACCAGGCGGCAAAGGATTACAGCTTTGACGTGGATCGCTTCACCTCCTTCGAAGGAGATACCGGCCCGTATATCCTTTATACCATTGTCCGCATCAAGTCAATCCTGGCTAAATACCAGGAACAGGGCGGCAGCCTTGATAAAGTTCAGCTCGCCCCCGCCGTCAGCCCGGATGAAAAGGCGCTGATGATGGAAATCGCCAAATTCAATACCATGATGGAGACCGCATTCACCGAATGCGCTCCCCATAAGGTATGTGCTTATATTTATGACCTGGCTAACGCCTTCAACCGTTTCTATCACGAAACCAGAATTATCGCTGAGGAGGATGAGACGAAAAAGGCCGGCCTGATCGCACTGCTTGTCCTGACAAAGGATGTGCTGGAAACCTGCATTGATTTGCTGGGATTTTCGGCGCCTGACCGGATGTAAATGAAAGGTTCCGCTTCTTTTTCAAGAAGCGGAACCTTCAGCTTTTTCTATGATATAACTTACGGTATTCTTTGGGTGAACAGGACATAATTTTTTTGAATACTTTTGAGAAATAGCCTTGGTTCATAAAACCACAATTCTCACTGATACACTGGATGGAGTCATCGGTCGTCCGCAGCAGCTCTTTTGCTCTTTCCACCCTGGTTCGGTTCAGATAATCGGGGAAGTGCTCACGGGTATTCTGATAGAACAGCGTGGAGAGATACGTATAATTTATAGAAAAACGTTTCGCCAGTTCAGAAAGTTTCAGTTCCTGATCACAATTCTGTCTTATATAATCTTCTATCTGGTAAAACAGACTGCTCTCCCTCTCTTTAGTTCCTTTCTTAACGATATCCTCCAAAGAACAAAAAGTTTCTTCCAGTACCTGCTTCAGGGAATCACAGTCGGAGGAAAGATCCATTCTCTTAAAAAGCATTACTTTGCCGGAATTAATTTCATCAGTGGAAAAGGATGCATCCGAAAGAGCCTGAATAAGGGTATATACTGCATTTTCAACTTGCTTTTTGAGAGTGAAAACATCTGTACCTGCCTGTTTTTGTACGGCTTCAATGTAGCTGTATATAAGGGAACGGGCATTCTCCAGATGAAGAGGGTCAAGACAGCGGGTAAAAAGAGCCTCCGGAAAAGAAACGTCTCCTTTATGAATATCCTGTTCTGTCAGTAATTTTTTATCCGGGAAATAAAAACGATAGGAAAGCAGCCGACACATTTCTTCATATATTTGAGAGAGCCCTTCCAAAGAAGAAAAAGGGGAGGAACATGCGAAGAGAAAGGGACTGAGCAGCAGCTGTTCCAACTCCCGTATAAAAGCAGATAGTTCATCTTCTGACGGAGCTGTCAACGAAGAGGGTATTTGAAAAAGAATACAGCAGTTTCCATGGTTTGTTACACAGGAGATACTGGGAAAACGGGGAAAAAATTTCAGCCAGGAATCAGTTATGGATGGAAGAAACCTATGCAGGGGCAGGGAACCGGTATAGGAGGTTACAAGCAGTATGTAAGGTGCTGTTTGTTGAAAAAAGATGCCTCGATCCCGAAATTCAGCCAGGCAGAGTTTTTCTTCAATACTGTAAAAGGTAAGTATTTCCTGAAAAAATTGAGATGCGGTACTTTTTTTATCTGTCAAATTGTCAGATATGCTCAGCCTTTCAAGCAGATGAAGCAAATCAGAGGCCTCCAGTTCAGGTTTCAGAAGATAATCATCTATGCCGAGCTTGAAACCGGATTTGGCATAGGAAAAATCGTCATAGCTGCTTAAAACAATGATATGTGTATCCGGGAAATGTTCTTTTATTTGTGCGGTCAGGCTTATGCCGTCCATTCCAGGCATAACAATATCGGTTATTACAATTTCAGGCCGGATCTGTTCGACAAGATGGAAACCCTCTATTCCGTTTGCAGCTTCTCCCGCAATTGTAAAACCATGAGACTCCCAGTCACATAAATATTTGAAACCATTTCTTAAAATCATTTCATCATCAATTATGACTATCTTTTGCAGATTCTTCATTATTTTTTTCTCCTTCGGGATACAATGCAGGCAGATAAATGACTACCTGGGTACCATATCCGGCAGTACTTGTAATAGAAAGACCATAGTCCGGACCATAAATCATTTTTATTCGATCCTCAATATTTTTCAGCCCGATTCTAGTAAGGCAATCTTTGTTATTTTCAACAGATACATCCATGATATGTTCCAGAATAGAAGGAGGTATACCCACTCCGTTGTCCATTATTTCCAGTTTGAGCAGTCGGTTACTTATTGTGGCATAAATGCTGATGGTTCCGTTGGGATTATTTGTGGAAAACCCATGGAAAATAGAGTTTTCCACAAGTGGCTGAAGAAAAAACTTAGGTACTGAAGCATTCATGCATTCTTCCCGTATATTCATATTAAGCCGGATACCGTCTCCGTATCGGAGCTGTTGGATTTGAAAATAATCCTGAAGCAAATCAAGCTCCTGTTTTAATGGAATGGTTTCCCTTATATCTCCCAGAGTTTTACGCAGAAGCTTTGTGAGAGAATTTATTCCGGTTATAACCTTATCCCGCTGACCGGCCAGAGATAGATATTTAATGGAAGTCAGGGTGTTATATATAAAATGAGGGTTTATCTGATGCTGTAAGGAATTCAGTTCTGCGGTATGACGGGCACCTTGTTCCTGAATCAGTTTTTTTGTATAATATTCCAGCTTCCCAAACATTTCATTAAAGCTTTCACCCAGAAGCCGGGCTTCAGAACAGCCTGTAAACTGCATGGGTTCCGGACGAAGCAGAAGGTCTTTTCCTGATACGTTCTGCATGGCTATGGAAAGCCGGTGAATAGGCCGGGTGATCTTTTGGAATAAATATACCAAAAATCCAATGACAATAAATTGGGCTATACAGCATAGCTCCAATATCCTTATTATGGAAGGAAATACCTTTGAGGTGATAGCGCTGTATTTCGTCAGCTGGATAATATGAAAATTAAAATATTCATTATAAACGGCACTGGGAATCCATTTTTCGCCACCGTATTCCCGGATGCCTGAGGGATTCTTTTGGGCAATAGCAAGAAGTTCCGTATCAACACTGTTCAAAAGTTCACTTTTATTGTCTGATATAACAAGCCCATCTTCCGTGATAACGGAAAAATGATTATTATCCTGAATCAGATCGGAATACAGATTCTGAAAACAGGTTTCATCAATAACAATTAAAATAGTGCCATAATATTTGGAACGATATGGATCATATAAGGCATGGGCTATGTACATATATTCATCATTTTCCGTGTAAGGAGTCAGTCCTGCGTGGAAATAGGAAACACCAAGACGTCTGTGATTTCTTTCGGCCTGTTTCACAAAATCTTCTTCCAGAATTCCCGTTTCCTCCAGGTAAAGTGTTTCATTATAGGTAGTATAGGTCTGGCCGTTTTCACCATAAAGGATCAGATGTACATTAGAATTCGGGAAGAAACCAATATAGGTCTGCAGGAAATCATGGACATACCGCTGCATCTGATAATACTCAAAATTATCTTCGGGCACTTTTGTCAGGTATTGCTTTAGGGTGGAATCACCTGATAATTGGATTAAGGTATAGATGAGCTGCTGATAAAAGACATCAAAGCTTTCGTTCAGCTGGGTAATAGAATGCTGCTGTGATTCCTGCATGATAGCAGTTACATTCCTGTAATATAGTTCCGTAGTAAGAACAGAGAAAAAAAGGAATAAAACAGCAAAAGAAATAATTACAGTAATGATAATCTGAAAGGATATACTTCGCTTATTCTGCATGGCATTCACCTCGTTTTACATTGCTCTAATTATATAATACAAAAGTGTAGTTGGTAAATAGCAGGAAATGTATAAAATGCACAATCCAAAAATAAGAGAAAACATTCCGAAAAAAGTTTAAAAATAAAAATGCACATAAAAGTAAGAACACTTTTTGCGAATATATTTTAAATTTACCAATAAATAGAAGAAGAATTTCGTATAAGCAAATGATAAAATTGCTTTACAAGGAATGAAGGCCTTCAGCTTTTAAGAAACAGGAAGGAGAGGGATTTATGTGGAAAAGAAATAATGTACAGAAAATGATTGCGATAGCATTGGGGGTTATGATGCTGACCGGCTGTGCCGGAGGAGAACAGCCGACACAATCCGTTCAGACGGAGCCCGCGGCAGCTTCAGAAAATACGGAGAAAGCCGGGAGCAATGGGCAGGATTCCGAAAAAGAGCAGGTGACAATTCAGTATTGGCATCAGGGAACATCGCAGGCCGATACGGAATTTACACAGAAATGTATTGATTCTTTTGAAGAAAAATATCCTTATATAAAGGTGGAAGCAACAGGAATGTCTTCAACGATTTCCGATCAGGAAACAAAGCTGAACGCAGCAGTTTTAAGCGATACATATCCCGATGTAATCCAGTTGGTACTTGCTGAAGTGGGATCAAGAGGAGCGCTGGGCGATTTTGAGAAACTGGACGGCTATGTGGAAGGCTGGGAAGAAAAGGAGGATCTGTTTGACAGTGCTTATGAGATGGGCAAATACCAGGGAGAGCAGGTGGCGTTGGGAATTTTCCCGAATCCTCAGGTTTATGCATTCCGGAAAGACAAGTTTGTGGAGGCCGGGCTCGATCCTGAAAATCCGCCTGCCACATGGGAAGAATTGAAAAATGCAGCGCTGGCCCTGACGGAAAGAGAGGGAGATAAAGTTGTTTTTGCTGGCCTGGATATTCCTTCTATTGACAGTTCTCTTGTATTTACAGAGCCGTACATGCGCAGTGCCGGATCGGCTGTCGTTGATGAATTAAATCTGAAACCGGCGTTTACGGATCAGGGGGCTATTGATGCATTTACTTTTCTGGGTGATCTGGCTCAGATGAATGTTTCCATTCCTCATGATCAGCAAAAAGGAGATGAGAGACCTTTTATGAAGGGGATGTCGGCGATCAGCAATCTTTCTCCCCAGCAGCTCGGCCAGTATATGCAGGATAATCCGGACGCAGAACTGGGATATCTGCCCGTTCTCTCCAAGGATGGATCAGAGCCTGGAATTTCCTTCTGCGGTTATAATCTGATAGCGATGGGTGCAACGTCCAAGCATAAAGAGGAAGCCTGGTTATTTATGGAACACATGCTTTCCAATGAAATTGTATGGATGAGGACAGAAGATTTCAAGGTTCCCATTGTAAAAAAATCACTGGAAGAACAGTTTATTCAATCCGGTGATGAAGAACTGAATAAAGCAGTTATCAGCTATGTGGAAAGCGGTAAAGGAAAAGCGACAGTACCGTGGATAAGCGTTTATAATAAGTATGTTTCTGTAGCATATGAAGAGGTGATAAATGGTAAGAAGACGCCTGAGCAGGCACTGAAGGATGCTCTGGCACAGCTGGAAAAGGAAATCCAGTAATAGGGACTGTATCCTGCGGGCAGGCACTGAACTGCCCGCAGTTAAAGGTAAGCTGTTAATGGAAGGGAAGAGCTGGTGAGGATTCGGATGAAAAAGAATGTTACAACTGACAACTGCGCGTATTGGTTTATTGCTCCGTATTATATTTTCTTTCTGTTATTCGTTTTATTCCCAATTATTGTAAACATCGGTTTAAGTTTTACAGATTTCAATTTAAAAACAATTTCCTTTGCCGGTCTGAAAAATTATGCGGATTTGCTTCAGGATGGCCTGTTCTGGAAATCTGTTCAAAATACTTTGATATATGTGATATTTACAGTATTTATGACCCTCATTTTAGGATTTATCCTTGCTTTGGCGTTAAATAACGCAGCTTTATGGGGAACGCGGTTTTTCAGAGGATTTATTTACCTGCCATATGTGACATCTATGGTATCTATGTCCATGGTGTGGCTGTGGATGTATGATCCTACGCATGGTGTATTCAATGTGATATTGGAGGCATTGGGCTTTGATGCCAGACAATGGCTTTATGATGAAAAGCTTGCCCTGGGGGCTATGATTGTAATGGGTGTCTGGAAGGGTGTAGGTTATTACATGACTCTTTATCTGGCGGGGCTGAATAATATACCTGGATATTTGTATGAGGCAGCTTCCATAGACGGGGCAGGATACTTACAGAAGGTTTTCCGTATTACTATTCCGATGCTGCGTCCGGTTACATTTTTTATAGTTATCACAGGGGTTATTAATGCATTCAATGTTTTCGAACAGGTTAATGTTATGACGGGGGGCGGTCCGATGAATGCTACCACTACAATTGTACATCAGATTTATACCCGCGCCTTTACCGAATACCGCATGGGATATGGCGCTGCTGAAGCAGTGTTTCTGCTGTTGATTATACTTATTTTTACATTGCTGAACTTCAGATATGGCAACCAGGGCCAGGACTTGGATATCGGATAGGGGGATATTGCTTTGAGAAAAAAGAAGATGGGTGCCCGTTTCCTGTTGTTTTTATTTATGTTATTGTTCTGTGTAATTATTATTATACCTTTCCTGATTATGTTTTTTACTTCCCTGAAAACCTCCTCCGAGATATCGAGTGCTGTTTTCCGGCTTCTTCCGGAGCGGTGGCTGTTTTCTAATTATGTGGAAGCGATGCAGTCCTCTGATTGGGGAAGGTTTTTCGGAAATTCTTTATATACCACTTTTCTTTCGGTGATTATAAGTCTTGTTATCAATTCACTGGCGGGCTATGCATTTGCCCGATTGGAATTTAAGGGGAAAGATCTTTTATTCCTTCTTGCTCTTGTGGGGATGATGATTCCGCAGCAGGTGACAATGCTGCCTAATTTTGTGGCTATGAAATATGTACCTTTGGCAGGCGGAAATAATTTGTTCGGTCAGGGTGGGACAGGACTGATCAATACTTACGCAGGTATGGTAGCGCCGTATATTGCCGGAGCCTTCGGTGTATTTTTATTCCGCCAGTTCTTTATGAATTTCCCAAAATCTTTGGATGATGCGGCTAAAATTGACGGGTTATCCAGGTTTGGAGCTTTTATCAGGGTATATATTCCTTTGAGTAAATCAATTTTTGCAACATTAATTGTATTTAAAACTACGAGTACATGGAATGAATATACATGGCCGTTAATCATTACAACAAGAAAAAATATGTGGACCGTACAGCTGGCGCTGAGTGTTTTTCGGGAAGAATTTATCACGCAATGGAATTATCTGATGGCGGCCACAACACTGATTATGCTGCCGCTCCTTATCATGTATATATTTATGCAGAAGTATTTTGTGGAAGGAATTGTAACTACAGGAATAAAGGGATAGTCAGGAGCAAAAAAATTATGAAGACAATTCTGGTATTGATGGATACACTGAACAGAAGGTATTTAAAGACATATGATGAAAAGGCAAAAGGAATTACACCTAATATGGATCTTTTTGCCCGGGACTGTGCGGTGTATGAAAATCATTTTATTGGCTCTGCACCATGTATGCCGGCAAGAAGAGATATTTTTACAGGAAGAATGCAGTTTTTGGAAAGAGGCTGGGGAGGCGTGGAGCCGTTTGACATTACGCTTCCGTCTCTGCTGCGGGAAAAAGGAATTTTTACCCACATCACTACTGATCATACCCATTATTTTGAAATCGGCGGAGAGAATTACTGCTATTTGTTTAATACCTGGGATTATCACAGAGGACAGGAATTTGATACCTGGATATCCCGGGTAAACCAGCCTCCGGTTGATTCTGAAAGCTATGGGAAAAAATCATCCCAATATGTGCTGAATAAAACAGCATTTGTGTCGGAGGAAGAATATCCGTCACCCAAAACATTCCGCTCTGCCTGTGAGTGGGTGGAAAAGAACAGAGGAAGTGATGATTTCTTTCTGATGGTGGAAAGTTTTGATCCCCATGAGCCTTTTGACTGTCCGGAAGAATATCACAGATTGTATGACGATAATTACAAGGGGCGGGAGTTCTGCTGGCCCTCCTATGCCGAGGTTACGGAACCGGCGGATGCGGTGGAGCATCTGGAAAAGTGCTATCTGGGTACGTTGAGTATGGCGGATTATTGGTTTGGAAAGTTATTAGAAACCTTGAAAGAGAATGAAATGTATGAGGATATACTGATTATTTTCACAACCGACCATGGCCATATGCTGGGTGAACATGGATTTACCGGTAAAAATATTATGCATGCTTATAATGAAATGGCTCATATTCCGCTTATGATTCATTTTCCCGGAGGAGAATACTCAGGAAAGAGGATAAAGCAGCTGACACAGAATATTGATTTGATGCCTACGATTCTGCAGCATCATAAATGTGACATCCCGGAAAGAGTAAAGGGAAAGAGCCTGAAGGATATTTTGGAGGGAAAGGAAAAAGACAGAGAACAGATTATTTACGGTTGGTTTGGACGGGCAGTCAATGTATATGATGGAAAATACACGTATTTCAGGGCGCCTGAAAGCAGAGATAACAGCCCGCTATATCAATACTGCGGAATTCCTTCTACCTGTTGGCGTTATTTTGACGAAAGGTATGCGGAAAAGATAGAGATGGGAAGGTATCTGCCTTATACACGATATCCGGTATATCGGATTCCCGCCTTATTTCCGGAGGATTATTCGGGAAATATAGATTTTGTTATGGATTCCCGGCTTTTTGATTTGGAAAATGACTATGCCCAGCTTCAAAACCTGGAGGACAGAGAAAAAGAGGCGGTTATGTGCCGAAAGCTGGTGACAGGGATGCGGGAAGCACAAGCGCCGGAGGAACAATATATCAGGCTGGGATTGGGAAAGTATCTGGAAGAATATGAGGAAGGCTGCTGATTTATTCAGCGGCCTTCCTTTTGAAAAGTATGACAAACAGGAAATGAACTTGATTAAGGAATAATGCTCTCAGCTTTCCAGCCATATCTTCCCGCAAAGCCCCATAGGATGCAGCCCGGTATTTATAGAAGGATGATCCTTTACATAAGGAAATACGGTGGTAACATTATCAATCACCAGATGATTTTCTCCATCCTTCAGGAACGGCCCCACCTCGAAACGGTAGGGGGAACCGATGCGGACAAGGGCTTCCTGTCCGTTTACGCTGAGGGAAACCACTTCATTGGCCCCATCAAGGAAGATGGCTTCTTTTCCGGTGCTCTGTGCATCCGCATGGAAGGAAAAATCCATTTCATACCGGAGTATACCATGGAAATCGAGGAATTCGTCTCTCATGGATAAGTCTGTGAGACTGTCCAGGCCGCCCATGGGCCTGAAATTATTATTTGTATCCTTCTCCTGTACAAAAGCCGCTGAAAGCCGGATTTCACCATGAAGCTCCTGCCTTTTAACCGGTCTTTGCTTAGGCGGTTTCGGGAGGGAAGCTTCGTCTTCCGGAAGCCGGGATATATAAATCCGGGATTCTCCCGGTTCCAAATCCAAAAGCAGACAGTCATCCTCTGCCATGATCTGATACAGACAATTTTCATAAGCGTCATATTCCAGGGCAGGCTGCAGGGAGGTAAAACGGACTTTGTCGTGTATGGCTGTGCCGATGGATTCATTCATGAGCATAACGCATTCATAGTCCGGCCCGGCATATTGGTAAGCGCGCAGATCTTTATATTCCTTTCCGGACGGGAAGGTGACGACCGGCAGGGACTGCTGTTTCAGGTAAGCCTTTATGGAAGCCAGAGGAAGAACGAGTGCATTCCTTTCCAGAATCAGCCGTTCTTTTTCCATATCCTCTCCTTCGCTGGAACCGGAAGGGAGGGCGTCCACAAAGAGGACAGGAAAGCCCAGGGAAGAAAGCTGTGCCAGCCCCCGAAGCAGGGAATGGGGAAGGCGCTGGGAATAAGGCACGATCAGACAGCGCAGGGAGAGATCGCCCAATTCAAGTTCCTTATCGGCTGTCAGACCGGCGGCAAGGCTTTCCGGACACGCAAGCAGGTCGGCGGGGATGACGTCGTAGTCTGTCTGGCATTCCAGGCACAACCGCCCCGGTTTCTGGAACAGCTGGGCTTTGCCGGACCATTCCGCTTCTCCGTGATAGAGGATGCCCACGTGGGAAGCGCTTTTTCCTCCGCTGAGGATGTGGGATACCCGGTTCATATAGAGGAACAGATATTTCAGGTAAGAGGACTGCATATTGTTCCCGTGGGCGTAAAAGTGAGGCGGGCAGTCCGGATCCGGGAAGTCTTTTGGCGAAAAGGCATGGGGGACAAAGACATTAATGCCTCTTACCAGCATAAAATCAGTCAGCCATTTCATGGTTTGTGCGCCTTCCGCCCAGCCGTAATTGCCGAAGATCTCACACATGGCGCGTCCCTTTTTCTTTTTGTCAAGGTGGGCGTCGCTTGCGCCCAGTTTAGCGAGGGCATAATGGTAGAATTCCCCGTCGGACTGCGAATTCAGGGCGGCGTTTGTGGTATGGACGTTTTTGCGTCCGGGAAGGATCTGGGAGGTTACCACGTCGATACCCGACATATCCTGTCCGGTCATGGCGCGGAAATAGTGTCCGGCACTGGGGCCGAGGCGGGAAGAGGAGTTGTTGTCCTCCAGTATATGGCCTATGTATTCCACCCCGTGGGAACGGCACCAGTCACCCAGCTGCAGGGAGAAATTCTTTTCGTAAAGCCTGGTGACCGCATCCATATACCGGTAGCGGAAAGCGGCGTCATCATCGGCTGAGGTATCGTACCAGAGCCGTACCAAATCACCGCAGGTGTTTCCGTCGGAAAGGAGGAGCTCCTCCAGCTCCTTTGACCAGGGCAGGGGCATTTTTTCTTTTCCTACAATGGCATTGAAATTAAATACCGTATCAATACAGTTATAGAAGCCGGGCTCATCGGAGAAGAAACCGGCGATGGTTGTGCCGAAATCGGCCTGGTAGCGTTCGAAATGGGGCTCATACACTTCATCCAGCAGTATTTTTACGGATTCGCCCTGCAGCAGGTTGATATAGCTGTTATTGGCGAGTCCGGCATTGCGTGATTTGTAGACCAGAAACAGGCGGTAAAAGCCTTCCGGAAGGGAAAGGGGCAGCAGGCCGTTTCTCAGGGAATCGGTTACCAGCTTGTATCCGGGACAGAGGGCATCCGAGGTTTCATCCTGCCTTTCGTACAATACGGCGCATAAAAGTTCTTTTTTCTGAGAAAGCGGCCCGTCCGGAGGGAGCGGGAAACCGATGCCCATTCCGGACAGCAGGGAATCCACATCCACCCGCAGATCTGCGGGACCGGCAAGATCCACCATCAGATGGTATACGGTCCATTTCTGTAAGTCCTCCTTTGCGTCCGCCATGGCCCCGTTGGCATAGCCGGTGGGAAAATGGCAGTCGTCCAGAATCCATACCTTCATATTCCTCTGCCTTGCTTCCGAGAGGATGACGTCCATATCCTCCCACCATTTGGGCCCTGCAAAATCGGGATGGGGACGGGATTCCAGACAGACGGCCCGGATGCCCATATCCTGGATGACCCCCATATATTCCCGCAGGGTTTCTTCATCCTCTCCATGCTGCCAGAAAAAGGGAAGGATGTAGTTCCCCTGTTTCCCATTCAGTGCTTCATAAATTCTTGTGCTCATAATTCCTCCTTTTTCCGGTATTCACCGGGAGTCATATCCGTATATTTTTTGAACAGAGTATTGAAATATTTATCGTTGCTGTAGCCGACCTGTTCGGAAACCTGTTTTGCCGATAAATCGGTATGGATCAGCAGGTCAATGGCTTTATCAAGACGCAGCCTGTTCATGTATTCCGTAAAGGTGCAGCCGGTTTCCAGCTTCAGTATCCTTCCCAGATACAGGGCGTTTAAGTGGAAGGTTTCCGCAATGGTTTTCAGGTTGATGTCTTTTGTATAATTTTCATTCAGATACAGAAGTATTTTTTTAATATTCGTGGCTCCGGCCTGATTTTTCCCGGAATCCTTTCCTTCTTCGTATAGAAAAATTTTATGAATGATATCTCTTGTCCAGCAGTGTATGGAATCATAATCCGAAAGGGTGTAAGCATCCTCCAGGTGGTTTTCCAGGCTGAGCACCTCCGGATCGGGATCGGAGCCGTAGGCCCTGCTGTTGGAATAGATTTTGGAAACAATCATGGAGGAGAGCATCTGCAGTCCGTCTAAGGTAATAAAACGGTTGGTTCGGAAAATATCATCCACGATAGCCATGACATCTTCTTCCTTCTTATATAAAAATTTTTCATTCAGGCGTATCAGCTGGTCAAACTCTATGTGAGGCAGCAGAAGCGCTTCGTTTTCGACGGCATCGTCTGCCCAGCGGATGCTGCTGGGGCTGTTGTAGCCCGCGGTATTGATCAGGGCAAAGGCTTTGGCACAGCTTTCCGGTATGGTATCGATGTTCTCCGCCAATGTGCCCACGGCTGCAAACGCATGAAAGGGAGAGGTGGCCAGGACATACTGGACGATATGCTCCAAATCGGCTCTGACAGCTTTGTCCTTTCCGGAGGGAACAGCCCTGCAGCCGCAGAAGAGCAGATACAGCAGACGGCCGCCGAAATCGGTGACGGCATGGATATAGTCCTTTTGTTCCAGATGACGGAGTACGGACTTTATCGGAGGCTTTTGCTGCTTTTGAAGGGCCGTGTCGGGACTTTGGGGCAGGAATTTCAGAATGGCGACCCGGTAGCCGCAGCTGTCAAAGGGAATGTTGAGATATTCCCTTCGTTCCTCGATTTCCTCATAGGAGATTTCGCCTATCATCATACGGTAAAGGAGGTTATTGCGCAGAATGCGGATTCCCTCCTCCAGCAGTATTTTATTCTGGCGCTGCGCTTCTATTTTCCGTTTTACCTGAATGAGGGTCTGGGACATTTCCTGGGTATCCACAGGCTTCAGCAGGTAATTTTCTATTCCCAGCCTTGCGGCGGTTTTTACATATTCAAAATCGGAATAGCCGCTGAGTACGATGAATTTGGCAGGAAGGTTCCTTCGCTGGCATTCCTGCATGAGTTCAATGCCGTTCATGACAGGCATTTTAATATCCGTGATGATGATATCCGCGGCATGCTTTTCCAGGTATTCCAGGGCGAGGGAACCGTTTGGGAAAACAGCGCTTACCTGCATCTGATAATCTTTCCAGGAAAAAAGCTTTACCAGCCCGTCCCGGATCAACGGCTCATCATCTACAATTATTACATCAATCATTTACCGATTCTCCTTTGTATATGAATGAAAAAATGATTTCCGTTCCCTGTCCGTATTCCGACAGGATCTGTAAATCACAGTTCTCTCCGTAGAGCAGCTTCATTCGCTGATAGATGTTTTTCAGCCCGATACGTTCCACATGATCGATGGATTTTTCCAGGAAGGAGAGGCGAAGCTTTTCCAGCTCCGTAGTTTTTATGCCGAAGCCGTTATCGCGGACCCGGAATACCGCGAAGCCGTTCTCCACACAGCCTGTTACATGGACATAGTTATCGGTACGGTTGCTGTCGAAACCGTGCATGATATAGTTTTCAATCATGACAAGGAGGGCATGCTGGATAATGGGTTCCGTGAGCAGTGCGTTTTCCACCTGAAAATGATAACGGAAGAGGTTTTTATATTCGATATCACATAAACGGAGGTAATTTTTGCAGTTTTCAATTTCCTGGCGGACAGGAAGTATGCTTTCATTTTTTATGGAATTCCTGAAAATCTTGGAAAGGATATATATCATTTCCCCAATCTCCGGTTCCTCCTGAAGGACGGCTTTCATCCGGATGGCCTCCAGCGTATTGTAAAGAAAATGGGGATTTATCTGGGACTGCAGGGCTTTCAGCTTGTAGCGCTGGTTTTCTATCTCGGTTTTATATACCTTATCGATATACAGGTTGAGATTACGGAGCATGTCATTGAAGGAGACGGAGATGTCAACCAGTTCATTTTTATGTTTATTATCAACGGGAATATAAGAATCAAGCTCCCCGTTCTGTATCCGGAGCATGGTGAGGTATATCAGGTTAAGCTGCCGGGAGCTGCTGTTTAAATAAAGGTAAATACCGATACAGGTCAGGGCGGTCACGCTTCCTGTAGCCAGCAGCATCAGGGCAATATTTTTGCGTATATCGGCGGACAGTGTTTTTTGGGATACCAGGCCGATGACCCGGATGTTGGGATAGGAATGAGCTTCCATGTTTACGTAATATTTTTCATGATCCAGAGTCACAAGTACGTTGTCCATCTTTTTGCAGGAAATAAACTGTTCTGCCCAGGGAAAGGGGGCATCATACCAGGAACCGGAGGTATCGAACAGAACATTGCCATCCAAATCAATGACAAGAAAATCCCCTTTTACGCCGGGATAGTTGGAGGACAGGAATTTTTGAACCTCCGATACACTGTAGTCCGCCTGGATCGCCCCGATATTGACTTTGGTGATAACGTCGCGGAGGCAGTAAATGAAGCTGTAGCCCCGTGAGGTTTCCAGAATCCGGGAGGACTGCGAAGGCATTACCCGAAGGACGGTGAAGGGGTTCTCATAGCATTCGATCAGCGGTGAAAATTCGGGAAGCGAGGCTGAAAAATTCTTGCGTACCTGCTTGGTAACGGAATATATCTGATTATCACTTGCCGCGTATATGGTAAGAGAGCTCATTTCGGAATTAGGCGGAAAGGATTCGTTCAAAAAACGGTAAATATTCTGCCGGTAGGGGAAGGACTCATGCCGGGAGGAATTCAGGCAGGAAAAAAGCCCTTCCTTATAGGCATAATAGGATTCATAGGTATTGTTCAGCTGCTGGAGAAAGAAATGTTCCTGATCCGCAATAAGTTCCTTCAGCCCTTTCACGGCAGACATATTGTAGTCCAGGGTATATTGATGGTTCTGCCTGGAAAAATTGTAGTTAATGATCAGGATCAGCATGGTTACGATAAGAAGGATGAGAAAAATAATAAAGCGATATACATTGGATATAAAATGCATTTTGTGAAAGGTCTTTTTTTCTTTCTGCATAATTCCCCCATCTGCTGTCTGTACTGTGATCTGCAGTCTGTTATTTCAATTTAAATAGTATCATTTGTTCCTGAAAAATTGAATTATAAAAACCATAGATTGCGTTACAGAAAGGATATCACCTTAGATATTATGCTGTAAAAAAATAAGGTTTACATGTGAAATGTTATGTTTTTTATAATCAATCCTATGTTTTTTGAAATAGAACATATACAAAATGCATGCAATAATGACCTTAGAAACGAAACGGCCATAAGGAATTCCGAAATGCAGTGAAATAAGGAGGAGGACAGGGAATGGGTACAAAGGTGAGGAAAACTCATTTGACAAAGGGGAAAATAACATTATTGTGTATGACAATTCCATCGGTTTTGTTTATTCTTGTATTTTCCTATTTTCCCATATCAGGATGGATATATTCTTTTTTTGATTACAGAATCGGCTACAAGCTTTCCAAATGTGAATTTGTGGGGCTGGACAATTTTATTTATGCGTTCGGGGATCCTTACATAATAACAGTGATTTTAAACACGCTGATAATCAGTATCCTGGGACTGCTGGGGCTGCCGCTGGCAGGGATGATTGCCATTCTGCTTTCGGAGGTCCGGGGAAAGAAATTCAAGAAAACCGTGCAGACGGCGATTACCATACCTAATTTCATCAGCTGGATTATTATTTATTCCATTATGTTTTCTCTGTTTTCCAACGACGGCCTGCTTACCACGCTTGTCCGCGGACTGTCGGGGAACCGGGATTCCACGGTGACACTGCTGACGAATCCGGGAACGGCAAAGCTTTTTATGGTACTGACAAATATCTGGAAAACCGTGGGTTATAATTCCATTATTTTCTTCGCGGCGGTTACGGGAATCGATTCCCAGCTGTATGACGCCGCGGCGGTGGATGGAGCGGGACGTTGGCAGAAGATTCTGCATATCACAATTCCGGGTATTCTGCCTACCTTTATCACGCTTCTGATCATTTCGGTAGGGGCGATACTGAATAATGGGTTTGAGCAGTACTATGTATTTGTCAATCCCATGATACAGAAAAATATTGAAGTGCTTGATTATTATGTGTACCGGATAGGAATGCTGAATAATGATATTCCTGCATCTACGGCGGTGAGCATGATAAAGACCTTTATCAGCGTGGTTCTTGTATTCGGTGTGAACAAGCTTTCTAAAAAGACGCTGGGACAGTCAATATTATAGATAAAGAAGAAATGAGGGTCCGTTTCAACGGATGAAAGAGGTGTTCGGATGAATAAAAAGAAGCTTCCCGGAAAAGAATTGGTATTTCAGGCTGTAATGGTCCTTTTGTTTACACTGATGCTTATCAGCTGTATTTATCCTTTTTATTACATATTTATTGCGTCCATAAGCAGTCCGGATGCGGTGAAAAGAAGTATGATAACCTGGTATCCGCTGGAGCCTACCCTGGCCAATTATGTGCAGGTTTTCAAATTAAACGGTATCATGAATGCTTTTCTGGTGTCCATAGCCAGAACCTTTGCAGGAACGGCGGTGACTCTGTTTTTTACGAGTATATTGGCCTATACCCTGACGAAAAACGAGCTTCCCTGCAGAAAAATATTTTACTCCATAGCGATTGTCTCCATGTATATCAATGCCGGATTGATTCCCTGGTATCTGACAATGAGGACAATAGGCTTAAAGGACAGCTTCCTTGTATACATACTGCCTACTGCGGTATCCGCTTACAGCATGATACTGATAAAGACCTATATGGAGTCCATCACAGGGGGAATTGAAGAATCGGCAATGATAGACGGCGCGGGTTATTTTACTATATACTGGAGAATTGTCATGCCTATCTGCAAGCCGGTGCTGGCTGCAATCATTGTATTCACCGCCGTAGGCCAATGGAATTCATGGACGGATAATCTGCTGCTGGTAAATAATATGAATCTGAAAACCCTGCAGATGACATTGCTTGAGTATCTGAACCAGGCCACGAATGTTGCGAGTATGGCCAGAACAGGAGGTGCGAGTGCGGTTTCAGGAGCGGCAATCAGTCCATTTACTCTGAGGATGACAATTACCATGGTGGTTACAGTTCCCATCCTGATAGTGTATCCTTTTATGCAGAAATATTTTATCAACGGAATTATGATCGGAGCTGTGAAGGGGTAATGAAAATTCAGGTTTCCCGGAGGAACACCTGTAACAGAAAAAAAGGAGGGTCTCATGAAAAAGAGATTAGGAAAAAGCGGTAAACGTATGGCAGCGGCAGTTATGGCGGCGGTTCTTGCCTTCGGTCTGACGGCCTGTGGAGACAGCGGAAGCAGCAGCGCCAACAGCGGGGGAACGCCTGCGGAGACAGGAGCGGTACAGTCGGAAGGAGATCAGGCCGGAACCGATGAAAAAGAAGAGGTTACGATTGATATTTTCATGGATTCCGCCGGAGAGAATCCGATGACGGCAGGAATCCAGGAGGATCCTGTGGCCCAGTATATTAAGGAACAGACAGGGGTTACATTGAATGTTGTGCTTTTCAGCAATGAGAAGCAGCAGGCTATGGCGGCGAGCGGTGATTTGTATGATGTAAACCGTATGGGACTTCAGTATATCACTCCGCTGATTCAGGCCGGCGCGGTGCAGAGCCTGGATGATTATCTTCAGTATGCTCCCAGCATGGCAGAAGGCTTTTCTGAAATGGTAAATTACAGCAAAGGCTACTTAAGCAATGGAGAAAACAAAATGTATGCTATATGCGCCAGAGGCAAGAGTCAGCCTTCTCCGTTAGCCACCTCCAGATATGGTAATTTTATCCGCTGGGAATGGTATAAAGAAGCCGGCAGCCCGGAAATTAATTCTATTGATGATTTCCTTAATCTGCTGAAAACGATTCAGGAAAAACATCCCCAAACAGAATCAGGCAAAAAAACTTATGGGATTTCCAGGTTTAATGACTGGGGCCTGAATAATACTCTTTCGGATCCCATTATTTGGAAATATTGTGCACAATACGGACTGAATGATTTAAGCTCTTTCAGCATACCTGATTTGGAATATATCGATCTGTATAATGAAAACCATATGTACTGGATTACAGCAGATATGTATTTTAAGGCGAATCAGATGGGAATTCTGGATCCGGAAACCTATACACAGAAAAACGAAGATTACAGCCAGAAAATAAGTGAAGGGCAGGTTTTCTTCAGCTCTATGGAATGGGATTTTGACGCCGGCAATGCAGAACTGAACAAAAACGGAGGTACTGACAAATATGTGGACATTCCCTGGGCGGATACGGCAGAATTCCCTGCCTGGATTTCCAGAGCCTCCGAATTCGGTATGGCAGCAAGAACGTTTGTTGTTTCTTCCAAATGCGATGAAACAAAACTGAAGGGCATTATGCGCCTGTTTGACTTTGTATTTTCTGAAGACGGCGCAAGATCCATAATGAACGGTCCGAAAGGCATTACATGGGATTATGACGAAAACGGCGTTGCCGTATTTACAGAAGACTGCAAACAGAAAATGAAGGAAAATCCGGATTACCTGCTGGAGCAGGGAGCAAACCGGTATCTGGGCCTGGTAGGCCAGGATTATGACGCCCTTGCGGTGAGTGAAGCGAATAAGGGCGACTATATTGATATACGCTTAAACAAGGAATTTGTGGAAGAAAACATGACGGAAGCAGACAAAGATTATTGTGATTTCTACGGAGTGGATGTACCTCTGGAAGTGGGCACCAAAAGAGAAAACCAGTCCACCATCCATGAAGGCTATATCAATTTGATGCCTGCCGAAAATCCTACGAATATCCAGAGAAGCGTAACAAAGATCAGCGATTATCTGCAGCAGGCGGTTCCTGCCATGGTATTCTCACAAACAAGAGAAGAGTACGACCAGAAATTTGCGGAAATCCAGGCGGAACTGAAAAATATGGGGTATGATGAAGTGACCGCGTATTATAAAGATGCCTGGGAAACGGCAAAGACGAACTATGATGCTTTGACAGGAAAGTAATAAACAAAACAGCAGGAAACAAATAAATTCCGGGAGACAGTCCAAACGGATAAATGGGCTGTCTCCCCATCTTTGACAATATGTGGACGCGCGTCCATATATTCCGCTATTGAAAGTATACCAGGGAAAAGTTAAGATATTTTTAAAGGAAACGCAAAAGGGAATTCCATATGGTTTCCGGGAAATGCCGCAAGGAGGGAGGAAAAATGGTCACCAGAAAAGAAGTAGCCGAAAAAGCAGGCGTATCGGTATCTGTAGTATCCAGGGCCATGAACAACAGCGGATACGTGGAAGCGGAAAAGAAAAAAAGAATACTGGAAGTGGCGGATAAGCTTGGCTATTACCCCCATCCTGTCGCGGAGGCGCTGCAGAAGCGCCGAACAAAGCAGCTCCTTTTTTTCTGTAAGGATCTGCGGAATTCCTTTTATATCGATATGTATCAGGGAATGGTGGAAGCCGCAAGGAAGCGGGATTATATGATGGTCTTCAACGGCAGCATGGACTTTGAGAAAATCCGCGATGCCATGATAGACGGCATCATCATGCCGAATGAGGTAGTCACCCAGCACTACCTGGATACGGTGGGCAGGAATTACAGGCTCCCTGTCATAGCTGCTTCCTATGGGAACCCCGCCCGTTTTTCCCGTGCGGTCCCCCGTGTAGAAATCGATATGGAAAAAGTGATGGAGCTTGCCGTCAGGGAGCTCAGAGCGAACGGGCACAAACGTCTGGCCCTGGCTATGCCTTATCCTTTCCGGACTATGGACGTAAGGCGCCTGGCCTTCTGTTCTCTGATGGAAGAAGTATATGGGAACCGGATCAAAGATTACTATATCGGCATACACCGGGAAGAACTTCCGGAGGATCCCCGTATTCTTGCTTTTCAGGAAGACGAGGATCGGGAAAGCGGTATGTATCTGCCCGAAGAAGATTTTTTCGGAAAAGGAGAGCTGGCGGCCCAGCTGTTTGCGGAGAGGAAAATCGATGCCACGGCAGTTGTGGCCTTTAATGATGAATTCGCCCTGGGGATGTGCAAAAGATTTCATGCGCTGGGGATACAGGTGCCCCGGGATATTTCCCTGATCGGCATTGACGGCAGTTCGGCGAGAAAATACAGGGATCCCTGCCTTACTTCCGTAGGCCTGTTTCCGGAGAAGCAGGGAGCCAGATGTGTGGATACCCTGCTGGACATGCTGGAAGGGAAAAAGGTGAAATATGTATCAGGCTCCCCTATAAAGCTGATAAAGGGAGATTCCGTAAGAAAACTGGAATAAAAGCAGAAACAAAGGATTTCGAATCAGAGGAGGATTGGAAAAATGGAACGAAGTATGAAACTGGACAAAATAACATTGGGAACCTGCTATTATCCTGAGCACTGGCCGGAGGAAATGTGGGAAGAGGATCTGCAGCGTATGCTGGCAAGCGGAATCGAGGTAATCCGTATTGCCGAGTTCGCCTGGAGCAAGATCGAACCCAGGGAGGGGGAATTCACCTATGAATTTTTCGACCGGTTCCTTGAAAAGGCGGAAAAGGCCGGAATGAAGGTCATTTTCTGTACACCCAGCGCGACCCCGCCGGCCTGGCTAACCAACAAATATCCGGAGGTGCTCAATGCAAACATAAACGGCGTCCTCTACCGCCATGGCTGCAGACGCCACTATAACTACAATTCCCCTAAATACCAGGAGCTTGTAAAAAGGATTGTGGAGAAATCCGCATCCCATTATGCATCCCATCCCAGCATTATAGGCTGGCAGATCGACAATGAACTGAACTGTGAAACGAGCGAGTTTTATTCGGAGAGCGATTCCGCCGCCTTCCGCGTGTTCCTGAAGAAAAAGTATGACACTCTGGATGCGCTGAATGAAGCGTGGGGCACTGTTTTCTGGAACCAGACCTATACGGACTGGGAGGAAATCTATGTTCCCCGCCCTACACCCAGTAATTCAACCAATCCCCATGAAGTGCTGGATTATGTCCGCTTCGTGTCCGACAGCGCCTGCCGGTTTGCCGGGATGCAGAGCGATATCCTGAAAAAATACGTAAAGCCAGGCGATTTTATCACCACAAACGGACTCTTCGGAAATCTGGATAACCATCGTATGACAGAGGAAAGTTTGGATTTCATTACCTATGACTCATATCCTAATTTCGCATACTGCCTGGACGACTATGAACCGGGAGAAGGGAAAATGAGGGACAGAAAATGGAGCAGGAATCTGGCGGAGGCCAGGGCGATATCCCCTGTTTTTGGAATCATGGAGCAGCAGTCCGGAGCCAACGGATGGAATACCCGCATGGAAGCCCCTACGCCCAAGCCCGGACAGATGACCCTGTGGACCATGCAGAGCATCGGCCATGGAGCCGACTATGTGAGCTATTTCCGCTGGCGTACCTGTACCGTGGGAACGGAGATTTACTGGCACGGTATCCTGGATTATTCAGGCAGGGATAACAGACGTCTTGCGGAAGTAAAGGAGATTCATAAAAAGGTCGGCGCGCTCGCCCCTGTAACCGGCACACATTACCGGGCAGAGGTTGGGATTGTGAAGGACTATGATAACATCTGGGATGCCGGTCTGGACAGATGGCACCAGAGGGTGGACAGGGAAAGCAGCAAAGGATTGTTCGCCGCCTGTCAGAAAACCCATACACCCTTTGATTTCTGCTATCTGGATCATATGCGGGCGGAGGATTTGTTCCCGTATAAAATCCTGTTCTATCCTCATGCAACAATTGTGACTCAGGAAACGGCGGATAAGCTTACCGCTTATGTGGAGCAGGGCGGCTGCCTTGTGCTGGGCTGCCGCACCGGCTATAAGCAGGAAAACGGAAAGTGTGTGATGAGTAAGCTCCCCGGCCTGCTGCAGCCTCTTGCGGGAACCGATATACCGGAATATACATTTGTTTCGCCGGCAGAAGGAACCGTTTACGCGGATTGGGACGGCGTGCAGATAGAAGCCAGTATTTTCAATGATTTGCTGGAACCCCTTACGGAACAGGCCAAAGTGGAGGCCAGATATGTTTCCAGCTACTATGCGGGGACACCGGCCCTTATCAGCAATGAAAAAGGGAAGGGAAGGGTTTATTATTTCGGAGGCGCTTTTAATGAACACACCGCCCAGGTATTTCTGGAAAAGCTGGGAGCGGCACAGCCCTATCAGGATATAATTGCCCTTCCGGAAGGATGCGAGCTGATGGTCAGGGAGGCACAGGACGGAAGCCAGTATTTCTTTGTGCTGAATTATTTGGAGGAAGCGGCGGAAATCTGCCTGAAGGAAAGCTTTCTGGATTTATTTGAAGGAAAAGAAGTGCAGGGAGAACTGGAACTGCCGCCTTTTGGAACAAAGGTTTTCGCAAGGAAAAAGTAGTGTCTGAAGGATAAAAAAGAAGCGGAAAAAATTTAAAAAAAGTTGTTGACAAGTTGTCCCATTTTTTGTATACTAATCAAGCAGGTTGCGGGTGCGGTATTAAAGCACTTCAAAACTTGTTTGATTATGGGATCTTAGCTCAGCTGGGAGAGCATCTGCCTTACAAGCAGAGGGTCATAGGTTCGAGCCCTATAGGTCCCATATAATTTGGCGAGATAGCTCAGCTGGCTAGAGCACACGGTTCATACCCGTGGTGTCGAGGGTTCAAGTCCCCCTCTCGCTATTATGATTGAAACAGTGGAAAAGCCCTTTTGTGGGGAGTTCCGCTGTTTTTTATTTTGCATACTTTTGGATAGCAAATTTTTTGTGTTCACAATAAATATTATTTCAATAGTAAACAGTTCGTTTTTTGTGAGAATACACTATGGAAAATGCTGTAGTCTACTCTTTGCTGAGTTCCTTAACTGCATTTGATATTTCAAAGGCGCCATATATACAAATCAAGATTATTTTACACATATTTTTACTGTTTCGTATCTGTCAACAACATCACCATACTCTTTATAGCTCTCCATATCAAGAAGTGAAAAGTTTGTCATAACCAAAATAAGGTATTTCATCTGCGTCGCGATATATAATCCCCTGTCCTGGTTCAATGCTTCACACATTGACATCCTTATCGACAAGTATATTAAGTATATTCATATCCGGAATATTAATGATTTCAATATTTCTCAAATACCCATTTGTTTCGGATTATTTAATTCTGTCTGAAAGAATGTCATTAGATTGTTTTGGGTTCTTAGTGATGACACGATATGGCATTCCATTATTATCAAAGTTCATGGCAACGAATAAGTTGTTTTTAAAAGCTGTAAATTTTGTCATCACAGTTGCATGGTTTTCTATTAGTCATTCTATTAACCCGAAATCCATCAAATATGATTATAATGTTGAATAGATCACCTGAGGATGAAGAGAGAATGTATGACTGATTTTAAGTATAGTGTAAATTGGCAACCGTTTTCAATAGTGCTTGTCCTTGTCATAGTATGAAATAACCAATTAGAAGGCATTCAAACTGGATACGGAAAAACGGTATCTGATTGGGTATAATGATTCTAATTTAGCTTTTCTGTATTCTTCATAATGTATATCTTTTGCATAGTTACATACTTTTTAAAAGGTAAATTAATTTTGTCACATTATATATGCCGTAAGATCCGATTACGGCTTCTATATCGCGATTATAATCTTTTGATGTCGATGAATGCGCTCACCGAATACGACAAATTTTATTTATTATTGCAGATGTAAATTAATTAATAGTGTTAGTTTGAAAAGGTATTTTATATAGATTATAATCAAATAAATATTTATTGTGATTTAACAGGAGAGGGGAGGAACGGATAAGAAGTTGTCCGGAAATATTATGAAAAAAATCAGAGAAAACTTATTTATACAATTTCTTTCTTTCATTTTGCTGCTTTTGCTTATTGTTACAACAGTATTTACTATGAATCAATATAATGCGAAAAAAATAACCAGAAATAATACGCTGCAGTTAAATGAAAATGTTTTAACACAATTAATTGGGAAAATGGATGAAATGTTTATCTCAATGCAAAATTTAATGTCAAGTGTTGCCTATAATCCTGTTGTATATGCTTACTATAAGGAAGAAGAAAAACGCCCCCTTATGCAGGATGATTTAAAGGATGTGCTTATTAATACTCTTATAACGGATGATTATATATCAGGAATTGAGTTATATAATATGGAAGGAAATAAACTGTTAGGAGTAGGGAAAAAATATACATCGACAGTGTCACCAGAAGATATTAACACTATTGTATATTCCGAACAAATTTTGTCTGATGATGGAGATAATGTAAAGTATGCAATCTATTATCCTATATATGATTTGAAAAATGTTCAGTATTTTACCAAGTTAGGGATCTGTGTATTTTACTTGTCCGTAGAAAATATAACGGATTTTTTAAATGAAGTTAGAATTACTGATCATACATATTTATACGTTATAGATAAAGAATTAAATTTACTGGCTCAGAATTCTATAGCAAAAAAAGATCAGGATTTCCTCCAGAATTTAGAAAAAATAAAAGACAGATACTATGTTTCTGAAATGAAAATAGACAGAAATGGATGGACTATTATTAGTTATGTTCCAATAACAGAACTTCTTCAGGGGCTTGATTTTCTAAATAAAGAAATGAAAATGTTATATATTTTTTCTATTGGAATTTTAGTTTTATTGGTTTATTTCTGTTATAAGGCTGTTATTAATCCTCTTCATCAGATAGATTTATTTGTAAAGAGGAATTCTACACATACTGATGAAAGAATGGATTATAAAAGTAGAAATGAAATAGGAACATTGGCCAGAAATTTAAATAGGATGTTGGATGAAAGAGATACAATGAACCGAGAAATTCAAGATTCTCAAAAGAAAATATATGAAACACAGTTGGCTAAGAAACAGATGGAAATACTTGCATATAGAAATCAGATAAATCCTCATTTTTTATATAATACTCTGGAATGTATAAGGGCAATGGCTATGTATCAGGGATGTGAGAATGTTTCAGAGCTGACAGTAGCTTTATCTAATGTTTTAAGGTATGCAGTTAAGGGTGAAAATATAGTATGTATCAAAGACGAACTAAATTATATTCAGGAATATTCAAAAATAATAGAATGCAGATTTTCAAAAATAAGAATCGAACTGGAAATAGATAATACACTTCTGGAAAAGAAAATGGTTAGACTTATTCTTCAGCCATTAGTGGAAAATGCAGTATTTCATGGATTAGAACCGATGATAAATGGTGGAAAAGTATGGATAAAAATATACAAAGTAAATGGTAAAACAAAAAGGGAGTGGATTTATCTAAGTGTAGAGGACAATGGATTCGGTATGAACGGACAGCGTTTACAGGAAATATACAATTCTATGAGAGATGATGAAATTGGTAAAGAGAATGGTAGTCAAAGTATAGGATTAGTAAATATATATCAACGTCTAAAGCTGACATATGATGATAACATGGAATTATTTATTACAAGTGAAAGAGGAAAGGGAACTAAGGTAGTAATAGGATTTGCAGAAACGGTGTAAAAGGAGAGCTTATGTATAAAATACTAATTGCAGATGATGAGAGATGGGTTTTATTGGGGATAAAGCAATTGTTGGAAAAAATAAATCTTCCATTTCAAGTAGTAGGAATGGCTGAAAATGGAATAGAAGCACTTGAAATGTTAGTCGAACTTCAGCCAGATGTATTAATAACAGATATCCGTATGCCAGGTATGGATGGTTTGGAACTTATGGAAAAGATGAATGCATGTGAAATTGACAGCAAAGTGATATTTTTAAGCGGATATGCGGAATTTGATTATGTACAAAAAGCAATTCATTTAGGTGCGTTGGATTATTTGTTGAAGCCTATTGACGAAAACCGTTTGAAGAGTGTTTTGGATGCAGTATTAGACAGATTGTATAAAGAACAGGATGACGATAGTAAATTATTGTATTTAGAGAAAGTATTTAATGTTCAAGCAGACTGTTTTTATAGGAAATCGGATTCTGGAGATGAATCTCTGCAGTTGGTCTATCAATGTATGTCTCTTTTACTTGAAGAAGAATGGGATGGAGAGAAAAATGGTTTAATGGAGCAAAATCATTTTTTTTATTTTACTCTTTCTCGTGAAAAAAATAGAATCGTAGTTTTTCTAAAGTATCCTGAAAAACTTAAACAAAAAGGTGTTCTAAAATTAATAAGGGATATTTTTCCTGGTATCAGGGCAATTGGATTCAGCGGTAAGTCTTATAATGGAGATAATCTAATTGAATTAATGGAAGAATCCAATATTGCTTTATGTACTGAGGATTTTTGTTATGGACATGGGGAGATGGATTTTTCTAAAAACAGAGAAATAGGTAGAAAAAAACTGAAAGAATATTTATGTTATATGAATCAGGCGCTAGAAGATAAAAATATTAATCAATTGAGAATATTGTTTCATGAATTAGAAAAAGAAATGAAAGAGGGAAGAGTTTATATAGATCAGCTTGCTTTGCTATATAATCAACTTGCAATTAAGCTGAATACAGAAGGAGCAGCTTTTGAATATTTTAACTATTATCAGATCGATATACAATTTAGCGGAATTGAAAAATTCTTTGAGTATGTTAAGCAAGAGGTGGAGAATAGTTTTCAGGAGGAGGGGTATGTAACAAATAGTTTATTATATTCAATAGTAATGAAAGTAAAAAGTGAAAGTATTGATAACACTATTGCATTAGGAGAACTGGCAGAAGAATTTGGTGTAAGCAGAGGATACTTGAGTAATATTTTAAAAAAGGAGTTGGGGATGCCTTTTTCAGAATACTTAATAGGAAAGCGTATTCAGAAAGCGAAAGAATTACTTTTAGATGATAAACTTTCAATTGAAGAAATTGCGGAAAAAGTTGGATATAATGATTACTTTTATTTTATTAAAGCTTTTAAAAAAAATACAGGTACATCACCAAGTAAATACAGAAAAAGTATTTTAGAAAAAATATTACCAAACTAGGAACATAATTCCATATGTTATTATAGATAATCATTGTACAATTAATTTGTAGTTAAAAACACTGCACAAGGAGAGAGTGAATATGAGGAAAAAGATTGTAGCAGTATTACTTACAGGTACATTGATTATGTCGATGATTGGCTGTGGAGCTTCAAACAATTCAGAACAGAATCAAAATAAGTCAGATGGAGAAACAAAAACACAACAGTCATATGTACGTGATGAAGATGATGATGGGTTTAAGCCATTAAAGGAGAAGGTCACAATAAATATTGGAAAAAGTGAAAATTCTTCAGACTCCTATGAAAATGGGGATACATCTGGCGATAATTATGTACTAAGATGGTTTGAAGAACAGCTAAATATTGACTATGAATATGCATGGACAGCGGTAGGAGCCGATGCATATAATCAGAAATCAGCATTAGTAATATCAACAGGAGATTTGCCCGATGTTATGACAGTCACTGAACCTCAGATGAGACAGCTGGTAAAAGCAGGATTAGTTGCAGATTTAACGGATGCTTATAATACTTATGCCTCCGAACAACTAAGAGAGGCATATGCTACAACAAATGGAATAGCCTTGGATAGTGCAACATTTGATGGAAAACTTATGGCTATGCCTAATATTAATCCTGGTGCAGACGGAATTCCTCTTCTCTATGTAAGAGGTGACTGGATGGAAGAACTGGGTATAGAGGATCCAAAGACATTGGATGATATATGTAATATTGTGAAACTTTTTCAGGAAAAAAAAGGTTCTTTAGGTTTAGTAGCATCCAAGTCTATTGTTAGTGTTGGAAATAATATGTATGGATTAGATGCACTATTTGCGTTGTATAATTCATATCCGGAAATGTGGGTAACAGATGATAATGGAAATGTAATGTATGGATCTATAAAACCAGAAACTAAGACTGCCCTTGAAAATATTGCAAAATTAGTAGCTGATGGGATAATTGACAGAGATTTTGCGGTAAAAGATTCCGACCAATGTAATGAGTTGGTTACAAGTGGAAAAGGAGGAATCTTCTTCGGTTCATGGTGGAATTTGCAATGGCCTTTATCTGATATGTGGAAAACGGATGATAGTGTGAAATGGAATATCTATGCGGTGCCTCTGGATGATAATGGTATTTACAATGTACATATGATGAATCCAAGTACGACATATTTGGTAGTGAGAAAAGATTATCAGAATTTGGAAGCTGTTATAAAAACACTGAATATGCAGAGACGAGTAGATTCCGGAGATTTGGAAATTACGAAGCCGAAAGAAGATTCGTACTCCAGTTGGACAATGTTTCCTTTTGCCGTACTTATGACGACATATGATGATAAAGAAAAAATTGCGATTGGAGTTAATTCAGTAATTGATGGTGAGGCCTCTTACGATGATTTAACGAAAGGTCTACAATCTATGTATGATTCTTGGGAATATGTTCAGGAGAATGGTGTTCAGCAGGCGGCTCAGCAAACGCAGGCGAACGGTTATTGCTGGTACAGGGGAGCTGATGCCATTGTGCAGGCTGAAGATCATATGAACCGTGTTTATGCATCTACATATGCAAAGGCTGAAACTATGGACAAGAAATGGGCAACGCTGGAAAAACTTGAAGATGAGACTTTTCTTCAGATTATACTCGGAGAAAAGCCAATAGATGAATTTGATAAATTTGTAGAACAGTGGAAATCATTGGGAGGTGATGAAATTACCGCAGAATTACAGGAAATGGTATCATCCAAGTAATGCGTATTAACTATGAAATGGGTTAAGTAAACAATGTGCATCTGCAAATCACAGTGCACTATAAGTAAACTGTGATTTGGCAGATGCTTTATCTAAAATTGGATGGACCTGGAGGATTTTATGCGGAAAAATAAAAAAATGCAAAAAAGAAAAATTAATACGTTGCCCTATCATCTTATGTTGCTTCCAGGTACTGTTTGTCTGTTTATATTTTCAATAGTACCTATGATGGGAATAATTATTGCTTTTCAGGATTTTGTTCCCACAATGGGGATTCGCGGTTCAGAATGGGTAGGATTTGATAATTTCAAGTATATGTTTCAGCTACCAGACACTATATTAATATTCAGAAATACGCTTGTTATTGCAGTAGGGAAAATCGTATTAACGCTGCTCGCTTCAATTGTTTTTGCTATTCTTCTTAATGAATTACAAATGGTAAAGGCAAAAAAAGTAGTGCAAACAGTTGCTTATCTTCCACATTTTCTATCATGGGTTATTCTGGCAACTATATTTAGAGATATGCTGGACTCTGGAGGAATTATTAATCAGATTTTAGCAGGTACGGGAATAATAAAAGAACCTATCGTTTTTTTAGGAAGTAATGCAACATTTCAGCCAGTGGTAATATTAAGTGAAGTATGGAAAGAATTTGGATATAATGCGGTTATTTTTATTGCTGCTTTGGCTGGTATTAATACGGAATTGTATGAAGCAGCAGAAATGGATGGTGCAGGTCGTTTAAAGAAAATATGGCATATAACATTACCTGGAATCCGTCAGACAATTGTTTTAGTAGCAACTCTTAATATTGCAAATATATTGAACGCCGGATTTGATCAGATATATAATCTATATAGCCCTATTGTTTACAGAACGGGGGATATAATTGATACATATGTATATCGGATGGGGTTCCTAAATGCACAATTTTCACTGGCTACAGCTGTAGGGCTGATGAAATCTGTGGTCAGTTTTATTTTAATATTTACATCCTATAAAATGGCTGACAAATTTGCCAATTACCGGATTTTTTAGGAGATATATATGAAAAAACACTATAATTCATTGGAAAATCGTATTGTTGACACTTTAGTATTAATAATATGTGTTTGTATTTTTGTTATCTGTATATTGCCTCTAATAAATGTATTGGCACTTTCCTTTAGTGGAAAGGAAGCAGCGATTGCTGGGAAAGTATCTCTATGGCCAGTTGATTTTACTTTGGATTCATATAAATATTTACTTCAGGAAAACAGATTTTTTTTATCTTTCTGGATGTCTGTGAAAAGAGTATTTTTAGGGGTGATTATAAATATGGTTCTGACTGTATTAATGGCTTATCCGCTTTCGTTGGAGGTAAGACAATTTCCATCCAGAGACAGGTATATGTGGCTATTAATTTTTACCATGCTATTTAATGGTGGTGTGGTTCCATGGTATTTTGTGATAAGAAGTCTTGGAATGCTGGATAGTATTTGGGCACTTGTTCTGCCGGGAGCTGTACCCGTATTTAATGTAATTCTGGTTATCAACTTTTTTAGAAATATTCCAAAAGCAATTAAAGAATCTGCTCAGTTAGATGGTATAGGACCTTTGGGAATGCTTGTCCAGATATATATTCCGTTGGCAAAGCCAGCTATAGCAACAGTGTCGCTATTTAGTATTGTAAATCATTGGAACAGCTTCTTTGATGGGATGTTGTTAATGAATACTCCGGAGAAGATGCCTTTACAGACTTATATACAGTCATTGGTTATTAGAATATCAGATATTACTCAATCGGGACTTTCTGCAGAACAGCTTGCCGACAGAATGTCCCAAAGAACATTCAATGCATCTAAAATTGTTGTTTCTACAATACCAATTTTATTAATTTATCCATTTCTTCAAAAATATTTTGTAACAGGAATTACTTTAGGATCAGTTAAAGAATAGGAGGGGAATGAATGAAAAGAAAATGGACAGAAGAAGAAATATGGAAATGGTATAAAAATCATGAGTGGATATCAGGATTTAACTTTGTACCGAGTACCTCTACGGGAGGAATCTTATGGCTGCTTCAGGAATATGATCATAGGAATGCTTTTAACGAAGCTGCAAAGGAGATTGCACTTGCTGCTTCATTAAAATTGAATAGTGTCAGAGTTTTTTTGCCTTTTTATCTTTGGAAAGAACAACATGATTCATTTATGAAAAATCTTGAAGAATTTATATCGCTTTTGGATTCTTATGGAATGACATTAATGCCGGTTTTATTTAATGATTGTACTGTGGCAAAAGCTTTTTATAAAAAGCCGGTTCTTGGGATCCAGCCAGAACCAGAGGAAGGTTTTTTCGGTGGCTCTTCTTTGAATTCTTTTGATGTGGATACGCAGAGTGGAGATTCCATTGGTTATAATATTACTGATGAAACAGATATGGAGCCTGTTGTTGAAGAATATATTCGGGAATTGGCAAGGGTTTATGGTCAGGATGACAGGATTATTATCTGGAATATATGGAATGAGTTGGGAAATTCCGGACGAGATGCAATGTCGATGCCAATGGCGCGTAAAGTTATTGGCTGGTTTAGGGAGGAGGATGTAAAGCAGCCATTGACAATAGAAATGTGGGGGGCGCAGACGGATGGAAAAAATTATTATGAATGGCTTCATCATCCAAAGATTTATGGAGAAGTTGATCGGGAAAATATAGAATTATCTGATATAATTACTTTTCATTTTTATGGTGATTATACACATGCCAGACAGCTTATTACTTTTTTAAGGCAGTTTAACAGACCACTTATCAATACGGAATGGATGCACAGACCTTTTAGAAGTTTAATACAAACCCATCTTCCTTTATGGAAAAAAGAGAAAATAGGAAGTTATTTCTTTGGGCTGGTAAATGGGAAAACTCAATTCAATATTGTTTGGGATTTTATAAAAGATTATCCAGGAATTGATACTTCGCTTTGGATGCATGATTTATATCATGCAGATTTTACTCCTTATGATGCTGAAGAGTTAGATGTAATCAGAGAATGCAATGAGGATAAGATTATATGGAAAAAGGAATAAAGCAAAAAATAATTGTTAATCCGGCTTTTACTGTAGGTAAAGTGGATGAGAGACTATATGGCACCTTCCTGGAGCATATACACACGATCGTATATGGATGTCTTTATAACCCTTCTCATCCTCAGGCAGATGCAAATGGTTTTCGAAAAGATGTGTTGGATTTATTGAGAGACTTGGGGACTACGTTTATAAGATATCCGGGTGGAAACTTCGTCTCAGGTTATCACTGGAAGGATGGTATTGGACCAAGAGATAAAAGGATAAGAAAATATGACCTCGCGTGGGAACAGGAAGAAAGCAATCAGGTTGGTATTGATGAATTTTGTACGTTATGCAGACAGCTAAATATTGAACCTATGCTGGTACTAAATTTGGGTACTGGAACCAGTGAGGAAGCTTTGGAGGAATTGGAGTATTGTAATTATGACGGTAATACCAAATGGGCAGTAGAAAGAAGGAAAAATGGATATCAAAATCCACATAATGTTAAGTTATGGGGGCTTGGTAATGAAATGGATGGCATTCATCAAATCGAGCATAAAACACCTGTTGAATATGCGAGAAAAGCAGTCGAAACCGCCCGGATGATGAAAAAAATGGATAAATCTATTAAACTTGTTCTTTGTGGAAGCTGCAGTCCGGAGATTGATCTGAAAACTTATCCTGAGTGGGACAGAATAGTACTTGAAGAAGCATATGAGGATATAGACTATATTTCTTTACATCGATATTATACATATAACCCCGATACGGGAATGTACGCAATGAATACAGATACTTTGGAGAATATCGCTCATTTACCAATAGATATCAGTAATTATATTGATACTATAATGGCGGCATCACGTTTTGTACAGGGTAAAAAAAGATGTAGTAAATCTGTTTATATCAGTTTTGACGAATGGGGAATACTAAGCAGCAAGAATTTTGAAAAAGAAAGATATCCACAATGGACAGAAATTTGTGATGATAAAAGATCGTCAACTGCATTGGATGCAGTTCTTCATGGTGCTTTTATGATAACCATGATTAATAAATGCGATGTAGTAAAAGTAGCATGTGAATCGATTGTAATTGGTTCCATGATTATGGTGGATCCTAATGGGGGATGTTTTCGGCAGACAACTTTTTATCCATTCCGAGATGTTGCACTGTTGGGGAAGGGAATTGTATTGAAACAATCGGCAGAAGGACCAAGAGAGGATGCCGGAAAATATGGGGAACTTCCCGTAATACAAAGCGCAGTAATATATAATGATGAGAAAAAGGAAATTGTTGTATTTGCTGTGAACTTCAGTAAGCAAAAGGATATACCTTTTGAATTATCCATACAGGAGTTTAAAGAAGCAGAGTGTATTGAATTTCGACAATTATATGAAAAAGAGGCATTCGCAGGCAATACCTTTAAAAACCCCTTCCGAGTAGTGCCTCATTTACTGGAAGTTGATAAAAAACAGAGGAACTTTGTTCTTCCTCCGATATCTTGGAATGTAATACGTTATAGAATTAAATAATAATTATTCATGTGGATGGATATCGGGAAGAAGAATGCATTAAAAGGGGATAGTCGGGAAATCAATATTAACCGACATCCCTTTTTATGGATTTCAGTTTGTATACAAGACATATTGTACTGTTGAAAACTGGGGGATGCACATAATTTATAATGTAGTACTGTAGAATTAAAATATGGTTTCTTGCCAATCATCACAGATATGATAACTTCCGCGCGCAGGATCCGAAGGTTTTTCTCGGGGAGTACGCCAGCTGGGGAAACACATGGTATAATGCTCTTGCGGAAGCCAGCTTTATGCTGGGGCTGGAACGGAATGCAAAGGCTGTGGGATTAGCCTGTTATGCACCTATGCTTGCTAATGTCGATTATGTGAACTGGAAGCCGGATATGCTGTGGTTTGATAACCACCGGATATACGGAAGTCCTGATTATTATGTCCAGAAGCTTTTTATGAATCATCAGGGAAGCAGAAGGCTGGAGATATATACGGAAGGACTGGAAGCACCCGGAATTGAGGAAGAACCTATATGTGGGGGAATCAGGCTGCAGGGGTATCATTCAGAGGTCATTTTCCGGGACGTTGTGCTGGAGAACAGTAAAACAGGAGAAAAGGTAAGCTTCGGAGACTATCATCTGAAAAAGGAGGAGGCGTCTGTCTGGCTTGCAGATACAGAATGGAAGGACTATACCATCAGCTGCAGGGCAGAAGAACTGGATGGCTTTCAGGGCTTTCAGATTTTTTTTGGATGGCAGGATGAAGATAATAATTACAGCTGGACGGTGGGAGGCTGGCAGAATTATGATCTTTTGCTCAGCAGAAGGATAAGAGGGCTCTGTTCCGATTTGACCCAGAACCTTATCCGGGTCAGCAAAGGACAGGAATATTCACTGAAACTGCAGGTGTCCGGACGTATGGTGCGCGCATGGGTAGACGGCAGGCTTTGCGCTGAAACAGAGGACAAACCGGTGGTGACAGAGCCTCTATATTATGGAGCGAGCCGTGATGAAGCGGATCAAACCGTTATCCTTAAGGTGGTAAATCTGCAGGAGCAAGGTGTAAGCGCACATATTATCATGAAGGGTATGTGCAGCAGCAGGCTTCAGGGAACCGTTTATACCATGCATGCGGATTTGGCGGCGGAAAATGACTTTGCAGAGCCGGAGAGAGTGGCACCGCAGGAAGCGGTGTTTTACAAGGAAAACGATAGCTTTATGTATGAATTCCCCAAATTTTCTCTGACGGTTTTCAGACTGAAGGAGATATAAATAATACCCTAAAATTAAAAAATTTAACATACCAATTCTCCCCAGAAAAACTTATAATGAAAAGAAAACCCCACATATCAAAGGAGGAAAAAATGCAGGCATATTTATTCGTACATTTTAAAGAAAAGACCACCCCTGACGGAGAACAGGTATATTTCGGACTGAGCAGGGACGGCTTCCACTGGGAGGAGGTCAATGGAGGAGATCCGGTCCTTTGGACCTATTACGGAGACAAGGGAGTCAGGGATTTCACAATTACCAGGTGTGAGGAGAACGGCAGATTCTATATATTTGCAACGGATCTCAGCCTTTCCTACGGTATGAGAAACCAGTACCACGGCTCCTGGGAGGAAATCGGCCGAAACGGAAGCAAATGTTTTTCCGTATGGGAATCGGACAGCCTGACAGACTGGACCGAACAGCGGCTTGTGAAGATTGGTGATGAGAACTTTGGCTGCCTCTGGGCGCCGGATATCATTTACGACAGGGAAAATAAAGATTACCTCCTTCACTGGTCTTCCTCACACAGCTGCAATGATTATGGCAGAAAAGGAATTTACTTCTGCAGGACAAAAGATTTTCACGAATTCAGCAAGCCTGAACTTTTGTACAGGAAAGAGGACAGCGGTATTATTGATTCTGCCATTTACGAAGAAAACGGCCTGTATTATATGTTTGTAAAGAGCGAGGGAAATCCTGAAAAAATCATCCTCCTGAAATCAGAACATGCAGCAGGGCCTTACGAACGGGTGGAAGCCTTTGACCGGAGCATGGAGGCTGTGGAAAGCGGGCTGTATGAAGCTCCCACTGCCGTAAAGCTGGAGGATGGCAGATGGTGCCTTTTTTTGGATTACTATGGGGTACCCGGAGCAGGACAGGGCTACGTGCCTTTTGTTGCCGACAGTCTTGCAGATGGCCGGTTTGTCAGATCGGACGCCTCTTTTGATTTCCCCTATGGCTTTAAGCACGGCACGATCCTGACAATTTCCATGGAAGAATATCAGCGGATAAAGGAACATGACTGGTCAGATAAGGGATATGTATAGGGAAGTTATTGTGATATAATAAAAAAGCTAAAATTTCATGACAGAAAATAAAGTGCAGGAGGAAGAAGATGAAGGAAGCAGCTGAAAAAAAGCAGGTATATAATCCCTATTTACCGACCTATGAGTATGTTCCGGACGGGGAACCGCATGTATTCGGGGACAGAGTCTATATATACGGAAGCCATGACCGGTTTGACGGAGAAATGTTCTGCCTGAATGATTACATTTGTTATTCTGCGGACGTAAAGGATTTGACAGAATGGAAATATGAAGGGGTGATTTTTCGGAAAGACCAGGATCCCAGGAATCAGAATCCTTCGGAGGATAACAGCATACCCAGAATTTATGATGTAAAATCCAGATTCGGAAATGGCCTGAATCCTCCGGGTATCCATGCCCTGTGGGCGCCGGATGTGGTAAAAGGGCCGGATGGAAGATATTACCTTTATTATTGTCTGGATTTTCTGCCTGAGATCGGAGTTGCTGTATGCGATACTCCTGCCGGAAGCTATGAATATTTAGGCCTGGTACGCCATAAAGACGGAACAGTCCTGGGCAAGGGAGAGGATGACCTGAGCCAGTTTGATCCGGGGATTTTCATTGATGATGACGGAGAAATCTACCTGTATTCCGGCAACGCCCCTATGCATAAAGAGCATATTGGCGGGAAACAGGGTTCCCAGGTAATGACGCTGGAACCGGATATGCTTACCCTGAAAACGGAACCCAGGCTTTTGCTGCCATCCATTGCAGACAGTGAAGGGACTGGTTTTGAGGGACATGAATTTTTTGAGGCAAGCTCTATCCGCAAAATAGGAAACACCTATTATTTTGTATATTCCTCCGTTCTCAGCCACGAGTTGTGTTATGCTGTCAGCGATAAGCCTGACAGGGATTACAAGTACGGCGGAACCCTGATCGATATCGGGGATGTGGGCCTGAACGGAAGAACCGCCGCAGAAGCGCTGAACTGCCTGGGAAATACCCACGGCGGCATGGAATGTATAAACGGACAGTGGTATGTTTTTTATCATAGACAGAGCAACCGCACCCAGTTCAGCAGACAGGGCTGTGCGGAAAAAATAGAGATAGCCGATGACGGAAGTATCCGGCAGGTACCCGTAACCTCCTGCGGCCTGAACGACGGCCCTCTGGAAGGAAAAGGCACATATCCCGCCTGTATCTGCTGCAGGCTGACAGGCAAAGACGGTGCCGTATTCTCCGGACAGAAGGAAATGCAGCTTCATTTCCCCTACCTGACCCAGGATGTCCCCGACAAGGAACCGGCTGCAGAAAAAGAAATGAGCGGAGATACCCTGCCGGTTCAGTACGTTGCCAACATAAAAGACGGAACAATGACAGGCTACAAAAGCTTCGCTTTTTATAACCTGCAGAAAATAACTCTGAAGCTCAGAGGAAAAGCGAAAGGAACCATCGCCGTCTTTACGGAGGATCTCACCAAACCGGCCGGAACCCTGAACGTGGACATTGCAGCGGACACATGGCAGGATATCACAGGTATGGTTTCCGTATCAAATGGTCCTCATGATCTATATTTCCGTTACGAAGGAGAAGGTGCCCTGGATTTCATCACTTTTACTCTTCATGCGGATAATCAATAAAAATATATTCCATTCAGGCTGTGGAACAGCTATTGAATCCGCAGCCTGGATGAAAATACAGTTGCGTAAATTCCCGCAATATGTTATTCTTATTTCGTCACATGGCGGTATCTGAGCTGCCATATTGTTCAGGCCCAAGGGCCGTCTTTCACTTTCTTGTGCTTCCTTTTCGAAGCAATTACCAGGTGATGACAGAAAAACTAAATAAAGGAGGGCATTGCTTATGGCAAACAGGCTCAAAGACTATTTCCCGCTCATAAGGGAAAGAAAGGAGGTGCTGAAAGAGATTGGCAGTTCTATGGCTTTAAGTACGCTTTTTGACAGCTGGGAGCAGGAACGGCAGGAAGAATTCCTTGATTTCTGTACAGGAGTTAAGGGGGTAAAAGTACTATACGATTCCTTTTTCAAAGAAATCATGAATCCTGAATATTCACCTGGCAGGCTGAACCGGTTCCTGTCACTTCTTTTGGGAAAAAGAGTGACTATTAAGCAGGTAATTCCCAATGACAGTACGAGGATTGCGGCAGAAGGTTCTCTGCTTGTTACAGATATTGTAGTGGAATTTGAAGACGGTGGACTTGCGGATATTGAGATCCAGAAAATAGGCTATGCTTTTCCCGGAGAACGCAGCGCATGCTATTCGGCGGATCTGCTGCTGAGACAATACAAAAGGGCGAGGGAGAAGATACAGGGCCGGAATCGGAAATTCAGTTATAAGAACATAAAAAATGTATATACCATCGTCTTGTTTGAAAAAAGCCCGGCAGAAATAAAAAGGCTGGAAAATGCATATATCCATAAATCCTTCTGGGGATTTGACACAGGGCTGGAACTCAATCTGCTGCAGAATTTTATCTTCATAGCGCTTGACATATTCCGAAAAAACATGGACAATAAAAGTGTGGAAAACGAGCTGGAGGCCTGGCTGATGTTTTTTGGTTCGGAGGAACCGGAGCGCATCATTGAACTGATTGAAAGCTATCCGGACTTCCGTGTAATCTACGAGGATATCTATGAAATCTGTCTCAATATGGAGAAGGTGATGGGAATGTATTCAAAGGAACTGCAGGAGCTTGATCGGAATACGGTGCAGTATATGATTGATGAGATGCAGGAAATAATTAATGAACAGAAGGAAACGATTCATACGCAGACAGAAGTACTGAATGACCAGAAACAGACTATCAGCAGCCAGGAGCTGTTGATCAAAGATCAAAAACAACAATATGAAGAGCTTCTCCGCCGAGTTAGGGATTTGGAGAACAAAAAGGGGTAAGAAAACCGGCACAGGAATAAGGCTATGGAAACCGCAGGAAAAGGTTCCATAGCCTTTTTGTGAACGGTACGGGATTGAAAATGAAAAGAGGAAAGTGATTTCGGGATTTTTACAACTTCATAACAAGTCCATAATAAAATGAACAGGAAAAGGAAAAATGAGGGGGAGCTATGGCAGAGATTCTGATTGTAGAAGATGAGACAGCAATAAATGAGCTGCTCCGGAGAAATCTGGAGCTGGTCGGACACCGGTGCAGATCGGTGTATGACGGGGAAGCGGCGGTGGAGGTGCTGGAGGAACAGGCCTTCGATCTGATGCTTCTGGATATTATGCTTCCCGGCCTGGATGGCTTTGAGGTGTACCGGGAGGCCGGGGAGATCCCGACTATTTTTCTGACGGCAAAAGGGGGGCTTACCGATCGGGTGAAGGGGCTTCGCATGGGGGCGGATGATTACATGGTCAAGCCCTTTGAGATGCTGGAGCTGCTGGCCAGGGTGGAAGCGGTTCTGAGAAGGACACATAAGGGAGGGAAGGATTTTACCTTTTACGGCGTCCGGATTGATTTTGAAAGCAGGGTAATAGAAAAGGACGGACAGGCTGTAGACTGTACTCCCAGAGAATATGAGCTGTTGGAAACACTGGTAAAAAACAGGAATATCGCCCTTTCCAGGGAACGGCTCCTGAAGCTGGTATGGGGATATGATTATGAAGGGGATACCCGCACTGTAGATGTACATATCCAGAAGCTGCGCAAAAAGCTTGGTCTGGAGGAATGTATCAAAACTGTCTATAAGCTGGGATACCGGCTGGAGATCATGAAATGAAGAAAAAAACCTTTTTTACCACGCAGTTCATGTTCCTTCTTTTTTTCAACGGGGCGGTTCTTTTGCTTTCCGTCATGCTCTGGAAAGAAAAACTGGAGGTACAGAAGGAGATGGCTTTGTCAGAACATTATATGATCCTTTCCTCGGTAATGCGTGATATGCAGGCGGAGGGCGGGGACGGGTATGATGCGGCGAAGCTTATGGAGCCATATACCCGTTACCGGAAGGATAAGCGGAGGGCGCTGTATTTGTACCGCGGGGAGCAGCTGTTATATTCCGATGTGGATGATCGGGAGATTTTTGACATGGAAAAAACAGCGGCAGCCGAAGAGGGAATGCGCAGGATCCGGACAGACGGGCTGTTTCTTTATGTGGAGGGGAAATTCCTACAGCCGTGGGATGACTATATTCTGGTGTACCGGTATGATCTGAGGCAGATGTATGAGAATTGGAGGAAACTGAAAAACACGCTTTTTCTCGGGGGAAGCGGCTGTTCCCTTCTTTTGTCCCTGTGCCTTCTCACCCTGCTGAACCGGCTGTTTGCGCCTTTACAGCAGATTGCCGCAACATCCCGCAGTATAGCTTCCGGAGACCTGCAGGGGAGGCTGCCGGAAAAGGGAAAGGATGAGGTGGCGGCAATGGCCGGAAGCTTTAATGAAATGGCATCCACCATTCAAAGGCAGATAGCGGCACTTCAGGAGGCCGCTGAGGAGAAGCAGCGGCTTGTGGATAATTTCGCCCATGAACTGCGTACGCCCCTCACGGCTATTTACGGCTATGGGGAATATCTCCAGAAGGCGGCTGTGACGGAGGAGGATAAGGTGGCCTGCGCCGGCTATATCATGTCGGAATGCCGGCGGCTGTCCAATTTATCCCGGCAGCTGCTGGAGCTGGCCGCTCTGCGGGGAGAAGATATAGCGTGGGAGCCGGTTCCTGTGGAGCGGCTTATGGAAACGGTTGAATATACGGTACGGGCCAAGGCGGAAAAAAGGGGAATAACCATGACCTTTCAGGCAGAACTGGATGTGCTGAAGGGAAATCCGGAATTGCTGGAAAGCCTCCTTATCAATTTGATTGACAATGGAATAAAGGCCTGTGAAAGCGGCGGGTGTGTACAGGTAAAAGCTTACCGGGACGGGGAAAAAGCGGTTCTCAGTGTTTCGGATAACGGAAGAGGGATCCCGCCAGAGGAGCTCGGGCGGGTGAGGGAAGCCTTTTACCGGGTGGATAAGGCCCGCAGCCGGAAAGAAGGAGGAGCAGGGCTGGGACTGTCTCTGTGCGAACAGATCGCGGACATTCATCAGGCGGTCATGGAGCTGGATTCCATACCGCAGAAAGGCACAACCGTACGGATTGCTTTTCCATATGAAGCGGGTTAGTGTGTTAAAAGTTATTTTCTTTTTACAACTCGGTAATAAGTCGGTGATAACTTCCTTATAATTCCGGCTTATAGTTGCCTTATCAAAAAGAAAGGCAGGTAAGGATTAATGAGAAAAAACAAAGGAAAAACTGGTCTTGCAATATGCGGAGCTTTTGCGCTGGTGATTGGCTGTACGGCTATGTTCAGCAGTCTGGCGGAAGCGGCTGCCGCGGTGGATATGAAGGGGGCGGAAATGATTCCGACTGCTTACACCCTCCCGGCAGCCCCGGAAACGAGTACGGTACCGGAAGGGTATCAGAAGGCGGCCTATACTGTTGTGGAGGATCCTCTGGACTATTACAAGGACAAAAAGCCTTCCGTAAAGGATTTGTCACAGGAAAAAGCGGCGGAAATGGGGGCGCAGCTGCTTTGGAAGATGTTTGGTGTGAAGCTGGACGGCGCTACCATTTATATGGGTTATGATCCCGGAACCGCTACCTTTCCCAGAGAATCCTGGAGCGGGGATGTGAGGTTCGGCAAGAGCAGGACGCCGGGGGATACGAGCTATACTTTTCTCATCGACGCAGTGACGGGGGAAGCCTTCATCGCCTCCTTCGGCAGGACTCTCAATGTAACCGTGGATTTGGGACTGGACAGCGGGCTGGAAAAGAACCCTTCCGAATATATGAAGCTGGCAAAAGCATTTGCGGAAAAGACAAATTTGGTGAACGGCGAGGTAAAGGAATGTATTTATAACAGTCAGGGCTACGGAAGCAATGATCCTGAAATCACTATAAATGTGATCGGGGTAAACGGACAAAAGGCAATGATAACCTTTTCCAGATACGATCAGGCTGTGAAAGGGATTGGATTTAACGCCAGCATGGAGATTCAGGAGATGATGGATAAAATAATGGAGCAGGAAGCAGAAAACTGGGTGCAGGGAGGCCAGCTGAACGGGGAGAGGGAAGAACTGGTGGTGAAGTGATTGACAGCCGTCCGTATATGGGGTAAACTGGCGCTACAAATGAAAAACAGGGGAAAGAGGTATTAAAAAGAATGAGTGAATACAGAATAGCGAGGCCGGAAGAAAAAGATGCCTGTATAGAACTGGCAAATTATGTTTTCAGCACGGCTCATTGTCCTCATGATTTTGAAACGCTGATACCCAAGGTATACGGGGAAGGTGTGGATTCCGCCTTTATTCATCGGGTAGCGGCAGAAGAAAACGGTAAGCTGCGGGCTCAGATCGCGGTTTTGCCGGAAAAACTCATGGTAGCGGGACATCCTCTACGGGCGGGTTTTGTGGGGACCGTTTCCGTGCATCCCAAAGCGCGGGGGGAAGGCCACATGAAGAGACTCATGCAGGACTGGCTGAAAGAAATGCAGGAGACCTGTGACATTGCAGTGCTGGACGGGCAGCGGCAGAGATATGAATATTTTGGTTTTACACGGGGCGGCATACAGATACGGTATACGGTAAGCAGTGATAACATCCGCCATGCGCTGAAGCAGACGGATACCCGGGGAATCTCTTTTGTCCCTCTTTCAGAGGCGGAAGGCGCGGCGGAATTTATGTGCCGGCAGAATGAAAAACGTCCCTCCTGGGTAACAAGGGAGCCGGAGAACGTTTTAGCCATTGCGGCGACGGCGAATGAAAAGGCTGTTGGAATGAAAAAGGACGGAGTCCTTGCGGGATACCTTCTGACCTGTAATGAGGGTAAGGAGATCCGTGAGATGGCGGTGGAACAGCCGGAAGATATGGAAAAGGCCGTGAAGGCTTACATGGAATATGCCGGAACGGAGGAAATCATGATATTCTCTTCCGCCTATGACTGCATTTTAAATAAGTGCATCGGAAGGTTTGCAGAGAGCTATTCCGAATGCCCGAGCGGCATGTACCAGATTTTTGATTTTGCAAACGTACTGGAAGCCTACCTGACTCTGAAGCAAAGGACTCTTGGCCTCATGCCGGGTGAGTTTTCCGCCTGCCTGGACGGACAGCCTGTGACGGCGCGTGTGACGGAAAACGGGGTCCGTGTGGAAAGAAAGGCCCTGCCGGGAGCCGTCACTCTGGATAAACAGCAGGCCCAGCAGCTTCTGCTTTCCGGGTATGGCCGCTACATGGATGTTCCGGTGCCTGCCGGGTGGTTCCCGCTTCCAGTGTTCTGGTTTACCGCAGATTCGTTTTAACGGGTGCCAGTGCTCCATCCGGCCGGAAACAGTACTGTCAGTTCTGTGTCCGGTCGGATGGAGTACCAGGCATTTGGGAACATAGAATTTGGGCAAGTGTATCTTCCGGTATCCGGCATCCGTTCATGCTCCAATAGGTCAGGACGCTCCAGAGGCCGCCGGAATGATAGGCCAGGCTGCATGCAAAGGAATCCCTGTCTTCGGTAAGGCTGTCCTCGGAAGGAAAAAGCCAGGGAAGGGAAGAGAGGCATTCCAGATATCTTCCGAACAGAAGATATGTGATATTGTTTTTGTTTAAAAGTTCAAGAAGAGAGGCGTAATTTTTCCAGAAAGCGAAGTAGGAAGCGAGTATGGAAGGGTACGTCTCTTTTTGCGTAAGCAGCATCTGTTCCCGGAACCGGGCGATAATATGAGAAAGCGCATAATCCATCACATCCTCCACCGTATGGAAATGCCGGTAAAAAGTGCGCCTTGCTATATCGGAACGGACGCACAGCTCTTTTACGGTAATATCACGAAAGGGCTTTTCCTCCAGCAGAGAAAGCAGTCCTTTGGAGAGTAAATTTTCCGATAAAGCGGAAGCGGGATGAGACTGGCCTTTATTCATGATGAAATCCTCCTGTCACACATTTTCTCGTTTTGTTGCACTATCCTTCCGCGTATTGCTTTTGTCGGAAGGATCCTGTATGTTTTGATTATGGCACATGTGTGACAAAATGTATAGTAAATAACCCAACCTCCGCACATGTCCCTGTCCCTTCCGGCTGCTGCTTCCAGGCGACCCATCGGTTTGGATTTCCTTCCCTCTGCGCCA
>NZ_MPDJ01000016.1:117797-118013 GCF_001881565.1 Eisenbergiella tayi
GGCTGTCTCTTATACCCAACTAGATTTGTATAAGACACAGGTACTATACGATTCCTTTTCCAAAGAAATCATAATTCCTGAATATTACACTGGCAGGCTGAACCGGTTCCTGTCACTTCTTTTGGGAAAAAGAGTGACTATTAAGCAGGTAATTCCCAATGACAGTACGAGGATTGCGGCAGAAGGTTCTCTGCTTGTTACAGATATTGTAGTGGA
>NZ_MPDJ01000017.1 GCF_001881565.1 Eisenbergiella tayi
GCCAAACGGATCCGGCCGATAACGGACACAATGGAACAGGTAAAAACAGGCCATCTCACAAGTTTCCAGATACAGCCCAATTCCGATGACGAAATCGGATATATTTATTCGGAGCTGATAAAAATGTTCTCGTCTCTGGACGATCATATTCAAAAGGAATCTGTCAATTAGCTCAAACAAAAGGAAATGGAGCTGTATACCCTACAGGCAAAGGCGTAGCCTCATTTTACGGTTTTTTTAACACAGCTAGATTGGTATAAGGGACATGCTGATGGCAGGGCAGGGGGAAAACTGGGAATAATAGGGTGGGGTGGCTAAGTTGTTATTTATTGGTTGAGCTATATATCAGGATGGAGGGCATTCCCTGGTGGCCGGGGTTTCCGGAGCCGTCGTTTATGTAGGCGTCGTTTGAATATAAAAGGTCGGAGGATTTTTTCTTTCCTAAGCGTTTTTTTCTGTGATAGTCCTTTTTCTTCTCCGGCATATCGGAAATTGAAAATGGCATTTTGTAAAGCTCGGATACGTATGCAATGTATTCTTCCATGCCGGATTCCTTCGCTGTCATAACCAACTCTCCTTTTTCGATAATTATTTGATAAATCATTTAAAAATACATAGAGTATAGTAACAATTTATGGCATTTTGTCAATAATTATGGGAGATCCGGTCAAATGTTGGGAGATTACGTCCTTCTGAAGAGCATTACTTCCGCGCAGAAGAAGCCTTCTTCTTCGGTAAACTGAACGTATCCGTTGTACTGGGATGCGATTTTGCGGATAATGCGGATGCCGTAGCCATGGACATCTTTATCCTTTTTCTGGGTTGCCAGGCCGGAATTTGTGTCCAGGACTGAGGTTTCCAGGATATTTCTGACTCTTATGAAAAGCTTGCAGGGATCGCCTTTGATGAACAGTTCCAGTTTTCTTTTTCCTTCGGGCAGCTTCAGGTTCGCTTCTATGGCGTTGTCAATCAGGTTGCCTATCAGATTGCAGCAATCCACATTTTCAATTCCTTCCAGGCCGGCGGTGACGGAATGTACTACCTTTATTCCTTTCTTTGCCGCATAGCTCAGTTTATAGCACAGCATGGAGTCCACAAATTCGTTGCCGGTAGCTGCTATGTATTCTTCCCGATTTACGATATCAAGGACTTCTGAAATGTATTGTTCTATTTCCCTGTTTTTTCCCAGGGAGGCCAGATTGCTGATGAGCTGGTAGGAATGTCTGATATCATGTCTCATCTGCTTCAGTTCTTCTATTTGTTCATGTGTCTGTTCCAGATGGCTTTCGTAATACATCACTCTTTGGCGGAGCATTTTATTATCGGAGGCGAGTTCGTTTCTCTGGTGCAGCTTTTCCATAAGATAGAAGGTAATTCCATTCATAATCACGAGACACAGCAAAGAGAGAATAAACAGATAGGCTTTCCATTCACTGCTGACATTTCCATAGCTGATATCGTGTATAATTCCGAAGGTAATGGCTGATGTTATTAAATTGGAGAGCACGACCCCCTTCTCCAGCCGCTTCATCCGAACGGGCAGCTTTCCTTCCGCACGCAGAACCCATCCGAACATGACTATCTGAAAAGCTCTTTCCAGCAGCATAACAGCCATCTTATACCACTCGAAATCGTAATACAGCTCTTCCAGTGTCCAATCGCCGCAGCGCATGGTTATTATGACTGCTGCCAGGAGTGTCAGAAGCTTAATACAGAGAACGAGCAGGCAGCCTTTCAGCTTCTGTCCGAAGGCCCCATCCAGAAATAATATGGAAAAAATCAGAATACACGGAAAATAGGCAAAAAGGATGAAACCGGTGAAATATGGGATATAGGAAGACCATGTACAAAGAACCGCCATTACCATAGTCTGAAAGACGAGTACCTGCATGCGGCGTTCTTCGCATTTACATTTACAGAAGCGGAGAAGAAAAAAGGTGACGGAAAAGGCTTCCAGAAAAAACAGAATATTTTGGATGATACTTAAGATGAGATGTTTCATAGCGTACTCCTGGAATATGCAAAATACTTTTCCAACACATCCCGTTTATAGTTCCGCCCTATTTCCAGGCACCCTATTTTCTCTCCGCAGACTGCATTCTTCGCATGATCGATCGTACGTATATAATTCATATTTACCAGAATTCTCTTATGAATTCTTACAAAATGGTAATTCTCCATTTCTTTTTCCGTATCCCTCATCGTCCCCCGGATCTTGATGCTTTCACCGGTATCCAGGTTATAAACCATATAATTCCCTTCACTGAGCAGATACAGGATGTCTCTGCAGCGCACGCTGCGTTTCCGGTTATAAGGCAGTTCCAGTATGAACTCCTTTTCCTCCCGGCGAAATTCCCCAAGCTTGCTGAAAATCTTATGCATGTCCATCCTCATCCCCTCAATATCCCTCTTACGCATAAAATAAAAGGGATAATAGTCAAAGGAATCAAACACAAGCTCCTCTTTTGAAGTGACAAAAATCAGATAAGGGCCCCTGTTTATTTCCCCGATCTGCTCTGCAGCTTCAAAACCGCTCATGCCTGGCATGAATATATCCAGGAAAATGATATGAAACGGCTTTTTATTATGTTCCTCCACAAGGTGTTTTCCCTGGGTAAAGCCGCTGATTTCATAAGGCTCAGACAGTTTTCCTGCCTCTTTATCCACTATTTCCGTCAAAATCCCCAGCATTTCCTTCACATCATCACATACCGCAATACGTACCATTTCAAAGTCTCCTGTTCCTTTTGGCAATGATTCCTATTATAACGTATACAGGCCTCCTTTAACAGTACAAAAACACGGCAGCCTCCAAATTGTCACAGAAGCTGCCGTGTCGGTATTATTCAGCTGTAACTCAGGAGCCTGTATTTTCCAGGCATATTTCCAGAGTAAATGAAAAGATCTCTCCCGGCTTTATCACCTTAAGGCTGCCGTTTTCCCGGGCCCTTGATATTCCGTCATAAAAGCCGGTGGAGGGCTCCAGCGCACAATTGCAGTCCCCGCGGTAGCCGCCGGCCGTAATCCAGACGCCCAGATAGGGAAGGGCCTGCGCATCGTACCGGAGCATACAGCGCACTCCCCGGGAAGGATACCAAAGGCCGCATGCGCCTTCCCTGCTCTTTCCCTCTCCATAATATTTCACCATGGATTTGCTTTCCGGCGCGGGAACCCGGCTGAAATCATAGATATCATTCCGGGCCGGATATACCCTTCCTTCCTCTCCCAGAACCGGATGGGAAAGAACATTCCGGTAATATTCAAAATCTGTGGGCAGAAGCAGCCTCATATCCTCTTCATACCGCATCAGTCCATGAAAGGTCCACAGGAAAGGGAATTCGCCGCCTCCCCTGTTTTCTATCCGGTAATGGAGAGAAAGGCTGCTGCCCTTAAGCTCCATTCTCTTTTCATAAGCATAGCCAAAAGCGGCGCTGGCATATGACAGCCTGATTCCTTCAGGCATTTCCTGCAGTTCCATCATATGGCTCCAGATCTCCCCATGATCCGGATAATACAGCTTTCTCCCCTGCCATTCCACCAGGCCGGGATCGATATTGGGAAAGGCATCATCCAGCCCCGACGCATCATACTGGGAAAAATCAGGGCCGAAATCCGTTTTCTTCCCGGTCTGTGCATCCCCGCCGGGAAGCCGGTACTGTCCCATCCTTTTTGGCGCCGCCAGCTCGAACTCTTTTTCCTTCAGATACAGGGAAGTAATTTTCCCTCCCAGTTCCGGAAGGACATGGACTGCAAGCTTATCATTTTCCAGTATATACATGTTTCTCCTTCCTCCCTTTCCATACCTTCAGGCGTTTATCTCTTCCAGTATCAAAAGCCGACTGTCATAGTCCCCGCAAAGACGCAGCCCTATTCCCGCCTGCATGAGATATGCCCCCGATTTCACAATCTCCCTGTCATCCAGCACAAACCGGTAAAGGGAATCCTCCTTCAGGCCTCTCAGTGTTATCCTCTGCAGCGGATCGCCGTAACGTTCATGATCCAGGAATACGAAAACGGCGCTCTGGCCGTCGCCCACATACTGGACACACTGGATATCGCTGTTTTTCAGGGAACGCAGCCGGTACAGTTCTCCCAGCTGGACTGTATTCCTTATGTGTTTATAGGTTTCCACATAGCCTTTGATTTCTTCTCTTTTTTCTTCGGAGGTACGGTTCAGATCCGTACCGATTCCCAGGCTGCCGCACATGGCGGAATGCATGGCAAAGGAAAGGGGTATTTTTCTTCCGTCCATTCCAAAATCATCCGTCAGCCATGCCCGCATATATTTCACCGGATACAGATGGCTGTAATTTTCCTGGATAAACAGCCGGTCAAGAGGATCGGTATTGTCACTGGGCCAGTATTCATCAAACCGGCGCATCGCTCCATAATCCACTCTTCCGCCGCCTGCGGCGCAGGCTTCAAACTCCACTTCCGGATGCTTTTCCCGCAGTGTATTTATCAGCCACTGCACACCCAGGGAATGGCGGTGCCAGAGGGATTTCCACTCCTGTGCAGGCAATCCGCCGCCCGCCATTTCCGAAGCATAACGGTTCATATCCCACTTAATATAGGAGATATCATTTTCCGATAAAAGGGTATCCAGGCACTCCGCCAGGTATTCCCGTACCTCCTGCCGGGACATATCCAGGATGTACTGGTTACGCCCCATCAGAACCTCCCTCGTTTGGTAACGGTAAATCCAGTCCGGGTGAAGCCTGTACAGCCTGCTTTCCGGGTTGACCATTTCCGGTTCGATCCACAGTCCGAAACGCATTCCCAGGCCTCTTACGGCCTCTGTCAGAGGCTTCAGGCCCTGAGGGAATTTCTTCCGATCCACATACCAGTCCCCCAGGCCTGCCCGGTCATGCTCCCTTCCCACAAACCATCCGTCGTCCACCACAAAAAGCTCCACGCCCAGCCGGACCGCTTTTTCCGCCAGGGCGATTTGCTCCTCACACTTTACATCGAAGGTGGTGGAATACCATGAGTTATACAAAACAGGCAGCGGCTTATCCGCCAGCCCGGAGGGCATCAGATGACGGCGGCAGTAACGGTGCATCCTGTGGCTCATGTCTTCCAGGCCTCCGTCCGTATACCCCGCATATACCGCAGGGGCTTCAAAGCTTTCCCCGCCCTTCAATGTCCAGGCAAAATCCGTGTCGTTGATTCCTATAACGATATTTAAAAATCCCGCATCCACGGCTTCCACTATGGTTTTGAAATTTCCCGAATATTCCAGGCTGCCGAACCACACCTCGCCCTGGTTTTCACGGAATGGCTCCTCCAGCCCTTTATGTACGATGAATACCGGGTTGTTCCCATGGGCGGTGAGGCCGTGGAAGCTTTCATACACCTTTTTCCCGCTGGTGATCTTTTCGCTCACCGCCTGGAATTCCATTCCCCATCTGCCGTTATAGTTCAGGGATTCATAGCCTGTTCCCGGAAGGCCGAACTGGGCGGAAAAAATACGTTCCAGCACCACAAGCGCTTCCCCGGTGTTTTCCACAATGCGCCATTTTTTAATGACGTCCTCTTCCTCGAATACTTCATAACAGAGCCTGACCCGGAAAGGATAACATTCATCCTCAAGAACCAGCTCCAGACGGTTTTCCTCTGTTTCCGCATATACTCTTCCGACGCGGAAATCCCTGACTCCGTCTGCAAAACAAACCTTCATGGACGATTCCTTGAACCGCATCCCGCCGAAGGACGCACATTCCTCCCTGAGGCAGTGAGGCGCCTGCATATTCACCGGCGCAGGGCTCGCTTCCCCGGCAAAATCCTCTATCCGGTCAATCCTCTTTCCCCAGTATACATTCTCCGGTATCCTGTCCTCTCCCACACGTATGATGTAAGAGGTATGCCGTGTCTGCAGTGCATAGATTTCATTTTTATATCCCTTTACCGACATTTTTCTTCCCCATTCTTTCTTTTATTTCCCCTGTACCAGCCAAAGCCAGGCCTGCTGCAAACCAAAGGTCCGCCTGAGCCAGACGGCTCCCGGGTATTTATACATTTTCACGCATAATCCGCCCCCGGCCCGCGGATTTAATCCTTCTTATGGGCTCATTATACGATAAGGGCCTTGTAAATGATATAATAAATCCTTGCACAAGCTTATATAAATCTTGCATTTTATTGCCTGCTCCGGTACACTGAATACATATTTTCCGGTTCCTGAGGAAGGGAAAAAGGAGGGCGCCGCATGCTTGTCTATGATCAATATATTTATCCTGAGAAGCCGGATACGGACGAGGACATTATCGTGTTCCACTCCGGTTTCTGTTCCACCACTCCCAATTACAGCTATGGCAGGGACACGCGGGATTATTATCTCATCCATTATGTGACCAGAGGCCGGGGAACCTATCAGGCCGGCGGCCGTCAATGGCAGCTGAAGGAGAACGACGGTTTTCTCATCACTCCGGGCACGACAATCGTACATACGGCGGATAAAAATGAGCCCTGGGATTTATGCTGGGTCGCTTTTTTCGGGAGGAAGGCCGGGGATCTGCTCCGAAAAGCCGGGCTCGATGAGGATCATCTGCTTTTCCATTATGACAGGGATGATTTTCTGGAAGCCTGCATTAAAAACATCTACAATGAAAGCCGGACAGGGAAGAATATCGCCTCCATCACCGGATACTTTTACCTTTTTGCAGGACGGCTGATAGAAATGTATGAAGAAAAAGAGAAGAAAAAGCCGGATATCGTGCGTTTTTCCCGTTTTGATGATGCGGTCATCTATATCAGAAGAAACATCCGTTCCCGGATTACCATAGAAAACCTGGCCAATTATATGCGGCTGGATGCCTCCCAGGTATACCGGATTTTCAAAAAGAAAACCGGGCTTTCCCCGCAGCAGTTCATCACCCGGATTCGCATGGAAAAGGCCTGTGAAATGCTGGATAAAACCGATTTGCCCGTGAGGGAAATCGCGGAATGGATGGACTACGAATACCAGTCTCATTTTACCAAGCAGTTCCGGAAGGAAATGGGGCTTTCTCCCACGGAATACAGGGAACGCTGAATACGTTCACCCGAATGCAAATACACGCCTTCATAAAAATCCGGACAGGAAAATAAGCCTTTTCCTGCCCGGCCTTTGTGCCGTGAGATATCAGTTATAAGCCATCACACAGACCATTCTGTTCTGCTGTCTGAATTGTTTACAGCCCCAGCCCGCAGTAATAACCCTGTGATACAGATGCAGCAATGGAATCCGGCTTTGCGCTGTCCCCTATATTATAGAGTTCCGGAACCTTTCCTTCCAGCGCTCTGTAAAGAGCATTGTCAGCCTTGTCGCCCACAGCGGCCACTACCGTATCCGCAGGTATGGTATGTACCGTGCCTTCCTTATCCTGACAGGCAACAGAGGAATCGGTAATCTCCAGGCACTTGCAGGAAGTGAGCAGCGTGACTCCCAGCCCTTTTAAATGACCCATGAGAATGGTGCGGGCCACGTTGACCATTTTTTCCGCCATGGTATCCAGCATCTCAATAACAGTGACCTTCTTTCCTTTTTCCGCAAGGTACTCCGCCGTTTCACAGCCGACGCTTCCGCCGCCGATAATCACTATCTGTTCCCCTGTTTCCTTCCCGTCCAGAACCTCTTTGGCATTTATGGTACGGGAAAATCCGGGTATGGGCAGTGTGGAAGGAAGCACGCCGGTGGCACAGACTACGGCATCCGGCTTCAGCTCCAGGATCTTCTCCGGCGTTATCTCCTCATTCAAATGGACATCCACGTGCTTAACTTCCAGCTGGTGTTCCAGATAGGGAATCAGTGGCGCCATATTCTCTTTATGGGGCGGTGCGGCGGCATAGAAGATCTGCCCTCCGATTTTATCCGCTTTTTCATAAAGGGAAACCTGGTGGCCCCGGACTGCGGCTATTCTGGCGGCTTCCACACCGGCCACTCCGCCTCCCACAACGATGACCTTCTTAGGCTTCTGTGCGGGCGGAATCGTATAGTCATTATCCCCGTTTCCAAGCACCGCATTGCCTGAACATCTGGCACAGGCCCCGTCCTGAAGCTGTACGTCGATACAGACGCCGCAGCCGAGGCAGGGACGGATTTCCTCTTCCCTATCCTGTTCTATGAGGTTCACCAGATCCGGCTGTACGAGAACTCCTTTTCCTATGAAAATGAAATCACACTGGCCGGAGGCAAGGGCCGCTTCCGCCACCGCAGGATCCTGTGCACGCCCTCCGCCGATCATTTTGATGGCTGCAGGCTTTCCGGTCATCTGCTGGATTCCCATTTTCAGCGCCATGCAAAGCCCGATAGCCTGGCCCTTCGGGGATCCGGAATCCGGTATGTCTTCCATGGAAGCCTCTTTTTTCCAGGTTCCTGCCAGAACCTCCAGCGCATCCACGCCTTCCTCCTGAAAACGCTTCGCATAATACATTCCGTCCTGCATGGTTATGCCCGCGTCCTCACCTTGTTCCACGGCGCTCAGTTTAACAGCAACCGTGAAATCTTTGCCGCACAGTTCTTTAATTTTTCTTATAATATTCAGATGGAAACGAACCCTGTTTTCCGGATTGCCTCCATATTCATCCGTACGGATATTCGCGGTTGAAGAAAGGAACTGCTGCCCCATATAATATCCCACACTGTGCAGCTCGATTCCGTCGAAACCGGCTTTTTTCGCCCGAACAGCCGCCTGGGCATATTTATCTTCTATCTCATGAATCTCTTCAATCGTCAGCGCCCGGGGTTCTTCATTGCTCAGTCCCATCATAAAGGAATATGGCATGGCAACCGCGCTGGGGGCTACAGGCTGATGACCGGTGACCGCCCTTCTGGATCCCCGCCCCGTGTGGCTGATCTGAAGCAGACATTTGGCGCCGTGCTCATGGATGGCATCCGCCAGCTTTGCCATTCCCGGAATATATTTGTCATCATCAATGACCAGCATACGGGAGGTATTCAGACCCACCGGCGCATCCACACAGGTTACCTCCACCATGATAAGGCCGATTCCGCCCTTCGCCCGTTCTGCATAATGGTTGATCACCGCCTGATTGACAAAGCCCTGATCGGACTGGCTCATTCCCATGGCACACATAACCGTCTTGTTACGGATTTCCAGAGAACCGATAGTGCCGGGAGATAATAAATTCGGATATTTGCTGTTCATAGTAACCCTCCTTAGTGAATATAAATCATAAAGTGAACCCAATTCACTTTTATAATACTAGAAGGGGTACTAAATGTCAATCAATAACCGCAGATTATATGATCTCCGGACAGAAGGAAACATACGCTGCAGGCAGAAGGCAAATGTTTACATTCAGCCGTGCGAGTGTTAAGATGGTTATGCATTCAGCAGACACTGAACAGGAAAAACATAGACGGAGTGACGCATATGGGAACCAGACAGCAGGAAAAATCGGAAATGACACGGAGAGAACTGAAGGAAACCGCCACCAGGCTGTTTCTGGAAAAGGGCTATGAAGCGGCCTCTATCCAGGATATTGCGGCTGCCGCAGGCTATAGTGTCGGTTCCGTATACCGGCAATGGAAAAGCAAGCAGCAGCTTTTTATGGAAATCTGGGATGAATATGTATCCGGATTCATCCGTGACAGCGTTATTTTTGCGCCGGAAGCCCCGGACTGTGATACAATGATAGATTATCTGCTTCGGCGGTCCCGCATTTTTGCCGGACAGGAGCTCACCAAAAAGCTGTATTCAACCAGCCTGATGCTGTCGGCCATGTACGATTATGAAGGCCTTGCCGACTGGGCGCATAAGTACCAGCAGATGCTGTATCTGTTTTTAAAGCAGGTCAGCGGATCCGACGATGAACCGAAGCTGAAAACCACGGCCAGCATCCTCCATTGCCTTCTGAACGCGGATGCCATGAGCGCCAGTGATGTGAAATCGCCTCATTATGAATTTGAATATGAAGCGCTGAAGGACAATCTGATTGCTATTGTAAATACCTGTCTTTAATCAGATACTCCCTAAAAAAGCTGCGGCACCAGTTTTAGGTACCGCAGCTTCTGTTTACATATATTCCGTTTCCTATACTGAAGGCCTGTTATTACCCAGCCTGCAGCAGAATTTTGGCCTACGCCAAAAAGTCTTCTATAATTACCGCTTCCGCTTCCTCCTCCGTCATACCGAAGGTACGCAGCTTCAATATCTGCTCATTGTTGATTCTTCCGATAGCCGCTTCATGAATGATCTGGGCATCGATATCCCTGGCATTGATTTCCGGGATAGAAGAAATCTGCGCCTTATCCATAATGATGGAATCACACTGCACATGGGCATGACACAGGGCGTTTCCTATCGCAATGGGATGGAATGTCTGAACCGAATTTCCCTTCGCAACGGAACGTGACACGATCTGGGCGGAACTGCCTGCGCCGTTCATTTCCACAGTCATATCCGAAACCGCCGTCTGGCTGTCATGGGTCATAAGCTTCTCCATCACATACAGCTTGGAATCCGCCTCCATGTACACCTCAGTCTTTCGCACCGTGGAATCCACACCGCCGATTTGGGCCGTATCCAGGGTAAAGACCGCACCCTCTTCCAGGTAGATCTGAGTCACCGGGTTAAGAATCTTTTCCCCGGTTCCCTCTCCTTCCCCATAATGCTTTTCCGCATAGGTGACGTTGGCGTTTTTCCCCACATGGAAGGCATGGATACCATCATGGCGGCTGTCATTGCAGCCATCGTTATGAATCCCGCAGCCTGCCACAATAATAACATTTGCCCCTTCTTCCACATAGAAATCATTATATACCACATCGGTTATGCCGGAAGCGGAAACCACTACCGGGATGTGGACCTGTTCTCCCTGGGTTTCCCTGCTGATATACACATCAATTCCCTGCTTGTCCTCTTTCCTGCGGATTTTGATATGCTCCGTGTCCCCGTGACAGAGGGGCTGTCCGTTATAGCGCAGATTATAGGCACCTTCCTGTTTAAAGCCCAGGTCATCTATTTTCTGTAGTACGCCATCAGTAACTGCATCCAGTTTCATTGCCATTTCCTCCTTCTCTGTCCAGACATGCACAGCCGGCTCCGTCAAGAAAAAGCTGAGGAGCGATTTCCTCTTTGCTGCCGCAGCTCTCCACACGTCCGTCCCGCACCACCATAATGCGGTCGGCCATACGGATGATCCGTTCCTGATGGGAAATCAGAACCAGGCTTTCCTTCTTTTCCCTGTGGATTTGCTCAAACTGTTTTACCAGCATAGAAAAACTCCAGAGATCAATGCCCGCCTCCGGTTCATCAAAGATGCTCACTTTATGATCCTTAGCCATTACTGTGGCGATTTCCACTCTTTTTCTTTCTCCTCCGGAAAGGGTCGCATCCACCTCCCTGTCCAGATATTCCTTGGCGCAGAGCCCTACGCTGCTCAGCAAACGGCAGCTCACATGCTCCGGCAGCTTTGTACCTGCCGCCAGGTTCAAAAGCCGGCGGACGGTCATCCCCTTAAAAGCGGGGGGCTGCTGAAAAGCAAAGCCGATTCCGGCATTGGCTCTTTCGTCAATGCTCATGGGGGTGATATCCTGTCCGTCCAGAAGTATCGTCCCTTCCGTCTCCCTTATAACTCCCATAAGGAGCTTGGCGATGGTAGATTTACCGCCCCCGTTCGGGCCGGTAATCACAAGCATTTCCCCATCATTTACGGTAAAGCTGATATCGGTAACAATAGGAAGTGTTTCCTGGTTTTCCGTTACCGTGTATGAAAGATGTTTTACTTCAAGCATTGGTACACCTCTTCTTTCCTTAAAGGAAAAATACAGGCAGAGAATTCCCCTGCCTGTGCCTTTTCCGAACTGAAGTGTGCGCTCCGGCACACATATTTTATTGTACACAATACGGTTATACATTGCAAGTATTAGTTTGCCATAAAACGGCAGAAAGACTACATTCTCTCCGTAATACCTTACATTTCGATTACGCAGTCAGGCTCGACTTTACGGCATACCGCCGCGACTTCCTTCATAATGCTGTCAAAACGGCTCTCGTCCGCATCGATAGTCAGCTTCTGTGCCATAAAGCTCACATTGGCGTCATTCACTCCGTCAATTTTCTTGATGGCGTCTTCCATCTTTGCAGCACAGTTCGCGCAGTCTAAATCGGTAAGGTTGTATTTTTTCTTCATAACGATTGGCCTCCTGAAATAATTGTCATTCAAACATATGATTAATTGTTCATATGATTATATTATACAAATCCATTTCTGTTTGTCAACCGTTTTTCACAAATTTTCCGGATAAGGGAAGAAGTACAGCCGCAAAACAGGCCAGTACGATATTCCCCAGCAGTTCTTCCGCCGCACGGGGCAGCCAGACGACAATAAAGGGCAATGTTTTCCATGCAGTGCAGATGGTTTCTCTCAGGATAACGGTATTAACTGTGGTAACCGCAAGACCGGAGACAATCATAACGATAAGAAGCTGGGGAAGCTTCCTTTTTTCTCCGCCGGGAAGGATTTTCTTCGACAGGATAAAATCCGCCGCGAGCAGGAGCATTCCCAGAAGCGCACCGCCCGCCGCACCTGCCGCAGTCGGAGTCATGCCCTCTCCCGTCATCAGAGCGCTGCCCAGCCCCAGTACCAGCAAGACACCGGAGCCCGCGGCAATAAGAAGGCGCATCCGTTTATCCTCTTTCTTTTTCAGGATTTCCCAGAGGAACCCTCTGAGGAAGCCCCCTGCCGCCGCGGATATCGTCAATAAAGGAAGATATCCCCCTGTTGGCTTTATGAGAAACCCAAGAAAATCAGAAAGACCGGAAACTGCCGCTCCGTAACCGGGCCCGAAAAGAAGGGCCGGAAGGATGGAAAAAATGCCTGAAATCCCAATCCGCATACCATTCTGCCCGAACAAGGGCAGATCAAAGGTCAGCGTTGTTTTCAGGACAAGGGAAAGACTCAAAAAAACCGCAGAAATGGTGATGCGGCGCACCGAACCTGATACTGCATTCATAAAAATACCTCCTGTCATGCAGCCTGGCCACATAACAAGAGGCATCCGTCAAACAGACATGCTTACACATCCATTTTACCCGTCACCCGCGGAAATCATCCGCCGCTTCTTCTTATGCGGCAGCGGGATGCGAACAATGTACCGTAAGTCTGAAAAGACTATTCGTTCCTCTGACAACTCCCCGTTCAGAAGACACTTTGGATTCCTGATCCACGCACAAAATTCTACTCTGCCATAATCTGTACTATCTTTGTCCGTAACAGTTCAGATAAAACGGAACCGTTATCTTTATTCATTGCGTCTTTATCCTATCACAGCCCTATTTTCCTGTCAATTACGTCCCACTCTGTTTTGTCATATTCTGTTCCTGATACTTGCCGCAGATACAGATAAAAAAAGGGAGTGCCACATGAGTCAGCAGGCTCTTCCCCGCGGGTTAGCCCTCTGTTTCCCTGCAGCTTCTCCCGGCCTCTGTCTCCGGGCGGTCAGTGATTCCTGTAAGGGGCGTCTAAAAACGCCAGTCCTTACGCTGCGTCCTTTGCAGCGTTAGTACTGCTGCGTTTTCAGCCGAGTGAGAACGTCCCCTGCAAGGAACACTGACCGCCCGGAGACAGAGGCCGGGAGGAACTGCAGGGAAACAGAGGGCTAATCCGCGGGGAAGAGCCTGCTGACTCATGCGGCACTCCCTTTTTTTATCTGTATCCCCTGCCGCTATTCCTTCTTGTCTAAATCCGCACAATCAGCTACAATGAAGCCAGATGTTTTCCATAATAAGAGGCAGTCTGCACGATGGGCGGCCGGGAATCCAGGGGGGGATTTATTATGATACCGGAAAAATATTTCACAGGGAAAAAATCTGTCTTCTTTTATGCAGGCGCCTTATACCGCAAGGTAATAAAAAACAGTTTTTTCAATAAAATATTTCTTGTTTATCTGGCAATCACTTTTGTCTCCTGCATCATCCTTTTTTTCACGCTGACTCAGAGCCTTATTTCCGTAAAATATGACCAGGCCCTCGTTATGAGCGATCAGATTCTCGCCACCGTGGACACCTATCTGGAGAAAAAAATCGCCAATGTAAAATCCATCCAGCAAAAGCTTTACCGTGACGGCGGCAATTGGCGTATGATAACCGAAGAGCTGAAAAACCCGGCTGCCGAACGGCTTTCCGCCTATCAGCGGCAGGAATTAAACAATGCGGTCATCCAGACCTATTACTCCATCGATAAGGATTTGAACGGAATCTTCCTCTTTGGCAGCCAGGAGGAAAACATGCTTCAGTTCGGAAGCAGCCAGTCCAATGCGGAATACAGCTTTTTCCTGGATTACTGCAGGAATCATGCATCCGACGATTTTTCCTCGCTTCAGCTGGTTTCCTCCCGCAATCCCGCCCATACCTCCAATACCTTTTCCCTGTTTCTGACGGACGCGGTTCGCAATCCCGATAACTTTGCCGACTGTATCGGTGTTTCCGGCATTTATTTCAATGCCATGAACATCCAGCAGTCCTATTACCAGTATAACCGTCACCTGAAGGGAACCATCTATATCATTGACAGCAGCCGGAATCTTCTGTACGACTCCTCCTCTTCCTATCTGACGCAGGAGCATTTCCCCTGGGAGAAACTGATGGAAACCGCAGGCGGGAATTTCCTTTACCGGGGTATCAACTATAATGTCGTCCGTTCCTCCTCCGGCCCCTGGTATATTGTCAATGCGTTTCCCATGTCCATGGTAAGAGAGGATGTAAAGGTTCTGCAGAAAAATATATTGAGCATCCTGTTTCTGATCTTTATCCTTACCTTCCTTCTGAACTACATCAGCACCAAATTTTTTGCCAAACGGATCCGGCCGATAACGGACACAATGGAACAGGTAAAAACAGGCCATCTCACAAGTTTCCAGATACAGCCCAATTCCGATGACGAAATCGGATATATTTATTCGGAGCTGATAAAAATGTGCTCGTCTCTGGACGATCATATTCAAAAGGAATATGTCTATCAGCTCAAACAAAAGGAAATGGAGCTGTATGCCCTACAGGCACAGGTCGATCCTCATTTTCTTTACAACACGCTGGAATCTATCCGTATGAGCCTTTATATGAAGGGGGAAACCGAGGCCAGCAAGATGATCCGTATCCTTTCCGATATGTTCCGCAACATCATGAAAAAGGATGTGGCCGTCTCCAACAGGGAGGAAATCAATTATGTCCGTTCCTATCTTGAGCTTTACCAGTTCCGGTACGGAAGCCGGATGAAATATGAGATTTCCATCCCGGATGAAGTATACCGCTATGCCACCATCAAGCATATTCTGCAGCCGGTCATCGAAAATGCCCTGATACACGGCATTCAGGATACGGGAACCGATGAGCATCCTTCCGCAATATCCATCAGCGCGGAAAAGAAGGGGGAGGATATTCTTTTCTTTGTCCGTGATGACGGCTGCGGCATTCCGGAGGATAAACTGGAGGAAATCAGACGTAAGCTGGCACAGGGTGATCTTTTCCAGGATTCCATCGGTATTTACAATGTGAATAACCGCCTGCGTATCGTCTATGGGAGCAGTTACCGGCTGCAGATACAAAGCCGCCTGCGCAGGCCACCTTCCTCTGACGGAACCGGCGGGGAAGACGGCGGCACACTTGTCACTCTGCGTATCCGCGCAATGAAGAAAAAGGAGCTTGAAGAATATGTACAGACTATTAATCGTGGATGACGAACCTATGATTGTGGAAGGACTGAAAGCCTATATTCTCACGGCGGATTATCCTTTCAGTGCCGTGGATACTGCCTCTAACGGCAGAGAGGCCCTTGAACAGATGGAAAAGCAGCCTCCCGATATGCTCATAACCGACATCCGTATGCCCCAGCTTGACGGCATCGGCCTGCTTTCCGCCGTGCGGGAACGGGAATGGGGCACGAAAGTCATTGTGCTCAGCGGCTATAATGATTTCGAATATGTCCGTTCCATGGCCGTATTGGGGATTGAAAATTATCTGCTCAAGCCCGTTAACGAGGAAGAGCTGTATGCTACGGTTTCCGCCACATTGAAGAAACTGGATAACGAACAGGCCCTGCAGATGAAGGAACAGCTGAATGCGGATCTGATCCGTGAAAATATCATTAACCGCTGGCTTTATGGTTCTATCGGGGAAAATGAACTGATCGAGCGGGCAGAATTTCTCGATTTTACCTTGGAGGCCGCCAGCTATCAGCCCTGTATCATACGCCTGCTCGGTACGAATGAGGATAAGGATCCCGCCCTTCTCCGCCGGTTCCAGGAGCTGTGCAGACAGATTCTTTCCCGGAACAGCAGCTGCTACTATGCCCGCAATTACGCGGGAGACATCATTGCCGTTTACTGCCCGGATGAAACGGATTCCCCGGAGGATTCCTTCTCCATTCTTCTGAACCAGTGTCTGGAAACGGTAAAAAATGAGCTTCCCGTCAGTCCTTATGTCCTGCTGGGAAGCTGTGTGGAAAATTATTGGGAGGTATCCGCCAGCTTCCGGGAAGCCATACGGGGCGGTATCCACCTGGATTCTATTGCAGCCGGAGAAGCCGCAGCAGCAAAAAAGGAGGAGTACAACGCCTCCTCCCCCTTTTCCCTCCGTCTCGCACAGTATGTGCTGGAGCATTATGATCAGGATTTATCCCTGAAAACCCTGGCGGTGCATTTCAAGGGAAATGCCGCCTATATCGGACAGATTTTCAAACGGGATATGCATAAGTCCTTTTCCGATTATCTGAAGGACGTACGGATGGAAAAAGCGAAGGAGCTTCTGGAAAACAGCAGCCTCAGCGCAAAGGACATTGCGGTGAAGGTCGGTTTTCAGAATGTCACCTATTTTTCCACCGTCTTTAAAAAAGAGACCGGCTTAAGCCCTGCAGAATACAAACGGGCCTTCCTTCCTCCGGCTGACTGACACGCTACAGTTCACGGCCCCGGTATCGCCGGTCTTATGCCGCCCGGCAGGAGCATAAGACCGGCGATACCGGGGCCGTGAACTGTAACACGAATACACTTCGTCGGCTAGTCAGCGGATATCATATACGCTGCGTATGGTAAGCCCTTCCGGTTTTCCTTCCCGGATTTTAACCCGTCTGGTTCCGGCATCCATATCAAAGTAATTATCCTCCAGCAGCATGTCATCCTCCGCATTATGGATTTCCACGCTTCTGGCATAAGCATCCGCCGTCACCACAAGCTCCTCTCCTTCCGCCCTGACCTGAAGGCAGGGATCCCGGAATGCAAAGTATTTGGGCGCACAGAACAAAACGCTTCCGGAGGAAAGGATTTCCCCATCCGCCTCCAGCCGGAAGCTTACATAGTTTTCAAACAATCCGGCTTCCGGAAGTTCCACTTTGTCAAGCCAAAGGGAGGACAGCGGCCCTGCTTCGATCCGGACGGATTCCTCCCTGATAATTGCCGCTGAAGGATCCCGCAGTGACCAGATGACCATTCCCCGCTGTGTCTGCATGGTTTCATTCGCCACATTCAGACGGATGGATCTGCGTACCTCACAGGGCTGGGCGTTCACATTCGGATCCTGGGTGAGCATGCCTTCCTCTTCACAGGACAGCAGCACAGGGGCAAAAAAGCGTTTGGCATAATAATGCAGAGCCTTCCACCGTCCGTAATAATCAATGGAAGACCAGCTTGCCGCGGGCCAGCAGTCATTCAGCTGCCAGATGACAGTCCCCATGCACCTGCCCCGGTTTCTCCGGAAATGCTCCACCCCGCAGCGCATGGCTTCCGCCTGAAGCAGCTGGGAGGCATAAAGAATGGTATCGAACCGCGAGGGATAGAGGAAGGTCTGCTCCATGTAGCTCATGATTTTTCCGTTGGCAGAGGAATTCCTCTGATGTTTTTCCATCACATAGGAAAAGATATTCCGTTCCTCCGGGCGGGTAAATGTCTCCACCGTCTGCAGGGACGGAAAGGACTGGAAACCAAACTCGGAAAGGTAGCGGAAAAAGAACTTCCGGTACTCCGTAAAGGGCTTTCCCCCGTGCCATACATCCCAATAATGCACATCTCCCCTGTTTTCATCGTTGGGCGCATCAAAGCCTCCTCCTGAGGAAGGGCTTGCCGGCCAGTAAAAGGTGTTGGGATCCAGCTCCTTAAGCACCTGGGGGATGATGTATTCAAACATCTTGAAATAGTCGCTTTTCTGGCTTGGCTTTAAACACCAGCCTTTTTCATCCATTTCCAGGAAATATTCCATCTCGTTGTTGCCGCACCATAAGCCCAGGCTGGCATGGTGGCGTATCCGTCTGATATTGTCGGCGAATTCCGCCCTGATATTCCTGTCGAATTCCTCGGTCAGATCATATACACAGCAGGCAAACATAAAGTCCTGCCACACCACCAGGCCCAGCTCGTCACAGATATCGTAGAAAAAATCATCGGGATAATATCCGCCTCCCCAGACCCTGATCACGTTAAAATGGGCATCCCTGCAGGCTTCAAGCAGGCGCCTGGTTCTTTCGCCGTTCACCCGGGGAAGGAGATTGTCCTCGGGAATATAATCCGCCCCCATGGCAAAAATACGTACGCCGTTCACCTCATGGGCAAATTCTTCACCGAACTCATCCTTTCTCCGGCTGACCCCCATGGTACGCAGCCCGATCCTTCTTTCCCATACATCGAGCAGCTCGCCATCCTTCCACAGCTGTACACAGACGGTATAAAGAGGCTGTTCCCCATAGCCGTTGGGCCACCACAGGCAGGGCTCCTTTATTTCTATTTCCCCTTTCTCTGAAATATCCTCTTCCAACCTGGTATCCTGCTGCTTTCCTTTCGGATCGGTGACGGTAATATGACAGGAAAAGCCGTCCCCTGCACCTGCACGCTTCTCTCCTCCTTCGCAGCATTTTAAAATCTCCGGCTGAAAGCCCAGAAGGACCCTGCCGTCTTCATGCGTCTGTGTGACAGAAACGCTTTCCAGCCGTCCTTTATGTACTCCCAGCAGACTCACCTTTCTCCAGATTCCCGCATCGGGTATCCTGGGTCCCCAATCCCAGCCGAACATGCTGTGCCCCTTCCGCAGCCTCGGCAGGCCCTTCATGGCATCCACACATCCGATAATCGGCTCTTCTTCATAGGAGCGGGCAATGAATTCCGTCGGGGAATAAAGAACCGCCCTGAGCGTATTTTCTTCTTTAAGAAGGGACTTTACAGAAAACTCCCATATCCTGTGCATGTTGTTGGTTTTTCCCAAATACACCTCATTCAGCCAGATATCCGCCAGGGTATCGATTCCGTCAAACCGCAGAAGGACCTCGTCCTCTTCCCGGATTTCCGCCTCCGCGGTAAAATCCACCCTGTACTCATAATCATGGGAGATAACCTCCAGAGCCTGATACTCATTATCCCGGTAATAGGGATCTTCCATCTTCCCGTTGGCCATCAAGTCCGTATAAACGCTGCCGGGAACGACGGCAGGAAGGAATTCCCCCGTCCCGTTCTGCCGCATCATCCAGCCGTGATCCAATTCCTTTTTTCTCATGCAAACAATCCTCTCTCCCTTGTAACATCCGGCCCTAAAAACCGCCGTGCGGCGGGCCGGATATCTGTTTTCTCTGCGTTTTCCTACTGTCTGCGCAGACCTGCCTGAACAATTTCGAATTTCCCGCTTTTCCAGCTATATTCTTTCCGCTCTCCTGTTTTCAGATCGATCTCCTGTTTCTGATCCCCATAACAAAGAAGCCTTTTCTCATCTTTCCCGCAGACAAGCACCACCTTTTCCGGAATGCCGTCCTTCCAGTAAATATCCGCTTTCTGTCCGCCTCTGAGACAGATCCCTTTTACATATCCGTTTCTCCACTCATCCGGCAGCGCAGGAAGGATGCGGATGACATCCCCGTGGCTTTGTACCAGCATTTCCGCCATAGAGGCGGTCAGTCCCGTATTTCCGTCCAGTTCCCAGGTGCCGGCCCACATGGAGGTCTCATCGCTCATTACCGAGGAGAGGTTGGGCTTAACCAGACGGCGCAGCGTATCCTGATAGATCGCCAGGGCCTTTTCCCCGTCACACAGACGGGCGTAATACCCCATAAGCATATTCATGCCCCAGGAAGTGATCTCAAAGTCCTCAAGCCTTCTTCGTATGCTCTCATACGCCGCCTGCGCCAGCTGCGGCTGTTCCTCCGGCCGTATCTGGGAAAAGGGGTACAGTCCCAGCAGATGAGAGGTATGGCGGTGATTGGGGATTGGTTCGTCAAAGTCATGGAACCATTCCTGCAGCTGTCCCCGGGAACCGATCCGGTAAGGCGGCAGGTTCTCCCTGATTTCCACGCATTTTTCCAGGAAGGAATCCCTTTCCAGGGAAAGCTCCTGATAACCCTTCGCAATGATGTCCAGTATTTCCCGGACGAGGATACAGTCACAGGTCGTGGAAAGAGACAGGAAATATTCCTTTCCATCTACGGAAAACATATTTTCAGGAGAATAAGAAGGCCCTGTCATATAAAAGCCGCTTTTCTCATCCGGGAACACATAGTCCGCCGCAAATTCCGCCGCCCCTTTCAGGACAGGCCACCATTCCCGCAGGAAATCCTTATCTCCGGTAAACTCATAATAATCCCAGATCAGGGTGGCGCACCATACTCCTCCCAGGGACCATACGCCCCAGTTATAGGACCAGCCCAGAGAGGTAAAGCCCCAGGGATTGGTCACCACATGGGCCGTCCAGCCTTTTGCTCCATAAACTCCGGCCGCTGTTTTCTCCCCGGACGGCACCAGGATATCCCTCATGTAGGCAAATGCGGGCTGATAGCATTCCGGCAGGGCACACAGCGCTGCCAGCCAGTACTGCATCTGGAGATTCATATCCACATGCATATCCTGCGTACAATCGATATTGTTATAGATATTATCATTCCAGATTCCTCCCATGTGCGTGGGAAGGGGCGAATCCTCCCTGGAGGAGGCGATAAGCAGGTAGCGCCCGTACTGGAACAGGAGGCCCGCCAGTCCCGGATCCTCCTTTCCCTCTGTCTGTTTCCTGAGCCGTTCATCGGTGGGCAGTTCCCTCATATCCTCAGCTCCCAGGGAAATATCCATCCGGTTATACAGAGCGCTTACATCCTGTATGTGCTCCTGTCTGAGCTGTTCATAGCCCTTCTGCCATGCTTCCTCCAGACGCCGTCCGGCCGTTTCCTCCGGATCAGGCTGAAACATATCCGTTTCCAGATCCACTAGAAGAGTTGCCCTGGTGGCATTCTCCACCCAGATCCCGCTTTCTTCCAGATGATGGTATCCATCGGTCACTACCCGGATCCTCCCGGCCAGATTGACACCGGTAAGACCGTCACTGTGCAGTGTTTCCCTGGCCTGTCCCCGGATGAGATAATCCTGCTGCCGTTCTTCTGTTATTCCGACCCGGCTGGCAATTCCCTCAAACCGGATACGCAGGGCAAAAGGCTTTCCGGGCCGGGTATCCATATGGATTACGGCTGCCTGCGCGGGATTGGAAAGAAAAACCTCTCTCCTGTAAGTGCTTCCCCCCGCCTTAAAGGATACTTCCGACCGTGCCTCCTCTAAGTACAGCCGGCGGACAAAATCCGTAACCGTATCCGCTCCGGCCGCTTCCTCCCATTCCTTTTCCGGTCTTCCTTCCGGGAAACAATCGATATAAAAATTCCCCACAGGCAGATTCGTACCGTAATTATTCTTATTTCCCACAAAACCATGACCGAGTTCATCGGCTCTTTCATAATCTTCCTCAAGAAGAGCCTCCCGGATCTGAGCCAGCAGTTCCCTGCTGTCCGCCCGGTTATTCTCCTCACTGGCTTCTCCCGACCAGTAGGTGGATTCATCCAGCTGCAGAGTCTCCCTCCACGCGCCGCCGAAATCCATGGCCCCCAGCCTTCCGTTTCCCAAGGGAAGCGCTTCCTTCCAGTTCCCCGCAGGCTGTTTATACATAAGTATTTCTTTCATATTCTTACCCCTTCACGGCTCCAACCATAATTCCGGATGCAAAATAGCGCTGCATAAACGGATAAACCACAAGTATCGGAATGACTGTCAGCATGGCAATCGCGGAACGGACCGATAAAATGGACGGACGGTTCATAACCATTGCCGTTCCGGCTGTTTTCGGGTCGTTCATGACCACGTTCATATTCTGGATAACCTGGTAAAGCATGAGCTGCAGGGTCTTCAGATTATTATCCTGTACCAGCATCAGGTTATCGTACCAGGAATTCCACTGTGTCACGGCGCTGAACATGGCCACCGCCCCCAGAATGGGTGTGGAAACCGGAAGTATGATTTTAAAGAAGGTGACAAAGAAGCCCGCGCCGTCAATTCTCGCGGATTCCTCCAGCTCGGCCGGAATGCTCTCAAAATAGGTTTTAATCAGTATGACATAATAAGCGGACAGAGCGGTGGGAATGATATACACCCAGAAATTATTTTTAAGCCCGTAGGTAACCATGGTAATTACCCAGGGAATCATGCCCGCATTCAGATACATGGTAATCACCACATATTTATAGATCCCCTTCCTGTGAGGCAGTTCCTTCTGCGTAACCAGATACGCGAACATGCTGCAGCAGATCACCGTGATCACCGTACCGAAAAAGGCACGGGCCAGGGAAACAAATATGGGCAGCAGAATCCGGTTGTTCCCGAATATTTCCTGGTAGCTTTTCAGGGAAAAATTGGTGGGAAAGATAAGGAACCATCCTTCCGCCTGCTTGGGATCGCTGAAAGAGCTGGTAAGCAGGCAGTAAAAAGGATAAATACATACAAGCAGTACGATGAACATAAAAAGGATATTTATATAATCAAAAAACGTGTTTCTTTTTTTCATGGATTTTCTCTCCTTAAGCCCGGAAGAATACGGTATGCCTGAATCGCAGCCTGCATTCTAAAAAATCGAACTTCCCCTCACTTTTTTCACGATAAAATTAGCTATCAGCAGCAGGCCGACGCTGAGCACGGACTTCATCATACTCATAGCCGTACCAAACGCATAGTTCCCCTGCACAATACCCATTTTATAGGTATAGGTGTCAATCACCTCCAGCTTATCCAGTACCATGGCATTCCCGAATACATAGTACTGCTCAAAGCCTGCCCCGGACAGCACATTTCCCAAGCCCAGGACAAGCAGCACCACAAAGGTGGACACCAGGCCCGGCACCGTGATATGCAGGATTTTCTGGAACCGGCCCGCGCCATCCACCTCCGCCGCCTCATAAAGCTGTGTATCGATCCCCGCAATGGCGGAAAGATAGAGAATAGCGCTGTAGCCGATGTTTTTAAATAAATAGGTAAATGTCTGTACGGTCCAGGCTATTTTAGGATTGGTGAGTACATTAAGAGGCTGGTCTATCACATGCAGCTTTTCGTAAAGCAGTGTATTGAGCATACCGTCCGACGGGGATAAAATGGTGACAAACGCCAGATACAGGAGAACGTAAGAAATAAAATAAGGGATGGTGGAAAAGGTCTGCACCAGCTTCCGGAACTTCGGCGCCCTGATTTCATTCAGAAGAATGGCGAATACCGCCGGAAGAGGCAGCGTGAGTATGATGAGCCCGCTGAGCACAAACGTATTTTTCACCACATTCAGCACCTGTTCCCCATTGCTGAAAAAGAACCGGAAATTCTGAAGTCCCACAAATTCCAGCTTATTCAGGGGGATACCCGGATAATACTTAAAAAAAGATATCACCCAGCCTAACAGAGGGACATAGCAGAAGGCGGTAATGAAGAGGAGAAAGGGTACACTAATCAGAAACAGCTTCCTTCGGACAGCTGCCTTGTTATTTACGGCTTTGCTTTTTGTTCTCAAATCTAATATACCTCCATAGGATCTCCGGGACCTGCTCTCACAGATCCCGGATACTTTTCAGACCAGGCAGATTCCGTTCATGCCCTGTTAACTATTCCACGCCATAGGCTTTCATAGCCTGATCGATGAGGGGATCCAAATCTGTATGGAGCTGGGCAAAACGATCCTGATACCATTTCACCACATCATCCACGCCCAGTTCTCCTACCTTTTCCATCGCCTCGTTCTGTAATGCTTCGTACTCCGCATCATCCTTTGCATAAATCATCTTAAAGATCTGCTTATACATATATTCATTGATCTGTGCATACTTCTGCTTGATGTCATCCGGCTTGGAACCGATACCGCTGGTATAAGTGGACCAGATAACGTTGGGAAGCTTTTCTCCTGCCCTGTTCTTATATTGGGTAAAATAGTCGGTGAAGCTTTCCGTGCCATAAAAGCTTAAAGCATCCTTTTTCACTGCGGAATAATTGTCCACATTGGGAATCTGTTCCGGCTGGATATAATATCCGTTGCTGTCCACGTCGATATGCTGGAACGCATTGATACCCGCATATTTCCACTTTCCGTAGGTCTCCGCCATATCCACAGTGCCGCCGGCGTTATCATCCAGATACTGCTGTGTCACCGAAGGCACATCGCCGTCCATCGTATAGGCCATTCCTTCCGCTCCCTGGGTGATCATGCGGGAACCTTCCTCGGACATACACCAGTCAAGGAACTGAATCGCTTTTTCAGGGTACTTGCATTTGCTGGTTATGGCAAATTCATTGCCTCCCACCACAGACTCCCAATAAACGGAAAGAGATACCACATCTTCAAGGGGCCTCATGGGCATATAACCCGCATCCTTCATTCCCAGCCCGTCCAGGATAGCTTCTTTGTTCATTACCTGCCATCCGTTGACAGCGGAAAGATAAGCGCCCTTATTGATCTTTTCCGTATACTCCGCGCTGCTCATGGTCACCGCGCCGGGATCCAGGATCCCCATCTGATTCGCCTTATAATACAGCTTTACGCCGTTCCAGAAAAAGCTGTCCGGATCCTGAAGAGGCGCTTCCACCTGTTTGGTTGCATGGTTCAGATAAACGGCATAATTCCCTTCCAGAGGCTCATACCCCTTGCTCAGCGGATAATCCCGGTTCACAAAACCATCCCCCATTCCCTGGGGATCCGCAAAAGCGCCGCCTATGGCATATACCTTTTCCCCTCCGGGAGTCTCCGGATAGCTGTCCTGCATTTCTTTCAGCATCTCCAGATAGTCCTCATCGGTTTCCACATCCGGGTATCCCATTTCTTTATATAAATCCCAGCGCACCCAGTTAGCCGCGCCCGGAAGCTGATCCAGGCCCATGCCTCCCCAGCCGCCCACACTGTAGAACTTTCCGTCATTGTACATATGCTCCCGGCGGTAATCGTTCCGGATGGTAAGTCTGGGGTCCGTTGACAGATTTTCCGTATATTCTGCCACCAAATCATCCAGCGGGATAATCATTCCGGCCTCCACGGCCCGGTTTAAATTATTCAGGATTTCCGGGTTGCCTGACGGGGAACCGAAATCCATAATATCATCCAGATCATTGCTGGCAAGCTTTGTGGCAAGCAGTTCATTAAAGGTACTCGTCTGAGCCGTTGTATTTCCCAGGCTGGAATCCACGGTAAGCTCGATCCGGATTCCCAGCTTTTCCTCTATGTACTTGGCAACCGGATCCTCCTGAAGCCCGGTATATTTGGACTGGTTACGGATAAACATTTTCAGGGTAACTACCTCATCCTGTCCCGCCGCTTCCTGCCCTCCGTTGTCATTTCCCGCTGTGCCGGAAGCCGTTTCGCCGCCCTTCCCGCACCCGGCCAGGGATGCCGTCATAACTGCCGCCAAAAGCATGGCAAGAATTCTTTTTCCGTTCTTTCTCATATTCTGCTTAACTCCCCTCTGTGTCCTTTGACACGCGCAATCATTTGTTCCGTAAATTTCCCTGTTTTCCGGCCGGAAGGGTGTGTCGGCACAATGCTGTTTCTTTTTTTTAACTGCCTGTTATCTCCGACACATTTACTATAATCATACTAATTCAAGCTGGCGCAACATACAATTCAAATAATTATATATTATTTTAAAAACTATAGAATAGACAAAAAGGATCTTTCCGCCCGTCCTCCCACGGCAGAAAAATCCTTCTTCACCTATACACTCTATCTTTTTTCCTGACAAAGCAGCTATCCCACTTTACCCCTGAAAAGGCTCCGTAAAATATCCCATATAGGAAACCGGCTCCCCTCCCGCTCTCAAATGGCCGGTATCCCCCGCCATCTGGCACCGGAAGTAGGAAGCCCCGTGCTCCCTTTCCTCGGACCCCAGCACCGTTACCGAAGTGGGAGCCAGGAAAAACCCGCTTGTCAGCACCACAGGGGAAATCCCCAGCAGATGCCCGCACAGGAACAGCGTCACTCCCATATGGCAGAACAGAACAATCGTGGCGTCCCTGTCCGCCTTCTGTGTCCTGTCCGTCCGGTAAATACCGCCCTCCCGCACATAACCGTATTTTTCCAGAAGCCCGTCCAGACATTTCCCAATCCGGTGATACTCTTCCTTCACATTGCCGCTCTTCATCACATCCGTGTCCAAGAAACCGTCTTTATCATACATAGCCGGTATCTTCGTCCAATATTCCGGATAGAAATCCCACGGATGCGCATTATCCCCCCTTAAGGGATCCTTAACCGGCCCGTGGAACTCCCGGAGCCACTCCATCGTCTCGGCGCTCCTTCCCATCTTTTTAAGGCTCAGAGAAGCCGTATCCTGAGCCCTTCCCAACGGAGACACATAAAAATCCGTCACATCCCAGCCGCTGACCCGCTCCGCCAGCAAAGCCGCCTCTCTCCAGCCCTTTTCCGTCAGCGTATCGTTCGCATAATCCGGATCCCCATGCCTCACAAAAATAATCCTCATCCCTGTCCTTTTCCTTTCCCATATTTATCATCTATTTATCTAAATTCATTCCCTTTCGTCTCAGCCACCGTGTAACAGTCCCGGTCCAAGCCGGGAACGCCTCACTCCACAAAATTCTGAATCCAGACTCCTTTTTTTACAAGTACAAACCCGATCACACATTTAATGATATCCGCCAGCTGGCAGATCAGATACAGCGGAACGATCGGCACAGTGGAAAAACGGCTCATCAGGAAGGCAAGGGGAATGCTGACCACCCACATAAACGTACTGTCAAACAGGAAGGTAATAAAGGTCTTCCCCCCGGATCGAAGCGTGAAATAGCAGGCATGCATAAAGGCCTGTATGGGCATGACAAGGGCGGATATCCAGATAAACTGTTCCGCAAGGCGGCGCACCTCATCCGTGGTGTTGTACATCCGCGGGAAAAGCGGCGCTATGACAGCCATGACGGCACCGATACCGATACAGCTCACCACAGAGAAGAATATCAATTTGATATCCGTATCCTTGGCCTCTTCCATCTTTCCGGCCCCCAGGAGCTGACCGATAATAATCGCCACGGAATTGCCCAAAGCGAGGAATACTACGTTAAAAAGATTGGAAATCGTGGATGATATATTAAGCCCTGCGATAACCGCCAGCCCCCGCATGGAATAACACTGCATCATAATTGCCATCCCTGCGGACCACAGCGTTTCATTCAGCATAAGGGGCAATCCCTTGATGACAATCTGCCCGATAAGATGAGAAGGGATTTTAAGTGTACGGTATACCCCTTCCATGTAAGGCGCCTTTTCCCTATGGGTATGGGTCCATATTACCACGATCAGGCATTCCACATACCGGGAAATTACTGTGGCGATTGCCGCTCCCACAACTCCAAGGGCCGGGACTCCCAGTTTTCCGTAAATCAGGATGTAATTCAGCACCAGATTCACCAACACTGCCGCAATACCGGCCTTCATGGGAAGCAAGGTCTCCCCCGACTCCCTCAGCGTACTGGAATACGTCTGGGAAAGGGCATAAGGCAAAAGTCCCAGCAGCATCCACAGTAAATAGCTGTAGCCGAAGGAAAGTGTTCTTGCCACATCCCCCGCTTCCGAACTTTCATGAAGATAAAGGGAAATCAGGCTTTCCCCGCCGCCGATAAACACAGCGATTCCAATCACTACCAGAGCGGCGCAGAACCACAGCTTAAAACGGAAGGCATTGCGCACCCCTTCATAGTTTCCGCAGCCGTAAAACTGGGCGCCGAATATTCCCGCTCCCGATATGGCGCCGAAAACACAGATATTAAAGACAAACAGCAGCTGGTTCGCCACAGCTACGCCGGACATCTGCTCCGTTCCTACCTGTCCTACCATGATGTTGTCCAGAAGCCCCACAAAATTGGTGATTCCGTTCTGTATCATAATAGGTACGGCCACCGACAGCACCAGCTTATAAAAATCCTTTGTTCCGATTAGTTTTTTTCTTATGCTCACTATCTCAATCCCCTGTTGTCAAGATAACAGCCCCGTACCTGCAGCCAGGCCATAAGCTCATATGGCCTGACTTTCCTCATAGTACGGAGCTGCCTTTACGTTATCATTTTAAAGAAACGGATATCCGTTCATTTTCCTACACAATAATATGGTAGGAAGCATTGAATTCACCGCCTTCTTCCAGCATATTGCCCCATTCCCGCTCCTCAATCGTCCCCCGGAAATCCTTGTGGTCACATCTGCCGTACCAGGGCTCGATACAGATAAACGGCGCCTTCTTTCCCGGAGGCGACCATAGGCCGAAAAGAGGCGCGTCAAACTGCATCGTCACAAATGCGTCTCCCGACGGATCCAGCAGCCTCACCTCATGGGCCTGTCCGCCCTCCACGACAAGAGCGTCCTGATCAAACAGCTCTTCCGTTATGGGAAGTGTGCCCTCATCCAGGAAATATTCCTCATGATCATCCGTAGCCAGGCCATCCGGACCGATAATTCTGGTTTCTAGAGGCTCTCCAGAATCAAACCAGAAGCTGTAGCCCTCCTTATTCCCTTCCTCATTCAGCGGACAGGCAAAAGCCGGATGTCCCCCTATGGAAAAATACATGGTTTCTTTTCCCGTATTTTTTACTCTCCAGAGTACTTCCACCTCTCTGCCGGACAAACGATATCCCAGCTCCAGACGGAAATCAAAGGGGTAGCATTCCCTTGTTGTCTCGTCGGAATCCAGTGCAAACCAGGCTTCCTCATCCGTTTGGGACACCAGGGTAAATTCCCTGTCTCTGGCAAAGCCATGCTGTGACAGCGGATACGCCTTCCCTTCATAAACGGCCTGCTTATTCCGGTAATTCCCCACCAGAGGGAAAAGCACCGGTGAAACCCGTTTCCAAAAAGCCGGATCCCCGCTCCACATATATTCCCTGCCGCTTTTTATATCCTTTAAGGATTTCAGCTCCGCACCCAGCAAAGCGATGCGGACAGCTATTTCCTCATTATGAAGTTCATAATCCCCCATACCTTTTCTCCTTCTTTAGTCAATCGATAATATCATCCCTGTCCCGGAAGCTCTCCTCCATGCTGTCTTCCACGGTTTCCCTGATTTGTCTGGTGATTCTGCGCGCTCTGGAGAAAATCCACAGATCGGACACCCCGTCAAACACCAGAAATACCCCGATAAACTTTATGGCAATGCTCATGGCTTCAAACGGATTCCACAGAAGAATGCCGCCCAGCACGATGGTCAGGCCGGCGAACAGCAGCGCCAGCCACCAGAAACCGTATTTTGCCCGGCCTAAAAATACCGCCTGCTGCAGATCATAAAATCCGTGAAGGACGAGAATAATTCCTACAATCACCGGAATCAGCCCGATGACAAAATCCGGCTTCAGCAGAATCCAAACGCCGATAACCACAAATACGATGGTAAGAACCAGATGCACCTGCTTTATAAAGGTACCGGAGGGCGTGGAAAGAAAGCTGACAAAATAGATGATCCCCATCAGCACCAGAATGGCCCCCAGGACCATACATGCGATGCGCGCCGACATATCCGGCCATACAAACAGCACCGCGCCGCAAAGGATACAGAACAGCGCCGTAAGAATAAAATTGAGCTTCAGCTCCTGCACAAAATTTTTCATAGGAAACTCCCCCTTTCAATTACTCTTAACTTACTCCCCCTGCCATTCCGTGTCAAGGGATTCCCTCCTTTTCCCGCGGCCCCGCCGGTGCCCGGAAAGAAGCCTTCTTCCGCTCGAGCAGCCGGAACATCAGATATCCCAGCATGGCCCCGAAACAATTCAGCAGAATATCATCCACATCAAATGCCCCGAAGGCGGAAAAAAGCTGAAACACCTCTATCCCCGTCACAAAAAGAAAGGCATTGCACAGCACTCGCCACCAGGAACGATAGATAGGATCCGTCCAGGGAAGAAGTATACCGAAGGGCACAAAAATCCCCACATTACCAGCCAGGTTTTCAAAGCTGTTCAGCCTGTCATGATATATGATATACATGCGTACTGTTTTGAAAAGAGTAAAATTGGCAGTTTCCAGCCCCTCCAGAATGATCCCCTTCTCCCAGGTATCCATAATTTCCTTCAGGTGCTCCCAGGGATATTTGAAAATAATAAGCTTTATCGTAACGGCCAGGTAAACCAAAAACACAGCCCTGCGTATTTTCTTTTGCTTTTCTGTGTCCTTTATCTGCGTGGTAATACTTTGCTCCGGCTTACCCACACTGTTTCCTTTCTGTTATCAGCCAATTCTGCGCGCACCCGTCCGGCTCATTGCCCTCAGGAATAACGGACTTCCATCAAAGCCAGCCCGCAGGCCGGTACAAGAGGCCCTGCACATTCCCTGGAACCGCTTTCCAGGATCGCAGTCATATCCTCCGGCTTTTTTGCCCCGGTTCCCACTTCCAGAAGCGTACCCATAAGGATGCGTACCATATGATATAAAAAGCCATTTCCGCTGAAGGTGAAATGTATTTCGTCCCCCACACGGTCGATCTGAATGGAATCAACGGTACGCACCGTTGATTTTTTTCCTTTTTTTGCCGAAGTAAATGCCTTGAAATCATGGCTTCCGGTCAAAAGGATCGCCGCCCGGCGCATGGCTTCCATGTCCAGATGCTCCGGGACCTGATAGACATACCTTCTTTCAAATATATGTGGCACGGCATTGTTTAACACCCTGTACCGGTATGTTTTGCTTTTGGCATTGAGCCGGCTGTGAAAACGTTCCGGTACCTCTTCCACAGAAATCACCCCGATATCCTCCGGCAGATAGCTGTTTATTTTCTCCATAAGCGCTTCCGGCGTGTCATCCGTATCCATATGGAAATTGGCGACCTGGCCATAGGCATGGACTCCGGCATCCGTCCTGCCGGAGCCCTGGATTTCCACAGGCTTTCCGGCTATCCGGGAAAGAAGGCGCTCCAGCTTCCCCTGTATGGTATTCTCAGGAGAAGCGGAGGAAGAGGAATCCCCTTCTCCCTTTCCCTGTTTCTGCCAGCCCTTGTATCTGGTTCCTTCATATTGAAGTACTATTTTAAAATTACGCAATCAGCAAACCTCCCAGGGATTCTTTTTCCCTTCCATAAACAGCTTACAGCTCTGCAGGGAATCCCGCACCACCGTTCTCGTATAGTTATCCGTATAAAAAGCCATGTGATGAGAAACCGTTACATTGGGAAAGCCTCTCAATATAGCCAGTTCTCTGTTGTCCAGTACATCTGATTTCCGGTCATAATAATAAAGGCCGAATTCCTTCTCCACCACATCCAGCGCCGCCGCTCCCACTTTGCCGCTTTCGATTCCTGCGATCAGCGCCTCCGATTCAATCAGCGCGCCTCTGGCCGTGTTGATAATGACCACGCCGTCTTTCATTTCAGCCAGGGATTCCTTATTGATCAGATAATGGTTTTCCTCTGTCAGCGGCGTATGAAGAGTAATGACATCCGCTTCCTTCCAGAGTTCCTTCAGGGGAACATAGGACGCATGCTCCTTCACTTCCTCATTCTCATACAGGTCATAAGCCAGGATCCTGCAGCCAAAGCCGCTCAGATTCCGGATAACGGTCCGGCCGATCCGGCCTGTCCCGATAACACCCACCGTCAGATCCTTAAGCTCTCTTCCCTGTATTCCCTGAAGCGTATAATCCTGAATATTCGTCCTCTCCAGAATTCTTTTCATTTTACGGATGCTCATTAATATCAGCATCACCGTGTAATCCGCAACCCCGTTGGGGCCATAGGGCGCATTCCCCACATGGATTCCGAATTCCTTTGCCGCTTCCAAATCGATATGATCATAGCCAATCGTTCTTGTTGTGATATAACGGATTCCGCTTTTGGCAAATTCCTCCATCATTTCCCTTGTGATCTGGGAGGTGATGATATCCACGCATTCACAGCCCTCCGTCACTCTTGCAATATTTTCCATGTCCGGCGCATCAGGGCAGGGGGACAGTGTAAGCCCCAGCTCCTGACTGTATTTTTCAAACCATTCAGCCTCATCAAAATCCCGCATATCAAAAACAGCTACGCTTTTCATTTCAATTCCTCCAAATCTTCCTTATTCAGTTTACGGAAACGGTTAAACCCTCTTATCAGAATCCGGATACTGTCCATCGTGGTCTCAAACAGTCCCGCTTCATACATATTCACCACTACAATGCCTATGGGTACCGCCAGAATGATTCCCACCACGCTGCCTACCTTATATCCGATAAACAGAAGGAACAAGGTGGGTATAGGAGGCATTCCGATGGAATCACCCACGATTTTAGGCTGGATAATCTGACGCAGCAGCTGGGCTACTCCCCAAATAATCATCAGGCTCAGAGCCATCCGGTAATCACCGGCCAGCAGTTCAATAACAGCCCAGGGCCATAAAACGGCTCCCGTACCGAATATGGGAAGGAAGTCAAGAACGGCAATGAGAAGGGCGATCAGAAGGGCATAGTCCACCTTCAGAATCCACAGACCTATCATAAGGATCAGGTAAATCCAGATTTCTATTTTGCACTGGGCCTTGAAATAACCGCCCACCGCCCCTGCCAGGCTGGTTGAAAGCACCTTCCATTTTTCCCGGAAGCTCTCAGGCAGATATTTCCTCAGAAATTTACCTACATTATCCTTTTCTGCGACAAAGAAATAAGAAGATAACAGACACATTATGGTGCCGATAAGAATGGAGGGAATATTTTTTGCAAAATTCCCTACCGCCGTAACCGTAGGCGCACTCAGGCCATTGATGGCATCCCCGATATACTGCACCAGTTTTTCAGAAATAACGGACAGGTTTTCCCGTATCTCCAGGGGAAAACGGGCATAAAAATCAGTCAGGTTTGCCCCTACCTGGTTGAGATCTCTTTCCAGCCCCTTCCAGATATCAGGCAAATCGGCAATAAATCCGGCCCCTTCCGAAATAAGCCTGGCAATGACCAGATACCCAAGACAGACTACCAGCGCCAGTACCGCCACAATAACGATGGCAGAACCTGCTTTCCTTCGGATTTTTATCTTCTGCTCAAAAAAACGGACCAGAGGATTCGCTATCATGGCGATGATCCAGCCCACCACAAAGGGCATGAAAAATCCCAGCAGCCTGGGCAGCACAAAAATAACAAGCAGCAGCAGAACCACTGCTGTCAGCAAGTTAAGGACTGCTTTTACATACTTCGTCGAACCGGATTTCTGCATAATCACACCTGCCTTTTCCCAGCCTGCTGTCCCTATTCCTCTACTGCCTGAGCATCAGGACGGACTGCCGAATCCGGCGTCTCCTGCTTTTCCGCGGCGAGCAGACTGTCAATCAAATCATAAATCTCTTCCCGTCCCTGCTTGGTCTGCGCTGAGAAAGGAATAATCACTGTTCCTTTATCCGCCTCCAGTCCTTCCCGCACCGTTTTCAGCGCTTTGGGAACCTGGCTTCTGTTCAGTTTATCCATTTTGGTGGCTATAATAACAGGATGATAGCCCTGATGACAGATCCACTGATACATCTGCCTGTCGTTGGCCGACGGCTCATGACGGATATCTATCAGAAGAAAAACGGTCTTCAGCTGTTTTGAGCTCCGAAGATATCTCTCGACCATTTTCCCCCACTGGGCTTTTATCGCTTCATTCGCCTTTGCATATCCATAGCCGGGCAAATCCACGAGATAAAAGGCATCATTTACGTTGTAATAATTTATTGTCTGGGTCTTTCCGGGCTGGGAGGAAGTCCTGGCAAGGGACTTCCTGTTCATGACTGCATTGATGAGAGAAGATTTTCCCACATTGCTCTTTCCCGCAAATGCAATTTCCGGGAGAACATTGTCAGGCAGCTTGCTGGTTATACCGCATACGGTTTCCAGATTTACATTTTTAATAATCATTTTGTTTCCTTCCTGTGACTATCCTGTTTTTCTGCCCGGCTGTCCTGCGCCTACTGACTGACAAAAGCATGCTTTATGACTTCTTCCATGCTTTCCACCAGGATGATATCCAGACCGTTTTTGATCTCTCTGGATATTTCCTCCACATCCTTTTCATTTTCCTTCGGAACCAGCACCGTCTTCATTCCTGCGGTTTTGGCTGCCAGCAGTTTTTCTTTCAGTCCGCCGATGGCAAGCACGCGGCCTCTCAGGGTGATTTCCCCGGTCATTGCCACATCCGCTTTTACCGGGGTTTTGGTAATGGCGGAAAGAATCGCCGTAGCCATGGTAATTCCGGCGGAAGGGCCATCCTTCGGCACAGCCCCTTCCGGGATATGAATATGGAAATCATACTCGGTAAACGTATTCTCCGGCAGATGATACTTCTCACTCACGGAACGGATATAGCTGACGCCGGTCATGGCGGATTCCTTCATCACATCACCCAACTGGCCTGTGAGTCTGGTTTCTCCCTTTCCGGGCATCATATTCACCTCTACCTGCATGGTAACGCCGCCGACGCTGGTCCAGGCCAGTCCGCGCACAATACCTACATCGTCCTTTTCATTCGCCTTATCCCTGGCAATCCTGCGCTTGCCCAGATACTGCTCCAGGTTCCGTCCTGTCACATGCACGCTTTTTTTCTTCTGCTCCAGCAGCTGTCTCGCGGCTTTTCTGCATATTTCACCGATTTTACGCTCCAGCTCACGGACGCCGGCTTCGCTGGTATAGGAAATAATGATTTCCTTCAGGGCGCCGTCGCTGATAGTGAGTCTGTTGTCTTCCAGACCGTTCTTTTTCAGCTGCTTCCCGATCAGGTGTTCCTTTGCGATATGGAATTTTTCATTTGCCGTATAACTGGTCACTTCAATCGTTTCCATACGATCCAGAAGCGGCCTGGGGATTTCCGCCGTGGAATTGGCTGTGGCTATAAACAGTACCTCCGACAAATCCACCGGGATTTCCACATAATGGTCACGGAAATGGTTATTCTGCTCACTGTCCAGAACCTCCAGCAGGGCGGACGAGGTATCGCCCTTATAGTCGCTGCTGACCTTGTCTATTTCATCCAGCAGCATCAGAGGATTCTTAACCCCTGCCTGCTTCAGCCCTGTTACGATGCGTCCCGGCATAGCCCCCACATAGGTACGCCTGTGTCCCCTGATTTCCGCTTCATCCCGGACACCGCCCAGACAGATGCGCACATACTTTTTATTCAGGGCCTCCGCCACGCTCCTGGCTATGGATGTCTTACCGGTTCCTGGAGGTCCCACCAGACAGATAATCGGGCTGTCTCCCTGTTTGGTCAGGCTCCTTACTGCCAGGAATTCAAGGATTCTCTCCTTTACCTGCTCCAGGCCATAATGATCCCTCTCCAGAATTTTTTCCGCCCGCTTAATATCCGTATTATCCCTGGAGGTCTTATCCCAGGGCAGTTCCAGCAGGGTTTCCAGATAGCCTCTTTCCACGGAGGATTCGGCGCTTCCCTGTCCCAGGCTCTTAAAACGGTTGATTTCCTTCTGTATTTTTTCCTTAACTTCCTTACCGGCCTTCAGCTTATTCAGTTCCTGTTGGAACTGTTCGGCATCGGACATCACATTATCTTCGCCCAGTTCCTCCCGGATATAGTTCATTTGTTCCCTAAGCATGTACTCCTTCTGGTTTTTCTCCATCCTCGCCTTCACCTGTTCGGAGAGTTCGGTACGGATCTTGGCCACTTCAATTTCTTCATAAAGGATTTTTGCCAGTACCTGATAACGGGTATTCAGATCAACCGCTTCCAGTACCTCCTGTTTTTTATCAAAAGTAACAGGCATGCTTTCGATGAGCTCATCCATAAGCACGCCCAGGCTGAAGGTACCCTCAAAATGCTTCAGCATGGTTTTTCCGATTCTCGGAAAGAAAGAACAGAACTCCAGAAAAAGCTCCCTCAGGTTGCGGATCATGGCTTCTTCCTCTATATCCGCACCCTCCATGGACCGGCCATGCCGTCCCTCATTCAAGTGAAGGGGTGATTTTATAACTTCAATTTCACTTACCAGATAACGTTCCTCCTTATTGAGGAAACCGTTCAGTCTTGCCCTGTCTATCCCCTCTACCAGGACACGGACCACATTTTCCGGGAGCTTCGTCACCTGCTTAATCTGTGCCAGACAGCCCATATGGTAAACTTCCTCATAATTGGGATCATCATTTTCGATGTCCTTCTGTGCCACAAGGAAAATCCGCTGATCGCTCATCATAGCCTGTTCCACTGCCAATATGGATTTTGCACGGCTTAAATCAAAATGTATGACCAAACCGGGCAGTACTGTCATCCCACGCAACGCCACCGCAGGTACCTGAAGAACTCTTGCAGAAGAATCTTCCTGTTCCTCCGCAGAGATAATATCTGTTATTATATTATCCAAATTCACATTTTCAGCTTTCGTTTTTTCTTCCATTGATTATTCCCTATTGTATGAGGCTCTATTATCGGAAAACAATCCCCTTATCCCGGTTTTCCAAAGCCTCTTCGCCCATTTTACGAGTTACCATAAACGCCGCCCTTAAAAAGGGCGGCGTTATCTTTACCTACTACTTTGCTTCTCTATAATCTTCCAATTGCCCTCCGCTTTCATCATGGACAACCAAAGGCTCGCTCTCTCCGTCCACAGCTTCTTTTGTGATAATGCACTGTTCAATTGTGTCGTCGGAAGGGATGCGGTACATCACATCCATCATCACGTTCTCCAGAATGGAGCGGAGTCCTCTTGCGCCGGTCTTTCTTTCCATCGCCTTTATGGCAATAGCTTCCACAGCATCCGGCTCAAATGTGAGTTTTACATGGTCAAAGGAAAACAGCTTCTGATACTGCTTCACAAGAGCATTTTTAGGCTCCGTAAGAATGCGCATCATAGCCTCTTTATCCAGACCCAGAAGGGATACATTCACAGGCACACGGCCGACGAATTCCGGAATAAGGCCATATTTAACAAGATCGGTGGGTGTTACCTCAGCAAGAAGCTCGCCCATCTCTCTGGTGCTTTTATCCGCTATTTCCGCATTAAAACCAATTGACTTTCTGTCCAGACGTGTTTCCACAATTTTATCCAGGCCATCAAATGCTCCGCCGCAAATAAAGAGTATATTGGAAGTATCGATCTGTATCAGCTCCTGATGGGGATGCTTTCTTCCGCCCTGGGGCGGAACGCTTGCAACAGTTCCTTCTATAATTTTAAGAAGCGCCTGCTGTACACCCTCACCGGATACATCTCTGGTTATAGATACGTTTTCGCTCTTTTTTGTAATTTTATCTATTTCATCAATATAAATGATTCCATACTGTGCTCGTTCTACATCATAATCAGCCGCCTGTATCAGCTTCAGGAGAATGTTTTCCACATCCTCTCCTACATAGCCGGCTTCTGTCAGTGTCGTAGCATCCGCTATCGCAAACGGTACGTTTATAATCTTGGCAAGTGTCTGCGCCAGATAGGTTTTACCGGAACCCGTGGGCCCAATCATAATAATGTTGCTCTTCTGAAGCTCAACATCATCCTCATCCTTCTCAGCAGTCACGCGTTTATAGTGATTATATACCGCAACTGACAAAACCTTCTTCGCCTCATTTTGGCCGATTACATAATCATCAAGGAATTCCTTTATTTCCACGGGCTTCAGAAGATTAATATCCATCGACTCTTCCGGGGTTTCATCTTCGTACTCTTCCTCAATGATATCCGCACAGATATCCACGCACTCGTCACAGATATAGACGCCGTTCGGTCCGGCAATCAGTTTACGGACCTGATCCTGCGTCTTATTGCAAAAAGAACATCTTATCTGGTCGTCTGAATTTCTACCTGCCATTTTTATACCTCAATTTTCCATCTCATAAACAATTCTTTGTCAAAGCATACCGGATATACCGTCCTGAGGACAGTATATCCGCGGGAAATATATTATGCCTGCTTCTGGGCATCTGCTCTTGATATGATGACGCTGTCAATAAGGCCATAAGCCTTCGCTTCTTCAGCCGTTTTCCAGTTATCCCTTTCGGTATCAGCCATAACGACTTCGAAATCCTGTCCTGTGTTCTGCGCTAAGATCTTTGCAAGCTTTTCTTTCGTCTGCAGAATATGCTTCGCAGTGATTTCAATCTCCGTTGCCTGTCCCTGCGTACCGCCGGAAGGCTGATGAATCATAATCTCCGCATTGGGAAGAGCCATCCTCTTTCCTTTTGCGCCGCCTGCCAGAAGGAAAGCTCCCATACTGGCTGCCATACCGATACAGATTGTGGATACATCGCATTTTACAAACTGCATGGTATCATAAATGGCCATACCGGCCGTAACAGAGCCTCCGGGGCTGTTGATGTAAAGATGGATATCCTTCTCGGTATCCTCAGCTTCCAGAAACAGAAGCTGTGCCACTACCAGGCTGGCCGTGGTATCGTTTACTTCTTCACCCAGGAAAATGATCCTGTCTTTTAAAAGTCTTGAATAGATGTCATAGGAACGTTCCCCATGGCTGTTCTGTTCAATGACATAAGGTACTAAACTCATATAATCTGCCTCCGTTTCGCTTCATAAGTTTCAGTGCAAGAGTGTGTCCGGGAATTCACGATGAATAGTTTAATGCTTTCCCAAACACACTCTATATTATCGCACATACGTTTCTTTTGCAATAAGGCATACATTTAATTAAGAAAAGTTTTATAACCTGTTCAGATTATTCTTCTGTCTTAGCTTTTTTAGCCTTGGCTTTCTTTTCTTTTGCATTTTCCCTTACAAAATCAGCAGCTTTGGAAACAGCCAGATCTTCCATGATCTGTTTCTTGCCTGCTTCACCCATGATTTCTTTCACCTTGTCGGCTTCCATCTTATAAGATTCCGCCATTTTCTGAACTTCATTCTCGAAATCTTCTTCAGAAGCTTCAATCTTCTCCGCAGCGGCAACCGCTTCCAGAACCAGTCTGGACTGGATTCTCTTCAGAGCCTGGGGCTTTACGGATTCCAGCATGGAAGCCGGAGTCTGTCCGGTATACTGGCAGTACATATCCAGGTTCATGCCCTGCATCTGCAGTCTCTGTGCGAAATCATCGATCATCTGTCTCTGCTGTGTAACGATCATGGCATCCGGAATTTCCATCTGCGCATCTTCAATGATAGCTTCGATAACAGCATCCTCTTTGGCATTCTTGGCATCCTGCTCTTTTTTCTCAGCCAGTTTTTTGCTGATGTCTTCTTTGTATTCAGCCATGGTTTCAAAATCAGAAACCTCGGAAGCGAATTCATCATCCAGCTCAGGAAGCTGTTTCTCTTTTACTTCCTTGATGCTTACCTTGAATACGGCGGGCTTTCCTGCAAGCTCGCTTGCCTGGTATTCTGCGGGGAAGGTTACGTTAACGTCCAGTTCTTCTCCGGTGCTTCTGCCGATGAGCTGGTCCTCGAAGTTATCGATAAAGGAATGGGAACCGATAGTCAGGGAATAATTTTCTCCCTTGCCGCCTTCGAAAGCAACACCGTCAACAAAGCCCTCGAAATCGATAACTGCAACGTCTCCGTCTTCCACTGCTCTTTCCACAGTTACCATTCTGGAGTTATTTTCTCTCTGCTGGTTCAGATCTGCTTCCACTTCTTCCTCTGTCACTGCGGTATCGATCTTCTCCACTTCAACCCCTTTGTATTTGCCCAGGGTCACTTCCGGCTTAAGAGCCACTTCTGCGGTAAAGATAAAAGGCTTTCCGGCCTCAATCTGTGTAACATCAACCTTAGGGGAGGAAACGATTGTTTCTTCGCATTCTTCAACAGCCTTCTCATATGCCTCAGGGATCACTTCGTTGGCTGCATCCTCATAAAAGAATTCTTTTCCATACATCTGCTCAATCATCTTGCGGGGCACTTTGCCCTTACGGAAACCGGGAATCTGAATTTTTCCCTTATTTTTCTGATAAGCCTTCTCAATTGCAGCTTCCAGCTCTTCTGCCGGCACTTCAATGGTAAGCTTAGCCATGTTTTTTTCCAGTTTTTCCACCTGTAAACTCATTTTACTACTTCCTCCTTGTTTTGCGGAGCAAAATGCGAGTCCTCTGACGAGCAGAGGAATTTTCCTCCTTGTATTTCACTTTCGTGACTCCATATTACTCTGGAACTGTGCTTATCGTTCCTTATCACTATCACCGTCGGTTTGGATGTGTGGGCCAACCAACTTCCTTCCTGTATAAACACAGGCCTTCCGGGGGATTACCACCCTGTTGTTGTTCGCCCGGGACCATTGTTTCCGGGTGTTCACAGTCATTTTACGATTATAGCATAAAGTATTGAAAAATACTAGCTTTTTTTGGGTTTTTGTATTATACTAACAGATAGCCTGTACATACGGCAGCAAAATTTCCTGATGGATTTTCTGTTCCCTTTTGTACAGCCTGCAAACACAATATTACTTTTTTCTGAAACCAAAGGATTCCTGAAGTAAAGAAAGGGTGGCATAACGGAACCTATTACGCCTTCCCGGAGTCTGCCGTGAAGGCTTTTTTAAGCTTTTCAGAAAGGAAATTATTATGGAAGAAAGAGTCGCTATCATCGGTATCTTCATAACGGACAGCAGCGCCGCCGCAAAGGTCAATGACCTGCTGCATGAATACAGTGACTGTATCATAGGCAGGATGGGTGTTCCCTGCCGGGAAAAATCCATGAATATCATATCCATCATTGTGAGCGCCGAACCGGGACGTATCAGCGCCTTATCAGGGCGTCTGGGCCGCATTGAGGGCATTTCTTCCAAAGCCATGCAGGCACAGGTTAAGCCGGGCGCCTCATCCTGACCGGATGTATGGCACTGGCCCGCATATTTTTTATCACAGTCAACAGAAGGAGAATACTATTATGAAAAAATTTTTATCCGTACTGGCAGCCCTAACCCTGTCCGTTTCCATGCTGGCAGGATGCGGCAATAAAACAAACCAGACAGAGCCCTCCGCCGTGCCGGAGTCCTCACAGGCGGCGGAATCTGCTTCCGAAACAGTTCCTGCCGCTCCGGAAGCTTCCGAACAGGAAAGCAGCACCGCAGAAACAGCCGAAACAGCCGCCGTCACCGTGGAAGAAACCACGGTACGCGTCATGGCTTTAAAAGGGCCCACCGCCATGGGTATGGTAAAGCTCATGGATACCGCCGAGGCCGGTCCCGTTAACGGCAATGCCTATGAATTCACCATCGCCGCCTCAGCTGATGAGGTAACTCCCAAGCTCGTGCAGGGGGATGCCGATATCGCAGCGGTTCCCGCCAACCTGGCCTCCGTTCTCTATAACAATACGGAGGGCAAAATCCAGGTGCTGGCCATTAATACCCTGGGCGTCCTTTATATCGTGGAAAGCGGCGATACCGTTCAGTCCGCCGCCGATTTAAAAGGCAAGACAATTTATGCCAGTGGAAAGGGCTCCACTCCTGAATATGCCCTGAATTATATCCTTTCTTCCAACGGAATCGACCCGGAAAAGGATGTTACCATCGAATGGAAATCGGAGCATTCCGAATGTGTTGCCGCCCTCGCTTCCGATGAAGGGGGAATCGCCATGCTTCCCCAGCCTTTTGTTACAACCGCCCAGTCCAAAAATGACAAAATACGGATTGCCCTTGATATGACCAAAGAGTGGGATGCCCTCCAGAAGGATGCGGAAAATCCCAGCGCCCTCATCACCGGCGTGGTAGTCGTACGTTCAGACTTCGCTGCCGAAAATCCGGATGCGGTTAATGCATTCCTTGATTCCTATAAAGAATCTGTGGATTACGTAAACGGAAATACGGAGGACGCCGCCGCCCTTATTGAAAAATATGACATCGTTCCCGCTGCCGTGGCTGTCAAAGCCCTTCCTTACTGCAACATCACCTTTATAGAAGGCAGTGAAATGAAGGAAAAGCTTTCCGGTTATTTAAGCGTCCTGTCTGATCAGAACCCCAAAGCTGTTGGCGGAACCCTGCCTGCCGATGATTTCTATTACAGCAGATGAACAAGCTGACTGTTTACAGCGGAAAACACCCTGATACGGAGGGAAAAACATGCGCAGACAAAAAGCACAAAACCGCATCCGTCCCTGGGCTGTAGCCCTGTGGCTGGTGGTCTGGGAGCTTGCCAGCCTTTACATTGGACAGGAGATACTGTTAGTATCTCCTGTTTCTGTCCTGCGGCGCCTTTGTGATCTAGCACTCCGGCCTGATTTCTGGTCGTCCATTGCCTTTTCTTTTTTCCGGATCATCGGAGGCTTTCTGCTGGCTGCCTTCTTCGGCACCCTGCTGGCCGGCCTGGCGGGCGCCTTCTCCTTTCTGAGGGATTTGCTCGCGCCCGCCATGGCCGCCGTCAAGGCGGTGCCCGTTGCCTCCTTTATCATACTGATACTTATATGGGTGCCTTCCCGGAACCTGTCCATTGTCATTTCCTTCCTTATGGTCCTTCCGGTCATCTATACGAATGTACTCAACGGTATCCGCAGCACCGATCCCAAGCTTCTGGAAATGGCCAGGGTTTTCCGGATACCTCTGTTCCGCCGCATACGCTATATTTATCTTTCCCAGCTTCTTCCCTTCCTGCGGACAGGCTTCTCCCTTTCCCTTGGACTGTGCTGGAAAGCGGGTGTTGCCGCCGAGGTAATCGGTATCCCCAAAGGCTCTATCGGTGAAAAGCTATATGAAGCCAAGGTTTATCTGGAAACACCGGATCTTTTTTCGTGGACGCTCGTTATTGTTTTTATCAGCGTTATTTTTGAAAAGATCTTTCTTCGGCTGATTGATGAAGGTGTGGGGATGATTGAAAAAAGGTAGGTTGTGAATCCGGAGCGGTTCCCTGGGTCCCGGCTGTCTGTGTCCGGCCTTCCGCTCTGGGTCCCGGCCCTCTGCATCCTGTGCACCACATACCGGCCGGGCACAGGATGCAGAGGGCCGGGACCCAGA
>NZ_MPDJ01000018.1:0-19345 GCF_001881565.1 Eisenbergiella tayi
AATTATTCCGTTACATATAGTTAGTGCGTGTTTCTGTTGTGTTTACGGCGTTGTCTTATACTCATCTAGGTTAGGATAAAAGCCAGACCCTACACGGGCCTTCTAAAAACGCCGGTCCTTAGATTGCGTCCTGTGCAATCTTAGTACCGCTGCGTTTTTAGCAGAGTGAGAACGTGCCCACGCAGGGTATACGAACCCCATCGGAGACAGGCCGCAGGGCGGGAAGCAAAACCCGGGAAAGCAAGGCCCGCAGACGGAATGGCTGAAGTCGAAAACACAGACGGGATGTCAAGGGGAAAACGCCGCTCTTATTACGAAATCCGGGATTTATTCCTGGATTTTGTTGATCATGGAGGGAAACAGGATTAAAATAGGAACAAGCTACCGTGTAAAAAGGATGGGATTACTATGGATGAAAAACAGATATGGCTTGTTTTGGGGATAGAGGCTACAAAAGAGGAAGAAGAAATAAAGCAGGCGTACCGGAGCAGGCTGGTGAGTACGAATCCGGAGGAGGATCCGGAAGGCTTTAAGAGGCTGCGCAAGGCTTATGAGATGGCTTTGGAGCTGGCGGCGGAGACGGATTCTCAGGAAATGGAGCTTCCGGAGGGGCCGGTTGGGGACTGGCTGATGGAGATCAGGGATGTTTATAACTGGCTGCCGTCGCGGATAGATGAGAAGGTGTGGAAGGAACTGCTGGAGAACGATGTCTGCGTGAGCCTGGAGACTATGCTGGATGCCAGGGAGGCTTTGCTGAAGTTCCTGACGGATCATTTCCGGCTGCCGGGAAATATATGGAAGATAGTGGATGAAAAGCTGTCCCTGCAGGAGGATATGGAGGATCTGCAGAGGCGTTTTCCTATGGATTTTTTAAACTATATACAGAGTAAGTGTACCCAGGAGGAATGGTTCCCTTTTCAGCTGTTTGAAGGACCGGGGGACGGCGATTATGATACCTGGCTCAACTGCTTCTATGAAATGAGGAATATCTGGAGGGAAGGGAAGGCGGACGAAGCGCTGGCGCGGTATCGGGAGCTGGAGGAAACCGGGGTTTACCATCCTTACCAGGATGCTGTTTATGCTGCCATTCTGGTGCAGAAGGAGGAAAAGGGAAAGGCCAGGGAGCTGATGCTGTCTGTGGTGGAGAAAACACCGGAGGATTCCTGGCTGCGGGACATTTCCGGGCAGGTGAAAATGGCTGCCGGGGATGAAGAAGGAGCCTATACGGATTTTCTGAAGGTCCTGGAAAAGGATCCTTCAAGCTATATGGCAGGACTGCGGTGCGGCCAATATGAGGGCAGCCACGGGAAAGAGGAGGAAGCCAAAGCCCGGTTGATCCATCTGGTGGATATCGGCTATGATACGCCTGATGTGAGGAACGCCATCCGTGAGGTGAATGAGCGGCTGATTCCCGTATACCGGGAAAAATGGGAGGCGGAAAGGGAAGATCTTTCCCTGTTTTTCAAGCTGGGCTGGTGCCTTCTGCAGAACGAAGACAGTCGGCTCGGTGTGGAACTGATGGAGGATATTGTCCCGGATGAAAAGAATCAGGCGGAGTATCACAGCCTGCTGGGACGTTTTTATTATAACGAGAAGGATTTTGCCAGGGCGGAAAAACAGTTCGGGGAATGGGTGGAAAGTATCCGCAGGGAAAAGGTGGAGGAGGAAAAAGACAAGCAGGAGCTTCCGGCCCGGTTTGCCACTGCCTACAGCCTGCTGGCGGCTTCCCGGAAGATGCAGGAAAATTACGAGGGCGCCCTGGAGGCTGCGAAGGAAGCCCTGGCCCGGAAGGATGAGCCCAATTTCCGGCAGCTGGAGGCGGATGCGCTTCTGAGGCTGGGAAGATATCAGGAGTGTGTGGATGTATGTGACCGCATACTGGAGCAGGATAAGGGATATCTGCCCGCGCTGCTGACCAGGCAGGAGGCTTATTTTGAACTGCATATGGCCCAGCAGGTTGTGGATGATTTCTATGCCATTAAAGATATCTATGCCGGGCTGGCAAAGCCTTATGAGCTTGCGGCGGAGGTTTTTCATATTTACCGTCAGCATAAGGATACGCTGCATATTGTGGAACAGGCGGAGGAAGCGGAGGTGTCCAGCAGGAAGCTGGAGCTGCTGAAGGTTAAGGCGCGCAGATTGGCGGCGGAAGAAAAGGAAGCATATGAGGAAGTATATAAACTGGCGGCCGATCTTCTGACGGAGCTGGAGGAGGATGGCAAACGGCTGCAGGAGGAAGCGCCGGACGGTGTCCTTCCTGAAAAGGAAAGGGAAAAGCTGGAGCAGCAGGAAGCGGAGGTTTTCCGGGAAATGGCGCTGTGCCAGGCGAGCCTGGGCGATATCAAAACGGCTCTGAAGCGGATAGATGCCGCCGTCAGGCTGGATCCCTCCTATACCCATATTTGGGTGAAGGGAGATCTGCTGTATCAGAACGGTTCCTGGTCCAAAGCGTTGGAAGCCTATGAAGAGGTAAAGGAAATCATTCCGGAAAATGCGGATATCTGGACGGATATGGCGGCCTGCTATAAGAATACCTCCCAGGAGAAAAAAGAAATAGAATGTCTGGAGCAGGCGGTGCGTCTGAATCCCAAACATCCCAGAGCTTACAGCCGGCTTGCGGCCTATTACCGGGATAAATACGGACAGCGGGAAAAGAAAGAGGATTATGAAAAGGCGCTTGATTACAGCAGCAGGCAGCTGGAACAGACACCGGAAGCCTATTATTATATTGAACGGGGGCAGCTTTTTATAGAAAGCTGTGAATGGCAGAAGGCGGAGGCTGACTTTGAAAAAGCGGCACAGCTGGAACCGGAAAATGCCTATGCCTATTATAACTGGGGATGCTCCTGCAAATACAGCGGAAGATATGAGGAGGCTCTCCGGCTTTTTGAAAAGGCGGTATCCCTGCGTACGGAGAAAGAATCCATCGTCTTTTTCAGGGGGCTGGGAGACTGCTATGAACGGCTGCGCCGTTTTGATAAGGCAGCGGAGGCCTATGAAAAAAACAAGTCCGAGTTCCCGGAAAATGCATCGGTCCGCTGGGATTTGGCGGAGCTTTACTGTAAAATCGGAACGGCACCGATGCTGGACAGAGCGATCCTGGAAACGGAGGAAATCCTGGAGCTGAAGAAAATACGTAAATCCTACTATCTGGTAAAGCTGGCAGATATTTATCAGCTGAAGGAAGACTATGCAAAGGCCATTGAACTATGTGAAAAGGCCCTGAAGGAGGAGCCGGGATATTCCCGTGCCTATATGAGGCTTGCCGATATTTACCTGAACGGAATGAAAAACAGCAGGAAAGCGCTGAAAACCATGAAAACAGCGTTTGTCTCCCTGCGTGAAACCGACGCCCTCTATGAAGACTGCCTGCGTGTGATGACTGAGATATTGGGAACGAGGGGAAGATTCAAGGCGGCCCGCAGCTATGGGGATAAGGCGATAGGAGTATGGAAAAAGGAATATGGTTCCCTTCAGGCATATCTGGATATGAAAAAATACAGAAATGCAAGGCTCTATCTGCTTGGGAAAGTCTATTATTTTTCGGGAAGAATGAAGGAAGCGGCGGACAGCTTCCATGCCATGACTCCGTGCCTGAAGGAAGCTGAAGCCGGACAGGAGCAGCCGGCAAACGGAATGTGCCGTCACTGCAGCAGCCGGGAATGCTGGGAATACTATGCAGGACAGGGCCTGCTGGCACAGGCGGCGGGAGACTTTGCGGCAGCTTGCGGCTATTACAGGAGGGCGCTGGATATTGACAGCAGCGACAGCAGCACAAGGCTCCGCTTCAGAGATTGTATGGAGGCAGCAGAGGGAAAGAAACAGCGGACGGGCTTTTTCCGAAAAAAGACAACAGACAGCATAACGACGGCACAAGCGTATGGAAAGGAAGAAAAGCATGATAATAGGAATTGATCTGGGTACAACAAACAGTCTTGCGGCGTATTTTACAGAAGAGGGACCGAAAATAATTCCTAACAGGCTGGGGAATCATCTTACCCCGTCCATTGTGAGCATAGATGAAGAGGAACAGGTTTATGTGGGGGAAACCGCCAGGGAACGCATGGCGCTGTATCCGGATTCAGCGGCGGATGTGTTCAAGCGCAGCATGGGAAGCGGCAGGAAATACCGTCTGGGGAAAAAGGAATTCACCGCAGAGGAGCTTTCTTCCTTTATCCTGCGTTCCCTGAAGGAGGATGCGGAAAGCTTTCTTGGCGAGGAGGTGACGGAGGCCGTCATCAGTGTTCCTGCCTATTTCAACGATACCAGAAGGAAGGCGACCAAAAGGGCCGGGGAACTGGCCGGGCTGAAAGTGGAGAGGATCATCAGCGAGCCGACCGCGGCGGCGATCGCCTATGGGCTGTATGAAAAGAAAGGCAGCAGCAAGTTTCTGGTATTTGATCTGGGCGGAGGAACCTTTGATGTATCCATCCTGGAAATGTATGACAGTATCCTGGAGGTACGCGCCGTTGCCGGCGATAACTTCCTGGGCGGGGAGGATTTCACGGAGGTTTTATATGAAATGTTCCTGAAACGCCGCGGGATCCAGGAAGAGGAACTCAGCCTGAAAAAACGTCTGTATATAAAGAAACAGGCGGAGCAGTGCAAGCTGGGCTTTTCGGAAAACAGGGTATCTGTGATGCATTGCATACTGGATGGGGAGGAAATGGAGGAAACCTTCAGGATAACGGAATATGAGGAGACCTGCGAGTCTTTGTTTGAAAAAATCCGCGGGCCTGTGAAACGGAGCTTGTCGGATGCGGGAATCCGGCTGTCCCAGATAGACGAGGTGGTTCTGGTGGGAGGAGCGACCAAGCTTTCCATTGTCCGTCAGTTTATCGGGCGGCTTTTCCGGAGGGTGCCGGATACCCATATCAACCCGGATGAGGCCGTGGCCCTGGGCGCTGCGGTGCAGGCAGCCATGAAGGAGAGAAACCAGGCGATCAAAGAAGTGATCCTGACGGATGTCTGTTCCTTTACGCTGGGAACGGAGATCGCGGTAAAGGAAAGGATCTCCGGACAATATGAAAGCGGCCATTTCTGTCCTATCATAGAGAGAAATACGGTGATTCCCGCCAGCCGGACGGAACGTTTCTATACGATTTATGATGACCAGACGAAAATAAGCATTCCGGTCCTGCAGGGAGAAAGCCGGTTTGCGGCCAATAACCTGCTTCTGGGCAGTGTGGAACTGGAAGTTCCCAAAAACAAAGCCGGGGAAGAGGCCATCGACATCACCTATACGTATGATATTAATTCCATTCTGGAGGTGGAAGCAACAGTGGTGTCCACCCAGGAGCAGACGAGGAAAATCATAAAAGGGGACGAAGTGACCATGACGGAGGAGGAGATTGAAGAACGTTTCCGTGAGCTTTCTTTCTTAAAAATCCATCCCCGGGATCAGGAGGAAAACAAGCTCCTTCGGTTAAAATGTGAAAGGCTTTATGAGGAAAGCATCGGGGATAAGCGACGCCTGGTGGAAATGCACCTGCGTAAGTTCGAGGAAGCTCTTGATACCAGGGATAACAGCCGGATCGAGGAAGGCAGGGAAGAACTGAAAGAGGCCCTGAAGGAGCTGGATGATTTTTGGGAGGATTGAGCCGGTGCCTGCCGTATCAGCAAAGAAGTACCGGAAATGACAGCGGATAAGGATTATTCCGGCAGCAAAAAAAGCATCATGCCCGCCATTTTTTGATGGCAGGGTATGATGCTTTTCCGATCCCGGGCTGACAGGCGGAAGGGATTAAATATCCAGTTTCATATCTCCCGGCTTAATCCAGCCTTTTTTCCGCATGAGTTCACTGAATAAAAGGGCCAGAACAGCGGGAGCGATGACATGCATCAGGATGATTTGGAATAAAGCCGGCCCTGCGCCCATTCCGTCTCCGGTCATAGTCTGGAAGGCCATGATCTGACCTACAAGGCCGCAGGTTCCCATACCGGATCCGGTGGCATTATTGGTCATCCCGAAGACACAGGTGGATATAGGCCCCAGAATAATGCTGGCGAAAATGGCGGGAAGCCAGATGACGGGCTTACGGATGATATTGGGCATCTGCAGCATGGAGGTTCCCAGGCCCTGGGCTACCAGGCCCCCGGTTTTATTTTCCCGGAAGGAGGCTACGGCAAAGCCGACCATATTCGCCGCACAGCCGACGGCTGCAGCTCCGGCGGCAATACCGCTCAGATTCAGGGATACACCGATGGCTGCCGAGCTGATGGGAAGCGTCAGGGCAATACCCATCAGGGCGGAAACGATGATGCCGGCCCAGAAGGGCTGCTGAACGGCGCCCCAGTTGATCAGTTCTCCTACCTTGGTCATGAAAGCGGCGATGGGTACGCCGATGGATAAGCCTACCACAGAACCTACTGTGATGGTGGTAATGGGAGTTACCAGGATATCGACCTTGGTTTTCCCGGCTACGAGCCCGCCGATTTCCACCGCCAGGTAAGCGGCTACAAAGGCTCCCAGAGGTTCCCCCACACCTGCCAGGGTGAACACTCCTTCCGTGAGGATGGTGCCTCCGATGATGGTTTTGGCATAAGCGCCTATCATGCCCGCAGCTGCTGCGGAAACGGTTACAAGCGGCGGCTCCTTGAATTTGCTGGCGACTCCGATGCCGATGCCGGCGCCGGTGAGCTTTTTGGCTACCGTGGCCACAACAATAATATAGGCCCCTATACTGCCGCCTATCAGCGTGCCTACCTGTTCCAGGATGGTTCCCACCAGAAGCGTGGCGAACAATCCCTGGGCCATTCCGGAAAGGCCGTCAATAAAGATACGGTTGCAGAGTTTTTTTACTTTTTCCATGATTTTTCCCCTCTTATGCTTTGCGGATACGTTATGCGGATGTTTTTACAGGATACTTTTTCCGCTTCGGCCTGCAATGTGATTTGACATATGTAAATACAGGTGTCTTGTCACCTTGAGGTATAAAATAGCATATAAGGGTTATGAAAGCAAGTACTTTTTTTCTGCAAGCGCTTTTTCTATGGAATCCAGAACCTCCTCGCTTTCGGCTTCCACTGTGTGATAGTGGATATCATCCGTGAGCTCCTTCAGGGGTTTTGTCTGTTTTGTTTCTATTTTATGAACGAATTCCTGTACATCCCTCCGGTTGGAAATAATGAGGTTCACCGTAATGCTTCCGTAGATAGGGTGGGTGACTATAACGTCCAGCACTTTGCCTCCCAGATCTACGATGGTGTTTAATTCGTCGGCGATCTGCTCTGTTGTATGGGAAACCATAAAACAGCGGTTGCGGCGGGTGCTGTGAGGTGTGTAAAGCAGGTATCCCCTGGCTGTGGAAAGGATGTCCCGGTTGGTTGCCCTGAGAAGGGCGATATCCTGGACTATAACCTGGCGGCTTACACCCAGTTTCTTTGCCAGTGCGGAGCCGGATAATGGTTCCTCGGCGGCAGCAAGTAAATCAAGCAATGTCTTTCTTCGATTTTCTCCGTCCATGTTGATTTCTCCTTTCTTCGATTGATTGTAGCACAGGGGGGTGGCGGGCGCAAGGTAGTGGGGTGTGTGGCCGTAAAAAAATCTCCGCCGCAGGCCTCTCCCGCCCGTCCTTGTCTCCGGCCTGTTTCTCTCCCGGGGCAGCCGCAGGTATGTTTTCGTATCCAGCCTCAAAAACGGGGTGTTTCTTAATGTTCCGTTCCGCCGGGAGTCTGCCAACGCGGCAAAACTCCTCATTCAGGCGTCTGAAGCGCCTGAATTCGTCAGACAGGCCGCTAAGGGCGGCATACTCCCGGCGGAACGGAACATTAAGAAACATCACCGTTTTTTCCCATGGATACGAAAACATATCTGCGGCTGCCCCGGGAGAGAAACAGGCCGGAGACAAGGACGGGCGGGAGAGGCCTGCGGCGGAGATTTTTTTACGGGGGGGAGGGTATGAAAGAGGGAAGAGGGAAGAGAGAAGAGAGAAGAGAGAAGGGATAAGGGATATGGGATGAGGGAGTTAAAGATTTTACCAAAATACAAATTATATGACATAAAAATTGGGGGGAGGGGTGTTTATAATGGTATAAGGGATATTGTAATATTTTGGAAAAATATTTAGGGTAAAGGGGCCTGGTGGATGCTTCGGTTTATAAGGGAAAGGGTTAGGGGGAGGCATAAAAAGCTGCTTCATGATTATATTGCTATCTTTTTTATTATGGGGACGGTGCTTTTTCTGTCTTTTTTTGTTATTGGGTATATTGCTGATTCTACGGCTATGGGGCAGTCACGGGGGGCTTCGCGGGTTATATATAAGCAGGCCAGGGAGCAGATGGAGCAGTTTGAGGAAGATCTTGCTAATATGCAGATGAATGTGGTTAAGGATGAATCTGTGCTTTGTTTTTTGGAGGCGTCGGATGTTTATGAGAGGCTGTTGGCGCTGGAGCGTGTGCAGGGGATGGTGGGGATGAACCGGAGGATTAACCGGAACCTGGAGAATATTATTTTTTATGATGAGGGCGGGAACCTGATTTTTGCTTTGGGGAATGTGTTTCTGGATAAGCCGGATCTGGAGCTGAATGAGATGCTGAATTTTTCGGGGAGGATGTGGGATGATGCGTCAAAGCAGGCCTGTTTTGAGGTGGGGCTGCCTGTTTATAAGGAGGATGTGGGAGGTTATACTCTGCTGGGGAGCGCTTATCTTTTGTTTAATGTGGGGAATCTTCAGGATATTGTGAACAGGGCGCTGCTGAATGAGGAGTCGGCGATCGCGCTTGTGGACGGAAGCGGAAGGGCGATTGTGAAGGCGGGTAAATGGGAGGATTATTATGGGGAGTATGAGGCGGATATGGAGGATAAGAGCAAGCTGGTTTATGCGGAGTATGTGGGGGCAACCGGCTGGAGGATTGTGAATGTGATTCCGAAAAAGGCTTTGCTTTCGGGGGCGTCACAGATGCGTAAAATTACGTATGTTGCTTTTTTTGCAATGGTTTCTATGATGGTGTTTTTGTGTGCCATGCTTTATAAGCATATTCTTTATCCGATTTCCAGGCAGATAGCGTTTATGGAAGGGTTTACGAAGGATACCCACCGGCGTATCGAGGTGCTGGAGGATAATGAAATCGGGGATTTGGCGCGGAAGATGAATCAGATGCTTGATGATATTGAGAAGCTGAATGGGGAGATTATAGAATCGAACCGGAAATTTCTGGAAATGGAGTATGCCAAGAAGCAGACGGAAATGATTGCTTACAGGAGCCAGATTAATCCTCATTTTCTTTATAATACGTTTAACTGTATCCGGGGGATGGCTTTGTATCACGGGGAGAAGGAGATCGCGGATCTGACAATGGCGCTGTCCAGCTTTTTCCGGTACAGTGTGCAGGGAGAGGAAACGGTGACTGTGAGGGAGGCACTGGAAAATCTGCAGCGTTATGCACAGATTATCCAGTATCGTTTTAATGGAAAGCATAAGGTGGCGGTGAATGCGTCCAGGGATGTTTATCTGATCAAAATTCCTAAAATGCTGATACAGCCACTGGTGGAAAATGCGGTGCTTCATGGGCTGGAGACGAAGGTGGGGGAAGGAACGGTGCGTGTGGATGTCCGGCAGGAAGGGCAGGGGCTTGTGGTGCGGGTAAAGGATGACGGATGCGGGATATCTGAAGAGAAGCAGAGGGAACTGAAATGGGCGATGGAGTGCTTTGACAGAGAGGAAACGATTCCGGACGGCGGGCAGGGAATCGGATTTTTGAATGTTTACCGGCGGATGAGGCTTTTTTACGGGCAGGAAGCGGTTTTCACGGTGAGGAGTACGGAAGGGGAAGGAACGGAAATCAGGATGGTATTACCGGTGGGAGGCAGATGAGTATGTATCATGTTTTTTTGGCGGACGATGAGCCGTGGGCTTTAATGACTCTGAAAAATATGATTGAGTGGAGTGATTATGGTTTTGCCGTGAGCGGGGAGGCGGAGGATGGGGAGCAGGCCCTGGCAAGAATCAACAGGACGGCTCCGGATCTGATTATTTCCGATATCAGGATGCCGGGGATGGACGGACTCGCCCTGCTTCAGACGATAAGGGACAGCGGGCTGAGAGCGGAGGTTCTGTTGGTGAGCGGGTATACGGATTTCGAATATGCCAGAAAAGCGCTGCGGTTCGGCTGTGCGGGTTATCTTGTAAAGCCGGTGGAAGAGAAGGAGCTGACGGAGTATCTGGTGAAGATAAAGCAGCGTCTGGATGAAAATAAGGCGGCGGGAGAGGGAAAGGCCGGCGGGGATAAGCAGGAAGAGGGCTATCAGTCGGAAAAGCTGCAGGTACAGGCAATGGTAAAATATATACAGGAGCATTATGCACAGGCTCTGACTCTTCAGGTGCTGTCCGGTGAGTTTAAAATGAGTGAGAGCTATATCAGCAGCCTGATAAAGAAGAGGACGGGGAAGGGGTTCAGCGAGCACCTTATGGAAATACGGATCCGTAAGGCCCAGGAGTATCTGCGCACCACCAATGACAGCATAGAGACGATAGCGGAAAGAGTGGGTTATCCGGATTATTTTTATTTTACCAAGGTTTATAAGAAGGCAACCGGTATCAGCCCGGCGGCATACCGGAGACAGCTGTAGGCGGAAAAGGGGATTGGTGAAAACGCCTGACAGGGATCAGGGATGATTGTAAATGACTGTGCAGAATGGAGGGACCGCGGATAAAGCTGCCGCGGCCCTTGTTATTTTTGTATGAGAAAAGTCAAATATGTGACAAAAATAAAAAATTATATCCATACAAACGAAATCACGGGAATAGTAGAATAAAGCAATCAGGAAGCAATGCATTGTTCGGGGTTCAGGTTTGGCTGAACTGCACCTGGAAATCCAGAAAGAAAGAGGAATGGTTATGATGAGAAAAGAAGTAAGGAAAAGGAACGGGAAGGGCCTTTGTGCTTTGGCGCTGGCAGGAATCATGGCGTTCAGCCTGAGCGCCTGCGGATCATCCGCCCAGACCGGAGCGGCGGGAACGCAGTCCGGGCAGAGTGAAGCGGCAGGAGAAACCGCACAGGCAGGCACGGCGGCAGCATCGGAGGGGACAGGCGAACTTTATTGGTTTTCCGACGTTTCCGGCTGGGGACCGGCAACGGCAAACTGGTCTGTGAAGGAATCTCCCGCAACACAATACATAGAAGAAAATTTCGGCCTTACGCTGAAAATCGAACAGCCTCCCACGGATGCGATCACCAAGCTGGGGCTGATGATAGCATCAGGGGAACTGCCGGATGTCATGTCCATTACGGATGCGGACATGTACAAGCAGCTGGTGGCGGCTGATAAGGTATGGGATATGAAGTCTTTCCTGGAAACCTATGATCCGGACTCCCATCTTCTGAAGGATTTCCCGGAGGATATCAAGCAGGCTCTGACGGATACCTACGGCGGCTGGTATTCTTATCCCAGCCATATGGAATCCAAAGATAACAGAGAGGTATTCCCTCCTGATGATCAGGTTTGGATCGACGTGGTGGAAAAGGGCAGCAACATGTGTATCATGTTTAATAAGGAAATCATGGATGCTCTGGGAATCACCCAGGCAGACGTTCAGACGGAGGATGGCTTCTATGCTGCCTGTGAAAAGGTGAAAACCTCGGGCTATCAGGTTGACGGACAGAGTGTGCTTCCGGTCGTCCTGCAGTGCAACCTTTGGATCAACAGCAGTCTGGACGGTATCGTGGCATGGAACTTCGGCGCGGTGCCGGTAGATGAAAACGGGAATTACAGACATACGGAGCTGAGCCCCGGCTATAAGAACGGACTGAAATTCCTGAACAATCTGGTACAGGACGGATATCTGGATGTAAATACCCTGACCATAGATGAGACTGCACTGAAAACCTATCTTGACGCGAAGAGAGTATTCTGCTGGATCGGAAACCAGGCGCAGCAGGACAAGACAAATATGCCGTGGGTATCTTTCGGCCCGATTCTCGCCTCCAACGGAGCCAGGCCGGCTATGCCCGTAAATCAGTCCGCAGGAACCGGATGGATTCAGACGCTTGTATCCAAAGACTGTAAGAACCCTGAAAAGATCGCCAAACTGTTAAGCTGGGCTTCCAGCCAGGAAGGGCTGCTTGTCAACTACTACGGCACAGAAGGAACCGATTATACAATAGATGAAAAGGGCATTGTTACAAGGACGGAGGAAGGAACAAAGAAGCTGGCTGAAGAGTATGACAATAATGTGCTGATGTGGCCGTTTGCCAATACCTCTTTTGAAAGAAATACGGAGCCTGTTCCCGATCCCACAAGCAACAGGGGCGTTGAAGTTGCCCTGATGCCTGCTCTGGGCAATTATGCCGATACATATATTTATGACGAGTCTCTGCTCGGCTTCAGGAACAGTACGGTAATTGAGCCTTCCAGCGACCTTGGCATCAAGCTTTCCCAGGTAAAGACTTATCTGGAATCCCAGAAAGCTAAAATTGTTACGGCAGCTTCCGATGAAGCGTTCGAAACGGAATACCAGAACATGATCGATACGCTGAATCAGTATGAGATTACAGCCATAGACGAGGAATACAACAAGGTATATCAGGAGTATTGTGAAAAGAAGGGCAGCAGCATAGAAGATGTGAATGCCGATCTGTACAAGTAATATCTGCATGTAAACCTGCCTCAAGGAGTGTATGGGAGCCGGAAAGCTTCCATACATTCTTTATGCATAAGGGCATGTATTATCTGCCTGAAGAAAGACGGAGGTTCCATATGAAAGGGAAAGAGAAAAAAAGGAAAGGGTTTCGTTTGGGCTACGACAGGGCCACTCAGCTCCAGCTGCATACGCTCATGCTGCCCGGAACCGTTCTGATGCTGCTGTTCAGCATAGTGCCGCTGTTCGGACTGCTGCTGGCCTTTAAGAATTACAGTGTCATAGAAGGAATCAAGGGAGTCTTTACCAGCCCCTGGTATGGCTTCCAGAATTTCAAGGTGATATTCGGCAACTTCGACTTCAAGCGGATGCTGGTGAATACCCTGGGAATAAACCTGATTGGCAACCTGGTGAATATTGTGATGGCAATACTTTTTGCCTTATTCATCAATGAAATTGCACGCCCTAAATTTAAAAGCTTTGTACAGACCGTGACTTATATGCCCCATTTTATATCCTGGGTGGTATTCGGCGGAATTGTTATCACGCTGCTGAGCGGTGACGGAGGGCTTTTCAACCAGATCCTGCTGAAACTGGGAGTCATTTCCCAGCCTGTCGTCTTTATGGCGGAGCCGAAATATTTCTGGGCCATAGCGATTATATCCAATCTGGTTAAGGAACTGGGATGGAGCACGATTCTTTATACCGCCGCGATTTCCGGCGTGGATCAGGAGCTTTATGAGGCCGCGGATCTGGATGGCGCGGGCAGGCTGCAGAAGATGAGATTTGTAACCCTTCCGTGCATCAAGGGAACGATTGTGATTATGGTTATTTTCGCTGTCGCAGGCATTATGAACAACAACTTTGATCAGCTTTATGTACTGCAGAATTCTTTTAATCTGGAACGCAGTGAGGTCATTGACACTTACATTTATAAGGTCGGCCTGCAGCAGCTTCAGTTCGGAATGGCGGCGGCAGTTAATATTTTCAAATCCATACTGGCAATCATCCTTCTGACAACTGCCAACTTTGTATCCAACAAGCTGACAGACAGCGGGCTGTTCTGAGCGGAAAACGGAGGTTTCCTATGAATAAAATCAAATCAAGAAGGGAGAAACGCTTTTCCGTTCTCCTGACGATAGTCATGGTGCTCGTTATGGTGATTACGGTTTACCCGGTATGGTATTCCCTGATCAATTCCCTGAACAGCGCCCAGGACATTGCAAAAAACGGCTATGCCATGCTGCTTCCGGGTGAGTTTTCCCTGGAAAGCTGGAAGTCGGTGCTGAAGAATACGGATATATTCCGGGCATTCGGCATCACTCTTTCCAGAACCCTGATTGTAACAGTGGTACAGACCCTTTTTACAGCCATGTTTGCCTACGGTTTTTCCAGGGACAATCTGGTGGGGAAAAAATTCTATACGGTGCTCGGCTTTATCAGCATGTACTTAAACGGCGGCGTTATCGCCTATTTTATCCTGTTCAATGCCATGCATATATACAATTCCTACTGGGTGTATATCCTTCCGGCGCTGTTCGGAGGCTTCTATAACGTGATCATTTTCAATACCAACTTCAAGGCCATACCGGAATCCCTGTTTGAATCGGCTAAAATTGACGGGGCCAGTGAATATACCATATTTTTCAGGCTTGTCATCCCCCTTTCCAAACCGGTTATCAGCGCTCTGGGGATTTTTACGGCGGTGGCCACCTGGAACGACTACACCCAGACCCTGTACTATACCAAATCCTCGGAAATACAGACGCTGTCCTATTACATGCTTTCCATCACCAAGGCCAGCGCATCCGCCGCACAGCTGGGCGAGACCATGAGTGCGGGCGCTGCCTCCGTGCTGACAACGGTATCCAACTCCTCAGCTAATTACAAGACTATTGAGCTGGCCTGTATGGTGCTGTCGGCGCTGCCGCTGATCATCATGTATCCCTTTGCCCAGAAATTCTTTGAAAAAGGGGTTATGGTGGGTTCGGTGAAAGGATGATTGCCAGACGGATGAAAATGTGACAGAATAAGAGAAGAATAACCGTATTGGGAAGGGATGGAGGAAACGATAATGGCAGTGATTCAGGTGGAAGAGAATTGGACACAAAAGCCGGTGGACCGGCGGATTTTCGGGAACTTTATTGAATCGGGCTTCGGGCGGCAGGTAAACGGGATGTGGAGCGAGATGCTTTACAACCGCGCATTCCGCGATGTTCCCGCAATCAAAATTGCCACATGGGAATGGCTGGGACTGGATAAAGAGCATTATAACAGTGAGGCGCCTTTCTGGCACAGCGGCTATGAGGAAAATGACTGGCAGCTGATCGGGGCGCCTGAGAGGTCTCATACCTGCGGGACTCATACCCATAAGGGAACAACCTCCCTGTTGCTGGAAAACAGAGACGGCGGAGAGTGCGGACTCAAACAGGAAGGGCTTCATCTGAAAAAAGGAAAGAAGTACCGCTTCCGTCTGTTTGCAGGAATCCGCGGTGATATGAGCGAGGCCGGATTAAATGGATTCGGGGACACCATACATATGGAGGAAGAGGAAAAGCTGACAGTAAAAATCGGGAAACAGCAGACCTGTTTTTCCCTTACCTCGGTTCCCCGGCTGTATGAATGGGAATGGGAGGCCCGGGAAGATGAGATAACGGATATCCGGATTACATTTACGTTCCGGGGAACGCTGGTTCTGGCCTTTGCCTCCCTGATGCCGGACGATAACCTGGGCGGCTGGCGTGCGGATGTGGTGGAGAAGCTGAAGGAAGCGTCTCCCAGCGTGGTGCGTTTTCCGGGAGGCTGCTTTGTCAGCTTTTATAACTGGGAAAGTTCTATCGGGGATCGGGATACCAGAGAGCCGCAGCCCAGCTTTTACTGGGGAGGCCTGGAAGAAAACGATGTGGGACTGGATGAATTCCTGCATCTGTCCCGTCTGGTTGGTTTTGTACCTCAGATCTGTTTTAATATGATGACCTCCGATCCCTTTAAGGCGAGACAGCTTGTGGAATACCTGAATGCGCCTGAAACCGTGGGAATGGGACGGCGGCGTATGCTCAACGGGAACCCGGAGCCCTATGGGGTCAGGCTGTTTGAAATGGATAACGAACCGGGAAGAAAATGGACTGCACGGCAGTATGCGCAGAAGTGCGTGGAATTTGCCAGGGAAATGCGCCTGGCGGATCCCGGAATTGAACTGATGCTGGCAGCTTATGCCTACGATCCGGAGCTTCTTCCAATGATGCTGGAAATCGCAGGAAAAGAGATCCAGTATGTGATATACAGACAGGGCAATCCGGAATTCGTCCATCAGATACTGCCTGTAATCCGGGAATATAACCGGAAGAACGGAACCAATCTGAAGCTGGTAAATACAGAATGGCTTCCTTCCTGCCACAGCCCGGAGCCCTTTGAGGATCCCCGGATGCCACTTGACTTCAGATGGCATGGAGAGGTGACAAACGACTATGCCAATATTTTCGGGACCCAGCAAATCAGCTGGAATTATGCCCTTAACGGCGCGCACAGGCTGCTGGATTATATCAGCTACGGCGGAGAATTCGCCCTTGCCAATTTCAACAATATGTGCAATACCTGGGGGCAGAATATTATCGAGGCTACAAAGGATACCTGCTATCTGTCCTGTATGGGCAAGGTGTTCGCCATGTTTGCCCGTGTTTTCGAGCCCTGTACTGCAGCGGAGGCCCGGACAGGGGATGAAAAGCTTTTTGCGCTGGCTGTAAAGACCGTTACCAGGAAAAAGCAGCTGTATCTCATCAACCATTCGGGGAATGACTGCCATACCGAACTGCCGGAAGGAAAATGGATATGCCGGGACGGCCTGCAGGGGAATGGCCGGATGGCTCATGAGACGGAGGACGGAAGCTGTGCAAAAAGGTGTCTGGCAGCTCCGGAGGGATCATGGATCCTTGTTCCGGGACTCAGCTTTTTATGCCTGGAAGAATCGCAGGATACGGAAAGCATTGCATTTATATAATGGTTAAATAATGAAAAAGCCCGTCTGTTATTCTTATTATGTGAGTTCCTTTATGCAAAGGAACTATACAAAGTAAGAATACGGACGGACTTTTTTACCGGTTATCAGTCGTTCAAAGAGATGAACTCGTATTCCCGGCTTCCAACGCCGAGCTCGGCAGCGGCTTCTACCGTATGGACGCCATTGCGGGATTCGATCCGTTCAAGCAGATCCTTTTTCCCCGGATCCTGGGAAGCATAGACGAGATCCAGGCAGGCCTGATCGAGAGCTACGGGATCGAGAGAAGAAAGGATACCGATATCGGCCATCTTGGGATCCTCCGCTACGGCACAGCAGTCACAGTCCACGGACATGCTGCACATCACATTGAGGAAGGCGATATTGCCTTTTTTATAATCCATAATGGATTTTGCCGCATCGGCCATGGATTCCAGGAAGGAATCATGATCGGCTGTCCAGATTTTATCGGGGTTCCCGGCTCCGTGGATGTGAGCCTTGCCATGAGAGGAGGCTATGCCGATAGAAATATTTTTCAGCGCTCCGCCGAACCCGCCCATGGGATGCCCTTTGAAATGGGAAAGAACGAGAACGGAATCATAATTCTTGAAATGATCGCCCACATAATTTACAGAAAGCTGTTTTCCACCCGATACCGGAAGTTCCGTTTCTCCTTCCTCATCCATGATATCCACCTGAAAGAAACGGGTCCAGCCATGGGACGCCATAGTCTCCCAATGCTCCTTCGTTGTATTGCGTTTTCCTTCATAGGCTGTGTTGCATTCCACAACGGTTCCCTTTACATGATGGATGATCGGCTGCATGAATTCCGGGCGGATAAAATTCTGGTTGCCCATTTCACCGGAATGAACCTTAACAGCCACTTTCCCGGGAAGACGGAGGCCCAGGGCTTCATACATCTGTATCATGGCTTCCGGGGTGATATTTTTTGTAAAATAAACCTTTGATTTTTCCATTTCAAAACCTTCTTTCCTGACTTTGCCGGACTGATGCTGAAAATCAGCCGGTGCTTTTTGTTTAAGTAATAGCGGTGACAGTAAAAGTTTACCCCCTGGAGTTAACTTTAAGTCAAGAAAAAAATGCAGCAGCGCCGTAAAATATTTGATTAAATTCGTATCAGAAGATATTCCAATTTATCTGTTAGAGAAAAGAAATAACAGATAAACCACTTTTATACATAGTGAATACTTTATTTCAAAAGGAATCAGTTCCGGATTATTATATAAGTCATTTATTATATGTTCTTCAATTCCGGATATTTTTGATAATATAGAGTTGTTAAGGTGGTATCTGGCATATAGTTCATCTATATAAGCGGTTAATCTTGCATCATCACTAATGGTATTTAATAATGAAATAGCGGCAGTTTCTGTATCAAGAGACATTAACTTTTGCTTGCTGACTATTTTTCCATCACTGATATTTGTACTCTCAATATCAAACAGGACACATAATTCTTGTTCGGTGAGATTATATTTATTTTTCAGTATCTGCATTTCTGTCGCAGTATCGTTACCGGCAGTTATGTTGTTGATATACATATTTGATTCCTCCCATTATTCGTCTGGCAACATGTTTCTGGCCTGGTGCTGTGCCTTTTTTGTTATAAGTGATACGCATATAAATATTATATAGTATTTCCCTGTTTCAGCAATGCAGCAGTAAAAGATCATAAATTTATCAGAATCTATATTGGCCTGTTCAAAAGACTGTGCTATAATCAGTTCATCTTTTAATCTCATTTAATTCACGGCAGTTCTGCCGCAAAATTCCGTATCTCATATCTATACCAAAAAGGAGGGATGCTTATGTCTGATTTCTGTTTGTAATGGTTGAAGCAATTCCTGTAAATATGATAAAATAAAGGAGAATTTAAATGACAGACAGTAAAAAAATGATTCCGCTCAGTGAACTGACACTGTTGGATCGTTTCCTTTTTGATGCAGTTATGGAAAATGATGATATCCATAAGACGATTTTGCAGATAATTTTAGGTAGGGATATCGCCCTTTTAACAAAAAATCAAACAGAGAAGGAACTGAGGACAAGCCCCCTTTTACGTTCGATTCGAATGGACGTATATGCTATGGATGAAGAAAAAATCATCTATAATTCCGAAATGCAGAAACAGCTGAAGTATGATTTGCCGAAAAGAAGCAGATTTTATCAGTCACTGATGGATGCTTCCCTGTTGGAGCCGGGATCCATTCATTTTAATTTATTAAACGATACCTACATAATAGTTATAACACCATATGACATTTTCGGACTGGGGAAGTATAAATATACCTTTCGGGCCAGATGTGATGAGGCTTTGGACTGCATTCTTCCTGATGGTGCCGTCCGTATGTTCCTTAATACCAGGGGCAATAACAGAGAAGAGGTTGGAGCGGAACTGGCCGGTTTTCTGGAATATGCCGAGAAGACGGATGAAGAAACCATGCTAAAAACAGGGAGTGATGCTGTCCGGAAAATACATGAACACATTTCTAAAATAAAAGCCAGTGAAGAGATGGGAGTGAGATATATGCAGGCATGGGAAGAAAAAGTGCAGGAACGTGAAGAGGGCCGTTCGGAAGGGCGTGCTGAGGGCCGTGTTGAAGGGCGTGCTGAGGGAAGAAATGAAGGGATTGAATATAATGTACCCATAGATGTGGACACATTAAGAAGAAGGGTTCCTTGAAAATGGACACTATGAAGAAGGGATGTCCCCTCCAAAGTGGACAGATTGAAAAGGGGGTTCTTTATCTCT
>NZ_MPDJ01000018.1:19366-54750 GCF_001881565.1 Eisenbergiella tayi
TTATCCTCTTAGAGGAATAATAAATGAACCAGAAAAGGAAGAAGAAATATAACAATATCTATTCAGAACATAGTATCCCTTCTTCTTAAATTTGTCCTTGACAAGGGGTACACTTTAGAAGCTTTCATACTGGACAATCTGGAAGAGAAAAAGACGGGAGAGCAGATATTGCAGAAACTGATGAAGAGATTTTCTTTGAGCCGGGAAGAAGCCGAAGGGTATTTGCAGAAGTATATCGGCAATGCAAAAGAGTAACGGTGCTTTTTTATTATGACTGACGCAATTAGAAGAGGTTGGAGCGGAACTGGTCGGTTTTCTGGAATATGCCGAGAAGACGGATGAAGAAACCATGTTAAAAACAGGGAGTGATGCCGTCTGGAAAATACATGAACACATTTCTAAAATAAAAGCCAGTGAAGAGATGGGAGTGAGATATATGCAGGCATGGGAAGAAAAAGTGCAGGAACGTGAAGAGGGTCGTTCGGAGGGCCGTACTGAAGGCCGTGCTGAGGGAAGAAATGAAGGGATTGAAGCTTTCATACTGGACAATCTGGAAGAGAAAAAGACCGGAGAGCAGATATTGCAGAAACTGATGAAGAGGTTTTCTTTGAGCCGGGAAGAAGCCGAAGGGTATTTGCAGAAGTATAGCGGAAGCACAGAATAGTTATGTCTTCTTTTTTATATGACAGCCGAAGTTAAAAATATGTATAGGATTAAAGCTTAAACAAAAAAAGGGAAAGTCCCGGCGTTTTATGCGTTCTGGACTTTCCCTTTCACAATATTTAATTAAGCCACTGTTTATATTTAACCCTTTACGGCGCCAATGGCAATGCCTTTGACGAAGTACTTCTGAAGGAAAGGATAAATAATCATAATCGGCAGAACACCCATTACAGTCAGAGCCATGCGAACCGAGGTAGAAGGAAGGTCGGCGGTGTTTATATTGCCGCCCGACTGTGCCTGCTGCCGCAGAGAATCGAGATTTCGCTGGATGTTCATCAGCAATACCTGGATACTGTACATTCGGTCGTCGTTAAGATAATACAGACCGTTCATCCAGTCATTCCAATAAGCCAGCCCAACCAGCAGACCTATTGTGGCGATGATAGGCAGGGCCATAGGAAGAACAATACCGAAGAGAATTTTAAATTCATTTGCACCGTCTACCCGGGCCGCCTCAATGACGGCATCAGGGATGTTGGCGGAGAAATAGGTCCGCATCATGATGACGTTGAAAGCGCTCATCAGCAGATTGGGGATAAGCAGAGCGAATATAGTGTTGCGGATATGGAAGGATTGAGTCCACATCAGGTAAGAGGGTACCAGGCCGCCGGAAAACAGCATGGTGAAGAACAGATAGAAGGCAAATATATTCCGGCCCGGCAGCTCCTTACGGGAGAGCGGATAAGCATACAAGGTGGTGAACAGCAGGTTGCATATCGTACCGATCAGAGTCACCAGAAAAGAAATGCCATAGCCGCGGACCACTGCGGCGGATTTCGTAAACAGATACTCATAGGCATAGGTGCTGAATTTTGCAGGAAAAAAGCTATAGCCGTTCGTAATCAGAGTCTGTTCCTCGGTGAAGGAGGACATAATCAACAGGATGAAAGGCGCAATCGCGCATATAATGAGAAAACTCAGCAGGATGTGGGCAAAAATTTGGAACCCTTTTCCATTTTCTACCATAATCTGCTACCTCCTTCTTAAAACAGGGAGCTTTCATTATCCACCTTGCGGACAATGAAGTTGGCGGTTACTACCAGTATGAATCCTACAACGGACTGATATACGCCTGCTGCGGAAGACATACCGATGTTGTTGGTCTGCATCAGGCCTCGGTATACATAGGTGTCGATGGTCTGGGTCACGCTGATCAGGGGACCGGAATTCTGGGGTACCTGATAGAACAGACCAAAATCGGAGCGGAAGATACCGCCCATAGCCATCAGAGTCAAAATGATAATTGTAGATTTCAGTCCGGGCAGTGTGACGTTCCAAATTTGCTGCCAACGGTTGGCGCCGTCTACCACAGCAGCTTCATACAAAGTATGATCAATGCCGCAGATGGTGGCATAATACAGGATCATGTTATATCCCAGGCCCTTCCAGATATTGACAATCACCAGAATGAACGGCCAATATTTCGGGCTGTTGTACCAGTCGATAGGCTTTGCTCCAAAAGCCGCCAGAAGGGAGTTGTTGATATAGCCATTACTGGTGCTCAGGAATGCAAATGCCAGATAGCTGACGATAACCATGGAAATCAAATAAGGGATCAGGATTACGGTCTGGTACAGCTGCTTGGCTTTTTTGCTGCGGATTTCGTTGAGAATAATAGCTACCGCAACAGCCAGTACAGTCCCCAGTGTAATAAACACCAGATTGTAGAGCAGGGTGTTCCGGATCATGATGAAGGCATCGTTTGTACGGAACAGAAATTCAAAATTTTTAAATCCGCACCACGGACTGCCATAGATGCCGTCTCTGGCATTATACTGCCGGAAAGCGATCTGGATACCGAACATGGGAATGTAGCAGTTGATAAACAGATAGATAACGCCGGGCATGAACATCAAATAAAGGGGCCAGAAACGCTTCATCGTTTTTCCGACTTTCTTCATATTCATTCCTCCATCGTAGATTTGATATTATGTAAAGAAGAGGCGGGCTGGGAGCTTCCCATACCCGCCTTCCTTTTGCTTCATGATTCATATAGATGCCTGTTTTAAAGCTTATTTTTTACTGGCCAGGAATTCATCCAGCTGCTTCTGTTTTTCTGCAATGATATCATTGATTCCGGCGCTTTCCAGTTCTGCAATAAACTTGGGAAGGTTTTCATCGGGATCCATAGCACCCCAGCGCAGAGCGGTGTGATATGCGGAAATTACATTGTTGCAGGCGGTAACCTGATTCAGTACGGGATTGCTGTCCCAGGAAAAACCATGAGCAGGGCTGGCAACGCCGCTTTCATTGAACTTGTTAAGCTGTTCCCACAAATCAGCCTCGCCGCCCTTCCAGATAGGTGTGAGCTGCTGATTAGGCCATCCCCAGTCAACGGAAGAATAACCGCTGGCGTTAGGGTCAACACCTTCAGGAGTAGTGATAAAGGTCTTGGTGTCATCGGTATATTCCCAATGCTTGCCTTCAATACCATTGATAAACAGGTTGGATATCTCAGGGTCGGTATACATCAGGTTCCACAGCTCCATTGCCTTCTCAGGATGAGGGGAACTGAAAGGAATGATGAGAGAATTGCCGTTGGAAACATCGGTATATTTGTAGGGCTCGATCACCTTCATGAATACGACTTCTTTACCGTTGGACTTATAGTTTTCCAGCTCCTTGCCGGGTTTCCAGTTCTCGAACATGGCAAAACCATTGCCGGAGAGCAGGTTGTTCTCTGTAGTTGTGGTGGCATCAGGCATGATCAGGCCTTCCTGATTCCATTTGTACATCATTTTACAGAAGTTACGATAGCTGTCCGTAGCATAATAATTCACGACTGTGGTGCTGTCATCAAAAGCATTCTCCAGAACACCCATGTTATCGCCCAAGGGATCAACAGGCAGAGTTTCCTGCATACCGCCGGCGCTCCATGTAGGAACCAGAGGATACATATCCGGATAAGCTTCATGAACCTGAGTCAGGATTTTGTACATATCATCGTAGGTGCCCATTTCAGGAACTTCAATGCCCAGCGCATCCACGATGTCCTTACGCATGGAGAAACCGGCAGAACGGGAAGTATCCTTCATGTCGGGGAGGGCATAGAGTACGCCGCCGAACCGACAGGCATCCAAATCCACAGGATTGATTACTCCGAGAGCGCCCTGTCCATATTTTTCAACAAGGTCATCCAGAGGTGTTGCATAGTTATTGCGGACAATAGTAGCCAGCTGACCGGCAACATTATTGTAATTCAGAAGGTCGATAGGCTCGCCGGAGGTGAGCGCCAGATTGATCTGTTCTGCATCCTGACCGCGAACCAGTTCGATTTCAACCCCGATTTTCTCCCGGGTGATTTCGCTGATGGCAGCGGCAACTTCTTTACAATCTTCTGTATCGGCAGTGCCGACGCCCCAGACAACAAGCTTTACAATATCACCTGTATTCTCAGTGCTGCCGGTATTTCCGGCGCTTTTGTCTTCCGTGGAAGAGTTTGCATTATCTGAATTTCCTGTACTGCCTGTACTGGTGCTGCCGCATGCAGCTAAACTTGCTGTCAGGACGCCTGCCAACAGAACTGCAGCACTCCGTTTCCAAAATTTACTCATTTTACGCCACTCCTTGTAAGATTAGTAGTAGTTATTAACGCCCCTCTCCAAGGGCAGTATGCCGTCATGCAGGATATTGTATATTGGTCCCCTGAACTGTAAACCGTCTGAAAAAGGATTCCAATTATTGTTCCCTGCATTTCAGATATGTGTGATTACTGTCAGATACATCATAGATATTTTCGAAGGTCTGCTCTAACAGATTGCCCACTGTAAAAAAGTCCGGACATCTGTTTCACCATCTTTCTTATCCTCCCCCTTTCCATAACGTTAGTTAAACCAATTTGTTTGTGTAAAATCCTCCCCCTTTTTCTGTGTACTCTTTGATTTTTCAAGTCAAACACCCTTACAATGGATGAATCAACCCTGAATTTTGCTGTTGTTCAGTTGCCTGTTAATAGGCGATCCGCATTCCTGTTTATTTTTTATATTTATCGTTAAACTAAATTTATATTATATAATGTGTTAGCATTGTAACATTTGTCAATATAAAATGAGCATGGTTTCGTAATTTTGGGATAATTAAACAAAAAATATAGCTAAACTTTGTAAAAGTTTGCCGCTTGCATCGTTAAACTGAATATGGTATTAAATTGCGAATATAAGAGTATCAGAAATCAGAAGACAGCTGAAGCTGGCAAAAGAAATTTTTGTGTAACACAAACCCCAACAAAATTTCCGATTGCCATTTCCTTCCTCATATGATATATTTCCCCTTGAAGATAAAAGAGGGTTTCTGAAGGCGGAGGTTTATTCAGGAGCTCTCTTTGTCTTTTTCCCGCAAAAAGGGAAATACCAGGAAACTGTTGAACAACACATGAAAGGAAGGCAACAGATGATGAAAGTAGAAACGATCGAGAATATGTGCGGCGGAAAAGGACATGTGATCATTAAACATATCCTTGGAGAAAAGGAACTGAACGGAAAGTGCGGGCTCTATGCCGAGGTAGTAATCGAACCGGGCTGCACTCTCGGCTATCATGAGCACCATAATGAAAGTGAAACCTATTATATTCTGTCCGGTACCGGCGATTATGACGATAACGGCACAGTACGTCCTGTAAAAGCCGGAGATATAACCTTTACACCCGACGGCTGCGGCCATGGCCTTGTGAATACCGGTGATACCGATCTGGTTTTCATGGCGTTAATCATACTTGACTGATTGCGGCAGCAGATACTGCTCCCGCTTTTTCAGGTCAGTCGGCGGAAGCTGCGCGGAGATATCCCTTTAACCTGTTTGAAAAATTTACAATAATAGCTGGCGCTGTGAAAGCCGCAGGCATAGGCGATTTCCGTAACCGTCTGCCGGGTATCGGAAAGAAGGGGCAGACTCTTTTCAATGCGATAGGTCAGAAGGTAGGTGATTGGAGACACCGAAAGATGTTTCCGGAACAGGCGGCTGCAGGTGCTTTCGCTGATATGAAAGGACGAGGCAAGTTCTTTCAGCGTAATGGGATCCATATAATGGAGATCGATAAAATGCAGCATTTCCTTCAGGAGCTCCACATCCCTTCCTCCGCTTTGCATCGGTGCGAAGGCAGAAGGCCTGTGGACGGCAAGGTTATGAAACAGAGAGAGGATATGGCTTTGAACCATCAATTCGAAGCCGTATCCTTTTTTCTGCGATTCTTCATACAGGGACTCCATAATGCGGACACATTCCGCCTCCCAGGAAATATCCCCATGAAAAATACAGCTGGAAAAGCTTTTGTTCCGCATCAGGGGGAGCAGGTATTTTTCCATGACAAGACTGTCAGGAGACGACTGCAGAAGCTCCGGAACGAAGACGAAATTATGCATGATACAGTTTTCACAATCCACAGGAACAATGCTGTGGAGGACGTCAGAATTGATAAAAAGGCCGTCGCCCTCCTTCAAAAGACAGGAATCCGATGCGGTCAGAAAGGATGCCTGGCCGGACACTACCGCGGTGAATTCAAATTCCCTGTGCCAATGCCAGGGAATATAGCCGGCAGGATATAAGGATAGATCATCCAGATAATCCTGAAAAGGAAAAGCCCTGGAGCCATGCTTTGTTAATTCCTGTAAATCGGCCCCGATTTCTATATTGACTGGTTTCATTGAGAAAATCCCCCATAATGACCGGATAATTATAAAATATGCACTTACTATGACTAAAAAACGCTATTTTTATATTTTCAGTGACTTTATAATACTAAATTGTCGGACACTTTACAAGCATATTGACAGAAGAGACTGGAAAGAGAGATTAGAGCCATGGAAAACTATGTTGTCAGCGGAAAAAAATCGGTATTGAAAAGCTACCGGCATACCCTATATGCCAGCTATCTGGGCTATATCACCCAGGCCATTGTAAATAACTTTGTCCCCCTTCTTTTTACCACATTTATTGCTTCTTACGGGATTTCCCTTGAAAAAATAACATTGCTGGTCACCATTAATTTCGGTATTCAGCTGGTGGTGGATCTGCTGTCCCCCCGCTTCGTGGATCGGATTGGTTATAAAACCTCGATTATCATTGCCCATGTCTTTGCCGCCCTGGGCCTGGCAGGTCTTGGAATCTTTCCGGATCTTCTGCCGGATCCCTATGTGGGGATGCTGGCCGCCATTTTCTTCTATGCAATTGGCGGGGGGCTGATCGAGGTGCTGATAAGCCCTATCGTAGAGGCCTGCCCCTTTGATCAGAAGTCGGCGGCAATGAGCCTGCTTCATTCTTTTTACTGCTGGGGACATGTGGGCGTTATCCTGATTTCTACCCTGTTTTTCGCCCTGGCCGGAGTACATAACTGGAGAATCCTCAGTTTTATATGGGCGTTGGTTCCCCTGCTGAACGCGGTATATTTCTGTCTTGTACCGGTTCGTTCCCTGAACGAAGGAGGGGACAGCATGTCTGTAAAAGAGCTGCTTTCCGGCAAGCTGTTCTGGATATTTGCCCTTCTCATGGTATGCGCGGGAGCATCGGAGCAGGCTATGAGCCAATGGGCATCGGCCTTTGCGGAGTCCGGGCTGAAGGTGTCCAAAACGGTCGGCGATCTGGCGGGGCCATGCATGTTTGCGGTTTTTATGGGAATATCCAGGGCATTTTACGCCAAGTTCAGTGAAAAAATAAATTTGATTGTATTCATGACCGGTAGCGGCGCGCTGTGCGTGGTAAGCTACCTGCTTGCATCCCTTTCCCCGGTTCCGGTTCTGGCGCTGGTTGGCTGCGGCCTCTGCGGCCTGTCCGTGGGAATTATGTGGCCCGGAACCTTCAGCCTTGCGGCGGAAAAATGCCCCAAGGGCGGAACTGCCATGTTTGCGTATTTTGCGCTGGCCGGTGATTTGGGCTGTTCTTCCGGCCCCACGCTGGTGGGAATGATATCGGATGCCTTTGACGGAAGGCTGACGGCCGGACTGCTCGCCGCCATCATTTTCCCTCTGCTGCTGCTGGCAGGGCTCCGGTTATGTAAAAAAATGACTAATAAATAAAAAAGAATAGAATCCCGGAAAAGCTGGCATCCTACATAAGTGAAGTCTGAGCAAATATTCTGACGAAACTAAGAAGAGGTACGGCATGGATTCTATCTGGAGAAAAATGAACCATAACCCGGAAAAGCTGGCTTTTTCCGGGCATATACAAACAGAAGCGGCGGTGATAGGCGGCGGGATGGCGGGCATCCTGACCGCCTTTTTCCTACAGGAAGCCGGGATAAAGACCATACTTTTGGAGGCCGGGCATATCGGAGAGGGACAGACGGGAAATACCACGGCCAAGATTACAGCCCAGCATGGGCTGATCTTTGACGGCCTGATATCAAGCCTGGGCATGGAGCGGGCGGAGCTGTATGCGAAAGCCAATCAGACAGCCATAGAGGAATACAGGCAGCTTGTGGAGAGGATGGGGATCAGCTGTGACTGGCAGGATACGTTTTCCTGTGTTTACAGCACACGGGATCGGGAGGTTCTGGAAAAGGAGGCGCAGGCGGCGGTGAAGCTCGGCCTTCCTGCGGAATTTGTTACCGAAACCGAACTGCCTTTTCCTGTGGAAGGCGGAGTCCGGGTAAATGGCTGCGCCTGTTTTTCTCCGTTGGATTTTCTTTATAAAATTGCGGAAAAACTGACCATTTATGAGAATTCGGAAGTGAAGAAAGTGGAAGAAAAAGTGATCACAACGGCCGGAGGGGAAGTGACGGCAGAGCACATCATATTCGCGGGCCACTTTCCGTTTTTGAATAAGCCCGGGTATTATTTTGCCAGGATGCATCAGGAAAGAAGCTATTGTCTGGCACTCTCCGGCGCGGGGAGTATGAAGGGGATGTATTATGGGGTGGAAGAGGAAGGCTGTTCCTTCCGGGGATTATCCCATAAAGGGCAGGAGCTCGTTCTGCTTGGCGGCTGCAATCACCGGACAGGCGGCAATGACGGAGGCAGATACGACAGGCTGCGGGAGGACGCCCGCCGGTTCTGGCCGGAATGCAGGGAGGAAGCGGCCTGGTCGGCCCAGGACTGCATGACGCTGGACGGCATTCCTTATATCGGACGTTTTTCTACGCAGACGCCGGAATGGTATGTGGCGACGGGATTCGGCAAATGGGGCATGAGCCATTCCATGGTATCCGCCCGGCTGCTCACGGATTTGATTACCGGAAAGGAAAATCCATATGTAAATCTGTTCACGCCTTCCCGGCTTGGCTGGAACGGAGCCGTAAATCTTGCGAAACAGGCAGGCTGTTCCCTGAAAGGATATGTGGGCAGGAAAAAGGTAACGGCAGGTGAATATCTGGAGGATTTGGAACCGGGAGAGGGACATCTGGTGGAATACGGAAAAGGAAAGATCGGTGCATACCGGGATGAGGAAGGGGCGCTTCACCTGGTTACGGCAAGATGCCCTCATCTGGGCTGTGAGCTTACCTGGAATCCGGATGAGAAAAGCTGGGACTGCCCCTGCCATGGTTCCCGGTTCGACTATGAAGGCCGGGTGCTGGACGGCCCGGCCCAGGAAGGAATCGGTCTGGTGTGGGAGTCCTGACAGGACGGCCGGTACAAAACAACGGCAGGAGCGGCAGGGCAAAAGAGCGGCCGGATGAACCGCTGTGAATTCTTCTGTTCACGGAAAGAAAGTATTGCTATAATAACAGGAGAATAAATATGTGGGAGGAAGGAACAGATGGAACAGATAAAAACAGGCATTTTATTTCAGGATGGCTGTGTCCTGCAGCGGGATAAGGAAATTCCGGTCTGGGGAGAGGGACCTGAAGGCGCGGAGGTTACGGTTGTCCTGGAGGAAAGCCGGGCGGTCAGCCGGGTGAAGGATGGAAAGTGGAAATGCGTGCTCCCGCCGAAGAAAGCGGCCCGCGGGCTTACCATGACGGTCACCTGCGGCGGTGAGACTATAAAGATTCAGGACATTTCAGTCGGGGAGGTATGGATTGCCGGCGGCCAGTCCAATATGGAATATTTCCTCTGCTATGACGCTGACTGGGAAACTATGAAAACAGCGGAAAGCAATCCGGAAATCCATATGTTCAATGTTCCCCGGCTGGCGTATCCCGGACATGAAAAAGACGTTTCTGAATGCGGTTACTGGTTCAGGGAAGGGGATAAGGCCTGGCCCTATTTTTCCACGCCCGGTTATTCCTTTGCCAGAAGCATTCAGCCGATACTGAAGGTCCCGGTGGGCATTATCGGCTGTAACTGGGGCGGTACCAGCGCCTCCACCTGGATGAAGGAGGAATGTCTTCAGGAGGCTCCCCTGGATATTTATCTGGAAGAATATAAAGCCGCTATCGAGGGAAAGGATCCGGAAGCGCTGAAAAAAGCTTCCGTGGAGGCTTTTGCTTTGGAGGATTCCAAAGAACATAGGGAAGAATGGGCGAAGGTTATGTATGGCTTCAGCCTGAAGGAACAGAAGGAGTGGCAGGAAAACCAGGAAGAAGCGCCGGAGAATCCCATGGGCCCCTATAATGTGGGACGGCCCGGCGGGCTGTACCATCAGATGCTTGAGACAATCATTCCCTGCGGGGCGCGGGGTGTTCTCTGGTATCAGGGAGAATCGGATGAAGGACATGCGGATATATACGACAGGCTTTTCGAGGCCATGATAGGCTGCTGGAGGGAAAGCTTCTGTCAGGAGCTTCCGTTTTTGTTTGTCCAGCTGGCTCCCTACGGTACCTGGCTGGGAGGGACGGGAGAAAAGTATCCGGAATTAAGGCGCAGGCAGGAAATGGTGAGCCGGAGGGTTCCCGGCGCCTATATGACCTCTGTCATGGATCTGGGAATGTATGAGGACATCCATCCAAAACATAAGAAGGAAGTGGGTGAGCGCCTTGCCCTGCTGGCGAGAGGAAAAGTCTATAAGGAGGAGCTTCTGTGCGAACCTCCTGCACTTTTGGGAGCGGAAAGAAAGGGAAAGAAAATAATCCTTCATTTTGCCCATGCCGGAGTCGGACTGTGGAGAAAGGAAAAAACGCCGGAGGCGGAACCGGAAGCAGAACTTCCCTCCCCATTGACAGGCCCCCGGGAAATGAAGGACGGCTTTCTGGTGCTTCAGGGAGAAAAACCGCTGGAAATCGGGGAAGTGCGCCTGTGGGGAAGCGAAGTGATACTGCATGTGCCATCCCTGTCCGAAGAAAAATGTGCGGTTTCCTTTGCACAGGTTCCCTATGTCAGGGTGCGTATTTATAATTCTGCGGATCTGCCCATGAAGCCTTTTTACTGTGAACTGTAAAAAGGGAAAACGGCCGGGACTTATGTGCTTACAGACTCACCTGCATAAAAAATCACAGATCAGGGAATCCTGATCGGCAGGACGTATTATGCGGAGGTGTCTATGTACAGAAAAGGGTTTTTTAAAGGCTGGTATTACAAGCAGGAAAAAGGCGGCCAGGCGGTTGCTTTTATTCCTGCTGTTCATTTATCAGGGGATGGTAAGGGGACGGCTTCCATTCAGGTCATTACCGAAGATAATGCCTGGAATTTTGATTTTCCCCTGGATACGGTGCGTCTGTCCGACAAGAAGGATACGATTCAGATTGAAAACAATTATTTTTCTCCAAAAGGCTTCCGTGTGAACCTTATCGGAAAAAAAGACGGCAAACCGGTTAAAATTGAGGGCAGGATTGCCTTTGGAAACATTGCCCCATTAAAGGGGGATATCATGGGCCCCTTCCGTTTTATCCCTTTTCTGCAGTGCAGACATGGCGTGGTGAGCATGAGTCATAAGACGAAAGGCAGCATTCAGATCAATGGAGACAGTATCAATTTCCATGGCGGCAGAGGCTATGCGGAAAAGGACTGCGGGTGCTCCTTCCCCTCTTATTATTTCTGGAGCCAGTGCGGCTGGTATGACAGGCAGGAATGCAGCGTTATGGTTTCCGTGGCGGATATCCCTCTGGCAGGATGCCATTTCCCGGGCTGTATCGCTTTCGTCTATTTCGGCGGAAAGGAATACCGTCTGGCAACGTACCTCGGAGTGAAAATACTCCGGTTCGGGGAACGGGAGGTTTTGCTCAAACAGGGAAATATGCTTTTATATCTCCGCGTGCAGGGGCATGGCGGGCAGAAGCTGAAAGCGCCGGAAAAAGGCAGTATGGACAGGCTTGTAAAAGAAAATCTGGTCTGTAAGGTCTGGTGCCGCTTCTGGAAAAACGGTAAATTGCTGTTTGATCATGTGGGAGCGGGAAGCGCTGAATTTATCACCGGAAGCAGTATGGAGACGTAGCTGAAAAAGAGCGGGAAAATATTGGACGAAACAAAAAGAGAAAGCTATAATAGAGGAAAAGGCCGGAATCCAAAGGAGAAAAGAACTATGAATATTCTTGTCAGCGCCTGTCTGCTGGGAGTAAGCTGCCGGTATGACGGAACAGGCTGCCTGCTTCCTGAACTGGAGGAACTGAAGAAAAAACATCATTTGATACCGGTCTGTCCGGAAGTGTACGGAGGGCTGACCACTCCCCGGCCTCCGGCAGAAATCCGGGATGGCTGGGTGGTGAATCGGGAAGGGGAGGACGTTACTCTCCAATATGAAAAGGGCGCCCGGGAAGTGCTTAAGCTGGCCCGTTTTTTTGACTGCAAAGCGGCTGTCCTCAAAGAACGCAGTCCTGCCTGCGGTCATGGCAGGATACATAACGGCAGGTTTGACGGCGGAATGACTGAGGGAAACGGTATTCTTGCACGGCTGTTGATAGAAGAAGGAATCGCTGTGCTGGGAGAAACGGAAACAGAGAAAATAAAAGAATTATAATATAATAATTAAGGGGAAAAGCATCTCTGCCTTCCCCCCTTGTTTGACTATAATTATATTACAAATTAATCTGCATCTATTACATCTACTTCAGTGATTCTGAATGTGGCTAACATATGTACACCCATATCCTGTACTAAGGAATACTTTCTTCGTGGTTCTACAGTTCCTTCTGTGTTATTTGCCCAACCGCCAAGATCAATGTTTATACTTGTGGGACCATCTACACTAAAACTGGCATTTTCCCCATGTTTGCCTTCCCACAATATCTTGCCGGTTTTATCTTGTACGACAGCTCTGCGGGAAGAAAACAAACCCACAAGGCCTTCAACAATATTGTTAGGCATTTTAATTCTGACAATACCGGTGGTTGATACTTCTTCTAATGGACAGCCGCAGTTAATACAAACTTTAGCTTTGTCACTGATTTCTTTACCACATTCAGGACATTTAATTAAAGCCATTTTAAATTCCTCCTCATAAGAATTTATTTTATCATAGGAAATATATCATATTACAACCATTTTCAGGCTATAATTATTTTACTACATATAGGAGATTATTTCTACTTGAATTTTATGACATAATTGCGAAAGAGAATGTAAAATTATATGGAAAGCAGGTGAAAAAATGAGGCTTTGCATTGCAGCAGCCGGAATAGCACAGATAATATTCAATTACAGGAGGATTAAAAATGACTATTCCGGCAAAGAAAATATATCCGCGTACCATGGATAAACAGACCGTGTACCTGGATGCAGTGGTAACAGACCCTGCAATAGAGATAGGCGCATATACGATGTACAATGATTTCGTTAATGACCCTGTCGATTTTGAAAAGAATAACGTACTTTATCACTATCCGATTAATAAAGACCGCCTAATCATCGGCAGGTTCTGCTCCATTGCCTGCGGGGCAAAGTTCATTTTTACAAGTGCCAACCATACCATGACATCTCTGTCAACCTATCCTTTTCCTCTGTTTTTTGAGGAGTGGGATTTACCCATATCGGAGGTTGCAAAAGCGTGGGATAATAAGGGTGATATTGTAATAGGCAATGATGTCTGGATAGGTTATGAGGCGGTCATACTTTCCGGTGTCCGCATAGGGGACGGGGCGATCATCGGAACGAGAGCCGTCGTTACCAAAGATGTGGAGCCTTACACGATTGTGGGAGGCATTCCGGCGAAACCAATCCGTAAAAGGTATGATCAGGATACCATAGAACTGCTGGAGGCCATGCGGTGGTGGGATCTGCCGCAGGAACAGCTCAGGCGGCTTCTGCCTGTTATCAGAAATGGGGATGTGAAGGAACTGGCTGAGGCCTTTGGAAAATTGTAAGAGACGGTAAGCAGTACAGAGAGCTTTTTCAGCAGGTTTAGCTGTGAAAGCTCTCTTTTTCTCCATGGACGGAAGGAAATAAAGCTTCTCTGAAATTTTTTCTATGAAAATATTTTAGCCTCCTGCAAAAAAACTTGACTTTGACGCAGCGTCATAGTTTACACTACACTTATTCCATACAAGCCGGCTATGAGAATAAAGAAGGAAGGAAAAAGGAATGCAGATAAAAATTAATGAAGCGGCCAAACTGACAGGGGTTACCGTACGTACCCTTCACTATTACGATCAGATCGGTCTGCTGCGTCCGGAGACGGTGACGGATACCGGATACCGTTTATACGGGGAAAAAGATTTGGAACGCCTTTCCCAGATCCTTTTCTTCCGGGAGCTGGATTTTACCCTGGCACAGATTAAGGATATGCTGGATTCCCCTTCCTTTGACCGGAAGGAGGCGCTGCGGGCGCAGCATGAACTTCTGACAAAGAAAAAAGAACGCCTGGAACGCCTTATTGATCTGACAAAACGAAGAATGGAGGGAAATGCAGAAATGAGTTTCCGGGAATTTAATAAAGAAGAAATTGAACGCTGCAAAGAAAAATACGCACAGGAGGCCGAAGAACGCTGGGGAGGAACACAGGCCTATAAAGAAAGCAAAAAGCGGACCGACAGCTATGGCTCGGCTGAATGGGAGGAACTGACACAAAAAGGAAATTCCATCATGCAGGCTTTTGCAGACTGCCGCGGCCTGTCCCCGGAATCAGGGGAGGTGCAGGAACTTGCCGCCAGATGGCAGGCTTATATCAGCAGCAGCTATTACGACTGTACAGATGAGATCCTGGAAGGCCTTGGCCTGATGTACACCTCAGATGAACGGTTCCGACAGAATATCGACCGCTTCGGCGAAGGCACGGCGGAGCTGATGTCTCAGGGAATCGCCTGCTATGTCCGCAATAAAAAGGACAGGAAGTAACCAACCCGCATATCCATTTGAGAGCAGCTGTCATAATTCCATCAAAAAGTCCGCAGGATATTTTCTATCCCGCGGACTTGTGTTATTCTGGGATAAGAAAGCGAGGGAATGAAATGAAAATAGATATGGAAAAGCTGATTCAGCTTGTTATGGAAACACAGTATTTTTTTACCAATGAAGAGGCGGCGTCTCAGGTAACGGTGAAGGGAGTTTCAGATTACGTCACACAGGTGGATTACCAGGTACAGGAATTCCTGAAAGAAAGACTGCGGGAGGAATGGCCGGACTTCCAGTTTATGGGAGAGGAAAAGGATAACAGCGACATTGATTTTGACGGAACATTCTGGATCCTGGATCCGGTGGACGGCACCACAAACCTGATTCACGATTTCAGGAACAGTGCGGTATCCCTTGGACTCTGCGACAAAGGAGAAATGATCTGCGGAGTGGTTTACCAGCCGTTTTCCGGCGAGGTTTTCCACGCTGTCAGAGGGGAAGGGGCCTGTCTGAACCAAAAGCCCATTCATGTCAGCTCCGCCGCATCGATGGCGGAAAGCCTCATCTCCATCGGGACAACACCTTATGAGCATGAATATGCGGATCGGAATTTTGAAATCTTCAAAAAGGTATTCCTGGACTGCCAGGATATCCGCCGCATAGGTTCCGCTGCCATAGAACTTTGTTTTGTAGCCTGCGGCCGTCTGGAAGCTTTTTTTGAAATGAATTTAAAACCCTGGGATTATGCCGCAGGACTGCTTATCATCGAGGAAGCGGGCGGTTCGGTGACTGATTTTGAAGGCAGGAGACCGCAGCCCTGGAAAAGAGGAAACATCGTTGGAAGTAATGGATGTCTGGGACAGATTCTGGTAGAACAATATATAAATTAATGCTACAATAATTATATAAACTGCCGAACAGAAGGGAGGTCCTGATATGCTGCTGCTCGCCAAAATAACCGCGGTCACAATAGGAATGGTACTTACTTTGAATGGGGCGGAACGGCCTCTTCCTCAGGAGGGGCGGATGCAGGAAGGAATGCGGAAGCAGGAATCCTGTGAAGTGGTTCCGGTGATGAAGAAGGAACAGAAGATCGCCCAGACTGCGAGGAACAGTTATGATATTATGGAGCAGGGAGCCTACGGCTTCAACGTTTCCGGCCAGTGGACGACAGGACCCGGGCCGGACGGCATTCCCTGGGGAATCTGGTTTTCGGCATCTGATGCCGTCCTGCTTGTGGATGTCAGGCCTTCGGTAACGGAGGGGAGCCTTTTTGAAGCACAGTGGGAAAATAGTAAAAAGGATCTGGAAAGCACCGCCAGGAAAACCCTGGGAAGTGAGCTGGATAATATCCGGTTTTATACCCAGGAAAACGAGGGCGGAGATATGGTATATGCCATGGAATATTCCTGCCGGAGGGAGGATCAGAAATGGTATGTTACCGTATGCTACCGGTTCGGTGAAAACTACATCGGAGAGTTTATCGGAGTAAACCCCTACTCAGCCATGGACTGCAGGGAAGTGACCATGGATGCGGCCCGATCGTTGCGGGAATTGGGAAAAAGCGGAAAAAGAGACCTGCCGGAAGGAACGGATAAGGATGGATGGCCGTTCCCGTATCTGCATAATCCCTTTGCCATAACCGCATACTATATGGATGAAGAAGTGCCTCCGGAGCCTTCTGCACAGCGGAAAGCTTCCGATTACGAGATAAAATGGAAGGACAAGGGTATGGAAACCATCATGCGTTCTCTTCTGGGAAAAGAGGACGGACCCGTGATGTCCAGCGACCTGGATCGATGTGAGTCCCTGTATATCGTAGGCTGGCTTGGCGATTTTTACCGTATCGGCATGGGAAACAGTACGATGGAAATACCGGCGGATGGAGTTAACCTGCGTTCCCTGGAGGATATCAAAGAATTCAGGAACCTCACATCCCTGACGGTACAGGTGCGTACGCTGACGGATCTGTCACCTCTTGCATCCATGGAAAAGCTTACCTATCTGAATCTGCTTGTATCTCCCAAACTTTCCTCACTGGACTGGCTTCAGGGAATGCCGCAGCTGGAGGAACTGATGATGTGGGGTGAGTCTTATCCTGAAATCAGGGATATAAAAGTATTTGAAGGGATGGACAGCCTGACTTCCGTCATGATTATTCTTCCTTCCGTCAAAGATATTTCCGTTTTTGCAGGACTGCCCAATCTGGAAACGCTTTGGATTAACTGCCATAAAAATGTGGACATTACGCCGGTAAAGGAAGCAGGCCAGATCAAAAGCCTGATGGTGAATACGGAGGAAATCCGCTGAACGGATCCGGATTCGGCAAATTGCCAGTTCACAGAGGATGAAAATGTTGTTATAATAACGGGAATAAATGACATCAGGTTAATCAGCTTGCGAGGATAAGGAGGAATGCGGGAGCGCATATGTCCCGTGATTATACTTATGAACAGGAATAAGAAAAGATATATATTGCCCATAGCTTTCTGCACCGCCGCCCTTTTTGTATTTGATGTAAATGCGGATGCGGCGGCCGGAGTACCTCAGGCAGATTCGGTACAGAGTGAGGCAGCCGGGGATATCTGGCAGCAGCAGGCTGAGCTTGCGGCGGCAAATGCGGAAGCCTATCAAAAGGCTCAGGAACAATACGCGGCTGAGCTGGCAGCCTATCAGCAGGCACTGCTGGAACAGCAGGCCCGTGAAAAGAAAGAGGCTCAGACGCAGCAGAGCCTGGCGGAAGCAGATAATGTAAAGCCGGAGGAGGCGGACGGCGCTGCTTCTCCCACTGAAGCGGGACCGGCGGTGATTCCGCCCGCACAGTCTCTGCAGACGCTGCCCCAGAACGGGACAATTGCCAACGGACGCCTGATTGCCGCCGGTTTGCTGTCCGCACCGGTGGAAACTCCTTTAAAAGGGAAAAGCATTTCTATTCTGGGTGACAGCATATCCACATATCAGGGCTATATCCCTTCCGGCTATGCCTGTTTCTATCCGGAAACCCAGAATGATGTGAAGGATGTGACCCAGACCTGGTGGATGCAGGTGCTTTATAATACGGGAATGCGCCTTGCGGTGAACGGCTCCTATTCAGCCAGCGCGGTATGCGGGGATTCCCAGGCGGAGGATTCCAGCGCAGGCTGCAGTACCAGAAGGATCAATGAACTGATGGGAACGGACGGGACTGTACCGGATGTGATTCTGGTATATATGGGGGCTAATGATTTTTTCCGCTCCATGGAACTGGGGAAATTTAATGGCATTACAGGCCGCGGGGAAAAATATTATACCAACTTTACGGAAGGCTATGAACTGATGATTCAGAAGCTCCTTCGTACCTACCCGGCATCCCGTATATACTGTATGACCTTGATTGAAGCCAATTCCGGGGACCATCCCAGAATCAATGAAAAAGGAAATACGATTGCAGACTTTAACCAGCGCATTAAGGAGATTGCTGCTGCCTATGGGCTTCCGGTGATAGATGTGCATAACTGCGGCATGGAGGTTTATGAGCTGAACCACTATACCAGCGACGGAACCCATCCCAACAAGGAAGGGGCTGCCAAAATGGCCAACTATGTAACCGCAATGCTTCTTCAGACCGCTTAGGCGGGGAAGGAGAAGGCTGTCGGGTAAAAGGCTCTTGACATGTGTCTGGGGAATCAGGAGGATCGGATGTTATCTGTTCTTTGCTTGATCTTAGTTTCGGTTTATTTATACAGGCATCATTTATACAACAAGCTGGACAGACAGAAGCTGTCGCACAGCTCTTATTATGATGTGTCCTTCGGAGGGGAACGCAAATGCAGCGACGAGGTGGTGCGGATCCTTAAGGATGTGGGCGGCTACAAGAAAATAGTCGTAAACTGGCACTACTGTGAAAACGGGGAGCCGTCCTGTGCGGATGTTATCCTGCTCCATGAGACTGGCATCTATGTGGTGGAGGCCAAGGATTACCAGGGCTGGATTTCCGGGGAGCCGGAGGACGAATACTGGGTGCAGACCCTCTGCGGGAGCCAGTTGACTTCCTACAAAAATTACTTCTATAATCCCCTTATGAAAAACAGCTCGTGTATCCGCAGCCTGCAGAAGGAGCTGCCGGACATGAAGTGGCTGCCTTTCTTTTCCATGGCCGTTTTCGGAAACCAATGCGAACTGGAAAATGCCGGGCTGTCGGACAATACCTCCAAGATTATCCTGGTACGCCAGCTTTCCTATACTATATATGGAATGGTCCGCAGCGCCAGAAAGTTCCTTGCGCCCCAGGTTATCGATGAAATCTACGACCGGCTGCAGGTGCTGCCTTCCGCGAAAACAGCGGAGGGGAAATATTCCGGGCTTGACAAAAAGCCGGACTTTTATTATAGTAAAAAATAATCGGCGGCCGGCTGTCATATTTTGGCGAGGGCTGCGAAGAATATAGCAGGAAAAGATGAGGAAAAAGAGGAGTACGCATTAACACTCGGCAGAGAGGGCGGCCCAAAGGCTGAAAGGACGCCCGGAGAAAGGGATGCGGAAGGTAGCTTTGGAATCGGAGGCCTGAACAGACGGCTGGCAGGGAATGCAGTCGGTAGGGCTTCACGTTTTATCCCCGTTAAAGGATAAATGAGGCCGGAAAGGAATAAATTTTCCGGTGAACAAAGGTGGTACCGCGTGAACACGCCCTTTGCCGTTTTATAATCGGCAAAGGGCTTTTTTTCTGGCTTTAAAGAATTCAGATTGGAATGCGGCTTGTACGCAGAAGGGAGCACTATGAGTAAAGAACTTGCAAAAACATATGATCCTCATGGAATTGAGGACAGGCTGTATGAGAAATGGGTGGAAAAGAAATATTTTCATGCCCAGGTGGATCGGAGCAAAAAGCCCTTCACCATTGTGATGCCCCCTCCGAATATTACGGGACAGCTCCATATGGGACACGCCCTGGATAATACCATGCAGGATATTCTGATACGTTTTAAGCGTATGCAGGGCTATAATGCACTCTGGCAGCCGGGAACGGATCACGCCAGCATTGCAACGGAAGTAAAAATCATCGAAAAGCTGAAGGAAGAAGGCGTTGACAAGCACGATCTGGGAAGGGAGAAATTCCTGGAACGCGCATGGGAATGGAAGAAGGAATACGGCGGCAGGATTACTGGCCAGCTCCGCAAGCTGGGGTCCTCCTGCGACTGGGACAGAGAACGCTTCACCATGGATGAGGGCTGCAATAAGGCGGTTACGGAAGTGTTCTGTAAAATGCATGAAAAAGGCTGGATTTATAAAGGCAGCAGAATTATAAACTGGTGCCCGGTGTGCAACACCTCCATCTCCGATGCAGAGGTTGTATACGAAGAACAGGCCGGCCATTTCTGGCATATCAAATACCCTCTTCTGCAGGAAGACGGGACGCCGAGTACAACAGAATTCCTGGAATTTGCCACCACACGTCCGGAAACCATGCTGGGAGATACCGCAGTGGCTGTTAATCCGGAGGACGAAAGATATACCTCCCTCATCGGCAGGAAGGTGCTTCTGCCCCTGATGAACCGTGAGATCCCCATCGTGGCGGATTCCTATGTGGATATGGAATTCGGTACCGGCGTGGTAAAGATCACCCCCGCTCATGACCCGAATGACTTTGAGGTGGGAAAACGCCATAACCTGCCTGAAATCAATATTATGAACGATGATGCCACCATCAATGAAAACGGCGGAAAATTTGCAGGAATGGACCGTTATGAAGCCAGGGCCGCAATCGTTAAGGAACTGGAAGAGATGGGACTTCTTGTGGGCATCGAAGACTACAGCCATAACGTAGGCACCCATGACAGATGCAAGACTACGGTAGAGCCTTTAATCAAGAAACAGTGGTTCGTGAAAATGGACGAACTGATAAAACCGGCTGTGGAAGGTGTGAAAAATGGAGATATCCGCCTGATACCGGAACGTATGGACAAGACGTACTTTAACTGGACAGATAACATCCGTGACTGGTGTATTTCCAGGCAGCTGTGGTGGGGACACCGGATACCGGCCTATTACTGTGATGAATGCGGGGAAATCGTGGTGGCAAAGGAAATGCCCGATGTCTGCCCGAAATGCGGATGTACGCATTTGACCCAGGATCCGGATACGCTTGATACCTGGTTTTCCTCCGCTCTCTGGCCTTTTTCCACGCTGGGCTGGCCGGATAAAACCGAGGACCTGGATTATTTTTATCCTACGGATGTGCTGGTTACCGGATATGATATCATTTTCTTCTGGGTCATCCGCATGATTTTCTCTGGCTATGAGCAGATGGGAGGGAAGCCTTTTTCCACAGTGCTTTTCCATGGCCTGGTAAGGGATTCCCAGGGAAGAAAAATGTCCAAATCCCTGGGCAACGGCATTGATCCTCTGGAAATCATTGACCAGTACGGCGCCGACGCGCTGCGTCTCACGCTGATTACCGGAAATGCACCCGGAAACGACATGCGTTTCTATTTTGAAAGAGTGGAAGCAAGCCGTAATTTTGCCAATAAAGTATGGAACGCATCCCGTTTTATCATGATGAATATGGACGGAAAGACTATTCCGGCCGATGCGGATAAATATCTTCAGCCTGTGGATAAATGGATCCTTTCCAAGCTGAACCATGTGGTAAAAGAAGTGACCGACAACATGGAGAACTTCGAACTGGGTATTGCCGTACAGAAGGTATATGATTTCATCTGGGATGAATTCTGCGACTGGTATATTGAAATGGTAAAGCCCAGGCTTTACGATACGGACGACACCGACAGCCAGGCAGCCGCTCTCTGGACACTGAAAAATGTCCTGCTGAATGCGCTGAAGCTGCTGCATCCTTTCATGCCTTTTGTAACGGAAGAAATTTTCTGCACGCTTCAGGAAGAGGAAGAATCCATTATGATTTCCAGTTGGCCTGTGTACCGTGAGGACTGGAATTATGCGTCGGAAGAAAAAGACATTGAGATCATCAAAGAAGCGGTGCGCGGCATCCGTAATGTGAGAAGCTCCATGAATGTTCCCCCCAGCAAAAAAGCAAGGGTATTTGTGGTGAGCGACAGGGAAGATATCAAAAATGCATTTACGCAGGGCCGTCTGTTCTTCGCATCCCTGGCTTATGCATCCGAGGTAACAGTCCAGGCAGACCGTTCCGGTATTGCTGATGATGCGGTTACCGTGGTAATTGCAGGAGCTACCTGCTATATCCCTTTTGCGGAGCTGGTGGATATTGCCCAGGAAATCGAACGTCTGGAAAAAGAAGAAAAGAAGCTTCAGGGTGAGCTTGCCCGGGTAAACGGAATGCTGAACAATGAACGTTTCCTTTCCAAAGCACCGGAAAGCAAAATCGCTGAGGAGAAGGAAAAGCTGGGAAAATATACCCAGATGATGGAACAGGTAAGAGAACGCCTTGCTGCATTAAGAAAATAAGCGGGCAGAGGCAGCTTATTCCCGCGGCAAAGAGCTAAGGCCAGGCAGGTTTTATTTTGAAGATTATCACAAAAATAAAAGGGCGGAGGCAGAACAGGGATAATTCCCCACGGAAAATTCTCCGGGGGCATTACCTTTCAATGCTTCCGCCCGTTGCCTGTCCTTAAGGAAGAAAAAGCGGCGCGGGATTCAGGAGGAAAGGTCAAAACAGAGGGCCGGAAAAATGAGGGATAAAAAGAATTTCACTTATGAAGAGGCAGTGGAGTACGTGCTTCAGATTCCGAAGTTTACGAAGAAAAACACACCGGAGGATACCCGAAGGTTTTATGAATATCTGGGAAGACCCGGAGAAAGCTCCGGGCTTATTCATGTGGCGGGAACCAATGGGAAGGGTTCCGTCTGCTCCTATATCAACGCCGTACTGGAAGAGGCCGGTTATTGCCCGGGCCTTTTCGTTTCCCCCCATCTCGTGGATGTGCGTGAACGCTTCCGCCTGAAGGGACAGATGATTTCCAAAGAAGATTTCACGGAAATTTTTATGAAGGTACTGGAAAATGTGGAAAACTTCTGTAAAAAAAGCGGGGACTGTGTATATCATCCCACTTTTTTTGAAATGCTTTTTTTTATGGGGATGCTTTGGTTTCAGGAAAAAGGGGCAGACTATATCATATTGGAGACCGGAATGGGAGGAAGGCTGGATGCCACGAATGTCATTGACCATCCTTTAGTCACGGTCATTACCCATATCGGACTGGATCATACGGAATATCTGGGGGATACCAGGGAAAAGATCGCAGGCGAGAAGGCCGGAATCATTAAAAAAGGTGTGCCTGTGGTGTTCTGGGAACAGGAAGAAGAGGTAAACAGGGTCATTGTTGAAAAAGCACGGGAAATGTCGTCAGAAGTGATTCCTGTGTCAGAAAAGCAAGTTGTTTTATTTAAATTTAAGAATAAAACCGTTGATTTTTCCATGAGCTCTGAGTATTATGAATATATTAGGGCCAGCCTGCCGACGGCAGCTGTATATCAGAAAGAGAATGCAGCTCTTGCCATACGTGCCCTTGAGGTGCTGGGACGTACCGTCCCCCTTACCAGACAGCAGGTGGAAACAGGGCTTTCCAGGGCAAAATGGGAAGGCCGGATGGAAGAGGTCCTGCCGGGCGTTTATATTGACGGCGCTCATAATGAAGATGGGATACAGGCATTTCTGGACAGTGTCCGTGAAGACGGATGCCGCGGGAAAAGGCATCTTCTGTTTTCCGTCGTTTCCGATAAGCGGGCGGAAAACATGATCGGCCGGATCGTGGATAGCGGCCTGTTTGCCGATGTGGCCATCGCCCCGATTGACAGCGCGAGGAGCCTGACGCAGGAGCAGCTTCTTTCCCTGTGGAAGGGAAGGAATCATGCCAGGCTTTATCACAATCCGGAGGAAGCCTGGGATGCGCTGATACGCGAAAAGGATGAGGCGGATATGGTGTATGCGGCCGGTTCTCTGTATCTTGCAGGCCAGCTGAAGGCATACATGAAGAAGTAAACTGTGAACAGCCCGATATACAGGAGGACAGCAGTATGATAGATTTTGAAGAAGAAATAAAAAAATTTCATCCCAGCCTTGAAATAGGAGAGGTGGAGGAAGCCATATATAACCACGATTTAACAGACCTGACGGATTTGCTGGTAGAGATTGAGAAAAGCAGAAAAGCGGATAAAAACAGACAGGAATAGAGGAACTCTGATATGAATTGTTATAATTGTGGTGTGGAGCTTACGGAACACGATTTTTGTACGAATTGCGGTGCCGATGTGGTACATTACAAAAAAGTCATCAGCGTTTCCAATTTTTATTATAATGATGGCCTGGAGAAAGCAAACGTACGGGATTTGTCAGGGGCAATTGTCAGCCTGACCGAGTGCCTGAAATTAAATAAATTTAATATTGATGCAAGGAATCTGCTGGGACTCGTTTATTTTGAAATGGGTGAAACCGTGGATGCCCTGAGCGAATGGGTGATCAGCAAAAACCTGAAGCCGGAAAAAAACATTGCGGATTCTTATATTGAATCGGTCCAGAACAGCCCGAGCCAGCTGGAAAGCCTGAATCAGGCCATAAAAAAATACAACCAGGCAATCGTTTACTGCAATCAGGGAAGCCTGGATCTGGCGCTCATACAGCTTCGCAAGGTCCTTTCCGTCAACCCCAAGTTTCTGAGGGCCCACCAGCTGCTGGCCCTGCTTCATATGCACAATGAAGACTGGGACAAGGCAAAAAGGGAGCTGGTAAAGTGTACCAGGATTGACATCGGAAATACACGCACCCTCCGGTATATGAAGGAAGTCAATTCAGCCCTGAATGTGGATGATGGACTGAAAAACGGACACAAATCACCGAAAAATGAAGAAGTAATCAAATATCAGAGCGGCAATGAAACCATTATCCAGCCGCTCGCCGTAAAAGAACCCGGAAAAAATTATGCCGGTCTGCTCTATCTGCTGGGAGGCGTTGTGATAGGCCTTGCGGTAGCCCTGACCCTCATCCTTCCCGGAAGGCTGCAGAGCGTAAAAGCCAGGCTGAATGAAGAGAGCAGGAGCGTGGGGGAACAGCTGGATAAGAAAAATGCGGAGCTTACGGATATGCAGAAGCAGCTGGATGCCCTTACGGCAAAGAATGCCGACCTGAATTCCGAACTGGAGGCCTATGCCGGAACCGACGGGACGCTTCAGACGGTGGAGGATCTTCTGAATGCGGCATATACCTATCTGGATACCCCGGATGACATGGAAAAAATATCCCTCGCACTGGAGGGAATCGATAAGGACGCCATGGAATCCGACACCATATCGGAAGCATACAAGAACCTGTATGACAAGCTTCTGGAAACCGCAGGCCCGGGGATAAGCAAAGCCTATGCAGACAGCGGTAACAAGGCTTACAAAGCCGGGGAGTACGATGCCGCCATCAAGGATTTGGAAAAGGCTTTTTCCTATGATGAGACTAACGGCGATGCTCTCTATATTCTGGGAAATGCATATAAGAAAAAAGGCGACAGCAAGAATGCAATTAAGATATATAACCAGGTGATTGAGCTGTTCCCCAATACGGAGAAGGCAAGACGTGCAAAGGATTATCTTAAGGAGCTGGAGTCTTAGGAAAGCTGTAAGGCCGGGAATCGCCGGCAGATAAAACAGAATAAAAAACAGGAACCACATACAAAAGAGAACTGCCATGAGAATGGCTTCCTTCAGGGAGCTTCATGGAGTTCTCTTTTTTTACGCAGAACATCTCTTAATTAAGAAAAACTGACCAGGTATGTGTTGCTGAATAAGGAAGGAGAAACAGATGGAAGAAGAATCGAAAGTGCTTGATAATTATAAGGTTATTGAGGATTGCCTGTGTATCAGAATGCCGGAGGAGGTAGACCATCACCGCTCCGAAGAAATCTGTAAAAATGCGGATCATTTCATCCTGGAATCCCAGGTGGCCAATGTGGTATTTGATTTTGAAGATACCCGGTTTATGGACAGCTCAGGTATTGGTATTATAATCGGCAGATACAAGCTGATTTCCTGTTTTGGAGGAAAAGTATATGTGCTTCATCCGGACAAGCAGATCCGGAGAATGCTTCAGCTTTCCGGTGTGGAAAAAATAGTGGAAATCATGGAATGAAAAAAAGAAAATTACATTTTGCGTTTGCCGTAAGAGGCAGAATGGAGGAAAAATGAGTAATGAAATGAAATTGGAATTTGACGCGGTTTCAGAGAATGAGGGCTTTGCCAGGGTGGCTGTGGCGGCTTTCGTCACACCGCTGGATCCTACTCTTCAGGAGGTTGCCGATGTGAAAACCGCTGTTTCCGAGGCTGTTACCAATGCCATCATACATGGCTATGCCGACTGGGGTTCCCTTGGGCAGGGGCCGGGCAAGGTGGTAATCAGATGCTGCCTGAATGATGATGTATTACATATCGAAGTGGAAGATAAAGGAAGAGGGATAGAGGATGTGGAAAAAGCGATGGAGCCTTTATATACCACAAGACCGGATATGGACCGCTCAGGTATGGGATTTGCCTTTATGGAAGCATTTATGGATGATTTGGATGTGGAATCCGAGCCGGGAAAAGGAACGCTCGTCAAAATGGAAAAAAAGCTGGGAACCCTTTCCTGGACGGAAGATGAGGAGTAGTGCATGGAGGAAATATCAGTACTGATTGCACAGGCGCAGGCCGGAGATAACGGGGCAAGGGAAGTACTGATAGAGAAAAACCTGGGACTGGTTCATCATATCGTGAAACGATTCTCAGGCAGAGGATACGATATGGAGGATTTATTTCAGATAGGGACAATAGGGCTCATAAAGGCCATCGATAAATTTGATTTATCTTTTGATGTCCGCTTTTCAACCTATGCGGTCCCCATGATAAGCGGGGAAATCAAACGGTTTCTGAGGGATGACGGCCTGGTAAAGGTAAGCAGGACCCTGAAGGAAAACGGATGGAAAATAAAGCAGGCCTCTGAAAAACTGGCCCACAGTTTCGGAAGGGATGCTACCCTGGAAGAGATTTCTAAAGAAACCGGGATCGCAAGAGAAGATATTGTTATGGCTATGGAAGCCAATGTGGAGGTGGAATCCATTTATAAAACCATTTACCAGTCTGACGGCAATGAAGTACAGCTGCTTGACAAGGTTGCGGCAGGCAGCGGCCAGACAGGCTGCGTGGATGAGGAAAAAGAAAAGCTTCTGGACCATATGCTTTTAAATCAGCTGTTGGACAGCCTTACAGATACGGAAAGGGAACTGATCGAAATGCGTTATTTTCAGGATAAAACACAGACAGAGGTGGCGGGAGTCATGGGAATCAGTCAGGTTCAGGTCAGCCGTCTGGAGAAAAAAATCTTACTGAGAATGAGAGAACAGCTGGTTTGCTGAGTTTTCCTGAAAACAAAAAAAGAAAAAAAAGAAGCAATTTTTGATTTTTTTACAGAAAAGCGTTGCACAGCACATGGGGTAAGGTATATAATTATATAAATGTAACTATATCATCTGTCATTACATTATATAATAGAGGGACCTTCATGAAGAAATGGATGAAAGTCATCATTCCTGTCTGTGCAGTCGTGGTTCTTATAATTTCCTGCATCAATCTGGGAAGTATTTTTCTGGAATACAACAGAGGTGTGCAGGAATATAAAGAACTCCAGGAATATGTCAATAATGAACGTCCCCAGCTTCCGGCCCAGGAGAAGGAAGAGGACGATTTTGTGATGCCCGAAATTGATTTTGCCGCTTTGAAAGCCAAAAATGAAGATTTCAGATACTGGCTCTATATTCCGGCCCTGGAGGTAAACTACCCGGTAGTCCAGGGAAAGGATAATGACATTTATCTGCACCGCACCTTTGATGGAGACAGCAACAGTGCGGGCTGCATTTTTCTTGACGCAGGCAATTCGCCGGATCTCACTGACAGGAACACCGTGATATATGGACATAACATGAAGAACCATTCTATGTTCGGTTCCCTCAAGAAGTTTATGCAGGAAGAGGAGCTGGCGGAAGAAAATCCTTATTTTTATTTGTATACTGAGGGAGAGGCGATCCGTTACCGGATAATTTCGTATTACATGACGGTAAGCGGAAGCGATACATATCGGTCGGTCTATACAGACGAGGATTATGACAGCTACCTGAAAATGGCGCTTCAGAAATCTCTTTTCAAGGGATATCAGAAGGACTATACGGAAGGCCAGCCTGATATGGTGACCCTTTCGACCTGCCATGGGAAAGCCGGAGGAACAGGGAGGTTCGTCGTACACGGTGTTGTGGATGAGATACGGGAATGGAATGAAAGCTGATCGGTAACAAGGTACGAATGGTAACATAAGTAAGGAGCGGATGAAATAAGATTCCTGCCTCCTTGGATTCAATACGGTATTACCGTATAAGCGCAATTGTATGTGCAGTTAGGAGCATAAATGAAGAAAAAAATTGGTAAAATAGTTGCTCTGTTCATGGCTGCCGGATTACTGGTTAACAGTTTTTTCTGGTCTGCGGCTAATGAAGGTGATAATGGGGCCTTAGATGCCGTGCAGGAAATCCAGGAAAACAAAGAAACTCTGCATTCCCATGAGTGGGGAAACGAGACGGTGAATACACCGGCAACCTGCAATACGGATGGATCAGCAACCGTCACCTGCAGCAGCTGCGGTGCAACAGAAGACAGGACGATTTCGGCTACGGGAGAGCATAATTTCGGAGATTGGACGCTGGTAACAGCGGCTACAGCGGATACCCCCGGTGAAGAAAAACGTGTCTGTAATGACTGCGGTACAGAAGAGACAAGGGAAATCCCAGTGTCGGATAATACAGATAACAAGCTGGAAAATAAGCTGACAGATAATTCTGACGGAACGGATAATGTGCTGTCGGGAGAAACAGAAAATAATAATTCGGATCATGATCATGTCTGGGTTCCGGTTGAAGGCACAGAGGGAAGAACGGAACCTACCTGCGGAGTCAGCGGAAAGCAGCTTTATACCTGTAGTGCAGAGGGTTGTACAGAAACCAAAGAGGAAGAAATTCCTGCTACAGGAAAGCATACCGTAGAAACATGGACTGTGGATAAAGCCCCTACGGAAACAGAGACGGGCAGTGAGTATGGAACATGTACAGTATGCGGAGAAACGGTAACACGCACCATTCCTGCATTAAATCATGAACATAAATACAGTGAAAAAGGAACTGTGGACAAAGCAGCAACGGAAACTGAGGACGGAAAGGTAAGATATTACTGTACCTCGGATGACTGTGATTCCTATATAGAAGGAACCTCTCATTACTACAGAGAGAATGGAAACGGAGAGTATGTTTGTGTTACCTGCGGTGAGAAGGAAACACCGGATGGAGAAACCGTCTGTGAGCATGATTGGCAGGAGACAGAAACCGGTATTTTTGAATGCAGCAAATGCCATTCCATTAAAGATACCAATACAAAATTAGTTTCGGATGAAATACAAAGCACAGACAATAATCTGCTGGATGTGATAGAACCCTGTAAAGAAGGAGAGCATATCCGCCCTGCTGTTTACGATGTATTAGTAAAAGCAACATGTGAAAAGGAGGGACAGATAAGTTATATCTGTACTGTCTGTGGTACAAAAGTGACGGAAACAACTCCCAAAACAGCCCATGTATGGGACAGCAAAACAGGAAAATGTACGGTTTGTGATACTGCCTGTGACCATAAAGACGGTGATCATACCGCATTTGATTCTCAGACAGGAAAATGTTCGATCTGCGGATATCGCTGTAGCCATGATTTTGATGAAGACAAGAAATGCAAAATATGTGGATTTAAGGAATGTGAAAATCATACAAAGATAAAATCCGATGGTACTAGCGTCGTTATCATCACTGTAAAAAAAGCTACCTGTATGGAAGAAGGCTTGGTGAGATATCAATGTGCGGTATGCGGTGAAGAAGTGACTGAGGATACACCTATTGACAAAGATATCCATGAATGGAACAGTACAACCGGAAAATGTAAACTTTGTGATGCCATGTGCGAACATACGGATGGCAATGGAAATACCCTCTATGATACAGACGGCAAGTGTACAGTCTGCGGTCATGCCTGTGAGCATAAATTCATAGTTAATAAAGAGGATGGTATTGTTAAGTGTGATGTCTGCGGTTATATTTGTAAACATGATGAAAAATCACTGGTACCTATCAAAGGAACAGGGGATAAAGACGCAGATTGTGAAAATGTAGGCCAGCAGACCTATCTGTGTTCCGTATGCGGGCAGAAAATTGTAAAAGAAATTCCTCTCAGTGGAAAGCACCATTATGATGAATCAGGTAGCTGTGAGACATGTGGGGATGACCTGCATACAAAAGAGATAGGAGATTGTGAGCATAAAGACTGGGTTGACTGGGATAATGACGGAACAGATCTGGATTCGCAAAATACCTGGAAATATCTGAAAACGGATATTGATGCAAAGAAAGATATTTTTGAATGCAGCAAATGCGGTTCTATCTGGGAACGCGATGCAGTCGATCGTGAAGAAAAAACAGTGGATTTGACGCAGATCACCAAAGGAACCCTGGGAGTTACCATCTCTGTGAACGGTCAGGAGGTAGGCGACAAACAGGAAGTGAAAATCAATAAGTCCGATGTGTTGGATATCCATATTGACTGGGCTATCGACAATGACAGAAAGCCTACATCCAATACTACCATTCAGTATCAGCTGCCTGTTATTTTAAAGACAGTGCCTATGACAGGTACTATATGGGGACCGGGCGGATACGAAGAGTATGGAACCTTTTCTATAAACTCCAGTGGACTTCTTACCTTTAAATTAAATGATAAGATTCTGAAAAAGAGTGAAATCAACGGTTCTTTTGATTTACAGGCTACCCTTGTTCTGAGCGAGGAAGGCAGCCAGGATAAGCAGGAAATCCTGTTCCCGGGCGGAGCCGGTATCACTGTATATTTCAAGAGCAATATGACCAGTGAGAAGACCGCAAAGCTGAACAATGACGGCAGTATTGATTATAAGGTTACCTTTGTACTGGATTCGGATTCCAAGAATGTAAGTCTGACGGATACTTTGGCGAGTAACCTGACCTTTGAAGGTTATGAGGGATCCTTCCGGCTGAAGAATACAGCGACTGGGGCTGAATCCGATATTACGGATAAGGTAGAGATTGATCATAATAAAAAAATTGCAATTATTGATTTGGGAGATGTGAAAAAAGGAAAATATGAACTTTCCTATAAGGCGAAGCTAATTGACTCTTCCGTTAAGGCTTCCAGCGGGAATAATACCAATACGGTAACCTGGAAATGGGATGATAAAGAAGGCGGACCGGAAAGATGTACAGTTGAATCTACCCGTAAACCGTTATGGAAAAATTCCCTGACAACAACAGATGACGAAAAAGCACAGGGAATTTATAAGTGGCAGATAGTAATCAATAAGGATACCATACCGGTTAACTTATCAGAAAAGACCATTTATGACTGGTATGTAACCCAAAGTGGTTCAGTGCCTAATGAAAATACTTTTATTATAGGGGATATTACTGTAACAGATGTAACGACAGGTAATGATATTACCAGTCAGATGGAAAGTATCCAGCTGAAAAAAGAAGGAGAAACCTGGAGTCTGGCGGATAATTGTCTGTTCCAGATTAAGTTCCCATATGGTGACTATACCCATGAATACGAAATCACTTATACCACACAGACAAAAGCGAATGGGATGGATGGTAACGACTGGGGATTTGTTGACCTGACGAACTGGGCAAAGATTGTAGAGACAGGTGATGATGACTATGAGAACGCTCTTGTAGGCAAAAAGTATACTTCCGGAATTCTTACCAAAGCAGGTAAGGCAGTGAGCAATGATAATTCCGATGCCAGTGAGGCCTACAAAGCTCAGTGGCAGGTGAAGCTGGATCTCAGTGAATTTAAAAATGGAGATATCCTGAAAGATCTCAAAATTACTGATACGCTTCCGGATGGAATGACTTTCTATGATGTCGATGAGTCAGAGATGAACTTTGCTTTGACCCTGTCAGATGATACACCGTTGTCAGAAGGAACTGATTACAAAAAAGAGATTACCAATAATAAGACGTTGCTGACATTAACCTTTACGGAAGAGGGCCAGCGTAAATGTGCCGGAAAAGTGATCACAATGACATTTACTTCGGTGGCAGACCCCGGCAAGATCCCTATGAACGGAAGTAAAGAATATACCAATAATGCGACGGCAAGCTTTTTATATAACAGTGCGTGGAGTTATAAGGCATCCGCAAAGGTTACCATGTACAGGAAAGATGCGTTGAGTAAGAGCGGTACGGTCCTGAGTAAAAAGAATGCTAACGGAAATTATGAAATACAGTGGACCATTCTGGTAAATACTAACGATGCGGAAAATCTTACCCCTGAAAAAGCTTATACCGGAGATATTACTGTAACGGATACGCTTCCGGATGGATTGACTTATGTTGATGGGTCGGCGACAATGGTAACATCGACAAGAACGGATTGGAAGGTAGAAAAATCTGGAGCTGCAGCAATAATACCGGCACCGGAAGGCCTTCCCGGCAAGCTGATATTTACAATACCGGGTTCTACCTATAATAATGCTTATGAGATTACCTTTAAAACCGAGGTAGATCCGGCCAAACTTGATAAGACAAATTTGGGAACCACTTTTACCAATACGGTAGTTGTGGAAAATAACGGCGGTAAATCTGAGGCGGAAGCAGATGTTACGATTGCAAAAGAGGATCTTTTGAAAAAGAGCGGCCAGACAACCGGCACGCATATCCAATATACGATTGATGTAAATGCCAACGCCCAGCAGCTGACCTCTCGGGGAGTTCTGACACTGGAAGACGAAATTGACAACAATGCGGATATTCTGACGAATACCATATCCGTAAAGAAAGTCGATATTCTCACCCAGGCGGAAACGGATATTACGGATTCCTGCAGCATCAGCTATACAGGCAATAAGCTGATTATCGGGAATATACCTGATGGTACTCATGTTAGAGTGACCTATAAGGCTGTAACGGTGAGAAGCGGAGATGTGGAAGTAACTAACAGTGCAGTGCTGAAAGGTGAAGACGTACTGGCAAGTACTGTTACAACCGGAACCTTTAAGATTAAGGCAAGCGCTACTGCGAACGGAAGGGCAGGAACTTTCACCCTTATAAAGCTTGACAGCAGTGACGCCCGTAAGAATCTGGCAGGAGCAGAATTTACACTCTATAAATTCGATATGGATAATATAGATGCAACCCCTGCAACGGTAACGACACTGAAAACCGACGAAGACGGACGGGTAACTTTTGGCGAAGGTACCATGGATGAACTGGAATTTGACGTATTGTTCTGTTATGTAGAAACAAAAGCTCCGACAGGCTATAAGCTGGATAATACTCCTCATTATTTCATGCTTGAAGGAAACAGTTTTGCATCGCGCAACCAGCTGGCAATCGATCGTATAGGAGAAAGCGCTGATTACAGAACGTATGCGCAGGATGGCTCCAAGACAAGACAGCTGTCCAATGATCCTACACCGCCTCCCACACCTCCGGATAATACGGATACTCCTGACGAGCCTGGTACGCCCGGCACGCCTGCCACTCCTGTAACTTATACAGCGGGTGTGACTCCTAAAGTTGATGTACTGGGAGAAAGCAAGATGCCTGACGGCGCAATGCCGGCAGCACCCGGCATCGGAGTCCTTGGAGATATGAAGGGACCGGGTACCGGAGATCAGACACCAGTTATTTTCTGGACACTGCTTGTTTGCTCGGCAGCGGCTGTTCTGATATCCTGTATAGTATTTAGAAAGAAACGAAAGAAATAGCGGTATGAGCGCCCCGGCAGTTTTGCCGGGGCCTTTTTTGAAAAGGTCGTTGAAGTCGTCTATCATGGAAACAGGCAGAATTACATTTAATTTCACCCAAAGTCCTTATGCGTTTGCTGAAATCTATTCCAAGGGCTGCTCCGATATCTCTCAATACCTCGTCATAATAGTCAAATAGATAATCTTTGCTCAGAAAATCATTCTGGCCGTCAGATTCGAAATAGTAGTTCGTTACATCATAATAAATCAGACTGGCATCACGGCCATAGTTTTCCTTAATCTTATCATTCAGCCAAACCGGGAGATTTTCTTTCTGTCTGTCAAAGAAGGAAAGACAACGGTAAACATCGTCCAAAGAATAGTCTGTTTTTTCAAAAAATGGTTCTTTCTTATCAAAAGAAGATTTTTTAGAGGCAGAGGCCAGGAAGCCTGATGCACAATATGACATAATAAAATAAAAAAAGCCTGAGAGCCTTATAAATAAAGCGGTCAGGACATGTCGTTTAAAAAAAGTAGCTGCAAAACTGTGGCGGAGTCATGGGGATCAGTCAGGTACAGGTGAGCCGTCTGGAAAAGAAAATATTACTTCGGATGAGAGACAGCTTGTGTGCTGAACGGCTGATTTATATTAGATGTCTCTGCTTTTTTATAAAAAAGATTGCGTTAGGTATGGAATATAGTGTATAACGAATATATACGCAGCTATATCATCTGTCATTACATTATGTAAAGGGAGCGTCATGAAGAAATTTGTGAGAATTATTATTCCTATCTGCGCAGTCGCGGTTCTTATAATTTCCTGCATCAATCTGGGAAGTATTTTCTTGGAATACAACAGAGGTGTGCAGGAATATAAAGAACTTCAGGAATATGTCAATAATGAACGTCCTCAGCTTCCGGCCCAGGAAAAGGAAGAGGACGATTTTTTAATGCCCGAAATTGATTTTGCCGGTTTGAAAGCCAAAAATGAAGATTTCAGATACTGGCTCTATATTCCGGCCCTGGAGGTAAATTACCCGGTAGTCCAGGGAAAGGATAATGACATTTATCTGCACCGCACCTTTGATGGAGACAGCAACAGTGCGGGCTGCATTTTTCTGGATGCAGGCAATTCCCCGGATCTTACTGACCGGAACACCGTGATATATGGACATAACATGAAGAACCATTCCATGTTTGGTTCCCTTAAGAAATTTATGCAGGAAGAGGAGCTGGCGGAAGAGAATCCTTATTTTTATTTATACACCGAGGGTGAGGCGATCCGTTACAGGATAATTTCGTACTACATGACGGTAAGCGGAAGCGACACCTATCAGTCGGTCTATACAGATGAGGATTATGACAGCTACCTGAAAATGGCGCTTCAGAAATCTCTTTTCAAGGGATATCAGAAGGACTATACGGAAGGCCAGCCTGATATGGTGACCCTTTCGACCTGCCACGGGAAAGCAGGAGGAACAGGAAGGTTCGTCGTACACGGTGTTGTGGATGAGATACGGGAATGGAATGAAAGCTGATCGGGAACACTGCGTGGACGATCAGGAAACAGGCAGAATTACAATTAAAGTTACAAAATTGGAAAAAATTTAAAAAAGTACTTGATTTTTATACTGGAATGGTGTAGTATAAGACTAACGAAAGAAATCATCAATCATCACGTAATTAATCATCATATTATTTAATTTAACACTTGGCAAACTTGCTGAAAAGCAAGGACGCAAAGCTACAGGGCCTTCCCTCAAAGAGGATGGCAGCCAGTTGCCTGATACATAGTAAAAACGTAT
>NZ_MPDJ01000018.1:54771-73271 GCF_001881565.1 Eisenbergiella tayi
TTTTCCATCATTTTTCAATCGACACGATTTGAAAGGATGAAGGAAAATGAAGAAAGCAATCATCACCGTATTAGCAGTATTAACAATCATCGTAACAGCAATGGCACCCGCAGCAAAGATGGATGCAAAGGCAGCAGCAGACCAGACTTCTACCATGAATGCAAGACTTCTGGCAGACATCAATAACTTAAGAGCAGAGCAGGGACTTCCCGCACTGACCCTTGATAGTGAATTAAACAGCTATGCAGCAGTAAGAAGTGAAGAAATCAATACAGTTTGGAGCCACACCCGTCCTAACGGAACAAGCGGAGCAGATATGATTAGCTCAACCAAATGGCGTGGAGAAAACCTTTCCTATATTACATACGGAAGCTTCGGATTTTCAGATTCCGAGCAGAACAACGCAGCAGACAGCGTATTCGCAAGCCTGAAGGCAAGTCCTTCACACTACAGCAACATGGTAAGCGGCAATTACACAAAGATTGGTATTTATACATATGTAGCCAATACCGGTTCCGGTGTTAAGCTTTGCACCGCTTATATGTTCTCTAACTAAGCAAATCCCTTAATTTTGATAGATGATATGATGATGATTGGAAAAACAGCAGTATGATCAACTGCTGTTTTTTCATGTCCAAAATAATAGTTTCAAAACTTCTGGCATACTGACATCTCTTTTTCATTTCTGCATAAAAACTGAAATTCTCCATATTACTAACAAGAATAAATTGACCGTATTTTCAGAAGTTATACCGGTCAGAAAGGTGGTTGGAATGGCATCTCAGGAGACATTGTATCTGAAGCTGGACAGGAATGTGGAAGTACAGAAGGATGATGTGCAGCTTTCGGATTTGGGGAAATTGGTATGCGCGAATAAAGATATTCTGGCACACGCTAAGGCAATGAAAATATATAAGTTCAAGGATACGAAGCCTCAGCGTCAGATAGTAAGCGTAATGAAGATCATTGACTCATTACAGACAATGTACCCGGATTTATCAATAGAGAATATTGGTGAGACGGAAGTGATAATGGAAAAGGTAAAGGTAAAAAGTGAAAAGGGATTCATGCAATGGCTTAAAATTGCATTTGTTTCCCTTATTTGTTTTTTTGGAACAGCTTTTACTATCATGGCCTTCCATAATGATATTGGCATCAACAAGGTTTTTGTGAAGGTATATGAAATGATTTCAGGCCAGGCATCGGATGGTTTTACCATATTGGAGGTGACCTATTCCATTGGACTGGCTGTAGGAATTATCGTTTTCTTCAATCATATCGGCGGACGAAGAATTACCAAGGATCCCACCCCTATTGAAGTGGAAATGCGTATTTATGAGGATGATGTAAATAATGCATTGGTAGAAACGGCGGACAGGGAGGGAAAGACCATTGATGTTTCTTAAAAGTGTATTTATGGCGGTCATTGGTTTGAGCTTTGGGTTCCTTGTTTCGGCCGGAGTTTTTACGGTATTAATCGCTGTTGGCCTGGTTCCGCGATTCGCGGGTAAGACACATACCAGCAAAAAAGTATTCCTATATGAAGAAATGGTGGTGGCAGGCACATTATTCGGTAATTTTATCAGTGTTTTTGAGTATTCCTGTCATATAGGGGAATGGGTAAGAAACCTTCAGCCTTTTGGGGCTGTTACGGACAGCATGTGGAAATGGATAACGGTCATACTATGTATATTTTTTGGATTCTTTGCGGGTATTTTTGTTGGATGCCTGGCTCTGGCCATTGCAGAAATGCTGAATACCATACCTGTTTTTGCGAGAAGGATCCAGTTCCGGCATGGATTGGGAATTGCAGTTCTGTCCATTGGATTGGGAAAGCTTGTTGGCAGTCTGATTTATTTTTCCCAGCAGGTATTTTTGACGGGCGGCTGAATAGCCGCCTTTGCGGCGGGATTGCGAGGCGGCCTGAATAACCTGCGATATCACGACATAATGAGTGAAAACTTGTCACCATTCTATCTAATACTTTTTAACCGGACTCTATATAATACAGCTTAAAAGGGGTATCAAAAAATATGATATGGAGGGTTACAGAATGACAGAAAAATTTCAGCCAACGTTGGAATCACTGAGGGAGTATGAATGTCCGGAATGGTTCCGGGATGCCAAATTCGGTATATGGAGCCATTGGGGGCCGCAGAGCGTACCAATGTGCGGAGACTGGTATGCCAGGAATATGTACATACAGGGCAGTCCTCAGTACAATTATCATGTCCGTCATTACGGGCATCCCTCAGAATTCGGGTATAAGGATATTTGTAAACTGTGGAAGGCGGAAAGGTTTGATCCGCAGGAGCTGATGGGACTGTATTACAAAGCTGGAGCCAGATATTTTGTGGCGCAGGCCATGCACCATGATAATTTCTTTAATTACGATTCAAAAGTGAATGCCAATAATTCATTGAAAATCGGGCCGGAAAAGGATATCTGCGGAATGTGGAAGGAAGCGGCTGACAAGTACGGAATGCCCTTTGGCCTGACGGAGCATCTGGGGGCCTCTTTTTCCTGGTGGTATGTGAATAAGGGAGCGGACAGCTACGGCCCTTATAAAGGGGTTCCGTATGACGGGGCGGATCCGGCATATAAAGATTTTTATTATGAAAACAGTGAGCATATCATGCCGGAGCATGGTGAGCTTGCCCAGTGGCTTACAGGAAATAAGAAATTCCAGAAATACTGGCAGGATACGATGAAGGAACTGGTGGACAGGTTCCATCCGGCACTGCTGTATTCCGACAGCGGGCTGCCTTTTGAAGAGGAGGGATATCAGCCCGGACTGGATGCTGTTTCCTATCTGTATAATGATTCTATTGAGAGGAATGGGCAGAATCAGGCGGTTTATACCCAGAAGAACAGAAATCAGGAGATTTACCGGGTTGGTGTGCTGGATATTGAGAAGAGCCAGCTGCCGGGAGTGAATCCCAGCCCCTGGCAGACGGATACCTGTATCGGGAACTGGTTTTATGATGCGAAGCAGACGTTTAAACATCCTGAACAGATTATTGAAATGCTGGTGGATATTATCTCCAAGAATGGCTGTATGCTGCTGAATGTTCTGCAGCGGCCGGATGGTACTATTGATGCGGAAACCCGTTTTATCCTGGAGGAGCTTGCCAAATGGTTCGCTGTCTGTCAGGAAGGAGTATATGGGACAAGGCCTTTCCGGGTATTCGGAGAAGGCGATACAAGGGTGCTTATTGAGGGCTTCCGGGAAGACAAGACGGAATGGAACAGTTCGGATTTCCGGTTTACCAGGAAAGGTAATACGGTTTACGCTTTTATGCTGAAAGCGCCGGAAAACAGGGCGGCGGTCATCAAGTCGCTGAAGCCGGAGGAAAAAGTAAGATCCGTGCGTCTGCTGGGCGCCGGCAATGTGGAATTCTCTCAGTATTGCGGAGTCCTGACCGTAAAACTTCCGGAGAACCTTCCTACGGAGTATGTGAACTGCCTGGCTTTGGAGATGCAGGAATAAGAATAAAATCAAGAAAAATAATTACAGATAGGAAAATACAGATAAGAAAAAATTATAATAAACGCTTCCGGTTTCTCGGTGCGCTTCCTTTCAGAAGGACAGCCCGCCTGGCCGGAGGCGTTTTTTTATACCGGAATATGTTAAAGTCGAAAAGATATGCTTTTGATATATAAAATAAGTTTTTTCTGTAAAAAAGGCATATTATTGAGAAAATAGCTGTAAATATGATAAAATAATGGAGGCAAAAGAGTAAGCACAAAAGATAGAGGGTGGGGAAAAATGAAAAAACGTATGAGAGAAAGCTCGATTGAAACTGTAAAGCTGTTTTTCAGATATGGAGCTTTTTATCTGTTTATTTTTATGCTGTTTCTGTTTCTGCTGCTTCCGATATATAACAATGTTTATAAAATAGCCAGGAGGAGTATTGTCGAGGAAAGCTACCGAAAGCTGCACGAAGGGGTTCTTACAGTGGACGGAAATATTCAGAGAATGACTGAGCTGGCAGGTATTTTGCAGGGAGATGAAAAATATGTCAGATTATCCGGCATCAGCGGCAGTCCGGATACAAAGGATTATTATACGATCCGCAAGCTTCAGGAGGAATTAATCAGGCTGTCGAGATTTCAGGATGTCCCGCTGAAGTTTTTTATCCTGTTCAATGACAATCCTATTGTGCTGTCGGACAGTATGGCGGCGACAAGGACGGGAGAATTTTATGGGAAGCTTATAAGATATGAGAATATGGAAGAAGGAGATTTTTATGGTTTGGTATCCCGGACGGAGGGGATGAAGTATATTCCGGAATGGAATATCAGGTATTTGGATGGAAAGAGCTATGATTGCTTTTCTTATATATTAAAGATGCCTCTGGATGGCATGGGAAACGGAAAGGGAAATCTGGTTCTGGTGATGGACAGGGAGCAGCTTCTGGAGTGGATACTTCCGGAGGGGATGGAAGAGGACAGCTTTTTTTATATCATGGATAAGAGGGACGGGACAATCCTTATGCAGAACGGATATGAATGGGATACCCCTCTTATGCTTACCGAAAAGTCAGGCGAATATGATGTAAACGGCAGGATGTATACGGTCTTGAGCGATGACGCGCAATACAGCAATCTCAGAATTGTGGTAGGAATACAGAGGTCATTATTTCAGAATAGTATCCAGAACGTAACTGCCATTATTCAGGTTTATATCAAGGTGGCGATTTTGCTGTTCCTTGCAGGATGTATCTGGCTGGCTGTGTACAGAATAATGAGAATTAAGGATCTTCTTACCACACTGCCGCATTCCCAGAAGGATATCTGGAAGGCGGGAGATTATAATTACATAAAAAAGGCATTTTCCGAAATAAACCGCAGGACGGACAGCTATGCCGGGGAGCTGAAGAAAATGAAGGGAATTGTCTCTAATAATATTCTTGAAAAATTATTTGTAAGAGGAATTTACTCTCAGAGAGAAAGGCTCGAGGTAGAAAATCTGCTGGGGCATAAGATAGAATTTTATTGTGTGGTCAGCATTAACTGGGAATGTGACATGATGCCGGCAGAAACCGAACTGGATATATCAAAGAAAATCAGCGTACAGACAGGTACTTATCTGGAGAATAACTATAATGAAGGGGTTATTACTGTCAACAGCGGCTTAAAGGAGGTAATCATCCTGCTTCCGCTGCAGCCTGAGGATGATTCCTACACAGATAAGATCAGCAGGCTTTTCGAGCAGGTGGGCAGAATTATGGGAGATGAATACGGAGTGACGGTAAGCTGTGGGATAAGTGACATTTCCATGGATATTTATAATATTCATGCGGCTTATCTCCAGGCTAAGACTGCCGCACGTCAGAACAGCGGGAGCCGGATTGTCAATGAATACGATGCCATAAAAAGCAACAGCTACGTGGTTGACTTCCAGTATGGAGCCCAGCTTTATGAGCTGATTGTGGGCGGGGAAGCGGAAAGCATCAGCTTATTTTTTGACAAGCTGAAGAAACAGCTTATCCAGAGAAAGCTGGAGTCGGAGGATGAGATCAAGCATTTGTTTTATCTGCTCAGGGACGGGCTGTACCATGCGAAAAAAATGCTTCCGCAGTTATCCTCCGAATTGCCGGCATATGATATGGACAGCGATGTGATCGGCCTGCTGGAACGGCTGCAGCATTGTGCGGAGGAAATGTGCGGGATATTGGTTGAAAAAAAGAAAAGAAGGAATCCGGAGCTGAAAACCAGAATCGTTGGGTATATAAAGGAGAATTATGCCAATCCCGACCTGGGAGCATGGGAAATAGCTGAAGCATGCGGTATTTCGGAAAAGTATCTGTATCAGTTCGTAAAAGAGCAGACAGGCAGGACGGTAGGGGAATTATTGGAAAATATCAGGATGTCGGAATGTGAGAGTCTGCTTATGGAAACCGATAAGTCTGTCACTGAAATTTGTACCATGGTTGGGTTTCATTCCAACAATACTTTTTATAAGGCATTTAAGCGGGTGTATGGAATCGCGCCGGGTAAGTGGAGAGAAAACCGGCAAAGAAAGCAATAAAGCGGATAAATTTCCCATGTAAGATCTTACTATGGGAAAATATCGGGAGAGATATCCAATATACAAAAATACAGGCTGAACGCTATCATAAGGGCATGGACACAGTTCCAAATTTTAAATGGAGGAAATGAGTATGAAGAGGAAGAAATGGACAGCCTTAATGATTGCTGCCTGTATGGCTGCGCTCAGTATTACCGGGTGCGGGGCAAAACAGACGGATCAGACGGGAGGGGAAGTCAGTACCGGACAGGAGACAGCGGAAGCTGTTTCAACTGAAGACAGCAAGGATATGTTTAATGAAAGCGGACAGCTGCCTATTCTGAAGGAAAAAGAGAAAATTACCATAGGTATCGCCCAGCTTTCCCAGGTTATTGATTATGATACGAATGCATTAACAAAGAAAATCGAGGAAGATGTTAATGTGGATATTGAGTTTGTCTTTTTCCCTGAAACAGATGCGCAGGGGAAATTTTCCATTATGGCCAATTCGGGAACAGAGATGCCGGATATCATTATGGGATATGATTTGATTCAGCAGAACGCGTCCGTGTATGGGGCGTCAGGCCTGTTCCTTCCCCTGAATGAATACTATGAGGATCCTGATATCTCTTATTATTTCCATCATGAGATTCCGGAAGAGGATCAGGAGCTGATGCTGAAAGGGGTTACTTCCGCGGACGGCAATATCTATGCCATGGCCTCTTATTATCCTGCGCTGGCGAACGAGATATCTCAGAGATACTGGATTAACCAGACCTGGCTGGATAAGCTGGGATTGGACATGCCCACAACGACAGAGGAATTTTATGAAGTCCTGAAAGCGTTCAAAACCCAGGATCCGAATGGGAACGGCAAAGCGGATGAAATTCCGCTGATTGGTTCTAAAGACGGCTGGAATCAGAGGCCTCAGGATTTTCTTATGAACGCCTTTGTTTATGCGAATAATGATCAGAAATATCTGATGGTAAAAGACGGTAAAGTCATGGCATCCTATACACAGCCTGAATGGAGAGACGGTCTGGAATACATGAATATGCTTTGTACGGAAGGCCTTCTGGATCCCATGTCTTATACACAGGATGTAAAGCAGCTCAAGGCTCTTCTTGAAAACGAAGAGGTACAGCTTGTAGGCTGTCTGGCGGCCGGAAGTATGAGCGCCTATCTGCCTGAAAGCGAAAGAAGAGTTGACATGGAGCCGCTGCCTCCGCTTACGGGGCCTGAAGGGGTAAGATATGCGGCATATTCACCGACTACGATTATTGAGGAAATGGCAATTACCAAATACTGCAAAAATCCCGAGCTGGCATTCCGTCTGGGAGATTATCTGTATGAGGAATCCATGTCCATGATGACCCGGTATGGAGTGGAAGGCGTTGACTGGACGAGGGAAGGCGCGGACAAGGAAAAAGGACTATATGAGGATTCGCTTGGCATTCCCTGTGGATTTCTTATTCTGAACGATATCTGGAATGTGGATCAGAATTCCTCCTGGAGACAGGTGGGCCCTGCCTATCGGTCAGGTTCCATGAGTGATCAGGGAGTTGCGGCTAATCCGGATCCGAAGGCCACGGTATCTATGCTTTCCAAGGCTGTAGGCTTGTACAAGGATTATACACCCACAGAATATGTTAATAACTTAGTCTATACGGTGGATGAAAAGGAAGAAAGAGCCGAGCTTTATACGACAATCAAGGCTGCAAGGGATGAGGCGATCGTTCGTTTTATCACCGGAGACCGGCCTCTCAGTGAATGGGATGATTACCTGAAGGAACTGGAAGCCTGCGGTTTGGAGCGATATCTGGAAATCGAACAGAGCGCATATGACCGTGCGGAGGGCAGAAAGTAGTTATGCGTTTAAGGTAGCTTAAGCAATGGGGATCGCTGCGATGCGGCAGATCCCCATATTTACGCATAGCATAACCGGAAAGGAGTCTATGAGTTGAAAAGGAAAAAAAGAATAAAGCATTGGCAGTTATATCTGTTTTTGGTAATACCGATAGTACTGGTCTTTATTTTCAACTACATACCTATGGCTGGTATCCAGCTTGCTTTTAAAAAATATAATATGAATCTGGGAATCATGGGAAGCCCATGGATTGGGTTTGATAATTTTAAAAAGTTTTTCCGGAATTATCAGTTCTGGAGACTGCTGAAAAATACGCTGACCCTGTCACTGTACGGCATGCTGGCCGGTTTTCCCATCCCTATTATGCTGGCTCTTTTGCTGAATTCCATGAATAACCTGAAATACAAGAAGTTTATTCAGACAGTTACCTACATGCCCCACTTTATTTCAACAGTCGTTATGGTAGGTCTGATCATCCAGGTATTTAATCCCAGAATAGGCCTGTATGGAATTATTTACAGTGCGGTTACCGGAAATAATGCGCCTGACGTTTTGGGATCGGCCTCTGCTTTTCCCCATATTTATGTGCTTTCCGGGGTCTGGCAGTCGATGGGCTGGAATTCGATCATTTATATGGCGGCCCTTGCGGGAGTGGATGCGGAGCTGCATGAAGCGGCGCAGATGGACGGGGCGAGTAAGTTTCAGCGTATTCTGCATATTGACCTTCCTTCCATCCTGCCTACGGCAATTATGCTTTTAATACTGAATGCAGGCTCGATCATGAATATAGGATTTGAGAAGGCTTTTCTCATGCAGAACAATCTGAACCTGCGTTCCAGCGAAGTAATATCCACCTATGTGTATAAAATGGGTCTGGAAAGCGCTACGGGTGATTACGGCTATGCAACCGCAATCGGTTTGTTTAACTCGGTCATTAACTTGATATTGATTGTATCGGTCAATGCGGTCAGTAAAAAAGTAACGGAACAGAGCTTATGGTAAGGGAGGAGAATTATGAGTAAAGGCAGGACAAAAATAAGAAAATCAGGAAGTGATAAGGTATTTGACGGGATAGTCCTGGTTTTTCTTACGCTGCTGTTGATTTTGGTTCTGTATCCCCTGATTTATATTGTTTCGGCATCCTTTTCATCGGCGTCCGCGGTTACCTCCGGAAAGGTAATACTGTTGCCTGTGGATTTCAGCCTGGAGGGCTATAAAGCGGTTTTTGAAAATAAGGATATCTGGCTGGGATATAAGAACACTATTATTTATACCGTATGCGGTACTTTTATTAACGTGGCAGTGACGCTGATGGCCGCTTATCCGCTTTCACGGAAGGACTTAAAGGGGAAAGGGATCTTAACCTTCTTTTTCACCTTTACCATGCTTTTCGGAGGAGGAATGATACCCAATTATATTCTGATCAGGGATCTGCATCTGATGAATACCAGATGGGCTATCATTCTGCCGGGCGCACTGTCTGTTTATAACATGATTGTGGCGAGGACCTTCATTCAAAGCAATATACCGGATGAGCTTCTGGAGGCTTCGCAGCTTGACGGCTGCAGTGACACAAAATATTTTTTCGGCATTATTCTTCCGCTGTCCAAGGCGGTCATAGCCGTTCTTGCCCTGTTCTATGGGGTGGGCCATTGGAATGCTTATTTTAATGCGTTCCTTTATTTAAATGACAAGAAATTGTACCCGCTTCAGATCTTTTTGAGGGAGATCCTGATCAATAATACCATGGATATGAATTCCTTTGTGGATCCCACACTTATGGAGGCTAAACAGGGACTGGCCGATCTGCTGAAATATTCTCTTATCATTGTTGCGTCAGTGCCCGTTTTGTGCCTGTATCCCTTTGCCCAGAAATATTTTGTCAAGGGGGTTATGATAGGGTCTGTTAAGGGATAGGCGCGGACAGGAATGGAGAAATTATGATAAATACGAATTTTGTTTCCAGAGAGGATTATGAAGAAGCTCTGCTGGGACTCTGCAGACCGCTGAAAAAATATTTTACGAAAGGAAACACGGGGATTTATATTGGATATACGTCGGCCCACTATGGCGATAAAATCATCGGGCTGGAGGCTTATTCCAGAATTCTCTGGGGCATCGTGCCTTATATGGTATCGGGGAAAACGACGCCCCTGGATGAAGAGATCCTGAGGGGGCTCAGAAATGGCATCAATCCGGAGAATGAGGAATACTGGGGAACCTATGAGGACGGAAGCCAGGCTTTTGTGGAGATGGCGGTTTTGGGATTTGCCCTGCTGATGGTGCCGGAACGATTTTGGGATCCGCTGTCCGGGGAAGAGAGAAGGATGTTTTCCGACTGGCTGAATCAGATCAATGAGCATGAGATATCAGATAATAACTGGCTCTTTTTCCGGATACTGGTAAACTGCGGGCTGAGAAAGAACGGCGGCTGCTGGAGTGAGGAGCGGCTGTCGGCAGATTTGGCCCGCATAGAGGATTTTTACCTTGGGGACGGTTGGTATTCGGATGGGAAAACGGCCCAGAGGGATTATTATATCTCCTTTGCCATGCATTTTTATTCCCTTATCTATGCGGGTGTGATGAAAAAAGAGGATCCGGAACGCGCGGCGGTTTACATACAAAGAGGGGAAAGGTTCGCGCAGGATTTTATGTGGTGGTTTGCACGGTCGGGAGAAGCGATTCCCTACGGCAGGTCGCTCACATACCGTTTTGCCCAGACAGCCTTTTGGGCGGCGCTTGCTTTTTCCGGTTCGGAGGCTGTGCCGTGGGGAATACTCAGGGGCCTGATAAGCAGACATTTCCGGTACTGGTTCCGGCAGCCCATACTGGATTGCGAGGATAAACTGACAATTGGTTATGCCTATCCCAACTTAAATATGGCGGAAGGATATAATTCCCCTTCCTCTCCTTACTGGGCCATGAAGAGCTTTTTGGTTCTTGCGCTGCCGAAGGAGCATCCTTTTTGGAAGGCGGAGGAGAGGGAGCTTCCTGCGAGGGAAGGTGTGCGTATGATGCCCCATGCGGGGATGCTTGTCAGGGAAAGGAAGAACGGACATGTGATGGCTCTCACTTCGGGGCAGTATTGCGCATGGAAGCCGGCACACTATGCGGAGAAGTATGAAAAATTTGCATATTCCACCGGCTTTGGATTTCAGGTTCCGCGATCCTATCGTACGCTGGAGCAGGCTGCTCCGGATAATATGCTGTCCCTGTATAAGGATGGGTACTGGCACGTGCGGACGAAGTGTGAAGCTGTGGAAATAACGGAGGAGAGAATCGTCAGCACTTGGATCCCTTTTGACGGAGTGCATATTGAAACGGAGCTTTCCTTTGAGGCGGAGGGCTGCAGATGCCGGCATATCATTCAAAGCGATGGGGTATATCAGGCCGCAGCCGCCGGATTTGCCCTTCCTTTTTCGGAAAAAGAGGAGCTGGTTTGGGAAGCAGGAGAAGGGAGCGCGAGGATAAGGGGAAAGAAAGGCAGCTGTGGGATCATTCAGATAGAGGGGAAGGCGGACGCGGATTTTATTTACTGCGAGCCGAATGTAAATGTTCTTTATCCCCGCACTGTATTGCCCTGCCTGCAAATGACGGTAAGGCCCGGGATAAATATAGTGGAATATAGGATTGAAGGAGAGATGAACACGGACTGAAAGGAACGAAGATAAGGGAGGCACCCACACCGGCAAACGGTTAAGTGGGGGTCTCCCTGTTTTTGCTTCTGTAAACGGAGGGAGCCAGCCCCATTTGCCGGGTAAAGAAGCGGTTGAAATGGGAAGCATCATACATGCCGATGCATTCCCCTATTCTTTCACAGGACATGGATGTGGTATTCAGCAAGGAACAGGCATATTCGATGCGTTTCAGGCTTATGTATTTCAGCGGTGTGGTTCCTACATATCTGCGGAAAATGCGTGTGAGATAGGTGTGGCTCACATGCAGGTGTTCCGAAAGGCGGCAGATCCGCAGATCCTCCGTAAAATGCTGTTCGATATAGCTCAGGGCATCCGTAACCAGCTGGGGATGACTGCGTGCAGGAGAAAGGCTTGCCGCTTCCAGCAGATCCATAAGAAAAGCGTAGTACAATTTGGATAAACTGAAATCATCGGTTTCCGGAGCAGCCTTCTGTGCTTTGATGATGGAAATCAGCTGAGCCAGGGGTTTTTCGGTATGGGCGGCGTCAAGGGTATGGATATGGTTCATTTTGAAAAAGCCGGACAGCTCCTGCTGTCCCGGAATAGCAAGCTCAATCCAGATAAGACCGAGAGGATCCCCGGAATAATTGGAATAGGTATGGGCGTCTCCTGCAGTTATAATGAAGGCATCCCCTTTTTTCAGCAGATAATCTTTTCCGGCGATATGGAAGAAGCCGCAGCCGTCGAACAGGAAATGAACGGTGAAATAGGGATAGTCGGCATTTCTTTGTACACAAAAGAAAGATTCCTCATAACCGCAGCCCATCCGGGAGGCACGGATAATAAACGGCAGACCGGTGCCGCTGTTTTCAGGGGCATAATACAGGTAGGGAGTGAAATTTTCGGGATTATAGATATCCTGCATGATATTTTCCTTCCGTTAAAATAAAGCTGATGTGCGGCTGTCAAGGTTATTGTACTATTGGGGAGGAAAATCAGCAAGAAGAGGTTTTAAATTTTACAACAAATCAGATAAATCAGGGAATTCCGGTTTCCGGCGGGGGAGGATAAAATAAAGATAAAAGATAACGGTTCGGGCCTGTCCGGACTGTTGTGATAAAACTGATTTCTGCTATGGGAAAGGGAGGGCGCTGTTATGACATCCAAAGAAAGAGTGAGAGCTGTGATGGAGCACCGGAAGCCGGATCGTGTTCCGGCGGCTTTTGAGGCGGTGGGCTCTGTGACGGAGAAGCTGCTGAAGCATTATGGTTTTACAGATTACAGCCAGCTGCTGGAAAAATATGAAATAGATATCGTGACGGCCGGGCCGGAATATATCGGGCCGGAATTGAAGACCTATCTGAATGAAAAAGGGGAGCGGGTGGAGCAGTCCTGGTGGGGGTTCGAAACAACCATGCATACGACCGCGATCGATACTTATGGAACCACAACCTATTTCCCTTTAAATGGAGTGGAAACTGTGGAGGATGTGGATGCTGTCATGTTCCCCGATCCGGACTGGTTTGATTACAGCTCTGTCAGGAAGGTGTGTGACAGCAATCCGGATAAGGCAATTATTGTAGGCCATGAGGGCCCTTTCCAGATGGTTACCTTTCTGATAGAGATGGATCAGTTTTTTATGCTGATGCTGGATGAGCCTGATACCGCCAAACGGATCCTGGAACGCATGAATGAATTTGAGATGGAATATTACCGGAGAATTTTCGAGGCCGGGGAGGGCAGGGTGGATGTCCTTCGTCCTCATGATGATTACGGAACACAGATATCCCTGCTGTTTTCGGTGGATATGTGGAGAGAATTTTATCGGGAGAATACGATAAAGCTGGCGGATCTGGCGCATAAATACGGCGCGTTTTACCAGCAGCATTCCTGCGGGGCCGTGGCGCCGCTGATACCGGAATTTATTGCGTGCGGCGTGGATGCGCTGGAGCCGGTTCAGAAGGTGCAGGGGCTGGAAGTAGAACGTCTGGCAAAGCTGTATAAGGACAAGATTCTTTTCCATGGAGGAATTGATACGCAGGGGCTGCTGCCTTACGGAAAGCCGGAAGAGGTACGGGCGGAGGTACGGAAATTCATAGATTTACTGGGGAAGGACGGCGGCTATATGCTCATGGCCAGCCAGGGCTTTGAAGGGGACGTGCCGATAGAGAATATCGAAGCAGTATATATGACGGACAGGAGTATCTGATAAATAAATGAGTATCTGACAAATGGGTATCTGACAAAAACGCCTGCGTGGGATTGAGTGAATCCCCTGCAGGCGTTTTTTACTGTCGGTGGTGTCTTTCCACTGAACGGCGTTCCCGGCGTCCGTCTTCTCTGCGTCCCCGTTCTCTGCTGTCTCGGCCTCTGTTGTCTCGGTCTCTGCCGCCGTACATTTCTTTTTTGCTGCGCCAGTCGGCCAGAAGCTTATCCAAAATGCGGGAGAGCTGTTCCTTCTCTTCCTCATCCAGGCAGGAGAAGAAATCCTGTACGGAAGTCTCTCTGCTGACGTGCATCTGTTCGGCGGCTTCCAGGCCCGCGGGGGTGAGAGTGACATCCACGCCTCTTTTATCCTGTTCATTCGGAGAGCGGGTGATATAGCCTTCGGCTTCCATTTTTCCCAAAATTTCACTTAAGGAACCGGAGCGTACATCCAGAATATCCATGAGCTGTCTTTGGGTGATGGGGCTTCTGGCGGACAGAATGGAAAGGATACGCAGCTGGCCGGATTTGCCGTTTCCCGGATGGTGCAGTGCATGGGCACAGGCTCTGAACCGCTCGAAGAGCTGTTCTTCGCCGGTAAGAGACTGTCCGTCGGGAAAGAAGTGTTCCGGGAAGGGTTCACGGCCGTTTCTTCTGCCGCGGCGTTCCCGGAATTCCTCATTGCGTTCCCGGAGTTCCTCATGGCGGGCATGGGCGGAATGATGGTGGGAAGCGTTTTGAGTGTCTCTTTCATCCGATCCGGGATGATTCGTTTCAGAAGCTTCTGAAAAATAAGCCCTTCCTTTTCCGCACTGTAAAGCGTCGGAAGGACAGTGGTTAGGACAGCAGGGACATGATTGGTTTGTGTTTTCGTTCATAGGCAATTCCTTCTTTCTTTTCAAATATGATTTGCAATAATTACTAGGTACCTTATGAATTAAGAATACACCATGGAAGAACAAATGTCAAGGTACCTTGTTAAATTTAAATATTTTTATGAATATGGGAATTCCTGGATTTCCCTGTATCGGAATGCTATAATGGCCTTAGAAATATGCGGTAAAATCAGGACGGACAGGTATACTCCATAAATGATATGAAAAGGGGAGACAGGCAATGGAGAAGGATTGGTGGAAGAAGAGCGTTGTCTATCAGATTTATCCCAGAAGCTTCTGTGACAGCGACGGGGATGGAATCGGTGATTTAAACGGGATTACGGGGAAGCTGGATTATCTGAAGGAGCTGGGAGCGGATGTCATCTGGCTTTCGCCGGTATATGAGTCGCCCAATGACGATAATGGTTATGATATCAGCGATTACCAGGTCGTTATGAAGGATTTCGGGACGATGGCGGATTTTGACCGGATGCTGGAGGAAATCCATGCGAGGGGAATGAAGCTGGTGATGGATCTGGTGGTGAACCATACCTCGGACGAGCATCCATGGTTTCAGGAAAGCCGGAAAGGTAAGGACAATCCCTACAGGGATTATTATATCTGGAAGAAACCCAAAGAGGGAAAGGAGCCGAATAACTGGGGCTCCTGCTTCGGCGGGCCGGCCTGGGAATATGAGGAAAGCAGCGGAGAGTATTATCTTCATCTGTTTTCCGTTAAGCAGCCGGATTTGAACTGGGAGAACCCGCAGGTACGCCGTGAAGTGTACCGGATGATGAACTGGTGGCTGGATAAGGGGGTGGACGGCTTCCGGATGGATGTTATCAGCCTGATTTCCAAGGATCCGGATTTTCCGGACGGTCCGGTGGGAATTACCGGCTATGCAGCCTTTAATTATTGCGCCAACGGGCCGCGTGTTCATGAATATCTGCAGGAAATGCGGCGGGAGGTACTGGACGGAAGGGATACCATCACAGTCGGGGAATGCTCCGGCGTTACGCTGGAGGAGGCGCTGAAATATGCTTCCTGTGACGAAAAAGAGCTGAGCATGGTTTTCCAGTTTGAACATGTGGATTTGGATTTTGATGAAAAGGGAAATAAATGGACCGACAGGAAATGCCGTCTTACGGAATTGAAGGAGGTTCTTTCCCGGTGGCAGACAGGGCTGTATGGCAGGGCCTGGAACAGTCTTTTCTGGTGCAATCATGATCAGCCGAGGGTGGTTTCACGCTTTGGAAACGATTCACCCGAGTACAGGGAGGTTTCCGCCAAAATGCTGGCGGTATGCCTGCATATGATGCAGGGTACCCCTTATATTTATCAGGGTGAAGAGCTTGGGATGACGAATGTGCCTTTTAAGGGGATTGCGGATTTCCGGGATTTGGACAGTATCAATGCCTATTGGGAGCTTACGGGGAAGGGGATTTTCAAAGAGGAGGAAATGCTGCGTTTTCTTCGGTATAAGTCCAGGGATAACGCCCGTACGCCCATGCAGTGGGATGCTTCCCCTAATGCCGGATTTACGGAGGGAGAGCCATGGATTATGGTGAATCCGAATTATGGAGAAATCAATGCTGCTGACCAGATCGGGAGGGATGATTCCGTATTTTCTTTTTATAAGGAGCTTGTGAAGCTGAGGAAGGAAAAGCCGGTTGTCGTGAATGGGGAGTACCGGCTGCTGGATCCGGAATCGGAAGATGTGTTTGTATACGAAAGAAGCTTTCATGAGGAGCATCTGCTTGTGGTGTGCAGCTTTTCGGAAAAAGAGCTTTTATGGCGGCTTCCGGAGGAAATGGCCGGGCAGGCTGCAAAACGGGTTATCGGCAATTATCAGGGGCAGCAATGGGGGCCGGAGCTTATGCTGCGCCCTTATGAAGCTTCTGTTCGGGAATGGACGAAAGGAGAATAAGGGATGGGGAACAGATGGAGTAAGGAAAAAATCAATGCGTGGTATGAGGAGCGTCCGTGGCTGATGGGCTGTAATTACGTCCCGGCAGTCACCCTGCATAATACGGAGCTGTGGCAGGACGATACAAGGGAAGAGGTTCTTGCGTCTGTGAAAGAAGAACTGAAGCTTCTGCGGGAAACAGGGCTTAACAGTGTGAGAATGTTTATGCCTTTTCATGCCTGGTATTTTGAGCGGGAACGCTTTTTTGGAAAGCTGGACGAGCTGCTTGATTTGCTGGAGAAGTTCGGGGTTACGCTCATGCCGGTGCTGTTTAATGACTGTGCGCCTTTTGAAAGGCCGGATCCGGTGTTTCCTGACAGAATGAGTGAGGGCTGGCAGCCTTATGATATCGGGCATCATGGAGGAAAAGCGGAAAATCCCTTTACCGGGGAAAAAAGAAAAACGGGCTGGATTTTATTTGATGAGGAGGAATGGAGAGAACCTCAATATACCTATGCAAAGGAAATGATCAGCAGGTACGCCAGGGATCCCAGGATTATCATATGGGATTTGTGGAATGAACCGGGAAACAGCAACAGGCATTCCCTGAGTATGGGACATCTGGAGCGTGTGTTTGAAATCGCCAGGGCTATTGATCCGGATCAGCCATTGACGGCGGCGCCCTGGTCTTATCCGGAAGGGTATGGGGTTTCGGAGGAAGCACAGCTGGAACCGATTCAGAAGAGGGCTGTGGAGCTTTCGGATATCGTTTCCTTCCATCAATACGAAAATTTTGAACGGGTGAGACAGGCGGTAAACGGGCTTTCCAAAGAAGGCAGGCCGCTTATAAATACAGAATGGCTCAACCGTATCCTGGATAATAATATCAGCGAGCTTCTTCCGTATTTTTATGAAAACAGGATCGGCAGCTACCATTGGGGGCTGGTTGCCGGAAAGTCACAGTTTTATCTTCCATGGGATTATCTGCGGGAGGAAGAGGGGCTTGATTTGACGCTGTGGCAGCATGATTTGTACCATGAAGATTTTACGGCTTATGATGAAAAAGAGATAGCGTTGTTTCAGAAGTTCGGGAAGAAGGAATAAAAGAAACCTCCTGTCAGACAGGGGCGGGCAGCGGCCTGTCCCTGCCTGGGCAGGAGGTTTTTTATCGGGCAGATGTTTTTCAGAGAGCGGATTTTCACTGTGTTTCCTGGCGGTGTTTTCGGGTGGCTGTTTCCTGAAAACGGAAGAAATCCGGACGGTGTCTGGACTGGGTATATTCAAACATGATACCGTCCGCATTATAGGTCTGGTTGGTGACGACGGCCAGGCAGTTGTAATCCTTCAGTTCCAGATATTTTTCATCGACCTGGGTGGTATGCTCCACCGTCATGGTTCGTTTGCTGGTTATGATCTGCATGCCCAGCTCTTTTTCAATGTAGTCGTAAATGGAGCCTTCCGCAATCTCGCGGGTGAGGCCGGGAACCTGGGATTTCAGGAACATATTGATATCCAGTATCAGGGCTTTTCCGTCAAGGTAGCGGACGCGCTGTATATAATAAAGAATGCTTCCTGTGGGGAAGCCGGTTTTGGTATGGATATGTTCGTCGGCAGATATTTCGGCGAATTGTACCACATGGGTGGAGGTCTGGCGGTGGTTCCTTTCGGCGGATTCCCGGAAGGATTCGATGCCTCCTATATAAAAAGAAGCCTGATCCACTGGCTGGTAAATAACCCGGACGCCTTTTCCGTGGAGGGACTGGACATAGCCTTCCTCCACCAGCTGGGCAACAGCCCTTCGGATGGTGTTTCTGGAGCAGCCGTAGATTTCCACCATGGTGTTTTCTGAAGGAAGAAGTTCCTGGCAGGGATATTCCTGAGACTCGATTTTTTGTTTCAGATCTTTGTAAATGGATTCGTATTTGGCTTTTGGCATGGTTGATTCCTTTGCTTGTTTAAACATCTATTCTTATTATAAACGAATGGAGGCGGAAGT
>NZ_MPDJ01000019.1:0-8894 GCF_001881565.1 Eisenbergiella tayi
GATATTCCTGAGACTCGATTTTTTGTTTCAGATCTTTGTAAATGGATTCGTATTTGGCTTTTGGCATGGTTGATTCCTTTGCTTGTTTAAACATCTATTCTTATTATAAACGAATGGAGGCGGAAGTCAAGGGTGTGGGGGGGACGATAAAAACGAAAGGTACCAGCCTCCTGGCCTCCCTGGGTCCGTATGCGGGGGCGCTCTCTATGCTTCGGCGGATGCAGACAAAAAAAGGGGCTGTATCTAACTGTTTCGTTTCCGTCCTCCGCTGCCAACGCGGCTTAAACTCCTCCCGTTGGTCGTCAGACAGCGCCGCTAAGGGCGGGCAGCGGAGGACGGAAACGAAACAGTAAGATACAGCTCCCTTTTTTTGAGATGCATCCGTCGAAGCATAGAGAGCGCCCCCGCATACGGACCCAGGGAGGACGGGAGGCTGGTACCTTTCGTTTTTATCTGTGTTACGTATTGGCAGGCGAGGGGAGGGAAGAATGGGAGAAGAATATATATTATATGATAAGGGATGGGGATGAGTAGGGAAATGGTAAAAATATTATAAATGAGTTGACTTGTTTAAACAAGTGTGATATAAAAGAGATATGAGGTACTTGTTTAAACAAGTTGATGCGAGAAGGGCGGAGGAAAAAAGATGGGAAAATATGCTGAGGATGCGAGGGAATTGTTGGAGTTGATTGGGGGGAAGGAGAATATTGGGGCGGTTTCGCATTGTATGACTCGGATGCGGTTTGTTTTGAATGATCCGGGGAAGGCGGATGTTGCCGGGATTGAAGGGATGAAGGCGGTGAAGGGGAGTTTTACGCAGTCGGGGCAGTTTCAGGTGATTATCGGGAATGGTGTGGCGGATTTTTATAATGATTTTGTGGCGGTTGCAGGTGTGGAAGGGGTGTCTAAGGATGCGGTGAAGCAGGCTGCGAAAAAGAATCAAAATGTGCTGCAGAGGGCGATAACGGCGATTGCGGAGATTTTTGCTCCTTTGATTCCGGCGATTATTGTCGGAGGGTTGATTCTGGGGTTCAGAAACTGTATCGACAGTCTGTATTTGTTTGAAAACGGTACGAAGACTTTGGCGGAAATGAGTCAGTTCTGGGCTGGTATGGATAGTTTTCTTTGGCTGATTGGGGAGGCGGTTTTCCATATGCTTCCGGTGGGGATTTGCTGGTCTGTGACGAAGAAGATGGGGACTACGCAGATTCTGGGGATTATATTGGGGCTGACGTTGGTTTCGGGGCAGCTGCTGAATGCTTATTCGGTGGCTACTACGGCGGCTGACAGTATTCCTTATTGGGATTTCGGGGCTTTCCGTATTAATATGATTGGTTATCAGGCGCAGGTGCTTCCGGCTATTCTGGCGGCGTTTACTCTGTGTTATCTGGAGAAGTTTTTCAGGAAGATAACGCCTCAGGTGATTTCTATGGTGGTGGTGCCTTTCTGCAGTCTTTTGCTTTCGGTGGTGGCGGCTCATTTTATTCTGGGGCCTATTGGGTGGAAAATCGGGTCTGCTATATCTTCTGTGGTGTATGCGGGAATTACGGGGTCTTTTAAAGTGGTCTTTGGGGCTGTGTTCGGATTTGTTTATGCTCCGCTGGTTATTACGGGGCTTCATCATATGACGAATGCGATAGACCTTCAGCTGATTGCGGATTATGAGGGGACTATGCTGTGGCCGATGATCGCTCTTTCGAATATCGCGCAGGGTTCTGCGGTGCTTGGTATGATTTGGCTGCAGAAAAGGGATGCAAGGGCTCAGGAAGTGAATGTCCCTGCCTGTATATCCTGTTATCTGGGGGTGACGGAGCCTGCTATTTTCGGTGTGAACCTGAAGCATATGTTTCCTTTTATCTGCGGGATGATTGGTTCTGCCTGTGCCGGTGTGGTGTGTGTGGCAGCGGGTGTTACGGCGAATGCTATCGGTGTGGGAGGTCTTCCGGGGATTCTGTCCATCAAGCCGGTATTTATGCCTATGTTTGCAGTTTGTATGGCGATTGCAGTGGCGGTTCCTTTTCTGCTTACGGCTGTTGTGGGGAAGAAAAAAGGACTGGTTACGGGAAATAGGGCGATGGAAAGGGTACCGGAGGAGAGCGGGAGTCTGGAAGGCAGCGGCGTTTCGGGCGGCAGCAGGGATGAAAATATGGGGAAAGGGCAGGCTTTCCGGGCATTTCTGGATGGTATGGTCATTCCTTTGAAGGAAGTGGGGGATGGTGTTTTTTCAGAAGGGATCATGGGAGAAGGGCTGGCTGTACGGCCGGAAAATGATACGGTTACTTCTCCGGGGGCAGGAACGGTTATTGTGATGATGGAGGATTCCCGTCATGCGGTGGGGCTGCTCATGGATAACGGGGTTCAGCTTCTGATTCATGTGGGTATTGATACGGTGGATATGAAGGGTGACGGTTTCACTTATCTGGTGAAGCAGGGGGAGCGGGTAAGCGCAGGTTCACCGCTCATCCGGTTTGACAGGGAAAAAATAAAGAAGGCCGGGCATCCTGATGTGACGGTGTGTGTTGTAACGGATGCGGGTGAGGCGGAGAATATCCGCATACTTACCGGTATGCGCGGAACCGCAAATGAGACGGAAATTATGGTATTTGAGTAGAGGAGCAGAAAAAATGGCAGATTTTAAAGATAAGGTTGTTTATCAGATTTATCCGAAGTCCTTTCAGGATTCCGACGGAGACGGGATCGGGGATTTAAAAGGGGTCATCAGCAGGCTGGATTATCTGGAAAAGCTGGGAGTGGATTATCTTTGGCTGACGCCGTTTTTCCGCTCTCCGCAGAAAGATAATGGTTATGATGTGGCGGATTATAGGAGTGTGGATCCGGTATTCGGTACCATGGAGGATCTGGAGGTGCTGGCAGAGCAGGCCGGAAACAGGGGAATAGGGCTGATGCTTGATATGGTGTTTAATCATACCTCCACTGAGCATGAATGGTTCCGTCGGGCTCTGGCAGGGGAACAGAAGTATATGGATTACTATTTTTTCAGGGACGGGGAGGTGGATAGGCCTCCTACGAACTGGGATTCCAAATTCGGGGGCCCGGCCTGGGAGTATGTGCCTCATCTGGGGAAGTGGTATCTTCATCTGTTTGATGTGACGCAGGCTGATCTGAACTGGGATAATCCTGAGGTTCGGGAGGAACTGAAAAAGGTTATCCTTTTCTGGAAAGAAAAAGGAATCCGGGGATTCCGGTTTGATGTGGTGAATCTGATTTCCAAACCGGAGGTCTGGGAGGATGATTGGGAGGGGGACGGCAGAAGGTTTTATACGGATGGGCGGCATGTGCATAAATTCCTGAAGGAGCTCACGGCGGATACGGGGATTGGGGATTTGGTGACGGTGGGGGAAATGTCCTCCACTTCGCTGGAAAACTGCATCCGTTATTCCAATCCGGAGGAAAAAGAGCTTTCCATGTGTTTTAGTTTTCATCATCTTAAGGTGGATTACAAGGATGGCAATAAATGGGAGCTGATGGAACCGGATTTGGGGGAACTGAAGTCTATTCTTAAAAAGTGGCAGCTGGGAATGCAGGAAAATGATGGGTGGAATGCTGTTTTCTGGTGCAACCATGATCAGCCGCGAATTGTTTCCCGGCTGGGGGATGAGGGAAAATACAGGAAGGAATCCGCTAAGATGCTGGCGGCAGCCATTCACCTGCTTCGGGGAACTCCCTATATTTATCAGGGGGAAGAGCTGGGGATGACAAACGCCGATTATACGGATATCATTCAGTACCGGGATGTGGAGAGTCTGAATTATTATCAGATTCTGCTGGAGCGGGGCAAAACGAAGGAGGAGGCGCTGAAGGTGCTTTCCTGTCGGTCCCGGGATAACGGGCGTACTCCTATGCAGTGGGACGGGACGGAGAATGCGGGATTTACTTCGGGCACGCCGTGGATAGGGTGTCCGGATAATTACAGGGAAATCAATGCTTCGATGCAGGTGGAGGATGAGGATTCGGTTTTTCATTTTTACTGGGAACTGATTGCGCTCAGAAAGCGGAAGAAGGTGGTTGCAGAGGGAAGAATAGAATTTCTGTGTGATGACCAGCCGGAGGTGTTCGCTTATCGGCGCAGCCTGGAGGGGGAAGAACTTCTGGTGGTGAATAATTTTACCTCCCGGTCTGTTACGGCGGGGATTGTTATGGGAAAAGGTGATTATGTAAAGATTCTGGGGAATTATTCCGGGGAGCCTGAGAAGGGGACGGAAGGGGTGCGGCTTCGTCCTTTTGAAACGGCGGTGTGGGAAAGGAAATGATATAGGTATAATGCTGAGACAGAAGCCGACGGGCAGGAGGCAGGGGAGAATTATAGATAGTGCATTTCGAGAAAATGTTATTCTGCTGTCAGAGAATGGGTTAAGAGAATTGATGTAGGAATGGACGATGGATGATGCAGTAATCAGAGACAGCCGGGTTATGCGAAAATACTGAAAGTTGTTAAAAAACTGCCGTTTTGCTGAAAATATTCAGTTTGCGGCAGTTCTTTATTTCCGTATAAGATGTTTTGTTTTGCCGATTCTATTTTATACAGGACTGAACTGTTGCCAGGATTGTATATGACACACAGAATAGAGTGGAAAAAGGAATCCGAATATAGTACAATAATTTGCAGAAGTGATAATATTCTTTTTATGTGTCGAGGATTGAGAAGATACAGGAAGCGTGCGAATCCTATGGCGGCCCGTTGCCGGAATATGAGATATCAAAAAGTGGGATTATGGTTTTATGTAAAGCTTGCAATTCTTATTTACAGCTAATAAATGATGGTCTTGTACAAAGAGAACAAGAACATGGACAAGAAAGTGACTAAGATATTGTAATTAAAAATTTATTATTTTGTAAGGAACCGAAAACAGTAAAAGAAATTATGGCAAAATTTAATATACCTAATCGCTCTTATTTGAAACGGCATTATATGGATCAAATGTTGGAGGAAGGGTTGTTGAAGATGACAATTCCTGAACAACCCCATAATAGGAATCAAACACATGCAAGGAGGATAACGAATGAGGTACAGAGAATTAGGAAAAACTGGGCTTTCCGTCAGTGAAATCGGGCTGGGCGGAGAATGGCTGGAACGTCACAATGCGGGAGAGGTGAAGGCGGTTATAGACCGGTGTGAGGAACTGGGGATTAACATCCTGGACTGCTGGATGTCGGAACCGGAAGTGCGCTCCAAGATCGGGGCGGCGATCGCAGGGAAGAGGGAGCGCTGGATCATCCAGGGACATCTGGGATCCACGTGGCAGAACGGGCAGTATGTGCGTACCCGGAATCTGGAGCAGGTACGCATTGCCTTCCAGGATCTTCTTGACAGGATGGGAACGGATTATATTGATCTGGGCATGATTCATTTCGTGGATGAGAAGGCGGAATTCCTGCGTATCATGGAAGGGGAATTCATTGATTATGTGAAGGGGCTGAAGGCTCAGGGCGTCATCCGCCACATCGGTATAAGTACCCATAATCCGGAGGTGGCCAGGATGGCGGCGCTGAGCGGAGTCATTGAAATGATTCTTTTCAGTGTGAATCCGGCATTTGATCTGCTTCCTGCGTCAGAGGATCTGAATGAGTATTTTAAAGAAACCTACGAGGAGCAGCTGGGCGGGATCGCTCCGGAGAGGGAGGAGCTATACCGGATCTGTGAAAGAGAGGGTGTGGGAATAACCGTTATGAAGGGGTATGCAGGCGGGCGTTTGTTCCAGGCGGAAACATCACCCTTCGGTGCGGCTCTGACTCCGGTTCAGTGTCTGCATTATGCGCTTACCAGGCCTGCGGTGGCAAGCGTTATGGCAGGATTTGATACGCCGGAGCATGTGGATGCTGCCGTGGCCTATGAAACGGCGACGGAGGAAGAAAAGGATTATGCCAGCGTTCTGGCAAACGCGCCTCATCATGCTTACAGCGGACAGTGTACCTATTGCGGCCATTGCGCGCCCTGTCCTTCCAGAATTGATATCGCCATGGTCAATAAGCTGTATGATTTGGCGGTGATGCAGGAAGAAGTACCGGCGACCGTCAAGGCGCATTACAGCCAGCTGTCTGTGAATGCGGGGGACTGTATTCAGTGCGGCGGATGTGAAACGCGCTGTCCTTTCGGAGTCAGGATTGTGGAACGGATGGAGAAAGCGAAGGCTTTGTTCGGTCAGGCATAGAAGGAGCGGGAAAATTCGGGAGAGGCTATGAAGAAGGAAGATTTGCTCAGGGCCGGCTGCATGGTGCCGGATACTCTGCAGGAGGCCATACGGTCAGGACGGCAGGATATGGCAGAGGGGGATGAGGAAGCGCTGGAAACATATATCTGTCGTCTGCTGGAGGAGAACGGAAGAGAGAATACCTATTTTGACTTTTATTTCGGAACTCTTTCCAAGGAGGAACAGAGCAGAGCGGAGACGGTTCTTTCCTCAGAACAGGTACGGTTTCTGCATGCATATGGCCTGCCGGACAGCAGGGAGGATGTTTATTTCCCTTTTGAGGAAAGCCTGTTTGCCATAGCGCTCAGGCTTTCTGTAACGCAGATGCTGTTTTCCACCTTTTATTTTCCGAGGCTCCGTAAAACGGTCTGGAGCAGCTATGAAGGGAAATTTATTGTCTTTTCATATGATTAGACGCAGGAAAGGAACTATAATCAATGCAGATATTGGTAGATGCGGATGCCTGTCCGGTAGTGGAAATTGTGGAAAAGCTCGCGCGGGAAAGGAAAATTCCCGTGATACTTTTGTGTGATGCGAATCATGTCCTGAACTCTGAATACAGTGAGGTCAGGGTGATAGGCGCAGGAGCCGATGCGGTGGATTTTGCACTGGTGAGCCTTTGCAGGAAAGGGGACCTTGTGGTGACGCAGGACTATGGCGTAGCGGCAATGGCTCTGGGGAAAGGGGCCTATGGGATTCATCAGTCCGGAAAGTGGTATACCCGGGAGAATATTGATCTGATGCTGATGGAGCGGCATCTGGCGAAAAAGGCGCGCAGGGCATCTTCCAAATATCATGGAAAAGGGCCGCATAAGAGACAGGCGGCGGATGATATCCGGTTTGAGGAGGAATTGCGCAGGCTGTTGGATTTTGCGCAGAAGGGGGAATGAGGGGACCGGAAAAGGGCGGGAGCTGCTGTTTATCGTGGCTGTGCCCACAGGGTAAGAAAAGAGGGGAACGCCGTCAGGCGCTTCCCTCTCCTTTGATTGTGGCATAAGCGGGATTGGCAGTTCTGGTAAGATCCCCGTAATTTTCTTTTATATAAGCATAAGCCTTTTCCACATGTTCAGGGATGTCCACATGGGCGATAAAGTTTTTCCCTTGAGGGCCATATCCTTCAGAATCATCGCGGAGGCGGGGGATTTCTCCCATGAGCAGGGTGATATATCGTTCCATATCCCAAAGGCCGGTAATGGTATTATCCCGGAAGGCGAGGGCGTTATTTTCGACAATGACTTCAGCCTGGTAACAGGCAAAATTAATAATCCGGCTGTGGGCATCCAGATATTTTCGGAACCCGGCATCCATACGCAGCTGCATGGAGGCATCCTGCATCAGGAGAATCGTGTCATGGGGAAGGCCTTCTTTTTTTATGAGTTCCAGGGCGTTGGTCACGTTATTGCCGCAGTTGGTGGAGGCTGTTTCCAGATAGTCAGGGGAGATGCCGTATTTTTGGGATAAATATCCGGCGAACACTTCGGCTTCGGATTTTCCCTCCGTGAGGAGTCCGGGACAAAGGGCGGCCATTTTCCGGCGGAGACTTTCCGTCGTATGTCCTTCTCCTCCCACAATCAGATAATGCGCGGCGATTTTTTCACGGACGGCGTCTGCGAAAAGTTCTGCGGCGCAGGGGATGCTTCCGCCGAATAAAAGAAAGAGATCGACGCGGGGAATTCCATAGCTTTCCATAAGGTTTTGTCTGGATAGTGCGTTTATGTCTCTGCGGCCGCAGAAACGGCCTACTATATTGATGCATTCCGCTGTTTTTTCTAAGTTTGTCATTTTGGCTCCTGTCTGGCTTTTTTGCACGAATTCCGATATGGGCGGCCCGGCTTTGCTGTTGTTTTCAGGAAGATGCTCATTTGGCATGACTGCACTTTCTGATGACGGCATACATGATCGTTGGAAAATCAGGCATAATTGATGTGATTCCGCTTTCTGTCAGTTCAAGGCTGTTATTGGTTATTTCTTTGCCTAATGTGTCAAAATTAACCTTTCTGCACGAAGTCCCGGCTATCAGCAATTCTGTGCCGGTGGTTTCGTGGATCCTTTTTTGCAGGTCAAAAGCGCTTTGTATATCGGAACGGGATTCTTCTTTACCGTCGCCCATGGTACACAGGAGTGCAAAGCCGTCATCTGTGAGATGATTGGATATAAATTGATAAAACCTTCTTCTGTCCTCATCCAAAACTAACATGTGAAGCACGGAAACGGCATAGATAAAGCCGAATTTTTCATCCAGATGCTGCGATAAGCAATCTAAAACCTGAAAGCAATTTGAATAATCCGGGAACCACTCTTTACAATGCTCTATGGCTACAGGAGAGATATCCGTGGCGGTTACATGATATCCTTTTTCCAGCAGATAAACAGCGTCCCTTCCCTCCCCGCAGCCAATTTCAAGAATTTTCATGCGGTCATCTGTTTTATACTTGTCTCTTATACACATCGCGATGTGTATAAGAGACAGTTCCTCCACCAGCTGGGCAACAGCCCTTCGGATGGTGTTTCTGGAGCAGCCGGAGATTTCCACCATGGTGTTTTCTGAAGGAAGAAGTTCCTGGCAGTGATATTCCTGAGACTCGATTTTTTGTTTCAGATCTTTGTAAATGGATTCGTATTTGGCTTTTGGCATGGTTGATTCCTTTGCTTGTTTAAACATCTATTCTTATTATAAACGAATGG
>NZ_MPDJ01000019.1:8915-37112 GCF_001881565.1 Eisenbergiella tayi
GAGCGGGAGGAGAAAAGGGCCGGGGATATGGCGGACTTTCTGGAGTATGTGGAGAGTGTGGACAGTTATATCAGCGGTACGCATTTTATTGTGGATAATGAGGCGCTGGGGCGGATGAGGTGGGGATAAGGGAAGGCCTTAGTACCGCTGCGTGTTTGTCCGAGCGAAAGCGTGCCCTATAAGGAACCTTACCGAGCCGCTGGCCCTCTGGAAGAACCGGTAGGGGAGCCAGGGCAGACGGAGCCGCTCACTCAGAATTTTTATCCACACCCAAGGGGCATCACACAAACAGCCGATTCTGAAAAGTAATATAAGTTAATGGTAACGATTTTCTTTACCGATGTCGCAATCTTTTTTTATCCTGCTATAATGGTTAATGAAGATTAACGAAAGAAGGTCAGGATGATGGCAGAACACGTAATAAATATCGATAAGGAAAAATGTATCGGCTGCGGTATGTGCAGGAAAGACTGTGCCGCCCATAATATTGTAATAGAGAACCATAAGGCACGTGTCCTTTCCAATGACTGTATCATGTGCGGACACTGCGCGGCGGTCTGTCCGAAAAATGCCGTCACTGTCAGCGGATATGATACAGAGCCCGTTCCCATGGAGGGCGAGGTTCGTCTGAAGCCGGAAGAGGTGCTGGATGTCATCCGGTTCCGGAGAACAATCAGGCAGTTTCAGAATAAGAAGGTTCCGAAGGAGGTCGTGGAGCAGATTCTGGAAGCAGGAAGGCTGACCCATACGGCGAAGAATGCGCAGGACGTTTCCTTCGTGGTACTGGACAGGAAAAAGGAAGAACTTGAACGGGAGGCGGTCCGGACATTCCGTAAGCTGAAGGTCTTTGCGGACTGGTTCAGCCCGATGGCAAGAAGGGTTACAATCGATGAGCATTTCTTCTTCTTCCGGGCCCCTGTTGTGATTGTCATTTTGTCTGAAACGAAGCTGAACGGAGCTTTAGCGGCACAGAATATGGAATTTGTCGCAGAGGCAAATGGGCTGGGCATCCTGTTCAGCGGCTTTTTTACTATGGCGGCAAATGCTTCTCCAAAGATAAAAAAGGCTTTGGAGGTTTCAAAAGGGAAAAAAGTGGTTACAACATTAGTAATGGGGTATCCGGCCGTGAAATACCAGCGCAGCGCACAGCGTAAAAGGGCCGCAGTTAAGTATTTGTGAGGATGATTATATGGAAAGAGAATGCAAAGAGCAGCTGGAGAAAATTACACAGGGATTTCAGGAATGCAGGAAAGCGTTTACGGCAATCGGTGATGAAACGAGACAGTTGATTCTGATTGTGCTGATGCAGAGTGATCTGAACGGTATCCGGGTGGGGGAGATAGCGGAAAAGACGCATCTGACCAGGCCGTCGGTATCCCATCATCTGCAGATATTAAAAGATGCGGGAATTATCAATGTCAGAAAGGAAGGCACCAAAAATTTCTATTATATCAGCGCGGATGAAACGCAGTGGAAAGCGATTGCGGATTTGATGAAGCTGGTGTATGAAGGGGTGGTTCATATAGGAAAAGACGGCGGCGGGATATAGGGCCTGCAGTATGAAGGAGGTATGAGTATGATTTTATTTTTTTCAGGTACGGGAAACAGTGAATATGTGGCGGATCGGATCGGCAAAGAAACAGGGGATACGGTTCTTAATCTCTTTGAAAAAATACGGGCTCAGGATCATAGTGCATTACAATCGGATAAGCCCTGGGTTATCGTAACGCCTACTTATGCATGGCGGATGCCGCGTATTGTGACGGACTGGCTGCTGAAAACAGAACTGAAGGGAAGCCGGGACATTTATTTTGTATTGACCTGCGGCGGGGATATCAGGAATGCGGGAGCCTATTTACGGAGGTTTTGCAGGGAAAAAGGGCTGGAGGATCGGGGATGCGCGTCGGTTCTCATGCCTGAAAATTATATCGCGCTTTTTAAGACGCCATCCGAAGAAGAGGCGCTTGCGCTGATAGAAAGGGCTGAACCGAAGATAACGGATATTGCGCGAATGATTAAGGAAAGGAGAATATTACCGGAACAGCAGGTAAACGGAAAGGATAAAATCAGCAGCGGGCTGGTAAATACCGTCTTTTATCCTCTTATGGTGCATGCAGGGAAATATTATGTGACAGACGCCTGTATTTCCTGCGGGCTGTGTGAAAAGGCCTGTCCGCTTGGGAATATCAGTCTGAAGGAGGGAAAACCGGTCTGGGGGAAGAACTGTACCCATTGTATGGCCTGTATCTGCAGGTGTCCCAGGGAAGCGATTGAGTATGGGAAGAACAGTCAGGGACAGCCCCGGTATGTATGCCCGAAAAAGCTTTGAATATCATAGAACATTTCTGCAAAAGGTATATTGTTTTTCGGAACAATGTGCCTTTTTTTGCTGCCTTCATGGCTGATGCGGATCAGGAAAGCAGAAGAAATAACCTAAAAAAATGTACTTTAAACTTAAAAAAACGCATTTTTTATTATGCAGAATGCTGGTATATTACAATTACAGCAACACGGAAGGCCATCCGGATTGAAATTCGATTGGAGGATACGAAATGAAAAAGAAAGTTTTGGCAGCGCTCCTTACAGTGAGCATGACGGCAGCCATGCTGGCAGGGTGCGGAAGCAATACATCGGCAGGAACGGCGGCAGAAGGAAGCAGTTCGGCAGGAGCGGAAGGCACAGCGGCTTCCCAGGCGGCAGAAGCGGGGACACAAGCCGCACAGGCAGAAGAGGGAGAAAGCACCGGTTCTATTGTAACAGAGCCGACAGAACTTACCTTTATTTTCGCAGACGGGGATGAAGGCGCCAAGGAAGTAATGAATTCGGTGGTGGAGAAATTTAATGCAGCCTATCCGGATATCACGGTTACCATAGAACCGGGCAACGGCGGCGCTTACAGTGAATTCCTGAAAACAAAGGACAGCGTGGGGGAATTCCCGGATGTGATGGAAATGAGGGATACGGCGGTTTATGTGCGTGCAGGCAAGCTGGAACCCCTTCCGGATGATATTGTAAATTTATTCAAGACAACAACTGCTTTTGATGGAAAGGTCTATTCTGCTCCCATGTCCGGTGAAAATACACAGGGTATCATATACAACAAAGCATATTTCGATGAAAATGGCTGGACAGAGCCTGCCACCTACGATGAATTCATTGAGCTTTGTCAGCAAATCAAGGATAAAGGGGACATGGCACCCCTGGTAGTGGGAGGACAGGATATCTGGCATATGGGTTTTTGGTTCCATAAGGCCTACAATGACCAGGTTTTGAGTAAGGATGCGGACTTTATCAAGCATTGCTATGAAGGGACAAAGGATTTTTCCGATGAGTCTGTAAAAGCTACGTTTGAGGAGCTGAAGGAAATCATGCAGTATGCGCAGGACGGATGGGTTTCCACACCGGATGCCCAGATCACAACCTTTATGGTGAATGATATGGCGGCGATGATGTATTCCGGTACACATATGTTTTCACAGATTCTGGCGGCAGATCCGGATTTTGAAATCGGCTGGTTTGCAGTGCCCAGTCCTGACGGAAAAACCCGCCTGGTTGGAGGCGGCGGCGCGGGCGGACTGGCGATATCCGCAGAGGCGGCCAAGGATCCCAACAAAAAAGCGGCGGCGGAGGAGTTTGTCCGTTTCTTCTTCCAGCCGGAAAATTATAAGTTCCATTGTGAAAAAATGAGCGCCATTCCTGCTACCGTGGAATCACCGGATTTGGATGTGCTTCCCGTATTCCAGGAGGTCATTGACGCTACGGAGACTGCGGATTCCCTCAGCCCCATGTGGAACGGTTTTGTAGGAGAAAATGAGCTTCCTCCGGATTTCCGGAATTTTATGTATAAGACTCTCATTGAAGTGCTTCAGGGAACCAGAGACATGGACTCGGCATGCAGTGAGCTGAACAAGACCTGGAAGGTTGGTATGGAGAATTTTAATCCGGTAACCGGAGAAGGTGTGGATAACGCTGAATAGGTATGGCCGGTAACCGGCAGAGACTGCCGGAATTAGAAGCAGTAAATGGAATCTCTCCCGTAAAAAGGAGAGATTCCTTCAGATAAGGGTGCATTCCGGCACGGGAAAGGCAGAGAAAATGAATACAAAGAAAAAAAAGGGGTTTGATAAGGTGGCATTCATGTTCATAGCGCCTGCGTTTATCTTTTTTACCCTGTTTATCATAGTGCCGACACTGGCCAGCGTTTATTATAGTTTTACCTCATGGGACGGTATCAGCCCGGTGGTAAAATTCGTGGGCCTTGCTAACTATAAAGAAATATTCACCAGCGCGCGGTTTGGAAATGCGCTGAAGAATACGATTATCCTCACTCTCTTCATATCCCTGTTTGAAAATGCGTTTGCCCTTGCCCTCGCATTAATCGTGGATAATGTAAGATGGGGAAAGAATTTTTTCCGCAGCGCCTTCTATATTCCGGTGCTGATAAGCGGTATTGTTTCCGGTTTTATCTGGAAGATTATGTACAATTATAATTTCGGGACGTTCAATACGATACTGAAAGATATAGGGCTTAAGGACTGGCAGCAGGACTGGCTGGGAAACAGCAGGCTGACACTTCTGATGGTGGGAGTGGTTCTTGTATGGAAGGGAGCCGGTTATTATATGATTATTTATCTGGCGTCTCTGCAGAGTGTTTCCGTAGATTTAATCGAAGCGGCGCAGATAGACGGAGCTAGCCCCCTTCAGCGGTTCAGGGCGATTACACTTCCGCTGATATCCGGCGCTTTTACGATTAATTTTACCCTGTCGCTGATTAATGGGCTGAAGGTATTCGACCAGATTAATGTAATGACGGACGGAGGGCCCGGATTTACTACGGAGACGCTGGTTTATCTGCTGTATAAGGTAGGCTTTAATGAAGGCCGGCAGGGCTTTGGTACGGCAGTTGGAATTATGCTGCTATTTATCATTATTATTTTGAACACGATCCAGCAGAAATTTTTAAGGAGCAGGGAGGTGCAGATGTGATGGAAAAGGCAAAAAAGAGAGTGCGGCCCGGAAATGTTGTCCTTCTGGCAATTACCATAATACTGGCGTTTTTATTTATTTACCCGGTATTGTTCGCCCTGCTGTCTGCATTCAAGAGCAATGGAGATATTCTGAAAAATCCGGTTGCCCCGCCCACTTCGTTCTATATACAGAATTTTAAGGATCTGTTCGCTCATTCGGATTTTGCGGCAGCCATTCTGCATTCGGTTTTTCTGACGGTGGTGTCGGAAATTTTGATAGTCTGTATTGTTCCTATGGCGGCCTACGGCATTGAAAGAAGAAAAAGCAGATTTACGGTGTTCACTTATACTTTTTTCCTGTCGGGGATGATGATTCCGTTTCATCTGTATATGTTTCCCCTATTTAAGGAAATGAAAATGTTCCATATGTTCGGAAATATGGTCGGGCCTGTCGTCTGTTACATATCGGGTTCCATAGCCTTCGGATGCCTGCTGTACAGCAGCTTTTTGAAGGGGATTCCTCTGGAAATTGAAGAGGCAGCCATGATTGACGGATGTACTCCTTTTCAGACCTTCTGGAAGGTGACATTTCCCCTGCTGGGGCCTTGCACGGGATCGATGGTGATTCTGAACGGGCTGGGAATCTGGAACGATTACCTGATGCCGTATCTGGTGCTTCCCAGCGGAAAGGCGAAAACCATTACGGTGGAAATCGCAGGATTTGTCGGGCAGTATACGGCAAGATGGGATATCGTATTTGCAGGGACGATTATTTCTATCGTTCCGGCGCTGATTATTTTTTGTCTGTTCCAGAAGTATTTCGTTAAAGGGATTACGGCGGGGGCGGCTAAGGGGTAGGGGTGTGTGGGCCGAAAACAGTCCGTTCGCCGTCCGTTCCTCCTGGGAACCTTCTTCCCCTGGCATCCCTGTTCGCGGACTTGACTTCGAAAATGGGGTATTTCTAACAGTTTTTTCCTTTCCTGCCGCTGTCAACGCGGCTTAAACTCCTCGCCGGGCTCGTCAGACAGCGCCGCTAAGGGCGGACAGCGGCAGGAAAGGAAAAAGCTGTAAGAAATATCTCCATTTTCTCTTACAAGTCCGTGAACAGGGATGCCAGGGGAAGAAGGTTCCCAGGAGGAACGGACGGCGAACGGACTGTTTTCGGCAGGGCAGGCTTGTGAAGGAAGGGCAGGACGCTGCGTATTGGAAGAGAGGGAGTGATGGGGGAAGGTTTTTTATTTTCGGGAGGGGGAAGATAGGGTATAATGGGGGAAGATGGTGAGGATGGAGAGAGTGGGGGATCGAGGGATGGAGCGGAAGAGGAGAAGAGGGCTTTCTTTGTATTATAAGTTTACTTTGGCTATTATTGTGATTGGGCTGGTGCCGGTGGTTATTTTGTCTACTTTTCTGGCGAATCGGATGATTGAGGAGTATCGGAAGGCGCTGCGGTCTAATTATGAGCAGGCGGCGGATTATGTGGCGGGGAGTCTGGAGACTATGCTGGATACTTATAATACGGCTTCGAAGATGCCTTATAATTATAGTTATTCTATCCGGGAGGGGTATGTGGTGAAGGATTATCTTTATTTTGATAATCTGCGGCAGATATTGAGCGGGGAAGGGTATGATTCGGGGGAGCGGGAGGAGAAAAGGGCCGGGGATATGGCGGACTTTCTGGAGTATGTGGAGAGTGTGGACAGTTATATCAGCGGTACGCATTTTATTGTGGATAATGAGGCGCTGGGGCGGATGGATTTCCATTACAGCGCTTATAGTACGTTCTTTAAGGATGAGGAGCGGTTCGAAGAGGCGGTGCGGCTGGAGGGGCTGGATAAGTCGAGCAATCAGATGATGCTGGTTCCCACGCATGCTACGGGATATTTCAGCGGGCTTTCCGCACCGGTGTTTACGGTGGCGAGGAATTATTTTGATCTGCGGGGAGAGGTGGGAAATACACCTTATGTGGGGACTTTGTTTATCGATGTGAATGTGAGCCGGATGGAGCGTGTTTTCCGTACGGTTAATTTCAGTGATAAAGAAATCTTTTATGTGGTGAATGATGACGGGGATTGTTTTTACAGCAGTGACGGGAATGCCATGGGCAGGAATATAAAGGAGGAGCTGGAAGGGATCAGGGATACGGATCGGCAGTTGGTGCTTCATTCCCAGAAGAACGGGTATGGGCTTCATGTGATGGCGGTGTTGGATACGGCGGTGGCTTTCGGGGGGATAAGGTCGGTTCAGCGGATGATGTATGTTTTTCTGGCGGCGGCTTGTCTGGTGCTGCTGTGCGGGTCCTTGTTTTTTTCGAGGAAGCTGACCAGGCCTATCCGTAATATGATGGAGAAGATGTCTGAGGTGGAGAGCGGGAATTTTGACATTCAGCTGCCGGTGGAATCGAGGGACGAAATAGGGATTCTTTCCGAGAGGTTTAATCAGATGAGTTCTGCGTTGAAAGCTTATATCAATCAGTCTTATGTGGCGGCGATCAAGCAGACGGAGGCGGAACTTACGGCGCTGAAATCGCAGATTTATCCGCATTTTCTTTATAATACGCTGGAGATCATACGGATGACGGCACTGGAAAATGAGGATGTGCGGGTGTCGGAGATGATAGAGGCGCTTTCGCAGCAGATCCATTATCTGATTGGGCCTGTGCAGGATATGGTTTCCCTGGAGAAGGAGCTGGATATTGTCCGGAAATATGTTTATCTGCTGAACTGCCGGATTGACGGGAAGGTGCAGCTGATGACAGAGGCTCCGGGAGCGGGGAGGCTGTTCGTTCCCAAGCTGATTCTGCAGCCTATTGTGGAGAATGCGTATGTCCATGGCATCAAGCCTAAGAAGGGTGTGGGCAGTATTATGGTAGAGGCGGCGGTGAATGACCGGGAGGATGGGGAAAAGAGGATTCTGGAAATCACGGTAATGGATAATGGCGTGGGGATGGATCAGGCTGCGCTGGATCAAATACAGGAGCTGCTTGCGGGGGATGAGCCGGGAATTAAGAATGAGTATAACTGGCAGAGTATCGGGATGAAAAATGTACATGACCGGATACGGCTTTTATATGGGGAAGAGTATGGAATACGGGTTACCAGTACGGTAGGAGTGGGAACAATGGTGCGGCTGCTGATGCCGGTTACGGAGAGGGAGGGACAGACGGATGGTAAAGATGATACTGGCAGATGATGAGCCGGTGATTACCAGGGGAATACGGAAGCTGGTGGACTGGCAGGGGCTGGGAATCGAGATTGTAGGAGAGTATACAGACGGGAAAAGCGCTTTGGAGGGGATTTTGGTGAAGAAACCGGATATTGCGCTTCTGGATATTTATATGCCGCAGATGACTGGGGTGGAGCTTCTGAAGGAATGTCAGGCGATGGAGGTGAAAACCCAGGTGATTTTTATCAGCGGGTTCCAGGACTTTGAGTATGCAAAGGCGGCCCTTCAGTATGGCGCGGTGGATTATCTTCTTAAGCCGGTTATCCGTGAGGAGCTGCTTGGGGCTGTGGAAAAGTGTGTTTCTTCTATCCGCAGGGAAGAGCCGTGGGCGGAGGAAGCTGTGGCAGAAGAAGAGAAGGAAGCGGATTACGGGAGGCTGGTACAGGTGGAGGATATGGTTTATCTTCCGGTTTTTGCGGATGTGCTTTACCGGAAGGAGGAAAATGCCCAAATGCGCAAGCTGGTGCGTTTTTCCCTGATTAGTTTTTTGGAGGAGTATTTAGAAGCGGAAAATCTGGGAATCACTTTTGTAAAAAATAATCATATCGTTCTGGTGCTGAAGGGAATAGAAAGGGTGCAGGCAAAGGAGACAGTATCCGGGATATGGAAGGAGGCCTGCCGGGCCACGGGGCATACGGCGGTATTTATTATCGGAAAAGAGGCTTACGGGATGGGAGAAATTCCGGCTGCATTCGGGGAATGCCTGAAGCTGCAGAGTTATCTGTTTTTTGCCGATAAAATGCAGATTCCGATTCTTTCGGTACAAGAGCCGGTTTATTCCCAAAAGGGGGATCCGGATGCTTTGGGAGAGGCCAGAGAGAAGGTCCTGAACGCTATTATCGGGCAGGATGAGACAGGGTTTGAAAACAGCTTTGCCAGATTCAGCAGGCTTTTGCTTCTGACGGCGGACGGGAAAAAGGAGGATGCCTGTTTTTATTATTGTTCGGCGATCAGGCTGGCTGAAGAAAAAATGGCGGTTATGGGGCTTCCCGGCCGGAATCCGGAAATGAAGGAGCTTCTGGAGAAGGGAAGGGGCTGTGAGAGCTTCGGGGAAATGGAACTGCTGTATAAAGCGGCCTTTGCGGCATATATGGAGTGTGTGCGTACGGCTGTGGTAAGCAGTGAAAAGCAGGATATCAGAAAGGCTAAGGATTATATTGAAAAGCATTACAGGGAAAATCTGACGCTTGGTGTGCTGGCGGAAAAAATCCATATGAACCCTTATTATTTCAGCAGCTTTTTCAAGAAAAATGCAGGTGAAAATTTCAAGGATTACTTGAACCGTGTCCGCCTGCAGCATGCGGTGGCGCTTCTGGTTTCCACAGATAAAAAAGCTTATGAAATAGCCGATGAGGTGGGCTTTTCCGATGTGCGGTCATTTACGGAGGTCTTTGCCCGGCTATATGGGGAGACGCCGGGCGGCTACCGGAAAAGGATCCGGAGCGCGGATATGGGACAGGATATTTAAAAAGTGCAGGAAAAAGTTAAATTTTACACTTTGATTTTTCCGGGTATTTAGTATACTTTTCATAGCTTTGAAGGTACAAAACAGTAATTACTTTCTTAAAAAAGAAGGAGGAGCGGAGTATGCAGCAGGAAAAGGAAAAGCTATGGGCGGGAGAGGTCTTTGCTGAATTTGAAAAAAAAATGGAGAAGGTGGCCGAAAAATCGAAGGATAAGATCCCGGCGCTTGCCATAGACGGGGTGCATGATGACCGCGGCGACGGGACTAAGGAGTGGCGGGCTGACGACGGCCTGAACTGGTGGACGAACGGATTCTGGGGCGGTATGCTCTGGATGCTGTATGCGGAAACTGGGAAGGAGAGGTATGGAGAAATTGCCCGGATTTCGGAACGGAAACTGGATGCCTGTTTTGAGAGCTTCCTGGGGCTTCATCATGATGTGGGATTTATGTGGATGCCCACGGCGGTGGCGGATTACCGGCTGACAGGGAATAGGGAGGCAAGGAAAAGAGGGCTGCACGCGGCTGATCTGCTGGCGGGACGGTTCAACCCGGCGGGCGGATTTATCCGGGCCTGGAATGATATTCCGGGTTCCGGGGATGATACCAGGGGCTGGGCCATCATTGACTGCATGTTTAATATTACGCTGCTTTACTGGGCGAGTGAGGAAACGAAGGATCCCAGATTCCGCCAGATTGCCATGCTTCATGCGGATACGGTTCGGGAGAATTTTATCCGTCCGGATGGTTCAGTAAAGCATATCGTGGAATTTGATCCGGAAACAGGTGCGGTGCGCCGGGATTACGGAGGGCAGGGCTATGGGGAAGGCTCATCATGGACGAGGGGACAGGGATGGGGGCTTTATGGCTTTGCTTTGAGCTTCTTGCATACAGGAAAGGCGGAATATCTGGAGACTGCGGAAAAAATCGGGGATTATTTTGCGGCGAATATTCCGGAGGACGGGCTGATACCGGTGGATTTTTGCCAGCCGGCAGAACCGCTGTGGTATGATGATACGGCTGCTGCTGTGGCAGCCTGCGGTTTTCTTGAACTTTCCGGAATGGAAGCAGTGCCGGAGGATAAAAGAATTTTTTACCGGGAAGCGGCCCTGAAGCTGCTGAAAGCACTGGATGAGAAGCATTGCGACTGGACGGAGAAAAGCGATTGTTTTCTCACCCACTGCAGCGGTTCCTATCATGGAGAGCAGCATAACCATACGCTGGTTTATGCGGACAGCTTTTTCCTGGAGGCGATATTGAAGCTGAAAGGGGCGCCGTTCCTGCTCTGGTGATGACAGGACTGATCCTGATGTATGACATAGGTGCGGCATTTGCTGCCAGGATCTTACAGGCGAAGGAAGGTACGTGGATTTTGACTGGTTTGAGGTGAAAAACAGAAAAGAGGAGGAATAAGCGGTATGGAAACAAAACTGGTAAACGGAGAAACTTGGTATGACACGGACGGAAACATCCTCCATGCCCATGGAGGGCATATGCTCAAATGGGAGGACTACTGGTATTGGTATGGGGAAAACCGGACGGATAACAGGTACGTGAGTGTGTATAAATCCGGTGATCTGATAAACTGGGCCTTCTGCCGCCATGTTCTGACCGCGGATTCCCCCACGGCAGAACACCGTGTCAGGACAGATCGGAAGCTGCGCAGCGAAAGCGGCGGTAAGATCAATGTGGAACGTCCTAAAGTGCTGTATAATAAGAAAACAAACCAGTTCGTCATGTGGATGCACATTGAAAACGGCGTGGATTATCTGGATGCCGCCTGCGGTATCGCCGTATGTGACAGGCCCGACGGGGAATTTACTTATCTTGGCTGTTTTAATCCTTTTGGCTATATGTCCAGAGACTGCACCCTGTTTCAGGATAAAGACGGAACCGCCTATTTCATTTCCGCATCCAGAGATAATGCGGATCTGCACATGTACCGGCTGACAGAAGATTATCTGAACGTGGACTGCCTGGTGCATAAGCTGTGGCAGGGAGAATACCGGGAGGCGCCGGCGGTTATGGAAAGAGAAGGAAAATATTATATGTTTTCCTCCTATTGTACCGGCTGGGCGCCCAATCAATGCCGGTATGCGATGGCTGACAGCATGGAAGGCCGGTGGAGCAGCCTGACCGACATAGGGGACGCAACTACTTTCCGTACACAGCCTGCATTTATCCTTCCTCTGGAAAAAGAGGGGAAGAAGGAATATTATTATGTGGCGGATCGCTGGAACGGAGAGGATTATCATGATTCCCGTTATGTTATCCTGCCGCTGGGATTTACTGCGGAGGGGCTTCCGGTTATGGAATATACGGAATGCTTCGGGCCGGTATAATTTTCCTTTTTCATAATTTCAGGGTTGCAGTCTTAAAAAAGAAAGCCTATGATAATAACGAGGAAAAGTCATGCGAAAGGAGAAAAATGATGCTTGAATTCAGGTATGACACACAGTTATTAATTGAAGGAGAAGATTTGGACGAAGATATCATCAGTGAATATTTTACGGACAATTTCAAAGGGGACTGTTTGCTCGCTGTAGGAGATGAAGAACTTATCAAAATCCATTTTCATACAAACGAACCGTGGAAGGTTCTGGAATATTGTTCCACGTTGGGAGAGATATATGATATCGTAGTGGAAGATATGGACAGACAGTCCAGAGGCCTTCAGGGCTGACGGATTCGGAAGGGCATGGCAGACGTCATGCCTTTCCCCGTTTTCGGACATATGAATATGCTTTGGAAATCAAATCAGCCTCTTTAGCTTTAATTCAAAAGAAGGATTTGTAATATACTCCATGTAGATCGGTCTGCCGGTATATTCCAGATATGCTTTATACCGTTCTATGATTGCCGGAGCCTGAATGAGTTCCAACGCCTTAGCTTTTGCAACATATTTAGATTCCGAGTTTTCATCAGACGGCCTGGGAGTTCCTCCTTTTGCCCTGCATATAAAATCGAGCATAATTTTGGTTGGTATTTCTTTTACTCCATGATAGCCGGGATACTTTCCGGTATTGGAAGAAATACAGAAAACCTCTCCCACCTCAATGTCAATGCCTGTTTCCTCCATGATTTCTCTTTTAACAGCATCAATTACGTTTTCTCCGACTTCAACCTGTCCTCCCGGAAATACCCATCCGGCATTATGCGTTTTTACTAATAGGACTTCATCATTCTCATTTATGACAATTCCGGCGCCCGCAATGATATGTGTCGGCATGACCCAACCTGTATTTTCCATAATAGCTTCAATCCTTCCTCTGGTATGATAAAGATTACAATTTATCATATTGTACATCAGTTTAATACATAAATACAGCAGAGCCTGTTTAACTCACAGCGTTTCACGCACGGCACGCAATGCGGCGGCAAATTCATCCGGCCGTTCATACATGGGATTGTGTCCGGCTCCCGGAATTACAGTAATTGTTTTACGGGGAGCGTCAATCGTGTCAAAATATGCTTTACCAAGTGATGTCGGAGCGATAGTATCAGTCTCCCCAAGAATATAGTGCACCGGCGTCTGGTAGTGAGACGGGTAATCGGTAAGGGCAAAGGAAAGCAGCTGCAGGTGAAGCGGATGATTTACTTTCATGACACGTATCAGACCTATGAGATCGTTCCAACGGAAGGAAGGGCTGCGGCGCAGGAGCTTCAGCAGCTCGCCCTGGTCGGAACCGGAACCCGGACCGTTATCGTAAGCTGCCTGTATTTTCCGCAGCTTCGGCAGCTTCTTCAGCAGTAATTCCGGGTCATCAGGCGGATAATCCCCCAGATTCCCCAGGGCCAGTAAATGTTTCCGGTTTCCCGCTTTTTCTGCCATTTTCCACACTTCCTGAAAGGCAGTCCGTTCGTTTTCCATCATGCTGATTACCTGGCCCGTACCGATGTATGACAAAACATTTTCGGGATGCCGCAGGGCATACAGGCTCCCCAGCACGCTGCCCCAGGAATGGCCCAGAAGGACAAGCTTTTCAATCTGATATTTCCGCTGCAGATACGCTATGATGCCATGCAGGTCATCCAGCATCTGTTCTATTGTTTCCGGCATACCGAGCTTTTTGTTCCTGAGAAGTGTTTTGCCTGCTCCGCGCTGATCCCAGTGTACCTGGGTGAACATATCGCCCCATACCTTATCAAGCTCATAGGCGAACAGCGATTCCATGCTGCCGGGACCGCCGTGCAGATACAGCAGAACCGGGGCATCGGACGCTTTGGGATAGTGCAGTAAAAAATGTGCAATGCCATTTATTTCAACATATTCTTCTTCAAATTCTTTTTTCATCCTTTTATCACACTTCCATTTTTTCTACTTGATCTATGAGATTTTTAATCACGATGACTGCAAGGATTCCTCCGGCTGCAAGGAAAAGGAGGGAGGCGGCGAGAGAGGTCATTGTCATAGCCATTATCTGACAGGAGATGACTGCAATAATAACAGCCGCTACAATGGTAACCGTAACGGAATGCCTTCCAAAGCCAAACCACAGGGCGATGATGCCCATTATCCCGGCGAGCAGAGAGTAACAGATAAGAGAGAAGAGGCTGTAAACAATGGTTTCTGCACTCAATGGCTCCGCACATAGGGGTAGTATTGATTCGGTGGCAAAAAAGATGCCGTATACAATTGCCCCGCATAAAAACATGGCGGCTGCCGTATAGAAAAATACCATTCCGATTTTCGAAGAAATAATACTGCGGCGGGCGACGGGATAGGAAAACAGCAGAACTGCCCTTTTTCCTGCATATTCTTCCACAATAAACCTGGCGGACATTACGGCGGAAAGGACCGCGAATATTACCATGCCTATGATATTTGTGATTCCGATAAGGCTGCGGTAGGTCATAAACATATCAAGGCCTGTTTCCGTCCCGTCTAATTTGGGAATTGCAGCAAAAAGATATAAAAGTGCAAGCAGACAGATCGCGCTGATCAATGCTGCGGTGTGATAGGAACGCAGGCTGTTTCGCTTTAATTCAAGGGATATCAGTTTATTCATTTCTTTTTCCTCCATTGGTTACTGCTAAAAAATAATCTTCCATGCCGTTCGGATATTGTTTTTTTATTTCCCTCGGATCGATTTCCTGTACTACCATGCCGTCAACAATGACACCGATACGATCCGCGGTATGTTCCATTTCTGAAAGAATATGGCTTGACAGCAGAATTGTAATTTCCCGTTCCTGAACAAGCCTGCAGAACAGTTCCCGCATTTCTTTAATCCCAACGGGGTCAAGGCCGTTGATGGGTTCATCTAAAATCAAAAGCTCCGGGTTATGCACCAGCGCACGTGCAATTCCCAACCGCTGACGCATGCCTAGAGAAAATGTGGAGACAGCCTGTGTTCCGATATTCGGTAAACCGACCAGTTCAAGTGTTCCTTCAATATCTGCATTTGCTGTGCCCATATAGTCAAGGTGAATCTGTAGATTTTCAACAGCAGACAGATGTTCATAGAAAATGGGTGTTTCAATTAAGCTGCCTGTTCGTTTTAAAATATCGAGATTGTTTTTTACGCTGTCCATTCCTAAAACGGCGGCTTCCCCCATGGTAGGCTTCAGCAATCCCAGGAGTATTTTAAATACGGTTGTTTTTCCGGCTCCATTCTTTCCTAAAAAGCCATAGATAGTCCCTTTTTCAACAGACATGGTACAATCATGGATAACCTCTTTTCCATCAAATGATTTAAAAAGATTTTTCGTTCTTACTGCCAGGTTAGTGTTCATTTAGTCTCTCCTTTGATACATATAAATGTATGTATATATTTATTAAAAAACTGCCTGAAAGACGGCAGTCTTAAAATTCAGTTCTCAGCTATTGGTGTGCAGCAACGCCATCATATAGCTTTTCAACTAACATTTGCATTTCGTCATCGAAAACAGGGAGCCCTATGCCTTCATACATTAATTTCAGATGTTCATATTTTTCCATATAATCTTCTTTGGTATCAGGAAAAATTAAAGGGCTTAACCAGATATTCAATAATAAAATCATAGTTTCTGCGGTTTGCTTTGGATTTTTTACATGTATGGAGCCGTCATTTATTCCTTCTATAATATACTGAGTAAAAAAAGGTGCCATAGAGTTGATACTGTCCAAAACCTGTTTGCCAATGTAAATGGGACTTTGCAGCACACTGGATGCTACCTGGCTGAACTGTAAAGTGTCCGGACGCTGCAAAGAAAATTTCAAAACATATTGGATCTTTTGAAGACCGTTCAAGTTCTTGTTTTCTTCTACGGCCTTAAAAGGATTATTGCCTAAAAACATGCGAGTGGTAACAGCGTCAATAATATCATCCTTTGACTTAAAGTGATGATAAAAGGCACCGCGGGTGATATCGCCGAGTTCATCAACAATGTCCTGAACCGTGGTTTCCTCCCACCCCTTTTCAAGGAATAATTTAGTGGCGGTATCTAATATTCTGGCTTCTGTTATTTCCGGATATTTATTTCTTGCCATAGTTCACCTTACCTCACATATACATACATTTGAATGTATTTATTCTAGCATTCTCTGTTATTCTTGTCAAGAAGATAAAAGAGTGCATTAAAACTGAAAATCGAGACCATACCACAGCACCAATGTCACTCTTATAACATAACCTCCTCCCATTGACAGAAAAGAAAACAGATGATATGATGAATAACAGGTTAGTTAAAACTAACACAGAAAACTGAAAAGCACTCTAAAAAGTATCAATTATATCATTAAAAAGGATAAGAGGTGAAATCCATGGCAACAGGCATTATATGTATTATTATACTAATGGCATGCGTTTTCGGCATAAAGAGCTATGCCAAAAGATTATCCCACGGCTGCTGCGGCGGAGGAGGAGAGACAATAAAGAAAATCAGGCCTGCAGACAAACAAAAAAGCCACTATCCCCATACATACAAACTGGAAATCGAAGGCATGACCTGCAGCAACTGCAGTACCCGCATAGAAAATGCATTCAACACCCGGGAAGGCTGTTACGCCCGCGCAGATTCAGGAAAACGAACAGCGACACTACACACCAAACACCCCCTTACAGAATCGGAAGCCCGTGAAATCATAAGAAAAGCAGGCTACAGATTAAATTCCTTCCAGACAATCACCTAACCTCCGCCTCATTACTTACGGTTCAAGAACTTCCTGTATCCGCGGCCTTCCGGAGCTGCCTGCCCTGCCCTGCTTCCGCCTCCTCCGGTATGGCCTGCGGCACTGCAAGGATTCCTGTAAGGGCCGTATAAACTCGCCGGTCCTTAGGCTGCGTCCTTTGCAGCCTTAGTACCGCTGCGTGTTTATCCGAGCGAAAGCGTGCCTGCACAGGAACCTTGCAGCGCCGCAGGCCATACCGGGGAGGCGGAAGCAGGGCAGGGCAGGCAGCTCCGGAAGGCCGCGGATACAGGAAGTTCTTGAATCCCCCCCTATTGAGAAAAAACGAGCGGTAAATGTGATTGACAGAAGAAAGGTATGGGAATATAGTTTAATAAACTATAGCTAACCATGTATATGACATAGGAAGAAAAAAGGCCCCTGCCATTTGGTCAGGGCCTTTTTCCATAAAGAAACGGAGGTCATTATTTATGAAACTTGTATTAGTAAGACATGGAGAAAGTATCTGGAATAAGGAGAACCTTTTCACCGGCTGGACAGATGTGGATTTGTCTGAAACGGGAGAAAAAGAGGCGGCAGATGCGGGACGGACGCTGCTGGAGCAGGGATATGATTTCGATCTTTGTTATACCTCTTATTTAAAAAGAGCGATTCATACCCTGGATCACATTCTGGAGGAAATGGATCGCTGCTGGCTGCCGGTGGTTAAAACCTGGAAGCTGAATGAGCGGCATTACGGAGCCCTTCAGGGACTGAACAAATCGGAGACGGCGCTGAAATACGGAGAGGATCAGGTGAAAATCTGGAGACGATCCTTTGATATTGCGCCGCCCTTCCTTGAGGAGACAGATCCGCGCAATCCTGCCCTGCAGGAGCAGTACCGTCAGGAAAAATCGCAGAGCGGCGATATCCTTCCTCTGGGAGAAAGTCTGAAGGACACGATTGAAAGGGTAGTTCCTTACTATAATGATGTTATCCTGAAAAGCATGAAGGAAGGAAAAAGGGTTCTCGTTGCCGCACATGGCAATTCCATCCGCGCGCTTGTCCAGTATTTTGAGAATCTGAAACCGGAAGAAATTGTCGATGTAAATATTCCGACAGGAATTCCGCTGGTCTATGAGTTCGATGAAGCAGGAAAATTTATCAAAAAAGAATATCTGGGCGATCCGGAAGCAATTAAGTCTAAAATGGAGAAGGTTGCGGCCCAGGGCAGCGTTTCAAAGACATCATGAGCAGACGGCGCCGTATTCAGGCAGTGAGCTGGTATACTGCGAATTCGAAACATTTTCATAGGGAAATATCAGGTAATTATAAAAATGAGAAACATTATCATTTATAATGCTTCTCTTATATTGATTAATCCGATAGGAATCACTATAATAGGATTTGAACAATTCATACTAAAATAGTAGGAAATGTTCGGATCCTATTTTTTTATAGAACATGACAGCGAAGGAGGATACAGATGGCAGAACAATTATTGCAGATAAATGGATTAAAGGTAAGTGCGGAGGACAAAGAGATTCTTCACGGAATAGATTTGACGGTGAACAGAGGTGAAACCCATGTGCTCATGGGGCCTAACGGGGCAGGAAAATCCACGTTGGGCTATGCGCTTATGGGAAATCCCAATTATATGGCAACACAGGGAAGCATCCGGTTTGACGGAAAGGACATCACGGAGGAAGCGGCGGACAAGAGGGCCAAAGAAGGCATTTTCCTTTCCTTCCAAAATCCTCTTGAGGTGCCCGGCATTTCCCTCGGCAGCTTTATCCGCAGTGCCCTGGAGCAGCGCAGGGGAGAGAAACTCCGGCTTTGGGATTTCCGCAGGGAAATGAAGAAGGCGATGGACGTGCTTCAAATGGAAGAAAGCTATGGCGACAGGGATCTGAATGTGGGATTTTCAGGCGGAGAAAAAAAGAAGGCCGAAATCCTGCAGCTGCTCATGCTGCGTCCGACACTGGCGATTTTGGATGAAACGGATTCCGGACTGGATGTGGATGCGGTGCGTACCGTTTCCCGCGGCGTTGAGGAATATCAGAAAAATGAGAAAGGTTCTCTTCTTATTATCACTCACAGCACCAAAATCCTGGAAGCCCTGAAGGTAGATTATACTCATGTCATGGTGGATGGCCGCATTGTTGCCACAGGGGATGGCTCCCTGGTAGAGGAAATCAATGCGAAGGGCTTTGAAGCATATTGCCGGGAAGCCATCCATGGATAATTTGCTCCGGGAAAAGGAAGAAAGGAGTTCGTAATGGAAGAAAAAACCTATGTAGATGATATAGACAGAAGCATTTATGATATAAAGAACGACGAAAAGGATGTATACCGGATACAGGAAGGGCTGACGCCGGAAATTGTCACAGAAATTTCAAGGAAAAAAAAGGATCCTTCCTGGATGGAAATTTTCAGGCTGCAGTCCCTGCAGATATATAACCGCATGAAGGAGCCGGACTGGGGACCGTCCCTGGAGGGGCTGGATATGGAGCATATTGTGACCTATGTAAGGCCGAATACCCATATGAGCGGCAAATGGTCCAATGTGCCGGAGGAAATAAAGAATACCTTTGAACTGCTGGGAATCCCCCAGGCGGAGCAAAAATCACTTGCCGGTGTGGGAGCCCAGTATGACTCAGAGCTGGTATATCATCATGTACGGGAAGAGGTGGCAGCCCAGGGCGTGGTTTATACGGATATGGAGAGCGCCCTGAAGGGGGAATACGCTCCGATGGTCCAAAAGCATTTCATGAAGCTTGTCAGGCCGGATGACCACAAGTTTGCCGCCCTTCATGGGGCCGTGTGGTCAGGAGGTTCTTTTGTATATGTGCCGCCCGGCGTTTCGGTAACGATACCCTTACAGTCCTACTTCCGCCTGAACGCGCCGGGAGCGGGGCAGTTTGAACACACGCTTATCATTGTGGATGAAGGGGCGGATCTTCATTTCATTGAAGGCTGTTCCGCACCCAAATATAATGTTGCCAATCTCCATGCGGGCTGCGTGGAGCTGTATGTGAGAAAAAACGCGAAGCTGCGTTATTCCACAATTGAGAACTGGTCCAAAAATATGTATAACCTGAATACGAAACGTGCGGTGGTGGAGGAGGGCGGAGTCATTGAATGGGTTTCCGGCTCTTTTGGCTCCCACGTATCTTGTTTATATCCCATGAGCATTTTGAAAGGAAAAGGCGCAAGGGCGGAATTTACCGGAATCACCTTTGCAGGAAAAGGGCAGAATCTGGACACGGGGGCCAAAATGGTACACCAGGGTCCGAACACCTCATCCTTTGTAAATACCAAGTCCATCTCCAAGGACGGAGGGGTAAGCACCTTCCGCAGTTCAGTGGTGGTGGGAAAAGACGCAGCCGGAAGCAAGGCGGCTGTATCCTGCCAGTCCCTGATGCTGGATGACTATTCCCGCTCGGATACCATTCCGGCCATGGACATCCGGACGCCGGATGCGGATGTCGGACATGAGGCCCAGATAGGAAGAATCAGCGAAGAGGCGGTATTTTACCTGATGTCACGCGGGATCGGGGAAGAGGATGCCAGAGCCATGATAGTCAGCGGCTTTGCAGATAATGTATCCAAGGAGCTTCCGCTGGAATACGCGGTGGAGATGAATAACCTGATTCAATTGGAAATGAAGGGCAGCATCGGATAGAGTGCCAGGAGAGGAGGTAAGAAAAATGAAACAGGGAACAGAAATGAAAATAAACAGACTGTCTGTGCGGACATGGAACTGGCTGCACATGAACGAAAGCAGTCTTTCCGATATAGATACCGTCCTGCTTAGCCGGGACAAACCGGCGGACGGACCTGTGCTGACACTGCCGAAGGAAGGCATATCCTGTATCAGGGGCATGAGCACCGGAATGGTGGAGGCCGGTTTCCGGGATATTGCCACGGGCATGGGGCCGGATATGGAGGAGCTGATAAGAGAAAGCGGCACTCCGGTGGAAATTATCCGGGTTAAAAAAGGGGAAAAACCGGAAGCCCCTGTGAAACTGGCTTTTCCCTGCAAGGAAGGGGAACATGGCCTGTATGCGGCCTATGTGTATGCGGAAGAAGGCAGCAGCGTCACGGTAATTATGGAAGCGGACTCTGCCCGGCAGGCCGGAGGCACAGCCGGATTCCAAACCAGGCTTTATGCCGAAAAGGACGCCAGGATACGTCTGATACAGGTCCAGCTTCTGGGAAAGGAGTACGGATACCTGAATGATGTGGGAGGAGCCTGTGAGGAGGGAGCCTCCATAGAATTGGTTCAGCTTTTCCTGGGAGCCAGGAATATCTACGCGGGCGGCAGCGTTAACCTGGCAGGAGACGGAAGCCGGATGCAGACCGCCATAGGCTATCTGGGAACAAAAAATCAGAAGCTTGATATGAACTATACAGCGGAGCATTACGGAAAGAAGACGGAAAGCCTGATTGAGGCAAAAGGCGTGCTTCGGGATAACGCATCCAAGCTTTTCCGGGGAACGATTGATTTTCGAAAGGGCTGTGCCGGCGCGGAGGGCGCGGAAAAAGAAGAAGTGCTTCTGCTGGGGGATGAAGTGGTGAACCGGACGATCCCGCTGATATTATGCGGAGAAGAAAAGGTACAGGGAAGCCATGGGGCTACGGCAGGACGTATGGATGAAGAAAAGCTGTTCTATTTCTGTTCCAGAGGATTGAGCAGGGAAGAAGCCTGCGATATGATGGCCCGGGCGGGCATTGATGCTGTCTGCAGTAAAATACCGGATGAAGCCCTGGTGGAAAAGGTACAGGCCTATCTGGAAGAAGGAGGCCATAATGGATAACAGAAACGAAGAAAAGGACTTCCGAAAGGATTTTCCCATATTTCAGCAGAAAAAGGAGCTGATTTATCTGGACAATGCGGCAACCTCCCAACGGCCGGCCTGTGTTCTGGAAGCAGAAAGGAATTTTTATGAAAAAACGAATGCCAATCCGTTAAGGGGCCTGTACGAGCTGGGGCTGGAGGCCACGGATGCATATGAAAAGGCGAGAAAATGCGTGCAGGGCTTTCTTCATGCGGGGAAAGCGGAGGAAATTATTTTTACCAGAAATACTACAGAAGCGCTGAACCTGGTGGCTTACAGCTACGGCTTAAACCGCCTGGGCCCCGGAGATGAAATCCTGGTGAGCATCATGGAGCACCACAGCAATCTCCTGCCCTGGCAGATGGTGTCGCGCAGGACGGGAGCGGAACTGAAATTCCTGGAGTGCGGCCAGGACGGGGAGCTGACGGAGGAGCAGATCCGCAAAGCCTTTACACCCCGCACCAGGCTGGCGGCTGTCACACAGGTTTCCAATGTGTTCGGAAGAGAGAACCCTATAAAGGAAATCGTCCGCATCGCTCATGAGCACGGCGCCGTAGTGGTGGCAGATGCCGCACAGAGCGCGCCGCATATTCCCATAAACGTTCAGGAGCTGGATGTGGATTTTCTCGCATTTTCCGGACATAAGCTCATGGCGCCCATGGGAATAGGTGTCCTCTATGGAAAAGAAGAACTGCTTCAGGATATGCCGCCCTTTCTCACAGGCGGGGAAATGATAGAACGGGTAGGAAGATATGATGCCGTATATGCGCCTCTTCCCCATAAATTTGAGGCCGGGACGGTAAATGCAGCCGGAGCCGCGGCGTTGGGCGCTGCAATCAGGTATCTGGAAGGAATAGGCTGGAAAACCCTTCAGGAAAGGGAAAACCGGCTCACGGCCCTCGCATTGGAACAGATGGAGCAAATTCCGGGAATCCGTGTCCTGGGCTCCCGGGATGCCGGGGAACACTGCGGGATCCTTACCTTTACGGTGGAGGACGTCCATCCCCATGATGTGGCCTCCATTCTGGACGCGGATCATATTGCCGTACGCGCGGGGCACCACTGTGCCCAGCCGCTGATGGAATATCTGAAGGTTCCCTCCACGGTCCGCGCCAGCATCTCGTTTTATAACACAGCGGAAGAAATAAGGGCTTTTACGGAAAGCCTGTCACAGGTAAGGAGGAAAATGGGATATGGAGAATAAAACCTTTTATCAGGAAATACTGCTGGACCATAACAGGAACCCCGCTCACAAGCATACCCTGCCGGATGCGGAGTTGGAACTGGAAGGGGTGAATCCCAGCTGCGGGGACGATATCGTGCTGCAGCTGAAAATAGAAAACGGAATGGTTGCAGACGGCGCCTTTCACGGAAACGGCTGCGCCATTTCCCAGGCTTCGGCGGATATGATGCTTGATTTGGTGATTGGAAAAACAAAGGAAGAGGCCGGAAGGGTGACGGGTATTTTCCTGAAAATGATTCAGGGACAGGCGGCGCCGGAAGAACTGGAAGAACTTGAGGAAGCGGTATGCCTTCAGGATGTTGCCCACATGCCCGCGCGGGTAAAATGTGCGGTTTTAGGCTGGCATACCCTGGAGGAATTATTGAAAACAGAAGAAAAGGGATAGCCGGAAGAGCATGCACGGGTTCTTTCTCTGGTTTGGGTATATTATCAATCATAAAAAGGTATCTCGCAGGCGCTTTTTTCGCCCGGGGATACCTTTTGGTTTATTTCTTATTTACGTGTTTCTTAATCGCCTCAAAACTTTCCTTACTGATAACATGCTCAATCTTGCATGCGTCCTCGGATGCAGTTTTCTCGTCTACACCGAGCTTTACAAGCCATGCGGAAAGCAGCTGATGCCTTTCATAAATCATATCGGCGATTTCACGGCCGGAAGCAGTCAGATTGATAAAACCTTCTTTGGATACGGTGATATGCCCCAGCTCTCTCAGGTTTTTCATGGCTACGCTGACACTTGATTTCTTGAAGCCCAATTCTTCCGCAATATCAACGGAGCGGACCACCGGATGCGCTTTGCTGAGTATTAATATAGTCTCCAGATAATTTTCGGAGGATTCCCCTACTGCCAAACTACTCACCTCCAATTCTTTTTGTAAAGCAGCTTATTATTGTAAACTAATTGAAGTTAGTATAGCATATATCAGATGGAACAGCAAATGCAATTACGAATTATGATGCATTTGCCGGAATTTCCCATACAGAGGCTGTGCCCATAAAGAAATACAGACGGTGATACCCAGAGAAAATGCCGCTGATACAGGAAAAGCATACCAGATCCCGGAAAGGCCGAACAGCGCTGCCAAAATCCATGCGGCAGGAATAAAGCATAGAAACTGATTGCAGAATACAAGCAGAAAGGATACTGCTTTGCGGCCTGTGGCCTGAAAATAACAGGTCAGCAGGGACTGCATACCGAGGAACAGCATCTCCGTCATGACCGGAGGCAGTACATGGCTGCCGAGTGTAATGACGTCACTGTCCGAAGTGAACACCCGCATTAACTGCGGGGAACAGAAGGCGGTTATCATGCAGATAAGAATTCCATACGCTGCCGTAACGACACCTGACAATTTCATAATTTCCCGGACGCGGTTTCTTTTTCCCGCCCCGTAGTTTTGGCCGATAATTGGCTGGATACCCTGTATCAGGCCGCTGACCGGAAAGCGGAAGAATACGTCAATCTTATTGACGAGTCCATAAACACTGATTGCTAGATCGTCCCCATACTGTTTGAGAAACCGGTTGGCTGCGATCAGGGAAAAGCTTGTGCCGGATAACTGTAAAAAGGAAGGAAAGCCGATAAAAACAATCTCCCGAAGCAGCGTCATGTCAGGACGGAAGTGCTTCAATTGAATGTGCAGCCGGCTCCTGCCGGACAGGAAAAAATAATAGAAACTCATTCCCATCGAAATACACTGAGACAGCACCGTTCCGAGAGCCGCCCCGGCAACCCCCATTTTAAGGCCGAATATAAATAGCAAATCTAACAGGATGTTCGCGGACAGAGGGATAACCCAGATTAACATGGCATAACGGCTGCTGCCTTCGGCCCGGATCAAACTGGAAAATCCGGTGCTTGTTACCGCGCCGATCAGTATGATTCCGGTATATTGCTTTGCATAGGGCATCAGTGTTTCAGTCACGCCGATCATATGTAAAAGCTCATCCAAAAACAGCAGACCAAACACAGTAACAAACAGTGCCGAAGCATAAAAAAGCATAAAGGCATTCGCAGCGGTTTTCGCCGCCCGTTCCATATTCTGCCGGCCAAGCTCCCGTGAAATAACAGATGCCGCTCCGCTGCCCACCGTAGAGGAAACAGCGGACAGAAAAAGAAAGAAAGGGAAAGATACGCTTACGCCTCCTACGGCGGCGGTTCCGGCCCATTGAGAGATGAATAGGGTATCAAATAAATTGTAGGCGTTATAGGCCAGAACCCCAACGATGGATGGAGCCGACATTTCCCATATCAACTGTCCTACGGGGGCGTTTTCCATGTAAGAGAGTTTGTCTTTGTTTTGCCGTATCCTGGGTTTGGTTTTCATTTCAATCCTCACTGTGATCGGCTTGACTAAGGGTTTTCAGGCATTTGCGTATTTGAACCTTCGCCCACAGTCCCTGCAGCTTCCCATAGAAGAAACCGTAACGAAAGACTTCCGAAGCCATTATGGTCATCAGGTAAAGGCGGTACAGTTGGCCGCGCCGCGCATCTGCAGCCGTGTAGGCGGTACGGCGGCTTGCCTTCAGATAGGCCGCAAGAAAAGCCTTTTCACGCCGGACATCATCCGTAAAGACGAATGCGGCCGGAAAATCCGCGAAAGGATCTCCCCAAAAGGAGCGTTCAAAATCCAGAATGCCTTCGATTTCATAACCATGTCCGGTATCCTTTACAAAAATGTTGCCTTCATGACAGTCGAATTCCACAAGGCAGGGCTTTTTTGGTTCTGTCAAAAGTGAGGCATTTTTGCGCAGTGCGGCTTCGATCCTGTTGTAAGGCAGGCGTATGTTATGCGTATGGGCATCCTGTAACAGCTGGCGGAACATTGCCCGGAAGGCTTCTTCCCATGTGGCATACTGACGGGATAAATCTTCTGTAAAATATCCGAAATATGGTCCCTCTATGTGATGCAGTTGTTCCAGATATTCTGCCTGCTGTTCCCGGATATGAGCTATCTCGTCCGGGCGCAGTTTCTTTATGACATCGGAAAGAGGAACGCCCTCCAATGCCGTCATAAAAAAATAATTGCCTGCAATCTGCCGTTTGCTGAAATCAAAGGCCAGTACTTCCGGCACAGGTACGGATGTCTGCTCCTGAATCAGACGGTAACATGCAACTTCAACCGGCATGATATCCTGTTCGTAACTCAACAGCGGAGTGCCGGGGATAACCCCTGCTTTCAGCACTACGTCACGTCCGGAAGAGGATAACCGCATACGGTAGATCGCATTGAACATTCCTCCCTTCAGTTCCCGGATTTCTTCCGGCTCACACCCAAAATGCAGCTTCACTAATGCGTGTATTTCCGATTCCGTCAATCGATTCTTTGTCTTGCTTTTCATCAGTCGTCCTCCCGGCGGTCAATTTTATTCCTATTATAAAAAAGAGCCCGCCCGATGTCTTTATCCCGGGCGGGCAGCTTTCTATCCTGATCCGTCATGTTGCCTGATGGTTCCACAGCTTACGGTAACTGCCTGGCGGCATGCCGTATATGCGTTCAAACTGCTTATACAGGCCGGATGGGGAGGTATATCCCAGAGTATAGGCTATAGTCTCTATCGGGTCATCGGTCCGGGCCAGTAATTCCGCTGCAGCCTGCATCTTTACCGCCGCAGCCGCATGGGAAAAATTCTTCCCGGTTTCCATTCGGAGAAGCCGTCCGGCATGATCGGCGCTATAACCGATGGAGGCGGCAAAGCCGCTTAATGTGGCATCCCGTAAATGGCTGGAAAGATAGGAGTTAAGCCGCGCTGATAGTTCGCCGGAGGGCTCCGCCTGTCTTCGGGTTAACTCAATGAAAAGCAAGATCAAATAACTGTGTACGGCCTGCTGCCAGAACGCACACCGGGTACATGCCTCAACGAGCAGAGTCTGCATATAAAAGTCAACCTTTGGGGAACACCTGTCAAATACGGTAACAGGTGTTCCCGGTATACTGACAGCGGGAGAGCCTGTTTCCTCAAAAAAAGAGGATGGAATCATAAATTTCAGAATAATGTCCTACTCATGACACCGCTCTATTGCATGAATGGCGCCCGGATGCACGAGGCAAGCCTGTTTTTCCCGCAGAACAAGAGTGGTATCGGCCGGAATAAAGTGCTGTTTACAGCAGCCGCGGAATACATAGATCAGTTCGCAGCCATCGTGGCTGTGGAAGTACGGTATCTGGCACAGCGTGTGCTTGGCCGCAGCAAATTGTTCCGAGCGGCGGATCGGAATGCTTTTTCCGTCAAAGGGCCATACCGGAGCGTCTGTCAAGCGGAAAAGTTCAGGCAGATGGGCAGCATTTTGATCCAGCATGGAAAGAACCTCAGTGCTGTTTACGAAATCAGACCGCATCATATCGACCAGCATTTCTGCAGATCGATACGCCTTTTGTTCCTGCTGCTCCTGTTTCCTTAATATTTCCCCCATTTGCCGATCCATGCCTTTTCTCCCTGTCTGTGCCGCGAATTTGTTTTTGTAATTATATAGTTTTTCCCTGCAAATAGCAATGCATTTTCCATACCCCAGGAAACGTATACAGATAAAAAAGTCCGGCGCGGCCTGTCCCTGTTCTTTCTGCCGCCTGGTTTCCTCTCCCGGTCTTTCTGCGTGGGCTGCTGCGCTGCAAGGTTCCTGTGCAGGACTTTTTATCTGCCCGCTGTTGAGAAAAAACTATCAATAAGAATATTGACAACTAATGGAAGTTAGCATATACTAACCAAGAAGAGACAGGTAATGAAAACAATTCTCAAAATCAAAAAGGAAAGAGGATGAAGCTTATGCCATTGACTTTGGTGAATGCGGGCGAACCGAATGTAATACGCAAGGTTGGCGGAAAAGAGGAAACCAGAAGATTCCTGGAAAATCTGGGGTTTGTGGCCGGCGGTGTCGTAACGGTTGTATCTGAAATGAACGGCAGCATGATTGTGAATGTTAAAGATTCCAGGGTAGCCATTGGAAAAGATATGGCAAACAAAATCATGGTGGGATGCTGATAAGCAGTAACCGTACAGCCTTCAGCCGCTGCCTGGGCCTGCCCCGTGGCTCCTGCCGTTCTCCTGCTGCCCTGCTGCCTTCCCCTGTGGGACAGCGCCCGGCAAGGTTCCTTGCAGGGGACGCTCTCGCTCGGATAATCACGCAGCGGTACTAAGGCTGCACAGGACGCAGCCTAAGGACCGGCGTGCTTATAACGCCCCTTACAGGAATCCTTGCCGGGCGCTGTCCCACAGGGGAAGGCCGCAGGGCAGCAGGCGAACGGCAGGAGCCACGGGGCAGGCCCTGGCCCTTACACACAGCAAGATGGGTACAAGAGACAGGCGGAAAAAGGAGCGGATTTATCGGGACAATGCGGCCCCGACCCAAAGCCCGACCCGGGATCCGGTAGGAC
>NZ_MPDJ01000002.1:0-322238 GCF_001881565.1 Eisenbergiella tayi
TCCTGTAAGGGGCGTATAAACTCGCCGGTCCTTAGGCCGCGTATTTTGCGGCCTTAGTACCGCTGCGTGTTTATCCGAGCGAAAGCGTCCCCTTTAAGGATTCCTGCATGGCCGGTGCAGAGGGAAGGGGTTCCAAACCGGGCCGACGCCACGAAAACAGGGGCCGGTAGGGACAGGGGCATGTGCGAAGTTTGAGTAAGTAGATTTAGTATTGTGCAATAATAAAAAAAAGATACTGCCAAACGGAGCTGACTGTATCTTTTTCATTAAGGAAAAGTGATATATGTGATATGGTATCAACATCTGATAATCGCATTATCCGGTTTTCTTATCAATCAAGAAGGTCTCTCATTTTTCTCGCAAGGTATAGCGGCATATTGGTAATCAGACCATTTTTGAGGTAACCACGCTTAGAAAAGCGAATAGCATGTTCAGGCTTTTTCTCTATTATATAACGTTTAAAAGACGGCGCAGATTTATCCTCTCCTCCCTTTGTTTCAATGGGAATGATTTCAGTGCCATGCTGGATAATGAAGTCAATCTCACTGTTCTTGTCGGAATAATATCTCGGCTCAATATCAAATTGTCCTCGAAGCTGCTGCAGGACATAGTTCTCAGTTAGCGGCCCTTTGAACTGATAATCATTTTTTAAGAGAATCGCACTGTTGTCCAATCCGGCCATATGCTTGAGAAGTCCGGTATCAAAGACAAAAAGCTTAAAATTATCCAGCTTGTCAAAAGCAGAAAGCGGATGTTCCATCTTGGAGACATTATACACACGGTTTATCATTCCTGCAGAAACAAGCCATTCAATCGCTTCCTCAAAATCTCTGGCTCTCCCGCCTTCGCGGACAGCACCGTACATAAACTTCTCGTTAGGCTTTGCAAGCTGAGAGGCAATGCTTCGAAACACCATAAGGATGCGTCCGCTGTTGACCTTTCCGTTGTGCTTTGAGAAGTCGTTCTCATAGACCTCTATGAGTTCTCTTTGTATCCGGGCTATCCTGGCCGGATCCTTATACTTAACCCATGATGTAACACATTCAGGCATACCGCCAATAATGAGATAATAGTTATAGGCTTCGAGTAAACGATTATGGAATATTTCCTCAATATGCTGTTCCTTTTCAATACTGCAATAGTAGGCATATAAGGGCTCATCAAGCGCCTCCAGGAATTCATCAAATGTCAACGGGAAGATGTCAAGAAGATTGACCATGCCTACCGGATATGACTTCGGCTTTGCAAGCAGTGTTCCAAGAAGGCTTCCGGCGGCAATCACATGATAATCGTTTGCTTTTTCTTTAAAATACTTCAGAGAGTTCAATGCTTCCGGACATTCCTGGACTTCATCAAAGATAACCAGAGTTTCACCTGGAATAATCTTCTCTCCGGCAATCATGGACAACAGTTCAATAATTCTATAAGGATTTTTATTTACCTCAAAAATAGACTTGAGTTCGTCTTCTTCATCAAAGTTGAAATAAACATAGCTATTATAATAATTCTTTCCAAACTCCTTCATCAGCCATGTCTTGCCAACCTGTCTTGCACCTTTTAACACCATCGGCTTGCGTTCTTCACTGGATTTCCATTTTATCAAATCCTCAATTGCATTACGCTTCAAAATTATCACCACCCTTTTTAATCCACATATAACATAACACATTTTTCTGACTTTTTCAATAAAGTTATTTCACATTTTTACAGCAAAATCAGCCATTAAATTCACATTTTTCCGATTTATATATTTAAGCAGATGCGACAGCGCGGTGGTAATCTCCGCAATTCCAGGTGCAATCTGATTTTACCAATATTATTCCCCACACATGCAATATTTTTTTGTATCCAATATCTTTGTATCCACAAAAAAGTCTGTTTTTTCCATATATTCCTCGTTTTTATACATTCTCTTTTTCCAGAAAAGTGTTAAACTAAGTTTATCACCAAAAGGAAAATGGTATAAAGGGGAATTGGTTATGGAACATAAATTTATAACTTTTCAGAATACTCAGCAGATTATTCAGTTCGTCAATATGGTAAACAAGCTGGATTTTGATGTGGATGCCAAATACGGGAGCCGCGTTGTGGATGCGAAATCCATCCTGGGAGTGATATCTCTGGCTTCGTACAAAACCATTGAAGTGATCTTCCACTCTGACGCTGATTGTATCCCGCAGATAAATAAAATATTTGATTTAGCTTCATAAGGTAGATTATATGACTCCAGAAAAAATACATCTGATCATGTTTATGGGCCAGAGTAATATGGCCGGAAGGGGAACTGCCGAACAGGCCCCGGCAGTGCCGGATGGTACCGGATATGAATACCGTGCCGTTACTGCCCCGGATTGTCTGTTCCCGCTGACAGAACCCTTCGGAAAAGAAGAAAATAATATCGCCGGTGTATATGAACCCGGAATGAAAACCGGATCTATGGTATCAGCATTTGTCAATGCTTATGTTGAAGAAACCAAAGTTCCGGTTGTCGGCGTGTCCTGCTCCAAAGGCGGTTCCGCCATCGCAGAATGGCTCCCCGGGACTCCTTACTATCGGGATGCGGTATGCCGGATGAAGCGCTGCGAAGCCTTCCTTAAGAAGCAAGGGATTCTGATCGTACACCGTTTTATGGTGTGGTGCCAAGGATGCACGGATGGGGATCTTCATACGAATCCGGAAGTGTACCGAATACAGACCGCTGACATAATTCAGGCTTTTCAGAAAGAATGCGGGATAGAGAAATGCTTTTTGATTCAAATCGGTAATCACCGTGATGATCCGGATCTCTACCTTCCTGTTCAGGAGGCTCAGCTGCGATTGGCGGAGCAGGAACCTGATATAATTATGGTAAGCCGTCAGTTTGCCTCGTTTGCTGAACGGGGACTCATGAAGGATGAATTTCATTACTGTCAGGAAGGCTACAATCTGGTCGGGGCGGAAGCCGGGAGAAATGCAGGGCGTTATGTGACGCAAATCAAATAAAAAACAGACTGATAAACAGAAAGAGGCCCTCGCTGATTCAACGAGACGGCCTCTTTCCTTCCTTACCTGTTATTCTCCAAATCCAGCAATTCATTCCCTGCAAGCAGGACAATCCCAATCCCATGATTATCATTCACTACCCAAAACAATTCATCTCGGTAATATTCCTTCGTAAATGAAAATCCCGAGCCCTTACACACTCCGTAGACTGACCCGTCTTTATCAATACAGTATTCCGTCAGTCCCTTAAATCCTTTCTCCGCCGCTTCTCTGTAAAGGAACGCCTCTTCCCCATACCACCCATTCTTAACGCCTTTGGAAAAAGCATATGTAAACATAGCGGTGCAGGAAGCTTCTTCATAAGATGAGGAATCCGTAAGCACCTGATGCCACAATCCTTTCTCTCCCTGGAGCCTTCGATAAGAACCGCTCAGCGTCAGGAAAAGCTTCATGAGCTCATTATAATTCTCCAGTTCTTCTGTCAGTCCATCCAGAAAATACGACAGTGAAAACAATACCCAGCCATTCCCGCGTCCCCACGGAATCCCCGTCGCACATTTCCTGTCCAGATCATAAACATGGGAAAACACACCTGACTCCGGCAAAAATAAGTAAGAGGAAAACTTCAGGAACTGCCCGGCAGCCAGCTCCAGCGCCTCCGTATCGCCGGTTATATCATAAAAACACCTTAAAAACGGCGTGCTCATATATAAATCGTCGGCCCAGATTGTTGCTGTACCATGCGGACCGGCGGCAGGGCGGTAAAAGGTTCCATCCTCCAGCTTTGTTAGCTTATGAACGATAAATTCCCTTATCCGGCCGGCGATTTCCAAATATCCTTCATCCGGATCCAGCTTATAGCTTTCCAGCATGGCAAGCCCCATGGAACCGCAGTCATCCAGGCATTCCAGCCTCACTAAATTTTGATCATATGCCGGAGCGCCGTTCAGATCTTTATCAAGAACCGCTGATTCATACAAGGTTACACACGTTTTTATATGATGCTCCACATAGCTTTTAAGTTCTTCCTTTCCCAGGCTCACTGCCGTCCTGAGCAGGCCAAAGAGTGTTACCCCAAGCGGATAATCCCATCTTCCGAAAGCGCTTCCTCCCTGACTGACCCAATACTTATCACCGTAAGAGCCTTCAAAAAAAGTACGGAGGCACATATTTTTTCTGTCAAGAAGCCAGCGTTTTCCGCCCGGCATAGTCAACAGATTAAACAGCCCTTCCCTTTCTGCTTCCGCCTCTGACCCGAAGCATCCCGCATAAACCCAGCTTTCATCCGTTCCATTTATTTGCCCCGGCGGAAGAAGCTCACAGCCTTTTACCTGCACCACAGCGCCATAAGCCGTTCCGCCGCACCTGCTTATAACCGTCAAATCCATACTGCAGCATGGCGGGACAGCAATTGCATGGGTTCCCGTTTCACACACAAGCTGCAGTTTTCCTCCCAGATATACTTTATTATGCCCGAAACTCTCAATTACCAAGGAATACGCATCGTCCCCTCCCGCTCCGGTCCTCAGCTTACACCAGGCAATACAGTATCCTTCTTCTTCAGGAAATATCCGCTGCTGCGGAGTGGCTGCTCCAATCGTTTCTTTTTCCGCATCCGGGTTCCAGTGAATCCTGTCTGCTTCTGCCGAATCCCAATCCAGGCCTTCCGCTGTGCCGTTCCCCCACACAGGCTTTGTCTCCAGCAGATCCGACCATACCCATCCTGCCTGCCCTTGTCTTCCTCTCAGCGGAGACAAAACCGCTGTCCGAGGCAGGGAAAGCTGACAGCCGAAACCGGCAGCCGTCCTTCTGCATATCACAGTAATCATATTTCTTCCCGGTTTCAGCTCCGCATCAATCGAATGCCACAGCTCCTGATTTATTTCATCCGTAAACGTCGACCGGAATAACAGCCCTTCATTCAAATAAAGTTCTGTCGGGGAAAAGCAGGAAATCCCTATCGTCACCGTTTTTTCCAGGCCGCTCATCAGCATGCCGCCGACTATGGAATATCCGTCCGTGCCGGCTCCTGATGCAGAAGCCAGATCAATCTTCCAGCTTCCATCAGATGTTTGTTTAAACTGTTCCGTACTGACCGCACGCACCCGGAAGGCTGCAGGCGGATTCGCCCCCACGTACCGGTCTGCGATTACCGACAGCCGGGATTCAAGTGTTCCGGTATCCTCTGCCATACTCCATTCAGGATCGAAATAGGGAAGCTTCCTCATTTTATCTGATCTCCTTACCATTGAAATCCACTGTCATCGTTTTTCCATGATATGAAATTACATACTCATTTGTATCAAATTCCGCCTGGCAGTATGGATTATCATATCTCTTATAATGATCCAACTTAATCTCACGGCCATCCACAGTAAAAGGCTTATCCCATCCGGACGTGACAAGTCCAAGGGACGGCGACTGATAACGGATGTCAAATGTGTCTCCTTCAATATGCGACGCCGACACCGCCTCCGCAAACCTTTCAAAGCTGCCGTAGGTTTTCTGATCACCCATTTCACAGATCCATACATTGGCATGGCCCGGAACCCAGTAATCATAGGGAAGTGCCCTTTCGAACTCCTCTTCCCAGCTGTCCTTATAAACAGAGCGGAATAATTCCGGATCCTTATCGTTCCACCATCCCTTTTTCAGAGAGTAAAGCGCTGCGTATCCTTCTTCTTTCCTTCCGATAATCCAGCCGTTTTTCATTACAACCTCATCGAATTCCCGCTGCGGGAAATAAGCATGCGTACAGAGGCCATGCGCGCTGTCCGCCGGAATACGGTGAATGGAGATCAGCACATTTTTGTATGCGGCCGCCTTCGGCATACAGCCGTTCCCCACAAAATAATTGGGCCTTCCCTTATATTCCCCGGAACCGGGATGGGTTGCAAACACAATAGCCCGTCCGCCTAAGGATGCCTGCCAGATATGCTGCTGAAAGTTTCCTCTTCCCTTCCTGTAATTCTGGGCGCAGCTTAACATATAATCCTTCGTTTTATAGGAGTAAATCTCCACCTGGGTCAGCGCCGATGAATTGGGATCGGGGTCCGTATATACCCCCGCCGCATCGCACATCCTGAATTTTTCCAAATTAGCCGTAACCGCCGCATCTATATTATACCACTCCGGACAGAATTTTCTGGAATTATTTATAACCGACCGGTGATAAAAGGTATGCAGGCTCCAGTACAGCATAATATTATCAAAATCAGCCGGATCGATGCCATATCGCTCGGAATCCTCCACATTCAGGCTCATTCTCTGCCTGTTTTCTGATTCTTCAGGCGGATTCAGCGCAATCTCACAAATAACGTCACTGCACTGGTAATCATAAACCGCCAGAAGGATCGCCGCAGGCTCCAGCCCTCCGTCCACATAGCCCTTTCCCCATTGTTCTGCCGCCATCGCATTCGCAGAAGAGAAATCCGGATTCATAGTAGGAGCATTGTACATTCTTCCGTTTGTCGCGCAGAAATTTCCTTTCAGGGAATGTACGGCAATATCAAAGAACAGAAGCTCTGTCAGCCCCTCCGCCTGGCTGCGTATTTCCTCCTCTTCAGCAAGCTGGGATAATATCAGGAGTCCCAGCATATCCTCCGCATAATACCCGTTTGACAGCCACTCAGAGAAGCCGAAGCGCTTCCTCCATGTAAGCCATCGTTTCAAATAGGTGCGGCCATGCTCTCTGTGCCACTCTCCGTTTTCTCCATTATTGGTAAAAATCCTGTCACGGTAAAGCTGACCTGCCAGATACTCAATAGAATGGAATAAAACCTGATGGTTTTCCGTAAAATAGCAGGGCAGGTGGATGTCCTCGCCTGGCTCATCAATCCAATATTTAAAGTTGAGGACAGCATCCTCCAGCTCTTGCAGCAGCTCCTCCGTCAAAAGAGAGGAATCCCGGTAACGGTATAATATGGTCAGAAAAGCCGGTATCACAAAATCACCGCAGTCCAACCTTTCATTTACCCGGTAAAGCGACTGTCTGATATAGGGAAGATGAATCGGCCCGGTTTTAATTCCTCTGTTTAAAAGCTCAAGCCTCGCCAGTTCAAAATAAACCGTCTGAAAATTATTCATCAAATCATACTTCAGATACTTATTCGACTCCCCGCCTTTTACAATATGTTCCAGATACGCTGTTGATTTTTTCTTTCCATTCCGAATTTCTTCAAAATAATCTGTTTTCATAATATAGTCCACCTCATATTGTAACCATTCGTAAGACGGTGCGCCCGGAAATGAATCGGGCGCACCGTCAGCTGCATTATTTCATTTTGCCGTTCTCTTCCGGGCTTCAATAATCTGTTTTTATTTATTGCTGAAATAAGCGGTACGTTCTTCATTTACCGTTTCAACACCCGCATCCTTCAATGCCGCCATAAAGGAATCCCAGTTAGCCTCAAATTCACCCTCCGGACATGTTATGACTTTTACCAGCCATTCATCCCTGACAAGGTTGATATCCGCTGCAAGCTTAGCCTGTGAAGGAGATGTGTAAAGGGAATCATCGATATCCTCAATGTGGTCTCCCACTAAAGCATATTCCTGATCTGCGATGAAATGATCTTCATACCCGGGATACTGCTTTGCAGTCGCTTTATTGAAGTCATCCACTGTCTCAAAATAACCCGCATTGCCTGTAAGGAACAGGTCTCCGCGAATCCAGTCTTTATCAGCGGTGTTATAATCAGGGTCGATAACAACAGGAACCCCGTCTTCATCATATTCAAAATGTTCCCCTTCAAAACCGTGATAAAGAGTAAAGCCGCCCTCTTTTGTACACATCCAGTCAAGATAGGTAACACAGGCCTCCACTGTTTCTTCATCTGCCGTCTTAGGGCAGAACGCGATCAGGCCGCCTTCCGAATATGTGGTGGAATACTGCTTGTTGTCCCAGATATTCTTCAGAGGAGGGATTGCCACAAGATCAGCATCCGGGTAGTTCTTTCTCAATGTGGGCAATGCATAGCCTAACCGGGAATCGATATTAGCACCCACATGATCTTCAAACGTTGCCATATTGCCGTTTACAATATAACTGATATAGTCATCCGTGGGCAGTGCATAATATTCAGGATGGACCAGGCCGTTGTTATAAAGCTTATTCCTGAAACGGTAGAACTCCTTCATTCCTTCATCATAGTAATCCCTTGTAAGCTTACAGGAAATAAGGGACTGCAGAGGATCCGACGCAAGCTTTGAAAACGCCGCAAGGAAATAGCCGTCATCCCATGCCGTGGTTCCGATGATATCCGTCCTTCCGTCCGGATTGTTTTTAGTCATCTGTTCAACCAGATTATACAGCTCGTCAACCGTGGTCGGCACACTGAGGCCGAGGGCATCCATCCAGTCCTTTCTGACAAAGAAGTTACTGCGGGCGGTCGTTGCACGTCTGGCCACGATTCCATACAGCTCATTCCCGTTCGTTCTTCCCATATCAATGACGCTTTCCCCAAGATATTTCTTTAAGTTGGCAGCCTGTCCCTCACCGTCAACAAACTCCGACAGATCCCATACGCCTCCCTGATCATAATAATCTTTCGCTTTGGAATAGGTATAGGTCAATACAATATCAGGGGCAATCCCGCCCGCCATCATACTGGTCATCTTGTCAATTTCGTCTGATCTGGGAACAGCAATGAATTCAACATTAATGCCGACCTTTTTCATTTCCTCCTGTACATAATTCGTCCATTTGTTGTCCGTAATGGTTGACCCTGAAGGCGCATTTTCCCGGTCAAACAATTCAACCTGAATCGTTACGTTATCAAACTGCTTCGAACCATATGTAGTCTGATAACCACTGGAGGATGCCTGCTCCTCTCCCGCCCCTTCACTTGCGGCCGCAGCCTCGTTTCCGCCGGCCTCCGCGGAAGAACCGCCCTCAGCGCTTGTTCCTGCCGCTTTTCCGCATCCGGCAAATAATGACGCTGTCATTGCCAACGCGAGCAGACCTGAAAGAACCTTTTTCTTTTTCATAAAATTTTCCCCTTTCTACTATTTCGTAAATCTATATTTTATGACCGTTTCCGGTCAGATTTACCCTTTCACAGAGCCAAGCATGACACCCTTGACAAAGTATTTCTGAAGCCATGGATAAACAACCAGAATCGGAAGCGTTGAAACTACTACTATCGCCATTTTCAGGGACTGCGTCAGTACCATGGTACCCGCAATATTATCCGCGGAATTGGTGGTCAGCTCGCTTCCAAACAGCAATGATCTCAGCCTGAGCTGAAGGGTGTATTTATTAACGTCCTGAATATAAATCAATGCTTCAAAATATGAATTCCAGTACCCTACCGCATAAAAAAGCCCCATGGTTGCAATGATCGGCAATGACAGCGGAAGAATGATTTTAACAAGGATCTGCATATAGGAGGCTCCGTCTATCCGGGCGGCATCCTGCAGGCTTTCAGGCAGTTCCCTGAAAAAAGTCCTCATGACTATAAAATTAAATACACTGATCGACTGCGGAATAAACAGAGCCCCGAGCGTATCGTACAGCCCCACATTCTTTACCACCAAAAAGGTGGGAATCATACCTCCCCCGAAATACATCGTGAACAGGATCATGCCCGTGAGCACCTTTTTGCCCGGCAGATCATTTATGGACAGCGCGTATGCCGCAAACGTAGTGAGCACCAGGCTCAGGGCCGTGCCTAAAAGGGTGATGATAACTGTCGTTCTCATGGAAGTCCAGATCGTACTCCTGCCCAGAATCTGCTTATAGGCCTCCATCGAAAAATCAATCGGATAAAAGGTAACCTTTCCGGAAAGCACCGCATCATAGCCGCTGAAGGAGATGGACAGCACATTCAAAAAAGGATACAGACAGACAAAAGTCAAAAGAATGATCAGAAGATAATTCAGCGCAGTACCTATCGTTATTTTTTTCTTTACCGCTTTTTTCACAGACATGCTCTTCATCCTTATATAATCCCTTCCTCACCTATTAATTTTGCGAACCGATCCGCACCCAGCAGGATAATAATATTTACAACCGACTGAAACAATCCGATAGCCGTTGACTCACTGTACAGAGCCTTTTCAATACCGATCCGGTACGTATAAGTACTGATTACCTCCGACACTCCCATCACCTTGTTATTTCCCAGAAGCAGAGGGGCGTCCAGGCCGATTGACATCATCTTGGACAGAGAAAGAATAAGCATAGTTACTATGACAGACTTAATGCTCGGCAGTGTTATATAAATCAGACGCTGGAACCTTGACGCCCCGTCCAGATAAGCCGCCTCATATAAGCTCTCATCAACTCCGGTAAGCGCCGCCAGATATATGATTGTCCCCCATCCTATTTCTTTCCAGACGTGGCATACAATATATGTAAAAATCCACCATCCTTTTTCGCTCAAAAACGGAATCGCATCAAATCCCAGTCTTTGCAGAAGCATATTAATCGTTCCGTTCTGCAGGGCAAACATATTGGTCGCTATTCCGGCAACAACCACCCATGATACAAAATGCGGCAGGTAAAGGATGGACTGCGTTACCTTCTTGAATTTTGCACTTCCCAGCTCGTTCAGCATCAGGGAAACAATAATAGTCAACGGAAAACTGACTGCCAGTGATGTCAGATTCAGAACAAATGTATTTTTAATGGCAAGCCAGAAATTCTTATTTGCAAAAACTTTTTCAAAAACTTTAAATCCGATCCAGGGGCTGTCGAAAATCCCCTTGAAAATGTTGTAGTCCTTAAACGCAATGGTAATCCCGTACATCGGCGCATATCGGAATACCAGAAAATAAACAACGACAGGCAAAAGCATCAGATAAATCCATTTATAATTCCACGCCTTCACCAATGTCTTTTTTATATCCTTTCCCATCATATCCTCCTCTTTTTTCCATAAAATATTGCACGAACTTTTTATACGCATATCTGTTTTTACAACATATTTTTATAAACCATGCCTCCATTTCATAATTTCATTTGTGCACTATTTATCATTTTTTTCTCAAGGACATTCGAATTATATCAAAAAGGAATATATATGGACATAGAAAAAGTAAAGATAATTTGTAATTATCATTGCCCGTTTTATCATATAATGTTATACTGTAAAAAATAAATAATCGATAGGAGTATTTATTTATATGAGAAGAATAATTTACCCTCTCCCGCACACCCACTCAGATTTCAATATAGATAATGCTTATAACGATGAGTTTACTGTCGATTTAATTTACTATAACCACCGGTATCCAACTCCGGAATGGACTATCCCGCAGAGTATTATTGACTTTACGGATGTTACATATATCCTGGGCGGTGAGGCCGAATATTCTGTCAACGATGAAGTTTATCCCGTGTCGGCAGGAGATTTGATCTGTATCCCGCACGGAAGCAAACGAAGCGCAAAAACCTTTCCGAACCGCCTTATTGAAAGCCAATGCCTGAATATCGTCGTCCACACTCCCAAAGGGGCGCCGTTTTCCCTGCCCTTTCCACTCATCTGCAGGATTGGGAACCACCCGGATCTCTCCTTTCTGTATGACGAAATCCAAAAGGCTGTTTTATTAAAAAAGCCTGGCTGCAGGCTCCATGCCCAGGCCTACATTCTGCTCATTTTAGAAGAATTTTATCAGCTTCTCTATACGAAAAAGGAAAACAGAATAACTGATTTCCGGGTGAGAAAGATTATGGAATATGTGGCTGTCCATTACAATCAGTCGCTGAAGCTTTCCGACGCCGCCAGGATCGTGGATTTAAGCCCTGTCTATTTCGGCAATTTGTTTAAACAGCAGACAGGTATGTCCTTTCGGCAATATATCACCACCATAAGACTTAACCAGGCGGAAAACATGCTTCTGAACGGAGAAAATACAGTGGGGGAGGTTGCAGAATTATGCGGATTCTCAGATGCGTTTTATTTCAGTAAGGTATACCGGGAGCAAAAGGGAATATCACCATCTAAGGTTTCACGGTTTCATGATAACAGATGACCGGCTGTTCCTACTGGGATTCAGATAATCAGTATTCCGCAGCAAAGAAAAAGGTATGGCCTGCGCCATACCTGTCCTTACTTTCTTTGCATGCTTTATGCTATTTCTTCAATTTAGATCCGTTCCACCAGCGCTTTAAATTCCAGTGCCGCCGCAGTCAGGCGCCCTCAATACCAATCATGCTTCTCCCTCCGGTCGAGGGCATTCATCCGCTCCATCTCCTCCTCTGAGAGCGAAAATCCAAAAAGATCCAGGTTTTCCCTGATATGCTCCGGATTGCCGGAACCTGGAATGACCACAACACCCTTTTGCAGATTCCAGCGCAGAATGACCTGCGCAGAGGACACACCATGGGCTGCGGCAATCGCAGAGATGGTTTCATCCCCCAGCAGTTCACTTGTGTGCCCGCGTCCGCCCAGCGGATACCAGCCCTGTACGACAATGCCCAAATCCTGGATAAAGGGAATCACATCATTTTCCTGGTAATAGGGATGTATTTCATTTTGCACCAATGCAGGGGTGACTTTCACTTGCGGCAGGAACTCGGTCAGTTCCTCCACATACCAGTTTGACAACCCGACAGAGCGTATTTTCCCGTCAGCTGCGGCCTGCTCCATTGCTTTATAGGCGTGTACATCATTTTCCCCGGGGTGATGGAGAAGCATCAGATCAATGTATGTAAGGCCCATTCTCTGTAAAGCCTCGTCAATAGCTTCGGCGGCATTGGCGAACTGGTTCGGATAGAGCTTTGTTATGACGAAAATTTCATCTCTCGGCACACCGGATTCGCGGATGGCCTTTCCCACAGCCGCCTCGTTATGATACATATAAGCAGTGTCAATTAATCTGCCGCCCGCTTCCAGCAGGGCGCTGACGGAACGCGCACACTCCTCGTCCGACAGGCTGTAAGTACCAAGCCCCATGATGGGCATCTCATAACCGCTGTTTAGCAACACGGTTTTTGTTTCAAAGTCAAAATACCCAACTGTGTTTTCTGCTGAAATATCCAAGTTATCAATCCACTCCTTTACGCTTTCTTTTGTTGTCCCAGCCGGAAACCGTTCACCCGGCCTCCATGCAGCGGTATCCGGACAGAGACTATGCAGATTGGTATCGCTGGAGCCTATGCCGCTGCTATGGGAGGTGCAAAAAGGAACAATGGTTTTTCCGCTGAAATCATAGCTTTCCAGAAAGGTACTGATTATCCTCGGCGCCTGTCCGTGCCAGATGGGGTAAGCGAGAAACACAGTATCGTAGTTTTGCATATCCCCGACCTCACCTGAAATTGCAGGGCGGGCGGATGGGTCGCTTTGTTCACGATTCGCGCGGCTCGATGAATTGTTATAATCCAAATCCTCCTGTGTATAGGGCGTTTCAGGGACTATCTCATAAATATCGGCCTCTAAAATATCAGCCGCATATTGGGCAATCTTTTCTGTTGTTCCGGAAGCGGAAAAATAGGCGACTAAAATTGTGCTCTGCTTTTTCATATTTGATGTATCCAAAGTGTCGTCATCGGGGATTTCCGTTGGCAGCTCAAGCGCGGTCTGTAAGGCAGCTGATGGTTCCGGCTGCGGTACCTGCGCTCCCTTACAGCAGGCTGCCAGCCCGGGTGCCGTCAGCAGCACACAAAAGCAGGCAATCACTCTCTTCATCCTTGTTCCAAAATCCATATCTCCGAGATTTGCGCTCCGCTTGGAGAGACGTTTCTTATCAAAGCCATGTTTTTTCATACTAAACTCCTTTCCGGCCGGAAATCTGATCGGCTTCAATGAGCCGGATAATTTTAGCCGGCACTCCGCATCATTTTTTTATCTGATAAATCAGGTAATCCAGGCAGGAAATTTTCTTTTCCTCTTTATGTATCTGTGTTAAGAGTTGGTTTCGGTGAATTTCCAGCAATTCTAACTGCTTCTCTTTTTGATTTTCATCAAAATACCGAAGAAAATTCTCTATTATTCCTGCACTGCATCCCGCATCCTTCAGGTTTTGAACAATCGCATCTCTGTAATCCGGATTCATCATTACTTCATACCTCATTATCAATCACCAAACATCGGTTGCTCCTTCTTACCAAATATGTGTTTTTACTTCACGCTTATTATAAAATGGGAAAAGAATAATAACAAATACTTATATTTAATTTACTTGCATAGTTAAATCCTATTGCCATTCGTGTCAGACTTATTTTATGGTTTATTTCATACCTATCCTTTAAGTCGTTTTTTCAGCAATATTCTGAGATACATGAACTGACAAAAAACGGATTACGGATTAGGAGAGTGTCAAACGGAACTATGGGTACTTCAATATTTTCTTGCAATTGCAAGGGTGCAAAGCATTATACGGGCTGCCGAATCAGCTGTCGCTGTCCATGGAAGCATGTTCGGAAGCCCCCTGTTATAACGAAGATTATCCTTCTGATATATATGAGTATAAATGGCAGAAGCTGTGGCCATTACCACTCTCCAGGGGATTATGGCTGCCGGCGCGGAATTTATACGCCTGATTTCTGGCAAAACGGCCTGACCCCGTATGGGAAACTTGTTACATGGGAAATCAATCAGGAAGGTACTTTTATTAATGGAGAAAGAGTCAGTAATCTTAGAATTGAAGAATTGCAGGTAGAGACCGGAGATTATATTAAGTTCAGAATAGAATGCCGTGAAACCAGCAAAAACTGCGGAGGATTTAATTTGTTTGGAGAAAAAGCCGGGGATTATGATCAGCCTATTATACTTAATTTGGAGCATTAGGTTTCAAATTATCGCACATTCGCTTCATTCTGCTTTCATCCACAATCCGGTCCAAAATAAATAAAAGGTATTAAAAAAACAGTAGATGATAACAATATTCATCCACTGTTTTTTAAATATTATTAAATATAAAAACCATATGACACTCTTACTCTCTGTTAAACAGATACAATACATCACTGTTAAAATCATGTACAGTTATTATTGTTTTTCCATTCTTTTCATAGTACACCGGAACCCCAATATTATGCTCCTCTAAAATAATCATCCGCCCATGCCATTTGCTAACATCCACATTAAGGATGACCTCACTGTTATAAGGAAGATAAACTGCAACTTTCCCCTCTGCCTTACAACAATAACAGCCCGGAATAGGATTTTCCAGCAATTCCTGTGCTGGTTCTGTATCATACAGCTTAGCTTCTTCAAAAACAGACTTTGCAAACGAATAATCCCATGCTCCGGGAAAACGAAGAGCTGTTCCAAAATCATAAGGTATCCCGGAAAAAGAAGCATTATTAAAATGATTTTTTCTCCTGTGACATGACCAGATACCATGTGCCCCATAAGTAATTCCGGCTTTGGCACCCGTCATCAAGCTGCTCCATGCATTCCGCCGCACATCTTCCGCCCTGAAACGTCCCTCCCGAAAACCATCCTTATGCCCTTCATAAGAAGGTTCTGTATTAACAATAGGCCGTTTCACAGGCTGCCTTAAAAACTGGGCAGAATATTTTTCCGGATTATCCTGATCTAAAAAACTGTGACCGGACTGATAAGAATAAAAACTCAGGCCGGGATTATAAATCAAACAGTTATCCGGCTGCTCCCCCGGAGCTATATGCAGAGTCGTCAAGGCTCCATTATCCAGTTCATTAATAATTTTCAGTACTTCCATGCAGTAATCAGTAACTGCCTGATTTTCAAAACGAACATCACCTGATATTGCATAAATTGGATGATACTTTTTCACCCGCTCTACTACATAGCTATATATCGGATATAATTGTCTTTTAGGTATTACACGCTCTTCATGCCCCTTAGATGCCCAACTGTCAGGAATGTGGTGTGCCCAAACCAAGTGAAGGGCAACTGTTATCCCATATTCCTCTGCAACTGCAATCATCTTTTCCACCTTATTAAAATAGGCATCATTCCGCAGATAATAATTGGGAGTACCATCCTTATTTTTCATAAAAGGCAATAATTCATTAGCATCTGCACTATTGTCATGATCCAATGGGAAAAGACTAACCTGGACTACATTGAATCCCTGTACTTTTCGGTAATGTAAGTAATCCCTCCATTCGTCTTCACTTAATTTTGAGAATGCCATCCAGATTGTATCAGCAAGATAGAAAAAGGGCTTCCCATCCTTTAAAAAATAATCTTTACTTTCAGAAACAGTAATTTTAGGCATAAACATCCCTCAATTTCTACAATTTATTTTTTTTTAAAGCTTCATGCGCACTGACAATATTTTTTTTAAGATTCAAATCTTTACGGTTAAGCAAATTAATATACAAACTCTCTACAACACACATCTGCGTAATACGTTTTGAAACTATTTCTCCGCTTGAATGTTTGGAAAAAGCGGCTGTAAGAAGCAGTATGTCAGAATTTTTAGCCAACGGAGAAACAGGAAAATTGGTTATTGCGATCACAATAGCTTCCTTCTCTCTTGCATACTTAACAAGATCTACAATATTCTTTGTCTTACCCGAATAAGAAAAAGCAATTACCACATCACCTTTTTCCAAATGACTGATTGAAAGCAGCTGCAAATCCTGATCAGAACTTTCGTATACATTAAAACCTGCCAAAAAAAGCTTTTGATACGCAGATTTTACAACTGCATAAGCATCTCCCACACCGCATAGTACAATCTTTTTTGCGCTGGATATCGCGTCAACTGCCTGCGTATATTGCTTCTCATCTATCAATGCCAACGTATCTCTGAGAGCTGCAATGGAGGATTCAAAAACTACGGCGGCAACTTCTGATGTAGTGCTGTTTTCGTCTATATTATCATAAAATCCTGATTGTTCATCACTATTTTCCTGGTTTCTCAAATATTGGGACATATCAGCCTTCATTTCATGAAATCCACTATATCCCAAACGTTTGGCCAGACGAAACCATGTCGTTTCACTGCAGCCTGACACAGAAGAAAGCTCAACGATAGTATTGGAAGCCACATACTCCGGATTCTCCAGCATGACATCTGCCGCTTGCTTTTCCGCCCTTTTTAATGTTGGATAGACTGCCTGCATCTTCACCAGGCAAGCTCTGGGTAACTTATTTGCATTTGGTAGGCTGAACAAATCAGACAATTGGGAACCTCCTTTTATCGTTATCACGATACTAAATATCATTTCAGATCTATTAAATCACAATTTCCATATTTTGTATATATTTACTATTATCAGGGTATAGAAAGCAGCGGAAACAATAATTTCCTTATGTAACTCCGCCGCTTTCTATATTTAAAACTTATTTTTTATTTTCTGCAAGCCATGTATCAAGCTGTGTTTGAATTTCTCCGACTATTTTTTCAATACCCGCCTCTTTCAATTTCTGCCGGAACATTTCCAACCCTCGTTCAGGATCATCAGGATCTACAAGTCCCTTCTCAAGAGGATCTCCATATTCAGCAGCCACATTTGCCACATTTGCCATTTCAGTTTTTACCGGCTCTGTATCGGCAATAAAACCCATAATTGGTGAAAGTACTGCATTGGACTCCAGCATTTCATCCGTCTTTTCAGCAGTTGCAATATCTCCCTCTGAACGGAAATATTGTAAATATCTATTACCAAACTGCCATGTAGTATTAGGATAGTAACCAACTGTATCAATTGTCTTTCCATCCGCAAAATCAATTACCTTCTTGTCTTCATTCACCCATTTCCAGTGAACATCTTCAATCCCCCAATTAAGAAGGTTATGTACATATTCATTGGTATGCATTTCCTGAATAAACTTAATTGCTTCCTCAGGATGCTGTGAAGCTTTAGTAACCGCATTCCCGGAGCCGGTTGAACCAATTATACTCGGATGCCCCTGAAGAATACACTGCAAAATAGTATCTCCTCCCCATTCTGCCTGTCCCATAGCCGTAGTATCCCATGTGCTTGACATACAATGCAGGAAAGCTGCCATTTTACCTGTAGAACGCAAATTACCCATCTCTTCCTCCGTAGGCGGAGTCTTCAGTACATAACCTTTTTCATACCATTTTCTCATCAGTCGAATAGATTCTTCATATTCTTCTCCAAAAGGTGCTGCAAAAACGTCTGTCTTCCCATTAACCGCATCAATACAGACAAGTCCCTGTCCTTTAGGTGATTGTACATTTCCAACGGATTCATAACCATAATATCCGGGAAACCAGAGCCGTCCCCAGTATTCATCTGATGAAAGAATAGGTGTCACGCCTTCCTCATTCTCAAGAATCGCATCAAAATAAGGTTCATAATCCTCCCATTTCGAACAATTTTCCCAGTCAAATCCATATTTATCTGTTCTCTCTTTTGCGGTCCACATTCCAGGATAGCTGACACCGGGGTAATAGCAAGGTACCATATAAATATTTCCCTTGATTTTTTCAGAATCCCATATTGTTTCATCGTACATCTTATATAACTCAGGCGCTTCCTTCTGCAGAAGATCATCCAAGGCAAGCAAGCCTCCTGTTTGGTAACTGGTTATATAAGGCGCAAACTGGGATATTGAGATTACATCAGCATCATCACCAGTGGTCAGGATCAACGGCAGCTTTGTTGTCACCTCAGCAAAGGATAACGGATTCAATTCTACTTTTGCTCCAATTTTAGAAGCTATCGCTTCATTTAATGCATCTTGTACAAGTTCCACATCTTCCGGATTAGCCTTATCAGCCACAAAATAATACTTTAATGTAGGCAAATCAGCTACATCCTCCTGCTTACTCTCCTCCTGTACTGCCTGCGTATCTGCCCCTCCACCGTTTACCTCAGGCTGTTTGCTGCTTTGGCATCCTACCAGAGAAACGCCCAGCATTGTAACAGAAACAATTACCGCCAACCATTTGTTCATTTTCATAGCCACCTCTCCTTTTCTTTCTTTTTTTGTTTTAAACCCTGCATCCCTTTAATCAGCAGGTTTTATTATTAATCCCCTTTAATACTTCCAAGGGTTATTCCTCTCACAAAATATTTCTGGACAAATCCAAAGGAAAACATAACAGGCAGTAATGCCAATGTTGCGAGTGCCATCCGCAGTGTCAACGGAGACGTGGTTACCCCTGTATACTGCGCGCCTCCCTGTGGAATAATATTGGCATTATAGGTAAGTTTATATAACAAATACTGCAATGGATATAGCTTCTGTTTATCCACATACAAAAGTGCAAGCACCATATCATTCCAATATCCCAACAATGTGAACAAAGCCACTGTTGCCAGGCTTGGCTTTGACAAGGGCATAACAATAGAGAAAAAAATCCTGAATTCCCCGGCCCCATCCAATTTTGCTGATTCAGTTAACGAAGCCGGCAACCCTTTAAATTGGGAACGAAGCAGAAGTACATGAAAGGGTGCAATCATCATGGGCAGAATCAAAACCCATATTGTATTTTTTAAGTGCAGATACCTTGATATCAAAAGATACGTAGGCAGCGTCCCTCCATTAAACAGCATTGTAAAAAAGATAAAAAAATTAAGTTTACTGGCCATTTTAAATCCAGGTCTTGAGACAACATAAGCAAACATCGATGTAATGAATATGCTCAATACGGTACCTACCGCCGTCACAAAAATCGTAACTCCATAAGCTCTCACCACAAAAGCAGGCTGAACCAAAATATACCGATATGCATCTAATGAAAAGTTTTCCGGCCATATCTGAAATCCATTAGATGCCAAGGCTTCTTTATCCGCAAAAGAGGATATAATCAACAGCCAGATTGGTAATAATGCTGCCAGGCATAACGGAATAAACAATATAATAATCGAAGCAGTAAGTTTCTTTTTCCATAAAATATGTAATATATCCCGCATCTTTTCCTCCTAAAACAATGCATTCTCCTTATCAAAGCGATCCACCAGCCAGTTTGAACCCAAAATCAAAATAAAACCACATATTCCCTGGAACAATCCTGCCGCTGCCGCCATATTAAAGTCTCCTGTAACCAGTACAGACCTCATTACATAAGTATCTATTACATCTGTTGTTGACATAATTTGTCCCGTATTCCTTACTACATTATTAAAGAAATCAAAATTCGCATAAAACATTCGTCCCAATGCAAGAAATACATTTGTATAAATCAGAGGCTTTATCATTGGGAATGTAATATAACGCATCTCATGATATTTATTTCCGCCATCCAGTCTGACTGCCTCATATAATTCCGGATTAATAGTGACCATCCCCGCCAAATATATGATTGTAAAATATCCAAGACCTTTCCATACACTAATAATGGTAAGTATGACGGGCCAGTATCCCGGTTCTGCATACCAATTTATTTCTTTTATCCCCATACCATTCAACAGGTTATTAACAAGACCATTATCTGCATTTAAAAAAGCATAGGAAAAGTATCCGACAATAACCCATGAAATAAAATGTGGAAAAAAGAGCACTGATTGATATACTTTGGCGACTTTATACTTAAATATCTCATTTAAAAACAAAGCTGCCAATATTCCGAGAATTTGAACTGCCAGTGCAAACAGGGTATTAAGAAAAACCGTATTGAATACAAGACGTCCCGCCACCCCTGATTCAAAAAAGAAACGGAAATTATCAAATCCTACCCAGGGGCTTTTCAATACACCATCGGAAAAGTTATAACTTTTAAAAGCGAGTATAATTCCTCCCATTGGTATATAGTTAAAGATAATAACCACTACAATGCAGGGCAGCGCCATCAGATAAAGCTCCCAATCTTGCCACCAATGCCTCCCGGTGCCCCTCTTTTCTTTTACCATATCTTGTCACTCCAATCCAAATTTTTGTCCGCCTTCAATATAATTTAGTTCTTCGGGTTTTAAAATAAGATTCCCACAGGAAAAGTTATCAATCACCTGTGCTATTTTATGGGAACCAACAATAGGGAATGTTACAAAATCCGGATTACTGTACAGATAAGATAATACTAATTCAGATATGGATACTCCATATTCATCAGAAACTTGTTTCATACGTTCAAATCTTTCATAGCTTTTTTTCTCATAATAAAAGCTCCGGAACCCCTCATTCATTTGTTCCACCGTTCCTTTTTCAAAACGATGGAATAGTCCAAACGCAGTTGATTGATAAGAAAGCCACGGCAATTTTTTATTCTTATGATAATTAAAACGTGCGGTATTCATATACGCATTCTGAGGATCTCCATAAGGAAATTTTTTTAGCAAAGCGGCGTTCCACAACCCTTGCACTGCACAGAAGGTATTTATACCCTTTTGTTCCGCAATTTTATCTGCTTCTATAATCCTGGACGATGACATGTTTGAAGCAGCAAAATATCTTATTTTTCCTTTCTTTTGCAGATTATTTAATTCTTCAAGAATTCCCTCCATGGGTTCTTTGGGATCATCTCTGTGGATATACCATAAATCAATACAATCTGTACGTAATGTCTGCAAACTCCATTCCACATGTCTTCGTATTGTTTCCGGGCTGCAGCAATTGTTCTCTGCAGTTTCTTCATCCGGCATGCATCCTTTTGTCGCAATTACTACTTTTCCCTGCATGTTACGTTTTTCCATCCATTCGCCGACAGTCTTTTCACTGACGCTGCGTTCTATACCCGGGACCCAATTACCATAGTCCTTAGCGGTATCAATAAATGTTCCTCCATGCTCATACATGGCATCAAACAATTTGAACGATTCTTCTTTGCTGACGCTGCTGCCGATTTCTCCTGTTCCCATACAAACCACTGATACCTCTAAATCAGTTCCTGGAATTTTACAATATCTCATATTTACCTCCTCCTATTAATTAATTTCATTTTTATATTTACTCATCACATAATTTTTGTATTCTTTTATTAAATCCGAAAATTATTTTCTTTTTGCAAATATTTTTTCGAAATTTTTATGACTCATCTGTTGTTTTCAACATAGCATTATTTTTTTAAAAAGTAAATGTTTTTTTGCATTTTCTACATATTATCCAAATTTATCTCTCTGTATTTATTCACTTTTGCTTAATACATTGATTTTTTCATTATATATTTCACTACAAATTATTTTCATTTTAATTATTAATATATTGCTTGACATTTTTACTTTTTAGTTTTAATTTTAAAATATATTCTCAATAAAAACATTTAATGAATGGAGGTAACATATGGAACAAAACTTAATTGTTGCGGAAATAGAACGAACTCTTCGTATAGAAGCTTCTTCTATTTCTTCCTTGGAGAACAGACTGGATATGGACACAATGTACCGCATTGTTAAGGCTATTGCAGACTGCCGGGGAAAAATTATTGTTTCTGGCTGTGGTACTTCTGCAATGGCCGCCAGGAAAGTCGTTCATTCCCTCAACTGCATTGAATGCCCGGCTCTTTTTCTATCTCCTTCAGATGCAGTTCACGGAGGTCTTGGAGTTTTACAGAAAGAGGATATTCTTATCTTAATATCTAAAGGAGGGAATACCACCGAACTATTGAAAATTATTCCTGCCTGTAAAACAAAAAAAGCAGTTTTAATCGGCATATCTGAAAATCCCGACTCTGCTATAGCCAAAGCAAGCAATATTTACCTGAAAGTAAGTATTGACAGCGAACCCTGCCGGTTTAATATGCTTGCTACAGCAAGCACCTTATCTGTCATTGCAGTATTTGATGCCATATGCATTGCACTTATGCAGGAAACCGGGTATACCAAAGAACAATTCGCAATAATTCATCCGGGGGGAGCCGTAGGAGAAAGACTTACAGGAAAGGAGCAAGGATAATGAAAGGAACCATGAAGGCAGCTGTCTTTAAAGATATAGAAAAAATTATTCTGGAAGATTTACCCATACCAGATTGTCCGGCGGATGGAATTCTGCTCAAAATACATGCATGTGGGATCTGCGGCAGCGATGTCCGCAATTATCATAACGGATTAAAGGATGGGATTAAAAACCAGATTCCAGGGCACGAAATAGCTGGCGAAATCATAGAAGTCGGAAAGAACACAACAAGATATGAAATAGGGGATCGTGTCGCCTTAGCACCCGATGTCAGCTGTGGTTCCTGCTGGTTCTGTAAACACGGCTTGGTTAATTTATGTTTAAATCATAAAATGCTGGGAACTCATTATCCGGGCGGTTATGCACAATACATGGCTGTCCCCGGTGAGGTACTGACAAATGGCTTTATAGAACTTATACCTGAAGACATGTCGTATGAACATGCCGCTTTTGCAGAAACTGCTGCTGCTGTTGTAGCATGTCAGAAAAGGATCAATGTGTCGCTGGGTGATCGAGTCCTTATTATAGGCGATGGTCCGGTCGGATGTCTTCATGCTGAAATTGCAAAAGCACATGGTGCCTCACTTGTTATGATGGCTGGTATGGACAGACTTACTCTGGCAAAAAAAATGGGCTGCGAACTTCTGTTAGACAACAGAGAACCTTCTAAAGTAAAAGAGAAAGTTATGGAGGCCACAAACGGACTGGGGGCCGATATTGTCATCTGTGCTGTTCCTACTATTTATGTGCAGCAGCAGGCATTGGAGCTATGCCGAAAACGAGGTACTGTGGTTATTTATGGCGGCGTTCCCAAAAGCAATGAGATGTCCCCCCTGAACTCAAATCTTATTCATTATAACGAACTAACTGTGACTGGATCCTTTTCTTATCCGGCCATCGGCTTGTCAGATGCTCTTGATGCAATATACCATAAGCACATCCATGCAGAATATTATATTAACAAATTTGTCCCTTTAGACAAAATCAAAGAAGGTATCGAAACAATAGAAGCCGGGGAAGCCCTCAAGGTTATCATATCTCCATGGATTCAGTAAATAGAAAACAAAAAAGGAAGGAGTATTACACATGTATGAAATTGATCGGAAATTAAAAGAACTGTCACAGGCAGGAACTCCTGTACGTATTGCCCTCATCGGAGCCGGCCAGATGGGAAAGGATATTGTGTCCCAAATCAGTAAAATGGAAGGAATCATATGCGATATAGTTGTTGACGTTGATTCCTCAATAGCACTGGAAGCCTATCATCTCTCCGGTAATTATGACAATATTGTCACTACAGATTCTTTAGAAGAAGCTGAAGCAGCAATAAATTCCGGTAAAAAAATCGCCTCTTCCAGCTACATTATTGCAACTCGTTTATCTTCTGTACAATGTGTAATTGATGCCACCGGTTCTCCTGAAATGGGCGCCAGAATTACTATGGAGTGTATCTTTTACAAAAAACATATTGTAATGATGAATGTAGAATGTGATATCACCATAGGCCCCATTCTCAGAAAACTATGCGAACAGGCTGGTATCGTTTATTCCCTTACTGCAGGTGATGAACCCGGTTCTATTATTGAAATATACCGTTTTGCCAAAGCACTTGGTTTTGAAGTTATTGCCGCAGGAAAAGGGAAAAACAATCCTCTTGACATTTATGCCAATCCTTCAATGCCCGAATGGAAAGAGAAAGCTGAAAAACGTGAAATGAACCCGCGCATGCTTATAGAATTTGTAGACGGTTCCAAAACCATGATTGAAATGGCAGCCGTGTCCAACGCGACCGGATTATTACCTGATATTCGCGGCATGCATGGCCCTAAATGTAATGTGAAGGATCTTGCAAAAGTTTTTTCCCTGAAAAGCCAGGGGGGCATCCTGGAGCATACCGGAGTTGTTGACTTTGGCATTGGGGATATTAATCCTGGTGTATTTGTAATCGTAACTACTGATAACCAACGTATCATCGATGGCCTTGTACAAAGAGATATGGGAACCGGGCCTAATTACCTGCTTTATCGCCCTTATCACCTCTGTTCCATTGAAACCCCTATTACTGCTGTTCAGGAAGTGGTCTATGGAGAGTCTACTGCCCATCCTATGGATCATCTGACTTCCGAATGCATCACTATTGCAAAGAAAGACCTCAAAAAAGGAGAGATTCTTGATGCAATTGGAGAATATTGCTATCGTGCAAGCATTGATTCCCATGAAGTAGCCAAAAGGGAAAATATGCTTCCGATAGGCCTGGCCAAAGGGGCAGTATTAAATTGTGATGTGGATAAAGATGAAGTCATCACCTATGATATGGTATCACTGGACGACAATTCGGTGCTGCTGCAGCTTCGCAGACTGCAGGATCAATTATTAGGTTAATTTACAGGAGGAATCATTATGGATTATAAAGTTAAAATTGGTTTTGCCCCTACCAGAAGAAGAATATTTTCAGTAGAGGATGCTTTAAAATATAAAAAGCTCATCGCTGATAAGCTCAAATCGCTCGATATCACCTTCGTTGATATTGAAGATATTAATGAAGAAGGGCTGCTGCGGGGCGCTGACGATGTCCAACCAATTATAGACAAATTCACGAGAGAGAAGGTGGACGCTCTTTTTATTCCCCACTGCAATTTTGGTTCTGAACATTCATGCGGTAAACTGGCACGGGCTCTCCAGGTACCGGTTCTTCTCTGGGGTCCCCGTGATGAAGCCCCCCTTCCTGACGGAAGCCGCCTGAGAGACAGCCAATGCGGCCTTTTTGCAACAGGTAAGGTATTACGGCGTATGCAAGTACCTTTTACATATTTACCTAATTGCAGCGTGGATGATTCCTGTTTTACAGAAGGTATTAGAAGATTTGAAGCAACAGCAAATGTAGTACGGGAATTCCGTCGGGCAAGAATTCTTCAAATCAGCACACGACCGGCCGATTTTTGGACCATGATGTGTAATGAAGGTGAATTGCTGGAACGCTTTAATATTCAGTTATTCCCTATTTCTATGACCGAGCTTACTGATCGCGTCAGGCAGCTGGCTGAATCTAAGGATGCACAGGTAACAGCTACAATCAACTATATCTATGCACATATGGATGTTTGTATCAGCGAAGAAGAAGTAAAAAAAGTAGCTGCGCTAAAAACAGCTATGAAATATTATGCAGAAGAAAACGGCTGTAATGCAATTGCCATACAGTGCTGGGATTCTCTTCAGCAGGCACTGCATGTTATGCCCTGCTGCGCTAATGCATTGCTGACCGAAGAAGGTCTCCCTGTAGCCTGTGAAACGGATATTCATGGTGCCATTACTTCTATTCTGGTTCAGGCCGCGGGAATGGGGAAAAGTCCCAGCTTTTTTGTAGACTGGTCCATACGTCATCCCCAAAATGACAACGGGGAACTCCTTCAGCATTGTGGTCCCTGGCCGCTTTCCCTCGCAAAAGAAAGGGCCCGGCTGGACAGACCTTTTGCCTTTCCCGAGCATTGTCCCGGAGCGGTTGTATCTGAAATACGCGGCGGCGAAATCTCTATATTCCGCTTCGATGGAGACAATGGCGAATATGGACTGCTCATGGGCACTGCGACAGGAATTGAAGGACCTAAAACTCAGGGAACGTATCTATGGATAGAGGTTCCTGACTGGCCCAGGGTCGAAAGCATGATCGTGCGCGGCCCATATGTCCATCATGCAACTTGTATCCACGGAAACCTTCTCCCCGTAATATATGAAGCCCTTGCCTATTTGCCTGTCATCAAAGCTGACTTCTTTGATGACAGTCAAAAGAAACAGACGCTCGACACTCTTCACAGATAAGGGAGGAATTTTTATGCTTGTTATGGGAATCGATATCGGAACAACAGGTGCCAAGGCGGCGGTTTTTGATTCAGTCGGGAAACAGTACGGTTATGATTTTGCTGAATACAGTGTACTTACCAGGGCGCCGGGGATTGCAGAACAGGATGGAGAAGACATATGGCGAATCACAAAGAGGGTAATCGCAGGCGCCGGCAGGGAATGCGGAGGAGACATTATTGCCCTAAGCCTCTCTGTTCAGGGTGACGCAGTGACGGCCGTAGACACCTCTCTGCGTCCTCTCATCCCATTCCTGTTGGGTATGGATTATCGCTGCGCATCACAGGCAGCTGCATTTGCCTCGGAGTATGGAGAAGAATATTTATTCCGCCATACCGGCATGTCTCCTCATCCAATGAATACGATTTGCAAGATACGTTATATATACGAGAACATGCCTGATATCGCTGCTAATACCTATAAATTTATGACTTATTCCGATTTTCTGCTTTCAAAACTCGGAGCCGATTCCCCTTCAATAGATTATACGATGGCAAGCAGAACTATGGCTGCCGACATTTTAACTTTGGATTGGATTCCTGAGATCCTGTCTTCCGCAGGCATCACAAAAAATCAGTTATCCGAACCGGTTCCCTGTGGAACTGTTGTGGGCCGTCTGGCAAAAGAACTTTCAGAGGAACTTGGGATCCGCCCGGGTGCATTACTTGTCGCAGGCGGTCATGATCAGGCTATGGCTGCTCTTGGCGCTGGACTTTTATATACCGGTACTGCCCTCGATTCCCACGGAACAGCAGAAGTAATTTCTACTCCCCTTACTGTTCCTAAATTAGATATAGATATGCTAATGCATTCTTTTCCCTGTTATTCCTATGCTCTACCCGGAATGTATTTTACGTTTTCCCTAAACCATACCGCTGGGATTCTTTTGAAATGGTGGGCTGAAGGCTTTTGCCAACAGGATTATACAGCTGCTTCAAAATTAGATAAATCCATTTACAGCTATCTCATTGAACAGGCTGACGAAAAACCATCCCAACTCTTAGTACTTCCCGGATTTCAGGGAAACGCAACTCCAAACTGTGACTTAAATGCCAGAGGAGCTATCCTGGGCCTGACGCTCTCTTCTACACGGCAGGAAATTGCCAAAGCAATTTTAGAGTCATTATGTTTTAATATGAAAGAAAATATAGCTGCGTTGCACTCCTCCGGCATTCCCATTGAGGAGTTAAGATGTGTTGGCGGAGGAGCGCGTACCCCATTTGGTCTTCAATTGAAAGCAGATATATGCGGATGTCCTATTTATACTCTGCGTATTCGGGAAGCAGCCTGTTTAGGTGCCGCTATACTTGCCGGAACCGCAGCTGGCGTATGGAAAACCCCACAGGAAGCTTCAGAAATTATACATCTGGATCATGAATATCTTCCCGATCCGGATAAAGGGAAAATTTATAATGCACGTTACCAATACTATCTGGAGGCAATACAGGCTAACAGGAAAATCTTTCACTATTTATCAGGTTGCACCCCTGAAAATGCATAAAGGAGATATTTATGAACAGTACTGATTTAAAAATGGAAGTAATCGAAGCCATAAATAAAATGACATTTTATTCTGATAGAAGAGATTTTAATAATTTAGCTGAATGCTATGATGATATTGTGTATCAATTTGACTCAGATGGTCAACCTGTCTCATCTCAATCCCGAGAAGAACTGATTAAGGGAGCTAAAGAAACTTTGCCGGGCTATGATATGTTAATGCATTTACTTACAAACCATCACATCAATTTATTATCTGAATCAGAGGCATTGATTACTGTCAATATGTACTGTATCCATGCAATTGACAATGAACAGATGATCAATTGCTCATGGTTAACCAGTTATATGTGCAAAAATAATGGACGCTGGGTTATTTACGGAAGCCATAGTGAATTTATCAAACAATTCGGCAATCCCTCTATCTTTGAAATGGCAAAAGAAAAAGTCAAATTGAAAAAACAAAAAATATAGTCTTTCCTATTAACCACATTTTAGTACTATTTTGATAATCATAAAAGGCCTGCGTATTTATGCAGGCCTTTTATGATTAACCTTTCCAGAAATTTTCCAGACGTACACATGCTACCAAGGAAAGAAAATACCACACTATTTTCTCAAGTACTTACCGGTAATACTCCGTGGATTGGCCGCCACCTCGTCAGGCGTTCCGGCGGCAGCAATGCGCCCCCCGTCCATGCCTCCCCCGGGTCCCATATCGATCACATAATCTGCATTTGAAATGACATCCAAATCATGCTCTATCACAAGCACCGTAGCGCCACATTCCACCAACCGGTCAAAAACCGTCAGTAGGGTGCGCACGTCAAGCGGATGCAGGCCTATGGTCGGTTCATCAAACACAAAAACCGTCCCCTCCTGCTGCCTGCCCATCTCAGACGCCAGCTTCAGCCGCTGGGCTTCGCCGCCGGACAGACTGGGCGTTTCTTCGCCAAGAGTAAGATAGCCAAGCCCCAGCTCCTCAAGAACCTGCAGACGCTGCCTTACTGTTTTCAAATCTTCACACGCCGTCAGCGCATGCTTTACATCCATAGCCATGATTTCCGGCAGGGAATATTCTTTTCCGGCCTTATTTGTACGCTTAATCCGTTCCGCTTTCCCGGCATATCTTGACCCCCGGCACTCCGGGCAGGGTATTTCCACATCCGGCAGGAACTGCACATCCAGACTGATGCTCCCTGTCCCGTCACAGGTTGGGCAGCGAAGCCCTCCAGTATTATAGGAAAAATCGCCGGCCTTATATCCCAGCGCTTTAGCGTCCGGCGTTCTTGCATAGATTTTCCGCAGCTCATCGTGTACGTTTGCGTAGGTAGCTACAGTGGAACGCACATTTATCCCTATCGGGGCTGCATCGATCAGCTTAACCTGCCGTATCTGCTCCGCTGATATTTCCTTCACATGAGCGGGAAGCTTTTTCCCGTCGATAACAGCTTCCAGGCCGGGGATCAGGCTTTCCAGAATCAATGTGGTTTTACCAGAACCGGACACGCCTGTTATGACCGTCAGCCTGCCTTGCGGTATATCGACTTCCAGTGGTTTTACTGTATGAATCTCACCGGTGGACAAATGGATGTTCCCCAACGCAAACAGTTCCTCCGATGAAGTCCGTTTTCTCATCCTGGGCCTATATTCCCCGGAAAGAAACGGTCCGATCTGGGAAACAGGGTTCTTTTTCATCTCCGGGACGGTTCCCTGCGCGATAACCCGTCCGCCATCCGCGCCCGCCTCCGGCCCCATTTCAACAATCCAGTCCGCCTCCGATAAAATCTGTGTGTCATGATCCACCAGCACAACGGAGTTCCCATCTGCAATCAGATCTCGCATAACACCGGTAAGTCCGACGATATTGGACGGATGCAGGCCAATCGACGGCTCATCCAGAACGTATAACACGCCGGTAGTGCGGTTGCGGACCGCCCGCGCCAGCTGCATCCGCTGCCGTTCTCCGGTAGAAAGCGTGGCAGCGGCTCGGTCAAGGCTGAGGTAGCCAAGCCCCAAATCCATCAGCCGTTTTGCCACGGTCTGAAACGATTCGCAGATTGCCCCGGCCATAGGACGCATTTCCGCCGGCAGTTCTCCCGGTACCCCGGCTACCCACGATACCAGCCGGAGAAGCGGCATCCTGCAGGCTTCATCCAGGGAAATCCCCCGCAGCTTAGGCATCCTCGCGGCGGCAGAAAGCCGGGAACCGCCGCAATCTGGGCATATCCCCTGCTTCAGAAATTTTTCCACCCGCTTCATTCCCTTTTCGTCCTTTACCTTGGCAAGGGCGTTTTCTACGGTATAATTGGCATTGAAATAAGTAAAATCCAGTTCTCCCGCCTGGTTGCTGCCATTCTTAGGTTTATAGAAAATATGCTTTTTTTCCGCCGGGCCATGAAAGACGATCTCACGCTCCCTGTCAGTCAGCTGGGAAAAGGGGACATCCGTGCGTACACCCATCTCGCGGCACACATCCGTCATCAGCGACCACATCAGGGTATTCCACGGCGCAACCGCCCCTTCATCGATTGTCAGGGATTCGTCCGGTACCAGGGTATCCTGATCAACCGTGCGCACTACCCCGGTGCCGCCGCAGGTGCGGCAGGCCCCCTGGCTGTTAAAGGCCAGCTCTTCTGCCGAAAGACCGAAAAACCGCTCCCCGCATTCAGGGCAGACAAGCTCCTGTCCTGCCGCCACTGCCAGCGACGGTTCCAGATAGTGTCCATTCGGGCAGCGATGGCTGGAAAGCCGGGAATACATCAGACGCAGGCTGTTCAAAAGTTCCGTTCCCGTTCCGAATGTACTGCGGATGCCCGGTACGCCGGGACGCTGATGCAGTGCCAGCGCCGCCGGTATATAAAGTACCTCATCCACCTGCGCCCTGGCCGCCTGCGTCATACGGCGCCGGGTATAAGTCGAAAGCGCGTCAAGATAGCGCCGCGACCCCTCGGCATACAAAACGCCAAGCGCCAGCGATGATTTCCCGGAACCGGAAACACCGGCGATACCCACAATCTGATTCAGCGGAATATCCACATCAATGTTTTTCAGGTTGTGTACTCTTGCATTCCGTACCTGAATCTGTCCGGGAATTTTATTTTCTCTATGTATTGTTTGAAAGCTTTCCTTTTTTTCATCCATCTTCTGTCACCGATCCTGTTGTTTTTTCTTATTATACCACCTTTTCTTCTAAATCATTTTCAATTTTCCGAATCAACCCGGCGGGAACTACTTATACAATATATTCACTTCTGCTTTTTTTAAATAACGGCTTAAATTTATAGAACTGTCACCATACTTTCCATTCATGCCGTAAGAATAGGAATAATAGATTTTGTTTTCATACTTAAAGTATCCTGTACTTTTATAATCGGAAAGAATATCCAACAAAAACGTTTTAGCTTCACCAATCAAAAGGTTCCCTCTTCCGGAGAATTGCGGTTCATTACATACAAACCGAAATGCCTTCTTGGGTATATCAAGAAAATACATGTCACCCATATAATCTGCGGAATTAATATACTTTGACAATGTATTCTGAAGAAGATATGCCGTACCATGCCATTTGAATTCTGATATATCATCATGTCCGAGTTTTTCATAATTCACATCTTGTGCACATCCTTATTCTAATTAAGTCTACTCTTAGATATATCAAGTGGCGACTGGCGATCTGCCTTTATAAACAACGAATAACAGACCGGATTTATCTATAAAAATCCGGTCTGTTATTCATTCTTCCTGCCTTTTTATATCACTTTCTGCCAATTCCGATAACATCATGGACAAAATACAATGCCATCGCCTCCATCCGGCGGTTTCCGTTCTCCGTAAAGCCATGTATTTCTCCGGTAAACACCTCCAATTTCCCCTGGGCATATTCCTCCGCCGCATTTTTACCATACTCTATCGGCACGATCTCATCCTGATCCCCATGCATAATCAATACCGGCTGTTTAAACTTTCTGATGTATGTATGGATATCAAGCCCCCTCAAGGTACGGAAAAACTCATTTCCAAGTTCCATCCCCCAAAATTCCAGTTTTGGAGGAATATCCTCTTCCTTTTCAAAACGTGTATTCCAGTTATCGGGAATACAAAGTGCAGGATACAGCAATATCAGGCCTTTTACATGCTCTCTTCTGTCAGCGGCCGCCATAGCGCTCACAAACCCTCCCTGACTTCCTCCGAAAAGGAATATCCGGTCTTTTTGTACCTGCTTCCATGTAAGAACCTCATCCAAAACAGCGCACAGATCCTCTTCCTCCGTATACAGGGTCATTTCCGTCGTAGAGAAACCACTTTCATCCCGTACGCTCCCGCCGCAGAAAGTATAGCACACCGTACCGATTCCATTCTCAGCAAAATACTCCGCTGAAATTTCAAAATCAGATTTATGTCCGTTATATCCATGGCTCATAATGATAAGCGGATATTCCTTAGCATCAGGCTCGTAAAAAAAGCCGTATACCGTTCTTCCGTGATGTGTAACCAATACCTCTCTCTTTTTCATCTTCTCTCCCATTTTTCAAAAATATAATCTAATGCTGGGCTTTCTCCGTAATCTTATCCCTGTTCTTTTCAAATACCGGCTGCATATACTTCTTAAAAACCGGCATAAGTTCATGATCATAATTGCAGCGAAGCTCCGCTTTTACATCAAATACCATTGTCTGCTCTTTCTCAGGTATGCTGGCAGGCCAAAAAGGCAGATTACCATGATTCGGATCGCCACTCCTGGCAAAAGCCATTACCGTATCAAAAATCAGTTTCTCCAGACTTTCTGTACATCCTTCCTGTGTGGATGGTACAAATTCAGTATTATGGAATACGTAGGGAATATCAGAACAATGCCAAGGTGTCGAACCGCCTTCTATAGGCATGTCGTGATTAAACATATAAGAGTAGGTGCACTGGTTCAATCCGCTTCTTAAACGAATATATTTGTGTATGCCATTTCGGAAAATGTAGTCCATTCTCACAATATCGCTGATATGTCTTTCAGGATATGCTTTCTTAAACATGGGAACAAGCTGCGCAGCAGCTTCAGTACCAAGCATTTCTTCCACAATCCGGATTTCCGCTTCCTCTGACATTTTCTTTTTATCCGCATTTCCCGGAACAAAAGAAGCCATCTCACCGAACACGGATCCCACCAACATGGGAATATGAGCGGTTTCCTTCCTGAATCCATAAAGCAGCGGATCTCCTGCGTAAAACTCGTTACGGAAAGGTAAATCTCCCACATACCTGTTTTCTTTTGCAAAATCAGGACGCACCTTCAAATAGGCATCCGCCAGTCTCTGATATGGAACCTCCTCAAGCTCTTTTACCTTACTGACGGACAATTCAGCCATAATGCTTTCAGCCAGGGCTTTCCCGCTTTCTTCTTCAGCCGGCCTTTCCACATCAAGGACACCGCTCATAGAATACCCTTTCGCATATAATCCATCCGCTCCCGGAGATTGCAGCAAGGTAGTTACTTTCCCCCCGCCTCCGGACTGACCGAATATAATCACATTATCCGGATCTCCTCCAAATTTTTCCACATTTTCCTGAATCCATTTCAGTGCTGCAATAATATCATCTCCTCCTGCATTTCCGGAATTCATATATTCATCACCAAAATCAGAAAGATCAAAGTATCCTATAATGTTCAGCCTGTGATTAATAGAAATTGTAACCACATCTCCAAATCTGCTCATGTTTTCGCCTTCATACGCTATATGTTCAATGGCAGATCCCGATTCATATCCGCCGCCATGAAGCCATACCATAACCGGGCGTTTCTGTTCATCACAGGCCGGCGTCCACAAATTCAGATTCATACAGTCTTCGTTCATAGGCCAGTAGCGGTGCGGTACAAATATTTCCCCGTTCGGTTTTGGCAGATACAGCTGAGGACAAACATATCCATAGCTTGTGGCATCAAACACATCCTTCCAAGCCGTAACAGGCTCTGGCGCATGGAATCTCTTCGCCTTCGCATACGGGATCCCTTTAAATACATAAATATCCTTCAGTATATATCCCCTTACTTTTCCTTTCGTAGTTTCTACTACTGCCGTTCTGTCATCAAATTGAAATCTTGTCTCCATCTTCCCCTCCATTAACCTTTTATTGATCCTATCATAACACCTTTTACAAAATATTTCTGTACAAAGGGATAAATACAAAAAATCGGAAGTGTACCCACTACGATAACAGCATATTTTACCACTCTTGTTAAAAGAAGTGTTGCCGCCGAGCTTGCACTGTCTCCTGCCGCCAGCATAGCAGCCCCCTGCTGAGATGTAATTAAATCCTTTAATACAAGCTGAAGCGGCCACAAGTCTCTATCCTGAAGATATATCATAGCTATAAAGTAACTGTTCCACTGTGCAACAATCAGGAATAAAGCGATTACGGCTAAACTGGCTTTGGACAAAGGATAATAAATCCGGAATAATATTGTCCATGCGCCGGCGCCATCCAGCTTTGCACTTTCTTCCAGGCTATCGGGAATCGACAGGAAAAAAGTCCGCATTATGATCAGATTCATTGGAGTAATGCATCCCGGAATAATAATAGCCCATATGGTATCCAGCATATGCAGGTTATTCATAAGTATATAGTTGGGAATCAGGCCTCCGTTAAACATCATAGTGAAGGTGATCAGCAACATCACCGGATTTTTCAGCTTCAGATTCTTTCTTGACAGCACATATGCACCAATTGATGTAAAAAGCACTCCAAGCAATGTCTGCACCGAAACATATATCAATGTATGCAGGTATCCATTCCAAACTGTATATGATTTCAGGACTTCTCTGTATCCGATAAGTGAAAATTTTCTCGGCCATAATACAAGCCCCTTGCTCAGGGCAAGAGCTTCCGGCTCCGAAAAAGAGGACATAATTACATGAATAATCGGCAGGATGCAGATAACCGATATTGTGGTCAGCAGTATTGCATTGCATACCGAAAACACAGTTTTTCCCACACTTTTTGATTCAACCATAGTCCCTCCTAGAACAAGTTCGTGTCGCTGAACTTTTTCGCCAGCTTATTTGCCACAACAATAAGTACAAAATTAATTACAGAATTAAACATTCCGACTGCCGTTGAATAACCGTAGTTGAACTCTTGCAGACCTTTTCTGTATACAAATGTGGAGATTACATCTGCCGTTTCATAAATGTTTGCATTATACAGAAGTATAATTTTTTCTGCGCCTACAGCTAACATAGTTCCGCATTTCAGTATAAGCATAATAATAATCGTAGAAGAAATTTCCGGTATTGTAATATGTATCGTCTGCTGCCACCTGTTTGCGCCATCTATTGCGGCGGCCTCGTACAATTGCTGATCAACTGCAGATAGTGTAGCGACATAAATGATACTGGAATATCCCAGCCCCTGCCAAAGCTCGCTTACTGTCATTATTGCCCTGAAATATTGAGGATCAGCAAGAAGATTTTTGCTTTCTCCTGTCAGCGCTGTCATTAACGTTCCTCCCAGAATCCCGTCTGAAGAAGTAAAATCAATAATAATGCCTGCCAGTACCACCAAAGAAATAAAATATGGCATGTAGGTGATTGTCTGCACTGCCTTCTTAAACCGCAGCCGCCTGACTTCATTCAGTAACAAGGCGAATATAATTGGTAGCGGGAAGCAGATTAGTAGGCTTAGCAGGCTGATGATAACCGTATTTCTCAGTACACGGCCAAAATACACGCTGTTAAAAAAATCTATGAAATTTTTTAAGCCCACAAAGCTGCTTCCGAGAATTCCGCTTGCCGGCCGGAAATTCTGAAAGGCTATTACCAGTCCCCCCATAGGGATATAGGAAAACACGATAAAATAAATGAGTACCGGAAGCAGCATCAAATAGTAAGCTTTGTTTATTTTAATATCATGGAGTAAGCCTTTTTTCTTTTTCACATCCATCTCTCCAATGTCATCTGTCATTATATCTGTCATAGCCAGTCTGATAGATACTCAAGGCATCTTCAATTCCCATAGAGTAAATCTGCCGGACGGTATTATCCCAGTTTGCCAAAGCCGCACCGTCAGTGATTGCCTTGATGGTTTCCTCCTGCACATAGGTGGAAATATCACTCATAATTGTTGATACCTGCTGCTCTTCTTCTGCTGTCAGAGACCAGATCGTATTATACTGTTCTGTCGATTCTGTCCAGATTCTATTCCATTCCTGATTCTCTTTTGATTTAAATTGCGCATTCCGGTATTTCGCTTCATCCGATACTGCAAAAACACACGCTACATTCAGGCGAAGCCCATCAGAAGAACCTGAGGGATAATTCAATATTTTATCAGTAAACGTCGGTTCACCGTCAACTAATGTATAAGTTTCTCCTTCAATACCCAAATTGCTTATTCTTACACCAGCATCAGAACATAAATAGTCAATAAAATTCATGGCAAGCTTGGGATCGGAACAATTCGATGTAATTGCAAACCAGCTGCCATTTCCGCAGTATAATTCCTTAATGGATACTTTAGGTATCGATCCATCTGTAACCTTTTTCGGATATCCCACTGCAACAGCCTCTGCGCCTGGAACTGTATTCTGCAAAGTCATCACCATAGAAGGCAGCGGGCCATCTAATGTATAACAGGCTCCAATCTTTCCTTCACCAAACATTGCAAGAAAAGTATCCATTGTGGAGAGCAAAGATCTTGTCATAAATTCCTTATCCAGCAATCCTTCCTGATACCATCTGTTCATTGTTGTCAGATACTCCTTGTACCCAGGCTCAACTGCGCCATAGGTCAGTTTGCCCTCCTCCCCAGGATATATGCCAACATCATTGCGGAAGTCAACCGGAGCCTTCTCTATTCCATATGCCGCCAGCAATGCCTGATCCATTCCTGTCGTGTTCAACATACTATATGGTACCTCAATGCCCATATCTTTAAATGCCAGGAGAGTTTTTTCCCATTCTTCCACTGTTTGCGGTACATCCAGACCGGCTTTATCCAACAGATCCTTTCTGATAACCTGTCCCCACCACTGAAGTTCCTTTCCTTCAAATTCAGGCATATATTTTGCATAGGCAACAGCCATCCTGTTTTCAAGGGTCGTAGCTTCCTTATATGACTGCTCATTTTCCTTAATCAATTCCAGATAATTGGGCATATATTCTTCCGCATAAGGTGCAAGGTCGATAAAACAGCCATCTTCCACCGCCTGATCCATACCTCCCGGATAAGAAATGCCTGCATTTCCCACAATAATATCCGGATAGTTACCGGATGCAATCAAAAGGTTAAACTGTGCCGCTTCCTCTCCTACAGCCGGAACAATATAATTAATTTTAATGTTGGTATTTTCCGAAAGCTTTTGATAAGAAGGATTACTGTCAATCAACTGCTGCGTGAAGGTCTGTGCCCCTGAAAAATTGGCGCCGCCTATGGCAAAGAAAACATCGAGTTCCTTCTGTTCTTCACAAAGCGGTCCAACATAATTATTATTTTCATCTCTGTTATTTAAAGCCGCCGTGTCACTATCCTGCACTCCCTGTGTGGTATCTTCCGTTTCCAAAGGAACCGGCATATCTGTCACTGCCTGACTCTCCGGCGTTTTTTCGCCTGTTTTGCAGCCTGCCATTGCTGCTGCCATTAACGCCATAAGTCCCAATACTGCAATTCCCTTTCTTATTTTACCTTTCATTGCTGCCTCCTGTTCTTTTCCTAATAATTGAGGTACCTGTCATCAGTTTCCTTTCCAATACAAATCTATCCGGATCCAAAACAAATCTGTGTAACAGAACATTAGCACAGTTATTATCCTGTTGAAAGTTCCTTTTACAAGCCGTAGGAAAAGAAAAAATGCCATTTTCTGACCTTTTTCGGTGAAAATGACATTTTCCGCACAAAATTAAAACAAAACTGACATATGAAAACTCCTGTTATTCCTTCTTCTCACACCTATTTTGCTTTCTATATTCCGTGGGCGTAATTCCTTCCGCCTGCTTAAAAGAACGAATCATAGTTCTGTATGAGCAAAAACCTGACTGCTCCGCAATATCATTAATATTCAAGGAAGCATCTTTCATCAAAAATTTCACCCTCTCTATCCTCATTTCATTCACATACTGGCTGACTTTCATATTATATTGTTTTTTCATCAGGCGAGTAACATATCCTTCCGATATCTGAAATTTCTCCGCGATTGATGAAAGAGAAAGACCCGGGCTTGTATAATTTGTGTCAATGTAATCTTTTATTCTTTCTGCCTTCGGTCTGAGAGGCTCATTTGCTGCCAGATTATTTTTTAGCATATACAGAAGTTGTGTCAGCCAATCGGCAATTCGATTATTATCACAGCAGTTCATTATGCTCATTATTTTTTTATCACAATCAGATGAGAATTCAGAACTGTCGGACACAGCATCTCGTATCAGGAAAAGAATATGGAACAGATATAATCTAATCCCTGCGTCATCATTATCCAAATTACTGACATCCTGTATCAGTTCCTTTACTAATTTTTCCGCATTATTATAATCTCTGCTTTTCAGAAAATTAACAAGCCTCCATTCTTTTCGGCTCTGAATATTTGAATCAATCTCCCTGTCTATATTTTTTCCCCAGTCCCCCATTACCAGTAAACATTCACTGTAACTGCTGCGTAACTCTGTCAGACGAATACATTCAAAACTGCAAAACCAGGAAACAGAAATCCCCATTCGCTCTTTCAGAAATTCCTTGGTTTTATTGCTCTTCTCCTCTATCAGCGCTTCCGCTTTCCGTTCTTCCTGATTGCTGTAATTAATCAGCAGTACAACAAAATTATCACATTCAACTGGTTCTACCACAGGAAAGGCTTCTTTCATACATTCGGTTGCAATATTCTTTATCAAAAAATGAACCAGATCATAAGTATCTACCCTATTCTTTGCATCATTATCAAAAAAAAGAGTTGAATAGTCTTCTACAGAAAAAAGAACCATGCGAAATATATGATGTGGAAAATGAATACAGTACTGGTCCAGCACGTTTTCGATTTCTTCTGATGAGACATAATAACCTTTTATAATCCGGCTTAGAATATTATTTACAATAACATCCCTCTCTTGATCCATTTGATTTTTCAGTGCATATCGATCCTCCGCAACTTCCTGGAAGGCCTTCTGCAAATATTCAAATTCACCTTCCGACACTTCAATGGGATGCTGCCTGCCAATTGTCTGAATTAGCTTCAACACCGGATTATACTGTTTTTTTACCAGGTAGCGGGCCAGAAGCATGCTGGCGACTAAGCTTACCAATATGAAGCATATATAAGCGTTCCTGCTGTGGTAAATATCCTGAAACAGCGAAGTCGTATCTATCCCGCAATAATACTCCCAGTTTTCCGTCTCCGATTTTACTTTGGCGATAAATATATCTTCTCCCTCTTTCTGCATCCTTGTATAAGAGTCCATTCTCATAAGTTCTTCTGCGCTTTCACCATCATAACTTTTTCTCCGGCCTATATCATAGAAAATACCGGAATCAGTCATAATACCTTCCAGTGCCCTTCCTGAATTTGAATTGCCGGCTTCGAAATCCAGCTGAATCAGAATCCAGCCATCAGGATTCCTGATATCCTTAGAAGTAATCACGTTATAATAATACAGGTGCGATTGACCGATACCGTCTTCCAGAACTAAAACCGACTGCCCTGAATGCTCCAGAAGATCCCATAATTCTTTTTCGCTTTTGTTAAAATGCCTTTCATAGTCAAAACCATTAGTTCCTCTTTCATTAGATGCCTGTCTGGGTGATATCAGATACCTGCTCTTTCTGGAAAACACAAAAATGTCTTTGATACAGACTTCGTTTGCCATCTGAGCCTGTAAATACTTAAACACCGCCTGTATTGCAAGTTTGCTTTCTCCGCTCTCCGTTGTTTCATGTCCCATGAAACCAATCACATAAGGGTTTTCCGCTATCTGCCTGCTTATAATATGAACTGTCTCCATCTTCCCATCGTATACATATTTTAGCTGGTTCACACTATTCTCCTGCATTTGCTGAAGCTGTTCGGAAAGGACTTTCCCAATATAGGAAAACATAAAGAAACTGAGAAGGATAGGCACACAAATCACTGTCATATAAGAAGCAAACCATAAAAGAAAAGTTTTGCTGCCTTTCCTGTATTTCTTCAATGTCTCTTTTTTTGATAACCCACTGATAATTCCTCACCCCCAAAAGACAATTAAACCATCAATTCCTAATCCTCTGCCTTTTTTATTGCCTTAATCCATTTTCCGCTGCGCAGCCGCCATACGCACCAGACACATTTTATAATCTGATCAATCTTCATGAAAAAATAAATCCAGAATGCAGGCATCTTCCATACCAGCCCTGCTAGAATCCCCAGCGGAACAGAGGCCAGCCAAAGGAACAGAATATCGGCAAACATTAAGAATTTCGTATCCCCACCACCGCGGAGCACTCCTTTTGTCAGTATGGAATTGGCCGAAGTAAAAATCAGGATAACAGCAACCGATTCCATCAGCTGCTCCGCTATCCGACGGGTTTCCTCCTGAATATGGTACATACCGATTACAGGCCCGCTTATAGCCAGAATTACCACACAGGCCGCTACGCCTAACAAAGCGCCGAAAATCAGGAAGGTATACCCTTCTCTCTGCGCCTGCTCTCTTTTTCCTTCTCCCAGGGTATGACCTGTGATTATGCATCCGGCCTGGCTGATCCCCTGTGTGAGAACCGTAGTCATCTGCTGGGTAACGGCGGTAATGGAATTAGCCGACACAAAAGCGGCGCCGATCCTCCCCATAATCATGGCGATTGCACTGTTTCCCAACGCCAGGAGGGAATCGCTTATCAATACCGGTATACAGATTTTTAAATATTCCGGTACCAGTCCATGGCAGTCCATAAACAAATCCTTAATCCGATAACCTATGTTTTTATCCCGTAAAAAAAAGTAGATGGCAATCGCTGAAAATTCTATGATTCTCGCCAGCAGTGTCCCCAGGGCCGCTCCGGCAACTTCCATACGCGGCGCACCTAAATTTCCGAAAATGAAAACCCAGTTAAAAAACAGATTCGCCATAAAACTGACGCTGGAACAGATAAGCGGTATTTTAGCCTGCCCCACACTTCTGAGTACAATCGTGCAGGTAAGTGACAATCCCAGTAAAAGATAAGTGGGCACCGACCAATTGAAATACCGGATCCCTTCCCTGATAATATCCGCATCCGGCGTATATATCCGCATCAGCGCCCCCGGAGCCAGAATCGTAGCCGCCATAAACAGCAGACCGAAAACAATGCATAATCGAAGCATGATGGTAATGGACTGCTTCAGAGAACAGGAATCCTGCATTCCCCAAAACCTGGCTACCATAACCGAAGCCCCCATGCCGATTCCCATGCAGCATACATGATAGATATTAATGAACTGGTTTGCCAGGGAGGAAGCCGATAGAGCTACTTCCCCTAACGCTCCCAGCATTACGGTATCCATCATATTCACCCCTATGGAAATCAGACTCTGCAGGGCAATAGGAATAGCTATGATTCCCACCCGTTTATAAAATTCCGCAGTTCCCAGATATAATCTCAGTTTTCTATTCAAATGCATTCCATCCTTTCTCATCCTGTCATTGTTCCTTTTTAATTCCGTCTTTGAAATACATCCTGTAAAAATGCATCCGCCAGCTGCAGCCACAGTTGGAAATTGGGATATTGATTTTCTCCCATAATTGTAATTCCTCCCTGGCCATGCGGCACACCGGCAAAAGTATGTACCTCTACTTCCACACCATGGGCTAAAAGATCCGGAAGCGCCGCATTCAGATTATCCAGTGCTATGTCCTCTCTTCCCACCGCAAAAAAGACGGGCGGATATACCACATCCGTATAATCAAACTCCGCACCTTTATAACGCGGTCCGTATATACACAGAAAAGCATCCGGCGCTCCATAATAGCTGTCCAAATCATCCTCCCTGTAGTCCGGAAAATGATCTGTTGTTTTTTGTGTCCCGGAATAATAGCGGATACATGCTTCTCCGGTAAGGCCCCCATTGGAAAATCCGGCAAAGGCTACCTGATTTTCCCTGATTCCATAAGAGCCTGCCGCCGCCCTGACCATACGTATCGCCCTCGCCGTATCAGCGCCGCACTCCTGCTCTGTCCATGGATTTCTGTTCGGACGGTTCAGCAGGAGGAAACTGTGATATCCCATTTTATTAAAATCCAGGCAGGTCTGGTATCCTTCGCTCACAACACAGTCTCCATGGTCTCCCCCGGCACAGACTATGATGGCCCCTTTCGGCTTCCTGTCAGAAGGCAGCAGCATCTCATAAAGATACGGCCTGAAATCAGGATTATGGTTATACCTGCAGCCATAATTATCTTTATACTGTGTCATTACCGGCATTTCACCCTCAGGCCACAAATAAATCCGTTTCGGTGCATTCCCTTTTCGTGTAAGGGAATCCCTCAGCGTACAGAATTCCTGCAGCAGTCCTTTACGTCTCTCGTTGTCTGCGTCAATCTCCATCTGCCGTCCCAAATTCCGCAGACGGACCAGCTGTTCCGCCGGATAACAGGGTGCATCTTCAAAAAAAGGAACCGCTTTCAATCTCTCCACAGCTATTGTTTTTTCCAGCAGTTTCTTATCTTCTTTATTTTCCATTCTGATCTCCTTTTCTTTTCAACTCTCACATCAGGTTTCAAATGTATGAAAAAACTGCCTCCCGGCATCGTCATCTATAGATTATTTTGCTAAAGTTTAGCAACATTTTATATAAAAAGCGACGCTATCCTTAGATAGTCCGCCGCTTTTTACAGGAACATGCCGTGGAATCCCGGGCACCCTTTCTTTTCATGGAGTCCGTTCACTCTGTTTTTCCTGAAAGCTTTCTCCGTAAATCAGTTTCGTTACATGCAGCTTGGAAAGAGTCATATGAAGATCATTCTGCAGGATTGTCAACACCAGATGCATGGCATTCGCCGCCATTTCCGCTACCGATACATGAAGCACCGTTACGGTGGGATAAAGATATTGGCTGAAATCCCCGTCTCCGTATGCGATGATTTCCATCTGCCCCGGCACCTCAATATTTCCATCACGAAGCGCCGCGAGAATGCCGCTGCTCATCCTGCTCGTCTGAACAAACAGCGCGGTAGGCAGTTCCCTGCACTGAAGCATCTGCCTTACCGACTCATAACCGCCAATCCCATTCCCTTCCCCGGTCACCTTCCATTCATCCTTCAGCTGAATACCACATTTCCTGCATTCTTCTGCAAAACCATTATATCTCAGGACACTTGCGGCGCTGCGGTTTTCTGATGACACAATTCCCACCCGCTTATGTCCGTTCCTGTAAAAGAGTTCCGCACACTGCCTGCCGGTCTGATAGTCATCCACATAAACACTGCTGTAGTTTTCCAGGGTCTGATTAATCAGTACAATCGGTATTTCAAACGTGTTTTCTCTCAGATAGCCGCTGTCAATCTCCGACAGTCCGCCGATGATAGCACCATCATACCTCTTTCCTGAAAACGCATCCTCCAGCAGGTTCAGATGATCATACTCAAAAGGCTGGAGAACAATTTCCACTTCTGCATGGTACTGCTTTATCGTCTCCAAAAAACCGGAATAGAACTGTCCCAAAAGGCCGCCCATATAATGCAGGTTCCAGAATACACCAATACAGAATTTCTCTCTCCTGGCGGCTGTCTTCTGATTTTTTTTCTGATTTTTGCCGGACTGATAGTTCATCTCCCTGGCGGTATCCAATACAATTTTCTGGGTTTCCTTGGATATCCTCAGTTCGTCCCCCCGCCCGTTCAGGACAATGGACACCGTGCCGGAGGACAGCCCCAGATGCTCCGCTATCTGTTTTACCTGTACACCTCTGGTATTTTTAGGCATTCGCTTCCGCTCCATTTACATTTCATTATTTTTGATTCCGTAAAAATAAATTTCTCCCCGGACAGTTTACCGTACCGTCATTCAGAAACGGGCTCCATCTGCATGCCGGCCGGCAGTGCAGGCATTTTCCGCATTCCTTTCCTTCCAGAATGTCATTTCCGAAAGCAGGATTTACCAAAAATCCTCTTCCCACATCTACCATGTCTATCCCTGCATGCAGAAGGGCATTTTCCGCCATCTCACCATCCGTTATGCCGTCCACGCCGAACACCGGCATATCAGGCATCCGTTTTTTAATTTCCTGCGCTCCATAAATGGCATCTGAAAAGGGATACCCTTCCGGGCTGTACGAAAAGCTTTCGCCGGCAAAACCATAGGATATATCCAGAAAATCTGCTTTTCCGTTCAGCGCCAGAGCATTTTGAATTCCATCCTCTAACGCAGGTTCGAAAGCCCCGAGCCGGATTCCCGCCACAAAATCATCCCCACAGCTTTCACGTATTCCTTCCAGTATATCCAGGGCAAATTTTTCCCGGCACTGCCCATAAATATCATCCCTGCGGTTGATATTACGGTTAAAAAACTGGCAAATCAGATAACTGTGGCAGCCGTGGAGTTCAATTCCGTCCAGCCCTGCCAGCTGTGCCCGTCTCGCGGCCTGAACAAAATCATCAATCACTTCACGGACACGGGACATAGACATCCCGCAGCCCCTCGCCCGCAGTTCCCCATTGCTGTCCCTGAGGATATAATCGCTGGGGCAGTCGGCCTCTTTTTCTATTCCCGAAACCCCGGCATGCAGCAATTGTACAAAAAAGGGCACGTCATACCGGTGCACAGCATCTGCCAGCCGCTTCCAGCCTTCCGTCTGTTTATCTTCCCATAGCCCCAGCTGTGTTTCATGCAGCCTTCCCCGCTTTGACACCGCCGTGGCCTCACCGATAATCAACCCTGCCCCTCCTGCCGCAATATCACGGTAATGCTGCAGATTCTTATCTGTCACATAACCGTTGTCATCCGACCAGTGAAAACAAACCATGGGCGGAACGGCAATGCGGTTCTTCGTCCATATGTTCCTTATTTTTACCCGTTCTCTTATTTTATCCACACAATCCCTCCCGCGATGTATGCAGGGCAGTCCTGCTTTTCCTTTTTCCGCTATCCAAACCTGTCTCTGATACTATTCTTTTATAATATACTTTTTTGAAGCCGCTGGCAATCTGTTAATTGATTTTTTAGCAAAACATTCAAAATTTAGCTTTACTTAATCTTTTTCCGCAGCAGTTATACCCGCGGACCGCCTCCAAAAAATTCCGCCGTTATGGAACGATCCTGCTGTATCATCTTAAACGGATGCTGCGACATAAAATTAACCAGTTCTTCCTCCGAATCCGCTGATTTTACCTCACATTCCTCATCAAAATACATCATTGCATGCTGATTCTGCGTATAGGGCAGCCATACAGGCGCACCAGCTGCCCCCGGCCTCCCCTTTTCCGCAAAGCTGCACCAGCATTCACATACAATTGTCTGGACAAGCTCTGTAATTCCCGGAATGTAGGAAGGTTCTATATAATCTGCATTATGGAATACGTAAGGGATTTCCGCATTATGCCAGGGAAGCGTACCGCCATAAACCGGCTGTTCCATTTTGAACATATAGCCATATGTATTTTTAAGACCGGCCTGAGCCCGTGCTTTCAAATAGTCGAAGGTTCCCGGTCGGAATACCCTGTCGGTAAAAAGCAGATCTTGTATTCGGTTCCCGGGATAGGCTTTTCGGAATAATTCCATGGCTTCTTCTGCCGGCTCACCCAGTTTTTCACGAATCAGCGCTTCCGCCTTCTCCTCCGACCAGCTGTTTTTCCGTCCGTCATCGCAGGTTACAGCAAAATTCTGACAGAATTCACCCAAAACATTTCCTATAATCACCGGTATCTTTTTTGCATGCTCACATATTCCGGCTTCAAAAATACTGCCACTGTAAAAGTCATCATCCCTCCCGGGCCCGAAATCCATAAATGCATGCGGCCCTAAATCAGAGATGATTTGCTGGAAACGATAATAAGGCACCTCTTCGATTTCCCTGATCCGTTCCGGAGTTATTTCCAGCTTTCTTAACAGCAGTTCCGTCATATCCGGGCCTTTTTCTTTTCCGGCTCCTTCCCGTATGATACCGCTTTGAATCACAGCCTGGTGGAACAATCCGGCTGCCGATGGTATCTGAAGAAGGGCGGCAACCTTTCCTCCTCCTCCGGACTGTCCGAAAATCGTAACGTTTTGGGGATCACCGCCGAAGGCTTCTATATTTTTCTGCACCCAGCGCAGGGCTTCGATGATATCCGCCATCCCTGCATTAGCGGAATATCTGTATTCTTCTCCATATCCGGAAAGGTCCAGAAATCCCAGCACGTTCAGCCGGTGGTTCAGTGTAACCACCACAACATCACCGAAACGGCTCATATTTTCCCCGTCATATGCAAAATGTTCGATTCCGGATCCGGTTGCGAAACCGCCTCCGTGGAGCCATACAAGAACAGGCCTCTTTCTTTCAGGATCCGGTGACTGTGTCCAGATATTCAAATACTGACAGTCTTCATCCTGAGGGTAAAACACATGCGGCACCGTATAATTGTCACTTGGCTGTACGGTCTGGATTTCAGGACATACCGGCCCGTAAATAATAGCCTCCTTCACTCCCTCCCAGGCCTTTACCGGTGTTGGCATATGAAACCTCCTGGCATCGGCATATTTGATTCCTCTGAAAATATAGGTGCCGTCAACAATTAATCCGCGGAGCTTACCGTTTGGTGTAGAAACAACCGGTTCATCCGGGTTACAGATTACCTGTTTTGTCAATTTTTTTATAAACATATAAGCCTCCTGCCGGTAACGGTTCAGACAGTGCCGAACCGTTACTCCTGCTGCTAACTATTTTTTTGAACCCATCAGCTTTGAAAAATCAACCGTCCGCGAAGGGCAAAGCCTTATCAGCTCCAAATCATGATCCTCTCCCATCCTGCATTCTCTGTCAAAAATCATAGTCCGGTTTTTTCCCCCGCCAAAGGGTGTCCACTGCGGGACGCCGCAGCCGTTGGGATTTCCGTTTTCGGCAAAATTCACCCACGCCCGGCTCATGATATCCTGCAGTTTTGGAGTGATTTGCGGAATAAAAGAGGCTTCAAGATATTCGGCATTGTGGAATACATAAGGAATCTCGGCGTTATGCCACGAAACCGTACCTCCGTTAAAAGGGAATTCCAGATTAAACTGAAAATTATAGACACCCGCATCCGTAAACCCGGCCCGCAAACCGGCAAAGGCCGCTGCATTCCGTCTCATTTCCACATCCATAAAAAGAATATCTGCAATATTTTTATCCGGATATGCCTTTTGGAAGGCGTTTATTATTTCCTCTGTTTTTTCTCCGTATTCCTCATTAAGCAGTACTTTTTTATACTTTTCCGTCCAGGAATTTTTACTTCCAATTCCAACAGGAGATGCAAAATTATTCATAAACTCCCCGAATACAGAGCCGCAAAGCACGGGCACTGCCTTCGTTTCCCTGATAAAACCGTTTTCAAAGGGATTCCCGAAGTAAAAATCATTATCCTTAACGGGGCCGAACATGACGGGCCGGCCTTCCTCCCCGTAAAGCCGCCCGGCCGCATAATCCGCGGCGCGCGCCAGCTCGTCGTAATATACGCTCTCCAGCTCCCTTACATGCTCCGGCGCGATTTTCAGATATTCCAGCACATATGCCGCCAGCTTACCGGAAAGCTCCTTCGTCATGTCATTGCCCGGCCTCATTCCGCCGCTCTGCAGACATGCCCGGTGGAAAAGTCCTGCCGCCCGCGGGGACTGGAGCATGCTCATTACCTTGCCCCCTCCGCCGGACTGTCCGAAAATCATGACCTTATCCGGATCGCCCCCGAAGGTTTCTATATTCTCCTTTATCCACGCAAGGGCAGCCACCAGGTCCGCCATCCCCGCATTGCCGGAATATCTGTATTCCTCCCCATATGCGGAAAGGTCCAAAAATCCAAGTACATTTAAGCGGTGATTCAGGGTAACCACTACAACATCCCCGAATTTTGACAGTTCCTCTCCGTCATAGGCATAATGCTCCACGCCGGAGCCGGTCATCATCCCGCCTCCGTGAAACCATACCATTACCGGTCTTTTCACGCCTCTTTCAATATTCTGCGTCCATATATTCAAAAACTGGCAGTCCTCACTCTGCACGGTAAAATAATGAGGAACCGTATACTGGTCATGGGGAACGCAGGTAAAGACCTCCGGGCAGGCGTTTCCATAGGTAATAGCCTCCTTTACGCCTTCCCAGGGCGTCGGCGGAGCCGGCATGTGAAACCGCTGCGCCTGCGAATAACGCACGCCCCGGAATATATAGGTTCCGTCAGAGATGACCCCGCGGAGCATCCCTGACTTTGTACACACCTCAGCCTTACCGTAATCCAAAATAACCTGACGGGTTAATTTTCTTATATACATAATAATCCACTCCCACATCTATTCTGCATAAAAGTTCACGGTTGTCATCAGCCCATCTTCCGTAGTAAAGGTAACACGTACCTCTCCCTTATCCTCAGGCATAACCGCCGCGAGAAGAAGGCCGTGAAACATCTTCCTCTCCGGCTTCCCATATACCGAAAGGTCAAGAAGATCACCCGCATCCATCCCCACAAGATGAGCAGGCCCTTCAATCTTACAGGAAACCAAAGGACAGGCATCCGATACAAAACGGCACTCATTATCCTTTGCCGAAAGTTCTATCTGCACAAGAGAATCAACAGCAAATTCCGTGTTATAAATCTGCGCTTCAAGAGAAGCCATTTTTCCCGTCGTGTATACCTCATCCACCGCTGTCAGTTCTCCGTTTCTGTAGCCCTCCGCACGCAGCACTCCCGGCTCATATGCCACATCCCAGGAAAGATGAAGATCATTTGTCGTGGAACGTTTATGGAATCCTTCATTCCAGGCACGCACCGCTCCGTATCTGGGACACTGATATCCTCTGCTTCCCACATAACGGCCGTTTATGTAAAGCTTGACTTCCTCACAGTTGGTATAGCAGATCACCTGCTTGTAAACGCCCTCCTGGCCCTCAAAATTCCACTGGGGCGCAAGATGAAGCGTAGTTTCCTTCGTATTCCATATAGAACGGAAATAGTAGAAGGTATCCTTCCTGAAACCTGCCGTGTCAAGAGGCCCACACGGCGCGCCTCGTCTCGGCCATCTGGTTTCTCCCAGATAATCAATGCCGGTCCACAGATAATCTCCCGCCACAAAATCATGGCTGGCCGTATAGCGCCACAAGGCTTCATGATGCAGCGAAGCGGTCGCGTAATTCCCAAACCATCCCTCCTGGGAATAGTCTCCCCGGATGCCTCCTGCGGAAGGGTTTTCCGTGCCGATCATACGGCGTTCCGGGTACTCCTTCCTATCCTCCTCATAAAAGGTTTCCGCCCTTTCTCTCCACCGTCCCACATAGTTATAACCCACCACATCCAGGGCGTTCTCAAACTCACGCAGGGTACGGATCGGCTCCACTGCCGCAATATTATCGCAGGCGGACGTAACCATGCGGCTGGAATCCTCCTGATGACAGATATCCTGTAAAAATTTCAGTATTTTCACACCGTCCACAGACGACTGCTCGGGAATTTCATTGCCGATACTCCAGATGACCACCGAAGGATGGTTGTAATCGCGCCTGAGCATGGCGGTTAAATCCTCTTTCGCATGATTTGTAAAGAACATGCTGGAACCGTATGCCAGGTTTTCCGAATAATAATTATCCATCTTATTCTTCGCCAGGAGCCATTCGTCAAAAGCCTCGTCCATCACCAGAAAACCCAGCTCATCACAGAGATCCAGCAGCACGGGAGCCGGAGGGTTGTGGGAACAGCGGATTCCGTTGCAGCCCATATCTTTAAGCTCCTTCAGCCTTCTCTCCCAACTCTCCCGATATCCCACAGCGCCTGTCAGGCCGCAGTCATGGTGGACACACATTCCCTTTATTTTTACAGTCTCACCGTTTAATAAAAAGCCCTGATCCGAGTCAAACACCGCCGTTCTTATACCTGTTTTGCAGGCAAAGGAATCCAGCTCCCGGCCGTCCGATACTACGGTGCTCACCAGCGTATACAGATAAGGATCCTCATCCGTCCATAAGTGGGGTGATTCCACAGTCGGGCGCACCATACAGTCGCTGCTTTCACCCGGTTCAAGATACAGTGCAATTCCGGATGTGGAAACGAGCTTCCCGTCACGATCGTAGATTTTATGGAGAACCCCCACATTTCCCGCCGTGCCGCCGTCATTGACAACCTGCGCACGGATCTGCAGCAAAGCGGTATCCTGCTTTGGATAAATACCGTTTGTTGCGCAGCGCACTCCGAAATGATCAAAATGGATTTCATTGGTGCGCACCAGGTAAACGTCCCTGTATATACCGGAGCCGCTGTACCAGCGGGAGTTGGGCACAAGATCGTTTTTCACGCGTACAGCCGCAACATTCTCCCCTTCCCTGACAAGCTCCGTCACATCCACATAAAAGGAGGTATAGCCGTAGCCGTGGCCGCCTGCCTCTTTTCCGTTGACATAGACCGTGGAATCCATATAGATGCCTTCAAAATACAGATAAAGCTTTTCCCCTTCGGAAATATTTTCCAAAGTAAAATGTTTCCGGTACCAGCCAATGCCTGATTTACCGTAGCCGCCTCCGCCGCCTGTCTTTTCCTTTTCCTCCGGCGCATAATCAACGCTCCAGTCATGGGGCAGGTTCAGGGTTCTGAAGGCGCTCTCATCTGCATCCGTCCGGGAAAAACACTCCCTGTCTTCAAGGATAAACCGCCAGTTTTTATTAAAGTTTATTGTTTTACGCATATTGATGTCCTTTCCGGCCTGTCGGCCTGTCATATCCCCCGGCGTTATATTTTAAAATGACAGCCGGTGATATCACCGGCCGTCACCTTACGCAATGGGATTTTGCTATTCCTGTCCTTTCCTTTCACAGAATGCCTCATACTGAACCCGGCATTCCTCCATAACTTTACTCAGTCCGGCTTCTTCAAGCTTGCCGATAAACTCCTGATACTTCGCTTCCGTCTCGTCACCGAACAGTCCAATATTAAAGCTTGCGCCATACTCCTGGACGATAGAGGTAATTACAGCCAGTTCCGCTTCCACGTTCTTTTTATCAAAGGTAAAGCCGGATGCAACAGGCGTATATTCCTTCGCCGTACACATTTCATCCATAATGCTGCTTCTGGGATCATCACTGTAAAGCTGAGGACTGTCTTTTCCGGTAATTCCCCAAGCCCAGTTACCCCATCCGTATCTGTCGGCTGCTTCGCCCAGTTTTCTTTTTCCGTCATCCGTCATTTCATAATGAACACCTTCAATTCCTCCGACTACCAGATTGTTGACCTCCGGGAAGCCCTTCAGGCAGTCCAGGACAAGCGCCGCTCTTTCCGGGATTTTTGAAGCATTCGGAATCGCTATGGTATCGTCCGCATAGCTGCCCCTCTGCGCCTTTGTATTCGGTGTAACATCAAAAATTTCATATGTGCCTATGCCGGCTTTTTCCAGATTTTCACCTGCGCTCACAATAGTGCTGTTCCAGATAAAGCTCGCTGTTTTTCCGCTTTCAAAATTGGTCTGGGCATCCGATGTATCGTTAATCTTATTGGGGGACCATACATTTTTCTTTGCCAGCTCCGCCATTTCCATATACAGCTCCAGACATTCCGGCGCGGTATATTTATAGAACACATCCTTATCCCAATCCGGAAGCTTTTCCTCTCCGTGCGTAAAATACATGAAATCAAATCCGCTTGCCAGCGGTTCCGCTTCTATGTGCTGCCACCATACATGGTCTGCAAACTCCGCATTGCCTCTCTGTCCATTGGCATAGATGCCGTTATGTGTCTCTTTTTCCGCCAGTGTAATCAGAGCCTCCTTCATGGTATCCCAGCTGTTGATTTCCCCGATACCATGTTTTTCCATTAAGTCTTTTCTTACGGCTATCATATTATAGTTGTTAAATACGGCGTAATTCTTTGGTATCGCAAAAATTTTACCGCTGATCATTACCTGATCCCAGCTTTCCGGGGCCTGGATTTCATAGCTGTAAGGAAGGTAAGTCTGCAGGAATTCCGGCGTCAGCTCCTTAAATGCGCCTTTTCCCGCTTCTGAATTGTAATTGCACCAGGAGGAGGTGTACATCAGATCCACCTTTTCACCGCCTGCCAGAAGCAGGGAGTATTTCGTCTGCACATCGCTCCAGCTTAAGAATTTCATATCCAGGGTTGTGTTGAGCCACGGCTCCAGATATTCTCCGTTCAGCTTCTCAAGCACCATATCCATGTCTTCCGGCCTGTCGCCGATCGCATACATTACCACGTCCTCATGCTTGGAAAGATCGAAGCCTTTGTCCCTGTAGGGACTGTCTTCGGAAATTCCCTCATTACCTCCGGCGCCCTGATTTTCTCCAGCCGCCGCGCTGCCGCCGACTTCAGTCCCCGCAGTTCCGGAAGTATTTGCCTTCCCACATGCCGGAAGCATACAAAGGACTGCAGCCAACCCCAATGCCATCACTTTTTTCCATCTTTTACTCATTTTCTTTCCTCCTCTGCTTTTTTATATATAATTTTTATTCAAAAACTATCCTTTGACTGAGCCCACTGTCATGCCTTTTACAAAATATTTCTGCAGGAACGGATACAGCAGTATAATAGGCCCAATGGCAACCACAGTCATAGCCATTTTCATGCTTTCCGCCGGCAGCGAAGCCACCTTCATTCCCGTCTGGCTTGCCATCCTGTTCAGCGCCTCCGAGCTGTTCAGAATATTCTGTAGGGTATACTGCAGATTCCATTTGGAGCTGTCGTTAATGAACAGCATACAGTTATACCAGTCATTCCAATAACCGAGAGCGGTAAACAGGGACAGCGTGGCTATCAGCGGCTTCGATAAGGGAACCATGATACGGAAATAAATCAGACACTCACTCGCCCCGTCCACCTTGGCCGATTCCACCAGCTCATAGGGGATTCCTTTCATAAAGCTCTTGGCGATAATCATATTCCATACGGAAAACAATCCCGGCAGAATCAGCGCATATAAATGATTTGTAAATTTCAGCGTCTGCGTACATAGCAGATACCACGGAACCAGCCCTCCGTTAAACAATGTGGTGAAAAAGAAGAAAAAGGAAAAACCGTTTCTCCACGGAAAGTCCGGCCTGGACAGCACAAACCCTGTCATCGTTGTTATCAATATCGCAAGCACCGTACCTGCGACTGTGACAAAGGTGGTAACTCCGTATGCGGAAAGCACCGCTTCCGGGCTCTTGAATACAATTTTATAACCTTCCGTGGAAAAATTCTCCGCGTTAAGGAAGAAGCTGTAGCCCTTCGTAAGAATCCATTTTTCATCCGTAAACGATCCCGTCAATACCAGGTAGAACGGTATGAGGCACGCCAGTGCAAAAAATACTACCAGTATTGTTCCGATCAGGTTAAAAACCATCATGTCCATGGATGCCTTCATGGGCTTATTTTTATAAATTTTTTGTCCGCTCATATATTCCGCCTCCTAATATAACGAATAATCGGGATCAACCTTTTTAACAATGAAGTTAACAAGATTAATCGTAAAGAAACACAGCACCGACTGATACAGGCCCGCAGCAGCAGACATCCCCATATTGGAGGTTGACATCATGGAACGGTAAACAAAGGTATCAAGCACGTCCGAGGTCTGCAGCAATATCTGGTTATCTCTCACCAGCTGATAGAACATACCGAAATCCCCTCTGAAAATACCGCCCACCGCAAGCAGCACCATAATGATAATTGTGGGCTTCAGACACGGAATCGTAATGCGGAATATACGCTGCCAGATGTTTGCGCCGTCAATTTTGGCCGCCTCATAGATTTCCTGGCTGATTCCGACGATAGCCGCCAGATATACAACGCTTCCGTAGCCGGTTGACTTCCACAGCTTTACGATAACCATGACAATCGGCCATTCCTTTGCCTGATTATAGATATTGAACTTTTCCATTCCCATAGATGTGAGTATGTTGTTGAGCACGCCATGATCCCCGAAAATATTCAGCATAATGGTCGCAACAACAACCCATGAAATGAAATGGGGAAGGAACATCATTGACTGGGCTACTTTTTTAAAATGCTTCCTTGTTATCTCATTCAGTATAATGGCAAAGCCCACCTCAAATAAGACACCGAAGGATATAAATGCCACGTTATATAAAAGCGTATTTCTTGTCAAAGGCCACAGCTTATTGGATAAAATCATGTAACGGAAGTTTTCAAAGCCCGACCACGGGCTCCCCAGTATTCCATCCTGATAGTTGTATTGCTTAAATGCGAGAATGATTCCTCCCATCGGTATGTAGCTGAATACAATTACCAGAATCAGCGCCGGCAGCAGCATCAGAAGAAGAGCATAATTCTTTTTGATTTTTTTCAGCAGCGGCTGTTTTCCCATACTGACAGCTTTTTCTTTTTTCAACTCATTTTCCTCCCTAATAATTGTCTGTTGATTCCCGGAATCTTATTTCATAGTTTACCTCCGGCACACTCTTAAAATCCCGCCCTTCCATCCTGTTTATCAGCTCCAGGCATTCATATCTCCCCCTCTCTTCATCACAGAAATGAATTGCCGTAATGGATGGATTGTGATGCACCAGGAGCGAATTGTCATAAAAGGATGCCAGTTTAATATCACCCGGGACCCGGCAGCTGCTCCGGTCCAGCTTCTGGAAAACATATCTGCAGATACAGTCATCCATACACAAAATTCCTTCCGCTTTCCCGCGTACGGCATATTCGACGGCTTCTTCCGCCATTTCCCGGTTCAGCGTCTTCAGCAGAACGATATCTTCCTGCGGCCTGAGCCCCCTCTGCCAGAATGCTTTTTTAAATCCCTTGTATCTGCTTATGGTTACTTCATGACGGATATCCCCGCCTATCAGCGCCAGCCTTTTTATTCCTCTGTCCAACAGGCTTCCGGTCATTTCACAGCACCCCTGAATAATCTTCTTCTCATTCTTACTTCCGATTACAACATAGGGCAGCCCCGTCTCTTCCAACAGACATACAGCCGGATCCTCCCGAACGGCCCGGGTAATAATCACTCCATCCACCTTTCCTGATGAAATCACCTTCCTCAACTGCCTGATATCTTCTCCCCATGTATAAATCAGCAGGATATCATAGTCATTCCTTGCTCCTTCTTCCGTAATTCCCTGAAGACAATCCTGGAAAAAGGACATTTCTTCCATTTTGGCATCTCCCGGAATTACGACCCCTATATTGAAGGTCCGACTGCCTGACAGCGCCCTTGCAAATTTGTTGGGACTGTACTGCACCGTTTCTGCATATTCCAGAACTCTTTTCCTTGTGGCAGTGCTGATACGTCCTTTCCCTGACAATGCACGGGAAACAGTGGTAATTGATATCCCCAGTGTCCTGGCTATATCCTCCATGGAGAGTTCGGTATCTGCCGCTTTCTTTCTCACTTGATCACCCTCTCGTGTTTGATTTGTATTTAGCGCAAGCGTTTGTTCATTTAGCTAAATTATATATCCTTTTGCTAAATTATTCAATTATCATATTTTCACAATTTAGCAATTTAATTTTTAGCAAATATCACGTTTTTAGCTATTTGCAATATTTTTACTTGTTATTCAATTGAGATAAATATATATTATAGGGATACAGTAATTCTTTTTTAGCATCATTTCTCATAATGCAGATATTTACTATGATATACCTGCCAGGATGCTAAATCTTTGCCAAATCATTAAAGGAGGGTTTTATGGGAACTTTTAAAAATCTTGACAAGCTGCTGGACTCTTTTACACAGGGATCTATCCCCGGCTGTGCATGTGTTGTCATGCAGAATCATGACATCATCCATGAAAGCTATTCCGGTTATGCCGATATTGAAAAGGGGATTAAAATCAATGAACGCTCTATTTTCAGACAGGCGTCCACCACAAAGCTTTTTACCTATGCCATCGGCATGATGCTGTTCGAAGAAGGGGCGTTCCGTTTTACGGATCCTGTCTATGATTTTCTTCCGGAGTGGAAAAATACCACAAAATACGTACAGGTTCCGGGACGCGCCGCGGAGATTGTCCCTGTGGAGTATCCCCTTACCGTAAAAGATGCCTTCACCATGTCCTGCGGCCTCCCCTATTGTATGAGACCGCTTGACCATGTGACGGATAATCCCACCGTCAATGCCATGTCCGAAGCGGTCAGGCCCTATTGCAAAGACGGGAAAATCCCCACACTGCGGGATGAGGTCCGCGCAATGGGCTCCGTTCCGATCATGTTTGAACCGGGAACGCATTGGCTTTACGGGCTGGGAAGCGAAATTGTGGGGGCCATTGTGGAAGTGATAACCGGAAAGTCCGTACGGCAGAATATGAAGGAAAGGCTGATTGACCCTCTTGGCCTGAAAGATACCGCCACCTTCCTGGATGATGAGATGATGAGCCGTCTTGTTACCTGCTACTTTATCTCCCCGGATAAAAGAAAAGAGCCTATGCCAGCAGATATGGACGACATCCTGAAGATCGGCGGTGCCCCGGAATATTCCAGGGCAAATCTGAACTGCAGCTGCAGAGATTTCGCTGTATTTATGAGTATGCTGGCAAACGGCGGCCAATACAGGGGTGAGCAGCTCCTGGGCAGAAAGACGATTGATCTGATGAGGACCAATCAGCTTGGACCGGAACAGCTCAAAGATTTTTGGCATTATAATGGTGTGGACATCCTGGGATATGGCTATGGAATGGGTGTGCGGACACTGCTTGACAAAGCTCCCGGCGCGTCCAATGGATCTGTCGGCGCTTTCGGCTGGTCCGGCGGGTACGGCTCCTGGGCGGAAGCTTCCCCCGAGGATCATCTTTCCATCGTTTATATGCATAATACACAGGGTGAACACAATGAGCTGTTTCATGTGAAGGTAAGGGATGTTGTATATGGGTGTATTGAATAGAATGATGTAAAAAACAGCGGAGCCGGGGACTTTTCTCCCCAAGCTCCGTTATTTTTATAATCAATATGCAAAGACTTCTTCCATCATCAATTTTCCTAATTATTTAGAGGCCATAAATTCATCAAACTGTACCTGCATGGCAGAGATAATTTCATTGATTCCATTCTCTTCCAATTCTTTATTAAACTTGGCAAGATAATCATCCACATCCACCTGCCCCATCAAAAGCGCAGTCCTATATTCATCTACAATTGCACTGCAGGCAGCCATTTGATCATAAACCTCCGAATTGTCAAATACAAATCCCATACCATTGGAATACTGAATACTATCATCGGTCCAAAGCGCTTCCATTCCGGAAAAGTATTCCTTATAGTCAGTTTCAAAAGGAAGGCTCAGACATTCATTAGGATAAAACCAAGGCGCGGACAGGTTCCATCCGGCCGAATTAACATCAACCCCATCTGCATACCATGCACAGCCATTCTCATCCACTTTATAGGTCAACCCCTCAATCCCCAAAGTAAAGAACCTTGCCACTGTTTCATCCGTATACATCAGATAAAGCAGCTTCATAGCAGCATCCGGATTTTTACATACGGATGATATCTGCCATCCATTATATAAACAGGAGTTATCACCCGCAAGATCTGTTAATTGAAAAATAACCGTATCATAATTGATCTGCGCTTTCATCAGGGAATAGGCGTAATCTATAGAATATGCTTCAAAAAGATAACCTCCTCCGATGCCGTCGTTCATCAGAGTATATCCGGCATAATCCGTATTCAGAGGATCATCCACAATCAATCCTTTATCTGCCCATTCCTTACACTGCTCACAGTATGCCTTGAACTCATCGGTTGCATAATAGTTGACGATTTCCGTTTCATCGATCCCCCGGTTCATCAGTACTCCAATCAGGGCATCATTTCCAAGATTATCAACTCCCATCAGAGGTTTGACAAACGTATCTCCATGCCAGCAAAGCTCCGGATGCGCCGCTTCAGCTTTATCTAAAATCCCATTAAATTGATCCATGGTGATTTTAGTGTCTGCCAAGTCCATTACGCCTATCTCTTCTGCTACATCCTTTCTCATTGCATATACCTGAAAATTGCTGAAGCTGTCTGCTCCCGGAAGAGAATATTGTTCCCCATTTACCTGACATGCCGTATAAACTGATTCCGGAAACAATTCCCATAATTCAGGATATACCTCCCGGTATTTTTCCAGGGAAATACACTGTCCGTTTTTCACCATATCGGAAACCGAAGAATAAAATCTCCAGGCAAACAAATCTATGGGATCCTTATTATCTGTCAGCATCAATGTCAATTGTGTTGATCTGTCACCAATTGCAATTGGCAGCATATCCGCCTGCACCCCTGCATTAATTGATACCAGATACTCATTCAGCGCTGCTTCAATTTCCGGTTCCTTCTCCAGAGTGTCCGTAAAACTGCAAACCTCCACCTTTATAACCGGCCAATCCGCAGGAGCCGTATCTGCTGCCACGGAAGCCTCTTCCCGAGCTGATACGGTACCTCCCTCCACAGCTGCCGCCTCTGATCCACTATCCGCAGAACCACACGCCGCCAGGGACAGCCCCATTACGAGTGCCAGAATACAGGCAATTACTTTTCTTTTCATATGTACCCTCCTTGAAAACAAATATTTTATGTTGCAGGCTAATCACCAGACATATCAGCCTTTTACACCGCCTATTACAATACCTCTCACAAAAGATTTCTGGAAAAAAGGATAAACAATCATTATAGGAATAATAGAAATCACAGCGATTGCCATCCGTACACCCAGGCTGGGTATGGCGCTGGAAAATTCCGCCATTCCGGAGGTCGCATAATCTTTTAAAAACTGTACGTTATTCTGCATGGTATTTAACACATTCTGAATGGTATATAATTCTTTGTTTCTTACCAGATAATACAGGCCGTTGATCCAATCATTCCAATATGCTAACGCAGCAAATAAGGCCAGAGTGGAGATCATGGGTTTTGAAAGCGGAATATAAATATGGAATAAAATCCCTACCTGGGTACAGGAATCCATCTCTGCAGCTTCGCACAATTCAAGCGGCACGTTGGTGGTAAAATAGGTTCTCATCAAAATGATATTAAATGCGCTCATCATCAGATTCGGACAAATTAATCCAAAAATCGTATCACTGACATGCATTACCTGGCTCCATACGATATAACCCGGTATCATACCGCCTGAAAACAACATTGTGAAGAAAATAAAGAAAGAGATTGCATTTCTGCCCGGTAAATCCTTCTTGGAAAGTAAATAGCCAAATGCCATTGTCATAAAAATATTCAGCGTTGTCCCAATACCTGCCACAATAATTGTCATGCCATAAGCTTTTAGTATTTTACCTCCCGAAAGAAGCAAATAACGATACGCCGTAAAATCTATTTCCCTTGGAATAAAGGAATAGCCGTATTTGGTAATCACCGCTTCACTTGTAATGGATGACGTAATTAACAAAATAAACGGCATCACTGCACCCACGGTCAGAATAACCATGATTAAATTTGAAAATAAACGAAAGCCCTTTCCTTTTCCGGCCATAATATCACTCCTAAAAATTTTATATGTTAATTCCTTTGTATGTTAAAGCTTTTCTTTATTACCCGTTTCAGAACAACGCGCTGTCCGGTTCCACCTTACGGACAATCATATTAGTGATTAATACGACAGCAAATCCCAATACCGACTGGAGGAATCCGGCCGCCAGAGAACGTCCCACATCATGATCCTCCATCATGGCCCGATATACAAAAGTATCAATTGTCGTAGTTGCGGTATATAAGGTTCCTGTATTCATAGGTACCTGATAGAACAGTCCAAAATCCGAATTAAACATTCTGCCAAGAGACATAATTGTCAGTATGATAACTGTCGGTCTGAGCAGCGGGAGTGTTATTCTGGTAATTTGCTTCCAGACGGACGCACCGTCAACAACAGCCGCCTCATAATAGGTTTTATCAAAGCCTATAATCGTTGCATAAAACACGATACTTTGAAAGCCAAAACCTTTCCAAAGATTAACAATTGTCAAAATAAAAGGCCAATATTCCGGTTTTGTATACCAGCTTATTCCTTCTTTACCTAATTTTTCTAAAATTCCTTTATTGATAAAGCCATTTGCATTGGAAAGGAATGCAAAAACCAAATAACCTACCAATACCATGCTCACAAGATACGGAATGAGAATAAAAGTCTGGTAAATCTTTTTTGCCCTGGCATTCTTTACTTCCCCCAATAATATCGCTACAAAAATCGCAAAAGCTGTTCCAAGAATAATAAATACCAGGTTATATCCAATTGTATTCCGAAACATTATTTTTGCCCATTTTGATGAAAACAGATACGTGAAATTACTAAGGCCGCACCAGGGACTTTTAAAAATCCCCTGTGCAAAATTGTAATTCTTAAAAGCAAGAATCAGGCCAACCATTGGCATATAATTATTAATAATCAAATAAATGAAACCCGGGACTGCCAACAGATAAACAAACTTATACTTACCGAGTTTCTTTTTGATATTTTTTTTAACCGGCCGCATACTTTCATTCTTTTTGGAAGTTTTCATTTTGCCTCATTCCCCTTTGCTTGTAAAAATAAATGATAAACTTTATTTAACAATAGAATATAAAAACATGGCGTTTTCCAATAGTGAAAATCTTACTTTCTATATGTCAATTTCTGATTTATAAAGAAAAGATAAAAAAAGAACCCGTAAAGGTTCTTTTTTGAGAACATTGTCACTTTTCAACATTTTTTTCTAATTCCCGATATTCTGTGGGTGTACAGCCCACAATCTGTTTAAAGCTTCTGGTGAAATTGCTGTAATTAGCATATCCCGCATGTCCTGAAACGCTTGTTATCGGAAGATTGGTCGTTGTCAATAGCTGCTTTGCAACTTCCATTTTTTCCATATCAATAAATTTTTTAAGGCTGTAGCCTGTGCTTTTTTTAAATATACGGGTAAGGTATTCCGGATTTCTCCCAACCCGGGAAGCCAGCTCACTGACCATAATATCGCTGTCTATATTCTGCCTTATGTAACGGATAGTACTTTGAATAACATCCTGATCAGGCATTCCTGAGATCTCATATAAACGCTCGATCACATACTTCAGTGTAGCTTTCATTTCATCCGCCTGTTTCCAGCAATACATAAAGTCATAATAAGACAGCTTGTCATCAAACACGTCCGCGCTGCTGATATTCATGGATGCCATACAGTTTAATATCATCTCACTTATATTTTGATGGAGCTTCATGACTATCTCCCGATTGACATCATTGCTGGAAAAAAAATAGTCCAAGAAACGAAGCAGACTGTCCCTGAATTCCAGCAGGTGGTTTTGATTCAAAAGCACTTTCCAGGAGGCTATTTTTGCTTCAAGGGACTGCCCTTCACCGCTCAGACCGCTTATTTGTCCCGCATGATACAGACGGCTTACACAACGTACATTATTTTTTTGTTCCTCCAACAGCTGTCCGCACATATCCCGCAGCTGTTCGAAATTACAGAAATCTCCACAATAGACCGCAATTTCCATTTTAAGTAATTTCAAAAATAATAAACGCATATTCTCAAGCCTGTCATGAAGCTTTTCCTGATCAGCAGCGCTCTCATTATCAAAAATAATCAATCCAATGAAATTTCCCACTGTATCATTCCTCAGAATAACGATATTCTGTGTATGCAGAGGCAGCATAATTTCATCGATTATATTTATATAAATACTGCGAAGCAGAGCTCTTTCTTCCTCTTCCCACGGGGATTTTGCCTTGATAATCTGGATCAGGAACGGATAATATACCATATCCGGAATCCATCTTCCCATCCGTATTTTTACAAGCCTGCGTATAAAAGAGTCCTCTTTTGTCAACCCGGTAAAATAGCGCATAGCATTTCCATCCAAAATATCCATCTCATGCACAGAATAAAAAGACGCCGCATCTATTAACTCACGGTTTTTACGCTCAATGGATATTTGCATCATCGCCCGTTCCAGCACACTTTGAAGTTCCTCTTTTCCGGCAGGCTGCAGAACATAGTCAAAACTTCTGAGAGAAATTGCTTCTTTCATATACTCAAAATCCACATGAGCAGTCAGGAAAATAAACTTACAGTCCGGATAACGTTCCAATACCCACTTGGCAAAACTGATGCCGTCTTCGACAGGCATGACGATATCACACAGGAAAATATCATAATACACTTTTTCCATTTTTATTCTGGCATCTTCCGCGCTTCCCGCTATATCAATAATATCCACTGGCAGTTCCATTTTTCTGATATGGGTATAGACCGTATTCAGAATCAATGGTTCATCATCAATAATCAGTATGTTCATCCAATTCCTCCGGAAGTGTAATTTCCGTAATAGCGCCCCCATATGGCGAATTATAAAAATACCAGTTTGCATTTTCACCATAAATGAGACTAATCCTGTATTTCAGGTTATCGATTCCCACATGATAAGAGCGGTATTGAAAATCTGTAACCGGCTGGTTAAGTTCTTCCAGCATTTCCTGTGGGTACCCATAGCCGTTGTCTGAAACACGGAGTGATAATCTTCTGTTCCCGCTCTCATCTTCAACAATACCTGCCTGGATTTTAATTGTTAATATCGTCCCCCTTTTATTTATATGCTTGACTGAATTTTCAACAAAGGTCTGAATACATAAAATAGGGATGCGGCAATCCATTACCTCATCTTTCACGTCTGTCTGCAGAAGAATCGGGAACCCGCCTTTCAGTATGTAAATATTACAATATGCTTTTACCTCTTTTATTTCTTCAGCTACAGTAACCAGGTTTTTCCGATCCTGGAATATATAACGGAAGTAAGAGGATAAAGATATAATCATATCGTCTGCGGCATCTGCCGAATGATTTTCCAAAAGAGATTTTATCGTATTAAGGCAATTCAGGAAAAAATGAGGATTCAGCTGCAGCTGGTAGTACTGCAGCTGAATATTATTTGCACGCAGTTTTTCCTGATATTTTTCTTCCTGAATTGTATTGATTTGCTCCAATACTTCATCAATACATCTGTTGATTTCAATATATTCTTTAATTTGTACATTCCTTACCGGCTGGAGCGGGTATTCTTTTTCGTCTTTCTGCGCCATCTCATGAACCCGCTGAATAATATAACCCACCGGGTAAAGAATAGCGCGATTCAGATTCCGCAGAAGGATTAAAAGAAAAAAGAACGAGAGAGTAGGTATTAAAATTAAGATCAGCAGTAAATCAGGCTGTTTCCATACGCTCAGAGAATCCTTTGAATCTCTGGCCAGCACAAGCATCATATCCAGAGTTTTCAGCTGCACAACGCTGATTATTCTCTGTTCCCGGTCTATTCCGGATACTCCTTTTGTTTTTATCTTCAGAATTTCATCTTTTTCCAGGATATTGATTTCGGAAAGTTTCGCCACCTGATTCTGCTGATAGATACAGGAAATCTCCATATTATTTTCTTTGGGAAAATATCGGCTTAAGTTTATGGCAAAACCCAGATATTTATCTCTGGATCTCATGAAATAAACAAGATAATATTCCCCTGAACACACCATAATGCGAAAATCTTTTTGAACATCAGCTCCCTCCGTCAATATAACCTTCAGGTGTTTATCCAGTTCCAGTTTTGTAGCGGTGCTGGGGTAGCTGCTGTATAGACTCCTCATGGAATCCCGCTTTTGGTCATAAAAAAACATTCCCGCCATATAGTCAATGGCATCCGCTTTTCCCTTCAGACTGTTCTGCAGGTAATAAGCGGATCCCACCCATTCAAAATCATCCAGTTCGTAATTACTCAGGCGCAGATAATGGATATTGTCCACATACATAGAACTTACTGCATCCATCATTGAGGTAATGTCTTTATCCAGCTGGAATCCATAATTATCTGCAATAGTATGGGCATTTTCAAGAATCGCATTACGGCTGTTTCGGATTATAATGCTACTGTAACTCAGTAGCAGCACCATTACAATCACAATCAGGACTATCCAATAAACGAAAATCAGTTTTTTCAGAGACAGCTGCTTTTTTCCCACCCTATTTACCTCTTGCCGTAACGTTTCCTGTATAATACTCAAAATAATTATACACCTCACTGCTTCCGTTATCCAGTCTACTTTTCAGTAGTATTTCTTTTATCAGACAGCATTATTTATCCCCAAACACCTCTTTTCCAAAAGCAAGCCTGAAATCTAGCACCGGACACTCCTCCAAAACCTCCGGCATGGCTTCATCCAGGAACTTCATTACCGCTTTCTTATCCTTTTGATACGCATCCCATTTCGGAAGCAGATTCCCATTATAGTCCACACCGTTAGGATCCCCGTATTTTACAAAATTCGTCCAATAAGAGGTCACCTGCCTCGCAAGATCATAGTGCTTCCCTTCAAAAGGCCTCCAGCTGTTTCCCAGAGAATCAAACATGAACCACAGATCCGAGCCGTGGAACGAGCCTGCATCATCCCCCGGAATATCATGATCAAAAATATAATAATACACCTTCTTACCCATGGAAGATCGAAGCTCACAGAAGCCTCTGCTGTTGCTTAACAGCATATTTTTGGCATCTGTTTTTGTCAGTGCTTCTGCTTCTTCATCATTGGAGACGCCTGCGATCCGTATAAACTCCTCTTCCCTGTCACCGAACAGCTTCGCCCATTTACGGAAATCTTCGTAAGTGAAGCTGTTTCCGCCGAACATGCCTCCCTGGGTCTCGCCCCAGCATACGCCGATAATCATAGGGACATCAGGAAGCCGGTCATTATAATAGGAATCCCACACAGATTCTTTTACAAACCTGCCGTCAATGCACTGCCCAAATCCGAATCTCCAGTCAGAGGAAATTTCCCGCAGCTTCCCCATAAGAACCGAAGCGTCCATTTCCTGCGCCTGCGCCAGATTTTCAATCTCTGCCTGCCTGAAAAAATCCTCGCCATGGGCTTCCGCTTCCCGCAGAGGCATGGCCGCCCCAAAGGGCTTCTCTTCATCCGCAAAAGCCATGGATATCCCGGACTGGCAGATTGCGCCGGCAATGATGCCTTCATTGAAGGGACTGCACAGCTGGGCCTGGACGCTTCCAGCACCGGCACTCTGCCCGCAAATCACGATATGATCGGGATTGCCGCCAAATGCTCTGATATTTTCATGTACCCAGTGAAGCGCCAGCGACTGATCCTGAAAACCAAAGTTGGAAATCACTTCTCCTTCCGGAGTCCGCGCCGTGATCTCAGGGTGCGCCAGGAAACCAAACAATCCCAGCCGGTAGCCGATCATCACGACGATAACGCCGCGGCGTGCCACTCTTTCCGGGTCAAATTCCACCTCATAGCTGTAGCCGTCCTGCAGGCCGCCGCCGTGGATATAGCAGAATACGGGAAGGTTCTCGTCTTCTGCCGCTGCAGGAGAAAAAATATTCAGATACAGACAATCCTCACTCATGCCATAATCTGCCGACGTGGGATGCAGCTCTTTTGTGTAAAAATCATTTCCCGTACCGGGATGTATTCTCATCATGGGCATGTCTCCATACTCATAGCATTTTCTAATACCCTCCCAGTCTTCCGCCGGCTGCGGCGCTCTCCAGCGAAGCTCACCCATCGGCGGTTTTGCGTATGGCACGCCTCTGAATACGGTAATGCGGGGATCCTTTCCCACCAGTCCCTGAAGAACTCCGTTTTTCACCTGAACCTTTCGTAACATAATTCCCCTTCCTTTCTTTCATAAAAATATAGACAACAGCCAGGACAAGCCTTAGCTGCCGCAAGTTCTGGCATCCGCGCCTATTCAATGGTACCGTTTTTTTCCATAACAAGCACATTCACCGAATGGGCAGGCGCTGTATAGACAAATTCACTTCCGCCGGAAATGCTCCCGATTACCGTGGAAACATGCTCCTTATCCTCAAAGGAATTAACCTCCCGCGGATCTGCTGCCAGCACTTCCGTTAAAACAGTCTCCTCCACCGCACAGTCAGCCGAAATACTTATCTCCTCTTCTTTTTCACTCACATTTACTATTTTCAAATATATCTTATTCTTATCCTGGGTTGCAACGGCATTGATTAACGGGTGAAGCGTATGAACTTTTTTCTGCACAAGCTGATCGTTTATATAACACTCATAGCCGTATGCATTGCATACCATTTTATAATGGTTATATTCCCCGTAAGGGATGGATACCGGAACCTGTTCTTCTTCCGACAGAGGTTTGTCAAAAAACCGCGGTACCCTGACCGCACTCCTGCCGTTCTCTATTTTCCATACCTGGTTCCTCACGCTTCTTGTCGTCCACTCCGTATCCTTTGGTTCATTGCAGCCTGCGTCCGTCTCCGGATGATGGTTCCAGACAGATAAGGTCAGCGGATTGTCCTCTTCGGTTTTAATATCTATCTCAAAGGTATACTCCTCCAGCTCTTCTGTTCCGAAGACCGCCCACATGACCGGTTTTTCATGAATGCTCCCGCTGCCTATAAACGTTTCGAAAGCCTCGTTCCACTCTCTGCTCTTTCCGGTAAAATGATGCCTCCGGTCTCCGAAAATCATTTTCCAGCCATCTTCAGCCCTCTCAACTTCACCATAGATACATTGGGAAACCTCCACGGGCTTTCCGTTCACTTTTGTATTTTTAAAAAGCAGCCCTTCCTTTTCACACATAATGCCGGAAATCCCATGGTATACCGGAGGCTGCTCCTCCCCTTCCTTCTCGATTTCCACCACCTCGTCGCCTCTGTATTTTCCGAGAAGGGAAACCGCATGGCAGCTGGGGATTCCATAGACCTGGTGGTTGTCAAATACAATCATATTCGGCTTCCAGGCCGTATAATCGGAATTCTGGAATAGCGGGGCATAGGCCGTCAGCCGGACAATATCCTGGTTCCTCTCCGCACCCAAAAGAAAAGCCGCTTCCGCAAGAGCGCATTCCATGGAAGCGATGGTATTTCCGCCGTTTACCGCATATTCCCCCAGGAAAATTTTCGGGCCGTTTCTGTCGTAATCATCGAACAAATCCCCGTTTTCCAGGAAAAATTCAGGGGCGTCATAATAATGCTCATCCGCATAGTCGGTAGGAAGGTTTTCCCTTTCCGTATGGCCGTTGGAAATATAGATTACCTGGGGGAAAGCTTCCTTTAGCGTCTTATAAAACAGCTCATAGCGCTGATTGTATTCCGGGCCGAAATTTTCATTTCCAATTTCCACGTATTTCATCCGAAAGGGTTCCTTCCTGCCGTTTTTCGCACGGAGGTTTCCATAAGGGGTATCGGCAGAGCCCAGTGCATACTCCAATGCATGAAGCGCCTCTTCCAGATATTCTTTTGTCGTCTCTTCCGAAAAACCGCCGCCGTGACGCGCCTGGCAGCTCATCCCGCAGTTGCAGACATACATGGCCTCCATTTCCAAGTCCTCACACAGCTGCAGATACTCATGAAAACCAAGTCCGTTTGTCGTACGGTAATGCCACATCAGCTGCGCGCTGGGGCGCTCCCACACAGGCCCTATCGTACGGGAAAATCGAAGGGCGTTCTGTTCATTTATCCCCTCCACCACGCAGCCGCCGGGGAAACGGATAAATTTCGCATTTGTGTTTTTAAGGGCTATTGCCAGATCTTCCCGAAGCCCATGTCCCCTGAACGTTTTTTCAGGCATCAGGGAGGTAAAACCAAAGGTAACCGTACAGGCCGTATCACAGGTGAGGCTGATTCTGCCTTTGAAATCCGTGCCGCCAGCGGTTAGTTCACAGTCATACCGGCGGTAGTCCGTATTTTTTCGGATCGCAATTTCACAGCTGCCCAGGTCCGTTCCTTCCTTTGACTCCAATGCCGCCGTAAATGTTGCGTCAGCATCGGACTGCGCCATAAAATACAGGCGATATCGATCGCCTTCTTTCACAGGCACACCAAAATAGCCGATATTGTATATTTTTCCTCCGGGTTCAAAGGTTACCTGCAGGGCCGCTTTCCTGTTCGGATTGAGTGTGCCATCCTTCAAAAGCCGGAAAGACGCCTTCTTAGCGTACCAGCCCGGAATTTCCGAAGGCGGAACCGCAGCCGCCCACTCATCCATGCCCTCACCGTGATTGAACGCCCCCGGCCAGCCGTATTCCGTTACAAAAATTCTCTGGTTCGGATCGGTGGTACAGCCTTCCGGCACCAGGGAATCCTCAAATGCCCTGTTTCGGATCATTTCCGGGTACAGGCCTCCGTCAGCAGCATGGTTTATGTCCTCAAAAAATAACCCGTAAAACTCTGGCGCAGTGGGGCATTTCACCTTCTTCGTATGGATATGTATTGTGTTTTTCATTTCAGGCCCTGTCCTTTCCAAATATTCTCTGCATAAAGGCCTCCGCCAGAGGCAGCCACAGTTCAAAATTCGGGTACTCGTAATTGCCGAATATGGACACCCCCGCCTGGCCGTGAGGCACACCGGTAAAGGTATGAACCTCCGCCCAGATGCCGTGGGCAAGCAGATCCCTGTATACCCAATGCAGGTTATCCAGCGCTTTGTCTTCCATGCCTACCGCGTAAAATACAGGCGGATAAACCACCTTTGTATAATCCATTTCCCGGCCCTCCCAGCGGGGGCCGTAAATGCACAGGAACGCGTCCGGCGATCCTGAATATCCATCCAGTTCATCCGGAGCATAATCCGGAAAATGATCCGTCACCTTCTGGTTCCCGGAATAATAACGGATGCATTCTTCGCCGGTCAGGCCGCCGTTGGAAAATCCGGCAAAAGCTACCTGATTTTCTCTGATGCGGTATTTTGACGCGTCTTTCCGGATCATGCGGATCAGCCTTGCCGCGTCCGCGCCGCATTCCTGTCCGGTATAGGGCATCATGTTTGTCCTGTTTAAAAGCATGAAGCTTTGATAGCCCAGTTTATTGAAATCCAGGCAGCTCTGGTACGCCTCATGTATCACACAGTCTCCATGGTCGCCTCCGGCGCACAGTATGACGGCTCCCTTCGGCGTCACATTCTCAGGCAGAAGGAACTCATACATATAAGGCCGGAAGTCCGGATCATGGTTATAACGGAAGTCCGGATTTTCCACATATTTCCCTGTGGCCGGCATATTTCCCTCCGGCCATAGATAAATACGGGACGGCGCATCCGGCAGTTTACACAAGGTATCCATAAGTTCCTGATATTCCTTTGCCAGCTCCAGCTGCTTTGCTTCTTCCTTTTCCTCCAACATGTTTCTTCTCATGCCATGAAGTTTTACCAGTTTTTCTATCGGATAGCAGGGAGCATCCTCAAAATAAGCAACACTCCGGTGCTGTAAGGCACTGACGTACTGCGCTATGCTGTTATTTAAAGCTTCTGTATCACGATTCATGAATTTCCCTCCCCAAAGTGTAGCCGATTCTGAATTTCATAAGCGCGTCTGCTTTAACCTTTGATTCTTCCGGTTTATCCGTAAACTCCATCACAAATTCATTCTCCGCCGTAAAAGACTTCCATTCCGGGAGTTCCTCCCCTATCGTGTCTTTACCGTTGGGATCTCCTGTTTTAACAAAATTAGCCCAGTAGGAACTGACCTGGCGGGCAAGATCATAATGTCTGCCGGTAAACGGACGCCAGCATCTTGCCAGACTGTCATAGGCGAACCACATCTCGCTTCCGTGATAGCTGCCGGCATGATCCTCGCCGGGAATATCGGCATTGAATTCATAGAGGTATGCCTTTCTGTCCTGGCTGTCCTGAATGCAGCCGAACATCCTTAAGCCTGCCGCCAAATCAAGCATGGCGTTTCCGGAAAACAGAGCCTTCACCTCCGCATCATTTTTCACACCGCAAAGAGACATGAATTCTTCCGCCTTTTCACCGAATCCGGCGGCGTATTCCCTGAATGCTTCCATGGTTTCCACTGGTCGTGTGAACGCTTTTGCAAAGGACTCCGCCTCTCCCCGGTTATATCCCGCCAGCACCGGTATTCTGTGATGGTGATTGTTTTTATAGGCTTCAAAATTGGATTCTTTTATTAAAATACCGTCAATGGCGGGTTCAAAATGAATCCCCGGCCCTAAAACCGCATCCTCCAGCCGTACCAGTTCTTCCCCCGGAAGCTTTCTGGCCTCTTCCAGGCTTCTGAGCCCGGCCTTTTCAAAGAACAGGGCTCCAACCTTTTCGGCCTTTTCCAGGGGATGGCTTCTGTCTTCCTTTTCCGCAAAGGCTGCGGTTATGCTGCTTTCAATAATGGCTCCGTCAATCAATCTCTCCGCCATGGGGGAAGTCATCAGATTCTGTACGCTCATGGCTCCCGCAGACTGTCCTGCGATGGTAATCTGATCCGGATCGCCGCCAAATGCAGCAATATTGCGCTTCACCCACTTTAAGGCCGCCAATTGATCCAGAGTTCCGTAATTTCCCTTGGGATCCTCCGGCGCTTCTGCCGATAACCAGGGGTGGGCTAAAAATCCCAGGACACCCAGACGATAAGCGATCGATACGACCACAATCCCTTTTTTCGCCATATGCTCCCAGTCAAATTCCACCTCGTAAGGGTATCCTCCCTTAAAGCCTCCGCCATGGATATAGATTAAAACCGGAAGCTTTTCCTCTCCCGTCCTCGCCGTGGTATAAACATTCAGATACAGACAGTCTTCACTCATCTCGAATTCCATGCCTGTGGGGTGGATCTCCCTGGTCCAGAACTCCTCCGGATTGCTGCCGGGCACAGGCTGGCAGGCGATTGGGCCGTACTGATCCGCTTTTCGCACACCCTCCCAGGGTATGGCCGGCAAAGGCGCCCTCCAGCGCAGTTCTCCAACCGGAGGCGCGGCGTAGGGGATTCCGCGGAATACCGCAACTCTTGGATCCCACCCATGGACTCCCTGTAATTTTCCTGATTCCACTGTTACCTGTAAATTTTCCATACCTTCTCCTTTTCCGATTTTTGTAATTTATTTTTATCTTCAAAACAATTGCCGGCCATAGAAATCTACAGCCGGCAACACATTTTATTAATTCTTTACCTGTCTACTGTGCAGCAAGCCATGCATCAAACTGTTTCTGCTCTTCCGCAATGATCTCATCGATTCCTGCGGCCTTCAGCTCTTCGTTAAACTTTTCCAGATAAGAATCCACGTCTACCAGGCCATATAACAGGGCATCTCTGTACTCAGCCACAACCGTTGTGCAGGCTGCCATCTGATCATATACCGGCGCACTATCGAATATGAAGCCCATTGCCTCTGAAAACTTCGCATGGTTCGGGGCATCCAGCATATCGGTATAATAAGTGGACATTTCCACCTCCAGAGGAAGGCTCAGGCACTGATTCGGATAATACCAGGGGCCGTTCATGTTCCAGGTTGCATTACTCGCATCCACCCCTTCAGGAAAACGGGCGATACCGTTTTCATCCACCGAATAGTTGTGGCCTTCAATACCGAGAATCATATAGCGCGCCACCACTTCGTCGGTTGCCATCAGGTACAGAATCTTCATGGCTGCATCCGGGTTTTTGCATACTGTGGAGACCATCCAGCCGCCTAAAACAGATGAGCTTGTTCCCACCAGATCCGTAAGCTGGAACTCTACGGGCTCGTAGGGGCTGTAGGAAATCAGCGCCTTAATATAGTCGGCGCTGTAACCGCCAAGATAACAGCCGGCGGCTACGCCATTGTTATACTGTGTGATAGTTCTTTCGTTATTCAGAGGATCATCCAGCTGCAATCCGGCCTCGTTCCAATCCTTCATCAGATAGCAGAAATCACGCCATTCCTGCGTCTCATAAAGATTGACGATTTCCGTCGTTCCCACTCCCTGATTTAACAGGACGCCGAGCCAGTTGGGGTTGCCCAGGCTGTCTATGCCGATAACCGGTTCATCATTGGTATTCACCATATAGGAAAATTCCGGATGGATGGCCTTTGCGTCTTTCATGATCTGTGTCAGTTCATCAATGGTAATCCGTTCGCCGTCTCTGTCTGCAATTCCCAGTTCCTCCGCTATTTCCTTTCTCAGCGCATATACCTCATAGGTGGCATAGCTGTCAACGGAGGGAACCGCATATTGTATGCCGGAAACCTGCTGGGTTTTTAATACCTTATCCGGATACATTTCCCAAAGATCGGGATACACATCTTTATAAGGCTCCAGAGAAATACACTGCTCATTCTTCACACAGCTGTCCACATTGGAATAAAATCTCCAGCAGAATATATCCAGAGGATTCTGGTTATCGGACAGCATCAGTGTCATCTGTGTGGCAAGGTCGCCAAAGTTAATTCCGATCAAATCCACCTTTGCTCCTGCATTTATCGATACCAGATACTCATTCAGCGCTTCTTCAACATTTGCCTCATCCGGCATATCGTAGCTTAATGACTGCACGGCGATTACCGGCCAGTCGTCCGGGTTTTCGGGTACTTCAAGCGCCCCGGCCGTTTCTGCTCCTGAGGCGGCGGTACTTCCGGCAGAATCTGCCGCACCCGAGGTTCCCGTCCCGGCAGGATCCGAACCACAGCCTATAAGTGTTCCAAGCATTGCCGCAGCAAGGATAAGTGATACCAGTTTCTTTTTCATAGTGCTTCCTCCTGTATTTCATTTCATAAATCTATCTTATATTTTTCTTTCTTTTCAAAATATTCATTTTCCGATGTAATCCGTGACATTTTCTGACTCCGGACAATCGTTCCGACGAAACAGAACGGTTACAGGGTTACAGCGCCGGACAACTATGCGCGGACATATACATCCGCAACAGCCGCTTCAATAAGGGCCTGTCTGTCTGATATCTGGCAGGGGCTCAGATTCAGTATCTGCCTGCCTCCCCTGATAGGAAGGATACACTGGCTGTAGCCTGTAAAATTGTAATTATTGTCAATGGGTATCAGACTGTCCATTTTCTCCCAGAAGCCCATCCCCATTTCCGAATTGGCAAAAATATGCGAAAAGCCTCTTCCCGCCGCCAGGATAGTCCCGTCCTTTCCTCCCCTGTTAATCCAGGCCACATAAGGCGTACCCGTAAGATAACCTCCGTCAACTGCAACTATCGGATTTCCCATAAAATCAGGTTCCCCCCAATCATCCATGGATTCGGAAATCCTGAAATAAACAGGGATTCTGTCCTCATTTACCATCTCATAGACCATGATAAATTTCCCATTCGGCAGATAAGCCACGACAGGCATTCCCGGGCGAAGGTTCCCATCAGGAAAAGCCACGTCTATTTTCTCCTCTCCCCATGTATAGCCGCCGTCCTCCGACACCTTATGTGCAAGAAGCTGGTTATAATTCCCATGATCCTTGTACCGCTCATCCGAATAATAACAGAACAGCCTTCCGTCAGGGGACTGCAGCAGGAAGGGCTCCCATACGGGAAGGCCCATGATATGCTTTTCGTCCCTCTCCCCTTTTACAATTTCGCTGACAAATTCCCATGTTTTACCGGCATCCTCGCTTTTATACATGTGCAGTGTGGTAGTGCTCATATCCTTGGGAATAATGTTGCCTGCGCACAGAATCGTCCCCTCCTTCAACCTCCCCATATCACAGGGCAGTTCAAACAGATGAGGCTGGAAACGGCATCCCTGTCCCAGCTGTGTATCCTCAACACAGCTCAGATAATGCCAGCTGTGCGCATCATCCGTACTCTCATAAACAGGAAAAACGGGAGTCGTCTCTGTGTAATACTCCATCGTCGCCAGCAGTGTCCCGTTTTTCTCCCCGTTATGTTCCAGGCAAATACAACGCGGATACATGGAACCCGGACCTCTCTGCCCCTCAAAAGGCTCTCCGGGACAAAACACCACGCTTGTATATCTTTTCTTCAGCAAAATGGAACAGCTTCCTCCCTCTTTCGGAACATGCCCGCCATTAGGGGCATAAAGAGAATCATGAATTAATTTACTGTCTGCAGTCATATTCATATTTAACTCCTTTCATCTGCCTGCGCGGTTCCCGTCTTCCTGTGCTGTCAGCCCTTTACGCCGCCGATTACAATGCCTTTAATAAACGCCTTCTGGAAGAAGGGATAAATAACCATAATCGGTACGACGGAAATTACTGCAATCGCCATTCTCACTCCGGAGGTGGGGATCTGCGTGGTAATCTGGGCGCTGCCCGCGTCCAGCGTATTCTCCTTCAGAAACTGCACATTATTCATCATGGAATTGAGCACGTTCTGAATGGAATACAGATCGCTTCTCCTTGTCAGATAATACAGGCCGTTAATCCAGTCATTCCAATAAGCAAGTGCGGAAAACAGCGCCACCGTTGACAGCATGGGTTTGGAAAGCGGAAGCGCTATCCGAAACAGCATACCCAGCTCGCCGCAGGAATCCATTTCCGCAGCCTCCAGAATATCCTTGGGTACATTTGTGGTGAAATAAGTCCTCATCAGTATTACGTTATAAGCCCCCAGAGCCAGGTTCGGCAGGAGCAGCCCCAGAAGACTGTCGCCCACATGCATGTACTGGCTCCATATAATATAGGAAGGAACCATACCGCCGGAAAACAGCATCGTAAAGAAAATGAAAAAGGATAAAAAATTCCTTCCCGGCAAATCCTGTTTAGACAGCAGATAAGACATAAACATTGTCATCGTCACATTCAGCGTGGTCCCCACCACCGTTATCAGAATCGTCACCCCATAGGCTCTGGCAATTTTTCCGGCAGCCTGGAACAGATACTCATAGGCACGGAAATTTATTTTTTTCGGGAAAAAGGAATATCCGTAAAGCGTCAGTGTAGCTTCATCTGTGATGGACGCCGTAATCAAAAGGATAAACGGCAGCAGACAGCACAGCATTAAAAGAATCATTATTATATTCGCAAATATGCGAAAACCTTTATTCGTTCCAGCCATTTTTCCTCCTCCTCAGAACAACGCACTGTCAGGTTCTGTTTTACGCACAATAGCATTGGTCAGCATTACAACGAAAAATCCGAGTACGGACTGCATGAATCCTGCCGCAAGCGATCTTCCCACATCATGATCCTGCATCAGAGTGCGGTATACGAAGGTATCAATTGTGGTGGTTGTGGAATAAAGCAGGCCGCTGTTCTGGGGCACCTGGTAGAACAGGCCGAAGTCAGATGCAAACATCCTCCCCAGCGCCATGATCGTCAGGATAATTACCGTAGGCTTCAACAGCGGCAGGGTAATCCTTGTAATCTGCTGCCAGGTAGTGGCGCCGTCCACTACAGCAGCCTCATAATAAGTCTTGTCAAATCCGATAATCGTTGCAAAATATACAATGCTCTGAAAGCCGAAGCTTCTCCAAAGCTGTACGATAGTCAGAATAAAAGGCCAGTACTTTGCCTCCGTGTACCACTGGACTCCTTCTTTTCCCAACGGCTCCAGAATCCCCTTGTTGACAAAACCGTTCGTGCTGGACAAAAAGGCGTATACCAGGTAGCCGATAAGGACCGTGCTTACCAGATGGGGAATCAATATTGTTGTCTGATATACCTGCTGCGCCGTTTTCTTACGTACCTCGTTTAAAAGGATGGCTACGAAGATTGCAAAGACGGTACCCAGAGACAGGAACAAAATATTGTAGCCAATAGTATTGCGGAACATGATCTTAGCCCATTTGGAGCCAAACAGATATGTAAAATTACTCAGGCCGTTCCAGGGGCTTTTGATTATTCCCTTGGCAAAACTGTATTTCTTAAATGCAAGAATCAGTCCTCCCATGGGAAGATAATTATTAATGATCAGATACAGAAACCCCGGCAGTGCACACAGATACAAAGGGGCATATTTACGGAGTTTTCTCAATGTCTGCTTCTTTGAAGCCGCTTTTCTTTGGGTTGTGCTTACTTTTTTAGACATCATCTTATCCTATCCTTCCATTCAGGGAATATAATCTACTGTATGGCAAGCCATGCATCAAACTGTTTCTGTTCTTCCGCAATAATCTCGTCGATCCCTGCCGCCTTCAGCTCCTCATTGAACTTTTCCAGATAAGTATCCACATCCACCAGGCCATACAGCAATGCGTCTCTGTATTCCGCAACTACTGTGGTACATGCCGCCATCTGGTCATAAACCGGAGCGCTGTCGAATACAAAGCCCATGGCCTGGGAGAATTTTGCATGGTTCGGGGCATCCAGCATATCGGTATAGTATGTTGTCATTTCTGTTTCCAATGGAATGCTCAGACACTGGTTCGGATAAAACCACGGGCAGTCCTGGTTCCAGGTGCTGTTATTCTGCGTAACGCCTTCGGGACGTCTCGCAATGCCTTTTTCATCCACGTTATAATGCACACCTTCAATCCCCAGGATAAAGTACCGGGCCACCTTTTCATCGGTGGACATCAGGTACAGCATCTTCATGGCGGCATCTGGTTCTTTGCATACGGTGGAAATCATCCAGCCTCCCAGTACGGAGGCGCTCGTTCCCACCATATCTGTCAGCTGGAACTCAATGGGCTCATAAGGGCTGTAAGCTATCAGCGCCTTAATATAGTCCGGGCTGTAGCCGCCCAGGTAGCAGCCTGCGGAAACACCGTTATTATACTGGGAAATTGTCATTTCATTGTTAAGCGGGTCGTCCATCATGAAACCGGCATCCTTCCAGGCTTTCATACGCTGGCAGAACTCACGCCATTCTTCCGTTTCATACAAATTTACAATCTCTTTCGTATCCACGCCCCGATTCATCAGAACGCCCAGCCAGTTGCTGTTTCCCAGACTGTCTATGCCGATAACCGCTTCATTATTGGTATTGATCATATACGCGTATTCCGGATGTGCCGCCTTTGCATCCTTCATAATCTGAGTCATTTCATCCAGCGTAATCCGTTCCCCGTCCCTGTCCGCAATGCCCAGATCCTCGGCCACATCTTTTCTTAACGCATAAACATCATAGGTTGCATAGCTGTCCACGGAAGGAACCGCATACTGCACACCACTGATCTGCTGAGTCTTCAGGACAATTTCAGGATACATTTCCCACAAATCAGGATAAACATCAAAATAAGAATCTAACGGGATGCACTGTTCGTTTTTCACACACCCATCCAACGTGGAATAGAATCTCCAGCAGAATAAATCCAGAGGTTGTTGATTATCAGACAGCATAAGCGTCAGCTGTGTGGAGAGATCTCCCAGGGTCATCTGCACCATATCGGCCTTCACGCCTGCATTAATAGATACCAGATATTCATTTAAAGCATCCTCCACCATCTGTTCGTCTGCCATTTCACTCAGCACAGGCACCTGTATCGTGATGGTGGGCCACTCGTCCGGGTTTTGTGCTGCCGAAAAATCTCCGGCCAATTCCATTTTTCCCGTCTCCATCTCCCCATTACCGGTCGTTTGAGACTGTGCACCCGCAGGCGCCTTTTCGGCACAGCCGGCCAGCACACCCGTCATTACAACCGTGAGAATCAGTGACAATAACTTTTTCTTCATTGCTTTACCTCCCCTTTTTCCTTTTGGTAATCCTATTTTAATCAACCAGGGAAGTGAAAAATATGCAAAATCAGTGAACGTTTATTGCATTTTCTGATTCGAGGCCGCCTTACGGTACTCCATAGGCGTACAGCCCACCAGCTGTTTAAAGCTCCTTGTGAAATTGGAATAATTTCCATAACCTACATGGCTGGATATTAAGGTTACAGGCAATGAGGTTGTTGATAGAAGCATTTTGGCAGACTCCATTTTTTCATTTACAATATATTCTTTCAGAGTGCAACCCGTATTCTTTTTAAAAAGCTTTGTCAAATACTCCGGGTTCATTCCCGCAAATTCTGCGATTTCTGTTACCGGCAGATCCGTGTCCAGATGCTGTCTGATATATTTTACCGTTTCCCGGATCACATCCTTTGTTTTCCCTTTCCCCGTAATCTCCTGCAGCTTTACCGCAATATACGTCAGCGCTTTTTCAAACAAATCATATCCCTGCCAGGAATTCATATAGGTCAGGTAGGGAAGCTTGTCATCAAAAATCATCTCACTGCCAATCTGATGATTTACAAGATAGACCAACAAAAGCTGGGTAACGCTCTGATGAAGGTTCATCATGCCGGATGCATTCATATGTCCATGGTAATCTTTTGTGATATAAGAAAGGATACTATCCTTAAAGACGAGAAACTGATCCTGATCCAACAGCTTTTTCCATGTACCCAGCTGCAGCCTGTAGGAATTGCTGTTTATATCCTTCTCATTTTCCCGGGGCAGAAACACACGGCTTTCCCTGCGCACATTATCCCTTTTCGCCTGAAATAAAGGCTGCGAATATTTCACAAGCTCCGCCGGGCCGCAGGCTCTGCCGCAGTAGATAGCCATTGAGGTCTGAAGGGCACGGAACGCAAGAATACGAAAGCTCTCCAGTTTTTCGGAAACCGTCTCTGTTTCATAGGATAATTCCCTTTTCCAGTACAGGAGAATGGCAAAATCCGTACTGTTTTCTTTCAGAAGAATAATACTGAATACCTTCAAATCCTGAAACACTTCATCCAGGACATTCTGGTAAATCAGACGTAAGATGGGCTTTTCTATCTTTTCCAGATGCTTCTGCGTTTTGAGAACCTGGATCAGTACGGGCAGATATTCCGATTCTCCCGCGCCGTTAACATTATGGCTCAAAATCAGCCTGCGCAAATAGGAGTCCTCTTCATTCCGCCCTTCCAGATACTGCAGGGCACCTGTTTCAAGAATACTTTCCTCATAGGTCTGAAAAAAAGCGCCCATGTTTATCAGTTCCTGATTTTTCCGCTCTATTTTTATCTGGGAAACGGCCCGCTCTACAACATTCTTCAATTCCTGTGTACTGACAGGCTGAAGTACATAATCAAAGCTCTGCATGGAAATTGCTTCCTTCATGTATTTGACATCCGCATAAGCCGTCAGGAAAATAATCTTCACATCGGGATACCTTTCCAGTACCCATTTAGCGAAGGTTATCCCGTCCGTTTCAGGCATGACAATATCGCAGAGGAATATGTCATAATGATACTGTTTCATCCATTCCTTTGCTTCCTCAGCGCTGTTTGCAGTATCTATTCTCTCCATTTCCAGTTTCATCTCTTTAAGTTGGGAGTCCACTGTTTTAAGCACTGTTTTTTCATCATCAATAATCAGTATGTTCATTTTTATACCTCTGTATATCGCGGATTTTACCACGCCTGTCTCATAAAGCAGTCTGGACAGGATTTTCAAATATTACTTGCGGAAGCAATATTTCCGTAACAGCTCCTCCGGCGGGACTGTTATAAAAATAAAGCTTTGCCTTATCACCATATAACAAATAAATCCGGTACTTTATATTATCAACTCCAACCTGCATGGAATGATACTGGAATTCCGTAACCGGCCTGTTCAGCTGTTCCAGCTGTTCCGGCCTGTAGCCCTCTCCATTATCCGTGATATGGATTCTTGTATACCATTTCCCGTCATCCTCTATTCTGTCCGCCGTAATGGAAATAGAAAGCACCCTGCTCTTATTCACCGCATATTTTACAGAATTCTCCACAAATGTCTGCACACACAGAATGGGGATCTTACAGGATTCTGTCTCTTCCTCCAGATTAATCTGCAGAAGAATAGGCATGGCATTTTTAATAATATAAATATTGCAGTAAGCTTTAACCTCTTCTATTTCCTCAGCCAGTGTAACCAGACTGTCCGAATCCTGAAACACATAGCGGAAATGCCTGGATACGACAAAAATCATGGTTTTCACCGTGTCCACATCATTTTCATTGAGTAAAGAGGCTACGATATTCAGACAGTTCAGGAAAAAATGAGGTCTTATCTGCAGCTGATAATACTGCAGCAGCGCAGCGTTGGCTTCCTTCTCCTTTTTGTATTTTTCCTGCTCCAGCTGCCCCATCTCCGCAATCAATTCATCCAGCTTTTCATTAATCAGCCGGATTTCCTCCAGCTGGCTTTCTTTCCCCGCATACCTGGAATTTTCAGACGCCTCTCCCCTTTTCATTTCCGTCAGGCGGTGTACGAAATGATCGATCGGCTGGTAAATAATCCGTTTTACAAATCTGTATACATTCCACAAAACAGCAAAAGCCGTCAGAGGAATGAGAATGAACAACAGCCAGAATTCCGCCTGATTCCAGAAGGCAAGTTTCTCATCCTTATGAATCAGCATGACCTGAAGCTCCTGTCCCTCCACCGCTTCCCTGGAAATCATGTATGTCAGCCCCGCGTTGTCCGTATCATTCCTGAGTTTTTCCGCAATTGTCTGCCCGTCAAGAAGCGGCTCTCCCAGATTGGCAAGAATATTCCCCTGCATATCGGAGATGATCAGCTGCATATTTTCCCTCAATACAAAATATACGGACAAATTGACCGTATATCCTAAAAGCTTTCCCCGATCTCCCAGAAGATACAGAAGATACGTTTCTCCTTCATAGGTCATTATCTCTTCATAAGGCATCTTTTCACCTGTATGGGCACGTACCTCCTCTTTGACCGCCTGGTTCAGGCGATAGCTGTCACCCGCAAAGGGATAGCTGCTGAACTCACTGTGAAGGGAATCCCAGTCCTGATCGTAGTAAAAGACGCCGCCGAAATAATCCAGATTATCCGCCTTGGTGCTGAAATTATTATTCAGGTAATAGGCAGCGAGCATCCACTGGCTTTCCGTAATCTGCGGCCTTTTCAGCATCTGATAATGTACATTGTTCCCATACAGATTTTTAACATAGGCCTCCATGGAACCGATATCCCGGGCAAGCTGCTGCGCATAATCGGAGGTCATGGCCGCATGATCCCTTTTATACACGTGCCGGTACTGCAGTATAATATAGCCTCCGAAACACATTAAAAGCAGCAGAAGCAGAACGGAACCGCCTATGCCGCCTATGAATAAGTATCTTTTTATGGAACCATTTTTATTCTTCAGAACCGGGACTTCCTTTCTGTCCATGCATTTATTTCCTTCTTTCCCTTTTCCGCGCCATCCGGGCAATAATCAGATTTGAGGCTGTTTAATATCTTCACAGTTACACAGATTTTATCATATAATCTGCATTGAAACAAATCGTTACGAACCATGCCGGTTCATAAAAATATTTGTTAAGAACTGATCTGCCAGTACCTCCCATATTTCAAAGTTGGGCTATTTAACACATCAGCCCATCAGCTTCCTTCCCTCCATCCGAACAGGGAACCAGTTTTTTCCGGAAGAAATTTAGTACGATATCATAGTAGCCCTGCCCTCTAAAGAAGCCATGCCCCTGCCGGGGAACCAGCACAAAGGTTGCGTCATGGCCGTACTTAAGCAAGGCATCATAGTAATTATAGGAAAATTCCGGTGACACCGCCTGGTCCGAATCGCCATGCATCAAAAGGTACGCCGGCTGTTTCTGATCGACATAGAAGATCGGGCTGATTTCCATGGAAAGCTCCGGCGCTTCCCGGCCAGGCCTGCCGAACATCTGCACAAAAATTTTCTCCTGCACTTCATCCCTCTGTTTTTCCTCTTTTTCCTGCTGTCCCGGCATGAGCGTCAGCCGGATTCCCAGCTCTTTTGCACGGGTCTGCACTTGTGGACAGGCATATGCCCCCATATGCGTCATATCACCGCCGCAGTACCAGTCACAGACTGCTTTAACCTCACTGCTGTATTCCTTCCAGCCTCCGTTCCCCTCCAGGCAGGGATTCCTATAGGAAGCTCCAACCAGCGCCGCCAGCTGGCCGCCTGCCGACTCTCCCCAGATACCGATACAATCCGGATCAATGCCCAACTCTCCGGCATGTGCCTTTAAAAAACGCACGGCACATTTACAGTCTTCAATGGGTGCAGGAAACGGCTTCTCCGTTACCAGCCGGTACTCAATGCTTGCACAGACAAAGCCCATATGGCAGGCCTGTACCAAAGCATTTACCGGACGGTATTTTTTCGTCAGTTCCGGGATGCTCCAGCCGCCGCCGTGAACCCAGATGATAACAGGACGTTTTTTCTCTGCTTTTTCCCTGGGGAGCATAAGGTCAAGATACATGGGGTGATCCCCTCCCATTCCATAGGCCACATCCTCATAAAAATCGATTCCCTGGCTTTCCCAGTCCATTTTAGATTCATCTGCAACACCGGTTTCTTCTCCAGATAATTTTATCAAATCCAGCATTTTACATCCTCCCTGTCAGCCTGAAATTACACAGTTTTTTAATATACGGTATCTATTTTAGTAAATGGAGAATAACATAAATATAGAAAAACAGATTTCATATATCATATTTTCTGATATGGCATTTCCCCGATACAGATAATGTCCCAACGCGCTGGTTCTCAGACAGCCTGTGGAAAATTTGAATAAGGCCATCTCTTTCCTGCTTTTTACCAGGAAAAGAAATGACCTTACTTTTGTTTATTTATGACTTTTCACCAATCGTAAAAATGAAAGTACTTTAGAATACTGTCTCTTATCCCTATTAAATCGTCATTGATGATTCCGGCAGGGTAACTCCTTTCACAGCAATACACACCTGTTCATCCAGCACGCGTACCGCTGCCAGTGTCCGTCCATAACAGGCTGTCGCCTCTTTATCCAGAAAGCTTTCCTCTGTGCGCTGTCTGGCGCTTCCGAAGCCCAGAAGTTCACCCCCCTGTACCTCAATTGAAATCAGCTCATCCGCATTGCTTTCCACAATTCCATCCTTATCACAGATATTTATAGCCACATACAAAATTTCTCCGGGCTGCACGTATTCCTTTTCCGGCTGAATACTAAGCTGCAGATTTCCTGCCGCAGACTTAAGCATACCCGTCATAATTTCATTTCCCTCTTCATCCGTTCCCACCGCCTTGAGTACGCCCGGCCTATATTCCGCCTCAAATACCGCTTTGCAGTCTGTCGTATCCTTTTCCGCCAGGAGTGCTTCATTTAAGTATAGCCTGACATGGGGAGCCTTTGTGTATGCTTCTATAGTTACTGCATTCCCTTCACACCCTCTCCATGACCAGCTTGGAATGGCATTTGTACCCCGCCACGCACTCTTTATCACTTCTTCGCCGGGATGATTGGCAGGGGTAACTGCCAGGAGCACCTCATCATTTTTCCCCCAGACTGTCCTTGCATAAAGAACCTCTCCATCCGGGTTGCCTGTCAAATCGATAACACCTGCACCGCCAGCCAGCCATGGATATGGCTTTTCAAATCCCATGGCATCCGCGGAATAGCTCCATGCACCAATGCCGAGTTCTTGCCAATCTCATGGGGAAAAGTCTCACTTCCAAAAATCAGCCGGTCAGGATGAGCCTTTCCTTCCAGTTTATGGCATAGCTCAATCATCTCTTTTGCAAGCTCTTTACCCTCTTCTTTTGCAGGCTCGCTGACTTTGTTCCCAATAGAATACATGATGACCGAAGGATGATTATAGTCCTTTTCCACCATTGTCCTGATATCTTCTTTATAATTATCCATAAATTCCGTCGCATAATCATATTTGCTTTTATGCTGATACCACATATCCCAGGTTTCATCCATCACATACATACCCAGCTTGTCACAGGCGTCAAGCATTGCCCTGGAGCAGGGATTATGTGCGGAACGTATGGCATTGAATCCATTCTCCTTCATGATGCGGACCCGCCGTTCCTCAGACTCATCATACGCACAGGCTCCAACAATCCCATTGTCATGGTGCAGGCATCCGCCGCGAAGCAGAGTTTCCTTTCCATTGATAAATAGTCCCTGAGGACTCCACTCCACCATCCGAATCCCAAAAATACTTTCCTGGGTATCCACCACCTTATCTCCATCTGTCAAAAACACCCTGCAGCGGTAAAGGTCAGGTGTCTCATCATCCCATAATTTAGCCCCGAGCAGTGTAAACTCAGCCTCATCCCCCTTTGCAGCAGCTATCACACATTCTCCATCCAGTATCTGTATTTCTGCATTTCCCCCTGCGTGCGCTGCAGATACCGCTATTCTGGCAGGATTATATGATATCGTATTTACTTTAATTCCATGAAGCTGTATATGCATTTGATCCTGCACATATAAGGTGACCGGCCGGTAGATTCCGCTGCCCGTATACCAGCGGCTGTTTGGCATTTCATGATTATCCACTCTTACATATATCTTGTTCCCGGCGCTAAAATGCAAGTAATCAGTCAGGTCAAACCTTGCTTCTGTATATCCATACACAATTTTTCCTACATACCGTTCATTTACCCAAATTTCCGATTTCCCATAAATACCTTCAAATTCGATGGTGATTTTTTTATCAGCCCACTCAGCCGAAACCTCCATCTCTTTTTCATATTCATAAATTCCGCCCGGAAAATAAGCTCCCGCGGAACCGCTCTCACACTTTGGATCGCGCTTTTCTTCCAGCATTGCATCATGAGGAAGGCATAATTCCCTCCATGGCCGGTCAGACCCTGCCTTACGGAATTTCCAGTTTTTATTAAAATCAAGTTTTATCATCCTATTGCCTCCTCAGCACCAGCTATTCCTATAGTGATCCGCTCAACCCGGTCCACCGCAACGGGCTGCACCAGCATGCCTATTTTGAATTGATATATGTCATAGACGGAAGTATGTATCAGAATATTGAAAACAAACGGCACTTATATTCCAAAGGAAGTCTCTGCCTCCTCAATCGTAACATTCATCATGCAGAGGAGTTCACAACAGATTTCCGCGCGGCTTTTGTCTCCCTCCCGGTCGCATTGGTTGATGAGCTGTTCAATCATACCGAACAGTTTTATTTTTCTGAAGAAAATACAGCTTCCCTGCGTACACTGTCTGCCTTTTTTAATCACAATATCAATGACAGCTCTATTTCCGTCAGAGAATATATCGATTTTATTCCAAAGGAGGAAACTCTTGATGAGCTGGAAAATATGTATACCCGTTTTACACAGCTGACTCAAATTTTCGTAAACCCAACACCCGGAGGCTCCTTTTTACTCAAGGGATTATTACTCCAGATACTGTCTGCCCTGTCGGACAAAAACCTGTACGATAATATCCCGATTAATATAGGTACGGAAAATGAAGCGCGACTTTTTGACAAAATAAGTGAATTGATAGTGGCGGAAAACGGGCGGATAACCCGTTCTGAATTATCCGCCCGCTTACAGTATAATGGTTCCTATCTGAATCATATCGTGAAAAAATATTCAGGCCTTAACCTCTTTGGTTATAGTTCTGTTATTTGCATGAAAGAAGCCAAACGGCTTCTCCGGGAAACTGAGCTTAGTATTGCAGAGGTTGCTGAGAAGCTGAATTTTACAAACCGTACCCATTTTTATAAGCTCTTTGAAAAACATTGCTCCATGACGCCAAAGCAATACAGGCGTTCCTTAGGGAAAGTATAGGATTCAGGCGCACTGCTTCATTATTTATTGCCGACCATTCTTTTCTATCCTGTTTCCACAGATTCGGCGATCATACATACTCCTGAATAATACCCTTATTGCCTGTCAGCAGGATATCCGTTACTCTCCCGATCCAGTCTCACAAAAAAAGGAAGTCTTTCCAGCCCAGCCTGGATCTCTATCGTTTGCCCGCCTTCCCAGCGCGTGCCGTCATCAGCCTGCCAAATGCCGGACGGAAGGATCACGCTTCTTCCGGTTTTTCCCTTTTCCAGGACAGGCGCTGCCAGAATCTTGCTGCCCAGCATAAACTGATCCCATACCTGCTCCAGCCCCTCCTCCGGGAATTCATAAGCCAGGTTCCGCATCACAGGTTCCCCTGTCAATGCCGCATGAGCCGCCAGTTCAAGAAAGAGCGGCGCCATATCCTGATGGAGCCGGTACATTTTTACCACGATTCTGCGATTTTCGTCACTCAGGACTCTCCAGGGTGCCAGAGAAAACTGTATCATGGGACAAAGAGCACTTACCTCCATCCATCTTACATAAAGTTCTTCATCAAAAGCTGTTTCAAATAGTTCATTAAATACACCGCCGCCAATCATATCAGGACAGTGGAAAAAATTCCCCGTAAGCCCCTGAAGTACAGAATGAGGAATGATCTGGTTCAGGCCCTGGCCGTTCCAAGTATGCATCTTATCCTGAAGACGGTGTACCAACGGCTTTCCCATCCCCTTCCAGCCACAGCGGAACTCGTGAAAAGGATAAATTTCTCCCAGCCCTTCATACCGGCTCATCTGCTCCTGTTCATTCAGCGGCAGCCATGATTGATCCCCACTGTCATAAAAATAGGCATCCCCTCCATCGAATTTAAATCCGTCCGCCCCATATTTTACCTGCAGATGATTCAGCTGATCCGTATACCATCTTACGGCCTGGGGATTGGAAAGATCCAGAACTGCGTCCCGTCCTCCCCACCACCAGCGTTGTGCAGGCTTTCCGCTGCAGTCATGCAGAAGCAGTTTTGCTTCCTTCAGTCTGTCATAATCCGGCGCAGAAACGCTCACTGCAGGAATCGTCCAAAGCATCACCTTAAAACCCAGTTCATGAAGTCTTTTTATCATTCCCTGCGGATCCGGAAAAAGCTCCGATCGGAATTCCCAGTATCCATGGGCGATCTGCCAGCCTCCGTCAATCATCAGAATTCCTGCTGGCATTCCGTATCGGATGATATTTTCCGCATATTCCAGAATTTTTTCCTGACTGCTGTGGATATTCAGTTCAATCCAGGTATTGTACTGAGGCTGTTCGAAGAAAAGGGGATCCGGCACTTTTCCGGAAAGGTGATATTTCTTTTTTGCCAGATTCATGCAGGCATCCCTTAATGTGCTGCCCTCTTCATTTAGTTCCACTTCAAATGTATCCGGTATGAGAATTTCCCCGTGCCAGAACCGGATGCGAAAAGGTTTTTCGCTCCAGATATAACGTCCCTTTGAGGACACAAAAAGCGGTGCGGACTGATCCAGCGACAGCTTAATGGTGCTTAAGTCAATCTCACATTCGCTGTCCCTGTCATAGGGCATGGTTTCTCCCAGATTCACAATCCCGCCCCACCAATATTCTTTATCAAGAAAAGAAATACGCATTTTTTTCTCCTTTAACAGGCAATCCCCCATTACTCATTGTCATTTTGAGTCTCAGTCATTCCGGATACCACATGGTAATCCCGGAAACGGGAAGGGGTTACACCATAAAATTTTTTAAACGCCGTTGTAAAATAGGTACTGTTATTATAGCCAACCGCATCAGCAATCTGTGCAATATCCTTTTCCGGCTCAGCTAAAAGCAGATCTCTGGCTTTTTCCATACGGACCTTCAAAATGTAATCCAATGTCCGGGAACCGGTGAATTCCGTAAACAGCTTTCCAAAATAAGCAGCGCTGATCTTAAGCTTGTCCGCAAGCAAATTCACATTCAGGTTGCTGTCATCATAATTGTTCCGAATATAGTCCACAGCCTCCTCCATCATAGCCGCTGTGGAATGATTGCTGATTTTACTGATTTGGATGGCTGCCTCATCATACAGGGATTCCAGCCATAACAGCATCTCTTCCTTACCGGTAAGAGATGCAATACGTTCCTTCAGGGATAATCTTCCTTCCTCTCCCTGTTCTGCATGTCTGGCCACTTTTCCTGCTTTCAGAATCGACTCTGCCACAAGCTCCAGCCTGGCTGCAAACTGTCCATAAGGCATCTGTTCACATCCTGCGAGCAACTCCTCCACTGCCTCCATATATCCTGCTTTATCTCTGAGCTTCAGGCAGTTTATAATGGTTTCTGTTCCGACCTCCGGGATATTTTCTTCCTTGTCTTCAAAAATAACCGTTTCCTCACAGCCAAGCAGATGTCTGGTCTTTAAGCTGTCATTCATCCGCACAAAGCAACGGACGCATTCGCTCCCTCCATCCCGGAGACAATGGGATACTATGGCAAATGCTCTTACCTGAGACAGCCTTTGTACGGAATTTTTCGCTTTTTCCACTGCCTCCAATATGCGCTGTTCCTGCTGCTCCTCTTCGTGCTCCCTGGATACCATAAACAGCATCCTTCTAAGTCCCACTTCAAAATATGTGCAGTGTCCATACTGATCCAGAGCGGATGAGAACACGCCGCTCACCATATTCCTCAGCATATCGTATTCCTGCATGCTCAGGCCGTCCGCATGATCTTTGTTTTCCACAAAAACTACTATCATATAATAGGGATTGCTGCCGGAAATAATCCCCTTCTGCTGCATCAGAAGCTGGATCTCCTTTCTCTGGTTACCTAAAAGCAGGTTTTTTACTATGAAATCATTTTCCTTTTTTTCATTTAGGGTTTCAATATGAGTGGAAATCCCCTGGTAAAAGTGTTCCAGGAAGGCTACCTCGTCAGTCTCCGGCTCCATTTCTTCCGCGATCTGTGACTGCTTCAAATTACCGACCATGGTGGTAAAGGGTCGGAAAATCCGGCGGGAAACGAGCAGCATCATGACGATAATGGCGGCTGCCGCAGTGATTATCACAGCAAATACAATATAAAATACATAATTAATATTAACAATCTGCGTCACATAATCTGTTTGTGCTACAATATAAAACCCGTCCTGCCTTGTGGGAAAGGAAAGGTATTCCCATCGTTTTCCGTCTTCCTTCAGTTCAAACTGGTTCTCATCCGCCAGCACACGCTGCACCCACTCTTTGCCGGACCAGTCCTCACCCAGGTGCTCCAGATTGCTGTTAGCTACTACCATTCCTGCTTTGTCCAATATAATCATACGGAACTGCTCTTCCTTTTGGTTAGAAAACAGACTCTTATTCATCTGCCTCAAATCAATATTTATCACCGCCATCCCATAAAAATTACTGTCGTTCATAGCTGTTTCCGCCATGGGTATTGTAAGAAGCGGAATCATTTCCTGATTGGAACGACGGCTTTTTACATTCCATATAAATGCCTGGTTTCTTCCATTTTTTTCAGACATTTTTTCTATAAGGATACGATCCAGATTCTCCGGATAAGAAACACTGGAGCCTACATTTAATGCCATCTGCCTTTGATAATTGATAAAGCAGGCCGACTGGAGATAGGCATTGCTGTTAAGCATGCTCAGTGCTTTATTGATAAAAGATATGTGATTTACAAATTGCGTATCAGCCTCAAGACGCAGGCTGACGCCGTCGGGAGACGCATACCATTCCGTAATCATATTTTTGGCATCGGCAATACTACGGCTGAAAACAGCATCCGTATTTCCCATGGCAGCACGGGTTAGCTCATAATACCCCTTTACCATCTGTGAACGAAACCAGGCAAACAGAATAGCCGCCACAATGATCAATACTGTAAGTGATACGGAAAGCATTCCTAATAAAGTTTTTGAAAATAAGGATTTCGTCCTTTCCCGGAGCCATTTCATACTCGCTTCCCCCTGTAAATAATCTTTCTTTATTGTAACAGAATGCTTCCCGTCTGTAAAACACAGCCCCTCGGTTAATGCTTCAGACAGATATTCAATTCATAAGGCGCCTGCCCGCTGCGTACCTCCGCGGCAAATCTCACCGGTCTTCTCTTCTGTCCAATAACAATATCCATAGACAGTACTACTTTATCCCCGCAATTTTCAGGAAGAGGCAGTTCTACCAAAGCCATTCTGCCGCCAAGTGTACCTGGTTCTACAGACACAGAAGAAATTTCCCCCTCACTTTCAGCCTTAAAAATAACAATACCCGGGGGATTGGCAACACCATCATTTACCATTCCCAACACAAGACTCTGGCTTCCGTCCTCCTGCAGAACCTTCCAGCAGATAGATGGACGCAGACGATAACCAAGCCGGTTCTTAAATGCATCAAATAGCTGAGGTACCATATGGTCTGCATGAAGAGTATCGAGAGGATTGAATCCTACAATTCCATAGGCCGCCCCATAATCGCACATTCGATCAGGCATTTCCAGATAGCTGTAACGAAAAGCAGGATCTTCGTTATCCTCCATGGAAATACCCGGCATAACTGTTTCAAAAATCATAGCTGCATCCGGTCGTTTCATCAAACCATACTGCGCCTGATCCGCCTGGAACCAGTGATGATAGCTGTCTCTTCTGACCCAGCATCCTTCCTGAATGGCCTGTTGCGCAGCCCGGTATTCACTGAGAACCAGATTCAGTACCATTGGAGTGGCAGGAAATGCCTTCTGATGGCTATGAATCAGGTTTGCCACAATTTCCTCTGTTCTTTCTCTGGAATCCAGTTCCAAATCCACAACCGGCCCGTTCGGTTTCACATGGCATCCATGATGCCCCTCTCCCCATAAGCCAAACCCGGACACATCCACATATTCCAGTTCCGTTGTCTTATCATATTTCTCCCCCAGTAATACCAACATCTCTTCCCAGTATTTTAAATATTCCTCCGTATAGAGAGGAAGCTTTTTAGGTGATGGTCCATAAAAATCCCCGTCAAAATACGGATACATGGACAGTTTATCCACCAGGAAATCCGGTATAAGATGCTCAGCAGGATTGCTTGGAGAAGCCTGCATGATACGAAGCCCCCAACTGATTCCCGCTTTCTTTGCCGCCTCTACAGCCATCTCAAATTCAGGAATCAGATCCAGTCTCCCTCTCTCTTTCTGTACGTCGTTCCATCCTACACGAATATAAAGATTATCAATATACGGCAATGCGGTCACCTCTTCAAGCATCTTTGCCGAAAGAGTAAAAGGCTTTTTCCTGTCATTGGCAGCTCTCTCCTGCGGTGTATATCCAGTAGTCATGTGATCACTTATCGCCATGGAGATAATTCCCATTCCCGGATTATGTATATGCCCTTTATACGGCATAAAGTAGGCTACCTGTTCTGATTTCCGTCCTGAAAATGGATTATTAAAAGCATTATCCTCAAATCCACCCATCTTTTTTCCTTTTCCTTCCTCAGAATAATCAAGTATAAAAGGCGCCCGCAGTATACGGACGCCCTTTCGATTATCCTAAAAGCCTTTTACTGGTTCTGCTGTGCATAGAATTCAGAGAACTGTTTCTGATACTCCGCAACATAGGTATCCAGCCCTGCCGCTTTTAATTCTGCAAGTACACTGTCGATATTCTCATCATAATCAAGGAAGCCCCAAAGCATGGGTTTCAGCTTTTCATCATAAACAGAGGTAAGCATTGCCACTTCCGTAGCTACGGGTTTGGTATCAAAAGAGAACCCGGTCAGCTTGGAAAATACGGCATCATCATCAAAGTGTTCATATTCCTCAATAGTTTCCTGCGGAATAGAAGAATCATATACATTATAAGGGATTGCTTCCATAAACCAACTGTCAATAAAGGAATCTGACACCAGCTTTGTGATGGAACCATCTTCATTCACTTCGTAATCCTTGCCTTCCACACCATATACACAGAAGTTAAAGTGATCCTGATCTTTATACATCCAATTAAACAAATCCAGCCAGCGGGATACATTTTCCTGATCGGCTGCAGAGATTGCAATTCCCCAGTCATAATCCTTATTCTTTATTTTAAGCTGATCTCCCACCTTTACCATTGTTTCATATGCATCCGGATCTGCTGTTTTTAAGCTGCTGGAGATCAGGGAACCGGGCATGCCATTTCTTGCAAAGCAGTTTGCTGCATTCCAATCGGCATCACTCTGGGAAGGATTTGTAATCAGATCCTTATCAATATATCCAAGCTCCACCCATTTGCTGGTAATCTCACAATGTTTCTTAAAGGCTTCCGATTCATAATAACTGTAGACAGTGTCTCCCTCTTCTTCCTCATTTACATATACGAAATCATTCGCTTCATTTACTGACCTGGTTCCATCCCCGCAATATGCCCAAAGGGCATAAGGAAGGAAATCAATATTCATTACACTGCGCATATCCGGATATTTTTCCTTGCATGCAGCCATAGCCTCTTCCAGTTTTTCCAGTGTATTTACATCCTCCGGGCTATATCCCAGTTCATCCAGAATATCTCCCCTCATATCAAAATACTGCATGGAACCGGCATAAGGTTTATTACCGAAGGGCACCGCATAAATCTTGTCATTATATTTGGTACACTCAAATCCATTGTTCTCTCCGCGGGTAGCAATCAGATCCGGCAGATGGGTTTCCAGAAGGGACTCGTCTATTTCAGCCAGGTAACCTTTTGTGTGCCAGTCATAATTAGATACGATGTACTCTACTGCAAATCTTTCTCCGCTTGCCAGCATGGTGGATACATTTGTATCGGAACCCCATGGCAAAAATTCAACGCTCAGATCAATATTCAAATCCTCAAGAACAGCATCATGGAACTCATTTTTAAAGAACTCCTCACGACGGGAGGACATATCCCCGTAAAAAATCAGCCGCAGATCCACCAGATCCTGATCTGAAACAGTTCCTCCTGCCTGTGTACCTTCAGACGCAGAGCTTTCCGCCACTCCCTGTTCCGCTGCAGAATTTTCTGCTGCAGAATTTTCTGCATTTGCAGCCGGCGCTGTTTCCCCTGCTTCCTTAGCCCCGCAGCCAGCCAGCACGGAAGCAGTCATAACCAACCCCATTGCCAGTGCCAATAATTTCTTTCTCATTGTTACCTCTCTTTCTACGGTTTCAAAAACCGCTCCTCTTGTTTACTATATCCAATTGATGCACATTCATCAACTATGATATCACTCCGGCCAACTTACCTGATATATCAGTTTATCCGGCTGCTGTTAACCTTTCACTGCTCCTACCGTAATTCCTTTCACAAAATATTTTTGTGCAAAAGGATAAAATACCAGTACCGGAAGCACAGTAAATACAGTCATTGCCATTCTTGCCGTATTCGATGGTAAAACAATATGTTCTTTAGCCGACTGCAAAGAAGAATTCGTAAGCAGTGCAGAAATATTTGCCATCATATTATAAAGAAGCTTCTGCAGCGTATACAGATCCGTTTTGGTAATCAGATACAGCGACAGATAAAAATCATTCCAATACTGGAGCGCCATAAATAGTATTACGCTCACCAGTCCCACCTTTGCCAAAGGAAGTGACACGGAAAAGAAAACTCTCGCATCCGTTGCCCCGTCAATCCTGGCCGCCTCCACCAGTTCTTCCGGAACCGCCTTAAAGTTACTTTTCAGTACAAACATATAAAACACATTCATCCCATACGGAAGAATCAACGCCCATATATTATTCTGAAGTCCGTAATATTTCGTACAAAGTATGTACCAGGGAAGCAGACCTCCACTGAAAATCATCGTAAACCAGGCAAAAAAGGACAATACATTGGCAAACCGGAAGTTTTCTTTCTTCTGCGCCGTAGCGTAAGCAAATAATGTCATAACTGCTACCGAATAAATGGTACCTCCAATCACGGTTAAAAATGATATGCCATATGCCCGGAACAGCATCGCTCCTTTGTTTTCAATAATAAACTTATAGGTTTCCAGTGTAGGCTTCCTTGGTAACAGAGAAAAGCCGGAACTGACTATTGCTGTTTCATCAGATATAGAAGCCACGAAGGCTATCCACAGAGGCAGAAAGCAGCTTACCGCCATAATTCCCACAATCACATAGCACAGGATGCTTTCTTTGGTTTTGCGGGATTGAATTTCCTGTTGTTTCTTCACTTTTAAGCTCTCCTCTCTCATCAGAACAATGCATAATCAGGGTCGAATTTTTTCACCAGCAGATTGGATCCAAGCACAAGGAAGAACCCGAATATAGACTGATAAAGCGTTATCGCGGACGCCGATTCAAATTGTCCGTTTACGATGGCTGACCGGTAAACAAACGTGGCAATGGTATCCGTCTTTTCCAGCAGCAGCGGGTTCAGGCTTGTCATACCCATAATCTGATCCACACCGCCCGCCAGGATTCCTCCGATATTCAGCAAAAACATGATAATTATTGTAGGCTTAAGAAGCGGCAGTGTTATCCGCCAGATTCTCTGCCACCGCCCGGCCCCGTCAATTTCTGCGGCCTCATACAGACTTTGGTCAAATCCGGTTAATGCACAGAAATAAATAATGGAACCATATCCCGCATTCTTCCATATGGTTGTAATTATCATAATCGGCCACCAGTAATCCGCATTGGAATACCACTCCACCGGTGTTCCTCCCAAAGAGGTAATCGCCGAATTGATAATTCCCGTGTTCTCATCAAAAAGCGCCAGAGCCACCATACCAACCACAATCCAGGAGATAAAATAGGGAAACAGCATCACTGACTGTGTGACCTTCCGATATCTCCTGCCGTTAATTTCATTAAGAAGAACCGCAAGCCCTACATTTACCACCACTCCCAAGCCAATACTGAATCCGTTGATAACCAACGTGTTCCTGGTGGCCCGGATAGCATTATTCAGATTCATAAAGAAAAATTTGAAATTCTGCAGCCCAACAAATTCGCTTCCGAACAACCCGCCCTGAAAGGTATAACGTTCAAATACCACATACAGACCAGCCATCGGCAGATAGCAGAACAGAATCAGACAGATCACACCGGGTATGGCAATCAGATAGAAAAACCACTTCTTTCTGATTTCCTGCATCAGGGTAAGCCTTTTGCCGGCAGCCGGAACTGCTTTCTTATTATTTTGTTTCGATTTCACTTCCATGGCCTCCTTCGTTTTTCTGAGGCCACCATATCATTTGTATTTGTAGTCTTCAACCAAAAAATATTTAAAAAGCTTAAAAAATGCAGCATTTTTACTTCATTTCAAAAATTTTAAGCCCTATTTTTTTGAATTATTCCAAACAAATGTTGAATCTCTATCAATTTTAAGGCAATTCATATGCACAGGCTCACATATTGCCATCAGCTGAGCGGACAAAAAAATCCCCTGTTTTTAGTATTTCCACTAAAAACAAGGAACCATTTTCTTTAAAAATCCGTTAGGAGCCAGATATTCCGGTCAAATCATTTTCAATTTTTCGAATCACCTTCGCTGGTACACCTCCAACAACACAATCGTCCGGAATATCCCTTGTGATAACAGCACCCGCGGCAACTACCACATTATTTCCGATGGTAACGCCGGGTAAAATGGTAACATTACCGCCAATCCACACATCGTTCCCAATACAGACAGGCTTTGCACTTCCCAGATGCCTGCGGCGGCCAAGCGGTGAAAGCGGATGGTTTACGGTAGTAATTAACGTGCCGGGGCCAATCATGACATAATCTCCAATCCAAACCGGCGCTATATCCAAAATGGTTACATTATAATTTGCCAGAAAATTTTTACCCACATGGATGTTGCTGCCATTATCGCAGTTGAAAACCGGCAGAACCGTGGTATTCTCTCCGGCAGAGCCAAAAAGGGCCCGGATAGCCGCTGTTCGTTCTTCTTCATGCTCCATCGGAATTGCATTTAATTTCCGGCACCATTCCAAGGCATGAAGCTTTCTGCCATCTACCTCCGCATCCCAAAAATCATACTCCAGTCCGGCATCTAATTTTTCAAGTTCTGTCATTCCATTTTCTCCTTATTGCTATCAAGCGATTTTTGTATCAAAAATACGGTAATCAGAAAAAGCACACAAGAAACCTGAATAATCGGCTCTGCCAAGCAGAATACGTTCTGTCTTCCCCGTGCCCCAAGTCTGGCTGGTAAAGGTTGATTATACAGTTGCCATATCGTTTGTGTTTGTGTATCTTTTATTAATATTACTCCTCTCGACAGGCTTATCCAATTATCTTCAACAGTTGTCCTTTATCCGCATCCGGAAGCAGGTTACTTAAATAAGCCAAAATTCGTTCTTTGGATTCTTTTGGTGAACGGAAATATGCCGATTGAACCATTTCCCTTCCCAGCAGATATTCAGGTGTTGCATAGCGGGCAACACCCCAACCGCCTGGCGCTTACCACTGCCGCAATGAAACAACACAGGCCGTCCAATAGCTTTTGTGCCTATTTCTGCTCTTGATTGGCAATCCATTCGTTATATTCATCAAATTGGGGCGTACCATCAATATACGAAATTTCCGGTATGTCCGGGCGCAGTTCTAATACTCTGTCATAAGCACCCGGTACAATCATCCCACGACGGCAGTGCATCATAACCGGTTTGCCAGCCGGAATCTCCATATATAACGCGTCCTCTGTTTCACTGTCCAATTCTTCAATTGGAATATTGATCGCGCCTTCAAAATGGTTTTCATCGTACCATCTTGTGGCCGCCACATCAACAATCACCAGATCTTTTGTTTCTTTCATATATTCTAATGCTGCTTCCGGTAACATAGCTCCCATTGCATTTTGGCTTTCCGAACTCATGGCTGGCTCCTCCTGTGATGGCTGGGCTTCAGTGGACAGAGTACTGTTTTCAGAAATGGTTTCCTGTGAGGTGCTTTGCTGGGAGTTGATGGACGCTGCTTCACTGCAGGCTGTTACTGCCGTCACCAAAATAATCAATAATAATGCGGATGCCATTTTTCTTACCATGCTTTCATCTCCTGTTCTGTTCGTTTTTCTTTCGGGCATTCCGCAAGAATCTGGTTAATAATCAACACGGTATCTTTCACCTTCATCCCACACTGAAATGCTTTTGGGCATTCTCCATGCAAAACCTCCCGGCAGGTGATGCCGCCATATTCCTTTTGAAAAATTTCTGCTGCCCGGCATACTTTTTCATAAACCTTTTTTCGCTTTTCTCCATTCCCGGGCGTTCCTTCGCTGGAATAAAAGCTGATGATGGCAGTGGCTGCGGCGAGAGCGCCGCAGACCTCCTGCATCCCGCCAAAGCCGCCGCCAAAACCTTCCATAATCCGGCAGGCTGTTGTTTCGTCAATTCCCATATCCCTGGCGTAAGCGCAGAACACAGCCTGGGAGCAGGTAAAACCTTTCCCATATGCCTGTCCTGCCAGTTTTAATTTATCGTCCAAGTGAATCCCTCCTTACCGGTAGGATTTTTCGTAGATTTCCAGATAGTCATTGTCCGATAAAGGCAGCGGATCCGCGGTAATGTCGCCTCCAAGCACCTCGTGAATCTTCTGTGGATACAGCCTTAATTCCTCTCTTGTGATTCCGGCGTCGCTCATTTTCAGATCGGCACATCCCACAGCGGCAATCAGTTCATCCAATGCTTGAATGAAGTCTTTTCCGGAAGCAGGGTTCTCTACTCCCATTGCCTTCGCCATCTTTATCATTGGCTCTTCAGCAGCCTTTTTTTCGGCAAAAAAGTCATAGTAGGCATGGGCTGTCATAATAAGACCGGCGCCATGTACCAGATCTTCATGGAAACTTCCCATGACATGCTCAATGGTGTGGGCAGAAGTGCAAAGCATATAGTAAGCGGCCAGGGAATTCGCCAGCGCCATATTCTCGCGGGCTTCCTTGCTGCTCCCGTCCTTATATGCAGCAGGCAGATATTTCGCGACCAGCTCAATCGCCTTAAGTGCAAACATCTCCCCCATGGGATGCTCGTTTTTATTGATGACGCTTTCAGAAGCATGGAAGAACGTATCCATCCCCTGATAAGCAGTAAGTGCCGGGGGTACGCTCATCATCAGGTCTGCATCCACCACAGAGAGTGTGGGGAACATGGAAGGGAAGAAAATTCCGGTTTTCTCCTTCAGTTCGTCATCCGAGATAACGGCCGCGATATCTACCTCGCTGCCGGTACCGGCGGATGTGGTGATGCAGACGATTGGCAGGGCGTCAAATTCCGCATTCTTTTTCCCGCCTGCTTTACTCAGGCTGTAATCCCAAATATCGCCAGGGTTTGCAGCCATCAGCGCAATACACTTGCTGCAGTCCATGACAGAGCCGCCGCCAAGGGCCACAACGAAATCACAGCCGTTGTCCCTGACCGCCTTTGCGCCGTCCATGACATTCTTCCGGGTAGGGTTCGGGCGGATTTCATCGAACAGGATGTGTTCCACCCCAGCCAGTTCCATCTCCCTTTGCACACAGGACAGATAACCATATTTCTTAGTGGACTGACCATTGGAGGTGACAATCAGGGCTTTTTTGCCCGGAAGGCTTTCCTCATGCAGATGGCTCAGCTGACCTGCCCCAAAGAGTACGCGTGTCGGCATGTTAAAAATAAAATTGTTCATAAATTATTCCTCCTATTTGATTCTGCATGTATTTTGTTTCTGAACTTAATTATATTGCGTCTTATTTTAGAATACAGCGCTAAATCTTATGTTTGTATGTGGTAAATGATAATATTATTCTGCCGCCTTTTCCTTAGTCAAAAAGTTTCACTATGGCAGAAGTCAGGCTTTTGATATCCAGAAAAGTCGTGTTTATACATAAATCATAATTAGACGTTTCTCCCCATGTCCGCCATCTCTCTTATTATTTTACCCAGTTCCAGAAATGTAGTCTGATTCGTCTCCATTGCCTGATAAAGCTGAGAAGAAAAGGTTCTGCCCAGTTCCCTGCCTTCGCTGCCAAACTTCCTTATGGTAAGGATTTTATTCATCTGTTCCTTCCTGTCGATTGATTAAAAATAGTAACGATTCAGAGTATCTATCTTGTAAGATTTTTCAGCCACCCATATTTCCGGTAATGGAGGATGGCCGCCGGCAGCTTCACAATCTCATCCAGGTTGATAATCAGGAATACAATGACTACCGGCAGGTTCCAGACAAAGGCCGCTAAGAAACCGGCCGGAACTGCAAAGGCCCACATGGTAACCGCATCACAGATCAGGCCAAACTTAGAGTCCCCGCCCGCGGGAAATATCCCGGCTATGGTTGTCATGTTAATGGACTTTCCGACCATATAACAGGCGCACAGAATCAGCATCCATTTAAGATATCCTGTTGCCTGCGGACTTAATGTGGTGACCTTTACAATGACGGGTGTGAGCGCTACCAAAAACACGCCGGACAAGACGCCGCTTATGACAGCGAGCTTGCAGAGATGGCCTCCGTATTCTTTTGCCTGCTTTAAATTTCCCATGCCTAACTCGTTACCCACGATAATACCGCCGCCGTTTCCAAGCCCGGTACAAAAACTTACTATCAGATTTTTGACAATATTGGCAATAGAGTTGGCTGCTACAGCATCGCTGCCTAAGTGGCCCATGATCACGGAATATGTCGTGAAGCCGCAGCCCCATACCAGATAGTCGCCAAGCATCGGCATTGTATATTTCCAATAATCCCGCGCCAGATTTTTTTCTGTTGTAAAGCAATATTTTATGCGCAGTCTGGCTCTTTTTTCCCGCAGGGACTCAAGATAGGCCCATCCCATCTCTATCAATTTTGAAATGGACGTTGCCAGAGCCGCTCCCGCAATCCCCATTTCAGGAAAAAACAGCAGCCCGTAAATCAAAGCAGCATTTAAGAAAATATTGATCACTACAGCAGTGGAGCCAATTACCATACTTTTAACGGCACAACCTGTATTTTTCAAAATGCACAGATAAATCTGGGAAATGCCAGTAAACAGATAAGATGCTGCAACAACACGAAGATACACAATTCCACTGGATATCAGCTGCGGCTCGTTTGTGAATATCCGCATCAGGGTTTCCGGGATAAAGAGCGTCGCCAGAAAGAAAATGGCGGATATCAGGAAAGATACTTTTATGACATAGGCAAAGATTTTTTCAATGGAGATCATATCCCCCTTCCCGTAATACTGTGCTGCAAGAATACTTGTCCCCATCGTCAGTCCGCCCATAAAAAGGTTGAATACGAAGGTAATCTGTCCGGCCAGGGATACTGCGGACAGAGAATCCTGATTCACAAATCCCAGCATAAGTGCATCTGATGCACTGACTGCCGCCAGCATGAATTGCTGAAAGGCGATAGGCAGTACGAGTGAAAACAATTTTTTGTAAAAGGCAGCGTTTCTATCATTATGTATTTTGGGTTTCATTCAATAACCTCCTGATTTATAATTACGCAAAAATCAGTATAGGCGGATTCTACTGAGAAATCAGCGCTAAAACTTAACGTAAGCTGTGGCAATTTGTAATATTCTATGATAGCATAGAATCATTACGAGAGGAGGCGATTGCTTGGTTACACAAATACTGTTATCGTCAATCGAAGCTCTGCAGGAACAGTTCTCCGGTCTTGACTGGACCTATCATGACTTTCCCGTCGGCAGTCAGAATGAAAAAATGTATTGCTGGCCAGGCCCGGAACAGGAAAATATTTTAATCTGCGTCCATAAAAGTGACGGAGTGCAGGAATTGTTTCACCGTCATGATTTCTTTTACTTTAATTATACTTACAAGGGGGAATATGATTCTCTCAGCTACAAATATGATAATCAGATTACGATCCGGGAAGGGGAATTATATGCAGGCCAGCCTTTTGCCGGACATGCCTTATGTGTGCATGATAATCAGGAAACCATCATCATTGGCGTGCTGATCCGGCGTGAAACCTTTTTCCGCTCCTTCCTTCCCCTGCTGTCGGCGGATTCCGGGTTGTTCCATTTTTTTCTCGATCCTTCCACAAACTGCTTCTCTGAGGAATACCTTCATTTCAAAATCGAGGACGACTGCAACATCCGCACACTGCTGGAAATGATGGTAATCGAATATGCTCATAAAGGTGAAGATACACAGGATATATTAAAGCCCCTGGCTCTGGCGTTCCTGATGCAGGTGGCCCGCCAGTATACCTTTGCAAACCAAAGGCCCCCTGCGGACAATTTATCAGACCGGATTGTCCGATACATAAGCGAACATTCCGATAAGGTAACATTAAAGGATATTGCGGCACGGTTTTCTTACCACCCCAACTACATCTCCACTCTGCTGCACCGGGAACTGGGCAAATCCTTTTCTGAAATCCTGCTTTCCCAGCGAATGGAGCGTGCTGTCATTCTTTTGAAAGGCACAGATCTTGCAATCAATGAGATTGCTTTGATGCTGGGATACAGCAACAGCAGTAATTTTTACAGGGCATTCCGGGAGTATTACGGTGTTTCTCCGCGGGAATATATCCATTAATGCCTGTCCCATGTGGATGATTTTCCGTCTGAGTCCTTCCTCCGGCTGACTGTCAGAGGAATAAGGCAGCGGCACAATATACAAGCAGAAGGGCCATAATCAGATTAACCATTTTTGTATGCTTCGAAAGAATCCGGCAAAAAGCAGCTCCAAATAAAGCCCAGACAAAAGAGCCGGACGCGCCAATCAATGTCAAAACAACGGTAAATGCGATCGTTGAACCGATTGAATGATAAACAGGCAAAATATAAAGTGTCATTGCCGTAATCGCATAGATATAGATTTTAGGATTGGCAAACTGCAAAATCATACCGGCGAGAAAGCCGGCCTCTTTCCCTCCTCCAGGCTTCAAGTCAGCTGCACTTTTCCAGACTTTCCATGCAAGGTACAGCATATAGGCAGCGCCCAATATCTTCATGATTATTTCTATTCTTGGAAGAAACGAATAAAGCGCTGAGCTGAAAGCCGTACAGACAGACATAACCACTGCAAATCCGGCCAGTATACCCAGATTAAAACGAACACTCCGCCGAAAACCGAGCCGTATTGCGTTACTCATGGAAAGCAGATTATTCGCTCCCGGTGTATAGGCGGTAACAAAACAATAAATTAAAAAATCATATAAATGAAACATACCTGACCCCTTTCTGCTAAAACCATCGCCGATAACCGCTTATGAAAACCGCAGGTACCATCGACGGCAGCAAATCCTTTTTGAAAGCATATATAGCTCTCTTCCTCTTTACAGTATCATTTTCAAATAGTATAATAGTACAAAATGAATATTATATTGCACTCGTGCAATATAATAATATAACTTGTGCATTATAATGTCAATAGAGGAGGTGCTGCTTTTTGGATCTGATGAATGTAATTGTTGCTAAAAATATTAAAAGACTGCGTGAAGAAAATAAATTGAGCATGGACGAGCTTGCAAAGCTGAGCGGTGTCAGTAAGAGTATGCTTGCACAGATTGAACGGGGCGACGGAAACCCGACTATATCAACGCTGTGGAAAATTTCAAATGGAATGAAAGTACCGTTTGATGCTTTGACCGTCCGTCCTAAAAATCCCTATGAAATTGTCAGAACAGCAGAACTCCAACCGCTGCTTGAAGATGGAGGAAAGGTAAAAAACTATTCCCTTTTTCCGGACGATGAGAATCGTAGATTTGCAGTGTATTATCTGGAATTAGACAAAGACAGTTATTGGGAATCGGAACCGCACTTAAAAGGAACCGTCGAATTTATTACAATTTTTGCGGGTAAAATTGAAATTTACGCCGACGGGCAAAGCTTTGTTGTTGAAAAGGGGGAAAGTATCCGGTTTAAGGCCGATGTAATCCATTCCTATAAAAATATAGGGCAGGAATCTGCAATCCTGCATATGATTCTTTTCAACCCCTAGAATGTATGAGTATTATAAAAGCAAATGGTTCCGCAGGAGTCCCCCGGAACCATTTTCATCGCAATTATGTTATTATTCCATCCCATTCCGCCATCAGTTCTTCCAGCCGTTCCTGACGATGTTTCTTTTTGCAGCATCTTTTCTCAATACTGCTCATAACCACAGGGATTATAATTTACGGTTCCATCCTCATTTAACGGTAAATAAAAGTGCATATTATGCTTAATTTCTCCTTATAACCAGAAAGAAAAAGTATGGCTTTCGCCATACCCTTCTTTCGTTATCCTTTACTATTTAACCTTCAATAACCATCCTGATAATTATCCAGTAATATACGCAGAATATACTATATTAATTTATACATCACATAGAATTTTTTTCAGTTCTTTAACCTTCTTTTCAATCTCATGCGCAGTCTCAATAAATACTTCATCCGATTTTCCTGTTGGATCTTCCAATCCCCAGTCTTCACGATACCTGCATGGAAGAGATGGGCACTGTACATTGCATCCCATCGTCACTGCTACATCCACGGGAGGGATATCCGAAATTACTTTGGAATACTGTGTCTGCTCCATATCGACTCCATAAAGCTGCTTCATAATCCTTACTGCATCCTGATTTATTAACGGACTTGTTTCCGTACCAGCTGAATAACTCTCAAACACATCCGATGCAAACTTTTTTCCTAATGCCTCCGCCATCTGACTGCGACAAGAATTATGAACACAGATAAAAGCCACCTTATATTTACTCATACTCCCTATCCTCTTGCTTTCAGTAATAAATTCACAACCTCCTCCTTCTTCAATACCTTCCCATAAGATACCACCTTGCCATTCACAACCAGAGCAGGAGTCGTCATAACTCCATAAGCTGCAATCTGTGTAAAATCCGTTACATGTTCAATATCCATATCCATCCCTAACTCTTCAAGTGCTTCCTGCGCTGCCTTCTCAAGTTCATTACACTTTGCACATCCGGAGCCCAATATCTTCACTCCACTGCTCGCTTTTTTCACTTTTTCTGCCTCTGCCATAGTATCTGCATTACAGTCTCCACCACAACAGGTTCCTGTTTCTTTGGCTTCCTGTTTTAACTTACCAAACAATCCCATAATCTTTCCTCCTTGCGTTAAATAAGTAAAAAATGAAAAATATTAAACAGATACCCTACCACAATAATTCCGATTGTACATATAGCAATAAATAAAACCAGCAGCTTCGGTTTCACTGCTTTCCGTAACATAATTATAGATGGAAGAGATAACGTAGTGACTGCCATCATAAATGCCAGGATAGTGCCAAGCTGTGCTCCCTTATAAAGCAGCGCCTCAGCAACTGGAATCGTCCCAAAAATATCCGCGTACATGGGAATACCAAGCAAAGTTGCAATAATTACCCCAAATGGATTATTGCTTCCCAGCACAGCCTCAACCCAACTTTCAGGAATCCAATTATGAATCAATGCACCAATTCCTACCCCCACCAGTATATAGGGAAATACTTTCTTAAAAGTGGATACTACCTGTTCTTTTGCATAAATCCATCGTTCCTTTTGAGACAGCGCGGGAGAATCAATATCCACAGCACTTGCATTCAAGATAAATTCCTCCACATATGGCTCCATGTGCAGCTTTTCGATTAAAGTACCGCCAATTACTGCAATCACAAGACCAACAATTACATAAGCCACCGCAATCTTAGTTCCAAAAATACTTATCAGCAAAACAAGGCTCCCTAAATCAACCATTGGCGAAGATATCAAGAAAGAAAAAGTCACTCCAAGCGGCAGACCTGCACTGGTAAATCCGATAAATAAGGGAATAGACGAACAGGAACAAAATGGTGTCACCGTTCCCAAAAGGGCCGCAATAATATTCGCCCAAATACCATGAAAACGCCCCATAATTTTTTTACTTCGTTCCGGTGGAAAATAACTCTGTATATAAGATATCATTAAAATCAGGAAACATAAAAGTATTGTAATTTTAATGACATCATAAATAAAAAACTGTATACTTCCCCCCAAACGTGAACCAACATTCATTCCCAAAGAGGAAAGCACATTTCCAATCAGCAGATTCAGCCATCGCATACCAAGCACTTCATCCTGAATAAAAGTCCAAATCATTATGCCTCCTCCTCTTTACCTTTACAGCAGGAAAAACCTTCAATAAACTTTTTAAATGCTGAAAAGGTCTCACAGTGCAGAGAATAGTATGACCATTTTCCCTCCTTCCTTGTTTCCACCAGTCCGCATTCGCAAAGAATTTTCATATGATGAGAAAGCGTGGGCTGGGTAATTTCAAATTTTTCCAACAGCTTACAACCGCACTTTTCCCCATCTGAAAGCATCTGAACTATCTGCAGACGATTAGCATCTCCAAGCGCCCTGCAAATCAGTGCCACATCCATTGTATTCATATTATTCACCTCACATTGATATTCGTCTATGCGTTATTATACGCAACACATAGATGATTGTCAATATGTTTTCAACGCTAATTGCTTCGTATCACAAAATACAGAAAGGAATTTTGTATAGATTCCTAATACTATTGTGAAATGCAAACGGTTCCATGGGAATCCCCTGGAACCGCAAGCATTGCAATTATGTTATTATTTCATCCCATTCCGCCATCAGTTCTTCCAGCCGTTCGTTTGCCGCTCGAAGCAGTTCTTCCAGAGCCATCAACTTTTCATAATCTGCCTGCACCGCAGGATCCTCCAACTGTACCTGATATGCAGCTATCTGCTCTTCGTTCTCCTCAATCAGCATTTCCAGACGTTCCTGGCGACGTTTCTTTTTAGCCGCTTCTTTTCCAGGATTATAGCCCTTTTGGCTGCTCTGATCCACTTCTGGCTTCTCATTATATGCTGACTGTTCTTCCTGTCCTGTTTTCTTCCGCAGAATATCGGGGGCATTTCCCGGACGCTGTATTTTTCTGTCCTCCGGTAACGGCTGTTCCGGCTGCTCCGCCTGCACCTTCTCCCAATACTGCTCATAACCATAGGGATAATAATTTACAGTACCTTCCTCAAATACCAGCAGGGAATCCGCAATTTCCTTAACAAAATACCTGTCGTGGGATACAAAAAGTACACTTCCGGGATATTCCTTAAGCATGGCCTCCAGAGATTCCTTGCCTACGATGTCCATATGGTTGGTCGGCTCATCAAGAATCAGGTAGTTAGGCAGCCGGCGGAAGATTTTAGCCAGCGCCAGCCGCACCTTTTCCCCGCCTGACAGCATATTGATCTGCTTAAACACTTCCTCCTGCCCGAACAAAAATGCTCCCAGCCAGGAACGGACATCCAGGCGCTTCAGATCCGGAAATTCCTCCCAGAAATCATCGAGAACTGTTTTATCACTGGTATACTGCGCCATCTGCTGTTCAAAATATCCCCAATCCACTCTGTCCCCAAAGGCAAAACTGCCGCCCAGAGGCTCCAGCTGACCGGTAAGCGTACGAAGCAGAGTTGACTTTCCGGCGCCATTGTCGCCGATTATACCTATTTTATGCCCCTTTTTCTGTTCAAATGTCACTGTCGCCAGAGGTTTCTCATAGCCTATTGCAAGCTGGGATACCCGAAGTACATCCGTAACACTTTCTCTTGCCGGCTTAAAATCTGCATGGAAGGTTTTCAAATCATATCTGACGGGCGCATCGACCTTAACCATGTGTTCGATCTGTTTGAGCTTTGACCGGGTCATTGCCACCTTGGTAGGTTTGTTTTTAAACCGCTCCACCAGTGTCTGCAGCCGTTCGATTTCTTTTTGCTGCAGTTCATAATCTTTTCTCTGCTTCTCCCAGTTCAGCCGCTTGCGTTCCATAAATGCGGAATAATTTCCGGGATACCGCACCGCCGTTTTATATTCTATTTCATAAACCACATCCACTACACGATCCAGAAACATCCTGTCATGGGATACGATGACTACGGCTCTGTCATAATCCTTCAAATACCCTTCCAGCCAGTTAATAGTCGCCATATCCAGATGATTGGTAGGCTCATCCAGAAGAAGGATATCCGGCTTACTCAAAAGCATTCTGGCAAAGGCTATTTTCGTCTGCTGTCCTCCGGAGAACTCGGAAAGCTTCTTCTTTTTATCCTCCGGGGCAAAGCCCAGCTTCTTCAGAACAATTTCATATTCTTTTTCAAAGGTATAGCCGCCCAGGTAAGCAAACTGTTCTTCCAGCCTCACATAGCGGGAAATCACCGATTCTCCGTCTTCCCCATCCATGACAGCCACCAGGCGTTCCATCTCTTCCTTCATCTGAAGGATATCTGAAAAGGCTTTTCTCACTTCCTCTTCCATGGTCAGCGAATCATCTTCAAATGCATTCTGTTTTAAATATCCGATTACCGGCTTTCCTGCTTTGGCGATATAGATATCCTCATCGCTATCCCTTTTGGACAGTTCCACCTCTCCCGCAATAAGCTTCAATAAAGTGGTTTTCCCGCATCCGTTCCGTCCCACTACCGCAATTTTCTCAGTCTTGCGGATTTCAAAATTTATATGCTCCAGCACTGTTTCCGCCGCGAATTTTACTGCTCCGTTGCAAATCTGATATAACATGATAAATGTCCTCTCTTTTCCCCTTATCCCGGATTTTCCATAAAAAAACACTGTTTGTTTCCAAACAGTGCAAAAAACCGGTACACATGCACAGCATCCGCCATGCATTCATATGGAAGTGTATTCTTCCCCCTGCATGATGGCCTGTACCAAACGCTGTTCCCTGCTGCCTGTCTGTAAATACAACAAAAATAAATCCGTATTGTATGCGGATTCTTTCCGCATCCTACGAATCTCCTTGACAAAAAAGCCGCCGCTTTAATAGCAATGCAGTTCTTTGTCAGTCTTTCAGTTGTGGTTTACTACCAGCAGCGCTTCATGGGTTTCCTCCGGACAATCATCTTTTTTTAACAGGCGGTAAACCTACCGCCGTATTAATTTTTACTATAGCATGGGAAGGAAGCAGCGTCAACGGGATTTTTAGCTTTTTACAGACTGTCAAAGTCTCCCAAAGGAAATACTTCACACACTTTTTCCCACCTTCCTGAACCACGGCAGATTATCAAACGGTGCACAAACTGTAATTCCATACCCTGTTCTGGAATTTCATATTTCATATGTCTAAGTTCGATTCTCTACTTTTCACAGTATTTGCGGAAAGATCCGCAAGTGCAGGTCTACCACTTGAAGTACCTTTTCTTTCTTGATATCCTCGCTATTTTATATTGTATAATAAAAGAGCTACACATAATCTGTGCAGCCCTTATGAACATACAGCTATAATCCCAATAATTGCTTCTTTTTTACTCGAAATTCTTCTTCTGTTATTATACCATCATCCAAAAGTTCTTTAAATTTTCTTAGTTCATCTGCATTAGAACTTTGTACCATAGTGTTATTTGGTTTTTGGCCCTCTTGAACCATATCACATGCAATTTTAAAATATGACATACAGTTTTGTGCTAATGTATACGCAACATTGTAAGCATTTGAATTTGTTGCCAAACTGCTATTTATAAATGTTATATAACATACTTTTCTATATGTATCTTTTAATGTAAGCTTAATTGATAAATTTGTGCATACATCAATTTCTACTCGCTTACTTCCAGCAGCGCCTGCAACTGCACCTGCTGCTCCAAATAATAAACCTCCTACAACAGCACCTCCCATAGAACCTTTTGAAACAGTAGCACCATTTTGTAACAACTCATAATCCACTATATTTTCATATTGAAAAAGGTCCGCTGTATCCCCGTTTCCAACTATAAATTCTTTCGCATTATCATCAAATTGTACCAATATTCCCACTCTATTCGTTGGTGTAAAATTATCAATGCGGGCCATATTTTTTTCCCTATATGGAACAAGCATCATATCTTCGCTTGTTAATGGCTTCTTCCCATCTATCATTCGTATCAGATTTTCCGAACTTATATTTTGAGCCGCTACTATTGCAGTTCCAGAAAATGTATTTATTCCCGCTTTTTCTGCGCAAGCTGTACAAATAGCATTACCATCATTTAAATTAATCTTTCCATTCAAAAAGCCCAAATTTCTTTTACAATAAATACAAGTTTTTCCCACGACAATTCATCCTCCCATTAATCTATAATTATATTTATTATAGCTTACTGGCAATCAACTTTCCACAATTATCTCAGTATATGATAAATTTAAATACCTCAAATAGTAAATATTATAGTTACTTCAATCTGTCTATATAATTTCTCGTCGTACAAACTCCTTTTACCTCCGATTTCAGAGACAAAGAAATAACCTCCGAACCATCATCCATTTTACTGCCGCAGCCCCCAACCAAGAAGATTAATAAAAATCCCAAACTATAACAACTCAATGCAATTAATCTCTTTTTAACCATAATACTTTCAGCTCCTGTCTGCATTTTTTTACTGATATTCATTATAGTAAGCAAATTTCATTTTTTGTTATTTGGGGCCTGAAAAGACCAATTATGTCCCCAAAATCAAATTGCTGCAGAAAAAATAAATCAGCCATCATGCTGTCACTCTGTTACCATGTCACTTTATCCCCATTGTCTCCTACGAATTTCCGTGCTATAATTAATAAATTTTTAAACTAGTAAACCAAACACCAAGCAGGAGGAATTCAATTATTATGAAACGTATTATGCTGCAGACATACGTCAGCGATGCCACAGCGGCAATCGAGCTGTACAAAAGGGCTTTTGGTGCAGAAGTGCTGGAAATCCACCATACACCGGAGGGGAAGGTCTTTCACTCTGAATTGAGCATAGACGGCTATATTTTAGCTGTTGCAGACAGAGAAGACGAAGATGGGACAGGCGATGTTACAGGCAATATCATGCAGTTCTGCCTGCATTTTGAACCTGGCAAAGAAGATTTAGTAACAAAAGCATATGAAGCATTATCCGATAAAGGAAGTGTCCGCATTCCCTTAGGGGCAAGCGTTTTCAGTTCCTGCATGACGGATCTCACCGACTGTTACGGTGTTCGGTGGTGTATCTTCACAGCATAGCCCGATCCGTTTTCCGGGCATAAAATTACCGGCCGGTATCCCCTGTCACAATAACAGCAGATACCGGCCGGCGGCCTTTTCTTTATTCAATTATTTTCTTTCCTTATCAATACCGTCTGGCCACCTTTTACCGGGAATCCCCGTTATCCAGCAATTCCCGAAGCAGCCGGTAAAGATAGTTGACATCCAGCGGCTTTGGGATAAACTCATTCATGCCCGCCGCCATTGCCTCGTCCACATCCTCTGTGAAGGTATTCGCAGTCATAGCCACAATGGGAATATCGGCCGCATCCGGGCGATCCAATGACCGGATGGCACGAGCCGCATCCAATCCATTCATCTCGGGCATCTGGATATCCATGAGGATCACCCGGAATTCGCCTGGCCTGCTTTCGGAGAACATCTTTACCGCCTGCCTGCCATTTACGCTGCGGCTTACCTTTGCCCCCTGAATCTCCAAAAGCTGTGCCGCGATATCGGCATTAAGATCGTTATCCTCCGCCATAAGAATAGGAATACCCTCCAGCAGCTTGTCTCCGGGCTGCACATTCTGTCCGCAGGCAAAGATTTCCGCCGAATTTTTCAGGGGAAGAGTTACGGTAAAGAAGAATTCACTTCCTTCTCTAGGCTGGCTGCTGACCTTCAGTTCTCCCCCCATTTTCCGGACAATACTTCTGCTGATAGCAAGTCCCAGCCCCGTGCCCTGGCTTTTTGAGTAACTGGTACCCACCTGCTCAAAGCTCTCGAAAATACGCTTCTGGTCCTCCGGGGTGATGCCTGTCCCGGTATCAATCACCCGGAAGGTAAAGGACGCCTCTTCCTCTGTTCCGCCCTCCTCCGTTACCCGCAGGTAAACGTTCCCCCCTGCCGGGGTAAATTTGAAGGCGTTGGAAAGCAGGTTGATAAGCACCTGCCGCAAACGAATGCCGTCACCGACAAGACCGCTGTGGACCAGATTCTTTTCCAGTGTGAAAATCAGGCCCTTTCTCTGCGCCTCAGACTCCATCATCATCCGGATCCCATCCAGGATACTTTCCAGTGAAAAGGGTTCTTTTGCGAGAGAAAGCTTTCCGCTGTCGATACGGCTCATATCCAGTATGTCGTTAATCAGATCCAGCATGTAATGGGATGCCGTGCGGAGCTTTGAGAGATTTTCCTGCACCTCCGGCGGCACTCCCTCCATCATGCCGGTAAGGTCTGTGAGTCCTATTACGGCATTCATGGGCGTACGCAGCTCATGGCTCATACGGGAAAGGAATTCTCCCTTGGCACGGCTCTCCGCCTCAGCCTTCTCCAGATTGCTCTTCATGAGGGCCGCCCGCATCCGCGCCCGATAGATCCCAAACAAAAACACCGACAGTACCGACAGGAACAGTGTCAGCACAACGACAAAGGCCACGGGATAGGCGTAGATGAGTTCCATCAGTGAGAGCTCGTTCGTCCCGATAGAAATCAGGTTCCGATCCAGAATCGTGGAACGCTCTTTTGAGGAAAGGCTGTTTATGGCCTTGTTGAGAATGGTCAGCAGGTCAGGATCCGAAGGCCTTTCCAGCGCAAAGGAGAGGTCGCTGCGATCATTGACCAGGGTAACGGGCACCAGATTAGAGAAATGATAGCGCTGAATATCCAGCTCAAAGCGGCTGGCCAGACCATAAATAAAGTCTGCCTCGCCTTTGTTTACCGCCCGGAGCGCTTCCGTGACAGTAGGATATTTCCTCACTTCAGCCGCTTCAATCCCGACAGGCAGATCCTGTCCATTGACGACGGCGCAGACCAGTCCTTCGTCCGGATAGGAGGATGTCTTATTACGGACTACGATATTATTCATATTCACATAGGGCGAGGTGAGCGTAAGTCCCTGGCGGACAGATTCTTCCTCAGTTCCCATATAAAAGCAGAGCAGATCCGCCTTCCCCTGCCGGACCATATTCAGCGCGTCGCCGTAGGTATCGGTGTAAACATACGTAAAGGTAAGCCCTGTAAACTCTGCGATTTTCTCAAGGGTATCAGGCACGATCCCTTTATGCAGGTTGTCTGTTGCATTGAGACAGAACAGGGGATGATAGTTTTCAGGTACCGCCACGGTGACCGCAGCCCGGTTCCGGACATAATCCTTCTCTGTCTCACTGAGCTGAATATCTATTGCTCCCTCATTACTGAAATTCGCTTCATACTGCTTTGCACCGAAGTTCGGATTGGAATCCGCAATCTTCTCCATAGCCATATTCAATCCATCCAGAATCTCCTGGTTACCCACATGGGTCACTATATAATAGGGCTGCGAATCAAAGGATGCGATGATACGGAAATTCATGGGATCCTCAAACCCGTTTCCAAGGAGCAGGTCTACCTCTCCGTTTTCCAGGTAGGGGTAGAGCTTCCCGTCTTCCGTGAGCTGCTCATAACTGTAGGTACGGATCTCACAGTCCAAATCGTGCATGGACAGGTATTCCTTAAGCCTGCGGATGTTCTCCTGTGCCCGCTCATAAACGCCGATGGTTTTGCCGTTCAGGCTCCGCAGATCATAGCTGTTGATACTGCTGTCATCTTTTCGGGCCATGAGCACTGATTTACTGTACCCGATGTTATAATCCGGATAGGCAAAAAGCTCCTCAAAGCCCGGGGAATAGTAGTTTCCCCCCATCAGGTCATACTTGCCCTCCAGAAACTCCTTAACCATAGAGTCACCATCTGTGTCTATATACTCATATTCCCAGCCGGTATATTTGGCAATCTCATTCAGGTAGTCCACCACCAGCCCCTGACGGCGGCCGTCCGATGTTGTTTCTGTCATTCCAGTCACCTGAGGGAAAGGGACTCGCAGCACCCGCGGCTCCTGTTCGGCCGCCTGTACATTCTGAACTGATGCGGCAGCCCAGACCCCCAGTAGGAATATAAGATTTACCCGCCTAATCCAGTTTGCAATCCATCTTTTCAATATGTATCTACACTCCCTTTATGTATTTCTGCTGTCTCTCCTTTTCTATTATCCTATTTTTGGATACAATCCGCAAGAGTTTTACAAAGTTGTATGATATCCAGCGGTTTGCTGACATGGGTGTTCATCCCGGCCGCCAGAGCGGCGGAGATATCGTCATTAAAGGCATTGGCTGTTGTAGCAATGATGGGAATTGTACGGGCCAGCGGATGTTCTGAAGCACGTATCTGTCTTGTGGCTTCATGCCCGTCCATAACAGGCATCTGTACGTCCATCAGGATAGCATCATATTCACCGGGCTTCGAGGCAAGGAATACATCCAGCGCCTGCTGACCATCCTCCACGCAGTCTACCGCAGCGCCCTCCATGCGCAGAAGCGTTGCCGCGATTTCCTGATTGAGGGCATTGTCCTCCGCCACCAGCAGATGAAAACCTTCCAGCAGCTTTCCGGCCGGCTTTTTTTCTTCCCCTGCAAACGTCTGTCCTTTGTGCTCCAGCGCAGACTTAATGGCCGCATAGACAGAGGAACGGTAAAGGGGTTTGGGAAGGAATCCATTCACACCTGCCGCCCGCGCCTCTTCCTCCACCTCTGAGATATCATAAGCGGATATCATTACAATGGGAACCGCATTCCCAACCTCCTTCCGTATACGCCGGGTTACCTCAACCCCATCCATATCCGGCATTTTCCAGTCAATGAGGCACAGGTCGATATCCCGTCCTTCCCTGTGCATCTCTTTCACCCGTTCCACAGCCTCGCTTCCGGACAGACGCCATTGCGCAGTAATTTTTATTTTTTCTAAAAGTATGGCGGTCTGTTCGCAGACCTGCCGTTCGTCATCCACAATCAGTGCCTGCAGCCCAAGCTGTGCAAAATCAGGCTCCGGACGGCATCTCTCTTCTCCTTTTTGGAACGGTAAATCCACAATACAGGAGGTTCCGCCGCCGGGTTCACTCTCTATCTGAATCTGGCCGCCCATCAGCGTGATCAAATTTCTGGTGATAGACATGCCCAGTCCGGTACCGCCAAAACGTTTGGCAATAGAAGCATCGGCCTGTTCAAAGGGCTGGAAAATTCTGCCCACAGCCTCTTTTGTCATACCAATTCCCGTATCAGAAATGATAAAACGGATGATATCAGTTGTATTTCCGTTTCTGTGCCGTGAAACATCCAGACGGATCCTGCCTCCGGACGGTGTGAACTTCACCGCGTTGGAGCTGAGATTCAAGAGGATCTGGTTAAGCCGAAGCGAATCTCCGATAAAGACGGTATCCTCACCGAAACCATCCATCGTTTCCCGGAATGCAATTCCCTTTTCCTTTGCCTGGGCATAAACGGTGGATACAAAACCGTTGACCAGCTCAAAAATATCAAAGGGTTCGTTTTGCAGTACCATTTTGTTGCTCTCAATCTTTGACATATCCAGCACATCATTGATCAGCATCAGCAGATGCTTGGAAGAAAAGGTGATTTTAGAAAGGCAGTCCTCTGCCCTGGCAGGCTCATCAAGCGAAGCCGCCGCAATTGCCGTCATACCGATGATGGCATTTAAGGGCGTGCGGATTTCATGGCTCATCCGGGACAGGAAATCGCTCTTTGCCATGTTGGCGCGTTCTGCCGTCAGCATGGCTTCCTGCAGCGCCTGACGGGAACGGACCTCTTCGGTACGGTCGGAAAACACAGTGATGAGCTGCGGTGTATTCAAATCTTCCACCCTGTAGACTCGGATCTGCATCCAGCGTTTTTCCTTGTTGGGCCTGGTATATTCCACCAGCCTTTCAAATGGCGAAACGAACCCGGGCGCACGAATTCCCTCCCGAAACGCCCGGGCATCCTCCTCTTTCAAACCTTCGTACAAATCCTCCGCATCCATAACCGTAATTCCCAGGATTCGTTCCAGATTAAGTCCGCAGTAATTAATGACTCCGGTGTCCGCCTCCCGGATGATGAACGCATCGTCGATGCTCAATGACAGCTTATCAAAAAGCCTGTTCCGGTAAACCAGTTCCTCTCTCTGCCGGTGCAGGACATATTGGGAGATCAGCAGTACGACAATCATCAACACCATAAGTATGCCGGAGCCAATCAGGTTGGTTACGCGCAGCCTTTCTGCGGTAATGCCATATCCCACCTTTTTTGCCTGTGCAACCGCAATGATCTCCCCTGTCTGTTGGAGCGCCCGGTCATAAAGGGGCTCCAGATGCTCCTGGGCATAAGCCTCGATTTCCTTTTCCGTAAGATTCTGCTGCTCACAGAAAACAAGATAATCTTTCTGTTCTGATTGTAATAATGCCAGAGTGTTCCTGAGGTTTTGCACATCCTCCGCATTTCCCAGATACAAATCATTGATCCGTGTGACCGGTTCATCCAGGGAGAGCACCAGCTCGTCCAGCTTACTGCCTGCGAATTCCACATCTTCGCTGTTATGGTGGCGCTTCAGCCGATCGGTGCGCAGCTGCATCTCCGATACGTAGAGTTTTACGTCACCGGCGGAAATTACCACCTCGAAAGGATGGTTTGAAATAATTTCTGTCTGTGCCGCAAGCCTGGCGGAGTTGCCGATGGTCATGAACAGATAGCATAGCATCAGCAGAATGAGAATTCCTGTGCTGACAACGCTTATCATCTGGCTCCGTTCCACAGAACGTTCTCTATTTTTTATCCTTTTTCTCATGAATCCTGATTCCCCGCTTTTCCAACCGCATCGTTTTCTTCCATAAGCTTTTCAAACTCTTTTACCTGAATTGGTCTTGAAAAATAATACCCCTGCACGCATTCACAGCCGATCCTGCGCAGGCGTTCCAGCTGTTCCTCTGTTTCAACGCCCTCCGCCACCACACTCAGCGACATCAGGTGCGCAAGGTTGATGATGAACCGCATGATTTCCTGGTTGACCGGTGTCACCGGCTCGCTCTGGATGAATTTCATGTCCAGCTTCAGAACATCCACAGGCATTTCATGGAGCATATGTAAGGACGAATACCCGTTTCCGAAATCATCCATTTCCACCACGAAGCCCAGTTCCCGTAGATGACTGACGGTCTCGATAATCTGTCTTGGATTTTCCGTATAGGCGCTTTCGGTGATTTCCAAATGGAGGCTGGCAGGCGGAAGCTCATATTTCTGCAGAAGTCCCATTAAAACAGCGGTCAGATCCGCGTTATAAATATCCGCCCGGGATACGTTTACGGAAACCGGCAGCGGCGGCAGTCCCCTATTCTTCCAGCTCTGCATAACGGCACAGACCTTATCCCAGACATATTGATCCAGCCGGGTGATAAAACCGTTGCGCTCAAACAGCGGAATAAACACTGCGGGAGACTGCAGCCCCCATTCCGGATGGTTCCAGCGGACCAGCGCTTCGGCGCCGGACATCCGGTTATCCTTAAGACGGTACTTCGGCTGAAGGTAGATTTCAAACTGGCCCTGTGCCAGAGCGGACTCCATGCTGTCAACGATTTCCTGCTCCTGCAGGAGCTTGCTGCGGAGCTCATCGTCATAGTAGGCAAAAAATTTCTTATATATTCCCTTGATGCTCCGAACTGCCAGCAGCGCCCGGTCACACATCCGCTCTACGGAAACATTCCTGTCCTCCACACGGTAGATTCCCCACTTCATCACAATATTCTGTGACTGGGACAACAGGTTAATCCGGCTGCAGGAATCCTGAAACATGGTTTCTGTGTAATCCCAGTTATGTTCAATGATACATGCAAACTGATCCGCATGGAAATGGCTGCAGATACCCCTTCCCTCTGTCAGAGCGGTATACTCCTGCGCAACCATCCGCAGGAGCCGATCCCCCGCAGGAATACCGAAAATATCATTGACCAGCTTAAAATTAACGATATCGGAACAGATGATATCATACTCCTTATCCGGATTCTGGTGCAGAAGCTCCCCTGCCTGCTGACAGAAAAATTCCTTGCTGTAAAGGCCGGTCAGCCGATCATACCGGAACTCATTGACGAGAGCGGCGGACTCCCGCAGGTGAATGATATTGGCAGCACGGTGCAGGATGATCTGGGGTTTGTAAGGCTTGACCACAAAATCGGCAGCACCGCAGGAAAGGGCTGTCACCTCTTCCGACTCTCCGTCATTTTGTGTGGTGACAATCACCGGGATGGAGGAAAAATCAGGGTCATTCTTGACCACGGCCAGGAACTCATAGCCATCCATAACGGGCATGACAATATCCAGCAGGATAAGGGAAAAATTTCCCTCCTCCTGCCGTAAAATGGCAAGAGCCTCCCGGCCGTTTTCCGCCTCTGCAACGTCATATTCGGTTTTTAATATTTCACATAAAAGACCTCTGTTAAGGGCGTTGTCTTCCACCACCAGGATTTTTCTTTTTGCCATCACCGCCACTGCATCCACCTCTTTATCCCGACCGGCACCTTGATGCGGCTGCCTTACCCCAGGTAACCGCAATTCACAGCATGCTCAGTACCGTAATATGTATTTTTCCGATATTTTTATCTCCCGCTGCCTTTCTTTTCCTGCATCCGCTTATATTCCGTGATATCCGCACAGTTGATCAGATAGGCGCTGTCATCTCCCCATTTCATTGGGGAAAACTGAACCTTTGCCCAGATGCCGTACTGAGGGTTATAAACCTCCATGGCGCCGGTCAGAGGGCAGTTCTCACAAGGGGCGCTGCGTCCGAAAAAGGCCTGATGACAGGCCATGCCGGGTCTGGCGGACGGATCCAGCCTGAGCAGCTTTTGATTCATATACAGCAGCTCGTAGGTATCCTGCTGAATCGCATAAATATAGGCATCCTGCATATCCAGAATAGTATTCAGCTGAACCATGATCTGTCTGTTGCGGTCGGCCTCCCGTTTTTTTGACAAAAAAGTAGTCAGCATCTGGGCGACCAGAGAAAGGATGCCAATTTCCTCCTTATTCCACATCCGCAGCCCCGTACACTCATCGAAACCGATGAAGCCGCAGAATTCCTTGTCATCGTACAGCGCGCACTGAAGGGTGGAACAGATACCCTGACTTTCAAAAAGCCGGCTCTGGGCGGGTGTGAGGGAATGGATATCCCGGCAGTAAAAAACAGAATTATCCCGAAACAGATCCTTGTAGCCTTCCACCTTCTCATAGGGATATTGCTGCAGAAACTCCTTTTGGGGTATAATCCCTTCATTACACCATTCATAGGTGTTATCCGCATAATTACCGCAGAAACTGTTTTCGAACACATAGGCGCGGCTCACATCGAAGCGCCTGCCTACGATTTCCAGAATAGTTTTGATGGCATCATCGATATCATTTGTATCATACAGAATTTGAAATACGTAATTGACCAAATCACCGGTCTTTCCGCCTGTATTCTGATCCGAATCGATGGACGCTCCCAAAGAGGAATAGCCAATCCGATCCATCGCCGCCATACTTCCGGCATCAAACCGTGCAAACCGGTTCTTGCCCCAGCATTTGGCCTGGTACAGCGCCAGATCTGCGCAGTGGTACAGCTCCTGATAGCTGCTGCCGTCCCACGGATAAACTGCCACACCAATGCTGCAGGTCACCTCAACAGACTGCTTTTCTCCCTGAAACAGGTTCTGAAACAGCTGCAGCAGCTTCCTGGCCTTATCCTCGGCAATACTGACCGACGGAAGATCCTTGAGAAACATGGCGAACTCATCCCCGCCTATCCTGCCGATCACATCCGATTTCCGCGTTATTTTCTTCATACCTGCCGCCAGCTCCGCCAGAACCGCATCCCCGAACAGGTGCCCCTGACCGTCATTCACCAGCTTGAAATTATCCACATCTATGATAAACATGGCACAGATTGTATCCGGCTTATCCACCAGGTACAGTTCCGCCCTCCGTTCCGTTTCGGTATGGTTATAAAGGCCTGTCAAAGCATCCAGCTCCGCCCTCCTGCGCAGTTCCTCCACCATCCGTTTTTCTTCGTCAATATCTGAGATTGTCCCCACCGCCCGAATCGGTGTATTTTCTGCACTGTACTGGGTCGCCGCCCGTATCCGGCACCAGATATACTGATCCTGAAAGCTGCGGATCCGAACATCAATGACCGAATCGGATATGCCCCTTTTGGCCTCTTCCATAAATGCCGCCATCGGCTCCACATCATCGGGATAAAAATTATGCAGCATTTCTTCCTTCTGCTGTCTGCCGTCATAATGCGGGGCATAGCCAAACTTTTCCAGCCAGTTCGGGGAAAAGGATATGGAATCCGCGATGAGATCCCATTCAAAAATAATGTCGGAGGACTGGTTCATAATAATTTCCAGATGTTCCAATGACAGACGCAGCTTCTCCTGTGCGTCCCTGACCTCGGTAAGATCCAGGAAAATACAGAAAAAACGTTCCTCCTTCTCATCCCCAAACAATTTTTCGCTGCTGGCAATCCATTTATAGCTTCCGTCCCTGCACAAAACCCGATAGCTTAGGGAAAGCCGATCGCCTTTTTCCAGCTGCCGTTCTGCTTCAATAAGGAAATTCTGCTGATCCGACGGATGAATCATTTGAAAAAAACGATTTTGGAACCTTTCGTCCAGTTCTTCTCTCGTATACCCAAACATGCTAAGAAAACCATCGTTGACCTCAACGATGGTATAGCTACTGTCATTCCTGCATTGCATAACCCCTCCGGGGATAAGATTTAAGAGGGCCTCTCCTTCCGGGCTGAGCCCTTTCAGCAGTCTTTTCATGTAAATCTCCTCTCAATCCTGAATCCGACTGTGCTCCTATGGCTCACCAAGATTCTTTGTATGCCATCACCGTACCCGTCACCATCGGAATTCGTTTATTGCTCATATGCATATATATTTTACTATAGCAAAAGACATAGCAAATAGCAATAGATATCCTTTTTTCGATGGAAAAAGGGAAAAGGAAAAAGCGGCAGCGTATTTCCGGATACAATCCACAAATACGCTGCCGCTGCTTTCCATTCAATTTACTTCCGCTGAAACCGGAATCCGGATTTGGATTCTCGTGTCCTCTCCTGCATTGCTGTAAATTTCAATCCCATAATCATCGCCATAGAAAATACGAATCCTGTCATTTACATTTTTCAACCCGTATCCCTTCGATTCCTGATTTATGGCCTGTTTTTCTTCATCCCCTGCAAAGCCCGGCCCGTTATCCGTAACCGCCAATACCAGTTTTTCCCCCTCTTTCCGAACAAATATACGCAGTACGCCGCGGCCATCCCGCTTTTTATCTATTCCGTGTTCCAGGGCATTTTCAATCAGCGGCTGCAGGATATTGCATATTATCTGACACGGCCTGCATTCCTCCCCTATTTCATATTCCGCATCAAAGCTGTTATTGTGCAGAGCCAGCTGGATGCTGATATAGCTCTGGGCGTTTAAAAGCTCTTCCTCTACCGTTGTGGTCGCCTTTCCGCTGTTTAAGGCTGTCCTGTAAAAGGAGGATATATCCCTGCTGATTTTAGCAATCTCCTTTTCCCCTGCTTTGAGCGCGCTCCAGTTAATAAAGGAAAGCGTATTGTACAGAAAATGGGGATTCAGCTGGGCCTGCAGCATCTTGAACTCCGCCTCTTTTTGAACGATCTGACTCCGGTATACTTCATTAACCAATACGTTCAGTTTTTTAATCATGGCGCCGAAGGCATTCGTAAGCTGCCCTATTTCATCCTCCGCCTCGGAAGAAACCTCAATGGAAAAATCCCCCTCCTCCACCTGGCGGATATGCTTCCGCAGCTTCTCCATCGGGCCTAACAGCCAGCGGCAGAGCATCCAGCTCATCAGCAGACACAGAAAAATAGCAAGAATCAATACAAGGAAGGTCGCCCTTAATATGGATGGATCGTTGATTTCCATATTTTTTTCAGGTACAAAGCAGAGCGATTTCCATCCTGTTTCCGGTATATTATTCACGAACAGAATATACTTTTCTCCGTCCAGCCTGACTTCCTGATAATTCTCCGCCTTTTCATACTCCGCATACTCCTGTGTCCCCGGACTTTCGAATATCCTATTTTCACTGCCGTCTATCAATAATAATTTTTTCTCTCCGTTCAGCATGAGCCCCAGTGATTCCGAAATACGGAACTCGATATACAGAACATTTGTCAAATCCGCCCCCTGGAAAGGATATTGGCATAACGCCGTAAGCTTTCCGTCATTGATCTTATAATTAAGCAGCATCCTGCCTGAGGATTTGTCATAATCCGGTAATTCTTCCAAATCGTAGAGATATCTGGAATGCCCTTTCAAGGTTTCATTATCCGTATATATTTTAACAAAAAGTATATTGGAATGGGAGCTTACAATACTCTCTATCGTAGGCTCCAGGCTGTTTTGAAACATCAGATACTGCTGATAATAGCTGATATTTTCCGTATTCAGGCATTGGATGATCTCGGAATTATACAACAGACTGGATATGACCGTCTGGCTCTGGGCGATTTGGCTGTTCAGCATGGTATTGGCCTGCCAGATCTGTTCCTTCACACTCTGCTTCTGCTTATCCAGTAAATTATTGTGGGCCTGGTAATAAGAATAAATTCCCAGCGGAATCAATGTGATGCTTGACGTAAGGAAGAAAGCGGCAAACAGCTTCCGGGAAAATTTAGTATTCTGAATCTTTCTTTTCAGTCCGTTCCCTATCTTCATTTCCTTTTCTCCTCCCTGCTGCCGTCTGTTGTTCATTAACCCTTACCTTCCGCATGCTATCTTCCGTGTTCCCGGAACTGAGCCGGTGACACCCCGACGTTATTTTTAAAGGTTATATTAAAATAAGAATAATTCTGATATCCCACTTTCGCGGCAATGTCAGAAATTTTCATATTTCCGGAAAGAAGCAGCTCCTTTGCCTTATCCAGCCTTGTCATTGTTATATACTTAATCAGACTGACTCCCACCTCTTTTTTAAACAGATAACTCAAATAAGAAGGGGATAAATATACCTCCTCCGCGATGGACTGCAGGCTGATATCCTCCTGATAATGCTGTTCCACAATTTCAATGACAGAGCGTATCACCTTTTTATGTTCAAAACCTCCTGCCTCCTCCGTCACAGACGTTTCCATGAATTGTGAAGAAAGAGCAAGCATCATCTTATGGATACCTGACAGAGAGCTTTCCTCAAACAGACTGTCCAGATATGTTTTAAAATCACCATAGGCTATACTGCTGTTATCAAATAATCTTTTTAAAATATTGGAATACAGATATTTGACATAAATCTGGGAATCCATAATATGAGAACGGAGCTCTTCCCGGAGCAGGGTCAGATTTTCCGTTACATAGGGAAGATTCTTATTATCCACTCCATGATAAATTTCCTTTACAATCCTCTCTATAATCTGTTCGGAGCTGCCTGATCCCGCATTGCTTTCATTCACATAGAGCAGCTGATTGCCGTCCATAAAAAAATGAAAACGAAGCATCTCTTCCATCTGCAGAAAGCTGTCCTGGAGCTCTTCACAGCCGGAAGCCTCATTCCCCATCACAACACATGCCTGCCGGACACCGCAATGTTCCAGAAATTCCATGACGGCCGGAGCGTTTTCATCCCCCTTATGCAGAAGCAAAAGAAATACCCCCTCACTTACGGTGATGCAGCTTTTCATAAGAACGAACGCATCCCTTATGCCTTCATAAAAGGATGCAATGGCCGTTTCCTTTTCATCCTGTATATCGTAAAGCTGCAGCCGGAAGGTCTCTCTGCCGTCAAGCATTTCCTCAAGCCATAACGGCGGAAGCCCCTCTTTATGCAGAAAAGCGCCAATCACATCCTCCGTTCCCGCACCAGTACGCTGCAGGCGCCTGCTATCTTCCTGTTCCCTTGTAACCGTCTCCACGATTTCGGAAAGGATATTCTGAAATTCATCCGGATCTATCGGCTTCAGGAAATAATGCAGAACCCGGTTTTCCAAAGCGGTCTTGGCATAGCTGAAATCTGCGAAAGCGCTGAAGATCACAATTTTCAGGCCTTTAAATTTCTGATTCGCCTGTACCAGCAGCTCCAGCCCATCCATAAAGGGCATTTTAATATCGGTAAAAAGGATATCAACCGCATGCGTTTCCAGGCATTTCATGGCCTCTTCCCCATTTTCCGCCATATACACCTGGAATTCATAGGGACTTTGCTCCAGAAGCAGGCTGATCCCTTCTCTTTCAATCCATTCATCATCAGCAATTAATACCGATAACATGTTTCCCTCCCTCACCTTCCAATTCCGGCGCACTCATTCCTTAACGGAGCCGAGCGTTATTCCTGTTACAAAATATTTTTGAAGAAACGGATATACCACTAATATGGGAAGCAGGGCAATCATAATTTTAGCCGCATTCAGAGTCTTGTTGGAAGACTGCATGATATTTTCCAGCTGCCTCGGATCCGTAATATTGGTGGTATCCGTAGGAATCACCAGCTGCTGTATATAAGTCATCATCGGAACCTTGGACGGCGTATTGATATATATCATTCCGTCAAAAAAGGAATTCCATTGGTTAACAATACTGAAAAGCGTGATTGTAGCCAGGCAGGGAAGGGAAATCGGAAGAAATATCTTAAACAGGATATCCACATGGGACGCCCCATCCATGATAGCTGCTTCTTCCATACCCGGACTGATATTGCGGAAATAGTTCATGAGCAGGATAACATTATAAATCGGAACGGCTCCGGGCAGCACCAGGGACCAGAAGGAATTAATCAGTCCCAAACGGCTGACCGTCAGATACAGAGGAATCAGTCCGGCTGAAAACATCATGCAGAAAATCAGAATCCACATATATACATTGCGTCCCCGGAACAGCTTCGGAGATTTTGACAGAGGATACGCCATCAAAACCGTCAGCATAAGGTTCAGGCCGCCTCCGACAATGACACGCAGGACGGACACGCCGAAGGCAGTAAAAAATCCGCTGTCCTTCAGCAGCATCTTATAGGATGCAAGGTTAAATCCTTTGGGAAGAAGAAAAACCTCCCCTGCCGCCGCCCTGGATTTATTGCTGAAGGAAAGAGACAGCGTATTCAAAAAAGGAATCAGGCAGGTAAGGCTGACAGCCACAACAATTATGACAATCAGATAATGTCCCAGTTTTTCTCCGGGTCTTTCTTTTATTTTCATAGTTTGCATCACCTTTCTCACTCTGTCAGAAAATCCGGTAGTTGGCAAATTTCTCCGCCAGCTTATAGGAAATAATTATCAGCAGGAAGCTTATGACGGATTTCATCATCCCCACGGCGGTCGCAAGGCTGAACTGGGCATTCTGCAGTCCCATACGATATACATAGGTATCTATAATATCCCCTGTCCGGTATACAAGCGGATTATACAGGTTGAATACCTGGTCAAAGCCTGCGTTCAGAACATTGCCCAGACTCAGTGTCCCCACCAGCACTATCGTGCTCACAATGGAGGGCAGCGTTATATAGATCAGCTGTTTGGATCTGGTCGCCCCGTCAATGGCGCTTGCCTCATAAAGAGTGGGATCAATCCCTGCCAGCGCGGCAAGAAAAATAATACTGTTATATCCAAAGCCCTTCCATACATCGGAAAGTATCACTATCGGGCGGAACCATGTATTGCTGCCCATGAAAATAATGGGCTCTATCCCCACACCCGAAAGAAGGGTATTAATAATTCCTGATTTGGAAAAGATATCCGCAATAATGCTTCCCAGGATTACCCAGGATATAAAATTAGGCAGATAAACAATCGTCTGAAGTGTCCTTTTTAACAGTTTACATCGGATTGCATTCAGCATCAATGCGAAAACCAGAGGGACCAGCAGATTTAATATCATTTTGGAAACAGCAATAACCAGAGTATTTACAAATATCTGCCTGCTGTCGGGCAGCTGGAACATAAATTTAAAATTATCCAGCCCCACCCACTTTGATCCTAAAAGGCCTTTTGCCGGAAGGAAATTCTGGAAGGCCATAATAAGCCCCGCAAGCGGTATAATGTTAAATAACAATATAAAAATCATGCCCGGAGCTATCATAGCATGAAAAGTAATATTAGCTTTTCTGTTTTTCACGTTGCCTCCTCCTTACAACAGCCGGATGTCTGCTTTCTGCAGGCATCCGGCTGCCGTCAGCTCTTCATTATCAGCCCTGATTCTTTACTATTTCAGTCGCTTCCTGCATAATCTGATCTCCGCCCAGTGATTTCCACTGGGATACAAATTCGTCAAAATAATCCAAATCCTTTTCTCCGGTTATGATTGCAAGCAGCGCTTCATTTTCCAGCTTTTCCAAAGAGGTCCATCTGGCCGTCATAGAATCTGTCATGGCAAAGAAAACACAGTTGTCCGCCACCTTGACATTATCCATGCTTGCCACCTCATATCCGCCTGTACGGGCCATATAGCCTGACCACTGATCCCTGTTTGCTTCCGGATCCTCTTTATACTTAAGCCTTGCCTCATAAACCGGCACCATGACATCACTGAGAATGCTGGGATCCTTTGTTTCTTCCGCTTCATTCAGCGCCGCATATTCTTTGGGCATATAATCCTGCTCGGAGAACTGCAGATTAAGAGGGATGATTGTCTTCCCGTCTGCAGGAGTCCCCCTGTAGGGATAAGCATAACCCTCCGGCAAATCCTTCACCGGCTGCAGCCACTCGCTCAGCTGGCTCTGAAGCTTCATAATGGCTTCCGGATGAGGGAAATCCTTTCTTACCACCGCCCAGTATGTATGGATTTCCTGCTGATATGTTTTAAATTTCCCGTCTTTATCCAAAGGACATAAATAGGGCTGCCAGTCGGCATCCGGATCATTATTTACACTATCCTGCAGGGTATACGGCGCCCACCAGGGTCCGAAAATAATACCGCATTTTCCTGCTGCCAGAGGAGAGTTGATGTCATTAGGGTTCCTCACCGCAAATTCCTCATCAATCAGCTTATCCGAATACATCTGGCGGAGTGTGGCAAGCGCTTCCTTTGTTTCCGGCGCGATAGTACCATATGTCACATTGCCGCTTTCATCTTTGAGCCACTGACGGGGATAGGAGCCGTAATAACCGAAAATAGGATCCATGGTATGATTGGAATTATAGATGCCTCCCACCCTCTGGTCACAAAGAAGGCCGATGGTATCATTCTGTCCGTTTCCGTCCGGATCCTCCTCCACAAAAGCCTTTGCTACCGCCTGAAGCTCTTCCAGCGAACCGGGCTCCTTCAGTCCCAGCTTATCAAGCCAGTCCTTCCTGATCCAGGTAAAGGCATAGGAATACCCAGGTACATAGTTGGAAATAGCCTTCAGCTTTCCGTCAAACGTACAGGTATCGAATTTCCGGTCCCCATAGGTATCCAGCACAGCCTTATTGTAAGGGCTCATACCGATCTCGTAAGCGGAGTCCAAATCGGCTACCAGATCCGATTCCACAAGCTGTGAAAGAAGGACCTGATTGGGTACCATCATGATATCGGGCATCTGGCCTGAGGTGATAGCCAGGCTGACCTTCTGGGAAAGCGCCGCCTCATCCACTGCCATCCATTCAACCTTCACATCCATATTCCAGCGTTCCTTATAAAGGCGGGTGAATTCATTATCTTCCAGAGTATCACCCTCCGGAAGGTTCATATCCTGCGGATTCCCCAGGCCTCCAATGGTGACCGTCAGCGTTTCCTCATAAGGATCATCCCAGCCTGCCGGAACCGGAATTCCGTCGGAAGGCATATTTTCTGCACCGGCACTGTCGGAATTACTCTCGTTCTGTGTTCCTTCCGGCTGAGTACCGCCGGTCTGTGCATCCTGCCCGCATCCCACCATGGAAACCGCCATGGATAAGGTGAGCAGTATCGCCGCTATTTTCTTTTTCATTGCATATCCTCCTACTTTTTCTGTTGAGCTCCCGGGCAGCTCCTGTATCTTTATACTAATGGCTCAAAGTACTTCCAACAAGATTAGGTTTTTTCGATTTCTTTTTATTTTTTATGATTTTATTTCTTTGGGCTGTTTTCTTTAAGGATAATTTCAGCCACGGAACATGCCGGAAGGATAAAGCTTATCCCGCCGTCCTTTCTTTTGATTTCCTGCAATTCATTCAGCTTTATATTTTCCGGATTGTCAAAGGTATTATGAGCGGCCATATCTCCCTGAAGGATTCTTCCTTCCATAATCTCCGGGGTATAGCCCAGAATATAACAGTCTATCTCTTCCGACCGGAAAGGAGACAGATTGCTGACAGTCAGATGTAACTCTCCGTCCTTTATGGACGCTGTGTGGGATAAGGAAGGGATACGGCTCTCCTCATCCCCGATTTCTTCTGTCTCCAGCCAGCTTCCAAGCAGAGAGGCATCCTGATGGCCTTTATACAGTTCAAAAACAAAGTAGGTGGGCGTAAGTATCATATGCCGGCCTTCCGTAAGGATAATCGAATGAATTACATTGACCATCTGCGCCAAATTAGCCATTTTCACACGATCCGAGTGCTTATTAAAAATATCCAGCTGCACCGCTGCCAGCAGGGCATCCCTGACCGTTCCCTGCTGATAGAGAAAAGCCGGATGGGTTCCCTCCTCCACTTCATACCAGGCTCCCCATTCATCCACCACCAGCCCTACTTCATGAGCGGGATCATATCTGCTCATGATTTCACAATGCTTTTCGATCAGCTCATTCATACGCAGGGCACGTACAAACCCCCGGTAATAATCCGACAGTTCAAACTCCGTTGCTCTTTTTTTATGCTCCCAGGTATTAGGCTGTGTATAATAGTGAAGAGAAATACCGTCCATAAGACGCCGATTTCCTGTATAAGCTGCGGTCTTCATCACGCCTTCCGTCCATTGATAGTCGGCAACATCCGCTCCTCCGGCTATACAATACAGCCGGTTATCCCCATAATTCCTGCAGAAGGTACGGTAACGGCGGAATTCCTGTCCATACTGCTCCGGTGTCATATTGCCTCCACACCCCCAGTTCTCATTTCCCACACCCCAATATTTTACACGCCATGCTTCGGGATGCCCGTTTTCAGCCCTCAGCTCTGACATGGGTGAGCTTCCGTCAAAGGTCAGGTATTCAATCCAGTCACTCATTTCCTCCACGGTACCTGAACCTACATTTCCGCATATATAGGGTTCGCAGCCTATCTGCTCACACAGCTCCATGAACTCATGCGTCCCGAAGGAATTGTCCTCCACCACATCACCCCAGTTTGCATTGACGATTTTTTTACGCTTTTCCCCGGGGCCGATGCCGTCCTTCCAATGATAGTAGTCCGCAAAGCAGCCTCCCGGCCACCGCAGTACCGGCAGCTGTATCCGCCGCAGGGCTTCCACCACATCACACCGCATGCCCTTTATGTTCCTGATATCAGAGGCCTCTCCCACATAGATTCCTTCATAAATTCCTCTGCCCAGATGCTCGGAAAACTGTCCGTACAGTTCCCTGCTGATTTTGCTCTTTCTGTCCCATGCATTGATGACAAGCTTTGCCATATTCTTTCCTCCTCACTTTGGTAAACGGTATTTTATTGTGCAATCATATGATAAGAGGATATGGGGATGGTTATCAATTTCAAATAATTACGTTTTGATTATATTTTTTATGGAAATCTGCTCCGAAAGCTCCGATGTCTTCTGCCTTCTGATATCGCAATAGTACATTTAATTATCCAAATAAGTATAATTGCGCCAATGGATCAAAAAAAGCATCTCTGAGTGAGGAGATGCCTTTTTTTGATCCATTGGCGCAATCATACATTTGATAAATCCTTCTTCACCGTCCTGCGGTATTCAACAGGCGTCACTCCGAATCTTTCTTTAAACAACCTGGAAAAATACTGGCTTTTCCGATATCCAATGAGTTCCATAACCTCATGGACTTTTAATTCGGTCTGCTCCAGAAGTTCAGCCGCTTTCTGCATCCTGATATCCGTAATATAAGCAGATAAATTCATATTTGTTACTTCCTTGAAAATCTTGGACAGATAAGCCGGATGGAGATGCACGACTTCTCCCAATACATCCAGAGAAAGATTCTGATCAAAATTTTCATATATGTAATTTTTCACGTAGGAAATCAGTGCGCTTTTATCGCCGGCCAAGCAGATTTTGTCCTCCTCTTTTTTCTCCTCCAACACAAAATTCTTCTGCAGGATACGTTCCAGCGTTTCCACCAGGTCGCCCTTAAGGACAGGTTTTACCAGATATTCCGACACCCCATAATGCAGCGCCTGCCTGGCATACCCGAAATCACTGTAGCCGGATATAATAATTACTTTTGTCGGGTATTTTTTCTCATCAATGAATGCGGACAAATCAAGTCCTGATATCCGAGGCATTTTAATATCGGTTATCAGAAGCTCCGGCACGAATTCCTGAAGGATATCCCTGGCCATGGAGCCTCCGTTTGTGACGAAAACCTGATCAAATCCATAATCCCTCCAATCCACCAGTTTTTGTATATATTCGGCCATATATAATTCATCATCAGCAATCAACAGCTTCATTTTCCGTCCTCTTCGGTAAAATAGTAAAGGAAACCAGTAAGCCTCCCCAAATACTCCTGCCGAAACGCAGTCCCGCAGAACTATCATAATAATTAATCAGCCTTTGGTTTACATTCCACAACCCTACGCTTTCTTCCTCATCCCGGTTCTTTTTATGCAGGTTTTCCAGCAGCAGCTCAATCTCCTTTTCAGACATTCCATCCCCGTCATCTGAAATCTCAAACCGCACGGAACCGTCCGGCAATTTATAGATTTTAACAAATAAATACTTGGCATTTTCTCTTTCTTCAATGGCATGTTCGATGGCATTTTCAATGACAGGCTGCAGAATCAGAGGAATTATCGGTGTGTCATACAGGGACTCGGAAACATTTATATTGTACGTCAGGCTTTTGCGCATAGCCATAATGGACAGATAGGCTTTTGCATAGGATACCTCTTCCCCGATGCTTGTTATTGCCTTCTTTTTGGTACAATACCTGTAATAGTCCGCCAGATGAACGGCCATTTCCGTTACAGCCTCCGGTTTATCCGCCACTGTCACGATATAGGACAGGCTGTTATAAAGAAAATGGGGATGGATCTGAAGCTGCAGCTGACGCAGCTCCGCCTGGTTTCTGAGCTGCTGTTCTTTTATCGTGGACAATACCAAATCGCCGATTCGGGATACCATCTGATTGAACTGCTGGAAGACATAGGAGAACTCATTATCCGGCAGCACCTCAATCTGGGAGGTGAAGTCACCGTCTTCCACCTGCCTGAGCTTTTCCGTAATTATTTTAAGCTGGAGAAGGATATTTTTGTAGTATAATACCATAAAAATGAAACCGACTGCAAGAATCACTCCCAGCAGCCTTGTGGTTATCCCCATCATATCCATAATAGGCTTTCTCATTTCCTTCAGGGGATAATAGGCGACGAGTTCAAGCCCGTTTTGTACGGCTCCTGATTTGATAATCTGGTATTTTTCGTTGTCAACAGCCAGTTCGAAGGCTTCCTTATCCTGTTTTTTCACCAGCCCTGCCAGCAGATCCTGTTCCATACCATCGGCAGAAAAGAGGCTTTGTCTGTCAGGGAGCACAAGAAGAGTCCCTCCGGTTCCCATACCTGAAGCCATATTTTTGATTTTATACAGGTAGTCCCGTTCCATCTTAATAAAGAGAAAGGGTTCTTCATCTGCTCTTATCCAGTCCGCCGAATACCGTCTTACGTAATACACCTCCTTTTCCCAGTAGATCCACTGGTTATTTTCCGCTCTTTCCAGCATTTTCCGCCTTACGTCCGATTTATTCAGTGTGGAAATGAGGTAATTCTGTTCCGGCCAGTACAATATGAATTCTGACATGCCCACATTGCTTCTCTGGCGTCTGTTCAGATACTCTTTGATATTTTTTACACCCATGACATATTCATAGGGATCATATTCCTCCATGACCATAAGCTGCAGTTCTTTCAAATCATTACTGTTCAGGATTCCGTCCGCTTCTATCTCTATTTCATTGATCTTCTGTTCCAGAAGGGCCCTGGCATATTCCATCTGAATCTGCGCCACGCGCATAAGTGATTCCCTGAGACTGATGGCGCTGTACCGGTATAAAATTAAAAAGCTCGCAATTATCATAATGAGAAAAAAACCAAAAATAATAAAAATTGATTTTATTTTTTTCATGCCCACCCCAATACCGGCTCCGCCGTCTGTTTTTCTCAAAAAATTATAGCAGGATTCGTACCTTTTTACTATATGATACCGGGACTGCCAGATGCTGACAGTCCCGGATGCATGCCTTTATTTAACTGACTGATACCATTCATTCACTTCCTGGGTTATCTGGTCGCCGCCCTGGCTTTTCCACTCTTCCACAAATTTGTCAAATGCATCGATGGGCTCCTTCCCATAAATAATGTTGGTATAGATCTGTTTTTCCATAGTTTGCAGCTGTTCCCATTTTTTCTTCATGGTTGCCGTAGGTTCTCCGTTAAAAAGGTTCGGGAGCAGCTCGTCTTTATGTTCTCCGGCCACCACATATCCCCCTGCCATATCCGGCGAGGCTTTAAAGTCGGCCGCAGCCTTGATCTGAGCACTGGTTTCCGGGGTTATTCCCGTACTGACATCCATATAGGGCTGCATGGTATCAATAGAAGGCGTATTTTTGAGAACAGTTGATTTTCCCGGCATAAACGGATCGGTTACCGGAGGATCAAATAATTTGGAATCATAAACAACGGTATCCCCGACAATATCATAATCATATCCTTCCAGATAACCGTATTTGAAGTCTCCTGTCCCGAATGCCGCGTCATAAATCCAGTCATAATAGGTAAAGAAGGCCTCCATATTGTTGAAATCCTTATTGAACATCAGCCATCCGTCGTTGATCTGGGCTCCCTGGTAAGCAGGCTCCCCGCTGTCCTGCAGGATATTGGGATAGGCTTTAATCACCGCTTCCGGACAAACCGTTTCCACATCTCTGACCGAACCGATCGCCCATGGCCTTCCGATAAAAATCCCTGCTTTTCCTTCGGTAAACTGCATCATTGCATCCCATGCACCGGTTGCGGCGGCCTCCTGAAAAATCCATCCATTTGCATGCCACTGTGCCATCCGTTCCAGGGTCTTTTTATTTCCTTCATGGATGGAGCCGTATACCAGCTGACCATTCTCATCCTCCTGCCAGCTTCCCGGATAATGTTTTCCTGCATTCGCCGAAAAAAGGATAACGGGATCCGCAACCCATCCGGTATTGTAGATACTGTCGCCTGCATAAGTAAAACCATAAGTATCCTTTTTCCCGTTTCCATCCGGATCCTGTTCCGTAAACGCCCTGATAACCTCTTCAAATTCATCCAGTGTGGAAGGTGCATTCAGGCCCAGCTTATCCAGCCAGTCCTGTCTGATTATCATGACCTGGCCCTCAGTCAGAAAGGGGGTACATGCAATGCCATAGGTTTTTCCATCCTTGATGACCGGGTAGAAGGTCTGGGGATATTTATCATATATTTCCTTCAGCCTGTCCGGCATGTACTTCTCTATATCCTCATCAATTGCTTTCACTTTCCCTGATTCAATCATATCGGCTATCATCTGAGTCCCGTATACCGGAAAAACATCAGGAAGCTCCTCCGAACCGGTAAGCGCCAGACGGAGCTTTGTATCATAATTACCCGCATCTCCTCCAAGCAAAATAGTTTCCATCTTAATTCCCAGCTTTTCCACCGCAAGATCTACCATGGGATTTTTATTAATGTCCTCGCCCTCCCCATACCTGCCTGTGTTCTCGTCCAGCTGTTTAGCTATGCGGATCGTCAGGACCGGATCGTACCTGCCCTCCGCATTTTTTGTGCTGACTGCCTCCGTTCCTCCGCTGTCCTTTCCGCATCCCGCAAGGACTGCCGCCACTGTCAGGACCAGTGAAATCGCTTTTACCGCTTTCTTCATCAATACCTTCCTCCTTCTGAAATTATAATCATATGCCGTAACTATTCAGACAAACCTGACTGTTGGCATAAGCTTTCCTGGCAAATCATTTTCTATAATTCCCGGGCGCACTTATTCCTTAACTGCCCCCATAACAATACCCTTCACAAAATATTTCTGAAGGAACGGATACACCATCAATATGGGAAGTGCCCCTATAAATACCTGTGCCGCCTTTATGGTACGTTCCGACATGGCTGCCGCCGAAGTGGGATCCAGTGCCAAATCCTGTTGGTTTCCCTGTACAACAATAACCTGCAGGAAGGAAGCGAGAGGATAATTTTTGGTATCCGACATATAAAGAATACCTGTAAACCATTCATTCCAGTTCCCCACCATAATAAAAAGAGCAACAGTGGCGAGTCCGGCCTTGGACAGGGGAAGATAAATCTTCCTCAATACGGTGAAGAAGCCCGCTCCGTCAATTAATGCCGCTTCCTCCAATGACTTGGGAATAGAACGGAAGAAATTCATAATCAGTATCAGATTATAACAGCTGAACGCGCCCGGAAGCACATAGATAAGAAAATTATTTTTCAGCCCAAGAGTGGAATTGACCAGATAGGAAGGAATCAATCCTCCGCTGAACAGCATGGTAAAAACAAAAAACCACATGAGAGGTGTTCTTCCTTTAAAATCCTTGGAAAGTGCATATCCGGCCGTAGTGATTACACACATGCTGAGCACCGTACCGATGCCTGTCCTGAGAAAAGAAATCAGGATGGAGCGGATAAAATTGTTATTCTGGAATGTTTTCTCATAAGCAAGCAAGGTAAAGTCAACCGGCCAGAAGGTAACAATTCCGCTGTTGGCCGCACTTTTTCCGCTTAGTGACAATGCAAACAGGTTCACAAGAGGCAATAAGCACAGCAAGGCCACAGCTACCAAAAAAATTGTATTTACGAGCACAAATATCTTTCTGCTGACGGATGTCCGACGCATATTCCTTCCCCTCCCCTTCTAAAAAATCCGGTAGCCGGCAAACCTGTAGGCTATTTTGTATGCGGCAACAGTAAGAAGCAGCCCTATCCCGGATTTGAACAGCCCCACTGCCGTTCCAAAGCTGTACTGTCCGTTCACAAGCGACTGCCTGTATACGTAAGTGTCGATAATATCGCCCGTACTGTATGTAAGAGGAGAATACAGATTAAATATCTGATCAAAGCCCGCATTCAGGACATTTCCAAGACTGAGCGTCGCCATGACAATCACCATTGGCATAATACCCGGCAGCGTGATATGAAGTGTCTGCTGCCACTTATTTGCGCCGTCCATTTCCGCGGCTTCATACAGATTCTGGTCAATATTGGAAATCGCAGCCAGATATACAATCATTCCGAAGCCAAACCCTTTCCAGAGATCCGACAGAACGGCAATCTGGCGGAACATTCCCGCCTCTCCCAGGAAAAAAACCGGTTCCATACCGATTTTCTGCAGAAAAACATTTATGATACCATCCAGTCCCAGAATGTCCCTCAGCATTCCGGCAACAGTAACCCAGGAAAGGAAATGGGGCAGATAAACCAGAGTCTGGATGCTTTTTTTTAATCCCAGCTGTTTTACCTCATTTAACAGCAAAGCCATAATTACCGGTACAATCAGCCCCAATACAATCTTACTCACAGCAATAATGAGCGTATTTATAATCGCCTGATACGATTCCCTGAATTCAAAAATCTGCCGGAAATTATCCAGTCCTGCGAATTCCGAACCAAAGATTCCCAGCCAGGGCTTATAATTCTGAAATGCCATGATAAGCCCTGCCATGGGAATATAACAAAAAATTATGGCAAGTATAGCGGCCGGCAGCACAAGCATATAGAGCGGCAGGTTACGATGGAATTCCCGTTTCCAGCTTATTCCGGCAGCTCCCGTTTTCCCTTGTGATTTTCCCGCTTTGTTTATCAGCTTCAAATCTCGTTCACCTCGTTTTCGTATTTATAGATTTATTATAAAAGATTGAATATCCATAAAAAACACCTCGATTTTAAGGTTATGTCCCCATTTTTAACTATTTTTAGTCATAGTTCAAAGAAGAATCGGGCTGATGAGCGGTATATTTTATTCTGCTTTACGTTTTTTTATATATCATCAAAATGCAGGTTAATTTTTTCAGCAGGATTTTTTCAGCAGTTAATTCAAACAAATTGACAAATAAAATACGGGCTTCTATAATGTAAGAAATTATCCGTTTTTTTTACACATTACCGGCTTTTTCATTGATCTTATGTACATCCAATCCACATCAGACAGGAGATATGAATATGGAAATCCAACTCGTCTTACCCGAGGAATCCCATGCAGAAGATCTGGCCTTACAGCGAAACGACCGGGAGGTTGTCCGCTATACCGGCGATCCCAAATATCCTTATACGAAGGAGGACGCACTCGCGGATATCAGAAGCTTCCTGGAGGAAGAAAACAAATCCCGTGTCACACGTACCATACTCGCTGATGGACGCCCTATCGGCATCGTCTACTTCTATCTGCCGTGGCGGGGCCAGAAATCTGTGGAGCTGGGATACTGGATTGGGAAACAATATTGGGGGCAGGGAATCTCCACTTACGCTGCGAAACAGCTTTGCGACTTTGCCTTCCGTACCCTGGATATCAACCGTATCTGCGCCAGCGCCCTGGAAGTAAATGTGGGTTCCTGGCGGGTTATGGAAAAGCTGGGGATGCGCAGAGAGGGGACTTTTATTAAGGCTATTTATCAGGACGGGGAGTTCTTTAATGACCTTTATTACGCGGTTCTCCGGGAAGAATACAGCATGGAATAAACCGGAATCGATTTTTCTCAGAGTATGTGTTCGCAATAATTGAAGAAGCAATTCATTTTTTGGTGAAAACCAGTTGAACTCTGTTAAGAGAACCAACTGGTTTTCTGCTGTTTCATCCGTCCTGAATTCTTCCTTTCAAAACAATACCTCCATACATTCTCTGTTCCCCTCCCCCTTAACGATATTTTAACGTTCCGCATCAAATTTTAACCTGCTTCTTATTCGGAAATGGTTATAATGTAAACCATAAATTTCAGATTCATACAAGTGTCAACCAACACACCGCACAGGCTAATGAAAATCAAAGGAGTAATTTAAATGAAAGATGTCTATTTTCTATTCAGCAAAAAACAGCTGAAGAATAGGGAAGAAGCCCTGGAACTTATTAAACATTTCTGTAAGGAACATGACTTAAGCTTCAGTCTTCCGGAAACGGATAACTGCTCCATTGCCCGCATCGGGGGTGAACAATATATGATAAATATCGAAGAAATAAACGATACTCCCGAAGAAGTAAATTGGATGGTCTGCTGTATACATCAAACCAATAAGATACTATCGCCAGTCGGCGGTATTCACAGATGATGCTGAAATACGGAAATTGAAATTTATATCAAGGAGAAAAAATGAAGAAACTTATATTTAAAGGTGCTGCAACAGCGCTTATCACTCCCATGACAGAAGACGGCAAAATTAATTACCAGGTCCTTCAGGATCTACTGGAATTCCAAATACAGAAGAAAGCGGATGCGGTAGTTATCGCAGGAACGACAGGGGAAGTTTCCACTCTTTCTGATGAGGAACATATAACTCTTGTAGAAAAAGCGGTCAGGCAGGTGAATGGACGGATTCCCGTAATCGCCGGGGCCGGAAGCAACAATACGGCCCATGCCGCATGGCTGTCCGGGGAATGTGAAAAAGCAGGGGTCGATGCACTCCTGCATGTGACCCCCTATTATAACAAAGCATCCCAACAGGGGCTTTATTTACATTTTAAAACCTGTGCACAAGCCACTTCACTCCCAATTATCCTGTACAATGTTCCTTCCAGAACCGGAGTAAATATTTTTCCTGCCACCTATAAGAGACTAAGTGAAATCGACAATATTGTGGCCTGTAAGGAGGCCAGCGGAAATTTTTCCCAGATAGCCAAGACGGCGGCTCTGTGCAAAGAGGATTTAACCATCTATTCGGGAAATGATGATCAGATTACCTCTGCATTAGCCCTCGGCGCCAAGGGGGTTATTTCTGTTCTCTCCAATATTCTTCCGGAAGAAACACATAATATTTGTTACTCTTATTTTAACGGCGATCAGGAAAAAAGCGATAATCTGCAGCTGAAATATCTGGAATTGATAGAAGGGCTTTTTATGGACATAAATCCCATACCTGTCAAACAGGCTATGCGGGCCATGGGTTATCCTGTGGGCGGCTGCCGCCTTCCCTTGTGTGATATGGATCCTGCTAATGCGGAAAAGCTTTATGCAATTCTGAAAAGCTATGGCCTTATAAACAGCGGAGTAAAAGCAGGTTCGATCACCGTACATAATGCAAAAAACACGGGTAATATTTTAAGATATAATATATAGCATTCGTTTTCCCATACCGGGAAAAGGAAACACAAATGCATGAAACAGGTCATGGAGCGGTACCAGCTTTCTGAAGGCTGCGGGAAAGCTGGTACATGCGCAGATGTATCTTATAAAACCGGAACCCAGTACTCAATCCTGCTCCTGCCATTCTCATCCGTTTCCTCTCCATACCGCACAAAATCATACCTCGCATTTTCATTCAGCCTGCAGGTCGACTGCGGAAACCATTCCCTGTAAATATAATCCGCAACCGGCTGCACACTGTCTTCCTTTATTCCCCGGAAGCAAAAGACTATATATTTTGTAGCGGGCAGCTCCCTGCCTTCCATACCTTTCGGCAGAGCGCCTATCCGTTCCACCTCCGATGCCGCATAATAGTCAAAGACCGGCTGTTTTTCCGAGTCCGTATCCCATCGTGCATAATCATTCAGTCCAACGAGGAATTCCCTATTTATCCGATTAGGAATGCTTCCCTTCCCGGCATGCATTTTTTTCCAGCACTGCCCGATTACATTGAAACCAAAGCGGGTATTTTTCCGGTAACCGGCAAGCAACATCCTTCCGCCTTCCACCATTTGGATATCCATCATCCTGTCTCCTCTCAGTTTTCCGGATCCGTCCACAGTCATTTTCAGCTGTAAGGGGAAGAATTCCTTTTTACGCCGGAAGGCCCTTGGACTGCATTTATACATTGCTTTAAAACCGATCGTAAAGGACTGCTGTGTTTCATATCCGGCAAACAGGGCAATCTCCATAACCGGCTTGTCCGTAAATACCAGCAGCCGTGCGGCTTCCGTCAATCTCCGCCTCTGAATGTAGGTATGAACGGAAAAACCGGAAATCACTGAGAACATCCGGCTTAAATGGTATCGGGAATAGCCCGCCTCACGGCAAAGACTGTCAAGATCCAGCCGTTCTTCCAAATGCTTCTCGATATAATCCATCATTTCCCGAATCGTATCCAGATTTGTTTTCATTATCTGTCCCTCCCTATGACTACTATACATCGGAGTCTCCGGGGATTTTTCACATTTCTTGCTGTATTTCCTGTAAACATTATTTGCTGTATGCTATAATGAATCTGCGGCATGTCCTGCCGCTGCATCTCATTAAATACAATGTTTCCCGTTGGATACTTACTCTGTAAGCCAGCCCTATGAGCCTGTCCTGTAAAAGCGGAAACACAATAAATATTCACCGGAGGGACCTAATGAAAAAACAACATTCAAAAGTATTTTATATCGTATCCGTGCTTGCCGTTATACTGGTAATATCGGCTGTTTTACTTCTCTTTTTTCCAGGCAGCGGATCTGCTTCGGCTTCCGGTATCCTAACCCTGAATACAGATGAATATGTAAAGGCGATGGGGGTTGAGCAGTTTTCAGACTTGTTCCAGGATGTGGGAGACAATTATAATACGGCCTATGTTCTCCAATATTCCGGAGAAAGCAATCTCGATTTTAAGACCATCAGCACATATGCGGTATATGTACCTGGCGCCGGTTCAGCCTCCGCAGTCGGTCTGGGAACCTCTGGTCCGGTGTTCAGCCGTCATCTTAAACTGGATCTGGATTCAACAGGACAGACGGGAAATGATGTTTACTGCATTACTTCCCATTCGGATAAGGAGATGGATTTCCGGGTTTATCTGGATGGTAAGAGAATTGATACAAAGATTGTAGATGTGGATTTTAACCCCATACCATCCATTGAATAATACGCCGCCTGTTCAGCATCTTTCAATCCGGTATTCCTGGTATAGCTTCTTCCGATATTCCTTATTTTTGATCGCTTTCTGAAGATCGTCTATACGGAAATCGGCAAGAAGCTTTTGCGACAGCGCGGCAAAATATTCTTCTCCCAGTTCCAATCCCTGGCTTTTACCCTGATTCACCCCATCATTATAAAGATCATCCAATGCTTTACACATATTACAGCTTTCCCCCTTTACATTCAGCGCTGACAAAATCTGCGTTCCTTTGGCGGCTTTCCGGTTTATCCGGAACATCTCTCAATCCGGTATTCCCGGTACAACTTCTTCCGATATTCCTTATTTTGGATCGCTTTCTGAAGATCGTCTGTACGAAAGTCGGCAAGAAGTTTTTGTGATAGCGCAGCAAAATATTCTTCTCCCTGATTCACCCCATCATTATAAAGATCATCCAATGCTTTACACATATTACAGCTTTCCTCCTTTACATTCAGTGCTGACAAAATCTGCGTTCCTTTGGCGGCAGCTGCCAGGAAAAGAGCTGCATCCTTGGAAAGACGGGAAAAAACATGCTCGTTTTCTTTTACATATTTTTTCAAAGCCTTTCTGTCCTCCTGGCATTGAAGAAATCCGAATACCTGCCGCAGTTCTGTGTGAAGCAGGCTGATATCCATGTCCCTCCTGACGGAGAGTACATGGATCGGATAATCGGGCACAAAGCTTCTGAGTCTGTCACTTTCCTCGGGGAACCTCAGAAGATCATGCAGCCGCTTGGGCCTTTTCCACTCTTCTTCTCCAAAATACAATAGCAAAGTAATAACAGGCGTTATCCGGTCATCAGGGAAGAAAGCCGGAAAACCGGTTTTAAGACCCAGCCGTTTCCGATTCTCCTCTTCCACCCTGCGCACCTTTTTCTGATAATCAGCCCCGTCATACTGCATGATCCGCACCGGAGCCGTATAATCAATCTTTTCCTGGTTTTCAATCCCAAGCAGAACCAGCTCCATTCCATCCTGATAATACATCTTTACAACATCCCGCACATGCTTATACGCGGCAGAATACTCAGGCCTGTTCTGTACCGGATCCTCCTGCCGCAGGCCATGATAGTCAATCACCTGCCTGCCGCCGTACAGCCAGGCATTAAACAGGTCGGCAAATACTGGCGGATGGGACAAATAGGAAGACAAAGAAATATCAATTTTTCCCATAAACTTACTGCTGTCTGCCGAAACAGACAGATTTCCTCCTTAATTATACATAAAAAATGTAGAATATACAATATATTAGCAAAAACAAAACGGAATTAAACGGAACAGACTGTTCCAGGAATAAAAAAGAATAGCTATAGCTGATGTGCAGTTATCATAACACAGAAATAATGAAAAAACAATACATATCTGCACCCGATTTGTGTCAGGTTTTTTATCTTCCCCCTGTGAACACATATAAATGTGAACACATATAAATGTGCCCACATATAAAAAGGAAAACATATAACGGGAACGTAATCCCCTCCATGTTTTCCTTTTATGATTCATGTCTCAATTTCTATTTCGATTTTTCCCCGCTGTTTTGTATCCATCTTCTGCACTGAGGAAAACAGGAGGGAATAGTATACCGGAACCAAACTACCAAAGCTGTTTTCCAGCCGCTTCAGCGGAAACAAAAGGTCCGGGAACCGCAGAAAGTCCGCGATGCTCACCCAGATAGTCCTCGTTGAAGGTAATCGCCGTTCCGTCAGGATTTTCAAACCTCTGCTCCGGCTCAAATGCGTAGCCCAAGATATCACTGGTAATAATGCCGTCCTTAAAATCACCAAGCAGATCATACACATTTGTTTTCAGGTAATAATGCCCGTCCTTCTCCACCAGCTCCACGGTTACCTTATTTGTCTCATCAACCAGATTTGACTTCTCATTTTTGCAGGGTTTCGCGCCATTGAAGTAAGCATTTCCGTTCACCCAAACAGGTAAATGTGAGAAATGATACTGGGCCAGTTCGCCCATATTGGCAGGCTTATCCATTTCAAACCAGCTGATCCACTCCTCATAGGTAGGATACTCATCAAATACTCTGGTACCAACCTCCTGGTTATCCTCCATTTTGAATCCCATATCCTCTTTCGCTTCCGCTTCCTTAACAGGCCAGTTCTGAACGAAGATATTGTTGTAGAAACGATCATCCCCATGCAGGATGGACATAAATCCTGCCACTTCGGTACGATGGCGGATATGATAAGGTGTGTAACGAGGCTGGTTAAGGCCGTTTACCGTATTATCCGTGCCGCCGCCTACAGCCGTAAAAGCACCCAGAATCAGGTTATGTACACAGGCCACGCCTTCGGTGGCAATCCGCAGGCCGGCTTTGGAAAGCATCACATTGTTGTCAATCAGTGTCGGACCATGACCCACTTCTACGAAAATATCCTGGCACATCATAGCGCCTTCTGCCTTTGTGGAGCCTTCCGGCGCATGGTTGTCATGCAGCAGGTTCTGTGTGATTCTCGTGCCCTGCGCCTGCCAGTCACACCAGATACCCATGGTAGAATGATGGATATGATTGCGGCGGAATGTTACGTCGATAGCTGCATGGAACTTAATGCCGGAAATCTCGGCGCCGCCCAGCTGCTGCATATTGTTGATATTGTGAATGTGGTTATCCTCAATGATACTGAATACACATCCCATACGTCCTACAATACCAGCCTGTTCGCAATGATGGATATGGCAGCGTCTTACGATATGGCTGCCTACTTTTTCCTTCAGCCATCCATGATACTGTCCGCGGCACACCGCATCCCTCTCCATCTGGGTAGGGCTTTTCACATGCTTGTTGGTAAAATAATGATCATTTTCCGGGTCATAATATTTTCCCAGGGAAATACCGCAGCATTTACTGTTGCTGATCTCACAGTCCTCAATGATCCAGCCTTTTGACCAGTGAGGGCCGACCATTCCGTCCTGATAAGCGGCGGGAGGCGCCCAGGTTGTGGCAGCTTTGTTAACGTCAAAGCCACTGAAGGTAATATAATCCACTCCTGTTTTTGAGGGCATAAAGCAGTTGCGGCGCACATTGATATCCACTTTTTCCTCATTGGGATTATGTCCCTGGAAATTGGCATAGATCACTGTGGTGTCGCCTGCCTGTTCGGTATACCATTTATAAACAGAAAAATCATGATCCCAGGAAGGGAGATATACTTCACCCTTGATACATTCCTCCAGCGTCTCGGTTTCGTAAAGCTGACGGTCATTTAAGTATACGGCGCCTGTGTGTCTGACTACAGGTGCAAAATACCAGTCCCCTCCCACAAAAGTAGTATAAGGATTATAATTGCCGAATACGCCGTTATCAATGCGGCATACCCAGACATTCCCCTGGTAAGGTTCCCAGGTATCTACGGGTTCCGCACCGGTAATGACTGCACCCAGAGGCTGTTCGCTGCGATAGGTGATTCTGGCGTCTTCCGTTCCTCCGTTCACAGGATCCACATACTCCCGGTAAATACCTGGAGCAACCAGGACCTCATCCCCCGGTCCGGCAACCTTTGCCGCTTCATTGATGTGTTTAAAAGGCATTTCCTTACTGCCGTTGCCCTCTCTGGCAGCGGCGGCGTTCACATAAAAAATCATACATGCTCTCCTTCCTATTGTGTGTTTTTTCGGAAATAACAGCCCCATCACATCTGAACTGTCATTTCCGTTATAGTCTGCTCATGACCGACAATATTTTCCCTGACGGGAAACAGGCAGTCTCTTCTTGCTTATCCTATAGAGTCATTATATAATCATAATAAGCACCTGAAAATGTCGTATCCAGAGGGAAACGGAGTTTTATTGTATCCAAATCAGACTTTTTGAAGTCAGGAGGAACCGTATGAAAAAAGTCAGACAGTTCATCGATACCAGTGGGAAACTGTCACAGGAAGGATTTCTGAAAAAACTGGGGATTCCCAAAACCTTTCTCACCTTTCATAATTTAGGCAGCTATACTTCGGAGTTTGTAGAGATCGGAATGCCGTATATGATCATATATGAAGCAACTGACAGAAAGCACGGTGAACTGAACTCCCTGGAATTTACGGAAAGCAATAAAAATTATTTTTTTTCTTCCGTAAGCAGGCTGGATTTGGAAGGGAAGCGTTCCCTGCACTCCCATGATTTTTATGAACTGACCATCGTGCTGGAGGGCGAGCTTCATTTACAGATCGAAAATGAAACGGTGGCCTATCATGCCGGGGAATGCTGCCTGTGCAATAAAAATATACGTCATAAGGAGCTGCATGACAGCGAGTTTGAAATCATTCTTTTCATGTTCCAGGAGGAATATATCAAATCCGTACTGGAACAGGATCTGCTGTATGATGAGGAAGGGCAAAGCTGTACCAGCCATACCTTTTTCCATCATCTGTTTGCGGAAAACCAGAAGCTTTCCTTTTACAGTGCAAAGGAGTATATCGATTTCAGAAGAAAGACCCTCTTTGATCCCGATGATTTTTACAGGCTGATTAATGCCATCGTGCTGGAACTGAGCGAAAGCCGTTCCGGAAGGAATTATATGGTGAGGGGATATTTCTGCCGTTTCATTGCCATGCTGGGAGACGAGGAGAATTACCTGATCCAGACCCACCAGACAAGGATCTCCAAGGAAGAAAGGCTTTTCTACCAGGTGTCCCAGCTGCTGCAGAACAGAAAGGGCAGGATCAGCCGGGGCGAACTGGAAGCGGAATTGAATTATAACAGCGACTACATCAACCGGGTGGTCAAGAAGCACACCGGCCGGACTTTGTCCGATTACAGCAGATCCTTTCTGCTGAAGGAGGCTGCGGATCTTTTGAAAAATACGGACAAACGGGTGGGAGAAATCTGTGAAGAGCTGGGATATACCAACAGGAGCCATTTTAACAGGCTGTTTATTGAACGTTTCGGGATGACACCCACGGAGTACCGGGAATTGGAACCGGATGCGTAAATATATCGCAGATAATAAGTATATTCTGCCGGATCAGGTTCCAATATTCCCGGGCTTTTCTTCTCACTGGTTTGTATCTATAGTGCATTTCAATTCACATAGGTATCAAGTCCCCTGAAGATCCGCTTTACCGTCTCATAAGACAGCTTAGGCCGCCTGTACTCATCCACAATCCCTTTATTATTCATGGTCCTCGGGCGCGTCCCGAACCAGCTGTCACATACTCTTCCGTCACAGAACTGCCAGACATAGACGCCGCTGCAGCCCTCCTGTCCGAATACCGCAGTCAGCTGTTTCTGAATCGCTGAAGCCTGATATTCCTCCGACCACTTCACCTCTGCCGGCGTACGGTAACCATAAATGGCCCCTGCGCCGATCTCGGTAACCAGAAAGGGTTTCCCTGTCCCTTCGGTTTTCTCCTGAACCCAATCATACAGCTCCTTCAGATAAACATCCGCCGGTGTATCATGATACCACAGCGGGTAAATATTATAGGAAACCACCTCAGGCATTCCGAAACAGATATCCGTTTTAAACTGACAGCTGGCGGAAGAACGCGGGCGGCTCGGATCGAGCTTCCTGATGAGATCGTATTGTTTCTGATAACAGTCTTTTCCATACTCCGTATGGCTGGCACACTCATTCAGAATCCCCCATATATAGATGGAAGGATGATTGTAATGGGTTTCTATCATTTCCCGGATGCAATCCTCGCATTGTTTTTCAAAATTGGGATTGCGCATATCCTTTTCCGACAATCCCCTTGCATGATTCTCTTCCCATACAAGGAAACCTGTCTCATCGCAGAGATCCAGAAACAATTCATCGTTGGGATAATGGGAGGTTCTCACCGAATTGGCGCCCATATCCTTCATCAGCATTAAGTCCTGCTGCATTGCCTGGAACGGAATGGCGCAGCCAAACTGCGGATGATCTTCATGCCGGCAGAAGCCTTTGATTCTTATTTTACGTCCGTTCAAAAGGATATCCTTTCCTTCCATACGTATTTCCCGAAATCCCACTCTGTCGATCCAGTCGTCCATGTCATTTCCCATGCCATCCTGCAGCACTGCCGTCAGATGGTACAGAACAGGATTTTCCGGCGACCATTCCTCCGCCTGTCCGCAGGGCAGGTTTTCGGCGGTAAAGGCTGCTTTGCTGTCCGGCCCGGCCTCCACAACAGCCGAGTGGATTTCCTGCTCTCCAAGGTACAGGATTACCTTTCCTCTGAAAAAATGATCCGAAATATTCTGAAGCTCTCCCTGCACCGAAGAATACCATTTCCCGTCCTTCCGGACAGGGGTAAAATGGATTCCGGTTATATAACTATCATTCAGTTCCTCCAGCACCACCGGACGGGTGATCCCACCGTAGGACTGGTAATCATTGGGAACGTGCAGGGCAGACTGCGGCCCGAAGGAATTATCTGCTATAACCTTCAGATGATGCTTTCCTCCGCCCAATCCCTTTACCACCGCAGAAAAAGGTGTATAGGCATTGTAATGGGAAGCAATCTCCCTGCCGTCCAGATAAACCTGCGCCGTATGGCTCACCCCTTTGAATTCTATGCGCACATTTCCGGAACAGCTGATATCCCGTTCATAGCATGCCCGGCCCCGATAGGTTCTCGTATCCGGACAGCTTTCCCAGCCGCCGGGTACCGCCGCCTTTCCTTTAACGGCCTCTTCTTTTCCCTGCTCCGGCAACGTGCAAAAATCCCAGAGGCAGGAAGAAATCTCTTGTGTTTTCCTTATTTTATGTGTGGCAAATGTCCTTACCATGCTGTATAACCTCCTATTTTTTCCCGGCTGCCTATTCTTTGACCGCTCCAATCATGACGCCTTTCACAAAATGTTTCTGAATAAAAGGGTAGATACAGAGTATGGGCACGGTAGAGACAATGATCGTGGCATATTTTATCGTCTGTCCCACATCCTCCACGTCCGTCTGCCCCGTCATGGCCCCAAGCTGGCTTCTTGTCAGGATATCGCGCAGGAATATCTGTATGGGCATCTTATCCGCATCCCGCAAATAAATCATGGCATTGAACCAGGAATTCCAGTGTCCCACCGCATAATAGAGCAAAATAACCATAATGGTAGGCTTGGCTAAAGGCATGATAATACGGAACAATATGGTCCAGTCACCTGCCCCGTCTATCCGCGCCGATTCCTCCAGGGACTGGGGAATCCCTTCAAAGCCGGTAATCATAATCATGAGGTTGAAGGTGCTTACCGCCCCCGGAAGAATCAGGGAAAGCCGGCTGTTAATGAGCCCCAGATCCTTAATCAGCAGGTAGCTGGGAATGAGCCCGCCGTTGAAATACATGGTGAAAATAAACATAATCGTGAGAAAACGCCGGAGCATGAACTGTTTTCTGGATAATACATAGGCCGCCATGCAGGTAGCCAGAATATTGACCAGGGTTCCCGCGGCCACATAAAAAATGGTATTCAGGTAACCGCTGTAAATAGAGGGATTGACAAATACTTTTTTATATGCATTCAGGGAAAATCCCAGGGGCTTCAGCAAAAGGCTGGAGTTTCCCATCAGCTTTACCGGATCGCTGAAGGATGCAAAGATAACGTATAAAAAAGGATACAGGGTCATCAGCGAAATCATCGCCAATATGATTCCGTTTATCAGACGGAAGCCCCAACCATTGCTATTTTTCTTTTTCATATTGCTTCTCCTACCATAAGCTGTGTTCTGTCAGTCTTTTGCATATTTTATTTGCACAAAAGAGCAGGGTCAGGTTGATCACGGAATTAAACAGGCCCACCGCCGTGGAAAAGCTGTAGCTTTGATCCACCAGGCCCTTCCGGTAAACATATGTGGAAATAACGTCCGCGGTTTCATAAATAGAGGAATTATACAGCAGAATTATTTTTTCAAATCCCAGGTTCATCATATTCCCCACCCGCAGGATAAACATGGTGATTATGGTGGGCAGAATCCCCGGCAGGGTGACGTGGAGCATCTGTTTGAAACGTCCTGCCCCATCCATTCTCGCAGCTTCATACAGCTCCGCATTAATCCCTGCGATAGCGGCTATGTAAATGATGGAACCCCATCCGATTCCCTGCCAGATATCGGAAATCACGTAGATTGGCTGAAACAGGGAAGGGTTCATCATCAGATTCTGCTTCGGATAGCCGAACAGCGTCATAATCTGTGTCAGGAATCCGTCGGTAGCCGTAAACTGAAGTACCATTCCGGCAACCACCACTGTTGAAATAAAATGGGGCATGTAGCTTACCGTCTGGACAAACTTTTTATATTTCTGGCTTCGCACCTCGTTCAGCAGCAGGGCGAACAGAATAGGCGCCGGAAATCCGAAAACAAGATTTTTCAGGTTAATGCTGAAGGTGTTGCGGATCAGCCTCTCAAAATATACACTCTTAAAAAATTCGCCGAAATGCTTTAACCCCGCCCACGGACTGTGAAAAACCCCCAGCTTCGGCGTATAATCACGGAATGCGATCTGTGCGCCGTACATGGGATAATAGCAAAACACTAGATAAAAGGCCACCACCGGCAGGATCATGAGATAAAGCCCTTTATGCTTTTTCATATTCTGCCAGAGCCTGGCAGAAAAACTAACTTTCTTCATAAATGCTCCTTTTATTCAGGCCCGCATTCCGTAAGGCACCTCCTGCGGGCCTGCGGTTATACATGTTATCTTGCCAGATACCTGTTATATTCCGCCTGTCTGATTTCGATCGCTCTGTCAATATTCATATTTTTGATGTTTTCCACAAACTGAGGGAAATTTTCCAGAGACTCCGTACCAAGGATAAACTTCAGTTTAAATTCATCCAGGTAGGTCTGGATATCCGTCATGATGGAATTGTATTCCTGGACCTCTTCATTCGTCATGGTCTGAGGCGGCATATCCTTTATGGGTGCATCGGGAGTGGCCCATACATCCAGAGACTTTTTCTGGACATCATAGGCATAACCGCCCAGCATATAATCCTTTTCCACCAGGAACGGCTTATTATTGCAGCCGGCATAAACGGAGAGCGCCTTCTCAATGGAAAGCCCATCCGGATTATGCAGGACAAAATCCGTGAACACAGGCTTCCCGTCAACCATCTCGTAGGTGACGCCTTCTTTGCCGTAATTAGCCAGCATATTTCCCTCTTCACCATAGGTATAATCAAGCACCCTGGCTGCCGCTTCCGGATTGGTACAGGTAGCGGAAATCACGCCGCCGATGTTGTTGATACGGTAGCTGCTCTGGTCAACGATGAACTGATCCCCTTTGTTCATAACCGGATTGGGAGCCGGCTGATAATTCATATTCTTGTTTTCTTCCTGCATTGTCTGGATTTTCCCCAGTGTTCCTCCGGTATATCCCCACACCAGGCCGGTCCTTTCACCTGCTATTTTTGCAAAAAATGCGTCTGCGTCCTGCGTAAAGGCGTCAGGATCCAGAATTCCCATATTCATCCAGCGGTTGAACAATGTGAGGAAATCCAGATATTTCTCTTCCACGGCGCCGAAGTGAACCTTATTATCCCCGTCCACATACATACCCTCACGGATTCCGAAGCTGTTTACCATAATATTGTAATTGCCGTATATAAAGGAAAATGCCGCGTCACAGCCCTTTTTCTCCTTAAACGCAACCAGTACATCCTCCATCTCCTGTACGGTTTCCGGCATACCCAGCCCCAATTCATCCAGCCAGTCCTGACGGATCATATTGCCGTTGAATACCAGCGGGGAATCCGGCTTCCGGATCATGGGTGTCCATGCATATAAGCCTTCATTATTTTTACAGAGCTTATCCACTTCCGGATCCGATTCCAGATAAGCCTTAAAATTAGGAAGCTTTCCAGCGTCCATCAGATCATTTAAGGGAATGATGGAACCGTCCAGAAGCATTTTCTGAACGCCTCCCGGAAATGTGGTGTCGTATTCAATAATAATATCGGGAAGATCATCCGTACCGGCGAGCAGGGATAATGCATCCTTTCCTCCCGTGCTGTCGAGGAACTGCAGGTCCACATTGCAGGCCTCCTCAATCGCCTGCCAGTATTCCCAATCCCCCTGATCACTGTAAAGGTCGCCGTTTGTCCAGTATGCCCACACGCTGAGTACCGGCTTTTCCCCTTCCTCCGCCTGCTCACTGCTTCCGGCATTCGTTTCTTTATTATTGGAAGAGGACTGTGCATCCCCTCCGCAGCCTGTCAGTATGGACGACAGCATCATTGCTGCTGCCAATGTTACAGAACATATTCTGTTTGCCAATTTCTTTCTCATTTCATACTCCTTTTCCGCTTCAGCTGACATCAATTCAATATAACACTGCATAAATACCCGAACCGGCGCGCTTTCGTTTCGATGTACGACCAATATACCGCCGTCCGCAGCCTGCGTAAATCCCGCAAATGCCCACTTATATGACTCTGCCTGAATTTTTCAGAAAAATAAGATCTGTTTAGAAATATCATACTGGAATTTTTCCCTCTTATGTTATACTTATTTTATCATACGATAATTGCAAAGGGTGAGGGGTTTTATGCGGCAGATATTCCATAAACGAGCAAAGAAAAAAAGGACCGGGTTATTCTGGAGGACATTGGTTTCCTATACGATTGTCCTCGTGCTTCCCATACTGATCTGTTCTTTTTATTATTTCCACAGCTACAATGCCCTGAAGGAACGAAACAGGACGAACCAGCATCTTATCCTGGAAAATTTTGCGGAGCAGATCAATTCCGCTTTCCGGGATGCGATTAATTTAGGCTCCCATCTGCAGCTGAATAAATATGTGACCGCCCTGTCCAATAATAAAAGCACGATAAATTCCACTCCGCCTATGGACAGGTATTACCTCAAAAAGGATTTGGCTTCCCTGCAGGTATCCAACTCGTTAATCCAGCGGATTAATCTGTATTTTCCGGGTTCGGAATATGTGGTGAATTCCGCTTCCACATTTTCCACCTCCCTGTTTCCGTATATGGAGCCCAAAGGCTACAGCCTTTCCGGAAAGGACTGGGATGCAATCCTGAAAAGACTGCAGACCGAGCGCATCGTATGCTATGCTTCCGATGACAGAAGTTTCCTTACTGTTGCAGAGGTCCTCCTTACGGATATCTCCGGGCAGCCGCTTTCCATACTGGCAATTCAAATCGATAAAAAGAATCTGCTAAACAGGCTTCAAAACAGGCTTCTTCTGGAGTCTCCCTGTTCATTTGCCCTGATCAGTGCGGACGGGCCCCTGCTGTCCACTGAAAATAACGAGATCAGCCTCTCCGGCCTTCCTTTTGAAAAACTTGTAACAGCCGTGCCGGAATCCTCCGTATATGAAGTGCAGACGGAAGAAAAGCTGATAATCGACTATTATTCCCTGCAGATACCCGGAACGGCCCTGATTTCCGTCACCAAAAAAGCAGATTACCAGGCCCAGACGGCCCAGCTGCTGAAAATCATGGTGCTGACCATTCTGTTCTGTGTCCTCATCGGAATCGTGGTTATTATGTATTATTCAAGGAAAAATTACGAACCGGTATCCCAAATTCTCCAATTTATCAAGGGTACCGATCAGAATATGGAGCCTGAAAAGAATGAATTCCATTATATTATGAGAATTCTCTCACAAAGCCGGAATGAAATAGAACGTCAGAGAAAGCTGTTGAAAAATAATTATATGCAGAAAATATTCTCCGGGGAAATCGCTTTTGACCAGATCCCGGAGCAGGTGGCGGAGCAGTTTTCCCTTAATCTCACTGATTCCTCCGCATGTGTTGTTTTGTTTTATGTAGAAAGGACGGGCAGCTTTAACGAGCCGGAAAACGTTTTGGATCTGACTGCCTTTACCGTTGAAAATGTATTTCAGGAGCTCCTGTCCGAACAGTTCCCCGATAATTATTTCAGTAACCGTGGGCAGAAAATTTCCGTGCTGATCCATATCCCGGGGGAGGCCTCCCAGCCGCTTGTCCTGATAGAACAGCTGACCAGACATCTGCTTGGTTTCCTGAAGGATTCCTTTCAGCTGTCACTGCGCGCCGGCATCAGCTCCCTCCGTCCACAAAAAGAGATTCCCGACGCTTACCTGCAGGCGGATACCGCCCTGGAATACCAGCGGTTATTTGAAACCGGGAACATCTGCTGCTATGAAACGATTCCCCAAAAACAGGTGATAGGCTCTATTCCCCTGAATACAAGCGATTATGTAGTCAATCTGATCGTTTCCGGAAACAAAGCACAGATAACGGATTATTTCCGGGTGCTGGAAAAAAATATGGAGAAATGTGTGTTATCCCGGGCGGATGCTCAAAGCTGCTTTTATTTCTTTTACCAGGCCACTGCAAAACTGCAGCTCTATTGCCAGACCCACTATGGCCTCCAGCTTGATGCATTGGATTTCCTGGATGACTCCTTTTTTTCACAATCCCTGCCCAAAGCGCTTTCACAGACACGGCAGGCCTATCTGGCCGCCGGCGAAGAACTGGCGGAAAAGAGCAAGAACCCTTCTTATGTACAATGGGGAAAGGATATCTGCCGCTTTATCGAAAACAATTATTTCGACGCCAATATCAATCTGAATATGGTCGCAGAGCATTTTCGTATATCACCGGCATACCTTTCCAAAAAGTTCCGGGAGCAGTATCAGAAAAGTGTTATCGATTATCTTTATGAAGTCCGGATATCCAATTCGGTCGCCCTGCTCAGGGAAACTGATTTAAAAATAGCCGATATCGCCCAGATGACCGGTTTTGTGGACAGTAATGCTTTTATACGGATATTCAAGAAGCTGAAGGGGACTACGCCGGGGAAATATAAGGAGGGCGAGGACTGAAAGTTCTCTTAAAGGTACCGGAAGCAGCGGATTCAGATTGGTCATATCCATAATTTGGTCTACGCTGTCATCTGTTGGGCCGTCTATTTCAGCCGCTTCATAAAGACTCTGATTAAAGCCCGTGAGCGCACAGAAGTAGACGATTGCTCTATAGCCCGCGCCTTTCCATACGCTGGTCAGTATGAGTATCGGCCACCAGAGCGCCGCATTGGAATACCATGACACCGCTTCACTTCCAAAGGCCTGGATAAAATGATTGAAAAAGCCCCTTGCTTTCACCGAACAAAGTGATGGAAATCATTCCTACAACAATCCAGGAAATGAAATGAGGAAACAGCATAACAGACTGGGGTACTTTACGAAACCATTTATTTACTTTTTCATTGATGGCAATCGCCAGGCTCACATTAACCACTGTGCCAAGTATAATGTTGAAGCCATTAATGATGAGGGTATTTCTGGTCGCCCGCAGAGCGTCGTCTATACTTCTGAAAAAGAATTTAAAATTCTGTAGTCCGAGAATAAGAATAACAAATCAAAAACCGCACACAATATAAAGACCGTGTATTGCATTTGTCTTTACATTATGTTATAATACAGTATATAGAAAGGAGTGAAAATATGGCACAGACCTTAGTTAATATTAGAATGGACGAAGAATTAAAGAAAAGCATGGAGCAGACTTGCCAGGAGTTAGGCATGAACATGACAACAGCATTTACTATTTTTGCAAAAAAAATGAGCCGTGAAAAGAGAATACCTTTTGAAGTTTCTGTTGATCCCTTTTATTCTGAAAAGAATACAAATGCACTTAATGAAAGCATAGCACAGTTAAAGGAAGGGAATGTAGTTATAAAAACAATCGAAGAACTAGAGGAAATGGCTGATGGGTAAGCTGATATTTACGGATAGAGCATGGAATGAGTACCTATATTGGCAGCAACAAGATAAAAAGACACTAAAACGTATCAATTCATTATTAAAAGATATTGATAGAGGCAGCTTTGAAGGTATTGGCAAACCAGAGCCATTGAAAAATCATGAGGGTTTTTGGAGCCGCCGTATTGATGACTATAACAGACTTGTCTGTCAAGTTTCTGACGGGTAAACGGAAATTATCCAATGCAGAGGACATTATGATGATTAAAAAAATTATCTTAATGGGCTGTGAAAAAATGTTCTAAATATAAAACGGGCTAAACTTCACCCACAGAGGGCTTACCATCTCAGCAGCACTGAAACGGTAAGTCCTCTTTTCTTTCTATCAATCATAGTCGTCTTTTTTCCAATCACTGCGCCAATACAGTACCGGCCGTTCCTGTTCAAAGTAACTGCAGTTAACTGATATACCTGATCCCTCTACAGGGCACTTAACGGTTATCTGCAGAATATCGGATGGAATAACCTCCCATTGAAAAAACGGACTGTCGATGGACGCCGGCAGCACCAGTGCATAAATACTTTCTTCTTCACCCATACAAAGCGACAGTTTGTTTCTGCTCAGATGAATTTCTGAAACTCTTGTTTCCGGCCTGGATACCGTAAGAGTTATGTATCTGCTCTCTCCTCCAAATATGGAAGTGGCATAAATACATACCGTATCTGCCGAATATGCTGTTCCCCATCCGGCAAAGTCGCGGATATCCGCGTAAATCCGGTAGTTCTGGCTCTGACCAATCCGTCATTCACCTCTGCTGTTTCCGGATCCTGTGATGTCCATGAGACATCCTGTTCGGAAAAGCGGCCGCCCTGTACAGCTGCCTTAAGCTGTACGGTACTTCCGCAGGTTTCCCAGTCCTCAAAGGTGTATTTGCTGGAACTTACCACAACCAGAGGATAGGTGTGATAGTACTGTCTGTTTCTGCAGGTCTCATATACTATCATTCCTTCCCGTTCCGTCAGTAATTGAACAGCATTGTCTTATGCTTTTCATCCTAACGGAAACAGGTACGGAATACAATTTCAAAAATTCGGAATTGTTTCGAATTTACCTGCAGTTATCTATTTACAGTCTCATTTGCAATATTCATATTATTTTATATTGTAATAGGAAATCAGATTATTTACTGCTTCCAAAGAATCACCGGAACACCATATATCAGGGATAACACCTTCTCCCTCTCTTCCCATATTATCGTTATAAAAAAAAGTCATACTATTAGGTAAACGAAGTTCCAATCCGCTATTCTTCAGATAAATTGGAAAATTCCCATAGTCACCATGAATTCTTCCTGCGGAAGGCGTACCCACTATAATAACATTTCGTTTGTTAAGAAGTGAAAGTACCAGTCTCTCACTGACAGATGCAGTCTCCTTATCTATTAAAATAAATAAAAGTCCATTATTTCCAGTCATTTCTTTTGGATATTTATGACTATTTATATGCCACTTATTTATACTGATATTTTTTTCGATCCAGAGCTTTTGTTCAATAAACCAATTCGTTCTCTCCTGCATATCACTATAACAGGTAAAACATCTTAAAGCGATGGAATCTAAAAATAATTCTTTTTTTCCATAAACAGTATCTGTCAATTCATTATCATAATTTGCCATCCACTGCTTTAATGTAATATAATGTCCGCCCATATTTCCCCGTAAATCTAATATGCTTATATTACTTCCGGCCATGATATCAGCAGACCTTAAAAAATTGTCCCGGGAATTCTGGTTCATACGACTTTCATCAAAACTTGTAACGCAGACCTTTGTTATTCCGCCGCTGCTATCAACAGTACATGAACTGCCCTCTGCCTGTTTAGGCACATGATATTTTAACGTTATTTCTTTTTGCTCATTATTCTCATATTTGATTTTTACTGTTACTTTTTTATCCATATCACCATTAATCGATATGCAATAAGCTAATTTACCATCTTTATCAATCGTTCGTTTTATAAGCTCATGAAAATCAGCTTCATCATTAATACTATTGATATATTTAACCTCACCGTCAGTAATTTCAAAGAATCCTTTATCATCTTTATAAAAATATTCCTCTGAAAAATACACTGCCGTGCTTTTATTTAGCGGCTGATTATTAAAATAAATATGACCATCTTTTACAAAATTTAAATATTCACGATAAAGATTTAAAAGCTGTCCGAGTTCAATTACATCACTTGTATCTATCTTTTCAATTATGCCGAAAAATGCTTCATCAAATATTTTATCACCCCCATAATATTGGTATCCCGGATAAAGATATTTGAAACATTTCTGCAATATGATTGTATCTTCTTTAGCTTCTTCTCCGGTAAGTTTCCATTTCCCCAAATCTGATATCGTCAGCGACTTTAATTCGCTCCAGGAAAATCCTACTTCCTTTTTTTCATAGGAATACATATATTTCTCCAATGAGTCATTGAATTCAGACGAAATTATATTTTCGTGCAAACTATTATATATTTCTATCTCACTCATAAATTCATCATCAGCTGTAAAATAGATATTATAGTCATTTGAATTACATGATGTTAAAGACAGAATAAAAATCAGCATGAGTGGCACTGCGAAAAATTTGTTCATTTATTTCCCTCCGAAAAGTTATTAAGTACCTCAAATACTGTTGCTTGACTAAATAAATATATAAATAAATATTTGAAAAACTTATGTATCATACAATTCCTCCATAAGTAATAAATTTATAATAATCCTATTTTTTCATAGAAAAAATACCATTTCAATTGACATAAAAACAATATATCACAGGGAAAAATCATAATCCACTTATTATAGCATGCTATTTATCAAAAAATCATACGGAAAGTTACATATTCTTTTATGCATTAAATGTATAAAATAAAATTTCTCATTATTCGTATCATAGACAGTGATTAGCTTCCTTACTCCCATACCACCGCGTAATCAAAAGACAATCATGCCTTGCTTCTGTATGGACGGTATTTGTGTATGTATTCGTTCAGATGACAGAGAGCCAGTTTCCAATGCATATCAGAAAAACAGCCGGCCTTCTGCTGAAGACCGGCTGTCTGCCCCTCAAAATCTTAATGCGGAATTCGTTGGTTCTGTTTCATCTGAGCCTCAAACCGCAGTCTTTCCGTATCCATATTCACGTTTACTTCCGGATTTTCCCTGGATATCTTCATGTTTTCTTTTGCTTTGCGTTCCGGACGTTTCCCCTCGATCTGACGTTTAAAATCCCTTTTGCGCAGCAGACTCATCGTCACCGACCAGATAACCGGAACAATAATTAAAAGTGAAAGAAGCAACAGCAGCCACTGTACATCAGTCATAATAATATCCCTCCTGTCTTTTCAAACAACTTGATTACCTTTTAACGCTTACCCTTATATTCTTATTTTACCATAACAAAATAAGACAGGACAGTAATTGTTCATAAATTTTCTTATATGCCGACAGTTTATTTTCATGAAAGCTTTCCATACCGACATTTTAAATCAATACCTTATACAGAACTGCCGCCGAAGCTGCTTCGTCATGTAAAGCAGCAAAATAGTCCCCGATTGGTATCCAAATGAACAAAAAGATCCATACACAATGATATAAAGTTATAATACGCAATGAGCTGTTTGACATTTCCGCACACTAATATTAGAATGAAAAAAATAAATCAAGTTCAGCCGCCACTAACAAAGAAGGCTGAGCGGCGGAGGGCGTTCTGATGTTTAATGAAATCTGTATTTATGAAGCAAAAATTGACAAACAGGATGAGATTGAAGCTCTTATGAAAGAGGTCGCAGAATTTTATCTTTCTCAGCCCGGAGTTATTGATGTAAAGTACATCAAGCGTACCCATCGGCAAGAGGATTTTAATGCGGTGAAGGAAGGGAAGCCGCCCATCCGCCTGACGAAATGGGTAGGCAAAGTCACTTATATTTTGCACTGGACACTTGAAAACGAAGATGTTCACGCACAAGTGTCCCGGCTCGGATTGGAACATTTTTATAAACGCTGGAACCGATGCCTTACTACCATGCCTAAAATCCTGCTTGGTGAGAATATCGTGTAGGCATTTTCCTGGCTTAAAACACACACTGCAGCAGTCTTTCATACACATCCTGAGGCATCGGCTTATAGAACACATAACCCTGCACCATATCACAATGAAGACTGCGCAGGATTTCCACCTGCTCCATGGATTCAATCCCTTCGGCCACCGTAATTATATCAAACTGCCTGACCACGCGGATGATCCCCTCCGCCAGCAGGCGGTCCTTTTCCCTTGTGGTGATATTTTGGAAAAACAAGGCATCCAGCTTTAAAACATCAATATCCAGATTTTTTACCGTATTTAAAGAAGAATAGCCCTTTCCGAAATCATCAACGGAACAGGAAAAGCCGGCGGCTTTCAATTTCTCCACGATGCTCTTCATAACATCCCAGTTATCGAACAGGATCGTTTCCGTAAATTCAATTTCCAACAGTCCGTCGGGGATTTGATACCTGTCCCGGATTTCCGTATAAGCCTGCACAAAATCACTGTTATAAAACTGCAGGCAGGATACATTCACGGATACCGGGAGAACCGTCTTCCCGTTGTCCAGCAGCTGACGCAGCCAGGCACAAACCTCTTCAAATACATATCGATCCAGCAGCGGAATGGAATGGTTTTTCTCAAATACAGGAATGAACTGATCCGGGGGAATGATGCTCCCGTCCGGCTTCTGCCAGCGTACCAGAGCCTCCGCACATACGATTTTGTTCGTTTCCAGGCTGACTTTGGGCTGATAGTATACTTTAAATTCGTGATTGCTCAGGGCTTTCTCCATACTATGCTCAATCAGCTTTTCCGCGCGCAGCTGACTGCGTATCCCCTCATCGTAAAACCGGTATTTATCTCCTTCGCCGGCCTTTGCCCATTTTCTCGCATAATTAGCCCGGTCAATCAGCCCTTCAATGGTCAGCTGTTCCCCGACATCCTCCAGACAGCAGATACCGCAGCGGACAGGAAGAGAATATTTATCTCTGGAATCCTGGATATATTCCATAATCTTCCGGTCCACCTCCAGCTGGCGGTGAAGCACATTTTCTTTTGTGTCATAGCTGCGGAGGGCTATGAAATTGTCCGCATTGACACGGCAGAAGGTTTCCTCCTCCTTCATATCCTCAGTCAAAAGGGAGGCGTATTTCTTCAATATCCTGTCTCCCCATTCATAGCCGAACACATCATTAATATAGTTAAAATCTTCAAAATCCATGTAAAAGAGAGCATACCTCTTTCCGGCGCCTTCATCCAGCAGCTTCTGCGCAATTACCTTAAAGCGCTCAGCCGTATAGGCCTGGGTAAGCATATCCCTTCCCGCCTTGTCATTCAGATCTCTGTTTGTATATTCAAGATGCAGGATCCGCCTGATATTCATAACAAAGAAAAGCAGCCAGAAAACAACGATGCACAGAAGCAGTCCCGCCGTTACCCGTAAGATATAAAGCATTTGTTTATTGGAATAGGCTTCCGCAGCAAAAACAGCCTGATTAGACATTTCAAAATAGACTTCACTATATTCCAATAACGCATTTTCGGTTGATTTATCCTTCCGGTAAGAAGAAATTCCCGTCTTCAAATCCATCCACAATTCCTGGAGCGCATCAAGGCATTGCCGGTATTCCTCATCATCCAGATGGAGCAGGCCATACTGTCCATCCTCATGTTCCAAATCATCAAGGATACTGTCCAGATAAGCGATCAAATCATCGTCCGGCTGCCCATTCAGTTCAAGCTTCACGAGACGTTGTGTTCCTCCTCGTACAAGGCCCAGATAATTGATCAGCTGGGCATATGACCGCGCACTGTAAACGGATCGGAAAATAAACCCTGCCAGGATAACCATTCCCAAAAGGAACCCAAATGTGGTGTAACGTACATAATTCTTTTTCTTTTGTATGCTCATATGTTCTCCTCACACCGGGCGGAAGCAATACCCTTTTATTTAAATGGTATTCCCCGACATTTTCGAATCGGTGCGTTTTCCTATATAAAAGTACGCAAATGATAACAGGATGCCTGTCACACTGATAATAATGACCGGCATCAGCTCACCGGCCGCATCCACATAGGAAGCGGATGTCAGAATCGTCCATCCACTGTCCAATCCCACATTCCGGAATGCATAACAGGTCGGCACAAACCCGTCCAGGAACCAAATCGTACCGCTGTCTTCATTTTTGACGCGCAGAAGCACGGATTCCAGCTTTTCCCCGAAAATTTTTTTGCCTTCCAGTCTGGATTCCAGGGTGACGCCAAGCAGCGACTCATCGTTGCCCGACATACACTGCTGTTTTTTACCAAGCAAAATGGTGTGCATCGGCTGCGCGCTCAAAGCTCTGCGCACCTCGCTGTCGTAAATAGCGGCAAATACCGCGCCATTGTTCCCGGCATCCCCGGCGACCGCAACTGCAACCGTATAATTCAGCGTCTTACCATCCGCACCGGCAAGAAAAACATCGGTAATCTGTGGTTCGTTGGTTACCCACAGGTTCTGGATATACTCCCGGCTGTTCAGATTGGATACGGCCTCTTCATGATCTGCCCGGTACACTCCGCCGTATGTATCAACTGTCCGGATCATCTGATAGCCCCAAATCTCGTTGTAATGGTCCAGGCGTTCGGCTTTTTCCTGATATGGTATGTCTTCCGGCAGCATCCACGGTTCCTCGGATATCACCTTGAGCAGATTCAGAGTGGATTCCAGATTTTTAGCAATCTGTCCCTGTGCACTGATGCAGCTGGCTCTCGCCGCCATACTGCAATACCGGTAAAATCCTATGCACGGCCCCAGGATAAAACAGAGAATCACAGCAACGCAGCAAATCCCTCTTATTTTTGTTCTCATCTTTCCTTCCCCTTTATATAAGACAGAATACTTTCATACAATAACGAAACCGAAAGAGGCTTGGAAAGCCGTTTGTTCATACCGGCATCCAAAATTTCCTTGTTATCCTCTTCCAGCCCGTTGGCTGTGAGAGCCAGGATCGGAATGTCTTTCGCCCGCGGATGATCGGAAGCACGGATGCGGCGGGCTGCTTCCAAACCGTCCATAACAGGCATACGGATATCCATCAGAATCAGGTCAACAGGTTCTGCGTCCGGATCCAGGAAATAGTCCACCGCCTGCCTTCCGTTTTCTACCGTCTTTACCTGCGCTCCCGCTTGTGTCAGCAACTCTTCGGCAATCATGGAATTGATCGCATTATCCTCTGCCATGAGGATCCGGATTCCGCCCAGATCAACCTGCTGCTGAGGTGACGGTGCCGCAGGCACATTCTGGTCGGCGTCCGCATGCAAGGGAAGCTCTACCGTAAAAGTCGTCCCCTTGTCCGGTATGCTCTGTACCGAAATGGCGCCGTTTAAAAGCTGTACCAATTCCGAAATAATCGCCATGCCCAGCCCGGTTCCGGTCTGTGTACGGCCATAGGTTGTGTCCTCCTGGGTAAAGGGCTGGAATATAATTTCCTGAAATTCCTTCTTCATGCCGCAGCCGGTATCCCTTACAAGGATGCGGATTTTGTCACCGTCATCAGACACGGAAAGGGTAACTGTCCCATGAATGGTAAACTTCACCGCATTGGAAAGCAGATTGGTCATGATCTGTTGGATTTTTTTCGCATCTCCCACATAAAAACGGTTTTTCAGCCCGGAGAGATCCACACAAAGTCCGATCTCTTTTTCCTGAACGGCGGCATCAAATACATGTGATGTTTTCTCACACAGTTCGCGCAGGTCAAAGCGTTCCGCATGTACTTCCGCGCTGCCGCTTTCAATTTTTGCCATATCCAGCACATCGTTCACGATATCGGTAAGCTGCTGTACCGAATCCTCCATCCGGCACAGATACTCTTTTTGTCTGGCGGCGTCTCCTCCGCAGTTTTTCAGCAGATGGAGGGTCCCGGATATGCCGTTAAGCGGCGTCCGGATCTCATGGGAGACATTAGAAAGGAATTTTCCCTTGAAAATACTTTCCTTTTGCGCCACAGCCAGTGCCAGCTTCATCTGCCGGTTTTTGTAGATGAACCATACCGCCACGACCACGATAGCCAGGATTCCTGCAATCAGGACCAGGATCATCTTGATTTCATTTTCCGTATTAAGCACCGAGGAGCGGGGTGTGATAGTCAAAAGTGTCCAGTAATTATAGCCCAGCGGCTCAAAGAAAAGCACCCGTTCCTGCCCATACGCAGTATAGGTCACCAGCCCGGAAAGCTGCAGCTCCAGCCGTGTGGCAACCTCTTCGGCCGTGACCCCATTATTGAGATCGTAAATCTCCAGATCCTGAATGACATTATGTCCCTCTTTATTTTCCAGGGTGTCGGAGCTGTTCCAGAGATGGTTCCCCTCATGATCGACAATAGCGACAAAGGCTCCTGCATTCCCATAGGTTGTATCCTTAAGCATATCGGAAATGGTGCTGAGCGGCAGATAACTGTAAATGGCAACTGCAGACGAATCGCCCTGCCCATCCCACAGGATACGGAACAGCAGCTGGCCCTGTCCGTTAATGGAATTTTCTGACAGGGTTACCGTGTAGGGATAGTTATGTACATCCAAAACGTCGATGGGCTCGTCAAACACTTCGGTCACACCGGTATAAGATCGGGCGGTGCCGTCCTCCAGGACAAAGCCGACTCCCTCCAGGGCGGAATCATTCACATAACGCCTCAGTATATTCTGCATATCATCCAAATCCGTAATCTGCCTGTCCATGAGCTCACTTTTGAGCAAAATCAGCTGTTCCGTATATTTGCTCAGATGATCGGAAACACGATAGGTTATCTGTTCCGAAAAGCGTTCAAAGGCAAGCAGGCCGCGTTCTGTGGAATTATTCATGAAGTAAGTAACCGTGTAGAAAATGCTGGCCGTAACAGCCGCAACATAAAGCAGCAGAAGTAAAATTGTGCGCCGCCGTTTCTTATTTATTGGTTTCAAGCGTTACCTCTCCTTTCACACAGTTTTGCACCGGAATTTATCCTGTTCCCCCATCTATTTCCACAGCGCAGTACCATCATAGGCCTGCATTGCCGCCTCATAATATCCGAGCTGCCTGCACTCCTCAATTACCAGATGGCGGATTCTCTCAAATGCTTTCACTGTCTTTTCGCAGAATTCCTGGGGTTCCTCATCCATAAGCGCACGGAACGCCGCCGCACACTGTTCATGAATTTCGCAGTTCACAGGCGTTTTTTCAACGGTAAGCAGCCCCGGAATACCGCGGCCAATCCGGATATTTCTCCGAAGGAGTTCATAAATCGTACCGAACGCTTCGATCCCGATATGCTCCGTGATGAAATCCAGAAGGACAGCCGGTGTTCGTCCATACAGATAATCCTCATTCCACAGACGGTCCGCTTCGGCTTGTGCCGCCTGCAGAGCCTGCCGGTCAGCATGAGAGGCGGCACAGGCAGCGGCTCCTTCTATGGTCAGCGTCAGCAGCTCCAGCGTATCCAGATAACGCCTGACATGGAGGGCCACCAAATGGGGCGGCATCTGGATCTTCTGGATTTCATCCCGATCCATTTCCACAAAGATTCCTCTGCCGCGGACCGTCCTTACAACGCCCAATTCCTGCAGAATCTGTATCGCCTTCATTGTTGTATCCACACTGACGCCATACATTTCCTGAAGCTCCCTGTGCTTTGGAAGCTGGTCGCCGCGCTGGTACCGGCCGGCGGAAATCAGCCCCATTATATCCATATACACGGCAGAATATCTGACCTCAGATACCTGCAGCAGCTTCTCCAGCTGTGTCCTGCCGAGGAGGACCGGGGAATCGGAAGCGACCTTAAAAGCGGGCGTGCCTCCGTCTGCCAGTCCATATAAGCCGGACATATCGTCAAACCGGACGCTCTCCGGTTCTCCGCCCGTTTCAAGGACTCTCATAAACTCCTTCATCTGTTCGTAATATCTGATCCTGAGCTGATCATCATCCTGCAACGGGCTTAATTCAGAAAGCCCTAAACCGTCAACCGCCTGCAGTGTGAGGGAATTTTCATTTCTGGCCACAAAAAAGCGGTAAAACTTTTTTGATAATTTCCAAAATTCCGACGGATTTCCGATTTTCATGTTATCCAGAATCCGGCGCGGAATCTCCAGATCCGCCCGGCTGCAGAGCGAAATCCCGTTCTTGATTACCGGATAGCACAGCAGAACCCCTGTCTTAAGCACATCGTTTGTGACGGATGCGTCTATTTTCTCAAGGGCAAGTATGGTCGTCTTATGGCCGGCTTTCCGTTTGAAGCTTACCACCGGACGCTTTCTCTGTGAGGTTTGAATAAATCTATTTTCCTCCAGCATGGCCAATGCCCGGCGGATTGTTTTTTCCGAGGTCCCGTACTCCTGACATAAATCCGCACGGGAAGGAAGGCTTGTCCCCTCCGGAAGCAGGCCGCTTTCTATTTTATTTTTAAGAATCTGGAAAACCCTCTCATACATCAGCATATGGAATGATCATCACCTTTCGTCAGTCCTGTTTTTTGTTGTCAATTTCTATTCAGCATGCCATATACCTTCTTATTTTTCAACCTGTTTCTGCAATACTTTCGTGTATGTGTCAATAATGTCATTCATGACAAAGGGCTTTCCAATATGCGCATTCATGCCGCTGTCCAGACACTTCTGCACATCCTCATTGAAGGAATTCGCCGTCATGGCAATGATGACGATACTTTTTGCGTCCTGACGGGAAAGGGCGCGGATAGCCTGTGCTGCGCTGCAGCCGTCCATCACCGGCATCTGCACGTCCATCAGAATCAGATGATAAAAGCCTTCCGGAGCCCCGGAAAACTGTGCAACGGCTTCCTGTCCGTTGGCGGCCGTAGTTACGAAAGCTCCTGCATCCTGCAGCAAAGCCACGGCAATCTCCAGGTTGATATCATTATCCTCCACCACCATAACCTGCGCGCCTGCCAGTACTGTGGATGTTTCCTGTTCCGGCTGTACACTCTTCTGCCCTGTCAGCTCCGCCATGAGTTCGGCAATGTCGGAATGAAATACGGGCCGGCAAAGGGTGGCGTCGGCTCCGCATAAGGAAGCCGTATCATTCAGTTCATCCTGATCCTGACCCGTCAAAATAATGATAAGGCCGGCATTCTTTGCCTCCTTCCGGATAATCTGCACAAACAGCCGCATATCCACAGAAATATTCCATTTGATAAAACATAATTCATAGGGGGTACCGCTTTGTACGGCTGCCCGTATTTTATGCAGTGCGTCCTCCTCACCGGATACGGAATCCACCTGGAAGTTTTCTTTTGCCAACATATATGCCAGATGTTTTTCCAGCTCCGTGACCTGATTTACCACCAAAACCCTCTGTCCGTTCCCGCAGCGTTCCGTGTCTCTTCCCACAGCAGCCGGTGCAAAAGGCAAATCAACCGTAAAGGTACTTCCCGCACCCACTTCACTGGAGACGGAAATGGAGCCTCCCATCAATTCTGCAAAATTCTTTGTAATGGGAAGTCCCAGCCCGGTACCGCCGTATTGCCGGACGATCCCGCTGTTTTCCTGTGTAAAGGCCTCAAAAACGCTGTCGATATTCTCAGGAGCAATCCCCCTTCCGGTATCCCTGACGGAGAAACGGAGCCATATCCAATACTCGTCACGCCGCAGTTCCTCCACATTCAGGCTGACATGCCCCTGTGCAGGCGTAAACTTTACCGCATTGGAAAGAAGATTGGTCAATATCTGATTCAGGCGAAGCGCATCGCCCACCAGATATTCTTCAACCTCACCGTGGAGGAAAACCTGAAAGTCAATCTGCTTGCTTATCGCCTGAACATGAAATACAGTCGTCAGGGCACGCAGAAGCCGTCCCAGGTCAAACTGCTCCGGATGCAGCTCTATTTTTCCGCTTTCAATTTTTGACATATCCAGGATATCGTTAATCAGGGAAAGCAGGTGCGTTGACGAAAGTGTGATCTTATCCAGACAGTTGCGCATGCGTTCCGGTTCGGCAAGATGATTTTTCCCGAGTTCAACCATCCCCATGATGCCGTTGAGCGGTGTACGGATCTCATGAGACATTTGGGACAGGAAATTGCTTTTCGCCCGGTTTGCCGACTCCGCACGTTCTTTTTCCATCAGAAGCAGCTCTCTGTTGCGTTTTTCACGATGGCTCAGCAATAAAAAGAAAGCTGATACTGTAGAAAACAGGATAATAAAAATACCCACGCTCAAAGCCACCATAAACTGACTCAGATAAACGATTTGATCGTTCACCGTTTCGTATGCCATGCTGGTAATCATATACCAGTCCGTCCCCTGAATGGGAACATAATAGAGGTATACATGCTGCCCTCCCACCGTCATCAGCGTCAATCCGCTTTTACCGGCTGCAATCGCCGCACGGAAGGACTCATAATCATAGCCCTCGTCAAAACCCGCCTGCTGTTCATAGATGGTGAACAGATTCGTGCCCTGTAAAATCTCTTCTGAAAAACCGCTTTTCATTACAAAGTCCCCGTTGCGGGTCACAATATTCGTATAAGAATTGGTGTCCTTCTCACTGTCCAGCCCCAGCTTCACTCCGATATCCGATGTATGGATACCAACGATAACGGCAATTAACCGGCCATCCTGAAAGGATACGGGAGTCATTGCGGTTCCCAGCAGGATCGTATTGCTTTCCCAAATGCTTTCATTTACCGAAATCAGCTTTTCCGAACCATCCAGCAATTTATCCAAATTGGAAATCTTTGATAATGCGGGAACTGTGCCATCCGGAGAATAAGCTATTCCTTTGCTGTTTATTAAGGCAATATGTGTAAAATCATTATCCTTCTGTGCCTGTGCCAGAAAATGCTTCAGACTTTCTTCATCCTTCAAATCATTTTCTGAAATTGCGTTGGAAATAGTATAAATCTGTGAAAACTGGCTGTTCAGATTTGTCTGAAAATGACTGCTGATCTGTGTGGTCATTTCCTGCAGGTAAACCCTGCTGATATTTGTCACTGTGCGCGCCGACACCTTCCGGTATATAACCGCCGCAGACGTGCAAAGGACGGCGGTTATCAGAAACAGGATGGAAACAAAAATCAGCCTCTTGTATTTTCTATTCCATTTTTTGTGAATATTCAATGCTACCCTGTCCTTTCTGCGCCTGCTATTTATTTCTCCTGCGCCAGATCAGTGATTCTTCCTTCCAGCTGAACATCCACGGCCGTGTCCCGGTGCCGCTCAAAATAAAGCGCCAGGGCATCGCGGTAAAGCAGCCCGGTTTCCTTTATCAGTGTCACACTGCCCTTCGGGACAGAATCATCATAGAAATTCAGCATTGTATATCCGTCCCCATTCCCCTCCGCATAAGATCTGGCTCCGGCCATATAGTCTGTCACCGCCACCTGGTAGCTCTCATTCCTGTCCAAAGCCTTCCCATCGGGTAAGGTCACACTCACAAGTCTGTTTCCCGCCGGTTTGCTGCTGTCAAAAATATAATTCAATCCCGAGATCTGTAAAAACCGTCCGCCGGGGAATTCCTCCGTACAGGTAGACAGGCCGTTTTCCAACATATCCCACAAGGTTTGTCCGTCCATTTCCAGTATGATGACCTGGTTATCAAAAGGGCACACCACGGCGATATCCCCGCCGTACACTACTCCCTGATAAAAACTGGCCCGGATCCCTCCTCCATTGACCACCGCAATCGGGGCGCCGGACGCTTCGGCAACGCAGTCTGCTATAAAATTACCAAGCTCTGTTTCCATGAATCGAACATTGAAATTTTCCAGCAGCAGATCCCGGCTTACCGTCCCGATCACCGAAAAGTCATAGGAAGATTCATCCGTTCCCTCACAATAAAACCGGTCTATGGCCTGCAAAGCCTCTTCCACCGTGCATTTTTCGTTCATAACCTTTCTCACGTAGCCGCCAAGATATTCCACTGTTTTGCTGGGGAACAAAACGTTATAAATATATCCGGATTCCACATATTCCTCCACACCGTAAGGTATCAAATCTTCCCTCTGCCGATAATCGGTGAGACAGGACATTCCGGTCCCCATATCCTCCATTAAAGCCTCCTGTCCTTCAGGTGTGGAAAGCAATTCCAGGATACGCCTGCAGGCGTCTTGTTTTTCCTCGCTTATCGCATTATTCACACCCAGAAGGGCTGAAGGGGAAAACAGAAACCAAGGTTCATTTCCTTCATCACTCAGAAGCGGATACATCCGGTAGGTATAGGCCTCCGCCGTACCTTCCTCCGCCGCCTTCCGGTTGTCTGCTACACACTCATAGTACAGTGCCGAATCGCCAAAAGCCGCAGCAAGGGTACCTTGGACAAGACGCTGGTGACAGAGGATGGAATTACGCTGTAAGGAAATCGCTTCGGGATCCATGACCCCCGCTTCCACCAGGGCATCCGACAGTGCAAAGCTTTTTTCCCAAACGCCGGTAAAGGCCGCCTTTTTATCTGTAAAATCTGCCAGCCACTTCATACCCTCAACCGTTCCCAGAAAATCAGGCACCATATATCCAACGTAAAACATCCCCACGGATGTATTGTAGTCACTCATAATTGAAAAATTGATGTTATCTTCTCCCAGGCCGAGCCCTTTTTCTTTTAATTCGGCCAGAGCGGACACTAATTCCGTATTATTTGCGGGCATTGCCAGTCCTGCCCGTTCAAATAATGTTTCATTGACGATATATCCGCTGTACACACCGGGCAGCGGGAGCAGATAGGTTTTCCCTTCCAGCTTCAGCGCATTCATGATCGTGCCGTCATATGCTGCGCTGGCTTTTGTGTCGCTGATATCCAGCAAATACTTTTTCACCAGGTTGGAATCTGGCTGCGGTGAGATTACCAGTTCAGGGCCCACGCCTCTGTCCAGACGGCGGAGCTGTTCACTGGAGTATGGGGAAATTTCTATTTGCAGGTCAATATCATCGTAAACCGATTCCACCAGTTCCTCCACCCGCTTAAAGTTATTGGAGTAAAGAATCCTGATCACGACTTTTTCTTCCGGCTCCTGCCGGCTGCAGCCCGACAAGGCCGACAGCAGCAGAATGGCGGTTACCATACCCATAATTCTCCGGGCTGCACTGCGAATCATACCGTATCCTCCTCCTTTTCTTCCTCTGACTGCCGGGAAAGGGACGATAAAATCGTCTTCATGGAATCATCATAAACACGCCACTGGTTTCTTCCTGCCTGTTTGCAGGCATATAACGCCTGGTCGGCACATATAAACAGTTCTTCATACGTGACGCCGTTTTCCGGCGCCAGAGCAATCCCTATGCTCGCCGAAACCTCAAATCCCTCATAAGCGCCGGATACCATGTGAAAAATACGATCCGCCAGCTTTTGAATGCAGCCTTTGTATTCCACATACAGAAGGAATTCATCACCGCCTATGCGCGCCACGATATCCGAATTACGGACGCTTCTTTTCAATCGTCCCGCAAAAGCCTTCAGCATTTTATCCCCGTAAAAATGACCATAACTGTCATTCACATTTTTAAATGTATCCATGTCCAGGACCATCAGGGCCGCTTTTGTATTTCCCAAATCGGAAAGCCGCAGCGCGATCTCTTCATACGCACGGTTTCTGCTCAGCAGCTCGGTCAGGTCGTCATGCTGGGCCTGCACGATGAGCTTATCCAGCGTCTTCTGCTCTTCCTCATTATCCACAAATTTACCGATGATCTTCGTGGGAGGAGCCTCCTCATCCAATCCCCAGAGAGGACGCGCCACCGCTTTATACCATCGCGGTTCCCCATGGAGCGTCAGGCGATAGCGACGGCTGACAATCGGATTCTGCGGCGTAGCCTTCTGCAGGCGTTCGCGAAGATCACAAAAGTCTTCCCCGGAAAAAATCCGGAGCAGGGAGGAATCACTCTGCGGATGCTGTATACTCTCGTTAACTCCTGCATGGGCAGCGCCCCATTCCGACAGGATGAGTGTATCGGAGCCATAATTATATTCAAACTGGATTTCTTTTGTCATGGAAGCATAAAACTGGTACTTGGTACGCTCCTGCTCCAGCAGATCCAACGTTCTGTCGGAAACGTTAATACTGTGGAGCGTGTCATGCACCAGCGTATGGATGGAATCATTGCTTATTTTCCCCGCCGAACGGATCTTTACCTCGCTTTCCAGATAATCCCCCACTTCCTTCAGGCATTCAAGCAATAAAGGGTTAAAAGCGCCGCATTCCCCATTCAAAATCATTTCCATGGCACGTTTATGCGGATAGGCCGGCTTATACACACGCCTGGTGGTTAAAGCATCATAGACATCCGCCATGGCCACAACCTGTGCTGAAACAGGGATTTCTTCGCCCTTTAATCCGTCCGGATAGCCGCATCCGTCATATCGCTCGTGGTGCCACCGGCAAATTTCCCTCGCCACCTGAACCAGCTCTTCGTCCTGATAATATGTAAGACCTTCCAGCATCTGTGCGCCTACCGCACTGTGCGTTTTGATGATTTCGAACTCTTCTTTATCCAGTTTCCCCGGTTTATTCAGAATGTCTTCGGGAATTGAAATTTTTCCTATATCATGCAGGCTGGAGGCATTGGTGATCAGGGCAATCCGGGCCGGGGTTAAATCATATTGGCCGCATACGCTGCTCAGCTGCCTGAGCAGTACTTCAGTAATCGTACGGATATGGAGTACATGAAGGCCGCTCTCACCATTTCGGAATTCCACGATATGGCTGAGGATATCCACCATGACCATATTGCTTTTTTCTTTTTCATATATCTGCTCACTTACAATATTCTCCAAATGCTTTTGTTTGGCATGGAGCTTTACCGTATTCTCGATGCGATGCCGTATGGCCACCTTGTAAAACGGACGGTTGATATATTCCGAAGCGCCCAGGTGGTACGCATGCTCGATATAAGACGGTGCATTTTCCGATGAAACAATAATAACCGGAATGCTGTTTATCCAGCCATTCCGGTTCATGACAGCCAATACCTCGAAACCATCCGCCTTGGGCATCACAATGTCCAGTATAACCAGATTGATTTCAGAGCTGTGCTGTTTCAGACATTCCACGACCTCTTCGCCGTTAGACGCTTCCAGAACCTCATAATCCGGGGACAAAATGTCAGACAGCATTGCCCGGTTGATTTCGGAATCATCTGCAATCAAAATCTTTTCCTTCGTGTTCATTGGGCATTGCCTCCCGATAACACAGGCAATTGTGAAAAAACAGCCGCCATATTTTCGTATTCCTGTTTGAATTCCGAAAATGCCGGCCCGATATTTATATTCTCCTCCCTGTCACGGAGGGTTTCTGTCAAAGCACCTGCCTTTTCAGCCAAAGGAGTAAGCCCCAGATTAAGAGCGATGCCCTTCAGTGTATGGGCGCCTCTGTAAGCACCTTCATAGTCGCAATGCTCCAAAGCCGTACAGATATCCGTGTAGTTGGAGTCCTTCAGCAGCATACTGATCAGCCGCGGAAGTAATTTTTCATTGATCCGATAACTCATTTCCTCGTAATTTCCGCCCAATTCTCCATAAGCCTCCTGGATCGTCATTGTCGTACTCCTTTCAAAGCAGATTCTTGGATCCTTACCCAAATAATTATAGAGTATGGACTTTACTTTTGCAACAGAAATGTTAAAATGATTGTCATGCCCCTTTACTTTCCATATTTTTCGGCATCACAGGCTGCTCAAAAAAATTATTGGACTAATCAACAGTAACGTTGTAATATATAAACACGTAACACATATGTACTGTATATAAATTATACGCAAACTCAATAAAGGGTGTTTCGTTTTCGAATTTCTTCCGACACTTCGGTTCGGGCAGGCTTTCAGCGGTAATTTCCTTTCAATCCAGGTTCCTTAAAGGTGAAAAGCTATGAAAAACAGAGTTAAAAAACAAGCTGTAAAAAGTGCAGAAGCACTGTCCTATTCAAAAGTACGCAGAGCTTTTATTGTCTGCCTTTTTCTGGGCATTTTGTGTTTTTTGCTTCAAAACGCATTTCTTGCCTATACGAATATGAAGCAAACCGTAAAGACCATACAGCAGAGTGTTTCTGCCCAGATTTCGGAAAAAGTAAATGAATCTCTGAAGCTTCTGGAATCCCTTGCGTCACTTGATCTTTTTTATGAACCGGACACTCCCTGGGAAGAAAAAGTTGCGGTGCTGGATAAAATAAATGAATTTTATGGATATATGTTTATTTGTTTTGTCGATCAGGATATCGTTGTATATACCCTGGGCGAGGAACCGGCAAGCCTGGCAAGCCGTGAACATATGCAAAAGGTTTACGCTTCCAAGCAGCCCTATGTTACAGACAGCTTCGTAGCAGGCGCCGACGGCAAAACCCTGAATTATACCGTCATCGTCCCGCTGCTCAAAGACGGCGTCATGACGGGCAGCCTGTTTGCCACAATCGTTTTGGATGATATTTCCGGTCTTTTAAACGAAATTACATCCACCACAAAAGCAGAAGCGGTTTTGATCAGTTCAAAAGGGCTGGTCATGTGTTCCACAAACAATTTGACCTATGGCACATCTATCCTTGACATCCTGAGCAATTACAAGCTGCTGCATACGACTGCCAATCAGTTAGAGGAACAGATGCTGAACAGACATTTTGGTTCATTCCAAAGCTATAACGGTTTCGGACTTATCTATACGGAATACGGCCCGGTGGAGAATTCCAACTGGGATATTCTGGTAACCGTCAATTTCTGGCCGGTATTCCTTTCCATGCTGCCATCCGCAGGTTTTGCTGTTTTGGGAATGCTTTTGATCATGGCGGCACTGTATTATTTCGTAAACCGCCATGCCAGACTGCAGTCCCAAACCATAGAGAACATGGTCAAATCTGTTCAGCAGATTAAAAGAAAGGTCTATCAGGGCAATGACCCTTCAGAACAAATTGATTATGAAAATATTATCCAGCTGTCCAGCAAGGGATTAAATGATGACCTGACAGGAACCTTCACCCGGGTTATTTTCCTCGATCGGGCGGAAGCGATGCTGAAGGATAAACAGGATGAACAGATATTGGCTCTCTGTTTTATTGATCTGGATAATCTGAAAACACTAAACGATACGAACGGCCACTCGGCCGGTGACATGGCCCTGAAAAAAATAGGCAGCATTGTGCGGGAATACGGTGTGAAATATGACGGGATTGCTGGACGTTACGGCGGCGATGAATTCATTTTGATTTTACGGGATATCGATAACCATGATGAGTTGAATACCGTCCTCAAAGAGTTGGTTGACAGATTGAAATTTATTATATACTGCGAAGATAAGGAGATTGAAATCCATTGCAGTATCGGCGCCAGCATATGGCATAAGGGGCTTACCCTGGAGACGCTGATTTCCAATGCGGACAAGGCCCTGTACAATGTAAAATGTCACGGAAAGGCTAATTATTCACTTTTTTTGAATGGTGGGCACGATGAAATATAAGATAAAGCAGGGCATGATTTTCGGTATACTGTTTCTTATCCTGACAGGCGCAATACTTATTCTGGCTGAAGCCTTTAAAAACGCCATTACCGCCGAGCGTATGGCGGCGGCCCGGACGGTAGAAGCAGGCTTTAACAGAGGCCTTGATGAAACCTTCGGGAACTTAAACCATGCGGTGAAATTATCCTATTCCATTGATTTCGAGGATACCGGCAGCCTGACGCTTTTTCATAAAAAGGTGCAGGAGCTTATGGAGGAAAATGAACATATTTCCTATGTTGCCTACTTTAAAGAAGATACGCTGGATTACATTTATCCGGCAGATAAATTCCGTTCTTTAATCGGGAAAAACATGGCTGATTTTACATACAGCATCACTTTGGCAAAAGTCGTTAAAACGCCTGTTGTGGAAGGTCCCGCAAATCTGCTCGACGAAAACGGCGATGTATTCCTTTTTATGCAGCCGCTCTATAACGGCACATATTTTATTGGGGAAATTGTAGTTGCCATGGACAGCGGCTATGTACTCTCCTCTTTGGGCCTGGATGAATTAGAGAATGGCAATTATGACTATGAGCTCTGGCGTGTGGATTTTCTCGGACACAGCAAGACAGTCATAGCCACTTCAGATACCACGGTAGATTATTCCGACGCTGTCAAACATGAATTCAGCCTTCCCGCCACATGGAATATCAGTATTTTACCAAAGGGCGGCTGGATTACATCCTCCGAAGATGTTTTTATTAATACCGTATTCCTTTCCCTTGGACTCGTCCTGCTGGGTATATTGATTTTACTGTATCGTATCCTCCGGCTGCAGAAGAAATTACAGATTGCCAAATATACAAATGCAGACAGCGGGCTCTTTACCATGGAAGGCTTTCTGCTCTTTACGAATAACCGCTTAACTAAAAATCCCGATTCCCATCTGTGCATCCTGGAGCTGCAGCTGGGAAATTTCCGCAGGTTTACAAAAAATATGGATCGGGAGGAACTCGTAACGTATTTAATGCAGTTAAGGCAGAATATAACGGATTGCTTCCCTGATGACACAGTCGCGGCAAGAATCAATGACGATAGTTTTATTCTCGCAATTTTTATGGACGGCCAGCAATTGGAACGATCCATTGAAGATTTTATCCTGCAGTTATATTGGAAAAGGAAAATTGATGATCAGAAAATCTTTATCACCCCGCGTTACCGCACGGTTACATACCCGAAAGACGGCAGGGATGCGCTTTCCCTTGTAAAAGCGGTAATCAGGCAGTTTGAAACAAAGCCTGAAAAATAAAGTACCAGAAAAAGGCATAAGTGATTTTCCAGTCACTTATGCCCTTCCTCTATCTATTCCTCTGTCTCCGCTTCAGCCTCTTCCCGGTAATACAGCCGTACGGCAGATACATTCCGGCGGAAAGTATGGAAATTGCCCCATGCCGTCGGGCCTGCTTCAAAGAATTCCCGTGCCGCGTCCATCACTGCTGGTAAATCCCAAGCGATGAAATCCAGATAGCCGCAGTACAGGCCGCTGGCTCCGCCCAGGAAGGTGACCGCGTCCTCTCCCGCTTTTTCCAGCACCGCTTCTTCCAGGGCATCCCGGAAATCCAGCATATTTTTCGCCCGCTCTTCGCCTGTAAAGTCATCTGTAGGATAGCAGAAAAAGCCGGGCACCGCGCCGTCCTTATGAAAAGCATCCATCACACTGCTTTCATTGTTCAGGTACTCATTCAGAAGCGGGATACAGCGGGTAGCCCCGGCAAACACATCCAGCCGCCAGTCTGATTCCGGATCATCACTGGGCTCCAGTTCATAGGCGGAGTAGCAGTTTTCCAGATAACTGTCCGCATCTTTGTAAACAGTTATCCCCATATTTTCCATTTCCCCGGGTAAATCTGTCAGTATTATGGATTGTTCTTCCTTAGGCTCCTTCAAAACTTCAAAACCATAAATATGGGCGATTGCGGGGATTTCACCCAGAACCTGATCGGTAAGGGTATACAGCATCCACCATGCCATCTCCTCTTTCTCTTTAAGCAGCGGAAGCAGCTTTTCACAATATAGGGCCAGGCTGACATTCTGCTCGTCCTTCTTTTCCGCCCATACCTGTACCTCATCATCCGATACTTCCCATCCGTCACGGTGCAGGCCGAAGCCATGGCCGGGCTGACGTCCTACCCAGATATTCCAGTATTCCAAAACAGGCTCCGGCACATGACGCCGGAAATAAACCAGTTCAAACAGCCTGGCCCTATCTCCCTCCGGGGTTAGGATTAACTCATATTTTGTCCCGTTAAAGCCCAGTTCAAAAGCGATATCCTTAAAAGCAAGATGCAGGATGTCACCGCATTTTTTGAGAATCCGGTTTCCTCCCTGCTCCTGATCCTTCTGATCCATCAGGCTGCGCAGCTCTGCCTCTTCCTTTACAAAGGCGGCCCAGGCCTCCTCCGTCCTTTCCCGAAAGCTTTTGTCAAAATGGGGACAGGCCAGGCAGCTGCGGCATGCCTTAATCATCTCCATAGTATCCTCGTCACCGGGCCTGGCTTCCAGTGCATTCTCAAAATAATGCAGGGCCAGCCCCTCCTGATCCAGGTAATAATAAGCGTAGGCTATCCGGAAATTCCAGCAGTGATCTCCCTCAAAATATTCCTCATAAGGTTTTAGCAGACTGACGGACTTTTCAAAATATTCCTTGTCCCCCACATCGGCCGCATTATTATAAGCACGGGCCAGTTCACTGGCAAGCTCCGGGGTAAGTTCCGATTCCGGGATAGCTTCAATCGCGTCTATAATCTTCTGGTATTCATCATTTTCGTTCCAAATCCGGCATTGTTCCAATAAATCCATATGGATTTCCTCCTTACATTTTCAGGCTCCGGCCTCTCGTCAAATCGAAGTGTACAATCTTGTAAAACTATCTTCTCACATTTGCTTGCCATGAGTCAACCTCTTTCATGGAGGATCCGCATACTTCTGCCGCATGCTCCGCAGTAAATCGTCATCACTAATTTACCGGTATGCCGTTCAGCGCATTCATCAATTTTTCCGAAAAGTAATCACCGCACCGCCGCTTCCCAATGCTGCCGAAAGTCCTTCCGGATTTTCCACCCTTCCGAGACTTGTATAGCTGTAACCGGTTGAAAAGCTGTCATAAAACAGCACAAGACAATTCGCTCCATAAAGCATAAAATCCCCGTTCCGTATGTCTCCCACAGGTTCCGCCATTGCCGGTAAATCGCTGTCCAGATAAAAATATTTCTCATTTCCATTCAGCTCACTCATATCTAATGTAAGCGGAAGCATCTCCGCAAAAGCGGCCGCAGCATCGTTATCATAGAGGATTATCGTAAAGCTTTCGTTTCCTATCTGCACATTTACTCTGTCTGTATTCCTTATATCCGTTTCCTCTCTGTCCCGGTTTTCATTCAGCGCTGTCGATTTTACCGATTCAGCTGCTGTACTTCGGGCCTCGTCCATAACCAGAACTTCGTCCGCGCTGACATCCGCAGCGCCACTTCCCGTCGCGGAAGAGGTACTGCAGGCAGACAAAAACAGGAGAAACGCGCACACAACTGCTATCACTTTTCTCATCCTATTTCCCGTTTCTTTCCGTATATACGCTTTATCAGCATTGTTTTACAGCCCAGTTCTCATACGCTGCCACACCTTTTTTCAGCCGGTTAAGCCCCTCAGTGAGCCGTTCCCTGGGACAGGCAAGATTCATGCGCAGGAATCGTATTCCGTTTCCTCTGTATGAAATTCCGGCAGAAAGATAAAGCCCCGTCTCCCGGCGCAGAAACTGTCCCAGTTCCGCCGCATCTCCCAGCACTCCCGTACAGTCCAGCCACAGCAGGTAGGTTGCCTTTGAATCCACCGGTTTTACCTGCGGCAGTTCCTTCTGTAAAAAGGCTGCTGCGTACCTTCTGTTTTCAGCCAGATATTCCCGCAGGGCATCCAGCCATTCCTCCCCTTCTCCAAAGGCGGCAGCCACACTGTCCACGGCAAAGGAATTCGGTTCCGCAATCTCATCCGCATTTAACCCCCGGAGCATAATATTCCGGATCCTCTCATCCGGTATTACCACAGCGGCCGTCTGAAGTCCCGCCATATTAAAGGCTTTCGTCGCGGAAATGCAGGTAATGCTGCTGTCCCGGCAGCTTTCGGAGACAGCGGCAAAGGGGGCATAATCGCTGCCGGGTACCGTCAGGTCACAATGGATTTCATCCGCCAGCACTGTCACGTGATATCTGCGGCAGAGTTCACCGATACGCTCCAAATCCTGCCTGCTCCATATATTCCCCGTAGGGTTATGCGGATTGCAGAGTATCATCAAGGTCGTGAAAGGATCCGCCAGCTTCTGTTCCAGATCGGCAAAATTAATGCTGTATTCTCCTCCTTCATATTTCAGCCTGTTTTCCAGTACATGGCGGCCATGATTTTCGATGGAATGGAAAAAAATATCGTAAACCGGCGTCTGTAACACCACGTTATCCCCAACATTCGTCATCCGTTTTACGGCACAGGTCACCGCGGGGACAACGCCGGTACAGAAAATAAGCCATTCCTTCTGCATCCGGAAGCCATGCCTCTTGTTCCACCAGCTTATAATCGACTGATACCATTCCTCCGTCACTATGGAATAGCCAAATATACCGCTCTGTAATTTATGCCGAAGCGCATCCAGCACAGCCGGAGCCGTCTGAAAATCCATGTCGGCCACCCACATGGGAAGCTCTGCCTCTGCAGCATCCCATTTCAGGGAGCCTGTATTTCTTCGGTCAGTAATCCGGTCAAAATCAAACTGCATCTCTATCCCTCCTTTTCTGTTTTTTCGTTCATAACTTCTTTTAGTATGAATAAACATCCGCCGCTTCATACATAGAACAGAAGCCCCGGCATGACGATTATGCGCATACACATCCTTCGAATTTTCCATCTTTTTGACAGATTATCCTTGTTTTTCCCGGATCCACCTTATCCTTTTCTATTATCAGTTCCCCAATTTCATCCGTTCGGATGATCCCTCCCGAGGGATTAAGTACACTGTCTATTTTTCCCTGGATTTGCGCGTCCACTGTGGAATATTCAAAAGCCAGAGCAGTATGAATCAGCCTGCAGTTTTTCATGACAAGATTCTCTATATAACACATTCCCTGCAGGCTTTCTATGGTACAGTTAATCAAGGTCAGATTCTTTGCGTTCCAGCCCAGATATTCCCCTGAAATAAAGGAATCATATACCGTCACATTTTCACTGTTCCAGAAAGCGTCCTTGGAAAGCATTTTTGCGTTGTGGATCTCTGCGTTTTTCACCCCGTCAAAGGAATAATTTCCAACCAGCGTAAAATCATGAAGCTCCATATCCCGGCTGTTCATCGCAAAATAATCCCCTTTTGCGGTAACCTGATCCATCACAACCCCTTCACAGTTCCACAGCGTTTCAGCCGCATTGGGCAAATCCACCTTCTGCAGCACCAAACCATGACACCTGCGGAAATTCTTCGGTGCTTCGATGACCGCATTTTTCACCGTGATATTGTCCGTATACCATACTCCCGCACGCGCCATTTCAAGCCAGGTACAATTTTCCGCCAGAATATTTTTGCTGTACCACAGCGGATATTTCCACTGAAACATGCTGCCGAAAAGTTCAATATCATGACTTTCCTTCAGCGGCGATTCCCCGTCCGCAAAAATAGTATCATAAATTTTCAGATTATTTCCCTGGAAAAGTGCACGTTCACCTGTTAAATATTCCTGTCTGATTTCTTTCATGTTTTCTTTTCCTTCTTTCCTTATAATTTTTCAGAGACAATGTGTAAGCAGCCGATAAGGCAAGAGCCGTTAGAAATATTCTAACCTGCGTAAATAATATGCTTCTGATATAAAAGCAAGCACTGTCTGAACGAATTTCGGTGCAGCTTTAACTGTTTTTATCATAGCAGGCACGCATACAGATAGCAAATACTTATATTTGATGTATTTATATAGCTATTTCCTATGCATATATCAAATACATAGAAATTTCCACTCTTATTTCCTTTTCTCATAATATAAAAAAGAGGATGTTCCAAAAGCAGCGATTTACCTATCCGCCCGCTTCGGAATATCCTCTTTATGAAACACTATATCTTCGGAACAGAGCCATTCTCCGTCCCATCATCCGCTCACATACACTGCTGTCATTGAAAATTCCTGTCGATAAAATCTATGTAAGGCTTTTTCCTGACTTCCTCTTTATTGCTTTTATACCATTCATAGGATTCCTTCAAGCCACAGTATAAATCCTTCTGCTCCGGCATAATTTCATTCTGCAGCGACACATCCAGAAGATATTCGTAATTGTGGAAGCTGAAATAATCACGCTGATTAGGGTGATCCTTAACAAACACTTTTTCCAAAGGCGCACCTGCAGCCCGATAACACAATTCTGCAAAGGTGTTGATGGAGACAGGCCGAGTATTGCCGACATTGAAGATATGGTTATCCGGATGCTGTTTTAAAATGATGTAAATGAATCTGCACAAATCCTCAACATGAAAAAACAGCAGTTTCATTTCTCCGTCTCCGGGAATATAAAACTTACGTTTTAATTCGGCACACTCAAACACGAAGGGTTCACGATACAAATTCTGCATAGGGCCATATAAATATGGCGGCCTTATCACATATGCATTGGGGTATCTTGAAGTAAGGCAGACTTCTGCACCCACCTTGCCGGAGCTGTAATCCCCCCAGATGCTGTTTTTTCCTATTGGCTGCCGTTCATTAAATGGCTGGGGCAGTGTTTCAGGATAAACGGCGGATGAACTGATTAATACATAATCATCAAACTTTATTCCCGCATCAAGCAGATTGTTAATATCGGCTTCCTTATATGCGCAGACATCAATCACGGCATCAAAATACATTCCGTTCAAGGTGCTGCCAAGCGAATTTCTGTCTGCTTTTATTAAATTAACGCCTTCCGCCTGCGGCCTTGTCCCTCTGTTCAATACATAAACCTCATGTCCCCTGCCTGCGAAATATGATGCCGTAAATTTACTGACAAATACCGTTCCTCCTGTGATGAGTAATTTCATTTTATTTTGCGCCTTCCTGTTATAATAATCCCCTGCCGGGTGTAACAGTGCAATTTTATCATATCCCTGTCGGGCTTTCCATGTAAAAATACAGATTCCTGTCTGCCGCCTCAACAGTTCACCCCTTCTCTTCATCCGCAATTCCCGAATAAAACGGATAATTTATAAATGCATCCCGGCATTATCTATGGTAAACTGATTTTATCCATAAAAATATCGAAGGCGGCGGCGCTTCTTTCTCCGATCCGGGTATGGCGCGCCAAACATGCAGTACAATAAGGAGAGAACAAATGGAATTACGGGTACTTCAGTATTTTCTTGCAATTGCAAGGGAACAAAGCATTATACGGGCTGCCGAATCCCTGCATCTGTCCCAGCCCACACTTTCCACACAGATAAAAAACCTGGAGGAAGAGCTGGGTAAGCAGCTTCTGATCCGGGGCACAAAGGGTTCCCGGAAAGTGACCCTGACCGAGGAAGGCATGATATTAAGAAAACGGGCAGAGGAAATTTTAGATTTGGTAAAAAAGACGGAAAAAGAAGTAACCCTTACCAATGATATCGTTATGGGAGATATCTATATCGGAACCGGTGAAACCGACAGCGTACGTCTTATCGCACGGGCCGCTAAAAAGCTGCAGGAAGCCTGTCCCGGAATCCGTTACCATATATCCAGCGGAAACGCCCCTTTTGTTTTGGAGCAGCTGGACAAAGGCCTGCTTGATTTCGGCATTGTATTCGGAACAGTAGACCTTGTTAAATATAATGCCCTGAAAATGCCTGCAGCAGACCTGTGGGGCGTACTGATGCGGAAGGATTCTCCTCTTGCCTCAAAAGAAACAATCGGGCCGGAAGATTTATGGGAAGAACCTCTGATCCTGTCACAGCAGGAAGAACGCGGAGGCCAGTTAACACAGTGGCTGAACTGTGAGGCATCGGCGCTGAACATAGCCGCAACCTACAATCTCATTTTCAATGCATCCCTGCTGGTTGAAGAAGGCCTGGGATATGCCATCGGGCTTGACGGGATAATCAACACCACCGGAAACAGCACTCTCTGTTTCAGGCCCTTAGCCCCAAAACTGGAGAATGAAATGAGCATCATTTGGAAAAAGTACCAGCTGTTTTCCAAACCTGCCGGAAAATTTATAGATGTCCTGAAGGAATTTCTGGAGACCCCGGCGGAGTGAGTTAATTTTCATAGCGGAATCCCGTTTCCTCATATTCCGTTTCCGGAGGTTTTCCGTTTTTTCCAATTCTCCTGTACAGCAGTATTCCGAACGGAATGGAGATCGCTTCCGCTACGGCAAATGACAGCCATACCAAATGAAGCTGTTTCAGCCATGCCCCCAGCAAAAGCAGCGGGGCCAAAAGGATTGCCTGTCTCGAAAATGCAAGATACATGCTGTAGCTTCCGTTTCCGAAGCCCTGGAACACCGCTGCGAATATTATACCGATGGTTCCGATATAAAAGCTCAGAGACATGAACCGGACTGCCGGAATCCCGATCCGCAGCATCTGTTCCGACGCATCAAACAGCAGAAGTATCTTATCCGGTATCAGTTCCATCAATACCAGAACGGCTGACATAATAATAAATGCATACAGGAACGCACATTTTATGGTTTCCCGAATCCGCCCTTCCTTTTTCGCGCCATAGTTATATGCAATAATCGGTATCAATGCATTATTCATTCCATGAACAGCGATCTGCGCTATATTCTGCACCTTTATGAGAATTCCGTAAACGGCAACGGCCGTCGATGAGAACTGATACAATATGGTATTAATAAAAATTCCCATGACGGACATGATTCCCTGCATAATAGCCGTTGGTATTCCCACTTTCAGGATATTCACCACATATTTGCCTGAAATATGTATCGTAAAATGTATGGGTATTTCCTTATTCCTCTTTATATTCAGCCAGATTCCCAGAAGCCCTCCTGCAATCTGTCCCGTAACCGTTGCTATGGCGGCCCCTGCGGTACCCAGGGCAGGAAAACCGAAATACCCGAATATCAGTATCGGATCCAGGATCAGATTCACTATAGATGCGGTTCCAAGCGTCGCAAGAAAAAGTGTTGACTTTCCTGTGGCAATGAGCAGCCGGTCAAAAACCCACTGTATCATCTGACCAAAGGAAAAGAGCATACATATACGGATATAAACACTGCCGTATTCAGCAATTGTCTCATTTCCGCCCGCCTGCCACGCAAAATACGGCTTTGCCGCCAGCAGGCAGACAGCTGCATTAATCAGATACGCCCCAAAAGCCATAACAATGGCTGCTGATGTTGTCTTTTTTACTTCTTCCTGTTTCTTTTCGCCCAGAGCCTTTGATACCATTGCATTCAGGCCTACGGCAAGCCCGCAGCCCAAAGCAATCATAATCATCTGTAAAGGTGCGGCAAGCGCTATTCCCGTCAGCGCCTCTTCACTGACCCTGGAAACAAAGATACTGTCCACAAGGTTATAAAGATTATTCACCAATAAGGATATAATCAGGGGAATAGATGTCTTAATGATTAATTGCGGAATGGGCATAGTACCCATCAGATTTTCCTGCTGCATGTTCTACCTCTGCTTTTTATTTCAGGACACTTTATATGATTCCATTAACAATTCCGTCGGTGAGCAGGGAATACGGGATAATAAACAGTAAATACATTCGGCTGCCCTTTTCCTTTTTTAATTTAACATGGTTCATTACTAGCAGCAAATTCTTATATTTAATATATATCCATAACTTTTTTCTATTGAAGTTTCCGGTATCAGCAATAGCTTTTTCCATCTGTAATACATTGTAATTTTACATTGCCTGCCGCCAATACACCGCCTCTCTTTATTCCGCAGTAATATCCAGTCCAAGACTATTTACCCATTCTATAATTTCCTCACGGGAACTGCTGCCGGAAAACTGTTATCTTTTGATAATCCTGTAACTCTGGAAAGTTCAGATACGGATACACTTCATGATTCTTCGGATAACTTTTCTTTTTATAAAAGAAAACAGGTATTTCATATACTCCTGGAACATCTTTCGATTATCTTCTTGTCAAATATCTAAAAAAATAAATTGGGGGCATTTAAATCAGATTTTCCTATCTGTCTTTTTAACAGTGATGAAAAATCCTCTTCTTGATCCTCCTCCATTTTTAGAATATTCTGAAGTTCTGAATTCTCCGCATAACAAAACCAGGTACTTTAATGGAAACAAGTACCTGGTTCATCTTTCTTCCCTGTTTTTCACTGATTTTGCATCTTTAGCGTTCAACCCATTTCCACATTTTCTGCTCATTAATGTACTCTATCATGTCTTTATCACTCTCGATCACTGACAATATTTATCTTCTAAAGTGCCATTTAAAGTTCCATCTGGCACTTTAAGCGACATATTAAAGTAAGCTTTTCACCATATTCTTAAATGCCAATATTTACTCATCTTCTTCTAATAAAGGCATATTAATCAATTCCTGCAATTTATTCTGCAATACATTCTTATCCGGCAATTGGAGTTGATACTCTGCAACCATCATTGGAGACAATGTTCTGCTCATAGCATACTCAACCACTTCATCATCTTTAGATGCACATAATATCATTCCGACACTCGGATTCTCATTTTCCTTTTTCTTCTGTCGATCAAGCGCTTCCAGATAAAAATCCATTTTCGATATATATTCTGGCTTAAATTTCCCAATTTTCAATTCAAACGCCACAAGACACTGTAATCCCCGATGAAAGAACAGCAGATCGATCTTATAATCTTCACCGCCAACCTGAACTCGGAATTCTTCATCAATGAACGTAAAATCCCTGCCAACCTCCAGAATAAAATCCTTCATATTTCTAATCAGGCCCTTTCTTAAATCAGGTTCCTTAAAATTAGATGGCAAATCCAGAAATTCTATCACATAAGAATCCAGAAAAGGATTTTCTTTTAATCCTTTTATCGGCTCAGGTAACAGTTTTTCCTTGGATAACATATATCGTTCATAATATCCACTGTCAATCTGGCGTGATAGTTCTCGGGCCGAATAATTTTCTTTTATACAAAGCATTATATAAAAATGACGCTCTTCGGATGTTTTCGCTTTTGAAATTATAGCTAGATGGTTTGACCAGCTTATTTGTGACAACAGTGTTGTCACAAATTCATCATCTACATAAGTTTCATAAAATTTTTTCATACGATAGAGACCACGCCTGTTAAATCCTTTAATTCCAGGAAAAGCATTTTGAACCTCTTCTGCGACTGTATCTATATAAGCATCCCCAAATGATACTTTCGTGGATTCCGTACTCAGGTATTCTCCCACTTTCCAATACATCTGAATCAACTCTTCATTAACTTTTTTCAGCGCATTCTGCCTTGATTGAATAATAATCTGGATGAGATTACCTGCTGCTGAGATTTCATTTTTTATCAAAATCTACCACCTTTCAAATTTGTGTCAACACTGTTGTCACAAATCATACAAAGTCAAAACTTATCCACTTAATCCTATTTGTTCTATATCCCTGCTGATAACACCCCATAGAGCCATGATTTAAAAGCATATTTTCAATCACAAACGGAGACATGGGAAAATATTTTGTTATATATCTTCTGTCATTCTGTTGAATACCTGCGGCATAAGTATTCACTCCAAAAAGAGTGTACTCCAACTGATATCATGTATAAACCAATCACCTGTCATAAGACTCTCCTATTTGAAAACAAAGCATTGCTTATTTAGTTCACTTAAATTGTATTATAACGTATATTTTTAAAATTATCTATTACTATTGCTCAAAAAAGCATGATTCGTCCCCGACTCATACCTATTCCTAAAAAATATATTCAACTCTTTCTAATCTAACCACCACTTGAAACACAGTTAATTCAACTATCTCATTGACATATTTTCGCCGTTATGATATTTTTCAAATTAGCAGCAATATGCAAAGGAGATGCCATGTATAAACAACTTATTTTTGAGAATGAAGTATTGACTGCATACACCCATCACCTCATGGCTCCGGAACACGTCCACGTAAACTGTGAGTTTGTTCTGGTCACTAACGGCACAGCGGTCAATACGGTAGACGGTGTCTCTGAAACCATTGTCAACGGGGATGTTTTTTTCCTTAATCATCTTCCCCTGCACAGCATTACCGACCTGAGCAAGGATCATGAGCATATAGATTTATACATCACCCGTGAGCAGCTCAGACAGATCTGCCTTAATTTATTCAACGAAGAATTATATGATTTTTTAATGAAAGATGCCTCTGAAAAAAAATGTAATCTCAGCTATGATGAATTCACTGTAATTGTGAAAAAGGCACGTAAGCTGGAAGTAAATTACATCCTCGCTAAAAATGACGACATGCGGGAAACCTACAAGAAATGTGTCCTCTCCGTTATCATTGAGATATTAGGCGTCTTTTTCGAGAACCTTTATTCCCGGCAGATCAATTGTCCCGCCTGGCTTGAGGCCTTTTTACAGGAAACCCAGCGCCCTGAAATATTTTCCATGTCGGTGAATGATATCATTAATTTATCCTTTTATTCGCATACCTTTTTTTGCCAGACATTTAAAAAATGCTTTCAGCGCAGCTTCAAATCCTATATTGATGAGTTACGCTTTAACCATGCAAAAAACCTGTTAGCCACAACACAATTATCCATCCTGGATATTTCGCTGACCGTGGGCTACAACAGTTCTTCGCATTTCATCCATAAGTTTAAACAGATATCCGGTATCACTCCCCTGCAGTTCAGGAATATCATGCAGCACCGCCAGTCATGAGCTGTACCGTGTTTGTTCAGGCAAAATAATACTGCAGAAATATTTTGCCTGAACAGGATTATTCCTCTTCCGCGTCCTTCTCCGGCTCCCTGATCTTATATGTAATCTCATATTCTCCCGCTGTAAGATAGCAGACGTTTTCCCGTACACATTCAAAAATGGGATTCTTTTTATCCGCAAAAATTTCAGCCGGTGCCAGAGGCAGATAAAGAACAGCCTCACACCCGAACGGGACCGAAAATGCCAGCCGGATATGACATTCATCTTCGAATTTCCAGGCGGATTTCCACAAACCGGATGCAGAATTATACTCACACGCCACCTGTCCCACACGAGGATCCGGTACCGGCGCCAATATTACTTTTTGGAATCCGACAGAATCCTCCGCCTGTCTGATACCCGCCATATACGAATACATCCATTCCACAACGGCTCCATAGGAATAATGATTCAGACTGTTCATCCCTGTGGAAGAGATACTTCCGTCTGCCAAAACACTGTTCCATCTCTCCCAGATAGTCGTGGCTCCCAGCTTAACCTCATACAGCCATCCCGGATAATCCTCATTTAACAAAAGATGATATGCCAGATCGCTCATCCCGGCCTTCGTGAGCTCTTCCAGAAGAATCGGCGTCCCGACAAAGCCTGTCTGCAGCCGGTTTCCATTCGATTCAAAGCTCCTCTTTAAATCAATGTCGGTTCTTTCCCTGTCCTTACTTAACCCATGGCGTAAAGTCAGTAAATAGCCTGTCTGTGTATTGACACAGCTCCGTCCGTTCGGAGAATAATATTCCGCCCTGATTTCCTTTAAAATGTTGTCTGACAAAGCCTCATATTTTTCAGCATCCTCTGTTTTCCCGAGAATACGGGCGGTCTTTGCCGTCAGCTGCGTGCTTAACCGGTAATATACATCGGCAATGAATCCGTCATCCGTCCCGCCTTTCACGCCTTCTGTGCCGCCGTCTCCATCAAGAGCCAGCCAGTCTCCGTAATGTACGGCCCTGCGCCATCCATCTTTTTTCCCTTCTGCTGTTTCATTGACCGACGTCATATAGTCAACCCAGGCCTTCATACTGCCGTAATGCTTTTCCAATATGCCGGTATCTCCATAAAAACGGTACATATTCCAGGGTATGATGGTTGTCGCATCCCCCCAGACAGAGGACGTACTGTCCACATCAAAGGCCGGCACCACATTCGGTACCATCCCCCTGCGGCTTTTTTGCTCGGTTTCCATGTCAAATATATATTTGTAATAGAAAGAATAACAATCCCTGATATAGCATGCCGTAGCGGAAAACACCTGTGCATCTCCGGTCCATCCCATCCGTTCATCCCTTTGCGGGCAGTCTGTGGGCACATCCACAAAATTATCCTTCTGTCCCCATTCCGTATTTAAAATCAGCCGGTTCAATAAAGGATTGCCGGTAACCAGACTCCCTGTTCTCGGAAGCGAAGAATAAACCGCCAGGCCGACAAAATTATCTTTCACGCTATCCGGCATCGGAGTATAGATAACATCCTTTTTTTCTCCTTCCATTACCGCATAAGCTTCTGCCGGATCTTCGCAGAGGGTCTTTTCTATTTTCACATAACGATATCCATAAAATGTAAAATGAGGAGTAATTATCTGCTCCGTACCGTTGGAAATATAAAAATATTCCGATCGCGCCGACCGCAGATTATCCCTGTAAAAGTTTCCCTGCTGCAGTATCTCACCTGTCTGTATGTGTATTACCGTCCCTTCAGGCTCGTTTACACGCAGTGAAAAAATGCCGGTTATATTTTGGCCCAGATCCAGCACCGTTTCACCCGCAGGCGTATGAATCAGGCTTTCAACCGGAAATTCTGTCTTCACCGTTACCGGCGTACTGAGCCTGGCCGTCAACTTTCCCCTGGGCGCTTCCACACAGACTGCGCTGCCCTCCTCTCCGGTTTTTCTTGTATCATCTCTCCATTCCCCATCATAAATTCCGGAGAACACAAGATTGGATGTCCTTACCTTCCAGCTGTCATCCGTTCCGATGATCTGTTCCGAACCGTCCTCATATTCAATACGAAGCTCGGATAACAGTTTAAAACTATCGCCGTAATATCCTTTTTCCCAATTTCCGGCATATCCGAATCTCCCTTTATACCAGCCCGGGCCAAGCATTACGGACAAGGTTCCGCTCTGCTGTATCCTGTCCGTCACATCATAGGTCTGATACTGAATCCAGCTGTTATAATTATTACAGTAAGGCGTCAGCAGCTCTTCACCAATCTTGTTTCCGTCCCACATAGCCTCATACAGCCCGAGGCCCGTTATGTATAACCGTGCACGGCTGACCCTTTTGGCAATCTCTATCTCCTTATAAAATACAGGGCTTTCCTTGCCTTCCGTCAAACAGCCTATCCACTTTCCCTCCCAGTTCTCCCCTTCCTTAGCGCTCTCAAACCAATGCACATCGCTGACAGCCTCCTCATCCGCATCGGTACGGACACATACCGTCCAGTAATACCTTGTCCTCGGCTTCATTTTCATCATAACCGGCGCCGCCAGAGAGCTGATATCCGTCTGATATCCCGTATCTGTAATTCTTTGCTCCATCCTTTCATCCGCTGCAATCAGGATTCTTGCAGATACCATCTTTTTCCCCTCGGCATCCGTGACCTTCCATGAAAAAACCGGATTCTCAAAGTAGTATCCCAAAGGATTTACATAATGATTCGTTTTACATTCTGTTATTTTCATATTTTCCAGCTTTCCCTTACCCTTTTACTGATCCGACCGTCATGCCTTTTACAAAATATTTCTGCGCAAAAGGATAGATAAGCATGATCGGAATGAGTGAAATAAATATCTGCGCGCAGCGGATAGTCCTGTCATCCACAACAGACAGCAGCTTTATCTCATCGATACTCAGCAGACTTAAATCTCTTTTCACAACCACCGTATACAAATAAGAGGCCAGCGGATAACTGGAAGGGAAATTCGAAAATATCAGCCCGTCAAAATAGCTGTTCCATTGTGTTATAAATGAAAATAAAGTCAGTGTCGCAATCGATGGTTTGGCACACGGAACATATACACGGAAGCATGTTGTAAAATGGCTGGCCCCATCTATAATCGCTGCTTCCTCCAATTCTTTGGGTATTCCTCGGAAGAAATTAATCATAAGAACAATATTATATACAGACAGAATGGTGGGAAGTATCAATGCCCATATGGTGTCCATTAAATGAAGATTGGTTATCAGTAAGTACCCGGGAATCAGCCCGCCTGAAAACAGCATGGTAAAGAAAAACAGCCACACATAGACGCCTCTTGCCCGAAGCTGCTCTTTCTCCTTAGACAGCGGATAGGCAATAAGGATTGTAAGAATCATTGACAACGGCACCCCTATTAAAACCCGTTCCACACTCTTTAACAGAGACGTCCAGAATTCCTTTTTTTCAATAACATATTGATAGGCCATTGTCGTAAACTCTACCGGCCATAGTGTAACCTTTCCTGCGGCAACCGCTGTGGCGCTGGAAAAAGACATCGCCAGAATAGTCAGCAGGGGGAGAATACACAGCAACGCCAGTAATGATAAAAACATATAATTGACAACGCTGAAAACTGCACGTCCTTTTTTTATTTTTTTCATATACATACTCCTGCATTTTTATTACTCAAACTTCGCCCATGCCCCTGTCCCCTCCGGCCCCTGTTTTCGGGGCTGACAGCCGGTTTGGATTTTCTTCCCCCTGCGCCAGCCGTGCAGGGTTTCCTGTAAGGGGCGTATAAACTCGCCGGTCCTTAGGCCGCGTATTTTGCGGCCTTAGTACCGCTGCCTGTTTATCCGAGCGAAAGTGTCCCCTGTAAGGATTCCTGCACGGCTGGCGCAGGGGGAAGAAAATCCAAGCCGGCTGTCAGCCCCGAAAACAGGGGCCGGAGGGGATAGGGGTATGGGCGAAGTTTGAGTTTATTACATTAAAAAATACGGTAATTAGAAAACTTATACGCCAGGTAATATGATGTGGAAATAAAGATGGTTGAAATAATCGATTTGAATAATCCCACCGCTGTAGCGGCTCCATACTGCGCATCAATAAGACCCAGCCTGTAAATAAAAGTATCCAGAATATCTCCGCTCTCATAGACTGCTTTTGTATACAAATTAAATACCTGATCAAAGCCTGCATTCAAAATATTGCCAAGGCTTAATACCATCATAAGTACGACGATCCCCCTTATTCCGGGAAGTGTAATATGCCATATCTGCTGCAGGCGGTTGGCACCGTCTGTTTCTGCAGCCTCATATAAACTGGTATCCACTCCCACTATAGCCGCCAGATATACAATTGCATTATATCCGAAGGTTTTCCAGATATCTGTTACAATTAAGGTTCCTTTGAAATACCTGTTATCTCCTAAAAAGAAGATGCTTTCCCCACCCAGGGAATTTATAATCCCATTAACGATTCCGGAGCCCGGAGATAACAAATCTATGAATATTCCTCCCAAAACCACCCATGATAAAAAATATGGGAGATATACCACCGTCTGGATCGTCTTTTTAAATTTAATATGATGAACTTCATTCAGTAATAATGCAAAAACAACCGGAACTAAAAGGCCGAGCACAATTTTCCATGCGGCAATAATAACAGTATTAACCATTGCCTGTTTAAACCCCGGCAGGGAAAATACATAGGTAAAGTTATCTAACCCAATCCATTCCTGATTTCCGAACATACCTTTACTCGGGATAAATTTTTGAAAGGCAATGACAAGTCCCGCCATTGGCACATAATTAAAAATTATAATCAATATTATCCCGGGAAAAAGCATCAAGTGAAGAGGAAATTCTTTTCTGAATTTGGCTAAGGAGTATTTGCTGCTTTTACGGTTCACTTTTTCACCTCTCATAGCTTTTCAACGATTAGCTGCCGGCAAAGAGCTAAGTATGTACAGCTCTTTGCCGCAGCGTAACCTGATATATTTCACTAAAGTTTTTATTTATTGGAGGAATACCATTCGTTAACCTCTGCGGTCATATCATTGCCGCCGGCATTTTTCCATTCCTCAACCACCTTGTCAAACGCATCTATCTTTTCCTGGCCTGAAATAATCTTAAGGAATGTCTGATCCAGCATATCGTCCAAGGTTGACTTTTTGGCAGTCATGACTTCACCGGGTGCTGAAACGAATTTATTATATACAGGTGCCGCATTTTCAGAATCCTGATATTTTAACAGGATACTCTGTCCGCCCTCTTCACCGAATACGCCAAGCCATCCCCACATGGTGTCATCGCCCTGCAGAGCCTTATAGCAGTACTCCCACATGGAATACTGTTCCCCTGTCAAGTCCCCGGGTTCTCCTGTTTTTAACGGTTCTGCAATCGCTTTTGTTGTAGCCTGGTTTTTGTCCGGTGTACTTGTAATTCCGACCGGTGCCAGTTTCCATACCCCTTCCACTCCGTTTCCGGGATTTGCATATACCGTATATTCATTCTTTTCCGGATCCAGTACTTTTTCGCAGTAGAGATTCATTAACTGGATTAAAGCTTCGGGATGTTCGCAGTTCTTACTGACCACATACCAGCTTGTGGTTGCCATTTCAATTCCCGGAGCCGCTTTTTCACCGGCCTCTTCCATGGGTATCATGAACGGTTTCCAGTCTGCCTCCGGAATGGCATTCTTGACTGTCTGCAGAAAATCCAGAGGCGTTGCATGAAATCCGTACATGGCCCCGCATTTCCCGTTGACAAGTGCTTCCGCTGCCTTCTGGTTATCATTTACGTAAAACTCCTGATCGATCAGTCCTTCTGCATACAGCTCTGCCAGGGTACTCAATGCCTGCTTCATCTCCGGTGTCGTACTGCCGTAAACCAGGCTGCCCTCCTTATCCTCCACCCAATAGGTCGGGTATGCATGGTATGCGTTGCAGATTCCCTTTATATCAAACTGATTCCCATATAAATCGTTCCCCATTTCAAGCCCTATGCCGCCTTCTCCCGCATAGTCCTTAAATGCACGCAATACTTCTTTCAACTCATCGATGCTTGCAGGTGCGCTTAAGTTCAATGCATCCAGCCAGTCCTGACGCAGCCACAGAATCTGCGCCCTCTCAATATCACAGTCGGAAATCGGCAGACCATAGACCGAACCGCTATAGGTAACTGCATCAAAAGCACTGTCCCCAACCGTATCATACAGTTGTTTCACATAATCACTCGCATATTCATCAATATAGGGTTTTAAATCCACAATCAGATCCGCATCCACTAATCTTTTCAAATCTTCTTTTCCCACACTTGCTATGTCGGGAATTTCACCGCTTGAAATCGCAGCATTGAATTTTTGTTTATAGAGATCTCCATCTGATGCGATCCAAAGATACGTAACATCATACCCCAATTTTTCTGCGATTAAATCCGTCCAGATATTATCCTCATATGTACTGCCTTCCATTTTAGCAAAGACGCTGGATTCCACGGTGGAATCCTGTGCCCGGACAAAGGTAAGCGGAGCAAGACCTTCACTCTGTGCAGTCCTGTCCTCACCCGCTTTCTGACTTTCTTCCAGCTTTTCTGATTCCACATTTGCTGTGGTACTGCCGCAGCCTCCAAGCGCTGTGATTACCATCATCGCGCTCAACACAATTGCTACTGTTTTCCTTTTCATGATAACCTCTCCTTTTTTATATTCAGCCGTGAAGCCCCATTCCCTTACGGGACTACAGCAACTGTTTCTTTTATGCTTCGCTTCGTTAATACAATCTAAACATTACTACTAATTCTTCTTTTTATCTGTCGTATTTTTTTTCAATAATATCGTTTTTTAACGTAAGTACGAATTAAAGAAACAACATTGCCTGAATTTATTCTGCTTGCTTCAAGGTCTTTTCCATCCTAAAAAAATATAGGTACAGAATAAAAGTGAAAATCACTTTTATCTGCACCTATAATGTGAGATTACCATTGCGTTTTATTAATAGTTTTTCAAATCCATCACCATAAACCCAGCACCCACTGCAGTGTAAGGCTGACTATTGTAATGGCAATCCAGCAGACAAATCCCAGCGTAATCGGCTTAGCGCCTGTCTTTACCAGCTTTACCACATCCGTATTCATTCCTATTGCCGCCATAGCCATAACAATAAAGAATTTACTCAGCTGCTTCAGCAGGCCAAAGACCTCATTGGCTGCCGCCAGGGCCGTTCCTGAACAGAACGAGGTAATAACTGTTGTAATGACGGATGCGGCGACAAAATAGAGAATAAACATGGGAAATACGGATTTCAGGCTGACAGTCTTACCTTCCCCCCGGTTCTCCTTCTCCTCTCTGCGCATTCTCACAAATGCAAGGGCAAGGGTTATCGGTATAATCGCAAGGGTTCTTGTCAGCTTTACTATGGTTGCATATTCAAGCACCGCTCCGTTCGTTCCATGCAGGGTATCCCATGTGGATGCCGTCGCCGTGACCGATGAGGTATCGTTTACCGCCGTCCCTGCAAAAAGACCGAAGCCCGTATCAGTCAGGCCAAGCCAGCCTCCCAGGGCAGGAAAAAGCAGTGCCGCAATCACGTTAAACAGGAAGATAACGGATATCGCCTGTGCGATTTCTTCATCATCCGCTTCCATTACCGGGGCTGCTGCAGCAATTGCCGAACCGCCGCAGATGCTGGAGCCTATGCCAATCAATGCCGCAGTCTTCCCGGGAATCCTAAGGAGCTTATACATAATAAATGCTGCTAAAAGAGATGTGCTGATAGAAGAAACAATGATGGGAAGAGAAGTCATCCCGACTTTGCCGATAGTAGCCAGATTCAGGCCAAATCCAAGAAGGATTACCGCATACTGCAGAACCTTTTTCGAGGTAAATGCAATCCCCTCACCGCAGCCTTTTTTATCCTTCATCCATATAGCAAGCACCATTCCTACGATAATCGCGATGACCGGTGCCCCTATCACTTCCAATGCACCGACTGCTACGACCAGCAGACGGCACGCCAATGCAATCAGAAAACATAATAAAATACCTTTTCCATTTTTCTTTAAAAATTCCATGATCCACCTCATTTGTTTTTTTCTCCCAGATTATACTATTAACAAATGATAATGTACATTTATATATTTTTATAAATCAATAAGTATTTCTTATGATTCATCATGCTATGATTCGCTTAAAGCAATTATTTCTTTGAAATCAGGAAGCTCCTTCCGAGTAATTACCTTATCATTGTTATAAAAATTTTTAATGACGCTGCCTGGTAAGAGATGATCGGAATGCCCGCCGCAGCCCGGCTCCCTTATCAGATAATCCTCCCCCCAGAGAAGACAGCCAAGCCAGTATATCCCGTCTCTGGCCGCATTTTCGGGTTCCGGCAGAAAACCGCTTTCCGAGAGCATAACCGGTTTCACTGTATCTGTATAGTCCAGAGCATTCAAAAACTTATCCCCCTGGGCGCTGATACAGCTTTTTGCAGGATAAATATCCTCACCGATAATATCCACATAAGCATCTCCCGGATACCATTCCTCTCCCATTCCGCTGTATACCCATATCAGGTTATGCAGGTCATATTCCCGGGTAAATTTATCAAACATCAGCCTCCAGAGCTTTTTATAGCAGTCCGGCCCTCCCCGGCTCCACCAGAACCATCCGCCGTCCGCTTCATGAAAAGGCCGCCACAGCACAGGGATATCCTGCTTCTGAAGCTTCTGCAGTTCCATGGCCATTCTGTCCAAATCCTTCATCAGCAGTTCGCAGCCTTCTTTATCCCTGCCATTGAGCACAGCCTCCAGGTCAATGGTGGTTTCGTCTGCATATAATGCCTGCCACCATTCCCCCCGCACATATCTGTCCGGCAGCAGCCAATGCCAGGAAAGAGCGATAATTCCCCCTTTTTCCCAGTATTCCTCCGCCCACTCAGTTACCTGCGGCTGCGCGCCGCGTTCCGCCGCAGTCAGGGAATAGTCCTTCATATCCATACCGAGTATGGCCGGGTACTCCCCGGTCAGTCTGTTTATCATCTGAATTTCTTTTCCGTCCGGCCCATATAAGCTATACTGTCCGGACAGTATTTTCTCTCCATAAATGCCGCACAGGTATTTCATCAGCTCCTCTGCACAGGTATCTGCTTCCTTATCGGCGAGTACCCCTGACGCCTGATAAACTTCATCGTCCATCGGAGCCGATTCTTTCAGATACAGACAGTCCAGATCCAGCCATCCCCAATCCTTTTCCAGGGTAATCCTATGTTCGCCCCGGGTAAGGTACACCCTCTTTAATACAGAATCCAGAAAAACATCGGATTCCTCTGTCAGGAGAATTCCTTCACACCTTCCGTCCACATAAATTGTATTTTCTTTTTTTCCTCCTATGCCGGAAGCGCGGAATACCAGATCATAAAAACCATCCTTTTCATTCTTTATGGTGAATATGATTTTATCCCCATCCTCTGTAAATCCGCTCACATAGGATTTTCCGGAAAAACCTTCTTTATCCGTCTGCCTTATTATCTTCCCCCGGATTTGGGCATCCTCTGCTTCATATCGCTCCTCATGTGCCGTCTCTTCACCCGCCAGAGGCTTATCTGCCGTATTTTCTCCTTTCAAACCGGCACATGCAGACATAAAAAATACCAATACGCAAAGACATCCCAACGCTCCCGTCTTATTCATAATATTAATCCTGCTCATCAAATAATTTGGGACATAGATATATCCTTGACCCTTTGCTGCTGATTTTTCGTGCCGGTATCCCTCCCCAGGTCGTTCCCGGTTCCGTAATATCTTCCACTACAACGGCATTCGCCCCGATAACCACATCATCCGCAATGGTAATGCCGCCCAGGATTTTGGCACCGGCACCGATAAAGCAGTTATTCCCTATTGTGGCCACCGCTCTGCTTCCTTTGTTTCCGCCTACCGTAACCTCCTGGCACAGCCGGCAGTTTTCCCCGATTTTGGTATCTTCATGAATCAGTATATTGCCGTAATGTGCAAGGGACAGTCCCTTTCCGCAGGAATTGGGATATACGGCGAAGTGAAGGCGGAGATTCTGATGCTTATGCCGATAGGTATAATATAAGCGGAATATTTTTCCAATGATTCCTTTCCCGCAGTTCGTCCAATATTCCAGCTTACGCAATACAATGAGATACTTCATTACCTCATCTCCGAATATATGGGGACGTTCATGATCCAGATAAGATGCGAGATAGTCTCTGCGCAGATATTCTTTTAAATCCGCCTTTGATTCAATCATTTGTTCTCCTCCTCTAATATAAAATTTTAAGCCACGAAAATTTCTGTGTACGGCTCAGTCTGAGCACAGCTTCCGATAAAAGCAGGGAAACCGCAACCACCACTAAATACTGTACAAACATGTTAACCAAATCTTTCTTCCATAACAGCTCAAGGGCCTTAATCATACACCGGTAGCCAAAATTCACCAGCATATGAAGGTAGTAAAACATCATACTCAATTCTCTGAGTTTTCCATATATTTTTCTGTCCTTCAGTTCCATATGCGTTATAAAATAAAACAAAAAGAACGACGCAGGAATCAGAAAGAACCACATTTCACCATTTGCCGTTATCGCATTAACCGGAAAAACAAAAACTTCCATATATCCCATCACCATGGAAAGGAAAAAGCCCGCGGCTACGGTTATCCCTTTTAATTTCACGCTTTTTCTTGCAAAAAACAGCCCTAATGCGATGAACAAAAAGCCAAAAAACAGGCCATAGTAGGATTGAATCCAGATACCGAGGGCGTAGACTGCGAAGGCAAAACAAACAATCACAGTGGGCTTTGCATGGATATACAGACACAGTCCGGTCACAGCAGTCCCGACACACAGGGCCGCCAGAAACCACAGCTGTGTATATGACGCCCCTCGGAAAATATCCGTGACTGCATAAAGGATCCCTTCCTTTATTCCTCCATACGGATATTTAATCACCTTATCCACGATGACAGCCGGCATATAGAGAAGTGTCCAGACAATATACAGCCGCAGAAATTTCATGATATATTTTTTTATCTGCCGGTATCCGTCCTTATCCTCCTCAACCCTGCGAAAAAGGAAAAAGCTTGTGGTCATAAAGAAGAAGGGTACCGTCAGACGCATAACATACTTAGTGGCAAAATCATTCCAAAACGGGGCTATATCCTGAAAAAATGCAATATGCGCGTATGCAACACACAAGCACATTAAAAATTTCGCCAGATCCACGGCATTGTAATTCTTTTTGAGCAGCATTGCTGAATCCGTCAGGGATTTATCCACTATTTTCATTTATCTGCCGTCCTTTCAGCCAGCCATCCGTATACGGTTTTCTCATGATGGACTGTTTCTTTTTGAAATTCCCCTCTGTAATTCAATTTGAATATACAGCTTTCTTCCGCTGTCTTCCTGACGGCGCTTTCCGAAAAGGGCGTATTCAGCAGGCCCTGCAGCTCATGACAGCCGGGATTGTTTACCGGGACACTATCAATCAGACTCCGGATCGCTTCGTCGTTTTCATAAAGGAAGTCAATGAGATAATCGATCAGGAAATAATCGATCAGCTCCTCCTGACTCCTGCAGTAAGCACACAAAAGATCCCTGCATGCTGCGCAAAGCGGACAGCCTTTCGGCGCCTTTATAAAGAACCCGCTCCACCGGTTTTCAGAAACATAAGTCTTATCCCTCCTGCCCTTCACCGTATAAAACTCATAATTTCTCATTTCTTCCTCCGGGCTGTCCATAAGAAATATTGTGGCATCGCACCAGATGCCTCCGTATTCAGCCAGCAGAGACATGCGGAGAATATCCGAGAAAAAGGCAAAGCTTATTTTCCCTTCCTCCAGCTTTTGATACACAAAATCCGGCAGCTCTATGTAATTCCTTATATTTTCCTCTGTAATAATCACTGCTTCTCTTTCCGGGAACTGTTCTTTCAGACTCCGGAAGCATATTTTTACCAGCTCCGGCGCATGTTCCGGTTTCTGCCACCAAAAACACCAGACTCTTTTTTCCTCCGGCCTCTGACCGCCTTTTCCCTTTTCATCCTTAATGCTTTCTCCGCCGTATTCCATACTGCCGCAGAATGCAGAAATCCATTCCTTAACCGCTTTTCTTCGTTTCATTTCCATGGAATAACGCACAGAGGACTTGGAAGGGAACAGTCTGCACAGGAACCGCAGCCCCAGTAATTTATACCCGAAGGCTTTTCCATAATTCAGCTTAAGCAAATCAGAAAGGCGTCCGCAGACCGCTGACATCAGCTTCCGTGCATCCTCCCTCTTCCACGAAACCGCTGTCATCAAAAGAAAATAACAGATTGTTCCCGCAATTCCTTTTATAAGAAACCAGAAAAAATTAGTTTCCGGTACAGGGCTGCAAATCAGCAGGACAGCCGCCGTTACGGCAGCGATAATCACAAAGTTCAGAAAATACTGTCCAAAAAAACGTTTCAGCTTTTTGCGGTATCCCTCTTTCACCGCATATTTAAAAAACACATAGGGCTCCACCCAAAACGATGTGAACAGGAAGCTTAAAACAGTCCCCATAAGGATACCTGCAATTTCATATTTCTGTACAAGTATTATGGATAAAACCAGATTTATGGCAGCCTCCAGCACCGGCTTATACCGATCATACCAGAAGACGCCCATCGTATCCCTGAAGCACATGATGACCTGCCGCATCCCGCCAAAATAGAAATCCATCAAAATAAGGCAGACGACAAAGGGGCCAAACACATATTCCTTTCCAAAGGTCAGCGTAATAAACGGCCTGAATAATAATGCCATCATTGCAACGCCGTAACCATAGCAGAGGAAGGAGGCCATATATAAAATCCGGTAGACCTCATATATCTTCCCGCTCTTTTCACTGGCTCCCAGATTCCCCACACTCGCTGTAAATGAAGCGAATATCTGCTGGAAAAAGAGGGAAACGCTGGAAAGAATCAGCCTGTAATTTGAATAAATTCCCACGCTCCTGAGTCCCACAAATGCCGACATAAGCAGGCTGTCCGTATTATACACACAAACAGCTCCTATTTTATGCATGGACATGGCTCCGATATTTTTATACAGCTTCCTTTTTTCCTCTTTTGTGGGAAGACTGTGTTTATCCTTATCAATATACGGATACATTTTCCCTGCCTGACGCGCGATTACCCAATTGGATAAAATATTGCATATAATCTGGACAAGCAGATAAAGGCTGTAGTTTTTTGTTGCCGCAAGAAGAATGATCTGAAGGAGATATCTGACTACGGTAAAAATATAGGTAACAAAATTACTTATATACTGCTTCTGATGCGCAAAAATAATCGATGCACGGTAGGTCAGCAGATAGGAAGAAACGGTCTGAAGCAAATACAGCACATAGTAAAGCCTTATATGCGCAATCTGCGTACCGCCCTTTATAAAATAACCAAGAAAGGGGAGCAAAACAATTCCTGCCGCGGCTACCCCCGCCGCAACCAGGCGGTACAGCCTCCTGTACATATTCAGCAGCCGGGTTATCTTCTGCTCATCCTGATCCGCAACCGGTTTATACATGCCATACAGCATGGCGGTGCCTATTCCCAGTTCGGTTACGGACAGTACATTGAAAATATTGGACAGAAGCCCGTTCACTCCCAGGTAATCCACGGAAAGATATCTGACCAGCATGGAGCGGCCTGCGAAGGCCAGTATCAGGTTAAAGAACTGCCCGAACACATTTACGGCCATATTGATTAACGAACTTTTGGTCCTCATACTGTTACCCCGTTTGCAGGCATGTACACCCCTGCCTTAACCAAAATTTTTTCCAGATAGATATACAGATACAGCAGGAAAAGATTTTCTTCCCGCATGGCCGTAAGTATTTTTTTTCTTATAAAGGTAATTCCCGTATTCACTTCCGTTCTGTTCAATGCGGTGCGGAAGCCGTCATACTCCAGCAGCTTGCGTATCTCTCTGTTCCTTTCCCTGCAGCTCAGGCCGTTTCCGGGACGCAGATAATATGCCGCCCCCATATAGGCCGCATAAAGCTTGTTGTAATCAAGTGCCGGTATTGCCCCTTCTCCCTTTTTCTCCCTTACCAATCTATCCATACAAGTAAACAGACTGACCGCATTTTCATAAAAGCCTCCCCTGTATGCCTTGCTGCCGGTTCCCTGTATATTCCGGTAATGGTACATACCTTTATTCTCACATACCACAACGTTTTCCGCATTCAGCAGACAGGCATAAACACAGCACAAATCTTCCCCTACGCTGATCCCGGGATCTACGGATAGCATATTGGGGACTATCAGCTCCTTTTTATATGCCTTTCCCCAAAAAGCCGGATTCAGGTAATACTCATAAAAAGTACCGGAATACAGCATATTATCCTGCAGTGTTTTCAATGAGTCTTTGCTGTATCTCCCGGAATGGACCGGATATCCCTGAAGAATCGTCTTATCCTCAAATTCCAGATAATTATTTCCGGAAATCACCATGTCCGCCCGATTATCCTCAATCAAATCCCTGTATACTTCCAGCATATCACTGTCAATCCAGTCATCGCTGTCCACAAAAACAAGATACTTTCCCTTTACCAATCCCAGGGCTGTATTGCGCGCTTTGACCACCCCTTCATTCTCTTTATGAATCACGGTAATGCGGCTGTCCTGCGCGGCATAGCTGTCACAGATTTCGGGGCATCCGTCAGGAGACCCATCATCCACAACTATCGCCTCAAATTCCCCGCAGGTCTGTCTTAAAATGCTGTCCAGACATTCCCGCAGATATTTCTCCGTTTTATAAACAGGAATAATAATACTAAAAAATGGGTTATCCAATCTTATCTCCTTTCTGTCAGTTCCTGACATACATAATTACTCAGGAGCAATTGTCCCTCTGTATTCGGATGCATCCCTGTTCCTATCTCCGGATCGTAATCGTAATAGACTTCTCCGGGATCCCGTTCTTCAATACCGCTTTTTTTCAGTTCGATCACTCTCAGTCCGCATTCTTCGCCAATACTCTTTATAAGCTCATTGGCCTCGTCCACCTCAAAAGATGCTTTGGACGGACGGAAATAGCTGCACAGCACAATTTCCGCATCCGGGTACCGCGTCTGCATCCTCTCAAGCATTTCCCGATATTCCGCTCTGAACTCTTCCTGAGAACACCCCCTGAATAAATCATTTGCCCCCAACAGGACCAGAATTAAATCAGGCGTATGCTCAGGCGTGTGCAGACTGACACATCTTTCTTCATTTCCTCCGGTACCGTCACCCGCCGGAAGCACTCCCGAGCCGCTGCAGCCGTTAATGCCGCAGATATTCATCCCCAGCTTCAAAGCCGTCTGGTACCACCACATCGAACTTACCTCCATGCCGCTACCGGCTCTGTATTCCGGATAAAAGCCCTGGGGAATATATCCTTCGTAAGAACTGATGCTGTCCCCCAATACGGATAAATACTTTCCTTTATATGTACTCTCCGCCTCCATTTTCCAAGTGTTTTTCAACTTCAGGCCGGATATATCGTCATTCTGTACGGCAATATATAAGGCATATGCGTTTTCGGGCACTGTTATCGTATGTTTACCGCTCCCCAGCCTCCACATGGACTGAAAGCTTCCGTCTTCTTTGCAGCTCATAATCAAATGCTCTTCCTCACAGGTGAAATGGATGCTCATCTTTTTTAACGGCTCCATCTGATCCCTGCATATGATAACGTATGTTGACCAGCCCTCCTCTTTATATTCCGTGATTCCTTCTTCCGACCAACGAAATACGGTTTCCTCTCTGAGCTGATATAATAAATCACGCCCCTCCTCCCTTACTGACAGCGCCCTGTTATAATAATAAACTGCGAAAAATAAAAGAATTATCACAAGTATCACTGCCGTCAGCCCTGTTGCAGCGGCTGCCTTGTTTTTCCGCCTCTTCATATTTTCTCTCCGTTCACCAGTTCTTCCACTATTCTCAGATAACCATCCGCCGACCTTTCCAGGGAAAAGTCCTGCGCCCTTCTGCGCAGGGCATCCTTGTCAGGCTTTTCCCTCAAAGACTCCCTCACCGCCTGCGCAAACAGCTCTTCCTTTCCCGGCTCCACCAGTGTTCCATATTTCCCGTGGGCAAGGATTTCATCAGGACCGGAGCGGCAGTCCACACTGACGATACGCGCCCCACAGGCCAATGCCTCGATCAGCACGGTAGGAAGCCCCTCATATCGGGAACAGAGCACTACCGCATCCGCATCCGCATAAAAACTATAGGGATTTTTCGTATAGCCGTAAAAATCCACAGAATCCCTGATTCCAAGCCCGGCGCACGCTTTCTTCAGCTCCTCTTCCAGCTCCCCGATTCCCAGAAGAATAAGCCGGTAATCCTCATCCCTGCAAAGCCGGCTCAGAACCCTTAACATAAACATGTGATTTTTTTGATAGCTCAGACGCCCTGAGAGCACAAGCGTATGCCATTTTCTTTCCTTCACCAGCCAGGGATGTCCGGTATCCTCCCGTGCCATCTGATAAATCTGCGGATAAATGACCGGATTGCAGACCGTAACCACCTTTTGGCCGGAGGCATTGCTTACCCGCAGATAGTCCTCACGAACTCCCTGTGAGACAGCAATCACGCGATCGAACTGCCTGTCCAGCAGCGGAATGGCTTTTTCCCGGATTTTCTGAAAACTATGCGTTTCCATTGACAGTGTATTGTGCAGTACCTCCACCAGGGGAATCCGTTTGCGGCATAAAAAGGCGGCTATGGCAGCAACCTGGCTCATCTCCGCAGTAACGCAGAACAGTACGTCGTATTCCTGTCCTTTCAAAACTCCCGCCAGGCTGCGGATATTTCTTATATTTTTCTCAAGCTTTGAACGCTCCGCAATGTCCATATCAATAACCGGTATCTCCGTTCTCAGAAGATACCGGCTTTCCCCTTTGCCGCTCCGGACGATAAAGGTTACCTTATGCCCGGCTTCATACAGCGCATTCGCAAGGATCACCGTCATCCGTTCCGCGCCCCCGCCGTCAAACTGATGCATAAAGATACCAATACGCCTCTTTATTGTCTGCATAATTTAGCACGCTCCTTTTCAGCCTGTTTATCAAATTCATATGCCATAACAGCAAGCGCGACCGTAATGTTCGGGAAAAAAAGGACATAGGTATTATCTGTCAGATAGGTAATATAGCTGTTAAAAATAATGGCGAATACAATGATCCCATGGTCGATATTTCTCTTCATAAAATAACCCACCCGGATAAAAAACAAACCGAAGGCCCATATCATAAACCCTGCAAATCCCTGTTCAATATATTGCCGGAGAAAATCATTATGTATATCAGATACCCCCACACGCGTCGTTATATCTCCCATCTGAATCATTTTAGTGACAAAACCAAGTCCTCTGCCTATATATGTTATGTTTAGCTCATAATACTGCCGCATATCCTCATACATATAGACTCTCGCCATGGTATTGATTCCCATATCCGTCAGCCAGTTAAACAAACCGTTGCCTATCAGCCAAACATATACATATGCCCCAATACCGCATAGCCCGCACAAAAACAAAGTGGCTTTTTTACCGGCCTCCCTGGGAAGACACCGCAGAAGCCATCCCAAGACACAGGCTATGCCTGCCGACAAGAGTACAATTCTCTTAATGCTTATGACAGAGAACACCAGCGCCAGCAGGATGGCCCCTATATGCTTCTTTTTATTCCCTTTTGCCGAAACCACAAAATACACAATATAGGTGGCCAGCGAAAACTGGAGCGATACATTTTCCATTATTGTCATCAAAGGGCCCGTTTCCAGAGAAAAGGTAGCCATCAGCCTGATAAATTCCTCAACAAATGCGCCTATCCCTCCCTGCAGGACAGCCCTGACAGCCGCTATGGCATAGGTCAGGGACATGGCGGCCAAATCCATAAAAACTCCCTTTTCCCCAAAAAGATAAAGGGTTGCAGCGGCTGTCAGAACGGCAATTATCTGGTAAACCGCCACAAACACGCCTCTGACTATGACTGCGGGTTCCGACATATCCAGCAGCCAGACAATCAAAGAGAAAAAGATGCTCACAAAATAAAGAACAGATAAGATACCGGTATATTTTAATGCCAGTATTCCATTGCCGATATTCGGTTTTATAAGAAAGGAGATACAGGCCAGCAGAACAATCCCGATTCCCAGAATATAAAAGTAAAGAATATGATATCCGCCGACCATAACACCTACATCTTCAAAGGTGAATGAGCAGTACAGCAATGTCATCAATATAAGATAGACAGCCGATACCATTACTTTTCCGATTCCTTTCATATCCGGCTCCCTTCCTCTACTCTGTCATTTCTGCAGGTTTTATATGATAAAGCGAATTCATAAGCAATACTTTAATACGGTAAATTCCGGTTTTCTTTGTTTCTGCTATCCCGTATTCAAACTCTATTTTACATTCTTCATCCCTGTTATAATCCATGACCGCATTCCTGATAACTCCTGCATAGGCTTCGGCCTGCTCTTCAGAAGTCTCCTTTGCAAAAACCACAAATTGCCCGATCCCGTTTACTGCAAGAAAACAGTCGTCATTTGAGCTGAAGGTCTGTTTGAGTATATTGGCAAAATCCCTGATCATCTCATCTGTTTTGTCTCTGCCGAATTTATTATTTTTCTGCTGAATATCGGAAAGCTTAAAGGTGATACAGCTGAAAGAATCCGGCAGAAGCTTTCTGAAGGATGCCATATAATGGTCGCATCCCTCCCTGTTGGGAAGCTCGTATTTATTGTCTCTGTATATATAATATTCAAAGATATCCAGCAAACGGCCCACCACCATAACCAGGACGCTCATAACACATGCGAAAATAACAATGATCAAAGCGGCATAAAGCATCAGCTTATACTGCTGTTCGATTACCACATTGGTCATCACGCTGATATTGGCGGCTCCTGCATATTCATTATACTCACTGTTGGTCACAGACAATTTCTTATATAATTCATCCAGTCTCTCAATGAGTGAAGTCATTCTCGAATCCATCTGCTCAAGAGCCTCTTTTTCGCTTACCTTGCTTACTGTGGGAAGATTTTCGGCCTCCGCATTTTCTTCTTCGGCCTCCTCCGGATTATCCTCTGCGGCTTCCGTATTTTCAGCCGGCCGGCCTTCTTTCTCTTCTTCCTCTCCTTCCTCCGTTTCCGCCGCTATCCCGGTTTCCTCCTCAATATTTACGGCCACTCCGGTTCCTGTCTGTTCCGTCCCTTCAAACACTTCAATAATATATTCATAATAGGCCACATCAATCAAAGCAGCCTCAAAGCTCTCTCTGTCCCGGACATAATCCTTCATCAAAGTATCATAACTGGTCCTCCTGTCTGCAGGATTCCATTGCTCCGTATTGTTTTCATCCTGCACATACCCCTCATGTACATTATCAAGGATATAATCTGAGCTGATGTCCGTATTTCCCGATTCACGCATCATATTTACGTAGGAATCGATGATCTCCTGAATTCCTTTTATTTCATCCTCCGTAGTGCCGTTCTTCCTGAAAAAATCGGCAATCCGGTTTCTGTACTTATTCAGCAGCTTTTCTTTGTCCTTCGTCACTCTGTTATTTAATATGTAAGCGTAAATATTATTTATATCTATCTTACTCAGGGAATCAAACTCATGATACAGGTCTGCAAAGGAATATCCGCTGTCCGAGGAACGGTAATAATAATTATTGTTTGCCTTATTCAAAAGATTCTCCAGCGTACCCTGTACGGAATCATCAATAATTTCAATCATTTCCAGATAGTCATAATCTCTCTCATCCAGCTTTGAAATGTTATTGGAGGATACCTCGCCGTTGATATGGCGTGCCCCGTATAAACCGATATAGGCATCAAGCATATGATCCAGGACCTGCCTTGAAAACTCTTCCGGCTCACGGCTGTCCTTTCGTGTGGCATAAAAGGAGACGCTGAATTCCGTAGGCTTTTCCTCCACAACCTCACCTACCTCATTTTTTGCTTCCTGTACGGCTTCCATTTCCGGTGTGACCACTTCCTCCACAACTACCCTGGAACGGAATTCATCCAGATTAAATTCGCTGTACTCCATGCCCATCTGCTCAAAAACCTTTGACATAACCTCTTCGGAGTAGATTTCCGTGATGTCAATATCGCTTCCGTCCGGAGCCAGCCCTTCTTCGGCACGTTCATTGGTGTATCTGATGACAGCGGTTGCGGTATAATGCTGTTTATTCAGCATTATCAGATAAAAAACACCTCCTGCCAGCAGGGAAACCGCCACAATAAAGATTTGATATTTTTTAATATATCTAAGAACATTAAACGACTGCATATCTGCTCTCCTCTTCTTCTCCATTCCATAACAATGGCTTTTGTTTCCCGGCTATTTTCTTCTTTTTTCCCGTACGGGAAGTACAAACATCAGCAGTACGGAAAATACTAAAAATATCGCCGTATACACCGCACCCTTTTTCACCTGGAACCGGTCTGTGAACTTCAAATCCCGGCTGTTTACATACACCAGACTCAGATAATCCCCCGATGTTTTTTTATCATATTCCAGAAGCGTCGTTTTCATAAGCTGTGCATAATAAGTGAGTTCATTTTCCAGACCGGACAGCATTTCTTCGGCCTGCCGGTATTTCGCATCCTCAGCGGTGCTGTTCAGCATCTGTGTTATCGTATAATTATTTGTGGCAATCCCCAGCTGTTCCTTCGTCGCCTGAGACAGCCGTTCTTCCGCTTCCCTTGCAAAATAATCCACTCCGATCTGTGTCCGGGACATGTAGAATTCTCTGTTTTCATCCTCTGTGGGCACCAAAACAATAGAGGCCATATCCCTTTCATATTTATCTATCGCTTCCAGCCTTACCTGATAGGCGGTAAGATGCTTCATGTAATAAATATTGCTTATCCGGTTGATATAATTCAGTTTGGATATGTACTGTGTCCTGTCCCTGACCAGTCCGTTTTCCAGGACAAACGCCCGGTATCTTTCTATCTGGACATCCCTGAAGCTGTTGATTTTTTTCTCCAGAGAGGTAAATGTTTCCCCTGTCTCTTCAGACTGGAAGCTCCGGCTTTCCGCCTGCAGCATCACCGCATAAGTCTGGACACTGTCAGCCTTTGCATCAATAATATCTGCCATATCGAGATAATCAGTATTATCCGTATCACTGAAATCCATTTCCAGTATGTTGGTTTTTCTGGAGTACATCTGAATAAATTTCTCATAATAACATTCAGCCACGGAATTGACTACCTTTTCCGGATCCAGGCTTCTTGTTTTCCAGGAAGCCGCATATTCCAGATTATATTCCGTAGAAATATAATACTGGTCAATAGAAATTGTTTCTCCGTCATCTACAGGTGTTACAAGCAGGCAGCCCTTCAGTTCCTCTGCGGTCACACCGGAAAAACCGCCCTTCACAATAGCTGCCTCCAGCACATCGTCATCCAGTATCTCCGAAACGCTGAACTTGGTATTATTAGGATTTAAGCCACTGGAGGAGGACGGATAATTCAGGCCGATTCGTATAGTGGCCTCCGTCATTCTTGTGATTTCCAGCGACAGGACAAAGAAAGCAATATAGATTACCCCGGCAAGTATGATTATCCAGAAACGGCGTTTGAAATGCCTCATCCCTGTCTTCAGGGTATCCACAATATTCTTTTTCCCCTGTGCCAGTATTCCTGTCAGGCATAACAAAGAAAGCAAAAGCGGAATCCCAATCATTACATAATCAAGCAGCTTACTTATTTTCATAATTCTCTTCCATCCCTTCTTATCTCGGACTGATATCCACAACAACCAACTCCGGTTTATTATTGATTCTCGGTATCAGCCCATGATTGCCCAGCCCTCTGGTCACAATCAGGTTCCCTTCTCCCCATGGATACAGCCCTCCTGCATACTCAGGGAAAAATCCCGTATCCCAATGAAACAGACCTCCGATACCGGGTATTCTGATGAGGCCCCCGTGATAATGCCCCGCCACTCCCAAATCCACCTTTGCGGACTGCAGTCTTTCTGTAAAAAGGTCCGGATAATGAGCCATGAGAATTTTGTATTCCTTTCCTTCTTCGAATTCCGCCTCAAACTGCGCATCTTCCTCATTATAGGTTTCCGCATTTGCCGCCATTGCCCCAATTTTAAGGACATTGCCATTCACCGTAATTGTTTCATAATTTGTATACATGAAATGGACGCCTGCTTCATACAGATATTTATCCAGAGGCACCTTTTTCCCTGTATACATCAGATTCCCTTCATGATTCCCCAATATGTAATAAACCGGCGCGATCTTTACCAGATAACCGCACAAATCAACAATCCCGGATACATCTGAATCCGTGTCGTTTATCATATCTCCCGCCATTAAAATAAGATCCGGTTCCAGTTCCTGAAGCTGCGTTTTCAGCCGCTCATTCTTTTCCCCGAACGTTCCGCTGTGAAGATCCGCCATGATAACCAGCCTTAGAGGAGAATTGATTTGATCCGAGCTGAGCTGGTAATATGTCAGTTCGATTTGTTTGTTATCAATGAAATCGGATTTCAGAATCACTGCAGAACACAGAACCACAATTATCCCCAGAATAAGCATGATGCGGATTCTTCTGCGTTTTCTCCTCTTTTTCAATCGGAGTATCTCTTTTCTTACCGCCTCGCTTCGGAAACCTTTTCTCTCCAAATCCTCCAATAGTATGCCTCCAGTGTTCTTATATTTTTTTGAAGCGTAAATTTATCCTGTATGACAGAAAAACCATTCTTGCTGAATTCTTCCCGCTGCAACGGATCATTCAAAAGGGAAATCATCCTTTCCGCCAGCGAATCCTTATCACCCGGCTGAATAAGAAAACCGTTTTTACCGTTCTCTATCACCTCAGGAATAGAAGCGATATCCGTACTGATATTCGGTATCCCTCTGGCCATTGTCTCCAATATGCTCATCGGCAGTCCCTCCCCATATGACGGCAGGACATGTATGGCCGCCCTTCCTAAAAACTCCGCTTTCTTTTCAGCTTCCGCCCAGCCGATATACGCAATCCGGTGCCGGATTCCCAGTTCTTCTGCAAATGAGGCCGCGCCTGCTGTTTCACCGTCTCCGCAAAGATAGCATTTCGTCTTTTGGGGGATCTTGTCATCTGCCGCTTTCAGCGCCTGAAGGAAATCGTAGGTTCCCTTCCTCTGTCCCAGCTTTCCTAAAAGAATGATGTCTGAAGCATTTCCTGTATAAGGATTTTCCTCCGGTACATTAACCGCGTTATACAGTACCTCTATTTTGGCCCCGGGCGCTTTTTCCCTGTATTTTTCTGCCAGAAGGGAACTCAATACCAGATTCAGCTCCGCTTCCTCCAGCGCCTTTTTCACCCATTTTCTTCTTCCCGCCGAAAGCGTATGATAAAAAGCTTCAAATTCCGCGCTGTGATGATGGAGGATTACCGGGATATGGAATCTGTGGCACAGTCTTTCCACCATTGCCTTGCGGTAAAAGCTTCCTCTCTCAGCCATATGTAAATGTGCCATATCGACTTTATGGGACAGAAGCAGCTTCATAATACGCAGATATGCAGTCAGGAAATAAACAGCCTTGGCGATACCGGAGCCTTCTTTGTGAGTCGCCACAAAAATAAAATCCACGCTCTTCCATTCCCGGGACTCCAGATAATTTTTAACCACGGTTACCATGCCGCCTTTAAAGGTATTGATGTCCGAGCAGCACATCAGTATACAAAGCCTGCTTTTCTCCCCGCTTTTTTTCATTGTGATTTCCCCGGCCTGTATTTCAGCACCATCCTCAAAATTTGAATATCATCTATAAAGTATCTTTTGAACAGCCTCTTGGGTTCCTGAAGGAAACGGAAAAACCACTCCAGTCCGTATCTGCTCATCCAGGCCGGGCACCGCTTAACATTTCCTGCCAGGAAATCAATTGTCGCCCCTGCACATATGGAAATGCCCGCCTTATATGTATCCCGGTTTTCGTACACATACCTTTCCTGCTTCGGGCATCCCAGACAGACAATAACGATATCCGGTCCGGCACTATGAATGGCAGCATTCATTTTTTCTATTTCCTCCGGCTGGTTTTCAAAGCCATAAGGAGGCGAGTACCAGCCGGAAATCTGAATTCCCGGATATTTCATCAACAGATTTTCCGCTGCCCTTTCTGCCACGCCCTCTCCCCCGCCGGCCAGAAAAAGCTTTTTTCCTTTCTGTGCCGCCATCCGGCAAAGCTCGGGGACAAAATCGGAACCTGAAATTTTTTCCGGAAGAGGTGTTTTAAACAGCTTCGAAATCCAGATAATCGGCATGCCATCTGCCAGAACCATTTCCGACTCATTCAAAGCCTGTTTCAAAAGTTCGTCTTTCTCCGCTTTTATAGCCACATCCACATTTACGAACATAATGCTGGTCCTCTTTTTTTCTTCTATATTACGGAATACCTCCTCAAGGAGCTGTTCCTGTTTTACAGCATTAAAACGGATATCGAGCATTTTTATCTTCGTTTCTTCTCTCATGCCTGTCCTCTTTTCCGGTTTAATCTCCTTCTTCCCTTCCCAATAAAAAATCAACAAACTCCGCCAGGCTGCCGCAGGTGAAATCGGCGTTTTGCAGTCCTCCCACTCCGGCCGTATGACAGCCGGCCGCTTTCCCGGCCCTCATATCCCTTTCACTGTCCCCTGCCATCCAGGAATTCTTCAAATCAATATTGAATTTATCCGCTGCCTTCAAAAGCATGCCCGGTTCCGGTTTTCTGCAGCTGCATGGAATTTTCAGGGATGCAACCTCCCCGGGAAATCCTCCGTCCGGGTGATGCGGACAATAGAAAATATCATCCACATACGCCCCCTGTTCTCCCAAAAGAGTTTCCATCCTGTCGTGTATCTCCCGAAGCTGTTCCTCCGTAAGCTCCCCTCTGGCAATAACCGGCTGATTCGTCACGACAATGACAAGATATCCACTCTCATTCAGTCTCTTAACCGCCTTCCCCGTACCGGGAAGAAGCACCAAAGCTTCCGGTGTCCGTATATATCCCCGGTATTCATTCATCGTGCCGTCTCTGTCAAGAAATACGGCTTTCTGCCTGCGGGAAAGATTCCGTTTTTCCACCTTGCCCTTCAAAAGATCCCTTTCCACCATCCGGTATCGTTCCGGGGTTCCCATATCCTTTACATATTCCGGCGACATATATGCGTACAGCTGTCTGTCTTCAATTAATGGCCGGAGTATCTCTCTGTCCAGATCCACCCTTTGAGGCTGTTTGAAAAGACCTCTTCTCTCCGCGTGCAAAAACAATCCGGGCGATAGGATATGTATGCCTGCATTCACTCTGTTTCCATACCATTTTCTCTTGTCCTCTTTATGCAGCCATTCCCTGACAAGCCCCTTTTCATCCGCTTCTATTATCCCGCTGTCAAACGGATGGTCATTGGGGTGTGTTAAAATGGTTGCTAACCCTCCAAAGGTCTGATGTGCCTTATAAAAACGCTCTAAATCGATATCAAAAATGATATCTCCATTGATAAGGAGAAAATCTTCCTTCATCGTATCCTTCAGATAATAAAGCGCCCCTGCCGTGCCTAACGGGCTTTCTTCATTTATATATTTCAGCGGAATACCGATATTCCTTCCTCCTGCCGGCGCCGCTCCGGTACCGTCACCAAAATATTCTCTGATCACGTGCCCCAAATACCCCGTAACGAGTATCACTTCATCGATTTCCTGTTTTTTCAGCCACTGCAGCTGATATTCCAAGATTGGTTTACCGCAGAGCCTGAACATCGGCTTGGGTATACTGCTGTCCAGAGAAGCTATTCTTTTTCCCCGGCCGCCTGCCATGATAACCGCCTTCATTCCGGATTTTTCTCCTTCCTGCAGCTATTCCCTGCCCTTAACCTCCCGGTCTTCCTTTTCCTCTTCCTGCGCACCTTTCAGCTGTTTGATTTGCTCTTCCAGTTCTGATTTTTCCTTCTTCAGGATTTCCATTTCACTGAGCAGAAAATCGATATACTCCAGAACATCTTCTTTCTTATAACCGCCGAAAACCGAGGTGCGCAATGCCTCCAATCCGTTACTCCAATTTTCCATCTGCCTTCACTACCTTCTTTTCCCTTTCGCTTATCGCGCTTTTCAATTGTTCCATCACTACTTTCCCGCTGGCATTTACCGGAAATTCTTCAAATGTATACAAATATGCAGGAACTTTAAAATCGGCAAGATATTTTCTCACATAATCCTGTACCTGCTCCAGGGAACATTGTCTGTCATTTTCCCATATAACGCATGCGGCCACCTCTTCCTGAAGGACCTGCGCCTTTATCCCCACCACTTTTACTTCTTTTACCTCAGGCATCTGGACAATCACATTTTCTATTTCTGCCGGAGCAATATTTTCCCCTCCGCGCAGTATGATATCCTTTATCCTTCCCGTCACATGAAGATATCCTCCTTCATCCAGATATCCCCAGTCCTGTGTATGCAGCCATCCGTCCTCATCAATGACCTGCGCGGTTTCCTCGTCTTTCCTGTAATACCCCTTCATCACAAGATATCCTCTGGTCTGGATTTCTCCCTCTTCTCCTGCCGACGCGGCCCGGTTTTCCTCTTTTCTCCATATCCTCACCTCCACATGCTCCATGAGGGTTCCCGAAGTGCCCGCCTTTGTTTCGATTGGGTCGTCCCATCGGGATATCGTCACAGCCGGAGAGGATTCTGTCTGTCCGAATGCCGTCTGCAGATGAGGTATCTTCGTTTTTTCATATATTCTGTAATACTCAGAGGGTATAATCGGAGAACCTGCCATCAAACCGCTTTGCAATGAACTGATATCATATTGAGAGAAATGCTTATTATGGATTAATGCAAGATAAAAAGTTGGAACTCCATTAAATACGGTACAGCGGTATTTCTCAATTACCTCCAGTGCCTCCGTACTGCTGAAGCAGGGAAGCAGCCTCAATGAGGCCCCGCTGCATATGGCCCCCAGGATTCCCACCGTAACACCGAAGCAATGAAATAAGGGCACTGCAGTGCACATGACATCACTTCCGCTCCAATGCATCCGTTCCACCATGCCTGCGGCATTATTCACCAGATTATAATGTGTCAGCATTACCCCTTTCGCCCTGCCGGATGTACCGGAAGTAAATAAAATACTGATCACATCATCACAGGACAATGTCTCTTCCGCCCTTCGCAGCATTCCCCTGTCTTTTGCATCCGCTGTTTCCGCCTTATGCACCATCTCTGTCATAGAGATGATCTGTTTCAGGCAGGGCGTTTTATCTCTTTCCATTTTCTGAAGCAAAGGAAAGAGAGAGCCATTTTTTCCGTCACTGTAAATAATATATTTAATATCATTTTCCCTTACCAGCACTTCCAGCTCACTGATCGTAAGGGAAATATTCACAAGAACACTGATCACTCCAAGCCTTGCCAGTGCCAGATACGTAATCACCCAATCTGTGCTGTTGACTCCCCAAACAGCCGCATGATCCCCTTTTTTCAGGCCCAGCTGCAGATAAAGCAGAGCCAGCTTTTCCGCGGAATCAGCCGTTTCTTTCCAGCTGCAGCTTTTATGGCTGTCTCCGATACAGGCAGCATCCGGAGTCAGCCGCACCCGTTCCTTCAATAATTGTCCGATTGTAATTTTCCTCAGTTCCATCTGTTTTCTCTTTTCCTATATCTGTATAAATATCCCCGGCTTAATGATGTATCTCCGCCTTTTCCCATTTGTTGCTGTAATCGTCGTACCAGACATCATCCTCAATCACCCTTTTTTCTCCCTGAGGCACATAGGTTTCCGGTACATAATAAATAACGCTTGCCCCCTGTTCTTCAAAACGGAAAGGCACATAAAGCAAATCATTCAGTGCATAGCGGACCGCCGCCTGCTTATCGAGCTCCGCGTAAAACAATATAAATCCGCCGCCCCCAGCACCCAGCACCTTGCCGCCGAGCGCACCGGCTTTTTTTGCCTTCTCATATATCTCATCAATTTTTTCTGTTGATATATCCTTATTAAGGCTTCTTTTCAGTTTCCAGCTATAGTCCAGCAGACGGCCGAAATCATTTAGGTCACGTTCCGGATTTACCAGAATTTTCTCAGCTTCTTCCGTCAGGCTTTTCATTTCAAGCAAATCCTGTATTTTGTCCTTCAGACATTTCCTTGTTGATACCTGTATATCAAAGGAAAATCTGGCAAAACCGGTGAAAAACAGCATAAGGTTCGAATTCAGCTTCCTTTTTCTGATAGGATATACAATCACCGGATCCACACGGTACCCTGTGGAATCAAAGGTTATTTTATTCAGTCCGCCAAAGGATGAGGCAATCTGATCCTGAAGGCCCCCTACCTCTTTGCATAATCCCCTTTCCAGGTAAATGGCCTCATCGGCCAAAGCTTTTTTATCCCGGTACTGTCCCTTAATCAGATGGAATGCATTCAGCATCCCCACCGCAAAAGAACTGCTCGTTCCCAAACCAGAGTGTTTCGGCAAATCCGCTTCATAGGTCAGCCGGATTTCGTGGATATCCAGCTCTCTCATGGCTTCCCGAATCATCGGATGCTGAACCTCACTGATAAAATTGACTCTTTCAATCTGTGAGTAGCAGATTTCAGATGTATATTCAAAAAAACGAGGCAGATGTCTGACTGTCACATAGCAATATTTGTCAAATGTTGTTGATAATACGGAGCCGCCATATTCCTTGAAAAATTCCGAAAAATCTGTTCCTCCTCCAAAAAAAGACATTCTGAACGGTGTTTTTGTTATTATCATATCCTATCTCATCCCTCTGTTTTTTCCTGAAACCGCCTCATAATCTGTATATCCGCTTTCGTTTTACATTGATACCGATATCCTTCTGTATGCAAAAAAAACTTTTACTACAGAATTATGGTTCTGTAGTAAAAGTTTTCTCTCTTTTCTATATGGATAAATAAATATCCTATTTTCCGGTTAAAAATAGCGTAAAACCTCAGCCTGTTAATGTTAGGCATTAACAGGCTTATTGAGTTTTGTGCAATTATTTCAATTCTCTTTCACAATCTTATTTGATTTTTTGCTGCTTTGGTATTATTTTGTTGAAAAAGAGAAACTAATCGGATATAATGTTTTTGTCCGATTACTATGTAAGCATTTATATTGTATTATCTACAACAGAACCATAATTCTGTTGTTTTTTTATATAATCAGCTGGAGTTTTGTAAGCGTCTCTTCATGCTCCTTAAGGCTCACCGCAATATAACAGCGGGTAGTCTCTACCGAAGAATGTCCCAGGATATCTGCAAGATGTGCAATATCTTTTTCTATCGCATAGTAGCATTTCGCAAACAAATGTCTGAAATTGTGAGGAAACACTTTATTCGGATTAACAAGTGCATCCTCACAAAGCCTTTTCAGCTCGCGCCATATATTGCTCCTGTTAAGAGGCTTTCCGTTTCTGCTTTTGAAAAGATATCCGTTCTGAATCCCCGCCTGGGATGCATAGGATAATAATTTTTCTTTTAATCCCTTCGGTATCAAAATAATACGGCATTTTCCTTTCATATCGATTTCTGCTTTTCCCCTTTTCACCGCCTCAAGTGTTATATACTGAAGCTCGCTGATCCGGATTCCGGTTCCGCCCAAGGTCAGCATCAGGTAATAAAGTCTGTTTTCCTTTTTGCTCTTAGCTGTCTCAAGCAGCTTCCTGTATTCTTTTTCCGTCAGTTCCCGGGATTCCTCCGCAAAAGCCCTTCTTTGTATTTTCAGGAATTTTACCTTCCATTCCGATTTGTCAATAAATTGAAGAAAAGAATGAACAGCCGCAAGCTTCCCGTTAACCGTCCGGGCCTGATAATTTTTTCTTAACGCTTCCCGGTATTCGAGAATGGAAGCTTTGCTTCGTTCATGGTTCTCCAGAAAATCCAGAAGCAATTTTACCTCACTTACATATTTCTCTATCGTAGCCTTTGATTTTTCGTTAATTAACAGTTCCTCTTTATATCTTTTCAAGTAATCCTGCTTTGTTATTTCCATGTCCATTAGAAACCTCCTGTAATTTATAATAAAAAGTATTATACGATTAACATGCATTTGATATTAAGTCCTTCTTCTGTAAAATGATTCTTCCTTATCATCGGTTATTCCGGCGGGATATTTTATAGCATTCCCATTATTCACGATATAATTTTCTCTGAACAGGCAGTATTATAAAAATTTCTTATCCAAATATTAAAATAGATAATTTTTATTTTTGTATACACTGTCTTATAATATTCTTCGAAGAAAGAAAATGTCCCGGCGGCAGCGCATTTCCGATACGGGCATCATTTTCGCCCCATGAAATAAGATACGATGAACCCAAGGTTCAGAAAGGAATCGAAATGTACGATATTATCATTATTGGCGGAGGCCCTGCCGGAATCAGCGCAGGCATTTACGCGGTAAGCCGCGGGAAAAAGACACTTATCATAGAAAAAAGCCAGATTGGCGGAATTATCGGAAAGGTTTCCACCGTCACCCATTATTCCGCTATTGTTGAAAATGAATCCGGAGCTACCTTTGCCGAGCGACTGAAAAGACAGGCGCTGCATGCAGGCGTTGAAATCCGGTATGAAAACGTGACAAAGACGGAGCTTCAGGGAGATATCAAAACGGTCATGACGGAGGACGGCTGCTATCAGGCCCAAAAGCTTATCCTTGCAAACGGAAGCACACCCCGCAAACTGGACATTCCCGGCGAAGCCGGCCTGACCGGAAAGGGAATGGGGCTGAATGCCGCCAGGGACGGCGCTCTTTATGCCGGAAAAAATATGTATGTGGTGGGCGGCGCCGACGGTGCGGTAAAAGAAGCCCTCTATCTGTCCCAGTTTGCCAAAACGGTAACTATCATCCATTTTGAAGATCAGCTGGGCTGTATCGCTGAATTTAAAAACAAACTGAAGGACACAGCCAACATTACCCTGCGCCTCTCTTCCCGCCTTCAGGCCGTCCATGGCAGCGAACAGATCGAAACGCTGGATATCGCAGATGAAAAGAGCGGAAAAACAGAAACCATCCAGGATCCCGGCTGCGGAGTGTTCGTTTATACAGGCACCGTCCCCAATACGGATATCTATCCAGAGCTGGCACTGGAAAATGGGTATATACCGGTAAACGAAAAAATGGAAACAGCCATTCCCGGCGTATATGCCGCCGGAGACATCCGGGTAAAGCAGGTGCGCCAGGCCGCGACCGCGGTTGCAGACGGAGCCATAGCGGCAGTCAATGCCGCTGTCTGACCCTATATATGAAAAATGCGGAATCCCTGCCCGGCAGCGGTCCCGCATTTCCCGTTTTTTCAGAATAACCTTTCCCTTACCTCCCCTTTTCATTGACCATAATTGCCATCGGTTATATACTAAATATATGTATCGATATCAGGGGGAACGTTTCGTGTATAAAAAAATCATACTTACGGCAATCTCTTTTTTGCTTTTCTTCACCCTTGGAGGCTGTTCACCTTCTGCCGCTCCGAAAGAGCCCAGACTCTTCGGCTTCACGGCCATGGACATGACGGATCAATCCTTCCGCCTTGCACTGGCTGAGCTGGAAGACCTGGTAACCCAGAACGGCGACAGCCTCATCACTTTTGATCCCCAGTTAGACAATGAAAAACAGCTTCAGGGCATATCCGATATGATCAGCCAGGGCATAGAGGTCCTCTTTTTAAACCCGGTGGATATCAACGGTATTCTTCCCGCGCTCAGGGAATGTCAGGAAAACGGCGTGAAAATCATCTGCTTTGATTCCAAGGTCTCCGATGCTTCCTACATCGAAACCTTTGTGGGCGGTGATAATTACAAGATGGGATGGCTCATCGGCGACTATATTAAAAATGACTTCCCCCAGGGAGGAACTCTGGCCTATCTGACCAACCCGCAGGCCGGCTCCATCCTGCTGCGTGAGCAGGGGCTTCTGGAATCTCTGGAGGGGAGCAATATTGAGGTGATCGATGTACATGAAATCTCACGCTACGAGGAGGTTCTTCCCGCGACGGAAAAGCTTCTGGAGGATAATGACAGCATTGATATCATCTGGGGGTTCAATGATGATATCTGCCTTATGATGCATAGCTGTGCGGTGGCAAATGAACGTCAGGATCAGATTGCCTTCTATGCCACCGGCGGCAATCCGGGGATCCTGGATGCCGTCAAACGAGGGAATGTCCGGGCAGTATCCGTACAATCCCCTGCGGACTGGGGAAAGGTCTGCGGGGAATTGTGTTATAAGCTGCTGGACGGGGAAGAAGTCAATTCCGATTATCTGCTGGAGGCTTCTATCATAGATACGGAGAGTGTAAATGCCTATGAAATGGATCAATGATACCGGAAAAGCATCCAAGATTTTCGAGACGTTTCTTGTCCTTCTTCTTATTCTGATGATCGGAGCCACCGGCCTGATGATGCTGCACGTACAGGAACAGCTGAAGGAAAATACGGCAGCTTCCGTAAAAACGGTATTTGACAAATCCGCCAACCTCATAAACTCGGATATCCTCTCGGCCCAGAATGCCGTGTACCGTTATTCCCGTTATATCAACTGGGAAGATCAGGAGAAATCTGTGGCTATGCTCGGCGCTTTTCTGAAGGAATATGGCTGTCATCAGGCATTTTATCTGGATTCGGACGGAACCGGTTATGATGCTTCGGGCAATCGTTTTACTGTGGATGATCTGCCCTTTCCGGATTTTGTTCTCTCAAAGGGGGAACAGGGCTTTTCTCCCTTCTTCCTGGATAAGGAAGGGACCTGCCTCACCGCCATGGGTATTCCCGTCATGAAGGATGGTATCCGGACAGGAGCCTTCTATGCGGTCTATCCCATGGAAAAATTCAGCAGCAATACGCTGGCAAAATCAATCCGGGGAGAAGGCTATTATTATCTGCTGGACCGTCAGACCGATATCATGATCAGCGCTGCCTTCAACACCAACGATTCCGGAGTCGGCCTCACTACCCTGACTGATCTTACGGGAGTTACCGGACTCACTCCTTCTGATATTTCATCACGCATTCTTGCCCCTATGGATGCCGGTGAGGATTTCCAGCTGGAAACCAGTCTGAACGGTGAAGCTTACTTCATTTTTTTCCTTCCTGTAAAAGAAAATCCCTCCTGGTATCTCTGCGGCCTCATGCCTTCTTCGGTCATAAAAAAAGAGTCCAACAATACGCTGGCTCTCATAGGAAGCATCATCGAAATGCTTGCTGCATTATGTGTCCTTGTCGTAGTGTCCTTTCTGTACTTTTTCCTGCGAAGACAGGCTGCGGAAAAGAAAGAACGAAAAGAAAAGGAATTTCAGAATGCCATATATGATGCACTCAGTGAAAAAAGTGATGTGGTCGTCTGTATTTTCGACAGAGACTCCCGTAAGCTGGAACAGGTTTTCCGGAACAGTCTCCGGATCCTGGGGCGGTCCAGCGAAGAATATCTCTCCCATCCAGAGCTATTGGAAGAGCTTTGCCGTCTGGCGGATCCTTCTTTATATGAACGGCTTCTGGAGGGAAGCATCGGTGAGGACGAGGTACACCAGTTTTCCATGCAGCATCCGGCCTCAGGAGAAATTTTTATCCGTTTCACCGTAAAAACAGGGATTTCCATCGCCGGCCTCAGGAAGTATATGCTCTATTTTGAGGATATCACCCAGTCCATCCTCTACCAGGAAAGCCTGAAGGAAGCCGCCCTGACTGCCCGGCAGGCCAATCGGGCCAAATCCGATTTCCTTTCCAATATGAGCCATGAAATCCGGACGCCTATGAATGCCATCATGGGAATGCTGGAAATCATGGAACGCAGCCAGGATAATCCGCCGCGTATGAAAGACTGCCTGAACAAAATAAAGCTCAGCGCAGACCACCTTCTGCACATCATCAATGATATCCTGGAAATATCAAGAATTGAAAGCGGAAAATTAACTCTCAATACAGAAGCCTTCAGCCTTGCCGGCCTTATATCCAACGTTTCCGGCATCATACGCCCGCAGGCGGAGGCGGAAGGCAAACGGCATTCCTTTGCCATCCATATTCACGGACTGGTCCATGATTCCTTTATGGGCGACTGGACGCGCCTGAATCAGATTTTGATCAACATACTCATTAATTCCATCAAATACACCCCGCCGGAAGGGCATCTTTCCTTTGATATCTCCGAGCAGGAAGGGCCGGGGCCGGACTCTTCGCTCCTCCGTTTTGTCATTCAGGATGACGGCATCGGAATGAGCAAAGAATTTCAGGAACGGCTGGGCAGGCCCTTTGAGCAGGAACGCAGCCAGCTCCATATCCGGGAAGGCGGAACCGGCCTGGGCCTGTCCATCATCTTCCATCTGGTGAAGCTGATGGATGGCAGCATAACCATAGACAGCGCCCCGGGAAAAGGCACGTCAGTCACCATCGAGCTCGTACTTCCCCATGCTTCCTCTGAGAATCAGGAAGAAGAGGCGGATTATTCCGGCCTGCGGGTATTGCTGGCGGATCAGGATCCTCTGGTGGTTCAGGATGCCGCCGCCATCTTAAATGCCTGCGGTGCAAAGACCGGATGTGCTTATACCCTTTCACAGGCAGAGGAAATGCTCCGCGCTGAAGGCAACGGAGAAAACTGGCAGCTGGTTATCCTGGATCGTTTTCTGGATGGAAAAGAGCAGACGCTTTCCCGTCTGCTCTCTATCCTTCCTTCTTCCTCATGTTCCGGTTCTCCCGCCGTCTTCATCTCCGCATACAATCCGGCGGATGCGGCCGAAGCTGCGCAGGACAGGGGAATCCATATTGTGGAGAAGCCTTTGTTTGCCAAACGGCTCCTGGATATCCTGAAATATGTTTCCCGGGGCTGCAGCCAGCCTCTTCATACGGCCGATGCCGGACAGAAACAACTCCCTGACCTTTTGCACGTAAAAGTTCTGATGGCGGAGGACAATGAGCTGAACCGGGAAATTGCACTGGAATTCTTACATATGGGGAATATAGAAGCCGACTGCGCCGTAAATGGCCGGGAAGCGCTGGAACGCTTTCTCTCCTCCGAGCCGGGAACCTACGATCTCATTCTCATGGATCTGCAGATGCCTGTTATGGACGGCCTGACTGCCACGGTTAAAATCCGGGAAAGCTCCCATCCCCAGGCCGGAAGCATTCCCATCCTTGCTCTGACCGCCAATGCCTTTGAAGAGGATATCAGCCGGTGTCTTGCCGCAGGTATGAACGGACATATGGCGAAGCCGCTTGACATCCATGCCCTGTTTCAGAAGATGGCTGATTTCATCTGATTCTATCCCCGCTTCAGCCGAAACTGTCCGGTAAGCTCCTTCAGCCTTTTCGCCTGGCTGGACAGTTCCTCGCTGATTGCCGCAGATTCTTCCGCTGATGCGGTATTGGCCTGCACAATGCCGGAAATCTGTTCGATATTTTGATTAATCTGTATGATAGAAACAGCCTGTTCCTCCGTGGCCCTGGCAATATCCTCAACGACTCCCGCCACCTTTTTCGCTCCTTTTACGGATTCCAGCATGACATCGGCGGTTTCGCCGGCGATTCTGCTTCCTTCCTTTACGGCAAGAACCGAATTTTCTATCAGGGCAACTGTCGCCCTGGAAGCCTCCGATGTCTTATTCGCAAGGCTGCGCACCTCCGCAGCCACAACGGCAAAGCCTCTTCCTTCATTTCCGGCCCTGGCGGCCTCTACTGCGGCATTCAGAGCGAGTATATTGGTCTGGAATGCAATGTCTTCTATAGTCTTTATGATCTTACGGATCTGGACTGCCTTTTCATTAATATCAGCCATGGCGCCGACCATATCCTGCATTTTCCGGTTGCTTTCTTCCATATCCCGTTCTGTCTCCCGGGCGATCTCACTGACCTGCTTCACTCTATGCGTGTTATTATTCACCTGTCCGGAAATCTCATCGGAAGCGGCGGCCAGTTCTTCCACAAAAGAAGCCTGCTCCACGGCTCCTTCGGATAATTCCCGGGACCCGCTCGATACCAACTCACTGCCGGAGGCCACCTGATCCGCAGAACGTCCTATCTCCTCCAGCGCTGCGGACAGTTTACTGATAATCTGATGCATGGATTCGGTAAGCTGGCTGAATTCACCCACATAAAGCTCTTCCGTTTTTGAGTCTATGTCAAAATTACCGTCCCCCATTGCGCCCAGCCCGTCTCCCATGTCGTGGATAATCCCCCGGAAATTATCTGTCAGCCTCCTCATACTCTCAGAAAGGCTGCCCAATTCATCCTTCGCATTATAGCTGAGAACCGCGCTGAAATCACCGGCGGCCATTTTCCCTGCGGCGTTTTCAATTTCCTTAATAGGACCGGTCAGGCTCTTCGTAATATAAACAGAAAGTCCAACGGTCAGCGCCAATGCCAGGCCCGCTATGACAAGCAGGATTGAAACTGCTGTTTTATAGGTACCCTCAGAATTTTCAAAGTTTTCATCCGCATATTCCGCAGTTATTTCAGCCACCTGTGTCATCAGTTCCTTGAACTCCATCAAACGCGGCTGATACTCTTTAAACATGATCTCTGTGGCCTCATCCTTTTTGTTCTGCGCCGCCAGCTCCAGAATATGTAAACGAAGAGGCTTTGCATCATTTAAAATTTTATGCGCTTCTTCTATCATAGACTTATCTCCGCGGAAATTGTCCATTAAAAAGGCAAAATCCTCACCTAAGCCGTCAAGCAGCTCATTTGTCTGGTCTATATAGCTCAGCGTCTCCTCGCTGTCATCCGTGAGCAAACTCAATGCCATATTCTTCAGCCCTGTCTGGGCGGCACGGCGCATATCGGTAGCCGTTACGACAACAGGATGCCCGACCATATAAAATTCCTTAAAATGATTCTGTGTATTATTCAGGCTATAAAAAGACAACCCTAACGATTCAATAAAAAGAAAAATAATAATGCCAAATGTGACTACCAGTTTTTTCCCGATTTTTAAATTTTTCATTTGTACGATACCCTTTTCTCATTTTGCCGGACGGCTTTTTTCTTTTACTGCTCTATACAAAAAAACAGCACGATATCCGCTGAAAGGGTACCGTGATCATATTATATTTATATACGTTCAGTATAGCAAAAGGTGTGGGGAATAGCAATCATACAAATCAAATAGTGTGTTCTTTTTTTAATACTAAATTAATGGTATAATATTCAAAATTAAGGATTCTGATACAGAAATAGTATTTAAGATTATGAATAAGAGGGAAAATATGATTTCAGAACAAATAATAGAGGATGTATGTTCTTTATACGGAATTAAGGTAAATAGTATAGGGAAAGTCTTTGACAATTCCAGAACTCCTTCGGATAAAAGATATATTTATCCGGTTAATGACGCCTACATGCTGAAATTTTATAATAACGGTTCCATTTCTGAGGCGTATCTGAATGATGTGGACAGACTTATAAAAAGATATAAGGAAATTGGTATTTACTGTCCATCCCTGGTAAAAAACAAAAGGAACCAATTTGCCGTTTTCTGTAAACAGGACGATGATACCTTCTCCTGCTATGTAGAAGAAATGGCCCGTTTCCGCTTAATGGATCCGGGCCGGATTGACTCCTTTGCTTTTCGAAAAGAACTTGTCAAACATCTGGGTGTGCTGGCTTCTGCCTATACAAACATCGATCTTTCCGTAACAAAATCAATGTGGTCTATCATAGATCTGGCCCCTCTGGATAAAGATGTTGACGAAAAACAGGAACATCTAAATCGGCTGGTCCGCTGTCTGAAATCGCATCAATTGGATGCAGCCGCCGATCTGAGCGTAAGCTGTAATGAGAAGGCCAGAATGAAAATAAAAGAGTATTTTTCAGAATTACCCCGCTGTGTCTATCAGGGGGATTTAAATTTTACCAATATTCTTGTTGATGACACGGATTGCTTTGCCGGTCTGATCGATTTTAATATGTTCGGTACGGAAGTCAATATAAACTGTTTTTTGAATGAAACATTCTGCGAGCCGGAGCCGGAAGAATATAATAAGTATTCCGCAAATGAATTGTTTATACAAATGCAGCGCCAACAGGATGAGCTTCTCAACGGGATTTGGGAAAATTACTCACTGTCGGAAGCCGAAAAAATCTGTTTTCCTGAATACAGGAAGATTATCGGCCTCTCTCAGTATCCGATTGTACAAAGCTGGATAAAAATGCTGGAAGCCGGAATACATACCGAAAAAATATGTGATCTTCTTCATTTAATTGCCAACCAGAATTAACAGGCCGGCGCTGTATTTATATCTTATGCTTTATTCCATGCCTTCCACAGCTTCTGCTGCTTCCTCCCGGGAAAGCCAGCCATCCCATTCATATCCCTGTCTTGCTTTTGATGTATCATATACCGCATTCAGCTTCTGTTCGTATTCCTCCTGCGACATCTGTACATCATTCCACTGATACTGATAAACGGGGTTTCCGTCCGCATCGAATTCCACCCTGGAATTATCCTCCGCCCCGTAATAACCGGCGGCAATCTGTGTCAGCCGGCCATTCTCCATACGATATACCAGATCATAGTAGCGATCCATATTGCCGTCGGAGTTGCACAGAAGGCCGCCCCTTTCAATATAGGTGAAATTCGGCCTGCCCAGCCGGGTTTCCTCAAGCATGCCGTCCGCGTAAGTGACAATAACACAGCCTGCCGCTTCGCTGGTCCCGATTTCCACCAGCTCCGGAATTTCATCATCATTCAGATAAATCAGCTGATATCCCTGCCATTCTTCCGGATCCTGCTTCTGCAGATGATCGATATATGCCTGTTTCCAATCGGAGGCCTGTGCTTCCCCCTGCTTCCCTGCGCCCAGAAATCCAAGAACCGACTGAACCGTCTTTTCAGCAAGGGCAGAATTGGTTACTTCAGATAATTCTCTTTCCAATGTAAACAGGCCGTCTTCATTCCCTCTGTAGATCCTAGCTTCCGAATATCCCGTTCCCACATCAGGCCCGGAGGAAGGTGAATAATTACAGATTATTATGATATCGCTGAAACCGTCGCCGTTATAATCAGGAAAGGAAACGGCTTCGACCTCATTAAATATTTCATTGGCCCTGATATTGTTTTCAAAAATACCTTCCAGTGCCGTGGTTTTCCCTCCGGCCTCCTGTATTTCGAACAGGGCATCTCCCAGCGGATTCTGCTGTGTATCCGGCCGATAAGATGCAAATGTCACCTTTCCCAAAGGTTCCAGCGTCACTTCAAAGGTCTGCTCCCCGATCAGCCGGTTCTCTTCCATGCCGCCTGTTTCTTTCTCTGTTCCGTTTTCCTGCTGAGCGCCCATATCTGTTTCATTTATCTGTATTGTTTCAGAGTTTTTCATGTCCTCTGCCTGTGATTCCTTCCCGCTTCCGCAGGCTGTCAGAATGCCGCACAGTGTTATACAAAGAAGTGATGCCTGCCATTTTTTTGTGTTATGTTTCATAATTCTCCTCTCGTCATTTGCTAATTATCCATTCTTTTTGTCGGTTGTACCGGTATGCTTCCAACGCAGAACAGTGTCTGCTTTATATTGCGCCGACTCCCGAATATCAGGGGCTGTTTACGCCGAATCCCCGGGATGAGCCACAAAAACAGCTTACCACAGAGCCTGTGATATCTCAATCCCATATTCTTTGATCACTTTTACGCTTTCTTTCTGTACTTTTGCTGCTCAAAAAACCCGCCACAATTCCTGTGACGGGCTCAAACTGATAATAAAGGGAGCGGGAAGAATACAGACGGTAAGCGGAGCAGAACAGCCGGAAACTGCCGGCATTGCTACTCGCTGTCCTCATGTTTCTCATGACCATGATGATCCTTCTTACCCGAATGATGTTTTTCATCCCCGTTATCCGCAGCTTCGGTATCATTTACTGCTTCGGTATCATTTATTTCTTCCGTATTATTTTCGTCTTCGGCATCCTCTCCGCTCTCCTCATGATGTTCGCCGTTCTCCTCATGATGTTCACCGCAGTGCTCTTCCGTAAGCTGCTTTATCTCACTTATGGAGTGTTCCGCGCACTGCTCATAAGAGGCACCGGGATCCACCTCCTGCAGCTGTGTAATAGCAAGATATTTGGCCGGGCTCAGATTATAATCATGGGCACAGTCCCTGACCTCCCTGGTCACCGCATAAACATCCGCCGATGCCGTGGAATGGTGGGAATCAAGCAAGGTATCCACAGACTCCCGGATCTCACCCAGCATTTTCTGTTCCCTGTCATTGCCTCCTGCCTGTACGGTGACGGATACCAGGCCGTCGGGGGCCAGGTACCCCCTGAGAATCATTTCATCCAGCAGCCGTTCCACGGCCTGATCCCAGGACTTGTGCCTGACATCCACATCCCGCAGGATAACCGCGCCGTCATCATTATACGGGGCCGCCTCCAGAACGCGCCCATAACGGTTAAGAGTCAGTGAAATGGAGGGGTTCACATCCATATCCACATAAGCATTGGGAGTAAAATAGGAAAGCCCGCTTATAAACAAAAACACGGCGAAAGCAGCGCATGCTCCGATAAGCCTCTGCCGGAAAATCCGTCCTGCCGGTTTCCTCCTCCGTATTTCCTTACTCAGGAAATCGGCTGTCTTCTCCTTCAGCTCCTCTTCTGCATAAATCTTGTCAAAGGTACTGCGAAACTTATTCTCCAATCCACTCACCTCCCAACTGCTTCTTAAGCTCCTTTCTTCCCCGGTCAAGCCACGTATATACCGTATTTTCACTCTTTTTCAGTATCCCCGCTATTTCAACCGCCGTGTAGCCTTCATAGTAAAACAGATAAATCACATTCCTGTATTTGGGCGGAAGCCGTAAAACGGCATCCAGCAACTCTTTATCCTGCTCCTGTATGTAAAAAGGCTCCACATCGATCTCTTCGATGGAACGGACCTTTTTTCGAAAAAAGCTCTTCAGAACATCCCGGCAGGCATTGATGGAAACACGAATAAGCCATGCCTTTTCATGGGCATCGCTTTCAAAGGATGAGGGATGCAGAAGGTATTTGAGGAATACCTCCTGAAACACATCTTCCACATCCGTATCGTTTTTCAGGTACATAAAACAAATACGGCGAACCGTGTCCGCATATAGCTTCAGAGCACGGTTCACCTCGGCTTCATTCCGCATGGCCTCTCCCGTTCAATAGATATCATTGGGATTTTCCCATTATATTAATGATGGTTTTCCTGATGATGGGAACCGGAACCATTTCCGTTATGAGGCAGGCAGACATTCCCGTTATGGTCATGGCTTCCTGTTTCCGTACATCCCTTTTCCGTACATGCCTGATGGTAATCGTGTCCGTCGCCCATATAATGACCGGCATAGGTGATTCCGTCATGCTGATGGTTTCCTGATACATTACAGTTTTCCGCGCTGCATAAAGAGTAATTCGTGGCTGCGGTTACACTGCAGGCGCTGTTATGTCCGTGCCCGTGGGCAGAAGCGGTCAGCGGCACAGCGGCCAGAAGAACTGTGGAAAGGGCAAATGCGGCGATTATTTTTTTCATGATTGGTACCTCCATTTTTTATTGTTCTGATAAGTATACGATTGAGGAAACCCAATCCTTTCAACTTTTTAAAAATATTTTAAAAAATTACATTTTCCCCGGAAAACATGTATTTCTGTTCAAACTGTTCCACCGCCATCGGCTTCTCAACGATATAGCCCTGGACATAGTCACAGCCGATTTCTTTCATATAGTCAAACTGCTCCCTTGTTTCCACGCCTTCCGCACAGCATCTGGCCCCAATGGAATGCCCCATATCAACGATATGCTTTACCAGCGTTTTTCCGCGCTCCGCTTCTTCATATTTCTGTATGATACCCTTATCTATTTTAAGTATATCAAAATCAGCCATCATCAGGAATTCGTAGGACGAGTATTCCACGCCGAAATCATCCAGCGCGATATTGAAATTATGTTTTTTTAATTCCTCAAGCAAATGGGCCATCTGCTTTTTGTTCAGGGTTTCCTGTGTCTCCGTGACCTCCAGCTCCAGCTGCTGCGGGTTCAGGTCATATCTGCTGAAAACACTCCGGAACTCATTAAAAAAGTTATTGTCGAACATGGTGATCCTGGAAAAATTAAGGGACAGCTGCATATCGGCAAACCGGGTTCCCTTCCATTTAGTCAGCAGTTTACACACTTCGTCCATAACAAAGAAATCAATATTGGAGATCAGCCCTTCACTTTCCAGAAAAGGGATGAACTTAACCGGAGAAGAAATAGTGCCGTCTTTCTCCCTGCAGCGCACCAGTACCTCGGCCCGGTCTATTTTCCCGGTCTTCATATTCAGCTGGGGCTGCAGATAAATCATATACTGTCTGTTCGCAATGGAATCCGTCAGTTCCTTAAGGAGGGGGATTTTTTCAATGGCAATTTCTTTATACCCTTTATAATACTCCTGCTTATTGATCTGCATGATCCGCTCTGCCTTATTCATCAATGCTGTCAAATCCGCATTCACATCACTCCATGTCGTACCGACAGATAAAAGCGATTCTCCGTTCAGCGTAAATTTCGCTTCCATTAATTTAAGCTGTTCACTGAATTCATCATAGGAAATCGCTTCGGTAACAATCAGGAATTCATCACCGCTCAGCCTGAATTTCCTCCCGTTGGGGAAGAATTGCTTCATGATTTCTGAAATATGTGTGATCACCATATCCCCATATACATGGCCTCTGACGGTATTCAGTTTCTTCAGGCCATTGATATCCATAAAAACGACACCAACGGGCGCAGGCATACGCTCCGAAAAATCATCGCTGTATATCATATAGCTGTTTCTGTTTTCGAGCCCTGTCAGTGCATCCTCAAAGCTCATTTTTTCCAAACGCCTGCGCATGGAATTCTTGGTGATCTCATTTTCAATAAAATAGGATAATTCCTCCAGATAAAAATAATTTTCCTTATTTACTTTGGGATCATCCATTCCCAGAAAGCCCTTCCTCTCCCCTTTTACATAAAGGGGAAGTGCCATCAGGCTCTTTATTCCCTGCTCTTTCAGGATCTCATATTCCAGCCGTCGATTTGCCCCTAATTCTTCAATATCGTCAATTCGGATATAATCCCTGATACCGAACTGCTTCATCCAGAAGGACAGTGCTTCCATCGGCACTTCCTGCAGATTCTGAATCTGGGGGATTACCCCTTTTGCACAAACCTCATAGGTATTGACTCCCGCATTTTTCTTTTCGTCAGCCTCAATGATATACACACGATCCGCCTGATAATAGTCCAGAATGATTTTCAGGACATATTCGATAGAATCCTCCAGGTACTCAGAGGTTGTCAGCCACTGGATACAGTCAGCAATACTTTTCTCCGCTGCCAGATGCAGTTTTTGGCAATCCGTATGTTCAGCCGTCTTCACCGCATCCGTCCTGTCCGAATTCCGGAAAGATACCAGGTAGGCATCCTTCCCTGACCACTTTATGGGAGCTGCATGAGCGGCCGTACATATATTCTGCTGCAGGGAATCCGCACAGGCCGCATTATCCTCGTTCAGAGGACAGAAGCTGCAGGGATGATCTGCATAAAAAAAGGTCTCATAACACAGCGCTCCCTCGCGGAATCTGGGCATAAGCTGTTTTACTCTGCTGTTAAAATATAATATCTCATAGGTACCGCTTCCGATCACACAGACTGAGCCGTCTTCCTCCTCTATCATCCTCCGCAGCAAATCCTGAAGCTTCTGTTCCCGTTCCTGCATTTTTTTCTTCTGAAGGAAGGTATCCAGCAGTTCTGATATCAGCGACAGTGCATTCACTTCCTCCTTTGTCCACAAACGCATCCCCGTACATTCATCGAACCCTATAAAGCCGGCAAACCTTTCCTTATCCCATAAGGCATACTGTAAAAAAGAACGGATTCCCTGATCTTCAAAAAGTTTCCTCTGTACAGGAGGCAGCAGATGGGTATTCCGGCAGTAATAAATAGAATCCTCCCCGAATAATTCCCGATAATCACCGGCCGTATAATAATCCAGACGCTGAAGATTTTGGATTTCCGGCTCAATGCCTTCATTACACCATTCATATGTATTTTTATAATATTTCCCGACATCATTCGTTTCAAAAATATAGGCCCGGCTTACATCAAACCGCTTTCCGACCACCTCCAGGGACAGGTTGACAGCCTGCTCCAAATCCTCCATATTACAGAGGAGTTTGAATATATAAGTGAGAAGATCGCTGGAATCCCCCAGAGATATGGGCTGCGACTCAATCGCTGCGCTTATGGAGGAATATCCGGTTTCTTCAGGCAGGCGGGAGTTTGCCGTATCATAAACCACGTATCCGTCTTTCCCCTGGCTTTTCGCCTGATATAAAGCCCGATCCGCATAATTGTATAATGTCCTGAAATCTCTGCCGTCATCAGGATATAAGGCGACGCCCATACTGCAGGTGACATGAATGGAGCGCTTCTCATTCTCAAACAGGCGGCGGAACATTTCCGTCAGATCCGCAGCCTTCTGCACAGCCGCTTCCCGGGAGGTAATATTTTTCATGAAAATAAGGAATTCATCGCCTCCGATACGGCCCACCACATCACTCTCGCGCATCATTTTTTTCATGCCATAGGCCATTTCCGTTAAAACGATGTCTCCCAGCATATGGCCGTTTGTATCGTTAATCTGTTTGAAATTATCCGTGTCAATCATGAAAAAGGCGCAGATATTTTCCGGTTTTTCCTCCAGATACGCCCTGATCTGTTTTTCCGTTTCTTTTCTGTTATATAAGCCAGTGAGTGCATCTCGTTCGGCCCGGATTTTAAGATCATCCATCGCCTGTTTTCTTTCATCAATATTAAAAATAATGCACAGGGCTTTCACCGGCTTTTCCTGCCGGCCGCACATGGCAACACCATGGACCTGACACCATATATATTCTTCTGCATTAAAAATTCTGAATTCTGCGGCTGCATATATACTGCCCGCGCGCAGTTTTTCAAGAAGTTCTGCGTAAACCTGCGTATCCTCCGGATGGATCCATTTATGAGAAGATACCTGCGCAGCGATCTGATTATACACCGTTTCAGTCCCGTCTTTCCCTTTCCGATTACAGGAATAATTCAGGGTATCGGAGGCGATATCCCACTCACAGATCATGATATGGGTATCTTTCAGGCCAAAATCATGTTTTCCCAGAAAGGATTCGGGTTCTTTTGCCAGAACGGCTCCCGGGTTCATGCCATCGCTGCTTTCCGCTTTTCCCACAATGACGCCAATCAGTTTTTCAGCCGACCTGCTGTCATTAATAAACCGGCCGCTGTATTCTACCTGCTTATAGCTGCCGTCGCTGCATAAAATACGGCACTCAATGGAAACCGGTTCATTGTTTAAAAATTGTCTGGCAACCTGTTCCGCCACTTTTGTAAAGTCATCCGGATGTATAATTGCAGACAGGCTGTTATGAAACCGCTCTTCCAGATCCGGCTCCATAAAGCCCGTCAGCCGGAAAAAGCCTTCATTTGCACCCTCAATTGTTAAGATTTCATCGAAATCACAATATAATATGCCCACAGGAAGACGGCCTATCAACGTCTGAATGAGAGAATTGCTTTGTTCCAAATGAATGTCCATATTTACTCCTCATCGGTGCAGATCCTTTTCCAAGCGGGAAAAGGATCTGTTTTTGTATTTCGTTAAATATCAATCCATAGAACGGTAAAGCAATCGTTTTCGGACAGATATAATATGATTAAGTCAATTTATCATATTATATCTGATCCAAATACCAAAATCAACACAACTCCGTTAAGTATCGAGTGAGGGCGAAGAGAACAGTCCACGAAAGCCCTGTGTCCCCGGCGTCGTGGACTGTTCTCTTCTGGGTATTATTTTATTCCGCAGACTGCATGGTTTTCAGGGGCGTCCATCCAGAGGCAGATATTTTTATCTTTGAAATCGTAGACGGAAATCATGTAGTTCAGTGTTTCTTCTTCCGGGCATAGTTGTGTAAATATATCCGGATATTCCTTGAAGGCTTCTCTTTGGTAACATACGGTGTTTCGGGCGGTGTCTATGGCGGCGTAGAAGATGTCGGCTTCGACGAGGTCCTGGAACATGTGGCTTCCGAAGCTTAGTTCGGGCATGTAGCCGGCACGGTCGTCCGATACCTCGCATATTCCGCAGAAGCCGGAGATGTCGGCAAAGGTTGTCGGGATTCCGAGCTCAGGGGATGAGGTTCCGAGTCTGCCCGGGACTATCAGGAGTATGTTTTGGGGTTCTTTCTGGTTGTTGAAGTGTTTGTTGAGCTTTCCTATGATTCCTGCCACTTCGGGTTTTCTTGCGTAGGGGTATTCGTAGTAGGCCTTGGGATCTATGAGTACTGCTCCGTCCAGTTTTCTGCATACGGAATGTCCCATGCAGGCATCATGGATGTCAAAAAAGCAGTTTTCTTTTTTGAGGAGGGGGACTTTGACTCCGCCGCCTTCCGGCCCTACATAAAGCGGGCGGCATTGAAGGAGGTTGAGCATAAAATCGCCGTTTTCTGCGCAGTTCACTGTGTATTCAATGTCCACCGGATTGCCGTATACCTGCTGCAGTTTGCGGAGCAGGGCCTTCATCAGCTCTGTAAATGTCTCCTTTTCCAGCAGCTTCTGGCAGCTGACAAACCATACGTTTCTTGGTCTGCCGCTGTCATACAGTCGCTGTTCCGCTTCATAATCATGCTCAAGGAGCAGTCTTTTCAGCCATTCGGGGATATCCGGCAGCACCTGTTCCAAATCCTTTTCCGCCAGTGTATTTTTCTCCAGATCCAGCACGTCTATCTTATGCTGGGAAAAGCGGTGTTTTTCCGCTGTATTCCGCGCCATGGTTATTGTGGGGCGATCCAGGTTCACGAGGCGGGGGTAATCATTTTCCGTCCGATCCACAGCCTTTGTGCCCAGCCCCATTACCAGCCGGAGCATGCCTTCATCCGGGCGGATATCCTTCTGCAGCTTATAGGTGCTGTAGCTGTATCCCACTCCCGCGGCGCAGGGCATATATAAATTTCCATAATAGGAGCCCGATACTCTCTGGACCAGGACCGCCATCTGTTCGTCCTTTCCCTCCAGCCCGCGCTGTCTCCGGTATTCCAGGGCCGAAATATCCATTGTGCTGGCGTATACCTGCCGTACCGCATTTTCGAACATGGCAAGCCTTTCCTCCGGCATGCCCCTGTTGGCACAGAACACGGATTCATATTTTCCTGCAAAGGCATTGCCGAACCCGTCTTCCAGAAAGCTGGAAGAACGCACAATAATGGGGGTCTGCCCGAAATAGTCCAGCATTGTGCGGAACTGTTCCCGGATATTGGAGGGGAAGCTCCCCTTAAGCAGCCCTTCCCGGAGCCGGCCGGCCTCACTGAAATACCCGTCATCCGTGCGCTGCGCAATCCGCATATCCCAGCACCCGTTTGCCACAATATACGTATAAAAAACGTCCGATCCGATATAAAAGGAATCGTGAGGTTCATAATAACCCTGATATGCAGGCAGCTCCTTCTCCGCAATTTTTCTTGCCAGCAGCATTCCGCAGGCCTTGCCTCCAATGGCCCCGCTGCCGATCATACGATCCCGCAGGGCAAAATAATCCGTACCCGTGAAATATTTTTTAATCAGTTCCTGCATTTTCTCGTCCCGGGTCATCGTGCTCTCTATAATCTGCGCCTCCGTTTCCTCTGAAAAACGGCCTTCCCTATACTGCATCTTCGCCATGGTAAAAAAACGGTCATGGCTGTCCGCATTCAGATCCTGGAGTGTTGTCTCTTTTTCCTGGCGCAGGACGTAATAGCGTCCGATTCCCATTCCGTCCGTCACCGCCTCAAACCGCTGCTTTTCGCTGTTCCATACATGGGGAAGAAACATATTTCCCGAATACCGGTTCCAGACCTTCAGGGGATGCAGGTACAGACTGTCTCTATCTGCGTATACATCCAGAAAAAGCTGCGTCGTATCCCTGATCCGCGCCACCGCATCAAAGGAATGCCTTCCCCGTATCAGAGGGAAGAAGGCCACCGTATCCAGCTGAAACAGATAGGGACAGGTCACACGGAAAAAATTCCCCATCATCAGATCCGTATACCAGACCGACTGCAGCTGGGAAAGGCAGTCAAATACATAAAAGGCCTCTCTTCCTTCCTCCCTTATTCTCTCGTGAATCCCCACCGTAAAGCTTTCAAACCCCTGTTCCGGCTGAAATTCATAGATTCTCAGCCCTTCGCAGGGTTCCAGCACAGCTTCATGCTGCGCAAACCTGATATAAATAAGCTTTTTCCCGTCCTTCAGCGCCTGTGCTGCAAACGAACGTGCGAAAAAAAAGTATTCCTCCAGGTCGGAAACCTGAAACACAACATTATCTCCAAGCCGGATAAAATCCAGCGCTTCATCCATTCCTGCAATTCCGCTCAATATCTTGTCAAATGCCGCCATATCCATACTCCTTTATTTTGCGTATTTCATGTTAAGAAAAAAAGACGCAGAAACCGATATGATATCGACTCCTGCGTCTGTAATTTATCTTAAAGCAATGGCTGTCATTAGTCAAGAACAACGTCCTGCTTCCGCCTATTTCACCAGCTTATAGATTGCCAGTACATCCTGCCAGTACAGCTTCTTAAAGCCGCCGAGAGGGGATTCCTCACCGAAAGCCGCCCCAGTCGCCTTCTTTGCCATTTCCTCCAGCCTGTCCTCTCCGATGCCAAGCTCTGCGAGTGTGCCGGGCAGCCCCATCCTCTTAAAGAATGTCCGCAGCCGGGCAATTCCTTCCTGAACGATGGCATCGGGATCCCGGTAGCTGCCTTCCACACCCATCACATTGACAGCAAACTGGACGAACATATTGATATTATCTTTATATACATACTGCATCCAGCCGGGCGTCAGAACGGCGAGGCCTGCGCCGTGCGCCACATCATAAATGGCGGAAAGCTCATGCTCCATGCCGTGACATGCCCAGTCCTGCTCACGTCCCATGCCTACCAGGCCGTTATGGGCCACGGTCCCTGAGAAGCCGAGCTCTGCCCAGGCATCATAATTCTGCGGATCATCCAGCGCGATCGGCGCATTCTTCATCAATGTTTTCAGAGTAACCTCGCACAGCCCGTCCGTGAGATCCGTATGGGTTGTGTTGGTGAAGTAACGCTCGAACACATGGCTCATCATATCCGCAACACCGTTTGCCAGCTGATTTTTAGGAAGGGTGAAAAATAGTTCCGGATCCATAACGCTGAGCAGCGGCCGGATAAGAGGGCTGCCGTAACCGAACTTAAGCTGCTTTTCTTCATTGGTGATAACGGAATCCCCGCTGGATTCACTTCCCGCCGCAGGAATCGTGAGGACTGTGGCTACGGGCAGAGCCTTTTCAACGGGTTTTCCCTGTTCGTAAACCTCCCAGATATCCCCGTCGTAATAAACGCCCATGGCAATAGCTTTTGCAGAGTCAATGGTACTTCCTCCGCCTACCGCAAGAATGAGATCCACGTTTTCCTTTTTGCACAGTGCGATCCCTTCATGCACAAGGGAAAGCCTGGGATTGGGCTTAACGCCTCCCAGCTCCGCAAAGGAAATACCGCTTTCCTTCAAGGATGCGGTTACCGTATCATACAGGCCGCTCTTCTTTATGCTTCCGCTTCCATAATGAAGCAGAACCTTGGATGCATGGGGCTTCAGAAGTTCCCCGATTCGTTTTTCCTCACCTTTTCCGAACAAAATCCGTGCGGGTGTGTAAAGATCAAAATTCAGCATGTAAATATCCTCCTGATATATTAAAATGTTGTTGTGTCAGGGTCTGATGAATAGCCGACGCAGCCCTTCAGATCCGCGATCAGCTGCACATCGGCCGCTTCCAGTTCAAAATCGAATACCTGCGTATTTTCTTTTATACGGGAAGGCGTCACCGACTTGGGAAGCGGCAGATACCCTCTCTGCAGGCTCCAGCGGATACAGATCTGGGCAATGGACTTACCGTATTTCTCCGCCAGCGCCTTCATTTCCGGTACCTCGAAGATTTTGCCGACACCCAGCGGACTGTATGCCTCCAACTGGATATTATGGGAACGGCAGTAATCCACAACTTCGTCCTGGGTTTCTCCGGGACATAGCCTGATCTGGTTTACCATAGGAGCCACTGTCGCGGTTTTCATCAACTCTTCGATATGATGGGGCCGGAAATTACTGATTCCGATGGCGCGGATGCGGCCGGCCTTATACAATTCTTCAAACGCCTTCCATGTACCGGCATTCGCCTCCTGCCAGTGATCACGGAATGCTATGGGATTGGGCCAGTGGATCAGATAAAGATCAAGATAATCCATATCCAGCTTTTTCATTGTCTCCTCAAAGGCGGCAAGAGTTCTCTCATAGCCATGCTCGCTGTTGGTTAATTTAGATGTAATGAAAAGTTCCTTCCTGTCAATGCCGCTTTTCTTTACGGCAAGCCCCACACTCTCTTCATTGCCGTATCCCTGCGCGGTATCAATGTGACGGTATCCCGCTTCAATCGCGCTGAGAACAGACGATACACAGACATCCCCGTCCGGGGTCTGCCAGGTTCCGAATCCGATGCACGGGATTTCCACCCCATTGGACAGCTTGTAGCAATCGGTCAGTGAATTCATATCTTTCCTCCCTTTCTGTTGCTTGACATATCAGTTAAAAGTCCTGTATGATGATCATAAACCTTAGTGTTAACGCTAAGTCAAGACTTTTTTCATTCACGCGATAAATTACCAGGAGGTATCCCTATGGGTTATACAGTAAAAAAAGTGGCGGAAAAAACAAAACTGAGTCCGAATGCTCTGAGGTATTATGAAAAAGAAGGCCTGCTGCCGAATGTAGGCCGTACAAAAGGCGGAATCCGCCTCTATTCCGATGAGGATCTGGAATGGATCGGATTGATCTGCTGCCTGAAAAATACAGGCATGTCCATAAAACAAATACGGGATTTTGTCACCCTGAGCCTGCAGGGGCCTGAGACGCTCAAGGACAGATGTGAAATGCTCGTGGAACACAAGCGGGAGGTAGAGGAGCATATCGAAGAAATGAACCGCTATCTGGAAAAAGTCACCTGTAAAATTTCATACTTTACACAGCAGTATGAAGATTACCTCACCCAAAATGCGGAGGAAGCGAAAGGTGACTGCGTAAAGGAATGACGGGCATTTTTCAATACCCGTCATTCCTTCGTTCGTACATTTCATTTACCCAGCTTTCCCGCCGGCCTTTACGCCTCGACGGAATTCCACTCTTTCTCATAATCCTCATTTCTTTGCGGCATGACCGCACCCGTACTCTGTCTCCAGTCATGAAGCATTTTCTTCAGCCGGGAAGCGATTTCCGGCTCTTCTTCGGACACATCCCTGCTTTCACTGATATCCTGTTCCAAATTAAAAAGCACGGTTTTCCCATCCTCGTAAAATTCAATTAATTTGTATTTCCCCAGCCGTACGCTTCCTCCCGGAGTTCCCCCCTGGTTTCCATAATGGGGATAATGCCAGAAAACAGGACGTTCCGGTATTTCTTTTCCCTGTAAAAGCGGCAGGATACTGACGCCGTCGCAGGCCTGTCCCTCCTCCGGCGCCAAACCGGCCACGTCCAGCAAGGTAGGATAAAAATCAGGCGTGGTGATCGGTACGGCGCACGAACTTCCCGCCGCAACATGTCCGGGCCACCAAACCCAAGCAGGCACCAGGGTTCCGCCTTCATACATCCAGCCTTTTCCTTCCGCCGCCGGGAAATTGCAGGTAGGGCTTCCCTCGGAGGTACTTAACCCTCCATTATCAGAGGTGAATATAACAATAGTATCTCTTCCATGCCCTTCCTGCTCCAGGGCATTCCTTAAACGTCCTATATTCCAGTCAAGATTCCAAATCATAGCCGCATAATTGGGATCTGACTGGACTATTCTTCTTTTTACACATTGATCCTTTTTATTTATCGTATGAAAATGTTCCCCTTCTATCAGCGCTTCTGTCCGATCCAGGCGCATGCGGGATGCTTTTTCCTGAAATTTAAGGATATCATCGGGCTTGGCCTGTATCGGATTATGCACCGCATAATGGCAGAAGTTCAGAAAAAACGGTTTGTCATCCGGAGCTTTCCTTATCAGATCAATCGCTTCATCGGTCAGCCGATCCGTCAGATACTCTCCCTCCGGCCCATCCTCCAATGTGGGGATATGATAAGGGCTGAAATAACCGTACGAAGGATGTCCCCATTCGCACCCGCCTATATTTACATCAAACCCAAAGTTCTCAGGAAGGTAATTTCCTCCCCCCAAATGCCACTTGCCCACATGCCAGGTCTGATAGCCTGCATTTCTCAATCTTTCCGCCACCGTTATAGTATTTTCCGGCATATGCTTCAAATAGGGAGCGTCAATTAATTTCCCTCTCAGAGGATGAAAGGTGCCGCTTTCATCAATCCAATCCGTAACTCCTATCCTCGCGGGATACTGCCCCGACAAAAAGCTTGCCCTCGACGGTGAGCATACCGGACAGGCCGCATATGCACAATCGAACCGCATCCCTTCCCTGCACATTTGATCAATATTGGGTGTCTCATAGAATGTACTTCCTGAACATCCCAAATCACGCCATCCCATGTCATCCATAAAAATGAAAACTATATTTGGCTGCTGCATAACCGATTTCCTCCTCTGAATCCATATCCTCTGCATCCATAAATATCAGGTTCCTGTAAAACCGTACTGCCGGATAACCTCCAAAAACTCCGGCCCTCATAAAATTCATTGTACCCCCATTCCGGGCCGCCCGTCCAGATAAACTGCATTCCTGTTTCTGAAATAAATAAAAACAGGTACAGAATCAACAAACAGCTGCACCATGCGGCAGATTCATTGATTCCGTACCTGTTTTCTTTCTATGTCCGAAGCATGAACTTCAAGCACATCCATACGTCCTATTTACATACAATCAATTCCCCGTCAAAAGGAGCCAGCACAAGCCTTTCTGTGAAGCTTTCGCCTTTAAGTACCCCCTTCCCCGGCTGTTCCAGCATTACTTCCTTCACCTTTGACGTCGTGTTCACATACAGCGTTTCCTCTTCGGAAATCTTACGCACCACCACTCCCTCTGGCGCGTCAATTCCGGGACTAATCCCTTCTTCTTCCGCTATCTGCCCATACAGCCAGTCCAGAAGCGGTTCGCTGGTTTCCGCCGAAGTATAATAGGCCTTTCCTTTTCCGTACCGGTTCACGGATACTGCACAGGAACCGTCCTCCTCTTCATAACAGGCATAAGCCTGTGCAGCGGACAGCTCCAGCAGCTCCCAGTACGAAACCTCGCAGATAACCTGCTGTGTTCCCCTGCCGTCTTCCGTTCCCTCTGTCACGCATTTTCTGACGCAGAGGTTTTTCATCGGTGTCTTTTCCCCTTTTGCAGGCGGATGCACCATGGTGCGTTCAAAACCGGCGACACGCAGGCCGAATACATCGGATAAAAGGCCCGGCTGGAAGGTATCAAATACCGAATTGTTTTCATTCACCTTCGCCGAATATGCCGTCATTATGGCAATGCCGCCCTCTTTCACAAAATTTCTGACATTCCGGGCCATCTCTTCCGTCATGATCGCGTGGCCGGGAATCACAAGGATTTTATAGTTCCCGGACATATTCCGTAAATCCACAAAGTTACAGTCCAGATTTCTGTAATGGAATACCTTGAAGGCATCCATAATCTGCCTTTTATAGGGGGTCCTGTAATAGTAGGTCCCGTATTCATAGACCGGCAGGTTTTCATAACAATAGGCCAGGGCGATCTCCGGCTGAGGAAGATAAGGGAAGCCATACTCCTCAAGGACATGATAATCCGATGCTATCTGTGCAAATTCATGATATTTTCTGCCGCAGGTTCCGTCGTGATCCACCAGGCCAAAGAAAAACTGCTCTTCTCCGCCCAGCATGCTTCTCCAGGTCCATGCCAGGACCATCTGTGTCCGGTAAGCAAGGCACAGGAGCGCGTACATCCGGAGGATTCCCGCTTTCCCCGCATAGCATCCGAAATTTCCAGTCTGGAACTCGATACACCACATGGGCTTATTCAGTTCCGCCAGTCTGTGTTCATTGATCATCAGTGCATATATAAATGGATCTTCATCCTCCGGATCGAGATCCGGGTAAAATCCCACGCCGGGGTAATCCACAAATTCCCGGCAGCCCTTAAGATAATCGAATCCCAGCGTATCTCCCTCGGACACATGATTGCTGGAATGCATCATTCCGGGAGCTTCCTGCTCCACCACATCCTTCAGCTTTATCATAAATTTCAGGACGCCGTCCCCGAAAAATCTTCTCATCTCCAGATAGGCTTCCGGAGCGCCCTTTGATGTCTCGTTGCAGGGAAGCACCACATCCTCAAAGGAATTCAGGCGTCTGCTCCATCTCTGTGTGTTCCATGCCTTATTCAGGGAATCTATATCCTTATATTTTTCCTTCAGCCAGACCTGGAATCTCTTACAGGCCGCGTCCGAATAAGAGATAAACCCGGCACCCTGCTCGTTGCATAAGCCAAACGCCATCATGGCCGGGTGATCTTTATAGTGCCTCACCATTTCCCTGGCAAAACGAAGTGCATAAAACTGGTAATCCGGATCATCCACATCCTCCATATAGCGCGTTACCGCCGCCTGTCTGTTCCCTCCCGGGGTAAATATATCACAGCCCGGGCACAGCTTATGTACCCATACCGGCGCCGGCCTCACGGAAACATCCAGGAAGACCTTGATCCCGGTCTCATAGAAGCCATCCATTACCTCATCGAACCATTGGAAATTATAAACGCCGTCCTGCGGCTCATAGCTGTCCCAGCAAAGGTGTCCCAGCCGTACTACCTGAAAGCCGGCTTCCTTCATCAGCGCAATATCTTTCTTCCAGCGCTCCGGCGTCCAGTCATGGGGATGGTAATTCGTTCCCACATATAATGCCATTTCTTTTTCCTCCTGTATTATGCTTGTTTTCTGTAATCGGTCCTTTCTTTTCCGGACCCGCCTAGCCTTTCACCGCCCCGATCGCAATCCCTTTCACAAAATATTTCTGGACAAAGGGATAGATAACCAGGATGGGCAGAATCCCCACCAGCGCAATAGCCATTCTAACCGAAGCCTGGGGGACGCTGGCCGCTATATTGGACGTATTTATCTGGGAATTCGGGTTATTGGATAAATATTCAATATTTTTCAGCATATTATTGAGCATCTGCTGTACACTGAACAGTTTGGCATCCGTCACATAATACAGTCCGTTAGTCCAGTCGTTCCAATAGGCCACACCGATGAATAATCCGACCGTCGCCACAATGGGTTTGGCCAGCGGCAGCACCACTTTCCGGAATATTTTGAATTCTCCCGCTCCGTCTATCCTTGCCGCCTCCAGCAGGGAAATGGGAACATTGCTCTGCAAAAAGGTGCGGACCAGAATCACATTAAAGGCATTCATCAGAAGTCCCGGTATTATCAGCGCCCAAAACGTATTTTTAATATGAAGGTAACGGGTATACATGATGTATGTGGGTACCAGCCCTCCGTTAAACAGCATGGTAAAAAAGAGAAAAAAGGCAAAAAAGGTTTTCCCCGGAAACTCGGGCTGTGAAAGGGCATAGGCATAAAGGACGGTCAGGCAAAGGCCCGCTGTGGTGCCTGCTGCCGTAACCAGTATGGTTATCCCGTAGGCCCTGAAAATCTGGGCTCTTTCATTCCAGATATACTGATATGCCTCCAGACTGAATTCCTTCGGGAAAAAGGAATATCCGTACAGGGTGATAACCGTATTGCTTGTAAGGGATGACATAACCAGAAGAATAAACGGAATGACCATAACCAAAGCTACCAGTGCCATTACCACATTTGCCCCTATTTGAAATCTTAATTCATTTTTACTTTTCATTTTCACTCCATTTTCCTTTTAAAGAAGCGGAATAACCGGTATTCCGCCTCTTCCTGTCAGAACAACGCATTCTCCCTGCTATATTTTTTGGTAATATAGTTAGCTGTCATAACCAGAAGGAAACCTACCAGGGACTGATAGACACAGGCCGCTGAAGACATGCTCACATCCCCCATATTAATCAGCCCGCGGTACACATAAGTATCAATGGTATTCGTGGCATCAATCAACGCTCCTGAATTCATCGGCACCTGATAAAACAAACCGAAGTCGGAATAGAAAATTCGTCCGATACTCATCAGCGTAAGAGTAATCATGGTCGGTTTGAGCAGAGGAAGAGTGATATGCCTGATCTCTTTCCATCTGGACGCCCCGTCTATGGAAGCCGCTTCATACAGTTCCTGATCAATTCCCAGGATGGAGGCCAGATAGATAATAGAAGAATATCCGGCCCCTTTCCAGCAGTTGACAAAAATCAGAATGAATGGCCAGTACTTCGGTTCCGAATAAAAGGCTATCGGTTCCATGCCCAGACCTTTCAGAAAGCCGTTAATAAAGCCTGTCTGCCCGCTTAAAAAAGCATAGGATAAATAGCTGACGATTACCATAGATATCAGATAAGGCAGCAGTATCAAAGTCTGGTATACCTTCACACACCTTTTATTCCTGATTTCACTCAGAATAATCGCAATCGCCACTGCTGCAACTAAATTGACCACAATAAATGCACAGTTATATCCCAGCGTATTTCGTGTAATCCGGAATGCATCCGGTGTTTTAAACAAATATTCAAAATTGGACAATCCCACCCAGTCGCTTTTCAATATTCCCTTGGTAAAATTCAGATCCTTAAAAGCAATTATCACGCCGAACATGGGAATATAATTATTGATAAGCAGATACAAAAATCCCGGAAGAAGCATGAGATAGAATGGGATATATTTTCTGAAACGTCTTTTTTTTACTGACACCTTCCGTTCCTTCCTTTACTTTTCTGCTATCCAGGCATCCGCCTGCGCCTGCATCTCATCAACGATTTTCTGAATGCCCGCAGCCTTCAGTTCCTCATTAAATTTAGCCACCGTCGTATCCGGATCATTCAGGCCGGCTTCCGCAATCCCCTGATATTTGTCAATGACATTGGAAATGGCTACGATTTCATTTTTTACTTTGGAGCTGTCAAAGATAAAGCCGTAAAGAGGGGAAATTTCAGCGGTATCATTATATTTCTGATACTCTTCCCACACGTTTTCCGGATCGGTCTCCCACGCATATCCGATTGCCGCGTTTCCGGTAATCCAGGATTCATTGGTCCAGCCTACCGTACTGCTTGTCACGCCTTCCGGATAGCCTGCGATACCATTTTCATTCACCACGTAATCTTTATTTTCAATACCAAAACGGAACAGATTCTGCACCTTGGGATTGGAATAAAGAATATCCAGGAAAGCGAGTGCTTTTTCCGGAGCTTCACAGGCCACCGGCAGAGACCACTGGCTGAAATCCACGCCCTGTGTTGTAAGGATTCTGTCCGTAAGAGGAATCGTAACCATATCCATACCGGTATTCATAGTCTCCTGCGTGGTCGTTCCGGGATGGGAATTTCCGATATATCCAAAGCAGTTCCCCGCTTTGATCAGATCCTGTCTCACATCCGTAATGGTGGTGGAATCCGGGATGAAATATCCTTTTTTATTCCACTCAAATGCCTTTTGGGCCAGCTCCATATACTCATCCGTTTCATAGGTATTGACAATATCAATATGTCCGTCGTTATCATTCATGTAAACGCCCACACCTGACTGAATGATATCGAAAACCCCTTTATTTATATTGGCAAGAGGGCCTCTCTTTGGTTCTGAGCTGACCAGAAGGGACATTTCGGGATGAAGTTCCTTTACCTTTTTAAGAAGCTCCTCCACGTCATCCAGTGTTTTTATCTGTGCGGCGTCCATCCCGGTTTCTTCCAGAATATCCTTTCTGCACACAAGTCCTGCCTGCGCCGCCAAATCGCGGAAGGTAGGAACACCGTACAGCTCATCTCCCACATAACATGCATCGATGTATTTCCCCATCGCATCCTGCATGTCTTTTCCGTAAGTATCCATCATCCCTGTTATGGGAATCAGCTGCCCTTTATTGACATAATCCTTTGTTCCGGAATAGGAAAAGAACAAATCCATTTTCTCACCGCTGGAAAGCATCAGATTGGTCTGATCCGTATAGGTTCCCCATTCCAGTACATTCAGACGGATAACCGCATCCATGGTCTTGCTCACTTCTTCATTAATCGCAGCTTCCACCTCTGCCAGGCTGGCCGGTGCCGAACTTATGCCGGGAAAGGTCACCAGAATTTCTGTCATTTCCCCATCCTTTAATACGGGATCCCCGGCTTCCGCGTTTTCCTGAACTGCCGTGCTCTCTGATGCTTCATTCGTTCCTTCCGCCGGAGCCGTTTCCGTGCCTGCGCTGTTTCCGCATGCCCCTAATACCAAAGCCGCACTGAGCGCCAAAGCTGTAATACTTACTCTCTTTTTCATGATATCCCTCCTGCCCGCTCTCACGAGCCGCAAATCTCAGTTACACCATAAGTTACTTACAAAGGCCTTTGTTTGATTATAGTATAACGGCCGGCCAATTCTGTCACAAGAACAAAACCGACCGGCCGTGTAACGATTCCGACTTCTTCCCTTACTCACGTGCAGCGCCCGCTCTCGCTCAGGCTGCTGCGGTATTCCGCCGGGGTGATCCCCGTACATTTCTTAAAGATCTTGGAAAAATAAGGAGGGGATTCATAACCTACCAGGCCGCCTATTTCACTGATCGATTTCTGCATATCCGCAAGATATTCCTTGGCTTTCAGTATGCGGAAATGCTGTACGTATTCCATGAGCGTATACCCGGTCGCACATTTGAAGCTCCTGTTCAGGTAATCCTGATTCATATGCACCAGTTCCTCCACATCCTTCCGGTTAATGGATTCGTTATAATGCTGCTCCAGATACTCGCGGAGGCTGCGGATGAGTTCATTCCCCGCACCGCTCCTGCCGTTTCCGGACAGTGCCTCTTCCATTATGCTGCCCGTCCACTGATCCCCATAATAAATCCTCTGCCCCTTCCGGAAGTACTGCCGGGACACCTCCTTCAGCATCCGGTACCGCTGCGCCGCTTCCTCCAGCCGCAGCTCCTTCGTATAGTAGGCATACAGCTCATATTTCAGATATCTCGACACCTTTCCCAGAAAAACCCGGGACATTTCCTCAATATCCTCCTTCTGTTTCCCTTTCTTCACCAGCCATATCATATCCCCGTTATACTCCAGCATAACGGTCTCCGGAAACAGCTCCTCCGCAATATTTTCCAATGCGAAATAAAAAACCGATCCTTTATCCGCCTTGCTTTCCTTCCCCGTTAAAGGCAGCAGAACGAGATTGTCCAGTTCCAGATCTTCTTTCTGCATTCCTCTGCGGACAATTTCTTTATCCATATAATCGGCAAAGGGAAGAATCTCTTCCGAAAGCAGGTCACGATAGAAAATTTTCTCCGTTTTTCCGCGGTTTTCCTCATAGTATTCTCCATATCTTCTCTGTTCTTCCCGTTTCTGTTCCTCCCTGATATTCTGCACGGCCTCTTCCACCACCGCTTTCAGTTCTTTGAAAACTATCGGTTTGAGAAGGAATTTGAATACCCCGATGGAAATAGCGTCTTTGGCATAGTTAAAGTCAGGGAAACCCGTCAGTATGATATTCACGATATCCGGATACTCCTCCTGCACCCATGTAAGGAACGAAATCCCGTTCTCCTGGGGCATTTCTATATCACTGATTATTATCTGTATCGATTCCTGCGTTACAATCCGTTTCGCCTCCTGGGCATTGTAGGCTGTAAAGACCTCGTTTATTCCAAGATCCTCCCAGCAGACCGCTTTTTTCAGGATCTGAATCACAGCCACTTCATCATCCACCAGTAAAATATTCACCCTGCTATTCCTCCCTTCTTTCCGGAATCCGGATATATATTGCCGCCCCCTGTTCCCGGTTCCTTATTTTGATTCCGGCCCTTCCATGATATAAAAGCTTCAGCCTGTTTTTGATATTCACAATACCTATATGCTGCCCATTTTCTTCGATATCTTCCCCCGCTTCCAGCTTACGCAGCATTTCCTGCCGGAATCCCACGCCGGTGTCCGAGATTAGAAAAACAAGGCTCCCCGGATATTTTCTGACGGTAATATGAAGGGTAAGCCTGGGAACCAGGGTGATATTATGCTTGATTCCATTTTCTATAAAGGTCTGGAGCAGCAGCGGAGGAACCCACTCCTCTTTTCGGTCCGCATCGCATTCCAAAGAAAAATCTAGGCATTCCGGATAACGCATCTGCTGGATTTTAATATAATCCTCCACACAGCCAATTTCCTGCTCCAGCCTCACAAAATCCTTTTTGGTGCTGAGCAGGTAGCGGAAATATCTGGACATATATACCGCCAGCTCCTGTATTCCTTTATAATCCCGTATTTCAGCCAGTCCATAGATCAGGTTCAGGATATTGGTATATAAATGCGGCTGGATCTGGACACGCAGATAACTGCTCTGGATGCGCTGTTTATCCAGCATGTTCTCGTAGACATCAATTTTCAGCTTCATTATCTGTTCCGCCATATGGTTAAAGGTTTCATACAGCACCTTGATTTCATTATTGCGCGGATATTCTCTCAGGCGAACCTCCGTCCTGCCTTCACTGAAGGCTTCCATGGCGTCTTTCAGGCTGTTCAGAGGATTGAAAACCACCTTTCTCTGAAACTGGATAACCCCCAGGATAATGATGCAGCCGATAAGGATGGCGCATACCGTCAGCATCCACAGATAATCCCGCTCACTGTAAAGCCTGTTCTGGGACACGATGGCTCCCAGGCTGTAATCGGTCTGCACGAGATCGTTCTTGAACAGGATCTCTGAGGAATAATCCATATCCTTCCCCATCCTTGTCACGACATTCCCTTCTCTGTCCAGAACCGCAACAGCCTCGGCGGCCTTACTGCCGCTCATCATATCCTCCAGTATAATATTACACTCCACATAGGCCCCCACATATCCGTTAAACATGCGGTATACCTGTAAAAAGTAATATTTTCCTCCGCTTTCCATAAGACTCCAGCTATTATTGTTGCGGATTCCTCCCGCATCGATATAATCCTTTACGGTCTTTTCATTTTCCAGGTTTTCCACATAATTCCCCGAATGTCCGGTGGCACGGAGAAATATTCCTCTTTCCGGAACATACGAAAAAATACACATCTGATTTCCATGCATACTTACAATATCAATCAGCTTGTCCAGCAATTCTATTTTGCTTGTTTCCACCAGAAGACTGTCGTTTGACTCGCATATATTATAGAAGGCTTCCCCGCCTTCATAGCTTATTATGGAAAGCATGGAATTATTGATGGTTTTCAGCTTATCCGCCCAGAATCCGCTGTACAGTTCCAGGGAATTCTGGTACATTTCTTCCGCCCGCTGCCGGTACTGTTTGAGCACATAAAAATTGGACATCTCCATAAGGAATATAATTACCATTAATGCAATCAGAATAGAAAGAAGCACTTTCGTGTAGATCGACTTTCTGTAATCCAATGTGAGCCTTTTAAAAATACCCATAACTCTCCCTCTTTTCCTTATAAAGCATTATCCATTTCATATGCACCCCGCAATACATCCGAAATATCCCTTTTTAATTTTATTTTATTATAATTGAATAAGACAAGGTTAAAAACGACTTCTTCTGTAACAATCCCGACCAGATTATTCTGCCCATAACCAGTCCTTCTCAGTATCTGATTATACAGGAATGGCATAATAAATTCCCTGAAATAAATAAAAAAAGAGATGACAGCGGTGATATAGCACTCCCGAAACAAATCCGGCAAATAACCAAATCCATTTCAGAGGCGTCATAACGACCGCAAATCATCTCTTTTTCAATATCATTATTTCATTTTTCGGGAACCGCAGCATTTCTGCCGGAACCACACCTGTTATCAGGGCTTTAAGACCGTATCCAGCACCTGGGCCTGAATCCTGGCCAGATAATCATTCGGATGGTTCAGGAGGTTTCCCGTCAGATCGATATATCTTTTTCTTTTCATCACTTCCCGCTGCACACCCTGTACATCCGCAAGTACCACGCCCTGTCCGCACAAAAGCCGCAGGCTTCTGGCATACTCATGCTGATGGGCACAGAAATAATGGGGTTCTGTTTCCGACAGAGGATTCGGCAGGCTGGTGGCAATCAGGACAAATTCCGTTTCCGGCGCCTTCTCACGGATACGCTCCATCAGACGCTTTGTCTTTTTCCGGTATTCTTCCCCCGCACATCTGTCGTTCATGCCGAAGCCCAGCAGAACCAGATCCGGCTGATAAGAAGCGGCTCTTTTCCATGCATTCTCTATCGCCCACTCGGTATCCACTCCTCCTACGGAGGTGTTTATAAATTCAATGGGCACGCCGTAAAAATCCTGCAGGCTTTCCATCAAAAGCTCAGACCACTGAGGCTGCTTCGGCTCCAGGCCATACAGTCCGCTGCAGTCACAGCCGCAGGAAATGCTGTCGCCATACAGGACAATCCGTACCTTTTCTTTTTGTTTCCATTTCCCATACAGGCGGGGAAGACGGGCGATCCGGGAAACCGGGCGGTATCCTGTCCACTTTTCTTTTGTCTCATAGGTAACTGCCGCCTGCCAGCGGGTAATCATTTCCGGATTGCCTATGGCATTCAGGTTCAGGAACTTCCCATCCGTCGTTGCTACCGGCCCGAAATCCAGTTCCATGGCGTTGCTTTTCTGCCCTTCTTTTGCTTCTTCGAAGGAATCATAATAGAAACTGTTCCATCCGGTATGGGGCATACGGCTGTCCTGCGTGAGAACCAGCCGCCCGTCCTCCACATAACAATCTCTTCCTAAATCAAAGGTACAGGACTTATCATAGCTTTCTATCGCAATCACTTTTTCCGGTTCCAGAAGGAAAGGGGCGCTGCAAGGCTCCCCGTCCCCCACCATGGCAAAGGTTTCCCTGAAAACCTGCCCGCCTTCCCATACCGGTCTCAATAACATATTTTTATCTGTCATTTCGTCCGTCCCTTTCTTCTCATTCCAGACAGAAGGAAGCCAGACTCGCGCCGCCATCTCCCTGATAAACAAAGTACAGAGCCTGCACGCCGTCCGGAATGGCAATTGCTGCACCGTATTCCTTCCACTCGTTGGAAAATTCCACAGGAATCCAGCCCAGTACCGGGCCGTCCCATGCTGTTTTTACTCCAAAAGCCCCTTTACAGTAACCGCGCACTCTTATGGATACCCGGCTTATTCCCTTGCATGCAAAATACTTAAAGCCTGCATGGGCTCCGTCCCTCATGTTGGCGATATATCCGGTTTCCTCATCACCGTCCCTGCCGTCCTGGGTGATCTTGGGGAAACGGCAGTCCATCCATTCTCCCGGTGCTCCCGTCGTAAACGCTTCGTCTCCTGTAAACAGATGGCAGGCAAGATATGCCGGGTACTCCCCTTTACCTTCCAAAGGACCTCCGTTGGCTCCGCAGGAGGTTATTTCCGCCTGAACAATACTTCCGTCTTCACGGAAAGAAATCGGTTCGATGCAGCCCTGCCTGCTGAAATTAGTCCCGTCCGTATGCCTGTGATAGAAAATATACCATTTTCCCCGGATTTCCACGATACTGCCATGATTATTCCCGCCATAGCTCATAGGCTTTTCAGCCGGCTTATAGGTATCAATATGACAGTCATTGTTGCTGACAATCACGCCCCCATACACAAAATCCTTCATAGGAGACTTACTGGTGGCATAGCACAGCTCAACCATGGCAACTGAAGAATAAATAAAATAATAGGTGTCACCTTTTTTCCGGATGGACGAGGCTTCAAAAAATTCATGGCCTTCAAAGCTGCTTCCCTTGCTGTACGGCTGGCTGGGCGCAATATTTACCGGGCCTTCCTTTATAGTGAGCATATCCGGGCCGAGCACTGTTCCCATAGGGCCGCTTCTGGATTTGTCGCCAATCGCACAGAAGCCCGTATACAGATATGTATTCTCTCCTTCTGTCATCACGCCCGGATCAAACTGTGGTTCATCCCCTTCTTTTTCTCCCAGACGTGTGCCGTCCGCATAATGGACATATCCGTAGAATTCATATTCGCCTGCCGGCGTATCGCACACCGCCACGGATACCACAGGTACCTTATCCAGGACATAATAGAGATAGTATCTGCCGTCCGGCCCCACCGTCACGTCCGGTGCATACAGACACATATAGCCGTCCGGATTCAGCGGATCCTGCGTTTTCCGGTAAATCACTCCTTCATAACGCCAATCCCCCAAATCATCCGCCGGAGCGGACCAGCATACATAATCATTCAGACAGTATGCATGGCCGCGGAAACGGTCATGGGAGCCGTAAATATAGACTCTGTCATTAAATACATAAGGTTCTCCGTCAGGGATATATTCCCAGGACGGAAGATAAGGATTATATGCTTGTTTTTTCATACTTTTGCTGTACCTTCCCTTCCGAAGCCCGGCTGACAAACGGACAGACACAGGCCTTTTTTATTTCTTATTTTTTCATATACCTTTGGGGAAAGCAATGACTTATCCTTATGAAAAAATTGATTTATTATCATATTGTGACGGAATGATAATAAATCAATTTTTTCTGCTTCCTGGAGAACTCCTGTAATTCTTCCCTTATTTCACCACTACCCGTACCCTGTCCAGATTCCGGCACTGTACGAATATATCGTCCAGCTTTCCATCCCTGCTGCTCTGGACCTTCAGCACAGGAAAATAGATCCCCGGCTTTTCAAACACATGCGTCGTTTTTACATATGCGATACGTCCGTCCTCTTCTTTTACCAAATCTTCATATTTGCTGAAATCATCCGTCCTTTCGTAATCCCATGCTGCCGCCGTCACCCTTCCTGCCATAGGCGGCACTTCAATTCTGGCGGTAAAGGAAACCGGCTCACCGGCTTTTACGATAATGCTTTTTTCCCCATTCGCCCTTGCATCCACTACAGGCTGAAGGCCGCCACGCTCTCCGGCTGTTTCCGGCACCTTTATCTGTCCGTCTTCCAGACGGTAGCTGGTGGTGGGCAGCGGAGCGATCCCTTTTTCACACCAGTCCGCCAAATCCAGCAGGGCCTGATGAAGAATCCCCAGATAATCTACCTGATGCTGTTTGTCATCCAGATAACCAGCCCTGTCATCATGAATACAGTGGTCATTATAATACAGACGGAACCAGTTCTCCTCATCCCCGTCCTTTGCCTTTCTCACCGCGTTCCGGTACCAGTCTCCGTGCCATGCCAGAGCGCTTTCATCCAAAATGCTGCAGACCGCAATCACTTTTCCGTTGATCCGTCCGTCTGGCACACTCCCGCCTCCATTCTGCGCGATCAAAGGCGCGATCAGCACAGGCAGCTGGGGATAAAGAGGTTTTCCGTCCTCATCACGGTACTGGTCATATACCCGGTAGCTCGCATCGGGAACCTGATGGCGCTGAAGAGTCTGCATCGCCAGATAATCGCTGTTATCGATCATTATCTGATCCCCTTCCGCCAGACCTGCCAGGGAATCCGTTCCATTACTGCCGTCATAGGCACTGCTCACGTTAAGAAGCTCTCCCTCAATTTTATCAATCGGACATTCCTTTCCCTTTGCCCTGCCGCTCATGACACGGATGCGGCTGTGATAAAGACAGGCGTCTTCAGCAGGAAGCTCCGACAGCCGGATTACCGGAGTTTCATTGTTGCCGATTAACGTATTCAGCCAGCTGTTATCCACACTGTTATATATCTCTTCTGCCGATTTCTTTTCTTTATAAATCAGTTCTTTCACCGTAGTGACAAACCGGACCCTGTCCTTTGCCTCCATACTGTCCGGATCCGAACCCGCAAAGCCGGGCTTTGTCCAGAAATCCGTGAAATACTGGGGATATATCTGATATATCATGGGAGCGAGAACCATCAGGGCGCCGTCTCCCATAAAGGGCCAGCTGAACCATCCCCTTTCAGGGAAGCCCATTCTCGAGGCTTCCCTCAGCACTTCCTGCTGCTGTGGGGTCAATCCTTCGTAAATATCCCCGCTTCCGCCTGATTCCATGGCGTCCACTATTTTTTCCAGTCCTTTTTTGCCCAATACACGCATCACCCGTACTCTCGGGCAGAACACATTCGGAGTCGCCATAGGGTTCGCCAGCACATAGGGTACGCCGCCATCCCACACACCTTCCGTCATTTCCATACAGCTCATGGTTTTAAAGCTGCCGCCGCTTCCCCCGAAAATATACCCGTACGGCCGATGCTCATAACCGTAGATTCTCTGAGCCGTTTTACGGCCGAACTGCGCGCCGTTGGCGCTGGACCTATAGAGCCGTTCTCCTCCCGTCAGCGTAAAGCCACCCTGATTCGTGACCACATAGTAAGCCCCGTGGGACAGGGCAAAACTGATTTTGTCGTCTTCCCCCGTCAGAGACTCGCTCATATGCTCATCCTCCGGCGCAGGCGAAACATATTGAAAAAAACGTCCTTCATACTTTTCCTTTTCCGGGAAATACAGGCAGAACTTCACCTGTGTTCCCCCTTCCTCCGTTCCGAGAAAGCCCCCATGCACAAAATAATGTCTGACCGGCTTCTCTCTCCATTCTTCCACGTCAATATAGGGGCGGGAGAAATAAGGATCCTCCTCCGGAACATACAATTTTTTCTCCTGCATTGTTATTATCCCTCCTGCTGTCCTGCAGCCTTTTCTGCTATTGTTTTGCGTCGTTCTTCATTATCTGTTTTTATCTGCGGCATCAGTTTATCCAGCTTGTAAAGCAGAAGGCTTATGGCTACCGCTACCCATAAAACCGCGGGAACTATGCTGAATAAAGAACGTATCATCATGATGGCGCTGTCCGGGATTAAAGACATATCTCCCACATAGCCGGACACCGACAACAATACTCCAAGAACACCCGCGCCAATAGATGAACCTATTTTGGTTGCAAAACCGGTCACACATCCCAGGGTCCCTTCCATACGCTGCATTCCCTTCCATTCATTGAAGCTGGCGCATTCAATAATCAGCAGATTAATCAGCATGGAAATCGGAACGCTTCCCACTCCATAGCAGACCGCGGCAATCCCCAGAAGGACCATGTTCCCTCCTGCAAAGAAGTTAATTATATATCCGAGCGCACTGACAAAGCAGCCCACAAACATCAGCTTTGCAGTGGAAAATCTTTTTATAACAGCCGGGAAAATAATGACTGTCGGTATTCCAATCATCTGTATCGCGCTGATAATTCCCATCTTTGATACATCCCTGGCAACATAGGTGAAATAATAAACATTCACCCCCATGTTCATTACGAAATTAGACACAAACATAATCAGAGCCACAATATAGATGTACGGATTCCTGGTAAGCACTTTTTTCACATCGCGGAAATTGACTTTTTCTTTCTCTCCATTCTCATCAACCACATCCACATCTACTGTTTCCTTTACAAAAAAGAAACGCATCAGCCCGATTATGGTCAGCGGTATGGCAAACATGGCTATCAGCATGCTCCACCCGGAAGCGCTTGTTGCAAATCTGGACATACAGATAGGAAATGCAATATTAAATGCAACCGTCCCCAGCATGCTTATGATGCTGCCATAGGAATTGATTGTCACAAACTGCTCCTCATACCGGAAGGCCCTCACCATATACACCGTATTATTCGCATTCAGAAATGTGTAAAAAATACTATTTACCAAAGCATACATACACAGAATCCATGCGCTTTTGACAACCGTGCTCCATTGGGGAGAACAGGAAAACATCAGCCATGTGCAAAACCAGACACCCACAATGCACAATTCATACGGCCGTCCCCGTCCCCATTTCGTATTGGTTTTATCCACAAGATAGCCTGCGATAATATCCGTAAACCCGTCCAGCAGCTTGCTGACCACGAGAAGCGTTCCCACCAGCGCAGGATTCATCTTCAGCGTATCCGTACAGTATACGGACAAAAAACCGATTGCCATCAGGGCACAGCCCTGGGATATCGCCCGGCTCTGCCATGCGAGCATACGCCCCGCTCCCACTGCCTTAGGATTCTTTTCCCTTTTCCCCATAATTCCCTTACCTCCTGTCAGTTGTTACTTCCTGTTAACAATGATTTATATTGGCATCATAGACTATTTTTTATGTTATTTATATCAATATATTTGTTTTTATGTTATTATATTTACAAAAGTTTTCAGGAGGCTTTATGGATCTGGATTATTTTCTCGATCAATATTATCAGGCGACACATATACCGGTCAGTTTTTTTCAGGACAGGGCACTTGTGAGCAAATCTTCTTTATCCCTGCAGGATTTCAACCTTCCCCTTATTCTGCTCAACGGCCTGTCTGATCCGCTTCCGGAATTATGGTACAGCTATACCTCAGAGTATCTCTATTTTGGAGGATTTACCATAGAAGAAGAAAATGGTATTCTTTTTGTCGGTCCTGTACTGCCTTCCGAGTGCCTTCCCCGTCAGGCGGAAACCATACTCCGAAGGCTCGGACGCTCTGCGAAGGACTCGGCTTCCCTGCGGGCCTATTTTGCCGGGAATATATCCTGTGATCTTTCCGCCTTACTGGCTCATCTGCGTTTTCTTCAATATGCCTTCAACAGAAAAAAAGAAGCCGATATTGCCAGGCTTCCTTTTACATGGAATATTCCTTATCCTGTTTTGGAGGATATACCCATTGAATTAAGGCAGTCCATAGACCCTGCCGATTCATGGGGAGAACGTACTCTGATTTCCTACCTGCGCTATGGCCGGCTGGATGATATGGAAAGGCTGCTGGATGAAGAATTTGTACATTCAGAGAACTGGAACACGATTCCAATCGAATATATGCGCAGCTATGTACTCAGCGCCAATGTAATGGCATCCAGGACCGCCTGTCAGTCAGGTGTTGATTTTAATCTTGCCAATGGCATTGCGTCCCATTATCTGGATAAAATTCTCCAGGTCAGGACAAAATCGGAATTATCTTATTTATTTTATGACTTTTTCCGGGACTATACCCGGCGCGTAGCCCGTATACAGCAGCTCAGCTCCCCTTCCAAAACCGTACGGCTGATTAACCAGTACATCCAGGCCCATTTATATGAAAAAATAACCCCGACCATCATTGCGGAGAACCTGCACGGAAACTGTTCCTATCTGTGCACGCACTTTCGAAAGGAAACAGGAAGAACCATTTCTGTTTTTATCCAGGAATGCAAGATTAAAGAAGCGGAACGTCTTCTGAGTTATAAAGATTTTTCGATCGTAACGATCGGGGAAATGCTTGGTTTTTCATCACAAAGCTATTTCTGCAGTGTATTTAAAAAGATTACCGGCAAGACACCAAAGGAATACAGAGCGGAATCATTTTCCTGATTCCGCTCTGTATCCGGCCTTATCGATATCATATTCCAATGAATCTCAGAATCCCTGTTCTTCAAGGCATTCCGCCGCCAAAGGCGCCCAGCGTGATGTATGCTTAAACAAAGGGGTTTCATCCTCTCCGTTATACAGCGCGCCTCCGTGAGGCCCTTCGCCAAAAGTATGCAGTTCATAAGGAACGCCCCTTCCTGCCAGCTCATAGCAAAAAAGCAATGCATGCCGGGGATCATCCTTGTGCGTCTGAAAAACAAACATAGGCGGACAGTCCGAATGAATATTTCTGACGGGATCATACTTACACCGCTCTGCCTGCTCCTTAAAGTCAAAAGCAAACATACCGGAATCCTGTATACCGCTGTCAGACATAGCTCCATAAAGGATTAAGGCGGCATCCGGCCTTGAGGAAACACGTTCCGCAGCATCCTCTGCCTGCGGATTTCCATACGAAAACTGTGTGGCTGCATAAGCGGAAAGCATGCCGCCGGCCGAAAATCCGCCGATTGCAATCTTATCCGGACATATCCCCAGCTCATCCGCATGCAGACGCAGGTACCGGATCGCCGCCAGTCCGTCCTCACCGGCGCTGATCCTCACATCCAGCTTGTCACTATCCTTCTGCTTTGCGGGATCCACATGGTAATCGAGAATGGCCACATTAATACCCGCCCTGTAAAAATACTCTGCCACTGGTTTTGCTTCATTTGAAGATTTGAACAGAAAGGCGCCCCCGGCGCACACAACAAAAATCCCTCTCCTTTTCCCCTCATGAACCGGTTTAAGCGCCAGACGGGATGTAAAGCCCATATCCGTACGAAGCTCTGTAATCACCCATCCTTCTTCCTTTATTTTTTCCATCATATCAGCCCATTTTGCCGTTTTCACTTCAGTCAGCGACGTCCAGTCCTGATCCACATAATCCGGTTTATCCATTTTTCCGCCCATACCTTTCCTTTTTCTGTCATCATACTGATTCTATTATCTGTCCTACAGACAGAATAAGCAACTTCTTTCCAACACTTCCGGCTTCCTTTTACGGCTGCCGAAGATACGAAGTGCGGAGCAGATGCGGGCAGTAACAGATGTAATACGGAAAGCCGCATACTATCAAAAATGTGATTTACTATTTATAAAATATATGGTACGTTTTATTAACAAGGCTCTTTATCAGCCGTTAAATAGGACTGTATCTGTATGCCCCGGAGGGAAATCGTATATAGGAGTGAATTACAGCGGTAAAACGTACATGGAAGGGAGTTGCAATGGAACAATTTGATGCTCTGATCAAAAAGGACGATTCAGGCAGACTGACAATCGTCGAAGTTCCGTTCGATGCAAGAACGGTATTCAATAAACCTAAAGGAACCATTTATGTAAGCGGTACAATCAATAACATTGCGTACCGAAGTAAATTACTGTCCCGGGGAGGTGGTAAATTTATTATGGTTTTGGATAAAGCCATGCAGAAGTCCATCGGGTTTGACGGGCAGGCAATGACTGCGAATATCACGATGTCTGCCGAAAATCTGCAGCCTGTCCGTGACGTTCCTGAGAAGCCTGCAGATATCACGTGTGGCATGGATGTGCTTACTGCGATAAAAACACGGCAGAGTATACGAAAATTCTCCTCCAAACCAGTCAGCCAGGATATGGTAAATACGGTTCTTTGTGCAGGTATGTGTGCCCCAACCGCTAAAAATAAGCGTCCGTATCATTTTATTGTAATAAGGGACAGACATATACTGTCAGACCTGGCCCGGCATAATCCCAATGCTGCCATGCTGGAATTCTCCGCGGGAGCGATTGTCATCTGCGGTGATAAAAACAGGGAGGGATTAAAAGAGTTCCTGTATGCAGACTGCGCCGCTGCCACACAAAACATGCTGCTCAGTATTCATGGCTTAGGGCTTGGAGGCGTTTGGTGCGGTGTGGCATCCAATTCTGAATGGCGGAAACTTCTGATTGAGCAGTTAACACTTCCCAATAAACTGGAACCCGTTTCTGTGATTGGTTTTGGGTGGCCTGATGAGGGAAAGGAATTAAATTCCCGATGGGATACGGCAATGGTTCATTATGAAAAGTGGTAGCAGGCATAATCAATTATAATAATAGGACAGTGGTTATTAACGCCGTCCTATTATTATGGTATATAAAGTTCCCATAAAATAACTTTACCTGCTCAAATGGATTATATCAGCCTTTCCTTTTATCCCTTCGCCTGTAACACTCCAAAATTTAACTGTCGCACTGTTTTCACCAGTTTTAGTAACCACGATTATATCCTTAAATCCGAATGCATCTATATTAAATACAAGTTGAACAGAAGATTTCGATATTTTGGCCGCACTGCCTACACGGCCGGATTCTCTCGTGAAAGTCCCGTCAAGCATCATGGAATCATCCGTAATCTTCGTAAAGGTAACATTCTTCCAATAGCTTCCATCTCCTGACCAGTTTCCGTTCAGCCATGATGTTAACTCCCCTAAACTGACAGAACTTTCTGCTGCCGCAGCTTTTTTCTCAGCTTCCTGCTGTTCTTGTATCTTCTTTATTTTATCCAGATATTCCGCACTGTCTTTATAATCTTTTATAGAATTAAACTCTTTAAAAGCTTCTGCATAATTTTTTGAAGACCAATATTCCAGTCCTGCCTTATATTTTAAATCATAGCACTTAACGCTCAATTCCTTTACTGATTCATTATTCGGATCCATTCCTGACAATATTTCCAGTGCCGAATCCCAGCTTCCATTTTCATAATATTCATATGCCTGTTTATAAGCATCAGTTAATTCAATATGTTCCGCTAAAAGCTCAGCAAGACATTTTTCTGAATTCCTGTACTCCCCTAACTCCATAAACAATTCCCTGGCTGACTCAGCATGAACCTCTGTTTTACTGTACAGACAGGCGATTTGATATTTGCATTCCAATAATTTTTCTTCACAGTCCATATCATCCGCCAGGCTGTTATAGATATCCTGTGCATCCAAGTAATCCTGTACGGTTTCAGCGTTTTCCAGCATAAACCCAGCCATATCAAATTTTGTTTTTTGAATCATATCTTCGCACGCTTTTCTGTCTTTTATGGAGTCCATCAATGACAGCGCTTCTTCATACTCTTCCGTACTTTCCGCGTTTTCCTTTATTCTCAATGCCTTCCGATATATGGTTTCAACCGTCTGCTGAGGGCTGTCCTTGAAGTCTCCCAGGGCGGAAAATCCCTCTATTGCTGCGTCATATTGCCCGGATTCCATCTGTTTTACTGCTTCCGCATAATGCATATTGGGGATTACTATTTTTACTGCAAGCACACCAGCCGCCAAACAGATAATAAACGCACCAGACAGTCCTGCAACAATTTTATTCTTTTTATTTCTTTCTGACTTTTGCTGTGCCTGCCGTTCCCGCATTTTTTCATCCAGATATTTTTCAGAACTGATCTCTGCCAGCTTACGCTTTTCAGCCCGACATTTTATACACTCACCGGCTGTGCCAGGATTCATGGTACCGCATGCACAATACCAATATCCATCGCTTATATAAGGTCTGACAATGCCTTCCGTCTGAAAGCCCGAAAACATTAATTCTTTTTTAAACTGTTCCGCATATATTCCAAAGGAATTGATATCCTGAGGGCCTTTTATTCCGATAAGTCTATATTCCTCTGTATTTAATGTTTCATTTTCATATATAACATTCGTTACCGTAAAAACAAAGGTTCTTACATTCTCATCATTCAGGATAATCGGTTCTCTGTCCCCGAATACTTCTCCCGGTTTTACGCTCAAATCGTTAAAAGTATGTTCCAATGCATCCACACATTTTTTTGTCCAATCCAGGCAGTCAATTCTTACTATGACCGCCCTGATTGTTCTTATATCCACACTGGCAAACTGCAGCTGCAATACATTTTTTCCTGTCGATGTGTCTCTTAACAACGCTCCCTTATTGAACATTACAGGAGAGCCGGATATCCACTGTTTCTCCCGCAGATATACAATATTTTGGTATCTGCCCATATCATATTCCTCCAATCACAGCGGCGGGAGTTCCTCTTGCTGCTTACTGCTGCCTTCCAACCATATTTTCTTATTATTTTCTTCTATTACAGCAAGTAAAAAACCAGCTGCCATACATACAATTCCTGAAATAAGGAAGCCTGCGGCCAATACAAAGTAGGCTGCTGCATATGTTCCATTAATAATATAGTTATAGGCATCTCCTCCGACATAAGCATTTTTATTCAGCATGCTGTAATCGGAATTATAATAATTTGTTATTTTATCATATCCTTTATATGTCATAACCCCAAATAAAATAATAAATACTGCCGCCAAACAAAATAAAACCTTTCCAAAATACTTTTTCATTTTTCCTCCCATTCCCGCATTTCTGCGCATTGCCAATCTGTCAGCCTTTCCTCCCCGTTAAGCCGCCAGAGTCAACAGCCAATGGAGATTAAACCATATCAAGACCATCTATATTTCCGGCTTCTTTTAAATCGCCGGTACCTCCAGTATAGATCAGAGAAAAAGATTTTCCAATACCTGATACCATTTTCTGTTACCGGAATATCACACCGTTTTCTTACCTGGGAATGGGGCAAAAAATTGTTCCGACATATAAATAAAATCTTTCATATTATTAGACAGCCATTTATCTTTATGGTAAATCAGCTGTATGGAAATATCACAATTCGGACTGTATGGAATTTTAACCAACCGTCCGCTTTCCAGTTCCTCTTTTACCGTAAATTCAGGAAGCACACATAACCCCAGGCCGCTCATCGCACTTTCCTTAATAACCTGAATGCTGCTTGTCTCAAGTACGATATGCGGAAAAACGGAATGTTCCGTCATTTCCCGTTCAAACATCCCCCGGTAGCAGCAGCCATGACCGGTAAAAATGAAAGGTATTCCGGAAAAATCCCGGATTTCCACTCTTTCTTTCTGAGTAAGGAAATGGCCCGGAGGCGCAAAAATACATATCGGTTCTTCCATCTCCATCACCGTGACAATTGACGGATCCGAGATATGCTTATCAATAGTAAAAGCGATATCTATGGAATGATTGGCAAGCAAGGCTGAAAATTCCGAAGAATCCGCAATATCCAAATGTAAATCCGTATCAGGGTGAGATTCTTTATATTGCTTAATAATTCCAGGCAGTATATAAATTCCTATCGATTCCGAAGCGCCAATCATCAGGCGTCCGCCGTTTTTTGTGTCAGCATACATATTCTCTATATTCAGTGACATTTCAGTCAGCCTCTGTGCATAAGGAACCAACTGCTCCCCCTCCGGTGTCAACGAAACAGATTTCCCGATTCTTTCAAACAGCCGTACATGTAAATCTTCCTCCAATCTTTGAATTTGTGCTGAAACACTCGATTGGGCATAGTCTAAATATTGGGCTGTTTTTGTAAAATTTTTTAATCTGCTCAATACTAAAAATGTATTTAAGTGTTTAAGTTCCATTTTATTTCCTCTCACCGTCTCTCAGCACGATATCTATCGCAAAATCCGATTGATACAATCCAAACTATCAATTATTCAGATTCTTTATTTTATGTTATCATTAGCTATAAAAATTAGCAAGGGAGATATTCTTATGTTGACTAAAGTAAATGTGGTAAGCGAAGTAAACGCACTCGGGCAGCTGTTTGTTTATAAAAAAATTGCTCGGCTGAACGAACATGTCTTAAGCGTTGTACAGGTTGAAAATCGGACATTAGACTTTCATGTCCATGACCTTTCGGATGAACTGTTTTATGTAATCGAGGGAAGTTTTGAACTGGAAACAAAGGAAGGTCTTACAAAGGTTAATCAGGGAGAATTTATTATTGTTCCGCGCAATACCTCCCACAGACCCGTTGTGGGAAAGCTGACAAAGTTTTTGATGATTGAACTGGAAGGAACCCTCAATAAAGAAAATAGCGGAGATTTGTATGAAGATTAGAAAGGATATTATTCATGCATGGAAGTCTGTTCTGTAATTCCAATAAATAGCCAGAACGAACACCGGGAAAAATAAACTCAAGAAACCGGTATAATACAACAGAATGGCACCATAGCTCTATCCATAAGGCTATGGCGCCAACTAAATGTCATATAGACAATATTATAACATTAGAGTATCTGTTAAATCATATATCATACCGGATCTACCACCTATTCCATTTGCCTGCGCACAGGCCTCACATACTTCCAGAACCGCTCCGGATCGTGATAAAAGTACAATATCCTGCCCGGGGAAGTATCATAAGAATAACCGGTGCCGGTAAAGTCAAAGGCCGCCATTGCTTCTTCAATCTTTTCTTCCACACTGCGATTTTCCTGCTCATAATCAAACGGTCCATGTTCAAAGACAAGATACTCCGCTTCCGGAACATCAAGCATGATCATTTGGGGCGGTACGTCTCCATTATAATCGGCAGGTAGACGTACGCCATAACACTCCGTACGCGGAATCCCCCAGTCGCAGAGCCGGCCCTCGGGGTCAAACATATATGCCATAATCTGGCCGCTGCTGCTGTTGGATTCAATTCCGCCATCGTCATCCAATTTGCCCTTGATGCTGTCGAGCAGTCCGCATATGGTATCACAGTCCTGCCCCGGAATAAGACTCTGTTTTTGCCAGAAATCCCAATACCCATTGCTTTCATAATTTTTAATATGCAAAAATTTGTGCGCAGGGATAGTTACAAAATAAACCTTAATTTCATCTGTTGATTTCATCATGCCAATCTCTCCAAATCCTAATAAGTAGCGGTCGAAGGTGTTGATTTTTGTACGAAGGACGACAGGCCTGGGCTCTTTTCGATATTCACTCGGTGTTACACCATATGTTCTCTTAAAGGCTCTGGTAAAAGCTTCATGTGATGAAAAGCCATAATCAAAAGCAATATCAAGAAAACTTTTTTCACTGTCCCGCACCTCTTTCAGCGCAAAGGCCAATCTTCTGAGCCGAAGATAATCTCTGAACTGCATACCTGATATTTCCCTGAATTTTCTTGTTGTATAAAATTCGGAATAACCCAGTCTGCGGGAAAGGGACTGCAGTGTCAATGCTTCATCATTATAGTTTTTAATACACTTGTCAATTTCATCAATGAAAATTTGAATTTGCTTCTGCCACTCGTACAATGCTGTTTACCTCGTTTCGACCACCCTGTATTCATTATAGAGAAACGGAAAAGCTGCCGCTTGATTTCACTTGCTAAAAAAGGAACCGGAATATACGGCCAAACGGCTGTATATTCCGGTTCTTCTTTCAATCACAATATATTATCTCACTGACACGCAGTTAAGAAAATAATTTTGTTAATTAAATCTGAGGGCCTGCAGAAACTAATGCTTTTCCTGCTTCATTACCTTCATATTTTGCAAAGTTCTTCACAAAACGCTGTGCCAGATCTTTTGCTTTGGTCTCCCAGTCAGCAACATCTGCATAGGTATCGCGAGGATCAAGGATCTTAGGATCTACGCCGGGAAGTTCTGTAGGGATTTCAAAATCAAAGTAAGGCAGCTTCTTTGTAGGAGCTTTTGCAATGGAACCATCAAGGATTGCATCGATGATACCACGTGTGTCACGGATAGAAATTCTCTTTCCGGAACCATTCCATCCTGTGTTAACAAGATATGCCTTTGCACCGCTCATCTGCATTCTCTTAACAAGCTCCTCTGCATACTTGGTAGGATGCAGTTCCAGGAAAGCCTGTCCGAAGCAAGCGGAGAAGGTAGGTGTAGGCTCTGTGATTCCACGCTCTGTACCAGCCAGTTTTGCAGTAAATCCGGACAGGAAATAATACTGTGTCTGTTCGGGAGTCAAAATGGATACAGGAGGAAGAACGCCGAATGCATCTGCAGACAGGAAGATAACATCCTTAGCTGCCGGAGCTGTTGATACAGGGCGAACGATGTTTTCAATATGGTTGATCGGATAAGATACACGAGTATTCTCGGTTACGCTCTTATCATCGAAATCAATCTTTCCGTCAGCATCAACTGTAACATTCTCAAGAAGAGCGTCACGTCTGATTGCTTTGTAGATATCAGGCTCGGATTCTTTATCAAGGTTGATAACCTTAGCATAGCATCCGCCTTCAAAGTTAAACACACCCTTGTCATCCCAGCCGTGCTCATCATCACCGATAAGAAGACGCTTAGGATCTGTTGACAGTGTGGTCTTTCCTGTTCCTGAAAGTCCGAAGAAAATCGCAGTATTCTCACCGTTCATATCGGTGTTTGCAGAACAGTGCATGGAAGCGATACCCTTCAGCGGCAGGTAATAGTTCATCATAGAGAACATACCCTTCTTCATTTCTCCGCCGTACCAGGTATTTACGATAACCTGCTCACGGCTGGTGATATTGAACATTACAGCCGTCTCAGAGTTCAGACCTAATTCTTTGTAGTTCTCAACTTTTGCCTTGGAAGCGTTGTATACAACGAAATCCGGCTCAAAGTTTTCCAGTTCTTCAGCTGTAGGCTGGATGAACATGTTGGTAACAAAATGTGCCTGCCATGCAACTTCAACGATGAAACGAATTGCCATACGGGTATCTTTATTAGCTCCGCAGAACGCATCTACAACGAAAAGTCTTTTGTCGGACAGCTCTTTCAGAGCGATATCCTTAACTGTGCTCCATGCTTCCTGGCTTGCCGGATGATTATCATTCTTATACTCATCAGAAGTCCACCATACGGTATCCTTCGAATTCTCATCCATGACAATGTATTTATCTTTAGGGGAACGTCCTGTGTAAATACCTGTCATAACATTAACAGCACCAAGTTCGCTTACCTGACCTTTTTCAAAGCCCTCGAGACCCGGTTTTGTCTCTTCTTCAAACATACAGTCATAGGAAGGGTTATGTACTATTTCTTTAACCCCGGTGATACCATATTGACTTAAATCAATATTTGCCATCTCTTGATAACCTCTCTTTCTTTTTGTCGATTCCAGTTTATTGTCTCACTTTAGTAATAATAAGTCAATATCCATCCTTTCAAAATTCGCATCAAACTTTTGAATAAATATATCAATTTTTCCCTGAATAACCGCGGTTTCCGGCATTTGCCGATAATGGGCCTCCGGCTGCGATTCCGGAGATAATTCATGAGCCCGGCTGTCTCCGTATTTCCCAAATTATTGTTCTCATATAACACTGAACCTATGCTTCCTCTCCATGGTCAGCACCGACTGGTTCCCGTACTTCCTCAGTTCCAGTTCCCCGGCTCTGTTGATCACGAAAAAACCGCCAAGCACCTGTCCCACATAGAACAGCACATCGCGGTAAGTCTCAATATCATTATCAGAATAAATGGACAGGTTCTCTGACCCGTTCGGCATCGCCTCGATCGTCGCCCTGTCCTGAGCCAAGGTTACATCACAAGCCGTACTGCAAAGTACCATGAAATCATAGGCATTACCGATGGATTCCAGGGAAGTAAAAGCCTTCTCAAATCGAACCATATAATCATAAGCCTTGATCTCCGGTCACTTCGCTTTCCTGTTCGCCTCAGCTACTTCAAAGATCCCCATCGGGATTGTTTCATAGGAACCGCCTGCAATCTGTAGATGATAAAACAACTCTACGATTGCATCTTCCAGCGTGTACCGATCAATATCCGAAAAAAGAGAAATCCCCATTTCCGCAGCACTGGCTTGTGATATATCCGCTTCCTTTGACCATATCTTTCTAATCAAAGTTGTAAACCGTCCCGGCAGTCGTCGTGATCCTACCCGTCCAGTAATATTTCCTGGTATTCGCCTTCACTGTATTTAGAAAGGCATTAGTGACAGGATACAAATGACCGCCTCCGGCTTATGTTTGCTCGCATATTCCCAGGGCTGTAAACCGTGATCATGCCCGGATGTATGCATATCTCATGAATTGTCCGGCCATTGTATATCGCATGCGCAAAACTATTTGCCAAATTGATTTGATTGCTGGCCTATCAATTTGCTTTGTTGTCGCATTCGACTTTCCCTTTTCCCCTTCAATCAAAACTCTTTTATTGTGAAGGAAACCTCCCAAAGAAATCCAGAGCGGTCTCGGAAACTCTTTAAAGCTCGGGTTTTCGCTCTTTTTTACTTTTCTCTCACATGCTTCCCTCCCAATTCCGGTAACAGTTCAGGCCGCCATAGGAATTTCTACATTTAATACACCAGTCATCTTATGGCTGGTACGCCGTTCATCAAGGCAGTAATCCCTTGAAGAATATTTTTATATTAGGAGCAATGATGCTGTGCCTCCCTGTCTACTATTCCAGCCTCTCTTAGTTGCAAAGATACCAAAAGCGAATCATGAAACAGGAAGGAGACGGCAGATAGAGCACTTTTCTCATGCTAGTATTCTACACAGGTCGTATCATATCATATTTATACAAATACATGATTTCTCTTTTTACTTGTGACTCCCCAAAATCCGAATACTTATTAATAACATCGCTCATACTCACGCTGCCAACTTCTAACATATATTTCATAATATATTCTGGCAATATAGCTTCCTCTACTGTCTGATTAAATATTGGATATTGCAAAAGTTCCTTCACAGAAGTAGTTTTCCCATACTCTGTTGCTTCAAAAATTTTTTCCTCCTTCAACATTTGTGTTGGATAATATTGAAAATCATTACAATAATCAATCATTGGAATATTCATATATTGGAAATCGCCATTTGAAACACTTGCACTTTCATATAAATCACACCATAGAGCCTCTGTCTGCTTCACGGTATTCTGAAGACTAAAATGTTCAACGGCTCTTCTTCTTGATGCCTCAGAAAAAGCCTGGCGCAAATGCGGTTTGTCAATCAATAGCTGTAACTTCTCATAATAGTCCGTACAGTCTACTGCTACACTTCTTACCTGCAGATGGCACTGGAGCATCCTTCTTCTGTTTACATTTGATGGCAGATAATCAGCTGTAGCAATATCTTCCATACAATTAGTCCATGAAGTTTTAATAAGAAACCCCGTTTCTTTTCCAACCGTATCACGATATCCATCCCAATCGCTGACAACCTGCGGAACACCACAAGCCATTGCCTCTACCGGCGTCAGTCCGAATGTTTCTTGAATATTATCTATGGGCGATGTAAATACATCACATGCGGAATATAGTTCAGACCGTTTTTCTATTTCATGATTGAATATTATACTTACATATTTTTCTATTCCAATATGCTGTGCCTCTGAATACATTTTTCCCGCATAATCTGTTCCTACATCCTGGCTGCCGGCCAATATAAGTCTCAGTTTTTTATCTTTATTGTTAAGCAGCAATTTATGAAACACATGCAACAACGGGAATAAATCCGCTTTAAAAAGATCCGAGAACCGACCAAACCATAAGATTATAAATTCATCCGTCTCAAATCCAAATTTTTTCCTGCATCGAATTTTATCGAGCGGTTTAAAATTTGATATATCCACACCAAGAGGTATCTTCTCCAAACGTATTTGATGCTTAATTGGCGATGAAACAGATAGTGTTCTGTTCACAATATCTTCCAGTCTATGAAACATATTTTCAATCGTTTTCCGTACAGATTCGGACGTACATATAACAGCATCATACGGTTTAAATGGAAGCAATAACATAGGATAAAAAAAATCCATTATAAGATGTTGCTCTGCTATTCCGTGTAAAGTAAACGTAACAGGTATATCTGATTTCATAGCTTGTCTCATAGAAATAAGAGGTATTGCATCCTCTTTCACACTATGCAATATATCCATCTTTGGGAGTCTCGATACTCCACGAAAAAGTAAATCATATTCACTGATCAAATGAATGCGTTCAGAATCTACCTTCTCATGCCTTAACATATTCTCTAATGCTGCCTGTTGTATCTGCCATGGTTCATAGAGGCAATATATCTGGTTCTCAGCAGAATAATAAAAAAAACTATTCACTAAATCAGATGCGGCTATATTATAACCTGTTATAAGCTCACCTTTAGCTATGGGATGAAAAGTATTCCCTGTCAGACAGATGTTCATAGAATCTCTCCCGTTATATTCTGAATCTTTTTATATAAATCCTCCACTGTATTAACCTGCATAAAAATGTTTGGATCAATACTACAGCCCAATTCATCCTCCAGTTCTACCAGCAAAAGCATAAATGAAAATGAATTCATATGTAAATCATCTTTCAAAGAATGTCCTTTTTCAATCTTAATATCTTCCACATCATCAACTTTGCTTATAATAGAAATAAGTCTTTCCAGCTTCATCACTTTCGTACCACCTTTTCCATAGAATTTCGTGTTAATTTTTCAGTTTGAATCGTTAAAATAAATGGATATAATGCCTCCTCTTTCATAACAGCGGTCACTTTTTCTTTTATTCCATTATTAAAATCAGATGATACGATGATAAGCTCCGGCATCGCGTATTTTCCTGAAAAATTTGTACGGAGTAAAGTTTCCTCTATACCCGGCAGTCCATTTAACCTGCTTTCAATTATTTCAGGAACACATTTAGTGCCGTTTCCAAATATAAGCATGTTATCCTTACGTCCTACAACAACTAAATTTCCATTTTTATCAAAATAGCCCATATCTCCGGTATAAAAATAACCATCTACGACTTTCTGTTTTGTCATTTCTTCGTTTTCAAAATACCCAAGCATTACCGTTGAACCAGAAACTAATATTTCTCCATCCTTAATTTTTACATCGACACATGGTATTGGTTTTCCAACTGTTCCAAAAGCAATATCCGTATCCGGCGTAACAGCCACGCAAGGAGAACATTCTGTAAGTCCATACGCAATACAGGGTAAAATGCCAAAAGCTTTCAAGCTGTATGCAGTTTGAATATTCATGGGGGCCCCGGCACATAATATTTTCTTTAGACATCCTCCCGTACTCCGGATATCCTGAGTACTTTTCAGTCTCGAACACAATGTATCCGCCAGTGCTGGAGGCATATTAATACAATGTGGCTTAAAATATTTCATAGCTTGAAAGAAATATACATTTGATTCAGGCGCATACAGACAACATCCCTGATGAAGAGGGCCAATTAAATCTGCCACTATACCAAAAAGATGCCAATACGGAAGAATGTGAATAAGACGTTCTCCCTTCCAGTAGTGGTAAATCTTCATACTATACTGGGCATCATATAACAGATTTCTCTGGCTAAGTATACATCCTTTGTTTTTTGCTGATGTACCAGAGCTAAATGCAATCGTACACGGCTCATTCGGATCAGTATTTATCAATTCATTTTCAGAGATTGGAACATTGTTCATGATCTCTTTTAGTCTTTTATCATCCACAATATAAGCAGGTTGCATATTATCCGGTATTAAATGATTTTCCGGCAACAGGCACACAATATGTTTTGTAATCACCGCTGCAATATAGATAACTGCAAATAGATACTGATCATTCAGCCCCAGCACAATATATTTGCTCCCAAGTTTCAAAAAATAACCTGCAGACTTCATTATGTCATTATAAAAATGATCATATGTACACTTCCCATTCGAGTCTTCCCAAAAAAGTAAGTCCGAAAATTTTTCTTTAGCCCCTTTTAGCATGTCTAAAAAAGTATTATAAAAAATAACTTCATACTCCATAGCTTACCTCTGATCTGAAAAAAATCTTTCATATTTTTCCATATAAAACTCTCGTGTCATAGACAACAAAATTAGATCATAATACTTGCCATTATAAAAGCGGTATTCTTTCCATATTCCCATTCTTTCAAATCCACATTGAAGTAAACTCATTAAACTTGGCGTATTATATTCATACACGTCACAATTAATTCTACGCATAGGATAATGGTAGAAAATATAATGCATCATCTGCAGACCTGCAACCGCTCCAATTCCACCGACACGCCATTGCGGAGCAATGTATATACCAATTTTGCAATGACCGTCCCTCATATGGTGTTCATAGCTATATACAAAGCCAATCAACTCATTATTATCCTCAATCACAAAAAATTCTTTATAATAAGACCTCAACTGATTTTCCAACCAGTTTTCAAACTCCCGAACGCTATTAGCAGATGTATAGGTTAAAAACATTCTTTGTTCCTCTACATCACTCATATACAGAAACATAGAGTCAAAATGTTTTCGGTTATCATACCGTACAAATTTTAACCTCTTCATTTATTACTCCTTTTCATACCTGATTTCGGGATAATAACAATTACATCCCTGATAACAAATAGTATCGTAATGATATGGCATACACATTTTCCCCAAGTATTCTGTACGGGTTTTACACTTCTTTACAATATGAATGTTCTCATTCAAATCCTTTACATCATTAAACATACTTTTACAGCCGACCGCACCATATAGACAAACCTGTCTTTTTTTCGTTTATCCAACGGAGAATAGCATAATCATTTACTACTACTTCTTTTAAAACATCCCGATTTTCCAGTTCTTATCAGGAAAAGGCACAAAATACAAATCACAAAAATACGGACCCACATACACATACTTTTCCTGTATTAAATTATTACTTTTATTTTCTTTTATATATTCTATTATATCACACATACTGTATGCGGATTATTCTTTCATCGTTATTCGCCATGCTTTCCCACAATATATCCACGCAACTCTCTCAGTTCTGCCAACCGATATGCATAGCAGCCACAACTGCATAATCCTGCCTGATATTCTTTACATCCATCACATTTTTTATTTGGCAGAACATGATATGCCAAAGCATCTATTTCCATCATAAAATGTCTCCGGATTTCATCTGTATTTCTAAAATTCAAAAGATTCACTTTATATAAATCACTTAATCCAAAACATCTTACCACCTGCAAATCCGGCAGAATATCAATGGAAGGTGTACAGATAGGATTCGTAAATAAATTGCTGCGATTTAAAACTTTCTTATATTTCTGGTAATTATTTTTATCTTCCTCACCAAACATACAAGCTGGCAGATAATTACAGTCAAAATTAGGAGCTACATTAATTTTGACAACATTATCAACAAACCTTCTGACCAGTCCTTCCATCCTGTGAAAATAGTCAAGCGGATCTATCTTCCTTCCTTCTTCCATATTAGGAACCGCAACTGAAACACGTACTTTTGTAAAACGAAATCTCTCCAGCACTTCCAACAGGTATTCATAATCCATTTGAGTGTCATATAAATTAATTCCTACTCCCACCTGTTCTCTCATATACTGATGATTCACCATTTCATCCATGTTGTCAATTATCCTGTCGAAAGCATCTCTTCCAATATTTTCCGGAGAGTTTAAGTTAATCAATATTTGAAACCTTGCATTTCTTAATTCATTAATAAATTGGTCAAGCAATATTCCATTTGTGAAAAGACAAGCTGACCTGAATGGACTATCAATAATCGCAGCCAGAATCTTATCCAATTCCGGGTGTGTGGTGGGTTCCCCTCCAATCAAACCAATTCTCTCTTTTGGATTGTACGACAGGAACTTCATACACTTCATAAAGTTTTCAAACGACATTATATCTTTCTGTTTATTTACAAATTCATTTGCGAAACAATAGCTACAATGCAAATTACATTGTTTTGTTATCATTAAGTTTGCCATTTTTTCTACCTCTTATTTTTCAAAGCAGGCCAATGAATCTTCTTTTCATTAGCCTGCCAGGGGTAAAATTACTTACCGCCGGAATAATTACTCCAGCCACCATTAGACCAATTACTTGAATAGTTGTTCCAGCCACTATTAGACCAACTACCTGAATAATTGTTCCAACCGTTATTCATCCAACCACTTGAATAATTATTCCAGCCACTATTTATCCAGTTGCTTGAATAGTTACTCCATCCATTGTTCATCCAACTTGCTTCGAGTGTCTGATGCGTCAAATTCACAATACAGTCACCAATCATCTCCTCGCTCACTTCCAATGGCATTCCTAATTTTTCTGAAAATACACTTAACCGGTCCATTTTCTCACCTCCTGTGTGTAAATTCTATTTAAAAGCCTGATGGCCTAAATAGCATTGCTATTCTATTTTCTGAGGCTTAAGTGCTCTTACTGCATTTTCTCCAAAATATTGATATGCACTATTCCAGACACCAGGGCAAAAATCCGAGACACAACAACTTCCGCATTCTTTAAAGTATACATCACAGTCGTTAACAATTTCCTCACTGCTCGATACCTCTCCATCACTTTGCTTCGGCGCACTATATTTTGAAAGTTTTCCTCTTGAAACCTTTGTGAAAAATCCCCAGTAATACGGATCCACACAGCAAAGCGGCAAATCAGCAACTGTAACCTGCGGGAATCCTCCGAATTGCTGACGTATTGACAATACTATATCTAATGCTTTTTCCAGATATTGTCCTATTTCTTTATATGCAATAGCAACTTCGGCAATTTCATCCCTATTCATACCGCAGAAATCCATTCCACACAACGTAAGCGAAGCAAAGGGTCCATATTCACGATGAACAAAATCTACAAACTCCGGCAGACGTTTATAATTCCATTTACTGATTACCTGTTTAACTGTAAAAGGAATACGTAAGGGTATTAAATTTTTTAATCCTTTTACCGTCCGGCAATAACTGCCCTTTACACCCGTTACCCGATCATGCAATTCCGGCTGATCACTGTGGATTGCAGTTGTAATATTAAAATAACTCGGATCTATGTTATCAAAATATTTATGCACATTGCTTTCTTTATGTAAAATATCTCCATTCGAAAGAATGGTAACACAAAGCTTTTTTGAAACACAATACTCAAGAATATCATGAAATCCAGGATGTAAAATAGGTTCACCTCCTGACAACGTAATATACTCAATACCATTATTCTGAATACCGGTTTCAATAGCTTCTATCATCTGTTCTGTGGGTGCGGCTTTGGCTTTACCCTCTTTTTTCCCACATGGGCAAAAATAACAGCGGTGGTTGCAATTATACCCTACTGCCAAATACATTGAATTCATCTTCATATCTCTCCATTCGTCAAATATTGTGCAAATTCGGGATCTCGAAGCAAGACTGATACTAATTTGGGATACAATGCTTTATTAAAAGCACATTCTGTTTTGTCTAATCCCTGTGGAGTACCAGTGTTATACTTCACCGCCGCCTTACAGCCTCCCCGACAGAAATACCACCATGGACATCCAGCACATTCCTTCAAATTTTTTTCTTTAAAATATTCATGATTATTTTTCACTGCATTATTAACCATACAAATATAATCACTATCATCAACATTACCAGTGCAATAATCATTATAGTCACTTAACTCACAGGGGTATACTTTCCCGATGGAATCAATGGAAAGCATCCGATATCCACCATGGCACCCATAAGCATTGCATATATTATTATTAGGTCGGTGCATGAGATTAAGCATACGCTGCGCAATATTTTGTTCTACCAAAGGAATACGCTTTTTATATAATTCAAAAAGACATGACAGTAATTCATCTATATATCCGTCAAATTCATCTAAATCTGGCGCCAGATCCAGATTTCGACTATTCTTCCGCATCATATTTAATTTTATACTATTTAATGATAATCCAACAAAATACTCAATTATTTCAGGAAGATATTTGATCGTATACTTTGTAACAACAGTAATAGTGCCGAACCCCTGATAACCCGCCGAACGGAGATTTGTAATACCACGTTCCACTTTTTCTAATGATCCTTGGCCCCCAATAAATGGTCTCTGTAAATTATGTACTTTCTCATTACCATCAATGCTGATTCCTAATTCGATATGATTCTCGAACAACATTTTCGCAACATCTTCTGTTATTAAAGTTGCATTGGTTTCCATGACAATCTGCGGAAAAAGATTAGCTTCCTCAAATCGTTTTCGAATTTGAATAATCAATGACAGACAAATCAATGGTTCTCCGCCCCAGGCCTGTATACTTAATTTTAATGAAGGGTTGTTTTTCCAATATTCAATCAAAGAATCACAAATTTTATTAATCATTTCTGGTGTCATCTCCGGATAATCATCTGCAAATTCCCGAAAACAATATTTACATGCCAGATTACATTTCTTTGTCAGATCTATTAAGAAAAACTCCGGACGTACCATCTCAGAACACATTGAAACATCCCGGCTTTTATCAAAGCTTGCTAATCCTCTCTGTACCATCAAAAATGTTAATTCATCTGTAAGAGTATGTTTTTCAATTTTTTCCAGCAGTTCCTGCTCCATGCCAAGAACAGTTCCCACCTCCGGTCTGATCACCATACATTCAGTATTTTCAACAAAAGCAATCATATCATAGATCTTAAGTTTCCCTTTCTGATAGCCACTTATATATTTACTCTTCATTACTCCAGCACCCCCATACGAAGCCAGTTATTGACCGTTTTCTGAGCTTCTTCTGCTGACATATTCTGCTTAAAATACGCTAACAATACCTGTTCACCAACCCCCATATACAATAATTCAAGCAATTCCTGTGCCCATGCAGGCTTACAATTAATTTTAATAATACAATTAAATAATGTCTGTCGAATTAACAATTTATCATTGTCAATCATAATATCCGTATATGGTGACAGATAAAACTTTCCATTTTGATGTTCTGAATAAATTCTAAACATATTGTTCACCTCAAAAGTTCTAACAATTTTCTGGAGAATTCTATTGCACTTATATCACGTCTTGTTATATCTGGACATAAAACCATTTTAAGGAGATTCACAAATTTTGATTGCCTTTCCTTGGACCAATTCTCTATAAACGGCATCAGTAAAGATAATGTTTTACATTCATTATAAGATACACCACAAATTTTTTTAAAAAGCATGGCTGCCAAACTATATACATCACTGTTCACCCCTACATCCCTGCCACGCCCTTCCAATAATTCCGGTGGTGCCGTTTCACTTGAACAATAGAACTTGCTTTTCTTTCTGGCAAAAGATAATCGAACCATACTATCAAAATCAACAAGCTGAATATGTTCTTCACTTTCTGTAGCATTTATCACAAAATTTGATGCTTTCACATCCATCACCAGCCATCCGGTTCGATGAATTCTATAAACAATCTCTGCAATTTTACTGCATCTGATTATTAATTCTTCCAAGCTCTCACCTGCATAACATGACCAGTCTTTTCCACTTATATTTTCATATAAAGCGTACAAAGTTCCATTAGTACGAAACAAACCAACATTTTGCGACACACAATCATTAACAGCCAGATTTCTTTGCAGTAACCGGTTTTTATATATAGATAATAAAAATTGCAGTTTCACTCGCTGCCATTTAAATTTGTCAATAATTCTCAAGCGATATAAAACTGCACCAGTACTATCACGCTTGATCACTCTCTGTTCACTCAATCCCTCTGGAAATAGTTCTTTTAGTATATATGATCTGTCTCTATATTCAACCTTATAAACAAAAGCATTCGTTCCATACGCTAAAAGTTCTTTAATTTTAATCTGTTCATTCTTTATAGATAGACTGTGTATCTCATATGCACATAAATTCATATCCGTTCTCATATTAAAAACATCCTCATTATGGATAATATAATACCAAAATTTTATATTATTGCATAGCATTCCATGCCATTTTACCACTGATCCAGTTGTTTCTTGCAAACTGACTGATGAGCTTTATAATGATAAAATCATTCTTTCCTTTTTCACAGTCTATAATCATGGAATGTAGCCTATCCCGCCTTTCTTGCTTGATCCCTGTAATTTCTTCATCATAAATAAAGATCTGCAAATTCTCATTCGTCATTGGATTCAGCCTACTCTTCGCAGTGAGTTCTTTGAGTCTGCAGGCTAATCAGTTGATCATCACTTACCGTATATACCCTGCCTGACCATATCCAGGGGTGCAGCTTAGCTCCTTTGCAGGGTCTTGCCCTATGAAAATTATTCCTGCCGACTACTAGCTCATTCTTTATTTTAAGCCTTACTGACCTGTTATTATTCCTGTACCAGCACCTCTCGGTGGACGTTTTCCCGGTTCATTCCTGATATTTCCCTGTCCCGCCTCCAGCACCAGCCAGCCCTTTGGTTAAAATGGGCCTTTTTATGGATTCTGACGGTATCCCCCTGACTATGTGTCTTACATCCGGATCCGATAACGAACAGACGACAGCCATTCCGTCAGAGAAAAAACTTGCCGCCATGTTAAACGGGAAAAAGCTTATTTACTGTACGGATGCAGAGATTGGTTCCCACAATATTAGAAATTTTAATTCTATGGGGGGACATCTGTCTTTAATGACTGTGATTACCGCCTGTTATCCTCAGATCAGGAAATAAACATTGCGGATATGAAAGCCTTCGATAAAAATGCACCTGAAAATAAAAAACGGTATCAAGATAAGACTTATAAAATAATCCCTGCTGACAAGGCAATGGATTTAGGTTTTCATGAAGAAAAGGGGTTAAAGAACGGAAGGGCACGGAAAGTAAAATCAAAAGCTGTTGTCCATCAGAAAGTTATCGTTACATTCTCAATGAAAATGATGGAATACCAGCGTTTTATAAGAAATCGTCAGATATAACTTGTTAAAAATCTGTTACATAACCTTGACCCTGAGACTTACAAAAAGAGACCGAATGATATAACCGGATTTATTAAAAGGGCTTCATCTGTAAAATCAGGTGAGAAGGTGAAGGATTTATACCTTTTAAATCAGGAAGTGATTAATGAAGAAGAAAAATACGATGGTTACTATGCTGTTGCAACAAATCTTGATGATCCCGCTAAAGATATCATTACGCACTTCATGATATAGCACACGGCATTGCTGATTTACAGACTTCTTGAGAAAAACCGGATATAAACGAAACCCATTTTACAGTAGAAAACATCGTAGAAACCCTCATAAGTATGGAAGTCGCGAACTTGGAGGATATCTGCTATATGTCTACCTACACCTGTTCCCAGGTATCGAGGTTACAAATGGCGTAGGTAAGCCATTGGTAGCCTCTTGATTTTTTTGAAATGAAAGAAACGGGATAATACAGGATTGTAAACAATAAAACAGACAATTAGAAATATATATAAATTAAATTTTAAGCCGTCTGCCATCTGAATTTTTTCATTTCATCTGTCTTTATCCTATATCATCTGTGGAATGGCCAAAAAACAAGTCCAAAAAAGCTCATTTATCGCTTCATTTACAGCCTCATTTTTCTTCAAAGCCACAACATCTTGTGGTTTAGTCCCTGTTTTTATCTTGGCAACCACAAAACGTCAACTGTATCACCACCTCCACGTTCCCGGTCCAAGGGAACTGGTCCACCGCCACCGCCTTCTCCACCACATACCCATTGCCCAGCAGCACTTCCAAATCCCTCGCCAGGCTGGTAGGCTTACAGGAAATATACACCATCCTGTCCACTCCATACTTGATAATCTTCTGAAGAGCCCTGGGATGAATTCCGTCTCTGGGCGGATCCAGTATAATAAAATCAGGCTTCTCCTCAATTTCATCCAGAACCTTCAGCACATCTCCTGCAATGAATTCACAGTTATCCAGCCCGTTCAGCATGGCGTTCTTCTTTGCAGCCTCCACCGCTTCCTCCACGATTTCCACGCCGATCACCTTCTTCGCAACGGGTGCCATAAGCTGGGCGATGGTTCCTGTTCCGCTGTATAAATCATAAACCACGCAGTCTTCCTTATCCAGATTGCCGATATATTCCCTGGCCGTCTGATATAATACCTCCGCTCCATAACTGTTTGTCTGGAAAAAGGAAAAAACGGATACCTTGAATTTCAAGCCCAGCAATTCCTCATAGAAATAATCTTGTCCATACAGAACAGAAGTACGGTCACTTTTTACCACATCAGCCACCGAATCATTTTCAATATGAAGGATCCCTGCTATTTTTCCCTGTAAGGGGAGAGCCAGCAGCATATCCCGGAAAGGAGCCAGATCTCTTTCTTCCTGGGTTGTAGTCACAAGGGCAATCAGGATTTCACCCGTATGGGAAGCCTTTCTTACCAACAGATGACGCAGATACCCCACATGAGTGAGCCTGTGGAAAAAGGGAGCCTTTTCTTCTGTAAAATAAGCCAGCGTTCCCTGCAGGATCTGTCTGTAATCCTCATCCACTATGCGGCAGTCCTTCACGGAAACAATATCATAAAAGCTCCCTCTCTTGTGCATTCCCAAAGCCAGGGGGCCGTCCTTTACCTCATCTCCGAAGGAAAATTCCATTTTATTCCGGTATCCAAACTGTACAGGACTGGCTTTGATGGGTTCAAATTCCCATGGCTGTTCCTGCCTGAAAAGCACACTGTCCAATAATTCTTTCACCTGTTTTTCTTTCAGGCCGAGCTGTTTTTCATAAGGCAGGGCCAGGTATGTACAGCCGCCGCAGTTTCCGAAATGGGGGCAGGGAGCCTGAATCTCGTCGGGTGAAGGCGCAAGAACCTGCAGTACCCTTCCTTCCCCTTTTCCCTTCCTTACCTTTGTTATCATAAGGGATAAATGCTGTCCGGGGAGTACATTTTTCACCGTACAGAATTCTTCCTTTTCTTCCGCCTGTATACAGCTTCTTTCCTCCGTGCCATTTTCCCTCATACTGCTCTTTGCTTCCGCATCGGCAGACGCAGGCATCAGCTTCACATTCCCCTTATTCGGGAACTTAACATCCATTACAATCCCTTCTCTGATCTGTCCTTTTTTCATATCGCCCTCTCATTTATTAGATCTGTTAATTAAAAGACCTGAAAAACGGGATGCCTCAGCATCCCGTCTTCTGTTGATACTTTTATTCTTCACTTGTTTCATCATCGGATGTCGTATCGTCATCGGATGCCTTGGCATTGTCTTCTGTTGTATCGGCGCCTTCTTCATCCTCATCTTCAAAAAATTCATCGTCGAAATCATCATCGAAATCGTCATCAAAATCTTCCAGATAATCAGGCGTAAGATAACGGTACACCGCATAAGCAATTCCTGCTACTGCCGCAATTGCACCAATTATTGCAAGAATCCAGAGCACTGTATTGCCGCTGTCTTTCTTTTCTTCTTTTTTGCCAAGGAGTTCGTTTACTTTCATCATTTCTAATACCTCATCCAGCTTTCCCATGCAAACCATCCTTTCTTCCCTGCTACTAGTATGCTTAAATACTGTTCTTATCATACCACTTTTTACATTTCTTTACTATTAATTTTTCATGAAATTACTATGAATTAACATTTCAGGAAATAACAGCCAGCCGTTTATATCTTTTTCAATTTAGCAAAGGCCGCATACATGATCTTCTGTCCGGCGCCGTCAAAATTGACAGTCACCTGATAATCCCTGGGGCCATCCACAATACGCAGAACCGAGCCTTCCCCATACTTGATATGGCGGACTCTGTCTCCCACACCATATTCCAGGCTGGCCTGTTTGGCGCCTGCGCCTTTGCTTAAGCCGTTCACCCCTGCAAGACTTCCCAGGCCCTGGGCAATAAACGGTTTATTTTCCTCAGCCGTCCGCTTCGGCTTCACCACAGCCTTCGGCCTCCAGTCTCCTGATTGGGCTCCGCCGCCGTAATTGCCCCCATAAGGAGCCGTCTGGAATCTGGCTTTGCTTTCAGGATTCTCCCTGTATTCCTCAAAATCCACTTTCTTTTTAAAGACAGGAGGCTTATTATCCAGCAGTTCATCCGGGACTTCCCTCACAAAGCGGCTCACGGGATTATACTGGGTCTCTCCCCGAAGCATTCTCTGTTTTGCACAGGTAATGGTGAGATCCTCCTTCGCCCTGGTTATCCCCACATAGGCCAGCCTGCGCTCCTCTTCCACAGCGGAAGGATCATCTGACGTAATGGTCATATAGCTGGGGAACACACCATCCTCCATACCGGCCAGATATACATGAGGAAATTCCAGGCCTTTTGCGGAATGGATAGTCATGAGCAGCACACGGTTATCATCGGCGTCCACACCGTCTATATCGGCAACCAGCGCCACTTCCTCCAAAAACTCACTTAAAGAGGGCTCGTCATGACTCTCCTCATAAGCAACTACTTTACTCACCAGTTCATCTATATTCCGGATCCGATCCTCGGCATCCTCATCATCGGACTCTTCCAGCTCCTTCACATATCCGGTCGTTTCCATCACATCATTTATCAGTTCTTCCAGGCTGTAATATTCCAGCTTACTTCTGAAGGACTGAATCATAGTCACAAAAGGCTTCAGTTTTACGGCACTCTTACCGATACTCATGATCTGATCCGCTTCCCGAAGAGCATCATAAAAGCTGATTCCCCGTGCATCGGCATATTCCTGCACCCGGAGAATGGTCGTTGCGCCGATTCCTCTTTTGGGTACATTGATGATGCGCCTTACCGCCAGATCATCCCTGCCGTTGTCAATTGTTTTCAGATAGGCCAGTATATCCTTGATTTCCCGGCGGGAATAAAAGTTCACGCCTCCCACCACATCATAAGGTATGCCTTCCATTATAAAGCGTTCCTCCAGCATACGGGACTGGGCATTGGTACGGTACAAAACCGCGCAGTCCTTGTATTCCGCCTTGCCATATTTTTTCTTTTTCCCGATCTCACCGGCAATGAATTCTGCTTCCTCATAGGCCGTGTCAAACTGGCGGAAATGGATCTGATCCCCTTCTCCCTTATCTGTCCAAAGGGCCTTGTCCTTTCGTTCCACATTATTGCGGATGACAGTGTTGGCCGCATCCAGAATAGTCTGTGTGGAACGATAATTCTGCTCCAGCTTGATGACCTCCGCTTCCGGAAATACCTTTTCAAAATCCAGGATATTGCTGATATTTGCCCCCCTGAATTTATAAATGGACTGATCATCATCCCCCACCACGCAGAGATTTCTGTATTTGCCCGCCAGCAGGCGCACCAATTCAAACTGTGCTGTGTTCGTATCCTGATACTCGTCCACCATGATGTAACGGAAACGCTCCTGGTAATAATCCAGCACATCCGGGCAAATCCGGAACAGTTCCACTGTTTTTCCGATCAGATCATCAAAATCAAGGGCATTATTTTTGCGCAGAACCCCCTGGTATTCCTTGTATACGGAGGCCACCTTCTGCTTTCCGTAATCCCCCATTGCCTTCAGCTCATATTCCTCCGGAGAAATCAAATCATTTTTAGCCGAGGAAATGGCGGAAAGCAGAGCGCGTTCTTTATATTGTTTGGTATCGATTTCCAGACGCTTGCACACATCCTTCATGATATTTTTGGAATCATCGGTATCATAAATAGTAAAATTATTGCCGAAACCCAGCCGCTCTATGTATCTGCGCAGAATCCGCACACAGGTGGAATGGAACGTGGATACCCATATGCTTTCCGAACCGAAGCCCACAATATCATCCACTCTTTCCCTCATTTCACCCGCGGCCTTATTGGTAAAGGTAATTGCCAGGATATTCCAGGGATTCACGTTTTTATTTTCTATCAGGTAAGCGACACGGTGAGTCAGCACACGGGTCTTACCGCTTCCCGCACCTGCAAGGATCAGTACGGGGCCGTCCGTATGGAAAACAGCCTCCTGCTGCCTGTCATTCAAGGAATCATAAATGCTCATTTTTCTTCTCCAATCTCAGTCCTTCCGTAAACTCATGTTCTTTATTATATAGGAACATGCATTCGATGTCGATAGGGAAAAAGAAAAACTCAGTAGACCAGGGCAAGAACGCCGAAATTACTGGTAGCTACGGTTACCGTCCTGGGATCGGCGTCTAAATCAGGCAGGACTTCCACCACACCGTTGGCTATACTGATTACCTGAAAATTATTCCAGGCCTGAAACTGATCGGGCACTCCTATGGTAAGGACTACAGGAGCCAGGGTACGGGGAACTACTGTTGTTCTGCCGCCCGTGGTCTGGGTAAGCTGGATATCCAGCATGGCTAACAGATTTCTTCCGTTCAGGGCAGCTGTTGTCAACACCGCCTGTTTGGCCTGAGGGCCCGTTTTTCCCTCTGTGACGGAGAAGTATACGGAGGCTCCGCCCTTAATCTGGGCATCAGAAAGGCCTGCCGCTTTCTTTACCATCCCTTCCGGAGAAAGAACTATCACCCCTTTTACCGTATCCGCATAGAAATAGGTAGGAACGGTGGAATTTAATTTAATACCGGTGCTCATCTGCACCACATTGGGCTTGGTGGGTGCCGGAGCATTTCCGCTGGCGGAATTGCCGCTGGCAGAATTGGAAGCTCCCGCCGTAATGGGAATAATGACTGTCAGCAGTACGGCAGCTGCCAGATATGTTATCCACTTCTTAGTTTTGTTCATAACACCTCTCCCTTTCTTGTCTGCAAGGATTCACATGGGCTTCTCTGTTTTCATTTTAGCCGATTGCTTCTCTTTATACAAGTCTTCCGAACGGTTCGTGTGCAGATAAAAGTTCTGAGTGAGCAGCGCTGTCTGCCGGGCTCCCCTTCCGGTTCTTTCCGGCGGCCTGCTGCTCGGTAAGGATTCCTGTAAGGGCCGTATAAACACGCCGGTCCTTAGGTTGCGTACTTTGCAACCTTAGTACCGCTGCGTGTTTGTCCGAGCGGAAGCAAAAACGACTAAAAGTCGTTTGCCCTGTAAGGAACCTTACCGAGCAGCAGGCCGCCGGAAAGAACCGGAAGGGGAGCCCGGCAGACAGCGCTGTTCACTCAGAACTTTTATCTGCACACGAACCGTTCCAGGCAAGTCCCAATATCAGAAACAGGAGCGGCGTGCTTGTTATCTGCTGGAAACTGACCATGTTATGTATTGTATAGGTAACAAGGACTGCTGCACCGATCCTTGAAGAAAGATTCCCTTTCTTTAAAAACCGCCGCGCCATGCCTGCCAGGAATCCCACATAGGTAAAAAGGCCCGCTAATCCGGTGTTCATGAGAATTGTCATCCATTCATTATGGCAGTTTGTCAAAACCGCTTCCCGATACGCTGTACTAAGGAGAGGATTGTTTCCCTGTTCCGTATATAAAAAGACTCTCAGACAGTCCGGCCCGACTCCTAACAGCTTTCGTACCGTGGATTCCCTGAGCCAGATATCCATGCACTCTTTCCAGATTCCTCCTCTTCCGTTTCCCCATTGTTCATTGAAAACCAGAAGAAAGGGGAAATGTGATTTCAGTTCATCCGATCCCCAAAGCCCTGCGGCCGTAAATAATACCGCAGCCAACAATAAGATCCCCCCCAATATAAGGAATCCTTTTTTCATGCGGGCAAGCAGCCGGAGACATTTTTCCGGCTCCGCTTTACTGCTCCATAGTCTCCAAAGCCCTCTGCACACTAGCGCCGCCAGAAAAACCGGCACCATGATTGTCATATGGATGAGTGAGAGGCTTCTGCTGTCATAAAGAATTCTCTGCGGAAAGCAATCCCGGAACAGAGCCCCTATCAGCCAGGCCCCGGCCGCTGTCAGAAAAACGTCCCAGAAAGCATCCATATCCTCGGTATCTCTGCAGGATATCAGGAACAGAAAGCTGAGGGCAGTCCCCATTACCAACAGCCCGCTGTCGCTTCCCTGTATTGCCGCGCAAAGAAATGCAGCGGCTGTAAACAGCCCGGCAGCTATTTTTCCCCTCTGTTTTCCCGCCTGTTTCCGGCAGCCGGAACGCAGGCTTCCCCAGAACAGTACCGTACCTGCCGGCATCATAACCGACAGATAACCGCACAGCCAGTTTGTATTTCCAATAGTGGAAAGAGTATTTTCCGTCCTTCCCCGGAAAGCAACGGGCCATATGCCGAACCGGTTCAGCACAGCCAGCACACAAATGAACCCGCAGACAGTCAGTATAACCGCCAACGCCTCTTTTTCTGCTTCCCACACATACGCATAATAAAAATAAAGAATCAAAAAACTGAGCTGGGAAAAAAGTCCCATATACCAGCCCTCTGCTCCAAACAATCCTTCTCTTTTATAGGGAGAAAGCAGAAAGGACAAAATATTGCATAAACCATACAAAAGCAGAAAAATTTCCGGAAGCAGTAAGAATTTATTCCTTCCAATATCCGATTTTCCCAGCCTTTCCCCCTGCTTGGCCGCCTTTATCCCTTTACCAATAATTAAAAAAAGCATTATCGGCAGAAAAAGGAATCCTATGTTCCGGTAGAGTATGAATTTTCCTGAGCTGAGTCCATAATAGCCATCATACATATACAATGGAACCATGCAGGCCACCATGAACAAATAAATGGCCGATATCCCATGGATTATTCCTTTTCCTGCCGTTTCGCCTCTTTTTTCCTGACTGTTCTCTTTTATCATCTTCCGTAAGCAATTCCTTTTTCTTCTGCAGCCGGCATATTCGTCATTTCCAGAAACGTCCCAAATACGCTTCCGCTTCCTGCTCCGTCAGCTCAAACCGCTGCTGCAGTTTGGCCTGTACCTGCTCTCTGCTTTTTCCATCCTCCTGCATGTCTGCAATCAGCATGGAAATGATTTTATCCTTTTCCTCCTGCCGTCCCTGGGCACGTCCCTGCTGCCAGACATAATCCTCCCTGGCCGCCTTATCTCTTATGTATTTCATATGCTCCTCGTATCGGGCCCGCAGCCGTTCACTCAGACTCATTCGCTTCACCTCACGTATCGCCTCCCGAAGACCTGCCTTTTCCGTTTTTATCATTTCCAAATCCTCCTCACTTTCTGCATTGAACAGCCGTATCCAATCGTCTGCCGCTTCATTTCCCATGAGTTTTTTCTTCAATTCAATCGTATGGATCTCGAATACATCAGAGAAACGGTTTCCCTTTTCATCCTGCAGAAAATATATACTATGATATTCAGGGCGATCCGTCAGATTGAAATCCAGTATGCTGATTCCTATACACCGTTTCAGTCTGGAATAATTCTCTCCAACCTTCAAATCCGATGTAAACAGCTTTGACAGATAAAAAATCTGCCGCCTGTCCCAGCTGGAACTGGCTTTAAGCTGTATTTCAATATTAATTCTGGTATCATCATTGAGCTCCAGCAGGATATCCAGAATCCCCAGTTTCTGCTTTTTATACCGTTTCCTCAAAAAAGGGTTCAGCAGACGGGCAGTACGGATTTCCTCTTCCGGTATTCCCAGAATGTCACTGAGAAAAGCCTTCCGCACAATTTCATTACGAAACAGTTCCTTCATACAGTAGTCGTATTTTGGTGATATTATTTTCAATAACACGCTCCTTCCCGATACAAAAGAGCGTGCAGAATCACCATCTACAATTATTATACCCACTCTCCGTGTATCCCACAATCTTTTTTTCTGACTGGCTTATGCTCCCGGCGAGATGCCGGATGAATGCCATGAGGCATGAATGAAAATGATAATAAGAACCGGGAATCACGAAATATCCCCGATAAATAAACTATAACAAATAAACAGCTGTCTGGCAAGCAAAAAATATTCTGCAAAAGAATTCAGCGGCTCCGCTGATTCACAACACTTGGGAACCTTTCTTAAAAAGTGCACATTCCGAGCCGTCTTTTCATACAATATATCATCAAACCTATGGAGGGATTTATGAAAAAAAGAATTCTCGCATTTACATTAGTGCTTGCCATGACTCTTTTCTGCTTTGCAGGCTGCGGCAAGAAACAGGAGGCCGTAAAGGATACCCCGGATAAAACAATGACCGATGTCACATTGAATGAGGTTGCTCATTCGATTTTTTATGCGCCGATGTACGTGGCTATTGAAGAAGGGTATTTTGCAGAGGAAGGCATCAACCTGACGCTGGTTACCGGCTTCGGAGCCGATAAAACCATGACCGCCGTACTTACGAACGAAGCCGATATCGGCTTTATGGGCTCTGAAGCCTCCATCTATACTTATCTGGGCGGCACGGAAGATTATGTTGTAAACTTTGCCCAGCTGACCCAGCGTGCCGGGAATTTCCTGGTAGCCAGGGAACCTATTGATAATTTTTCCTGGGATATGCTGAAAAACTGTACGGTTCTTGGAGGAAGGGCAGGCGGAATGCCCGAGATGGTCTTCGAGTATATTTTGAGAAAGAATGGCATTGATCCGATGGCTGATCTGGATATTGACCAGAGTATCGATTTTGGTTCCACCGCAGCCGCTTTTTCAGGCGGGCAGGGCGATTTCACCGTTGAATTCGAGCCGCATGCCACCGCTCTGGAGCAAAAAGGCGACGGATATGTAGTAGCCTCATTAGGCGAGGATTCCGGCTATGTTCCCTATACCGCTTTTTCCGCAAAGAAAAGCTATATTGAAGCGCATCCCGATGTTGTTCAGGCGTTTACCAACGCCCTTCAGAAGGGTATGGACTATGTGCAGTCACATACTCCTGAGGAAATCGCCGATGTGATTCAGCCTCAGTTTGAAGAAACCGATAAAGAAACCATTACCACTATTGTTACCAGATATTACGATCAGACCTCCTGGAAGGATAATCTGATTTTTGAAGAAGACGCATTCACTCTCCTTCAGAACATTCTGGAAGAATCCGGTGAATTGTCTCAGAGAGTTCCTTACGCGGATCTGGTTAATACCGAATACGCACAGAACGCCGCAAAATAATAGCGCAAAGGCTGATACACAGGGTTTGATTCATATATCCCTGCGTATCAGCCTTTTTTGACAATGTACTCTTATTCTTTTTTATTAAGCCCAGCGGATCGTCTGCCTGTAACCGTGTCCTGTCCATCACTGAAGATACGGATGTGTATAGGGCGCGGGTTCCGGTCCGCAGTAAAGGCCATAGGCATCACAGATCCAATACGTACCGTTCACATTTACACGGCACCATTGATGAGAATACTGATTCTCATTTACATGCTCATACGGGATTCCAAGAATATTCAGGCACAGGCCTGTTGCCCTTGTACACCCGGCACAGGATGCCGTATGTAAAATAAAATATCCATATGGATCATTATAATGGGGCGCTGACATGGAATAAACCATTCCGCCGTCCACCATGGCGCGAAGCGACTTTGCAATGCCGATAAGCTGTTCTTCCCTGGGAAGCCCCGCTAAGGGTGTTGCAACCGCCAGTGCCGCATTATAAGCCTGTGCGAGTTCCCCGTCCGTCGCCTTTTTCCGAAGGCTGGATAAATTTGCAAGCTTCGCCATGGGAACGGGTTCAAAACCTTTTGTCTGATTAAGGTTTTCTTCATTGAACACCTCTATTTCAGCTCCCGGTTCAGCCGATGCATTCGGCAGCCGCCCTTCGTTCTTACCATACAGCAGATAGTGGTTTAAAAGCGCAGCAGCATCCGTTCCGACAGCGGCGGCAACATCCGGATAGGCAGCCGCGTAATAAATGGGATCAAACAATCCCGCGGCGTTTACCGGAATTTCTGCAGCGGCGGAAAGCAGAAATACGGTACAGAATACAGACAAGACAAACAGGACTTTCTTCATACTTTTCACGTGCACACCTCCTTACATATAACTGTTTTACAATAAATTACATACCAACAAAAAAAGTACCGCATAAGCGATACTTTTCCAATGGAGCATACGGGGCTCGAACCCGTGACCTCCACGCTGCCAGCGTGGCGCGCTCCCAGCTGCGCTAATGCCCCGTCCGTGTATTATCATATCAAAACTTCTCCCACTTGGCAAGAAAAATTTTGTCAGGTTTTCTGTTTTTTTCAAAACCAGATTTTCCTTCTTTTCCATAACATAAATTCCCATTCCGCCGGAGAACCATAAGAATCGGCCAAAGCCTGCATATGGTCATGGCTATATTCCCTGTAATATGTTAAAATAGGACAAATCACCCCATCCTGTTAACAGATGAAAGGATCCTTATATGAAATACCTGAAAACCCGGATAAATAAAATCATAATCGCTGTACTATTCTGTATCCTGCCCGCAGGCGGCCTCACTGCCTGCAAAGGCCCGGCTGCTCCCCCTGCCGAGACAGACACACAGATACTGTCTGAAAGCACCGCAGCCGAAACGTCCGGCACACAGGAAAATTCTTCTCCTGAATACCCAGCCCTGACTCCTGAGCGGGAAAACACCCCTTCCTCCGACGCCTCCAGCGAAAACCTGCCTTATGACTCGGAAACCATCATAGAGGAGCAGAGCTTTTCCGGTGTGGACTTGGGAGACTACAGGGATGTCCGTTTCACGACCAGCCTGGTTACCCGTGACGGCCAGTCTCATATCCGATACTCTCTCGTCTCAGGTGAAGAGACCGTCTATACCTTCCCTGATGCCTATGCGTCCTGGCATTTTGAAGATACCATCAATTTTATTACCTTTCATGACATCAATGGAGACGGCAAAAAAGACGTCATCACAAGCGAACAATACACTACCGGAGCCGGCAGTGAAGACGCCCGGCCCTTTTCCATGGTCCGTATTTACCTGAACCAGGGTAAGGAATTTCTCTTTGCCGAAGGTCTTTCCATCTCTATCGGCAACAGCCTGGAGGTTTCCGACGGAGATGCCTATACCGCAGAAAATGTTCTTTCCGTATTGTCCGAGCCGGTCTACTGTAACTTTGACGGGACGGACGGCTGGACCAAAGGCGAGATAGAAAGCTTCGCCTTCCTGGTAAAGGAAGATGTCCTGACCGACGACAGAGAATCCCTTTCGCGGAAAGTCCGGTATCCTCTGCACATCGTCCGCGACGGTTCCGAACGGCAGATTAACTCCCCGGAAGAATTCCTGGAAAATTACGACCTCATTCTGAATCTGCAGGTGATCTATGATGTGGAAGGCTCTGAAACCGAAGGGCTTTTCTGGAATCAGAACGGGGTTATGCTTGGAACCGGAGCCGTATGGTTCGGAAAAACGGAAGACGGAACGGTTAAAATCACTGCAATCCCGGCAGAAGTGCAGTACTGTAATCCGCTGAATGTGGATTAAACAGCCTGAAAGGCATAAAAAATCTGCCTTCTATTTTAAATAAAAGGCAGATCTGTCTGTCAGTGGACCCGAAGGGATTCGAACCCTCGGTCTCTGCGTTGCGAACGCAGCGCTTTCCCAGCTAAGCTACGAGCCCTGAATCATTTCCGAAAAAAATGGAGGCAACGAGGCTCGAACTCGTGACCTTTCGCGTGTGAGGCGAACGCTCTCCCGGCTGAGCTATGTCTCCATGGGTATTATTGTACCACTTTTTTCGAAATTGGCAAGTATCTGTTTTACAAAATTATTCTTTTTTTTGCTCAGGATTCCCGGAAGCCCCATTTTCCGCGGTTTCCTTCGCTGCCTTCGGCTGACCTTTTTTCCCCTTTGGCATAATTTGGGTACCGCACAGATCCAGCAGCTTCTCAATCAGCAGTTTTTTCACATACACATCAAAACTCAGCATGCATATGAAGGAAAAGAACTGTAAGAACTGTCTTTCCTCTTCTTCCGCCTCCTGAAAGGTATCGCCTGCTTTTTTAAACTTTTCCACCAGGTCCTTCTTCATCACCTCAACCTGTTCCTTTTCCAGGCTGAAAACCTCATTGTAAATATCCTCAAGGCTGAGCTCCGTATTTCCTTTAAAATACAGATCCGTAATAGGCTGAAGGATTGTCTGTATGTCATTAATAGACATAACGCCCTTGTAATAATAGATAAAGATGAGTATGAGCACATGCTCCTTAGAGTATTTCTTCTTCACCGGCGGCGGAAGCAGATTGTTCTTCGCATAATTATTAATCATGGTCTTGGTCAGAATCTTATCTTCCTCCGGATTTCTGGTGCTGTTTTTCAGCTTGCTGTCCATCAGCGTGGTAACCTGATCCATGTATAAATCAATATTGGGAATATCCTCAGGCTTGATATAATCGATTCTGTCAAGGCTTTCAAGGATACTGTTCAATAGGTCTTCTGTAGAAATGGTCATCTTCCGCTCCTGTCCTGCTCCCTTTCTAAGGGCAGCCCTGCCTGCTGCTTCCTTCTGCTACCCGGAACCAGACTTTTCCGTACATCTGATTTTTATTATATAGTATCGAAAACTACATGACAAGTCTTATCTTTATCATACAGACATTTTTCTTTACTTTAAGACTTTAGTATGTTAAAATCGCAATATATGAATGGCAGACTATTTTTCTCTGCCATATGGATCGAAACAGAATCAATGCGGAGGTAATAAAATGAACAAAAAAATAAAAACAGACGCGGTGGATCACCTTTTTGAGGCCATACTGAGTCTGGAAAGCAGGGAGGAATGCTACAGCTTCTTTGAGGATCTGTGCACTGTCAATGAACTCCTCTCCCTGTCTCAGCGTTTTGAGGTGGCGGCAATGCTGCGGGACCATAAAACCTATCTTGATATTGCCGAAAAAACGGGTGCTTCCACCGCTACCATAAGCCGTGTGAACCGCTCGTTAAATTACGGAAATGACGGCTATGAGATGGTTTTTTCACGTATGAACAAGGATTCCTGATATTATAAAATATTGGTAATTTTTTTCAAATAAGAAATGTTATAACGTAAAATTCCACTTTACATTTGACTACTCTTGTGATATTCTGACTATGTTGCAGGGCAACATAACTAATTCTTATTTATTTATGCGGAGGTATCCTAGAATGAACAAAGGTACAGTAAAGTGGTTTAACAACCAAAAGGGTTACGGTTTCATTTCTGATGAAGCAGGACAGGACGTATTCGTACACTACTCCGGATTGAACATGGATGGTTTCAAATCTCTGGATGAAGGCGCTGCTGTTGAATACGATGTTATTCAGGGAGAAAAAGGCCCTCAGGCTGTTAACGTAGTCAAATTATAAGATTTCACTGTAAATCTTGCCAAGAACCATCACAATGTGCCTTTTTTATTCAAATATATCGGTATCACAGTTCATATCGTTTTTTATTTGAGATTAAGCTGTACAGTTGTAATGGATTCCACGAATGGAGTTGCAAAACATCCATTAAAAAAGGAGCTCACGAATGGATTGATATCCTGTCGTGAAGCTCCTTTTCTTGATTATAAAGAGGCCTGCCAAGCGGGTTCTCCCTATGTTTCTACAGTTCTTCCTCCGCATACGCCTGCACTTTATCGAAATCCAGTTTTCCGCCATAAAGGTTCAGGGCGCTGCCCACCGTTATGTGTATTCTGTTTCTTCCCAGTTCTTTAATGCTCCTGATATCCTCCAGGGAACGGATTCCTCCTGCATAGGTAATCGGTATCCGGTTCCATCTTCCCAGCAGAGCCACCAGCTCCTTCTCGATTCCGCACACCTTGCCTTCCACATCCACTGCATGGATCAGGAATTCGTCACAGAAGGAAGCCAGCATATCCAGCACATCCTCATTCAGTGTCACTCTGGTATATTTCTGCCAGCGATCCGTAACAATATAATAATCACCGTCTTTTTTTCTGCAGCTTAAATCGAGCACCAGCTTTTTCTTTCCCACATTTTCCAGAAGACGGTTCAGGTTTTCGTAGGAAATGGTTCCGTCACGGAATACATAGGAGGTCACAATCACATGAGACGCTCCCGCATCCAGGTATTCATAGGCATTTTCCGCAGTAATGCCGCCGCCTGCCTGAAGGCCTCCGGGATAAGCTCTGAGGGCATTCAAAACCTGCTCCTTTGAGCTTTCGTAATAAGGGCTTCCTTTTTTATTCAAAAGAATTACATGCCCATTTTTCAGGTTTTTTTCCTGGAAAAGCCTGGCGTACCAGGCGCCGTCCTTTTCAGAAACAAAATTTTCCTGGGCACTGTCACTGATATCTGCCACGCTTCCGCCCACCAGCTGTTTTACTTTACCATTATGAACATCAATACATGGTCTGAATTCCATTTTCCTTATCTCCCTGCCTCAGGCCGCATAACAACGGCTTTTTTTACAAAATTAGGTATATTTTACACGAAATGCTCCTTTTTGACAATTCCTTTTTCCGCATAAAAAGAATTTTTCAGAACATAATAAAAAACGGACAGTTATATTGTTCGTGAGTGTGCTTTTTATTTCAGGATGCCTATCCCTGCGGATTTTGTCCCTGTGGATATACTTCCGCATGCACGCCCAAATATACAAAGGAAAAGGAGTGAGCAACATGAAAAAGCTGAACAGAATAGTTCCTGCAGCACTGATTCTGCTGATGCTTGCCAGTGTGACCGCCTGTGGAAATAAGAAAAATAATGCGGACGACATGGCAGGCAATACAACAGAATCCACCAGCACTACCGCTGCCGAAGAGACAGCAAGCCGTAACGAAACAAGCACGGCCGGTCTTGCCGGAAGTGAAACTACGAATGAAACCCATACAAACGGTACCGATACAAATGAAACCGGAACCATGAACGGAACCGATGAAACAGCCGGCATTAACGGAACCAACAACGGAACCACCGGCGGCAACAGCACCGCAGGCAAGGGTTCCGGCGTGGTAGATAACGCAGGCAATGCCATCGAGGACGTAGGCGATGCTGTAGGCAATGTAGTGGATGATGCCGGCAACATGGTTGAAAATGCTGCAGACGGTGTAGCCAACGGTGTGAAGGATATCACCAACACCAAATAATTTCTCCTGTCTTTGACCGCACCCGGGGCAAGCTGCAGACTTGCCCCTCTACATAGTTTTGTTGTTATACCCCTTTTTCAATCAAAGTCCCGTCCCTGTAAGCCGCGAGCAGCTTTTCCAGATAACAGATACTTTCCTTCAGTTCGGTGCCGATGTCCGTATCCGCAACCCTTATCCTGCTGGGCGCCGTCTCCACTATGATGGAATCCGAAAAAATATCCGATTCCTTTCGTATGGCCGATTCCGCCGATTCAAAAGGTTCATGGGCAACCAGAGTCATACCGTGGGAATTCGCCACCAGCGTATAGCCGGCAATCCCGGTTTTCCCCTGATAGGCCTTGGAGAAACCGCCGTCGATGATGAGCAGCTTCCCACCGCACTTGATAGGAGTTTCCCCCTTCTTTAATTCCACCGGCACATGGCCGTTGATGATATGGGAACTGTTTTCATCCAGGCCGAATTCCCTCAGGATGCGGTTAAGCACTTCTTCATTGTCCATCAGCCTGTAATAGCTGTTTTTAATTTCGGTATGGGTGCTCTTATCCTCCACAAAATACCGTTCGAAGGTAGCCATTTTGTCTTTTCCGAATACGGGAGAATTGGGGCCGGTCCAGATATACCAGATGACGTCCCTGCCTTTTTCCACTTCTTCCTTATCCTGGGAATAATAGCCTTTCCTGGCGTAATGATCCAGGATATCGTACAGCGCTTTTCCGCCGTACTCTTTTCCGAATATATTCACCTTGAGGAAATTCCCCTCTTCATCCATGGGCACGCAGCCATGGTAAAGCAGGTTGGAGTTATAGACCTTGTAAAGGCTTCCCTTGGAAAAAAGGAAACGGATATGCCGCTGGAGCTTCTCGCAATGCACAAAGGCGTGGCGCAGACGTTCCACCACCTGCTCCTCCTCCGGAGTGAGACGATAAGGATCCTTCGGATCCACCGTGGGGAAATCCACATCCTTCATGGCATATTCCGTTCCGCCGATAGTAACCGTTTTCTTTTCATAATTTATTTTATCCAGAAGCAGCCTGTCGGCCATATCGAATTCCGGCCTTTTTTTAATCAGCTGTCCCTCCAGCTTGAACTGGATGATGGCAATGGCCTTATGCATCTTCTTATCCAGCTCCAGGTCCTTCGTGTCGTAGTCCTCTCCATATTTAATGGAAAAAACATCGCAGTCGGAATCGGCATAAGTATTCATGGCAAAGGTGGCGAGCGGAATGAGATTGATGCCGTAGCCTTCCTCCAGGATATCGAGATTGCCGTATCTGGCTGAAATACGGATGATATTGGCGATACAGCTTGTCTGTCCGCTGGCAGCTCCCATCCACACCACGTCATGATTTCCCCATTGGATATCCACCGAATGGTACTGGCTTAAGGTATCCAGAATGATATGGGGGCCGTTCCCTCTGTCATAAATATCTCCCACAATATGCAGATGATCGATAACCAGCCTCTGGATCAGGTTGCAGAGCGCGGCAATGAACTCCGGAGCTCTTCCGATACGGATAATGGTATGGATGATCTCATTGTAATAAGCTTCCTTATCCTGTACCTCTTCCTTTTCCGTAATCAGTTCTTCAATGACATAAGAGAAATCCTTGGGCAGCGCCTTCCTCACCTTGGAACGGGTATACTTGGAAGCCACCCTCTTGGTCATCTGCACCAGCCTGTGAAGGGTAATCTTAAACCAGTCCTCCAGATTTTCCTGATTATCCTCCTCCTGCATCACCAGCTCCAGCTTCTCCATGGGATAATAAATCAGTGTGGCCAGGCTCCGCTTGTCCCTGCTGCTTAAGGTATTTCCGAACTCTTCATCTATTTTCCGTTTCACGCTGCCTGAACCATTTTTCAGCACATGGTTGAACTGCTCATATTCCCCGTGAATATCGGTCAGAAAATGTTCCGTTCCTTTAGGCAGACTCAAGATGGCCTGCAGATTGATAATTTCTGTCGCCGCATCCGCAATGGTCGGAAACTGTTTGGACAGACTCTTCAGATAGGTTAATTCCAAATCCTGCATGCTTGCATTTTCCCCTTTCCGCGCACCGTCGAAAAAAGGGAATCCTTCGATTCCCTTATTCTTATCCGAAGGCTTTACGCGCCCTCGATCACATCACTCATGTCATATAACCCCGCAGGTTTTGCTTTCAGGAATTTAGCCGCCTGTACCGCACCCTTGGCAAATACATTTTTGGAGTATGCCGTATGGGAAAAGGTTATCACCTCATCCTCTCCTGCGAAAATCACGTCATGGTCTCCTACTATTGTACCACCGCGCACCGCAGAAAGTCCAATCTCTTTTGCATCCCTTTTCTGTCTTCTGGTGCTTCTGTCATAAACATATGTATACTCGTTATTAAATTCTTCATTTATGGAATCCGCCAGAGCCAGAGCCGTGCCGCTGGGAGCGTCCACCTTCTGGTTATGATGCTTCTCCACAATTTCAATGTCAAAGCCCGCTGGAGCCAGAACGCCTGCCGCTTCCTTGAGAAGCTTGAGAAGCAGGTTGATTCCCATAGACATATTGGCGGATTTGAGCACCGCCGTTTTTCCGGCCACCGTCTTCACCCGTTCCAGCTGCTCCGGAGTAAGCCCCGTAGTGCACAGTACAACAGGCATCTGCACCGCCCCGCAATAATCCAGCAGCTTATCCGCCGCCGCAGCGGAAGAGAAATCAATGACCACATCCGCCTTCAGTGACTCATCCTTTTCCCATGCCTGCCTGTAATCTTCCAGGCTTTTGAATACCGGATAGGGATTGGTTATATGATCCGACACATCCACACCGGCAATAATTTCCGTCTCACTGTCTGAAGCCGCCAGACGGGCAATCACCTGTCCCATATGGCCGTTGCAGCCGTGCATCAATATTTTTACCATATTGTTCTCTCCTTACAGGATTCCATAATCCTTCATGGCTTTTTCCAGCTTCACTGCATTTTCCTCTTCCATCTCCGTCAGCGGACGTCTCAGAGGGCCTGCCTGAAGTCCCATCAGGTTCATAGCCTTCTTAACCGGAATGGGATTCACTTCACAGAACAATGCCTTGCATAAAGGAATGGCATCCAGCTGAAGCTTACGGCTTCCCGCCACATCTCCTGCAAAGAATCTGGCACAGATATCATGGGTCTGTCTGGGAGCCACGTTGGAAAGGACGGAAATCACACCTTTTCCGCCAAGGGACAGAAGCGGCACTATCTGATCGTCATTTCCGGAATAGAGATCCACATCATCACCCGCCATGCTCATCAGCTGGGCGATCTGGCTGATATTTCCGGTGGCGTCTTTTACACCGACAATATTGGGAACCTCCCTGCACAGCCTTACCACGGTTTCCGGCAATATATTCACACCGCCGGTCCTGCCCGGGATATTATAAAGAATCATGGGAACCTTAATGGATTCCGCCACGATTTTAAAATGCTCGAACAGCCCCTTCTGCGTCGCTTTATTATAATAAGGAGTTACAACGAGGACTCCGTCCACACCGGCTTTTTCCGCCTCCTGGGAAAGGAAAACCGCGGTTTCCGTACAGTTGGAACCTGTTCCGGCGATAACGGGAATCCTGCCCGCCGTCTTTTTAACACAATACCGGATCACATCCAGATGCTCCTCATGGGTCAGCGTGGAAGCCTCGCCTGTGGTGCCGCATACGATGATGGCATCGGTGCCTCCGGCGATCTGCGCCTCAATATGTTCCCCGAATTTTTCATAATTTACACTTCCGTCCTCATGAAAAGGGGTGATAATTGCTACTCCTGCTCCTTCAAAAATTGCCATATGCTCCTCCTTATTTTCAACGCTTTTCCCGCGCTGTCTGTTGCGGCAGCAAAGCTGCCTGATGAAATGCATAAACAAAAGCCTTCCGGCGGCGGCCTCCGGAAACTGCCATGCAGTTTCTCTGAGCTCCGTCCCTTTGCCTGCGTATTTTCCCATGGTCAAAAAAATTCTCCGGCCATCCAATTATGTAAAAATACGGAGGCAGCCGGAGATTATCTTCTCTTTATGATAGCGCCCCATCTTTTACAGATGACAGTCATACGGTTCTTCACCGCATGCCCAAGATTCAGGCACCAGGCCCCCTCCTCTTTCGGCGCTCTCCCCTTTTCCTTTTCTTCTTCTGTGCCTGTCACATCCGAAAAGGTACTCCTGAATCACGCAACCTCTATCTAAAAATAATCATAGCACGCAGTACGGTTCCTGTCAACGCACAGATGCTATGATTATTTTCCTGTTTTCTATTCAATTATGTTACGGTCTTCCCGGGCTGGAAACACCCTTTATTTCACCGTACGGATTTCAGATACATAATCGGCAAGAGCGCAGACATCATCCTCCAGGGATATTCCTGTCATTATGATATCCGTCTCCCCGTCTCTCATATCCAGCACATTTTTCAAATCCGCTATGGTAATAATATGATTATCAACAAGCCCCAGCACCTCATCCAGGATCAGCATATCGCATTCCCCCGTACTGAGGACCTTTTTGGCAAAATTCAGGCCATTTCTGATATTCTGTACCTCTTCTTCCTGCTTTTCTCTGGGAAGAGCCACAAAATCTTCGTTGGATTTTTCGAAACGGAAAAGCTTGATTCCCGGCTCCAGCCTGCGCGGATATTCATCCTCAGTCAATCCCTTGCCTTTCAGGAACTGGATGATTACCACCCTCGCCCCCTTAGCCGCCGCTATCAGCCCACAGCCGATGGCCGCCGGCGATTTGCCGTGTCCCTTTCCTCCATAAATATAAACCTTACCTTCAGCCATACATTCGCCCCTCTACGGTATTCTGCGGCACCGGACCGCTATCGTCATTCGTTGCAGCGCCCGCCCTGCAGATATCCGGAATCAAATGCCTTCATACTGCCTGCGGGGTCTGATACTCCCGGACTTGCGCTGCTGCACATAAACTGCTGCGGAGTATTTGACCTGTTAATGATACCATAAGCATCGTATCGATGCAACTTTTATTCCTTTCGGGAAGCCTGTTCGTTACTGCTGTCCCCCTGCGGGTACGCGGCAATGTCTATTCCTCAATGAGCTCCAGCTTGCTGACAGATACCTCATAGGCAATTCTTTTTTCCAGCTGCTCTTCCCCTACTTTTTTCATATATTCACGGCTCTGGATCCTGCCCCATACTTCACAGCGCTCCCCTACATTGAATCCGCCGGCAAAACGGGCGTTGCGGCCCCAGCAGATACAGGGGATATAATCGGACTTTCCGTAAGGCCGGTTTACAGCCAGGAGCACATCGGCAATTTCCCTTCCCAAAGGCGTTTTACGGTAAACCGGTTCCTTGCAGATATAGCCGTCCAGATATATCTGATTGGTTTTGGAGCTTTCCTCCAGTTCCTCCACAAATTCAATTTCCCTTGCAAACACGGATAAGATCAGTCTGTTCTTTCTCTCCTCGTGGCGGTTATAGGACCTGAACTGCCCGGATACGCACACATAAGCGCCCTTATAGTCCTCCTCCACATCAAGGAGCCTTTCGGATACCATCAGAGGAATGATGTCATAGGAGTCGCTGAGTCTGGCTACCTCCACATCCACCATGTAAAAGCCCTCTCCGAAAATCTCGTGGCTGAATGTAAAGTCACTCACGATTTTCCCCATGATGATCACCTGGTTGTTTTCAATTACCTTATCTGTCATTTTTTGTTCTCCCTTCTTGGGCTTCGATTTGACCGAAACCGCTTTTAAGAATTTTTTCCTGTCATGTATTACTATTTTATGGCAGCAAACCCGATCCTAGAACCGCCATGGGTCGCCGCAATTTCCGGAAAATCGACAGATATCGGGGGTTTTTGCAGTTTTAAGGTTGCAAGATGAAAATATCAGTGCTATACTATTTAAGTTTGATGTCAGTTGTATAATAATAAGGTAACTGTCCGAAACTTCTCCTGTAGCCCTTTGCGCGGGACAACATCGGAATAAACGGTATAGGAAGGGAATTTGAGTATGATTCAAAAAAGAGAAGATGTGAGAAATGTGGCTATTATCGCTCACGTTGACCACGGTAAAACAACTCTGGTGGATGAGCTTTTGAAGCAGAGCGGTGTTTTCAGGGAAAACCAGGATGTGGCGGAGAGGGTCATGGACTCCAATGCTATTGAGCGGGAAAGAGGTATTACCATTCTTTCCAAAAATACGGCCGTTACGTATAAAGGAACTAAGATCAATATTATTGATACCCCCGGACATGCGGATTTCGGCGGTGAAGTGGAACGTGTGCTTAAAATGGTGAACGGGGTTATTCTGGTGGTGGATGCTTTTGAAGGCCCTATGCCCCAGACAAAATTCGTGCTGCGCAAGGCTCTGGAGCTGCAGCTTTCCGTTATTGTGTGTGTGAATAAGATTGACCGTCCTGAGGCAAGGCCCATCGCTGTTGTGGATGAGGTTCTGGAGCTTTTCATGGATCTGGATGCCAATGACGAACAGCTGGACTGTCCGTTTGTGTTCGCTTCCGCCAAGACAGGAAGCGCCACTTTGAACCTCACGGTAAAGAATAAGGATATGAAGCCTCTTTTCGATACTATCCTGGATTATATTCCTGCCCCCGAAGGGGATCCTGATGCAGGGACGCAGCTGCTTGTGAGCACTATCGATTATAACGAATATGTGGGGCGTATCGGCGTAGGCAAAGTGGATAACGGCATCATCTCCGAAGGCCAGGAGGTCGTGATTGTAAACCATCATGAACCGGAAAAGCAGAAACGAGTGAAGGTGAGCAAGCTGTATGAATTCGACGGACTGAGCAAGGTTCCCGTCAAATCTTCTTCCATGGGATCCATTGTGGCGATTTCCGGAATCACGGATATTCATATCGGAGATACCTTATGCTCTCCTGAAAATCCGAAGCCCATTCCTTTTCAGAAGATTTCGGAGCCTACGATCGCCATGCATTTTATCGTAAATGATTCGCCTTTTGCCGGACAGGAAGGCAAATTCGTGACCAGCCGCCACCTTCGGGACAGACTGTTCCGTGAGCTGAATACGGATGTTTCCCTTCGGGTCGAGGAAACGGATACCACCGAAAGCTTCAAGGTTTCGGGCCGGGGCGAGCTTCATCTGTCCGTCCTCATCGAGAATATGCGCCGGGAAGGTTTTGAATTTGCAGTGAGCAAAGCGGAAGTTCTTTATAAGACAGACGAGCACGGCAAACGGCTGGAGCCTATGGAAACCGCTTATATCGATGTACCGGAAGCATTTTCCGGCAGTGTTATCGAAAAGCTGAGCCAGCGGAAGGGTGAGCTCGTCAACATGAGCGCTGCCAACGGCGGCTATACCCGCCTGGAATTCAACATTCCTTCCCGCGGCTTAATCGGTTACCGCGGGGAATTCCTGACGGATACCAAGGGGAACGGAATCATGAATACGGCCTTCGCGGGCTACGGCCCTTATAAGGGGGAAATCCAGTACCGTAAGCAGGGTTCCCTCATAGCCTATGAAACCGGCGAGTCTATTACCTATGGCCTGTTTAACGCCCAGGAGCGCGGAACCCTGTTCATCGGACCCGGCGAACGGGTATATGCCGGCATGGTTATCGGACAGAACGGCAGAGGGGAAGATATTGAGGTCAACGTATGCAAGAAGAAACAGCTGACCAATACCCGATCCTCCAGCGCGGATGAATCCCTCCGTCTCAGCCCTCCGAGGATTTTAAGCCTGGAGCAGGCCCTGGATTTCATAGAAACGGACGAGCTTTTGGAGGTTACCCCCAAGAACCTGCGTATCCGCAAAAAAATCCTGGATCCTACCAAGAGAAAAAGAGCGAATATAAATAGAAATTAATGCCTTGCAAGGCCGTCCTGCTTCCATTCAGCAGGACGGCCTTTTTATTTTTTCCATCCCTGTTGACATCAGTATCTAATGCAGTTATACTTTTATTATAAACTTTTATAAGTTATTGACAAAAGTTGCATAGGAGAATATGATATGGATTCCTTAACTGCCCGACCTAACATTTTAAAACAGGCCAACCTGTCCCTGATCCGACGCGTTATCAAAGCAAAGGGCACCTCAACCAGGGCGGAAATAGCCATTGAAACCAGGATCAGCTCCACCACCGTACGTTCCCTGCTTTCCGAGATGCTGGAAAACGGGGAAATCGAAAGCATAGGCCTGGATGAATCCAGCGGAGGCCGGAAAGCGCAGAGATACCGCCTGAATCCGGAATTCTGTTACGGAGCGGCCTTCTGCCTTTTTGAAGACCATGTGGTTTTTCTGCTGGTCAATATATATGGGGAAATTGCAGAAAAAGAAGAACTGAAAATTCAGGACGGGAATGTCCGTCAGACTCTTCTCTCCTTTCTGGATGATCTAATCGAAAAAAAGGAAATCAAATCTATCGGGCTCGGGGTTCCCGGTATTGTAGAAAACGGCTGCTACTGGAAAAAGAGCAAAGAAGACGGAAACATGTATAAGTCGGACATCGGTATCTTTCTGTCGGAGAGATATCAGCTCCCCGTGATTATGGAAAACGACATAAACGCAACCGCAATCGGCTTCGGACGCTGTTATGCCAAAGAATTCCCGGAAGAGAATCCGGAGGATACCAACATGGCTTTTCTGCATTTTGAAGAACACTGTGTCAGCGCGGGCTTCATCAGCGCAGGCCGTATCATCCGGGGCTGCGGCAATTTTGCCGGCGAGCTGGGCCTTCTGCCCGTAGATGCGGACAGGCTGCTCGACGAATGTATGATGGATCCCATGGATGATGTCCAGTATGTCAACCTTATGATAAAAATCCTCAGCTGGGTATGCGGCATCCTGAACCCGGCTTACATCGCCCTTGGCGGCCCGGCCCTGCGTCCCGACTGCATCGGCGCCGTCAGCGACGGGCTCTCCGCTCTTCTGCCGGGGCACATGGCAGCGGAAATCCTGTATTCCCCGGATGTACGCCACGATTACTATGACGGCCTGGCCTCCCTTACGGCCGGACGCATATTTGAAGAAATCCAGTTTATCAGAGAATAATCCCTGCTCACAGTTCAGGCGTAACCGCCCTCCGTGGCGGGCGTGACTTTTCTTACGAGCATTTCTGCCGGCATGTACCGGCGGCCTTCCGGCCGCCGGTACATGCCCCTTACTCTCCAAAACGCAATTCCATATTCTTCTGTTATAGTGAGGTTTAGATAAAAAACATAGGCGCCGCCGTCCGTGTCCCTGCCGCCTTTCGGCGCTGCCCGGTTCCCTCCTCCTTTCCCCTGCTGCACTGCAAGGATTCCTGTAAGGGGCGTATAAGCACGCCGGTCCTTAGGCTGCGTATTTTGCAGCCTTAGTACCGCTGCGTGATTATCCGAGCGAAAGCGTCCCCTGCAAGGAACCTTGCAGTGCAGCAGGGGAAAGGAGGAGGGAACCGGGCAGCGCCGAAAGACAGCAGGGACACGGACGGCGGCGCCTATGTTTTTTATCTAAACCCTGCTTGCTTCTGTTTGACTTTCCGGTTGAAAATCATTAAACTGATTACATACGCAAACGCTGCAAAGGAGGAACATATGGCTGATTCCAACATAACAAAAAACGCTCTCGCTTCTTCCTTAAAATCCCTGATGGAGCAAAAGCCATTTCAAAAAATAAATGTAAACGATATCTGTGAAGGCTGCGGCATGAACCGGAAAAGCTTTTATTACCACTTCAAGGATAAATATGATCTGGTAAACTGGATATTCTATACCGAATTTGTATCCCATATCCATGTGGAGCTTTACGACAACGGCTGGGATCTTCTGGTGGATGTATGCCGCTATTTTGAAAGCGAAAGGAACTTCTACCGCTGCGCCCTGGCGATTAAGGGCCAGAATTCCTTCCAGGATTATTTCCTTGAAATTATCAGGCCGCTGATCCCTATCTTTCTTTCCGACAGCTTAAAAACCTCTGAGGATCAGCAGTTTTTACTGAATTTCTTCTATGACGGGCTGATTTCCTCCCTGATCCGCTGGCTGTCCGAGGAAAATGAAACCACTGCCGAAGAATTCACAGGCCACCTGAAAAGTGTCCTTCTCCTTTTTGCCGAAGAAATCTTCAATAATCTGAAAGACACTCCTTCCGCTCCTCAGCCTGACTGATTTTTCTTTTTTTATTCCACCGGTAATGGCGGAAGGCCAGCACTCCCCCCGGAATACAGGGAAAAAGGAATGTGGCAAAACGGTACATGAGCGCCGCGGATACCGCGCTTACGCTGCCCGCATAGACTCCGAAAAACAGGGTGAATACATATTCCACGGAACCTATACCGGACGGCACGGGTATGACTGCCGCCAGCATCTGTATCAGCGCGGTCAGAAGCATGATCTCCGGCAGGCTCAGGGGAATCTTCCCCGCCAAAAATAGCCAGGGAACGGCGTACCAGAAGCTTACTTTCAATATATTCAAAAGGATAATGCATAACAGCTTTTTCGGGTTCTTCAGAAGAAGGCCCGCTTCTTTCTGGCAAAGCTCCGCTTGTTCTTCCAAAGCGAGAAGCTTTTCCTCCCATCTGCCCTTTCCTTTCTTTTTCAAAAAAGTAAAAATGACACTGCAGGCTCTTTTCCCTATCGCCACAAAAAGCAGGGCCGCAGTTACCAGTACGGTAATCAGACATCCCAGCAGCATCAGCTTCCCATATCCCCTGACACAGCTCTCCCCTTTTGCCATCAGGATCAGGAATCCGGCTATTCCATACGCCGCCACCGCTAATTTATACATAATATACTGTACCAGACTCATCCCCGTGGCTGTTCCGGCCTGTACCCCATAGCTGTTCAGATAATATATTTCCGCTATCCCGGAACCGCTTCCCAGCGTCACCACCCGGTAAAATTCACAGTAAAATGCACAGGCAATACCCTTTCCCCACGTGAATGCGGGCTGGCGCCGCAGAGGCTCATTCAGCCGGGGTTCATTCAACCCTGTCATCACCTGTATTATTTTACCTTCCGTAAGAAAATAACCTGCCGAAAGCAGGCAGGACATCCCGATCAGTATCGGAGAAGTCCTTGCCGCCTCCCGCAGGATCTCAGGTAAAACTTTTCGGTTCGCCACGCAGACCAGAAAGATAAGTGCCAGGACGAACAGCCATTTTCCCCAATTTTTACGTATTTTCAATGCACCATTTCCTTCTTCTTTCTTTTTTTCTCCATTTCCTGCTCCCACAGCTCATCCGCGATGGGCGCCCATTCTGCGGCGTATGCCTCACATTTTCCGCATAGATGATCCGCGCTTTCCGGGCACTGCAGATCCGTGGATTTTGCCCCGGTCCTTGCAACCATTTCCTGAAGCAGCTCCGGATTTTCCAGCATAGGGCAGGGACGCAGCAGATTATCGTTAAAAGGCTGCCCTTCCCGATAAGCCATAAATAATGGCTGCTTCAGTGCATCCAGCAAAGATACCTCCCTGATATTCGCCCCTGAATAATGGATGAATACACAAGGCTCCACATCACCGTTCGGATTGATATGACAGTAGTTCCTTCCGCCAGCAATACAGCCGCCTACAAACTGCCCGTCATTCTGGAAATCAAAGGCAAAAATAGGCTTTCCGCCCTCCAGAGCCCGGATCTCCCGCACTCTGTGGAACATATAGACCCGCTGCTCCATGGTGGGCATCAATTCCGGTGCCGCATCATTTCCTACCGGCATATAATGGAAATACCAGGCATACCGGCAGCCTTTTTCAATAATCATATCCAGGAATTCATCACTGGTGACCGCTTCCACATTATTTCTGGTGTAACAAATAGAAGTCCCGAATACCAGCCCGTGTGCTTTCAGCCGATCCATGGCTTCCATAACCCGTTCGAAGCAGCCGTCGCCTCTTCTTCCGTCATTCGCATTTTCAAAGCCCTCCAGGCTGATGGACAACGACAGATTACCCACCCGTCTCATTTCCTCGCAGAAAGCATCGTCCACCAGGGTACCATTGGTAAAAGCATGGAATTCACAGTCATCATGCTTCTCGCACAGACGGATAATATCATCCTTGCGCACAAGAGGTTCGCCGCCGGTATACATATACAGATATACTCCCAGCTCCTTCCCCTGCGTGATAATGCTGTCCAGCTCTTCATAGCTTAAGTTCATCCTGTTTCCATATTCAGCAGCCCAGCAGCCGGTACAGTGAAGGTTGCATGCACTGGTGGGATCCACCAGCAGCAGCCAGGGGATATTACAGTTATGTATTTTCCTCATCTGATTTATTCTTTTCGTTCCATAAAAGAATGCTTCAAAGCCCAGATTCAGTGCCGTCATTTTTACCACATGAGGATCCACTTCATTTAATATACGATCCGCATATTTCATCCACTTTCCGTCAGAATTCTTTACAAGCTCCCTGGCCTTGTCATAATCCTCCTTCTGTAATTTATCACCGTCCATAAATTTTTCAGCCAAATCAATCAGCTGGAGAAAACTTTTTTCCCGATCCTTTTTTACATGTTTTAAAGCCCCGTCAATAGCTACGCTGAATGCTTTCCGTTCCGCCTGATGTGCAAATTCCATAACTTCCTCCGTTCTGCGGACAATAGCCCCGCCTGTTTCCTTTGTAATTGTTATCTATATTTTAATTGTAAGAAAGCTCTCTGTCATTGGACACTCTTTTGTCTGTGTCCTTATTTGGGACAAATAAAAAATTTGTCCCATTTTCAGACAGATTGACAAAAATGTCTCTTTTAGTTACAATTACCGGCAAGTATGATACAATTAACAAAAGAACCAGAAGTATATAAATCAATAAAAATAAAAACAGGAAGTGATATCACTGAAAACAGAAAAAGTAACCTATTCTCTTATAGAAGCGGCTGTTAACCGCGGTATCAAGGAAATGCAGGAGGATCCCAAGCGGAGCGTCCGGAAGCTGGCTGATCTGGGGAACCAGTTTGCCAGGGGACGTTTCCAGAAAAGTTTCTTTGAATTGTCCCAGACTCTTCTTCAGGACGATGACTGTCCTTATTATACACTCCTTTCCAGGCTCACCGAAGAAATTGACCATGAAACCCTCAAACGCTTCGGCGTAAACCTGGGGTATACCAGCTGGACATATGGTGCACAGCTCATCCGTGCTTATGAAAAAGAGCATGGTTTTGAGGTACCCTGGACCATCTTTTTTCATTACCATCCCCAGGCTTCCTTTACTCTTTCCCACATGGACAGCCTGATCCGTGAGGGGCGCAGCATCGGCATCTTCACCTATTTTTTGCGTCTGGAAACCATTCCGGAGGATTGGAGCATACTGACGGAGCTGTTCTGCCGATATGAAAACAGCGCCTTTCTTTTATTCCTTCCCGACGAGGAACTGAATGAGGACGCGGCAGGCATTCTCTCCGAATGCCATAATGTCCTGATCTCGGCAGAGCTTTCCACCTGTTATAAGAAAAATATCAGTCTCCTGAAGCAGAAAAGCTGCCTGACGGCGAATCACCATTATTACCTGGAAACCGATGACGAAACATTGTCCAGCCAATTGAAAGGCTGTGAATCCCCCTTTCTTTTCCTCCTCGCCCAAAACGGCTGCAGCCCTGCGGACCAGGAGCAGCTGGCTGAATCCGTTTATCAGCTGCGCTGTCATCCTAAATATCCGGTTTTTCCCATGGAGCTTTTTACGGACCATAAAAGAATCGATCACATTATTTCCGGAAAAACCTGTTTTATGGAAATAAATTCCGACGGAACGTTTTCCCTCCCTGACGGCAGCCTTCTTTCCGTCCTGGAGCCTGAGGCCTCCCTTCCGTCCCTTCTCCGTGAAATCACCTTAACGGCCTCCTGCGAAACCTGCAGCTGACACAGGAAACTTTTTTTATACAAAAAAAACAGCCTGCCCCTTCCCCGGCGTCGTTCTGCCGTTGGATAGGGTATGGCTGTTTTTTACTGACAGTTTCAGTTAATTCCTGTTATCGCAAACCCGCTGTCTCTTCCATCATCCTTCTGGAAAATAATATTGGGCTTTCCTTCCTCCGCTCCTAATACATATTTGCCTCCGTCCAGTTCTTTCAGATCAAACAGATTGGTGCCGAGCACCGCCTTCACCCGTTCCTCCGTGAGGATATCGGACGCCGGAATCTTCAGGAAATCACCGCCGCTTTCCACCACCTGATCCTTTTCTCCAAGGTTTACGTAAACGGGATAACCCGCCAGCTCGGAAAGGGCATTAATGTCCCTGTATTTACAGGCAAAAAGCACATCTGCAGCAAAGGAAAGGGCTTCTCTGTCGGCCGCAGGCTTCCTACTGCTGTCCGTCACGCTGGAAGCCATGCCGTCCTTGCAGGAAACAGTAACGGCCTGACCCAGAAGCAGGCCGTCCGCAGTGTCCACCACATCCTCCGTCTCCGGAAAGCTCACCGCATACATCTTTCCTTCCGCCGTATCAATCACCATGCTGTTCATTGCCGCATCCACGATAATACCGTCATAGGTGCCTGTGGGCGCCATTTCAATTTCCTCGGCTTCCATATCATAAGGAACGCTTTCCTGTGTACTGCTTTCCTCCTGAGAGTTTTCCGCCTCATTGCTCTCCTGCTGCACCTGGCTGTCTTCCCTTCCCGAAGTCTCTGTCTGAGCGATGCTTTCGGCGGTCTGCTCCGCATTTTTGCCGCATCCGGCAAATAACAGGACAGAAGCTAAAATTCCTGCCGCAAGCGCCGCATTCCCCGCCTTTTTACTCCATCTGAACCTTTTTTCCATCATACTATTTATCTCCTTTTCCGCTATGCTTCCTTTAAAATCAAAGCAACGGGACAATGATCCGAACCGAAAACATCCTTATAAATCACCGCATCCTCCAGCCTTTCCTTCAGCTGCGGGGATACCAGGAAATAGTCAATACGCCATCCTGCATTCTTTTCCCTGGCATGGAAACGATAGGACCACCAGGAATAAGCATCTTTCAAATCCGGATAAAAATACCGGAACGTATCAATAAATCCATTCTCCAGAAGAACGGAAAACTTTTCTCTTTCCTCATCTGTAAAACCCGCATTTTTCCGGTTGGTCTTAGGATTTTTCAAATCAATTTCCTTATGGGCCACATTCAGATCCCCGCAGAAAATCACCGGCTTTTTCTCTTCCAGCTTCTTCAGGTATTTCAGGAACTCCTCCTCCCAGGTCATCCGGTAGTCCAGCCTCGCCAGCCCATCCTGGGAATTAGGAGTATAAACCGTCACCATATAAAAATCCGGGAATTCCAGAGTAATGACCCTTCCCTCCTGGTCATGCTCCTCGAGCCCCAATCCGTACGAAACGGACAGAGGTTCTTCTTTCGTAAAAATTGCGGTCCCCGAATACCCTTTTTTCACCGCATAATTCCAGTACTGATGATATCCCGGCAGTTCCAGGGAAATCTGCCCTTCCTGAAGCTTACTCTCCTGAATACAGAAAATATCCGCATCCGCTTCCTTGAAAAAATCCATAAAGCCCTTGCCCATACAGGCTCTCAGGCCGTTTACATTCCATGACACCAGTTTCATTCCGATCCTCCTTCTTCATCCATTCCTCTTTTGCTAAAACTGCAGCAATACGGTGGCAATCTGGAAATAAATCACCAGAGACAACGCATCCACAATTGTCGTTATAAAAGGACTCGCCATAACCGCCGGGTCGAAGCCGATTTTCTTAGCCAGCATAGGAAGGCTGCAGCCCACGATCTTTGCCACAAAAACCGTAACCACAAGGGTTATGCAAATCACAAACGCCACCTGGACAGCCACCCTGTCAAACAGCATCAGCTTCACAAAATTAGCCGCCGACAGCGTAACACCGCACAGCAGCGCCACCCTCGCTTCCTTCCAGATTACCCCGGGCAGATCATAGAAGCGGATCTCATCCAGGGAAATACCGCGGATGATGGAAACACTGGCCTGGCTTCCCGCATTTCCGCCCGTATCCATCAGCATGGGAATAAAAGTTGACAACACCATACAGGCGCTCAGCGCCGATTCATAGCTGGCGATAATCCGCCCGGTAAAAGTGGCCGACACCATCAGAAGCAGCAGCCAGGGAATCCTTTTTTTCCAGGTTTCAAGCACACCGGTTTTCATATAAGGCTTATCGCTCGGCACGATAGCCGCCATTTTTTCAATATCCTCTGTGGCCTCTTCCTGCAGGATATCAACGATATCATCTACCGTAATAATACCCACAAGCCTGTTTTCATTATCCACAACCGGCATGGCCGTAAAGTCGTATTTCTGGAACTGCCTGGCAACCTCCTCCTGATCCATCATGGTGCTGATAGAAATAACATTCTCATGCATGATATCAGAAATCACTTCATCCGGCTGGCTCAGAAGCAGATACCGCAGGGCCACCGTTCCCACCAGCTTCCTCCGGCTGTCCAGCACATAACAGATATTAATCGTCTCACTGTCCACCCCGATTTTACGGATTCTGGCAATCGCCTCATCCACAGTCAGGTTTTCCTTCAGATCCACATACTCCACCGTCATAATGCTTCCGGCGGAATCCTCCGGATAACGAAGCAGATGATTGATATCCCTTCTTGTCTCCGGACTGGCGTTTGCCAGGATTTTCTTTACCACATTCGCAGGCATCTCTTCCATAAGATCCGCCGCATCATCGGCCATCAGATTATCCACAATATTAGCGGCATCTCTGTCCGACAGGGATGTGATGATAAACTGCTGATTATCCACATCCATATACGAAAAAACATCCGCTGCCAGATCCTTCGGAAGAATACGGAAAACCTTCAGCATATCCTGTTCTTCCATTTCCTCCAGCAGCGCTGCAATATCTGCATCATTAAGCTCCGACAGCATCTGGCGAAGCCTTGTATACTGCTTGCTGTCAAGCAGTTCTCTTATTACCTTGCGTTCTTCCATGACAATCTCCTTCCGGCGGTGTCATGACAGCTTTCAGGCATGGATCTGCCCCAAAACGGGCACATCCGGCAGCTTTCCTGCAAAGCTCCTTCCCCGCCTTACCTGTAATCGTTATCTGACTGCAACTTCGCCCGGGGACCGGAACATCACTGCTTCCTGCCGTTTTGCTCTTCATTAAAACCACCACCTTCCGGAAATTTATTTTTACCTTAATACCAGTTTTAAATACTCATTCACTATACCTTTACAATTACCCTTTGTCAATAAAATAGTATCTGTCAACTGCTTCCAGCACGGCCCTTCCCCCCGTAGCCTCCGTCAGCTCTTTTTTCAGACGCTCCTCCTCCTCTGCCGCAACCACAGTCTCCAGCGACACCCGGTCCGTATACTCCGCATTCTCCTGCAAAAGCCCCCGCTTCCCCAGGATATACTGAATACGCCCGATATCCGAATAATCCGTCCCGATCCGAAGCCGCGTCCCATACCGCATAACAGCCACCCTGCTGTTTTCAAGCCCCGCCTTCACCGCCGCCCCATAAGCCCTTACCAGACCCCCGGTCCCCAACAGCGTCCCGCCAAAATACCGCGTCACCACCACCGCAACATTACAAATCCCTTCCCCCAGCAGCACCTCCAACATAGGCCTCCCCGCCGTCCCCGAAGGCTCCCCATCATCACTACACCGCGTCAGCTCAGCCCTTCTCCCAATCACAAAAGCCGAACAATTATGAGAAGCATCCCAATACCTCTTCTTCATCTCCTCAACAAAAGCCACCGCCTCCCCTTCCGTCTCCACCCTCCTGACCTCCGCCAAAAACCGAGACCTCTTCTCCACAATCTCCCCCGTCCCCCCTTCCAACACACATTTATATGGTAAGAACTGCTCCCACTTTTCCATAAAATTACCTCCTTACTTTCTATCACTCTATCCATATTATCTTACCATACCCACCCCAATAATGTATATTCCATTTCTATTCCCTTCCCCTCTCCTTTCTTATCCACTGCCTACCCCGGTTCGAGTCCCCATCCCCGCCCGCCGCCCCGGCTGTTTCCCTCGCCCCTGGCAACCGTGCCGTCCTATGGTTCCTGCGGGACCGCGTATCCTATATAGCCCAGGCTGCATCTCAAAGAAAAGGAGCGGTTTCTTACTGTTTTGATCCTGTTCTTCACTGCCCGCCCTTAGCGGCGCTGTCTGACGACCAAAGGGAGGAGTTTAAGCCGCGTTGGCAGCGAAGGACAGGAACAAAACAGTTAGAAACCGCCCTTTTTTTTGTCTGCAGCCTGGGCTATATAGGATACGCGGCCCCGCAGGAACCATAGGACGGCACGGCTGCCAGGGGCGAGGGAAACAGCCGGGGCGGCGGGCGGGGATGGGGACTCGAACCCCACACCCCCTCATGTTTAAAACCCTCTAATATTGTGAACAATTCTTAATATGGAAGAAAAACCTTTATTTACCTGTCCACATTTGCTATAATCTATTAGGTAATGCCATTTTGGCCCATACTGAAATGGCCCCGAAATGGGACATTACAGGTTGTTTTTTATGGAACCATCTCCATGGAACTTCCAGTTTTAGTAAGGAGGCATAATTCATGAATTATGGCAAAAGAGGTGCCGCAAAGAAAAAAAAGGCACTGCGTTCCAAATCAAAAAAATGGAGCAAACGATTTGCTCTTACCTTTTTTAAAACCATTTTACTGGTCATCCTGGCTGCAGGCATCATTGGTATCTGCGGGGGCTTAGGCGTAGTCAAAGGCATACTGGCCTCAGCACCGGATATTTCCAATATTGACGTATCCCCCACAGGCTTCTCCACCTTCGTATACGATACCGAAGGAAACCAGATTGCCAAGCTTGACGCAGAAGGATCCAACCGGGTTCCCGTAAGCATGGACAAGATCCCCGAGGATCTGGCCCACGCCTTTGTTGCTATCGAAGACGCACGGTTCTATGACCATAACGGAATCGATATCAAGGGTATTCTCCGGGCCGGCTTCATCGGGCTCACCTCCGGTCACTTTTCCGAAGGCGCCAGCACTATCACCCAGCAGCTTATCAAGAACAACGTTCTTACCAGCTGGACAAGTGAAAGCGAAAAGGCCTTTGCCGTTAAAGTAAAGCGTAAATTCCAGGAGCAGTATCTTGCCATCAAGCTCGAAAACGATATGGATAAGGATAAAATACTGGAAAATTACATGAATACCATCAATCTGGGACAGAACACCCTTGGTGTCCAGGCCGCATCCAAACGGTATTTCGGAAAAAATGTCTATGAACTGAACCTTTCCGAATGTGCCGTCATCGCCGCCATCACCCAGAATCCTTCCCGCTACAATCCCATTACCCACCCGGAAAAAAATGCGGAGCGCCGGGAAAAAGTACTTACCAACATGCTGGAACAGGGTTACATCAGCCAGTCCGAATTTGACGCGGCCCTGGCGGATGACGTATACTCCCGCATCCAGACAGTGAATGAAGAAACCGGGGAAAACGCCATCAACTCTTATTTTGTGGATGCCCTGACCGAAGCTGTCATGGACGATCTGGAAGCTGCCGGCTATTCGGAAGCCCAGGCCTTTTCCATGCTTTATACCGGCGGCCTGAAGATATACAGCACCCAGGATCCCACCATCCAGTCCATCTGTGATGAGGTCTGCTCCAATGAGGAAAATTATCCCCAGGGAACTACCTGGTACCTGAATTACCAGCTGACCATTCAGCGTTCCAACGGGGAAAATGATAATTTCAGCAAGGAAATGCTGGAGGATTACCTGAAGGAAAACGGAAGCGATAAGAAATATCCTCTCCTTTTTCCCTCCCAGGAGGATGCCTATGCTGCCGTTGAAGCCTATAAGGCATCTCTTCTTCAGGACGGAGACGAGGTGATTGCGGAGAGTATCTCCATGACGCCTCAGCCGCAGATTTCCATGACTATCGAAGATCAGTCCACCGGAAATGTGGTCGCCATCGTGGGCGGACGCGGGGCAAAAGAAGCAAACCGTACCCTGAACCGCGCAACCTCCACTACCAGGCAGCCCGGTTCCACCTTTAAAATTGTTTCCACCTATGCCCCCGCGTTAGACAGCGCCGGGCTTACTCTGGCGGATGTATTTGTGGATGCTCCCTTTAATTATGCCAACGGAAGGCCGGTTTCCAACTGGTACAGCTCCGGTTACCGGGGAACCTGTTCCCTGCGGGATGGTATCCGGGATTCCCTGAACATCATCGCCGTAAAGACTCTGACCTACATCACTCCTCAGAAGGGCTTTGATTACCTGCAGAATTTTGGTTTTACCACTTTGATAGAGCGGGAAGAGAAAAACGGCCAGACCTTTTCCGATATTACACAGTCCCTCGCCCTGGGCGGTATTACCTATGGTGTTACCAATCTGGAGCTGAACGCCTCTTATGCGACCATCGCAAACGGCGGGACCTATATCAAACCGAAGCTTTATACTAAAATCGTGGATCATGACGGAAATATCCTCATCGATAATACGGAAGGAGAACGCCGCCAGGTTATCAAGGAAAGCACCGCTTTCCTCCTCACAGATGCCATGGTTGACGTAGTAACCTCCGGAACCGGAGCCAGCGTGAATTTCGGCGGTATGTCAATCGCCGGCAAGACAGGTACTACATCGGATTACAACGATGTGTGGTTCTCAGGCTATACGCCTTATTATACCTGTACTACCTGGACAGGCTATGACAACAATGCCAAGCTTTCCGGTAAGAACGGGGAACGGAATCTGGCTAAAACTCTTTGGCGGGCTGCCATGAGCAAAATCCATGAAAACCTGGAAAACAAAGCCTTCAGCGTTCCTGCCGATATTGTAACCGCCACCGTTTGTTCCCAGTCCGGCAAGCTTCCTATTCCCGGCATGTGCGACGAGACCTTAAAAACCGAGTACTTTGCCAAGGGTACGGTTCCTTCGGATACCTGCGACGTACATTACCAGGGCAGTATCTGTGAATATTCCGGCCTGCCCGCCACAGAGCTTTGCCCGTTCCAGGTACCGGGTACCATAACCATGCCGCCTGCCCTGGATGCTTCTCTGAGCGGAAATGCAAACACAACGGAGGAAGGCACTGCGGTTCACTGTCCACATGATGCCACTTTCATGTCCGATCCCAACGCGGCGGCAGTCATTGCCCAGCAGCGCATGGAATTGGATGCAAGAAATATGCTTGCCAATTATGATATTCAGATGGCCAACCTGCAGGCAGCTCTGCAGAACGCCCAGACCGTACTGGTAAGCGCCCAGCAGCAGCTGGCCGCAGCCGTGGATCCTGACAGTCAGGCAGCCGCACAGAATGCGGTCAACCAGGCTCAGCAGGAAATTGAAAACCTGAACGCCCAGATTGCTGCGCTTCAGAATGCCTATGCATTACAGCAACAGCAGCAGGCCGCCGAACAGGGCGGAGAAGGACAATAGCAGTCCTAAGTGTTCCTGTATAAGAATGAATGAAAAAGAGAAGGTTACTGGTAAGATTCCCGGTGCCTTCTCTTTTTTCATTTCCTTATTATAAAACAATCTCATATTTAGTAATGTCCAAAACAGTCTCCCCCTTGCAGGAAAAGGAAATCCCCTCCGCTTCAAGGGGCGTATAAATCAGGGAGGTCATAGCCTGTTCCCCGTCATTCACGAACAGCTCCACCGTATATTTGTCCAAAAGCAGCCTGAGCTTCAGCTTTCCTTCTTTTGTATCCACATACATGGAACGGGTACACAGCAGATCCTTTTTCAGTCCGCTGCAGGTCCGGTCCGTGGTGAGCGTACCCTTCTCTTTCTCATAGGAGATGGTCGTCTCACAGCCTTCTCCCACAGCAAGATGGATGGTAAAGGAAGCGCTCCGGCTCACATCTGCCTCCACAATCATATCCAGGACTCTTCCCCGGATTCCATCCAGTTCCAGAGAGCCTTGCTGTTCCGACAGCCTTATGCCTTTACAGGATACTTCCTTCTGACGGTAGTTTTCCAGCTCCCTCACCGGGTTCTGAATCAGCCTTCCTTCCCGTATTTCCAGTTCTCTTGGGATGGTCATCATTCCCGACCACAGGAAATCCTCCGGTGTCATGTAGTTGTCCCAGCTTTGCAGCCAGCCCACCATCACTCTTCTTCCGTCTTCCGTTTCCACCGTCTGAGGTGCATAGAAATCCAGGCCGCAGTCCACACTTCGTGCCTCTCCTCTCAGGAAGCTCCTCTTTTCCCGGTCATAGGTTCCCACAAAATAAATGGAGTTATTTCCGTTATGGAATTCCAGTCCCTCCGCACGCATGAACTGAGGGGACACTATCAGCACCTGCTTCCCATCCAGCGGGAAAAAATCGGGACACTCCCACATTTTTCCGTACCGTTTTCCATTGGTATCCAGAATGGACTCAAACCTCCACTCTTCGGCATCCTGAGAAGAAAACAAAGCTATCTGCCCGCTTCCGTCAGCTCCCAGACTGCCGACTGCGGCATAAAAGGTATTTCCTTCTTTCCATATCCTGGGATCCCTGAAATCCTCCCCGGAACTTCCTTCCGGCAGCGCGTCAGCGGTGATCACAGGATTGGCAGGAAGCTTTTCATAATTTACCCCGTCTCCGACGGCAATACATTGTGTCTGGCGAAGGGTATGGCTCCCGTCCGCTTCCACTCTGTCCAGAACACCGGTATACATCAGAATATGTTTCCCCTCATGCTCCACTGCACTTCCCGAGAAACAGCCCTGACCGTCATATTCGGTATCAGGAGCCAGGGCACAGGGCAGCTGTTCCCATTTGATAAAATCCCTGGTTTTCTGATGGCCCCAATGCATGGGCCCCCACACAGAGCTGTAAGGATGATACTGGTAAAACAAATGGTATTCTCCCCGATAAAGGGAAAAACCGTTGGGATCATTCATCCAGCCCACCTCCGGCGTCAGATGGAAAACACATTTCTGCCCGTCCGGAATCTTTTTCCCCACTTTCTCCTCATAGCTTCTCGCTCTGTCTAAATTACTGCTCATTCCACCGCTCCTTATATCGCTTTCTTCTTTTCCGTATCCGATTTCCCTTACCTGGGCCAGCGTTCCTTCCTCTCCATCAGCTCTCCGAACGGCTGGTGAGGCTCCGTCTGATACCAGTAGGCTACCGTCGCCACATCGTCCTGACGTTCAAATAGGCCTCCGTGATATACACCAATCTGCTGGACTGTCACCTTCAGATCTTCCTCAAAGATCACCGGATCCTGAATATGCCACCGATAGAAGCTGCGCTGGGGCATCTGATCGTCGTTGTGGTAATCATTATGCAGGAAGGTATCGTGATGGGAATAGTAAGGATAGCCCAAAAACGGCGTGCAGAAGGTATTTTCCACTGTGCGGCCGTTTTCCTGCGCTGCAAAGCTCCATGCCCCGCCGAAGTAATCTTCTGTTCCGGTCCCGCAGATGGTAGGGTATTCCTCATCCCCGTCAATATAGAACTTCACTTCCCCTTCTCCGTACCAGTACCTCTCCAGGGTGGTTAACGCCATATAGGTTCCCACATACTGGCCGCGTCCCTTCACACCGTCCAGAATCACATAATCCTTTGCCTTCTCCGTAAAGCGCTGACGCCTCCAGACGGCATGAAAATATCCCGTCTCTGCCGGCAGCTCATCCAGCAGACAGTAATCCACCTGATAAAAAAACGCATTTACCGCCTCATCACATTGGTTTTCGATGGTAATCTTCGCCTTTTTTCCGAAAGGCATGGAAAAATAGGAATTAAAGCCTCTGGTGGGATTCACCGCAATGGGAAGGGAATTCACCGGATAGGATACCCCGAAGCCACAGCAGAAAAAGTCTCCCAAAGGGCTTTCCACAGAAGGAGTCTCCTCACCGTCCCAATACATCCGGAGCACCAGATCCCGCAGGATATAACGGTTCCTGTCGCTGGTACGATCCGTTACCGTAATCCATATATGCTGAATTACACCAGGGCCGTCCATCTCCGCAAGCGTCACCGTTTCTCCCGGTTCCAGGCAGGGAATACAGGGTGAGCCTTTCCGGGAAGGCCCCAGATCACTGGCCGCCATCCCTCCTTTTCCTTTTTCACCGGTCCGGTTCTCCCAGTTAATCGTCCTGCTTCTGCCTTTTCTGAGCAGCGGCAGGGAATCCAGACTTCCCATAAACATATCAATGTCCTCCTTTTTGCATTGCCTGCTTTTAAGAAAGCAGGCAGAAAATACTGCCTGCGGTTATTCCCGCGGTCAACAAGCCAAACGGGCAATTTATGAATCGTTTCATATTGTTTTCATCGTAACATCGGGGACTGATTTTGTCAATCCTTATTCTGCAGACAGCCGCCTGAAAATTAAAGGAACCGTTGAAAAAGGGCATCCTGCCAACTCTGTGCCAGGATGCCTTGTTTTTTACTTTCTGCAGATAACCTTCTCCTCCGGGATTTCCTTCACGCAACCCCTTCCCGGTCAGCGAAGCAGAGAATCCTTATGCCCTTTCCTCCGTTTGCATACGGAACCTCACATACATAAAGTACCATTCCATGACAGGGATCTTATAATAAGGGCGGAAGGTCCTTATCTCCTGTAGATAGGGGCATACATGTCCCGGCAGGGTACGGAACAGCATCTCCTTTTCATCCACACAGGTGATCCATTCCTCCGGCTTTTCCATATCCCCGTCAAATAAAGTCATTTTATCCGCCGCCAGCACCACCGGGCCGAACATCAGCGCCGCAATGTCCTTATTTTTCTCATCAACGGGCTTGAATTCCAGGCGGAAAGGACAGGTTACGGTAATCACATCATCCTCCTGCCATACCCGCTCCAAAACAGCCCAGCTGTCCGGTAACGGCTCCAGGCCCGAATCCTCTCCGTTCACGAGAATCCGGTTTTCTCCCTTTGCCCAGTGGGGGATCCGGAAAGAAATGCAGAAAGGAAGATCTCCTCTTGTCTGTATCCGGAATCTCCGTATCGGCGATACATCCTCTTCGGAACAGTTCTCCAGCACTGCCTTTTCTCCCCTGATAGTAAACTCCGCCCTGGATTTCATATACTGGGATACGTAGATTCCCTCTTCGTCCGTATAATAAAGCATATTGGCATATTCCGCCACATCCTGGGGGAACGTCCCGGTACAGCACTGCCATTCAAAATTGGCCCCGTTGCCCTGAAGCCTTCTGTCCTGGACACTTTTTACCGCGCCGTCCACAAAATAATCCGCATAATACATCACATGTCCCTGAGAATCAATCGGCGGCTGACCGGCCACACCATTGATCAGCATCTGCTCGGCCCAGGCGCCATATTTCGCTTTTCCGGTAATCCGCAGCAGATAATTGCAGATTTTGAACACGGCCCAGGCGCAGCAGGAAACCTCGCAGCTGCCCCAATTATCGTTCCTGCCTACAAGGCCTCCTCCGAAATTGCGGTAGACAGGGCTTTTCCTGGTAGGATCCCAGGAATCCTTCAGCATCTCTCCCAAAAAGCCTTCTTCTTCGGCAAACAGGCACTCCGCAGGCCCATAGCCGCCGGTTGCATAGGTATGCCTTTCCGTAATTTCCGTATAACCATTCTCAATGGCATCCAGATAGTATTTCTTCCCCGTCACCTCATAGGCCATGGCGGCACTGGAAAGGCTGTTTACCTGACTGTAGGCATGGCGGGGCCCTATGGCGGAATCCTTATTGTTGAGCTTATCCCACAGATAGGTATAATCCCATTCCTGTGCAAAATCCAGGTATTTCTGCTCTCCGGTAAGCTGATAGGCACGATACAGATTTTCCGGAAGGGTGTACCATTCGATCATATTATTTTCACATAATTCCGGCCCCTGCAGCCCGTCCCTGGGAATATCTCTTTTAAATCTTGCCGCCGCGCTGTCGGTGAGTCCGGAGCAATAGGCAAGGCCTTTCTCGTAGCCCAGATTTTCATACATATCCAGGAAACCGCCCAGCAGCTTTTCATATACATAGGTGTCATTGCAGTCGAACACCTTCTTATTGGCAGCGGCACATTTTCCCCATTCATCCGCCAGATATACCGCTTTTTCCTTCAGCCGGTAATCCCCTGTCACCGCATAAAGCTTGGCAAAAGCTCCCAGCTTCTGCCCGAAGGTGGAGGCTCCGTTTCCGTACCAGCCCGTCAGCCCTTCTCCGGGAGCCTCCAGCCCGGCCAGCGTCCTGAAATAATATAAAAGAGAGTCATTGGGTATCGCAAGATAGGTTTCCGCTGTCTCCCTGCGCTGTCTCTCCCACAGGCTGTTTTTCAGTTCCACATTCCGATATCGGAAGTCTTTCAATCTGTCCATATCTTCTCCCGTCCGTGCGTTATCGCGCACTCTTATCAGCCCTTCACCGCTCCGATCATCACGCCCTTTTCAAAATATTTCTGTATAAAAGGATACACGCACAGAATCGGCAGGGTGGATACAATAATAACCGCATATTTTACCTGATCCGCAGCGCCCTGGGCATAGCCTCCCTGCACGCCTCCCACTCCGCTGGAAAACGCCTGATTCAGCAGGAGGATTTCCCTCAGTATGATCTGGAGCGGCGCGTTTTTGGCATTGCTGTTAAAAAGCAGCGCATTGAAGAAATCATTCCAGTGAAATACCGCATAATAGAGAATCAGCACGGAAATGACCGCCTTGGACAGCGGCAGGACCACCTTTACAAAATAATTGAAATGAGAACAGCCGTCCAGCACTGCTGCCTCATACAAATCCTCCGGTATGGAATTTTCAATGAATGTCCTCGCAATGATCAGGTTATAGGTATTGACCGCCACAAATATGATGAGTATTGTTTTGGTGGATATCAGTCCCAGCGAACTCACCGTCATATAGAGGGGAACAAGCCCGCCGCTGAAAAACATGGTAAAAACGAAATAAAACATCACCTTGTTTCTCGCCTTGAAATTCCTCCTGGATAAGGCGTAGGCTGCCGGCATGGTCACCGCCATATTCAAAATCGTTCCCGCCACCACATAAAGGATGGTATTGGCATATCCCATCCAGATACGGGCGTCATCCATAATCTGCTGGTATCCATAGAACCGGATATCCTTCGGCATGAAGGTAACCTTCCCCAGATTTACCATATTGGAATTGCTGATGGAAGCAATAATAATGAACCACAGCGGATAGGCAATGATAAGGAATACCAGAATACTCAGGATGAGGACGGCTGCGCCGAATATTTTATCCGGCCAGTTAAAGGATTTTTTCCCTTCTGTCACAGGATTTTTCTTTTTATCTGCCATATTTTCCCCCTCCTACATCAGTCCGGTGCCGGTTGTCCGTTTGGATATATAGTTGGTTACCAGCAGGAATACAAAGTTGATTACCGTGTTGAACAGACCCACAGCCGCTCCGAAGCTGAACTGGGAAGATTTGATGCCCACCGTGTACACATAGGTGGAAATAACCTGGCTCGCCCCCAGATTCAGGCTGTTCTGCATCAGAAAGACCTTATCGAACCCCACATTCAGGATATTGCCCATATTCATAATGAGCAGAATCATGACTGTGGGCAGGATAGCCGGAAAATCAATATGTATCATTGTCTGCCACCTGTTGGCGCCGTCAATCTTACATGCATCGTACAGCTGTGTATCCACAGAGGAAAGGGCCGCGATAAAGATAATACTGTTCCATCCCATGGTCTGCCAGACGCCGGACAGCACATACAGAGGGACAAAACAGGATTCCTTCCCTAATATGTTCGTATCCCTGGAAACGATATGCAGGCTTTTTAAAAAGTTGGCTATGACGCCGCTGTCATTGGCAAACATAATATTCAGCATGGATACCAGGACCACCACAGATATGAAATAAGGAATGTAAACAGTGGTCTGTACCGTACGTTTCCATTTGGGACTGCGGATCTGATTGATAACCATGGCCAGAATAATGGGAACCGGAAATCCTACGAGAATGCTGGTCGCAGAAATTACGAATGTGTTTTTCAGAGTCGTCCAGAACATGGGACTCTCAAAATACTGTCTGAAATATTTCATCCCCACGAATTTGCCGCCTGTAATGCCGGCTGTAAAGCTGTATTCACGGAATGCCAGCTGGATGCCGTACATGGGGACATAGCAGAAGATCAGGATATACAGCATGGCAGGGAACAGCATGATCCACAATTGCCAGTTATGCCGGATATATTTTCTGATCCCCCTGTTTGCCCCGTCAGCGGCATTCTTATCAGGAACTGTCAGTCCCTTGGACTTCACGCTCATATGATCACCTTTCTTTCATACAGAATGTGGGATGTAAAAAACACATCCCACAATTCTGTTAATCTGTCCTTTTTGAAGCTTATCCGTATTTATTTTCCCAGATAAGCATCAAAAGCCTTCTGTCTGATTTCCAGTATCTGAGGAAGTCCGGCATCATTGACATTTTTCACATATCCGTCCCAGTCGGCATCAATATCCGATTCTCCTGTCATCCATAAGGACCAGTAGTTATCGATAATATTGTTGATATTAGCCTGCGTGAGAGCCATTGTATTCTGATCCTCCTCCGAATATTTCATAAACATCTGAGGATAGGTATCTGATTCGCTTGCTTTGGCGATCACATCATCATATATTTTTCTTTCTTCCAGCGCATAGGTCATATCCTGAGCCATTTCGATTTCCGTATCTCTGCGGATATACATGGGCGCATTATCTGCCATGGTGCTGGTCCATTTCCAGGTACCGGGATCCGTGTCGGGATCCAGGGGATCCAGAACCTTGAAGCTGTTGTCGCCGGTCTGTTCCACACAGCCGTCGGATATCCCGCCGAAAAGTCCCTGTACGGAAACGGCCGGATCATAGAAGCAGTCGATAAACCGAACGGCAGCCTCCACATTCTTACAGTTCGCGCTGACACAGACTCTGTTTCCGGACATATTCAGACCGGTATAGTCATCTCTCCAGCGTGTATCATAGGTTCCGGGTTCGCAGTCTATATCGTACTCCAAAGCGGGTACAGGTACATACTGGCTGTAAAGGGTAGGCCCGAATTTATCTGTTTCCTCCCAGCCGAATACACATCCCACCAGGGCGTCTCCCTTTTCATTCCCGCGGGATAAGGACTGGAATGCGGAATAATCATTGGAAATTGCATTGGTATTGATCAGTCCGTTGGCATAAAGGTCCGCCACATATTTCATGAACAGCTTATACCGCTCGTCCACTGCATAGCACTTGATCTGACCGTCTTCCGCAAAATAAGCATCCGTCCCCCAGTTGGTGAGCTGAATCCCGAGAGAACCCACAAGGTTGGTCAGGGAGTACGCGCTGTTAAACCAGCCGTTATTGGCTCCGGCATTGAAATCCATGGGTATTTCATCGCCCGGATCCCCGTTTCCGTTTGCATCCTGTTCCTTAAAGGCCATAAGCACGTCCTTCAGTTCTGAATAGGTCGTGGGCACTTCTTTTCCTACGTTATCAAGCCATTCTTTATTAATGAACATAACCGTATTGGTAGAAGGCCATTTTCCCTGGAATTTGGGAAGTCCGTAAATCTTTCCTTCCATTGTGGTTGCCAATGTTTTGGTATCGGGCTCTTCTTCAAACATCGCCGTGATATTAGGCGTGGTTTCCGCACTTATGTAAGGAGTCAGATCCATAAACAGTCCGGCATATTTGGTGTAATCGGAATCTATGGTTGCGTTAAACAATAAATCAGGGACATCCCCTGCCGCAAAACGGGTGGATTTTACGGTTTCCCAATCGGCCCGGATCTGCTCCCATTCAATTTCCACTCCCGCTTTTTCTTCGATTTCGGATACCCACTTCATATCCGTGATATCCTTAGTCAGAGCGTGGGATATAATCAGCGCTTTCAGCTTCACCACTTCGCCTGTGGATGCGGTATCCTCTCCGCCTCCTCCATCCCCCGCAGGAGCAGCGGTTTCCGAATTACCTGTACTGCCTGTCGTGCTGTTCGTACTTGAACTGCTTCCGCAGCCTGCCAGCAGTCCCGCAAGCATCGCTGCTGAAAGAACAAGTGCCAATACTTTCTTTTTCATTCTTTTTCCTCCATTCTTTATTTTGAAACTTCACGATTATCGTGTTATTTCCTCTTTTATAAAGCTCTATATTCTGTAAAACGTCTGGTTTTCTCTTGCGGATTTCCTTTTGTTTTTCCGTTTCCTGCGGTTCATACGAATTCGAAAGTATAAAATAATGACCATGCTATTTTTTTCACACGGTGCAAATATTCATCTTATTCACTATGTTTTTTAATTATCAGCTGTATTTTTTCACAGTAATCACATATGTGTTGTAGCCTTTATGTATTTTTTATGGGTATATCTTATAATTACATTTACTTTTCGTAAATGTCATAAAGATACATTAAGTGTAAAAAGGTTATGGGTTCCTTTTTCCGCAAAGAAACCCACAACCTTTTTACACCAAACCCAACCTTTATACACCTTGTATATTTTACTAGCTTTTTATATACTATTTTTATGCATTATTTACTATTTTCCATTTTATTCCATCTATAAATTACCTGTTTTCTGCCTCTCCCGCAAACATCAGATTTAATTACGTCGACTATGAAACAGTATTACAGCATATACAAGCGGTGGGATTTCCTATATAACAGGATAAAGATACACCTGTGGTGTTAAATTTCAGCTTAACACATGATATTTTCAGGGTCAGAATTGTGAACATCAATACTTTCAGAAAGGAGGGTGCTGTTGAAGGCCTATGAATTTACAATCGATAAACCTCTTGAATATGTCTGCACCGGTAAATTTGAAGCGCTCTCTCCTAACTGGATTCATGAAACCGCCGATTTGACGGATTATGAGCTTTTTGTCATATCCAAAGGCCCTTTATACATCTCCTACCAGAACCAGGACTATACCGTTAATACAGGTGAAACTCTCCTTCTCCCTCCGGGACAGCCTCCCCTTGACCTGCGCCGCGGCTTCAAGCCTTCCGACTGCAGCTTTTACTGGATGCATTTTATCTCCCCTCATCCGCTCACCCCTGTAATTCCTGAAGACGGTTCCCCGGAAACGCTCGGCTATCTGACGGAAAATAACATCCGGCTCCTGATTCCCCAATATTGCCGGACACTGAACACGGAAAAAATCATCGTTCTGATGAAGCAGCTTCAGGATGCCGTCCGTTCCAATTATGACCGCCTGACCATTAATTACATGACCACTCTGGTTATGTGTGAAATCCATAACCAGCACCTCAAGCAGCTCAACATGGGAGCGCCTACCAAAACCCAGCGGCAGATGTTCCAGGATATTCTGGATTACATAAAATGTCATATTCATGAAAATGTTCGGGTGTCGGATATCGCCCGCTGTTTCGGATACAACGAAAAGTACCTTTCCCATATGTTCAGTTCCATCGCAGGCTTATCCTTAAAGAGGTACATAATGAAAGCGAAAATTGATGAAGCTAATTTCATGCTGACCGATACGAACATGACAATCCTGGAAATCAGCAGCGCCCTGGGCTTCGCCGACAGCCATAATTTTATGAAATTCTATAAAAAACTCACCGGCCTGACTCCGAGTGAATACCGGAATGCCTTTTCAAAACGGATGCTTTTCCATCAATAAAATCTGACAGACATAATTTATCCTCAGCCTTTACAACAGAACATATGTTCTGTATAATAAAAGGCAGGAGAGTGATATTTATGGATAAGAACAGGGAGTATTTTATTATTGAAAACCACAGTATCATTAAAAAAGTACGTATTATTAAATTTATCGGCGGGCTTTATACAATAAATATCGAAGGCACCTCAAAGTATTTGCGGGTACATCCAAGCAGAATTTATTCCACCTATACGGATGCCTCCGGGGCCGCCGGTTCAGGGAAAAACAATTTTGGAACAGAGCGGATGAAGAATGGGCAATTACTGTAAAAATTGTTATTTTTAAAGTTTAATTTTTACTTAATTTCCATCATTTTTATCTTTTTTAGGATATAATGAAGATGAGGTGATGAGAAAATTATGATTGATGTTTTAGATTTTCTGTTAGGTGTTTTTGAGTTTGGATATGATTTATGGGAATATGTCAGACGCAGGAAAAAGAAGTGATCGATGTGCTGACATTTTATATTTGTGCCTATACTGCCTGGCCGGCCCCTGTTTTATAATTTCCGGAGCTGGAGACAAGCTGTGTCTCCGAATATATAAATTCAGAGACACGTTATTTCCTCACTGCATTTCTTTACTGCATAACTGCAGTTCCTATTCCTGCCGTACAAGTATCTCCGCCACCTGTAAATCGGTTCTCGTCGGATCCTCCTCCATAAGAGCGACGACCTTTCCCACATAAGAAGCATCTAATTCCAGATTTTCTGCAATCATTTGTACATTAAGGTTCTTTTGTCTCTTCTTACGTATTATGGCAACAATTTTGGATAAAGTGTACCCCTTGTCAAGGACAAATTTAAGAAGAAGGGATACTATGTTCTGAATAGATATTGTTATATTTCTTCTTCCTTTTCTGGTTCATTTATTATTCCTC
>NZ_MPDJ01000002.1:322259-420577 GCF_001881565.1 Eisenbergiella tayi
GAGATAAAGAACCCCCTTTTCAATCTGTCCACTTTGGAGGGGACATCCCTTCTTCATAGTGTCCATTTTCAAGGAACCCTTCTTCTTAATGTGTCCACATCTATGGGTACATTATAGGACTCGCCTTCTGCTTTTCCTTCTACTTTTCCTTCTGCCTTTCCATCCGCTAATCCACGTTCCATTCCATCCTTAAGCAGCATTTCCCCAAGCTTCGTCATAGCAATCATCTCCTTTACCCTGTCCAATTCTTGTTCCTGCAAAAACTTATCCGCCAAAGCATATAGTACCGCCTGCATTTTTTCCAATTCCATTTCCGTTACGGAACTGGAGGCTTCCCGGAGGATATGCAGACTTTTAATAATGCGGTCCACAATCTCCAGCTTTCCTGACATGAGAGGGGTTAAAAGCAGCGGCACCAAATCTGCTTTATCCAGTGTTTTTCCCCGTTTTTGTTTTTCCTCCAGCAGTGCAATTACCCGATCCGCATCCTTGTTTTTCAGACGGATAACCTTCACCTGATAACTATTAATCCCTTCCGTCAGTTTACTTAAAAGCTGCTTTACTCCGGATGTACAGATTACATAAGTAACCACCGCAACGTTAAAGCTCCGGCTGGTAGCTGCTTCGTATTCCCGGAAGCGTCTCAGATCTTCCTTCGTAACAGAATCGCTTTCGAACTCCAAATGAATCCAGCTCCCGGACCCCGAAATATAATTGAAATCCTGATACATCTGCCTTGCCTGCAGTTTTACATTTTCAGTCGGCGCGATGTACTTTACCCTGCCGGGTATGCCAAGTATCGGCAGTAATTCATCCCCAAAGTACTGTGCTGCTGTTTTCAGCGCCAGATCCTCATGGTTCAGTCCCGTCCTTTCCTTTTGTTCCCGGTTCTGCCCCGCGGAATCTTTTTCTTTGCGTTTTTTCACATAGCCTCCTATTCCGTAAGCCATGTGTAAAATTCTATCTTCCACATAATTATAACTGATAATCCGACACCGGACAACCGCTTCTTACTCTTACATTCTTTACTTTTTATGCTTCACTGACGGGAAGCATCCCTATTAACAAAGCTTCTTTGAAATCATTGTCCGACATGGACAGAATAAATGAATGGATCTTTGAAGTGTTATTGTAATTTGGCTGCGGCAGATAGTCTTTTACACATATTTCCGGCCGCCGGTGTTTATTTATCATATCATATAATTGTTATTGATGACAACAAAAAAACAGTAATCCATATATATCCGGACAAACTAACCGTAAAAAATGTTAGTCAAATATTAGTCATCATAAAAAGTCATATATGACAATTCGTCTCTATTATCTTCGGACATGAAAAAAGCCCGTATATACGGGCTTCCTACAAGCTGCTGACGGGAATCGGACCCGTGACCTCCGCACTACCAATGCGACGCTCTACCGACTGAGCCACAGCAGCATTTTCCGGCGACTCTCGCTGTCACCGAAAGCTAGTATAGCATAGTAAAATCTGTTTTGTCAACAATAAAATTCATTTTTTTCACGAGTTTTCACGAGTCCAGGAATCTGCTGTTTTCCTTCAAATTCTTTTCCTACAGCAGCCCCCTATCTTACACCGCTGATTATTCCACTACCTGATAAGCAATATAAGCATCGTCTTCAAACACGACTTCCATATGCCCTTCTATCCACTCCCACGGGAAATTCTGCGTATTCATTTCATAAGGCCATACCAGTTCTTCCCCCTCCGGGCCGGTCTGTATCTTATCCATCAGCACATAATCCGGATGCTCATAATCCATAACCAGCTCCTTGCCTCTGCAGCGCAGAATATGGAAATACAGGTTCTGCCGTGCATATACGTCACCTGTCAGGACCGTATCCACTTCCTTTTCATCAAGCTGTTTAAGCGCGGCATAAATATGATTATCCCTGCTGTCATAGCCTGCATTATATTCAGGCAGCCTGCAGTATACAACGGCCAGAAGTATAGCCGCTGCGGCTGCGAGCAGTGAGCCGTAAGCCGCGGAGCCTGCCGGAAGGGAAAAGCTTTTTCTCTGTGCCAGTCTGTCTGCCGCAGGTTTAACAATGGCCCACAGCGCATACGGCATCAGCACAAACATCATGGACAGAACGCTTCCCATATATGTGAATACCCGCAGATAAGGAAACACACACTGTATGACGAGGAACACAGGAACCATTACCGTAAGCACAAATACGTACAGAGATAAAAAGAACATGCTTTTTTCTTTTCTCCGGCAGCTGATAATAATGAGCGCAAGCATCAGAAGCAATCCGAAAAGAATAAGAACAGGCAGGATATGGCTTCCGTTTGGATATACCTGATTGAGCACACGTCCCAGGTACAGGGTAAATTCATTATTGAAACGGCTTCTGTCAATACTCTGGATATTGGGATCCGAAAGCATTGCCCCCATCCCTCTGGAAAAAGCCGCAAACGGTGCGGTTTTCAATACCTGGAAATGGCTCATGCCATAAAAAGCACCGGTCTCCTCTTTCACAAGGAAATTGGAACCAATGGCCAGCCAGATAATCGTATAAAGTCCGAAAGTCACAATCGCTGCCGCCGCGGAAGCGATTACAAGCCGGAAAAGTTTTTTATATTCCCCGGTAAACAGCAGATACAATCCTCCTGCCATACACACAGGCACCACCCAGTACAGATTGCTGGGAATGGTATATAGTCCTCCCGTCAGGCAGACGGCAAAGCCGGCATAATACCAGAACCTCCTTTTCCCCTTCCCTTCTTCCGTTTTTTCCGGTATACAGATTTCGTACAGGCAGTTAACCGCCGCCAGAAGGAAAAAGCCAGAAAGAGCATATCCTCTACCCTGGGCGGCCTGCTGCACTACATTGTACATGGCGGCAAAAAGGGCGGTACCCGCCGCTGCCATCCGGGGAGAAATCCCTTTTTTCAGAATCCGGTACAGAAGCAGCAGACTTCCCATGGATGCAAGAAAGGAAACTCCGCGCAGCCCGATATACGGATTCCCCAGCTTATTCAGAACAGCCGACAATGCCGAATAAAACACATGATTATTGGGCAGCGGCCAATGTATCATGGAATATATCATGCCTCTGTCAATAAAGTTTTCATAGGTATACAGTTCATCATACCAGGGCGGGAGGGAAAACATACGCCATATATAATAAATTCCCATTCCCAGAAACAGGCACCAGAACAGGCCGTGATCCCGTATCAGCGCCGCTGCATCCTTCTTTTTTTCTATTGCTGTATTTTTCACAGTATTTATTCCCACTTCGTTATCCTTTTTCTTATTTTACCCTTATTCGCAAAAAAACTGCCGAAACAACGGAGGCCGCTCTCTGCGGATCCCTCTTATATTCATTCAAAAATCCGGCGGCCGTCTTACTGCCTCAGACGGCGCCGGATCTCAATATCCTTAATGGCCGCGCCGGGCATTTCCTGCCGTACGGCGCAATTATATCATATCTTCTGTTATTAATCCAGTTCCCGCTTGCCGGTGTAAAGCTCATAATATCTGCCTTTCATGGCAAGGAGATCCTCATGGGTGCCTCTCTCGATGATTTCACCCTGCTCCAGCACCATAATGGCGTCGGCATCGCGGACGGTGGAAAGGCGATGGGCAATCACAAGGGTAGTACGTTCCGTCATCAGACGGTCCATTCCTTTTTCGATATGTTTTTCAGTCCTGGTATCCACAGAGCTGGTAGCTTCGTCCAAAATCAGGACAGGGGCCTTGGAAATGGCAGCCCTGGCAATATTGAGCAGCTGTCTCTGGCCCTGGCTCAGGTTCGCACCGTCCCCCTCTATCATGGTGTCATAGCCTTTATCCAGGCGCATGATAAAAGAATGGGCGCTCGCCGTCCTGGCGGCCTGCTCCACCTCCCCGTCGGTGGCATCCAGTCTTCCGTACCGGATATTTTCCCGGACTGTGCCGGTAAAGAGATGGGTGTCCTGAAGCACCATGGCGATATTGCGGCGCAGGTCATCTCTGGCAATATCCCGGATATTCACACCGTCTATGGTGATCTTTCCTTCATTAATGTCATAAAAACGGTTTATCAGATTGGTTATTGTGGTTTTGCCGGCCCCTGTGGAGCCCACAAAAGCGATTTTCTGTCCCGGTTTTGCGTACAGGGAAATGTGCTTTAAAATGATTTTGTCGGGATTATAGCCAAAGGTTACATCCTCCAGGCGTACATTTCCCCTGCAGTCAGTCAGCCGCACCGCGTCCGGGCCATCCTCCGGCTCAGGCTCTTCATCCATAATGGCAAACACACGCTCCGCTCCTGCCAGTGCGGAAAAAATGGTATTCATCTGCATGGAAAGCTCGTTAATAGGACGGCTGAACTGTCTGGAATAGTTCACGAATACGGTAAGCCCTCCGATATCAAAGCCTCTGAGCACACAGAGGATTCCGCCCACGCAGGCAGTGACAGAATAGCCCACCTGGCTCAGATTGCCGACTACGGGCCCCATAATTCCTCCGAAAAACTGGGCCATGATCTGCTTATCCCGCAGATCATAATTAAGATAGGAAAACTCCTCTTCCGCAATTTCCTCATGACAGAATACCTTCACCACCTTCTGTCCGCTCACAGTCTCTTCAATATATCCGTTCAGCGTCCCCAGCGCCGCCTGCTGGGCCTTATAAAATCTGCGGCTCCGCATGGTGACAAACCGGGCGGCCTGCATCATAACAGGAACCATAAGAACGGTAATCAGGGTCAGCCAGATATTGGTATATACCATCAGGCAGAAGGTTCCTATGACATTGATCACGCTGGAAATAATCTGAACCACGGTATTATTGAGCATTTCACCCACCGCATCCACATCGTTGGTAAAGCGGCTCATGATATCTCCGTGGTTATTGGTATCATAAAAACGCACCGGCAGCCTCTGGATTTTGGCAAAAAGCTCATTCCTTATTTTAAAAATAGCCTGCTGGGATATACCGATCATAATGCGGGCCTGGAGATACTGGGCCACAATGCCGAACAGATAAATACAGGCCATGATCAGCAGGGAACGGAGCAGCTTCTGTGCGCTGCCATCCACGGAGGTCAGTCCGTTTATAATAGGGCGCAGCATATAGGAGCCGGCAAGCATGGATACCGTATTGATGATAACACAGGCAAAAACCAGCACCAGCTTATATTTCTCCTCCTGTATGTAGGAAAGCAGCCTTTTCACTGTCTTCCCGGTGTTTTGGGGCTTTCCCCCGGGCATACGGCCTCTTCCGGGGCCGCCCGGCCCTTTTGCCGCCTTTGCCTGGTTCTGCTGGGCTGCATAGGAATATTTCCGGATCAGCGCTTCTTTTCTATCTTCCTTCATGACGCCCCCACCTGCCTTTCCATCTGGGAATAATAGATTTCCTGGTAGGCGCTGCAGTCTGCAAGCAGCTCCTGATGTCTTCCCAATCCCACAATTTTCCCTTCATCCATTACGACAATCTGATCCGCCTCCATAACGGAGGTGATCCTCTGCGCTATGATCAGTTTTGTAGTTTCCTTTAAGGTACCGGTAAAGCTTTCCCGGATTTTGGCTTCCGTAGCGGTATCCACGGCGCTGGTGCTGTCGTCCAGGATGAGTATCCGGGGCTTTTTCAGGAGCGCCCTTGCGATACAGAGACGCTGTTTCTGTCCGCCCGATACGTTGACTCCGCCCTGTCCCAGCTGGGTCTGCCAGCCGTCCGGGAAGGTCTGCAGGAAAGCGGCGGCCTGGGCGGCCTCTGAGGCCTTGATGACCTCTTCCTCTGAAGCGTCTTCATCTCCCCACATCAGGTTTTCTTCGATTGTCCCTGAAAAAAGCACATTTTTCTGAAGCACCATGCCGACGCCGTTTCTCAGGTTTTTCAGGGAATAATCCCTCACGTCCACACCATCCACCAGCACGCTTCCCTCGTCCGCATCATAAAGCCGGGGTATCATGGAAACAAGCGTCGTTTTTCCGCAGCCGGTGGAACCGATAATTCCCACCGTCTGTCCGGGCTCTATCGTCAGATTAATATCATCCAGCACTTTTTCCTGACTTTCCTTATAATACCGGAAGGAAACACCCCGGAATTCAATCCTGCCCTTTTGTACCAGGGCGTCTTTCTTTCCTGCCCGGTCATCCGTCAAATCAATCTCCGTATCCAGAACCTCATTGATACGTTTTGCACTGGCGATGGCACGGGAGCTCTGCAGCAGCACCATGGCCAGCATCATCAGTGACATGAGCACCTGCACGATATAAGTCGTGAAGGCGGTCAGGTTTCCTACGGGCATGTCACCCACCAGCACCTGTTTTCCGCCCATCCAGACAACAAGCAGTGTTGTGGCATTCATAAAAAAGGCCATGAGGGGCATCTGGAAAATGACCACCTTAAAGGCACGCAGGCTGGAATCCTTCAGATCCTCATTGGATCTGGAAAAACGCTCTTCTTCGTATTCCCCGCGGACAAAGGATTTGATAACACGTACGTTCTGCAGCGTTTCCTGAATGTTGGAATTTACTTTATCCAGCTTTTTCTGCATCATGGTAAACCGCGGGAAGGCCGTACGCATGATTATAGTGATGACTACGATCATAACCGGCATGATGACCAGAAATATCCTTGCCAGGCCCGCATTCATGGAAAAGGCCATAATAATAGCCCCTATCAGCATTCCCGGCGCCCTCAGCATCATCCGGAGAGCCATCATAATCAGGTTCTGCACCTGGGTGATGTCATTGGTAAGCCGGGTCACCAGCGAACCGGTGGAAAAGGTATCTATATTGGTAAAAGAAAATTTCTGTACCTTCTTAAAGCAGTCGTTACGCAGATCCGCTCCGAAGCTTATGGATGCCTTGGAAGCAAACCACGCCCCGCCGATGCCTCCTGCCATCATGATAAAAGCTATGATGATCATGGTAATCCCGGTTCCCACAATATAAGGGACATCCCGGTTGGCAGCCCCTATATTGATGATTTTTGCCATATAGGCCGGCAGGATCACCTCTCCCACCACCTCCGTTATCATAAGAATCGGCCCCAGGATAAATGCATACCAATAGGGCTTAATATACTTCAAATACCGCTTCATTTTCGCTCCTCCGCGTCCAGCCGGCTGTTCTGCTCCGCCATATTTTTATAAGCCTTTTCCATAAAATGAAAGAACTGCTCCACCTCTTCATCGGTAAATCCTTCAAAGAAGCATCGGTCCGTTTCCTGAAAAATCAGAATACTTTTATGGATAACCTCTTTTCCTTTTGCCGTAATGCTCACCTGATTAATCCGGTTATCATTCTCGTCGGCAAGCCTCGTGATATATCCTCCTTTTTCCAGTTTCTTCAGGGAAACGGCAATCGCCGCTGCCGAAACATCGAATTTCTCAGCCAGATCCACCTGGGAGCAGCTGGGATTTCTGTCCAGCTCCATTAAAAGTCTGTGCTGGGTGGGGAAAACTCCTGTGTTGGAGACTTTTCTGTCCAGGTAGCGTCTCAGCATTGTATCTGTCTTGCGGAATCTCATAATCGAATCATGTGCCAGCTGTTTTCTGTCCATCTTCCTAATAACTGCGCTGGGGCAGTTCCTCCTTAATGATCTTTTTAAGTTTTGTGAGAGCCTCTGTGCCATCCGGGTGCTGGTTCCATGCCTTTGCCTGCCCCCTCGGTCTACGTCCCTGAGCTTCCCGCCGCCGGCCCCGGCCATGCAGGGAATCCTGTAAGGGGCGTCATAAGCTCGCCGGTCCTTAGGCTGCGTCCTTTGCAGCCTTAGTACCGCTGCGAGCTTATCCGAGCGAAAGCGTCCCCTGCAAGGATCCCTGCATGGCCGGGGCCGGCGGCGGGAAGCTCAGGGACGTAGACCGAGGGGGCAGGCAAAGGCATGGAACCAGCACCCGGATGGCACAGAGGCTTGCGCGAAGTTTGAGTAACTCAGTTAAGTAGTTAATGCTTAAATAAGTTAATTGTTATCTAGTTAACTATTTTAATATTTTTTTGGGGGAAAGTCAAGTCGTAAGTAACTTTATCTGTCAGTATATACCAGTATAAGAATGGGGTATAAGTTGTGGAAGTCATCTTGTCACATAACTAGATATAGTATATAATGAATTCAATTCGGCAAAAATAATACTAGTTTTAGTAGTGTACATATCCGGGGACAGTGTATTTGCCAGATAACAATCTACGGGCCCGGAAAAAGGAGACAGACATGGATATCATGAAACGAAATGGCCGTCAGGAGGATTATGACGGGCAGAAAATTATCAGGGCTATGAGGAAGGCTTTTGAGAGTACGGGAAGTAATCCGGCGCCTTCGGTTATGGCTGATCTGCTTGTATCTGTTGAGGAAAAGCTGGCGGACAAAAATATTACGAATGTGGAAGGGATTCAGGATCAGGTAGAGCAGACTTTGATGGAGCAGGGCTTTTTTACGGAAGCTAAGAATTATATTCTTTATCGTCAGAAGCGTTCTCTTTTGAGGGATGCCAGGGTGTCTCTGGGGCAGGCGACTTCTGATCCTGAGCTGGAATCGGTGTTCCGGAAGATTCAGAAGGATTTTCCGGAGGAGGAGTATTCTCTTCTTCATCTTTCTGTTAAATATAATGCTTTCTGTAAACCGGAAATGAAGCCGGATGAGAAGCTGTCGGCCTTGATTAAGGCGGCGGTTGAGCTCACTACGCAGGAGGCTCCGCGGTGGGAGTTCATTGCGGCCAGGCTTTTAAATTATCAGGCGCACAAAAAGATCGCCCTGCGGATGGGGGAAGCGAGAATTACGGGTTTTTATGAAAAGCTCCGGTATCTTACGGATCTGGAGCTTTATGGGAGTTATATTCTAGAGCAGTACAGTCGGGAGGAAATCGAGGAGGCGGCATTGCTGTTGGATGATACGAGGGATGAACTGTTCACCTATGCGGGGCTTGATCTCCTCCTGAAACGGTATTGTATCCGTACCAAAAGCCATGTCCTCCTGGAAACGCCCCAGGAAATGTATCTGGGCATCGCCCTTCATCTGGCTATGAAGGAAAAGCAGAATCGTATGAACTGGGTGAAAAAATTCTATGACTGTTTAAGCCGCATGGAGGTCACGATGGCTACTCCCACTCTTTCCAATGCGCGCAAGCCCTATCATCAGCTCTCCAGCTGCTTTATCGATACGGTTCCCGACAGCCTTGACGGGATTTACCGCAGTGTGGATAATTTCGCCCAGGTGAGCAAATTCGGGGGCGGCATGGGGCTTTACTTCGGGAAGGTACGCGCCACGGGAAGCTCCATCCGCGGTTTCGAGGGTGCGGCAGGCGGCGTGATCCGGTGGATCAAGCTGGTGAATGATACCGCTGTTGCCGTGGATCAGCTGGGTATGCGGCAGGGTGCGGCTGCGGTTTATCTGGACGCCTGGCACCGGGATCTTCCGGAATTTCTTCAGCTGCGGACGAATAACGGGGATGACCGCATGAAGGCTCATGATATTTTTCCAGCGGTCTGCTATCCTGATCTGTTCTGGAAAATGGCAAAGGAGGATCTGAATCAGGACTGGCACCTGATGTGTCCTCATGAAATCCTTACCGTAAAGGGATATTCCCTGGAGGATTATTACGGGGAAGAATGGGAAAAGCGTTATCTGGAATGTCTTCGCGACTCCCGGATTTCCAAACGGACGGTCTCCCTGAAGGAAATTGTGCGGCTGATCCTCAAATCCGCAGTGGAAACCGGAACGCCCTTTACCTTCAACAGAGATGCGGTCAACAGGGCCAATCCCAACGGACACAGAGGAATCATCTACTGTTCCAACCTGTGTACGGAAATCGCCCAGAATATGTCTCCCATTGAAACGGTGAGTTCTGAAATCCGTACGGAAAACGGGGATACCGTGGTGGTGAATACCACACGTCCCGGGGATTTTGTGGTCTGCAATCTGGCGAGTCTTTCCCTGGGAAATATTCCTGTGGAAGATGACGCTTATCTGTCCGATGTGGTGGCAACGGCTGTCCGCGCCCTGGACAATGTCATCGACCTGAATTTCTACGCCCTTCCCTATGCCAAACTGACCAACCGCCGCTACCGCAGCATCGGTTTGGGAGTAAGCGGTTATCATCATATGCTCGCCAAACACCAGATCCCCTGGGAAAGCGAAAAGCATTTTTCCTTTGTGGACGATGTGTTTGAACGTATTAACCGCGCCGCTATTTCCGCCAGTTCCGATATCGCCGCAGAAAAGGGCAGTTATGAATATTTTGAAGGCAGCGACTGGCAGACCGGCGCCTATTTTGAAAAACGCAGCTATACCTCTCCGGTTTGGAAGGAGCTTCGGGAAAAGGTGGCATCCCAGGGAATGCGCAACGCCTATCTTCTGGCCGTGGCTCCCACCAGCAGCACCAGTATCCTTTCCGGTACTACCGCAGGGCTTGACCCCATTATGAAACGCTTTTTCCTGGAAGAGAAAAAAGGCTTTATGCTTCCCCGGGTAGCTCCGGAGCTTTCCATGAAAACCTACTGGTATTATAAAAACGCCCACCTCATCGATCAGAGCATGAGTATCCGTGCATGTGGGGTGCGTCAGCGCCATATCGATCAGGCGCAGAGCATGAATCTGTACATCACCAATGATTATACGCTCCGCCAGGTGCTCTCTTTGTATATTCTCGCCTGGGAATGCGGTGTCAAAACCATCTATTATATAAGAAGCAAATCCCTTGAGGTGGAGGAATGTGAAAGCTGCTCTTCCTGACCGCTTATGAAAAGGATAAAGGACGTAAGAAAGGATACAAGAAAATGAATGAACTGAAAAAGAAACCTCTTTTTAACCCGGAAGGGGATACGGATGTGCGCCTGCGCCGTATGATAAACGGAAATACGACGAATCTGAATGATTTCAATAATATGCGCTATCCATGGGTAAGCGACTGGTACCGTCAGGCCATGAACAATTTCTGGATCCCGGAGGAAATCAATCTCTCTGCGGATGTCAAGGACTATCCACGGCTTTTGCCGGCAGAGCGCACCGCTTATGATAAAATCTTAAGCTTCCTGGTTTTCCTGGATTCCATCCAGACTGCCAACCTGCCTCACATAGGGGAATACATCACTGCGAATGAGGTGAATCTGTGCCTGTCCATCCAGACCTTCCAGGAATGTGTGCACAGCCAGAGCTACAGCTATATGCTGGACTCCATCTGCAGCCCTACCGAGCGCAACGCCATCCTTTACCAGTGGAAGGATGACGAGCATCTGCTGCGCAGGAATACGTTCATCGGAAATTGCTACAATGAATTCCAGGAGCACAAGGATCCCACCACCCTGCTGAAGGTTATGATGGCTAATTTTATCCTGGAAGGCATTTATTTTTACAGCGGTTTCATGTTCTTCTATAATTTGAGCCGCAACGGGAAAATGCCCGGCTCCGCACAGGAAATCCGCTACATCAACCGGGATGAGAACACACATTTATGGCTGTTCCGCAATATTATCTTGGAGCTGCAGAAAGAAGAACCCCAGCTTTTCACCTCCGAAACCATAGCCGAACTGAAGGAAATGCTCATGGAGGGTGTGCGCCAGGAAATCGAATGGGGCCACTACTGCATCGGGAATAACATTCCCGGCCTTACCAGGGATATGGTGTCCGACTATATCCGTTATCTCGGCAACCTGCGCTGGACCAGCCTGGGCTATGAGCCCCTCTATCCGGAGCATACCGCGGAACCGGAAAGTATGGCCTGGGTGAGCCAGTATTCCAATGCGAATATGGTAAAAACAGACTTCTTTGAAGCGAAAAGCACCGCCTATGCCAAGAGTACGGCGCTGGTGGATGATCTGTAAAACGCTCTGCAAAAAACCGGTCGGTATCTGTCAGGGATTACTCCTCAGATACCGGCCGGTTCTTTGCCTTATTACATTAAAAAAACAGCTTATACTCCGCTTCTGCCGTCAGCCTGTGAATCCTGCACGCCCCTTCCTCAGGCAGATCCGGCCATTGCTCCAAATATACCGGCATATCTCTTTTCAGCCTGTGAACGGTTATATCCACGTTCTCCGGGAATCCAAATCTTTTCAATCCGATCTCCCAAATCTGCCCCGTATAAAAATGATCCCCTTCCTTCTTCCCGTCAATAAAAAGCTCCAGGCTTTCTCCCACATAATCCAGCTTCAGAAAAACATCCTCTGCCTCCGTTTCTTCTGCATAATCAAGTTCTATGCGGTAACGGCATTCTTCATCGCTGCTCTGTTTTTCTTCCTTTCGTAAATTGCAGGAAGGCGTATTCCGGGATATTCTCTGGGAATATCGTGTGAAAATCCCTTCGTTTCCTGTTTTTACAAATCCCTGGGGTACCGTGGGAAGCTCCGGATATACACGGATTTCCAGCTCTTCTGTTTCTCCCGTCCGGAATAATACCTTACAGGAACCGCCTTCCTCCACAATCGGATAGTTACATACCGCCAGATATTCTTCTGTTCCGAATTCCATCCTCCAGGCATGCCGTGCATCCTCCCTGCTTATATGAATAAGTTCCTTTTTCCCAAGATCTCCTTCTATTCTGAAATGAGGTTCCCTGTCACCGTAAAAGATATATCTCTCCCCGTCCGTCCTGTGAAGAATACACAGGGGAGAAGCGCTTGCACTTATCAATACCGCATGTTCTCCCACCGGAAGGTGAAAGGGATAGAAAAAATAATCTCCATTCCGGATGTCCTGCGCCTCATAGGAGATATCTCCGTCAGGAAGCCGGACATTCAGGATTACCCCCTGATGATCTGCCATCTGTTTTCTTCTCTGAAAATTATTTACAAACAGATAACCGCTGTTTCCTTTTCTCCTTACCGCACTGCGGAGGCGGACGGTATCATTGGGATCCTGAGGGCTGTCCTCCGGAATGAAGGTCTTCATTTCACAGAAGGCTTCCCCGAAATCATGGAGGAACATGGCATATAATTTAAGCTCCAGGCCGGTATCCGATATCTGTCCGTATTCCCTGATGGGTGCATTAAAATCATACGAATATTCCGGAAGATCGTTGGGATAGCCTGATTCTCTGGACTCCTGCAGCGTGCTCCTTTTCCCATGAGGATTGGTTCCTCCATGATACATATAGTAGCCAAGAAGATTGGCTCCGCACCCCAGCTTGGTCAGCGTCATGGCCCCGATATCCGCCGCTGCCGCCACCGGTCTTCTGTGCCTTGTCACCTGAATTCCGCCGCCCAGCTCCGCTGTGAGATATGGGAACTTATCCCACGGCCAGGTAAGACCTTCCCCCATTCCCAAGTCACTGCCTATATTCCGGTCGTTTCTTTCCTGTGTAAAAACATAATTCACACTCGGCTCCAGTTCCGTTATTCTCGGATCCCACGGCGCGTCGCAATAACCTCCAAGAACCGGAAGCATACCTCCTGTAACCGCTCCGCCCCAGCCGGTAGCCGTATAATAGGGTACATCAAATCCGGCACCGACAGCCAGCCGCTTCAGCCGGCGCATGTGGTCCTCTCCCTCTTCACCGGTAAGGCCGCCGCAATGTCCATACTCATTTTCAATCTGAACACCGATTACCGGTCCGCCGTCCTTATGGAGAAGCCCTTTTACTTCCATAAAAATTCTCTCGTAATAGCGTTTTACGCAGGATAAATAGCTTTCATCATTCGTACGGGGCACAAAATCCTTCTCAAGCAGCCAGTCCGGGAATCCGCCGTTACGAACTTCTCCATGGCACCATGGGCCGATTCTCAGAAAAACCAGCAATCCGCATTTTTTTGCCGTGTCTAAAAATTTATGAAGATCCCGGCAGCCCGAAAACAGGTATTCTCCTTCCTCTTCCTCATGATGGATCCAGATTACATACGCGGATACCACATCGACGCCGCAGGCCTTCATCTTATACAAAGACTCTTCCCAATAGCTGTCCGGATACCTGCTGTAATGGAATTCCCCCATTACAGGAAACCATGGCCTGCCATTTCTGGTCAGATATTCTGAGGTATAGGAAAACAATTCCGTATTTTTCAACCTCATCACCTCCCTGCCTATTTCTGTAGGGACGGCCAGGCAAATTCTATCCCTAATTTCTCTTTATTTTTATGGAATTTCTCATTCTGGGATTCATACAATTCTTCATAGCCCATGCTGTACATCTGCTCCACGGCCTGGCTGTACAGCTTCTCGCATTCCGCTTCATCCGATGCCATGATAATCTGAGGCTCCGCAGATTTCCAGTATTCATCAATGGCCGCCTTAATTGCCGCCAAATCCGTGCCTGCCATAGGGTTAATATCGGAAAAGCATTTGTCATCATACAGGCTGGCATCCTTATCACGCTCCATGTTTATCCGGTCTTTTTCCAGTTCATTTTCAACGTTAAGATTCTCGTACTTCTGGATGATCGTATAGTCCATGGCAAAACTCAGGTTCATATTATACTTATTATAAGCAGCATTGTAGTCTTCTTCGTACTCTTTTACCGCTTCTTCTTTCCGGATCGCCTTGCCGTCTACGATATCATAGCAGCCGCTCCCGTATTCCTCATCCAAAGCCGCTTCTTCCTGTGTGAGATAGGCAAACAGACTGATAATTCTGTCCGGATGCTCTGCACCGGCGGTTATCATGGTCGTTGTCCAGCCTGCCGCATTGATAGATGATAAATAATGCTGTTTGCCCGAATCACCGGTTTTAATGGTTCCGCAGTAAAGCATTTTCGCATTGGGATCACTGGAATAGAGCGCCGATCTTGGCTGTTTTACCGTCATCCAGCCCTGTGCCATAAATACCTGCCCGCTCGCCACTTTCTGATCCCGCTGTGTCTGATCCTGGGTAAATTCATCCGTGGTAATCAGCCCTTCCGTATACAGCTTGTTATAGAATTTCAGCGCCTCCAGGTATTCCGGCTGGAGCTTGATATCCAGGAGATTCCCCTGTTCGTCCTCCTGCTGTGCCCCGAACTGCTGTGCCATATTTACCGGATATACACCCGTTAACGGAATAACATCCATGCCGTCATACTGCAGCTTCTGGTCTTTTACCTTCTTCAGAGCCTGATAAAAGCCGTCCTTGGTATGCAGATCATCCATTGTCATGCCAATCTGCTCCAGCAGATCCGTGCGGACAAAATTGCTGTTGTGTGTGACCAGAAAGCCGCCGAATTCGTCACTGCATCTCTCCGGCCCATAATAAAAGCTTACCAGGGAATACCATTTTCCATCCTCATTTCTGTACCAGTCCTTCTGTGACTGGGGAACATTCAAATCCGGCGCATAGTTTTCCGCCAGATCCTCCAAATCCAGTACCAGACCCGCATTCTCCATCTGCAGCCTCTGGGACGCCACCGCATCAAAGGTTACCACATCCGGAAGCTCTCCCGATACAATCAGCGCATTCAGCTTATCCGCATCGCCTGTAATGATATTCACAGTGATTCCGGTTTCCGTCTGCAGCTTTTTGTCGGCAATATTATTCACCGGATCAAAAACCTTGCCATACCAGTCATAAGCCACAAACCAGTCTATGGTTACAGGGCTTGTGTCCTTTTTCCAGCTCGGGGTTTCTCCCGCTGCTTCCTCCTTCTGAGACTCCTCCGCCGCCTCTGTCTGAAGCGACTCGGACTGCGGGATATCTGCCGCCGTCTCTTCTCCCCTGCTTCCGCAGCCGGACAGCAGGCTTACACATACCGCCCCCGCAAGCAGGATACTGCTGATTCTTTTTCTTCTCATACGCAACCTCCCATAATTAAATGATTATAATTAACCCTTTACCGCTCCTATCGTCATACCCTTTACAAAATATTTCTGAAGGAACGGATAAACGGCAACTACCGGCAATGCAGTGACCGCCATTGCGGCCAGTTTCACGGACTGGGCAGTAATTTTGGCGGCGGCGTCCGGGACTACCCTGGCCGCCGTGGCTCCCATTCCGGCGGCAACGGACGGATCCGTAATCACCTTTTTCAAATACAGCTGTATCGTCTGCAGCGATGCATCCGCCGTATACATCATGGAATCAAAATAGCTGTTCCAGTGCCCGACAATCGTAAAAAGAGAAATGGCGGCTATAACCGGCTTGCTCAGCGGCAGGATTATCTGCAGGAAAATACGGTATTCCCCCGCCCCGTCCATCTTGGCGGACTCATTCAGCGCCTCGGGCAGTTCTCTCATAAAGGACTGGATAATTATCATATTCCACACATTAAATAAGGAAGGAATGATGTATACCCAAAACGTGTTGTAAAGATGGAGCCCTCTGATCAGCAGGAAATAGGGAATCAGCCCACCTCCGAAAAACATGGTAAACATAATGAACGGTATATACACCTTTTTGAATTTCAGGTTCGGCCTGCACAGACCGTAAGATACCAGGCATGTAAACAGCACGCTTGTCACGGTTCCAACCGCACATTTTGCTATGGTTACGGCAAAGGAATTCAATATACTTTTGTCCCGGAATACGGCTTTGAAATTATCCAGAGTCCATACCCGGGGCCACAGATATACGCCGCCCCGCATATAATCCTTTCCTTCATTAAATGCGCCCACCACAATAAACCACAGGGGATAAGCCATTATCAGAATAAAAAGAATCATGATCAGCACATCTATCACATCAAACGGTTTTATTTTACCGGCCTTTCTTATTTCCTCCATCATTTCCTCCCCCTTCCTAAAAAAGTCCTTTTCCTGTTATTTTGTTGGAGCATTTATTCGCAGACCATAACAGGACAACTGCAATTATGGATTTAAACAGCCCGACCGCTGTGGCGTAGGAATACCTCTGCTGTGTCATTCCTATTTTGTATACATAAGTGTCTATCGTTTCGCTGGCGCTGATGTTCAGGGAATTCTGAAGAATCAGCACCTGTTCAAAGCCGGTATTGAGAATATTGCTGATTTGAAAAATCAGCATGATTACGATAGTTCCCATAATGGCCGGCACCGTAATATATATGATTTTCTGAAACCGGTTCGCTCCGTCTATGTATGCGGCCTCATACATATCCTGGTCAACCGAAGTGATGGCAGATATGTAAAGAATCGATCCGTAACCAATACTCTTAATAATGGAAATAACCGTGAATATCATATAAAATTTATTCGGATCCGCCATCAGATTCATGTTTCCTTCAGCCAGCCGGAATAAATTCAGCCCCTTATTTACAATGCCCCCGGATGCCAGCAATTCCAGCATGATTCCTCCGAAAATGACCCAGGACAGAAAGTGGGGAAGATAAGATACGGTCTGCGCCAGTTTACGGAACCGTCTCCCCCTGAGCTCTGTGATCAGGATCGCCAGAATAACCGGCGCCGGAAAACCTATGACAAGTCCCAGCAGATTTATCATTATCGTGTTCTTCAGCACCAGAGGAAGCTTAGGATCTGTCAGAAACTGGCTAAAATATTTCAATCCCACAAAATCTCCGCCGATGAACCCCGACATAATGTTAAAATCCTTAAAAGCGATGCTGATTCCATACATGGGTAAATAGCTGAATATAAACAGGAAAATCAGTCCCGGCCATACCATCGACTGTATCTCCAGCTGTCCCTTTAATTTTTCCCGGCTCATTCTGCCGGATCTTTTCCACTTTGTCTTCCGATCCTTTTTTACTGTTGTCACTGCCATTCATACCCCCTGTTTCTGTCATCTTCCGTAATCTTTTTTCCCTGACTGCCGCTGTCCAATAATCCCATAAGCTCGTTCTGCTTTACCTCCAGAGCCCGGCAGATACAAAGCAGTTCGCTTCCGCTGAGTGCCTCTCTCCATACAAAGACCATCAGCAGCCTCCGGTATGCAATTCCTGTCAGCTGTGCTAATGAAGCGCAGCTGATATCCTTTTTACTCATGATATCTTCTAAGAATTGTATAATTCTTTTGTTCATAATTCATACCCTCAGATTGAATTATTCGTTTACCTCATCATTATATGGTTGATTTATTCGTTTTGTCAATATATTTTGTTTGAATTTTTCAATTTACAAATTGACTTGTTTAAAACCATCCTGTATTATGCAGTTGTGAGGTGACAAGTATGGCAAATAAAAAATTTGGTGATACTCTTCGTACTTTACGGAAAGTAAAAGGATATACCCAGCAGCAAGCTGCCGATTTACTGGGACTGAAGAACAAAAGCACACTTGGTTCCTGGGAGGTTGGGAAATCAGAGCCGGACGGTTATACGCTGCTCAAGCTCTGTCAGATTTATGATGTGCAGGATATTTACACCGCCTTCGGAGAAATTTCTCCATGTAAACGCTCCTCCGACAGCATAATGGAGCACTATCTTTTACTGACGGATGAATACAAAAAAGTCATTGAATCGCTGATTATACAGCTGTTGGAAATACAGGAAAAATCAAGATAAAAAAAAGGCCAGTGATATATATCACTGGCCACCTTTCCGTATATGACTGCCCGCTGCGTATTTTATCGTATCATTTGCTTCCATTTTATCCACAATTCCCGCCGCATTGACTCCCGGATGAGTCACTCGGATGCGGCATACCTGTTCCACGAAATTCTCCGGCAGCCTCCATTTCTCCGCCATCATCCGAATACTTTCCCCTCTGTCCATCCCTTTCATGATTCTTTTGACCGCCACGCCTCTCTCCAGAGTGTATATCTCCTCCAGATTGGTGTTTTTCCTGTCAGGCGCGCTCTCTTCCGCCAGCGGCAGATCAATCCGCTCCACCTCATAGCTGCCGTTATGGAGTTCCAGGACCGCCATGGTAATCGGAAGGCTGAACCGCCGTTTTCCGCAGCTTCCCGGATTAAGCCACAGGGTATTTCCCTCCTTCTGACAATCATAATTATGGGTATGGCCATATATGATCACATCCGCCTCTCTTCTTACCTCCGGGATTTCCCTCTTATTATGAATCATATAAAAAGAGACACCCTCCAGTTCAAACCAGAGTGTTTCCGGCAGGCCGGAAGCCCATTCCCCATCGTTGTTCCCCCGGACAAGATATAAAGGCTTCTTTTTTTCCAGCTGTTCCGCCAGCTTTTGTGTATTTACATCCCCTGCATGAATGATAACATCACAGGATTCCATAATGTCTGTCACTTCCTGCCGAAGCAGATCATGGGTATCTGAAATAACTGCCGCACGCATTTTTATCCTCCCTTTCCCTCCGGAATCGCTTCCGGCCCTAATCAAAAACTGCCTTTTGCCATTTCAAATTCTTCCAGAATACTCCTGCCTATATCCCCGTAATACTCCTGTGTCGGGCCAATATAAAGCCCGTTTGTGCTGCAGAAAGCTCCCCTTGCCTCCTGCCATTCATTTTCCCCTTCCATAGAAATTGCAATACATTCCCCCTTCTCAAAATAAAGGGTTCTGGCCTGCACAGCGTTAGTCGGCTTATCAACCGCATAGATCAATTCCCCGCTTTCCGGGCTGAAGTAAAAATCATAATGGATGCCTTCCCCATGCAGCAGCTTGTCCTTCTGCGCCAGTACCTGCTCCACATAGTCCCTGTTATGGAGCGCCGAGCAGCTCACATTTGCAAGGATTAGAAAACCTCCGTCCTTTTCCTTCAGGCTAATCTCCCAAAGCCCGTCCCCATTCCCTGTGTTATAGAGGATTTTCACTATATCCGCCGTTCTTGTCCCCGACACGCATTCCGCCATAACCAGATTGGTATCACCCACATTCAGATAATAAGCCTGGTATTCCGGCAGATAATCCAAACGGATTTTCCTCTGCACCTGATCCAGGGTAATGCCGAATTTTCCGGTGAGATATTCGTTCATCCTTTCCACCGGAAATTTTACCGAATCAAGAGTTTCCTCCCAGCCGAGCTTTCTGATTTCCTCCTCAGACACCGGTTCCCCCAAATCAAACCGGCTGTAAAAAATCTCGGAAACGCTGATCTGTTCCGGTTCCTCATAGCAGCAGGTCAGACAGTTCCTGTTATCGGCGCTGTTCAAAAGCTCCTGAAAGTCCTGCAGCTCTTCCGGAGTGAGCGAAACCTCTTCCGCCGTCTTATCCATACAGGAACTTAGGGCAAATACCGCACAAATAAGCAATACCGCAGCCAACATCCTGCCCGGTCCCTGCATCCTTTTTACACCCTCTTTCATACTCTCCATTTTCCGTAATTTCCTCCCTGATATTTTTTATATTACCTTTTTTCGGCCATGAAAACAATGTGCAGAAGCGTATTTTAAAAAAATCTTAATTGTTTTTGTGACAAAATTTACTTTCACAAAAGTGGCATGGTTAAAAATATATAAAATGGTACTTTTTATCATGCCACTTTTATGTATAATAGGATGCAGACACAAACCCATAAATGGATTACGTTTCGCGAGCGTTCCTGTAAACTGTATGTAAAAGAGGTAATCATTATGGATAATAACAGATATGAATTGAATAAGGAACTCGCTCAGATGCTGAAGGGCGGCGTCATCATGGACGTTACCACACCGGAACAGGCCCGTATTGCCCAGGAGGCAGGTGCCTGCGCGGTCATGGCCCTGGAACGGATCCCGGCAGATATACGGGCCGCCGGCGGCGTTTCCCGCATGAGCGATCCGGGAATGATACGCGGCATTCAGGAAGCCGTAACCATACCTGTCATGGCCAAATGCCGCATCGGTCATTTCATGGAAGCCCGTATTTTGGAGGCCATTGAAATCGATTATATCGACGAAAGCGAAGTCCTTTCCCCCGCAGATGATGTATATCATATTGATAAAACAGGCTTCCGGGTTCCTTTTGTCTGCGGTGCAAGGGATTTGGGCGAGGCGCTCCGGCGCATCGCGGAAGGCGCCTCCATGATCCGGACTAAGGGTGAACCCGGCACCGGCGACATCGTACAGGCGGTGCGCCACATGCGGAAAATGAACAGTGAAATCGCCAGGATTGTGTCCCTCCGTCCGGACGAATTGTTTGAAGCAGCCAAAGAGCTTCAGGTTCCTGTTTCCCTTCTCCGTTATGTCCATGAACATAAAAGGCTGCCTGTCGTCAATTTTGCGGCCGGAGGCATCGCCACACCGGCGGACGCGGCGCTTATGATGCAGCTTGGCGCAGAGGGTGTTTTTGTGGGATCCGGCATTTTCAAATCCGGAAATCCGGCAAAACGTGCCGCCGCCATTGTAAAAGCCGTTACCAATTATCAGGATCCTGCTCTTCTCGCCAGCCTCTCGGAGAATCTGGGGGAGGCCATGGTAGGCATCAATGAATCGGAAATCGCCCTTTTGATGGCGGAAAGGGGAAAATAGACGCCTCTGACCGGCTCTATGGAAATCTGCTATGAGAATTGGTATCCTTGCCCTTCAGGGGGCATTTACAGAACATAAAATAATGCTGGAGGGTCTGGGCGCAGAATGTTTTGAGATCCGGCAGCTGAAGGATTTATATTCCGGGCCGGTTAACGGCCTCGTCTTTCCGGGCGGCGAAAGCACCGTCATGGATAAGCTGCTCCGGGAATCCGGTTTGTTTTCCCCTCTCCGGGGAATGCTGGAGAAGGGAATCCCGGTCCTTGCCACCTGTGCCGGTCTGATTCTTCTGGCAGAAAAGAAGGAGGACGGCACGCCGCCCTGTTTTGGCACCCTTCCCGTAACCGTCCGCAGGAATGCCTACGGGCGGCAGCTGGGAAGCTTTCAGGAAACCGCTCCTTTTGAAGGAATCGGGGATTTTCCCATGACATTTATCCGCGCTCCTCTGATTGTTTCGGCCGCCGGACAGGTAAAGGTATTGGCAGTCACCCGCCGTTATGAAATGACGCAGGGCATATCCCAAGAATTTCCCGCTGCCGTACGCTGGCAAAATCAGCTGGCCATGTCCTTTCATCCTGAATTAAGCGGCGATCCGTCTGTCCATGCTTATTTTCTGAATATGGTTCAACATGCAGCCTCCCTTTCCGAGGGAAGGCCCGCTTAAATATAAAAGCTTTTTATGAGGAGGAAACTGAAATGAGAAATGAAAAAGTCCAAAAACTGGTAATGACCGGCGTATTCGCAGCATTGTCCTATGTGGTATTCACCTTCCTGCAGATCAAAATAACGCTGCCCGGAGGGGACGCCACATCCATCCACCTGGGAAACGCGGTCTGCGTTCTGGGCGCTCTGATACTGGGCGGACTCTATGGAGGTGTCGGAGGCGCGCTCGGCATGACTATCGGAGATATCTTTGACCCCATTTATGTGATCTATGCGCCCAAAACGTTTATATTGAAGCTGTGCATCGGGCTGATTACCGGGCTCATCGCCCACAAATGCGGCAAAATCACCCATATCAGCGACAAAAAGAAAATTTTCCAGTGGACGCTTTTAGCCGCCATCGGCGGCCTGGCCTTCAATATGGTTGCAGACCCGCTGGTAGGCTATTTCTATAAGCTGGTTATACTCGGAAAGCCTGCAGCAGATATTACGCTCGCATGGAATATCGCTTCCACCTCCATCAACGCGGTTTTATCCACCATCGTTTCCGTTGCAGTCTACATGGCTCTCCGTCCCGCCCTGCAGAAGGCCGGACTCTTCTTCCGGCTCGGGACTGCCCCTTCGGGGAAATGATCTGCTTTGCTTCGTAACAATAGGTCATAAAAATACAGAAAACATTGTAAAAAAACAGCGACATTCCGCTAGCCGGAGTGCCGTTGTTTTTGTTATAATAAACTGGTTCGGATATCTTTTTCCGGCCGGAAGCATTCTGCCGGGCATGAAAGATTTCCGCACCCTATTATATTAAGAAAAGGAAGCGCATTCCATGACCGAACAAATGATGCCGGACAGGCCCTCAAGGCCATTCCGGATTCCGAAAAAGATTGCCATGATCAACGATATCGCGGGCTATGGCCGGTGTTCCACCACCGTATCCCTTCCCATTATCAGCGCCATGCAGGTGCAGGTGTGCCCCGTACCCACCTCCATTTTCTCCAACCACACCGGCTTTCCCGTACATTTTATGCATGACTGCACCGATATTCTGCCGGAATACCTGGAAAAATGGCGGGAACTGGAACTGACCTTCGACGGCATCTACTGCGGCTTTCTGGGAAGTGTGACACAGATCGGCATTGTTAAGGACTTTCTGGCCTCTCAGACCGGAAATGCCGGACATTCCCGGATATCTGCCGACGGGAACAGGCCGATCGTTATCCTGGATCCGGTGATGGGCGATCACGGCAGGGCTTACCGCACCATCACTCCGCAGCATTGTGAAGAAATGAAAGAGCTGCTCACCATGGCGGACATCATCACCCCCAACATCACGGAGGCCTGCCTTCTCACCGGCGCTGCATACCGGGAATCCGGATGGACTGCCGAAGAGCTGAAGGAGCTTACGGAGAAGCTCCACTCCATGGGGCCGGACAAAATCGTGATAACAGGCATGCAGGACGGCGATGATTTTGTGAATTTCATTTCTGTAAAAAAGGGACCTGAAGAGCTTCCTGATTGCAGCAACAGCTCTTGCCGCGACTGCTTCAACGGTTATTGCTGCGGCTGCTGCCGTATGCACATCGCCGGGGAATCCCGTCCGGGGACAGGGGATATCTTTGCTTCTGTCATCGCAGCGGATGCTGTCAACGGCGTTGATTTTTTCCAATCCGTGGAAAAGGCCGCAGGCTTTGTCCGCATATGCACCCAGGCCTCTTCGGAGCTGGACATTCCCCGGGAACAGGGGGTCTGCTTTGAAAATTTCCTGTACATGCTCGTCTGACCGCGGTTCTTCCGACTGCCCCGGCAGCGGTTCCTTATTAAAAAAACGTCCTGCGTTTAACGCAGTGAAACAAAATATAGAAAAGAGGTAACACCATGAATAAAAAAGAAGTTCTGGAAATCCGCAAGCAATATACTCATGAAAAATGCTCCATCACCCGCATCTGCGGCTGCTATGTGGACGGAGAAAAGAATATTAAAACCCAGCTGAAGGAAGCTTTTCTTTCCCTCCCGGAAGAAGAAACCTTCAAATATTTTAACCTGTTCAAGCAAACCCTTTCCGGTACTCTCGGCAAGAACCTGCTGAATCTGGAGTTCCCTCTGGATGCGGAAAATCCCGGCGGCCCCCAGGAATTCCTCCTGAAGCTGCGTGACAGCAAACTGCAGGACGACGCGCTGCTTGAAGAATTTTACCAGAAAATCATCGAGAACTATTATTTCCCGGAGAATTATTACATAATCCTCATACATGTGGCTTACGATATTCCCGGCAAGTCCCTGGACGGTTCGGAAATGTTCGATGCTTCTGAGGATGTCTATGAATACCTGCTCTGCAGCCTCTGCCCGGTCAAGCTGTCGAAGCCGGGCCTCTTTTACAACGCGGAAACCAACAATATTGAAAACCGGATCCGCGACTGGGTGGTGGAGCCTCCGGTAAAGGGCTTCCTCTTCCCGGCCTTCAACGACAGGAATACCGATATCCATTCCATGCTTTATTTTTCAAAAATGGCGGAGGAATTGCAGCCTGAGTTCATCGAGTCCATGTTCGGCTGCTTCCTTCCCCTCACTGCCGACAGCCAGAAGGAAACCTTCAATTACCTGATTTCCGATACTCTTGGGGATGACTGCGATTATGAAGTGGTGAAAAATATCCACGAACACCTTACGGAACTGGTGGAAGAGACAAAGGATTCCCCGGATCCTCTGGTATTGACCAAGCCGGATGTGAAGCGCCTGTTTGAACTGAGCGGCGTTCCTGAAGAAAAGCTGGAAACCTTTGACCAGACCTTTGAAGCGGCTGCCGGGGAAAAAGCGTCCCTTCTTGCCACAAACATTGCAGGCGGCAAAAAATTCAATATTGAAACGCCTGATGTTGTCATCAAGGTCAATCCTGAAAGAACGGATCTGATCGAAACAAGGATCATTGACGGTAAGGAATGCCTGGTCATCACCGTGAATGACCATATTGAGGTAAACGGCGTAAATGTCCGTACAATCGCCCCTTCCCATGAAGAAGAACCGGACACCGATGACGGCGCCGGTTCCACAGCTTCTTATGAAGAGACAGCAGCGGATGCCGCGTCAAACGGGCCGTCCTCATACACGGAGGAAGAAGCGATTCCCGCTTCCGCCCCTGCTGCCGCCCCGGAGGACGACGGTTACTCATTTTCCTGATTTTCATCCTCTGCCATCCGGTAGCCCACACCGATTTCCGTCAGTATGAACTGAGGCTCCGCAGGATTCTTTTCCAGCTTCCTGCGTATGTTCGCCATATTTACACGGAGGATGCGGTTGTTATCATCCGCATAAGGCCCCCATACATGGGAAATCAGGGAATCATAGGTGATAACCCTGCCGGAATTCCTCGCAAGATAGGATACAATTTTAAATTCCACCTGGGTCAGATGTACACTCTCCCCGTCAACAGTCACAAGGCGCTTGTCAAAATCAATGACAAGCCCTTTTGCTTTATATGGCTTATCAAACGCAGCTCCTCCGGGGCGGCTGCCGTGGCGCATGGCCGTGCGGATTCTCGCCAGCAGTTCATTGGATCCAAAGGGCTTGGTAATGTAATCATCCGCTCCCAAATCCAGGGCCATCACTTTTTCCTTTTCCTGGGTTCTGGCAGATATGACTATAATGGGGATGGAGGAATAAGAACGCACCTGCCGGATCACTTCCATGCCGTCGATATCAGGCAGCCCCAGATCCAGTAAAATCAGCTCCGGACACTGGGATGCAGTCAGGGAAATCCCGTCTCTGCCGAGCGCTGTGGTGATCGCTTTATAGCCCTGCGCTTTGAGAGTTGTTGCAATAAAATCACAGATATTTTTTTCATCCTCAATAATGAGTATCGTTACCTTTGCCTGCATGTTTGTATTTCCTCCGCTATTGTTCCTCATCCTCACTGCTTCTTGGCAGCGTAAATGAAAATTGTGCTCCATGTCCATGATTGCATGCACGGATGCTTCCTCCGTGCGCAGTTATTATCGTCTTACAGATGGAGAGGCCGATCCCCATTCCTTTATGCCCGTCCGAACTGCTGTTTTCCGTCTGTCCGGTTCCGTCAAAAATTGTTGTCAGCTTCTCCTCCGGAATCCCCACTCCCTGATCCGTCACCAGAAAAGTCACTTCATCCCTTCCTATTTCTGCCCGGCATTCCACAGGCTCTGTGCTTCCCGCATGAAATATCGCGTTTTCCATCAAGTTGATCAGCACCTGCTCTATCAGCGTGGCATCCATGGGTATCATCACAAATTCTTCCGGCAGAAGAACCTTGATCTGCGCATCCGGAATCCTCTTTTTCAATCGGAAGACAGCTTCCGCCATCACCTCCTCCACAGGTTCCAGGGATTTGTTGACACTGGCCGAATCGTCACGGATCCGGGTAACGGTGAGGAGGTTTTCCACCATATTTAAAAGCCAGTTGGCATCCTCTCTGATATGTCTGACCATGGTTCTCTTTTCGTCCGTATCCAGCCTGGCCTCATTCTCCAGATAGGAACTGCTGGCGCCGATAATTCCGGTTAAGGGTGTTCGCAGGTCATGGGATACTGCTCTGAGCAGATTGGCCCGCATCTTCTCCTTTTCCGCTTCCGCCAGCTTCTTTTCCCGATCCGCAAGAATCCGGGACTGCCGCTTCATGTGAGAAGCCGAGGCGCTGGTCAGCACCGATACCACCAGCATGCATATAAATGTCACCGGATAACCTTCCAGAATGAAATTGATCTGCCCATAAGGATATGTGAAAAGGAAATTTACACATACAACGCTTATCATGGCTGCCGCAATTCCGGGCAGGTATCCGCTGGTCAGCCTGGATATAAAAAGCAGCGCCAGGGTATAGAACATAATTACATTGATGTTGCTTGCAGATATCCGGTAATATACCAGAGCCACTATGGTAGCGGTAAGAAGAATTCCCAGGGTAATCAGTACATCCTTCCAGGTGAATTTATATATTTCATCCGTAATTTCCCCTTTCAGCTTCTGCCATCCTCCGTCTTTTTTCATGCATCGTCCCTTTCCGTCCGTATCCCATATTTTCTCATTTCCCCATAATTATACGTTCCGCAATACCCCCTGTCAACGATGGGGAATCATCCGGTTCCGTTATTTCCGAAGCCGCCGCCCCGCTGCGGATCCCGGCAGGCTTAAAAAGCAGAAAACCGGGGCGTCCAGTCAATGGACCGCTCCCGGTTTTCTGCTTTTATTTATCATTTATTATCAGCTCTGTACCAGAATTTTTTCAATTTCCACCACATACATGATATGGAAATCCTTTTCCTCAAAGAACTGGTCCACCAGGCCTTTGTCCAAAAAGCTTTCCTCTGTCATAGGCTGCTCATAGAGCTTCCGGCAGATAAGGGCCATACGGCTTTCCTTAAATACCGGCGCGCTGTTCACCATTTCCACATGCAGGCCGCTTGCAGCGATTTTATCCTCATCCCGTCCGGAAACAGTTCCCATATAATTCAACATCTTACGGCTGCTGTCATCGAAAAAGCTAAGGGAAAGCTTTTCATTCTTATCAATGAATTCCTTGGTATATCGCTGAGGCCTTACAAAAACAAAAGCCACTCTTTTCCCCCACAGGATACCAAGTCCTCCCCAGCTGGCTGTCATGGCATTTACCCTGCCTTCCTCCTCCGCCGCCACCAGCATCCAGTCCTCGTTGATTAAACGGAATACATTATCGGTCATTTCTTCGGGTTTGATTTTGTCCCACATGCTTTTTTCCTCCTGTCTGTCTTTACCTCTCCGGCATAATCACTGCCACGATAAAGTATGCAATAACTCCCAGGAAACCTGCTCCCAGAAAGATACTCGCGGCTACCCATATAATTCTGATTATGGTCGGATCCCAGTTAAAATATTCTGCGATACCGGCACATACGCCGCAAACCATCCTGTTGGTGGCCGATCTTTTCAGGCGTCTTCCGGTCTGACGGCCGCTGTCGCTGTAACCGCCGTAGCTTCCATTGCCGTATCCGCCGCCATAGCTGTTGCCGTAACCGCCGTTTTCCTGGCCCGCACCGCCGTAGCTGTTGTTGAAACCGCCATTCTGCCAGTCATTTCCCTGATAAGTTCCATTATTGTTATTGGAGTTATAATTCCCTCCATTATTATACTGTCCGGAATTCTGTGTATTATCACTCTGTGATTCCTGGGTATTATTTTCATTGTTCATATATTCGTCCATCTTATCCTCGCTTTCTGCCTTTACAAGGCCAGCACCTATTTTTATTATCGGCTATTCGCCCTAATTTGTAAAGTAAATTTGTATACTTCCCATGGAACATGTTAAATCAAAATCGCTGTCCGCATCATAATTCATCGTACGTTCCGACGCCATCCCGGCAAAATCATTTTCACCGATGGACATACTGCCCATTGATGTTTCCAGCTGATAGTTATGGTCGCTTTCTTTTCCGCTCAGAGACATATATACGGTACCCATGCCGCAGTCCCCGGTCATATCCCCGGTTATGGTCCCGTCATAATCCATGCTTCCCATTCCAATACTGAAATACATATCATCAACGGTCATCTCGTTGAAATATATCTGTCCCATGCCCAAATTAATATTGGCTTCATCTGCCTTTACATCTGTAACATTCAGGCTTCCGGCTCCCACATCACAATTGAGCACCTCCGCATTAAAACCGGAAAGATCCGCTTCCCCCGCTCCAAGCCCCAAATATACATTCAAGAAAGAGATATCGGAAGGCAGATAAAGGTAAACCCTTGTTGCAGAATCTTTGAAATTGGATTTATTCCGGTTATCCAGCACTCTGATATACAGAATCCCGTCTTCCACATAATACTGCGCCTTTTTTACCTTCTCACCTTCCAGATGGATATCTCCATCCGATGATTCCGAAACATAAAAACCTGCGCCGCCTAAATCCAGATCAAGCCCTACGATGGAATCCCTCTGCGCTGCGTAAGGAATTGTTGTACTGAAATCTTTTCCCTGTATCGGATAATTGCTGTTAAATCCCACGCTGTCTTCTTCCGATACATTCCAGTTATTATAGTTATATCCGGTAAAAGGAATGTTCAGTTCATTATTATAATACATTTCGTCAACCTGATACCTGCCGCCCGCCGCTTTTCCTGCGAGACTGAGTACCGCGCCCAGCAGCACCATTGCCAGTGCGGCCAGAAGAGTTATTTTTAAAAATTTATTCATTTTCTTTCCTCCATTTTTATGCCGCATTTCTTCTGGTAAAAGGCCATCTGCAGGCTCTCACGAATGCTGTGCAGACTACCGGGACCACTTTAGCCGCCACCCAAATCATACCAGCCGTCATTGCAAGACCGATTCCCGTACATATAAGTCCGCCGCCCAACAGGTAAATTGCTCCTGCAGGGAAAAGGAACAGCTTGGTAAACGCTTCTATTACAAGAACCACTCCAACTGCCAGGACGATAAACCCGGCTACCACAAGAGAAGCAACTACTGCGATGATTGCCACTGCAATACTGAAAATCACTGCCAGCACTGCAATTCCTATCGGGACGATAATCGGCAGGGCAAAAATACATAAAAGAACAAACAATATGATTTCACCGGCCGTACGTCTCTTTTTAGGAGGTCTGTTATAGGTATCGTAGGAATAACCATATTGGTTCTGGTACTGATACTGATTGGGTCCCTGGCCCTGATACTGGTTATAGGTATTCTGATACTGATTGCGGTAAGGCCCCTGATTATTATTAGTATAAGGGCTTCCCTGATATGGCTGGCCCTGCTGATAACCCTGATTGGGATTTCCCTGGTACTGGCCGCCCGGGTTTCCCTGGTACCCGGCTCCCCGATTGGGATTTCCCTGATACTGGTTACCCTGGCTGGGATTTCCCTGGTACTGAGTACCCTGACCGGGATTTCCCTGGTACTGGCTTCCCTGGCCGGGATTCCCCTGATACTGGTTACCCTGATTGGAATTTCCCTGATACTGAGTACCCTGACCAGGATTCCCCTGGTATTGGCTGCTCTGACCAGGATTCCCCTGATACTGGGTGTTCTGATACTGATTCTCCTGGTAACGGCCGTTTTGCTGCCGGCCTGCTGTTTCCTGTCCCTGCTCCCGGAAAGTATCCTGTCCCTGCTCCTGGGAAGCGTCTACCCGGGCTCCTGAAGCCTCCTGCTCTCTGTTCTCTGTCTCCATTGTATCAGAGGCGTTATTTTCTTCAGTTTTCTCCTCTTCAAATGCCTTTGCAAAGGTATCTTCTGAGAAATCATCACCCAACTGCAGGACGATTCTGTCACTGTTATTCCCGGAGGCCTCTGATTCTTCCGCAGCTTCCGGAACTGCCGGGGCTTCCTCTTCCATATTCATATGATAGCCGCCCTCGGTGAATTCTCCTGTTTCAATACCATCCCTTAAGCCTTCTTTAATATTGGCGGCTACCTGTGCGGGCGAACCCAGAGAACCGATTGACTCTTCTTCATTTTCTATACCGGCGTCATCAAGGTAATCATTGTAATATTGTAATGCTTCTTCCCGTTCTGCCTGTGAAATGTCCGAAAGGAGCATTTCCAACTGCTTCATAAATTCCTGCCTGTTCATTATTTAATACCTCCCTCGAACATTCCCGTTATTTTTGCGGAATACTTATTCCATTCTTCTTCGTATAACGTAAGCTGTGCCATTCCTTTTTCCGTTACCTTGTAATAGCGGCGGTTCCTGCCCGCGCATTCCATGTCGTAAACGGCAAGGCAGTCATCCTTTTGCAACCGTCTCAGCACCGGATACAGCGTGGACTCGGATAACTCAATTACCTGCCTTACTTCCTGGGTTATTTTATATCCGTAGGTCCCTTCCGGTTCCTTTGAGACAACAGCAAGCACAATCGCATCCAAAAGTGCCGCTCCTGTATTAAAAACCATATTCTGCACTCCCTTCTAATGGGGCTTTCATACTATACATTGTATAATATTGTTCTTTAGGTATACTATATGATATATAATATTTTTAGTCAAGGAATAATCAGGGAAGAATCGTTGAAAAATAGTGGATAAAAAGCGAAAGAAATTCTTAAGAAAGCTCCCACTAAAGAAAAGGAGAACCCCGCCAAAATTAACCGGCAGAAGTTCTCCCTCTTTTTACTGTTCCTGTTTTATTTCAGTTCTCCGAAGAGAAATATTTTCTTCTTAAATTTACAGATACCTTAATTCTCCGTACCATCCTTTAATTCACTGCCCTCTATGGCACTGTCAATAAGCTTTAACAGCTCCAGTGCACTGCGGAAATGCTTTGTAACACCTTTCTCCGTCCAGGATATGGATCCCTGCCATGTAGCGTTTTGCCTGCTGGTCACACGGACAATAAAGGAAGCCTTGCGTCCCACCTGATTTTTTATATCCTGTTCATCCTTCACCGCTTCTGCCTCCTTGTCTGTTTCTGTTTGTACCTTTTTGGGTTTCAGCGTTCTGTCACGGGTCGATGCCTGCGGGAAATTAAGCCTGTCATATAACGCCTCCATTTCAGCCAATAGCTGAAGCTGGTTGGTGAAAAGCACAGGGGTTTCCGAATAACAATGGTACATCCGTCCTTCTATCAGTTCCTCTTTTATCTCGTCAATGCAGACACAGATGACATTTTTCGGTAAAAAGCCCTTCTTCAATGACGTTTGCTGCATATAGCACCTCCCTCTCATCGTTAATTTGAGTATAACGGACATAGCGTAACGTCAAGCGTTACATTTCGCAAAAAAATGTTAATATTTCAAATATTTTGTTGAATATTCTGAACAGGACAGTTTCTGTCAGCGCGGCTGACTGCATTATATATAGAAGAACTCCCACCAGTAAAACCGACAGGAGTTCCCTTATATCTGACAGACTATGGTTTTGTACTCAAGAAGGAGATTTATTCCTCTTCTTTTTTACGTCTCTTATTATATACGGTAAATCCCAGTGTCAGCACGGCGCCCATCATCAGCAGTGACCAGCCTGCTATCGGTGCGGTATCTCCGGTTCCGGGTCCCTTGCTTTCTCCAAGGACACTTACCTCCGGCGCAAATGCTTCACCAAGGACGCCCATTTCAGGTCCTTCAGGAGCAAACGCTTCCCCAAGGACACCTGCTGTGGCTGCAGGCGCTGCACCGGGAGCCGGCGCATCAGGTTCGGGGCCGGGGCCAGGGCCGGGATCCGGGGTGGGAGTCGGTGCAGGATCAACCGGTGTTGTTGTGCTTTCATACAAAGCTGTAAATGTCATATCCTCTGCAACCTGATATTCTGCATCAGGCAATGCCTGAGACCAGCCGGTATGCCGGTAATCTGTATCCGCTGTTACTGTGGGTACTGTAATTTCGGACCATTCCGTGCCCTTCAGAACCTTCCAGCTTGTTTGGCCATCCAGACTTCCGTATTCTCCGGGAAGGAAGGTTACTGTCGCCCAAGCATCTTCATCTTCTGCATACTGCGCAACATAACTCTGATTGCTGTTGATCTTATCCGTACTCTCCGGCAGTTCAGGATTCCAGCCATCAGCCGCATATCCGGCATCGGGCTTGATTACGGGTACTTCTATTTCGGACCATAACGTTCCCTTCAGGACTTTCTGACTCAGTATACCTTCAAGCCTTCCGTGTGATCCCGGAAGGAATGTTACTGTTACCCATGCATCATCATCTTCCACATAGTAAACTTTGATTACTGCGCCATCAGAAACTGCGACTTTTCCATTAACCGCTTCCGGATCAACCTTGCTGTATTTATAGCCCGTTAACTTCTTCGCAATCTCTGCATCTGTGGGTATCTGAATATCACTTAACGCCACATTATTTACACTGACCTTCGCTGTTTTTTGCTCGCTTCCCACCAATGTATTTTCCGCATAATAGGAAACCGTATAATTAAATGTCTTTAAATCAAAGTAATACTTAATTTCCTCTGCCTTTTTTTTATCATTCGAGGCAAATGCAATAACCTTTGACTTTTGGCTGTTGTAGACATATCCCGGATACGCATCCTTATCCGTACATAACTTAATTGCATTTTTCTCAGCAAGCGCACTGACTGTATAAGATACTGTTTCATCCAATTTATAGCTTCCGTTTTCCTGTTCAAAGTAATACTTCACCTGTAAATTGGCATAATTACTGTCTTCTGCATCTGCCCACACTGCCTTAAATACAAACTCATTCTGGGCATTCGCATATTTTATCGTACCTGTACTGATTGTGAAACGATCATATTGCCTGTACTCTTTGCTGGTTCCTGCCAGTTCCCAGTGATCAAATACTTTTCCTTCTTTCTCCGGCACTCTGTTTGTAATAGCAATTACGTTATTTTCGCCGCTGAATGCAGTATAAGTATCTGAATCTGTAATATTGCCGGTTCCGCCGTTCAAATCATATTTTACAGAATAACCGGCCTTTTCAATACTTAAGAATATCTGTTTATTTGTTTCGGATGAATAGCCTACTTTAAATCTGTAATTGTATGTTACTCCATCTCTGTAATAAGTACCTTTTTCAATGGAAATTCCATTCATGCCTGTTCCGGTTAATTTTATTTTGTTTCCGTCATAGCCGGGTAAGATATTAAAATAGAATTCATTTCCATCTTTATCTGCTTTGTAAACAGTATTAATTGTGCCGGTTACCCATTTACTGGTATAACCCTCATATCCATAGAGCTGATTATTCGCTATACCGACTAATTGCTTTATAATAATTTCCGGACGCTTATTACTTTTAAAATTACCGCTGTTAATAACGATATCTTCATATGCATTGGTAATTGTAATAGCATAGGTATATTTATTAAAATCAACTGTCCTGCTGCCGGTATTGATTTTTTCTGAAACAACATTAGTTAATTCGATCTTCACCTGGGTCCCGCTGGGTAAGGTTGTTGTCGCCTGCGCTCCCTTTGTATAGCTGGTGGGAACATTGACAAAGGTTCCATTAATCTGTAATTGATTTAAGAGCCAGTCTGTCCAGGTACCTTCTCCATCCTGATGGCCGCTGTCACTTACCAGTGTTAATTTTAAGGTTTCACCATTTCCAAAAGAGGAGCCGGAATTAGGGCTTGTAATATTTCCCTGTCTTATTTCATTGTTGGAATAAGTTAATTTATAGCTGTTAACCTTCTTAAATGTAACTGTTACTTCCTGATCCTGGTCTGCCTTCTGCACCGTATAATCCCATTTATAGTCAGTAACTTTTATTCCATTTATTATTGTTCCATTTACTTTCACATTATCGATTACATAACCACGGTTAAATTCCACCCGGAAAGTCAGATCACTGTCCTTCTTGATTTTCTCAGGGCCGGTTACGCTTCCGCCGTCCGAACCCGGTGTATCGTTAACTTTCGTTATATAAGTTACATTCAGGTTAGATAAATCTGATTCATAAAACAAAACAATCTCTCTGCCGTTTTCCAGTATTGTTCCCGCATCGGATTCCCCTACACTGTAATATACGATATCTTCATATACACCGACGTACTGAATGGTATCCTGATCTACTTTTGCTTCAACAAAAGTATAGCCTGCAAAAGAAGGGGCATTCTCTTTGATTTCCCCTACCGGAAGAAGAAATGATCCGTCATTATCATCCGCTCCGGAAATTCTTACTGTCACTGATTCCTCAGGATTAGCCCGGAGAATATTTCTCATGAGCAAACGCTGTGCGGCCTGCTCCGTCTCAACAGAAACAGTGGTATCCCCCTGAATATTTTTCAGGATATAAGAGCCGTCTGAGGATTCCAGATCAGCGCCGTCAGCTGTTACGCTTTTTAAGCGATACCCCTTTCCAGTCTCAACCTGAAAGGACAGATCGCTGTCTTTTTCTGCTTCCGCACTGGCAACAGCTTCTCCATTTACTTTAATAACTGCTTCACCGCTGACGTCAAATGAAACCATAAAAGTATCTTTCTTTTCATTTTCCGAAGTCTCAGTAACGTCCTCTGTAACGGTCTCTTCCGTTTCCAGTTCATCTTCGGTGGATACTGCAGTGATTTCGCTCTCTGTCTCCGTATTCTCCCCGCCAGCTTCCGTGATTTCTTCCGACTCGTCCGTCTCCGACGTCTGTGTTCCTTCCGGAACCTCTGAGCTTTCCTCATTTTCCGAAGAGTCTGATGAAGCTGCTGATGTCACTTCTTCTGTCTTATCCTCGTTTGCATCTGATGCCGGTTCGCTTGATATTTCGGCTGCTGATTCTACTTCTGCGGCAGTAACAGTCATCCTGTCATTTCCCAACGTAGTGGCAGCCAGAACAAAAACCAGCAGAAATGCCCAAAGTCTTTGTAACGATTTTGCCTTTTTCATTCCTCTTTCTCCTCTCTTTTCTTTAAACAACACTTAACCAAACCCCTGTTTTCCTAACTGTCATTTACTGCTTCCTCTTCATCATCTTCCAAAGCACTGGCGATAAGCTTCAAGAGCTCCAGAGCGCTTCGAAAATGTTTTGTAATTCCTCTCTCCGTCCAGGATATGGATCCCTGCCATGTGGCATATTGTCTGCTGGTTATCCGGAGAATGAAGGAAGCCTTACGTCCAACCTGATTATTGATATCCTGTTCATCCCGCACCTCTTCTGCCTCCTTATCTGCCCCTGTTTGGATTATTTGGTTCCGTATACTGATTTCCTTCACCATTAATTTGAGTATAACAGTCCAGGTGTTACATAAAGTGTTACATATCAGGAATTAGTGTAACTATTTTTTAACTTTTTTGGGTCAAACAGGAATTTTTTATGGGAAAACACCTTTTAAAATAATTTTTTCCCATGCAATACCAAAAAGACCGCCCGGATTTCTCCGGACGATCTTTTTGACTAAGGAATTATTCCTCTTCTTTTTTACGTTTCTTTGCAGTAATTCCCAATGTCAGAATGGCTCCCATTATAAGGAATGACCATCCTGCTATCGGTGAGCTGTCTCCGGTTCCGGATCCCTTGCTTTCACCGAGAACCCCTACTTCAGGAGGCAGCGCTTCTCCAAGGACTCCTACTTCAGGCTGTACAGGGGCAAATGCTTCTCCCAGTACTGCTGTTGCCGCCGCAGCAGGTTCACCTCCTGCAGGCTCATCCGGTATTGGTGCTGCCGCCGGTGTATGGCTGTTGGTAATCGTAAAGCCATCAATAACAGTACTGTAACCAACTACATCCGCTTCGTTAACCGAATATTCGATCTCCTTTCCGGCAGTATTATATTTCTCCAAATCAGTAAATTCATATGTCCACAAATTTTCAGCTGTTATCGTTGCCTCTGTTACAGCTTTACCATCTGCGAGTAAACTGACCAATATACTTCCCGGACGAATATTATCCTGGTTATCTGCATCCTCCCAAATCTTTGTAACTAAAATATTCACAGGATCTTCTTCAGGATTCTTACCGGTATATCTGTTCACCACTTCAAATCCATTTTCCGCATCCCCATCAATATGACTTTCATAGCCATTAATACTGTCTTCCTCAACCTCATAAATAATGGGAGTTCCATTTTCCATAAACCGGGGAAGATCCTTAAATTCAAACGACCATCCCGTACTTTCATCAATGACAGCCTGATCCATTTCTTCCGAATCAGCCAAAAGCCTTATGGTAATACTCTCCGGCAATTCACCTCCGTCATAATCAAGCCATGTCTTGGTTCCCTGTACGGTGATCTGTGTTAAATCAGATTCAATCACTGTGTTGGTAAAAATCCGTCCGTCCTGGCTGACTTCCTGTTCATAACCTTCCGTAATCACTTCCTCCACTGTATAGGCTATTTCCTTTCCGTCATCCGTATACCTTTTCAACTTTTCAAAACTATAACTCCAGACATTTCCGTCTTTTTCCCATACAGGGGTTATATTTTCCTGCTTTGCGCCATCCGCATACAGATTAAGAACCAAATCATCCGGCCTGGTATTTCCTGCATTGCTGTAATCTACCCAGATCTTTGTTCCATTTACCGTCGTGAGCGTCTTTGCATCATCAATCAGCTTATTAACCAGATCATTGCTTTCTCCGGAATCTGTCCTTACATATCCATCCGGTACGCTTTCCATTACCGTATATACAATCTCTTTTCCTTCTGAAGTATATATAGGTAAATCAGTAAAACGATAATTCCATTTATTTCCGTCCGTATTGCTCCAGACAGGGGTTTTCTCTACAGGTGTTCCGTCCGCAAGAAGTATTAAGCTGAATTCCTCTGCCGATGGCCTGGTTCCTTCGACATTACTGTAATCTTCCCATGTCTTGGTTCCTTCGACTGATTTCAGAGTTCTCTCATCGTCATTTACCGTATTTTCGAAATTATTATCAGCCTTACCAGTCTGTGAATAATCCTGGAGTTTTTCCTCCTCTACTGTATAAACTATGAGTACCCCGTCATCCGTATATTTCTGCAGATCATTGTAACGATAATTCCATACATTCCCGTCTGTATTGCTCCAGACAGGTACGGCATCAACTATTTCCGTTCCATCCGCAAACAAATGCAGTGTCAGCGTCTGAGGCCTTGTTCCTCCGGCATTGCTGTAATCCACCCAGGTTTTGGTTCCGCTTACCGTGGTCTGTGTTGCAATTCCATCCTTTACCTTATTTTCAAACGAATTTTCCACATTCTTCGTCTGTGTATAGTTTTCAGGCACCGTTTCCTCGACACGATAAGTTATCGGCTTTCCATCCTCTGTGAACTTCTTCAGTCCGGTATAGCTGTAACTCCATACATTCCCCTCTTTTGTCCAAACGGGGGCTGCATCCATTACTTCCATATCATCCGCATATAAATGCAGCTCCAGATTCTCAGGCCTTGTCTTTCCGGCATTGCTGTAATCCACCCAGGTTTTGGTTCCTTTTACCGTAATCTGTGTCGCAGCTCCATCCTTTACTTTATTTTCAAACGAATTTTCAACCTTCTTCGTCTGTGTATAATTTTCAGGCACCGTTTCCTCAACACGATAGGTTATCGGCTTTCCATCCTCCGTGAACTTCTTCAGTCCGGTATAGCTGTAACTCCATACATTCCCCTCTTTCGTCCAAACGGGGGTTGCATCCATTACTTCCATATCATCCGCATATAAATGCAGTTCCAGATTTTCAGGCCTTGTCCCTCCGGCATTGCTGTAATCCACCCAGGTTTTGGTTCCGCTTACCGTGGTCTGCGTCGCAGTTCCTTCCTTTACCGTATTTTCAAACGAATTTTCAGCATTCTTCGTCTGCGTATAATTTTCAGGCACCGTTTCCTCAACACGATAAACTATCTCGCTTCCGTTTTCCGTATACTTCTTCAGCCTGCTATAGCTGTAGCTCCATACATTCCCTTCCTTCGTCCAAACAGGGACTGCATCCATTACTTCTGTATCATTGGCATACAAATGCAGTTCCAGATTCTCAGGTCTTGTAATTCCTGCATTGCTGTAATCCACCCAGGTCTTTGTCCCGCTTACCTCAGTCCAGGTTTTCTCTCCGTCTATCAACGTATTTACAAACATTCCCCCTTCATTCACAGTCTGGGTATAATTCGACGGAACTTCCTCTTCCACTTCATACAGGATCACTTTTCCTTCATCCGAATATTTCTTCAGACCGGTATAACTATAGCTCCATACATTTCCGTCTTTTGTCCAGTCCGGAGTTATATTTTCCAGCTTTTCACCATCCGCATACAGGTTCAGGATCAAATCATCCGGCCTGCTCTTCGTTACATTGCTGTAATCCTCCCAAACCTTTGTCCCGTTTACCGTGGTAAGCGTCCTTGAATCATCAGTCAGCTTATTAACCAAATCTCTGCTGTCCCGGGAATCGGTTCTTACATATCCATCCGGTATGGTTTCTGTTACCGTATATTTGATCTCCTGTCCATCGGATGTATATATCGGCAGATTATCATAACGGTAATTCCATTTATTCCCGTTAGTATTGCTCCAGACAGGCGCTTTGTCAACGGGCGAACCATCTGCAAGAAGGATTAAATTAAATTCTTTTGCCGTTGGCCTGGTTTTTTCCGCATTGCTGTAATCTTCCCATGTCTTGGTTCCTTCTACCGATGTCCGGGTTCTCTCATCATCCTTTACGGTGTTTACGAAGTTATTCCCATCTTTTCCAGTCTGTGAATAATCCGGAAGCTTTTCCTCCACTACGGAATAGTTTATGAGCACCCCTTCATCCGTATATTTCTGCAGATCATTGTAGCTATAGCTCCACACATTCCCATCCGTATTGCTCCAGACAGGTACGGCGTCAGTCAATTCCTTTCCATCCGCAAACAAATGCAGAGTCAGTGTCTGAGGTCTTGTTCCTCCGGCATTGCTGTAATCCACCCAGGTCTTGGTTCCGCTAAGTCCGGTCGTCCCTGTAAGTGTATTTATCACATCATAATTTTCTGTTCTTGAACGATATCCCTCTGCTTCTGCTTCTTTAATTTTATATTCAATTTCCGCGCCGTCTTTATTTTTAGGCAGTCCTGAAAATGTCCATGACCATCCATCTTCGGCAGTTACTTCTTTAGAATAAACATTCCCATCAGAGCCCTGAAGAATAATTGTGATACTATCCGGCCTGGTGCCATATGCATTATTATTATCTAACCAGGTTTTCCCGCCTTCAATTGTAATTTCATCAGGCGTATGAGTATTAGTCAGTATGAAGCCGTCATTCACAAAAGCATATTTTGTGGAATATCCTTCTACGTCTTCCTCTTTCACCGAATATTCAATACGTTTTCCATTTTCATACTCCGGCAGATCAGGAAAACGTCCGTTCCAGTTATTCCCTGAATTAAGCGTTATTGTTTTTGCCGGAATATAGGGATTTCCATTCTTAAGCAGTTCCACTGTTACACTTTCAGGCCTGATTCCATCCTGATTATCTGCATCCGCCCATTTCTTGGCAACAGGAATCGTAATATTCCCTTTTCCGACTAACGTATTAGTAATAATATTTCCATCCTGGGAACTTTCGTAATTCTCCGGCACATTCGTTTCTTTTACTGTATAGGAGATTTCCTTGCCCGATGTATCATACTTGTTTACATCTTTAAAAGTATACATCCAGTCATTATCTTTGGTTAATACAGCGTTATTATTGGTAGCCTTGCCATTAGCTGTTAAGTTGACGGTAATACTATCCGGCCGGAGGCCTACCGCATTATCATCGTCAACCCATAGCTTGGTCACCTCTACATCTACAGGAGCATCACCGGGATTTTTCCCCGTATAGGTATTTGTGATATTAAATTTATTCTTCTCATCTACAGACGATACATATCCGTCAGGTACTACTTCCTCTACCGTATATATATACTGACCTCCGCCAGGCCTGTTTTGAGGCAGATTGGCAAAGTTATAAGAAGTTCCTCCGTTTGTAATCGTTGTAGTCCGGTATAACTTTCCATCCCGATACAGGTTGATCGTAACCGTGGGATAGTCTGTCGTTCCTTTCGGCACATTCCAGGTCTTTCTGCCGTTTATATCAATTCTTTTCAAATCAAAATAATAATTGATATCTATCTTATCGTTATCATTATTCGATGCAAAACCAACAACGTTTGAACGTTGGTCGTTATATAAATAGTCAGGATATCTGTCCTTATCTGTGCACAGTTTAATTGCCGCCTTTTCTGCAAGCGCGCTTACTGAATATGAATAATCTACTATGTAGCCGCCTTCTTCCTTTTCGAGGAGGTAATTTATCTTTACATTGGCATAGCTGCTTTTTCCTATGTCTGCCCAGACAGCTTTGAATACAAACTCATTCTTATTATTTGCATATCTTACCGTAGAAGCATTTATTGTAAAACGAGAATACTGCCTGTAAACACCACTGTTATCACCTGCTAATTCCCAATGATCAAAAATCTTCCCGTCCAGTGTCGGCACTTTATATGTTACAGCAACAATATTATTTTCACCTTCAAATGCTGTGTAAGTATCATCATCTGCAATTTCACCGGTTCCGCCGTTTAAATCATACCTAACCGTATATTTTGCTTTCTCTGCGCTCAAAAATATCTGTTTATTTGTTTCTGATGACCAATTTACCTTAAACATATACTTATACGTTTTATTATCTTTCGTATAAGAACCTTCTTTAATCTCAATCCCGTCCATGCCGGTTCCGCTTAATTTTATATCTTTTCCGTCATATCCCGGCTTAACATTAAAGTAAAACTCATTTCCGCCGCTGTTGGCAGCCTTATAAACATCATTTATAGTACCGTTTTTAAACAGGTTTCCATTGGCATCCAGGCCATAAAGCCGGTCGCCCTTTATTCCCTCTAACTGCTTGATAATGATTTCCGGTCTTTTATTGCTTTTAAAATTACCGCTGCTTATATCTATATCTTCATACACATCGCTGATTGTAATTGTATAGGTATATTTATTAAAATTTTGACTTCTCCCGCTGCCGGTACTAATTCTTTCCGAATCAATTTTGGTCAGTTTTACATTCACCTTGGTACCGCTGGGTAAAATTGTTGTTGCTTCTGCGTTCGTCTCATACGAAGAAGGCACATTAATAAATACGCCATTGACCTGCAGGTTATTCAAGAGCCAATCCGTCCAGGTTCCTTCACCATCCTGATGCCCGCTGTCGCTTACCAACGTCAGGACTAATGGCTTTTCACCGGTAAAAGTTGAATTATTTCCCGGAGATGTAATATTACCCTGCATTATTTTACTATTATTATAAGTCAGCTTATAACTAGTTATTTTCTTAAACGTTACTATAACATTCTGCGTTTTCGTAACATTCTGTATCGTATAATCCCATTTATTATCAGCGACTTTGGTTCCTGTTAATGGCATACCGCCATTTATTTTCACATTGTCAATCTCATAACCACGGTTAACTTCAACCCGGAAAGTCAGCGCACTGTTCCTTTTCACACTCACCGGCCCCGTTACTGTTCCGCCGGCCGCGCTCTGTGCATTTCCCACCTGGGTTGTATAAGTCACTTCTACCTTCAGCGAATCCGATTCATAGTACAATACAATCTCTTTATTATCCTCTAAAATCGTCCCCGCATCCGTTTCTCCCGCACTGTAATAAACATAATTCTCATAAACCCCTGCAAACTGGATAACATCATCATCTACTCTTGCTTCAACAAAAGAATATCCGTCAAAAACAGGAGCATGCTCTTTAATTTCCCCTACCGGAATATTGACTGTCCCATTATTTCCATCCGCTCCGGATACTCTTACTTTCACGGTTTCCTCTGTGTTTGCAAGAAGGATATCACGCATAAGCATGCGCAGCTTATTCCGCTCGGTACTGACAGAAACTGTCATATCATCCTGAACATTTTCCAGCTGATACGTACCGGCTGAAGTCCCCAGCTCACTGCCATCCGCCGTTACTTTCTTTATCCGGTAACCATCGGAAGCCTCCACATGAAATTCTACATTTGTACCAGCTTCGATATCTTCTGCGAAAGAAACACTTTCTCCATTCACCTTGACGACAGCCCCGTCACCAACCTCAAAGGAAACCGTAAAGGAATCTTTTTCCTCCTCTTCAGAAGTCACTTCCGTTGAAGTCTCAGTAACTGTCTCTGTTTCAATCTCTTCTGTTTCTGTCCCCTCTTCGGAAGTCACAGCGGCGGGTTCACTCTCTGTACCGCTTTTTGTACTTTCCTCATTATCTTCGGAGGCTGTTTCCGGCTTATCCGCCTTTCCCTCTTCAGATTTCTGCGTTCCTTCCGGGACTTCTGCCTTTTCATCACTGTCGGATGAAGCTGCAGAGGTCTCTTCCACTGTCTTTTTTTCATTTGCATCGGATGCCGAAGCACTCGACACTTCGGTCGCTGATTCTACTTCCGCGGCATTAACAGTCACGCTGTCATTTCCTAACGTAGTAGCAACCAGAACAAAAACCAGCAAAAATGCCCAGAATCTTTGTAATGACTTTGCCCTTTTCATTCCACTTTCCCCTCTCTTTTTTACAATGCTTGTTAAAATTGTCCTCACCATCTTTTCCTTCTTCACCATCTGACCTGCGGACAATGAATGAAGCTTTATGCCTGCTCTGTATGTTTATATTCTGTTCTTCCCGCTCTTTTCTGCCTCCTTGTCTTCTCATATCTGCATATTGGGTTTCAGCCTGCTGTTACGGGAGAACCTCTGCGGAAACATGAATCCAGCCTGTTAATATCGAATTCATAAATCAAATCTCCCCCATTAATAACTCAAGTATAATGATCAGGGTGTTACATCAAGTGTTACAAACCTAAATTAAGGATACTATTTTCCCTTTTTAAGTAAAATTTATAGATGACAGCAGCTTTCCCCTCCGCTTTCGCATATACCAAACGTCAATCCCGTAACGGCAGTAAGCCGTTTGACATATGCAAAGATTCGGCTGCTAAAAATGCGCACATAAAAAGACCGCCCGGATTTCTCCGAACGGCCTTTTTATGTATGGACTTATTTCTCTTCTTTTTTACGTTTCTTTGCTGTAATTCCCAATGTCAGAATGGCTCCCATTATAAGGAATGACCATCCGGCTATCGGTGCGGTATCTCCGGTTCCGGGTCCCTTGCTTTCGCCGAGAACTCCTACTTCAGGAGGTAACGCTTCTCCGAGGACTCCTACTTCAGGCTGTACAGGGGCTAATGCTTCTCCCAGTACGGCTGTTGTTGCTGTAGGTGTGCCAGGTGTCGGGTCGGGTGTCGGTCCGGGGCCGGGTTCAGGTTCGGGGCCAGGTGTAACAGTATCTACCGCAAAGTGTGCGGTATAAGTTGCTGCCACATTTAAGCCATTCACTTTTGCAGGTACGTAAGTTGCATCTGTACTTACTATATCACCATTATTATTGGTCCAGTTTACAAAATGATAACCTGTTACTGCCGTAGCCGCAGAGCCCTGTGCTTCTCCCTTCACTGCCAGCAATGTTTCATCAGTTCTGCTGACACTTCCACTTCCATCAGCTACATAATTAATAGTGATTTCATTTTCAGTATATATTACCTTGAGCACATCACCATTTTCTACTTTTTCAGGAATATCCTCTGATGGTATCAGAGACTTCAGCATATCCAAAACTCTTCGTTCTGCCTTCACCAGTTCCACTCTGTCATAGCTGTATCCGGGATATTCTTTCTGCTCAATGTCCTCTACATCCAAGGTATCCGGATCGTTTACCCAAACATCCTTACTTACCTCATATGTATCTCTCGCATCTGTTTCTCCTTCTACCCAATACTCCACTCCATAGGAAATAGTCTTTGTTATAGTCATGTCTTCCTCAAAGTGTGCTGTATAGGTATCAGCTACATTCAGATTATCTACCTTCTCGGGTATAAAATGAAGTTCTTCACTTACAATATCTCCCTTGCTGTTAGTCCAATTTGTCAGTTTATAACCATAGTCCGGTTTAGCTGTGGAACCTTCTGCAATACCTGTAGCAGGTGCAAGACTTTCGTTGTCAGGATCCACGACGCCATTTCCATCAGCAAGATAAATTATTGAAATATTTTCATTTTCCTCAAAGTTTGCATAATAGGTTGCCGCTACATTCAGTCCGCCTACTTTGACAGGTGTGAAGGATACATCTGTACCTAACACATTATCATCCGCATCTGTCCAGTTTTTAAAGGTATATCCAGCTGCTGCTGTCGCTGTCGAACCTTCAGCAATTCCCGTTGCCGGTGCAATTGTCTCGTCTGTAGGATTTACGTCTCCTCCAATACGTGCTACATAATTGATTGTTACTTCTGCATTCTCTACGAAGTTCGCATAATAGGTCGCTGCTACATTCAGTCCGTCTACCTTAGCTGGTACAAAGGTTGCATCTGTACCTACTTCCTTATCATTCTCATCTGTCCAGTTTACAAAAGTATATCCGGCGACTGCTGTCGCTGTCGATCCTTCTGCTACACCTGATGCAGGTGCCAGCGTTTCTTCTGTAGGAATTACCTTACCTCCGACACGCGCCACATATTTAATTGTTACTTCTTTGTTCTCTTCGAAGTTAGCATAATACGTTGCTGCTACATTCAGTCCGTTTACCTTAGCCGGTACAAAGACTGGATTTGTACTTATTTCATTATTATACTGATCCGTCCAGTTTTTAAAGGTATATCCGGCGGCTGCTGTCGCTGTCGATCCTTTTGCTACACCTGATGCAGGTGCCAGCGTTTCTTCTGTAGGAATTACCTTTCCTCCGATACGCGCCACATATTTAATTGTTACTTCTTTGTTCTCTTTGAAGTTTGCATAATAGGTTGCCGCCACATTCAGTCCGTCTACCTTAGCTGGTACAAAGGTTGCATTTGTACTTACTTCCTTATCATTCTCATCTGTCCAGTTTACGAAGGTATATCCGGCTGCCGCTGTCGCCGTGGAACCTGTTGCTGTACCTGTTGCAGGGAGAAGATTTTCTGATCTCTTGTCTACACTTCCTCCGGTACGCGCTTCATAATTAATTGTTACTGCTTCATTCTCATTAAAATTTGCATAATAGGTTGCGCCTTCATAAGCTCCATCCACTTTTTCAGGTATAAATTCAGGTGCCGTCCCCACTTCGTTGCCCTCTGAATCGGTCCAGTTCACAAACCTATATCCAGGTGACGCCGTTGCCTTCGAACCCTCTGCCGTTCCGGTTGCAGGAGACAGTGTCTCACTTCCCTTACTTACCACACCGCCTTCATTGGCAATATAATTGATTGTTATCTTATTATTTTCCTCAAAATATGCTGTATAAGTATCTGCTACATTTAAACCGTTTACTTTTTTAGGAACAAATTCGGCTTCCGAACTAACTACAGTACCTCCTGCGTTTTTCCAGTTTACAAAATGATAACCCTTCGCTGCCTCAGCCGTGGAACCTGCCGCCTTACCGCTAACCGTTTTTATTGTTTCACTGCTATTGGTAACACTTCCATTATCATCAGCCGTATAATTGATTGTGACACTATTTTCTGTATAAAGTACCTTCAGTACATCACCATTTCCCACTGTTTCAGGTAAATCTTTTGAAGGTATCAGTGCCTTTAACATATCAAGCAGGCCTTTGCTTGCCCTTACATGTTCCACTTTACTATAACTGTATCCGGGATATTCCTTTTGTTCAATGTCCTCCACATTCAGAGTATCATCATCATAAACCCATACGTCCTGGCTTACCTTATATGAATCTCTGGCTGTGCTTTCTCCCTCAAGCCAATACTCTACACTATAGGATATTGTTTTGGTTATAGTTGTATCTTTTACAAAATGTGCAGTATAGGTTTCCGCTACATTCAGGCCATTAACTTTCTCCGGTATGAATTGAAGGTCTTTACCTACCTCTTCACCTTTGCTGTTGGTCCAGTTTTCCAGCTTATAACCATAGTTCGGTGTTGCAAGAGACCCCTTGGCTACTCCTGTTGCAGGTGCCAGGCCTTCACTTCCAGGTTCTACTGTTCCTTCTCCATCAGCAACATAAGTAATAGTAATATCTGCATTTTGTTTGAAGTGTGCCTCATAAGTTGCCGCAACATTTAATCCGTCTACTTTTTCAGGAGTAAATGATGCATTTGTACCTACTATATCACCCTTTTCATTTGTCCATTTTTCAAAGGTATATCCATTGGCAGCTATCGCTGTTGAGCCTTGTGCTGTTCCGTTGACAGGAGCTATTGTTTCTGACCCGAGTGATACACTTCCGCCTGTAAGTGCAACATAATTGATTGTTATATCATCATTTTCTACGAAGTTTGCCGTATAAGTTGCAGGAACATTAACCCCATTTACCTTTTGAGGTACAAATTTAAGCGTGGTACTTACAGTATTGCCATCTTTATCTGTCCAGTCTACAAAATGATATCCGGCAGAGGCCGTTGCTATTGATCCTTGCGAAGTTCCGGTTGCAGGTGCTAAACTTTCACTTGTCCGTGAGACGCTTCCGCCTTCAGTTGCCTGATATTTAATTGTAATATTTTCATTTTCTGCAAAAACTGCATAATATGTCGCAGCTACGTTAACCCCGTCTACCTTTTGAGGCACAAAATTCAATTGGGTACTTACCGTATTCTCTTTTTCATCTATCCATTTCTCAAAATGATATCCGGCAGAGGCCGTTGCCAAAGATCCCTGTGCGGTTTCGGTAACAGGCAGTAAAGTTTCATATGGCCGTGAGACACTTCCGCCAGTCTTTGCTTCATAATTAATTGTAACTTTTTCATTTTCCACATAATATACTTCGATCAGTTTATTATTGGAGGTTATTTTTGTAGGAAGTTCAGGTACTATTTTATCCTCATGATAACCATTCGGACATTTATCAATGACAGAAGTTATTTCCATTCCATTGACAACTGTGTCACTTTCTGTCCAGGCAGACTGGAATATATCGCCTAAATAGTAGTGAACCTGATAAGTTACTTTCTGCTTTTCATATTCGAAAACTATATTATTTTTAGTAGAATCTATATATATTTCCTTATAGACACTAGGGTTCTGTCCCTCCGCTAATGTATAACCTCCAATCTCCGGAGCGGAAACCCAAATGGCTGCTTTTTTAGTAGTATGATTAGTAGGACCGTAAATAACTTCTTTTGTATCTTTGTCAATACCCGTAACTGTATATTTACGTTCAACAGCATTTGTATAATAGAATGTTATGATGTTTCCACTTTGGGAAAGTACCAATGATTGACTTGCTTCTACTGGAACATATCCTTTTTCTTCCAAATCAATGGCCCATTCTGTTACTGTCTTACCAATCCTTTGATTTGATACTAACTTTTGCTCGTTTAATATCGTATCCGTCCCCTGTTCCAAATAATTCACTACATAAGATGTATAATTTTTAGGAGACCAATGAGCGTACAGCGTAAAACCATCTTTTACCGGCGAACCAAAGTCATACTTTGTACCACCATCAGCTTGTGTATACCATCCCAGGAAATTATATCCCTCTCTCACTGGACTTTCAGGTTCATCAACAGTATTTCTGTACTCAACCTTTACGGTTACTTTGTTTCCCTCTTTATAATTCTCATCAAAAATAACCGAATATGTTTTTACTTTCCATCCTGCATATACTGTCATATTATTTGCAGGCATGATATCTCTTCCCCACTGCACACTACTCTTTGCTCCCGGATCATAGTACCATCCGGTAAAATCATATCCCTCTCGTACAGGAGTCCCATTGGGAGCTGTAATAGCAGCTTCATATTTATAGGTCTTGGAACCAGGTGCATTACTGCCACCATTTGCAGAAAACTCAATCGTATAAGAATTCCTTGTATAATACAAGTAATTATTTGTTGACAAACTTCCTCCTACCTTCCGAGGAACATTTCTACTATCATTAGGATTAAATGTAAATCCAGTAATCGGATATCTATCCTGCTCTGTTAATTCCCAATAACTTTGACTAGATGTAAAAGAATCCAAATGATGCTCTAAATAGGAACTGCCTGATACAGGTTCCACCATATAGTGAATATTAAATTTATTTCTTCCTGTTGAACTTTTTTCAAAACTCATTTCCTGTGCAGGCATAACCTGCATGCCCGCATAATACTTACCATCTCCACCATAAAAATTTTTCCATAAACTTTCACGAGGCCACTTATCATTAATCCATGCCCCATAAAGTTCTGTAATAGTATAAAGCGGATTTCGATCTTTAGCATCTTCAAAAAATTTTAAAGTAAATGTTTTTCTATTATAATATACATTAACTACCGTAGAACCATCCACTTCAATTGTTTTCCCTGTATCCATTTCAGAATACGTAAATCCAGTCTTATCCAGTTTGATTTTTGACAATTCTGATGAACTTATATCTGGAATATCAGATGAATTTACTACTCTTCCCACATTTCCATTTTTGGTTTGGCTATAAAGAAAATCATAATTATTTCCAGTCGGTTTCTGTATCCAATACATAATCTTGTAATTGGCAGTTGCACTCGTATCAATCTTCCAAGATGCTGTAACAAGCATATTTTCTATTAATGAGAAGTTCGTTACCTTATTTCCTTTATTATCCATCCATCAAAAAGATATCCATCCTTTGTTGGTGTTTGTTCCATGCTTAAGGAAATCTGGGTTTCAAAAGGAGCTTCAATTGCTGTCACATAGCTGCCTCCTGCCGAATCGAAGCGGACTGTATAATTCAATCTCGTATACTCAATAACTATAACCGTATTTTTACCAATTGAAGTATTTTCAACAACCCCTGCTTCAAACCCTTTTACATTTTTGGCCTGTGCATCAGTTTCTGTTCCATACATCCCTTGCTTTATTTCATTTTCAATTTCAAAATCCCCATCTAATTTCTGAAATTTGTGTTGCACTGTATATGTAGTTTCTGTAGGATTATAATTTACATTAACAGTCAGGTCTTTATCCGACATTGTACCTTGTACAACTGTCAAATCAGCTTGGTATCCCTCTATCACAGGAGATGTTCTTTTATACGCACTTCCTTCTCTTACATCTACATAATAAGTATCTGCAGCTTTACGTCCAGCCATCATTCCTGCATTTTCACTGTATACATAATTAATTGTAAGAGTGTGTATAGGTTTAACGGAAGAAGGATCTAAAACCATTATATCCTTATGTGCCTCATATCCATCCACCTTAACTGTTATATTTACCGTACCTTCTGCAACTCCAGTAACGATACCGCCCTCGTCCACGGTTGCTATATTGTTATTATCACTAGACCAAATAATCTCTTTTGCCTCAGCATCATTCGGCTCAAATACTGCTTTTAATGTAATGGTCTTTCCTATATTAACAATATCAGGACCTTCTATTTTTAGGCTTTCAACAGATACAGAAGGAGCATTAACTTTTACATCCACGGAATCTGTAAAATCACCGTCCACTGTTTTCACAGTGACTGTTGTATTCCCTGCTGCCAAAGCATCAACCTTGCCATCTTCATCAACAGTTGCAACCTCTTCATTTGAAGAACTCCAGATTACAGATTGATTAGATGCGTTTTCAGGACTGATAGTATATTTAAAGGTATATGAATCACCAACTGTCAATTCGCCAATTTCAGGATTTGTAATTGATATTCCGGTAACTTCTACTGGTTTATTTTTAATTTGGATTTCAATACTGTCTGTCTTCGTGGCATGGCTTACTATAAATCTCCCATAGGTATATTCAACACTAACTTTTACATTCACTATCCCAGCAGCCTTTGTATGAAGTACTCCCGTACTGCTGTCAATTGTAGCAAATTCGCTTCCGTTTACAATCTCCCAAGATTCAGAGTCTACATCCTCTTCATCTATATTTGTTCTACTATATGTAAGAGTTAAATCAGTACCGGCATAAACATCTCCCTCTACCGGATTAATTGTTACTTTTCCATTGCGCGTAGATGCATATAATGCAACATTGGCTGCTGCCGGCTCTGCAATAATATCTACAGTAACATTCTCTTCAATATTATTTAATGTATATACACCATCTGTTTCTGTAAGGACATTGCCGTCCGCCTTCACTTCCTTAATGTGATATCCCTTAGACTCATCAGCTTCTACTGAAAACTGTAAGTCTTTTCCTTTTTCCACTTCAGCATTGGTAACGGCTTCTCCGTCTACCTTGACTGTAGCTTCTCCGGATATATTGAAGTTGACTGCATAAGTCACTTTATTGTTTTCTGTGATTTCCTCCGTATCTGTCACGGACTCTTCCGTTTCCAGCTTATCTTCGTCAGATACAGTAGTGGTTTTACTCTCAGTCTCTGTACTTTCTATGCTGGTATCTGTAGAACTTTCTATGCTGGTATCTGTAGAATCTTCTGACGGATCCACAGTTCCCTCGTCAGTAGTCTGCGTTCCTTCCGGGACTTCCGACTTTTCCTCATTTTCCAAAGAATCTGATGAAGGTGCAGGTGTCTCTTCTCCTGTCTTATCCTCAATTGTGTTTGATTCCGGTTCACCCGCTTCTTCCGTTACCGATTGTACTTCCGCGGCATTAACAGTCATACTGTCATGTCCCAACGTAGTGGCAACCAGAACAAAAACAAGCAAGAACGCCCAAAATCTTTGTAATGACTTTGCCTTTTTCATTCTTCTTTCTCCTCTCTTTTTAAACAACTCTGAACTAAAACCCCTGAATTTCCTAACTGCTTTTACCTTCTTCTTCATCCAAAGCGCTGTCGATAAGCTTTATCAATTCCAAGGCGCTCCGGAAATGCTTTGTAACTCCCCTCTCCGTCCAGGATATGGAGCCCTGCCATGTGGCATTCTGTCTGCTGGTTACCCGGACAATAAAGGAAGCTTTGTGTCCTACCAGATTTTTACTATCCTGCTCATCCCGCACTGCTTCGCCTCCTTGTCTGCTCCTGTTTGAAAAATTGTTTCAGTATACTGTCCCGGGTTACTGCATGAGGAAATTTAAAATTATTAACGGATACGTCTAACTTTATAATTCATATCTCCCTCATCATTAACTTGAGTATAACTATCACCACGTAACACCAACCGTTACATTTTTTGAAATAATGTTACAATTTCAAATTTTTTTTATTGCACAAAAAAAAAGACAGAACAAACGCCCGGATTATTCCAGGCGTTCATTCTGTCTCAATATTTCTTATTATTTATTTTATTTCCATATCAGTCCCAAAGGGAATTCGTCTTGGTAAAAGTTATATTCTCTTTCGGCAGGCTGTCTTCAGCTGCGGGCTGCACCTTGTATTCTATAGCGGCACGGGCCTTCAGGCCAAAGCTGAGGAAGCGTCCGTCAATCCTGTGCTGAATGATCACACAGTCTTCCAAACGAAGTCCATTTAGCAGCATCAGGTACTGATTCATTCCATAACGTGTATAAAAATCACCCTTCCTCAGGGAAGTTCCTATGGCCAGTTTCAGCTTTTCCATGTATTTTTCCAGCTTTACCTCATCGGTAAGGGGGCGCCCTTCCCGATCTACCATGGTACACAGCATAAGATAGGCGGACTGCCCGTTACGTTCCAGCATTCGGCATACTATATGATAGCAGTCGGTAAAACCGGGATAGGTGCAGAAATAAGCTCCGGACTGGAATTTTTCTTCCTGAAGCCCCTGTTTGATATCAGTCATAACCACCGCATGATACTGAACCTTGTCGCTCATGGCATGGAATCTTTCCACCATTTCCTCCGACGGAGTAAGGCCCAGTTCTTCAAAATAGAAGGTAGTTGCTTTTTCATACACTTCCATTGCTTCCTTGAAACGTCCCAATGACATAAGACAGTCAATCTGAAGAAGATAAAACTCCTCATAGGGATAATAACGGCAGGCCTGCTCACTCAATTCCAGAAGTTCCTCATGCCTGTCCTGCTTCAGCAGAATAATCTCCGCTTCCTTCAGACATTCAAAATATTTTTTCTGGTAATCCGCACAGGCTATCGCCACCCATTCTTCCCCGCCAAGCTCCGGCAGGAAATCACCTTGATATACACGGCAGGCCTTCATGAGATAAGAAAGTTTGGATTCCTCATCCGTTTCCATTTCTGCCTGCTCATATGCATTTACAAAAACTTCCGTATCCAGTTCTACCGGCACCTCATTCCGATCCCAGAAATAATTGCCCAGCTTAATCCGGATACAATCTGCATCCTTGAAAGCTTCTGTTTTTTTAAGATATTTGCGCAGGCGATGAGCATTAACCCGCAAAGTCACTGCCGGATCCTCCAGCACATCATTCCCATACAGCCTGTCTATCAGCTGCTTTCTGGGAATACCTGCATTCCCGGCAGCCAACACACTGATCAAAAGCTGGATCATCTTCGTCGTATTAGCATATTCCAATGGAATGGGTTCCTTCCCCTGGGAAAGACTAAAACCACCTAACATATTCACATTAATAATTTTTTTGTCTTCCATTATCCCTCTTCATTTCTATTTGTAAGCTGCTTGAGCATAATAGTTACATCCATCATAAGTTTAGTATAAAAATATTATCCTTTTTTGTCAACGAAAAGCACCATGATAAAAATAATATTCTTTTTAACTAATCCTGAACCATCTGATTTCATGAACGTTTTCTGAAATAAAACATAAAAACTCTTTTCTGCGCTCCGGTCAGGCATTTTGCTGCTGACTTTTATGGTCAACGGCAGTATAATAAAAAATAACGATTGTACATAAGGAGGGTTTTATGAAATTTGACACCATACATCACGTGGCATTGATATGTTCTGATTATAAAGCTTCCCGGCACTTCTACGTGGATTTGCTGGGTTTTGAAATCATCAGGGAAAATTACCGGGAAAACCGGGGAGATTATAAGCTTGATTTAAAGCTGGGGGATTGTGAACTGGAGCTTTTTGCCATCCCGGGCAGCCCGGCACGCCCCAGCTATCCTGAAGCCTGCGGTTTAAGGCATCTGGCCTTCCGGGTCGGCTGCATCGAAGATACGATCCGGGAGCTTCAGGAGCTTGGTATCGAAACGGAACCTGTGCGAATTGACGAGTTCACTCAGAAAAAGATGACTTTTTTCAAGGATCCGGACGGGCTTCCTCTGGAACTGCATGAATAAGGGAATGGCGGGGCTATGCCAACGCCCCGCCATGGAATTCACATTCATAGACCTTTTGGTTTCTGTAATAGATCTCTTCCCTTCCCTGAAACCACTGCATGTTTCCCTGCTGTGAACAGTGGTAAACATATTCCCCTTTCCGGTAGAGCTCCGGCCCGCGGAAGGGGGCTTCTTTTTGCACATGGGAAAGAGCCTCTTTTAAGAACCGGGAGTTAAAGCCGTCCGCCAGAATACGTCCGGCATAATTCATTGACCAGATCGGTATTCTTTTATCCTGCTGCTTTTCCCAGACCGCTTCTTCTCCTGAAAAGGCTGTACCTCCCAGATAGGTATCCAGATATAGAAAATCTTCATCCTCATAAATGAAATCATGGGAAAGGGGCCGGCAGGGCTGTTTTTCTTCCGTACCGTTTCCTGCATAGCTGTTCTTTTTAGCGCTGAGAAGAAATTCCGCCAGCTTTTGAGAGGACAACGGAAAAGCAGGGAGCGTTCCTGCAGTCTCCGTACATTCATTTCCATATATCAGGGCATCCACTGTTACTCCAAAAATATCAGCAAGCAATGTAAGATTGAGGATATCCGGATAGTTTGCTCCCTTTTCCCATTTTGCCACGGCCTGGCGGGAAACCTGAAGCTTTTCAGCCAGATCCTCCTGGGAAAGGTTATGGGCTTTACGGTATTTTTGCAGGTTGAAAGAAAAATGGATTGCAGTCATGGCAGCCTCCTGTATGGTGTTTTTCTTACTATTATACCCGCACTTTTTTCCATATGCCACCAACAGAGGCTTGTCAGACTGACAACCACAGGTTCCGTGCCGGTCCGCATTTTCTTCTGCTCCGTTTTCATCTAATTCCTGTCGAAGGTAATTTTGCTGATGAGGTGTCTTGCTTTATCCGCGTCCTTCTTTTTGACCAGTACTTCATATTCTTTGGAGGAATCCGGCTTTATGCCAAAACTTCCTGTCACTGCCCGGGACGCTCCCAGGCCTGTGCCGCCGGAAAGGTCACGGACCTTCGTCGTATACCAGATATGATTGGAGGCCAGGACGTCCCTCACCCTGGTAAAGTTAGACAGGGAAAAACCCGAAAAAATACGCTCCTTAAACAATCCCATCTGTATCACCCTTCTTCCATGATCAGCAGATTCCATGGCTGAACCTGCAGTCTTTCCCCCTTATCCACTTCCCTGCCGGAAAACAATTCGCGTCCTTTATGGCCGCTGCCGCATTCCTGAAGTTCCCTTGAATAATTCAGGTAATAAGTAACACGGTTTCCACTGCAGTTCCTGCCTTCTCTTATAATCAGGGGAAAATGAATTTCCTGTTTCCAGGTCCACCAGCCTTTTTCCTGCCATATTTCTGTAAGCAGAGCTTTCAGATAGGCAGGCGAGGTCATACAGCCCATATAAATACAGAGGCCTTTGCCGAATTCTTTTCTGGTGACCGCCGCATAGGCTTTCCATGCATAATGGTCATATCCGGAAATCACCTGAGCGTCCCCATTTTCCAGAAGCTCCATAAACAGCCGGGCCTTTCTCTCTTCTTCCGAAATTTGGTATGAATCCCCCATCAATCCCACATTGACAGGCGCTGTGAACTGGTTATAGGTAATACCGAAGCATTCCTTCAGCAGATGAGGCTGGACATCCGGCCAAACCTTTACATGTTCATCGGTAAAAGCTGTTTTAAAGGTAGCCAGTACACAGCCGCCCCGGGCCGCATAATCCTTAATCCGCTGCAGGCATTCTTCCGGAGCGGAGTAAAGGGCTGGCACAAACAGCATATCGTACCGATCCAGCTCCTTTTCATCTGTACTCACAAAATCACATTCGATGTTCATTTCATACAGAGCATCATAAATCCATCTTACCACGTCATTATAATTGACTGTGTTCCCGCCGTCTGCCGGGAAGGGGAACCATTTCAGGGCTGAAAGGGCTTCATTGCTTACCATGATGGCTGTTTTATTCTCTTTTTTCAGATGAACCAGGCTGGGGCTGAGTTCACGGAACTGCCGGCCAATGCAGCAGGCTTCACGATAAACTGCATTTTCTTCCAGGTCATGGCTGAGAAGGCCTTTCCAGTATGTTTCGCAGGCGTTGTGAATGGAATGCCAGTGCCAGTACATAACGGAATCCGCACCGCTGGCCAGATGGCTGAAAGCCTGCAGCCGCAGCTGGCCTTCATAGGGCGTCCATTCGGGAAAGCCCTGGGCTTCTGTTTCTATCAGTAAATAGTTATCTTTTTTCAGGGAACGGATAAGGTCGCCGCCGAAAGCAATTTCTTTACCTGTCAGCAAATCCTGTGTGGGATGGTAAATATCACAGCCGGCTATGGTTACCGCTTCGGCTGCTTTGAAATGATCCACATCGGGCTGTACTCCATGGGAATACCCTTTCCATTCAAAATCAAAATTATGAGTGATAAACTGGTCTTCCCTTTTATATTCTCCTACGATCTCCGCCTGTCTTTTCAGGAAATCCGTAACAAGCTGTCTCTGGAATTTTTCAAACTCACAGCCAAGGCTTCCGTTAATCGTACCGGTTACGCTGGGGAATTCTTCCCAGGAATTGATGCGGTTGCTCCAGTAAGCAAGGCCGAAGTCATGATTGAAGCGTTCCAGGTTTCCGTCATATTTTTTACGGATGTATCTGACAAACATCTGCTGTACATTTTCACTGCTGGTACCGAAATGCTTGGTTTCGTTATCCAGCTGAAAACCGATGACACAGCGGTATCCCTTAACCGCCTCCATCAGTCTGCGTATGATCCGCTCCGCGAAGAATCGATAGGCAGGATGGGTGATATCCATGATCTGCCTGGCACCGTAAGGCCTTCTGCCGCTTCGATCCGTGACCATGACCTCCGGGTAAGCTTTTGCCATCCAGGCCGGTATGGCGTAGGTAGGGGTTCCCACAATAACGTAAAGGCCTTCTTTTTCACAGGCATCCAGAACTTTGGTTACATGGGAAAAATCGAAAACACCCTCCTCCGGTTCTTCCGTACTCCATGTGGATTCCGCGATCCTGATGACGTTGATTCCAGCCTTTTTCATCATACTGATGTCTTTGTCCAGCCTTTCATAAGGCATGTATTCATCGTAATATGCTGCTCCGTATAGCAATTGATCCATGGCTCATCCTCCTGTTTTATCTGATAGTTCTATCATATAAAGGTTCGGCGGGATCCGCAAGACGGATTTATGTGGACAGGTGTCCATGTTTTTTTTAAGGGAAATTTCAATGGTTCATTTTCCACATGCATATGCAGTCTGTAATGTAAATAGCTTAAATGGTCACGCAGTACGTAACCATTTGAAAATTTATGATAACAATACAGCCCTAAATAATTCTTTAGTCTGTAAAGTCTATTGACGGTGAATATGAGCAGGATTTTCGTTGTTCAAAATCGTATTCATATAAAATACATCTACCAAAACCCATTGAATTTTGCCCTAAGAAAAACATGAATGCATTGGGAGCAGAAGCAAAAATATGCAGTACTGCCTGCCGCTCTTTAGTAGTTCTTTGCGATATGGCATTATAAACTGCATTAGCAAGAATTGCTGCATGATTTCCATCCACTGTTGAAAAATTTGTAGTACCGCCTTCACTTGGAGTACAATTAATAATACGCCCAATTGTCAGATTGTTCTCTTTAATAAAATCAATCACATCTTTGTGAATATTGCGAGTAACATTTAGAATTAATGCAGTGTCATATTGATTTTCACTAAACGTTTCATATAATATATCCCAATTACAATAATTTCTTTTAGATGATAGGTTTACATCCCACAATTCAATCCCCTTCGTTGCTGTTTTTTGCATTGGAAAGATGTTGATACCCATTTTACTATTGAATATTCTTCCTGCTGCAAAAGCTATGGATGTATGGGTATCTAAATATATTTGATAGGCCTGTTTTTTACTTGTAGTCTCGAATAAAAATTCTTTCAGTTTTTCATAAACATCATTATTCCAATTATATTCATCCTTAATTTTGCGGTCATCAAACATGTCAGTTAATGACAAGCAACACTCTGTCTCTTCCTCAATGGCTCCGCTTTCACAGATAAAGCTTTTTACCCCAATAGATATTCTTTCAGGTGTATAGCTATCAGCGACAAGAGTAATGCGTTTTTGCAGCTCTTCATCAAATTCTTTTCTATCAATACCCTTACCATGTGTTGACGAAATCATTTGATCATTTACGGTTGCCGATGCAATAAGGTCGATCTGGTCAAATGTCAGTACATTTTTGCTGTACGAAACATAGCGAAGCAAAGATGCGACAACAATCGTATGCAATATATTTACATCATATGGAAGACGTGAAAACGATATTTCTTTATCTTTAATAATATTTATATCAAACCCTATTAATGCTTTTTCCGCTTTAGCATCTAATTCTCCCTGGTAAAATTTGTCTATAGAATTAATAAATGTAATTGCATTATCATCACACTGACCAATTAAAAAAAGTTCAAATTTGGCCGAACCTACATCGTCACGAATAAGATCACTTAGCCATGTTTGTATTGAACTTTTGCTAAAAGTATTAATTGTTGATTTCACCTGAATACTTTTAATAATTCTGCCATTTTCTTCTAATGCAATATCAACTTTATCATCATTCGACTTTAATTCTATATAAATTTTATCCCAATTTTTCTGACACAACGCTTCAAGAACGGAAGCAAATGCCTGATATAAAAAACCTCTTGATGCTTCTTTTCCTCCCAAAATTCCAACCTCTTTTATCTTTATATGGAATAGTACACCTTCTGCTGCGCTTAGCAAGAGAATTATGAACTGGCTCAACATGGCCTTTTGATGTACTCTTTCCTACAGATTGTGAAATATACTTCTTATATATTTGGCTATGGTCATTTCTTTTCTCAACATATATTCAATATTTCAATCCATATTTTCATCTGTCTTTCCATCTAATATTATATTGTATATAAGTTCGATATATCATTTGATATCCATATTCCAATCCACGAGGCTGCATAAGCCTCGACTCATTGCAGTTGCAAAGTATTATGTGGATAAATGATTTCAATCCACGAGGCTACATAAGCCTCGACGCAGGCGCCGTGCATCATACGGCAAGTCTTTTTATTTCAATCCACGAGGCTACATAAGCCTCGACTCCTGCAGTTCTGCATCTGACAGTCCACGGATCTATTTCAATCCACGAGGCTACGTAAGCCTTGACGAAATCAAAGATGCTTAGAAAATCCTCATGGTCATTTCAATCCACGAGGCTACATAAGCCTCGACAAAAGTTGTACAAGTAGATGGAGTGAATATTAAAATTTCAATCCACGAGGCTACGTAAGCCTCGACTACGCGTAATCTGGATTGTTTTGTAAGTATCATTATTTCAATCCACGAAGCCGCAAAGGCTTCGACAGCGGGTAATTATTATGTGTATCGTGCATCTGCTATTTCAATCCACGAAGCCGTATAGGCTTCGACTGTTGAGGTAAGTAAATGGCATACACCTAAAACATTTCAATCCACGAAACCGTATAGGCTTCGACGATATAAAAACAGCTACAACCGGTATTGACGAACTATTTCAATCCACGAAGCCGCATAGGCTTCGACCTTGATTTTGAACATTTAATACATACGTATGATAATTTCAATCCACGAAACTGCATAGGCTTCGACGCGAGAGACGAACTCATTAAAGCAGGGTTGATAATTCAATCCACGAAGCTACGTAAGCCTCGACATCTATCTGCTCCTGCAGGTCCTCTATTTTCAGAAATTTCAATCCACGAGGCTACGTAAGCCTCGACTGTCATGTTGGCAAAACTTACAATGACGGTCGTATTTCAATCCACGAGGCTGCGTAAGCCTCGACGTTCTCAGCCAGGAGAAGGACGATGCAGTAAAGGCTATTTCAATCCACGAGGCTGCGTAAGCCTCGACAAGTACAAATCTTTTTTCACTTGATGGATTTGAGATTTCAATCCACGAGGCTGCGTAAGCCTCGACCAGACGAACAATTCAATGATATGTCTGCAAACCAATTTCAATCCACGAGGCTGCGTAAGCCTCGACAGAGCAGCTGCCTGCAGGGTTTTATGTGGATGGATTTCAATCCACGAGGCTGCGTAAGCCTCGACGGCGATGCAAAATACCACTTTACACATTCCGTGCATTTCAATCCACGAGGCTACGTAAGCCTCGACAGAATTCAATTTTACAGTCACGGTACAAGGAGAAATTTCAATCCACGAGGCTACGTAAGCCTCGACCTTCTGGAGCACCGTGTATCATGCTGTATATAGAATTTCAATCCACGAGGCTACGTAAGCCTCGACGCTTCACAGATATCCACAAAATAATTGTCATTATATTTCAATCCACGAGGCTACGTAAGCCTCGACCGGTGTTAAATTCTTAAAGTTATACTTTCCCTTTATTTCAATCCACGAGGCTACGTAAGCCTCGACATCCAAAAGCTCCCACTATGTATCAAGTTAATAATTTCAATCCACGAGGCTACGTAAGCCTCGACCCAATACGATTAACAATTATTACACCACAAATGATTTCAATCCACGAGGCTACGTAAGCCTCGACGCCATGGAGCTTACGACAGCCCCGATATCCCAAGATTTCAATCCACGAGGCTACGTAAGCCTCGACAAGCAACTGGATTAAAGGACTCTCCAAACCTACGATTTCAATCCACGAGGCTACGTAAGCCTCGACCGTACAGAAAACCTATGATATGGTGATTACTGGTATTTCAATCCACGAGGCTACGTAAGCCTCGACGGCAATAAGGGAGGCAATTTTATGACAAGAAAAATTTCAATCCACGAGGCTACGTAAGCCTCGACGCTGATAACCAGTTCCGCCAACATTCCACACCGCATTTCAATCCACGAGGCTACGTAAGCCTCGACAAAACTGATTCGGAGAAGTTGACCGACATCGACAAATTTCAATCCACGAGGCTACGTAAGCCTCGACAGCAAAAACATTCAAAAAAACATAAAGATTTAGACTACAAATATAACTTTTACACAAATATTTCTAAATACCTTTATATGATAAACCATCAAAACATTTATGTCCATAATATTTAAGCACTTTTTTGGTGCGAATCCCCCGGTAATTTCATGTGCACTATACATTCGCACCTTGCTTATCTCTCTCTTAAAACTGTAAACTGCTTTTGCTTTTACTATATAAAACAAATAACACTGATTTTTCTACTCACATATTACATAATAAATGATACAAATAATACTTTTTACTTAGTATTACTGAATAACCACATAGATAAATCAAGAAAATGATCCCCAGTATACTAAAAAATATCTATATCGTGTATGTTTGTCCTAAACATATAAAATTAATCTCCATATTTATCAAACAAATAATTACATTTATTTTTAGTTCTGTTTTTAAGGGTAATAAGCAATCAAATATTCGTTTGTATCTATCAGATATAACGCTAATGAAATATTACAGTCTTAATGAATTAAATATTTCCAGTTTCCTATACATAAACTCAAGGTCTGATGAGTATTCCACCTTATGCCAAAACAGTCATTCCTCTATACACCTTATTTGCTTTACAGGATATTTTTCTTTAGCACCACTATCGCCTTAACACAATTCCTTTTATCCCACAAAATACCTTCATCATATCAGTCAGCAAAGAGAGTTCTTAAGATCTACACATCAATCTATTTCTCGTTGATTTTCCAGTATCCCTTACGATCTGAACCAATTCTTATTATTTTTCCACTTTCACGCAATCTTTTTACTATACGACTTATTTTTCTCATGCTAAAAGAAGAAAGTATACTTAATTCTTTTGCTGTGATATTCGGTTGTTCCATTAACATTTTTAACACCAATTTTTCATCGCCATTTTCATTGCCATTTTCATCGCCATTAAAACTCTTTCCATTATTCATCACTTTATCAAACGGAAATACAGCCTTGATAAAATGCTCTGAAATCTGAAATATGCTTTTATCATATGCTTTCAATATTCGACTCATGCCAGAGCCCAACTGTTCTACAAATCCTAGATCTTTAAATACACGCATAAGTTCTCGATTTCTTGGCATACTGGAACAACTGAAAAAATCTTCTTCACTTTGACCAGGTATTAAACCACCATAAGAAGTCATGACAATTCGATTATTAAATATCTCAAAAACCGGCGGTATTTCATGGGTAAAATCATTGTGGACGATACAATTTACGATTGCCTCTCGCATTGCCACTGGTTCAACAAGATTTTTTTCAATTCTTTTAGTACTGGTCACTTTCGCATAGGTTACATTTTCTATTTTCAACTTTTCCAGTACACTGTAAGTTGCTTTGATTAGTGAACAATAACCATATTCTTCATTTTCAATTAAATCCACTTTATCTGAACCTGCATACTTGGCAACTTTTATAGAAACACCGTTTTCATCCGCAAGTAGATAAGCAATATAATTAAATTTTCCATCCGGTGTTAAGAGTTCCAAACTATTAGCAAATTGCTTATTCAATTCTAATCCACGTTCCTGATAGTATATTTTCAGTTGTGCAAACTTTAAATCCTGCCGTGGTGAGGATATATTACGAAGTGTCGTATGGATACGTCTTGCATACAGATCATCAATCATTGCAGTGGTCATTGGCTGACTTGAAGTTCCAATTCTTGTATAGCATCCACTTGGTGACATTCCTTTTGCTTTAATATAATATGGCTTTTCCAGACCACTGGATATTATTATTTTAATAACAGTCATATTCTCCACGGCCTCTGTTACAATATCAAATAACCCCAGCGTAGAGGGTAAAATATTGTTTTTAATACGATCCGCAATTTTTAATTGCGTCGTATCCAAGTCTACTATACCAGTTGGATGCCCATCATTATCCAAACCGATATACAAAATACCACCCTCTTGATTATTCAAAAATGCCACTATTTCTTTTCCAATTTGTCATTCAATTCGCTTTTGAACTCAATTCGATTGCTTTCCCGCACCACAACACCTCCCTTAAATTATAACATATTCAATCTTCGTAAATTAATTACATATGTATTCTACCAATAATAAAAATAAAATTACTAATAACTAAGCCTTTGCTGTATAAATTCAACATATTCTCTTAATTCATCAGAAAATTCTTCTAAGTCATCAAAGGTAATTACTCTCTCATTGATAAGTCGAACCAGATCAAATACCATGTCCTTTTTTCTTAATTCTATACTTACCCCAGGAGATACCTTATCCTGTTTGATACGCTTTTCCATTCTCCAGAATTTTGTAGATGCAGGTTCGTCACCATTCAGATAATCGACATATTCTTTTATTAGCTTTTCCATATAAGCTTCCTGCCAACCTGCTATCTTTTCCCTATATAGTAACCAATCTTTTTTTGAAGGTTCCATAACTCATCCCTTTTCTATACTTTTCCTACAATTGTTTGATCTTCCCATATTTTATAACATGGCTCATATAATACTTTAAATAACTCAGATATTTACACAAATAATTTATGCACACTTTTTAGTTTAAATCAAAATACTTATTTTTTCATACTATAAATTACCTTAAAATGCTTCAACACAACTGTTATTACCTCCACAATATCTTCTGTTGGAAGCTTTCTCGGATGTTACAATTTTTTCATAGCATTGTGACAACATAAGCAGCGTTGTTCCTCCAAACTCAACACGATGTTATATAAACTTTGACATACAATAAATAATGTCTGTACCAGTCATGCAATTTTAATTTACAAGGCTATGTAAGCCTCGATGACAATACGATGAAAAAAGAAAAATTATTAAGAAAATTTCAATTCACGAGGCTGCGTAAGCCTCAACTGTTCAAACTCAGGAGTCACAATAAAATCAGAAGATTTCAATCCACAAGGCTACATAAGCCTCGATTGGATAAGGCTGCCGCCCAGATGAAGGATGATGTATTTCAATCCACGAGGCTACGTAAGCCTCGACTACTCCACCTTTTCTTTTGGTACTATCGGAAGAATTTCAATCCACGAGGCTACGTAAGCCTCGACGATAGGAATGGTTTATCTGATGCTTGTGATACAATTTCAATCCACGAGGCTACATAAGCCTCGACTATTACTGATTGGGTCAATGAACAGAAAATGGATATTTCAATCCACGAGGCTACATAAGCCTCGACTTCAATGTCTTTAATAATATATTTTGCAGCAGAGATTTCAATCCACGAGGCTACATAAGCCTCGACTTCTTCCTCTTTCTTCAATCTATAATTGTTAAATTTCAATCCACGAGGCTACATAAGCCTCGACCCAACTGTAGGGCTCGCTTTAATCCCTGTGTTTATTTCAATCCACGAGACTACATAAGCCTCGACTAGTGCGGTCCGCGTATCAGAGCTAACTGCATTATTTCAATCCACGAGGCTACATAAGCCTCGACCACCGCTTGGCACCGCTGGCGCTTAATTTCGCATATTTCAATCCACGAGGCTACATAAGCCTCGACAAATATTGGCCTGTTAGATTAGCTGCATTTTTACATTTCAATCCACGAGGCTACATAAGCCTCGACCCTGCATTTCCCCGAGTTCATGCAATTCTTTAAATTTCAATCCACGAGGCTACATAAGCCTCGACGTAATAGCGTATCTGGCAATGGTACAGACAGCGCATTTCAATCCACGAGGCTACATAAGCCTCGACGGTGTATGTATGCACAGTGCCACGGAGGCCTATCTATTTCAATCCACGAGGCTACATAAGCCTCGACGGGAACCCTGAAACTTTTTACATGCCTTCATGCGATTTCAATCCACGAGGCTACATAAGCCTCGACAGACTGTTCTTTGGCTTTATCATAAATACGGCAATTTCAATCCACGAGGCTACATAAGCCTCGACGTGCCACATGTTCATCCCACCATACCACTATGGCAATTTCAATCCACGAGGCTACATAAGCCTCGACAATTGTCATTGATAACATCATTCAGGAGTATCTGATTTCAATCCACGAGGCTACATAAGCCTCGACAGCAAAAACATTCAAAAAAACATAACCATTTAACCCCCAAATATAACTTTTACACAAATATATCATCACATATTTTTATAATAAGCCTTCAAAACATTTATGTCCATAATATTTAAGCACTTTTTTGGTGCGAATCCCCCGGTATTTTCATGTGCACTATACATTCGCACCTTACTTATGACCCTCTTAAAATTATAAACTCCACTCTTATTTTATCATCTAAAAACAAATATCACTAATTTTTTTTACTCAATATAACGTTTACTTAATAAAATAAGTCCATACAGCATTCTCAATCCCTAAAATCATTAAAAAAGCTCTCATACAACTCTTTCATATGCTCATCCATTATTTTTTCAGCCGCTTCATCATCCTTCCTCTCAAAAGCGTCCACAATCCGTCCATGATAATACAAACCGGCCCGGTTTCCTCTCGCCTGTACCACTTTTTCAAAGGAACACTTCATCACTTCATTCATAATATCATAAATCCGCATGATAATAGAATTGCCGGCTATCCGGGCCATTTTGATATGAAACAGGTAATCGAAGCGCGCAAACTCGGGAAGATAATCCTTTGTCGCTTCCATCTTTTTAAAGAAGTACTCTAATTCTTTCACATCTTCTTCAGAAGCTCTGCGGCAGGCTTCTCCGCAGACCGGGCCTTCTATCATTCTGCGCAGCTGAAGGATTTCTTCCATACCATTATCATTGAGATATGCCGCAGGTATTAAAGGGCTCATTACGGAAGCGGCATCCGAGCTCCTCACAAAGGAGCCCTCTCCGAATCGTGTTTCCAGCAATTCCAGAGCAGATAATTTCTGCAGGGCATTGCGCACCGTTACCCGGCTGACGCCGAACTGCCGGGCCAGTTCATTTTCAGATGGAATCTTTTCACCGGGCTTCCACTCTCCCTCCAGAATCTGCTCCTTCATCTGTACAAAAACCTGATCACTTATGCTGTCCCTGCTTATTTTCTGAATTGCCATGTATTCCTCTTTCTTTCGTCTCTCCTACAGAATTTCCGTTTTCTTTAAAATACGCCGGATATGCTCTTTTTCTTCCTCACCTGCTTTAGGGAAGGGTTTGGAAGAACAGGCGCAGTCTATAATTCCCTTGATAGCCATTGCTTCTTTTATATAAGGAATAAACGGGGTGCCCACCTGATATATTTCCATGAGCCGGTCAATTTTCTTTTGAAGAACGCTGACCTGTTCCAGATCCTCACGGGCGAATGCCTCCGTCCAGGAATGGCATAATCCGGGAACCAGATTGGACAGGCCCGCTATGCAGCCGTCTCCGCCGGCCATTATATTATGGGCAAAATTATCATCGAAACCGGAGTATATTTCAAATTCCGGGAATTCTCCTTTTACCAGCTTGATCAGTTCCCTGGTATGATCCATGCCGGCCTGGGTATCCTTATAGCCGACTATATTTTTATATTTTCTCACCAGGCGCAGCGTAATTTCCGGCGTGAGGTCATAGCCGGTGCGATCCGGAAAATTATAGAGATAAATGGGCTGATCTGAAAGGGCTTCCGCCAGCATTCCAAAGTAGCTTTCCAGGCTTTTTTCTCCAAGCGGGAAATAGTAAGGGGGCAGAATAATCACGGCATCCGCCCCTTCCTGCTTTGCAAAACGGGAAAGCTCGATGATTTCATCAACTATCATACTGGTGGTTCCGACGATCAGCTGTGTTCTGTGATTAATCTTATGTACGGCATAGCGGATCAGCTCTTTTTTCTGAGACATGGTCAGGGCAAAAAATTCTCCAATGCTTCCCATGAGCAGGATTCCGTCCACTCCGCCCTGAATCAGGTGTTCGTATACCTTTCCACAGCCTTCCATATCCGGATTTCCTTCTTTGTCCATAACCGTAACTACCGGTGTTATATATTTTGCTTTCATTATGTATTCCTCCATCTTTCTTTTTATTGCCGGCTTAATAGCCTGCGCCTTTCATTGCTGATTCCGCATGCTCCGTGTATCTTTTTAATACGCCTGTAAAAGCTCTTTTTTTCAGCGGCTTTTCCAGCTTTCTCTTTTCCAGGACTGCCTGGATACTGTCCGCACCCATTTCCATGCCGTCAATCCCCACAATATCTATGGTCTTTTTTTCGATATCATAGGAAATCAAATCACCGGTATCCACATAGGCAATAGGTCCCCCGCACGCGGCTTCCGGGGACACATGACCGATTGCCGCTCCTCTGGTGGCTCCTGAAAATCTTCCGTCGGTAATCAGGGAGACCTTTCCGTTCAGCGTATGGTCACAGCAGATGGCCTCCGTTGTCATGAGCATTTCAGGCATTCCGCTTCCCCTCGGCCCTTCATAACGGATTATCACAACCTCGCCCGGAAGGATTTTTCCTTCCACCACGGCGGCATGGGCATCCTCTTCACAATCAAAAACAACAGCCTTTCCCACATGGGAACGCATGCTTTTTTCACAGGCGGAATATTTCACCACCGCCCCTTCGGGCGCAAGATTCCCTTTCAAAACAGCGATAGAACCTACCTCTTCCGTAGTTTCCGCAGGAGTGATCACATCCTCCGGAACCAGATGGTAATTGTGCAGGTACCCTTCTCCCCGCTCAAAAAAATGATCCTTCTTTATCGCTTCCAGATTTTCTCCCAACGTTTTTCCGGTTACTGTCATCACATCCAGATCCAGATACTTTTCCAGAAGCAGCTGTACTTTCGGAATGCCTCCTGCAAACCAGAAGGACTCGGTGAGATGCTGGCCGCTGGGATTTATGTTTCCTATATGAGGAATATATGAATTGATTTCATTAAAAATCGCGGGATCCAGTTCCATGCCGAGTTCTGCGGCAATGGCCGGCAGATGGAGCAGGGCGTTGGTGGAGCCTCCTATGGCGCTGTGAATTACAATGGCATTGCGAAAGGCGGCAGGTGTAAGGATTTGGGACGGGCGGATATTTTTTGCCGCAAGCTCCATAATTTTACGCCCGGCTTTCCTCGCCATGGCCAGAATATCCCGCATGGTCGCAGGCGCCAGCGCGCTTCCCGGAAGGGCGAGTCCCAGCGCTTCCGCCATACACTGCATGGTGCTCGCTGTTCCCATAAAGGTGCATGCTCCCTGGGACGGGCAGCCTGTCAGTTTATAATCACGGATTTCATCCGGCGTAATTTCGTTGTTTCTTTTTTGTCTCAGGGATATGTCACCCGCCACCAGAGAGGTGGTCTGTCCCGGCCCAGGCCTCATGCTGCCGCCGGGAATAAAAATAGCCGGAATATCCACTCTGGCCGCAGCTTTCAAATGAGCCGGTATGGACTTATCACAGGAGGAGGAAAGAATCATTCCGTCCCACGGCACAAAACCGGCATGCATTTCTATCATATCACAGATGACTTCCCTGGATGCCAGCACCAGATTCATCCCGTCATGTCCCTGCGCGCATCCGTCACAAATATCCGTCACATGAAACCTGGCGGGATGCCCTCCTTTTTCATATATGCCGTATACTGCCTGCTCTCCCAGCTGGTTCAGGTGGATGCTCCCCGGATGGCTGTCGCCATAGGCATCCTCTACCAAAATCTGCGGTTTGCCGATGTCCTCTTCATCCCATCCGCTCCCCAATTGCAGGGCATCAAACTGTGCCCATGTACAGCGTTCCTTTTCACTGCGTATTCCCATCTCATACCTCCGCGCATTCATCTGTATACCTGTATTACAGGTATGTATATAATTAACGTAAACCTGATGAAACCGTATGTCAAGAAAAATAGAAAAAAGCGTATGTATTCCTTGTCAGATGAAGGAAAATCAGGTACCATTGTTTAGAAAGAAACCTTTTATTATTATGTAGTGTGGGAGGCGTTATGAAAGATATCATTATTGTTGATAATAAACTGCAGCCGGAGGATTTCATCCGTTTGCGGCTGGAAGCCGGCTTTATGGAAACGCCGATGGAACAGGCTGAAAAAGCTCTGTCCAACGGCCTTTTTACCGCATCTGCAATGTGCGGTGACAAAATCGTGGGAATGGGGCGGCTTATCGGAGACGGCTCTATGTATTGGTATATCCAGGATGTGGCCGTCATGCCTGCATATCAGGGCCGGGGAATCGGCAAAGCCATCGTGACAAGGCTTATCAGCTATGCCGAAGCAAACAGCCTGCCCGGCAGCAAGGCCTCCATCGGGCTTATTGCCGCCAAAGGGAAAGAACCCTTTTATGAAAAAATGGGATTTACAAAGCATCCTCACGATATAAGCGGAGCCGGAATGACAAGGAAATTTATTGCCCCGGGCAACGAGCCAAAGCCAAACGGGCTTGGCCTTGGCAACGGCCGCTAGTGCTCCATCCAGCCAGAAACGAAACTGACAGTGCTGAATATTTTGTCAGTCTGCAAGGCGGAGGAGGGAGGCGATGCGGTGGCATCGTTGACCGACGACAACGCGGCAGATGGCAAAATAGGCAGTACTGTCAGTTTCGTTTCTGGCTGGATGGAGCACTAGGGTCTGTCCTATTTATTTTAATACTATTTCTGCAAGGCCATAGGGCAGATCCTTTTCCGGATCAATAAATACCCCGCTGTTTGTCACCGCAGAAGGGTCTTTTATTTCCATGGAATGAAGCAGTCCCTTATAACCTCCCAGCAAAATAATATGATCGTTTTCCAAATAAGGGGATAAGTTCTCAATAATTGTATGTAATTTCTTCGTCAGTTCTTCCTTATATTCCCTTTTTGCAAGTTCGTTGAGATATTCCAACATTTGTCCTATTTTGATTTTGGCTGACTTATTGGCAGCGGTTATAAGTGCATTCGCCGAATCCCTGTCAGGAAGAATCAATTGACCCTGCAGCGGACTGTCCGCCCTGACCATTTCTACTCCGACATTGTCAAAAAACGGCGCGAAGCATGCCTGGGTGTTTTCCTCAAGATACTGAACCTTGTAAATATTCCGTAAAACAATATAGTTGCCGGGAATCAGAATATCATCTGACATCAATCCGCCTTCCACAGAAGTTCCGCGGCACAGCGCACCTTTTACCGAAGAACCCGGCAGATAATACGCCGCACCTTCAGGATTGTAAGCAGTGTATATCCCATACTGGTAAAAAGGATAGATTACTTTTAATCTGTTTTTCGCTAAATATTCAGAATCCTCCACCTTTTCCAAAGAGAATTCATCTAAATCCCTGTAAAAGGCCAAAGCAGATCGCGGTGATACAATTAAACCGGAACAGGTCGTTAATTGATAAGCTATTGTTTCCATAATGAATTATACCTGCCTCTCACTCAAATAGATTGGATACAGAAATGCATTTCCAAAAACGATATCCCTGTTTTGGCGGAAGGGGGATTCGATTGATTTTCCCGCATGTCCCACTCCTTCACGGACCACTATTATACTGCCCTGCTCAATAAAGCTTATGTAATATTTAGGCGCATCCTTCCTCCAGCCCCCCGTCATTTCAAAAGGCCGTCTTTGCGATGTGAATAATTTGATGGAAGAAGCCTTAAAATCTATGCTGTCAGGCAGCAGCATTCCCGTATTCAGGTAAAATGCCGCTTCTGCCCCTGAGCCTTTCTGTTCTGCTATTTCCATGAATTGAAAAAGATTTAATCCCTGCGAAGCTCTTTTTCCTAGTATTATCATCTTTTGATCCGCCGCCGCGTCCTCTGTCATTCCCAGAAAATCAGAGCACAAACTGCTGTCATCCACTTGAAGGAAATAACAATAGGTATCTACAGGGCGATAATGCTCTCTGCCTTTTTTGTCCTGACTAACCTCCGAAAGTACCACTGTAGGCACTGAATAAAGGCGTGTATCCAATTCCGGGATATCATAGCAGACACTGTCAATTGATGCACGCAGCTGCTGCAGATCCAGCTGGGTCACATAAGGGAAAAGAAACTCACTGTTCTCCGGCTCAGCCAAAACATGTTCTAACTCCTGGCTCTTAATATAGCTCCTTATTTTTATAGCAGCATGCTTTTTTTTCAATTCTTCAGCCAGATTGTTCTTTTTGGAAATATGATCCATCAAGTAATCCTTAGGTGCAGGCAGATAACCTTCCGGCATAATATTGGACAAAGCCAGGTGTATTTCCTTATTTCTTACAGCGCTGGCCAAATCAGCTGCTCTCTCATCTCCATACTTTTCTGCAAACATATACATCAATGCACCAAACAGCTTTTGGGAATCCGGCACCTGTGTTATGGGGCCGGTCAATTTAAGGATAACTTTATAATTCCTCATGCATCTGCTCTCCATTTTTATCCATCATAAAATTTCCACTCTGCCGTATCCGCGGCTTTTGGAATTACCAAGCCGATAAATACCTTCGTTAAATTTCTTCAGATTATAAATCAAATATTCCTTACAAAGCTCTCCGGCCTGATCGTCCAATTTTTCCATTTTGTATAACCTTATTTCTCCCTCAAATACAATTCCGCTTCGGGCAGTCTGATAAGTCCGGGGCCTCGATTCAGGAGCATTACCACGGGTATCGATTGTATTCTTCATATCAATGGAAAAACAGGTCTTTTTATCACGGAATTCACTGCATAATAATAAATCGCCAAAAAGCAGTTTAGGGGTATTATTAAAGCCTTTGATACCAAACAGATACTCGGGAGACACCTCATTAGCAGCTTCCAAATATCGTTCTTCAATCCTTTTAAGAGCTTCTTTATCATCAATAATCGTTTGAATTTCCGGCCAGTTTTTCTCCTTTTCATTAATCAGATATTTCGTAAACAATCTGTTGATTTCATCAGCCATCGCACTGTCATCCTCGCGTATAACAGCCCGCAGGGCTCCTTTTAGCGAAGAAGCGGGAATGCAGGGAAAGCCTTCCTGGTCAGTGGCTGTCTGTTGGTCTATTCCGCCGATTTTAAAGGGTACCGGAGCTCCTCCGATAAACAGATTGGAAAGTGTTTTCATTTTTATGGTAATCGAATTTTCCATTTAGCTATACCTGCCTTTATCTAAAACAATTTGTTAGTTTTATACTGAATTTCTATTTCTTTATACTCATAAAGCAGCATAAGGGAATCCACAAAATCCTCATTCCATAATCCGGTCTGGTTTGCCGCCCTGCAAAATTTTTCTTTATCAAAATATCTGTAGCAAGGCGCCTTCCCCTTCTCCATTCTCTGCTTATTCTGTTCCTGGATTTTAATTTTTGTTTCCAAATCCGATGGGTTGTGCAGTTCAATCATCTTTGCCGCCTTTTCAACAGAAATCTTTCCGGTATCGCGCAGCTTAATAAACATACTCTTTTCGATTTTAAGCCGCTGAAGGCACTGCCTTTTTTCCCACTTTTTCTTCTTTTCTATTTCATAAGACACTTTATCAACAAAAATTTCTCTCAGGCGGTTATTTTCCTTCAGCGCAACATTGTACAGGTAATCGAGCGGCTTGCTTGTCAAATACTTACGGGCATTCTTCAACTCGTCCTTTTGAAATGCGGCCTTTTCTTTTATTTCAGAATTACCCGCTATCTGAAAACGACTGTCGGAAAATAAAAGCATTAACCGTAAATAAGTTTCCAAACGCTGTTTTGTGTCTGTGTTAACTACGATTTCTGCGCCCCGTTCCTTCAGCTGCAATAACTGCTGAATAATTCCCCCATTTAAAAGCAGCTCCCATTTCTGCAGATCCTTATCCGAAGCATCGCTAAACTGAGGTAAAAGATGATATAAAACACTGTTCATATATTCAATATCATTTTTCTGCACAGTTTCATCAGTAAGCCTTTCCAGCAAAGTATAGTAAAATCCCGAGGTTCCTAATAATTTATGATATCCGTTCTCCTCCGCTCTTAAGTAATTCAAACGATTTACATCTGTCAGGAAAAAATTCCATATGGGGATAGATTGTAAATCACTTTTAATCGCCCTTCTTTTTTTACAGTTCGGGCAATTAAACCGGTAGCCTTTATGCGTGCATGCCAATTGCTTCTTATATATTTTAAGTCCGGGATAATCGATATCAAGATAGGTCATACCATAAATTGATATCTTCATTCTCATAAATTTTTTAAGAGATCCTGACCATGCTTTCTTTGCATTTTTCAACTGCCGTTCCACCATATCCATATAGTAACGGACTGGCTCTCTGTTAAACGTAATTTCTGCGCCGATGCTCATGGTTAACCTTTTTTCAGGGAACACCTTTTCCAGTCTATCATTGATATTTTTCAGGATATTACGGCATATCTGGATTCCATTCATCAGGTTTGCAGCCGTGACGGCAAAAAAGATATCATCACCTGCCATATAGAACGGAAAAACCCAGCCGGAACGGGTTGAATCACATTCCTTTACCCCTTTATGCAATCCATTTAAGGAAACTTCCTCATTTAAAATTCTGCTTACCCGGGAATAGTCGTCATAGCTTTTGATGCTTTTAAACATGTCACCCATACCATCGAGATCGGCCTTTATGACAGTTATCCGGAAATGATTGGGATTATCTGTTTCTTCTGCAGAATACAATGCGTTGATATTTTCTGCAAACAGTGGATATTCCATTTTTTCAAATTTACTTTTCTCTTCCTTTACAGTACAGTACGAAAAGAGTATCTCTCTGTTTCTTTCAATCCATTCATTAAGGCTGTCTGATTGTTTAAGGCGGTTCTTTGCCTCCAGAATGGCTTCTATTTCAGTAAGATTACCATACGGGAAAGAAACACATCTCAGCATTTTCTGTCCCTGTGAACTATAGTAAAAATGTAAAAACAGTTTATTCAGCCTGTCACCGATTTCCTCTGCTGACAATCCGCATTCAAAAATGTATACGCCGGAGCAGGACAGTAATTCTTCCGTTTCTGATTTGGGAAATACTTCCTGTACGGTTTGATAAAAGCCTATGGATATTTCCATGGAGGCATTCATAATATTCTGTAACGTAGCCTCTTCCGCCTGCTTTTCCTGTGTCTGTGCATGAATTACTTCTGTCAAAAATGTCTGCACCTTATCAATGGAAAGTGCTACAATCCGTCTGTCACTCATGATTTTCCGCTCCTTCTGCGATATCTCCAAACATCTTAGCATATGCTATATGTGGAAAGGGTATTGGATTATTGATTAACATAAGCAATTGGTTGAATTGAAAATTAAAAGATAAAAGAGAAATGTTTTTTTCTTCGTTCTTCACCTGATAATCTGTCAATTTTACCTCACCGAGTATTGAACCATCATCTATTTGTATCTTTTCTTTTACACTTTCACCCTGTTCTTTTTTCTGCTCATATCCTACATGGTTCAATGCAAGATACCAATCTTTCAGTAATTCTTTCTGAGGATCAAACTCTATCTTTATCCCGCTTTTTTCCGATGGCGCTCTGACAATGATGTCAAACTGTTTTTCTCCGTTTTCCAATACATTATTCGTAATTCTTTCCGATAAACAACACAAAATTCGCAAAGGACGTGTTTGCGTTTGAGTGGCATTCCGTTCTTTTTCACCTACAATAATTCTTCCATTAATTCTGGTATATGATTTCTTTGAAGTTTTTAATGCTGCTATACTTTCCGCCCAGTTTTTTAAGATTTTCTCATTTAAAGATTGGCTTTTACACTCAACTACCACAGCAACCGCTTCAATAGGGATAAACTTAAGCCTTCCATAACGAAATATGTACGGTGTATACGTCTCATCGAATATCGCCAAATCTACCTCATTGGACACTCTTCCTTCTGAATCAATTATAAAAACCGATTTTTCAATAACGAATTTTTTAGGAATAATCTGTTCAAACATTCCCTTCCAGACATCTTCCCGAAATCCTCCGATTGTTGTACCATGGCTGGTTGTAAAATATAATTGTTTTACCAGCGTTTCCTCGGTTAAGATGTAATTATTTATTATATTCTTAACTGTTTTACTATCAGCAAAATCGAATTTTCTTATTTCTTCCATACTCTTCTCCCCCTCGTAACCTGTGGATCTACAAAGTCAAATAAATTCCATTTTTGTCCGCCCCATTCCAAAGGTTGTATTCCTTCCGAAATGTACAATCTGGGCAGCATACAGCCAGGGAACAAAAGGCGTTAAGTCCCCCTCAAACCATATATCTCCCACCAGGCCGCTAAAGTCCATTTTTTTACCCAAACGATTGGAATATCTCTCCATGTTTAATATTTCTGTTTTTTGTCTGATAACGGAAACGTCTCCAGAAAGTTCAAGAATACGGCCTATTTCCAACTGATCGCACCACCCGCCATAGCGTTCCGTAATCATTTCTATTCGGCGGGCAATATTACGTATAATTGTTGTAAAGTCCAGTTCTTCAAGCAGATTTCCGTTGCGGCGTATGCGCAGGGGCGTGAGCATTTGAATATGTAACTGCGAGACATCCGGCAGGCAATGGTAAGGCAACGCAGCACTTCTGATTGCTATTTCATAGAAATGGGCTTTTTCCCAAATTATTCGTTGATCTAAACTGTGTGTAATTTTCTTTAATTCGAACTTATATCTTGAAGCACCCAATCCAAGCTTTCTAATTTGCTGTATTGCATTCACTAATTGTCGGGCATATTGTACTCCTTCTCCCAGAAGAAGTATTTTGAAGTTTAGCTCTTCTTTTTCAAAATATATTTTCTTCTTTGTATCAGGAGGAATGAGCACATACGGATTAATTATATCTTGCATATTACTGCTCATTTTGCCGTTGTGATATAGATAATTGTAGGCATTCTTATCCTGAAATAATGCCTGTCCAATCACACCGCGAAGGGTAGAACCCAAAAATGGAGGTAATTCGGCCTTTTCCAGGGATACCAAAGTTATACTTATTGGCAGGTAATTCAGGAAGAAAGAATCTTCATTCTTTCCCATTTTTTCACCTCATTTTGTAAGAGAATGTATATATTATAAATCGTTCTTTATTTTACTATAGATAATAATTGCCAAATGCCATAAAGGCGAAAATGTGTTGTCTATTGGATGTATTCTTTTATTTCTTAGATACATAAAACGACAGCTTACTATTGGATAAGTTTTAACTATGAATAATATGCAATTTACATCAATGCAAGGTGCGACTTCTTACAATTTCAATCCACGAAGCCGTATAGGCTTCGACTCTTATCCTCGATTCTGGTACACTGGCAGATAGTGATTTCAATCCACGAAGCCATATAGGCTTCGACGTACACATTTCATTTTTACTCCTTTTCATTTTCAATTTCAATCCACGAAGCCGTATAGGCTTCGACAGAGTGGCAAAAATATGCGGATCCAGAGTGGCAAATTTCAATCCACGAAGCCGTATAGGCTTCGACTCTGGTCTCCAGAAAATACTCATTTACTGATATCATTTCAATCCACGAAGCCGTATAGGCTTCGACATCCCCCAGCTTCCGGATTGATATGTCTCCACCATATTTCAATCCACGAAGCCGTATAGGCTTCGACAAATTACATCCGTTATACAGAGACTATTTTCACATATTTCAATCCACGAAGCCGTATAGGCTTCGACGTAACCGATATTTTGGGGAGGTTTTAGTATATGGATTTCAATCCACGAAGCCGTATAGGCTTCGACTCTGACGACAACTCAAAAGGATAATCTTGAAAAATTTCAATCCACGAAGCCGTATAGGCTTCGACGTTTCGTAAATGGATCCGGAGCCGTCGCCCATCTTATTTCAATCCACGAAGCCGTATAGGCTTCGACAATATATACCATAACCGCATTGACAATCAGCAAAATTTCAATCCACGAAGCCGTATAGGCTTCGACTAGGGTATCGTTTGAAAAATCCAAATCTGGATATATTTCAATCCACGAAGCCGTATAGGCTTCGACCCAGTTATATTTATATGGATCTTTCTACCAGGAATTTCAATCCACGAAGCCGTATAGGCTTCGACGTTCTTCATCCTCCTGAATTGGCTTTGAGATTGTCTATTTCAATCCACGAAGCCGTATAGGCTTCGACATAGTTCCCGTGCCGTGTATTAATGACAAGACACATTTCAATCCACGAAGCCGTATAGGCTTCGACCGGCACGCAGAATGCCACGGTCTTTCTCTTGTGATTTCAATCCACGAAGCCGTATAGGCTTCGACTATGCGCCATATGGCGGAAGAAACCATTCATGTATTTCAATCCACGAAGCCGTATAGGCTTCGACGGATAGCCGAGATTATTACGCCCGGAATCTGGTGATTTCAATCCACGAAGCCGTATAGGCTTCGACAGCAAAAATATCCAAAAAACAATCTCATAACACAAACTTAATTATATACTTATTATATTTTCCACCTCATAATATCTTTATATAAATTATTTTCAATCTCTTCCCCATTAAAACAACTCTTTTTCAGGTGCGAATCTCTCGGTAATTTCATGTGCACTTCCTATTCGCACTAACAATAACTCTGTTCGCAAATTTCATAATTAAACAAGTACTTTTACTCAATAAAACTCTAATCATGCTAACAATAAACTATTATATGACTATAAAATTTATTGTTCTTATTCCTTATGCTATAACAACAAAACAGTAATGTAAAGTTTTATTCTATGAATCAAAGTATAGCATAAATAATTTAAAATGATAAGTAACTTTCTTCACTAATCCGCAAATTACCCAAAGTTCATTTATACATTCATGGAGATCCTATTCGTAAGAATTTATTTTACTTTATCATTAAAAATATTACTTCAAAATGTAATTCATATTTATATATCAAGCCTCCTTCATTCAGTAAATCTCCATCTACTTCCACCTAAAACCTTTTATAATATCTACATCCTGCCATAATAACTTATCCATGAAAATTATGATTAATAATGGTAATCTTTCTAATATATTTTCTATCCGTGACAAAACAAGACAGACTGGTAACGTCATTTGCTTAAGTATTCATAATATATTTATCGTGTTCCCTATCTCAAATCATACTCTTCTCTATGAATTCCCCATCGTATTGCCTACAAAAAATGTTATGGCAATATACTTATGAGATTTACATAAATACCCTAATCGCAATAATATATTTCCTCTCAAAACACCACCTGCAAGGTGGTGACCGAGAACAGCATAGTAAGACAATTGCTCTTGTGATTTCAATCCACACCACCCGCAAGGTGGTGACCTTTTTATTCCCGCCTCTGTTTGTAAAATCAGGAAATTTCAATCCACACCACCCGCAAGGTGGTGACTATGATACTTTAGAGCAAGTAGACAATATGACGATTTCAATCCACACCACCCGCAAGGTGGTGACTCCTTAATAGCTGTCCATTTTTCGGCGAAAAACAATTTCAATCCACACCACCCGCAAGGTGGTGACGAAACAAGTACCCCTTCTGCATCCACTTATGGCATTTCAATCCACACCACCCGCAAGGTGGTGACGATTAATTCTCCAACCCGGACACCCGTAGAAAATAAATTTCAATCCACACCACCCGCAAGGTGGTGACATGAAAGCGGGCAGACTCAGCTTTTAACACAGTTTATTTCAATCCACACCACCCGCAAGGTGGTGACGCTTTTCTTATCTGTTCATATAATCCTATATTAATTTCAATCCACACCACCCGCAAGGTGGTGACTCAATTTTCAGATTTTGCACTGTACCGGAAAGATTTCAATCCACACCACCCGCAAGGTGGTGACTAGCGATCGTGTCGATACCGATATTGTTCATACTATTTCAATCCACACCACCCGCAAGGTGGTGACATATCTGCAAACCATTTAGCTATTTTCCCCAGGATTTCAATCCACACCACCCGCAAGGTGGTGACCAGGTACGATATGCACAATGTTATTGAGTATGGCCATTTCAATCCACACCACCCGCAAGGTGGTGACACCATTTGCCAGTGTCTTAAATTCGCAAGAAGGCATTTCAATCCACACCACCCGCAAGGTGGTGACTAGGTCCACTCTTTCCCAAAAACTGTATATCTGTGATTTCAATCCACACCACCCGCAAGGTGGTGACTGGTATCATCTATCCCCTTACTGCTACAAAAATCCATTTCAATCCACACCACCCGCAAGGTGGTGACGTATTACCGTTGTAAAAGCTCCTAGAATAACTTGGTATTTCAATCCACACCACCCGCAAGGTGGTGACTAGTAAAGGTATACACGGTTCCGGGATATTCCAAGATTTCAATCCACACCACCCGCAAGGTGGTGACAGCAATTTTGCACAAAAACCACTCTTAATTCCTATTCATCTTCACCAACAATCCACACCCAATTCACTTTACATCTTACATTCTTCCACATCAAAAAGCAACCCCAAGCAATATCTCATCAAAATTCCGGTACGAATCCCCCGGGGATTTCATGTGCGCTTCAGGTTCGCACTAAAAAATCAGAGGCTCTTTCACATTAATCCCCTTATTCACTCCAACATGTTCAACCCGTGCCTTATTCTGATTCCCCAAATAATAAAATCTGAGACTATCCACATTTTCATCAATCAATTCCGTTAATGCAGCTTTCAGCATTAAACACTGTCCGGGATCCAGAACACACTCGAATACAGAATTCTGTACTCTTGTTCCATAATTCACACATTGCTTTGCTACTTTTCTTAACCGGGACTTACCCGCGGCAGTTTCCGTATTCACATCATAAGTAATTAATACCAGCATGACAGCCTCCTATTTCCAGAAAAAAGGTGGATATTCATCAAGATCACCTCTCAGATATCTTGCAAGCAGCATAGCCTGTACAAAGGGAATCATACCCCATTCTACTTTTTCCCCCAGAAAAGGATGCGTAATTACCTCTTTCTTTTTGTTTTGCCATTCTGTCAGCAGATCTTTTCTGGAACTGTCGCTTAACAGCACCGCTCCATCCTCTTTTTTAGTAAAATCCTTTGCTGTAACCATCTTTTTGTTAATAAGGGTTAAAACAAAACGATCTGCCAGCACCGGCCTGAGTTCTTCAATTAAATCCAAAGCTAACGATACTCTTCCCGGCCTGTCCGTATGCATAAAACCTACATACGGGTCCAGGCCTACTGTTTCCAATGCAGACGCAACCATATTCGTAAGCAAGGTATAAACAAAGGAAAGCATGGCATTAACATTATCGAGAGGAGGCCTTTTATTTCTGCCGGAAAACACGAAATCCTTTTTCTGCTGCAGAATCAGCTCATTAAAAACTCCGAAGTACACACTGGCCGCTTCCCCTTCAAAACCTCTCAGCTGTGCCGCATCACCGCACACTTCTATATTATTTAATGATCTCTGCAAAAAATCCGATGCCTGCTTTACTTTGTCCACATCTATCTGCATACTGTGATCCCGAACCGCACGTTCCAGAACCCAACGGGAATTATAAACCTTGCCAAGTATGCAGTTTCTTGCTATCCCCAGGGCTGTTCCTGCATCCGCCGAAACCTCGTACTGCTTTTTCCTCAATAGAACATTTCCCCGGACGCCGCCTGTCATCCTTGCCAGGAATTTACCCTGAGGGCTGAGAAAGCATAGGGAAATATTCCTGCTTGCACAGCCGCCCATCAGAGAAGGACTGGCTCCTCTGTAACCAAAGGAAACAATCGCTTCCAGGTTATGCAGCGGAATCCGCCCTATCTCCTGATCGTTATCAAGGATTACCACATTTTCTCCATCCAGTGAAAGATAACTGTCAGGAGAAGTGATATATAAGGTATTTAAAAGTTTCTTCATTGGCAATCCTCCGTTATTGCGGCATGAATATACTCTTTCACATTCGGCGTTTTTCCCAGTTTAGGCAGGCAAATGTCTTTAAGTGAACAGGCATTGCAGCTTTTAGACCATTTTACTTTTGGTGTATATCTTTTATCATAGAGCTGATGCATCTGGCAGAAGCAGTCTTTTACTTTTTCCTTAAGCTCATCTGTGAAAAGAATATTTTCCCTGCGTCTGGTCTCACCATAAAATATGGCACCTTCCTTTACTTCGGCGGAGAACATTTCTTCCAGGCACAGTGCTTGTGCTGTCAGCTGCAGGATATCGGCATTGCCGGCTTTTGGGCTGCCTTTTTTATATTCCACCGGATATACCTGATATAAACCGCGATGCCCGTGAAGAGATATTCCATCCGGCACCTTTCTGAACTCCACAATATCACATTCACCACTGACTCCCATACTCCGGGAAACCACCGGCATCGCTCTGCTTATAATTATATCTTTCCGCTTTTCGTTAAAATAAGGATTATGAGCATTCTTATGAAGCAGTTCCCCTGCTGTTGTATGCTCATTTTCTGCCCATTGCTGCTCAATATGTATCAGCGCCCATTGTCTTTGGCAAAAAACAAAGTGCTGGATCCCTGACAGCATCAGGTAATCTTCTTCTTTTATTTCCATCATATTTTTCTCGATATCTCCACCGAATCCGGAACCAGCTCTTCATGTATGGCAACAGAATAATCTTTATACTGCCTCGGATAAATCACATCCTCATTTTTCTTGACCTCAACCGCATCAAACAGTTTATATGCGGGGCAGTCCCCCAACTCTTTACTGTGTTTGAAAACAATTAATTCCCTCACAGCCATCTTTCCTCTGGCCGCCGAATGATCAATTTCAAACATATTAATAATGGATTCCCAAAGCAGTTCCAAATCCTCTTCTGAAAATCCGGTTACTTTGCGGGCAAGGTTGGCAGAAATATATCCTTCTGCACGATAGAGGGCATATGGCACAATATTTTTTCTACCCATTTCCGTGCTTTTATTTTCAGCATCTTTTTCCGTGGTAATTGCCACACGGGTAATCGTTACTTCCTGGCTTATGATCGGATCAATACTCCGGGCAAATCCCAGCTGTACCGGACCGCGTACCTGTCCGCAGTTTAACGCGGCTTTTACAAATGTAGTCATAACTGCGCCAAAGGTTCTGATATCATAGAAATTTTCGCACATGAAATCACGGATTTTTCTGTCCACATCGGGATCTTTTTTCTTCAGCTCCTTAATATCCTTTTCATTCGTATTCAGATATTCATAGGCCGTATTATCGCTGCGGTTTAACGGCACATCTTCCTTAATATAAATTTTATAGCCTTCGCTGTCTTCCTTTACTGTCTCCACATAATTTCGGATCTTCCTTTTCAGGCAGACATCCGTTACAATTCCATAGCCGCTTTCCGGATCAATTCTGGGCAGGTTGCCGGCATCCGGATCCCCGTTGGGATTTCCATTCTCCACATCAAATAATATGACAAATTCATACCTGTTTTTTATTGCTTCTCCCATGTTACTGCTCCTCCTTATCCTTTTTTTCGTATCTTTTTTGTGTCTGGTGATAGTAGCCCAGAATAAACATTCCCTGCTCATCCAGCGTCAGTCTCCTCGGATAAGCTGCATTCATATCTTCCGATGCTGTTATTTTATCCTGAAGATCACCCAATAATGTCTCATAATCATTTTTCTTTTTCCTGTTATTCAACTTTCTGATATGGCTGTTTTTAAGTTTAAGCAATACGGGAAAAATAGAAGCGGGTGTGGCACAGGCAGAATTGAAATATCTGTCCTTAATCGTAGCATTGATATCCGGATTGGCATCCTTCTGAATCGCTTCCAGCACCGCAAACATTCTTCCCAGGGTGTAGGCGGTATTTTTACTGTCCTCGTTAAGGGCCATGGTGATCTCCTCCTTATCACAAGTCGTATTTCTCAGAAGAAAGGCCTTGATAATCGCGGCTCTTCCCCGTGTTATTTTATAAATTCCAATGCTGCTGTCATCCTGTTCCGAACGGATTCTCCCCATAACGGACTGGAATAAAGAATCCGGATATCTGTCTCCTGAAATAATCGCCCGATAAACAGCGCCTGCCATATTGGGAACCGGCTTTTTATCCCTTGACTTTTTATTTACCGTTTCCATCAGCATACGCCAGACTCCTAAATATTTGATTCCGTCCGTCTGAGGCCGGATTATGTCCATCCTGTCATAATGCGCCTTCAGATTCTTCAGAATATTTCCAAAACTGTCCTGATAAAAGAAGCGTACAGCTATTCTTGCGGCATTCGGAGCCAGTCCTAAAATATAAAATTTCTGAGACAGGGATAAATTTTCCGCAACACCGGATATATTAACTGCCTTTCCTGATTCCAGGTTTTTAAAAACACCATCCACAATTTCACAATTATCCATCGTCGGTTCCGACATACTCAAAAAGATATCCTGATAGGCTTCTTCTCCATCCTCAGACCAATAAACTATGGTAGTATCACCTATCATAGAAACATGCCGCCTGTCCGCCAGCAGATGATTCAGTGCGGTAGTATAAGCATAAACCGCATAATTTCCCACCGGAGCGTTATAACTCTGCTCCTTCCCATAAGATTCAAATGCAGGTGCATTAAAGGATACCAGAGCCGCGCCGCTGGACTGTGCTCCCTGTACACCTTTAATATTTCCATGGATCCGGGCGATTTCTGTCTTTTTCCCGGTCACCAGACAGGTACCGGTTATTCCTTCCTCTAAATTCTGACGGTAATTCTCCCATGCCTCCACCACCGCTGTATCTGTATGTACATACTCATCTTCTACCCAGAAAACCAGGTTAGCACCGGCGGTAATCTCATCCAGAACTTCTGAAACCAAACAATTCTCTTCCGCCTTATCCGGATCCCAGCTTTCAAAATAATGCTTAACCGCCTCAGCCGCAGGACAATCTGTTTCCCGCAGTATTTCCAAATGTTTCTCCTTTGCACATAGAAAACATTCTCTGGAGCGTTCCGGTTTTCCTTTATTATCAATTCCCAGAAAATAACTGGAATTATCGCATAAAAAATTAGCGGTTACTCCGGAAGAACGGGTGATCATCTGAGGAACTTTAAGTTTCTGCGGTTCCCAGACCGTTTTCTTTCCCTTCGGAACCTCGTTTTTTAAGGAAATAATCCGTTTTAAATCTCCATTCGGGGACAGCTCCAGCGCAAAGGATACCCGTGCAATGCACCAGCCCGGCCGGGTAATTTCACCTTTTTGCTCCAGCGCCTCATAGTACTGCACCAGTGACTGCAGGATCATCGAACCACCTCACAATCCCTCACATCCAAAACTCCGTTTTTCAATTTAGCCCTGAAAAACATGGGCTGTATATCGTCCGGATTGGAGTAATCAAAATCATACAGCATATATCCCAAATCCTTCACCTCTCCCGGATAGGCCGTATCAATCTCATCCTCATCGAACAGAGCAAAATTAGCGGGGAACTCCCTGCATCCAAAATAAGGCATGTGATAGCACTCCCCCTTCCTCAGCCGACGCATGATAATATCCTTGAATTTTCCCGGATTATCTCCGGCAGCGGCACGCTCTGTCATTTCAAAATGAGCCTCTATCACATATTCAACCTCTCTCAGCAGAATTGCCGCTCTTTGCACAATCTCCTCCTTGCTGCTGATGTAAAGTGGCTTTTCGCCTCCGTTCATAACTGTCAGGACATTACTTGCAAGAACCTTGCTTTTCACCTCGTTTCTGCGGACACTTGTAAAACGGATCGGCTTTCTGACATAGATTTTATCAACCTCCCAGCGCATTCCCGGATGCCAGTATATTGCTTCCAGAATCCCTCTGGCTGCTGAAGGTGTCATCACATCGTAGCTGCACCGCTCTACCTTCATTTCCGGACGTGAAAAGAGTGCCAGTTCTCCCCACACCCGCACTTTTACTCCATGGCTCATGTATTTCCTCCTCCCTTTATCACGGTCAACTGTATTTCAGAATATGACTGCATCTCCTCTTTCCACCTTTATCTGCAGTCCCATTTCTTCCGTATACTGTTCCTTATTTCTCAGTATAAAAAAGCCAAGTTCCAGAGCTTCCAATCTCCCTGCCCCGTTCAATTTTTCAAAATCCTCTTCATACACATTTACACAATATTGCCCTATGTCTCTGATAAGCTGACGGGAGCATTCCCCTCTTCTGAGCCGCTCCACCAGAATTTCCGCTTCCGGATCCCGGTCTATCAAAATTGTCCTGGTATTATTTTCAATCAGCCTGAACTGTTCGGCTACTGCAGCAAAAGGAAACAGGAACGATTTTCCACCCGCTTCCATTTGTTCTATAATTTTTTTGGAATCCAGGCTCTCTCCCCTGAAATGATACAGACGATTAAAGTAATCTGCAATTGCTTCCAAAGAAGCAATATCTTCCTGTTTCTCCGCAACCTGCTGTGCCACAGAAACCGGAAGCCTTAATGACTGAGGAATATGAAGCTCTTCTGCATTTTCCAGAGTAAAAATGGTTGTCACACAGTCTTCTTTCGCTCTCTTTCCCTCTCTGTTGCATCTTCCTGCTGCCTGTATCATAGAATCCACTCCGGCCATTTCCCGAAATACGGTCGGAAAATCAAAGTCCACTCCGGCTTCTACAAGGCTTGTAGCTATAAGTCTGCAGGGAAGTCCCATTTTCAGTCTGTTTCTAATCTCAGCCAATACCTTTTTACGATGCCTGGGATACATAAATGTCGACAGATGATATGTCCCCTCCGTCTCCTTTATTTCATTAAATATCTGCTGAACTTTTTTTCTGCTGTTAAGAATACAAAGTACCTGTATTTGTTCTTTTAACTGATTTACCAGAAATTCTTCTGTTATTTCTCCTGCATTTCTGAAAACCGTCCGTCTGAAAAAAGCATATTGCTCCTGTATTTCAGGGCATATCTCCATCGCTTCCAGCTGGGGAGGGAAAAAAGATTGCAGGGAGGGCTGAGTTGCAGTACAAAGCACGGCCGTACTGTGATAATTGTATACCAGCTCACTGATTGCCTGAACGCATGGTTTTAAATAATTTACGGGCAGCATCTGCGCCTCGTCAAAAATAATTACACTGTTTGTTATATTATGCAGCTTCCTGCATTTGGAGGTTTTATTGGAAAATAAAGATTCAAAGAACTGGACATTTGTAGTTACCACGACAGGACAATCCCAGTTTTCAGAAGCGAGCTGTATTTTATTCAGTTTGTCCGGTTCCTCATACACTACATTGCAATGATCCTCAAGAACGTTGTTTTCCCCCAGGATATCTTTAAACACCTGTGCATTTTGTTCGATAATGCTCGTGTATGGAATTACGTAAATAACTCTGTCCAGATGATGTTCTGCCGCATGCTGAAGAGCAAAGGCAAGAGAGGATATTGTTTTTCCCCCGCCGGTAGGAACAGTGAGCCGGAAAATACCCTGCTTCTCTTTTCCTTTTTCCAGACAAGCTTTAAGTATCTGTGTCCTTCTTCCATTTACGGTGGATATATCGCCATGATCAAGCCATGGCTCTACGTGATGAAACAAACGGTCGAATAATGTTTCTATGGAATCGAAAACTCCTCTTTTGATTGTTCCGTCAGTCATAAATTTTTCTGTATCCAGATAATCCGCATCCACAAGACAGGAGAATAAAATGCGAATAAAAAAAGACAGACTAAATCCGCCTTTTCCAAGCTGTTTGAGTGGAGGCGGAGGAAATACAGGAATCTTAACTTCCTTTCGGAATTCCTGATAATCATCAGTTTGTTTCCGCATTCTGCCCATTAATGTGGCTTCGCCTCCCACGTCGGCCGCACTTCCTCCATCTAAAAGTCCGGTATGATGCCCTGATATACAATATGCGCAGACATAATTATGTCTTTGATATAATTCCCTGGCACCTGCAGTGGCATGGTCCGTCAGCTTTCCCCCATGAATACGCTTCTGAAAACTATCGGAATATTTGCCGATATCATGCATCATGCCGCAGCCATATCCCCAAGCTTCAGATCCAAATGCAGAGGCAAATTCACCTGCTAATTCAGCAGTCCCCTCCAGATGCTCAAGAATACTTTGTTCACGAAGCTTATCTTCACTGATATGAGCTAAGAACATAATGTTCCTCCAAAAGTGTGGTGTTTTTTGTTTATTTTACCTTGCTAATTATAGCATGAAATATATTTTTTGTTTATAATTACTATTTTTATGTAGATGTTGGAAATATTTTTTGATACTTGACACGGTAAAGGCTTCGAGCAGTATGTGAACTCTATGGATATTAATCTAATTCAATCCATGAAGTTGCATCCGATTCGACAAAGACCGCCTGGCCCCCGATGCCTTGATCATGTTTATTTCAATCCACGAAGCCGCATAGGCCTCGACAGATGACAATGATTACGGAACCTGTATGGTAGATATTTCAATCCACGAAGCCGCATAGGCTTCGACTCAAAACCTTTTTATATTTTTCCATCGTTTGCTGGATTTCAATCCACGAAGCCGCATAGGCTTCGACACCTGGCGTGATGTTATAAAAGCCATGGATTATAAATTTCAATCCACGAAGCCGCAAAGGCTTCGACAATTGCCGGCGGGTAGGATATATTATGCCGGGAGATTTCAATCCACGAAGCCGCAAAGGCTTCGACAAGACAAGGAGGTGAAAACATGAACGACGATGAAGTATTTCAATCCACGAAGCCGCAAAGGCTTCGACTTCTTCATGGTTTCCATGCCTCCTTCATGCGCCATTTCAATCCACGAAGCCGCAAAGGCTTCGACCGGTATCGTATTTATGTGGTGGGGCGTTCGTAAGGATTTCAATCCACGAAGCCGCAAAGGCTTCGACCATTGTCCATTTTGCCGTGTCAAATGAGGAAGAAATTTCAATCCACGAAGCCGCAAAGGCTTCGACGGCGTTGGCCCAAATACAAGGATCAATATATACATTTCAATCCACGAAGCCGCAAAGGCTTCGACAATTCCCGCATTATCGCTTGGTAAAGGATATTAACATTTCAATCCACGAAGCCGCAAAGGCTTCGACGTATTGCCTGGTAGAGGCCATGGGGAGCCTGGATATTTCAATCCACGAAGCCGCAAAGGCTTCGACATAAGCACTGGTGCCTGATAGAGAATGAGTATGATTTCAATCCACGAAGCCGCAAAGGCTTCGACGGCCTTATGCTGTCCGGAAGATTAAGGGTTACAAATTTCAATCCACGAAGCCGCAAAGGCTTCGACAATAATATCACAGTGGAGTAAAGCTGGCTTTTACCTATTTCAATCCACGAAGCCGCAAAGGCTTCGACTCAATTTTGAAAGTCACACTCTTTTGTACAGCAATTTCAATCCACGAAGCCGCAAAGGCTTCGACAGCAAAAACATCCAAAAAACAATCTCATTTTTAAAAACAATCTATACACATATTATAATATCCCCACTCACAATAACCACATTTTAATCATTTTCTATCTTTTCACCATTAAATCCACCATTTTTCAGGTGCGAATCTCCCGGGATTTTCATGTACACTTCCTATTCGCACCAAATAACTCAATTCTCAAATATCACAATTGACCAACTATTTTCTCAAATCCTCCATTCATATCATCAAAAAACTTACCTTCCAAAAGCCTAATACCATAAATAAAAGTATATCACATATTTTTCAAAATGATAAGAAACTTTCTTCTCCATTTCGTAAATTACTCAAATTTCAATTTTTATTCTCAACACTATCCAGTAACCCCTTCCCCCTCATTCCCCTCAACTCTTCCCAAGAATTATCTTCCTATTTCATACACGCAAGTGTATAATTACCATAGATAAATAAATTAAAAATAACTGTTCTGCAAAATAAAATCAATCATATCATCATACACACAAACTGAATGGGGTACAAATTATGTCTGCTGATAATCTGTCCAACCTGCTGAATGCACTGACAGAAACCAGTGTTTACGTTATTGAAGAAACCAGCCACAAGCTCTTATATTTTAACCAGCGCTGCCAGAATACCAGCCGCGGCAAAGCGGTCCTGGGAACGGAATGTCATAAGGTCTGGCCCGAAGTCTGCTCAAATTGCCCTCTGGACGGAATGGGGACAAACTCTTCCAATCATATTGTCTGTTATGATCCGCTTTTGGAAACCACGGTGGATGTTACTGCCAACCGGATTCTCTGGGATGGCCATATTCCGGCGGTAGTTGTCACTGCGACTCCGCACCGTCTGAATTTTGAAGAAGAGCAGGGTCTGCAAAAAGTTGAGAGGATGTATGCTCAAAGCCTTGTAACAGTATTCGGTGAGTGTGTTATAGCCAATCTGACTGCTGATACGTATGTAAACTGCCAGAAGGATATGATGTGGACTGATATTCCGGAGCGGGGAAAATTTGCAGCGGAAAACCAGAGATATGCTCTCCGGACTCTGCATCCGGATGATCTGGATACCTTCAATAAATATTTCTCACGGAATGCCCTGCTGTACTATTTTGGAAAGGGGAAAAAACAAATCACACGGAAGCTGCGCCGCATAAGCAATGACGGCAGCTACCATATGGTGGAGTTCACTGCCGCCAAAATCGACCCTCTCGGAGATGAAGAATACTGGTGCGTTCTGGTATTCCGGGATGTCCAGGAAGAATATATCCTGGAACAGCAGAAAAATGTGGAGATCAGCCAGTTAGCCACAGCCGCCAAAATCGCATATCAGATGCTGCTTTCGGTCAATCTGACCAAAAATACCTTTCATATGCTGGAATATAACCGCTATCCGATTAAAAATCCGGGAGCACAGGGCTGTTTCGATACGCTCATTGAAACCGAGCTTACCACCGTACATCCGGATTACCAGGAAGAATTTATACGGAAATATTCCAGACAATCTATGATTGATGCCTTTTCCAGAGGCGAGCGTATTATAAGCATGGAGGTTCCCCATCTCGGAGAAGACGGCATTTACCATTGGAATTTCACACAGGCGGTTCAGGTTGTGAGTCCCTATACTGATGATCTGATTGAAATCACCTTATCCAGAAACATTGATGAGGATCGCCGGGTACAGGAGGAAACTCTTGAAAAAGAGCGCCGTTCCAAGCTTCTTCTGGAGGACGCCCTGCAAAAGGCGGAAAAGGCCAACCAGGCAAAAAGTGATTTTCTTTCAAAGATGAGCCATGATATCCGTACTCCCATGAATGCCGTTATCGGTATGACTCAATTAGCCCAGCTTCATCTGAAGGATGAAGATAAACTGAAGGATTACCTGCAGAAAATCACGATTTCCGGCACACATCTGCTTAACCTTATTAACGAAGTCCTGGACGTCAGCAAAATTGAAAGCGGTATGCTTGAATTGGATGAACGTGAATTTAACCTGAATGATTTGGTTCGGGATGTGGCAGAAATGATTCATCTTTCTGTTGAAAACAGACGGCAGAAATTTTCCCTTATTATTGACGACAGTCTTCATGCCCAGGTTCTGGGAGACAAGCAGCGGCTGGAGCAGATACTGGTCAACATTCTGGACAACGCTTCCAAGTATACCGGCGAAGAAGGAAACATTTCCTTTTCCCTGGAAGAGCTGAAAAAGAATGAGCAGCATGTAGGCACCTATCGTTTCACGGTAGAGGATACGGGTATAGGAATGAAACCGGAATATATTTCCCATATTTTTGAACCCTTCAGCCGTGCTGATGACAGCCGTACCAGCAAAATAACCGGAACCGGCCTTGGAATGACCATTGTAAAAAATCTTATCTCTATGATGAATGGCGATCTTCAGGTAGAAAGTGAATATGGAAAGGGTTCCCGTTTTGTCATCACCATCTGTCTTACGAAATGCGGGACACCTGCCGTATCCCCGCCTGAAAAACATCCCACGGAAGAAAACTTCCCCACACTGCGGGCTCTTCTGGTCGAAGACAATGAACTGAACAGGCAGATAGCTACGGAAATGCTGGAAATTCTTCATGTCCGGGTAGAAACCGCAGAAAACGGACGGGAAGCTGTGAACGCTGTTTTATCCCATCCGCCTCTCTATTATGATATTATTTTTATGGATATTCAGATGCCCATATTAAATGGCTATGATGCTGCCAGGGAAATCCGGGCCTCCGGAAAGGAAAGGATAGATGAACTGCCAATCATAGCTATGACAGCCGATGCGTTTGCCGAAGACGTCAAGCATGCAGGACTTTCAGGAATGAACGGCCATCTGGCCAAACCCATTTCCATTGAACGCTTAAGGGAAGCTCTCTCCAATTGTCTTTCGTGGAAATTGCACAATCAGGGGAGTTCTCCTTCCTGTGATGAATTTTAAGGAAAAAACGATACCTGATTATAAATATAAGTAAAACCAAGAAGGTAAATGACCATACATCCACAGTCATTTACCTTCTTTTCAAATCCATTTTTGCAAAACCTCCAGCAGGCGGTTTATTTCCAGAGGCTTCGCCACGTGGTCGTTCATCCCGACACTGCGTGCCTTAGCCACATCTGCCGCAAAAGCATCCGCCGTAAGGGCAATAATGGGTATCTCCTGCGCATCCTTTCTGTTCATTGCCCGAATTTCAGAAGCAGCATCATAACCGTTTAAAACCGGCATCTGAATATCCATCAATATTGCTATGTAATCCCCCGGTGCCGATGCTTCAAAGACTTCCTTCGCCTTCTTCCCATCTTCCACGGCTGTTACTTCCATTCCCTGCATTTCAAGCAGCTCCACCGCAATTTCACGGTTAATCTCGTTATCTTCCGCTAAAAGAATCCGTCCGCCGCATAACTTACTATTCTCAGCCCTCTTTACCGGTTCTTTTTTATCCCTTTCACTCACAGACAGCACTGACAGCTCCACGGGTTCAGTGTTTCCGGCCTCCTCCCCCATGCACACCTCCAGAGGTATGGAAACCGTAAATTTACTTCCTTTTCCCAGTTCACTTTCCACAGTAATTGTCCCATTCATCATACGGACAATATTTTCGGTGATAGCCATTCCGAGGCCAGTCCCCTGAACCTTACTGATACGGGGATCTTCAGCCCTTGAAAAAGGTTCAAAGACAGATGGGATAAATTCGCGGGAAATTCCAATGCCGTTATCCGCACAGATAAATTCATACTGGCTTTTCCCAAAAACAGAGGAATTCAGTTCATTGACCCTCAGTTCAATAATTCCGTCCGCCTGCGTATATTTTATGGCATTCGACAATATATTCATCAGAATCTGCCTGAGACGTTCGCCGTCCGCCTTCACTTTTTCATGACGGATCTGTGCGATACTGAGCTTAAAATGCTGCTGTTTTTCTGTCATAAGCGGCTGGCACATATCCAGCACGTTCTGTATCAGTTCCGGCAGGCTGAGCAGCTGCGGCATCAGGGCAATCTTGCCGCTTTCGATTCTCGACATATCCAGGACCTCATTGATCAGGCCGAGAAGATGTCTGCTTGAAGTATCTATTTTATCCAGACAGTCTTTTATTTTTTCCGGAGAGTTGATATTCGCCTGTGCGATAGCGGACATTCCCATAATGGCATTCATAGGCGTACGGATGTCATGAGACATGGATGACAGAAAATTGGTTTTGGCAGAGCTCGCCACCCGCGCGGCCTGATAGGCTTCTTCCAGCGCCTTACGCTGCCTCGCCTTCTCTTCCCTTTCCTCTGTCACATCGATACCCACACTGTAAAATGATTCGATACCATCCCAGCTGTCTTCACTGCCCACATAGCTCAGCGTAACCATCAAAATCTTTATTTTTCCGGCGCGGGTAACAATACGGGCTTCTATAACGGCATCCTTTCCCGTCTCTTTCGCCCCTCTCATCACCTGCAGCGCGCGGGGAATATCTTCCGGATACACATAGGCCATCTGAGAATGAAGCTCCTCTTTAAACTGCTGCTCCGTGTAGCCTATAATATCAAGGAAATCCCCGCCAAACCAAAGAATTGTCCCCATATCCCGCGCATCCACCCTCACCAGCCCGCCGGGAACAGAACGCAGAATAGCTTCCCGATCCAGTTCCTTTTTGGCAAGCTTAAATTCCAGGCTGTAGTTGTCATGGGACATTTCAAGACGGGCCTTACGCCCTTCCCAGTCAACAATACGATCCTTAATCATGTATGTCCGCTTTAAAAACGGGTTATGGAACTCCCATTCATAGAATTCGTCCTCACTCAGATATTTATTGGTACAAAAAGGACACGGCGAAGTCCTCCCCTGTATGATCTCATAGCATTTATGTCCCAGCACTTCATCTAACGTAAGCCCCAGCGTATCGCAGGAAGTCTTGTTTACAAATAAAAGTTCATAGGTTTCCATATCCGCAACATAAACATTGTCCATGTACTCATCCAAAACCCATTTGAAATACTGGGCCCGTTTCTTCCAGCAGCGGCATTCCTCCTGCCTGGTCATGCTTCCTGTACTGTTATCCGTATAAACCGCATGACATATCCAATAGCCATCCCCGTTTTTTTCCGTCAGTGTCAACGAAATATTGACCCACGAAAAACCGCCGCTTTTCCGCGGCATACGAACATTCAGCGCCGTATCCGCCCCGCCATTTTCCGCAGAATATACCAGCCTGTCCCTTATAGCTTCCCAATCCTCCGGGTACTCCCGGTAGTATCCTCGCATCGTTTGGAAACAAGTCTGAAACTCTTTTTTCGAATAACCCGTTTTCTCATAAAAAGAATTACTGGCTTCCAGAACAGTCAAATCATCATCAAGCAAAAAACATATGGCTGATATCTTCAGAACATTCAGAATAGAGCCATACCTGCCGCTTTCCTGCTCTTTTTCCAATGGAACTGCCAGTTGTTCCGTATTTCGATTGTCCATATCCATTCTCCTTAATTGAGATAAACTTCACCAGCCAGCGCTTCCATGCTCATATTATATCTGAACAGCATAGTATACGCAACTCTTTCCGATTCCGGTTGATTTATTCCTAAAAGGCTGCCTTCCCTCAATAAAACTCACCTTCATGCTTTTTAAAGAAATCATAATAAGCACGTACATTCCCAAGCTGTGTCCATCGTTTCACATCCACAGGCTCCTCATCCATATCATAAATCTTTGCATTACGGATGGACAAAAGGAAAGGCGAATGTGTAGCAATAAGGAACTGACATCCGTAAAAGCGCGCGGAATCCTCCAGAAACCGTACCAGCTCCTGCTGCTTTTCCGGCGACAGGCTGTTTTCCGGTTCATCCAGCAGGTAAAGCCCGTTTTCCTTTATTTTCTCAGAAAAATAAAGAAAGGCGCTTTCTCCATTGGAATGTTCCCTCACATTTCCCATCAATTGTTTCCGCACATAACGGGACTGGGTCTTGCTTCGCGTCATGTTAACCTTTTTCAGCTGCTCATAATCCTCCAGCGAATTCATCCGGAAGCTGGAATATTTCGTTTCCAGATAATCTTCAAAAAGTTCTTCCCTTTTCCGATCGATCCCGTCGTTGATATTGCGCAGATTCAGAATGAAATCAAAGACATCATCACTGGTGATAATCCTGCTGTCATCAGTGAGCGGCTGTTCCAGCTCACAGGAACACATATCTGTATAATCTTCAAAGAAATTGGTACGGTTATATCGGGTGTCCCTGTGAAGCTTCAGTTTTTCCGCAATCACATTCAGTACGGTTGTCTTTCCCGATCCATTTCCCCCATACAAAATCGTGACAGGCTCAAAGTCCAGCATGGATAACTGGTGCCTGGAAAGAATTTGAAAGGGGTAATAGGTATCATAGCAGGTTCTTTTCTGGGACAGAAGAAAATCATATTCCCTTTCCACATGCGGGAACGAAAAATGCGACAGATAGATCATAGCTCATTACTCCTGACATAATTACGACATTTATTTTGCTATAAATAAATATTTTCATGAAAACGAAACCCTTCAGACTGTGTAAACTTATCTTACATCAGTTTGAAGGGTTTCTCAATCTCTCAATTTCATAAAGCCTTTTTCGAAAGGACAAAACCTTATACAATTTTATGGATAGCCTCAACGGACAGACCATAGTTCAGCGCCAATTCTTCAGCCGTACATCCCTCCCGGTACTTTTCCCGGATTTCTTCATTCCGCTGTTTATAATATGTCCGGGCGCCGGAAACCTCTCCCCATGATTTTTTCGTATCTGCACTGGGGACATAGAGGACACCGCCTGAAATATATTGCTGCAGTTCCCGCAGTAATTTATCCGGGAGAATATCCTGTGCATTTTTATACTTCATTTAAAAACTCCTCATAATTCCGATATTCCCGTATTTTCCCGCCGCCTTCCGTAATTATTTTCCGCATTTCCTGTTCCAGGCTGTCTGCATACCCGGCAAATTCCTCAAGCCGTGAAATATCAAACTCTTTCATGAGTTCCATCTTAGGGATTCCGAAATCGTAACAGACACGATTCAATTCTTCCTGCAGCATGATCCCCCACATATAAGCCTTTGTGCTGTCTCCCGCTTTGCAGTAACAGCGGATTCTGAGCCATGTGTAGGACAGCTCACAATACCAGTCTGCCAAATCCTGAAAATTCTTTTCCTGCGGCTGAAGGGCTTCCGGCCTCTCTAAAAAGTCCTGTACCAAATGAATCAGTTCATAACATTGTTTCTTCTGGGTTTCTTCTTCTTTTTCCCGTATCACCGCCAGATACCCCGGGGCAAATTGCTCCGGCACATGTTCCATCCGGGAAAGTTCCTCCAGCTGCTCCGCCTGGGCTTCTTTGAAATACCGGCAATTGGAAAAAGCGATTGCCTGGGCGGTATAATCCAGAACGTAACCCGCCCCAAGCTTCACATCACTGCCTTTGGAAAACAGCATATTCAGATAAATCTGTTTTGCCTGCTCCAATGCCTGCAGGGCATGTGCCCGCATCAAAACCGGATTGGAAAGATTCTCCGCCTGGCGTTTCTTTAAATTTTCAAACCGCTCTCTGTCCTCAGGCGTTCTCGCATAGAGTACCTGCGAATCCGCCAGGCAGGAGATATTATACTCATTCAAATCGGCGAATTGCTCCATCCGCTCCCATTCAATTCCCCAGAGATCTATTCCGACGCCATCTAAAATAAATGTGCGGGCGAACCGGCGGCCTTTGTCTGTAATTGGGATAAAATAACTTACTGAGGGAGTTCCCTTTTCTGATTCCAGGCGAAGGGTATTGTGGGAAACTACCAGTGCGATGTCATCCTTATATTCCTCTTCCACCTTTTCCAGTACCCATTTTGTAATTAATTCTTTATTATTCATTCTGGTTTTTCTCTCCTTCTTGTTCTTCGGTTAACCTTAGGTTCATTATAGCAACAGAAGGACGGATGAAAAAGGTTGTAAATGTTTTATACTGTTTTTTCCCGTCATTTAATTATCTCGCCTTGCACATATCGAACATATGTGCTAATATAATCTGAACAAGTGTTCGATCTGTGAAGGGGGAAATTGAATATGAAGGAGCATAAAGCCAACCGGGAATTTATAGGCTTTACCCTTATATCCGGATTGATTTCATTCGGATATAATGTAGTTATGACCGTTATTCCGCTCAGGATGGTGGATCACGGGCTCAGCTACAGCAAGATAGGAAGTGCCATGTCTGCTGTTGCAATAGGCCTAATGGTCATTAAACTGTTGATTGGGCATCTTTCCGATATGCTCGGAACCAAAAATTTTATCCTCACTGCTCTCGCCGGGCTTGGGATCGTATGTGTTCTTCTGGCTAAAGCCGACAGGCTATTGACCTTTACCGTATTAATGGCTGCACTGGGTATCTTCCGGGGGATATTCCTTGCGGTAAGCGGTTCCTATGTAATGGAAATGGCAAACAGCGGAGAATATGGGAAAATATACGGAGCCGTACAGGGGATATCCTCCCTGCTGGCCAGTGTAGGCGGAATGATATCCGGTCTGCTGTATCAATTCAAAGAAGGGGAATATGCTCTTTACATATGCAGTTTTCTGCTGATAGCATCTACTCTCTGGGCCGCCATAGGTCTGAAGAATAACCAATGTATGCATGGGGAAAGGCTTCCCATATTGCAGATCTTCAAATCCATTAATAAAAGAATACTGATTTTCTGTGTATTGGTTTTTATCCAGTCCTTCGTAGCAGGGCCCATGTGGAGTTTTATCATACCCATGTACTGCTACAATATACTACTTTTTTCTCCAGCTAAATTAGGAATACTTATGTCTATGGATGAACTGATAGGCGCACCCACTTATATGCTGGCAGGCCGTGTGGTAGACAAAGTAAATGTAGTGAAATTCAATATTCTTTTCCTTCTGATCACTGCATTAGGCGGACTGTTTCTCATAAAATCCCCTACGCCCACTATATTTATGGTTGTATTCCTTATATGCAGTGTATCTATATCCTGTACCTTTGTGGGTATTCCCAAAGAAAGAATCGGCTTTATCCGAAAGGAACAAAAAGGATTTGAGCTTGCGCTCATATCTGTCTGCGGAAGCCTGGGTGATTCTCTTGGGAATAATGTGCTGGGCAGAGTTGCAGAGAAATACACCATTGATCAGTGTATGTATATCTTCTCTGCATCCTATATAGTTATGGCACTTTTGGTTGCCTTGCCTCTTTTATTTCCCCATTTCCGTTTTGCATCAGGGAAACAGGAACAATAAAAGGGCTGCACTCGCATGCGGCCCCATTTTAATGCCTCTGCAGGATAGTTCATTTTTATATAATCAGGGCTTTCGGGTCAGATATAATGCAATTGTGTCATCCAGAATGATTCTGTTTCCCGCATGGATAACTGCTTCTCTGACTCCATTGTTGAAATTCGACCTATATGGCTCCTGTAATGTAATATGCTCCACCTGCGTGCCGGACAGATATTCCACATATTCATCTGCATTATATATTCTGGTCTTTTTCCAGTCCCGGTAATTCAAATCAACAAATCCGTAGTTAACAACATTATCGTAATTCAAGCTGCATGTGTATCTTGTTTCCACATGAAAATGTTCATCATATACCTTTTGTATTTCATCGTATAATGAGCCATTCGATGTCTTTTCATCCGTATAGGTCATAAACATGGCTAACGCTCCGCCATTCTTCAGAAGATTAAAAACCTTGGGGAAGCCTATCTCTTCCGGTATCCACTGGATCGTAGCCGCAGAAAAGACCAAATCAAAATTGCGTTCACCGAAATCATGAGTTTCAAAGTCATCATTTACGATATGGAAATTTTCATAGGTACCGAACTTCTTTTTTGTAAAGTCCACAAAATGCTCGCCCAGTTCGATTGCCAGATAATCGCAGCCCGTCTTTAAGAACGGTTCCGTAGCCTGCCCCGTTCCGGGTCCGATTTCAAGCACCGATTTACCCGGGCCGATATTGGCATATTCGATGATATCCCTGAAAAGTTCGTCGCAATAGCGCGGCCTCCACTTATCAAACTGGTCCGGTATCCTGTCAAACGTTTTTCTGAAATCCATTGCTTTCGCCCTCCCTGATTTTATTTAATACATTTATAAAGTGTGGTCTTTGACCATTCCCTTTCTATAAAAACAGCTGATAATTCTGCGAATTATTTATATCATACTATAGATCATGTTAAAAATATATACATTTGTTTTATGTATGAAAAAGTAATATAGCCATATATTTTTAAACATGATATAATTTGAGCAATCTAACATAGGAGTCGATTCCAATATGAATGTAGAATACAGAAAAGCAACCCCCGAAGATCTTGAACAGATATGGGATATGAATATCGCTGATAACAACGGCAATGAGCGCTGGCGTATGTGGAAGGATACATATATTTCCTATAATCAAAACGGCGATGCATATACCTTTGTCATCCTCTGTGATGGCAGACCGGTCGGTGAGGGAACCCTTATTTTTTCACCTGAATGCGGGGCTGTCGGCGGAAGAACTGAGCTTGCTGACAATAAAACCACGGCAAACGTAAATGCACTTCGCATCCGTAAGGAATACGAAGGAAGGGGATATATATCAGCCCTTGTGCATATGATGGAAAGCTATGCTGCCCAAAATGGCTATAAGTACCTCACTATAGGCGTGGAGGCTCGTGAAACAAGAAATCTGGCCATATATCTGCATTGGGGATATGATAAATTTGTTATGTCTGAAATTCTGGAAGAGCAGCTGGTTCTGTATTATCGAAAAGCTTTGAATAAATAAGACACTTACGGGAAAAAGCCGGCCGGGTGTGTCAAATAAACTGTGTATCACTTGCAGATTATTCGACACACCTCTTTTTTGAATAGGTATCAGCATTACTGACAATACTGCATGTAAGTGGAATAAATTGGTAAATAAAT
>NZ_MPDJ01000002.1:420598-626516 GCF_001881565.1 Eisenbergiella tayi
TACTATTCATATAAACAAACGTCGTATTTTGGAAAAAACCGTCATGCAAACATAGGTAAAACCAAATCGCGGAGTGCCGAAAAAGGGAACCGGGTACATACCAATTTACGACAATACCCAGTTATATAGACAGTCTCAGCCGGCCGAACTTATCCATAAGTGTAAACTTTTATACACTAATGAATAGGCTCGCCGGACCTCTTTCTATAAAATGTTATTTTCTGTTTTTTATTTCTTCACTGCTAAACTATTCAGTTCTTTCAGCACTTCCAGTACCTCAGGTCTCACTACCTGATTATTCATATCTACAAGTTCAAAATCCAGACATTTATAATTCCACATAGCATGGCCTATTTTCAGTCTGTTGCAAATAGTTATAAAATCCCGGATCCATTTAACAGCCTCTTCCTCCGGTGCAGAATCAATTACTCCGAATTCCCCGCAGTATAGTTCACAGCCGGAATATTCCATAAATTTCTCTGCGTCTGAAAGAAGTTTCTGCATCAGTTTTTTATCATTACAGACTGTATCTTTTGACATCAAAGGATGTTCCTTTTTGAATTCTTTATGTGTATCCAGAAAAGTAATATAGTCCGTCATATCACCAGGATAAGCAAGTGTCTGATTCCATGTGCGAAATTCCTCAGAAAAATGTGCTTTCTGATGGGTAAATACATTAGGTTCATAATAATGGAAATTGTAAAACACATAAGGTTCTTCCAGCAGATCAAGACGATCAAGATATCCCACACTATTAACAAAATTCGTACCCACCAATATCCAGCGTTCGGGATCTGCCTTATGGATCTCTTTAACAGCCTGCTTATATAGTTTATTCCACATGTATCCTGTGGAATCCGTAATTTCATTAAACAGCTCAAACATAAGCTCAATTTTATGACAGTCTTTAAAATGATCTGCCATCTTTCCCCAAAATCTGCAGAAATCATCTCTAAGTTCTGCTTCTGTCATAAGAGGTGTAGGGCGGTCCATTTCACCAAAGATATGTCCTTTTATATTATGCAGATCAATTACCGCATTCACACCATGCACTGCGCACCACTCCACACAGCGATCCAGATATTCCAATGGTTCTGTATTCAAATTCTTTTTCTCAGAATTATAAAACAAATAACCATCCATGGGGATTCTGACATGATCAAATCCCCATGAAGCAATTCGTCTGATATCGTCTTCCGTAATAAATGTTTCAAAATGATTATGCAGTGATTCTTCCGAACCGGCATCCGCTATTAATTCGTATTGTGACAGAAACCCTCCCAGATTAATACCTTGTTTAAAGCTTTCAAAAAGCATAATTATTTCCTCCTCTCTTCTTTTATTATTAGCCTTTTACGGATCCTACTACGATACCTCCGGAAAGGTATTGGGAAATAAACGGGAAAATTATCAACACCGGAATCGCTCCCAGAACGGCAATAGCCATTTTAAGTGTTGCAGTCGGCATGGAAGCGCCGATACTGCTGTTAACCGTCTTTGCCAGACCTTGCTGCATGTATAAAGTATCCAACAGCATTCTGTTCAGTAATACCTGTATCGTATACCTTTTATCATTGCTGATATAATACAGTCCATTCTGCCAGTCATTCCAATAATTCAGAGACACAAACAGGCCCAGGGTTGCCAGAATGGGTTTTGACATCGGCAGCACAATATCCCGCAGTATACGGAATTCCCCGGCACCATCTATTTTTGCTGATTCCAGCAATGCCACAGGTATGTTGGCGGTAAAAAAATTTCTGGCCATGATGACAAAAAAACCATTCATCAGCAGATTGGGTAAAATATAAGCCAAATAAGAATTCTTTATATGAAATGTATTCGTCCACATCATATATGTGGGAATAAGCCCTCCATTAAATAAGATTGTGAGAAACAGGAAAAAAGAAAAGAAGGTTCGCCCTTTTAAATCTCCCCGGGAAATAGGATATGCGTAAAGAATTGTAAGGAACAGATTACCCAGTGTCCCTACAATTGTAATTATGGCAGAAATGCCATAAGAACGTAATATCCCGCTTGAACCATTTAAAATGTACTTATAAGCTGTTAAGTCAAATTCTCTTGGAAGAATATGATACCCTTCGTGAAGAATCGCCGTTTCATTACTGAATGACGATGAAAAAAGCAATAGTAATGGCAGAATACAAAACAATGCCAATAAAAATAATATAATATGATCGGTTATCTGAAATACTTTATCTCTTTTTACCATTTTAACCTCTCTGAAAATAACAGACCTTTCCTGCAAATCAGAATATAGCACTGTCCTTGTCAATTTTTCTTACAATGCCGTTAGCCACTAATATCAATACAAAACCAACTACGGACTGGTACAGGCCTGCAGCTGATGACATTCCCAACGTACCTACGCTTTTGATTCCCCTGTAAACATATGTATCTATTGTATTTGTCACATTCATCAGTGCACTGCTGTCCATCGGCACCTGATAAAACAGACCGAAATCCGAACGGAATATGCTTCCCAACTGCAAAAGGGTCATTGTAATGATAGTAGACCGTATTAACGGGACAGTTATGTATCTGATTCGCTGAAATCTCGTCGCACCATCTATAGTTGCCGCTTCATAATAGCTTGAATCGATACCTATGACAGATGAATAATAAATTATGGAATTATATCCAAGCCATTTCCACTGATTCACAGCTACAAGAATAAATGGCCAGTAATTGGGCCGGGCATACCAGGAAATTCCTTTCTTCCCTAATGGTATAAGAATACTGTTATTTATAAATCCGGTATCTGTACTCAACAGCGCATAGACAATATAACTCACCACAGTTATGGATATCATATAAGGAATAAGATATGTCATCTGATAAAGGCGTTTCCCCTTTTTAGAGCTGAGTTCATCCAGCAAAATAGCAACAGCTAACCCCATAAACAAACTGACAGCAATAAAAATCAGATTATAGCCCACTGTATTACGCAGTATAATCCAGGAATCTCTTGTAGAAAAAAGAGACTTGAAATTATCCAGACCAATAAAATCACTTCCCCATATACCTTTCTGAAAATTAAATTTTTTAAAGGCAATCACAGTAAATGTCATTGGTATATAGTTATTAAACAGCAGATAAACAAACCCTGGTATCAGCATACAATATAATGCCAAATTCAAATGAATCCTTTTTTTCTTTTTTTTCATACTTACTCCGTTTACATTCACAATAAATATTCTGTATCTGGCATTACGTCATACCTACCAAAACATAGTGCCGTAATACCAGATACTAAATATATGGATTATTTATTATCAGCTAACCAGTTATCCAACTGTTTTTGCTTTTCCGTCAGGATTTTTTGAATACCAGCTTCCTCAAACTCCTGTTTCATCTGTTCCCACACAGTGTCAGGATCCACATCTCCTGTTTCCAGCCCTTTTTTATATTTATTTAGTACTGTTGTACATGCCACCACCTCATTGGTTACATCCATACTGTCCCATACAAATCCTTTAGCAGTCGACGGCTGGCAGTCTTTATTGAACTGAATGGTATCCGCCCATATATCAGGACCATCCGTAACCCACTTATGTGCAATTAACTCATTGGGGAAATGCCATGCAGCAACAGTCCAGCCAAGATCATCGGAGGTCACTCCTTCCGGATAACCAATAACACCATTTTCTTCATCTACGAATTCATAGTACTTACCTTCGATACCATAAATGAGAAGATTAGCCACATCCGGATTGGAATACATTTCGTTTAAAATCTGCATTGCTCTTTCCGGTTGTTCACTGGTATAAGGAATATACCAATAATTATTCAGATTACTTGTTGTTGTATAATATGGAACAATATTGATTATAGTTATATCTATTCCTGTATTTCTTTCCCATTGAGATTCTATGCCGGGTTTCGTTTCAGTAGTTGCACAAAAAGCTTTTCCTGCTCCGACAAGACTAGTAACCTGTTCCGTATTGATGCTTGCATCAGGCATAATCAGCCCATTTTGGGACCATTCATGTCTGCGTTTACACAGTTCATAGTATTCGTCCGATGTAAAAAAATTGACTACTGTAGTATCATCGCTGAATGAATCTATTAATACACCGAAGTCCCTTCCCAGCCAGTCTATTGCATACATATAATCACCCATAGAACCACTGTCGGAAGCAAGAGGGTATACATCCGGATATTTTTCTTTTACTGCCTGAAGAATAGGTTCCATATCAGCTTCTGTCATAATATTACTGTAATCAATGCCAAGAGATTCCAGCATTTCTGTATTACATGCAAACCCAAGCCCCAGTCCCAATTCTTTATTATTACGGACTGCATAAACCTGTCCATCGATAGATGTTGAAGCCAAATCCTCATCACTGATATCTGCAAGGATATCCTGCCCGTCTGATTCCAGCAGTTCATTCAGTGCAATAACCTGCCCCTGGCTTGCAGCACTGGGGATTGGAATTTGAGAGACACCACCCAGCAAATCAATTTTTTCACCGGAAGCCAACTCTGTCTGTACTTTATCCACATAGGTTGCAAAATCATAACGTACAATTTCAACCTCCGTATTAAACTTCGCTTTTGTAATCTCCGAAACAGCCGCCCCGATTTCCGCACAGGCTTCTTCCGAACCAAAGCCATCCGCTACAATTCTTACCGTATAAGGCTCCTGCCCTGATAAATCTGTTTCTTCTGCCTGTTCCCCTGAATCCCCGGCACTTTCTTCCCCAATCTGTTTTTCCGTACTCTCTCCGGCCATACTGCTTTCCACCGGATTCTTCTCTGCTGAACCACAGCCTGCCATAAGCCCGGTCAGCATTGCCGCTGTCAATAAGATACTAATCTTTTTCCGTAACATAATTCCCTCCTTGGTTTTTTGTGCGATTTATTTTACAACTAAAGTGTAATAAAAAAGCCGGCTTTGTCTCAACAACAAAACCGACCAAAGACTAGAACAATTTCGACTTTTGCTTTACCTGGAATCTATACTGTTATAATATTCATTGGGAGTCATATTCGTCCATTTTTTAAATACTTTTGCAAAATAGGAAGGCGTATCAAAACCCACCTTAGTCCCCGCCTCTGTAATCGTACACTTCTGTTCTGCCAGAAGGCGTTTGGAAACCAGTATCCGGTAATATTGGATATATTGAACCAGTGAATAGCCGGTTGCTTTTTTAAAAATACGGTTTAGATAATCACCGTTCAGATGGACGGAGGACTCAATATCCTGTCTGCTGATATCTTCCGCATAATGCTCATGAACATAATCCTTAACGTTTTCTACAACGGCCCATGCGGATGGATGCTGCTCTCCGTTTTCCGTGTCCATTACCGATTCAATTAAATCATCTACATCGTATATGAACTGCCCCACATTCCGATACTGCATGGCTGCATGTTTTAAGTCCTTCGATCGTTCCGATAATGTTTCCAGACTGATATGATAGATAAAATATGCGAAAATCTCTCCCGGAAACCGATCCTTCAGTTTGGACATAAATAATTCGCACATTTCGTACAGCTGTGTTCTGTCATGTTCCGTTTTTACGATCCAGAATATATTATCCCACAAATGCACTTCTGTTATATCGGGAAAAAGTTCTTCTGCAATATTGCTTAACGCAAACAATAAAATGCTGTTATTTTTCATTTCTACCTGAGCACCCGCAAGACGGATGTATACCAGCCCCTTCGGCTCCAGTTCCTCTCTGTTAAGACATCCCATCTTCAGAGCTTTGTCAATAAATTCCGGAAAGGGCAGAATATCTCCGGTAAGCAGATTGGTATAAAATATCTTTTCTTCTCTTTTAGGTTCCTGCTGCCGGCCGGAGGATATCTGAAGCTTTTCATTTTTCCTTTTATTAATTTCATCAGCAGCGAGCCTGACAGTCTCCGAAAGTTCTTCAAAACCGACAGGCTTTAATAAGTATTTTACAACGCCAATATTGATAGCATCCTGAGCATATTTAAAATCCGGATATCCCGTCAATATAATCTTCACGATATCAGGAAAGGATTCTCTCACCCATGCCAGAAAAAAAAGTCCGTTTTCCTGAGGCATTTCAATATCACAGACAATAATATCTATCTTATTTCCGGATACAATCTCTCTGGCATCCATCGCCGTATAAGCAGTAAACACCTCGTTCATACCCAGGCTCTGCCAGTCGATATGTTTTTTCAGCAGGTTAACCACTATCACTTCATCGTCAACAATTAATATATTCATAGCTCTGCATTTTCATCCTTCCTGAATCTCGGAATACTGATATCAACGCGGCAACCTTTCGATTCATTTTGTATTACGACTTCAGCATGTCTCGGGTACAGCACCTGAAGACGGTTTTTCACATTGACAATTCCGATATGGCTGCCATCCTCTTCAATATCTTCATCCCGGCTCAGCCTGTCCAGTATTTCCCCGGGAAATCCAAGACCATTATCTTTAACTGTGATATGGAGCAGATCTTCTGATTCTTCAATCAGCAAGGTAATTTCCAAATCATGCACCAGCATAATATTGTGCTTGATACTGTTTTCAACAAAGGTCTGGATCAGGAGCGGCGGTATTTTTTCCATATCTGCATCCACATTACAAGTTATTTTCAGCTGGAAATTATCCTGATATCTGATTTTCTGCACCTGCGCATATCGGGCTATGCACTGCAGTTCATCCTCCAGATATACAAAATCATCCTTTAAGGATAACAGGTACCGGAAATACTCTGCCATCTTTTTTGTAAGATCCTTTATCGTACTATAATCCTTAATGCTTGCCAGCGTGTAAATCAAATTCAATATGTTTGTATAAAAATGAGGCTGTATCTGTACTCGTAAAAACTGATTATATATCTTTTCTTTTTCAAGACTTGTCTTATATACATCGATTTTCAAATTGATAATCTGTTCCGCCATATGGTTGAAGGTATTATATAAAACGGTTATTTCATGATTTGATGTGCGATCCTTCAGTCTGACTTCCGTGTTGCCGCCGCTGAATTCTTCCATTGCATTTTTAAGCTTGGTCAAAGGCCTGAAAACCGACTGCTGCTGATAAAATAATGCAATACATATTAAAAGAATGGAAGCAATAATTGCGATAATAATGATGATAAACAGATAAGAACCACTGCTGACGAAATTGACATGAGGTATTTCAATACATATTTTCTTATTAATCATCCTTATTGCCCTTGAAAAAACGAAACAATTTTTATACTCTATCGCTACATTCGGCTCATAGAACACTGAGCCATCCATGTTTAAAAGGTAAACATTACTTTCCTGATCCTGAGGCATGATATCCCGCAGAACATTTTCACAGCTGATGTAACAGCCTCCGAATCCTCCCTTTCGCTCATAGAGATGAAGGAAATAATAATTGTCTCCCAATCTGATATCCTTCCATTCAGCTGAATTATTAACTTGTGTATTTAAAATGTATCTTTTTAATTCTTCATTTTCTTCTTCCTGAAAATAATCCAGATAGGAAATAGAAGACAGCATGATATCCTTATCCGGTATAAAGACAAAATAAACGATCTGATTATCATTGAGGATAGACAGATTGGTTAAATCCCTCTGTAAATCGGAACTTCTTTCTGCAATCACTGCAGCATCCTCAGAATCACAGATCAGGTTATAATCCGTATTGTCATTTTTATTGATCAGGGAAGTCAGCTCTCTGTTAGCCACATAAAATTGATCCGCCCAATAATTACTGGAATAATTCAGTGAATTTTTATAAATCTCTTCGATTCTCTGATTGAAACGTTTGATAGTAAAAATATTGAATACTGCAAATAAAAAGACTACGAAAAAAGAAGTTAACAAGATGAAATATCCCGATTGCATAAACTGCAGTTTTTTCATTTTACACCCGATTCCTTATCACTGAAAATTCTTACCTGGCATGTTATGTATTATTGGTTACAATCTATATACCAGTAGTAGCATATCTTCATTATAACATAAAAACAGATCCTGACAATGTAACTTGCCGATTGTTATGACATATCTGATTACCCGATATTTTTATCCGACAATCTGTAAAAGGCAATAAATAACGGCCCCTGCCATGGCAGAGGGCCGCACTATATAAATCAGCACTATATGAGTTAACCGTACTTTCATCGGAAATATCTTCTACTTATCAAACCACAAATGTCCATACCCCGCAAGGAGCTGTTCCGCTTCCTTCGGTCCGCTGCATCCCTGTTCATAGGAAAAGACGGGCTGTCCGTTTCGTCGGTACGCATCCTTCAATGCATCCACATATTTCCAGCTTAACCCCACCTGATCCCACTGGGAAAACCAGGAACGTTCTCCTTTAAAGCAGGCCCCTATCAGTCTTTCATAGGCTTCCGGGGTATTCAGATGGTGTTCCACGGAACAGCTCTGGCAGAAGTCCATTTTTGCCTGAATGATTTCCTCCGTTTCTCCCGGTCTCTTGATATTGAACTGCAGATATACTCCTTCCGTAGGCTGTATCCTGATGTTCAGGATATTGGATTCCGCCTCCGGTGACGGACTTTTGAACACAATTGCCACCTGCATTTCCCTTTCCCCGAGCTTCTTTCCTGTCCGGATATAAAAAGGCATCCCCTTCCATCTTTCGTTGTCCAACAAAAGGCGTACTGCCGCATAGGTTTCGGTATGGGAATCCGCCGCTACAGATGGCTCCCCGCGATAGCCTTCATACTGGCCCAGAACCATACTGCCGGAAATATCCTCCGGCATAACCAGCGCCGCAAGCACCTTCATCTGTTCCTGATGCATATCCTCCACTGCAGGGCTCCGGGGCTGTTCCATGGCAACAATGGAGAGGATTTGGAATAAATGGTTCTGCATCATGTCCTTCAAGGCTCCGCTGTGGTCATAATAGCCGCCGCGGGTTTCCACACCCACTTCTTCCAGCGCGGAAATCTGGATGCACTCAATATGCTCCGCATCCCATACGTTGCTGAAAATAGGGTTGGCAAAGCGGATTGTCTGGATATTGCGCACCATTTCTTTTCCCAGATAGTGGTCGATACGGTAAATATGATCCGGAGAAAAGAAAGCTTCCATTTTTTCATTCAGTGCTGCCGCCGCCTCCAGACTTTCTCCGAAAGGTTTCTCAAGAACGACCTTTCCGCCCTGAGCGTCTTCCACCTTTTTCAGTCCCTGTACGATCACCGGGAAAAACCTGGGTGCGACCGCGAAATAAAAGATATGATTCCCAGCGTTTATTTCATGGTAAAAATCATTGAGTTCTCCATAGGCTTCTTCTTTCGTGAAATCCATACGGTAATACACAATCCGTTCAGCCATTCGCTGGTACACATCTTCCCTGAAATGAAGCCTTGCGAATTTTTCCACCCAGTCCCTGGCCAGTTCCCGATAGGCTGTGCTGGTATAATCCCGCCGGCCTATTATCACGATTTGAGTATCAAATGGATTGCTGCCTGTCATTTCCATGTTATAGAGGGCCGGAAGCAGCTTACGGAAAGTCAGATCTCCGGTTCCTCCGAATATTGTAAATGTATTTTTATCACGCATCCGTCAGCCTCCATTCATGATGGAAATTTCCTTCCCGGTCAATCCGTTCATAGGTATGCGCCCCGAAGCAGTCCCTCTGGGCCTGAATCAGATTGGCTCCCACCGGCATTCCGCGGGAGGCATCCAGGTATGCTGCCGCCTGACTCATAGCAGGAACCGGAATACCGTTTATAATAGCCATAGTCAGAATGTGACGCAGACTTTCCTGTCCTGCATTGATTTTTTCCAGGAAAAATGGATCCAGCATCAGGTTTGTCAGGCCGGGATTTTTTTCATATGCACGGGTAATATCATCCAGGAAATCAGCCTGAATAATACAGCCTGCCCTGAAAATAGCCGCTATCCTGCCATAATCCAGATTCCACCCGTATTCCCCGGAAGCATGGGCAAGCAGCTCAAAGCCCTGTGCATAGGCGATTATTTTTGCTGTATACAGTCCGTTTCGCACCTGTTCGCCAAATGCTTTTTTATCTGCGGGCTTTTTCTTTTCAGGAGATACAAAAAGTGACTGCGCCGCTTTCCTTGCGTCCACGCGGTTTGACATGATTCTGGCGTTGCAGGCAGCCGTTATCATCGAAACATTAACTCCCTGCTTCAGGGATTCCAGGCTGGTCCAGCGGCCGGTGCCCTTCTGTCCGGCGCTGTCCAGAATCATATCCAGCAGTTCCTGATCGCTTAAGTCATCCTTCTCCCGGAAAATCCCTGCGGTAATCCCAATCAGATAGCTTTTCAGCTCCATCCGGTTCCATTCGTCAAAAATATCCGCCATTTCACGGTTGCTGTAGCCGCCCACATATTTAAGAAGAAGATAGGCCTCGGCAATCAGCTGCATATCCGCATATTCGATACCGTTATGCACCATTTTCACATAATGTCCGGCTCCGTCCGGTCCCATATAGGCACAGCATGGCTCTCCCTGGGCCTTTGCCGCAATGGCTTCCAGAACAGGCGCAACATGGCCGTAGGCCTCCCTGTCTCCGCCGGGCATAATAGACGGACCGAATCTGGCTCCTTTTTCTCCGCCCGACACCCCTGTACCGAAAAAATAAATCCCCTTTTCTTTCAGGCTTTTCTCCCTGCGGATGGTATCCTCGAAGAAAGAATTCCCTCCGTCCAGGATCATATCTCCCTCATCCAGCAGGGGAACCAGCTGATCAATAACCAAATCCACAGGTTTTCCGGCCTTTACCATGATCAGGAATTTTCTCGGACGTTCCTGGGAGCTCACCAGTTCTTCTAGTTCATAGAAGGGGATGAAATTCTCATGGGGATGCTCTTTCACCAAATCCTCCGTCACCATACGGCTCCGGTTATATCCTCCTACTTTAAATCCGTGATCCGCCATATTAAGCGCAAGGCTTCTGCCCATTACGGCCAGCCCTATAACACCAAAATCTGTTCTCTGCATTTGATATTCCTCCTCGTTTTTTCTATTACAAAACGTAATGTTACGTCTCATTCTCTTTTTTGGGAACATGGATAGCCAGCAGTACGCGGCATCCGCTGTTTATTCTTCCAGTATGACAGATACGGCTTCCGGCATAGTAATACGGCTTCTGACTTCTTTCACCCTGCCGCTCTCCGGCTCTGTTTCCCGGCAGACAATACCGCCTTCCTGCCGGTTGGCTATAAGCAGGAAACGACCATCCGGGCTTATGATAAAATCACGGGGATGTACGCCTGCGCTGGATACGGAATCGGCTACAGCCGCCTTTTCCTGTGTTAAGTCCACTGTTATCAGCTGATTTAAACCCCGTACAGATATATAGAGGAAATGTTCATCCCGGGACAGCCTTATCGCCGCAGCTGCTGCCCCTGTTACATTTCCCGGCAAAAGGGGCAGCGACTGAATCAGGCTGAAGATTCTGCCGTCAGCCCTAAAAACAAAAAGCTCATTGCTCCACTCGCTCACTACATACAGCTTTTTATGCGCCTTATCAAATACGCCATGCCTGGGTCCGCTTCCCTCCGGGAACATAATCTCTCCGGCCGGCGCATAATCGTCCTCTGTATCAAACAGCCTTATCCGGTTCTGTTCCAGGCACGGCACCAGCAGCAGGGAATCATGAAGAAGGATCTGATGGCAGCCGGCCTTTTCCCCGCAGGCGATCCTTTTAAGAATATGCATATTTTCATCATCCCGGCCGTATATCATAACCGTGCCGTCATGATAGTTGGCTGTATACACGAGCCCGCCGTCCTGCAGGATATAGCAGGGAGTATGTCTTTCCTCCAGAATTTTTATTTCATCTTTAATCTCTCCATTTTCAAGCCGGAGAAAGCAGGTTCCCGCTTTTCCCTCTTCTTCCATGGGAAAACAAAGACGGCCTTCGCTGCAGGAAACCCACTTGGCATCCTTTGCTTCATAGAACAGCTCCGGTTCTGCCAGTTCCCCGCTCTCCGGGTAAAAAGCAAAGCGGTACACACCCTTGCTGCTTTCCGAAAAATAGGTGCCTATATAACCATTAATCATCTGCTTCTTTTTATTCTCTGCTTTCCTGCATTTTTCCATCTGCTTGCTCCCTTTCAAATCTCACGTTTTTCTTCACCGGGTTCGGATTCACCAGTTCACGGACACCGTTTCCGGTACCAATGATAATCCTGCTGCAGATCCGATCGAAAATGCCCGTTTCCAGGACTCCCGGGATCTGCCGGATTTCTTTTGCCGCTTCCCGCAAGTCCGTATCCTCTTTCATTACCACATCCAATATCATATTGCCGTTATCTGTAAAAAATGTCCTTCCATCCTTCATCCGGCAGACCGCTTTACCTCCCATAGTCCGGATGGCTTCCGCCGCCCATTCGGCTCCGAATGGAAGCACCTCCACAGGGAGAGGGAATGTCCCCAGCCGTTTTACCGGTTTGCTTTCATCCATGATCCAGATTACCTGTTCTGCCTTTTGGGCTACAATCTTTTCCCGGAGAAGGGCTCCGCCTCCTCCCTTGACAGCACAGAAGGAGCCGTCAATTTCATCCACGCCGTCAATGGCCAGATCCACCCTTTCTGTTTCCTCCGGATGGATGACGGGAATTCCCAGGGATACGGCAAGCGTTTCCGCAGCCTCTGATGTTGCGACAGCCTGAAACCTTCTTCCTTCCCGGATCATGGAACCTGCTTCGTGGATAAGATACAACGCTGTTGAACCGGTCCCCAGACCAATGGTCATCTGATCCTGTATATATGATGCCGCCGCCATAGCTGCGGCTTTCTTCTGTTTTTCTTTATTCTCCATCCCGCTTCCGCCTTTCATGAATCTCTTTTGCATTACTGTAATTATAATTATTACAGTTAGTAATGTCAATCTCTTTTCTGATATTTCCCAAAATAGTTTTACCATTTAACCGGATTCTTAACAAAAAGACTGATATTATCAGGCAGTCTGTGAACTGCTTGACAATATCAGCCGTTAACTTTAGAGTATAAGAATAACTAATTAACCGGGAGTATTTAAACCCATTTTCACAAAAAGGAAATAGGAATGGAAGTGTACAACACAGACAAGCTATCTGAAGAATTTATATGGCAGGATTCCATGGGATTAATCACAACATCACTGGGTGCTGCCGCCGGTAGCCGGAAAATATATGTCAACGTGGATTCCGTTCCCCCGAATGCATACAGTACCAAATATCACAGCCACTCTCAGCAGGAAGAATTTTTTCTCATAATCTCCGGAACGGGCATGCTGCGGCTGAATGACGAGGAAATTCCGGTAAAACAGGGAGATTTCTTCGCCAAACCTGCCGCTCAGAATATAGCACATACTTTTTATAATTCAGGAACTGAGAATCTGCTTATTTTAGATGTGGGAACCATAGAAAAAGAAGATACCTGTTATTATCCGGATGAAGATATATATATGCAGAAGTCAAATGGAGAACGCCGCATTTTCCGTGGTTCGGCTCTGGATTCTTCCTGGTCTTCGGAACCGAACGAAAGTCTTTGACCGTTCCTGTTCACAGAGAATTTTCGTTTATTTACCATCGCTTCATATTTCTTTCATGCTTTTCCCGATATATTTGCGCAAGTTCTTCCGGTGAAATGGAATAGCAAAGCATAACATCGTTCAGATACATCAATACATCGCACAGTTCTTCTATAAAATGATTTCTGACCTGCTCATCACCTGTTATTTTGGCGTCTCCCTGCTTCTTGATGATATCGGCCACTTCTCCTGCTTCTATCATCATCCAAAGCAGGCTGTCACGTCCCTTCTCAGGAGAAAGCCCGCCCCATCGCTCTTTATATTTTTCCTGAAGTTCTTTCTGAATGTCCTGCATTTCCTGAAATCCAAATTCACTCATTTTTTTCTTTTTCTCCCTTTTGTTAATCAGCGGCTGTCTGAAAATTCATTTAGCATAAGACCATTTACCGCCTTATGAGAATCCCCTTCATATACTCTGTTTCATTATGTGTCTGACAGACGATTTCCTTTTCTTCTTCCGTACATCCAATCAATATTTTTATCTCCGAGTCACGTTTCATCAAATCCACAATGCACATTATAGCATCAATCTGTTTTCTCGAATCAGTCCCAACCCATACGTCAATTCCTCCCTGATCCATTGACGATGTATTCTCAAGATAACCGTAATCAATTTTATAAATAAAATCCGGGAATCTCGGGTGAGCCGTTCCCTTTGGCCTGTCAATTACAATATTTGAATCCCTTACCAGTTTTTCTATTGCTTTCCAGAATGCTTCCCTCTCCTCCATATATGTCCCTCCTCCATTTGAACCTACTTATTATTTTATACGAATTATATCATAACTGCAGTTTGATTTGCTGTTGATTAAAATAATTTTTTCATTTGATCTACAAACGATAGAAATATCACTCAATGAAATAAATTTTAAATACGACAGCTATATGTCATACCTGATGTGTTATAATTTCTTGTACAGGCACAGGAATAATATAAAAATCTGAAACGAGGTTACACATGGATATTAATTTTGTGAATTTAACTGCTGAAAATCTTGCCGACGAGCATTTAAGCTGCATTATCCGCAGCAAAAAGCCTCATCCGGGTGTTGAAGCGAAGCGTCTGTGGCTTTCCGACCGGCTGAAGGAAGGGCATGTATTCCGGAAACTGAATGTGAAGGCCCCGGTTTTTATTGAATACGCGCCTCTTGAAACAGCCTGGGTTCCCATAAATGGGGATAACTATTACTATATATACTGCCTGTGGGTTTCCGGCGGTTACAATGGGAAAGGTTACGGAAAAATGCTGATGGATTATTGCCTGGCTGATGCCAGAGAAAAGGGGAAATCCGGTATTTGTATGCTGGGATCAACGAAGCAGAAATCCTGGCTTTCCGACCAGTCCTTTGCGAAGAAATTCGGCTTTGAGGCTGTTGATGCCACTGATTACGGCTATGAGCTGCTCGCCCTTTCTTTTGACGGAACAAAGCCGGAATTTGCCCCCAATGTAAAAACCCCTAAAATAGAAAACAAAGAGCTGACAATTTATTATGATATGCAATGTCCATATATCTGTCAAAAAATCGGGATAATAAAACAATATTGTGAAGAGAAGAATATTCCCGTATCCTTAATTCAGGTGGATACGCTGCAGAAAGCGAAGGAGCTTCCCTGTGTTTTCAATAATTGGGGTGTATTTTACAAAGGTAACTTCGAAACAGTGAATTTAATAATGGATGTGTCCCATTTAGAGCGTATCCTTAAGAAATGAACATGAAAACTGCCATTATGGAAGGAGCCTGACCTGTTATGAACCTTGTACTCAATCAAAATAAATCCAGCTGGGATGCCATGGCCGATACCTGGTTCGGATCAACCGCATTGCCCGTTTATGGGTGTCTGGCGCCGACAGAGGATGAACTGCATCTGTTTCCTGATCTGTCCGGCAAAAAAGTTCTGGATATCGGCTGCGGCAGCGGCCATTCCCTGCGCTGGTGCGGACAAAAGGGGGCCGCAGAGCTTTGGGGGCTGGATCTGTCGGAGAAGCAAATCTCCAATGCACAAAGCTATCTGACAGAAAAAGGATATCATCCCAGGCTGTATAATGCCCCCATGGAACAGGAATGCGGTCTGCCAAAAGAATATTTTGATGTTGTTTATTCCATCTATGCAATCGGATGGACTACGGATTTAAAAGCCGCTTTCTGCAATATCGCTTCCTATCTGAAGCCGGGCGGTGTATTTATTTTTTCATGGGATCATCCGCTGATGTCCTGTGTTGATGTGATTGACGATAAGCTTGTTTTTTCCGGTTCGTATATAAAGGATGAGGCTTTTTCTTACATACAGAGGGGGCAGCCTGTTACTGTACAGAATCGCCGCATGTCTGCATATATTAATGAACTGGCAGACGCCGGATTTGTCACAGAACGTCTCATTGAAGAAACCGACAGCGATACCCTTTCCCGTGCGGCTGAATTCTCTTCCGGCTATTATTCTCCCTGGAGAGCGCAAAAACTTCCTCTTTCCTTCATTATCAAAGCCAGAAAATTATGATTTTCCATAAAAGGGCACAAACGGAAAAATTCCGCCCGTGCCCTTTATTATTATTTCCGTGTTTTCCTTCTTTTTCCATTCTTTGCCATGCTTTTTTTCCTGAAAAGAATTACCGCTCCTGCAAAGATACACACCGCTATTACTGCTGCGGCAGCCGTAACCATTGTCCTGGAGCCTGCCGTAAGCAGGCTGCCTTGCTTCTGCCCCTGCACGCCTCCGTGTTCCTTATCCAAAAGGATTTCATCGGAAACAGAACCGTCTTCGTTCCCATTCTCTCCTGTCCCTGCTTTACCGGTACCATCCGCCTGTCCGTTTTCCCCGGCAGCTGTATTCTCACCTGATACCAGAATGCTGGAGGGTCCGTCTTCCGGATCCACTATAGTTACTTTATTGCCTGACTGCGATGTCTGCGAGCCGTTTTTAGAGTTCAGCTTCACCGGAGTTGTACTGAATATACCGTTCTTTCCCAAATCAGGCAGGCCATTTATGTTTCCCATATCCTTAATGATGTAGGAAGGTATCTTCTCCGCAGCCTTGGGATCGTTGACTAACTGAGTTGTCTCATCGTACAGTCCTGAATTTATATTGTCACCGGAATCCTGATTGCCGTGATCCTGACTGCCGGGATTCTGTTCCTGGCTGTTATCCGGCTGGCCTTGACTGCCTCCGGGTTTTTCTTCTGCCTTCCCATCTACTATAACAGGTTCCAGTTCCTCGTAGGCGATATCCGGTATCTTGGATCCATAGGCCTTGTTTACGGTCTGGATAGAATTCTCTACAACACTCACCTCAGCCTTCAGGCTGTCCGCCGAGTCCGCCTTCTGAAATCTTACGGCGCCCAGATTCAGATTATCATTTTCATCAAATAAGCTGCTGCCGGATGCCACATAAATGCTCAGGACTCCTCTGTCCTTATCGTATCGGTAATCCTTTACGGCCTCTTCCAGTGCCTGTGAAAAAAGGAAGGAAACGTCCTCCTTGTTTCCGTCCTGAACCTCCACATTCAATGACATGGATATGGCCGTTATCTTTTCTTTGTTTGCATTGGCCATATTTACGGAAACAGCCACCTGCTCTCCCTGATTTTCCAGGGTTACGGTATCTGTCTGCGCCGCGTATATACGCTGGGGAAAAGCCAGGCTGAGCACCAGGCCTGCGGCCAATCCTAACATACTATATAATCGTTTCACTGCTGCTCCTATCTGCGCACTTGCGGTACGCATATGTATATCGGTTTCTTTTCCTGCGGGCGCAGATCCGGACTGTCTGGATCTGCTTCTCCATTTGCTGCCTGCATTCTATATCTCTTATTCCGTCTCTTGATCATTCTTCAAATAAATAGTATCCAGCTTCTCCGGTATTTCCAGAGGCAGGGTATCGCTGACAAGTCTCTGGCCTTCATTGGTCAGCGCATTGTCCACACGGTAAAGCTCCGCACGTATCTTTCCTTTTATGGAAGCCGCCAGATCAGGCTCTATCCAGTAAATCCAGATGCCGTCGCTCACTTCACCCAGCAGGCCGTTTTCCGGTACCCTGGCGAGGATAATCTGTTCGGCCTTCAGTGCGCCGTCCGTATCGGTGCCGCCGGCCACATTGCCCTGTTCGTCATAAAGAACCACCACGTTATAGGCAGGATTTCCTTTATAGCTTCCGGTAAATATCAGGGAACCTTCGGGGATGGATTTCTTTTCCTCTCCCTTTTGTTCATAAACATATTCTTCCCCTAATATCCCTACTGCCCCCGCGGTACTGTCCGCTTTGGTTCCGAAGGAAATGTTGTCACCGGCAGGCCCCAGAAGATCCAGCTCTGTCACCGTCATTTCCGGGCTGCTTGTTTTGAGGCGTACATAAGCCGCATCATACGTACAGATCCAGGGATCCTTCTGTTCATTCTCAAAATATACGGTCTGGCTTCCGGATTTATTTTCAAAGGCTCCTGTCTTTACGGTCGTCCAGGTGCTTCCGTCCGTGCTGATTTCAATGACATAATCCCGGATGGGCGTTCCTTCCGCCACAGTCATCTTCAGGCCGCTCACCTGCAGGACTTCATGGAGATTCAGCAGGATCGCCGCTCCGCCGGATGTGGTTTTTCCGGTATAGGTATTCTTTTTATAATCATTATCTATGACAAACTGTATGGCAGGCACCGCCTCCGGTTCACAGGGAAGCTCTTCCGTTGCCGTCTCTTTTTTATCCATATCGGAGGTCATATTCGTGGTGACCGTCCAGTCGGATTTATCATGGCTGCCATCGTGGGATATTTTGACCGTTCCCACTTTTTGGGGACTGGAACGGTAGCCGAACTGATCCACAGCAATTACTTCATAGGTCATCACTCTGTTATTGATGGTAGTGACATGATCCACAAACTGCGTATCCGTTGTGAATCCGATTACCCTGCGTATCGCTTTGCCTCCCGCATATTCATAACGAGCGATTTCATAACCGAGAATCACGCTTTGGTCGGAAGCCTTATTTTGTATGGCAATGGTCACTTCGTTAGGTATCTTGCTGCTGACTGCTGCGCTGCTTTCTCCGCTGATGATATCTTTTCCGCGGATTGTATTCTCCGTTCCATGCTCGATCTCATACACTCTGGCATCATCCGTAAGATAATAAACGGCTCTTTCTTCCCTGTCAAACTGTCCCGCATAGCTGATTGTGCCTTCATCAGGCTGCATTCCCCATCGTTCGAAGAATTCAAGCAGATTCTTTCCGGCAGCCGCACAGGCCAGCCTCATCAGCTTCTGATCCGTATCCCCATCCAGCTTCAGGGCGATTCCCTTCGGAGCGGGCGCACGGGATGTATTGCGGGCGTAAGAATCCACTCTTGCAAAAAAGAGATTCTTCTGCTGTTCTTCATAGGTATCGTAGGTCTTATAATTATAGCCTCTGTCATAAGCCAGGTGGAGCTGCCAGTACAGCGCCAGCTGCGTGAATACATCGGAGGATCTTCCCACCGTATTGGAGGTCACCTTCTGATAGACCTTATCGTATTGGAAACGGATGGAGTCATTGGTATCCTTCGCACTGCTAAGGAGCGCAAAATAGTTGTTGGTTATTTCCGCGATGGCATAGGTACCCTGGTTGATATTATGCCCGATTTCATGGGCAATTCCCCAGCCAAACAGGCTGCCGCTCTCATATTTCCCGTTGTCGGCACTCACCGGCACACCTTTGGCAAGCCCGGATACAGAACCCCATTCAATTCCCACATGATTACCGGAGGCATACATAAATGCGCCGGCAAACATTCTCATGTATCTGATATTCAGATGCTGAACCGGCATGCGGTCGGATGCAGGCGCACCGTCATCCGTACTCAGCCCCTTGTGCTGGTAGAACAGATGAAGCATCTGTTCCATGGCTTTCAGCGATTGATCCAGCCTCTCAGCCTTTTCCTCAGAGCTGCCTTTTCCAAGCCCTTTCAGAATCTGTTCTCCGGCCACGGAATACATCATCTGATCCAGCATAATATCCGTCGCGCCAAGAATACAGTTCTGTCTGTCGAAATCCCGGTTGACCTTATTGTCTTCCTCCACAGCATCCTGGTGAAGCTCTTTATGAAGCTTTTCCAGGTTCTCCGTCTGCTCTTCCAGCTCCTGCACATAGGTATTGATTCTTGCTTTCCGTTCTTCCTCGTCCGTAATGCCATACAGATTGAGGACGGGTTCTTTGGCTCCTCCGCTGACTCTCACGGCATAACGGTCGGAACTGTCATTTCCCGTATACTGAATATAAAGCGCTCCTCCGCCTTCAAAGGACAGGCTCTGTATGGGAGGCACTGTGATTTCGTTTCTTCCCACCTTCAGCGTCGCCACATTTACAGCCATGGCGCTCGCTTCCGCATGATACTGCGTGGCAACCAGCCTCAGGCTGGCATTGGATCCGGTCTTCAGCTTATTGTGTCCGACATAAATGACAAGCTGTTCTCCTTCATAGGCGGTTACTCCCAGAGGCTGCCATGCATTCAGGCCTCCGAAGCCAAGATGGCCGTCCTTCGCCGCCGTAATCGCAGGGTTAATCTGTACCACCTCGCGCAGCTCGGTATTCAGCAGACCCTTCGCATTGTCCAGTTCCTTCTGAAGAGCCGTTCTTTCGGGATGGTATTCCCCGCTTTTTTCATCTTTTGTATCCAGACGTTTCTGCAGCTGATCTATGGTATCTTCCGTTACATCAGCCTTCAGCACCGTATGCAGATCATCTGCATACAACGCCAGAATGTCGTCCTCCAGACTGTCATAATAATAGAAATTGACCTCTGCAATAACGATATTATGATAGTTTCCCGACCGGGTGAAGCCCAGACGGATTTTGTTGGCGGTTATGGCCTGGGACAGTTTAATTGCATAATATCTTCTTCCTTCAGGATCGGTTTTCTGCAGAAGGCTTACCCCCTTAGCCGCCGTACCGTCAGGATGAGCTTCGTCATAATAATAGACATATACTCCATTGTAATATCCCAGATCCTCTGCTTCGGCGAAGGTAATATAGTTCATTTTGTAGTAATCATCCAGCTTAAACAGCAGTCCTTTATCCGGACTGGGGTAGGACGCGCCGTCATCCCAGTCAAAAACCTGGTAATAGGAGCCGTAGTCTTTATCCGCCACGCCCAAAGCGCTGTTTTTGCTGCCTTCGTCCAGACTGCTTCCCACCATGCTTCCGCGTCCATGGGTAACCGATAAAATGTGTGTGCTCAGCTGACCCTTTCCGTCTGATTCATTCAGCAGCTTATAGCCCGGCATCTGTGCCGGCGTCAGTGTGGTAGTCCGCGCCTCCGAATGAATGGATGGACCGCTTTCCCCGAGTTCATTCACACCGGTCAGATATACTTCATATGTGGTTTTGTCCTTCAGTTCCGTAATCGTATATTCACTGCTCTGCACGCCTTCTATTTTCTGATAGGATGCCGCGCCTTTTTCCTTATAGAAAATATTATAGCTGTCGGTATCAGGCATGTTTTTCCAGGTGAGCCGGATTTTCCGGTACTCTCCTGTGGCTTTTATATTATCTGGCGGATCCGGTTTTTTGGTGGCCTTAGGTATGGCATCGATCCCCGGCTCGGTATATGGGCTGGCCCATGTCCCGTTCACAGAACGTACTTTTACATGATAAACCTGGTTGTTCACCAGCTTGTTATTCATGAAATTTTTTACCTGCAGTTCATTTCCGGCCACACGGATATTCTGTGTTTTGCCGTCATAAGTGATTTCCACCTCATATCCGGTGACATTCACACAGGCATTCCAGGTTAAGGTAAAGGACTTGTCCCCGGATTCTGCCTGCAGGTTCTCAGGGGTATCCCACTGCGTATCCGGAATACGTTTTTCCATATCATTTACAAATTCCACTTTGGAAATTTCCGCGAGGTATCCCTGGTTTGATGTACCGGTGATACGCAGAGTCACTTTCTTCACCGCTATCTGGCCTCCCAGGTTAATAACAATACTGCCTTCACCAGTCTGATCCGCTTCAGCCGCATACAGCCGCATCCGGCTTCTTGTCTGAGGCTGTTCCTTGCCTATCGGATAAACTTTATCACCATCCGTGGTTTCTACCACCACTTCACCGGAGGTAATCTGATGTTCTCCCATAGTGATGCGAATTTCTTCAAGCGGCACGCTCTTATCCTTTTCCTGCTGCTCACGGGTCAGAAGATTAAAGCCGATCTCCACAGGATTCTCTTCGGAAATAACCTCTCCGTCTTCCCGTGCCAGCTTTACATTGCCGCCGTCTTCCTGCAGCAGTTCCTCCGGATTTCCCTCTTCCACTTTGGTTCCGCCGGCCTCATTCAGATTGACGGCAACCGCATTGGGCGAAACCACGCTGCTTATGGAGGACAGCGTATCCCTGTCCGCTTTCAGATTGGCAAGGCTGTTTACAAAATACTGTAAATCCTTCAGCGAGGAAATTTCCTTTCCCGTCTGTCCGCCGCCACTCTTCTCCGCCTCATTGATGTTATCAATAATTATATTTTTATCCTCTTCATCCAGCTTCCCGTCACCGTTCATATCACCGAACAGAAGCACGCCCGGGTGAAGCTTTCCTGATTCGTAGGTACGGTCAGGAAGGGCCAGAAAATCTGTATATACTTCAACAGACTTAATCTCCCCGTCCATTTCCATGGTCTGCACATATTCCCGGAATCCTTTGGCAGAAATGTGAAGCTCCCAGGTGCCGGGTTCTATATCGTCGAAGGATATTGGTTGTCTGTCATCATATCCTGTTTTATCCCTCTCAAAAACCTTTGTCCTTTCCTGCTTTGTTTCCCCATCCTTTACCAGCCATACCTGCATGGTTACTCCATTTTCCAGGGGAAGGACATTGCCAATCGTTACATCAATTCTGCCGCTGCCGTTCTCTGAAGCATGGTTATTCCAATCGTCACTGATTTTTTTCTGCCTGCTGCCTTTTAAAAGCAGTTCAGTTTCGGTCTCGGTCTCGGTTTCTGACTCCGTTTCCGTCCCGGTTTCAAATTCTGTATCCGTGCCGGTTTCCGTCTCCGTTTCCGTCCCGGTTTCTGACTCCTTTTCAGATTCCGATTCCTTCTCTGATTCTGATTTTGTCTCTGTTTCCGAATTTGCCTCTGTTTCCGTTTCGGTACCCGCCCCCGCTTCGGTTTCTGTCCCGGATTCCGTACCCGCTGCAGTTCCGTCCATATTTCCGGTCAGCGGCTCCGACGGATTCTCCGCTGGCGTTTCCGGCATACTCTCTGTTTCCTTTTTTGTACCGGAATCAGGCAAAGCAGATGCTTCCGTATGGGAATCCGCCGTTCCCATCCCGGACGCCTGGGACGGCAATACGGTGGTTACCGCCAGGAATAAGGCCATCAGGCAGGCCAATGTTCGTTTCATATGTATCCTCCTCATATCGTACTTTATCTTTTCATTTGGGAAAAAGAATCTGCTCCGGCAGCTTTCCTTTTCAAACACGCTCTGGTATGTAATCTCCGGGGAGCAAAAAAATAAGCGCTGTTCAATGGATAAAAACCATCGCACAGTCGCTCAAAAAAACAGCCCTTACCTGCTGCTCTCTATCTTTTGCAACTGGCTGCCACATACCGAATAACGGATACAAGGCCCTCTAGCTTTGCGTCACCGGCTTTCGCCGGCTTTGCCAAATGAAATCATGTCAGTGAAAAAATTATAACATCATTTTCCATCATTTACAAGTTCCAATGAGTTTTAAAAGTATTTTATCTTACGTGTATTATTATCATAAATCCTGCGGGCGGCACAGCAACGGCATACGCAGACAGCATCTGTTTATTTTACAACATAACAACAATATTTGTTTGACTTTTACGTAAACAGATCATACAATTTTAAATAACTGACAACGCAAAAAGCTCCAGCCTGATGAATTCGGGAGAGGGAGACGGCCAACTGCAGAATGGGAGATTTACGCTGATGGGAATTTTATTATTACTGCCTTTTTTTCTGATACGTTTCGGACTATTATCCTTGCTGAATAAAGAGGCGGTCGGACGCGCCGCCTATTTTGCTCCGTTACAGGGAAACGAAAAGACGGCCTGCATATTCTATCAGATTTCAAATATAGCAATTTTTGTATACATACTTTTTCTTAAAGTAAGCTGCACACCTGCGTGGCTCTTCTTCACAGGCTTAGCCATCTATATCGCAGGAGTTATCTTGCTTCTTATTTCGGTGGTGAACTTTGCCTCTCCTTCCGAAAACGGAATTAACAAAAACGGGCTTTACCGCGTGTCGCGCAATCCGATGTATGTGGCCTATTTTGTCTTTTTCATGGGATATGTGCTGCTGACACAGTCCTTGATATTATTGGCTCTGGTAATCATATTTCAGATATCGGCCCACTGGATTATTCTTTCTGAAGAAAGATGGTGTATGGAAAAGTTCGGTGACGAGTATGTTCAATATCTGAAAAGGGTACGGCGCTATATTTAACAACTGTCCGTTTTCAGCTATCTGCGGATGAACAGGCGCCCGCCGTTACCATTATTTTGAGGGCATATTATATTTCATACTTTTTTAATGGGATTTTGATTCTTTTTTTGTTATAGTAAAAGGACAGGCAGATGTTCTCATCTGTAAACAGAAATGCAAGATAGAATATTGATACAGGAGGTATTATAAATGAAAAAGAAATTTTCACTTTTAGCTTTGGCTCTGGCAAGCTGTGTGACCGCACTTGCCGGCAGTCCCCTGACTTCCCAGGCGGCTGAAATCCCTCAGCTTGGGCCATCCAGGATATGGGGCACCATGACAAAATCCGGAAATGATACAATCATATTTGATAACCAGAGCGGTGAATCCTACCAGGGAGATATTGTCATCCATATATCAGAGGACACCAAAATCCTGGACGCACAGAACGGGTTCCCCGTATCCCCTGATAGCATTCAGGATGGGCAGACGGCTTATGCTTATGTCGGCCCTGCCATGACAATGAGCATTCCGCCCCAGACAAATTCCCCGATGATTCTCACCGAAATCCCTGCGGACTATAAGGTGCCTGATTATGTGATCGTTAAGTCCATGGAGGACAAAGGGGCCGCCTATCTGCTGACCGCAGCGGACGGCTCGGAATTTACGGTTCCGAAGGACTGTACTATCATACCTTATTTAACAAGAAATATGGTCTTTCTCACCGATCTGACCGAGGGGCGCACCTGCCTTATTTGGTCCGATGCAGCTTCCTCTGCATACAAAATCGTACTTTTTGCCCAAAATGCGGATGACGGAGACAAGCCTGCAGATGGGGCTGAAACGGTTCTGCCCGCTTACGGATGGTTTGAAGAAGACGGCCGGATTTATTTCCGAAATGAGGACGGGAGCCTTGTAAAAGGTTTTATCCAGGTAGGAGATCAGATTTTCTTTTTAAATACGGAAACCGGAGCGATGCAGACCGGCCTGATCACTATCGGGGATACTACTTTTAATATGTTTGCGGACGGGACCTTCCGTATCGAAACAGATTAACGAAGAAATCCTTTCTTATGTAAAATAAGCACCGGCCCGGGGCTGTCCATTTCGTGACAGCATCAGGCCGGTTTTTTTGATTCTCTTTTTCATTTCCTTCAGATTCCCGTTCACTCTCTTTGTAATCTTCCCTCGGTAAATATCATCTTTATTCCTTCAGCCTCCACACAGGGATTGACATAGGATGCACGGGTTTTTACTTCTTCCGGCTTAAACAGAAGAAGATCCGCATAGTAACCCTCCCGGAGCAGACCGCGTTTTTCCAGCTGAAAACGCTGCGCCGGTTTTCCTGACATTTTATGTACCGCCTCCTGCAGGGTCAAAAGCTTCCTTCGGCAGACATACTCTTCGATTATTTTCGGAAAAGCACCATAAAGCCTGGGATGCGGATGGCTCCCGCCTCCATAGAGCGCGTCTGATATAACAGAGGTAAAAGGCAGGGAAATCACATAATCCACATCCTCCGAACACATGCTTAAAACGATAATCCCCACCTTTCCTTCCTCCGCATACATGAGGGCGGCTATAGCCTCTGCTTCCGAATCAAACCCGCCGTCTTTTACCACTTCCTCCAGAGTCCTGCCAATCATCCACTGATTCTCTTCCCGTTCCAGGGAGCTGATAAGAATTCTGCCGCTGCCGACAGCACTGAGCATATCGTCCCAGCCTTCCCATTTTTCCTTCAGCGCTTTCTTAAGGGCCTTTACACCCTCCGGCGTGCCCAGCGCGCTGCTGAGCCTTTCTCCATATTCTGCGCTCAGGACTGGAGGAATCAGGGAGCCCAGAATGGTGGAACCGCCGTCATAGGGATATACATCGGCGGTAATATCCAGTCCCGACTTTTCAATCAGAGATACCGCATCATAAATATCTTTTTTCCAATTTGCCAGCCCTACGGATTTAAAATGGCTGATATTGATCCTGACTCCGGTCTTCCGGGCGAAATCGATCACCTCCTGCACGGAAGGAATCAGGCCGTCACCTTCTCCTCTGATATGGATGGTCAGGAGCTTATCATGCTTTGCCGCCTCCCGGCAGAAAGCATACCACTCTTCTCTTGTATTAAAACATTCAGGCACATACATGATTCCCGCAGAGACTGCCTGGGCTCCCTGTTCAAAGGCTTCCCCAAGCAGCCCGCAGGCGGTATCCAGCTCTTTTTCAGAAAAACTGCTCTGTCCGAATCCCTTTACCGCAATCCGTACCGCGCCGGTTCCCACCATTGCCCCCATATGCAGCGGCAGCTTCTTCGCATGCAATGCGTTCAGGTAAGAGGCAAAATCCGGAAAGCTTCCGTCCGCAGGAGGCTTTCCGAGGCAGGGTTCCAGGAAACGGTACATTGCCGCTCTTGAGCTGCCGTCTGACGGGGCAGGGCTCATGCCGCAGTTTCCTGCAAGCACTGTTGTTATCCCCTGTTTTCGTTCCAAATGCCCAAAATCAGGGTCTGTGAGCGCTGCAAAATCACAGTGTCTGTGCACATCCACAAATCCCGGCGTCACCGCAAGGCCTTCCGCATGGATAAGCGGGCCTTCCGTACCGGTGAACCGATCTGTTCTGTGAGGCAGCACTTCTTCTATTTTACCACCATTTATCACGATATCCCCGAAGAACGGGTCTCCGCCCGTTCCGTCATATATCATACCGCCGCTGATATATGTTCTGTTCATTGTTTCTCCTTCTAATTCGCATAATAATCAGCCTGGATCCGATAAAGCCTCTTATATTCTCCATCCATCCCGATTAATTCCTCATGGCTTCCCTGTTCACATAACCGTCCGTCTTTGAACACCAAAATCACATCACAATAACGCGCGCTTGCTAATCTGTGAGATATGTAAATAGCTGTTTTTCCCCTTGTTAACATTTCAAAACCTTCGTAAATCTTTTTCTCTGCGTCCGGATCCAATGCTGCAGTAGGTTCATCAAGTATCATAATCTCAGACTGCTTGAACAGCGCTCTCAATATCGCTATCTTCTGCCCCTCACCCCCGGAAAGATTCACACCGCTCACATCATAATCTTTAAACAATAACGTATCCAGTCCTTCAGGCAGTTTACTGATTATACTGTCCGCTCCCAGCAGCTTTGCTTTGCCATAGATTTCCTCATCCTTAATTTTTCCTTCATTTGAAAACAATATGTTCTCCCTGACAGAAAAAGAGAAAAGCTTATAATCCTGAAAAACTACAGCCAGAATCTTCTGGTATTCTTTATAATCATAAGTGCGTATATCTTTTCCATTTAATGTAATTATCCCTTCATCAGGTTCATACAGCCTGCATAATAATTTTATGAAAGTAGTTTTTCCGGCGCCATTATCACCGATTACAGCAGCCCTTGTAAAAGGTGAAAGCTTAACATTAATATCTTTCAATGCATATTCTTTTTGATTCGGATATCGAAAGGAAACATGAGAAAACTCTATTTCGGCTCCCTGCACGGGATTGATTGTCACAGGAACGTCTCCTTTGCTGCTGTTGCCCTCCAGCTCCATAAATTCTAAATACTTGGAAAAGTATCTTCCTCTGTTCAATACTTCAATAACTCCATCAATTATACCGCTGCAGGCATCCTTAAAGGAGGCTATTGCACTGAAGGTCATCGTGAAATCACCTACTGTCAGTGTTTTTTCAACCAATATCTTATAGCCAAGGACTAAATAGGCCATGTTCTCCTGCAGCATAGATAAAAACAAGCCGATATGTTTTACCGCTCCTTCCGAATTCGTTATCTGATCGAGTAATTTATAATAAGTATCTGATAGTTTCCGATATTTATCAAATATAAATTTCTGCAGCTGATTTACACGGATTTCTTTCGCATATTCAATGTTCGCACTAAACTGCATATACCATTCCATCTTCCGATCAATTGGCCACAGCTCATTATCTATTTTATACCTGTATTTTTTTAATCGTGAGTTTGCATATGCATTAACTACGATAACAAAGGAAACTATTATCAAAAGCCAAACATCAACAGATGCAATAATTCCCAAAACTCCCAGCAGAATCAATATACTGGAAAAAAAGGTCCTGACCGATAAAATGAGTTCGTAAAAATTCAGAGCCATAACACATTTAGTCGCTTTTCCGAACTTATCTTTTGTATCCGCATCGTCCAGCAGAACATAATCCAAAACAGACATTTTATAAAAAAGCCTTTGAATTGCCTCGTACTCCAAACGTTTTACTTTTTTATCCAATTCTGTATTAATAAACTGATTCATCGTTTTAATCAGCCAGCCGGATACTGCCATAATGACTATAATTTTAACAGTTGCCGAATAATCAGCACCATTCGCAAAAGAATCTATTACCTTTCTGGATAATAGTATATAGGGAAAGGGTATCAGCGCTGATATGCAAACGGATATACCCAGCCATATAAATATTTTTTTGTCGATTCCGGCTATAAAACGAAATAATAAAATTATATTAGACCAAAAACTTTTCGGCTCAGATTTGTCCATTGCTTTTTCCTTTACTTTATCATACATATACTATTTTTTGTATATCGGCGAAATATAAAATATTTTAACCACTGTACAAATCAGGAATCAAAGTATACTGCATACTCAGTAAAAGAAATAATAATATAGATAGGAAAATGATATGTTGCCAGAATAAATCACCAAAAGAATAAAGAGGGAATAACATACCGCAATTTTATACAATTCAACCCCCCGAAGCATAAAGTACCATACTCTCAGGCAGGCAATCTGCTAATAAAATCTCAAAGGAGTGATAAAAATGGAATTTAAAAACCTGTTTGACAAGTTCAGTACCTGCGGAAAGCTGCTTCTGCCGGATTCAGCGTTTTCCTTCGATGATATTCCCTGGTCTGTTCACCCGGCGTTTGACGGTGTGGAACTAAAGAATATCATTACTTCCGATCAGACCGGCGGGCAATTCAGCTTTCATCTGGTAAAAATCGCGCCGGGCAAGAAAATCGGCAGTCACATTCATAAGGAACAGCTCGAAACCCACGAGGTAATTGCAGGGACAGGGATCTGCATCAATGATGGAGTGGAATTAAAATACGAGCCCGGCGTTATTTCCATTTTCCAAAAGGCCTCTCCCCACGAAGTACAGGCAGGGGCAGACGGCCTGTACCTGTTTGCCAAATTCATGCCTGCATCAAACTAGTGTTCCAGCCGGCCGGGTGGAGCCCTGACCCTCAGAATCAGGCGCAAACACATTACAGGACATTTTATAAGCTGTGGGCGTCAGTCCCACCATTTTTTCAAATTGCTTTATAAAGTGGCTTTGATCGCAGAAACCTGTGTTCAAGGCCACTTCTGTAATCGTTTTTGTCCTATTCATGAGCCGCTGCGCTTTACGTATGCGGTTTTGTATTTGAAACTGGTGGGGCGTCAGGCCTACTTCCTTCTTAAAGCTTCGGATAAAATGGTACTTACTTGTAAATGCGGCACGTGCCATTTCCTCAACACTGAATTTGCTTTCGGGGCACTTCTCAATCCGCTGCTTCAAACCGCTGACCAGAGATGTATCTGTATTTTCCCCGCCCCAAAAGCCACTCTCATTAACAGAATAAAGATAACTCAGGAAATGAATCATCTGGCTCCGGCTTATTTTTCTGAAATCCTCGGCTTCTGTCAGTATCTTCACAATTTCCGATTTGATCTTTTCCCATCTGCAGTCATCACGGCTTACTATATCTTTCCGGATGCACAGGCTCAATAATGAATAATTCTCTTTTGCCGTAATACTATGCGGTACATACGGAAGGATGGCAAAAATCTGGTCCTTGCCGTAAATTTTTGAACTTTGTCCAGCACGCAATAAAACAGACCCTTCCAATACCATGCCGACCGTAAAGACAGAAACATGGTTATGGAGAGGATACGAAATTGCAGAATTATCGCAGAAAATAAGTTCCGCACCACTATGTATGTCATGCATATAATGAATTTTTGTTTCAGCCATTCCTTCCCTCTCTTCTATCTGAAAAAAAGTATATCACAGGCACTGACAAATAAGAAACAGAATCATCTATAAAACTGCATATATTTGCGTCTATTAATTATCGGTTTATACTCCCCTTAAACTTTCGTTATGTTTTTCGTTAAATGAACTTGACAACCATTTTATTTGTGCTATGATATGGTTATGAAACTCGTTAAACGAATTTTACAACGAAAGGAGCTATTTATGCAAAACGTAATCGAAGAATTAAAAAGAATCCAGGCAGCCGTCACAAATCTGATTGAGGTATTGGAATCCTCCCCGGAAAACAAAACCGTCAGCGCAACGGTGGGCGAAATCCGTTCCGTTGCCATACTGGAAGAAATCTATCGCTGCAGCGGATCCGTAACGCCTGAACAAATCTCTGAATTTGCAGTAAAATACGGAAAAACTCCCAGCTCCTGCGCCGGATACTACTCCGGGAAAAAACCTTCCTTAAAAGCAAGCGATGACAGAAAGCGCCGTCTTTTAACAAAACAAGGCGAAGAAACCGTGCTCGCAGCAAGACACCGCTGGGGTGATGACTGGCTCGATCGTGTTCCGCAGTCAATCATTGCCAATGATGCGACTTCTTACAAAATGGTAATAGATTTTTAAAAAATCGTTATTACCAGCCCTGCATTCCAAGCAATAACGCTGCCCGCTTTGCAGCTGCAACCGGTCATGCAGCTGCAAAGCGACAGAAATGGTAAGAACATTTGATAGTTACAACCGTTCCTCCATGTTATAATACTAACACAACAAGGAGGAGCCTGAATGAATTTAGCAGAAAAAATTCTGGAATTAAGGAAAGCAAACGGCATGTCGAAGGAACAGCTCGCGGAAAAAATGAATGTATCCCGGCAGTCTATATCAAAGTGGGAGTCAGGGGTTCTACATAGTTAAGGATATGAAACCACAACTCACACTTACCTTGTCTGTGACTATTTTTTTTGCCATTTATCTTGCCTGTATTGATAATGTCAATACAAAGTGATATACTAAATATAATTAGAACATAATCACTGCCTGACTATATAGGGAGGTAATATCATTATGGAAAAGACATTTTTACAGGTACGTACTGAAACTAAGGATAAGGAGCAGGCCAGCATTATTCTTGAAGAGCTTGGAACGAATTTGTCATCTGTTGTCAATATGCTTCTGAAACAAATTATATTGACAAAAAGTATTCCATTTGAAATCAAAATTCCACAGATTTATACGACTGAAGAGCAAATAGCTGAAGTTAGTGCCTCTATGGCCATGGAGCAAATGCCATTAGACACAAACGATATAAATCTTTTGAAAAAATATCAGGAAAGCGGGGACAAAGATAATATCAGGAAGCAACTTTTAGAGAATTACAAGGAGAGCTAAATGAGTGATAGAATCTACTGTTATCCTGATTCAGATGTCTTAATGAATAAGCTGAACATTCATGACGCAGAAAAACTTCAAGAAGCCGAACGAAAATTGACAATGCTTCGATTAATAGATTTACTGGATAGGCCGGTAGTAGGAAAATTTGATTTTAAACATCTGCAAACTATTCATAAATATATCTTTCAAGATATATATCCCTGGGCTGGCAAGGTTCGTTCAGTTGATATTGCAAAGTCAAACATGTTTTGCAAAGTGCAATTTATCGAAACACAGGCAGACGAAATATTTGGAAAACTAAAAAATGACTGTTATTTAGAAGGACTCCCAAAAGAAAAATTTGCCAAAAAGCTGCTTATTATTTTTCGGAAATAAATGCACTCCACCCATTTAGAGAAGGAAACGGAAGAACACAAAGAGAATTTATCAGGCAGTTGGCATACCAGTCCGGTTATATTCTTCATTTTTCCGCTATTAGTGAGCAGGAAATGGTGCAGGCAAGTATTGATTCATTTGTTTGCAATTACAAAAAAATGGAGACTTTATTTATAAAAATTATAAAAGAGCGATAGGTATATTTTTCTAAATGGGAAACCGGGGAATCCTTACCTTGGAAACGAATCATTTACCCATGCAGATGATATGCCCCTCAGCTGGCTGTCAGCCCTGCTGCTGATCGCTACCGCTGTCGTGATTCAAATCAACTTAAGAATCACCAAAAAATATCTCAGCGGTTACGGCAATGCAAAGGAAGGAGAAACAAAAAATGAACGGAAATGAGGGTACAAAGAATAACAGCCATGTAAAAGCGGCTTATATCGTAACAGCCATATGCCTGATAACAGCCGGAATTCTGTTCTATTTTCTGTTTACGGCCATTTTTGCGGACTGGAGATTCAAAGGGAACAGCGGACAGGGAACGCGTCTTGAATTCAATACGGACGATCCGGATGAGGCCGGGTTTAACCGTGAAATGACAATCTATACGGAAGACGGCATTACAAAGGCTGTTTTTTCAGGGAAAATAACTGTCGACGGCACATCAGAAATCATCGTTGCCGCCAATGAGGATGGCAGGATAGTCTACAGCGGAACCTATTCTGATCTAAAAGACGAATCCATTAAATTAGAAATAAATGATCTGGAGCCTTATGCCTACTACACTATCAGCTTCTGCAGCGACAATGCAAATAAAGGCCATCTGCTGCTTACCTCTAATGATTCTCTGGCAAAACGTCCCGAAACACCGGAGCATCCCGATCACACGGCTCCGGCTCGTAACTGATATGGCAAAATGAAAGCGCTGCCGGAAAACTTCTGAAAATCTCATGGCAGAATGCACAATATATAACAGCTTAATTTTTGTAACTTATTGTTCTTACATCCATAAAATTTTTAAGCTATAATTTATAAGCAATGAAAAAACAGGCAGTAACTTGAATGTGAAGGCCACACATTTAAGCTGCTGCTTTTTTGTTTGCAATAAGTATAAAAAACAGGCTGCCGGTCAGCTGTGCATTTGAAAGGAGATTTTTATGAACAGTAACTCAAACCAATATCTGGAGGAGGCTCCGATTGGAAAGCTTATGATGAAGTTTGCCGTCCCCTGTATCTTGTCTCTTCTGGTTTCTTCCCTTTATAATATCGTTGACCAGATTTTTATCGGCCGGGGTGTCGGTTATCTGGGGAACGGAGCTACAAACGTAGTATTTCCCATTACTGTTATCGCTTTGGCAATCGCATTAATGACAGGTGACGGCTGTGCCGCATTCCTGAGCATCTGTCAGGGAATGAAAGACAACGAGCGCGCAAGGAAAAGTGTGGGGAATGCGGTCTCTTTGCTTATCCTGAGCAGTATCGTGCTTGTTGTTCTTTTTGCCTTCGGCAAGGAAGCCATTCTGTCTGTTTTCGGCGCAACTGAGAATAACATTTCTTACGCGAGGGATTATTTTAATATCATTATTATAGGAATTCCTTTTTTCGTATTCACGAACGGCATGAACTCCATTATCCGTGCGGACGGAAGCCCTCAGTTCGCTATGATAAGTACGCTGATCGGATGCGTAATCAATATCATTTTAGACCCAATAGCAATCTTTGTCCTGCATTGGGGCGTGACGGGCGCGGCGCTTGCAACCATCGCCGGACAGTTTGTTTCCGCGGTGCTGGCCGCATACTATCTCTTTCATGCCAAGAGCTTCCGACTGGATCCGGGCAGCATGCTTATCCGGTTCAAATATCTTGCAAAAATACTGCCGCTGGGGATCAGCAGTTTCCTGACCCAGCTCTCCATCGTAGTGATCATGGGGGTGATGAACAGCACTTTGGTAAAATACGGCGCCATGTCAAAGTATGGGGCGGATATCCCTATGACAGTCATGGGAATCGTCATGAAGGTATTCCAGATTGTGATCGCCGTTGTGGTGGGTATTGCCGCAGGAAGCCAGCCTATCGTCGGTTACAATTACGGGGCGGGACATATGGATCGCGTGAAAAAAATATATAAAACCATGATTGCGGCCGAAGTCATAATCGGCGCTGCGGCTACCTTTTTATTTGAATGTTTTCCCGTACCGATCATCAGCCTGTTCGGAAGTGAAAATGAACTGTACAATGAATTTGCCGCATTATCCTTCCGTATTTTCCTCTCCACCGTTATTCTTTGCTGTGTGACAAAGGCGACCAGCATTTTCCTGCAGTCTTTGGGAAAGCCGGTAATGTCCATGTCGCTTTCGCTGCTGCGTGATTTTATTTTAAGTGTTCCGCTTGTTTTATGTCTGCCAGCCGTTTTTGGCGTTACAGGCCCACTTTACTCCGGGCCGATCGCTGATATTGTTTCCTTTGCGGCCGCGCTGATTATGATGAGCTCCGTATTTAAAAAGCTGGATACAAAAGTGACGGCTTCAGGCGAAAACACCAGCCTTTCTGTCCATGGCGTCCGTCACAGCGCGCTGTAGCTCTTCCACATCATAGGGCTTTGTGAGAAATGCAAAGCCTCCTGCCTCCATCCCTTCCTTCGCCGTCTGCGCATCGGAGTGGGCGGTGAGGAACACTACCGGGATGTCCGCCCTGCTGCACCTCTCCCTGCAGAATGCAAGGCCGCTGCCGTCCGGCAGATCAATATCCAGGACAATCACATCCGGAGTAACCTCCTCCAGAACCCTCCCTGCTTCCCTCAGTGTCCCTGCACTCAGTATGGTATAGCCCTGAGGGCGCAGGATCCGTTCGTTCAGATATAACAGTTCCCGGCTGTCGTCCACCAGCAGGATTGTTTTTCCGTTATGCCCGGACAGCTCCGGGTTCGGCTTCTGGCTGTCGGCGCGGAGCTTGCGGAGCATTAACAGATCTCTCTGGCCGACCAGCGAACAGACGAAATAAGCCAGTACTTCAAAAAGGATTGAAATATGCTCCATTTTTTCCGGCGGCGGATTATCCGCCCCTAAAAGGCCATGTATCTTTCCCTGTGCCATCATAGGGCTTAAAATAACGGAACGGATATTCTGGCGCTGTAAAAATTCATAAATCAGCGGATCACTCTTTTGCAGGCTTTCCACATCCGGTTCAATGATATTTTCACCGTCCGCCAGCCGCTCATACCAGGGATACAGATCCTTTTTCGCCACATAGGGAAGCTCCTGTATGCCGGATGAAACATGGCTGCGGCACCATTCATAGGTATTATGGATATGCTGCCTGTCCATTTCTTCAAATACATATACCCTGTCGCATTCCAGCCGCTCCCCCAGGAAACGCAGAAGCTGGTTCAGCCCCTCCTCCGCATCCGGGGCCTTTCTTATTTTTTTCAGACATTCTCCCACAAATTGTTCGTTATATGCCGCATTTTCCTTCACGAAGGCACCTCACCTTCTCCATACATAAGCGTATCCATCGCTAACAGCAGTTCCGTTTCACTTTTGAATTCCAGCACCTTCTCCTCTGCTGTCAGCTTACCCTGCCAGGTATAATTGCAGCATTCCTCTATACACACCTCAAACGTCATCTGAGCCTGTTCCTCTCTCATACGCGCCTCCTTTTTTGTATCAGAATAGCAGAAAAAAATAAGAAAAACGCGAACCTTACCAATTTGTCAGGTTCGCGTTTTTATCTTCCGTAATTCCCGCTCTGATTCGGGATTATTTTTCCATAACCTCCAGCATATACCCTTCTTTCCGGAAGCTCATCAGAGAGATTTCATCCGAAACAGCCAGCTTATTTTTCAGCCGGGACATACATTTCCAAAGGGCTCCTGCATTCCCGGACATGGGCTGCTTCCATACTCCCTCATAGATCTCATCCGCACTCAAGATTCTGCCTTCGTTCCTTAACAGAAACAGAAGGACAGAAAACTCACGCGCGGTCAGCCGCATATCCTTTCCGTCCAGAAAAGCACGAAGCGCCACGGTATCCAGCGACAGCGGGCCGCGGGCCAGGACTTCCGCCTGCTCCGCATCCCTTCGGTTCATCCTTGCCAGACGGAGCTGGGCATTGACACGGGCAACAAATTCATCCACATCATAGGGTTTTGTAATATAGTCATTGCCGCCTGCCACAAGCCCTTCAATGATTTCACTCTTTTCATCCAGAGCCGTCAGAAACAGCACCGGAGCGGATGTGGCAGGACGGATTTTTTCACAAAAGGCAAGACCGTTTCCGTCAGGCAGCATAATATCCAGCACCAGAGCGTCCGGCGTATGTTCCCGGAGCAGCTCCTGCGTCTCTTTAAGGGTGGAGGCGCACAGCACCATGAAGCCCTCTCTCTCAAGAATACGCCTGTTGATGCGCTGAATATTCTTATCATCCTCCACCAGCAGGATTGTTCCCTTTTCATTCATGTTCCGCGCCCTCCTTTACCGGCAGAGTAAACCAAATCCGCGTTCCTTCGCCTTCCGCGCTCTCAGCGCCAATCATGCCGCCATGCTCTTCTATGATTGTTCTGCAGATAGTGAGTCCCAGGCCTGCGCCGCCTTCCCCGCCCCGTCTGAAACGCTCGAATACATGAGGAAGAAACTCAGGGCTGATACCATCGCCGTTGTCCGCAACACTCACCCTGAGCTGCTTCCCCAGATTTTCCACCCGGACGGAAACCCTGCCCTTTCCCGTATGTTTGTTGGCATTGCTCAGCAGATTGATGAGCACCTGAACCAGCTGTCCGGCATCCCCCTCCACGGAGGGCAGATCCGGATCCACCTCCGCCGTCAGTATATTTTCTTTCTGCTTAAACATAGACTGATAAATCCGGACAGTCTCCAGCACAAGGGAATCCAGAGCCAGAACCCCTCTGCCTTCCGCCGCTCCCTGTATCCGCCCAAGCCCCACAAGGCTTGTTACCATCCCGGCCAGCCGCCTGGCCTCGGCGGAAATGGCGGTCAGATCCATAACCGTTTCCTCATCCACCATACCTGCCCTGATGTTCTGTGCCGCAAACTGCGCATTGACGGAAATAACTGTCAGGGGTGTTTTCATCTCGTGGGAGACATCCGTATAAAACTGATTCTTCAGCCGGTTCATCTCCTCCAGCATTTCCTTTTCCGCCGCCATGCTCTCTTCCCTCTCCCTCGCCTGGCGCACTTCCTGCATGGTTCCGAAAAACATTGCCGTCATGGCAAACAGAACAAAAACGGCCATCGCCATTTCCGATATCGAAAACCGCAGCGCAGGCAGAAGAAGGATATCCCGGTGATACAGCGTATCCCAAAGGGCCGCCGCCAGCAGGAAGGCAAAGCCAAGCAGCACAGCGAGCTGTGCCGCCCCCGGTTTCTTCCAGCACAGGAACAGCCGTATAAAAAAATACAGGGCAATTCCCGCCAGCAGCACGATCCGCCATACCGCAGTATAGGATATCAGCAGCGTGGAACCGAACAAATCGATTCCGGCGAAGCCCGCACAAACAAGACTGGCGGCAGGCGGGAACCATTTGGGCAGCACCCCGGGAAACAGCAGATAAAGAAGCCACACAAGCAGAATTCCGCTCAATGGCATGGTCAGATATTCCAGCCGGAACACCGCCGTCCAGGGCAGTCCCGGCAGAACGGAGTCCAGTATCCGCTGTCCCGTAACTCCGGTCCGGAGGAACCAGGTAAGACAGAACAGGGCAAACAGCAGATTCGGCTTATACCCCTTCATCATCAGATAAAGGATAAAATGGACAAGAAACAGCACCAGATAGCACCCCATCAATATCACTTCCGGCCACAGGTTCCGGAACGTATACCGGTTAATCCATTCCGGCATACCTATGTAGAGAGTGCCATGCGTGCCTCCGTCCTTATGCGTAAAATTGGATGCCTGCTGTACAATGACAATCTCACCGTCGGCATCCGGCGATACCGGAAGCTGATAATATTTTACACCGGGCACCGTTGTCTCCCGGCTGTCCCCGGGCACCCCGGCTTCAAAAAGCAGCTTCCCGTTCACGTACATTCTGCTGGCAAAGTCCACACTATAACCGCAGATGAGATAGCTTCCGGGAAGTATCCTGATCCGCATCCGGCTGGTAGCATACTGGATTTCATTTCCCGGCTGTCCTACGCGGATATCCGTCCGCCCTTCAAATTCCTGCGGGGTCAGCAGCGCATTCGGCACATATTCCACATCCCCGGTAAGCCGCACCGCCGTCTGCATAAGTTCCGTATCCTCCAGAACCCATATGCCGTCTGCGGAAACAGCCGTCCTGATATCATCCGTACGGGGCTTGATTCCCCATACCAAAAACATCACTAATACGATCAGCGGCAGGACGGCAGCCAATGTCCATCTTTCTTTTTTTTCCAATATATCACCGCCCCTCCCTCTGTTTATAACCAACCGTTATATTCTTTCCTTTTTTCCTTCCGAAGGAACTGTCACTTCCTTTTACGGTACTTCTTTTCTATAATCCGGGTATAGAAAGCCATGGCTATTATAGTCTCTATTATTATCCCTACAGTGGAAAACAGAATGAATGGAGCAGTCTGTCTGCTTAACAGCGGAAATCCCAGAATTATAAAAACAACGCCAAATATGCACAGCATTTTCCCTACCGCATAATTATATTTCTTATAATCCGTCACTTCAAACATCTCTATATTGGCCCATACACCTACCGCCTTTTTCGAAAAAAAGGCAAAGATACCTATGGCAATAACCGCAATTCCCACGAAAGCCCAAATTATAAATCCCAACATGACTGCTTCCTCCTGATTCTTAAAATAAACACCCTGGTAAAGCTGTTCATCAGATATTTAATCACATCTCATCCCTATCCTTTATTAAGGCTGAAAACCGTTCCGCTATCGCGGCGGCATTTATATGCCAATCCACCGTCCCGTCCACATACATGACCGGACAGGTAAGAGTTTCCGCCCATTCCCCGATCCCTGACAGGGAACGTGCGGCGGCAAAATCAAAAAACTGCTGTTCCTGTTCATACATATCACCGCCCTTGCAGACGCGATCCCCGTATTTTTCACGGGAACGTTGTTTTATCCGCGACATACGCACCTCATGCGGAGCCGTGATCCCTACGGCAAGCTCGTACAGCCGCTGTATCTCGTCCCCAAAATCTCCTGTGACGGCGGTGATGACAAACGAACCATATTTTTCGATATCGGAAAGCATCAGCTCCAGGCAATCCTTTCGTGACCTTTTAACCGTATACGGGATCTCCGATTTTTCAAAATAATAATCCTCTATATCCATGTGCCTGAACCCCAGCAGCCCCGCCAGTTCCCGTCCAAGCGTAGTCTTTCCGCTCCCATTTGCCCCGAAAATAATTATACCATGTGTTTTATCCAAGGAATCGTCCCCTCTCTTATTCTACTTGATTATATCAAAGAACGGTTAAAAAGAATATATCCCATTCTGCATACTTTTTTGTAACAATATGCATACGGTACAAAGTTGATTAATGTGGAAAAATGTGCTACGATTGATACGTTGATATAATAACATTTACATAACGTAATGCGAAGTCAGGAGGTGCTGAAATGAAAGTTGTAATAGTATGGTCAAGTCCCAATGAAAATGGTTTAACCGCCTCAGCAAAAGAAAGTTTCCTGTCCGGACTAAAAAAAGCGGGAACGGAATATGAGGAAGTACATCTGAACAAATTTAAAACCGAACACTGCCTCGCCTGCGGGAATGGCTGGGGGACCTGTCGTTCCGAAGGACGCTGCATCATAAAAGATGATTTCGAATCCATTTACCGAAAGCTCATGGAAGCCGATGGGATCGTCTTTATTTCAGCCGTATACTGGCACGATGTAACCGAACATATGAAAGCATTTATCGACCGGCTCCGCAGGTGTGAAACAGGCCATAATGGATTTTTGGCCCAGAAACGCTGTATCTTAATCGCCTGCGCAGGAGGCACCGGCTTAGGTGCTGTTGAGTGTCTGTATAATATGGAAGAGGCGTTAAAGCACATGGGGATGAGAGCCTATGATCGGATTCCTGTTATCCGTTATAACAGGGATTATATGCTTCCGGCGCTGGAGCAGGCCGGTGAGGTGTACGTTGAACGGTTAAAAGACGGGTTTGATATGCGGTATTGATTCTGCATAATTAATAGCCTTTATCATTTGATATTTCTATATGTAAGATTGTTTCTCCTTTGCCGGAAATACGACATCCGCGCTGCCCCTGATAAGCAGCGGCGGTTGCCGTATTCCGGCTTCTTTTGCGGTTTCCAATCTATTAATATCCCCTTCTCCGATTCCATGAAACTATAATGTATAATGATAATTAGAAACGGATAAAATTTATCAGAAGAACTATTTAAAATTTGAATAGATACAAGGAGTTAGTGATAATGGAAACTAGCTGGAAATCTGTCGCCAAAGATGGCAATCCGGTAACAGACGGAGAATATTTGGTAACAGCCATTACAGAATCAGGAAAGTACGACACAAAAATAGGGGAATGGCAAAGAGGTTATTGGAACTTTGATACAAGCATCGTTATAGCTTATGCCGCAAAACCAAAACCATACCAATGGTCCTTATTTAAAAGTGATATGGAAGGAATTAAATATATCTTGTGATTATTCAAAGCTTTCAGTCTTTCCCAATGCATTTTCTATTGCCTTTAGTACCGTATTGCTGGTAAGTGCAGCGCCGGATATGGCATCAACCTTCAGGGATTGTTCATCACAGACAGCTTCAGCAATTTGCTTTGCCTGCGCCATGTAGGCGGTCTTATGCTCAATCACTTCAATATTAACGATTGGAACCCCCTAACCACGCCGTCCCTTATAAATGTCCAGTTTTCCCTCATCTATCGCATAGATATGAGTGCAAAGTGTTTCCAAATCATCATAATTGTGGGAAGTCATGAGAATTGTCCGTCCCTCCGCCTGGAGGATGCGGATAATTTCTTTTATATCATTGCAGGTCTTATAATCGAGTGCATTAAATGGTTCGTCCAAAATCAATATATCCTGGTTTTCCATAATGGCCTGTGCGATGCCAAGCTTTTGCTTCATACCCAGGGAGTAATGCTCCACCTTTGTTTTATCCTCCGGATCGAGTCCCACCTTCTGCATGGCGGAACGAATTTCTTTATCGCCGGCCACACCGCGGATTCCAGCCAGATACCGCAGATTCTGCAGTCCTGTATTAAGACCGATAAAACCGGGGGAGTTTATCAGAACACCCATGTTTTCAGGAAAATCACGTCCTTTGCCCAGGACCTGACCTCTCACACAGACCTGTCCGCTGTCCGGGATCAGGAAGCCGCAGATAAGGTTGAACAGGACCGACTTCCCACTCCCGTTAGCCCCGACTATGCCAACAGTGCTCCCCTTTTCCACATTCAGGGAAATGCCGGACAGAACGCGCCGTCCGGAAAAGCTCTTGCTTACTTGTTTTAATGAAATAATGGGTTCCATAGATTATCCTCCTTAATGATTGAACAGACGCTTAATACCCCGGCCGGAAAGCCAGAGGAGCAGGGCCAGGGAACAAGTCCCCAGCAGCACGGCTGCAGCCGCTCCCGGCATGGTTCCGCCCGTCTGCGGAAGGTTCAGCCGCGCCAGACTGGAAAGCCCTGCCGGGAGCCATGAAACGGGCAGCACACAAAGAAAATGCAGCAGTACAACGGTCACAAACCCTGCCGTCGCCTGCCCCGTCACGCATAAGACCGACAGGATCAGCAGGAATTGAAACCCAACGTCCAAAAGCTTCAGCCCCACTGCGGTTACGCTCAGGCCTATATCCGGTGAAAAGCCCAACAGCAGGGGCGGAACGGCAGCCGCAAGAATAAGCAGACATCCATATAGAAGTATCCAGAGAAGCCCGATACAGAGGATCGCCTCCAGAAGCTCCTTTCTCCGCCGCAGGCGGATTGTCAGAAAAACGGAGCGTTCCCCAATAGCCTGCGTGCAGAATACCCCCAGCGGCCACAGGGGAAGTACTTCAATGGCCAGCAGTGCCATAAAGCCCATCGGATAAAAAGATCCGGTGCCGTGCCCCGCAAACAGGCGGATCAGCCAATCCGTACTATCCTCCGGCACTCCGCCGGAAATCCAGGTCCAGGCCGTCACAAGAAAAATCAGGCCAGTCAGAAGCAGTCCGTTTTTTCCGGTAAACAGGACACGTCGGTAATAGGGCCCCAGTCCCTTTTTACCACGGACGGACACTGAAAACCGCAAGTACCACCTTCGGGTGACAAGCCACACCATTCCCATCGTCACAATTGCCGTGGTCACAGCAGTCAGCGGCAGGCGCCATGGCTCCGCCAGATTGTGAAGCAGAAACACCCAGTGGTTCCATCCTGTCAAAAACACAAAGGGCGGGCGGGACATAACCGGCAGCTTAATCCAGAGTGCTGCGAATAAATAGAGCGCCAAGAGCAGCTTGACTGCCAGGGAACGGCTGCAAAAGTGGCCCAGGCAAAGGGCCGTCAGGGCAATCAGCCAGTATCCCAAAAGCATCTGTCCGGCACAGCAGAGGACTGCGGCCCATGGCGACGGAAAATACCCCTGCAGAAGTGTAAATACTTCCTTCCACTGTCCTGCCGGTGATTCCGGCCAGCTTCCGTCGATGGGAAGCCCCAGACCGGAGCATAGAAGCGCTGCCATCTGCACAAGCCAGAAGAATACCGCAATCACAGACAGAGCCCGCCATTTGCGGAAAAAGTACCGTCCATACGTCCCATACCGCACCAGTACAAAAAGCATATCGTCCTCCATCACACCGGTACAGAGAAACAGGAAAACAGGAAGTACGGCGAAAACGAAATAATACTGATCATTCAGGACGGCCAGTAAATGAAACTGAAGCAAGCCTTGCGCACTTCCCCTCTCACTCAGCCCGAACAAAAGGGATAACCCAAAAATCAGGAAAAACTTCCCCCGGCCGACCATCATCCACATACGGTTCATCATAGGCCTACACCTGATAAATGGAGCGCTTTTTCACCTTTTGATAATAGAACGCCGCCGCTCCCATCACAATACACATCAAAACCGGCCCCGCCGCAAAGGATGAGGCATGAACAGCCGAAGCGCTTAAGCTGCCGGGCTCAAAGGCTGTTACAAAACGAAGTCCCGGCATACCAAGGACTGCCCAAAAGAAATTCTCCAAAATGACATAGATAAATGGACCTGTCAGGATTACGAATATATTGCTGCCATAAAGAGCCAGCACAAAACCCAGCGTCATTGTCAGTATGCCCATCAGCCCCTTCCATATAGAAAGCAATAACGCATAGAGAACCGGCGTTTCGGCATACAAGTCCAGGAAAACATGGGCGTAGCCCACGGGGAGCGGCCAAAGCTTCTGCGGCGCCCTGACATACAGCGCAAACAGTGCGGAGACGAAATAGGGTATCATAATAATGCTAAATGCAGCTGCCGCACATGCCCCCCACTTTGCTGTCAGATAACGATGCCTGCTGATCCGGGGCAGGGTGTAGGTCAGAAAACGATCCCGGCGTTCATAGTAAAGCTGCCAGCAAATCGGGACGGTAACAAACAGGGGAAACAAAAGGCTTAAAAACTCGGTGCCGATTTCCCATGGGTCAAGTTCAAAATGGATTGTATACTCACGATACAGGGTACAGGATAGAATACAGGTCAGCAGGGTAAGGAGACACGTTGTGAACAGGACCGGCCTGGCTATTTTCTTTCCCTCTAAAATAAAATTTCGCATGTCAGCACTTCCTTTCCATTGAATTTATGTGTTTGCTCCTTTATATTAGCATCCTCCTTCATAAAGACAAGACTTTGGGAACAAACAGGGGTTTTATGGGAACGAAACGGCCCGCCCCATAAAACCCCTGCTATGGTATTCTTCAATTTTCAGGGAACCAATACCCCGATGGTTATATAGGGTATTCCGTTCAGCTGTTCATTGCCGGTAATAATCCTTCCTCCATGCCGTTCCGCAATCCGGCGGACATTATACAGGCCGTAGCCATGTCCGGCTTCCTCCTTCGTCGACCAGCCCCGCCGGAACATCTGTATAAACTCCACGTTGGATAAAGCACCGTGGGGATTCAGAACAGAAAACCGGAGACCGTCCGTTTCCTCTGCCGCTCTGGCGTACACCACATCTCCGGGCCCGGCAGCCTCGATGGCATTGTCCAGCAAAATGGCGATCACCTCCACCCAGTCGGCTTCCGATAAGGCATGGCGGAGAAACGCGCCTGCAACCGTCACCTCCACACAAACCTGTTTTAGTTCCGCCTGCTTCATTTTTCCAAACAGCAGCCCGCTGATAACTTTGCTGTCACACTTTAATAACTCCTTATCAGCGCCGTCCAGCCTCACATTCTGAAGCAGAGATGTCACCGCTTCCTGTGCATCCTGCAAATCCTGTGCGGCAGAAACCGCTGCTGCTACCGCCATCATCTGGTTGTTAAAATCATGCTGACGCGCCCGCACCTGTTCAATCAGTTCTTCCACCAGAGGAAGATACTGCTCCAGCATCGCTGTTTTCTGGCGGGCCTGAATACGGTGCTGCCGAAGGAGCATGACAATCCCGTCGCAAACCGCCAACAGCCCCACCGCACCCACAGGTACCGGCAGCCGGAGAAGCATTGCGGAAAGGTCAAACCGAAACAGAAGGAGCAGCAGCAAAAGAAGCAGCGCCGTATTGCTGCACACCATACAAATGACAGGATCCCCGTCAGCCAGCTTCTCCCTCAGCCACCGGAGCACCCCTGTGCTCCAAAGCACCAGCAGGAGGAAAAAGGACAGAGTCCGGCCCACATAAACATACCATACAGGCTCCGTCAGGCCGCACAGGGCCAGGAACAGTAAACTGAATTCCCTCAGCAGAAGATACAGCGCAAAGACGGCAATCGTGCCGAAGAGCGTATGCCCCTCGCTCTTTTGAAACCACAGGCTGTTTAATAACAGCACTCCGAGGAAAAGAAACAGAAATGCGACGATATGATCCACCGGGAGCACAGCATATGCCATTTCCGTCTCCTGCTCCCCAAGCCCCAGGCGGGAGAGCAGACAGACACCGGCAAACAACAGCGGCAGCAGCCGATCCGGCTTTCCCCTGGATCTGCCCAGCAGCCCGAAGCCGGAAAGCGACAGGAGAAGCCCGTCCAATACGCTCTGGAAAAAGATAGAAATTGTCATGGCTTTTCACGCTCAAACACTGCTTTCTGATATTTCTCACCAATCGGGATTGCTGTTTCGCATTCCTTCAGGTAAAGCAGGCGGTTTGCCTTGTCTATTTTACAAATATGAACCGGATTGATCAAAAAGCTTTTATGGCATTGCAGCAAACGATCCTTCGGCACCATATTCAGAAGCTTTGAAAGGCTGTAACCGGAAATCCGGTCTGTTACTTCACTTCCGCCGATCTGTGCCGTATGGATCAAAAGCCTTTTTCCAAAAGATTCAATGTAGAGAATATTCCGTATCTCGTATTCAAACAGGAACTGCTTCTGCTCAATCCGAAGGATTTCAGGCACCGCCTGCATCTGCGCCCCCATCTCAAGAGCCGCATGGAATGTCTTTTGAAATTCCTCCTCCGTGAAAGGCTTTACCAGAAAATCGTAGCACTTAATTTCCCTGTAGGCAGACAGCTCCTCCCCGGCCAGTTCCGTGGTAAAAAGGATCGGGGTAAACCGGTATTCCGGCAGAGCCCGCAGCTGCCTTGCCAGCTCGGTCCCCCTGTAATCCAAAAGCTGTATATCTAATATGAATAGATCAACCTTGTTTTGTGCCGCAAAGGAAAGGGCCTCTGCCGCCTTTCCGAATACTGCAAGCCTGTGTCCATCTGAGCTGTTTTCAATGTACCGGCGCAGAAGTGCCGCTGCGCCCGGCTCGTCTTCAACCAATAAAATAAGTCCCATAGCAGGCTCCCTTCACACATCCTTCAATGCAGTGATAATTATATCATAACTTTATGAGAACACCTACTTTATTTTATTGGACGCTTCTCCGTTACCAGCAGGTACACAGCCATTCGCAACGGTTCTGCTTCTTCCTCATTTACACCTGCCGGGGCTGCTCTTTACTAAGTACTCATAAACAGGAATGCAGCCTCCGCAAATGTAAAAATAATGCTGAGCACCAGGGCCGCCCGGCACAGAATCAGAGAAGCCTTAAGCGCATTTTTACCCCTGCTGCTCTTTTGAATATGACGTAATCCCATAATGCTCAGGACAAGCCCGACGGGAGGGAATATGATACTGAAAACAATGCCAAAGGTTCCCAGAACAGAAGCTTTGCGTGCACTGTTCTCCCTTGCATGGACCTGCGCCTGCAGTTCCTCATTACCCCGGTTGATCCGGGCAGCTATTTCGCCTGTTAACCGGCCGAACCGGGCACATTCCTCCTCCTGAATGATATTCACATGGTGGTAGCTGTCCTTTCTGGTGTTGTTCACCTCCACAACACAGTCCAGTAAGGACGCGCCGCCCTTATCATACAGGGCACAGTCCACACGCCGTATCCTGCCTTCCCTGTCTTTTTTAATGCTGACGTCGGCGACGCCTAATATATCTTCGGTGATCAGGATTGGCTCTCCCGGCAGGATAAGCTCCTTATCAAAGGACAGGGGTATGACCCAGATACGGCCTGCGTCACAGGCAAGGGCATAGGAATAGTAGGTGACATAGGTCCTGCGTCCATAGTGCACCTCTTTTTCAAAATGACCATAGGCCACCTGATACCCGCTCTCTCCCGGCAGAGCCCGGGCCACGGCTTTCCTGAGCCGTTCCTTGTCCTCCCCGCCGGCTGCTTTGCGCAGGTTTATCTTCTCCCGCATAAAAACATAGACTGCAGCTGCAGCCGCAATAACAACAATAATCCATATCAGCTTGCTATCCATATGTAATGGTATCCTCCGTTTTTCATCATCTTCAGGGTCAGCTGACTCTTACCAACAGGTAAAAAACAGTATACCATCCCAACATATATTTTTCTTGTAAGATATGACACCTAAAGCGGTGAGACAAACGGAGAAAGCGGCGGGACAAACGGACAGCACCTCATACCGTCTTTTAAGCCGGATAGAAACAACGCCGGAACACCCTGCCTGTCACCATCCTTTTTTATGGACTGCCCTCTTTTCCTTTCTTCTCTTCTCCGCAGTTTCTTCCCTGGGTTTTATAAACAAAAATACAATCCCGGCAAGCAGCATGACGGATACACTCAGTGCGCAAAGCGGTATATTCCACTGAACCCCTTCCTCATACCCCCGGTAATTAATCAGCCCTAATACCGCCGAAACCGGATAAATATACTGTAATTCCCCACCGGCGAACATTCCTATAAAGCCATAAACAAACGCAGCAATGACACCCGCAAAAAAATTGCTTCCCTCCCTGCCTGTCAATACAATAATCGGTATTATTACCATATATTCAAATAACGCCAGCAGAGGCATCTGAACCATGCCTGCCAAAACATGTTTAAAAAGAATCCCATCATATCCCATGATGAAAGCGCCGGCAACGGTAAAAAAGAAACAGACCATTCCCATAATAAGAGACAAAACAGAGGAAACCGCCAGCTTGCCTGCCATAAGTTTTCGAAAGGATATCGGAATCACAACAATATTTTTCAGCGTATCATCGGTGTATTCCCTTGAAATCATATAACCTGTTATCAGCGTGATGCACATAGGAAAAATAAGGGTGGCAAAGTTTTTAATCACCTGCTCATACAGAAACAGGAAATCCCAAACCATGCCGTCCTCGGCCATGGAAGTGAACAGCGTCACCAGCACGGTAAGGAGCATTAGTGACACGCCAATCCACAAAATAAAGTATCTTCTCAATTTCAGAAATTCTGTTTTGATAACCCGGAACATATTACTCACTCCTTTCCTTATATAAATAAATAGCCAGCAGAACGGAGACTATCCCAATCGCTCCCAATGTGAAAAACAATTGTGCGGTTGACGGGATCAACCCCAGTTCAACAAAATTCTGCAGATCAGCCGCATCCTCCATGCTCATATGTTCTGCAATCTGAACGCTGCTCCACAGCATAATACTCGGTGTAGGAAGAAGGAACACTAAAATTTTAGGCAGGGAAGCTATTGTAAAAGTGGAAAGCAGATTAAATACACTGTAAAAAACACACAGCATAACCGAAAAAATATAAGATTTACTGAAAAATACGATCAGCAAAACCAGCGGCAATGCGCTGAGGGCAATCATAATGCCGTCCAGGACAGAAAACAGCAGTTTGTAGATAATATTTGTCACATCAAAGCAAATACTCCCGCATAAAATACTTGCCGCCGTCGAAGATATACAAAACAGGATGCTCAATAGCAGCAGCACGGCATACTTGGCCGCCACCATTTCCGTACTTGTCACAGGAATGGTCCTCAGATTCTTATAGGTGTCGTTATCCCGTTCCATAAAAAAGAGCTGCGCCGCAAGAATCCCTAATACACATGGAAGCAGCAGAAGCATGCCGAAGCCCATAACAGACTGCCACAATGCATCAAAAGCTGCCGCCTTCGTCGAATATTTTCCCTGTGCCGAATTCAGGCGGTAAACGATAAGGGTAAGAGGCGCCGGGAAAAGAAAAGACGCCATTAAAACCAGCTGTACAAATCTCTTTCTTTTCAGCTTCCAAAATTCACATTTGATCAGCTTAAGCAATGCCTTCACCCCCAGTCACCTTTTTAAAGTAATCCTCCAGCGTGTCTTCACATAAATGGACTTCCGAAATATCCACCCCCTGCCGCACGAAGGTCCGGTTCACCGCGGCAGCCGGCAGATCAACATCCAAAAGCCGGATACTGTTTTCCTCACAGATCTCGTAATTTCCGGTACCGAAATCTTTTTCCAGTATCTCTGCGGCCTTACGGCTGTCCGAAACGATAAACCGGATATAGCGGCGGTTTTTCCTCTCCATTTCTTCCAGACTCTCCTCTTCCAGCAGCACCCCTTTGTCAATAATGCCGATATCATCAGCCAGAAGCGCAATCTCCGACAGAATGTGGCTGGAGATCAGAATGGTCTTTCCGCCGATATCACAAAGCTCCCGGATAAAGGAACGGACTTCCGCAATACCGATCGGATCCAGTCCGTTAATCGGCTCGTCCAGAATCAGAAGCTCGGGATTGTGCATGACCGCCAGCGCAATGGCAAGCCGCTGTTTCATTCCCAGGGAATACTGGGAAAATATTTTTTTATCCCGGTAAGGCAGATTCACAAGCTCCAACGCCGTCTTTATATCCTTGGAATTCTTTAATCCTCTGAGCTCCGCAAATATCCTGAGATTCTCCTCAGCCGTCAGATTAGGATAGAAACCCGGCGATTCAATCAGACTTCCAATCCGCGGCAGCGTCTTGTTCTCGTTTCCGGCAAGAGGCTCACCGAATATCCTGATTTGTCCCGAATTGGGTCTGCTCAGCCCCAGAAGCATGCGCATGGCAGTCGTTTTCCCTGCTCCGTTGCGGCCCAGCAGACCATAAATCCTTCCCTTTTTTACATGAAGGCTGATGTGGGAAACACATACCTGGTTCCCGTATTTTTTAGTCAGATCATTGGTTTCAATAATATAGTCGTTCATAATTTTGAACCTCCTTTTTTCATCTCCTGACCAGATTAACATGCCAATCCTGAGATAACTCTGAGCCTGCCTTAAATTTACTCTGAGATTTACGGGATCAAATAGGAAAACCGGATGACTTGCCATATAATAAAGACATGACAGAAAGGAGGGCCATATGAAGGACAGAGCAATTCTTCTTGTGGATGATGAAACCGATTTGCTGGAAATGCTTCAATCTATTTTCGAACGGGCCGGATATACCCGGATTTTAACTGCTGCCTCCGGGAAAGCCGCTCTGAAAATATGGAAGGAAGCAAAGCCTTCTATGATAATTCTTGATGTGATGATGCCCGGCATGGATGGAATAGCCGTACTGAAGGAGATCCGCCGGACAAGCCGGATACCCGTCCTCATGCTGACGGCCCGCGGCGAGGCGGAGGATAGAATTGCAGGCTTTGAAGGCGGCGCGGATGACTATCTGCCGAAGCCTTTTTTACCAAAAGAATTATTGCTCCGGGTACAGGCAATTATGAGCAGGGCCTACCCGGAAAAGGAGCGCAGGATTTATCTGGAGGCTGCGACCATTGATTTAGACAAGGCGGAAGGCTGGCGCGGCGAGAAACCATTTTCCCTGACGGCAAAGGAACTGCAGCTGATTGAAAAGCTATATGAAAATGCAGGACGTATAGTCACAACCGGCTCATTATGCGAGACTGTCTGCGGGGAATTCTGGCAGGGCTATGAAACCACTCTCTCCACCCATATCCGGCATCTGAGGGAAAAAATAGAACAGAATCCCTCAAAGCCCGTTTCCCTTATTACGGTGAAGGGCCTGGGATACCGGCTCTATCTCAAAGGAGTGAAAAGATGAATGCTGTTGAACGTTTTTTCCGCCGCTATATCCTTTCTACGGTCGGCATACTGGTCCTTTTTTTTACCGTTAATCTCTTATTGTTGGGAACCTTTGCCCTGATTCTTTATCTGAACGGCGCCGCAGATTCCAGCTTCCCGACAGAAGAATTTTCCGGCCATATTGTTTTACAGAACGGAGAACTCATAGCCGACACCAGTGCACAGGAATTGCTGCAGCATGCAAAAGCCTGGGCCATGATACTGCGTGACGACGGGAAGGTTATCTGGGAAGAGGGCCTTCCGGAGGAGCTTCCGCGCCAATATTCCGTAACGGATGTCGCCCTCTTCAGCCGGTGGTACCTTAATGATTACCCCATCCATATCTGGAAACGGACAGACGGGCTTCTGGTCATAGGCTTTCCTCCCGGAAGTGTCATCCAGTTTTATTCTTCCACGCAGAGCCGGTATGCCCTGCCCTCCTTAACCGGGATAGCGGTCATTTTCGTTATTAACATCCTTTTAATGATATATCTGTTTTTACGGAATGTCCGCCGGATAGAACGAGCAATCGAGCCCATTTTAGAAGGCATTCATTCTCTCTCGCAGGGAAAGGCCTTCCGGCTGGAGGAAAAAGGCGATCTGGCGGAAATCAACGCCAGCCTGAACCGGACAGGGGAATATCTGATAAAAAAAGACAATACCCGGGCAGAGTGGATACGTGGAGTGTCCCATGATATCCGGACACCCCTTTCCATGATCCTGGGTTATGCCAGTGAAATGGAAGATACTCCGTCCCTGCCGCAGACAACAAGAAAACAGGCCGGAATAATCCGGACGCAGGGTGAAAAGCTGACCGAATTAGTGACCGACCTGAATCTGACAACGAAATTAGAGTATTCCCTGCAGCCAATCAAAAAGCAGCCGGTTAACCCGGTGGAATTGGCAAGGCAGGTCGTAAGCGAGTTTCTTAACAACGGCCTCGGAGAGGCCTGTGAACTGGAGATCTCTGAAGAACATCCCGGAAAAGCGATTCTTCTGTATGCGGACGATGCCTTACTGCGCCGCATGCTAAGCAATCTGATACGCAACAGTATCCTGCACAATGCGGAGGGCTGCAGAATAACTGTTTTGATCGGATCGACAGATAACTGCTGCATCTTTACTGTCTCCGACACCGGAACAGGACTGTCCGAATCTCAATTACAGTCCCTGAACAGCGGCCATGCAATACCAAGCACCTGTAAGGAAACGAATAATGCCGATCACGGGCTGGGCCTGAAGATAGTCAGGCAAATCGTGAAGGTGCATCAGGGGGAAATCCATTTTTCCAACAATGCTCCTCATGGGCTATGTGTTGAAATCAGGATCATGCGATATGCATAACCTCAATCAAAAGGAACCACACCAAACCATAATAAGTAATGACCGCAACCAGGTCGTTCAGGGTTGTGATCAACGGACCGGAGGCCACCGCCGGATCGATTTTGATTTTCTTGAAGAAAATAGGTACCACTGTTCCGATCAGGCTGGAAATAACAAGCGCAAGAACCAGCGCCAGCCCGATACATACGGATATTCCAAAAGAGAACTGCCATGTTGCATGCTGCGAAAAATGGATATAGAAACCAATAAACACCACCGACAGGCTCCCGAGAAGCAAACCATTGGTTAAGCCGATACGCCCTTCCTTAAAAACTAACCGGGCCTTCTGCTTTCCGGTCAGGTTTTCGTCCATCAGGACACGAATCGTAACCGCCAGAGACTGTGTTCCCACATTACCGGACATATCCAGAATCAGCGACTGGAAAAAGACAGCGATTGTGATCTGCGCCATAACCGCCTCAAACAGACCCACCACCGATGAAACCACCAGGCCAAGACCAAGCAGAATAACGAGCCAGGGAAGTCTCTTTTTAACACTCTCCTTCAGAGGCTCCGCCAGATCCTCCTCCGCCGACAGACCTGCTAATTTGGCGTAATCCTCGCCCATCTCGTCATCAACCACCTTGATGATATCCTGGGCCGTAATGATACCAAGAAGCTTGTTTTCTTCATCCAACGCAGGGATAGAGTCCTCTGAATAATCCTTAATCCGCTCAATACAGTCATCGATCTCCTCTTTGGCGTAAACAAAGGGATAGGATGTAATGATCAGATCCTCCAGCGGGCTGCCTTCCCGCGCGACAATCAGATCCTTGAGTACAATGGCCCCGCGAAATATATTGTTATCATCCACAACATACAGCGTTGCGATATTATCGTGATCGGCCGCCTGCCGTATCAGTTCCTTCATAGCCTGTTTTATGGATAAATCTGCATGAAGGGCAATGAAATTGGTGGTCATTTTACTGCCGATCTGATCCTCATCAAAAGACGAAATCAGCGCGATGTCTTTTTTTACATCATCGCCGAGCAGCTCAATCAGAGTCTCCCGTTCTTTTTTATCCAGCTGTTCCAGAAGCAAGACAGCCTTATCCGCATCCATTTTGGTAAGAACGGCTACTTTCTTTTTAATATCCATCTCTTCCAGGTAGCCCGAAACGGCGCTTTCTTCGGCATACTCGATAACATCAGACAGATCGTCAACATCAAGAATCCGATAAAGGCGCTGCCTTTCGGAAACACTCATATCTGAAAGGGCCGCCGCAATGCTGTTCTCATGGTAAGCCATAAGCTTATCCTTCATGACCGGCGGCGTATCATTTCCCCTGATAATCCGGATGATCTCCCTTTCGTAATTCGGCATTTCCCCTGTTTGCACATTGGTCAACATTTCCGTATTTGGCATCATATTTTCCTCCTTGTTGAAAAATTACCCGCTTCACTCCCAACACAGGCGGACGCTCCAAAATGCCAGCCGGAACTGTCATAATACTTCGGTGCCGCTATTCAGTGTTGGGGCTGCGACTGTTATCATCCGACGTACTTCGTCCAGGATCCATGCTGCCCACCTCTTTTCTACATTAAAATAACAGTATCTGCCGCCGCCCGTCATACTATGCAGGCCGCTCATACGATTCCAAACAGCAGCCCAATCAGACGGACAACTCCTGCCGCAAGCCATGCGATTGCACACTGCCCGACCACAACGACAACAGCCCATTTTCCGCCCAGCTCTCTCTTAATCGATGCTACAGCCGCAACACACGGCGTATAAAGCAGGCAGAACACCAGCAATGCCATAGCTGTGAGCGGCGTTAAAAGCCCCATGAGCATTTCCTGGGACGGGATTAAAATGGACAGAGTGGAAACAACGCTTTCCTTTGCCATAAACCCGGTGATCAATGCGGTGGAAATCCTCCAGTCTCCAAAGCCCAGGGGCCTGAATATCGGCGCGATAACGCCTGCTGCCGAGGCAAGCATACTGTTTTGGGAATCCGTCACCATATTAAATCGGAAATCAAAGGTCTGCAGGAACCAGATGATAATAGTGGCGATAAATATCACCGTAAAAGCCCTCTGCAGGAAATCCTTCGCCTTTTCCCACAAAAGCTGCACCACATTCTTCGCTCCGGGCATGCGGTAATTAGGCAGCTCCATGACAAACGGCACGGCCTCGCCTTTAAAGAGACTCCCCTTCAGCACAAAAGCCGTCAGGATGCTGACCAGGATCCCGATAAAATACAGACCGACCATGACCAAAGCCCCGTGCTTCGGAAAGAACGCGGCGGTAAAAAACGCGTAGATGGGAAGCTTTGCGGAACAGCTCATAAAGGGTGTCAGCAAAATCGTCATTTTACGATCCCGTTCCGAGGCGAGCGTCCGGCAGGCCATGACGCTGGGTACCGTGCACCCGAACCCGATCAGCATCGGCACGATACTGCGGCCGGACAGGCCGATTTTCCGCAGAAGCTTATCCATAACGAAGGCCACTCTCGCCATATAGCCGCTGTCTTCCAGAATCGAGAGGAAGAAGAACAGTGTGACAATGATCGGCAGAAAGCTGAGCACACTGCCCACACCCGTAAAAATTCCGTCCACAATGAGCGACTGCAGTGCAGCGTTCACATGGCCTGCTGTCAGTGCCGCGTCGGTGACATCCGTCAGCCAGGTTATTCCCATATCCAGCAGATCGGAAAGCCATGCGCCGATCACATTGAAGGTCAGCCAGAATACAAGCCCCATAATTGCGATAAATACCGGGATTGCCGTATACTTTCCGGTAAGAATCCTGTCTATCCTTGTGCTTCTGGCATGCTCCCTGCTCTCCTGCGGCTTTACCACTGTTTGCCCGCAAACCTCCTGGATAAAATGAAACCTCATATCCGCGATGGCCGCCGCCCGGTCCAGACTGCACTCCAATTCCATCTGAAGAATGATATGTTCCAGCATCTCTTTTTCATTATCCTGCAGTTCAAGGGCTTCCAGAATCACCTGATCACCCTCCGCCAGCTTGGAGGCCGCGAAACGGATAGGAATACCCGCGCGCTGCGCATGATCCTCAATCAGATGCATGATAGCGTGGATACATCTATGTACTGCGCTTCTTTCATCATCTGCACTGCAGAAATCCACCTGTCGGGGACGTTCCTGATATTTCGCCAGATGCAGGGCATGGTCAATCAGCTCATCAATCCCTTCGTTTTTTGCCGCGGAAATCGGAACCACCGGCACCCCCAGCAATTCTTCCATTTCATTGATTCGGATGGAACCGCCATTCTCCCGCACCTCATCCATCATATTCAGCGCGACCACCATCGGAACATCCAGCTCCATCAGCTGCATCGTCAGGTACAGATTCCGTTCAATGTTGGACGCATCCACGATGTTGATAATTCCCTTCGGTTTTTCCCGCAGGATAAATTCCCTTGTCACCATTTCCTCACTGCTGTAAGGGGACATGGAATAAATACCCGGCAGATCGGTGATCAGTGTGTTGGAATGTCCCTTAATCGCACCGTCCTTCCGATCCACGGTGACACCCGGGAAATTACCCACATGCTGGTTCGATCCCGTAAGCCGGTTAAACAACGTTGTCTTTCCGCTGTTTTGATTTCCCGCTAAAGCAAAGGTCAGTATTTCTCCCTCCGGCAGCGGATGCTCCTCTTTTTTCTCATGATATTTGCCGCCTTCTCCCAGACCCGGATGGGAAATATCACGCTTTGGCTTATGCGCGCCGCCTTCTCCGGAATGAATCGCAGCCTCCTTTATTTCTATCTTTTCCGCGTCCGCGACCCGGAGCGTCAGCTCATACCCATGGATTTTCAGTTCCAGCGGATCCCCCATCGGCGCAAATTTTACCATGGTCACTTCCGCGCCCGGGATCAGTCCCATATCCAAAAAGTGCTGCCGCAGCGCGCCCTCTCCGCCTACGGAAAGAATAACCGCATTTTTTCCAATTCCCAATTCTTTTAATGTCATTGTAACCACTTCCTCTCATTTTAGTGGAAAACACGTATCCTGCTTCTGATATCAGATAAACTGAAACAGATATCTTTGTACGTTAGCAAAAGCTAACCAATGGTGAAAAAAACAGATGCCGCGCTCTGCGGGCATTCTTTCTTTTTTCATAAACAGGGGATTATCCTCCCCCCCCCCCGGCACCCGGCCGGTCAGCACATACTCACCTGCGCTCCGAATCAGGACGTCCAGCGCCAAATCGTACTGCCTGCCGCAATCCTCTTTATGTATCAGCGAGTAAGCAAGGATGTGGATCAGAGATGACAGCACATCATCCGGCACTTTGATTTCTATCCCCGATCCCTTGAGTGCATTTCGTATATGGACATCGTGGCTGTGATAGTGCTTATCCAGAATTTCCTGCGGCATTTTCATCAGGATGACAGGGACATCCTCCTGGAAAAAACGCATCAGTTCAATCTCATCCATATAACGGATAGCGCTTCGCATAGCCTGTACCAGACGCTCCTGCGGCGGCAGGCCGCTTGACTCCAGAAGAGACTTATTCATATTTTCCGCGAGATCCGAGTGCATATCCTCCATGATCTCGAAAAAGAGCAGCTCCTTGGAATCGTAAAACTTATAAAAGGCGCTCTGTGAAATCCCGGCCGCCTTCGCCAGGTCGCCGATAGTGATTTTCTGCATGGAGGTATGTACGACGGTCCGGCGGGCGTAGTCCTTCAGTTTTCGGCGTATCCCGATCATCTCACGCTCTGTAAATTTAATGGCCATGATTCATCCTCGTGAAAATAAAAAAATAAAATGTTTTTACGTTCTTTATATTGTCACACTTTGATTTGGTTGTCAAGGTGGTACGGAAGATTTTACATTAGGGCCCACAGACGAATCCTGCAGATAACAAAAGCGGAAGAAAAGTATAAACCTTTCCTCCGCCCAGACATTATTTTTTATTTCTTATACATCCATGAGTTCAATAATTGTATAAATTCCTGCATTTTTTACTTCCAGTGTCTGCTGTCTGTATGAAACCTCCAACAGTGGATTTTCCGGGAAAGTACTGACACATCCCAGCCTCCACGTTTTTCCCAGACGGAAACAGAGTTTCGGCAGATTCCTTATCCTGTGGCTGTCACTATCATAACTGTAATTGATGATATGCAGTGCCCTTCCATTTCCTGTGTCATGCCAGGCAATCCCATATCCATCTTCCTCCGGCGCAGTGATTTCCTGTTCACGGCATTCCAGCATTTTAATCAGCGCATCCATATTTTCTTCCTCAAAATGTCTGTCCGCCCTGAATCCATTCTCAGGCTCTTGCCCCACTGTAATCACTTGTCCCCCACCGTTCTGGTAGTTTCTGAGCAATTTTATATCCTCCCGACGCATGGCAAAGGCATCCGGCAGGAGCACCATGCCGAAAGAACTGAGCCGCTCATAACACAGCGGTTCATCAGGGCTTTCATAGATCACCCGGTATAGAATATGTCTGTCGCTCAGCTTCTGCAGCAGCCGGAAAAAGCTGTCAAATTCCCCATCCCCCGCAAAAGCGCCTTCATCTCCCAATTCCTCGGGCAGTCCCCCGTTTCCATAGACTCCCTGCCATCCTGCCGGAGGCTTTGTCCACTGATTTTCACTGGCGGACTGCCAATCATAAATAACAGCCAAATCCGCTGCAGGATTCATGGGAAAAGCCGCTTCATGTTCATCCAGCCATGGCCCAAGCCTCTTCAGCATACGAAGATCCGGCCACAGCGCATCCTTTACCTGATTCTGCAGCCAGGAACCATAGGGGAAAGCCAGATGGAACCCATGTGCCAGAGGCTCAAGGAGAAAAAGGATAAACCTGTCATTGATACCATTCTTCATATCTTCTGCCATATCCCGTACATACTGATTGGGATCCTCCACAAAACAGCATTCCTTTCCGTTCAGCCATCCAAATGCAAACTGATACCAGCCATCCTGGCGCAGAGAGATGTTGGTCTTTTCCCCAGCCAGGATATCCAGATGCTTCTTGCAGTCCCAGCTATGGGGATAACAATTGAACAGGTTGGCGCTCACGGGGAACTCCTCGTCCCGCTGTCTGCGCGCATAGGCTTTTGCATGCTTCGCCACTTCCCGTACCACATATTCTATGGAGTCCATCTGCATCCGGGCATATTCCCGGAACAAAGGAATTTCCCAACGTTGGTTCCCTTTTCCCGCTACCAGGTCTCTGTCCCCATATCCCTTTTGCAGCAGATAGGCCCGATAGTCAAATTCTTTCAACTCTCCTGCATCCGCAGGCAAAGATATCCTCTTTTCTTTGAGATATCTTCTGAATTTATCCACGCATTCCGGACAGAAACAGCCTGCATTATTGAACACATGCTTCTGAGAATCATACTCATCAATATGCAGACCGCCGGCATTTGCATCAATCATCATTTCTGTTTCTTTTTTCAGATAGGCAAGATAAGAGTCTTTATTCGCGCATGCCGAATAGCATTTATGATCATGCTCCGGAGCCATCAGCCATCGTGCCAGGATATTCCTGCCTTCCAGGGAAACAGCCTTAAATTCTTCAAGGTAATCCCCAACTTTATCTCCTTTGAAATCAGTAAGCCCCTGCGGAAAAAATTGCTCTATAGGAGGAAATACATAGGGATAACGGTTGACGGACAATTCGCTCATACCCACGTATCCTTTTTTCACACCGGCATCCCTGTGTATATTCAAAGCCAGCAGCTGTGTTTCATCTTCATTCCATTCTGCCGCAAATTCCCATAGCTGTGCCTTCCAGAGCACTGCAAACGGCCGTATTCCCCTTTTCCGACATTCCCCGCAAAATTCCCTGTCATTCATATAGCCGTACAGCCGCATTCTGGGTTCAACTGCCCCTTCCGCTTCCAAAGCCAGATAAGGAAGGCCGATGGCACCGCTTCCCAAACAGGACCAGAGCAGCATATTACCATGCATTTCTATGATATCCTCAATCATATGCATATTTTTCATCGGCAGACTGGGATGATAATTCCACATATCCCTCTGCCACCCCATAAAATACAGTCCCTTTTTCATTTTTCTATACCTTTCTTAATCAGCACAATGCCGCAGACTGACTGTATCCACGGCACTGCATTTTCCTTATTCTTTTCTTTCGGCGGACTGTTCCCTTCTGGCAGTTACTACTGCCTTTTCCTGCAGAAGTCTTCAAAATCCCTTACACAATATCGCATCCCTCTTTAAGCCGGCACACCAGATTATAAAGGAAACTCCTTATCTCTCTGATATCCTTCTTTTCCGATCTCCGGTAGGCAGCAATCCTGGCGGTAGGCGGTACTGCCATGGGCACCAGTTCCCCTGCTTCCAGCAGGTTAGCTACATTTTCCGCAGCCTCCAGCAGTTCCTCCGCTCCTGCCCTTTTTTCCAATGCATCCCGGGCGGCGGCGATCGCCTTATCTGCGTGGCCTTCCTGGTTCACATCCGACTGTATGGCTGTTTCATTCCGATTTCTGAAGAATCCCAGGATGGCTGCCACAATAGAAGGATCTCGTACCGTTCCGTCCGGATATACTATACCATGTACCTTGCTCCACATACCGCCTTCTTCCTCTATCATCAGTTCAAATAAATACCAGCCAATCCCATATCTGTCTGCTGTCTCCACTGCCATATCATAGGGATTGGAGCGGCACAGACAGCCCGTCTCGTTGTTAATTACCGGCTTGCCGTATTTTTGAGATAACTCCACCGCCCGCCTGCAGGTTGCTTCCACCCGGCTTCTGGTTTCCAGATAATCATGAAAAATAATAATATCTACCAGTTCCCCTGTCCTGCTGTACTCCGTATCCTCAATGAATGTATGTCCCACGCCAAGTGCATTTACCGGATCCTTTTCTCTGACAAATTTGATAAAATGTCGCACAAAATCCCATACCATATCCAATCTTTTCTGTTTTTCCTGCGGATCATCCACACTCAGAAGGAAACCATGCCAGCTGGGCTCGTTCATCACATCCCAGAACAGCAGGCCGGGATGTGAAGCTACTGCATTAATGATATCAGACACATATGCTTCCCCTATGCTGTAGTTTTCCGGGTAATAGCACCCGGGAATGGGAGAACAGGAATGATCCTCCGACAGCCAGTAAGGTGTCTGGTCATCCGTAAAATAGGGCATCAGCAGGATTGGCGTAGTGGTGATTCCGTGATCATATGCAACAGTCATGAAATCCCTGAGATTATCAAGGAACCTTTCAGAATCCTTTTTCCAGTCCTCCATGTGCATGAACAGGCGGCAACTGTTGAGCGTAAGGCGCTTTGCATATCCCATGTTCCGCACTTCAATCTCGTGATTATAGTCCTTGAGTGAAGCCAGAGAATAGTTAAATCCTTTAATATTGCTGTAATCTTTTAATGGTCTCATAAACCCTCCCAATTTTTTATGCGGTTCCGCCGCCCTTGTTCCTGTCACATCAGATTCATTCCTTTAAATATATTAATAGTCCGCTCCGACATCTTTTATTTCATCATATGCCGCCTTCTTCTCCGCATATTTGGAATCAGCCCACTGATCCAGTTTATCTGCTCCCATACTCTTGGCAGTGGACAGCATTTCCTGATACAGGGCTTTGGATTCCTCCGGCGTGGAAGCCGTAATAATCTGTGCAGTCATGTTATTATAAAGTTCCACCAGATTATTCATAATTGTCTGTTCTTCCGAATCTGCACCCATACGAAGCATGCCCAGTACCGGGTTTGTTTCAGAGATGGAAGTAGCTGCTTCTCTTGCTTTAAAGGTCTGTCCTTCATTACCATATCCGGGAAGTGTGTTTCTAACGCCATCATGATAGATCCAGCCCCAGAATTTCATACCGTCTGATTCGGTAGGAGATTCAAAATCATAGTTCAGGACAGGATAGCTGTGTTCTTCATCCCAGTTCCAATCGGTTCCTTCCTCACCCCAAAGAGACAGGCACTGTCCTTCTTCACTGTACATGAATTTCATAAAATTATAGGCGGCAACAGGATCCGAACAGCTCTTGGGTACAAACAATCCTCTCCAGCCAGCCGTTGTCTGCAGATGCTTTGCACCCGGCTGATTAGAAATGATATCGGTCAGCTGAACAAGTCTGTAGTCACAGCCTGCTTCTCCCAGAGTCACACCCATCTCATCAGCAGTATTGGAATATTTCGCCAGCGCAAACAGTTTGCCTGCTGCCATGTAATCTGAATCGTCACTGTCGGAAGTAAATGCAAAATTCTCATCTGTCATATAACCTTTGAGATACCAGTCGTTCATCAGTTCATAATAATCTTCCAGGACAGGATCCTCTATAAATGCCTTTGCATGCCCGTCCACATCCAGGAAACCGCCGATTCCGGCATCGGACCCCAACAGCATTTTAATGATGCCGTTTGTATGTGTGTAGTTATACATAAAGGGAACCACATCCGGATACTGTTTCTTTACTTCAGCCAGCATTGCTTCAAACTCATCCAGATTGTTGATCTCAGGAGAACCGATCGCTTCATAGATGTCATCGCGAACTACCAGACCTGTGGTTTCATAAACAGCCTTCGGATATTCTTCCATATAATAGTCCGGAGAATAACCGCACATAATGGTATACAGGTTTCCATCATCAGCCGTGTTCACCAGTCTCAATACGGGATGCACATCAAAAGATTCTTCACCTGCCATCTGTGCCAGTTCATCCAGTGTATAACACATATCGGAATTCTGCAGTCTGGATATTTTCGCATTGTCACTGGTAAGAATGATATCTCCCAAATCTCCGGAGGCGATCATCAGATTCAATGCCGTGCTGTCCGCTGCTGTAGTCACCTCAAAGGTCACACCTGTGTTTTCACTGATTTTTTCAGGAATTCTGCCTTCCCATACAGTATAAGGCCACCATGTTTCATCATTGAAAAACCTCAGTTTTACAATGTCCGAACTGTCCGCTTTTGCAGTTTCTCCTGACTGCGCTGCCGCAGTCGTCTGTTCCGCTGCGCTCTCTTCTTTTGGGACTGTTTCATTGCTGCCGGAAGAAGCTGCACTGCCGCCGCACGCTGTCAGTAACATTGCCGATGCCAGACCAATGCTGATAAAAGATTTTATTCCTTTTCTTTTCATAGTACCCTCCTTATATGTTTGTTGTTTTTATTAAAAGACTCCCCGGAGTCTGATAACCGCTGAATTTTCCAAATATCTTTACTCCTTGACTGCTCCGAGCATCAATCCTTGTACAAAATATTTCTGCAGGAACGGATAAACACACATGATAGGCAGCATGCTGGTAACCATGGCAGTTGCCTGTGTCGTCAAAGTAGTCGACTTTGTAGTGATAGTACCGCCTGTAATGGATGCTCCGGTAGACTGGTTGATTTCTACCAGCATTCGGTAAGCTACCGTCCGCAGGGATTCTTTATTGACGTAATAAGAAGAATCAAGCCATGAATTCCACTGGTTCACGGCAGAAAATAAAGACAATGTTGCGATGAATGGTGTAGAAATAGGCATTACGATTCGAATCAGAGTCTTCAATTCCGAAGCCCCGTCCAGCTTGGCGGACTCCAACAATGCCATTGGAATGGAACCGAAAAAGTTCATGCCCACGATAATAAAAAACAGGTTCAGCATGGATGGAATTACAAACACCCAGAAGGTATTTACCAAATGAAGATTTTTCAGGACAATATAATAGGGAATAAGGCCGCCGGATACATACATGGCAAACACCACCAGGAAACGGTATATCTTGCCGAACATCAGATCTTTACGCGACAGAGTATAGCTTACCAGGCAGGTCATACATACTGTCAGAAAAGTCCCAGCGATGGTACGGATAAAAGACACTACAAAGGCGTTTGTCCAAATCTTCTGTCCCAGCAGATTTTTATAGTTATCAAGGGTGAAAATACGGGGCCACAGATATACACCACCCCTCATAAAATCATAACCATCGCTGAAAGATGCCACTACCACATACCAGAAGGGATAAGCCGTTATCAGCAGGACAATGATCAGGCAGAACCAAACAACTATATCCACAGCCAAATCCTCTCGGGATCTTATTTTTCTTTTATTCATCTGCTTACTTTCTCTCATCAGAATATTCCCTCCCCGGTAATCTTCTTTGCCACCTTATTACTCACCAGGATCAATATCACTGAAACGGCGGACTGTACCAGATCTGCAGCCGTTGCGTATGCAAAGCGGCCTTCTGACAATCCCATTTTAAAGGCATAGGTCTGCAGAATCTCGGAAGCCGAATTGTTAATGGCATTTCCGAAAATATAGCTTTGATCAAAATTAGAACCGCCCATTCCGCCTCCCAGCAGGCCGCCGATGGAAAGAATCAGTACTGTCACGACGGATCCCTTGATTCCCGGGAAAGTGATATAACGGATCCGCTGCAGTCTGCCCGCACCGTCAATCTGCGCCGCTTCATAGAGCTGGGAATCAATGCCGCTGATTGCAGCCAGGAAGATGATTGCCCAGTAACCGGTAGTCTTCCAGATTGCTAAAAAAGTCGCTACTCCCCAGAACAAATTCGGTGAAGTCAGGAACTGAATAGGTGCTTTAATGAGGCCCCAGTCCTGCAGTATCTGGTTAATCAGGCCCATATCCGCATTCAGGAAAGAGTTTGCAATAGTATAAACTAAAATCCATGAGATAAAGTTCGGCAGATAGGTAACTGTCTGAACTGCCTTTTTAAATTTCTGTACCTTCATCTCATTTAAAAGCAGAGCCAGAATAATCGGTGCCGGGAAAGTAAAGAGCAGTTTCAAGATACTCAGTACCACCGTATTTCGAAGAATCTCACTGAAACGGTAATAAGAAAACAGTTCTTTAAACCATCGGATTCCCACCCAGTCTGCCGTCCAGATCCCTGAAAAGCCCATCTGAATCTTATAATCCTTAAAAGCAATAATAATACCGCTCAATGGCAGATAAGAAAAAACAAATAAAACCGCCATACCGATCCAGGCAAATATCTGTAATTCTCTTTGTTTTTTGAATGTTTTCCAGCTTATTTGTAATTTTTCCTTCAATTTCATTCCTCCTGTCCTGTTCTATTCGTTCTCCTGCCGTAGAATAAAAAGCCGGCACAAACGTGCCGGCGCATTTGTGATGCCTTTATAATAAAACAAATGGGTAAAAAAAACTTTTGAATATTAGACTTCTTATTTTTGAAAATCAGACCTGCTGTGGAAGAATAAGTTCCACCTGTGCCCCTTCCGTGGGAAGATTCGTAAAATGATATCCGTAGGCAGACCCATACAATAATTTCATGCGGGACAATACATTATGTATCCCGATATGCTCACCGCGTGCATCCGCCGATACTGTTCCGGATATATTGAGTTCTTCCAGCATTGTTTCCGGGAATCCCGGACCGCTGTCACTAATCCGAAGCGTGAGTACATTGTCCCTGTATTCTGCCTCCAGATGTATTCTCAAGGTATCTTCCCTGGACAAAGCATACTTGACCGCATTTTCCACAAATGTCTGCAAAAGAAGCGGCGGCACGGAAATCTGCATGATCTCTTCTGTAAACCCTTCCTCTTCCATCTTTATTTCATAGGGAAACCGGATCCTCTGAATCTCCAGATAATTATGAGTAAATTCCAGCTCCTGCAAAAGCGGTACCAGTGGTTTTTCTACAGACAGAACGTACCGCACATGTTTGATCAGCTCCAATGTTATAGTTCGAATCTGAGCCACATTTCCGGAAGCTGCAAGAGAATAGATAACATTGAGCATATTAAGGAAAAAATGAGGATTTTTCTGAATCTGCAGATATTTCAGAAAGGTTTCCTGCTCTTCCAGCCTTTTCTCATAGTTCTCAATCTTCATATCGTGAATTTGGCCTGTCATTTCATTAAAAGTGCCCGAAAGCTCCCGTACCTCCTGACAGCCTACAAGTTTTGTTATATGAGTATCCAGATTTCCTTCGGAAAAGGTTTTCATCTGTCGGTTTAATTCGGAAAGCGGTGCGAAAAGAACTCTCTGCAGTGTCAGAAGCAGATAAACCAAAAACAAACCGCTTAAAACAGCCAGAACAATAAGTCCTGTCCACCATATCATCCAGTTTCCCCGCAGCTGCTGCCTGGGTACCAGCGTCACAATAGCTGCCGGAAAACCGTCGATTTTTTCGGTCAGCTGCAGATAACGTCTTCCCTCCTCCCAATATGAGGAACTCTCCAGTCCGAAGGTGCGCTCCTTATCTCCCGTTAATTCATATCCATCCCTATCGGTCAGACCGGATTCCTCAAACCCGGCCACTCCTTCTAAATCAATAATCCGGTTCCATATCCCGTCCAGAGACACATATACTCCCAGATACTGTCCCTGGTGGTAATAGATATAGAAGGCAGTCCATTTATTGTCAATATTTTCAATTGTCCACTCTCCTATCGCCCGTTCCTGCTCCTCTCCTATACAAAGTGTTTTCATGCGCGTGCGTATTTCCATCCGCCTGGTCACATAAGTCATGGAATAAGCGGAAATATCATTCCATTGCTTATTGATGAGAATATCTCTTGATGGCTCATAGAAAAATATACCGCTGAAATCAGGAAAATACTGGCCATAGGAATCCATCTGCCGAGCCACCTGCCGCAGGTTGTCCGCATAGCTGAGAGAAGTGTTGCGGAGCATGCCAAACTTGTCATCGGAAACCAATGTTACAGTCAGAAAATTTTCAATCTGCCTAAGCCTGCTCTCCAACTTGGAGGAACCAAAATCCAGCACTCCCTGCATAGATTCCCTGCTTTGCCGATCCAATGCAAACATAGTAACTGTACTTACCGTAATAAACATGATCCATAGAACCAGCAAAATAGCTCCAATTGCAAACCATATGTCGCGCAAACGCCATCTTCTCCGAATTCCTCCCCTGGCTTTTCTCATTGCGAATGCTCCTTTCTCCAGGCCGCTGGTGTCAGTCCCGTACGATTTTTGAAAAAAGTGGTAAAGGAAGAAAAATTTACATACCCCACCATCTCTCCTATTTCCCCAACAAAGAAATTAGTCTGTTCCAACAGTTCACACGCCATCTGTACTTTTGCATCAGCAATATATTCCTTCAGAGAAACTCCCGTTTCTTTTTTAAAAATCCGATTCAGATAATCCGGATGCAGTCCCACGTATGCCGCTACCTCCTCACGGCAAAGCTCCTGCTGCATATTCATGGAAATATACAATTTAACCCTCTGTATAATGGATTCCGGCATCGTTTCATGGCGCTCCTCCTTAATACAGGCAAACATCCTCTCATAATATTCCAACAGCCCCGGAACAGTTCTGGTATAAGCCGGATTTTCCTTGAAAAGCTGAACCTGGATTTTCCGAAACCTCTCTTTCGCATCTGCCTCCAGCTTCCGTTCAAATTCCTGATCCATTCTGCGTATGGCGGCATCAAGAGAAGCCGTATTACACTGTTCCGGGGCAAGTGCCAGAAAATAATCCTTCATCTTCTGCAGCAGTTCCGTATATTTCCCGGCAGTAAACAGGCCGGAAAAACAGCTCTTCATAACGTTTGGCAGTTCAAACGGCATGAAATGAGTATGCCGTACCTGGGAAGCAGTATAAATCCCGGGACTTACCGCAAACTGAGCATCCGCCTGCCGCAGCAGTTCACATTCCTTCTCCCATCCAGTCAAAAACTGTATCTGTCCAAAATAACAGGAAAGTGCACAATGATAATTTTCTTCCATCCAGTCAGACACCTGCAGAAGCGGTTGAAAAGGATCCTTTGAAGGATTTTCCGGAAAAAACAGCCAAAGCCTTTCATCATACTTATTGACCAACGCATACCTTTCTCCGCGAAGTACCTCCCGGAGCACATTTTCCAAAATAAATGACATTAGGGAAGGATTTATGTCCCGAATTTTATAGGAATGGTGCTTTACTGTTACATATACAGGAAGGAAGCGAAGCTGTTCCTTTACCTCATACTCTTCACAGACACGCCTGAGCTTCTCACCACAGCTGATATGATGAGCCATTAGTGTTTCCCAAAAGGCATCCATATTCCGTATCTTCTGTTCCTGCGTTTTCCGTTCTTTTTCTCTTTTTCTATATTCCACTACTTTTTCTTCTGCATCAAGGATCGCTTTCTTGAGTTCCTCCTCTTCAGCCGGTTTCAACAAATAATTACTGCACCCAAGCTGCAGGGCCCGCTGGGCATACTGAAACTCCGAATGACAGGTCAGAAGGAGCGTTACAACAGGGGCGGGAACTTCTTCCTGCATCCATTCGATCAATTCTATTCCGGTGCCCATAGGCATTTCAATATCGCAAAGCAGAATATCAATCTGTTCCTCCTCCAGAATTTTTTTTGCCTGTTTGATTGACCAGGCAGTCCGGATCTCTGTGATTCCCCAGTCTGCCCATGGAAAGGAGCCGGGCATGCTGTTAATGATAATTTTGTCATCATCTACCAGTAATAATTTCATTCATTCTTCCCCTGTCCGCAGCAATTCTTTTTCCTGCTGTAAAAAAACTGATTGTGTTCTATACTCTGTATATCCTTCGAAACTCACTCTCTGTAATAAATGGTCTTAAATAATCAAAGGCACGTCACTTACGGTTTTTTCGTTTTGTTTCTTGATCATATCATATTTTAGTAAGAAAAACCACTTTTCGTAAGAATATCCGTTCGAAATTAGACATTATGTATATAACACCGCTTTTAAAAGGGAAAAATGAGAAATATCGAAATAGAGAAACAGACAGGGCCGCCACTCATCAAGTGACGGCCCTGTCTGCTATTTATATAACCGGTTCAGCATTCTGGAATGTAAGTGATTCAAAAATAATTTTCCCATCCCGAATCCGCTGTGTCAGTATGCCGCATTGCTTTTTCGCCCTGTGCTGGAAACCGATACAGCTCAATTCCGCAACCGCTTCTTTTACTGTAATCTTTGCGGCAGGATCGGTAAACGCATCTATTTTCTCACCGGCTCTTTGAATCAATCCCCCGCAGTAACGGCGGATATCCTCTTTTCCTTCCAGCGGACGCTCACACAGATTCGTAAGGATGATCGCATCATCGGCATAACCGGCAATCAGCGCTTCTGCATTATGCTCTTTCAAATTGGCAAAATGCCTGTCCGTTACCGCCATCGCCTCTGCATTGCTTGGGAACGGATGCGCTTTCACGCCCAGGGACGGCATATTGACCGCTGTTTTGGCAAAGCCGCTCACATAAACCGCTTTTCCGTTTTCCACCATGTATGTGAAAGAAGCGAAGGAAGAAAAAGGCGGCATGGAGGCAACTAGGGCGATATAATTTTCTGTACTTTGGCGGTACAGGAAATTCAGCTTCTCAACAGCATTTTCAATATCCATTCCCAATTTAATTGCAAAGGAAAGAGAAGTACGCATAACACTGGTAAGGGTATCGTGCCCCATGGTACGGGTTCGCCCGTCCAAACGGGTAATTGCAACCAATTCCTCGGAATAGTCTGACAATGCTTCATCCAGATTCGAATCCTTTTTCATACTCATCATGGAATTAATATGATGTGTCATCAGTTCTTCAGCTGTTCTTGTCATTTTTTATCTCTCCTTAACTTTTGTCTGAATTTGGCCTTTGCGTGTATTATTACACTCGTGTATAATAACTATAAATCACGCTTCTTTTATAAGCAATGACCAGATTCAGGAATCCATGTAGTAATACACATTTTTCAAAATATGTGTATTAAAGAGGGAGTTAACCGTAATATGACAGACCGTAGAATTGTTAAATCAGAAAAAGCGATCCAATCAGCCTTTTTGGCTATGCTGCTTGACGTCGGTTTCGATGCCATTACCGTGAAGAATCTGACAGAAAAAGCCGATATCAGCCGGAAGACCTTTTATCTGCATTATCTGGATAAATATGATCTTCTGAACGGGATTGTGGATGAAATGATTAGGGATCTTACTGACCTTTGCGAAAAGAAGAAGAATATGGGGTTTGTGGATGGCACTGTCCTTTGGTTTTACTATTTTGAAGAGCATAAACCATTCTTTACAGCCTTGTTTTCTACGGAAAGTACCATCTCCTTCCGGCACCGCCTGCTGGATTTTATTATGGAGCAGCTGAATAATAAGCTGGAAGGGGTCTCGGAACACAGGGATACCGAAGTCCTGTGTAAATTTATGGCAATGGCCGTACTTGGGGTTATTGAATCCTATGTACTGGATCAATTTCATGTTGGGATTGAAGAAATAGCGATGCAGGTAGGGGAATTGCTGGAGCAGATTATTATACAGGCGAAGGGTGAATAAGCTGGTTTCATTCTTCCAGCGGATTTTCCAAGGCTATTCTGCGCATAACCTCAATAAACTTTTCCGGTTCTTCCATATTCGGAGAATGAGCCGAATCCTCAAATAAAATAAACTCCTTTTTTGGTGCCTCACAGGCCTCTGCATATTTTTCTGCCAGAACTTGAGAAACCATATAATCATGAGCCCCCTGAGTTATATAGAAGGGAACTTCAAATTTTACGGATGATAGGAAAAGATCATCTTCCAGTAAACCGGGGAACAAATGTATCATCGAAAAATCAGCGCCAAGGAACCAGTTTATTTTTTCGGTAACAGTATATCCCTTGAACACAAAGAGTGATTTAAGTATATCCCAGGAAGTAACCCCCTGATGTAAATGTCCGATTCCGTATTTATTGAGAATAGCTGTCCTGCCTTTTACGAGATAATCGAGCTGCGGAAAATCATCTGCATCCGGGTCATATTTTTCCAACTTTTCTATAACATCTTTGTCGTTCATTTGCTTTGCCCTGCTGAGAATATATTGATAGGCTAATCGCTCCGATTCCTTCTGATTGGATACCTGTCCGATACCAATATACGCAAGATAATTCTCCGGATATTTTTCTATGGTCTTAACACCCAGGTATGAGCCCCAGGAATGACCCAGAAGATATATTTTATTCTGACCAAAACGTGATTTGAGATATTCGGTAACTTCGCGGGTATCCTCGACCAGTTGATCTACCGTCATAGTTGTGGGATCCGTTGATTTATCATATGTCATTCCCGCCCCGCGCTGATCCCAATAGCAAACGGTAAAATATCTTTCAAGGCGTTCTTCTTTTTCCAGATAGGAAATGAATTGAAAAAGCGGCGTACCGGGTCCCCCATGCAGGTATAGGAGCACCGGATTTTGTATATCCTCCCCGCGGATAAACATTCCCTGCTTAATTCCGTTGATTTCGATCCATACTTTTTCGGAAACAGAACCTGGAATTATATTTCCCTGTGTATCCTTTAACGGCGTAAGCCTGCCCGGACTGTTAAGAAATGCCGCCACTATAAACATGGAAACAATAATAATAAATATAAATAATAAAATAAACATTTTTCTCCTTAATCGACTCATATCTGCCTGCCGCCCCTTTTATTTTTCCTGCTAATCCTCTCCTGTTGTTACTATTCTTTTTATCCGCAAATTTCCTTTATGCTTCCAGATATCCGAGCACAGCCTTTGCCAAAATCTGAAACATTACCTTAATTTCTTCCGAAATGTCGTCGCCTCCCATTACGCCGGTTGCCGTACTTTGCGCGATGCCGTCTATAAAACTGCTTACAAACATGATTAGGGACCGGACAGGAATTTGCGGGTGAAAAACACCTTTTTCCACATTGGCCATGGTATATTCCACAATTTTATTCTGTGCATATTCAAGGCTTTGTTTAAACTTCAGTTTAGGGAATACCGCCGCCCTTTTTTCTAAATCGTAGGCATAGTAAACAATTAATTCAAAACAGGTTCTCCCCCCGACGGATTTCAGCAGCTCTCCTATATACCTGCCTATTGCAATAATACATTCGGAAAGGATTTCTTTTACCTCCCGCTGCGAGTTCAGTAATGTGTCAATGTCCTGTTCCAATAAATCATAGGTTGTGTTTTTGTTGATATAATCAACATAGATGTCATCTAAACCGGCATAGTAATGATAAATGATTCCCTGGCTGAAACCGGCTTTTTTGATGATGTCACGCATGGTTATGGAATATAACGGCTTTTCCTTTAATATTTCACCGGTACATTCAAGGATGTAATTTTTTTTATCTGTAAGATATTCGTCTGTGACTTTCGGCATATGCAGTCCTCTTTTCAAAATTGACATAGTGTCAATTTATAGTTTAAAGGAAACGCACCTTATTGTCAACCATAAAAAATGATATAGTGTCAATTTTATTCATTAAAAAGCCGCTCCCCGTATCTGATTGCTCAGATGGGCAGCGGCTTTTTCCCGAAATATAACATTAATCTTTAGAAAATTATTGAATACGGAAAGCAATCGAATACAGCAGTCAGACCTTCAAACGGAGGCAAGGGCAGAACATCTTCCTCTGCTCCATCCATCTTTTGAACGCCCAACCGTGCCATGTACATCCATATCAGCGGCTCATTTTCCCCAGATTCTCATCCAGTATGGAAAGGACTCTGTCCATACACTCTGCAGCCTCTTTTATCTTAGCCGCGATCCTAACACGCCTGCTTTCATCCTGCAGATTCTGCAGTGTAACATTAAAGCCGCCGCCAAGGGCTTCTAAATCATTGCCGTTATCATTATTCCATATCTGTGCCGTTCTTTCATATAACCGGATAACCTCATCAAGAAAAGTCAGATCAGGATTCAGTTCCATAACTCTTCTGAAAAAAGCAGAGGAACAGCTGCCATTCGTAGCCATATTACAGATATTACTCACATGTACCGCCCAGCCATCGTCGAATTCTTCGGGCTTCATGCTGTCAAGCTTTCCGTTTTCAATGCCTTCCGCCCACGCCCGGAATGCCTCCGGGCCGAAGCAGTATTCCTCATTTTTAACAGTGAGCAGTTTTGGCATATCAAAAATAATATCTCTGTAAAGCTGTCTGAGGCTGACCTTCCTTTTCTTTTCGCCGATGAAAAACCATCCTTTTGCGGTACTCGGGCATTCCTCATTGGAATCAATGATCCGTTCAACCGGAATCCGTTCAGGTTCTGTCCTGTCTCCCGTCAGAAACAGCAATATTTTCCCATATTCTTCATATCCCACATATACTCCCATGGGAGGTCCGCCGTACGTGAAGGTTATGACAGGCACCCCCTTATCGATATATGCGATCAGCGTCTGAATATACATTTCCTTATTGGCAGCGAGCTGCTGTGCAGCAACAAAGGTTCCTGCATAGCCGCATTTTTCAAAAATTCTTTCGAAATAACTGCCGCCCTCACGAACAGCGCTGCAGGTGGACGCCCCTTCCCCCATATATACGCCGTAGGAATAAACCTGTGCCAGGACATCACCTGTAAGTCCCGCGAAAAAGCAATAACCGAAGTCCGGTTCCCCGGTATATTCTCCCACGCTTTCCATCACATACCTCGCACAGCCGTCGAACCAGTAATTTTCTCCATACTCACTGGTAATTAATCTGTGTATATCAGGTATCATATTGTTGCTTTGCTTCGTAATCATAATAAGTGCCCCCTCTTTTATTTTAGCCTTAGGCTGCTGCATAAGCTGTGATACACGGATGGATCGAAAATACTTTTTTATAGAACTATTTGAACCAATAATGACAGGAAGTGCCTTCTGACAGCTTAAATCCGCCGACATATAAGGGAAATTAACACCGCAGTACCTGATTTCATCATTAATGATCACCGCAAAATGCTTCAGTCCCACAATCCATGTCAGCCGGTTATAGACCCCCGGCCTGATTCCGCCGCGTTTGGGGTATCTGTGGTAATCGCCGAAAACCGGCTGATGGAAACAGATCGCCTCCTGGGATAATCTCTCATCGGGATTATTATCCATATTAATCCCAAACATATAATTCAAATCTTCACCATGATGGAAACGAATGCTCCCTTCATTCATCCCATGGCCGTATCCTCCGCTGTCTTCACCCACCCGAAATTCCATATCCACCCGAAAAGGAATCTTCACATCCATGCCGGTGGACAATACCCTTGTAGATATCCAGGAAATATATTCCGCCTCTCCCTGTTCCGTAACACGGTAAAAGGGGCTGTTAATCGGAATCAGCTTGTCCATGGGGATTTCTTCAGACCACAAGACAGGATTTGCTTTTTCGATCTCCTCCACGGTAACAGAACTGCACTCCAGTTCTTCCGGCCTTCCGAACAGTTCGGAGGAAGCCAGCCTTTTCTTTATGGGTATGAGCAGGGCAACGAGCTCCCTCTTTTCATCCGGCGAAATTAAATTTTCAAGCATCGCTTCCTGCCGCAAACCGCCGCCGTGAACATAATCGACTTCATAATATTTATTGTCATCAAAAAAGGATACCAGGGAACGGAGCCGCTCTCCTAAATCTTCATCAAGATAGACATTTACCGAAGCAAACAATCCGCCTTCGAATATGCAGTCCATATATTTGCTGTCATTTACAAAATCGTCATCCATTTTCAGAAGGTAAACGTCCCCCGCGGCCGTCTGATATTCGAACTGCTCATGGCTGCCAGGGCCGCCTGTCATAATGCGCCGTGACTGCACCCAATGCCAAAAGCCGTCCGGATCGGTCACCTGATTGTCTTCTTTCAGGTATGATGACAGGACACGCATGGAAGGCAGGAGCAAAATCGAAGGCTCCACGGGCTTTGCCAGATTTTCTGAGATCGCAGACAGTTCGTCGTAGGATACAGAGTTATTTTCCCGCGCATCCACCTGTTCCAGTTCCTGGTTGCAGAAGGCTTCATAAAGGAGCGGTAGGGCGGAGATGTTCCGGACTCCGTTTTTTAACATCGTTTTCAAAAAATCATCCGTTACCTGTCTGAGTTCCGTCAGCGCGGCTGCTTCTCTGTCTATCTCCTCTATGCGGCTGACAAACACCTGCACTACCACGCTCATATCATCGCTTTCATATATGCGCAGGATATCCTTTATGGGCACCATCATTTTCCGAAGGACGATGATCTGCTTCAGACGTTCAATATTGGCGGCGTCAAAATAGCGGTATTTCTCGCCGGGCAGGCGCACGCTCTGAATTAAACCGGCTTCTTCGTAGTACCGCAGGCTGCGTGAGGTGAGTCCGAGTTGTGGTGTGAGATCTGTGATCTTGACTAAATCCATAAGAATTCCCCCCTTCATCTCATGTAAGTATCATATCACTTGACGCTGCGTCAAAGTCAATAGAAAGGATAATATTCTTATTTACCAAATGACTCCTACTAAGCCGGAAGAAAAGGGCAATAATGGATTAGAGACTGACAGGCAAAATGCCATACATTATACCACTGAAATATGGTCTAATGTATGGCATCGTATTTTTTGATAAAGTATAATTTTCAGCACTTAATCTGCCTGGGATACCGATACGTATACCTTCTCAAGCTGCAGATTTCCAAACTTATTGATTCACTATTCTATTATATGGCAGGCTTTTTTCAGCGTTCCCATCAGTTCTGTCAGGTAGTCCTCAATTTCCATTGCATCCACATTCTGCTGTCTTCTGTAAGCTGCGATCTTTGCAGTGGGCGGATATGCCATAGGCACCAGTTCGCCCGCTTCCAGCAGATTAGCGGCGTATTCACAAACTTCCAGAAGATTTTCCACATCCTGGCTGTGATCTGAGCCCTGATTCTGCCTGGCCGCATGTAATGTCCTCTCAGCCAATATACTGACTCTTTTTACATAATCCTCCTGATTCACATCGGAACGGATGGCAGTTTCGCCTCTGTTGCGGAAAAAGCCGCCTATTGCTGCTACAATAGAAGGATCCCGGACGGTCCCATCCGGATAAACTACTCCGTGCACACGCGACCACATATCCTTGCCTATCATCAGTTCGAACAGATACCACCCTATCTGGTATTCATCATGCATCTCAATAGACATATCATAGGGGTTGGCTCTGGCAAGACAGCACATTTCATTGTCCAGTACGGGCTTTCCATATTTTTCCCCCATCTTTTTCGCATACTCCAGTGCGTCGCGCATACGTTTCCGGGTTGGAAAATAATCGTGGAACACGATAACATCAACAAGCTCAGCTGTCCGGCTGGGTTCTGTTTCGAAAATAAAAATATTGCCTATACCGATATCATGCTCCTGATCTTTACTTTTCACATACCTGCAGAAATGTCTGACAATCTCCCATGTTTTTTCCTGCCTGTAACGGAGAAGTTCCATATTGGGCCGCTCCTGATAATCCTGTACATAAGAAGGCTCTTCATCATACCATGTCACAAAATTATCGGTATATCCCGGCTCATTTGCAATGTCCCAAAACAAGAGACCTTCCTCATGGCCGATAGCTTCATACAGATCGTCAAAATACTTCTCGCCTATGTACCAGCAGGATGGATCCTCCAGCGTTTTATATATCGGCTTCAATCCGGCTTCCAGCATAAATCCACTCCATGGAAGTTCATCCTCACGGAACCGAAATCCCATAAAAATAATTGGATTTGTGGAAATACCATGTTTCCACGCTGTTTGTACAAAATCTTTCACATTAGCTAAAAATCTGTCCGGATTTTCCTTATAAAAATCATAACTGAGAAAAATCCTGGCACTGTTCAGATGAAGCCTCTCAGCATAGCCCATATCACGATCAACTATATCATGATGGTACTCCGCCCAGAAAACCCTGTCATTCACAGCATCCGGCTGTGTGTAATTAAATCCGCGCAGCTTCTGATAATCAACTGTTTTTTTCATGAATCCCCCTAACTATGCGCTTCAGCGCGCATCACTCATCACCCCTTTATTCCGCCGAGGGTGATTCCTTTTACAAAATTATTTTGTACAAAAGGATAAATTATGAGTACCGGAAGTACCCCCGCAATTGCCATAGCCATACGTACCGAAACCGTAGGCAGGTCAGCTGCTGTTAATTCTATAATAATTATCATAACAACATTTCTAATAAACTGAAAGCGTTTTTCGTCTTTTGATTTCATATTATAGTCCCTCCTTAAAATAATGCACTGTCCGGATCTATTTTTCGGACGATCAGATTAGCAGACATTACAAGGATAAATCCGATGATCGGCTGATTATTCCCTGCAGGAATTACTCCTAAAAAATATCGGATGGATGAAAAGAGAAAATAATGGGGGAGCACGAAACACTCCCTCATATATTGCTTTCCGAATTATTATCAGTTAAACTAAATATAATACTAAAAAATCCCGAATTCGGAGACAAAAGACAATCATGAAAAAGCACTTTAAGCTGGATATTACAAATAAACAATATCGCTCTGTCCTTCTTTTAAGCTACAGCACCATTACCATAATTGCTATCGCTATTGTCCTGACAGGACTCTTTTCCTGGTTCAATGTCTATACCCAAAGGGTTATATATAATCTCTCTATGACACAGCTTCAGAATCTGGATACGACCATCAGCAATAATCTGGACATGTGGCGGACACAGCTTCAAACGGCCTGGCAGGATGCGAATATCAAACAACACATCTATACCCAGTCAGATAGCTGGAAAACAGAAAACTGGATTGGCAGTTATCTGCAAAGGCTCTGTGTCAATAATGGGTTCGCTGAATATGTCTGCCTTTTCCGAAGTGAAGATGAATTCCGATATTACGGCTGGCGCTATCCTGAAGAAGCCGAAATACAGCAAATAGAGCAAAAGATCATGGAAACCCAAAATGATACACAGCAGTTCATTATCGAAACAAGCAATCGGAAAAACCTGTGTATTTTTCTTACAGACAGAAAAGCCATGGGTGTCAGCCCTCAGCGGGGCATCATTTATTCCCTGGATTTAGAGCAAATGGAGAAAAAGCTCATTTCACAGAAGATTGAAGATTCTATTTTGCTTGTATACACCTCCGATGGCCAGTCCATCATCAACGGAAAACTTTCTGATGAACGTGTTGAACAAATATGGAACCTGCTTCAAAATCAGGATATGTCATCTCCTGGTATGGAGATTGTCCTTGATGAATCCAAATATCTCTGTAACAGCCTTTATAACGACGTCACAGATATGCATTTTGTCATGCTTCAGGATTATCATATCATTCAGACCCGTATGACCGGAATGAAGAAGGCCGCTTTCATCAGTGTTGTGGCCAGTCTGTTCATAGCGCTGCTTCTTGCTGTTATCCTGGCAAATAAGCTGTACTATCCCCTTCAGGATTTCTTCTCCAAAATCGGATCCGGCCCTGAAATTCTGCCGGGAAATGAAGAATACAGCAGACAGCAGGCTGAAATCACCAGCGAAAGAATTATCAGTCAGATACATATGATGTCGCAGCAGTATCATTCCGATAAAATCCTATGGTTTCTGGGTGGAGAAGATACCGACACAGATATCCCTCCTGTGCTCCGGCTGCAGGATCGCGGTGAGCATTGCCTATTTCTTTTATATTGGACAAACCGACATTATTTAGATGAAAATTTTTCATCGGATATATACAGCATACTGGAACGCAATCATTCCGGCTGTAAGATCAGTGCCTTTGCAGACACCGGTTCTCCCTGGCTGCTGATTCTGCTTAAAGAACCGGTCAGAAGCGGTTCTCTCTCTGATTGGAATAAACTCCAGCCTCTCTTGGAAGACGAGTGCACACAAATGGCAAAGGTCCATGGAACACAGATCTTTTATGCTGTATCAGCACTCATTTCTGAAGAAAAAGACCTGCGTCCTAATTTTCAGGAGCTGCAGATGCTGTTGAAATATCATCTTCTCGGACAAAGCCGAAAAGGCATGACCTCTGAAATATTTGAAGACAGAAAAAAACTGGATATTCCTAAAAAAATATATGATGATTTCCTCGATCGAATTAAAAAAGGAAAAACGGAAGAAGCCATTGCGCAGCTTCCCCTGCTGTTGGACGAACTGTCTTCTTATAATATAAAGAAAGTACTTCTTTCCCTTTCTGAGCTGTGCGTCCAGATTGAGCAGTGTATTTTCAGCTGTGAACTAACCGGAAAACAGCGTCAGGAAAATTATCTGGATCACTATATCAAAATCACTTCCCTGTATGACAGAAGTGATCTGGAAAATTATCTGAGACACCTGACAGAAGAAATATGTTTTGAAAACAGTGTTTTCCAGGAAAAGACTCTGCGGATGAATATGCTGGATGCGGTTGAATACATTCAGGAACATTACAGAGATGAAGATATCTGTGTGGAGCAGGTAGCGGAACGTTTTCATATGTCGGTCTCTTATTTCAGCAAGTTGTTTAATGAATATGCAGGAATGACATTTCCGGAATTCATTACCGATCTCAGGCTTACCTATGCCAAAGAAATGCTGCGGGCCAATCCTGATATTAATATAAAAAAGGTGGCAGAGATCTGTGGTTTTTCCACTACTTCTTACTTTTCTTCACAGTTTAAAAAGAAATTCGGACTCTCTCCATCTGCCGTTCGGAACAGCTGATAATATGAAATTGAACGAAAAATATAAAATTGATACGCTTCTTTTTGGCTTTAGTACGCAAAGCTGAACGGATTGCGTATCTTTTTTATTTTCAAAAGCGATTGTACCGGCCTACAATACATGTATCAAACACATGGGAGGCGAACCAAAATGAGTAAACAAAAAACTCCATACAAAATGGCTGCCACTTCGAAAAGCAGCCCCGCCCTGCGGAAATTCAGGCAGGACATTCCTCTATATATATTGGCTCTACCCGGAGTCATAGCCCTGCTTCTGTTTTCCTATTTTCCAATGGCCGGAATTGTCCTGGTATTTAAGGACTACAATTTCAGGGGAGGTATATTTGGAAGTCCCTGGGCCGATCCGATCACTAAAAACTTCCGTTTCTTCTTTAATAATATTTCCACTGCAATGCGTTCCACCGGTCTTACAGTCATGTATAATCTTCTCTTTTTTATAATAGGAACCATATTTGCAGTAGCGATTGCTATCATGCTCAGTGAGATTAAAGGAAAATTCTTTATAAAGATTTCTCAAAGTCTTATGTTTTTACCCTATTTTATTTCCTGGATGGTTATGGGCGCAATCCTCTATGCAATGCTGAATGTGGATTCCGGTCTGGTAAACCAGATTTTAATTTCTATAGGAAAAGAACCCATTGATTTTTATGCGAAACCCAAAACCTGGATTGCAATCCTGACTATTGTAAACACCTGGCAGAGCTGCGGCTATACTTCCATTATTTATTATGGAGTACTCACCGGAATTGATTCCTCCCTATATGAAGCAGCAAAAGTGGACGGTGCAACCAAACTGCAATGTATCCGAAAAATTACAATACCCCTTTTAAGACCGACCATCATCATCCTTTTCCTGCTATCCATAGGAAATATGCTGAAAGGCAACCTGAACATGATTATTGGTCTTACCAACTTAAATCCGGTACTCTTTCCAACAACTGACTTAATCGATGTCTTTGTATACAGAAGCGGCGTAAGAAATGGAGAGATGGCATTTGCATCGGCAATTTCTTTATACCAGTCAATCTTCGGATTCCTTCTGGTTATTACCGCGAATAAAATTGCCGGTAAGTTTGACAAAGACTCAACTTTATTTTAGAAGGGAGAAATCCAATTAATATGAAAACAAAAAAATCAGGTTCAGATAATATCCTGTTAATCATTTTCTATATATTGCTGACACTTATTGCTGCCATATGTATTTTTCCCATTATTTTCGCAGTGATTGGTTCCTTCACGCCTGAAAGTGAAGTGGCTATTCATGGATTTACTCTTTTCCCAAAGGTGTTATCCACAGAAACCTATCAATATGTATTTCAATCGCAGGGCGGCAAGTTACTTAATGCTTATAAAAACAGTATAATTACCACGATTGGAGGTACAGCGCTTTCCGTATTCATAACAGTCTGTTATGCTTATGTTCTTTCCGTAAAAGGTTTTCGTTTTGGAAACAAACTCGCATTTTTCGCTTATTTTACAATGCTTTTTAACGGGGGAATGCTGGCCTGGTATCTCGTCTGTACTAAATATCTTGGCATGAAGGATAGTTACCTTGCGATGTTCCTTCCCTATGCCATGAATGTTTTTAATATGTATCTGATGCGGAACTTTTTCAATGGTCTTCCCTATGAACTGGTTGAAAGTGCAAAAATAGACGGGGCAGGACATTTTCGAATTCTTGCCCAGATTATACTTCCCCTGTCAAAAGCCGGAATTGTCACAATCACTCTGTTTTATGCACTTCAGTATTGGAATGATTTTTACCTGCCGCTGATGCTGATCAATGATGAAAAATATTATACCATTCAGTACATTCTTTATAAAATGATGTCAAATATCCAGTATCTGGCGGCAAATCCGTCAAGCAGTGTGGCTTCCCATATCATACTGCCTGCACAAACAATTAAAATGGCAATTACCTGTATTGCGATCGGCCCTATCATATTGATTTACCCCTTTATCCAAAAGCATTTCGTTAAGGGCGTAACTGTGGGCGCATTAAAAGGTTAATTTGGTGAAAACCAAGTAATAAATAAATAGGAGGAATTAAAGATATGAAGAGAAGGAATGTAACAGCTTTTATTGCGGCCGCAGCAATGACCGTATCCATGCTATTGTCCGGCTGTGGGGGCTCAGCCCCTGCTGCGGGGGAAGGAGACACCGGACAGCCGTCTGCCGAAAAGGAAGCGCCTACCCAGGCAACGCTGATTCTATATGGTGAGGCTTCTCCCAGAATGTCTGATTTTACCGAAAATGAATTTCATGACAAGGTCTTAGACGCGATTAATGTGGATATAACCGTACAGTATCTGCCCTGGTCGGAATATGCCGGGGGCAAAACGGAACTTATGCTCTCTTCCGGAGAAAAATTTGTCACCTATACAGATACCGCTTTCTTATCTAAATGTGTTTCCAAAGGCTATTATGCAGATATCACGGAAGCAGCCGAAGCCTATGCCCAGGATTTGAGAAAAAACTGCGGCGGTGACGAAATGTTTGATGTATGGAAGGTAGATGGAAAATTATATGCTCTTCCTTTCGGCAACAAACCGAATGCCGGTGAAAACTATGTTATTACTGCCAGACAGGATCTTTTGGAAGAGGTCGGCATGACAGAACTCAAAACCCTGGAGGACGTAGAACAATTTTATACTCTTGCCAAAGAAAAACATCCTGATATAATCGGTTTCGGACGCGGCGGCATACTTCCCCAGATGGTTAACGGAGTGATTGAATCCGATATGAATGTATTCCGCCTCAACAATTTCGTTTCCACGGACGGCAACAAGCTTGATGATCCCACTATATATAATTATTATGCATCGGAGGAATATAAACAGGCTGCTAATATTTTCAGAGATTGGTATCAAAAGGGTATGATTCCCAGCTATGTAATGTCCAATGGTTCCCAGATTGATGCAGAATTCATGGCCGGAAAAGCACTGTTCGCAACAGGCGCAAGCTATCGTGTATTTGAGTATGAAGATGCTGTTCGCAAAGCGGATCCCAATGCTAAATTTAAAAATTATTTTCTGGGTGATCAGTCCCGCAAGCCTTTAATGTCCAGAGGTACCTACTCTACCGCCTTTGCCGTAAGTGCAAATGTAGAAGGCCGTGAACTGGAAGGATATGTAAAACTGATTAACCTGCTTCAGAGCAGTCAGGAATGGGTTGACTTCATCCTTTATGGTGTGGAAGGCAAGGATTACAATATCAGTGAAGATGGACAGCTTGAAATGATCAATACAGACGCTTTATTTGAAACATGGCTTCCCGACAATATTAATTTTAAAAGATACCAGAGTTATATTACAGAAGACCAAATCAAAACGTATGAACAGTGGAATGACGGCTGTATCCCACAGAAAGATCTCGGATTTTCCTTCGACATGACACCTGTTCAGACAGAGTATGCGCAGATGCAAGCCGTCGAACAGGAATACTTCTATCCTATCACCAATGGATTGGTTGATTACGATGAAGCAATTGATGAAGCGCTCAAGAAACTGGATGAAGCCGGAATCGACAGATTTCTGGAGGAGTACCAGAAACAATATAACGATTTTTTTGCTGGCAAAAGTGAATAACCTTTTTTAATAAACAAATATAATGCTTTTTGAATGCGGCTGTGAAAAATAAAATCATTTTTCACAGCCGTATTATTTAAAACCAGTTTTTTATATCAGGATTATGATAGTGTACCTGTAATTCTGAAATATGATAAATCAGTACGTCATTCAGATAAAAAGGCTCTTTTTTATAAAATTCCCAGACTATTTTTTCATCTTCAGCCCTAACTACAGTCACAGAAGTACTCATATCGTTTTTTAATGATGAAAAAAGAACTTTCCCTTCCTTCATCAGGCCACCGGTGTATTCCTGGTGCTCCTTCATCATGTCTTCCGTCATCTTTTCCGGATGGGTGACAATTCCTTCTATTAAAAAATATTTCATATTTCTCTTCGTTCCTCCTTAAAATCCACTTAAATCACACACCGCACAATGCGTCTAAAGCCGCCGTGACAGTAACCGGAAGGCAAATCAGGAAAGCGCTTATTACGCGAACGTCAGCCAGTCCTCCCGATGGAACTGAAAATAATCAAATTCACATATTTTACCATTTTCATCAGGCACTGTACGGACACCGTTATTGGCGAATCCAAGCTTTTCTATCACACGGCGTGAAGCTATATTTTCAGGTTTTACAATCGCCACTAAAATATTCTGTCCGGTTTCTTCAAAAGCATAACGTACAGCAGCTTTGGCAGCCTCGGCTGCATAACCATTATTACGATATTCTTCAGCTATACCATAGCCAATTTCAACTTCCCGGTTCAGTTCCGGCTTACTATGGATGTATACACGTCCAATGCATTGGTCTGAATCTTTCAGCCAGATATAAAAATTAACGATAAGCCTGCCTTCTTCATTTTTAGCTTTTACCCAGCGAATCCAATTTCGTACATCTTCATCTGATGCAAATTCATCTTTTCCAAAAGCTCTCACTATCTCTGCATCCTCTTCCGTAATGGTGCGCAGAAACAGTCTCTCTGTATATAATTCCACAAAAACATTCTCCTATTCTTACTGTATTTTCAGCAGCTCATCCGCGATATCTTCTGTATTCCCGATAAGCCGTTTTACCTGTGGAAGCCATTCTTCATAGAAATACATTATCCTTCTGCTCTGTATACCACTTCTGCTGCAGTTCATACATCCGCTTATATTCACCTTCCACACGCAGCAATTCTTCATGACTGCCATCTTGTACGACTTTCCCATCCTTCAATACTATGATTCTATCCGCAATCTGTGCGGAAGCCAGCCTGTGTGTTACTATTATTGCAGTCTTTTTTTCACAAATCTTTGCAAAATCAAGATACAATCTTGTTATTTCCAATAAAGTTACTGCGTTTTGCTGTTAATGTATAGATATCTGAATTATCCAATGTAAAATAAGCTACTAATTTTTTTGCTTTATCTAATTGATATATCATATTACCATCTGAATCATACAGAACCATATCTAAATCACCATTTTTTATATTAGAACTAAATACAAATTTTATTTTATCACCTGTCTCCCCTGAAAACGAAATTTCAGAAGTTGAAGTTGACTGTTCTGTATAACTATGATTCAAATTTCCTAATATTTTAGGCCTGGTTAACAAATAAGCACTTATCATTACAATAACCACTGTGGTAATGCCTATTATTATGTTTTTCTTTTTCATGCTTATCCTTACCACCATATTCTGATTTTTCCCTCAGTCCAACCTCTCGCCGAACGGAAAAATGTTGCACTGTAGTTTGTCTTATACTCATTTATAGAATGCTACTGTATTATTGTGCTTAAACAGAATGGATGTCCTTCCGGATCAAACATAACAGTCGATGTGTCATAATATTGTATCTCACATTTTTTTGCCCCGCACCTTATCGCATGTTCTACTGCTTCCAAAAGATTTTCAACGTAAAAATCAATATGGGCCATTTGTTGTTGCTTACCTCTTTCCCATGGCCAAACAGGTTCGACATAATCTTCTATTTCTTGAAAAGCAAATAACCATCCCTGTGGAGAACGCAATGCTGCCCATCCTTCACCAGAAATTTCTTTTTCCCAACCAAGCAGTGCGGCATAAAAATCAGCCAACGCATCAGCATTTTTACAATCATAAGCAAAGCCACAAACTCCTTTTATCACAATTATTTTCCTCTCTCAATTTATATTCTATGTTATCAAGTTCCGATTTCTCGCTCATTCCAACTTCTCACTGAACTGGGAACTATCATATGTCAGTAATATCACCGGGGGCAATATTATTCCAATTACCATCGAGCATTTTCGTTAGTGCTTGATAGGTGATTTTTTTAGGAACAATTTTATTTCTAAAGGCACTTGTATCTGATTTAGCTGTAACGATTACAACCTGAGATTTCGGCAAAAAGGTTAATCTATGTATATCCGTACAAATTTCATTATTCAAATCATTCAAAATAGCTTTATCAAGTTGTAAACGAAAATCTTTATTGTGTTTGGCTGTCCATATAAAATCATAAGTCATAATCATAAAGTTTCCCTCACAATTCCACTTTTCCCCTTGCCTTATTGATATACCGGTAGTTGTTAATCCCAAACCACAATGCAGAACGGATGCCCAGCGGGATCAATCATAGTAATCCACTCCCCATCACCATACTGCATTTCCGCAAGTTTTGCACCCGATTTGATAGCTCTATCCACCCATTCCGCTAATTCCTTCTTATCCTTTACTCCAAAATCTAAATGGACCATCATTTGTTGTTTTTCTGATTCTGATGGCCAAACAGGAGCAACATAATCTTCTGCATATTGAACTGCAATTCCCATATCGCTTTCAGGAGACTGCAGTCTTATGAAATTTTCTTCTTTAAATACAATGGGCCATCCCAAAAAATCCGAATAAAAACTACTCAGTTGGTGAATATGGCTACACTCTAAGATTACGGTTTTCAATTTTAATCCCATTTGCTATTCCTCAAACTTCCGATTTATCGAAACTTTATATTGTCTTTTTCTTTAATAAATAAACTGCCAGCACACAAAAAATCAGATATACAAAAATAGAAATAACCGACGCTTCAATACCAAAATCTCCGCCGGTAATCAGAAACATCTTATTGTCCAAAACAAAGTTAAATATAGAATTGCTGTCTGCACTGTTCCCGATATGCAAAATTCCGCCAATAATCGCCATATTCCAAATTCCATGGACAATCGCATTGTTCCAGACAGAATGACTTACATAAGCGACGAGGGAAAACAATATTCCCACAATACTCCCCGCTATCAGTAATTGAATAATGCTTATAAAATCAAGATTGTTCCCGATTATATGCAACGCACCAAAAAGAACAGATGGAATAATAACCGCAGCTTTTATATGAAATCTTTTTTCCAAACACCCCATAATCACGCCCCGGAAAACCAATTCTTCAACTATCCCGGTTGCCAGGCCAAAGAATACTACAGCACTTGTAATTGTGGCCAAAGTCGTTTCTGTTTCAAAAGTATATATCTCCCAGTGTCCGCCGGTTAATATAGAAATCAGCAACACCAATGCAGGCATAAGGACAGCGGCTATCAGCCAGACACCATTTACTTTAAATCGCGGTATTCTCATTTCAGACATATCCACTTTTAAAATTTTTTTGCAAAGCTGTATTATTCCTGCTAAAGCCAGCGCCACATATAAAACTCCTGCAATAACATTACAAATTGCACCGGGCACTCCTAAATTCAGTAGAAATTCACTGATAACAAATGCTAAGGTCTGTGCAATTGCCAGAATTGCAATAGAAAGTATAATACCTAAAACTGCTTTTGCTGTTGATAATCCCTCAGCCGGCTTCTTTATTTCTTTCATAATCGTTTCCTTTCAGCCTTTCACTCACTTTTTGATTTTAATATCTAATGTTAAACATTATCGTTACAAGAACTCTAAATAAGAGTAAAATTATATACTCCTCAAATTTCATTTTCTACCCTGTATTAAAATGAGTATAGCATATAGGAATTAACAAAACTATCGTTTTTAAGATAATTTATGTTATCGTTTTTATCACAGATTATTGTTATCTCTCCTATAATGAGAAAAATAGGATGGCTTCCTGAAGGTATCACCCCCTCCTTCCATCAATTCATAAAAAAGACCGATCTCCGTTAAAGAGATCGATCCATAATTTTTCATATATCTATACCTCATCATTACCTTCAGACACTCCAAAATAGGCTATCCTATAAAGTTAATGTACCAGATTGTCATCCACCAACTGCTGCATCAGCTCGCAATAGCTGTCCAAACTCAATTCTCCGGTTACATATTTCTGAAAAAGTTCTCCCTGCATAGCGATGAATGCCATAGGATTTGCCGGCATAGGCCGTGCCAGCAGCTTCACATTCTTCATATATTCCCGCATGTCCGCATAACCGGTAACCTGAAGATCCTCCTCCCAAATCAAATCTTCTCTTGCCGGCATCCGGTTCATTTTTTCAGCATACAGGCTGCTTCCTTTACGGCTGATCGCATAACTTATAAAACGCTTTGCGGCTTCTTTATTCTGTGAAGCTTTATTTAATGCATACTGCCATGTGGCAATAAATGTGGTGTTACTCCCAAGATCCGGAAGAGGCGCCAGATGAATGTTATCCTGCCCGTACACATCTGCATCCACATACATATTCAGGGCAGAACCATACATGAATACCATTCCGTACCTGCCATCAATAAACTTCTGGTTCATCTGCTCATATTGATCAACAAGATTATTTTCGGACGTGTATCCTTCTTCAACCATGTCTTTCAGAAATATGACAGCGGCCTGTGTCTGCGGATTATGCCAGTCATAAAAATCCCCGCCGAAAAGATTAATAAATTCTCCTATTTCATTGTGAGCGTAAGTCTTTTCCCAGGATCCTCCATACGCCAAACGTTCCTTTCCCCAATCGTAAGACAGAAATTCCATAAAATTCTCTTTTGTACTAATATCATTTATACCCGCTTCCCCTAACCATTCCTGATTGACCCATAAGCACAGTACATCCATCATATAGGGAGCCGAATATATCTGTTCATCTGCCATCACGACCTGTTTTAAATAATCCTGCGGAAATGCGGCCGCTACCTGCCGGTTCATGACATCTTCCTGTAATGGTTCCAGATATCCTGCATATTTAAACTCGCTGATCATCTCATCATTAATGCTGAAAACATCCACAGAAGCATCCCCGGCAGCTAATAGAGAGGATACCTTCGCTTGTCTGGAATCCGCATTAAGCGGATATTCCAGTACAGTTATCTGCATATTCAAATCTTTTTGTGCCTGGCTGATATACTCCGCGAATTCCTTTTTCCCTGCGTCCACATGCATAATCGTAATGTGATCCATATCAGAGATTTGTACTTCTTCCTTATTATTTTCTTCCGCACAGCCGGTAAAAATCAAACTGAAAATGCACATTACCGCTAAAAAAAATGTCCGTCCCTGAAATTTCCGCATTCCGCCCCACCTCTTTTCTGAAGTACGTCTGTCCCTCTCTTACCTCGGCCATCTGTCTTCTTTTTTAAGCAATGGTGCAAACGGGATATGTGGTTCACATTGATACCAGTAAGCTACAGAAGCCAAATCATCCTGTCTCTCAAAGTTTCCTTTGTGGCAGGTCCCAATCTGCTGAATGGTTATGCGCAGATCTTCTTCGAAAAGCACCGGATCCATAATATGCCAGCGGTAAAAGCCACGCTGCGGCAATATATCATCATTATGATATAAATTATGTATCCCTTCATCATGATGCGAATAGTAAGGATACCCCATAAACGGCGTATTATAAGTATTTTCCACTGTCCTGCCGTCTATCTGTCCGGCAAAGCTCCAGGCTCCTCCGAAATAGTCTTCCGTTCCCGTACCGCATATCGTCGGATAGTCATGATCCCCATCCAGATAAAATTTGATTTCTCCTTCTCCCCACCAGTAACGTTCCAGCGCGGTAAGCGCCAGATAAGTCCCCACATAATGGCCTTTTCCCTTTACATTGTCCAGAATCACATAATCTTTCTGCTTTTCCGTCATGCGTTCTCTTCTCCATTGAGCATGAAAATACGTGATATCCTCCGGCATTTCCTCCGTCAGACAATAATCCACTTGATAGAAAAAGGCAGGGACTTCGCATTCATGCTGGTTTTCAATGGTTATCTTCGCCTTTTTCTTAAAGGGCATGGGAAAATAGCAGTTCATTCCTCTGGTGGGATTCACTGCAACAGGCAATGAGTTTACAATACACCCTCTGCCGAATCCGCAACAGAAAAAATCACCCAATGGTGTTTCCACGGAAGGTTCCTGCTCCTCGTCCCAATACATCCGAAGTACCAGATCGCGGAGTACATAATAATCCTTATCCGTATGATCGGTGACCGTTATCCAAATATGTTGGATCACACCGGTTCCTTCTATTTCTGCCAATGTAGTCACACTGCCGGGGAGCAGTCCTTTGATGCAGGGTGCTCCTTTCCTGGAAGGGCCGAGTACGCTTTCAGCCATTCCTCCTTTTCCTTTTTCCCCATAGGGATTTTCGGCATTAACCGCCCTGCTTTTTCCATGCTTCGCCAGAGGAAGCCCGGCAAGTCCGCCCATAAATGTCTGATACATTATATTCTCCTTCTCTTACTTTTTATCTGTCCCAACGTTCTTCTACAGCAGGCAATACGGGGAAAGTCTCATGCGGCTCCTGCTGGTACCAGCATGCCATTGAAGAAATCTCCTCCGGCAGCGGGCGATAACCTTTTTTTCTCCACCATCCAAGCGTATCCACCGTCACTCTGATATCTTTCAGGAAACCAATATAATCCGATAAATGCCATCTGTATAATCCAAATTTACGGATACTTCTGCCATCTGCCGTAAGTGCCAGCGGCATCCCCAGACAAGGGGTACAAAAGCTGACTTCTTCATCCGCACAGGCGGTTCCGTTCAATTTGGAAAAACCAAAAGATCCGCCGAAATAATCCTCGCAGCCATTATCCGCTATGCTGGGGAAATCGTCGCCGTCAAGATAAAATTTAACTTCTCCTTCTCCCCACCATCCGGAACTCGCCGCATTCCATGCCAGATATGTACCCACGTATTTGCCCATGCCCTTCACACCATCCAGTATTGTATAAACAGGCTTTTCCCGTGTGGTCATACTTCTTCTGTACTGTGCATGAAAATAAAGAGGTTTTTTGTCCCATTCTTCTTTATGATAGAGAATTCTATAGGCAATACAGCCGATTTTTTCCTGTCCTTCATGGGTTAACGTAATTCTGGCCCTCTTTGCAAAAGGCATCTCCCAGTAACAGTTCATGGCACATCGCGGCAAAAATGCTATCGGTGCAGAATTTACCAATACATGATTATCATCAAATCCATTAGCAAAAAACATTCCCAGGGGCATTTCTACCGATGCTGCTGTCTCATCATCCCAGAAGATACGCAAAACCAATTCCGACAGCCATTTATGATCCGTCGTAAAAAACATTTCCCTGATACATCCCGTTCCTGCTATATCCGCCAGAACTTTTGTTTCACCTGGCTGGAGCGATATAAAAGGATGTACCTTTAATCCACATCCCCCATCCAGAGGTTCTTCCTCTGTCATCCGGCAGCCGCCGCCTTTTTTCCCGTCCGGGTTTTCTCCCGATATCTGGCGCGTTTCCCGTACAGGTGAAAATGCCAGCCCTGCTCCCATTAATAATTCATTCCTCATGATTTTACACCTCCAGCCATGATACCGTCCATGATCTGCTTTTCAAAAACAGCAACAAAAACAATGATCGGAAGCAGTATAATCCATCCCATGGCACTGACCAGATCCCAGGGTACCCCATACATATTATCGCGTAAGGGCAGCTGTACAATAGCAACACTTAACACCTGAATTCCGTTTGAATAATATAACGGCGTAAAAAAGTTATTCAGACAGGTGATGAAATTGATAATACATACGGTAGCTATTGCCGGTTTCATCAATGGCAATACAATTAAGAAAAGTCTCTGGGAAAAATTAGCACCGTCAATTGAGGCCGCTTCTTCCAGTGAAACAGGAATTTCACCCACGAAATTCCGCAGGATCAGCACTGTAAATGGGATGATGGAGCTGATATACAGAATAATTAGTCCCTGATATGTATCAAACAGCTTCACCTTCTGCATGAACTCATACAAAGGTCTTGCCGTAATTACTTCCGGTATCAGCATAGTTGCAATGATGAAAGCAAAGCCAATGCTGACAGCCCGGGAGCGGAATCTGGCAAATCCGTAAGCCCCCATGACGCAGATGACTGTCCCGATAGTCAAGGTTGCTCCAATGATGATGATTGTACTTCCGATTTTGGAAAGCAGCCCTACGTTATCAATTAAGAAACGGTAGCTGTCCAATGTGGGGTGATCCGGAAGATAATCAATCGGCATTTTAAACAGCTCTGCAGGAGGCGTAATTGAAGATATAAAAATCCAATAAACCGGAAACAGGATAATGAATGCTACAACCGCACTTATAACCCATCTTCCTGCCGCTACCATTCCTCTGTATATTCTATACTTCCACTCTGATTTTGCATTCATCTTCGGTTCCCTCCTAATTTTCAAATCGGCTCATCACCCTCAAATTAAACCAGGAGAATACAGCCATAACAAGAAACAGCATAACGGCCAACGCAGCAGCATAACCCACATTCAGATTCGTAAATGCCTCCATTGTAATCCTATATGCAATCAGAGAGGTATCTTCCCCCGGCCCTCCCGAAGTCATGGAATATACCAGGTCAAAACCGGTCAGCCTCCATAATGTAAAGGGAATACATAACGTCAAAACATTTCTCATGATCAATGGCAGTGTGATATGGATGAAAGAGCGGATTCCATCCGCACCGTCCACCTTTGCCGCTTCATAGATTTCATTAGAAATAAACTGCAGACCTGATAATACTAAAATTGCAAAAAATGGAAGATCCTTCCATAAGTCCATTGCTATAACGGCTGTCCTGGCTGTTCCTGCATTGATCAGCCAGTTCATCTGAAAATCCGGTACAAACCGACGCACAAAATCATTGATTAAGCCATAATCATTATTAAATGCCCATTTCGCAGCCATGCCGATCACAACCGCGGGCATTGCCCACGGAATAAGGACAATCGTCCGCATAAAACGGCGCCCCCGGAACTTCATATTCAAAATCAGCGCCAGCGCCACACCCAGGACAACATGGAAAACCATGGAAACGACTACGAACATGGCCGTAAACTGCAGTGTTGTAAGTACCTTCTGATCTTTAAAAACATTCAGGTAATTGGAGAAACCGGCAAACTCATTCACTCCGCTTAATATCCTGATATCAAAGAAGCTGTTATAAACAGTCTGTAAAATCGGATAAATTGTGGTGAATCCCCGCAGCAGAAGCACTGGAGCAATCAGAACCCAGGCTATCCACTGAAGAGACTTCTTTGTTATCATACCAAAGGCCTCCTCTCTATCATTTTCAGGACGGCAGTCAGCAGGCCGCCGCCCTGTAATGATTTACATACCTTACTTATTATAGGTTTCTGAATATTCTTTCGCTTTAGCACAGAAATCATCAATGGTAATCTCATCCTTCATATAGGACTGAAAAATAGTTCCCATTGCAGATATAAATTCCATTGTCTGAGGAAGCATCGGACGTCCTCTTACCACACATTCATTCGCATATCTGGAATACATCTCTTTTGCAGGATCCGTGTCCGGAACCACTTTTTCGGCTACATCCTTTCTGGCAGGATATCTGTCAAACGCTTCATAGGATGCTTTCATTCCTTCTTCGCTGGCCATATACTTCAAGAATGTAATCGCGGCATCCTTATTCTTGGAAGCAGCATTGAGTACATAGCTCCAGGAATCCGTAAAGATATATCTCTCATCTGAAAATTTAGGAACCATGGCCATATGGATTTTATCAGCTCCCAACATATCGGCTTTTGCATAATCTGAGCCAAGTCCCCACATAAACAGGCTTCCATATTTTCCGTCTATGAATTTAGGGTTCATCTGTTCATACTTATCCGCGATCTGATCTACCGGTGTATAACCTTTCTGCACCATATCATGTAAAAATTCCACGGCCTCTCTGTTAGCCGGGTTTGTCCAGTCAAGATAATCACCGCCGAACATATTTACGAACTGAGCGATTTCATTGTGTGAGTATGTCTTCTCCCAGGAACCGCCATATCCATATCTGCCGTTGCCGGAAGCGGCTTCCATATATTTTACAAAATCTTCCTTGGTATCAATGGATGTAATTCCAACCTCATCCATAATCTGCTGGTTCACCCAAAAGGCAAGGTAGCCGGAATACCCGGGTACTCCTATGATCTGTCCATTTTTATCTGTAATCATATCTGCCATATATCCCTGCGGGAACTCAGCCCTGATATCCTCTGTCATTACCGTATCATTCAGCCCTTCCAGCCATCCGGCATTTTTGAACGATGCGCTCATTTCATCGTTTATTTCCAGAATATCAACACTTGCATCACCGGTGGAAAGAATCGTTGTAATCTTCTGCTGCCTGGTATCGGAATCCGTAGGTGCAGCGATCACATTAATCTTAAGCCCGGTAGCGCCTTCCACATTGGCAAGCCACTCCGGAAAATCTTCATCGGTGGAGTTTATTGTATAAAGCGTCAGATCATATGCCCCATCCTTCTTGGTTTCAGCCGTATCCGCAGCCGCCTGTTCCTGCACGCCCGTCTCCTGGCTGCTTCCTGCGTCTGCCTTCTGCGAGGAATCAGAACTTCCGCAGCCGGCCAGCATGGCACCTACTAAAGATATCGTTAGAAAAATACTGACAAACTTCTTTTTCATATTCAAACCCTCCTATATTCAGGGAATTTCTGTATCCCCCTGTTTGTATTTGATTCCCTGCATGCCTTATTTGACCGGTGTTCTCCGGATAACTCCCTGCCAAAGCCTGAAGGAAAACCTGTAAGCCAAAGATAACAAAATACGTTATCTCCAACAATACAATATCTTTCGAATCGTTTATATAATTTTTAGATCCGTTGCGCACGGTCTTTATATTTTCTATAATTTGAATATGTAGAATAATTGCTGAAAATATAAAGGATGAATCTATGATGAAACATTTAATCAGGAAATTGCAGGGTATATTCACACGGTTCCAGCTGAAGCTTCTGCTGGCTTTTCTTTTGTGTACGCTGATCCCTCTCATTATTATCAGCTGTGTTTCCTATGGCGTATCTTATTCAATTGCCCGCGACAAGATTATGGATTCTGCCATTCTTGCCGCCGACCAGCTGCATACACAGCTGAACTCCAGAATACGGCAGACTGAAAATGTCGCAGATGCACTGCAGTATGGAATGTACACACTGGAAGCTGCCGATGATCAAAGCCTGTTTTCTTATCTGGAAACTTTTACGGCCTTGCGCAACAGTATGTCCCTGTATACTTCAACTTTCAATCTATATCAGATTTGTGTCTTTCTGCAGAAGGAGCAGCTTGGAAGCGATGAAGGTTTATACTTTTATCCCTTCAGCGAATTGTCTGCTTTCCGTATCACGGAGGATCAACTGAAAAATCTGGGGGCCTCTTCTCTATGGCTTTACCGCCCCCGGATCACACTTCCCTTTATTTTAAATTCCGAAGGGAAACAGACAGATACCCTTATTTGCTGCCGCGCACTGCATAATCAGGGCAGCGGTCAGTTGGATTATGCCTATTTCATTCTCCTTGATATGGAAGAATTTTCCGAAATACTTTCTGCTACCTTTGTAAACACCGATATTATCAGTTATCTCATTACTCCGGAAGGACAGCTGGCGGCCGCTTCAAACAGTGATTTATATGATCAAAGCCTGTCTTTGAATCAAATGGCCCTCTTTGAGGAGAACAGAAACTCCACATTTTCATATGAAAATTCATGGTACCATGTGCTTCAATTGGATAATGGCTGGTATCAGATCACGGAAATCCCCAACGACTATATTACCGGCGGTACAGCCCTCCTGATGCGTACCATTCTGCTCACTCTGCTTTTGGCACTTCCCGTCACCATCGTTACCATCCTTCTGATTTCCAGAAGTCTTTCAGGCCGTATCCATAACCTTTCCCTGGCAATGGAGTCTTTCCGCCTAAGTCCTGATCTGCAGAATAATGAGCCTCTGACCATCTCGCGTCCGAAAGATCCCGACCTATACGATGAAATTGACAGCCTGGGGCTTACCTTTGAACAAATGCAGTCTACCATCCGACAGAATTTACAGTCCATCCTGGAGCTTTCTCTTACGGAGGAACGTTTAAAATATCAGCTGCTGCAATCTCAGATTAATCCTCATTTTTTATACAATATCCTGGGTTCCATCAAAACCTGCCAGTCTCTCGGCAAACTGGAAACCGCCGGACAAATGATTACGGATCTGACCCGTTTTTACCGGCTCACACTGAGGAAATCCGGAGAACTGATCACACTCCGCGATGAACTGGAAATAATAACGCTTTATCTGAATATGGAAAAACTTTGTCTCAACAACAGTCTGGACTGGAAAATTGATCTGGAAGACGGAATTGATAATTTTCTGATCTGTAAATTCACTCTGCAGCCTTTTGTAGAAAATAGTATCCTGCATGGTATTTCTGCACAGACTCCGGATCTATTCCTTCATATTTCAGCAGCTTACGGAGACGATACGGTCATCATTACCATAAAAGACAATGGCGCCGGAATCCCATCCGCAAAGCTCTACGAGCTGCAGCAGAACCTGCAGAACCGAACCGTGAATTATCAGAAGAATTTTGGAATCTGTAATGTAAATGCCCGTATATCCAGCGAACTTTATGGAAACGGACATATAAGAATTGAAAGCGCGCCATTAAAGGGCACATGTGTAACAATTGAATTCGCACAGATGGAAGGAGATGAAACAGAATGAAGAAAATAATGATCGTAGATGACAATGCCCTTTCTGTGGAAGGCATTGAGAAAAATATCGACTGGGCAGCTCTCGGCACACAAATCACCCATATCAAATATGACGGAGGTTCCGCCATAGAAGCAATGAGACAGGAACCCGCCGACATTATCATTTCCGATATTGAAATGCCGGATCTGGACGGCATCTCCATGAGTCGGCTTGCCATCTCGATCAATCCCTTTGTAAAGGTCATTCTCATTTCCGCCTATGATCGCTTTGATTACGCCAGGCGCGCCATAAGAATCGGCGTATATGATTACATTGAAAAACCCATCGATTACCAATATCTGACCGAAAAAATTCGGGGAGCCTGCAGTCTCATAGATCAGGAACGAAAGAATATGGAACTGCTGAAGGCCAGCAGGCCGGCCATGATTGAAAAATTCTTTAATGATCTCGTCCATTATTCCGGCAGAGAGGCTTCCTGGCACTTATCCTCCTATATGGAATACCTGAATCTGGATCTGAATTACCGCTATTATACCGTTGTTGTTTTCGACGTGGAAAATGCGGCGGAACTGAAAAAAGAACTGGGGGTTGCTCAATATGAAATGCTGCTTTTCCGGCTGAATGATACCATCCGTGAATACAGCCGTATTTTTGATTTTTCTTATCTTCTGAAAGGCTTCGATGGTCTGGAACTGATTCTCTGCCAGAACAGCTCCAATGTCAGCCATGTCCTTCAGTCCGTACATAAAACTGTCTCTTCCATTGTGGAAGCGCATGCGGATTCTCCACTATCTTTAAATGTGGGGATAGGCAACATCGTTTCTGAGCTCTGGAACACGCATCTTTCCCACGAAAGCGCTCACCATGCGCTGGAATACCGTTTTTTCTTCCCGCAGAAAAATATTTTTGATACCAGGGAAGCCCTCGGACGCAACCTTTCGCTGGAGCCGTTTTCCGATTCCAGTGAGGATGAGCTGATCCGGCTCATCTGCCAGAAAGATTATGCCGCAATGGAACAATGGATTAAGGATTTTTCCGCCGACCTTCTCAGCAAATACCAGTCCAGGGATTTTATTTTTGTCCGTATTTATTCCCTGCTGGGCAAAATCCTTAAATTTTTATATGAGCTCAATATTGATGCAAAGGATCTGGAGGGAAAAATTGCCCAGACCTATGCCCGTCTGGACAGCTTCAATACCAGCGAACAGTTTTTTTCCTGGCTGAATGAAATCTGCACGTTGGCCTGCCAAAGACTGGATTCCTCTTTAAAAACCTATCATGATCAGCTGTGTGAATCTGTGCTCTCCTATATCCGGGAAAACTTTGAAAACAGCAGCCTGTGCCTGCACGATATTGCCAAATATGCCAATGTAAGTCCTGCCTATCTCAGTGCCCTTTTTAAGAAAAACATGAAAATAAGTATCAGCGACTCCATCAGCTCTGCACGGATCGAAGCCGCATGCCGTTACCTGAAAAACTCCAATCTGTCCTTAAAGGAAATCAGCGAAAAATGTGGCTATGCCAACCAATACTATTTTTCAACCAGTTTTAAAAAATGGAAAGGCATCTCCCCCTCCTCTTTCCGGGAAGGGAAAATGCCTGGCTCCACCTAAGCTCATGTTAATCCAGATAAAACTGCGCCTGCATACTATAAAGAGAACTATAAACCTTCTTCAATTTCATTAATTCCTCATGCGTTCCTTCTTCAATAATAGCGCCATCCGAAAAAACAAGCACATAATCACAAAACCGTGAACTCGACATTCTGTGCGATATATAAAGCGTTAATTTACCCTCGACTAAACTATTGAAATTCTTATACATCGTATATTCCGCTTTAGGATCCAACGCAGCTGTCGGTTCATCTATAAAATTATGACAGGACTGGCCTGATACAGCGCCCTCGCCAAAGCAATCTTCTGCCCCTCCCCTCCGGAGGGTTCAAATCCATCTTCCTCGAAATCCTTATGTATGTAGGAATGAATCCCCTTTTCCAGCGCATTCAGCTTATCACCAAATCCGCTTTTCTTAAGTACCTCAATGACCCTGGCATCTTCCTCCGTTTCTCCGAAAGCGATATTATCCTTTATAGAAAATGAAAACAGTTTATAGTCCTGGAATACCGTGCTGAATAAATGCATGTACTGCGAATAATCATATTCTCTTATATCTGTTCCATTCAATAAAATCTGCCCTTCGGTCGGGTCATAAAGCCTGCATAACAGCTTAATGAACGTTGTTTTACCGGCGCCGTTTTCACCTACAATAGAATATTTCTTATTATCAAAGATTTTTACATTAATATTCTTAAGAGACCACTCCGTCTGACCCGGATACCTGAAAGAAACATTCTTAAATTCGATCTCATACGGCGCATCAGGGACATCATAACTGCCTGTATTCATCGTTATCGGTACATCCAAATATTCCTTCAGCGCTCCGTAATATCCTTCAAACTGTTTGATTTCAACACAGCTTTTCATTAAATCATTCATTGAACTGCTGAAGCTGTTTATTGCAGATAAGTACATCGTAAAGTCCCCGATACTTATCATTTTTTGCAGCACCCGGACGATCAGAAAAGAATAGGTAAATAATTCCTGCAGCAGATTCGTTATGCCCGCTATGTACTGACTTTTATTTATTGAACTCATCTGCATTTTATAAAAGTTCTGGGAGATATTCAGATAGTGTCTGACGTTTTTGGAGAACCATTCCGACACATCAAGCAGCCATATTTCTTTTCCATATGAAAAATCTTCAATCATGCTTATTAAATAATTGGTCCTTCTTTCAACAGGCGCCTTTTCCATATCCAGGCTTACATATCTCTCTTTTAATTTTCCTTCAATAACGGCATTAATAAGCACTAGGATAATCAGGACTACTACCACCTTGACGCTCAAATTTACGACAATAAAAATAATTCCGACAAACCTGACTGCATTTCCCAAAATGTTAAAAGCCTGATCCATTACTTCACCAAATCCTTGTCCATTTGCATATAAAAACTTTTTGGCTTTTTCCTTAACATCCAGGAAGGACGGATCCTCCAGCTTCTCATAATCACATTTTGACAATCTGTTTGATATCATTTCCTGAAAATCTACAAACAGCTTTCCTTTTAAAACAAAACAATGCTTTCTCAGCCAGGAACAGATTACAGCCGTTGCAAAATTACATGCTATCATTGTAACTGTATAGATTATAATCAATTTAATGTTCTGGCTTCCGAGTAATTCATCTATTATATATTTGGGTAAAATAATCAATGTTAATGGAATCACAGAGGATAATATTTCCTGGATCAATGCATAAAATATGTACTTTCTCTGAAACTTCCATGCTTATTTGAATAAATAGAGAACACCATTCATTTTAATACCCCTCCTGCTGTCTTTACCCCTTCCATTACTGTATATATAATAGTACTTTTTTTCAACATAAATCTTTGAATAACCTGTTTTTGTAACAGCTAAAGTCTGTTTTTTCACATATTTTTTCTATCCATAAATACTGCAATCCCCGACAAGGCAGACAGCGCATCTGCTGTTTTACTCACATACCACATTAACCTTCCCTTTGCTGTGAAGAAACTGCCTTTCCAGCTCCCCATGCAGTTCCTGCAGCTTATCCATACATGGATCACAGACATCCACTCTCGTGCATTTCCATTCACCATCCTCTTTCCCGCTTATCATATCATATGGCTTAACCACACACTTTTTCCCGCAGATATCACAGTATGTCTCAGTCATAGCTTCTCCTTTGCTTTTTATACATATAACTCTTGAACTATTTTTTCTTCTTTTGCTGCCTGCCCTGTAATTTATATAGGGTATTTGGTTTCTTTCTATTATCATATCACAATCATTCTCTCTTTTACAATGGAGATCATATCAGGGATACTTCGCTGCCATACGCAGCCAAATCCTATATAATGTATCGTGTGTTCCTTATAAGCAAACGTGACAAATGTAATCTGCGGAAATGAAGTAAGCGATATTTCTGTAACCCTTGTTTCCGGCGATTTAACTATCATTCAAAATGATTAACTGCATCTGCCGGACGGCGGTAAAAAACGTCGTCCGGCAGATGTGGTTTTATATATATATTCTTACACGGAAGGGGAGATTATGATAAGCTTGCCTGGCAGTGTCTTATAGGATTTCATAATCTCTATTACCAAATATTTCCCCTTCTATATCATAGATATCCACAAAAGGTATACTGATGTCATCCATCATTATAATAAGCCCCTTATACATATCTATTTTCCTTACGCTGCCGCTGACCGTAATATATTTTCCTCCCGCCTTTTTTTCATCCGGCTTAAAATAAGTGACGGTAACCTTCGGCTGGTCAGACAGCGTTTCCTGCACGAATCTGAGTTTTTCATCTATTATCATTTTCGCATTTTCATCCAATTCCGCTTTTTCCTCAGTGAGACGCGCCGTTTCCCGGATGGCCGCATCATGGCCGGTCAGCGCGGCAAATGGGGCAAATTGTGCCGCCCGGTCGGATACAGGCATCTGAGGATGTGTTTTTGAAACGTGGTGGGGAAGCTGAATGATATCATCATATCTATGGATATCAGAATTTTTATTTTCCAAACCCTGTCCCTCCTTTCTATCACTCCGCGGCTTTCGGCACAAATGATAATGAAAGTCGATTGCAAACGCCGTGCAGAGAAACCATATCCCTGAAAATGGGACTGATTTTGTTTAGAAATCATTTCATCTGCTGCTCTGCATGTTTGTTCCAAAGTTCATAAAAGTTAGATCGATTTTTAATCAGTTGCGCAAAGCTTCCCTCTTCTCTGATTTCACCATTTTCGAGTAAGAATATTTTGTCAACAAATTCTATCGCTTTTAACCGATGAGTTATAAGCAGAATCAAACTGTCTTTTTTCTCTGAAAACAAATTTTGCAGTACTTTTTCCTCCGACAAATAATCCATGGAAGCCGTTGCCTCATCCAATATAATGACTGAAGCATCCTGCAATAAAACACGTGCAATTGCCAGTTTTTGTTTCTCTCCTCCGGATAATTTAATGCCCTTTTCGCCGATATTCGTATCTAATCTTTTATCCAATCCTTCTATCTTTTCCTTTAATAATACCATATCGAGCACACGCCATATTTCTTCCTGAGCATATTCTTTGTTCATCGTAATATTTTCCAATATAGTACCGTCGAAAATAGGGGCATCCTGAGATACATATGATATATATTGATAATATTTATCTAAATTTATTGTGCTTATATCTGACTCGTTAATGAATAAATTTCCTTTTGTTCCCTTTATAATACCCAGCAGCGTTTTCACAAAAGTTGACTTTCCGGCTCCGCTCTTACCAACAATTGCATACTTTTTGCCGGCCTCCATTTCATATGACAGATTATGTACAGCATCTCTTCTGCCATAACCGGCAGAGAAATTTACAGCCTTAATTTTGAAAGGTTTTTCCATTAATTCTATACCGTTAAATAAATTAGTATCATCCTTTAACGACAAGAAGTTTACATATCTGTTATAAGCAACTTTATCCAAATTATATTTTACATACATAATATTAAATTCAGATATCGGTGAATAAATATTATCAACCAGCATTACTAAAGCAACGATTTTTCCTAAAGAAATATTTAATTTCCAAATACCCATTATAATAATAATGATTTTAACAAATATTACGAGTAAGTAAAAAAAGGCAAAAAAGAATTCGTGTATCATCACTACTTTTGTTTCAGATTTGATAATTTCATCGTATGCTTTACCGATATCTGCTTTTTCTTGTTTATATTTTCGATTTACACGAAATATCATTGTTTCCATAAGAGCGCGGACATATTTATTAGATGTCCATTCAGTCTCAATAAGGACTTTTTCTTTAATATTGTAAAGTTTCTTTAGCATAAGATTAGAAACAATAAAAATAACTACATATCCAATCCCTATTACAAACATTATTCGTATACTATACGTACCTAAAACGATAAGACTAAAAAGTAATCCCGGTACTAAACTATAAAAAATTTCAATAAAAAATCCAAATAAAATATTTTTACCTGCCTCAGAACCATTTTCTACAATTTGAATAATCTTTCCGGTTCCATAATTCGCATAGTCAAGAAAATTTATTTTACTTACTTTATCAATAGCCAGTAATTTAAAATTATAGTAGATTATGTTTTCTATTTTTGTTGAAGGATAGTTATCTGCATAGTTTAAAATACAGCATGCAATTGTTGTAATAGCATATAACAGCAATGGAATAATGATGTAGTCAGTAATATCGGCCTTATTTTTTATCTCTGATAAGATATCGATTATTCTTTGAAAGTAAACTATACTAAGCACATTCATTAACTGAGACACCAGTCCCATAATAATATAAACAGCTATTAAACCTTTCAGCTTATATAGAACATTCTTTACCATAATAATCCTTCCTGTCCGGTTATGCCTTATGCCCGCCGATTTGATCATTGCGTTCCCTGGCCATAGCCCCCTCTTCTAAATTCATGCCTTTTAAAATAGCATTTTTCCCGTATTTTTTCTGGATGGCAAGCATTGCCTGCTGCATCTGTTTTTCCCGTTTGAGCTTTGCCTCTTCTTCCTCTTTCTTTTTTTCCAGAGCGCTGTAATCGGTAAAAAGATCAAGCTGTTCAAATGTCTGCGTCTCTTCTGCCGCGGTTTCCTCGGCAACATGGTTCGCGGTGACATAAACTCTTCTGACCAGCAGGTTTTTATCTATTATTTTATCATACAAATCCAGGACGGTATCCATAATCAGCATCGTGGAAGAAGTCCGGCGTGAAATATTAGCAGTGCCATGGGCATGCTTGGGGATCCGGCGCCCATAGCGGTCCGTCACGACTTCACCCTTGTAAAGCCTCCTTCTGTCCGGGTCTTTCAGGTTTTCTATATCATATCCTACCGTAAGGACTATCTGATCCGTTACAAGGCCTTTATCCACCAGATCCAGAACCAACCTGTCGGTCATTTCCTGTACGATGAGCCTTGCCTTTTTATAATCATAGGGACACTGCAGGACCTGGCCGGAGCCGGTACTGTTTGTGGTTGGCTTATATGCCCTGATGTCGGCCATTGTACAAGGTTCCCATCCCCAGGCATGGTCAATCAGCAGTTCCGCATTTACTCCGAACAGGTTATAGAGCAGGTCTTCATTATAATAATCATTAGGCCTGCCGATGGAGCACCTTGCGATATCCCCCATGGTATACAGGCCGTTTGCCTCCAGTTTCCTTGCATATCCCCTTCCCACCCTCCAAAAATCGATGAGCGGTCGATGGTTCCAAAGAAGCTGCCGGTAGGACATTTCATCCAGCTCCGCAATCCTTGTACCGTTTTGGTCCGGCGGCATATGCTTGGCAACAATATCCATGGCAACCTTACATAAATAAAGATTCGTCCCGATTCCGGCCGTGGATACGATTCCGGTGGACTGGTATACATCCTGAATCATTTTTACCGCTAATTCACGGGCAGAAAGCCTGTAGGTATTTAGATACTGCGTTACATCAATAAATACTTCATCAATGGAATAAACATGAATATCCTCCATTGCTACATACTTAAGGTAAATGTTATAAATTTTTGTGCTGTAGTCCATATATAACGCCATTCGTGGCGGGGCCGTAATATATGCAACCGCCAGCTCGGGAGAGCTTTTTAACTCCTCCGCATTACAGGAAGAGCCTGTAAATTTATGGCCTGGTGCCAAATGCTGTCTTTGGATGTTAGCCTCTTTCACTTTTTGGACTACTTCAAACAATCTGGGCCTTCCCGGTATCCCATAGGCTTTGAGGGCCGACGATACGGCCAGGCATATGGTTTTCTCGGTGCGGCTCGGATCCGCCACCACCAGGTTTGTGGTAAGAGGATCGAGCTGCCTTTCCCGGCACTCAACGGATGCGTAAAATGACTTTGAGTCAATCGCTATATATACATGCTCTGGCTGTGACATAGGCAAATCCTCCATCCAATGACTATACCAATATATTATAACCAAAAGGAAAAGGAAACAAGCAATAGAATGAAACAGAGTCCCATTATGCATCAAACGGGTAACAGAGATATATTTCCCCAGCGGCGGCTGAGACTGAAAATCATAGCCCGGTTTATTGATCCGAACAATAATAAATCCGAACCTTTTCTGTCTGAAAAAGTCCGGATTCCTATCATTTAACCTATAAAGTATAAGGCAAATCACCTATTCGTACTGTCTATTTGAAACAGTTACTCTGCCGTGTCTTCATTGGGGATCTGCCTGACACTGCCGTCCTCACCGTCAACCATCATGACACTGCCAGCCGAAGAGCCGGAGGCTTCCGTAACAGAGATAATAATATTTTCGGCCTCAGCCAGTTCTGCTTTTTCAGGCGCAGCTTCAAAAGATACCCAGGCTGTGCTTCCGTCTTCCCAGTTCACCATCATGGCACTGCCATCACCGGAATCGGAGATATCCGACGCGGAAACCACTGCATTCTTGCAGGCCGCCAGAGCGGAGCCGCTTTCATCAGAAAAAGTATCTGCCGCAAGAGCAGGCATTACGGAGAGGGATGAAACTATCATAGTTGCGAGTGCAATTGTTGGTATTTTTTTCATTTTATTTGCTTCCTTTCTTTTCTTTAATCAGACTGTTAGATATATAATGTTACGGCTATATTTATATTAAAGATTTTTCTAACCCCCTTTCCCTGTTTCTATTCGCAATTATAGCGTACCAGAGATTAAGGAACGGTTAAGAGCCTTACTTTTCTTTTTGTATCACTCAAACTTGGCACATGCCCCTGTTCCCTCCGGCCGCTGCTTTCGGGGCTGCCACCCGGCTTGTCTTCCCATCCCCCTGCACCGGCCGTGCAGGATTTCCTGTAAGGGGCGTATAAACTCGCCGGTCCTTAGGCCGCGTATTTTACGGCCTTAGTACCGCTGCGTGTTTATCCGAGCGGAAGCGTCCCCTGTAAGGATTCCTGCACGGTCTGCGCAGGGGGACGGGAAGACAAGCCGGGTGGCAGCCCCGAAAGCAGCGGCCGGAGGGGACAGGGGCATGTGCCAAATTTGAGTGATACCATTTTATCCTGTTCAGATTATGGGAAGCATGACGGTAAAAACTGTTTGTCCGTCCTGGCTCCGGGCGGATATCGTTCCGCCGTGTGTTGTGATGATTTCAGAAGCTATCGCTAACCCAAGGCCTGCCCCTTCCGTCCCCGACCGGGATTCATCTGCGCGGTAGAAAGGCTTGAAAATGTTCTCCAGTTTTTCAGGAGGGATACCAATACCATTATCTGCAATCGTGATAACATACCGCTTATCCTCAGACTCTGTTGAAATATCAATTCTGCCGCCCTCAATATTATATTTCACCGCATTTTCCACGAGATTAGAAAAGGCACGGGTAAGCATAACACTGTTAGCGGTAGTATGAAAACCACTGTGGTGAAGGTTTATTTCCAGATTCTTTTCCCGAATTCTCGGTGTGAGTTCCGCAATAATATCACGGAACATCCTGTCAAAATCTACCGTATCATTGAAGTCATAGCTGTGCTGTGCCGTCATGGCAAACAGGTTATCCACCAGTGTCATCATACGTTTCAGCTGCCTTTCGATCACAGTGAGCGTCTTTTCATATTCCTCCGGTTCCGGAGTCTCGTCGAGACGCAGGACGTCGATATTCGTTTTGATAACCGCCAGCGGTGTTTTCAGTTCATGCGCAGCGTCTGAGGAAAAACGCTTTTGCTCGGAGAACGACTTATCAAGCCGTTCAAGCATCCTGTTAAAGGAATCTGCCAGACTGCCGATTTCATCCTGTGAGGAAATTCCGTCAATGTGCTGCGACAATTCATTTTCCGTTATCTGCCCGATCTCACCGCTCAACCGGCGCAGGGGTTTTAACGCACGCCCAAGCAGGAAATAGGACATAATACCTCCCCCGATAATGACCGCCGCCATAATCCCGATACTATAAATATTGAAATCCCTTCTGGCCTGGGTGATCACAATGGAACCTTCTTCCGCCTGTGAGGAAGTTTCCTCCGGCAGCATATAGACATAGGATTCGCCGGTATCAACGGATGCCCGTTCCTCCTGCGAATCAGTCTCTGTCTCCTCAAAAAGGAAGGGAACTACAAATGACTGGTTTGCATTATAAATAGAGAGTGCTGTGAGTAATATGCAGACGCATGTGAGCAGCAAAACAATATAGAACGTAAGGCGAATGCGGATGGACTTCTTTTTCACTTTTCATTCCTCCCGGTTTGACGGCGCTGTTTCTACTTTTTAATAGAATAGCCGGCCCCCCTTATATTTATGATGATTTCCTGGCCGCTGAATTCTCCCAGCTTTTTCCGCAGCGTGCTCATGTGTACTTTCACGGCATTGGAGAAAAAACAGTCGTCACTTTCCCATACATGCTCAATCAGTTCCTCAGGGCTGACTGCCCTTCCCTGGTTCAGAAGCAGATATTCGAGGATGGAAAATTCCTTTGGTGTGAGGCAGACCTCTTCGTTCTTATCGGTAAAAACAAGACGCGCCTGCGTATCCATGCGGAAGCAGCCGAAAGGGATAACCGTATTGTGCTGTGTGAAATCCCTGCGCAGAAGGGAACGGACGCGGGCTTCAAGCTCTCCGAAATCAAACGGTTTAACAAGATAGTCATTTGCCCCCAGATCAAGTCCCTCAATCCGCTGTTCATAGGCGCTGCGAGCGGATAAAATCAGAACCTTCTGCCGGAGATCGTTTTCCCGTATTTTCTGAAGCAGGGTAAGGCCGTCCATGCCAGGAAGGTTCAAATCCAATAGGATAAGGTCGTATTTATTGATAAATGCGAGTTCATAGCCCTCGTTTCCGTCGGCAGCGGTATCTGCCAGATATCCTTTTTTGGTAAAACCTTTGCAGAGGGCATTGCGCAGGTCCGCTTCGTCTTCAATAATCAGCAGTTTCATAAATATTTCTCCCCGATTCATTATAGTCCTGGCTCCGATATGTATTATATCATTTAATAATTAAGAATCGGTTAAGATAAAAACAACTTAAAGGAAGCCCCCATTACAGGAACTTCCTTTTAAATAAAACTTATCTATTAAAATATAAATCAAACAATTCAGAAATTTTGAAAAATACTCTCCAGTTCCACCAAAAGTTCCTTCGTTTTTTGTGCCTCATCCGATTCACATTTCATCTGTTCCGACATTTCCCGCATCAATTCTACAGCTGCCTCTTTGTCCACTGTTGCCGGCGCCCTATAATGAAAGAAACGATCAAAATTCTTCCGATACAAGCACTCCAGTGTCTCAGAATCCAGTCCGATTCCTCTGACTCTAACACCATCAACCTCCATCTCCTCTTCTGTTTCGAAGAATCGGCGCATCCAGGAGATTTTCTCCATACTCTCCTGAAGATTTGCTTCGACAACTGCCGGTTCTCCTGCCTGTGCCGCGTTATCCGTGCCGAACAGAAACCGCTCCCGATAACGCCGGAAGAACTCCGCTGTCTCCTTCGGCCTGGCTGCAAAATCCAGATACATTTCGGTACCGGGCGTAACGTCATAGCAGATGTTCGGATAAGTATCAAACAGCCTGGCAGCATAATCCAGCCGTTCCGAGGTAAAGAAAAAGTGAGCAAAAGTAATCCTCAGTCCCGGATAGCGCTTCAGCACAGTTTCTACCTCGCGGTACAGCTCTTCATAGGAAGGTATATTACGGTCCTCCCCATAATACCAGTCGTTTTCCTGCGCCCATCCCGGTACCTTTTCACGATCCCAGAAGCTGGCGGGATCTCCCACATGGAACAGGATTGGCCACTGTTCTTTTTCAGCTTCCTCATAAAAAGGATCAAATATCTCATCATTAATGGACAGCTTAAACTTTCTTCTGACATTTGGCTTACAGATCATTTTAAATCCGTCAAAGCCTGCAGCCATAAGCTTTTTAGCCTGTTCCAGCATATTCCTGTTATCTTCCCTGTTCGGATATCGTCTCAATCCGGCCAGCGCATAGATGCGTTCCGGTAACAGTAATTTTGCATACAAACTCAGAGCGTTGCAGGCAAAATCCGGTTCTTCATACAATGTAATTGCGGGAATGCACAGCGCTTCCAGCCCACAGGTTTGAAGGATTCTTGTGATCTGATCCGCATTCTGTGCACACGGCTGCCGAAAATCCTGATTAGGACACAACGCATATGATTCCATAATATGGCAATGCAGGTCCTTGATACCACATGCGACCCGGTGGTTCCTTTCCTGTATATCCAAACCTACCTTATTCACTCCCGCTAATTTTCCATCTTTCTTCCCGATTGTACACTCTTCATACTTCATCAACTACACTCCTCCCAGTCTAATAATGATATAGCCGATAAGGGCTACGGGTTAATTTCATTAGTAAAAATTTTTATTCAAAGGTTTCTTTATATTTTTTAGGGGTCATCCCGATGTAGCGTTTAAAATTGCGGTACATGGTGTTCTCTGATCCAAAACCGGTTAATTCTGCAATTTGTGCATTATTGTAATTTGTAGTTCTTAATAAATATTTAGCATGTTCCAGGCGGACATCCATAAGGTATGCGGCAAATGTTATTCCTGTTTGTTCCTTCAAGAAAGTATAAAGATATTTTTCCGTTATTCCCATATCTTTGCTTGCAGAATAGGCAGATAAGTTATAATCATTATAATTACAGTTAATATACTCAATAATTTTTTCTTTCAACTCAATGTTTTTACTTTTTCTTTTTTTATTCAGAAATTCTGTAAGTTCTTTACATTCTTTTTTAAATTGTTCTATCAAATCATCACAACTGATATCCTTATAAAAAATCTGTTTAAAAAAGGGAGACTCGATATGCTGTTCATCTATTTGCAGCCAAGTGGAGTAAAATATATTTTTCAGGGAAAAATAAACCTGTTCTTTTTGTAATTCATATTGGTAAGGCCATCTGTGATAAAAATTTGCTATCTTACTCAACATAACATAGAGTTCCTGGAGCTGGCCTGTTTTCAATAAATTATAAAAACGGTTAATGAATTCAATATTTACAGGGTTCTGATAAGAAGCATTTGATTCAATAGAATAAGAAACTACTCGTGACACATTTTCATCTAAATTTTGTAGTTCCACAATCTGTCGGGCTTGTTCATAGCACTGATTAATATTTTTCAGATTTGTCCCGATAGAACTAATTGCAACATGAAGTACCAGATCATATTGATCGATAAGTTCGTCAATAGCATCCTGAAAAAATTTTTTGACAGATTCCACATTCGGCACATCATTAGCTGCCAGTTCTATTAAAAACAGTTCATCAGATATTCCGCTATGTGTATGAAAATAAGTATTATTATATTCGTTTTCAAACATCTCAAGAAGGCTTAATATAGCCAGATCTGAAATTTGCTCACCGATTTCTTCTATCCGTACAATGGCAACACAAAAAAATTCGGGTTCCCTGCCAAAATTATGCGCAAATCTCTGTAATTCCGTTGGAGAAGAAACTCCATTCAGCAGAAAATGTTCCAGCAGAATTCCTTTATTTCGGGTGATCAGTTCATTAATTTTAATCAGGTTATCACAATCCTTTTGTTTCAAATATTCGATATTCTGTCGGACGTATTGAAATTCATTCCTCTCTTTTTTCAATTTGAATAAATCTGCCGACGGTAATACCATCATCACGTTTTCAATATTCTTATAATTTTTGAAACCAAGTATAAAAGACAGGAAAAGAACCAGCAGGATTCCTCCAATCAGATAAATATTCAATATGAAATGTACCTGTTGCATCTGTTTTTCTACATAACTGGCAGAAAGGCCGGAAATCAGTATATATTCATTACTTTCATTCCGTACTATATAAGTGCCGTTATAGGATTGATTCCATGGAGTAGGGGTAGTATCGGATAAAATATTCTCTGGAGTATTACCATAGGACAGTAACGGTTCATTGCTGTTTTTATTTATTAAAGTAAGAAATTCTGTCGCATTTAAGTCTTTAGATATGATTGATTCGACAATATCATTGGGATCTATTACAAAGCAGGTCAAATAAATATGCAATCCCCTCATAAGATTACTGTTTTCAAGATAAAGAACAGGATGTTCAATTACTTTGTTCTTGTTATTTATAACAAATGATATTTTGTCCAATTCTATATAAAAGTTACCGTTTGTATATTGCTTAAAAAGATATTCCTTGAACAACACAGAATTAGATAGGTCTGTTCCGCTTTTTTCTGCGTATAGCATTCGGGGATAATACCAGTCAAAATTCATGGAGCATTGATCCGTGGAAACAAACATTTCGTTATTTTTTGATATTGAGAAAAAAAAGGGAATAAAATCCACAAGGTTTTTAATATCTTTATCTTTTTGGTTTAGGGCTGCCAGATTCAAAACATCAGAACGTTCCAATTGTTTTTTAAATATAAGGGAAGAAAATTCCGGATCCAGCAATAACATACTGTCAATCAATTCCATTTTTGAAACCATATTTTCGATGGCACCCAACCCTTCCTGATTTTCTGCACGGATTTTTTCGAGAATATAGTTTCGAATGTTATTCTGCGCTACATTAGTAATTAGAATATTGCTTATATAAATGATAAGAAAGGCTATAAAATATCTGATAATATAACGGCCGAGAATTTTTTTAAATTTCATAACCTTACCTCCAATATCATTCTATCTGTAAAAATGAAACATTTTATTGGGAAAGACCAGGAATATTTTTTATAATATAATACCATTTTTAGAATAGCAAGTGCCCGGCCTTAATCTGGAAAAAATAAGATAAAAAAGAAAAATTGTGAGTATTTTATCATACTTAATGAGATAGAAACGGATAGATTGTTACTTTCAAAATAATCTTTGTATTGCTATCATTTAATTAACTCAGTCACCAGTGAAATTTTTACAGTGACAGTGAGTGATTTACCATTATATTTCAAAGAAGAGAAGGGAGCAGGTCTATGAAAATGAAAACAAAACGTTTAGCAGCTATCGGATTGACAGTCCTGATGGGAATGGGGGTATTTTCAGGCTGTGGAAAATCACCGGCACCAGCTTCACCGGAAACCAGCTCGAGGGTAGAGTCTGCTGCGTCCAGGGAAGAAGGCAGTATAAAGTCATCAGATACCGACAATACCATAACAGTGGGTATACAGACAAATAGTATGATTACCGATTATAAGGATAATCTTCTTACTCAATATGTGGAAGAAACTATGGGAATTACTATTGATATTTATGAACTGCCGGAGGATGCGGATGAATGCCGTACCAAAATTTCACTGATGGTTGCTTCCGGGGAAGATATGCCTGATGTATTATTTGTAGACGGGATATTGACATCAGAAATGATTCAGCAATACGGAACCGATGGAATTTTTCTGGATATAACAGATATTTCCCATGACACATCCAAAATGCCGAATTACTGTGCAATTGACGAAAAGGATAAGGCCGTCATGGAGAACGCACAAATAATGTCTGATGGAAAGATGTATAGTTTTTCCAGATTCCAGCCAAGCGTTTGGAATCAGGCACCTAATAAATTATTTATTAATCAAAAATGGATTGATACTCTAGGATTGGAAGTGCCCACAACGACAGAGGAATTAAAGAATGTACTGATTCAATTCAGAGATAACGATCCTAATGGAAATGGCAAACAGGATGAAATAGGAGTTTATGGTTATCAAAGCGGCGCCTTTGGTGAAAATGTTCTTGCATCTTTGATGAATTCCTTTATTTTTTGGAACGGCGGAACACAGAATGGTGGATTATCCATATCTGAGGATGGAAGTACCGTAATTGCCCCATTTGCAACAGAAGAATGGAAAAATGGTTTGATTTATTTAAAGGATCTGTATGATGAAAATCTTCTTTCCGCAGGCGTATTCACTGATGATACAACTATTTTTAAAGCTACGCTGAATGAGCCGGATAATGTTGTAGGGCTGGTGTCTGCAGGTTCTCTTTCCAACTGGCCGGAAGCAAAAACAAATAAAAATTATCTGGAAATGAAACTGATTAAGCCACTGGAAGGCCCCGATGGAGTTGCTTATACTCCTTTTAATGTGGATAATCCCAGACAGGAAGGCTTTATATTTGCTAATACTGACAAATTGGATCTTGCCATTAAGTTTATTGATAATTTTTACAGTTATGATACTACGCTGTTTGTATTTAATTCTGCGGAGGATAAGTATTATACTACGGATCCTGAAGAATGCAGGAAATCCTCAGAGGTTTATGGACATGAGATTAAATATGTCCAGACAGGTGATTTCTGGGGGAGTCCTTCCAATGCAACATGGAGAACTATTGGTCCTTCCTATTATTCCGTTTCCATGCAGGATTCCGTTGGATCCAAGGCGGAAGAAGCCCCTGCTGCTGACGATCCTACCTATTTGAATCCACAGCAGTTGGAATGGTATTATCCGGCACATCCAGAAAATACATTGCCTATTGTCCATTACAATGAAGAAGAGGCTGGAACTATTCAGGAAGCCTTGACAAACATTCCATCCTTTGTGAATCAGGCAATGGCAGAATTCATTACAGGAACCAGAAATATTGATACCGGATGGGACAGTTATTTGGAGGAACTGGATAGTATGGGACTTCAGGAATGGCTGGATAATGCACAAACGGCTTACGAACGTCAGCAGTAACGTTAAGGAAGGGATTGCCTTTGATTATAAAAGAATGGCAATCCCTTTGTTTCAGGCATTTTACTTAATGAGGAAGATATTATGGCAAAAAGGACAAAAAGTGCAGTTGTTCAGAAATCATTGTGGAAGAAAATCGGGGCCAGATGGCAGCTTTATCTATTGCTATTGATTCCTCTGGTTTATATTGTGGTATTCGCTTATGCTCCAATGGGAGGGTTAATAATTGCATTCAAAGATTATCATCCTAAAGATGGTATCTTTGGAAGTGAATGGGTAGGCTTTAAAAATTTTATTAAATTTCTTACCTCTTATAAATTTCCGGTTATAATGAAAAACACATTGACTTTATCACTGTATGGACTGGCAGTTTCCTTCCCAATTCCCATTATTTTTGCATTATTTTTAAATGTAATGATGGGGAAAAAATATAAAAAAATAATACAGACGGTTACCTATATCCCATATTTTATCTCATCAGTGGTAATGGTAGGACTCTTGTTCTCACTCCTGAATAACCGATATGGGTTATATGGAAGCCTGTATTCTCTATTTACCAAAAACACTGCACCGAATATATTGGCTAAAGGAGAAATGTTTAAACATATCTATGTATGGTCAGGTGTATGGCAGACCACCGGCTACAGCGCAATCATTTATATTGCGGCTTTGGCGGGTGTTGATCAGGAATTGCATGAAGCAGCAGAAATTGATGGTGCCAGCAGGCTGCAGCGGATGTTTTTCATCGACATCCCTGCAATTCTGCCCACAGCAAGTATTATGCTGATATTGGCAGTAGGAAATATTATGAACATAGGCTTTGAAAAGGTTCTGCTGATGCAGAATAATTTGAATTTAAACTACAGTGAAATTGTATCTACATATGTTTATAAAGTAGGCCTTGCTTCTGGATTATCCGATTTTTCTTTCTCTACAGCCATAAGTATGTTTAATTCCGTAATTAATTTCATCTTATTATTAATTGCAAATTGGGGAAGCAAGAAACTGAATGGCAGCGGCATCTTTTAGAGGAGATAATTTGAATGAAAAAATTCAGAAACTTTAGTTTAAATGACAAAATTTTTTATGTCGTTGTTACACTCTTACTGACTGCATTTTTTATTATGGTTTTATATCCCTGTATTTTTGTATTGAGTGCATCCATTTCTTCAGGTGCGGCAGTACAAAGCGGAAAAGTAGTACTTTTTCCTGTAGATATCAGTTTTCAGGGTTATAAAACGGTATTTAACACACCAAATGTATGGGTAGGATTTAGGAATACGGTTTTTTATACAGTAATTGGAACCATAATAAATGTTGCCACCACAATCACAGCTGCATACTGCCTTTCAAGGCATGATCTGCCTGGAAGAAATGCCATTATGCTGATATTTACCTTTACCATGTTTTTTGATGGGGGGATTATTACAAATTATCTGCTGATACAGAAACTGCATATACTCAATACCGTGTGGTGTATGCTTTTACCCGGTCTGATAAGTGCCTATAATCTGATTGTCGCCCGTACGTTTATTATAAATACTATACCAGCAGATCTTTTGGAAGCTTCACAGATGGACGGATGTTCTGATTTTACTTATTTTATTAAAATAGTTATTCCCTTGTCAAAAGCAGTTATAGCCGTGCTTGTTTTGTTCTATGGTGTCGGGCATTGGAATTCCTATTTTAATGCCATGATTTATTTACATGATAAGAGTTTATATCCGCTGACCCTGTTCCTTCGTTCCATATTAATGGCTGATCAGATCGATCCTTCAACGATAACAGATCCGGAACTTCAAATGCGGCTTTCAGAGATGGCTGGCACAATTAAGTATGCATTAATCGTGGTAACAATGATTCCTATACTAATGGTATATCCGTTTATACAAAAATACTTTGTAAAAGGTGTAATGATTGGCTCCATAAAAGGATAAAGAACACGAAATAATAAGAGAGGTATCTATGTTTAGTAATCTAGATTTAACAAATATAAAAATATGTAGTACTGAAAAGTTATTTCCACGAAATAAACACCCCCGGGCTGTAATAGATAATCCGTTCGCTATCAGGCAGATTAAACAATTACGGGTACGGGGATTGGAATACCTGAAAGAGGAAATCCCCCTTCTGGACTATGATTCCTTCAGTGAATATTGGAAAAACGGAGAGAGGATACATTATGAAGCATCTTATTTTAACCGTCGCCGTCGTTTGATTATCTTTTCCATACTTGCATGGGCGGAACCAGAAAAGGAAGAATGGCTTCATGCACTGAACGAAGACATATGGCAAATATGCAGTGAACCATTCTGGACAATTCCTCCGCATTTTTTTGGATATAGTCATGAAGAAATCCCATTCTCTATGTACTATAATCAATTGGATCTGTGTTCTTGTGATACGGCATACGCTTTAACTGAAGTAATGGCATTACTTGGAGAAAGGCTTCCTTATCAGATTAAGGAGCAGATCAAGTTGAATGTCCAAAGGCGTGTGCTTGATACATGGCTGAATCCGGAGCGCAAATTCTTCTTTGAACATTTTCCTAATAACTGGGCTTCGGTTTGTCCGAGTTGTATTGCAGGTGCCGCATTGCAGTTGCTTTCGGATGGCCCGAAACTCCGTCAGATTTTATTAAGATCCTTGAAATGCATCGATATTTATTTATCCTCCTTTGGAGAGGACGGGGTGTGTCTGGAGGGGGCTGGATATTTTTCCTATGGCTTCGGGATGTTTACATGCTTTTCGGAATTGCTTTATGAACGTACAGAAGGACAGTTAGACTTATTCCGTAGGGAACCAAAACTCGCGAAAATTGCCAGGGTACAAAGCTGGTATTATGTTTCGGGAAATCAGTCAGTAAATTTTTCGGATTGTTCAGATGATCAGAGGTGTTATCTGGGAATCTCTCAATATCTGTATGAGAAAACCGGTGCCGAGATACCTCCGGCAGCAGCGGACATTTTAAATGATGTGGGTGACAAATATTGTATTGCACTGCGAGATATTCTTTGGACAGAGGTCTCTCATACAGAAAAGCCCCAGTTAGTAAATATAGAACAAGAAACGTCAGTGAAATGGTTTGAAAATGCCCAATGGTTTTTATCCCGAGGAAAACATCTGGCTTTCGCAGCCAAAGGTGGCCAAAATGGTTCCGGAGGAAATACGGGATATGAAGGCTATGAACAATTCAGTCACGGACATAATGACTGCGGTTCTTTTATTCTTTACTCGGATGGCATGAGCTGCCTCTGTGATTTAGGCGGGCAAAAATATAATGCAGATTATTTCAGTGAAAAAAGATATGATTTTCTGGCTGTCAGTTCCCGAAGTCACAATGTACCTATTGTAAATGGATGTTTACAGATGATAGGCAGCACATGCAGCGCTAAGGATTTGCGAGTCAGAACAAAGGGAGCGAATCCTTTTTTCCAACTTGACATAAGCGCTTGTTATGGAGGGAAGGAAAACGGTATTAAGTCTTTGGTAAGATGTTTGCAGCATAATATAGAAACAGATACATTAACTCTATATGATAGTCTTGTATTGGATGATCCTGGTGTTTTGTGTGAAAACTTTTGCGGAAAAGAGGAAATAAAACTATTGGAAGATGGTGCTGTTTTTTCCAGAAAGGGAAGTCATATAGTTATGAAGTATAATACAGAAGACTTTAAAGCAGAGATAATAACGGAGCAATATGATACCGGCAGTCTGAACACGGTATGGTTTTTGCGGGTGACTTCGAAAGAAAACGCAGTAAATCATGTATTCCAGGCTGATTTTTATGCTGTTCCAAAATCGAATACCCTTTCTCATCCATTTTCCTCATAAACTTTTATTCTATCCTCCACTATTTTAATAGTTTTCAACTTTAAAAAACACGGCTGCCGAAATCCCCTTCGGCAGCCACATCTTTTTATCTCTTATTTCCAACCTTCTACAATATCAGTCCCCGGAAATATTTAATTGTAAAGTCAACGCCCTTATCTCCAAGCTCACCCTTCCAGGTTTCCGAATGCGGCTCTATGCTCAGCCTGCCATTGTATCCTTTGGCATACAGGGCGGAAAGAAAAGCCCCCCAGTTCGTCTGATCCATCCCCGCAGGCGGATCGTCAAACCGTTTTCCGCCAATCACAAGGGATCCCTTCAGATGCACATGTATAAAACGATCTCCCCAGTCCTTTGTCTCCTGAAGATAGTCCCCTCCGTCATAGATACAATGGGAAGTATCATACTTGATATACAGATCCTTCAGATAGCCGTGAATCACGGTATATGCCATGGGATTATTTACAAAATTGTTCCAACGGCAGTTATAAACCGCGATTTTTACTCCCTTTTCCTTGCCGCAGGCGATCAGCTTTTCAAAATACGCAATGGCGAAGCTGCAGTTCTCATAATAGGAAAGTTCTTCCACATAATTACAGCCCGTAATATACACACCGCATTCCAGGCGGGATGCCGCGTCTATCAACCTGTATTCCAGCTCCAACTCTTCCTGCCGGATGCCGTCCTTGCTGATCCGGTCGCTTCCCCAGCGGCCCATGGCTCCCACAGGCATTTCATACGCCTTACTGAAGCTGATAACCTGATCCAGATGCGATAAAAACTCCTCAGCCCTGTCGTTCACATCCAGCTCCACAAAGGAAAGGCCAAGCTCCTTCGCTTTCCGGAAGTTTTCCTCTTCTATCCATGATATAATTCCTAATTCCATTATTCTGCCTCCCGTCCGCAGTCCCTTTATCCTGGTTATTTACTCAAAATATACTGTTTTCCCGCTCTTAGCCGCTTCATATATCGCTTCCAGAATCTGTGTTACGACAAGCGCCTGCTCGGGCTTGACTGTAAGGGGTTCTCCGTTCACAACAGCGTTGTAAAAGATCCTCTGTTCCACATCATCAGCCTTCTCCGCAGCCCCGTCAAAAAAGGCTACGCCGCCTGCGCTGAAATCAGGTGTTTCCACACACTGCCTGCCATACTCCACCTTGTTGATACGCAGGCCGTCCGCCATATCGGCACCGGCTTTGGTACCGCAGAGGCTGGTCTGTGCCTCTCCAACATCCAGGCTGTTGATGGCCCATGAGGATTCCAGCACGATAGTGGCTCCGTTTTTCATTTTGATGAATCCAAAAGCGGAATCTTCCACCGTAAACTTCTCCGGATCCCAGTCTCCCCAGGCATTTCCTGTCTCCGTCTGATCCGCCAGCTTGCGGAACACGGATCCTGATACGGACTCAGGCTCATAATTGTCCATCATCCACAATGTCAGATCCAGCGCATGGGTTCCGATATCGATCAGCGGCCCGCCGCCCTGTTTTTCCTCGTCGATAAAAACACCCCAGGTGGGAACGGCCCTTCTGCGGATAGCATGGGCTTTCGCATAATAAATATCACCCAGATCGCCGTTTGCGCAGGCACGTTTCAGGTACTGGGAATCCGGCCTGTAACGGTTCTGGTAGCCAATGGTGAGGATTTTTCCTGTCTCTTTGGCTGTTTCCACCATTTCTTTGGCTTCCGCATAAGTTTTTGCCATGGGCTTTTCACACATTACATGCTTGCCGGCCTTCAGCGCGGCAATCGTGACAGGCGCATGGGCATTATTGGGAGTGAGGACATAAACCGCATCCAGATCCTCTTTTATCAGCTCCTGATAATCCGTATAAACTCTCGCATCAGGCGTGCCATACTCTTCCTTTGCCTTGACCGCACGTTCCTCTATCAGATCGCAGAACGCCACAGCCTCAAAATTTCCGTTTCTTTTTATTGCAGGAAGGTGCTTTCCGTTCGCGATTCCCCCACATCCCACAATTCCGATTTTCATTGTTTTCATGCTCTGTAAATCCTTTCTTCCTTTTTCCGGCCTGCTGCTTTCTTATTCCATCATACTTCTGAGACAGCAGATACTTTTTTTCATATTTTCCATCGGGCTGCCGAAAATATGGCTGTCCTGCTCCACTACAAGCCACTGAGCGCCGCACTCCTGCGCCTTTTCCGCAATCGCCTTAATATCCTGCACACCGTCTCCCACGGCAACCAGCTTCACTTCTCCATCCTGGATGAAGTCCTTAATATGTACGAGAGGACACCGCATCCGGTATTTCTCCAGATACGCCAAAGGATCTTCTCCCGCCACTTTTATCCAGCAGGTATCCAGCTCGGTTTCCAGATCCTCCGGGCTCTGGGATGCGTAAAGCTCATCCAGGGGAGTTTTCCCATCTGCTGTTTTCTCAAATTCGAACCCATGATTGTGATACAGAAGCTTCATTCCGTATTTTCTGCATTCCGCCGCAATCACCGGAATCGCTGCCAGAAATTCTTCATATCTGTTGCCGCCGTACCTGCGATCCTCTGAAATGCTGGGAATGGCCACGTAACTGCAGCCGATGCTGTGATACGCCCTGACCGTATTCTCCAGATCCTTATCAAATTCATCAAAAGGCACATGAGCCCCGATAGGAGTCAGACCCGCCTCATCAAGCCATCCTTTGATCTCATCAGGCGTTCTTCCGTAGAGTCCGGCAAGCTCCACCCCGTCATACCCCAGCGTTTTCAGCTGCTTCATTGTTCCGGCAAAATCAGCGCCGGCTTCTTCCCGCACGGAGTATACCTGTGCGGCAATTGGCATTTTTTCCATAAGATTTCCCTCTTCTTCTATAGATTATTATTCTTCAAAGCTTATTACCTGGTTCTTATCTGCCGATTCGAAAATGGCTTCCATGAGACGCATTACCCGCATGACCTCATCCAGCTTGATCCGGCTTTCCTGTTTCTCCTCCAGCACGGCCATCACGTTCTGATAGAATTCCCGGATATCGCCGGATACTTTTGGCAATTCTTCCGTGTAGATGCTGTCCTCTCTTCTGGGCGCCATGGTTTTGGTCAGGCCCGCAGCGGTAATAACGGGCACCACATCCTTCTCATCCGTACCGTTTGCACGGACAATACGTCCATTCATGCTCCAGTCCTCGATCAGCGCGCTGCCGTCCGCCCCAAGCACGTACCATCTGGGAAGCTGGATAAAATTGCTGGTTCCCACTTCCACAAAGATATGAACGCCGTTGGCAAATCCCAGATCCGCACTAAACCCGTCATCCACAAGCTGATTGGTCACATGTGTAACTGTGGCATATACGGTGTTCAGTTTTACGCCGGGATAAATAAGCATCGCCTGATCCAGCAGATGAACGCCCCAGTCCAGAACCATTCCTCCGCCATGTTCCTTTTCCTGCCGCCAGTCCCCGGGAATTCCCCTGGAACCGTGTACCCTGGATTCAATCCGAAAAACCTCCCCCAGTTTTCCTTCCTCCAGAATTTTCTTTACGGTCAAAAAGTCCTCGTCCCACCGGCGGTTCTGATGAACGGTCAGGAAATTTCCCGTTCTTTCCGCTGCATCCATCATTTCCTGCAGATCCTTGGAGCTGAGTGTCACCGGCTTTTCCGAAACCACGTTTTTCCCTGCTTCCAAAGCTGCTATGGCCACACTTTTATGTACGTCATTAGGAGCGGCGATCAGTACCAGATCCACCTGCGGATCTGCGAGCAGCTCCTCCAGTCCTGAATAAACTTTAACGGAAAGGGTTCCGGCATACTCACGCCTTTCCTCTTTAATGTCCCAAATACCGGCCACTTCCAGATCTTCCAGATCCTTAATCAGATTGTAATGCCAGCCGGCCATACCGCCGAATCCAACCATTGCTATTTTATGCTTCATAATATTTCCCCTCCGGCCTGTTCTATTATTTAAGCCCAGAACATATTTCCCTTATCTTCGTAAATCAGCACATTCTTCAGGAACTGAATGGCCTTCAGCAGCCCTTCCCTGCCGGACATCAGGCTGTCTTCATGCTCGATACTGATAGCATAGTCGTATCCCGCCAGACGCAGCTCTGAAATAATTGCTCTCCAGTACTCTTCCCCATGTCCGTATCCCACAGCGCGGAAGATCCAGGAACGGTTCAGCTCATTCCCATAATGTTCCGTATCCAGTACCCCGTTCAGCGCGGTATTGATGGAATCCACCTTCGTATCCTTAGCGTGGAAATGGTACAAAGCCCCGGCCTTTCCAAGCTCACGGATACATGCACAAGGGTCCATTCCCTGCCAAATCAGATGACTGGGATCAAAATTGGCCCCGATTTCCGGTCCGACAGCTTCCCTGAGACGCAGCAAAGTTTTCGTGTTATAAACACAGAAGCCCGGATGCAGCTCCAATGCGATTTTGTGAACCCCATGCTCTCTGGCAAATGCTGCTTTTTCCTTCCAGTACGGGATCAGAACCTCATTCCACTGATATTCCAGAATCTGTGAAAAGTCATCCGGCCATGGGCAGGTCACCCAGTTGGGCACTGCATCCTGAGGGCTTCCTCCGGGACATCCTGAAAAAGTATTTACCACCGGTACCCCCAGCTTTTCAGCCAGCAGGATAGCGTTTGTCAGATCGTCGTCAAAAGATTTGGCAATGGCCTTGTCAGGATGCACCATATTGCCGTGGCTGCTGAGTGCACTGATTTCCAGGCCGTATTTGTTCAGGGTATCCATAAACGCTTTCCGCTTTTCCTCATCTGCCAGCAGCTCTGCCGCATCACAATGAGCCTTACCCGGGAAGCCCCCGCATCCGATTTCCACCATCTGTACCCCATTTTCGGAAAGGAATTTACATGCGTCATCAAATGACAGGTCTCCCAATGCTACTGTTAAAGTCCCCAATTTCATTTTTTTATTCTCCTTGTAATCCACTTTTATTTATAGGAAAGACTGTCTTTCCTGTCTGTCAGTCTCACGGGAACCGCGATCTGACAAAGACATTATAAAAAAAACAGCAGGGGAATGATAGGATTCCTCTGCTGAAAGCACATATGATTCTGCTGATTTTAATTTTTAATTACTTCTAAAGGCGTGCATCCATAGAACCTCCGGAACATCCTTCCGAAGTTGTTATAGTCTGAAAATCCCACCGCGTCGGCTACCTCCGCTGCGGTATAAAAATCCCCCTTTTTTAACAGATGCATGGCCTTTTTCAGACGTATTTCATTAATATACTGAAGCGGGGGCATCCCCATGCTTTCCTTAAATAAATGGTTGAATCTGTCTTCACTCAGATGGAGCAGATCCGCCAGCTCCCTGTTGCTGATGGCTTCCGTATAATGCTGCTCAATATACTGATTTACCGTATTGAGCCGCTCCAGCTTCTTTCTGCGCTTTAAGCTGTCGCTGTTCGAAAGCATTTCCTGTACATAATTGCGCGACAGATAGGTTATTATCTGCAGCAGGCCGCCTTTGCAGGCCAGCTTATAGCCGATGTCCTTTTTCTCATTTTCTTCATAGATCCGGTGCATGATCCGCCCAATTTCCGCATCTTTCTTGATCCAGGGCTGAAAAAGGATATTCTTGTCCGCCAGTTCCTCCGACAATGCTTCCATTTCAAAGATCATTACAAGAACCTCCACCGGACTTCCGTAACAGTAGCCGGCATGGATCACATTGCTGTTGGCTATTACCAGATCTCCTTTTTCCCCCGGAATTTCCTGCTGATCCAAAAGGAATTTTGTCCTGCCTGAAACCACATAATGCAGCTCGATGTGCTCATGCCAGTGAGGTGAAAAATACCATCTCTTTTCATGAACCCGGTTGATATGCAGCTGAATGGGAAACTCCTTGTCATTCAGGATCTTTTTCTCATAAAACTTTAATTCCTTTTCCATCTCTGTGCCCCCTGGTACCATCCTCCCATAGTATAAGAAGCTGTCCCCGATAAAAGTATGTTTTTACCATTATAGCATATAATTCTGCTGTTTTTAAGAGGGGATGTTAATTTCCGGATATGCAGATATTCAGCCGCTGCTGACCGTAATACAGTCCGTCCGAAGCGGAAATATTTATTTTATTTCCCTATTTTTTTTCAAGATCACAATACCATATATCCCCAGCATAAGATATACGATAAGACTGGCAATAAATGCGAGCGGCGGATATTCGCTTTCCAAAGTAAAGCAAAAGGGAATGCCGCAGAAATCTATAAAGGTGTGAAGAATAATTGGTACCCACAGGTTTCTGGTTTTACAATATACCGCCCCGAAATAAACACCTAATGCCGCCGCCCACAATATTTTACACATAATTATTCTGACAGGAAGATGCATTGCACCAAAAGCATGGCCTGCGCCAAATAATACAGATGTACACAGAACAGCATACAGTGCCGCATTTCTATTTGATTTTAATAACTTTTCAATGATATTCTGTAACAGGCCCCTTAAATAGAGCTCTTCTATTATGCCAACCCCTATGTAATAAACAATCCCTTCTATAATTACACGCAGAGCAGAAGGAGTATTATTCAACGGCCAGAGTTCTGTAATGAGCGTTACCGTTACTGCTGCTGTGGCTGCGGCAGCTGGCAGTCCATACTTCTTTAATCCGCCACAAATCCCGTTAAGTTCAAGCCCAAAGTGCCAGGATGAATTAACAAAATTTCTCCAAAGCCAGCAGAGAAAAAATGCAAACAGGAAATTTGTCATTAATGTAAAGTATATGGGATTTATATCCGCTATGTTTATATCGGGCAATAATGCTGCCGGTAACCCTGTCAGCTCCATAAAAGCCATTATAACTGTCAGGACGAGTGCTGTAGTCAGGGATTTTTTCAAAGTATCGTCTCCTTTAAATGAATGCGGTAAAATACAAAGCTGCCTTACTCCTGATACCCGAAGTGCCATCCTTCTATTATATTAAAATCAGTCCAACAAAAACTCAAACTCCCGAAATATCAAATTATCCTTAAAATCAAAGATGTCCAGGGAACGCTCTCCTTTTCTCTTTTACTGATTGGCAGTTGAAGAGCTATTAATTATTGCCTTAAGCGTATCATCAGAGCATAAACATATTTCCTGCCTAATCTCGATAGGTTTCTTCTGATTGATTTCATATAGTTCCTGAATCATATCCGGAATACCATCGCGGAACTGTATCAGACAGCTTGCATGATATCCATGCCATGCATATGCGATTGGCTGGGGTCTGAATTCTGAGAAGAAACATAATACTGCTGCCTTACACCTCATTATAGAATCTTCTTCGATTTTCCCTTTATTGATACGCATCATCAGGTCGTATTCCTGTCCGGCAGGAATATCTGCATAAGCGTACCCATGGAGGAAATACAGACAATTTTCAGCATTCCGGCATTTGCGGAAATTATCCACCAATTGAGGATCCACATGATATTGTATACAGTTTGCTTCTATTTCAGGAATCAATACGTTACGAGAAAATTCCGGATGGAATCGTGCCCAAAGAATCAGTTTGCGGTCCTGGATTCTTGAATCTTCATGAGCTAACATTTGTTCACCTCTTACAGTCAATGTGACTTTTCATCAAATGCACATCCGTTCTGATTTTCACTTCATTCCGTTTCCTGATAAGCTGGAATTAATTACTTTTATCTTCTCCCCGAATTTTCATGTTTTTCCGTTCTTCCAGTTCTTCAATCTGCTTCATTAAACAATCTGAAAATGTTCCCTCAACAGGTACTGCTTCACCTGTTGTATAATAATCAAGAAGGACAATGTTATTATCTTTGTCAAAACAAAATATCTCATCGCCATTTCCGACTATGGATAAAAATGGTATATAGTCTGTAAAGCCGTCATCATGTAACTCTTTCGTTTTTTTACGTATGTCCAGAAAATCCGGTATTTCATCTGCGATTCCATAAACAATGATTCCACGGCAGAAGGACCAGAAGGGTCCTATGTCATACTGTTTAGCCCGCGGCCATATTTCTTCCCGAACCTCCATGTAAAGACCGCCTAACGGAGACATGGTAAATTCCCTGAATTCTGCGGGAAGCTTTATTTTATATTGGCTTTCAAAATCTTTCACATCTTTTTCAGACGGCTCATTTCCCATGCAGGCTACGACTTGATAGGTCTGTTTGTCGTAGCTGTGAAAATAATCATAAACTTCTTTTAATGCCATGGCTGTACCTCCCTTGATAAATTGCAATTTTAATTAGACTATATATTGGGGATAGGATGTCTTCTTATTTGTTTGTTTTGATATTCTATTTTAAGAAAATATATACTTAAATTTATTCATTTAATTTATTTGTATTATATTCCACTTTTAATTCCTCCGCCAAATATTCATCACTCATACAATGCATATCGGAAACACCCTCACTGATAAGCCGATAGACCTCTGAGTGATAAAAGAAAGCTAAAGCATCATCTAAGGAAATACTCATATTCGAGGCAAAACATTCTATCACACGGGCATATTTTTTCTGAAGCAAAATAGGATTCGCAGTCATATCTGTTCACTCCCTTCAAAATGCAGGTAATTCTCTATGGCATTTTCTGTACGAAGGCAAATCTGCATATTAGGTTTTTCATAACGGAGGCGGTTAATAGCTTCCGATTTATCAATCAGTCCATCAAAATATAGTTCAACCGTATTAAACACCTTATCATTCGCCACGCCGCCCATCACAATATCATAATCAGATACATCTTTCCCGCTGCGGCAGGTCAAGATAAAATCCAACCATTCTTCGGAATAAGAATTAAATTTTAATACTTTTAGATCATCATATGCTGTCTCATTAAATTCATAACGTGACACAATGCCATTTTTACCGCGGCGTATGAACTTTCCACACCATTTTACAGCCTGATCATAAATCGGAGTTGTATAAAAACCAAGTCCAAAGTCCACATTAGGCCTGGAGTGTTTTAAATCCGGGCGGACAATCTCCATATAAGAACCATGATAAATAATCAAACTTCCACCCCCTTTTCTTTCATCAATTCTATAATATCATTTACGATATATTCTTTGCTTTGCGTATGCAGTATTTCATATTCAGGCACTATATACCCTTTAAGAATATCACTCTTTTCTGTCAAAGCCTTGTAGACTTGTTCAGCGTCTGCACCAAGTTCAGAAGCGATACTTTCGATGCAAAATATAACGAATTCTAACTCTTTAGCATCTTTTATAATTCCTTTTAAGTACATTTACTGCACCTCCATAACTCATATGCTTTTACAATCTCCATCACTTAGTCCCTTGTAAGCAGCCTGATTACTAATTCTGTCCTTTTGATATTACGAATTAGCATATGTTTCAACCACTACAAAAAAGGGCAAAACACAGACAATCTCCCATTTCATAATATTTAACCTGTGTTTCAAATCCTTTCTATCATTCAGTTGGCTTACTCTTATGATATTTTATTGTTTCATCTGCATTAAACAAATATAAATACATTCATTTGTTTCAATATATCAGAGAATCAATAATTCTTCTATTATTGATTCTCTGATAGTTTTGTTAATTTTGAACTTTCACTCTTTTACATTCTTAAAATATTCTTTTATAATATAGCTCATTATCCTTTGATAATCATTCTTCCACAAAACAATGACTTTTTCACAATATTTTGAATTTTGTTTTTCACTCACAATACCGCAGGGCTTATACAAAAAAATCCCTGGATTTCTCCAGGGGCGAACTTATTTCAATCCACAAAGTCGCTAAAGCTTCGACCTAGAAAATCTACATTGCCGCCCAAGTCCATGTTGATTTCAATCCACGAAGCCACATGGGCTTCGACCTTTTAACCGAGGGGAACACCGCCGCCAGCCTGGATATTTCAATCCACGAAGCCGCGAGGGCTTCGACATATAACTCTCCTGAAGAATGCAAATCGATTGGATTTCAATCCACGAAGCCGTAAGGGCTTCGACTGAAATGCATGAAGAGATTAAAACTCTGTTGAACATTTCAATCCACGAAGCCGTAAGGGCTTCGACGCTGCTGGCAGGAAAGACTCCGCAGACCGGGAATATTTCAATCCACGAAGCCGTAAGGGCTTCGACTTACAATGGCTAAATTTCCTTCGGTTAGTACAATTATTTCAATCCACGAAGCCGTAAGGGCTTCGACCCATACGTCCTTTCTTGCCTATGCCTGTTTATCCATTTCAATCCACGAAGCCGTAAGGGCTTCGACATACCCGAAAGGAATTTACTGCGGTCTGTATATTATTTCAATCCACGAAGCCGTAAGGGCTTCGACAATTTACAGGTAGCATTATTTATATCAATACACTGTATTTCAATCCACGAAGCCGTAAGGGCTTCGACAAGTTCAGCATCATAATCTTTGCGGGATACTTCCATTTCAATCCACGAAGCCGTAAGGGCTTCGACCAAGTACCGTGCAGAGTTTGACCGCAAGAAGGCAATTTCAATCCACGAAGCCGTAAGGGCTTCGACAGCAAATATAACTAAAAATAATCTCATTACACAAACTTAATTTATATAATTATTTTATTTTCTATCTCATATAATCTTTATTTAAATCATTTTCAATCTGTTCACCACTATAACATCTCTTTTTCTGGTGCGAATCTCCCAGGACTTTCATGTACGCTTCCTATTCGCACCAACATAAATCGCTCCCTTTTTCCCAATTGATTCAGTGCCCTTAACCCTTGAAAACTCTATTCATACCAACATCAAATTAACATATTACTTTGAATTTTGTTATACTTATACAATAACAATCTTTTCTATAAATTAAAGTATAGCATAAAAAATTCAAAGTGATAAGCAACTTTCTTCATTAATTCGTAAATTGTACATAGTTTCCTATACTTCAACTAAGACTTTTATAATATTCCATGCAGTATCTATATCTAAGAAAAATTTCATATTGATTCAAATCTTTCGCAATATTCTTTTTTCAAATCAATGTTTTACTTATGAGTGAAATTCCCCCACATTCCGCATAAAATAGTGTAATTGGAATGAATTTCATGCCCCCGCCTATCTCCGTCACATTCACTTTTTCAAACCAGTCCAAGCAATTTACGCATTTCCCACAGCATTTGGAGCCATATTACCCCGAAAACAGTAACGGCTCAACAAATTGAAATTATTTCTTACAGCAAACTAAAGATTCATACTATAATACAAATAAGCTCCTGTATATGCACTTTCTGTATTATTCTCTTTTCTGTTATATAATTTAAATCCAACGCTTTCATAGTTCTTAGGAGCAACTAAATTGCTATTCGTACACACTATTATTCTTTGAAGACCATCGTATTCTTTAATTCTCCGAACAGCCTCTGTTAACTGCATGTGTCCATAGCCTTTTCCTTTAAACTTTTCTCTAATCCCATTATGACCTATCTCAACATATTCTGGCCTGTGTCGAGGATCCCATGTAACAAAACCAATGGGAAAATCTTCTATACAAGTTACTAATCCGTATTTATCTGCTATATCTGGATTGTCATAGAAAAAATTATCTGACTCCTGCCAGTTCTCATCCCATATTATCTTATTTCTCGGATCATAAGAATACGCATCGCGTAAAATATCATACATAGTTCCTCTTGGAAATTCGGTGAATTTCCTAAAACAAACCATATTACTCACTTTATTTTCCTCTAGAAATTCCTGTTTTCAGTCCGACAGACTGTGCTTTGAAACCGTAATTTCTTGGTTTTCAGAGAACCAGTTATATGCGGCTTCGCAAAATTCATCACAGCGTAAATAATAGCTATTGTGTACATCGTTTATTTCTATCAACTTTTTTTTACAGTTTAAAGATGAAAAATAACTGTCAAAATACTCTTTGGAAAAATACCGATCATGCAGCGTCTTAAATACCAGTGTTGGAATAGTGATGCTATTTTGAATGGGACTATCAGGAGAAATAAGGCATTCAAAGACAGCATTCATTACTTTCGTACTGCTCTTAAATATGTACGGATTTCGTTTTATCAGCATCTCATAAAATCCATTGTCCTGCTCACAGTTATATCCACTATATTTGGGCGGCTTTATGGTTAGATGAAAATTAGGCAGTCGGCTAAAGAGCCAACTCATCATTTTCACAGCAAAATATGGGTATCCCATACCAGCAGTATTTTTATAATCCACGCAGGCAAATTGGGCGAAACTTTTTATTCTGTCAGTGGAACAGATGTAACATTGTGCGAACATACCGCCGATACCCGTATCCCCAAATAAATGGATGTTCGAAGAATAATGTTCTTCTATATAATCAACGAGCTTATCTAAATCATTCACAATTGAATGAACGGAAAACTTCTTTTCGTCTCCGCCGCTTTTTCCCGTTCCTGAAAAGTCAAACGCGAATATATTGACCCCATACTTCGTCAACGGAGCATATGCGGACTGTACATCCAATGTCGTACAGATAGGAGTATGTGTTACAATAATATTCATCGCTGATTTTCCGGTAACATAGCAATTACAAAACAGGTTGGTATCACCGTTAGGAATTTGAATATGATTCCACTCCATGTATTTCCTCCATTTCCATAATTCTTAAAGTATCAATAACTTCCCATTTCCCGTTCAGCTATATTCTTGACAAACCATGATTTGTCTACTTCTTTTTGTTCTTTTTACTTTAAGCGATAACCCCTAAGACAGCCCTAACGGCATTAGGAATTGCCTCCCCACTGCATCCTAAAAGCCATTCTTCATCTCCAAATACATCCGATATAATATAAATCGCTGATGCGGCACATTCACGATACTTTGCTATTGTAAATAGCCCTACACCTTCCATTTCTACACATAACGCTGCTTTATTTCTATATGATAGCACCTGTCCTACGGTTTCATGATATCCAGCATCAGTAGTCCACGTTTTTCCACAAGACACCATTATCTGATGCACTTTCATTGTTTTTACTAACTCAGCCGAAAGTTCAGAAGAAGATTCGATAAAATTATAATCAAATCCATATAATCGAGCCACAGCAGTATCATTATATGCCCCTTCTGTTATTACAATATCTCCGGGATTCATATTTTTTTGTAATCCGCCCGCATACCCTACATGAATCAACTCTTTTACTCCATAAGCAATCAAGTCCTCTGCTTGAGTCGCAATAGCAGGTGAACACATCATTGATTTTATAAATCCAACCATTGGATTATCCTTTAACACCCATAGCATTCCTCCAATTGGAAACCTATACTCTCCACAATCAAGGCTAACCATATAATCAAATATATCATCAGCCAAAAGGTATACTCTGTTAGGTACGCATATTTCATCAATATTAATGCCTTTATTTTTCAAATCAATTGCTAAAAGCTTACGTGGATCTGTTAAAACTTTATCCATCATATCTCATTTCTCCTATAAAGGCCGATTTCCAGCACAATCCAACTTCAAATTTTGTGATTCAACAGATGTCCCAAAGACAACTCAATCTGCCTTGTAAACCTTAATTTTGTATTCTCCGATAAAATCCTTACACTCTGCCACTAAAGTGTATTTCCCCGAACTATCCAGGGTATAAAAAGTTTCCAGTGCCTTTGCCTCATCCAGCGTATATACTGCATTTCCAGCCGAATCATACAAGACCATATTTAATTCTCCATTTACAATATTGGATCTAAATGAAAACTTTATTCTTTCTCCTGCTTCTCCTGAAAATGAAATATCAGAAGCTGTAGTAATTTGTTCTGTATAGCTGTTCTTCATATTACCTAAAACAGTTGGACGGGTTAGCAGGTAAATACCTATTACTGCAGCTGCTATAACGATAATCCATATTATTATAGTTTTCTTTTTCATCTCAATACCCTTTCAGCTTCTAATTTTTCTTTCCGATAAACTGTAAGCTAATTATCTGCCTTTTCTGTAACTTCCGTCACGGTTAACTGCAGCTGATACTCATTTTCCTCGCCATTCAAATCAGTAGTTTTTAACTCAAAGAAAAGATTATTCTGCAATTCATCGGTTCCTATCTTTGTCATAATATCCCCGGATATCTTTCCTGTATCACCGGAAATATTTACAGTTCCACCTGTCATATCCTCTACAACAAAAGACATCAAAATCTTTTTTTCATTGCCGGACATGACATAGAAGGTTTTGGTATACGCAGCAATATCTGATAATTTATCCTGCTTTTCTTTCAAATCGCCGCCATAAAATGTTTCCTCCGTGGAATTCAAAACAATGACTCCATTCGAGATTGCGAACTGTTCATCTTCTCCGCTGAAAGAATAGACAGATAAGTGATGCTCCTGATTAGCTGATGAGTTACTGCAGCCTATAAACATAGTGCAGCAGGCCAGAGCTGACAAAAGGATAACTACTATTTTTTTCAAATTAACACCTTTCCGTATGACTTCTTTTCAATTCTTAATATCATTGAAATCTTGTACAATTTCCATTATTACTATCTCGTTTCCATCCAAATCGTTTAATCGAACTTCATAAGTTCCCCAATCATATCTAACGGCTTCAGACAGAGCCACCCCTTTTTTCTTCAGAGATTCCATCGTTAATTCGAGATTATCTGTTTGAAAAACAAAGGATTGATATCCCGTCGGCTGCGCATCAAATACTTTACAATCCCATATACAAAGAGTGGGGGCATTTTCTATAAAGCCAAAATAAACCCCGTTTGAATCGTCTGCATCTGTCTTAATAACGGGTATTTCTAATACCTCTCTATAAAAATCTATAAGCTCTTTCGCGTGTTCCGAAAAAACATTTGTACAATAAAATCCTGTTATCATCCTCTCCCCCATCCAATTAAGTGTTGTCATTGTCTTTCACTATATCTGAGTCTCATTTGTCCGCTCTGCAGAATACAGGAAAAAATCCATATCTATATACCTGAAATTCTTAGTATCCTTATCAATAATCTTCATACCGTTTCGAACAGCAACCTTTTGAGAAGCTGTATTTGTATCCCTGACAATAGAATAAACGGTATTAGCATTAAGAACTTTGAAAGCGTATTCTTTACAGGCAATTGCCGCTTCTGCTGCATAGCCTTTGTGCCAATACGCTTTTTGAAACAAATATCCTATTTCCAATATTTCTTTATCTCTCCAGCCTTGTAATGTCAGCCCACATTGACCAATCATTTCATGTGTTTCTTTTAAGACAACTGCCCAAAGTCCAAAACCGTACTCTGCATATCTTTTAAAATGTCTGTTAAGCCAATTCTGTGCTTCTTCTAAGTTGAATGCACTTCCATAAGCGGTGCGCATGACTTCCTCATCACATAATATTTTGCACAAAGCATCAAAATCGGACTGCACCATTTCTCTAATGATAAGGCGTTCCGTTTCTATAAGCTTATTCCTGTTTTCTGAAAATTTCACTGTCATTGTATTTTCTTTCCTCAAATTATTCATATATCCAGCTGATCTCCCGGCAAAACTCCACCGCTCTGACAGGTCGAAACATCCCGCCTTTATTGCTTAAACATCACCGGATATTAAAGTTATCAAACACCAATTTCCATCATCTATGTATTACTTTATTAACTTTTAAAAGACAAAAAGAAAACAGCATCATTATAATATATACTGCAATCCCTATAAGAACTGCATAAGGAAATGTCAATACATCAGGCTCTGCAAATCCATACACAAATTTACCCGTAAACTGGCAGCGAATATAATCAAACAGCAGATAAACAAGCATAAGTACCGGCGTTATAAAATTAGCCGCTGATACGATACGCCTCTCAGCATCATTGCAAAACAGCAGATAGCACCCAACGAAAGCAATGGGATTAATGACATGCAAAAAGAAAAATGCTCCCTTAAAATTAAAATGAAAGAATCCGGTCAGGCTTCCAAGACATATAAAAAACACGGTTAAAATGCACACGCAGACTGCCCGATACAAATTGGAAGATAAATTCTTTTTCCTGCATATACTTAAGATTCCGTCTATCGTCAAAAGTACTCCGCCGAGCATATTGGATACACAAGTGAGTTCTACCAAATACTCCGGTATTGGCAGATACCCAACAAGGAGTGTTACAATCATCATTAAACCGATTACCAGCTGAACAATACCTTTATACATTTTGCTTATCTCCCTTACAAATGCTCTGCGTGCTCTATTTTATCCAATTCATCTTCGCCGCCATAATACAAGGGAACAGCCACTTATTTACATTATCTGTAAATATTTTTCCCGAAATCATAGGCTTCTCTAAGGTGGTCTGTTTTGGCGATCTGCGGTTTCCCATTCGTATCTCCGCAGCCTCCGGCAAGCAGCATCCCTTTATCACGGAAACCAATATAATTGATTATTGTAAATTTGTAATATGATACTGCCTGTTCATATGTCCAGAAAAAATCATCTGCTGATGTCATAAGCAAAGCGGCATCTTTTACCGGATACCTTTCATATCGCCCAAACGGCGGACTCGGATCTTCCTCAGCAATACAATAAAATCTCTCGATGAATGCCTTGATTTTGGAGGATAACGTCCAAAATAATAACGGCGATGCAAAAACAATCAAATCTGCTGCCTTAATCTTAGGAACCAGCTCATTGAAATTATCCTTTTGCACACAGGGTTTCCCATAACGGCAAGCGTTGCACCCAATGCAGCCTTTCACCTCATTTTTATTTAAAGATATCTTTTCAACTGTATGGCCGGCCTCCTTAGCGCCCTGAATAAACGAATCCGCTAACTGGCTGGTATTGCCGTTAATGCGGCCGCCGCCTTGTACCACCAATATGTTTTTCATTACAGCCTCCTAGTGTTCCTTTTTATCTGCCGTCAAACAGGGATTCATTCATTTTTCAAAATCATCCCTTTTTATTTATTCAGGAATCGGCTCAAATTCTTTCAAATCATCATCGGTAATTTCCCGAATTACTTTGCAGGGGCTGCCTGCGGCAAAGCACATTGAGGGAATGTCTCTTGTTACAACACTTCCGGCGCCAATTACTGAGCCTTTACCGACAGTCACACCGGCACAGATAACAACATTGCTTCCAATCCATACATCATCCTCAATTACCACCTTTTTGCAGTACATTTCCCCGCGGCTGCGTGCCTTATAGTGCATTGGATGATTTGTGGTGCTCATTGTAACATTAGGCGCAATAAGGACTCTTTCTCCTATGACAATCTCGTAATCATCAACTAAAGTAAGATTGGAGTTAATATAAGTCCCGTTCCCAATCGAAACCGTTTTACCCATCGCAAGTGTAAGCGGAGGCTCAATCCACACATTTTCCCCCAAAAAAGCAAACAAATCCTTTAAAATTCTTTCTCTTTTTTCTGTTTCGTCCGCTCTCGTCCGGTTAAAATCCTGACAAAGCCCCCGGGCATATATCTGTTGATTCATATTTTCACCAGTATCAACCCATAATAAGCCTTCTGCCCTTCGTTCAGCCATTGACAGTGTAACAGCATCTTTCTTCATCTTTTCTTCCTCCATTTTAATTTATCCGGGCTTATGAACCGGAATTTACTTTTCATCTTTTCGTCTTACAAACTCAACAAAGGCAAATATAATAGATATTACGGTTAAAACGGAAACTATTAGTTCTGACATATTTGCTGCATATTCTGTTTGCGCAGGAACTATTATTCCTAAAAGAAGAAAGTAAATGCACCAAAATAATCCTATCACAAGCAGGCTGATAGTACTGTATTTTAATACGGCCGCAAATTTATTTACTAATTTCCGTACAAACTTTATCTGCTTTTGAGATGGCGCTTTCCTGCGAAATATAGATTTCAGACCACCGAATATGACACCAATTATTATCCCTATTGATATGGCAATAAAAATAGAACGTAAGCCATACATACCTATTCTCCTTTTCAAATTATATTTTTTCGCTCTGTTTTTTTAATAGTATAGCATATAGAAATGAACAAAACCATTATTTTAAAACTACTGATATAGGATCACGTCGATGCAGGCAAACACAAGAACCACAGTGATTCCATGCAGATCACTTTTGTCGCTGATAAAACATTCGTCTTTATAAGTATATTACATATCCATTCCCCTTCTTGCCGCTTGCCTGTTCACTCATACTCCATGGGGGACTGTGGCTCTGAGCATATTAACAGAAACTGCCTGAAGAACCGTAACATCACACTGAGAAAACAGATGCATTGCGGTGTCTCGCGCTAGCTTTTCAAATTATATCTTATTTATATGTATAGAAAATACTACTGTGCCTTCAACCGTTTTGATCCAGTCCTAAAAATACAGTCAGGAACCCAGACTCTCTTATCATTCTACGGGGCTGCAGGGAAACAGGCAGCCTCAATCAGGAGCACTATGGGGCGAAAACAGAGCAGAAAACAGCAGGCTTTACTGAACAGGAACAAGGAGATTTTGGCCTTGAAATAAGTAAGAAAAAACTATCCTGTGATAATCGAAAGCTTAAAAGCCTGAATTTCACGGGATAAGCTCATTATTTTGGGTAATGTAAAGAATTATGTGTCTTAGAAAAGAAATGGTTCCTTTTCGGTAAGATTCATATCGAAAAGGAGTATTTTTATGCTAGTAGCAACGGAACTAATTTGATAGAATATAATAGAAAACAAGATAGATAATATTAATGATGTTTATCCCCTCCTACGGAATAGCTATAAGGATATCTTGGCGGGACTTATGAAAGCTGTAATGGATGTGACTCATGATTATAAAAAATCCGAAAAAGGACCTGGAAACCTTTAATAAAAGAAATAGTTATTAAATCAAGGGGGATTATAATGATTTCTTACAAGCCATTATGGGAACTGATGGATGCGAAGGATATGACTACTTATACTCTTAGAAACATGGGAAAAGAATATTGCTTGAGCGGATCAACTATTGCTCGGCTGCAGGCAGCGGAATCAGTTTCTACCAACACTCTTGATGCTCTTTGTCATATTCTGGACTGTCAGTTGACAGATATTGTTATCTTTATACCGGATAATATATAACATGTCTTATTATCAATTTTATTTAATTATCTTACCTTTTTTATCATGATATATAGTTTTGAAGGCCACGCAGGATCTTAAACAGCTTCTCATCCTCTTCCAGAATGGGCTTCGATTTCCCGGTGAGCTTCACCACCGCATACTCATCGTTCGTCACCGCCAGGTATTCATTCAGCATCAGGTAATTCATCACCTGCCGCAGCTTATACGTCGGCACCTTTATCAGTTCCGTATAATGAGGATTCTCATTTATCCGGTACTGTCTGATTTTCGCCGTATTCGCCCCGTGCACGGTATCTATTATCACGTTCGTCCCATACCTCTGCCTGCAGGCCAGCACACATCTGATCAAAGCCCGTGCAATCTCCGTCACATCAACTTTCTCAAACTGACTCAGGCAGTTCGCGCAGTTTTTATAGTAATTCGATCTATACTCCCCAAAATACCGGAGGATATAATCCCACAGGCATTTATTGGTAAAGCAGTAGAAGGTCATCTTCCGCAGTCTGTCCCGGTCCCTCTCCGTCACCAGATCCCTGATAAGCGGATCCATTTCCTGATTATCCTGGTTATTGTCAATAAAGAACTGGTTCGTAACCACATTCTGTCCGACGTACAGCTAAATACACTCCGCAGGTTCCCCACCTCTCCTGGCCGTGCGGAGTTGTATCAAGTCAGTGACAAATATATTAAAGATATTCATCACAAATATGTGTTATATACATCTATATCTGAATCTCCCTATTTTCTTGAGTTGGGCTGGCGCACTGAAGGATTAGTGCGTCATTCCTTTGCAAGATAAGTAGGTTAATCATCCGTGAAACTGTTTATATTCAAAATCGGACGTAAGCGCCCAATATCGCATCTCCTATTAATCCCTATCCTTCTTTCACAATTCGCATATGCATTAACAAGCAGAATTAAGTTATTTTCCGTTTGTTGGATTATCGGTTTCTATAATTCCGGAATAGAGTTTTTTTTGTAATAAGAATATCTACATGCATCTGTAGATATCAATATAAAAAACTGTGTTATTATGTAATTGACTTCCAGTTTTCCTTCCTTGTAATAAAGTGTTTATATTGCCCCATCTAAAAGGGATATCGATATCAACTATGAAATCAATTCAACTATTCTCTTAAGTTTATTTATAAATCCTTTGGGTATTGTTTTTATAATGTCTTTTGGATCATTATCTGAAATTTCATTTATTAATTTTTCACCCATTACAGTAAAATAAAAGAAAACCACCAATATAGCCAAGGCAACAATACGGAAACCCTTTTTCATCTATAATTCCTTTCATAATATTAATATTTTGATATATTTTAAATAATAAGAACTTTATCCCATTCGATATTTCCATCGCTTAATTTACCTAATAGTACAGAAAGATTGCCTAACTCACCCGAGAGAAAATCTGGTTTGTCTCCATCAATACTGTTAAAAAAATAATTTTGTTCATAGTTAATATATCCAATTACATCTTTTTCTATTTTATTTACTGATACTTTTATATATTCATGTAATAATTCCTCAACCTAATCTTTTCCCATATCTTTTAATTATAAACCTTCAGGGAGTATATTTTCTTGGACATTGAAAAGTCCTAAAAATGCTCAATGATGCTAAAAAACTCATCATACAGGCATTTATACATCCTAATGGGGGTGTCCCCAATTCCAGGGAAAACGGGATGAACAACACCAAACAATACAAAAATGAATAAACCATCTGGTACTTCTTGATAAAAAGTAAGCGTCAAATCGGCTCTTACGGTAATTCATCACCTACCGCAGCTTATACGTGGGCGCCTTTGCCAGTTTCGCATAATAAGGATTCTCATCATCCGGTACCATCTGATTTTCGCCGTATTCGCCCCGTGTTTTGATCTTATTAATAAAAGGTAAGTATATACAGTTACCGCCTTTCAGGTTCAGATAAAGTATACTAATGGTTATCCAGCCATTTCCCCTAACCGACAACACGAACTACCTTCATTGTAAGTTATTTTTTTCTAGAATCAGCATAAATTTTAATCGAAATATAAAATGATAAAACTAACAAAACAATTTGACCAAATAGAAACATCAAAAAACCGATACCTTGCTGAAAATAAAGCAGATTAAAATTCAATTTAAAGACATGAATTATACCCATAAATATATAAGGAATTAATAACATTACAAACAAAGAATATTTTCCAAACTCAACACCAAATTTATATATTAATGGTATTTGTATTGCATTATAGGTAATAGCAAAAAGCAAAGATGCAAGCAAAGCAAGCTTAAAGTCATACAAACTGGATAAACCAGCCAGAAAGCAAAATAAAAAGGTAATCCCCATAATTACAAAAGCAATTACCATCAAAATAAGAACTAAAATATACTTTGCTTTAACGATTTGTTTTGGTGAAAATGGTAATGCAATAGTATATTCATCCCACTTTGACGCAGCATCATAAGTGAAAGAAGTAGATACTAATATTGAAGCCAAATAAGATATAACCAGGCTAATTGATATTAATGTATATTGTGGAAATTGTGAAATTGGAATGACTACTACTAACAATATAATTAATTGTATAGGATTCATTCTTTTTACCATGATAATTAAATCCTTTTTTATTAATCCTAACATTCATTTTCTCCTGTCGATTTTCCTTTTACAAAATATAACAATAGTTTTTCTACACTTACATCTTTAATATCAGAAATATGGCTATATAATTTTTTATTAATAAGTACTTTCCTAAGTTCTCCTTCTTCAATATATGAAATAAATCCCACTTGTTTATAATTAAAATCTTTGGAAGAAAGAATAACTTCCCCATAATTATCCGGAATTTCATCTTTGTTCAATGTAGCAATTATTTCCCCTTTATGAATAAAAGTAATAATATCTGCTATTTTCTCTATATCGCTTGTAATATGTGATGAAAATAAAATAGAACTATTTGTATCTTGAACATATTTTTTATATGTTAATAAAATATCATCTCTTACAATAGGATCTAAACCTGATGTTGGTTCATCAAGAATCAACAATTTGGGATGTACTGATAATGCAATAGCAATATTCAGCTTTGCCTTCATTCCTTTTGAATACGAGTTGATAGGTTTATTTTGAGGAATTTTTAAATCCTGAATTAAAGTTAAAAAACTTTTTGAATCCCAACTTTTAAAAATAGACTTCATAATAAAAGTTATATTTTTTATATTTAAACAATCATCGAAATAGCACTGGTCTAAACAAACTCCTATCTGTTTTTTAATCTCTGCTTCAAACTGTACATTATCTTTACCAAAAATATTTATAACACCTTGCTCTCTTTTAAGTCCATTTAGCAATAATTTTACTATGGTAGTTTTACCGGCTCCATTTTCACCAACAATTCCCATAATTTTTCCATACGGCAAATTTATATTTATATTTCTCAACATGAAATCCGGATACTTTTTTGATAAATTTTTAACCTCTAAAATATCTTTCATTGTTCCTCCCATATATTAAGTAGTAGGCCATATTTATTCATTTTTCACATTGATAAATCTACCAACTATACTTTTGGATATATTATTTTCATACCATTTACAAACTTCTTTTCTGCGAGAATTTTCATAAAAAGTTCTAATAAAGCAACGGGAACAAAAAAATTTTTTATCACATTCAGTACATTCAATACTAGATTCAGTAGGAAATTTTAGATAATATAAATTTCTTATAAATTCTTTATTACAATCATACACATCCCTGATATTTTCTTTAAATACATTACCTAGATTTTTCAGGAAATGATTATCCATTGCACATAATTTTATATCTCCATTAGGTGAAATAACAACATTTGTTGTGATACAACCACAATTATTTCTTAAACTTTCTGGTTGCATTGCTTTGAACAAAGATGGATATTTTTCATTCATTTCATTTATAATTTCTACATATCTTTTAATATCTGATTCATTGTCTAAAAGTAGATCTTCATTATCTTCTGCTCTTCCAATATTTGTTACAATTGATGGGATAAAACTGCTGATACCTAGTTCATTTATTTTGGCAACAATCTGAGGAATTTCTTCAACATTTCTTTTAGTTATCATAGTCGCTATTCTCATTTTAACCCCATTATTATTTAAAAACTGAATATTGCTTAATACTTTGTCTATATAACCATTTTGATTAGTAAACCATTCTAAATACTCCTCATTCAGACTGTGTAAATCAATTTGTAAAAAAACTCTATTTTTATTTTTAACAATTATATCCAAAAATTCTTTATTCATAATAATTCCATTTGTTAATAACACTACTGCACTAAACTTAAGTGAAAAAGCCTTTTTTAGAACTTCATTAAGATAAGGATAAATTGAAATATCTCCCCCAGTTAACTCTATATTTTTTACACCAATTTCCTCAAGTTGATCCAATAATTTTAAAACATTCTTGCAGTCCATTTCATCCCCAACCCCATAATCTCCATAACAATGCAAACATCTAAGATTACACTTGTGAGTTAATTCCAATGAAGCAGTAATGGGATAAATATTATCTGTAGTTATTACATTTACAGGCTTATATGTAGGAAAATCCAAAAGTTCTGTTTCTATTTCATATTTCTGTTCCAATTCATTTAAATAATTAATTATCTTTTTTTTAGTATCACTAAAATTGCTTTTGTATTTTTTTGTTTGAATATTGGTTATTTCCTCAATTGTTTTAGTTCCGTCTAACAATGTTATAATTTCGAAACCTACTAAATTAATATTATATTGCCTACTAACCTTTTTATACTCAGAAGTTGTGTCGTTAGTTATAAAAACAGATAAAATTTTTAAATCTTCAGGATAATTTATGATCTGCTTAATTTCGATTTCAGATTTCATGGAAATATATTTTCCTGGCATATTAATCTCCATTCTGCACGCCTTTAAGCGCGACTTAAATGTAATAGAACTCAAATGCTCAAAGTAATTAATAAATTGTTGAAATCATGTTTGAAGTAATCCTCTGTTTAATTCCACTTTACAAATGCAGTGGGCTTGCCTTTGTGATTGGAGAGTAAATAGGCTAAGGATAAGCGCTCTACGCCAAGTATGAAAAGTAGTTTCAGGTATCACAGTGCTCTCCCCCCAATATAACATTCATCATTTGTTTGTCGGCTTAAAATATTTAGCAATAATTATAACAAATAAAGTTAGAAAATGAACTAAATAAAAGTACTGTTTTTATGATGTTTGCGGTTATAGTGATAATAGCTACTATAACCGCAAACTTAGACTAAGATTAGCTACCAACAGCAATATTTGCCACTAATCCAACAGCCCCAGCTGCTACTGCAGGTGACGGGCCACAAGCAAGGCATGTCATACATGTAAAGCATGTCAAACATGTATTATCCTTAGGTGTTATAGTAGGTGTATCCATAGCGCTCCTCCTTTCTTTATTTATTAGACATTTGTAGTAACGTCAAAATCCACTATAAGTGGTATTTTGTTAATGTAATACATCTCCTTTTGTCTTTAAAAAATAAATATCCTTCATATTCATTAATATTGGTCTTTAATATATACGGAAATGATTTTACAGCCAAAAAACTACAGTTAACATACAAACTAAACCAATTTATCTCCTACGTGCTAAAGTTAAAAATTATAGAGAATACCTATATTAACAAGAGAGGAGTGTGAGTATATGTATCGTATAGCCATATGCAGTAGTGATGAACCTTGCTTAGATAAATTAAATAAACTAATAACCTTATATCAAACATGTCGTAAGCAGATACTAATAGTAAAGAATTATAGGACATCTGCACAATTGCTTAACTCACTCAACTTTAACTTTGATATATTTTTGTTAGATAATAATATATCCTATAAAGAAAAAAATAAATTAACACAGTTAATTTTAACTGAAAATCCAAAAGCATATATTATAACATTGATATCACCTAATGATAACTTCTTTTCAATTTATCAAAATAACATTTTAGGATATTTGGCAAAACCTTTAACAAGTGCATCCTTTTTTGTTGAATTTGACCGTGCTCTTAAGTATATCCCCAAATATCAAGATTATTTGCTGGTTAAAAACAACTTTAATATTTACAGAATATATATTAATGATATTTTTTACATTGAAACAAGTAACAGAAAGGTAGTGGTACATACAATTGATAACTCTCTTTCTTTTTATGAAAAAATGCAGGTTTTGGAGTACAAGTTGAATAAGTATTTCTTTTTCCGATGTCATAATTGTTATATAATAAACTTGGAATTTCTCGAAAAAATTATATCTTTAGATGCCTATTTGGTGACAGGAATACGAATTCCTATAAGTAAAAATAGGAGAAAAAGTCTTATTGAAAAAATAAGCACTTATGAAAATTTAAATTAAAATTTTTTAAAAAGGACGGAACTTTTTAACAGTTCCGCTCTTTTTTATTTTCTATACTCATTCTTCCGGTGTTATCCATGCGCCTCCAAAGAGACAATCTACAGTACAATGAAGCCGATAGTCACCACACCCATCATAAACATTAACCTCTTCTGCCTCAAGTTCCTCATATTTTAACATTTCCTGTTCCATACCACTACCATCCTTTCTCAAAATTCAGTAGTCAAAAGCGGTGAAATTGTAGGACAATCAACCATACAGCCATGAGGTACACCGCAATTGCCAAATACATTTACTTCCTCTGCACTAAGTTCATCTTCAGTTACTTCATTTTCCTTTTTTTCAAAATCTGTCATAGCAATACACCTCCTACAATATATTTATTGATGTTATTAATATAGTTTAAATTATTACGTTAATCAATAAAGTATGTCTCGATTAACCTCTGGTTATCCTCTCTGGCCTTCATCTAAATGATTTACTAAAATACCAAGTAAACAATGTAAATCCCTCTTTTTACATAACTTATTTAAAATGTCTGGTAAAACTGATATAATTTATTAAAATCATAATTTCGCAAATAGAAAGGGGTAATTATGTGCACATTAAAAATCACTAACATTAAAAAGTATTATGGTACAGAAGCTAATCTGGTTAAAGCAGTCGATAATATTTCCCTGAATGTAAGGAGTAAGGAATTTGTAACTATATGCGGAACCTCTGGCAGCGGAAAATCCACCCTGCTTCACTTAATGGGAGGGCTCGACATCCCCACTTCGGGCAGTGTCAGTCTCTGTAACAAAGAATTAACCCTACTAAGCAAGGAAGAACGCACCGTCTTCAGGAGAAAAAATATCGGCATGATTTTCCAATACTATAATTTAATCCCCATGCTTACCGTTCGGGAGAATATAACTCTTCCGGTAGAACTTGATAATAAGGAAGTAGATGAAGATTACTTTTGTGAAATCATTAATATGCTGTCAATAAAGGAGAAGCTGAAAGCCATCCCCTCTCAGCTTTCAGGCGGCCAACAGCAGCGGGTTGCCATTGCACGGGCATTGTTGGCAAAGCCGGCAATCCTCCTTGCCGATGAACCCACTGGAAACCTGGACAGCAAAAGCAGTGCGAATGTTATTGATTTGCTGCTAAAAAGCCGGAAAGTTTTTGGCCAGACTATTATAATGATCACACATAATGAACAAATCGCCCGACTTGCCGACCGAACTCTTTATATTGAGGATGGAAAGATAATTAGAGAGGAGACAAACCGGAATGATAACCTTTAAAAAAAGTAAGCTCATACGCAATATCTCTGTATCCATCATGAAATATGAGTGGAAGCGGAATCTGATTCTGATATTTGCGGTACTTTCTACGTCCGCCCTTCTCTCCGCTATGGTACTGAACGCTTTTTTTTATAACAACTTTCTTGAACGTTCCATGAAGTCAAAATACCAGGCCGGTATCACTTCGCTCAATGATGAAACCTTTCAAATGCTTGAAAACAGCGGCGATATTGAATCAATGGGAAAAATATATATCTTTCCTCAAATTAATAATGAATCTTATTCCCTGGATATTTCTTATTTAGATGAAAATGCATTATCTTTAAATAACGGGAAGCTCCTTGCCGGCCATCTGCCTGAATCCTACGCTGAAATAGCGGTTTCCGGTTCATTACTAAAAAGGCTGGAGCTTTCTGAATCCCTGGGACAGACAATAACTTTAGATTTGGGGTCTGGCCCCCGTGAATATCAATTATCTGGGATTTTAGACACTCCGATCCGGGATAGAATTGATACTGTCGTCGTATCAAGAGAATTTGCAAATCGGATGGTATCTTCCGATTTACATTACTCCGCCTATCTCCGCTTTGCCCATACGGAGCAAAAAACTGAAAATGAACTCAAAGAATTTATAAGCAGTTTCATGGAAAAATGCGGAATTGAGGAAGGAAAATACTTCTTCAGTTCATCTTACTTTATTTCCACTTCCCAGACTTTGTCTGAAAAGCTAGCCGCAGCGCTGGCTGCCGGTACCATAGTTCTTATTGCATGTTCCTTATTGCTTTACAGCCTGTTCTATACCACGATTATTGCAAAAATACATGAATACGGCAGTTTTTTATTGGCAGGTGCAAGTGAAAAACAGCTCTATCAAATCATACGCATGGAAGGCCGCATCCTATCCGTATTATCCATTCCTCCCGGACTTTTATTTGGTACCGCTGCCGCATATCTTATGATCCCTGAAGGATGGAATTTTTCAACGGTACTTTTATGTGATTCACTGATTGCGCTGCTCCTTTTGGCAGTTATCAGATTATGCATACGCAGGCCCGCCAGGATCGCTTCCTCCCTGCCGGTAATTGAGACTACTAAATTAACCAGTATGGATTCTACTAAAGCAGGGGAATTTCATAAACGGAAAAAATGCTACCGGATGTCCCCCTTTTCCCTGGCCCATTTAAATTTCAGCAGAAACCGGAAAAAAACACTGCTTACACTATTTGCCCTATGCTTTACGGGTATCCTGCTCATTTCTTCCGCCACACTCCTCGCCTCTTTTAATATAGAGAAAGCTGCCAGACTTGCTTTTCCCAACAGTGAAATAACCCTTATTTTGAATCCGGACAGTCAGGGAGATATGTCTTCTTCAGAGGACTCCATACAGATAAACAATCCTTTTAATGATTCTTTAATAGATTCCATATCCTCGATTTCAGGAGTTACGAATGTATATGCCCGGCAAGGCATTTTTGCTCAAGTTGCATGGCCGGATCAGGAGCCAGTAGATTATCTCATGCATTGCGTAGGCTTGGATGATTTGCAGAGTACAAAACTACAATCCTACTTGACAGAGGGTACCATTGATTATCAGACATTGGTTGAAGAAAGAGGAATTATTATAAACAATCCAAATGAAAATTTGGAAAGATGGGAATCGTATCATCCGCAAATAGGAGATAAAATCCGTTTTACAAAAACAGACAGCACCGTTCTTTCGCTTACAGTTCTTGGAATTACTGCTGCTTCCCACCAGGGTGTCGCTATAGACTTTATCTACATACCCATTGATATTCTGACCGAAATAAATCCGAACGTAAGTAATTTCAATACCTATATTTATATCAAAACCAATGGTAATGATTTGGCCGGGATTGAAGAAAAGGTCTACCAGCTTACGGCCGGCATCCCTATGGAATTCTGGTCCTTTAAGGACGCTTTACGCACACAGGAAACTGGTATTTCTTCCATTAGGCAGGTGGTTTATTTCATTACAGCTTTTATTGGCCTGTTCGGTCTCATTAACCTGATAAACACACTGGTTACCGGCTATATCAGCAGGAAAAGGGAAGTATCCCTGCTGCAGGCAGTAGGGTTAACGGATAAACAATTTATGCAGATAAATGTTATCGAGTGTTTATTTTATTCCCTCACTATTATTCTTGTCACTTTGACGGTTGGTACAGGAACCGGTACCCTACTATGTCATATGGTGAACGGTATGGATGAAATTCCACTCTTTGTCTATCAGTTCCCTTTTCAGCCTGTATTGGTATATTTCCTTCTGATACTTATGACACAATTTATTTATCTTCTTTGTATTAGACGATTCAATAACAAAATGACCCTGGGTGAAAAGATTCAACTTCCTGAATAAAAAAATAAAGCTGCCAGCTATTTATTTAACTGGCAGCTTTTATAACTATCCAAAACTGAAATATAATTAGAAATATTCTCTTCATGGGATTTGTTTTTATCGTATATAAATAATGAGTATTTTATAATCGCTTTTTGAAGATCACATTCATCTTTTTGCTGTCCGGTTGCCGGGCAGCCACCGCCACAAAAATACCTATATTCACATTCTCTGCATTTTTCTTTACATTCTACACAAAACGAATCTTGTATATCTGAATCGCAAAGTTTCCTCCGTAACGTTCTGCTGACCATCTGAGGTGAATCTTCCCTAATATTTCCTAACCGAAATTTATTAATACCCTCAACACTTTGGCACATATAAATCTCTCCGTCCGGAAATACTGCCATTACCCGGCCATATGCGCCACATGAACTTTCCACTCGGACTCTGGGTAAAATCGCATCAGCAACTTTACTGTGTGCGTACTTTTTACGCAATATATATCGTGCTATTTCAATGTATACATTTAACTTTTCTATATCATTCATAGTTCCGGAACCATCCTCAGCTCCACCTATTGGTGCAACAAAATTAAGAATAAAATAAGTATCATATTTTACCGCCAAATCAATAGCCCGAAACAAATAATTTTCTTCTCCTTTATGGAAAACATAGCTTAAAGCTACTTTGAAACCATATTTATTACAAATTTCAATATTATCAATCAGCTTTTCTGTGCCAGACAAAGTTTTTAACATATGCCTTGTGCTGAAATCAATCTCATCAACATTTCCCCTAATTCTATGTAATGTATCCAAGCTGAATAGAACACCATTACTTTGTAAAATAATGCATCCGCTATATGAATTCCTTAAGATACTGCAAATTTCAGACAAATCCTTTCTTAAAAGAGGTTCCCCCCCAGTTATTACAAGTTTTCGTGGCTTAAACTCTGCTAAATACGGGATTATCTTTTCGCTAAAACTACCAGTGGATAATTCCCCCTCTGGGTCAACTTTATCTTTTGCATTTATGGCACAAAATTCACAATGCAAATTACATAGTCTGGTTAAAATCAGATAAAATGTATTTAGATTATTTTGCCTGCTTTGATGATTATTTTTTTGTTCAAGCTGACTTTTCCAGACGGCAAATATTTTTCGATAAACCGCTTCTACCTGTAAATTATCTGCCATCTTTCTTGACACTTCCAGGCAAATCTTGTTATGTGGATCAATCAAAGCAACTTTGTTCTGATACTGTATACGAATAAATTCAGGCAGTCTTTCTTTTTCCATTTAGCTTCCTTTTGTAATAGATTTACGAAACGCACTCAATTGTTTTTCGGTAAAATTGTTTTTAATCAATTCAAAAAAAATCTTTGCAATAAAACATTCCATCTCGACAGGCTCACTTCTGTCACCATTTATCACATAATTATTCATCAGACAACTCCTGATTTTACAATGTTTTAAATATTCACACACCTCACATTTTTCAGGCATTCTTTCCTCCAAATAAACAATTTGACGGATATTTGTCACTTGCAATCCACTCCATACATTTCCTATTTTAAATTCAGGAATCCCTAAGCATGTAAAAATATTCCCATCACTGGTTATATATGAACTACACATTCCTGCTCTACATGGGTAATAAATAACATTCTTGATATAAGATGTCAGATAATTTACAAATGGGTTCCAAAAAAAATATGGATCCTTGGGTAAAATTGAATCCCTCATAAAAATAAATATTTCCTTTAACTCTTTTGCAATAGTGAGTTTTTCTTCCTCTGTCCAAGCGCAATAATTATCTATAGCCGTTTCGATTCTCTTAAATCCAAGCGAGTAAATATGTTTAAAACTATCCAACAATTCAGCATATGTATTTTGAGTGACAACATTTACAATGGATACAAATTTTCCGGTTTTTTCTTCAAATGCCTTAAGCATGTCCATTTTCTCAAAAACAGCAGAATAACTGCCTTTTCCATAATAATCAATACGATTTTTATTATGTACTGACTCTCTCCCATCCAAACTTACCTTCAGTTCAAATTTATATAGAATAAGATAATCCATTACTTCTTTTGTTATTAATGTTCCGTTGGTAGTCGTACTGAATAAAGCTATTAAATCATTTTTTTTACATAATTCAATTGTATACTCCGTTAATTTTTTTATCAATTCAAACGCAAGTAAGGGTTCTCCTCCTATGTAATATATGCAGAAAGTTTTATCGTATTGCTTTTTAGCCTCATGAACCGCTAACTCTATAGCTTTTATTCCTATCTCAGATGACATAAACTCATTTGTTTTTTCTCCTAAATAACAATATTTACAATCCAAATTGCAGCTATTAACTATTTCCAGCGTCAAAGTATACACTTAATAAACCTCCATCAATAGATCATTTGATTTATAACAACATTTTTATCTCTATAAAGATCTGCTTTTTCATATAATCCTAATAATGGATATCGCAAAACAATTTCTTTTTCCTGCAATTTTACAGCCATATTGATTATCAATTCTTTGTAATTCACCATAAATTCGTAATGAATACAATCAATAAATAATATATCATAATCCGCATATATTAAAAACTCTTGATACTTTTCATCTATAATATTGGTGAATTCATCAACATATATTTCGTTTATAACCTCTCTAATAAATTGTTTCTGCAGTTTTTCCTCTTTTCTGTCAGAGAGAACTAAACATCTGAATTTTTTTAGTACTGTATAGTCAAAATTCTTAATTGCCGTTAGCCATATATCCTCAGACAATTCTCCTTTTATTAAAAAGCAACTTACTATTCCACTTATTTTAGCGCACACATAACTATTTCCCCATACTAATTTAGGCAGTTCTAAGTGATATATAGAAACATATCGATGAGAAGCGTAAATATTCTGACTCATTCTCTGCAAATAGTATTCTGAATTGTCCAATAGCAATCCATTGACTCCGAGCGTACATTCAAAAGAGGCCGGATATGTTACCTTCCCATTATTAGAATATGCACTAATTATATAAATACCTGCTTCTTTCGCCTTATTACACACATTCTCTAACTCTGAATAATATTTATCTTCTATTCCCAAACTTAAATTAATTATATCTACATTTTTATTTATCAGAGCCTGTATTCCATCTATCAGGCTATTAACAGAGCATTTTAAGTTACTGCCAACTACTGGATATAATATAATACTACAATAAGGATTTTCTTTAAAAATTATCGAACATACAAGTTCTGCATGTGTAAAAAAACTTTTTCCATACAGATTATTTATTTGCCGTTTTCCAATGATTGATATATCTTTATCAGCAAAAAAGGAATGTTGAAAATATCCATCTGTATCTAAAACACCAACCTTTATTTTTTTCATATTTACCTATTCCGGGCTAAACCATATTTATTAATTCAGAAATTCATATATCTCCTTACCAGTATTACTAAAATGCAATCCCCAATCAATAATGGCTTGAATATAAGGTCCGAAGTACATTTTCTGTTGTATTATGTCTTGCTGCCTTATGTGGTTAATTACTTTCATTACATTCTCATAATAAATTTTTTCACTAAAACAAGTGGTATCTGATGGGATATTAACAGCACCGGTTTTAGCATAATTCATATATCCGCATTTCATACCTGTACAGAAATCTTTTATTAAGCAATCACTGCATTTAGTATTTTTATTATTGAAAAGTGATACTGCCAACTCTTTCCCTTTATAATGCTCCATATTTATCTCTATATTACCTATTTCACAATTTGGATTATTCGTAACAAACCCGCAAGGAAATATTTTCCCATCAGGCATGATTTTAAAATTTGAAGTTCCTCCATCACACATAATGAATCTATTTCCAAAATCGCATAAAACATTGAAAATCTTACCATCTACCTGATCCAAGATTAATTTATTGCCATTATCATATTGTTTAATATAGAAGTCTGTTATTTGTGAAACTTGATCTTCAAAAATCCTTTTCAATTCTTTAGTAAAATTCATATTTATATCAAGAATCATACATATGCTGTTTAATTTATTTTTGCTTAAAAAAATTATATTCTTTAACATATACTTTATTGTGTTATTAGTAATCGTCAAACGAACTGAATATTTTATTCCACTATCTCTTACCAATAAAATATTTTGATATATCTCTTCATATAGGGTATGTCCATTTTTAGGTATACGGTTTATATCATGGCAGTCTTTGCAACCGTCAAAACTCATTCTCGCAGTAAAATTATTTTTCTTCATAAAATCAATGAAATCACGATCAATAAGACTACCATTCGTAGTGATAAAGTATCTGACTTCTTTTGCTTTACTATAACTATTCAGGTACTCTACTGCCTTACAAATTAAGTCTTTCTTTAGCAGAGGCTCTCCACCCATAAAACAAATCCTTAATATTTCGGAGCAATCTTCTTCTAAAATATATTGCAAAATATTCATTAATTTTTCTTCAGACAATTCAAGTTTATGTCTATAGTCTTCATAACAATATGTACACATAAAATTGCACTCAGTAGTAAGATAAATTGTATACATTTTTTCCCCCTAAATATATTTTAATTATTGTACCAATTTATTGAGGGTAAATACATATGTATTGTCTTGTTGGCATTTCTAATCGCTTAACTTACTTTTTACAAAAAAATATTTATTCTTCTAACCCAAAAAGAGATACTAACACCGCACAATAAAAAGACGAGAGAATATCCCTCGTCTCTTTTGAAACATTTCAGTTTATATATTCCATTCTCTAGATCTCGCTAAGAATTATCAATGGTACAAGTCAAAAAATTATCTGTATCATTTACACTGTAATATCCTATGCAAATAAATTTTACTTAACAACAAAATATAGTTAAAAATACTGTTGATGCCGTTATATCTGGTTCATATACATTTTCACTACTTCTAAGAAAGTGCACTTCTTTTTCCAAATCGCCAGCTCTGTCAATTACATTGTTTCTATTCATTTCATTCTGCAATCTTTTGTTATAAAATTCCTTATCACTCATATCCATTTTCTCCTTCCTTTATTTTTCTTATACCATTTTCTTTCTTAGCCTTATTTATATAAAGCGACATTTACTCTAAAAAAATCATTTTTATATTCATATACAATCTTACCTTCATATTTTTCTAAGGCATAGTTAATACTCTGTAATCCTATACCATGCTCTCCAATATTTTTTTTAGATGTAATTAACCTTCCATTATTTCCTATCATTAACTCACTGCAACTATTTTCCATGTATAGCATAATTCCAAATGATCTGTTTTCTATCCTAACATCAATTTTTCTTTTACCTTCCACCTTTTTACATGCTTCTATTGCGTTATCCAAAAGATTCGCTAAAATGCTGCACCAGTCCCTATCATTAATAAAAGAATCTGATATATCATCAGATATTATTTTTATTCGTATATTATGCTCTATTGCCCTATTAATTTTCTCTTCAATCAATGTATCAACTACAATATTTCCTGTGTCAATTTTTTTGTTTATATCCAGACAAGACTTTCGTATATCTGATATATATGCTAATGCCCGATCTGCCCCATCTCTTTTCAATATTCCTTCAAGAACAATAAAATGATTTTCGATATCATGGATAAGAATATTTCTTTCATTGTAAAAAATAAGAGCTTTTTTATTTTTTTCTTCCAGCATCATTGCTTTTTCTTCCAAAAACAATCTATCATTTTTCCCTTTCAAATATATAAACATTATAATAATTGAAAAAGTTAAACACATATAAATAAATAAAAAAATAAGAAAACTTCTAACAGTGATACTCTCTTCTTTTCTTGTAAAAATAATATCGCATTGAATTAGACTTATATATTCAATAATAGGTATTATGCAAAATAATTTCCACTTTTGATTATATATATCTATCATTTTATTTCGGTTCCGATAAATTATAAATAAGATAATAAGTACTAGTCCTCTGCTTATTAAATATATCACTATTCTTCTTATATCAACTGTATACAATAACCAAGTATAACTTTGGTCATCAAAAATATAATCATATAAAATAACAAAAAACAAATCTAAAACATAAATGCTTTCATAAAAGATACTTAAAAACAGAAAAACGTCTCTCCACTTAACACGAAATCTATAAATACATAATAAAAAAGATACACCTATCTCAAATAAAACATATAATCTGGAATACATTACAAAATGCCGTTGCAAAACCAATAAACCAATACTCACGCCGACAAATATATACCATAATACTAACATGCCCGGATACATTTTTCTTTTTTCATTCCATTTACCACCAAGAAAAAAAGGGATGCATATTTCACAAGAACATATTAATCCTTGAATCAATTCCATCATATTCTCATTCCCCTTTTATCTGTGCCGAATTCATGCAAGTAGTATATGTTCATACGTTCTCTTATTTCATGTATCCGTTCCCTACTAGCCAGTTTTTTTTCACCATTGCTTAATTCTATCTCTCTGGAACTTATTTTCTTTATATGGGACAAATTAATAATATAGCCCCTTTCAACAAAAACAAACTCATCATCACTTAATTTCTCTGCTACTTTCCTCAACGATATTCGCTCTTGTGTTTCACCGTCTTTTAATACAAATTTTGCATTTTGGCCCTCTTTATAAATATAAATAATGTCATCATATGATATTTTTTCAATACGCGAATTAGTCTGAATAACATATATACTTTCTCTGTATTCTTCTAAGTTCAGCAATAATCTATCCATAACGTCAGGAAGTTCTTCCCTAATATCTTCTTTTGAAATAAAATCAAAGGCTTTTACTTTATATCCGACCCGTATAAATTCTTTATGCGATGTTAAAAACACTACTCTTACAAGTTTATCATTTTCTCTAATTTTATAAGCCAATTCTATTCCATTCATCTGTGGCATTTCTATATCAAGAAAACAAATATCAAATTTCTTTTTTTCTGTAAAGTCGAGATATAGCAATTCCGGGTTCTGATAAAATTCTACCTTACAATAAATTTTCTTACTTACAATATAACTGTGTATCAATTTATTTATTAGTTCAAGAAACTCTTTATTATCATCCACAAATGCAATATTTATCATTTTAACTTACCTTCCTTCTGTAAGCTATTATGTTGAAAAAAACAGTATCCCAAAGGCCCGGATTAACAATAAAGCGTTTTTTATATCGTCATCATGCTACTGTCCATGAATACTTTAGACTGAATTATATTATATACTTCCAGTAAAAAAACAAATTATTCTGTCCGTCAATTGCTTGTTTTTGGCCGTCAATGCTTGATTTAAGCACAAAAATTTAGCTTCTTTCCTCTTAACAGGCTTATTTGTAAATGCTCCATAATCCATGGGCTGACTTGTGACTGATTTTATACGATGCAGATCTCATCAAATCTACTTTAAAACTCCAGAATGACGATATTAGAACGTTCCTCTATCCAGAAATGCAACTGTACAGAAATCTGCTGACCGGCCATGCAGAACCGACTTTTTCTGCTCTACTATCCCTTAGAAAAGGGGCTAACCAGCGGGGGAGACGGGTGCCGCTATCTCTGCTTCGCTTTCAACGAGGCAGAGATGACCATAGATCGAGATCCGCATTCCCTGAACCGGAACTGAAGGATATCTTCTTGAAACCATACAAACGTGAAAAAAAGAAAACAGAAAGAAGACAGGAAGAGAGCAAAGATGTTCCGGTGACTGTGGTTGCCCATACCCTGTCGGAAGAAGAACTGCTCCCCGTCAGACACCTCGCCGGACAGGGGCAGAAATCCTGCATACGTTCCCTGCACAATTCCTGCCCCAAAGATTAAAAACACTGTTATTCTAATTACGCAAAGACTTCCACCTTATGCACCCCCACAGCCCGCTCCGGGAATCGGACGCAGACATATCTCGTCTTCTCTCCCGGCAGACGAACCGTCAGGAAATTATCAATATTGGCCTTCTCCGAAGCATAGATGCTGCGATATGTTTTCCGGTCATCCGTCAGCAGTATCTCATAATCCGCATTTGTCACTTCCGCGAAGACAACCACCACGCTCTGAATCTCCTTCGTGCCTTCCAGATCCACCAATACCATACGTTCCGTATCATCCTCTGCCGGTCTCCAGTAGGTCTTCATATCCCCATTTGTCACGTTCCGGGCCGGATGCTCTTCCTCTGCGCTTGTACAGAATACCGGACGGTTGATGGCAATATTATCAAGGCTTCTGCGCTTCGGTTCATCACACACATAAGGCGGGGGCTGAAGCTCCACACGCGCGCAGCCCTCCGGCGCTTCTTCACCAAGCACCTGAATCCTGATTTCGTCACAGAGCAGTCCCTCACAGACTGCATGCACCACCGTCTCTCCGCCGTCATAAGCACGAAGCGTGATGGCTCCAAGCCCCTGAATCAGATTCTCCTTCCCGGAAGACAGGATGAAGTTTTTACCAGTCGGGAATCTGCCCGGTCCGGAAACTACTGTAAGCTCTATCTGCGGATTACAGTCGATTCTCTCACCCGCTTCATTCAGCACCTCCGCCACTATCTTCACATCCTCCGTACCGTCACATTTCATAGTAAGACTGCTCGGTGTCAGACGAACTCTATGGGGTACGCCTTTCTTCGGTATTTCCGGACGAGGGACGCCTGCCAGATTCTCACGATACCAATACCATGTATCCAGAGGCAGTCTGTAATAATCGATCATCCCCATATGTCCCATATTTCCCAGAATACTGCCATGATGGAATGCACACCACAAACACTTGCCGCTTCTCCAGGGATAGTCCTCTTCCACACCGTCTCTGTATCTGTGAATAAACTCTCCCGGACGATCAAGCACACTGCTTCCATACTCGGATACAAAATTCGGGAATCCCGGATTCAGGAAGATGGATGCACCATCACCATTATACCCCGCAATATCACCCAGAGTATCGAAGCCTCCTCTCTGCGCACCGCCCACTGCCGCCGGACGGGAGTCATCCAGTATGTGACTGTACTCCACTAATTTCCTCACAAGCGCACGTGCCTTATCAAGCACTTCCAGTGCGGAGAAAAACGGTTCATTGCACATACTCCACACGATGATACTGGGATGATTGCGGTTCACCCGAATCATCTCACTGAGTGTCTGCATGCAGCCTGCCTCAAATTCTTCTTCATCTTCTTCATTCACAGGATAACCGCTTGCCGTCCAGTACCCCTCTTCTTTCACACCTCCGGTTCCCCAGAAACAGTTCTCCGACCAGAAGAGGATTCCCTGTCTGTCACATTCTTCCGCAAAATACGGATGATGGGGATAATGGGAACCGCGAATGAAGTTCATTCCGCATTCCTTCACCATAGCGATATCTCTCGCAATGGCCGTATGCGTTACGGCATCCGACCATCCCGCCTGATCTTGATGTACATTCGCGCCATGAATATCATAATGCTCCCCATTTAAGAAAAAGCCCTTATCCGCCGTAAATTCAAAATATCGAATACCAAATTCCGTCTCGTAAGTATCCACGGGCACATCGTCCACATATACCCTGCTGACCATGGTATACAAATTCGGCGTATCCGGATGCCACAACTGCGGATCAGCAAGGAACTGTTCCTGTACCACCGTCGTCATATTCTCCGGCGCGATGGAAAACGCGCTCTCCATCCTGCCCGCCTCTTCCCCTTTATACAGAAGGATGGATTCCAGCCTGCCGTCTGCCTGCACGGAAGAAGTATTCTCCACCTCCGTCTCCGCCACGATACGCGCCCTTCCTGCGGACACCTCCGGCGTCGTCACCCGCGTACCGTACCATGCCACGTGCACTTTCCCTTTCACGATGAGGCTCACATCCCTGTAAATACCGCCATTAAAAACATGTTCGCCGCCTCTGGGCGCGATTCTCGGATTCCACAGGTTGTTCACGCGCACGAAAATCAAATTGGCCCCAGGCCGTACAAATGAAGTAATATCTATCAAAAATGCCGTATAACCGCCCCTGTGCGTGCCCGCAAGTTCTCCGTTCACATAGACTTCCGTGTCCTGAAAGCTTGCCTGGAACTCCAGATACAGCTTCTTCATATCAAAACCAGTCTCTATCTGCAGCCATTTACGGTAGCATCCATATCCTATATAAAATTGCTTTTCCATGAAATACGGAATCCCAAAAGAATGCGGAATCCCGATATCATACCATTCCCTATCATCATATTCCGGCGTTTTCGCCTCCGGAAAATCACCATGCATGAATTTCCAGTTTTTGTTAATTAAAATTTTCTGTTCCTGTTCCATTGCAATTCTCTCCTGTTTTCCTTCTGAACATCCGGAAATAAAGGAAACGGCTATCCTCTTTCCTGCCGCAAATCCATTCCTGATATGCAGCAGCGAAAGAGGATACAGTCCATCTCCCAAAGCTATTTATTTTACAGCTGCCGCAGGTTAAAATACAATTTCATATGCTTTCCCTGCTTCCAGCTCCACAGAATACCCGAATTCTTCCTTTTCCCAGGTAAGCGTTTCGTCCTGGCAGGAAATCCGCTCGGGTACCTCACCGACAAACAGCGTTCTGCGGCTCTTATCCGCACGGATTTCTGCTTTCTGCAACGTTCCGTTCTTCCATTCCATATCCACTTCCAGGCCGCCTCTTGCGCGCAGGCCCTTCACCTCGCCGTTCTTCCACTTAGGAGGAAGCGCAGGCAGGAAATGCACCCCTGCGTGGCTCTGCAGCAGACATTCCGCCATACCGGACAGAAGTCCCAGGTTACCGTCAATCTGAAATACGTTTCCGGCATTCAGCAAGCTTTCCGTCAAGCTCTTATGAAACATTCTGTCAATGGCAGTCTGTGCACCTTCTCCGTTTAAGAATCTGGCAAAGAAAGCAATATGCCATGCACCGCCCCAGCCCGTCGCTTTCGCGCCGTGTTCAATTCTGGAGTCCAGGGATTTTCTGGCCGCTTCATAGATCTCCTTATCCTTATTCCAGGAAATCTCATCCCCCGGAAATACTGCCCACAGATGAGAAGTATGTACCATATTCGGAGTGAGTTCTTTCTCTTCCCACGCCCATTCCTTCAATCTGCCTATAGAATCGATCTGATTGGGGCGAAGTTCTCTGATGATTCTCTCAAAATCCGCTTTATAAGGACTTTCAATGCCCAGTATCTTCGCTGCCTCCAGACAAGCACTCATCAATCCTCTTATGATCTGATTATCCATAGTAGGTCCTGCGCAGATCGGCGTATCGGAACCGTCTTCCAAAACGAACCTGTTCTCCGGAGATACCGAAGGGCAGGTCACCAGATACCCTTCCTTGTCCTTAATCAGGAAATCCACGAAGAAGAGTGCAAACTCTTCCATCACGGGATATTCTTTTCTCAGGAAATCCTCATCTAAGGTAAAAAGATAATGCTCCCACAGATGCATTGCCATCCATGCGCCGCCCATCTGCCAGAATGCCGCAGCCGCATACATATCCTGCGTACCGCAGTCTCCATAGATATCGGTATTGTGATGGCACATGGTTCCCCTGCAGCCATACATTCTCTTCGCCACATCCCGTCCTCTTTCCTGTACCGTATGAATCAGGTCAAAAAGAGGTTCATGGAGTGTGGACAGATTACAGATTTCCGCAGGCCAGTAATTCATCTGCAGATTGATATTCGTCGTATATTTGCTCTCCCAACTGGGACAAAACTCATGATTCCAAATACCCTGCAGGTTCATGGCCGTCGCGCCCTCTCTTCCGGCAGATACCATCATATATCTAGCATACTGGAAATACATTCCTGCTTTCTCGTCCTCAGGAAGCGCAAGCGTACATCTTTTCATATAAGAGGTGAAATCCGCAATATGGTCAGCCCTGATATCAGCATACCCCTTTGCACGCGCTGCCGCAAGAGAAGACTTCACATTGCCGACAAAATCTTCTTCCCTGTTATCCGTAGAAGCCACCAGATAAATTACGACCTCGCCCGCTTCATGGGCAACCAGCTTCGCATAACAGTCCTCAATTCGTCCATCCGTCACCACAGTCAGGCCGCAGGCAAATCTTGTACCATTTTCATCCCCCTCCATCATCAGGGTATGGCCATTTTCGGTATAGATTCTCTCACATCTGGTCACAGGCCATACACCGGCGCTGACGAATTTTCCCGGTCTCCTGTCATCAGGCAGCCTCTGATCCGTAAAAGGGACACGATTGAGCAGCATATCCAGCCGGATTGCTTTCTCCCTATCGCTCTTTAAGCGGATACAGAGTACTCTGTCCGGATTACTGACGAACATTTCCCTTGTATACTGTACTCCCTTATCTTCATGGGAAATGCAAAGAATCCCCTCTTCCATGTTCAAATCAGATACATAATTCTCACCGTCGGACTCCGGCAGCCAGCCCATCTGGAATGGAAGCGCGGTATTTAACGCAAGGTTGAGTTCACCCAGGGGTGAGAAATTCCTCATATTGCCAGGAGCGGATACCATATGAGAAAACATCAGCTCCTCCGCTTCTTCGAACTTCCTGTCAAAAATCAGTTCCCGGACCTCTTTCAGATGCTCTTTTGCGTTGGGATTGATTCTGTCCCTGAATTTGCCATGCCACAGAGAATCCTCATTCAACTGGATTCTGTCCTTGGCAGTATGTCCGTACACCATGGCACCCAGGAATCCGTTCCCCATGGGCGTTGCGTCCAGCCAGCGTGAGCCGGCCTCTTTTCTGATAAAATGTTTCTGTACATTCATAGGAAACACCCTGCCTTTCTTTTTTAAAAAATGAGGGCGTCCGGGGGACACCCTCATTTCCAAAATGAACTCGCTTATTTGATTTTATTTTGCTGCATTTGCCATATAAGCATCATAATACTTCTGATAGGTATCGATGTACTGCTGCACATTCATCTTCTCCAGAGTTGTCAGATACTCATCCCACTGGGTCTCAATATTCAGATCGCCAGTGATAAACTGTACCAGAGCCTGATTTACATAACCGCCGATCTGCAGGGTTGCTTCGCTGATAATCTGCGCATCAGAGCCTTCGAATACCAGGTTTGGAACCAGCGTCTCAAGTGCAGGCTCGTAGGGCTGATACAGCTCGCCTGCCTTCTGCAGATAGAACTCGGTGTCATGATCCGGATCCGGAACCTTCACTTCGCCGCGTGCTCTTGCAGAGGACCATCTTACGGATGCGTCAGATGCCCAACGATAATGTTTGCCGTTTTCGCCGGAGTAATCCTTTGCATAGCCATTTCCAAGCCAGTCATAGTCTTCAGGAATAATCAGCTTTTCAACAGTAGGAGTTCCACCTGCAAGGGAGGTTCCTTCATTGGTAAAGTTCCAGCCAAGGCCTTCCGGACCATAAGACTGTACATTGTTGGCTTCCGCACTTGCAAGGAAGTCCAGAAGTGCGGTTACGATTACAGGATATTCACAGGTAGAGGAAATACTTCCGATACCCATGCCGAAGTAGTTGTCAAGACCTTTTGTACAAAGTCTTACACCGTCAGGGCCTTCTACAGGTGCGAATACTTCCCAGTTCTGCCACTCACCATCCTTATTTGCCCAGAACTCATCATCGGTCTGAGGGCCGCCTGCAGGGTAAACAGCTACCAGAGGCGTCTCATTCTTCAGTGTTGCAGCGAACTGTGTATTGTCCTGTGTAAAGGTCTGAGGATCCAGAAGTCCTTCGGAATACAGCTTATTGATGTAACGAAGCGCTTCTCTGTACTCATCCTTCATTACAGAATACTCAATCTTACCATCGTTTACTACAAGACCTGCTGCGACAGTAGGGTTGGTATTGCTCAGAGGGTTATTACACTGTATGAAAGAGTTAATCATCCATACCGTAGGATCAGAAGCCCAGCCGCCAATGAAACCGCTCATGGGAACTTCATCCGCAAGGCCGTTGCCGTTGGGATCTTCGTTTTTCACCTTCTTCAGGTACTCATACAGTTCATCCGTAGTCTCAGGAATATGGCCGTCGTTCAATGCTTCTACCCAAGGCATATAGATGTACATTCTGTTCTGATAACGGCAATGGAAACACTCATTGTTATCGCCGTAAGTATAGATATTGCCATCTGACATAACGAGGTCTGCCCTTCTCATGGGGCTCTCTTCATTCATTGCGTTCCAGTTAGGAGCGTCTTCCAGCAGGTCATTCATAGGAATGATTAAGCCCTGCCGACCGTAGTCCTGAAGCTCGGTCTTGGTCCAACCGGTTGCCAGGAACAGATCCGGCAGATTTTTGGGGTCAGTCATTACAAGATTCAGCTTCGTCTTTGCATCATCGCCGTCTACATCATATACGAAATTCAAATGAATGTTGGTCTTTTCCTCAATCCAGTCGGTTACGTAATTGTTCTGATAAGTTCCGCCGCCAGTCAGGGATGCATAAACGAATACGTCAATTGTCAGCTTCTCTTCCAGAGGGAAGGTAACATCGCTTACGCGTTCGAATGCGAAGGGATCGCCGCTTGCAGCTTTTCCGCTATCCGTTGTCCCTCCCGTTGCTGCAGGAGTATCCGTACTGCCGCAGCCTGCCAGGAGAGAAACGCCGAGCGCCAGTACGGCTGCCGTTGAAAGCAGTTTCTTTCCCCATAATGTTTTCTTTTTCATGTTTTTTCCTCCTTAAAATTTTTATAAACAACGGGTCTCCCCGATTGATATATAAATTTACAATTCCTCTTAACCCTTTACAGAACCAATCATGACACCCTTTACAAAATACTTCTGTACAAAAGGATAGATAATCATCAAAGGCAGACTGCTGATGATAATCGTTCCGTATCTTAACATCTGGCTTAAGAACTGATTCTCCATTACCACCTTCGGATCCACTGCGGAATTACCGAAATCCACCTGGGACATCAGCAGGATTCTTCGAAGAACCAGCTGCAGCGGATATTTCTCCTGGGAGTTGATATAAATCAAAGGATTGAAGTATCCGTTCCAAAGCGCAACCGCCACCCACAGACAAAGCACTGCAATAATGGGCATGGACAGCGGAATAGCAATCTTTGTGAAAAACTTGAAATCAGAACATCCGTCCAGCTCCGCCGCCTCCTGCAGTTCTTTGGAAATCGTCTGATGGAAGAAGGTTCTCGCCACTATGATATTGTAAGCATTCACTGCCGTAGGCAGCACCACCGCCCAGATAGTATCGACCATACCAAGATTGCGGACCAACAAATAAGTAGGGACCAGACCGCCATTAAACATCATAGTAAACAGAAACAGCTTCATCAGTATACTGCCGCCGCGGAAATCACTTCTGGAAAGCGGATATGCCGCAAAAAGCGTAAGTACGATACTGATAATAGTTCCCACAAAGGTATATATAATGGAATTCAAATAACCTGTCCAAATAGCATCATATTTGAATACTGTCTTATAGCTGAGCAAAGTCGGTTCTACCGGTAAAAATTTCACTCGTCCTGACATCAGCGCTTCTCCGGAACTGAAGGAACAGCTGACTACGTAAATCAACGGATACAGTACAACAATCGAAAATAAGGCCAGTAATATGTAATTAACAAAATAAACTACTTTATCCTGTGTAATCTTCTTGTTTTTCATTTTCCCTGCCTCCTTAAATGAATCCGTCGCCGGTCAGCTTCTTCGCAATCTTATTGGACAGAAGGATGAGTATCAATCCGACCATTGACTGGAACAAACCGATAGCCGTCGCATAGGAATAATCCGGGAAGGAGGATACCAAAGATACCTTAAACGCATAGGTCGGGATAACTTCCGACACAGAGAGATTGTTCTGATTCTGCATCGCAAGAATCTTCTCATAACCCATGTTCAGGATTCGTCCGATCTCCAGAATCAGCATAATCACTGCTGTGGGCATAATCGCGGGCAAATCCACATAGCGGATTCTCTGAAGCAGAGTCGCGCCGTCAATAATCGCCGCTTCATGCTGCTCCATATCCACACCTGCAAGCGCCGCAATATAAATGATTGAACCGTAACCGACCGTCTGCCACACACCGCTCCATACATATACAGAAGAAAAAAGCTGCGGTGTACCGAGAATATTCATCCCCATTTTGTCATAAAAGAAACTTCCGACAGCCCCTACACGGGTATCAAATATCGCATTCAAAATCCCCACAAATACAATGGTGGATATGAAATATGGTAAATATGTTACCATCTGTACAAACTTCTTAAACTTCACCTTTCTGACATAATTCAACGATAAGGCCAGAATGATGGCGCAGGGAGTATTCACGACCAGAGTGTAGAGAGAAATCACCAACGTATTTCTCAAACTCTCCATAAAATTATAGTTATTAAAAAACCGTACAAAATTGTCCATTCCGAAATGTGCCGCCCAGGGACTTCCCCAGATACCGTCCACAATCCGATAATTTTTGAATGCCAGCAGAATACCGTACATGGGTGCATAGGAGAACACTGCCAACATAATCACCGGGAAAGCAACCATCACATACAACTGCCAATGAGCTTTAAAGTAATGGCCAAAGGTTCCGCGCTTTCCAGGCTGCCGAGTCTTTACTTTCGTTTTCACTTCGTACCTCCTTCTCTTGTTTTGCTGAAACCACATTATCATTTTTTCTTCAAAAAATCATTCTACAATTCTCCCTGTACTACCATGCAAAAATTAAGAAAGCCCGTAAATACGGGCTTTCTCAAGTAGATACACGCTTCTTTTTTCGATATTCCGAAGGGCTGAGCCCCGTCACTCTCTTGAAGGCTCTGCCAAAAGTATTTTGTGCAAGGTAACCCACCAGTTCCGAAATCTCACTGACAGGCAAATTCGTATTCATCAAAAAATCTTTCGCCTTGTCCACCCGAACCGTTTCCACATATGTGGAGAAATTCGTTCCGTAAGTTTTCTTGAACATTTGGGACAAATACCCTTCACTTAATTTGAAATGCGCCGCCACGGAAGCCAGACATAATTCCGGATCTCCGAAATGAGTATCAATATATGCCGTCACCTCAGAGGAATTCATATCAAACATGCCCCGATGCATCTGTCTGTCCACATATTCGCATACCTGCCTGTAAAGATTCAGGGTACTTATAAACTGTGTAATCAGGGGCGCATTGTGGTTCTCCTCCAGCTTCGCATAATAGTTCCTGTAATCCTCTTCCCCCATCCCTATACGCCCTATGATACGGAAAATCACAGACTGCAGTTCACTCAGCAGCATCTGCTGCAGATACACAGGAAGATTGTTTTCTATGATATATTTCTTCATAATCTCTTCCAGCGCGTCATGCAGTCCCCTGCCGTCTCCCGCCATCACAAAATGTCCCAGCCTCACCTGCAAATCCTGCGGCGGATACTTCAGTACATCCCCGGCAGACTCACGATACCAGATAATCGGATTCTCGATCTGGTCATTTTCATCAAAAATCATATAGGATGCGTTCTGATAGGATTCATAAACCTGCTCCAGCGTTTCTACCCGATTGCCGCCATAGGCAAAAAGTTTCTCTGCAATACTGAATGAGATATTCTCCCTGATACGCAGGATAATCTCTTCCACTTCCTCCTGGAACAAACTTTCCCGTTCTTTTGCAATACCCAGAAGCAGTACCACTTGTTCTTCGCCCAAACTGGTATACAGGCTGTCCGGGACCTCCTTTTCGATCACTTCCATCAGGGACAGGATGCAGGAGCACATTAATTTCATATCTTCTTCCCTTACATCCCCGGGAAACAGATGAAATCGGAACAATACAACACCGAACACCCTGTCTCTCCATTCAAAACCCACGTGCTCCGCAATTTTCTCTGCTTCTCCATCCGCCTTGAAATCTCCATAAATGAGACGGTTCATAAATGCATTCCGCAGATAAGGGCGCTGGCTCTCAATCGCATCCGCGAGCTTGGTATTAGTAGCCGCAAGGTAATTAAACGTCGTCTTTAAACTGGAAAATACCGACTGATGTCCTTCAAAATGTTCCGTACTCCTGGATACCTGGCGCAGTATATCATTGATCGGAGTGACGCTTCGCATTGACATATAATAGCTGAGCAGTATGCCTGTCACTGCTCCCGCCAGAATAAATACACCGGATACCAACAAGGTGGAAAATACTCTTTTCATTACCACGTCCTGCGGCAGTAATTCGTAATATGTAAGCCCTGAACGGCTGGAAACATACTTTACAACCTCATATTCTTCTCCGCCAAATCGGATTTTCAGACGGTCTCCCTTCTTTTCTTCCTGTATCTGCTGCCTCAGTTCCAGGATTCTCTCCTGCTGCCATGGCTCTTCTGAAATATCCTGCCGGAAATAAAGCAGCTGCCCGCTCATATCCTCCATAAAGCGAATTCCGCCTTCCACAGGCACAGGCAGCATCTCTTCCAGCGCGGACTCTTCCATATATATCTGAATCCTGCTGCTGGATTCTGCACTCGTCGACATAAGCGGTCTCTCATAATAGCAAAGCTTCAAATATATATCCTTTTCATCTTTTGTATAGTAATACTTTTCTATAGGAGAAAGCCCATAGAGAACTTTCTCCTCTTTCATATGCGTATACCAATCTTCAAAGCCTGCATATCTGTCCGCATGCATATACAGGTTATAAAATTCTTCATAAGTATACGCCGCATTTTTACCAATAACCATTTCACTCTGGTCAAAAAAGATGAAATATGAAAAAATCGACTGATTCATCTGGTACAAATCCGGCAGGGAAGCCCGCAGTTCATACACCCGATAGGTATTGGGATAGTCGAATACATTCGTTCTCCTGCTGAATCCATTAACGTAAGAATTAGCAGCGATAGAGTCTCCCAGATACTCGAACTCGTCCAGCACATTGTCCACCAGCACAACGGCATGGGAAAGCTCGCTCTCTTTTGCCCTGATATCATCCTCTGCAATCAGGGACAGCATATAAATATAATAGAAACAGCAGATCACCATAGGGATAAACAGTACCGCAAGATAAGTCAGCAGGTAATACCAAAATATTTTATCCTGTTTTATTTTCCGCAATATTCCACCCCGTCCTGCAGCTTCACTTCTTCCATTTTTCCATTTACACAAATTACCAGTTCCGTATCCCGTCCGGGCACGATGCGGTACCACAGCACCTTTCCGTCTTTCCACTCCATATCCAGAGTTCCGCCGCTTCGAAGTCCCATGCCGCTCAATCGTCCGCCCGCCGTCTCAGCCGTCACCGCCGGCAGAAGTTCCAGTCTGTCCGGCCTGCTGTAGGCAAGCATCTCAAGGACAGCCGCCGATGCGCCGAGATTACCGTCTATCTGGAATACATAATCATGCTCGCCAAGCGGATGATTATCCATTAGATTAGGATAGGTGCCCATGGTAAGGATCGCCTGCAGGTTCTCGTACGCTTTCCTTCCTTCTCTGAAATGCGCCCATAAGCCAATGATCCATGCCCGCGACCAGCCAGTATGACCGCCGCCGTTTGCCAGACGCCTCTCAAGCGTCACTTTCGCCGCATCCATCAGTTCGCCTGTCCTCTCATAGGAAATAGAACTTCCCGGATACACGCCATATACATGGGAAATATGCCGATGTCCCGGTTCCGGTTCTGCATAATCCTCCATCCACTCCATAAGCTGTCCGTGTCTGCCGATTTTCAGCTTTGGGAAGCGCTCCATCACGCAGGCCGCTTTCCTGGCTTTCTCTTCGTCAAGCGCAAGCACCCTGCAGGCATTGATATAGCAGGAGAAGAGCTCCATTAAAATCTCTGTATCCATCACTGCGCTCTCACAGAGCACACCGTACGTTCCATCCGCCCTTTCATAGGTATTCTCCGGCGACATGGACGGAGAAGTCACCAGATTCCCCTCTTCGTCCTCTATCAGAAAATCATAGAAGAAAGTCACACACTGCTCCAACACATCAAAATGTTCACGCAGGAACGCCTCATCACCCGTATACAGATAATGCTCCCAGATATGGGTGGCAAGCCAGGCCTCTCCCATCACCCAGAAAGTGGAAGTGATGCAGTGATCCTGGGGTGCCGTATCCCCGTACAAATCCGTATTGTGATGGGCAACGCTCCCTCTGCAGCCATACATCTTCTGCGCCGTCTCCTTGCCGCTCTCCTTCACCCGCTCAAGCAAATCAAAGAGGGGGAGCTGGCATTCGCTTAAGTTCCCGCTTCCTGCAATCCAGTAATTCATCTCTGTATTGATATTGATGGTGAACTTACTCTCCCACACAGGATAAAGCTTGTCATTCCAGATACCCTGCAGATTAGCGGGAAGGCTTCCCTTCCTGCTCGAAGACATCAGAAGGTATCGGCCATACTGGAAATACAGCTCCATCAGCCCCATATCCCTCTCGCCTGCCTGCACTCTGCGCAGACGCTCGTCTGTCGGAATCTGCTCAAGGTCTGCATCCGTCAGCTCAAAGGAAAGGGCAAGCCTGTTGAAAACAGAGCCGAAATCTTCCTTGTGCAAGGCGCGGATATCCGCTTCTTCCTTCACAGCCGCTGTTCTGATTCTGTCCAGACAGACTTTTCGGTAATCTGCTTCCCGGAAGCTCGTCTCAATATCCAGATAGAGATATGCCTCCCGCACATCCCTCACAAGCAGGTGTTCTCCGATGACACGCACGAAACCGCCCACTGCCTTCGCGCAAAGCGCCGCAGCAAAGGATATCCCCTCCTGCCCGCCGTCCACGGTAAAGCAAATCGTATGCTCATCCACCTTTTCCACTTCATCTGTGGCATTGTGACAGCGTCCCAGGAGACAATCAAAGGAAAAAGCGGTTCCGTCTTCCGTCCTCAGCACCATCACCATACAGTTCTCCGGATAGGATACATAGCTTTCCCGTATATAACGCACGCCCTGCACCGTATAAGCTACGCGGGAAATGCCCTCCGCAAGCTCCAGCTCTCTTCTATAATCCTGTACCTCATCCCCATGGTGCATCTGCAGACAGCATTCGCCCGCCGTCTGATAGGAACGCTGGGAATTGGGCACACCTGAGAGCGCATACATGGCGAGCCGCTGCGCCTCTTCCACCCGGCCTTCCCGAATCAGCTTTCGAATCACGGGAAGGTTCTCCTTTGCATCCGGGTTAATGCGGTTCAGATGCTTCCCGCTCCAGACGCTGTCCTCATTTAACTGAATCAACTCTCTTGTGATACCGCCGTGCACCATGCCGCCCATTCTGCCGTTGCCGATTGGCAGGGCCTCATGCCAGAAACGCGCCGGTTTGTCATACCATAATTTCATAGTTACTCCTTATCTCCCCACTCTTAATTGGCTGTTCTATTTTGTGAATCAGACAGGGATTCTGCCTGTCATTTCGTTCTCCCATTTGATACTCTTATTTCATTTTTCCACAAGCCCAGGAAGGAAGCAATGATTTATTCTTAGATAAATTTGATTTATTCTCATATATACAGAATTGCCCCCGTATGCCTGGATTTATCTGGATCATGCATACGTGGGGCTCTAATCTTTCGTATCATCCCCTTCCAGAATGAACCTCGATCTCCCGGTGAGCTTCACCACCGCATACTCATCGTTCGTCCCATACCTCTGCCTGCAAGCCAGCACACATCCGCTCAAGTCCCGTGCAATCTCCGTCACATCCACTTCTTCAAACTGGCTCAGGCAGTTGGCACAATTGCCGCAGTAAATCGATCCATACTCCCTAAAATATCAGAGGATATAATCCCACAGACATTCATTAGTAAAGCAGTAGAAGGTCATCTTCCTCAGCCTGTCCGCCGAAAATGTTCCGACTGCTTATTAAGATATCGATATCACCTAATTGTCTAAGACCAGGTTTATCATATTCTTAAATTGGAAGTACTTCTCTTTTAACAAATGCATATGGTATATTACAAGTAGGATTCAAAAATTTTGCTCTTTCTGCAACCATTTAATGTGACAACAAAATTTTCACATTATTAATCATTTCATTCCCCCATATTGCTAACATATTTAGCTGCTTGAAAATTCCACATTTTATTATATAAACCATTTTTTTGTAGCAATTTGAAATGATTACCATTTTCTACAATTTGTCCATTTGATATTACATAAATACAATCCGCGTCAACAGTAGAAGATAATCTATGTGAAATATAAATTACTGTTTTCTCATTGCTTATATTCTTTAACTGTTTGTTTAATTTCTGCTCAGCTATTGGATCAAGAGCAGCTGAGGGCTCGTCTAGTATTAATAATTCCGAATTACTGTATAATGCTCTCGCCAATGCGATTTTTTGCTGTTCTCCCCCCGATAAAATAACACCATTATCATCAAATTCTTTCGTCATCTGTGTTTCCAGGCCATTAACACACTTATTAATTATTTCGTATAAACCACACTCTTTAGCTACATTCATTACTCTATCGGGAGCGTAATTCACAGAACCAGAAATATTATTTCCTAAGGCTGCAGCATATATTTGGAAATTTTGAAATGCAACCCCCATTAATTTTCTGTATTGCACCAAATCATATTCTCTTATATCAATCCCATTCAGTAATATCTGTCCGGCACTTACATCGTATAACCTCATTACAAGCTTTATAAGTGTAGATTTACCTACCCCATTTTCTCCTACTATGGCAATTTTCTCACCTCTTTTTATAGTAAAGTTTATCCTATGCAATACTTCTTCTTTAGAATTATATGAAAAGGATACATTTTTGAATTCCAGTGTTTGAAACCCATTATTTATTGTTTTCTTGCCTGATTTTATACTTGGTTCTATTGAAAGAAAATTCCTATACTTTTCTATAAAATATCCACTTTCCATTATTTGAGTGACAAAACGTCCTAATAAATAATATAATGCGCTTAATAGAGTATTTACCCCATTAAACACAGCAATAAAATCTCCTGTATTTACATTTTTTTTTACAATAATCTGATAGCCCAAATAAATAACTATCACAAAATTCACCATAAAATATCCGGATAAATACACTTGTAAGAAATTAATAATCCAGACTTTTTTATTCTTCATTCTATATACATCTTGTAATTCTTTTGTATTCTTATTATACTCCCTCTTCAATACACTGGAAATATTGCTTAACCTGATTTCTTGTGCATAATCATACTGTTTAAACACACTTTCAATATATTGCTTTTTTCTTCTCATGCTTTTAATTGCATTTTCTTTATTAAAATTTGCTTCAGCTAATGGCTTATTAAAAATAAAAGTAACAAAAACTGTAAATAAAACAAGAATTACTAATTTCTTATCAATTATAGTAAATACAGTGGAAGTTAAAATAAAGTTTGCTACATATCCCGGAAACTTGCTTAGATAATCAAATATTACATCAATTTTTTCTTCTATTGCAGACATATTCCAAACAAGTTCATCATAATATAAAGGATTATCATAACAAGAAATATCTAAAGATACTGCCTTATCATTAACTCTATTTAAAATACTACTACAAATTCTTTCTTTTGCACCTGGCAATATATATTCTTTAAAAAGGCTGCTAAATATGAGCGTTAACAATATATACACGCATACAACAATAGTTACAAGAAAAATTTTATTTAACGAATTTCCTATAATCAATTTATTTATAATATATCTCAATAACACTACATTGCATATAACAGGAATTAATGTTGTTATAACACTAACAAAAATAATTCCGACTATAGCTGAAGCCTGAATATCTAATAAACATTTTATCATATACAGATTATTTGCTATTATTTTCTTGATTTTCATATGTATTTCCCTTCGGCAAATAATTCTGTGCTTGTGCATAAAACATGGAAGCATATAATTTATTTGTCTTCATTAATTCACTATGGGTTCCAATCCCCTCAATTATTCCATTATTCAGTACAATAATTTTATCAGCCAGAATAACAGATGATAATTTATGCGAAATATATATAACAGTTTTATATTTAGTTAAATCCATTAACTTCTCATACATAACCTGCTCAGCTATAGGATCTAATGAAGATGAGGGTTCATCTAATATTGCAATATCAAAGTTCCCGGCATATAGACGTGCAACGTATAGTTTCTGGTTTTGTCCCTCAGATAATATAGTTCCATCTTCATCAAATATTTTCGTGAGATTCGTAAAAATACCCTGTTTTTCATTGATAAGCTTTTGCATTCCGCTCTTTAATAATGCAGATTTAATAACGCTCTCTTTTGATATTTTAAAGTTGTCCATTAACACATTCTCAGTTATATTCAATGCAAAAATGTGATTACTTTGGAATACCACTCCATATCTACTTCTATAATCTTTAAGATTATAATTTTTAATATCTTGTTTATTGTATATTATGCTTCCATCGTTCACATCATAAAATCTTAATAATAATTTAATTAAACTTGTTTTTCCCGCCCCATTGGGCCCGACAATTGCTATCTTTTCTCCTTTTTGTATTTTAAAGTTAAGATCACTAAGTACTTTTTCTGAGTCCTTTGAATAGGAAAAATTCACATTCTTAATTTCTAAATCCAGAAATTCTTGCGTGTTACTTTCGCCACTAACAACTACATTTCTGTAATTGAAATAAGATTTAAGTTTAATAATATAAAAACTATGTTCGTGTGCAATATTAAAAGAAGTAATAACATTATTAATTCTCTGACTGAATAATGTTATTGACGATATTAATACTGCAAAATCAGCTACTAATAAATCTTTCTTAAAAATTATTCTATATATCAAATATAAGCATGCTCCAAAAAAAGCAAAATAAGATGAAAAAAATTGTGTTATAAATTGTAAAACAGATAACTTAAGACCGTATTTTTTATATACTCTTATGATATTTGTTATTGCATTTTCATAGTTCTCTTTTATAACGGTATACATATTTGACATACGCATCTCTTGTGCGTAATCTTTTTGAAATATTATCTTTTTTACATATTCTTTTTCTCGATTATATATCGATGTTTCTATTTGTTTATTAATATTTATTTCTTTTATTTTTTTTAGTAATATATGAACAATAAGATTACCAAATAAAAAAATTAAAACAAACGGATCAATACTAATAACATAAACTACTATAACTATACATAAAAAAAGGTAAGAAATTAAAGATGCCATATTATTAATAATAGAAATTATGTTTTTTTCCACATTTTGTATCGCCCAATAATAATCTTCATAAAAATCTTTATTTTCATAACACGAGATATCTACTTCTTCAGCTTTACTGAATATCTTTTTATTCAACTCAGAAATCATTTTATTATTTAGTATATCCATTGAATAATAATAATAATGTGCATTTAATAATGCTCTGATAGTATTAAGTATAAGAATAAATGTTACAAAAAATATATACTGCCCATAACTATTACCTTTTTCTATAATAATTATAATTGTTCTTAAAAAAAAGATACCATTGACAAAGTCCAATATTACCTGCATAAAATTAATAAAAAAATGCATTAACAGCTTTTCCTTACAAACTCTCCACACCAATCCAAGTGCGTAAAAGTTATTTTTTATAGCATTACCCTTTATTTTCATATGTTTATACCGAAACTCTTGCTCTCCTTTCAGATACTTTATATACATCAACATAAATATCCTCTGGCCCAAAAGGATTCCATTTACTCTGCAATTCTGGATGCCTATCGTAAACCATTAGTGTACTATTTTCCTTTTAAATATCCCATGTTCTGAGACACTTATTTTCGGCGGTATTACTACACTTAAATGCACCTGGTCTATGCAAACTGCACCTGACATAATATTAATATTTTTATATCTTAACAGCGCGTTTATTATTTCTCTAACATCTTCTTTGGCCTTACCATACATTACTTTTTTTCTATACTTTGGAATAATAACGATATGGTATTAGTATTTTCATTTATTGGTAATATTGTGCTTGAGCCTTCCACAACTCATAATACTTTCCCATTTGCTCCTTCAGAAGAGCATCATGAGTTCCACACTGAACAATCTGCCCTTTATCAAATACAAGTATCCTTTCACAAAATCTACAAGATGAGAGTCTATGTGAAATAAATACTGCCGCCTTTTCTCCAACAATCTATTTCATAGAATCCAACTGTTTTTTTGAGTCACAAAATACTTGCCATGTTTGAATCTGATTCCCTTTAATTATTACTTTCCAGCAAGCGGGAAACTCGCAATATTTTTCTTTGTTTCCCAAATATGAAGCACTTGCTTTTCCTATAATTATGGAAAATTTATCACTTTCAATGTAATCATAAATCTCAATGAGATAATCGGGAAACCAGTTAAAATACCCTTGCCAACCTATTTTCATTTGTTCCTTATTTTCTTTATTACCGTAGGTATCAATGAAATAAAAATCTTCTGACATCATATCAATAATAAGTGACAGGTTTTGATTATTGATTGCTTCAACAAATTTTACTACAATATCTTGCTTCATATTGTATCCTCCCTACGACGTTCATTTTGCGCGCTATTCTCCCCCTACAAACCGGAATTTGTAGTTCGTTCTGATAATACAGACTTAGCTAAGTCTATCTGTTTATTTCGCTCGTTACTAGCTTCAATTTTACTGTTATTATTCAAAAGATTAATAACCTTTACTGCATAATCAGATGATACAATAGCATGACCTCTCATATGTCCGGTTGCAATAGCTTGAGCATAAACTCTTGATGAAAATTTACTTGTTTCATTAATCGAATTTTGGGCAAGGGTATTAGCTAAAAATCCTGCATTTCTTAATTCAAATGCACTTATTTTACTATCAATTCTCTTTTGTAAAATATCACTAGTCTTAGAAATTATATCATTTTTTGACTCCTCATCTCCAATATTTATATAAAAAATGAATCTTTTAGCATTTTTTCTTGCCCAAATTGCTAATTCTTTTTGGGATAATCTTTCCAAAATCTGCTCTAATTCATTTCTTTTATCTACATCATCAATAATTTTTATTTTATATGAAGATGGAGTAGTTATTCTATTTTCAATATATAATTGCCTTTCATGTTCATTCCATGCGTATTCTTCTGGTTTCATCATATATATTCCTCGTTAAATTCCGATTTATCGCTTTTTTTTTATTAGTATAGCATATAAAAATGAACAAAACAAAACTATTATTTAAAAGCTGATGATGCCTAATCTAATACAAACAAAAGCCCTCCCGACTGACACCAAACCAGTCGAAAGGGCCCACACATCCTCTTTATTTCCCACCATTCTCCGCCGTCAGCAGCAGCTCCACAATCCCCCTCTGCGCCTCCTCCGTATAGTAAAACACCTCATACTCATTCCCCTTCGAGCTGATCCGCGTCTCCGCTCCAATCCCGAAATCCGTCCCATACTCCGTTATCTTCCGCAGCGGCATCCGGTTGACGAATTTCAATTCAAACAGCCCCTCATCTAGCAGCATCTGCTCCACCGCCTTTATCGTCAGACGCTTCATCGTGCTCTCATCCCGCAAATCATTCATCTGTCCCACCAGATCACTTAAGGACATCCTCGCAGAGTAATGCAGCTGGGAAGCAATCTCTTCCGTCATCACAAATTCCGTCTTATTCTTTTTCCCCGCCGAACTCTTCACGGCAGCCTCGTCCCCGCTCTCTGCCGCATCCCTTTCATAATCCTGCACCACATCATAATCCAGACTGGAAAACTCCACCGCCCCCAAACTGTCCGGATCATCCGTCTTCCCATGCTCTTTATTAAATTCGATCACCTTCTCCAGGAACACTTCCCCATACTTCTCATACTTAAATTCGCCCACTCCGGATACCGAAAGCATCTCATTCCTATTCACAGGACGGATCACACACATATGTACCAGCGATTTATCCGAGAACACAATATACGGAGGCACCCCTTCCTTTTTCGCCAGCTCCGCCCGCAGGCCCCGCAGGATTTCAAACAGCTTCTCATCCTCTTCATCCAGTTCAAAGGCCGCCGCTCCCCTGCTCTTCTTCCCTTTCTTTTCTCCCGCCGCCTTAGCCGGATGCTCCTGCTCCTTCGCCATCTTCATGGTCACCGTCTCATCCTCTTCCAGAATGAGCTTCGATTTCCCGGTGAGCTTCACCACCGCATACTCATCGTTCGTCACCGCCAGGAATTCATTCAGCATCAGGTAATTCATCACCTGCCGCAGCTTATACGTCGGCACCTTTGCCAGTTCCGCATAATGAGGATTCTCATCCATCCGGTACTGTCTGATTTTCGCCGTATTCGCACCATGTACGGTATCAATGATCACATTCGTCCCATACCTCTGCCTGCACGCCAGCACACATCCGATTAAGGCCCGTGCAATCTCCGTCACATCCACTTCCTCAAACTGGCTCAGGCAATTGGCACAATTACCGCAGTAATTCGATCCATACTCCCCAAAATACCGGAGGATATAATCCCGCAGGCATTCATTGGTAAAGCAGTAGAAGGTCATCTTCCGCAGCCTGTCCCGATCCCTCTCCGTCACCAGATCCCTGGTAAGCGGATCCATTTCCTGATTATCCTGGTTATTGTCAATAAAGAACTGGTTCGTAACCACATCCTGCCCGCCATACAGCAGAATACATTCCGCAGGTTCCCCATCTCTTCCGGCTCTGCCGGCTTCCTGATAGTAGCTCTCCATATTTTTAGGCATACTATAATGTATCACATACCGTACATTTGATTTATCTATCCCCATTCCGAAAGCATTGGTCGCCACCATCACAGGATACCTGTCATAAATAAAATCATCCTGATTCTGCCTTCTTTCCGTATCACTTAACCCCGCATGGTAACGGGTAGCAGGAAAGCCGTCACTCCGCAGCCTGTCGCATACCTCTTCCACCACTTTTCTGGTCAGACAGTAAATGATTCCGCTTTCTTCTCTGTGCATTTCCAGATAATTTTTCATAGTGGCGTACTTATCCTTAGGGGTCTGCACTCCAAAATAAAGATTCGGCCTGTCAAAACCTGTTGTCAGCACCTCCGGAGACTGCAGCATCAGAATATCAATAATATCATCCCTTACTTCCTTAGTAGCCGTAGCAGTAAACGCTCCCACAACAGGCCTTTTGGGAAGACGGGCAATGAATTCCACGATTTTCAGATAGCTGGGACGGAAATCCTGCCCCCACTGGGATACACAATGCGCCTCATCTACCGCCACCATGGAAATATCCGCATTCTGGGCAAAATCCAGGAACTCCTCCGTAACCAGCCGTTCCGGGGCCACATATATAATCGGATATCGCCCGGCTCTCGCATATTCCAGCGCCTTCCGGTACTGTCCCTGTGTGAGTGAACTGTTCAGATATGCGGCATGCACTCCCACGCTGTTCAAGGCTCCCACCTGATCCTTCATCAGGGATATCAGCGGTGAAATAACCAGCGTAATCCCTTTCATCATCAGGGCAGGCACCTGATAGCAGATGGATTTCCCCGCTCCGGTAGGCATGATTCCCAGAACATCCTGTCCCCGCAAAATACTGTCGATCAGCAGCTCCTGTCCGTCTCTGAAGCTATCATAACCAAAATACTGCTTTAATATCTGATTTTTATCCATTCGTTCCTCCAAATGAAAAGCCCGCCGCATCCGGCCGCCCCTTCCTTTTTCCGCCTATTCTTTTCTCCGTCATCTTCGGAATTCCAGGGAGATTTTTCTTCAAGACTCACATAACCCACACATGACAAGGCGCTAACGGCCTCAATAGAATTTTGTTACCTTCATCCTACCATAGATATACACGCTTGTGCAATAAAAAAACTCCTTTTCACCCGCCATTCTTCCGATACTCCCTACCATTTGGGAAACGGCACCGTGCTGATATTAGGTGCCACACCGCTGTGCTCCAGTTTTTCCCGATATGTCGCTTCCCACGTCTCATTCCAGAAGTAAAGCCGGAAACATCTGTAAAAATGATATCCATACAGGCAGACTGTCGCCGCAATCAGCAGCCAGAGCACAAAAGCCAGCAAACCGGACGGGATAGTCTTATTATCGATTCCTACAGCCCTGGCCCACTCTGCCAGAGCAGAAACAGCTATGGAGCGGTCATGTTTTCTGCCGGTTCCCAGCATGCCCAGCCTGACTACATTATTTGCATCATATACGAATGCAGACATCGCTGTCACAGAACAGCTGAGTATCACTGCAGTACCGGATTTTACCAGTCTGTCAAAATAACTTTTAAGACGCACATAAATCTCAAGCCCCCTGTCAAAAGCCTTTCCGGGAAGCTTTCCTTCCCCTAAGCTGCTGCTCAGCATAAGATTTCCCAGAGAAGCCATCAATCCGCAGGATAATATCACGGCCGCACCTTCCGTATTATTCCTGTTATTATCCGACAGCCACGCCGCATTCTCCTCCGCATTTACCGCATATCCCACACTGCCGTCTGCAAACTTCTTCCAGTCCTTCTCTCTTTCTTTTTCCGTACAACCTCTTCTCCTCACGGTCAGAAACAGCCCTATAACCACTCCGATCGAAGAAAGGAATCCTATGATTCCTGAGACAAACGCTTCTACTGCAAAACCCGGCAGACGCCTCAGAAGGAACAGAGAATAACACTCCTCACTCTGCCCTGCCAGCAAAACACTTCCCAGCAGACTGCACATAATTCCCGGCCCCATATATAGCAAACCGAAGGCTATTATCAATTTACCCAACTCCGCCGCACCTTCCGCCTGCCAGCCGCCTATCAGTATTAAGTAAAAAGCGCTGAAAAGCAACGTAAAAAGGCCGAAAAGAAAAACGACTCCTTTATGCTCCTTCCACAGCCGGAAAGACAAAAACTGTTCTTCCTCCACCATCATCCGTCTACCCGTCTTTTCACATCGCCTGCCCCAAAGCAGATTTCTCGTCCATTCCCCAGCCTTTGCAGACATCCACCCATTCCCCGGTTCCGGAATATGTTTCCAGTTCCTCCATGGTCAGTTCAATAGCACTGTTGCTGCTGCCGCAGGCAGGAAACACGGTATGGAACCGTTTCAGGGATTCGTCCAGATAAATCTTCACGCCTTCATTTACCGCAAAAGGACAGACACCTCCTACCGCATGTCCGATTTTTTCTTCCACTTCCGCGGCCGGAATCATTTTCGCCTTTGTCCCGAACCTGGTCTTATATTTGGCATTATCTATTTTTGCGTCTCCGGCTGCTACAACGAGGATGCACCCGTCTGCAGTCTCAAAGGACAGCGTCTTTGCAATCCTGCTGCCTTCGCAGTTAAGGGCCTGCGCCGCCAGTTCCACCGTAGCGCTGGATACCTGGAATTCTCTGATTCTTCCGTCCGCACTCCACTGTTTTAAATATTCTCTTACTTTATCAATCGCCATAATCTGCCTTCCTTTCCGCATTCCAACCTTTATTTTATTACAATGCCCATCAGCTTTGCAAGATCTGCGGCCTGATAAATATCCGCCACAGCCCCTCTGAGTTCATTTTTCTCTTCCGACACAATTATTCCCTCCACATCGTTGCCCCTCAAATCCATCCCCTTCAGCGACGTATGGAAAAAACTGGCCCTCTTCAAGTTCAAATCCTTCCACTCCACCTTTTTAAAACGGCAGTCCGCAAGATAGCTTTCCTGCATATCACATCCGGCCAGGCTGGCAGATTCCCATCTGGATCCGCTGAAATTGGCAAAAGACAGGCTGCATTCCTCCCACCTTGTTTCTTTCAGAAGGCTTTCATGGAAATCGGCGCCCACGCCTTTTACAAACAGGAATTCACATCGGTTAAAATAGCAGTCATCCAGAACGCTGTTGGAAAAATCACAGTTTCTGAACTGCACGTCAATAAAGCTTGCCTTTTCAAAATTACAATGAAAAAAGGTACAGTTTTCAAAAACCACGCCCTCCAGGTTAAGCTTATAAAAATCCTCATTTTCAGCCATCAGTCCTCTGATGCGGCATTGCTCCACCAGCATGTCTTCCCGACGCGCATCCTGCAGATATGCCAGGCCATCCTCAATTTCCCGCAGCGAAGCTGATAATACCGGCGGCGCTGTTTTCAAACTCTTTTTTTCCATATCTGATTCCTCGTATGTTTCTCTTATTCAGGCTTTGTATTTCTAACTGTTAAGTCTATCACAGTCTGCCTGAAAGGGAAAGACCACACCCACAAAAAGCGCCAAAAAAGCGCCCCGATAAAATAATTCTTTTATCGGGGCGCCCTGCTTTGGAGGACTATATCAGAAAATATGGAAACTGATTTATTTCCCAGCCGGCCGGCGTATTCCGTCAGCCATCAATGGAAATATAGTTGTGGTCTTCCACAGCCTTTTTCTCTTCTGTCTTGGGAACCGAAAGCTTCAGGATACCATGTTTGAAGTTCGCCCTGATATCCGAGCGCTCTACATTTTCTCCCACATAGAAGGTACGGCTGCATGCACCTGCATAACGTTCTCTGCGGATATATTTGCCTTTCTTTTCTTCTTCCTTATCCAGGCCTTTCTCTGCACTGATGGTGAGATAGCCATCCTCCAGCTCCACCTGGATTTCGTCCTTCTTGAAACCGGGCAGATCCACATCCAGTTCGTAGGCAGAATCTGTTTCACGGACATCCGTTTTCATCAGGCGTGCCGCATTTTTTCCGTACAGCGGATTCTTCCTTCCAAAAAACTCCTTATTCATTCTTTTTTCCCATTTATCATCAAACGGGAAATCCATAAAATCATCAAATAAATTTTCTCCAAAAATGCTGGGCATCAACATATGTCATTCCTCCATTCTTTGTATCAATCCTGTCAGATACAGTACGGCTTTATCCTTCGATGGCTATATACTTATTCTCTTCTACCTTGGGCTGTGCTTCTTCCTTCGGTACAGACAGCTTCAGGATGCCATTTTCAAATTTTGCTTTGATATCCTCCTGTTTTACCGAATCTCCAACCTGGAAGCTTCTGCTGCAGGATCCCATGTACCGCTCTCTTCTGATGTATTTGCCATTTTCGTCCTTTTCATCGTTATCTTTCTTCGTGGAAGCGCTGATGGTAAGATAGCCATCCTTCAATTCCACCTTAATATCTTCTTTGCTGAAACCGGGCATATCGACATCCAGCTCATAGTGTCCATCATTGTCCCTGATATCGGTCTTCATCAGGCTGCTTTCATTGTAGCTTCCGAACGGGAATCTCATCCAGTCATCAAATAAATCTTCTCCAAAAATACTAGGCATCAACATAATCAATCGCTCCTTTTCGTAAATAATATAGTTTTGTTTACAAGTTTGGAACGCGGGTACTGACTTTGGTATAAAAAGTAACCGACCTCTTTCGGTGTATCATGCTTTTTGTATCTTTGTCTTTATGTCTTTCCCTTTGTTCTACATGTAATATAACACGCATTATTAGCAGAGTCAAGAGGTGAGTGCTAAATTAATTATAAAAAAACTATAAAGTTCGCGTAAATGAAGCTATTTTCCCAAAGAAACAGCAGTCATATCCCCTTGCTGATTCGTCTTTCCTTGATTTTCTGCAGACCCAATACTATTGCCAGTCCCGCCAGACAGGCTATTATATTGAAGTTGGAAAAGCTCAGGGCTTCTTTAGGTACCGATAAGGTCGTCGGCCCCATTACAATGGCGTACAGCGAACCGATCATCATACCCAGAATAACAAATATCGTTTGGGGCCGGAATTTCTCCAGGCATATTTTGATTATCCTCACTACCGATACCGCGCCGGATATTACGCCGCAGCCGAAAAACAGCATGGAAGGGATATAGGAAAAATGGAAATGCAGAATCTCTTTTACCGCCGTAACAACAGGCATATAGGCGCCGAACACCAGCAGCAGCGTCGATCCTGATATTCCCGGCAAAAACATTGCCGATATGGACACCATTCCGATGAGAAACAGCTTTATCCCTTCCGTCAAAGAAAACACGGATAAATCCATGCCTGCCGATTCTGATCTGCTGTTATAATAGGTAATCAGAGCAACAACAGCAATTCCTGCCAACAGGCAGATCACATTCTTTATCCCAATTTTAATATTCTTTTTTTCTTCCGATATAATAAGAGGGATAGCGCCGAGAATAAAACCTATGAATAAAGAACTGACAAGGTAAATCTTGCTTTCAAATAATGCGGAAAGCACAAGCACAGCGGCAATCATACCCGCCGCCCATCCCACGCCAAGCTTTAATAAATATTTGAGTCCTTCTGTCTTTTCTTCTTTTTTTCCGAATACCACATTATTGATGGATGCTATAAAATGGTCATAAAATCCCATTATAAAAGCTATCGTACCGCCGGATACTCCCGGCACGCTGTCAGCAAGCGCCATGCAGACGCCGTTAATTCCTTCCTGTATCATTGTTTTTTCCTTTCTGCCATTGATTCCTAATAGGATTCCCAAATTTTACGAATTTTATCTTCCCTGTAATCGACTCGCATGTATTCTTTTTACGGCAGAAATTGAATCACTAAAAAAGATCCGATGCAAATACATCCGATCTCTTTAAAATAACTATATACAAAATAGAAGCCGCTGCCTGACTCGCAATCATAGCAGCATAAGCAATGTGCCTGCCACTATCAGAACTAATCCCGACGCTGATTTCCTGTTCAGCTTTTCATGGAATACCAGATATGCAAACCCTATCGTAATCAGAATACTGAGTTTATCTATCGGAACCACCACGCTCGCAGGCCCTGTCTGCAGCGCCCTGTAATAGCACAGCCAGGAACCCCCTGTCGCAAATCCGGAGAGTATCAGAAAGATCCAGCTCTTTTTATCTATGCTTCGTATCGTATTCTGTTTTTTAGTAACAAACACAACAATCCATGCCATGATCAATACAACGATTGTACGGATGGCCGTTCCCAAATTGGAATTAATCCCTTCAATGCCAACCTTGCCGAGTATGGAAGTCAGACTCGCAAAAACAGCCGAGCCAAAAGCATAAATAAGCCATTTACCATTCTGCTCCCCTGTCCCTTCCGTTTTCTTCTTTTCAATCATCAGAAATGTTCCCACGGCGATCAGAACGATGGCTGCGGCCTTAATCCATGTAATCCCTTCCTTCAGAAAAATAATCGCTAATATCATGGTGAGAATTGTACTAGACTTATCTATCGGCGTAACCTTATTCACATCGCCCAGCTGCAGTGCCTTAAAATAGCATAGCCAAGAAGCCCCTGTCGCAATTCCGGAAAGTATCAGAAATACAAGGGTCCGTGTGCTGACCTCAGAAAGCCCTCCCTGGGATCCCGTAATAAATACCATAAGCCATGAAAAGGCAAGAACGACAATAGTTCTTATTGCTGTCGCGACGTTGGAATCTATGTTCTTAATCCCGCACTTTGCCAAAATAGCTGTTAAACCTGCAAAAACAGCCGAACCGAACGCAAATGCTATCCACATAACCAAACCTCTTTTCTCTTATTGCCCTTCCGCTTTCTTTGCCGTCCTTTTGCTTTATACGGTATTTTACCGGCTTCCTCGTTCCATATATTCTGTCATATACGCCCTGATTTTACGGAACTGCTCCCTTGTGACCGGGTTCTGCGACTCAAAATCCATCAGCTTCAGCAGATATCCCTGCCTTTTCACAATCTGCCTGCTTTCCGGAAACTGCAGTTCAAAAACCAGGGAAATATGTCCCACCAGATGATCCGCAGCCGTCCTCTTCAGGCTGCGCAGAATGGCATGCTCCTCGTAAAAAGCCTCCATTACGGCTTCCGAAACCGGACAGCTCCTGAGTTCCTGTGAAGATACATTATAAATTTCCTCCGGAGGGAAATCCACATTCACCTTCAGAATGTCTATTTTATCCGCATCCCGCAGGATATGACAGAACCTTTCCGTCCTCTCATCCGGCATATCGGGAATGCGGTACGCGCTGTGATACCGTACCGCATTCCAAAGCAGCGTATCTTCCGATGCATCCTCTGTATAATCCCTGATTTTTCCCTGTTCAAAAAGGATCTGCGCTCCGTATTCCGCATGATCAATGGAATCGGCGTCTATAAAGGTTCCGTAATTTTTCAGCTGTTCGAAACGGCCCGCATCATGAAGAAGCCCGGTAAACCAGGCCAGATCCTGTTCCTCTTTTTCCAGCTCCAGCGACCTGGCTATCTGTTCGCACAGTCCGGCCACCCGGAAGGTATGCTCAATTTTCAAACGGACTTTTTCTTCCTCCGCATTATAATGACTCACGTAATCACGAAAAGCTGCTTCCGCTTTCCCTCTGTCTATATTCATGTTTCCTTCCTTTTCTGGCTCAGACACTTTTTCCCGTCTTTATCAAAAGCTTTATGCAGCGCTTTTTCCGTGGGTGCAACAACACCGATTAAAGGGATCATCTGGATAAAGCAAAGCACCCCTCCCACAGTTCCCACCGTATCCTCGCCTTTTCCATATAAAAACAGGAAAACAACCAGGGTGATGGCACCCGTGACAATACCGGAAATTTTCCAGATCCTTCCCATATAATGATGGGCGAACTGCCAGGTATCCTCATTTTTCATGGACATGGAGGTCCTGTAACCGACCGCCGAATTGATCTCCCGCGGAGGCCTGCTCTGAAATCTCTTTCCAAAGCCAAACATACATATCGGTATCAGTAAATCCATCAGAAACATATAAATCCAGAATCCCATTCCTTACACCGCCTTCCTGTCTGTCATTGTATTCATGCGCACGCTGATCTGCATTGCTTTGCTTAATACTGTCATATGCCGCTGATGCCGGAAATACTTTGAACTTCATCTGTTTACATCACCTCGACAACCTCGAAGCGTTCAAACGTAATGGGCGTCTGATCGTTAAAAGTATAGCCTCGCCTGGCGGCGTCCCGTGTCCAATAGCGTATATTGCCCGCCTTCCATTGTTCAAAGGTTTCGTCCTCACCCTCAAGCTTTACCATATCCCAAGTCAGGTCGCAGAACTTCACCGTTTCAAGGTGCACCGTCTTTATCACACAGGCCGGATTGCCGCGCCCGTCAAGTACCAGTGATAAATCGCCCACATTTGGTTTCTGATCGCTCTCCAATACCACCGAGACTGTCGCCGTTTTCTTTCCGGACAGTACCAGCGCCAAAAGTTCGTCTGCCATTTCCGAGCTGTCGCCAAAGGCAAAGCGTTCAAAATAGTCATTATTTGTGTTTTCCATCGAATTCATTTTTTATTTAATCCTCTCATAATTGATACTTCATCGTTCCCCTACTATCCTCCAAAGACAGACTGCTCATTTCCTGTTACAGCGTTAAGCTTCCGTCTAAGGAGAAGCCGTAACCGGCCGGGAAAAACTATTTTTATCATACGCGATCCTAAATTCCTTGTCAATGAAACCAAAACAGGCTTTTCCTTTTTCCGCCGGAAAAGCCTGTACCCGAAATCCTATGAAACCAGTTATCCCTTCATAGCTTAACACTCTGCTATTTCCTGTCACACGGCAAACTGGCTGTTATAAAGCTGTGCATAAAAACCTTCCGCCTTCAGCAGTTCCTCATGCCGCCCCTGCTCAATCACCTTACCGTCCTTCATCACCAGAATCACATCCGCCTCCCGGATAGTGGAAAGACGGTGGGCGACGATGAAACTGGTCCTGCCCTCCATCAAGCGGGCAAAGGCCTCCTGGATTTTCATTTCCGTTCTCGTATCGATAGAGGATGTAGCCTCGTCCAGGATCAGCATGGGAGGCAGGCAAAGCATAACCCTTGTGATACAAAGCAGCTGCTTCTGCCCCTGGGACAGGCTTCCCCCATCCTCCGAGATCACCGTATCATATCCATCAGACAGACGCTTAATAAAGCTGTGGGCGTGGGACGCCTTCGCGGCAGCCACAATTTCTTCCTCCGTGGCATCCGGTTTTCCCATCACAATATTTTCCCGGATGGTCCCCGCCTTCAGCCAGGTATCCTGAAGCACCATTCCGAATCCGGTGCGCAGGCTCTTTCTTGTCATATCCCTGATATCCGTACCGTCTATCTGTATTTCACCGCTGTCCACATCATAAAAACGCATCAGCAGATTGATCATGGTCGTCTTCCCGCAGCCGGTAGGCCCCACAATCGCCACTCTCTGCCCGGGCTTTACCGCCAGGTTAAAATCCTCAATCAGCCTCTGTTCCGGCGCATAAGAAAAATACACATGGGACAGATTTATTTTCCCCCGGAACGCATTGGCCAGATCCACTGCATTCTCTTTTTCCGGCACCTGCGGCTCTTCCTCAATCAAATCAAAAATCCGTCCCGCACAGGCCAGGGCATTCTGCAACTCGGTCACCACCCCTGAAATCTCATTAAAGGGCTTCGTATACTGGTTGGCATAGCTTAACAGACAGGACAAATCACCTACGCTGATCCGCCCCGCAACCGCAGTCAGAGCGCCCACCAGGCCAACGCCTGTATATACCACATTGTTAACGAACCGAGTAGCCGGATTTGTAATCGAAGAATAAAAAATAGCTTTCAGGGAGCATTTTTCCAGCCGGTCATTGATTTCATCAAACTGCTCCATTGCCTTCTCTTCATGGCTGAAAGCCTGCACCACCCTTTGATTTCCTATCATCTCATCAATCAGGGATGTCTGCTCTCCCCTCGTTTCCGACTGCAGCCGGAACATGGTAAACGTCCGCTTCGCAATAAAAGCCGCCACAAAAAAGGACAGAGGCGTAATCAATACCACCACAAAAGTAATCCCCACATTAGTAGCCAGCATGAAGAGAATGGTTCCCACAATGGTCATCACCCCTGTAAACAGCTGGGTAAAACCCATGAGCAGACCGTCCGCAAACTGATCCACATCCGCGATTACCCGGCTGACAATCTCACCATAAGAATGACTGTCAATATATTTCAAAGGAAGGATTTCAATTTTCCGGAAGGCTTCATTCCTGATATCCCTCACAATATGATAAGTCATTTTATTATTGCAGATATTCATAATCCACTGGGCCAGCCCGGTAAAAACAATAGCGACGGCGATCTGCTTTAAAATAGCAAGTACAGCAGGAAAATCCACCTTTCCCGCCCCAATAATATGATCAATAGCCCGCCCTGTAAGCTTTGGCACATACAAAGTCAGCGCCACGCTCACCGCGGCAAAAAACAGGGATAGCCCCAGATAGAACCAATAAGGCTTCAAATAGCGCAGGACCTTGACAAACGTATCTTTTTGTGCAGTTATTTTCTGTTTTCCCTTTGCCATCTTAAGCCTCCTTTGCCTTCTCAAACTGGGAATAATAAATTTCCTGATAAGCCGGACAGCTTTCAAGAAGCTCCTCATGAGTACCGATTCCCGCCATTTCCCCATCATCCATTACAATGATCTGATCCGCATAACGGATGGAGGAAGCCCTCTGGGAAACAAGAAACACCGTAGGACTGTCCTTCATTTCCCTGACAGCCTTACGAAGCCTGGCATCCGTGGCAAAATCCAGTGCGGAGGCGCTGTCATCCAGAATCAGGATTTCCGGCGACCTCACCAAAGCCCTGGCGATAGTAAGACGCTGCTTCTGCCCCCCGGAAAGATTTTTTCCGCCCTGGGCAACCGGCGCATCCAGCCCCCCTTCCCTGGTATCTATAAATTCCCTGGCCTGGGAAATATCCAACGCACGGTAAATCTCCTCATCCGTAGCGTCCTCCTTCCCCCAAAGCAGGTTTTCCCGTATTGTCCCCTTAAATAAAACCGCCTTCTGCAGGACAACGCCCACCTTCCTGCGCAGCTCCTCCAGACTATACTCCCTTACATCCTTCCCGCACACCAGCACCCGTCCCCTGGTAGCATCATAAAAACGGGGAATCAGATTTACCAGAGAAGATTTTCCCGAACCGGTCCCCCCGATAACCCCGATTGTCTGCCCCTTATATGCCGTAAAATTAATATCCGTCAAAGACTCCGCCCCAGCATTCTTATAGGTCAGCCCCACATTTTCAAACCGCACCGCCGGAACCCCATCCTGCTGCGCCGCCCTTTCACGAGACAGCTCATCCCCCTGGAACTCCCCGCTTCCATGAAATGCTTCGTTTCTATGGAATGCTTCGCTTCCATCCTTCCCATCAGAATCCCCCGGATCCTTCATACTCGTCTGAATCTCAAAAATACCCTGAATCCGGTTCCCGCAGGCTATCGCCTTAGTAATCGTGATAATCAGATTAGCCAGCTTAATCAACTCCACCAATATCTGAGACATATAATTCACAAGAGCCACCACAGCCCCCTGCGTAATTATCCCGCCTTCCACCCGCCATGCTCCGATCCAAATCAACACAATAACCGCGCCATTAATAATAATATAAGTAACAGGATTCATCAGCGCAGAAATCTTACCCACATACTTCTGCATCGAAGTCAGCCCATCATTGCTCTCCTCAAACCGGGCAATCTCACTCTCCTCCTTATTAAAGGCCCTCAGCACACGCACCCCCGTCAGATTCTCCCTCGTAATTCCCAGAACCCTGTCAAGCCCTCCCTGCACCTTCTTATAAAGAGGCATCGTAACCATCATAATACCGAAAACCACCACAGAAAGCACCGGAATTGTCACCACAAAAATCAAAGCCGCCTTCACATCAATCGTAAAAGCCATAACCATAGCCCCGAACACAATAAAAGGCGAACGCAGAAACAGACGCAGCACCATATTCACCCCATTCTGTACCTGATTCGAATCACTCGTCATCCTCGTAATCAACGTAGAAGTCCCGATAGTATCCATCTCCGTAAAAGACAGCCCCTGAATATGAGCAAACAAAGCATGCTTCATCTTAGCCGCAAACCCAACCGCTGCCTTCGCAGCAAAATACTGAGCCGTAATCGAACACACCAGCCCGACCACCCCCAGCATTATCATAACCAGGCACATCTTCCCGATATACCCCCTGTCCCCATTACCGATACCCGTATCAATAATAGCCGCCATAACCAAAGGCACCAACAACTCAAAAGAAGCCTCCAACAACTTAAAAAGCGGCGCCAGAACCGTCTCCTTCTTATAATCCTTCAAATAAACAAGTAATTTCTTCACACCCTCACTCCTTCAATTCCCAGCCATCCATGCAGACCCTGTTCCAAAACACACAAGCCATCCCAACTAACCAGCCCGTCCGCCCGCATCAACTGCCACTCAACAATATCCTTGCCAAAATTCCTCATCTATCGTATCATAAAATCAAATATATGAAAATTATTATATTTATATATAACCCATATCTTTTTCATATACTTACTTTTATAGACTTTCTATCTCAACCTACACTGAACTTATTTTCCAGCTTCGTGAATTCCTGCCATCTGCCGTCCGCGTTATCGCCGCCTCCGCACACAGGAACCCCGTGCCATGCCGTGTTCCCTGGTGGGGCACGCTTTCGCTCTGCTAAAAACGCAGCGGTACTAAGATTGCACAGGACGCAATCTAAGGACCGGCGTTTTTAGAAGGCCCCGTCAGGGAACACGGCATGGCACGGGGTTCCTGTGTGCGGAGGCGGCGATAACGCGGACGGCAGATGGCAGGAATTCACGAAGCGCCCCCCCCCAGAGAGGCCACCCCCCATGGATTTAAAACAACTAACCTATTTTGTCACCGTAATAAAAGAAGGCACCATCTCCGGCGCCGCCAGAAAACTGAACCTCTCCCAGCCACCGCTGAGTACCCAGATGAAGCTCCTGGAAGAAGAATTCGGCTGCGTACTATTCGAAAGAGGATCCCGGAAAATACAGCTTACGGAAGCCGGACAGCTTCTCTATGAAAGAGCTGTCACCATGCTGGAACTGTCTGAAGTAACCAAAAAAGAACTTCTGGATTACCGCAACGGGCTGACCGGCGCGCTCCGACTGGGAGTTGTATCCTCTGTGGGCTGCAGCCTGCTCCCCGAATGGGTGTCCGCCTTCCACAGCGAATTCCCGGCGATCCGTTTCGAATTATATGAAGCGAATACCTATCAGCTGCTGGAACAGCTTCGCTCCAACCTGATCGAGCTGGCTATCGTCCGCACCCCATTTCACGGGGAAGAATTCGCCTGCACCACACTCCGCCACGAGCCCATGCTTGCCGTGGGAACCGAAGCCTGTTTTTCCGATGTCCGCGGCAGCGCCGGTTCCAACCTTCCCGACAGCGCCAATATCTCCGGCATCCTCCTCCGCGATACCATATCCCTGCAAGCCTTAAGCCGCCTTCCGCTGATAATCTACCGCAGATGGGAAGCCCCTCTGCGTGAGGCCTTCGCCAGGGAAGGGCTTTCTCCCTCCTGCTTCTGCATGAATGATGATGCCAGAACCTCTGTCTATTGGGCGGACGCCGGCCTTGGCGTGGGGATTGTGCCCGCCTCCTCCCGGCCGCTACTGCGCAATCCGCAGACAAAAGTATATGAAATAGGCGACAGCGGACTCTATACCAGCATTTCCGTTGTCCACAACAAAAATGCATATTTGTCCACTATCGCCAGAAGGTTTTTAACACATTTGGTAACTGTTCAGCCCTCCCCTCCGCCAGCCTAGAACGCGTCCCTGGATCCCGCCGCCCTTTGCCCTGCCGCATCCCCGGCCATAAAGAGGTCCTTAGAGGGGACGCTTCCGCTCGGATAACCACGCAACGGTACTAAGGCTGCCAAAACGCAGCCTAAGGACCGGCGTGTTTATAACGCCCCTTACAGGATCCTCTTTATGGCCGGGGATGCGGCAGGGCAAAGGGCGGCGGGATCCAGGGACGCGTTCTAGGCTGGCGGAGGGGAGGGCTGAACAGTTACCAAATTTACAGAAATTGCAGTAACTCCTTAAGACTTTTTATTTCCTTATCAATCCGAAGCTCCAAAGAACGTTCCTTTCCCGACGGATTAAACCAGCAGCAGGCAACCCCCGCGTTGTTGCCTCCCTGGATATCTGAGGTAAGGGAATCCCCGATAATCATGGCTTTTTCTTTTTCAAAGCCGTCAATATGGGCGAAGCAATAATCAAAAAATTCTATCTGAGGTTTCTGATATCCCACCGCCTCAGACACAAAAATATCCTTCATAAAACCTTCTATGCCCGAAAGCTTTAATCTGCTGCGCTGGGTTGCTTCCACCCCGTTGGTGACCACATAAAGGTCATATTTTTTATACAGGTATTCCAGCACCTCCCAGGCATCCTCCATTAATTCATGTCCTTCACCCAGAAGAAGCTGGTACTCCTTTTCAAAAGCCGCTCCATCCCCTTCAACTCCCATACTTTCAAACAGTCTGCCAAACCGTGTGAAAAGCAGGGTCTGCTTGTCTATTTCTCCCCGTTCAAAGGCTTCCCACAGACCATGATTAATCCGGGAATAAAGCTTATAGGTGTTTTCGTCGGCCTCATAGCCGTTATTTTCCATGGCCCGGAAGAAAGCAGAGCGTTCAGCCGCCCCGAAATCCAGAAAGGTTCCGTCCATATCCAGCAGTAATGTTGTGTATTCCATATCTTTTCTCCTGTCCTGTTCCCCTGTAATCCAACATAAATGAAGTACGCATCCTGAAGTATGAATCGCAGATTCTATTATACAATTTATGTGAATTACTTGGAAGAACTATTTTACGGAACAGAGAATACCCGGCAATATCATCCTGTCAAAACAGCCTTTTGCCATTTAATATATTAATACCCAGCTCTTTCGCCATACCGGTCTGCTTATACGGATTTATTTTCTGCACCGCGCCGTCATATTTAAAGAGAGAACCTGTATTCTTGAACCAGAAGGTAACATCTGCCTTTACGCACTGCTCACGGATATCCAGCACCCAGTCATAATCGCATTCCCGGGCATCCCGCCCCGTTTCCCCTCCGACGGTAACATGCTCCACTCCGTCAAGATAGGGCGTTAAATCTATCGCTTCCAAAAGCGGCGCGCAGGCAATAAACCGACGCTTTATCGGATAGGATAAAAACAAAGGAAGCCTTTCATCGGCTTTTGCCTGGTTTTCCACGGTGCATCCGATATTCACATTGTCATATCCCCCGCCCCAGTCCTCCGGAAGTGATACAAGGAAACGGTCTATCCTCTTTGTCAGGATCAAAAAATCGATATCCGTCCTTTCCCTGATCATAGCCCAGACTTCTTTCCGCCATTCGTCCGCTTCGGGCAGAAAAAAGTCAGTCGCAAAGCAGGTAGCCAGTATTTTGTTTCCTTTAATGTTGTATTCGCCCTTCGCATTCCTTCTTATCGGCCAGTCGAATTTATCCGTTTTCTCAACGTTGTTTTGTCCATAGCGTTTCGCATGCGGCCCGTAAAAATAACAATTTGTACAGCCGTCACTTATTTTATAACAGCCTGTCCATGGCTCCCAGTTCATAAGCATTCTCCTCTTTTTTCGGATGTTTTCATTTCACAGAGACTATTATATTATATATCTCCATTTCACTATTGTAAAAATCCGACATGGTTCACAATTTTCCTTATGCTCATTTCAGGCTTATTTTTCCTGATTACTAAGGTTCGAAAATACAGAAAAACGGCATAGCCGAAGCTACGCCGTTTTCTGTATTTCCTGATAACATGTTCCTTTGCTTAATCCAGCACAATCCGGAATACCACCGGCTTATCGCTTTTTACACCGTCCACCTTCACATGGAAGCCTGCTTCATCTCTGGTACAGCAGCATTCCCCGTCAAAGCCCAGCACTTCCGTCTTTTTAATAATCCCGTGGAAATTAGGCTTCTTGGATGCGTCCTGCTCTCCCAGCGCAGGGAAGGTATACTCTCCGTTTTCACTGCATTTCATGACAATGGCATACAGATTGCCGCCGTTCATGGTATAGCGGATATCATCGGAGGTAAATTCCTTCTTGATTCCGTCGGAGAACTGGCCTTCCACCACCTGGGTGGGGCCTTCCCCGTATTTTCTCCATACATGGGAGCCGTAAATCGCTTCTCCGTTAACCTTAAGCCACTCACCAATTTCCAGAAGGATCGCTTCATCCTCTTCGGGAATGGTGCCGTCGGCTTTCGGTCCGATATTCAGCAGAAGATTTCCGTTCTTGCTCACAATGTCCACCAGGTCACAGATGATGTCCGAGGCAGGCCTGTATGTGTTGTTTTCCGTATAGCACCAGGAATTCAGGGCAACCGCCGTATCCGTCTGCCAATAATAAGGCTTCACATCCGCGAACTGTCCTCTTTCAATATCCACAACAGCGGTACCGAACATGAAGGCGTCATGCTTGTAATTGATAAGTACCTGCTCGCCCCATTCTTCCGCCCGGTTATAATAATAAGCTGCCAGCTTTTTCAGATAAGGCTTGAAGGAATTGTGCTGAATCCACCAGTCAAAATAAAGCAGACGGGGACGGTAGCGGTCAATGATCTCACAGGTTCTTACCAGCCAGTCCTGCAAATATTCTTCCGTAGGCTCCGGTTTGCTGTAAATATCATGATGATCCGCCTCCGGCATGGAGGGCCAGTAAAGGTCGCCGCGAACCAGAGGTTCTTTCACATCGCTATCAAATTCTTTTCCGTGTCCCAGGAAAAACCAGTGTTCCGCCCGGTGGGAGGAAGCGCCGTTTACGATCCCTCTTTTGGCAAATTCTTCGCACAGTTCGCCCAGCGTATCCCTCTTCGGGCCATGCTCCCAGGCATTCCAGTGGGAGATTTCACTCCGGTACATCTGAAAGCCGTCATGATGCTCGGCAACCGGCACCACATATTTTGCCCCTGCTTTTTCAAACAGATCCGCCCACCTGGCGGCATCGAATTTTTCCGCCTTGAACATGGGAATAAAATCCTTATAGCCGAAGTCCTTATGGGGCCCATAGGTTTTCACATGATGTTCAAACTCCGGGGAATCCTGGATATACATGTTTCTCGGATACCATTCGCTGCCAAAGGCGGGAACGCTGTAAGCGCCCCAGTGGATAAAAATCCCGAATTTTCCCTCCCGGAACCAGCCGGGAAGGGGATGGGCGCTGAGGGAATCCCAGTTATCCTTGTATTTTCCTTCAGCAATAACCTTATCTATCTGCTCCAGATAATCTTTCATCTTCCGTTCCTCCGTCATCCGGGTGTTATCAGCCTGAGCCATCAGTCCGTCACCACACCCTTCTGCAGCATCACATTGGCATAAAGAGCCGTTTCTCCGGTTGCAATAATGGCATACGCCTTCTTCGCTTCTTCATAAAAAGCAAAACGTTCGATATGGCCGATGGCCTCTTTTCCCCGGGACTCATATTTCTTCTCAATCTCTTCATAAGTATCCCAGATAGGCGTTTCCACATCATCCCCGGGCATAACCTCCATAAGGCTGAAGGGCTTTTCCACGTAGGAATCCAGAGGGAATACCTGAAGGACGGCATCCAGGATTTCCGGTACGCCGTGCCCGTCCATACGGATTACAATCGCATCCTTTCCCATGGATTCTGCGGGGAAATTCCCGTCCGCAATCACAATGCGGTCGCTGTGTCCCATTTCACATAATACCTTCAGAAGCTGTGGAGATAAAATTTTCGGTACTCCTTTTAACATATCACTTTCCTCCGCCTGTTATTTCACCGTCTAAGTCCCACAGATCTTCCCAGCCCTTGGCTCCCGGCCAGAGGAATACCTGTCCTTTTATCAGCCTGCAGTTCTTATCCGCCTTCCGGATGGTTTCCATCTCTTCCTCTGTGAGAGGATCCTCGGTAATACATTTTAAATTGCTCACAAACTGCGGTTCTTTAACGGAAAAGGGAATCGGGATCTGTCCTCTCTGCGCCGCCCATTTCAGGCAGACAAGAGCTGGATGGATATTATGCTTTTCAGCAATCTCCACGATTTCCGGCATCTGGGTGTCCGCCACATCCTCCGCCGTCCTGTCTCTTTCCGGGCGGGAAGGGGAGCCTATCGGGCAGTAACCGATGGGCTGGATTCCCTGGGAAACCGCATAGTCAAATAATTCCGGCTGCTGGAATCCGGGATGGAGCTCCATTTCCAATGCTGCCGGCTTGATTTTGCACAAAGGCAATACGGCCTTCAGCTTGGGCACCGTCATATTGGACATACCGATATATCTGACCAGTCCTTCCTCCACCAGCTGTTCACACTGTCTCCAGACAGACATGAATTCTTCCGCTGAAAAAGGTCTGGAATCCGGGTTGCGGGAATCTCCGTCACATCCCGGCGCATGGTAATTAGGAAAAGGCCAGTGCACAAAGTAAAGATCAATATAGGAAAGCTGCAGATCCTGAAGGCTTTTCCTGCAGGATTCCAGCACCTGTCCATCGCCATGCATGTCATTCCATACCTTGGAGGTGACAAAAAGCTCCTTACGCTCCACAATGCCTTCCTCCAGCACACGTTTTAACACCTCGCCGATGCGATCCTCATTCTGGTACACAGCCGCGCAGTCTATCAGGCGGTAGCCCGCCTTTATGCTGCCATATACCGCCTCAGATACCTGTTCCGGGCCATATTTATCGGAACCGAAGGTTCCCAGCCCCACCGCAGGGATGGTCTCTCCCGTATAGAGAGCCCTGCGGGGGATTTTATTCTGTTCAATAACTTCCGACATTTTTCCTCCTGTCGTAACTGTCAGCTGTCCTCACAGTTACTTCCTGTTTTCGTTATCTGTGAATCTCAGTCAAATACCACTGCTACCTTACCGCAGTTTCCTCCGGCCATCAGCGCATAAGCCTCTCCCGCTTTTTCAATCGGGAATTCATCGGTAATCAGATCTTCCGGATGGATGCCCCAGCGTACCAGACGTTCCACCAGTTCTTCCATTCTCCACAGAGAGGTTACCCAGGAACCGTAAATGGTCTTCTGTCCATGAATGATATCAGGGCTGGGTGTGAAGCTGCAGGTTCCGCCCTCACCAACAAACGCGATCTTGCCCCATTCCCTTGTAGCACGGATGGCAAGCTGTCTTCCCGGATCACTGGCGCTGGCGTCAATGGATCTTTCCACACCGTTTCCGTTTGTCACCTTCATGATGCCTTCCATGGCTTCATCCGGTTTGAACACATAATCTACAAGTCCAAGCTCTTTGGCAAGGCCGATACGGTAATCATTCATTTCCACGCCGATGAGCATATTCGCTCCCATGGCTTTGGCAAGCATAAGGGCTGCCAGTCCCACCGGTCCCAGGCCCGTTACCAGTACCGCATCATTTCCGCAGACACCGATTTTTTCAATCGCTTCATAAACCGTACCGAAGCCGCAGGCAACCTGTGCCCCATCTTTATAGGTCAGCTCGTCGGGCAGCGCGATTAAGTCCTTTTCCTCCGCGAGGATATAAGGAGCCATTCCGCCGTTTCTCTGCCAGCCGTAAGCCTGACGGAAGCGGCTCTTGCAGGATATGTAATAGCCTCTCCGACAGTCATTGCAGACACCGCAGCCGGAAATATGGTAAACAATGACCCTGTCCCCTTTTTTGAAACGTCTCAGGCCCTCGCCCTCTTCCACAATCACACCGCAGGGTTCATGGCCTGCCACCATACCGGGGATATAGCCTTCCGGCCCTTTTCCCACATGTTCCCTGTAAATACAGCGGATATCGCTGCCGCAGATGGTGGTCGCCTTCGTCTGAATCAGCACCTGTCCGTGTCCGGGCTTGGGGATCTCCATATCTTTCATTTCCACCGTGCTGTTGCCGGGCAGCGTCGCCCCTCTCATTCTCATTTTTTCCATTGTCGTACCCCTTTCCTTATTAAAAATAATTTTTAATTTCGACTGATAGCTCTATTATAAAAGCTTCCGTAAAAAAGTATTAGAGAAGGAATTGACAACTTTCAATAATATATGTCGCATCAGCGAAGGTTTTTTCATTATTCAGCAAACCCGTCCCACTCTTTTGCCCGCCGCAGCCCATTCGGCTTCAAATCCCCGGAAGCCTTGACTTACGGGCGGGGACGCGCTACAGTAAGGATAAAAGACCATGGCTTCTCAAACGTACCGCTTTTCAGAAAGGATCCGAACTATGCGCACAAACTTCAGTGATCTGGATATCCGTTTTACCATCGGCGACACCCGGTTCCAGGCCCTCAATATCATATATGAAAAATTTTTACGCACCGTTCCCAGCCACAGCCACGGCAGCGGAAGCTATGAAATCCATTATGTTCCCAATGGCTATGGCCGCGCCCGCATCAACGGACGTTTTTATGATATCCTTCCCGGCACGCTTTACGTGACCGGCCCCCACGTGGAGCATGCCCAGACTCCTCACCTGGAGGACCCCATGTGCGAGTACTGTATCTATCTGAAGGCGGAGAAAAGACGCCGTTCCCAGCCCGTAACCGGTTCGGAGGCCGACGGCTCCGGGCAGATTCTCGCCCTTCTGGAAAAAACTCCCTTTTGGTTTGGCCAGGATACCCATAATGTTTCCCCTCTGGTAGAGGATCTGTTCACGGAACTGGAAAACCGTTATACCGGATATCAGCTTCAGGTGGAATCCCTCCTGAGGCAGATCCTCATCCGTCTGGTCCGTAATTTTGAAGAAAAAAAGGGATCCGGAGCACCCTCCGGATCCTTAATCACCACAGATAAGACTGCGGTGATTATAGAAGATTATTTTCTGTATGAATACCAGAACCTGTCTCTGGAGGAGCTCGCCGTCAAGCTGGGGCTGGGAACCAGGCAGACGGAACGGCTTCTGCAGAAGCATTACGGCAAAACCTTTCTCCAGAAAAAAACGGAGGCCCGTATGTCCGCCGCAGCCATCCTGCTGACGGACAGCAGCCGGAGCATTACCTCCGTAGCCGAAGCCCTGGGTTATTCCTCTATCGAGCATTTTTCTTCCGCGTTTAAAAATTACTATCAGGTCAGCCCCAGACAATACCGGAAGGAAGGGGCTTACCACAGCTTTCCGCTGTCGTAAGCCTCCTTTTCATTTGACATATTCTCTGCTCTTTTGATAGCTGTACAGCAGGGAAACAGTCATCAGGACAGCCAGTATCCCCATCACTATCCATGCAGGATAATAGGAGCCGGTCATATCGTAAAAAAGACCGATTACCGGAACGCCTATGGCATAGCCTCCATTAACCAGCATCGTAGTCACCCCGAAAATCTCCGGATAATTTTTCGTTCCGAAGGTACGGCTGGCTATGATGGACGGGCTCACCGTACTTAAGCATGCTCCGAATCCGAAGAAAACTGCCATTAAATACAGTACCGGCGGATGCTGTATGACAAGAAGGGAGAGCATGGAAAGAAGGAATACCGCTCCTCCGAAAAGGATGCCCGCACGAACGCCGAATCTGTCAAAAATATATCCCAGAATCATTTTCCCCGGTACGGCAATCAACAGATACAGGGAGGAAATGGACGCTGCCTTTTCCATGGTATAGCCCGCATCCACGACTGCCGACGGGATATGTATGATAACCGCCGATGTAAAGGCGATCAAAGCGATGCCGAATACATAAGCCCAGAACACCGGCAGAGAACGAAGCTCCTTCAAGCTGGCATTCCATTCTTTTTCCATGCGTTTTCCTGCGTTTTGTCTTTCCCTTTCTGTTTTCAGGGTGTCATCCATCTCTTCCCCGTAAGGCTTCAAGCCCTTTTCCACAGGAGTCCGGCGTATTACCAGAACCACGGCAGGAACCAGGATACACAGAATCAGAAGGGCCAGAAAACGGTAAGTATAACGCCATCCGTGCTCCACAATCATAGTTCCCATAAGCCTGCTCAGAACCGTTCCTCCGATACCGGAGCCAGCCATGGCAATGCTGACGATAAACCCTCTCTTTTTCCGGAACCAGTTAGTCAGCACAATATTAACGGGAAGCATGGCCGCACTTGTAGTGAAAAGCCCCTGAATAAAAGAAATGATGTAAAACTGAGGCAGTGTGGAGGCAAAGGACATCCCTGTAAATACCGCCGTTACTCCCAGCAGGCTGCCTACCCAGACCGCATGCATATGCTTTTTTGCCATAATTTTTCCAAAAAAGGGGGCCACCGCCATTCCTACCAGGGAAGCGATTGTTTTCGTTATGGTAAAAGCGCTCCGCGCGAAGCCGAACTCCTCCGTGATGGGTGTCACAAAAAGACTGGCGCAGCTCACCACCGGCGCATAACATAACGCCATTACCAGAACACTCACAGCAAGTATATACCAGCCGTAAAAAAGCTTTTTCTGTTCATTCACGATTTTCACCGACCTCTTTTCCCTTAAATGATGGTATATCCGCCGTCAACCAGAATATGCTGAGATGTCACATAGCTGGATGCATCACTGGAAAGAAACAGAATGGTGCCGTTCAGTTCTCCCTGCCGTCCCGGCCGGGAAGCGGGATTTGTCTTACGATAGGATTCCAGATACTCTTCATTTTTGAACAGCGTATTTGCAGTCATTTCCGACTCAAATAATCCCGGGCCCACGGAATTAATGGTGATGTTGTCCTTCATGTAGGTTGCCGCCATCCCCATTGTCAGGCCTCTTACCGCCGCCTTGGATGCATTGTAGGAATGTCTTGCCAGCGTCTTGGATGCCATGACCGCATTGACGGAGGCCACGTTGACAATTTTTCCGTACTGACGGCTGCGCATGCCGGGGATCACATATTTGCACATGAGATACATCCCTTTTACGTTAATATCCATTACCTTATCCCAGTCTTCCGCCGAGGTGTCCTCTACCGAGCCCTTGATGGCCACTCCCGCATTATTCAGGAGAATATCAATTTTTCCATAATGCGTAAGAACCTGCTCCACCGCATTCTTTACACTCTCCTCCACCGTCACATCACAGGCGGCGGCAAAAGCGGTTCCGCCCGCTGCCGTAATTTCCTCCGCCAGCTCGTCCAGCCTTTCTTTTCTTCTTGCAAGCAGAGCCACTTGCGCGCCGTATTCCGCATAAGCTCTTGCCGCATCCGCCCCCAGGCCGCTTGATGCTCCTGCAACTACTGCAACCTTTCCCTTCAGATCGAATAAGTCTTTCATTTGTAATACCTCCATACCTCTTTTAATTTCCGTTTATAACCAGTGCCATTATACCATTGTGTCCATCTGACGAGTCACAGCAATAACAGCCTTTACATACAACAAAGTGTTGTGGTAGCATAATAATAAAAGACAGTAATTATCTCAGCCAGACAAAGGCCCGGGAAGGGAATCATCAGAATGGAAATCAGAAAACTGGAATGTTTTTTAAAGGTATGTGAAACCGGAAGCATATCCGGCGCAAGCGAGCAGCTCTATATCAGCCAGCAGGGCATCAGCCGGATTATCAGCAGTCTGGAAAAAGAACTGGGAACGGTTCTTTTTATCCGCAGCCGCCAGGGAGTTTCCCTGACCGCAGACGGACTGATTCTGAAAAAATATGCATCCTCCATCTGCCGGAGCAGTAACGCTTTGTTCCGGGAACTGGCTTCTCCCCATGAACAGCAGATCACACTGGCGGTTACACCGGGCATTCTTTTTATGTACTGGGATTTTCTGCATGAACTGGAGAAGGATTCCGTAAAGCTTACGGAGCTTTATGACTACCAGTGCGACAATGCCGTGAAAACCGGCCTGGCTCAGATGAGCATCGGTGTCGCACCTGTGAATGAAAAACTATTTGATTCCATGCCTCTGGCACGGCATCCCCTGTATGTCATCTGCCGGGAGGAGCATCCGCTGGCATCAAAAGCTGCTCTTACTTTTGAGGATTTGGCAGATGTCCATCTGATTATCCATGGCAGGCGTTATAAGGGAAACCGGGAAATCATGAAAACCCTGAAACAGAAAAAACTGGACGATATCCGGATCAGTGAAACGGATAATGCGGTAAATATGTATAAACGGTGCCAGGATACGGACTGCGCTGCCATAACTGTTTTATTTCCCAACTCTTCTTTTTCACGGTTCCATTGTATAGCTATTCCGCTGGAAGAGGAACTGTTTTGGGAACCATGTCTGATATATCCAAAAGGGAAAACTCTTACGGAAAAAGAGATAGATGTGAAGAAGGAAATTCTTGAAAATATGAGGATTTGACCAAGACTTTTGCATGACGGTATTTATGTTTCGTGTATATAAGGAACAATATAAAATGAAGTCATAATTCACGGAGGGATTGACAGTGAAAATTATCACCTTTGATTTAGGCGGAACGCTCATGGAATATGCTGGAATGCCTGCATCCTGGACGGATTACTATAAACAGGGGTTTGAAGCAATTAACAGCTACTATAATTATAAGGTATCTGAAGATTATATAAAACAATCCGTGGAAATATTAAAATCATTTAATCCCAGACTTCATTATAGAATAGAGAAGAAGAGTTTTCACCAAACTACATATTTTCGAAAGCATTAGAGCATTGGGGTAAAAATATTCCGATCAGGGATTGTGTATATCAATTCTATACCGGTCTCAAATTGAAGGCCGAGATATATCCGGATACTATCCCATCTCTTATAAAATTGAAAAACAACGGCTATCTTATTACTACATTGACAGACCTGCCGACTGCAATGCCTGACGAATTATTTAAAAGAGATATCTCAATATTATTGCCCTATTTTGATTTATATGTTTCTTCTCTCAGCTGTGGTTTTCGAAAGCCAAATTGCCGCGGACTGCAGATGATTGCGGAATATTTTAATGTACCAATCACTGAACTTGTTTTTGTTGGAGATGAGGACAAGGACAGAGAAACGGCTATTCATGCAGATTGTCAATTCATCCAAATAAATCGTAAAAACAGAACTAGTGAAACTATCTTTAATTTGACAGAGCTTATAGAAAAGTTGATAGATTAGAACAGATATATTATCTTTAAAGTATTTCAGACGTTCAAGCCGTCTGAGATACTTTTCTTTTATGTCGAAATAACAATAAAATAAAATCACTATACTGTACCAGTTGTTACACATACAGAGACTTTATTTATTCCTAAATAGTGAATAGTCTGCCATGCAGCCTGTAAATAAAACATGATTTTCTATGCTGCGCACCCGTTCCTTTTGTATATCCTCACTAAACGTATTTCCGGGTTCTTCGCAATCGCAGCCCAGGCTGAATAAGGCTATTTTGCAGGCCAACATGAATAACGGGATTTTAGATAACCAGAAATCACTCATTGGATTGACCGACAGATAACCTTTGAGAAAATGCTCAATTATATCGTTTGTAAAATCATTTCCCGCTTCATCACTCCGCCCCAGCCATAACGCAAGATACAATGCATTTCCGATATCGAATGCATACCATGAATACATACAGCCATCAAAATCAATTAAATGAATATGCTCACCATCAATCAAAAAATTACCCGGATGCAGATCATTATGTATCAGTCCATAGCTGTCTTTGTCTTTTGGAAGAGTCTCTATCTCCTTCAGCAAATTTTCGGCAATTTTATTCACTGCCGGGAAATCTTTTATATTCTCGCTTATCATACTTCGTATGGAAAACTCATGACGTTTCTCCATACCATCCCCAGGAGTATAGTCTCTTGTAAAAAGGTGCATATTGCCCACAGTTTTACCCCAATTATAAAACACACTTTTATTCCACAGCTTCGGATCGTTTTTGTCCCATCGCAGACCATCCATCCTACGAGAAGCGGAGATAAAGCAGGTTTCACCATTTTCTTCTGCCGAAAAAGCAAGCTCACCCCTTTCGGTCTTCAGTGGTGAGGGCACGGTTACGCCTTTTTGAGCCAAATACAAAAGCCAATCCATCTCAGCCTTCGTCTGTCCGATACTGTCGGCAGGATTTTTTATAATTCGCAGCATATATTGTTTTTTATTTTTATCAAACGTATACATTTGTTTATCTTTCTCACGTCCATATGTGATAAAACGGCACGATGCTCTGTCAAAACCATAACTGTCAGCGGCCGCTCCGAGCAAATAGTCTGAAATCATATTTTGTTTCTCCTGAGTTATCATCTATCTGGTTTCTGATGATGCTGTAAAAACTATCCTGTTTATATTGGTATCTCCGCGTCATTTCAAAATTATCACTGTTAGCCTAATAAATTTATACCCACTTAATCTTTCCATTGATATGCGGAAATATATACGCTCCTATATAATTTCAGGATTGGTAAGTCATCGTAGATATAAAACATCAAAGGACGTTTCAGCAATTTATCCGGTAAGTCCTCATCAAACTCCAATACAAAACACTTCGTTAAATCGTCAGCAGTGGTTTTGTTATCAATAGCAATAATCAGCGAGTCTTCATCCAATATCGCTTTTTCATCCGTATCTGAAAATGAAATTTCTAATTTTTTCATCATTATTCCCTCTAAGCTCCTCTTCACCAAAGCTTTTCCGAAAGCAAAGGCAGCGGTTCCATAAAGCGCTCCAACATCCCTTCCTCCGTTATCCCCGCGTCCAGACTGCCAATCGTATCATTCCACAGGCAATAGATTGCTCCTGCCATCCGTCCGGAATAAACCGGCAGCACCTCAGCCTGTGTACCTGTGCTGAACCGGTTGGGTTCCCACTGCCGCAGAGCTTCCTTATCCAGCCGGTCGTAACCGCCTCCCGGAATGATATAAAGGCTGCTGTTAAGGGAATTTATAATGGAAAAGCCGGCCTCATACATGTCTTCCGGATCCGCCCATTCGGTGCTCCAGATCTGCATCTGCACCTTATCCGAAGTCACCAGCGTTTTCCCGTCTACCCGGCTCAGGCTTCCCCAAAGACGCACCGAACGTCCGCTCTCCTGAACCATGGTGATCATCTCATTGGCAAACCGGCGGAAATCCTCCCCGCTGCCATAATATTCATCCAGGCCGATATGAACGACGCCTTCTTCGGGAAAAACAGGATCTTCTCCTTCCAGGTATTCCTTCCAGATATTCTGTACCAGCTCCAAAGTCCCTTTTTTGCTCAAATCCAGATGATCTACATTATCGGGTTCATCGGCCAGAGCATATTCCGGAAACACTCGTGTAATGGCAAGGCTGTGGGCGGGTGTGTCAATTTCGGGTACCACCTGTACTCCCTTTTCCTCTGCCCAGCGGGTAAATTCCTTCCATTCTTCCTTTGTCAGCGCACCATCCTGTGAAGTAATCCCTTCCCCCTTCTTGTTCCTTGTTTCCGATTCCAGCCGGAAACCAGCGTAAGCGGTGAAGGCATTTGCTATACTGTCATTTTTCCCGCTGGTGGAAAGGATTTCGTTATCATTCAGATGGATCCCCAGATTGTTCATTTTATTCTCACTCATATACAGAACTATCTGTTTCAGGGTATCCATGGACACCATTTTTCTGCCGATATCTATGGCAAACCCCCGCACTGCATAGCGCGGATAATCACGAATCAGACCGCATGGTATTCCGCCATCCCCCTCTTCCGCCTTCTCCAACAGCTGTATCAGCGTCCCGGCACCCCAAATCAGCCCTCGCTGCTTTTCCGCCTTCAGCCGGATGTTTTCTCCGCTGATATCACAAAAATAACCTTCCTCCTTCAGCCCAAGGGAACTGTCCGCAAAGCCCAGATAGATATCTCCCTTTGTCAGGGAATCCTCCGTCCCGGTTACCACCTCCGCTTCATAGCCGGTCAGGCTCTTCCAGGCACCTTTCAAATTTTCAGCCGCCCCCAGCAGCTCCTCTTCCCTTCCGGTCTGCAGAACCAGACGCACCGTACCTTCCGGTACAAAACAGCCACTCTTCCCTTTCCACTCAGAAAGGCCCGGAGTAACCTCCGGACATGAATTGACCACTTCTTCCCTGTCCGTCTCTTCCTCCCCGGTTTCATCCGCCCTGCCCTCCTGTGTATCCATAACCGGCTGTTCCGTCTCCCATATCCGTTCATCCGGAGGCACCGTCACTGTATACGCCGGAGAATCCTCATATTTCCCGTCCCGTGACACCCGATACCCCACCGCAACATCTTTTTCCTCCAAAGTGGGATACACCGTTCCGTCCTCTCCGATAATTTCCTCATAATCCGCTCCGATAAAGCTGATCTCATAGCCCTCCGGAACCACAGGCAGAGGAAGATAACGGCTTCCGTCCTCCTTAACCTGAATTTCCGGCACCTCCAGACAATAAACCAGAGGCACCTCTTCATAAAGCTCCATCTCAAGCAACGATACGTTCTGATAATATAGATACTGATTTTCCTCCGCAGTGGAAACAGCCGTTGTCCGGATCCGGAAAAACCTGCCATTCACCACTTTATCCAGTACAATACTCTGTGCATTAGCCTCCTGTTCCCCTTCCCAATCCGCTGCCTGCACCCAGTTTTCTCCATCCTCCGAAGCTTCCAGAACAAACCCTTCCACATTCAGCCTCTCCCAATAAAGCCTGACAAAAGAAACACTTCTCTCCTCCGGAAATTCCACCATCAGCCAATGCTCCGGCTGTCCTGCTTCGTTGGCGCTGGACCACCTGCTTGCCCTATCTCTCCTGTTCCCATCCACCGCAAGAGAGGCGCCGAATTTTTCATTTTCCACACTGTCCGCCGTCACCTTCACCCCCGGCAGCCGGGCCAGATTCTCCCGATAAAATCCCCGGGACGCATCCTCTTGCGTTTCTTTAATCAAATCATCCCCCCGCAGCCCAAAAACCGCCAGCAACAGCAAGACTGCCAGCAGAACCACACCCCCTATTTTAAAAGTTTTCCTCATACCATTTTCCCTTTTCTTTTTTTATCTCTTATTTCTCTCTTCCATAACCTACACTGCCGGATAAAAAGCTGCCGTACCTCGTCCTTCCATCTGTGTCCCTCTGTCCGTTAGGGATTCCGTCCGGGAGGAACGGTCCCGGAAACAGATCCATTCTGTACCATGGAGAGGAGACCGGGCATATGGGACAGCCTCACCTGTCCCATATGCCGCCCTCGGGCTCATCGGAATGTCCGGTACAGCCCGGATCTGCTTCCGGGACCGTTCCTCCCGGACGGAATCCCTCACGGACAGGGCCACAGACGGAAGGTCGAGGTACGGCAGCTTTTTATCCGGCCCACCGCCCACCTCAGAACTCCACTCCCTTTCGTGCGGGAATCCCCTTCTCAAACGGATGCCTTATGCACCGCATCTCCGTAATATAATCAGCGGCGTCCACAATAAAATCCGCCGCATCCCTGCCTGTACAGACAAGCTCCAGCTCCTCCGGCTTTTCCTTCAGAAAATCCTTCAGCTTGTCCACATCCAGCAGTCCCCAATTCACAGGATAAGTCACTTCATCCAGAATAAGCAGCTCCGCTTCCCCTGCGGACGCCTGTCTTACCGCTTCGTCCAGCATGCGGTTATGAATCTTGGTAAGGGCTTCCTTATCCTCCTGTGACATAGACGAAAAAAAGCCGAAATCCTTTTCACTGCGCAGGATACGGATTGCCGGTATATACGCGATGCTGTGCAGTTCCCCGGTATCCCGGCCTTTCATAAACTGCAGGATAAGCACTTTTTTCCCGGCTCCTGCCGCCCGCAGGGCAAGCCCCATGGCGGCTGTCGTTTTTCCTTTTCCTTCCCCGGTATATAAATGTATCAGCCCTTTATTCATCTTTTTTCCCTCTCACGCTTTCCTTTTCGGCTGTATTCCTGTGAAATATACGCTGATAACCATAAGGCAGAGGTACGCCTGACATATCCGGCCACATCGGTTCCCGGTGGTGATCTTTTTCCATATTTACGGCTGCTCCTTTTCCCGCTCCCAGCTGTCTGTTCGGACAATCCATGCGGGCGCAGGAAGCGCAAATACCGGCGCATATTTCATCCTTATTTCTTGTAAGCATGGCAAGATAGGCCACGCTTTTTTTCGGAGACAGCACATAACATTGGTTATAATGAACCTCTTCCTGACTGACATTCCGGAATATTTTCTCCATGGACTCAAGGGGAAGCTCTCCTCCGGGGAAAAGCATTTTCTTCACCCATAATCCATATTTTTCCCGGATTTTCTTGTTCATATCCTCATAGGCCTGCAGCAAAAGCTCCGTGCAGATACATTCCGCCATAAAACTCTCGGTAAGCATTCCGCGGGATGTATCCTTCTCCTGAAGGCGGTCGGGCCAGCCGCCAAGGCTCACAATGACCTGACAGCCGTTTTCTTCCGTCTCTTCTTCCGCTTCCGGAAACTCCTGCCGGAAGGGACCATACACATACATCCCCACCGGCTGCAGCCGTTCCATTATTTCCCCATAAACCTGAGAAAACAGCAAGAAGTCGGCATCCTCATAGTGATACCGACTCATTGCTGTCTTTAATTCATCATCTGATAAGCTGATTTCCAGCTGTATTTTTTCCATATGGGTCTTCCTGTTTTATTCAGTCAATCCCCTTCACCCGCAGAGCGCGCATAGCATTCAGTATGGCAAGCACGGCCACGCCCACATCGGCAAATACGGCCAGCCACATATTGGCCATGCCTATGGCTGCCAATATCAGAACCAGGATTTTTACTCCCAGGGCGAAGACAATATTCTGTTTCACAATGCCCAGTGTCTTTCGGGATATTTTCATGGCTGTGGCAATCCTGGAAGGTTCATCGGTCATGATGACCACGTCCGCCGCTTCAATTGCCGCGTCGCTCCCCAGGCCTCCCATGGCGATTCCGATATCCGCTCTTGCGAGAACCGGCGCGTCATTGATACCGTCCCCTACAAATACCAGCTTACCCTTAGGCGATTTGGACTGAATGAGCTTTTCCACCTCATCCACCTTATCCCCGGGCAGAAGTCCGGAATGCACTTCCGTCAGGCCGATTTGGGACGCCACATATTCCGCTGTTTCCCTGCGGTCGCCGGTAAGCATGACAATCCGCTTCACCCCTTCCGCTTTCAGCCCGCTGATACAGGCCGCCGCATCGTCCTTCACTTCATCCGCTATAAGTATATATCCCAGATACTGGTTATCTCTGGCTACATGCACAATTGTACCAATCTGAGCGGCATGAGTAAAGCTTATTTTCTGCTGCTGCATTAATTTTTCATTGCCGGCATAAATATCGGCTCCGTCAATCACCGCATGAACGCCGTGTCCGGCCAACTCCTGCGTGCTTTCCAGCCTGCTCTTATCCAGTTCTTTTCCGTATTCCTTCTGTATGGAAAGGGAAATGGGGTGGTTGGAATAGCTTTCCGCATAGGCGGTGATTTCCAGTAATTCCTCTTTGGAGATCACTTCCCGGGACTCTTCCATGGCTGGCTGCACTTCTTTTACCTTAAAGGTTCCCTTTGTCAGAGTACCTGTTTTATCCATGACTACAATTTCCGTTTCGGCAAGGGCTTCCAGGTAATTGCTTCCTTTTATCAACACACCCGCCTTACTGGCTCCGCCAAGACCTCCGAAAAAGCTTAAGGGCACGCTGATAACCACAGCGCACGGACAGGAAACCACCAGGAAGGTCAGTCCTCTGTAAATCCAGTCCGACCAGCCGCCCAGAAACAGAGGCGGGATGATGGCAAGCGCCGCAGCGCATATAACCACGATCGGAGTATAGTATCTGGCAAATTTCGTGATAAAGTTCTCTGCCTCCGCCTTTTTGCTGCTGGCATTTTCCACCAGATCAAGTATTTTGGAAACAGTGGATTCCCCGAAGGGTTTGGAAACCTCCACCTCCAAGACTCCCGTAAGGTTGATACAGCCGCTGATTACCTCTTCTCCGCAAAGTACCTCTCTGGGTACGCTTTCCCCGGTGAGCGCCATGGTATCCAGGCTGGAATTGCCTTTTACAATAACGCCGTCAAGAGGGATCCTCTCACCAGGCTTCACAACAATGAGCTCACCAACCGCCACTTCATCCGGATCCACTTCCTCTTCCACACCGTTTCTGCGTACATTGGCGAAATCAGGCCGGATATCCATCAATTCCGTAATATTTTTCCTGGAACGGTTGACCGCATAGGTCTGGAACAGTTCGCCCACCTGATAAAAAAGCATTACCGTAACCGCCTCTTTATAATCTCCTACAAAAAAAGCTCCCACGGTAGCGATGGTCATCAGGAAATTCTCGTCAAACACCTGCCCCTTTCCGATATTCGAAACCGCTCTCTTTACCACATCACCTCCGATTATCACATAGGAAACCAGGAATGCGGCAAGCAGTACGTACCAGGGCAGGCCCGGCGCCAGATTTTCAAGCAATACCGCCGCCGCAAAACAAGCGGCACCGATAAGAATACGCTGCATTCTTTTCTTTATCTTCCTTGTCATCTCACTTCATCCTCCTGAATATGATCAAGTCCCTGACTCAAAATAGTAGTAATATGTCCGTCTGCAAGAGAATAAAAAATTGTTTTTCCTTCCCGTCTGCTCTTCACCAGATCCATCTGCTTTAATACCCGCAGCTGATGGGAAATGGCCGACTGCGTCATGTTCAGTATCTGCGCCAGATCACAGACGCACATCTCCGAACAAAGCAGTACGTACAATATCTTAATCCTGGTAGTATCTCCGAAAATCTTAAAAAAATCGGCCAGATCATCCAGGTCGTCTTCAGCCGGCATTCTGTCATTTACTTTTTCCACGATATCCTCATGTACATGGATATATTCACAGCTTTCGGCGTGTTCGTGACTTCTCTTCATAGAAAGAACCCTCCATTTCTGTTATTCTTATTTTTTCATTCAAACATATGAACAACCATTCATATGTTTAATGCTATTATATGCAGACTCCGGAAAAAATGCAAGTACTTTTTATTATTATTTTCTTTCAGCAGTCAAAAAGGGGGACAATTCGGAACAATTCGGGAGGAACAATTCGGAAGTCAATTTGTAGTTGCAATATAGATAATAACATGTTAAAGTAAATGCAAGCATAATTTTCTATGAATCCGGGCTTATACGCCATCTACTTTCTATATTCTATTCAGAAACTCTATGCTTACAATCCATTTTAAACAGGCAGGAGCTGCTGAACGGAAGGTGATTATGCCCTTATTCTTTCAGATGGCTTCCCTGCGCACAATTGCAGAAAGGAGCAGTCTATGGAAGCAAAGCATTCCATGGAAGCGAAGAATTTCATGGAAGAAAAGCAATCCATAGAAAAAACGCAGTCTATGGAAGAAAAAGAACTTCATGTGGTAAAAAAACACAAGGATACGGTTTTCCGTATGCTGTATAATGACAGGGAGAAACTCCTGGAATTATACAACGCTCTTAACGGAACTGTTTATGAAGACACCGGCGATCTGGAAATCTGTACGCTGGAAAACGCAATCTATATGGGATTTAAGAATGATGTATCATTCTTGTTTGATTCGGAAATGTGTTTATATGAGCATCAGTCTTCCTTTAACC